>NZ_CM142898.1:0-2272500 GCF_054919315.1 Pseudooceanicola profundus | reverse complement strand
GACTTGATCGACTTGAAGCCATACTTCCACGGCACCACGAGGCGCAGCGGCGCGCCGTTCTGGTTCGGCAGGTCCTTCCCGTAGAGCCCCGTCGCCACGAGGGTCAGCGGATGCATCGCCTCGTCGAGGCGCAGCCCCTCGCGGTAGGGCCAGTCGAGGACGGGATAGCGCACGCCGGGCATCTCGTCCGGGCGCAGCGCGGTTTCGAAGGCCACGTATTTAGCGCCGGACTGGACGCCGACCCGCTGCAGCAGCTTGCCCAGTTCGAAGCCGTTCCACGGGATCACCATGGACCAGGCTTCGACACAGCGCAGGCGGTAGATCCGCTCCTCGATCTGCTGGCCGGAAAGGATGTCATCGAGCGCATAGTCGCCCGGCGTGTCCACCATGCCGTCGATCTTGACGGTCCAGGGCTTCACGGTCAGCGAGCCGGCGTTCCGGGCAGGGTCTTCCTTGCCGGTGCCGAATTCGTAGTAGTTGTTGTAGTTGGTGATCTCTTCCAGCGTGTTCGGCGTCAGCCCCGAGGGGGCGGCAAGCGCCGGCCCCGCGATGGAGCCGACCCCCAGGCCGATCGCCCCCGCCATGATCTGACGGCGGTTGAGGTACATCTCTTCGGGCGTGACGTCGCAGTCGCGGAAACGCCCCTTCCAGATCCGGGCCATGGTTCGGCTCCCCTGTGGTTGCTTCCCTATACTCTTCGTATACGGCACAGGAGGCGTTACAGATGCCCCGCGCACCTCACATCTTTGTGGTCGCGCTGTAACCCGGGCCCTTTTCCGGCATGACCGAGGGGCGCAGCTTGTTCATCGGGATGCTCTCGCCGTTGGACTGCACGATGCGCACATGCCGCCGCCGCATCAGCCGCGGTTCGGCCACGCCGACGGAGTGGGCGATCATCTCGACTTCCTTGATCACCTGCTTGGCGTAGTTGGCGACCTTCTCGTACTTCTGTTCCACCACGAGGCCGCGCTGCAGGTGCGGATCGTGGGTGGTGATGCCCGTGGGACAGGTGTTCTTGTTGCACTTCAGCGCCTGAATGCAGCCGAGGGCGAACATGAAGCCCCGGGCCGAAGTCACGATATCCGCCCCCGCGCAGATCGCCCAAGCCACGTCGCCGGGGTTCACCAGCTTGCCCGATGCGATGATGCGGATGCGGTCCTTCAGCCCGTAGCGGTCGCGCATGTCTACGATCCGGGGCAGCGCCTCGCGGATCTGCATGCCGACAAGGTCCATCAGCGGCATCGGCGCGGCACCGGTGCCGCCCTCGCCGCCGTCGATGGTGATGAAGTCGGGCGCGCAGTCCGGCCCGCGTTCGAGGATCAGCTCGAAGAGTTCCTCGTAGGCGTCGGAGGACCCGATCACCGTCTTGAAGCCCACCGGGCGGCCGGTCACCTCGCGGATATGGCCGATCATGTCGAGCAGCTGGCCGAAGTCCGCGATATCGAGGTGCCGGTTGGGCGAGATCGAATCCTGCCCCACGTGGATGCCCCGGATACGGGACACTTCCTCGTCGACCTTGGCGCCGGGCAGGATGCCGCCCTTGCCGGGCTTGGCGCCCTGCGCCAGCTTCAGCTCGAACATCTTGACCTGCGGGTGCGCCGCAACCTGCCGCAGCTTCTCGTCGTTCAGGCGGCCCTCGGCGTCGCGGACACCGTATTTCGCCGTACCGATCTGGTAGACGATGTCGCAGTTGGCCTCCTCGTGGTAGGGGCTCAGCCCGCCCTCGCCGGTGTTCAGCCAGATGCCCGCCTTGGCCGCGCCACGGCTCAGCGCCTCGATCGCGGGGCGCGAGATGGCACCGTAGGACATGCCGGAGATATTGAAGATCGAATGCGCCATGTAGGGCATCCGCGCGGTCGGCCCGATCTCCATCGGCTGCGAGGCGGCGAACTGGTCATCCAGCGGCGGGAAGGTGGAGTTCACGAAGATCGTCGTGCCGGGGATCGTCAGGTTGCGGGTCGAGCCGAAGGCGATCGTGTTCCCCTCGCCCTTGCCCGCATGGTAGACCCAATCGCGCTGCGCCCGGTTGAAGGGCATCTCCTCGCGGTCCATGGCAAAGAAGTACTGCCGGAAGAACTCACCCAGCTTGGTGAAGAGCCCGCGAAACCGCCCGATGACGGGATAGTTCCGAAGGATCGCATCGTCCGACTGCCAGCGGTCGATGACATACATCCCGACCGCGAGCAGCGCCGCGAAACCGATTGCTAGGATGAAGAACAGCGCAAGATATTCCAGCGCGCTTCCCGCGAAGTCCATGACACACTCCCTTTGGCGTCTTCGGGCCGGGCCCGATTTGTCACCTCAACATCGGGGCCAGACTGCGATTATATGGTGACAGCGGCAAGTAACCTGCCGTGAAAAACCGGAGGAGGATCCCATGAAAGTTTCAGGGATGATCGGCGGCGCCCTATTGCTGGCGCTCCCGGCCCTGCCCGCCATGGCGGAGGGGCTGGTCAGCTACACGACGCAGGAGAGTTTCGAGGACGTTGTCTTCGGGCTGGAGAATGCGATCATCGACGAGGGACTGGTGATCGATGCCACCAGCCACGTGGGCGAGATGCTGGCGCGAACCCGCGCCGACGTCGGCTCGGATGTCGAGATCTTCAAGGCGGCAGATGTCTATTCCTTCTGCTCCGCGGCGCTGTCGCGCAAGGTGATGGAGGCCGACCCGATGAACATCCGCTTCTGCCCCTATGATATCTTCGTGGCGGTGAAGGCGGACACGCCGGAGGAGACGGTGATCGGCTACCGCGCCTTTCCAGACGGCCCGATGAAGGAGGTCGAGGCCCTGCTGGATCGCATCGCCCGCAACGCCATCGGGATGGACTGAGCCTCAGGGCCGGCCTCCGGGCCAACGGTCACACGAAATGAACGGCCAGCGCCCGCCCCGGGGTGGGCGCGGTGTCCCCCTTTGACGTGCCGGCGCGGGCAGCGACTGGCCGCCGCGCGCCGCGACCCCACCCTCGCCCCGCGCTTCACCGGCCGATTGACCGGGACACGCCGCGCGGAACCGAGAGGCTCCCACCACCACCGTGCCGCTGGCGCCCCTGCCCTACGCCTCCACCGGCCCATCGGACGCGGAGGCGTCGGAGTGACCCGCATTTTTCCCGCTCCCAAGCGGCCCCAATCATTTCACATCACGAAAAAAATCGAAAAGGCGGTTCACCGCGGATCACATGAAAACACCGCATCGTGACTGGAAATCCCGACAGGCCCCGGCTTGACCCAATAGCGCCGCGCGTCAACACCGGCTCGCGATTTCTTGAGGGTGATCCAGTTCCGCCCCCGCCGGGTATCCCGTTCACTGACGCCGATGACGGTGCAGCAAACCAGAACATGGAGATATCAAGATGATCCGCCGCAGCTTTATCGCCCTCGCCGCCGTTGCCTCGCTGACCGCGCCCACCGCCCTGCTCGCCGACAACCACATGGGCAAGAAGGACATTGTCGATACCGCCACCGAAGCCGGCGATTTCGGCACCCTGCTGGCCGCAGCCGAAGCAGCCGGCCTTGTCGAGACCCTGAAAGGGGACGGTCCCTTCACGGTCTTCGCCCCCACCGACGAGGCATTCGCCGCCCTCCCCGAAGGCACCGTCGACAGCCTGCTGCTGCCCGAGAACAAGGACAAGCTGACCGAGATCCTGACCTACCACGTCGTGCCGGGCGCGGTGATGTCCGGTGACCTGACCGACGGCATGATGGCCGCTACGGTGGAAGGCGAAGAGATCGAGATCTCGCTGGGGGACAGCGTGATGGTCGATGAGGCCACCGTTGTGATGCCCGACGTGGAAGCCTCCAACGGCGTGATCCACGTGATCGAATCGGTGCTGATGCCTGACGCCGCGATGTAAGTGCCGTTTCGGCCTGCGGGGCCCCAGCCCCGCACCCGGACATGAAAAACCCCGCCGGATCGCTCCGGCGGGGTTTGTCGTTCTGCGCTGACGCAGCCCTCAGTGGACCACCGCGTCCTGCGGCTTGTCGCGGTTGCTGGCGCCCAGCTTCTCGCCCAAAAGGAGCCCTTCGGCCCCCGCCGTGACGGGGATGGTGTCGCCGTCCTTCACGTCGCCTGCCAGCAGCAGCTCGGCCAGCGGATCCTGCAACGCACGCTGGATGACCCGTTTCAGCGGCCGCGCCCCGAACACCGGGTCGTAGCCTTCGTCGGCCAGCCACTTCCGGGCGCCCTCGTCCAGCGCCAGATGGATCTTGCGACCCGCAAGGCGTTTCTCGAGGCGACCCAGCTGGATCGTGACGATCCCGTCCATGTCCGCCCGGGCCAGCCGGTCGAAGACGATGATCTCGTCCAGACGGTTGAGGAACTCGGGCCGGAAGTGGGCCTTCACCGCATCCATCACGTCACGCTTCGCATCCGCCGCATCGGCCCCTTCGGGCAGCTGGCTCAGCGCCTGCGCCCCGAGGTTCGAGGTCAGCACGATGAGCGTCTGCTTGAAGTCGACCCGACGGCCCTGGCCATCGGTCAGCACACCATCGTCCAGAACCTGCAAAAGCACGTTGAAGACATCCGGGTGCGCCTTCTCGACCTCGTCGAAGAGGACGACCTGGTAGGGACGCCGACGCACGGCTTCGGTCAGGACACCGCCTTCGTCATAGCCGACGTATCCCGGCGGGGCACCGATCAGACGGGCGACCGAGTGTTTCTCCATGAACTCCGACATGTCGATACGCACCATCGCGTTGTCGTCGTCGAAGAGGAACTCGGCCACGGCCTTGGTCAGCTCGGTCTTACCCACGCCGGTCGGCCCGAGGAAGAGGAACGAGCCCAGCGGACGGTTCTCGTCGTTCAGGCCCGCACGCGCCCGGCGCACGGCATTCGCCACCGCCCGGACCGCCGCGTTCTGGCCGATGACCCGCTTGTGCAGGCCGTCTTCCATGCGCAGCAGCTTCTCGCGCTCGCCTTCCAGCATCTTGGCCGTGGGAATGCCCGTCCAGCGTTCGACCACTTGCGCGATCTGCTCCGGACGCACCGCTTCCTCGACCATGACGCCGCCTTCGGCTTCCGCCGCCTCGGCCTCGCCCAGCTGTTTTTCCAGCTGCGGGATCACGCCGTAGGAGAGTTCACCGGCTTTCGCCAGATCCCCGTTCCGCTTGGCGATCTCCAGATCCGCGCGGGCGCGGTCCAGCTGTTCCTTCAGCTCGCGGGCCCCGGCCAGCTTGTCGCGTTCGGCCTGCCACTTGGCGGTCATCTCGTCAGACCGGTCCTGCAGGTCGGCCAGCTCCTTCTCGAGCGTCTCCAGCCGGTCTCGGGAGGCCGCGTCATCCTCGAGCTTGAGCGCCTCGACCTCGATCTGCATCTGCAGGATCTGCCGGTCGAGCTGGTCCAGCTCTTCGGGCTTGCTGTCGACCTCCATCCGCAGGCGGCTGGCGGCCTCATCCACGAGGTCGATCGCCTTGTCGGGCAGGAACCGGTCCGTGATGTAGCGGTTCGAGAGCGTCGCGGCCGCCACGAGGGCACTGTCCGAGATCCGCACGCCATGGTGCAGCTCGTACTTCTCCTTGATGCCCCGCAGGATCGAGATCGTGTCCTCGACCGTCGGTTCGCTGACCATCACCGGCTGGAACCGGCGCGCAAGGGCGGCGTCCTTCTCGACATACTTGCGGTATTCGTCGAGCGTGGTGGCCCCGATGCAGTGCAGTTCCCCCCGGGCAAGCGCAGGCTTGATCAGGTTGGCCGCATCCATCGCGCCATCGGTCTTGCCGGCCCCGACGAGCGTGTGCATCTCGTCGATGAAGAGGATGACCTCACCCGCCGCGGATTCGATTTCCGACAGGATGGACTTCAGCCGCTCCTCGAACTCGCCGCGGTACTTGGCCCCGGCAATCAGTGCGCCCATGTCCAGCGCCAGCAGGCGTTTGTTGCGCAGGCTCTCCGGCACGTCGCCGTTGACGATGCGCAGGGCCAGACCCTCGGCAATCGCGGTCTTACCGACGCCGGGTTCCCCGATCAGGACCGGGTTGTTCTTGGTCCGGCGCGACAGCACCTGCATCGAGCGGCGGATTTCATCGTCGCGCCCGATGATCGGGTCGATCTTGCCTTCCTCGGCCGCCTTGGTCAGGTCGCGGGCGTATTTATCCAGCGCCTCGAAGGTATCCTCGGCATTCGCGCTGTCGGCCGTGCGGCCCTTGCGAATGTCGTTGATCGCCTCGTTCAGGCTCTGCGCGGACACCTTGCCCGCCTCCAGCGCGTCCTTGGCCGGGCTCTTCACCAGCGCAAGCGCGGTCAGCAGCCGTTCGACGGGGACAAACGAGTCCTTCGCCTTCTCGGCCAGCTTCTCGGCCTCGCCCAGAACCTTCGCGGTCTGGCTGTCCATGTAGATCTGGCCGGCGTCGCCGCTCACCTGCGGGATTTTCTTCAGCGCGATCTCGACCTGCTGCTTCACCCGCTTGGCGTCGCCGCCGGCGCGGTTGATCAGGTTCGAGGCGAGACCTTCACTGTCATCCATCAGGGCCTTGAGCAGATGCTCGGGCGCCAGTTTCTGATGGCTCTCCCGCATCGCAATGGTCTGGGCGGCCTGAAGAAAACCGCGCGACCGTTCCGTGAACTTTTCCATGTTCATCGGCAAACTCCTTCCTCAATAGCACCCCTCGTTCGAAACGCCCGCTTGGCGGCGCGCTCCCGTTCGGGGCCTCGATAGACAAGATGGGGGAGCGTCCCGGGCTTTCCAAGATGTCCCGCCGCACAAACTGTGGTTTTTTTGCCGCACCCCGATCTTGCCGGGGATCGGCACTCTCTATATACTCGGGAAAATCGCAGGAGACCTCCCAATGACCGCAGATGACCGCCTGATCGTCGCTCTCGACGTACCCGATGCCCTGTCCGGGTTGCAGCTTGCCGAGACGATCGGCGACGCCGTGAGTTTCTACAAGATCGGCCTCGGAATGCTGACCGGCGGGGGCCTCGCGCTCGCCAACGAGCTCAAGCAGGAGCATGGCAAGCGCATCTTCCTCGACATGAAGCTCTTCGACATCGGCGCCACGGTGGAAAACGCGGTGCGCGGTCTGGCGGCGTTCGACCTCGACTTCCTCACGGTGCACGGCGACCCGCACGTGGTGCGCGCGGCCAAGGAAGGGGCGGGCGCCTCGCAGACCAAGATCCTCGCCGTCACCATCCTGACCTCCTTGGAGAGCTCCGATCTCGACGACGGGCTGATGAAGGCAGGCGACGTGCGCGACATCGTCATCGAACGCGCGGCCAAGGCCTTCGAGGCCGGGGCCGACGGGATCATCGCCTCGCCTCAGGAAGCGGCGGCGATCCGCGCCCTGCCGCAGGCCGAGGGCCGGCTGATCGTGACGCCGGGCGTGCGCCCTCTGGGGGCCGACAAGGGCGACCAGAAGCGGATCGCGACGCCGTCGCTGGCGATCAAGGACGGTGTCGACCACATCGTGGTGGGCCGCCCGATCTGGCGCGCAAAAGACCCGCGCGCAGCCGCCCAGGCGATTCAGCGCGAAATCGCGGATGCTTGGAAGACCAACGCCTCCTTCGCGTGAGCGCTGACGACGTGTCGTGAGAGGGGCCGCGCTTGCGGCCCTTTTTCTTTGGCAGGGGGCTGGAGGAGGTCGCAAGGCGTCTCGTCGGATATCATGGCAGTCCCTGCCCCGAGTCGCCATCCCCTGCCCGTTTGCCAAGCGGCGCATGCGCGGGACAAGGCCGCAGGCGGCCGCGCATCGCAGGCAGGCCCCCACGCGGCGGCGATTTGGGTCGAGGCCGGGCGGTCTCTTGAGAGGGAGCGGCGAGTGTCGCTGCGATAAAGTGGTAGCCAGAGCGGTCCGGATCACCCTCGCGCGCGCCGTCGATCCGCGGCTTGGCGTCTGGGGGCGGGCCCGAGCGACCTTGCGCCGAAGTGGCGAAGGCAGTCGTGGCTATGCCAGGGGAGACGCGATCAGTCTGTCTTCGCGGTACATACGGCGAACGCGTCCCCACCCATCGTCAGCACCTGCATACCGCCAGTCCCCTCCGCCCCTCAGGCCGCCCGCTCGCTCTCCAGGTAATCCAGCAGATAGCCCCGGAAATGCGGGATCGAGTCGGGATGCGCGAGGTAGGCGTCGGCCGACATCATCTCCCAGCCCTGCCCCTCGTCGCCCAGCACCACGTCATCGACGCGCCAGTCCTCGACCCGCGCCACGAAGAACCAGACCCGCCCATGGGGCCGGTCGTAGCTGCGCCGCCAGATCAGCACCGTGTCCGGCAGGTCGAGAGAGACCTCCTCCAGCGTTTCGCGCAGCGCGCAGGCCTCGGGGCCCTCGTCGCCTTCGCGCCCGCCACCGGGGAAATCGAGGAAATCCGGCCAGGGGATATCCGGCCGGTCATCACGCCGGATGACAAGCAGCTCCTCGCCGAGGAACAGCGCCAGCTTGGCGCCCACGAATCCGGTGTCACTCTCCATGGCGCCAATGTAAGATGGCTTTGCGAAACATCCATGGACCCGCCCGCGCTTTTCGTCCGATGCCAGCCCTTTGCCGCGATTGCCTCACACCTTTTGAGCAGGGTGCCTCCTGCCCCGCCTGCCGCTCCCGGCGGGTGGTCTCCCATGCGGAGCTGAACCGGCTGACCATCGCCCATATGGATTGCGACGCCTTCTATGCCTCGGTCGAGAAACGCGACAACCCCGAGCTGGCGTCCAAGCCGGTGATCATCGGCGGCGGGCGGCGCGGCGTGGTCTCGACCGCCTGTTACGTCGCGCGCATCCGCGGCGTGCGCTCGGCCATGCCGATGTTCCAGGCGCTCAAGCTCTGCCCGGATGCCGTCGTCATCAAGCCGCGGATGAGCCGCTACGTCGAGGTCTCCCGCGCGATCCGCGCCATGATGGAGGAGATGACCCCCGCCATCGAGCCGCTCTCGCTGGACGAGGCCTTCCTCGACCTGACCGGGACCGAGACACTCCACGGCGTGCCCCCCGCCACGATGCTGGCCCGCCTCGTGCGGCGGATGCGGGACGAGCTGGGGGTGACCGGGTCGATCGGGCTCAGCCACAACAAGTTCCTCGCCAAGGTGGCCAGCGACCTCGACAAGCCGCACGGGTTTTCCGTCATCGGCGAGGCGGAGACGGCGGAGTTCCTGCGCGAGAAGCCGGTGCGGCTGATCTGGGGCGTGGGCAATGCCACGCAGGCCGCGCTGGACAAGGCCGGCATCCGCACCTTCGCCGACCTGCTGCGGTGGGACCGGCAGGACCTGCACGCGCGATTCGGCTCCATGGGTGACCGGCTCTATTTCCTCGCGCGCGGCGAGGACCGGCGCCGGGTCTCGGCCCATAACCCGGTCAAATCCATCTCGAACGAGACGACCTTCTTCGAGGACACCGCCAGCCATGACATCCTCGACGGTCACCTCTGGCGTCTGTCCGAAAAGGTCTCGGACCGGGCCAAGGCCAAGCAGATGGCCGGCCGCGTGGTCACGCTGAAGCTGAAGCGCGCGAACCATGCCACGCTGACGCGGCGCATTTCGCTGCCCGATGCGACCCAGATGGCGGACGTGATCTATCGCAGGGCGCGCGCACTGTACGACGGTGTGGGGGACGAGGGCCCATTCCGCCTGATCGGTGTGGGGATCAGCGAACTGGTGCCGGAAGCGCAGGCCGACCTCTCCGCAGACCTGCTGGACCCGGACGCCGGACGGCGCAGCAAGGCGGAACGGGCCACCGACAGCATCCGCGCGCGATTCGGGCCCGATGCGATCGTGAAGGGCCGCGCCCTGCGCTGAGGGCGCGATTCGGCAAACGTCCGGGAGCTTACTCCGCCGCCAGCGGCATCTCGCGCTTGCGACCGATCTCGGCGATGTCCTGCGCCACCTGCCGCAGCAGGCGCTGCACCGCGCGGAAGTTGGCATTGGGGCGGATCATCTGCTCGTTCATGTAGATCGAGCGGTCGATCTCGATCTGCACCGCGTGCTGGCGCCGCGAGGGCCGCCCGTAATGCTGGGTCATGTAGGCCCCGGCGAACGGCGCATTGCGCACCACCGTCAGCCCGGCGTCCTGAAGCGCATGTTCGATCCGGTCCACGATGGCCCCGTCGGCCGAGGCGCCGAATCGATCCCCCAGCACCACGTCGGGGCGGCGCGCCCCGCTGCGGGCGATACAATCCACCGCCTCGTGCGGCATGGAGTGGCAATCCACCAGAATCGCCTCGCCGCAGAGGGCATGGGTGCGGTCCAGAAGCCCCTGAAGCGCGCCATGGTAGGGTTTCCAGTGCCGCGCCAGCCGCTCATGCGCCTCTTCCAGCGTGATCTTGCCCGAGTAGATTGCCCGCCCGTTCGACACGACGCGGGGAATCACCCCGAGGCCCGAGGCGATACGTGGGTTGTGGGCCTGCCGGCGCACGCCCTCGATCACTGCGGGATCAAGCTCTTCCGCGGCGCGATTCAGGTCGACATAGGCGCGCGGGACCTTTGCGGTCAGCAATTGCGCCCCGAACTCCGTCACGCAGGCGAAAAGATCGTCGACGAAAGCGTCCTCGGACGAGCGGATCGTGAAGGGATCGAGCACCGAGCGGCGCAAAAAAGCGCGCGGATAGTCCCGCCCGGAATGGGGCGAAGCAAAAATGACGCTCGTTGTGATCGCTTCAGGCTGGAAAATCTGGAAGGAATCGGCGGTCATAGGCAATCCTCGTTGCGTCATGATAGGCAGAAAAAGAAACTCGCCAAAACCCCCTTGATCCCCGCTGAGAGTCCTTTTATAGACCTCCAAACCGGCGCGGACCTCCGCGCCCTTTCACTTGAAGGGGCAGGGGAAAACGCAGGTAAGTGGGCGGTTAGCTCAGCGGTAGAGCACTTCGTTGACATCGAAGGGGTCACAAGTTCGATCCTTGTACCGCCCACCAGAATTCACCGGCACATCGCAAGATGTGTCACCCGCTTAACAGGCGCTCGCCGCGCCGCGAAATGAGGAGAAGGCCATGAAGGTCAAGAACTCGCTCCGCTCGCTGAAGCAGCGCCACCGCGACTGCCGTGTCGTGCGCCGCAAGGGCCGCGTTTACGTGATCAACAAGACGCAGCGCCGGTTCAAAGCTCGCCAGGGCTGAACCGCGAGACAGCGGAATGGTTTAAAGGCCGTCCTTCGGGGCGGCCTTTTGCTGTTCCGGATGGCGCTTTCGCATGGTCCGGGCCGAATCGTGCGAAAGCGCCGAGCCGCGACTCGCCCACCGGCGGGCCCCTCCCCGGCGAAAGGGGGAAAGACTCACCCGCTCAGGCGAGCAGCCAGGCCTTTCCTGCCTCGAAGTCATCCTCGTCGAAGTACTTCGTCTTCGCCTCGAGGAACTGCGACATCAGCCCCTCGGCCATGCGCATCCACGCCGCATCGCCCACCACGGCCACCCGCGCGGGTTGCTTGTGGTGCGATTTCACCAGCGACAGGTGCTGCCCCAGCGCCGACATCCCCTGCCAGCCGTCGAACTCCCGCAGGTCCAGCAGCAGGCGGAATCGCCCGGCCTTGGCCGTCCATGCGTCCAGGTCGGCGGCCTTCTCCTCGTAGACCTTGCTGTCGAGCTTGCCGAGAAGGCGGATCATCAGGGCATCCTCGCCGATCTCCTCCATGTGGAAGGCTCCCAGCGATTCGCGCAGCCAGCGCCGTGCCTCGTCGACCTCTTCCAGGTCGAAGGTCTTCACTGGGCAGGGCATGGCAAAACCGAAGAGCTTCACCGATCCGGCCAGCATCTCGCTGTCGGTGACGACGGCGACCCGGTCGAAGCCCGACCAGTGCCGCATGCCCAGCCGGGCATCGGCCCACATGGCCCCGGCGGAATAGCCCTCGAATCCCGGCCCGACCTGATAGAGCAGGCGCACCTTGTCCTCGCCCGCCAGGGCCTTTTCCACCGCGGGGATGAGAACGGATTCGTAATCCTGTTCCGTCACCCGTCCGGTGGCGCGGATTTCCATGATGCCTTCGGGGGTGGTTTCCGTGATCTCGATCATCTGCGACCTCCTTCGCAAAAGGGCGCGGCACGGCGCGCCTCTGCCATGAGATAGGCATTCGCACGCCGGTTTTCAGTGGACGCGACGTTTCGCCGTGACGCAGGGGCCGGAAGGCTTTGTCATCGCCCCGTCACCCGGGATGATGAAGCTGACGCAGATCATGGTTCCAGCGCGCCCGCCGCGCCACGATGCGGGCAACCGGTTCAGAAAGGATCCCCCTTGTCCGATACGAGTCCCTCCCCCCGTTCCGCCGACACGCTGCCCGCCAGGGCCCCCGGCCTGCCCGTGCCCGTTCCGCCTGTTCCCCTGCCGCCCGCCATGGAAAGCGCGCACCGCGATCTGGACCGCACCCTGCGTGCGATCATGGCGCATTACACCGCCGGCACCTCGCCCCATGCGACGGCCACGGCGTGGAGTGACTGGGCGCTGCACCTGATGCGCGCGCCCGGCCGGCAGCTGGAACTGGTGGAGCGCGCGGCCCAGAACGCCGCCGAGATCTGGACGCTGGCCCTCAGGGGCGCGCCCGAGGACGGCACCCTGCCCTTCAAACCCAAGGACTACGACCACCGGTTCACCAACGCGGGCTGGCAGCAGATGCCCTTCCTGCTCTGGGAGCAGGGCTTCCTCGCCACCGCGGACTTCTGGGAAGAGACCACCCGCGAGCTGCGCGGCGCGCGCAAGCACAACACCGACCGGGTCGCCTTCATGCTGCGCCAGATGCTCGACATGGCGAGCCCGTCGAACTTCCCCTGGCTGAACCCCGAGATCCTCGAGGCGATCCGCGAGACCAAGGGGCGCAACCTGACCGAGGGCTTCCGGCATTTCCTGAACGATACCTCCCGCGCGATCTCCCACACCCCGCCCGAGCCGGTGGAGGGCTTCGAGGTCGGCAAGGATATCGCCTGCACGCCGGGCGAGGTGATCTTCCGCAACGAGCTCTTCGAATTGATCCAGTATGCGCCCCAGACCGACACCGTCCGGGCCGAGCCGGTGCTGATCGTGCCTGCATGGATCATGAAGTACTACATTCTCGACCTCAGCCCGCAGAACTCGCTCATCAACTACCTCGTCGGACAGGGCCACACGGTGTTTGCGATCTCCTGGACCAACCCCGGGGCCGAGATGGCGAACTACGGGCTGGAGGATTACCGCAAGACCGGGATCATGACCGCGGTGGACGAGGTCTCGCGCGCGGTGCCGGGGCAGAAGATCCACGCCTGCGGCTACTGCCTCGGCGGCACGCTTCTGTCCATCGCGGCGGCGACCATGGCGCGGGACGGCGATGACCGTCTGGCCAGTGTCACGCTGCTGGCGGCGCAGACCGATTTCACCGAGGCGGGCGAGCTGCTCCTCTTCCTCGACGAGAGCCAGGTCGCCTTCCTGGAGGACATGATGTGGGATCAGGGCTATCTCGCGCAGCCCCAGATGGCCGGGGCCTTCGCCGCGATCCGCGCCGAGGACCTGATCTGGACCCACGCCGTGCGCCGCTACCTCATGGGGTTGGAGGAACGCGCCACCGACATGACGGTCTGGAATGGCGACACAACCCGGATGCCCGCGCGGATGCACTCCGAGTACCTGCGCGGTCTCTTCCTCGAAAACCGCCTCAGCGCAGGACGGTTCGCCGTGGAAGGCCGGGTGATCGCGCTCAAGGACATCACCGCGCCGATGTTCGTCGTGGGGACCGAGACGGACCACATCGCGCCGTGGCATTCGGTCTACAAGGTGAAGCTCTTCACCGACAACGACCTGCGCTTCGTGCTGACCAAGGGCGGCCACAACGGCGGCATCGTCTCGGAACCCGGGCACCGCAAGCGGCACTACCGCATCGGTCACCGCAAGGTGGGCGCGCGCTACCAGGGGCCCGATGACTGGCTCCAGCTGCACGCACCGCAGGAGGGCTCCTGGTGGGAGGAATGGGCCGGTTGGCTCAACCAGCATAGCGGCGCAGAGGTCGCGCCCCCGAAGATGGGCCGCAGCCTCGCCAAGGCGCCGGGCACCTACATCTTCCAGAAGTGACCTGCCAAAGGCCGGGACGCGCTTGCGCCCCGGTCTCCCGGATCAGCGGCCCACGGCCAGCAGCCGCACCACGGTCTCCTGGTTCAGGTAGCCCGTCACCTCGAGGTTCTGGTCGCCCTGGAACCGGCGAATGGCGCGCCGGGTCTCGGGGTCGAAATCGCCATCCGGCAGGCCGGGGTAATGGCCCAGCTGTTGCAGCCGCCGCTCCACGAGGAGCCGGGCGATATCGTTGGGCATCACGCTGTTCTCCTCGGCCAGCAGGGCCTCGGGATCGGGGCCCGCCTCGCGCTCCAGCTGGGTGATCCGGGTCTCGGCCGCATCGGCAAAGAGCCCGCGCGGGTAGAAGCGCAGATAGTTGCGATAGGCCTCGGCCGTGTCCTCGTTGCGCGCGAAATCCCACGCCTGGCGCTCGATCTCCTGTGCCTGCCCACGCCGGTCCTCCTCGATCCGGTCGAGCCGTTCCTGCGCCACGTCGGCATAAAGCCCGTCCGGATACCGTTCGAGGTAGGCGCGCAGCCCGCTCTCCTCGCCACCGCGTCCGACATCATCCCAGTAGGCGCGATCCTCCACCTCCTGCTCCGCCCGGCGGCGGGCGGCCTCGGCCTCCAGCCGCGCGGCCTCCTCCTGCGCATCGGCGGCCAGCCGGTCGAGTTGCGGCCCGGTCAGGAAGCCGGTGGGCTCGTCACCGGTCTGCTTCTGGCGCGATATGATGGCCGAGCGGGTCGCGGGGCCAAAGAGCCCGTCGATGCCACGCGGATCATGGCCCAGCAGGGCGAGGTCACGCTGGATCTGGCGCCGGTCATCTCGGCTGAGGGACAGCGCGGCCTCCACTGCCTCGGCCCGGCGCACCGGCGCGTCGCGGATATCGGAGGCGCGGGCCCGCGCCTCGGCCTCGAACTTGCCGCGCGGGTAGCGCGAGACATAGGCCTCGTAGGCGTCGATCGTGCCGATGTCCTCGACCGCGGCCCAATAGGCCAGTTCACCCATGTCGGTCTCGGGCAGGCGGTCATCGCCGATGACCGGGGCGCCGCTTCCGGGCGTTGCAGGCGGCGGCGTGCCATCGCCCGGGATCAGCCCGAACACGGGCGAGAGGAAGCCCGACATGTCCACCCGGCGCGGGGCGCGTTCCGCCATCGCCGCGTAGGAGAGACCGGGGTTCAGCACCTCGTCCTGCAACAGGTCGAGCAGATCGTCGAGATCCCCGCGGGCGAGCGTCACCCCCTGCGGGGCCGGGATCTCGCCCGCGCCGGGAATCAGGCCAGAGCCGGTTTCGAAATTGCCGTTGCCCTCGGCCAGCAGCATGACCGCCTGCCCCTGCGCCTGCATCGCCAGATCGCCGAGGGCGCCCACCGGCAGACCCTGCGCGCCCACGGTCAGGTTCGACGCCCGCTGCGCCTCGCGCCCCAGAAGCCATGCCTGATCGCCCGCCCGCGCCATATGGCCGGCCAGCACGATCACGAGACGGTTCTGCGGCTCTTCCTCCAGCGCCGAGGCCAGATCTGAAGACAGCGTCTGCATCTGCCCGCCCGGGACATCCTGTCCGAGGAAGACGCGAAAGCCCGCCTCCTCCAGCGTCTGGGAATAGTCCTCGGCGAGGGAGCGATACCGCAGGTCAGGCAGGGTGTCATACTCCCCGTTCACCAGCACCAGCGCCAGATCGGCAGCCGGTGCCGCGACGGGCGCGGCGAGGCCGGGCAGACCCACCAATACGGCGGCGAATAGATTGTGACGCATCGTCCCCTCCTTCCGGTCCCTCCGGAACGCGGGGACCTAGTCGTAGCTGCGCTGATCCTCGATCACCTTGCCATCGTTCGGCAAGGCCCCACGGGGCAGGATCTCGATCCGGCCCTTCAGCTTCAGAGCTTCAACCACCGAAGCCATGTAGTGTTCCGAGGCGCCCTCGCCCGCCGGGCTGTCGCTTTCCAGCTGCACCACCATCACGTCCATCTCTCCCTCGCGCTGCGCGATGACGCGGGCTCGGTGGATCTCGGCGTGTTTGGCGACCAGCTGGGCCACCTGTTCGGGGCGGACGAACATGCCCTTGATCTTGGTGGTCTGGTCGGCGCGGCCCATCCAGCCCTTGATCCGCAGGTTGGTGCGCCCGCAGGGGCTGGTCCCCGCCATGAAGGCGCTCAGGTCGCCGGTGGCGAAGCGGATCAGCGGGTAATCCGGGTTCAGCGAAGTGACGACCACCTCGCCCACCTCGCCCGGGGCGACGGGATCGCCGGTGCCGGGGCGGACGATCTCGACGATGACGCCCTCGTCCACGATCATGCCCTCCATCGCCGCGCTTTCGTAGGCGATGTTGCCGAGGTCCGCCGTGGCATAGCATTGCAGGCAGGCGATGCCGCGATCGGCATATTCCTGACGCAGCGAGGGGAAGAGCGCCCCGCCCCCCACGGCGGCCTTGGTGATCTTGAGCGGCAGGCCCATCTCCTCGGCCTTGTCGAGGATCACCTTGAGGTAGTCGGGCGTGCCCGCATAGGCGGTGACGCCGACATCATGGGCGGCGGTGGCCTGAAGCTCGGTCTGGCCGGTGCCGGCGGGCAGCACGGCAGCGCCCACGGCGCGGGCGCCGTTCTCGAAGATCATCCCGGCGGGCGTCAGGTGATAGCCGAAACAGTTCTGCACGATGTCGCCCTTGCCGATGCCGCAGGCATGGAGAAACCGGCCCGCGCGCCACCAGTCATGCCCCTGCCCGCCCGGTTCGTAGATCGGGCCCGGCGACTGGAAGATATGGGCAAAGCCCCCCACCGGCAGCGCGGTCAGCCCGCCGAAGGGCGGCGCGGCCTTCTGGGCGCGGCCGAGGTCGGACTTGCGGATCACCGGCAGCGCGGCCAGGGCGGCGGCCCCGGTGATCGCCGCGGCATCGACGCCGCCGAGGCTCTCGGCATAGCCCGGCAGGGCCTGCGCCACCGCGATCTGGCGCGGCAGCTCGCGGGACAGCGCGGCCATGCGCTCGTCCGCGCTGCGGGTTTCCAGAGTGTCGAAATAGGTGCCCATCATCTTGCCTTTCTGTCTCCGCTGCTCTTGCCGGTCCGGCTCAGCTCAGCCAGCGCTTGCGGCGCCGGTAGGAGCGCACGTCGCGGAACGACTTCCGCCCCTCGTCGGACATGCCGAGGTAGAATTCCTTCACGTCCGGGTTCTCGCGCAGGTCGGCGGCGGGGCCGTCCATCACAACGCGCCCGGATTCGAGGATGTAGCCGTAATGCGCAAAGCGCAGGGCGACGTTGGTGTTCTGCTCGGCCAGAAGGAAGGTCAGGCCCTCCTTCTCGTTCAGGTCCTTCACGATGCCGAAGATCTGCTCCACAAGCTGCGGGGCCAGACCCATCGAGGGCTCGTCCAGCAGGATCGTCTCGGGGCGCGACATGATCGCCCGGCCGATGGCGACCATCTGCTGCTCACCGCCCGAGGTATAGCCCGCCTGCGACCGGCGGCGCTCCTTCAGGCGCGGGAAATACTGGTAGACCATGTCGAGATCGGCTTCGACCTCGCCCTTGCCGGACCGCGTGTAGGCGCCGGTCAGCAGGTTTTCCTCGACGGTCAGGTGCTCGAAGCAGTGGCGCCCCTCCATCACCTGGATCACGCCCTTCTTCACCAGCGCCGCCGGGTCCAGATCCTGCACCCGCTCGCCGCGGTACTGGATCGAACCCTTGGTCACCTCGCCCCGCTCCGAGTGCAGCAGGTTCGAGATCGCCTTGAGCGTGGTGGTCTTGCCCGCGCCGTTACCGCCGAGCAGGGCCGTGATGCCCCCCTTGGGCACCTTCAGGCTGACGCCTTTCAGGACGAGGATCACGTGGTTGTAGATCACCTCGATGTTGTTGACTTCCAGCAGGGCCTCGTCGGTGCGTTGGGCGTCGAACATGGCTGTACCTCTTTCGGGAAAACCCCCGGCCACGCGCAGGACGCGCAGCCGGGGAGATCGGTTTACATGCAGCCCGGGGTGATCCCCGATTCCTCGGCGTAGGCCTTGCTGTCGGCCTCCACCAGCGGCGCCAACACCTCCTGATCCGACTGCATGTAGTCGGTGATCAGGTTGAAGTGGCCCTCGGCGGCGTTCCACTGGGAGACGGCCGCAAAGCCGTTGCCGCCGTGGTTCTCGCAGGTCACCTCGAACTCGGGCCCGAAGTTCGGCAGGCCGAGGCCGGCCATCTTCTCTTCGGTGATGACGAGGTGCTCCATCCCGTCGCGCATCTGCGCCGGGGTGATCTGGGCGGTGCCGCTCATCTCCTGCGCGGTCTTGGCGGCTTCGGCGGCCAGCATCGCCGCGTACATGCCGCGGTTGTAGAGCACCGTCCCCACCTGATCGCCCGCACCCGCGGCCTTGCCCGCGTCGATGACGTATTTCTTCATGTCATCGTAGAGCGGGTAATCCATGCCCAGGTTGTGGAAGGTCAGCGCCTTGTAGCCATCGGCCTTGGGGCCCGCCGGCTTCACGTCGTTCTCGGAGCCGGACCACCAGATGCCGATGAACTGATCCATCGGATAGCGGATGTTCACCGCTTCCTGGATCGCCACCTGGTTCATCACGCCCCAGCCCCACATGATCACGTAGTCGGGCTTCTCGCGGCGGATTTGCAGCCACTGAGATTTCTGCTCTTGGCCCGGATGGTCGACCGGCAGCAGCGACAGCTCATAACCGTGCTTCTTGGCCAGTTCCTCCAGCGTGCGGATCGGCTCCTTGCCGTAGGCGGAGTTGTGGTAGACCAGCGCGATCTTCTTGCCCGACAGGTCGCCGCCGTTCTCGTCCAGCAGGTGCTTGATCGCGACCGAGGCCCCATCCCAGTAGTTGGCGGGATAGTTGAAGATATAGGGGAAGACCGCGCCGTTCTTGGCGGAGGTCCGGCCATAGCCCATGGAGTGCACCGGGATGCTGTCCGCTGTGGCCTTGGGGATCAGCTGGTAGGTGATGCCCGTGGACAGCGGCTGATAGACCAGCGCGCCCGAGCCCTTGGTGCTCTCGTAGCACTCCACGCCCTTCTCGGTGTTGTAGCCGGTTTCGCATTCGACGAGGTTGATCTTCTCGCCGCCGATGCCGCCGTCACGCTCGTTCAGCAGGGTGAAATAGTCCTGGTAGCCGTCCGCGAAGGGGATGCCGTTGGCGGCATAGGGCCCGGTGCGATAGCTCAGCGCGCTGAAGGTCAGATCGGCAGAGGCAGGCGCCGCCGCCATGATGGCAGCCACCGCGGCCATGGTGAACGTCAGTTTCATCGAATGTCTCCTCCCTTGGTTCTTTCGATGCTGGTCTTGCCGGGGTTCCGCCCCGATCGGTCTTACTGGCCTACCGCTCTCCTCAGTGCGGGAAGGGCCAGAGTCTCAGTTTCTCCTTGGCGACGCGCCAGAGCTGCGCCAGCCCGTGCGGTTCCGCGATCAGGAAGACCACGATGAGACCGCCGAGGATCATGATTTCGAGGTGCGCGGCGAGGTCGGTCGCCCAGCCGAAGCCGCCCACGAGGACGTTCTTCAGGAAGACCGGCAGCAGCACGATGAAGGCCGCCCCCGCGAAGGAGCCGAAGATCGACCCCAGCCCGCCGATGATGATCATGAAGAGCACGAGGAAGCTCTTCTGGATGCCGAAGACCTCGCCCACTTCGACCGCGCCGAGGTAGACCGAGAAGAACAGCGCCCCGGCCACGCCCACGAAGAAGGACGAGACGGCGAAGGCCGTCAGCTTGGCCTTGAGCGGGTTCACCCCGATGATCTCGGCCGCGATGTCCATGTCGCGGATCGCCATCCAGCGCCGCCCGACGGAGCCGCGGGTCAGGTTCCGTGCCAGCCAGGCCGCGCCGAAGACGAAGACCAGGCAGATCATGTATTTCGCCCAGGAATCCGCGTTGGCCCCGGTCACGACGATCCCGAAGACCGACCGCTCCGGTGCCGAGATCTGGCCCGAGGCGGAGTAGTTGTAGAACCACGGCACCTTGTTGAAGAGCCAGACGAGGAAGAACTGAGCCGCCAGCGTGGCCACGGCGAGGTAGAACCCCTTGATCCGCAGCGATGGCAGCCCGAACAGCACGCCCACGCCCGCGGTCACGCCCCCGGCGAGGATCACGTGGATCACGATGCTGACCTCCGGGAAGGCGGTCATCAGCTTGTAACAGGCATAGGCCCCCACGGCCATGAACCCCCCGGTGCCCAGCGACAGCTGCCCGCAGTATCCCACGAGGATGTTCAGCCCGATCGCCGCGATGGCGTAGATCAGGAAGGGCAGCAGCACGGCGTTGGCCCAGTAGTCGTTCACGAGGAACGGCACGATCGCCAGCGCCACGAAGAGCACCGCGTAGTAGCGGTAGCGGTCGAACTTGATTGGGAAGGTCTGGTTGTCGTCGACGTAGGTCGTCTTGAAGTCACCGGCTTCGCGGTAGAACATGCTCTTATCCTCCGGTCCGGGTGGGTACGGGGCGGATGGGCTGCGCCGGGCGCAGCACCAGCCACATGGCGCCATGGTCGGGATGTTCAAATCCCATCAGGTTCGTGCCCATCAGCATCAGGTGATCTCCCGGCAGAGTTTCAGGTAGGTGACGAGCCCGGTGACGAGCCCTGCGAAGGCGAAGAGCGACGCGCCGGCAATGGCCCATCCGTGGATCGGATCGGCGGACAGCGCGAGGAAGCCGAAGACCCAGAACACCGACCAGCCCAGCACGCAGAGCGTGGCGATGGTCTTGCGCCCGGCCCGGCTCAGCGGGCGATGGGGCGCGGCGTCGGGCAGCATCTCTTCGGGAAGCGGTTGCGTCAGCATGGCTCAGACCCTCTCGATGATGCGTTCGCCGAACAGGCCCTGCGGCCGGAAGACGAGGAAGACCAGCGCCAGCACATAGGCGAACCAGTTCTCGGTCGCGCCGCCCACCATGGGGCCGATGGCGAATTCGAAGAGCTTCTCGCCCACGCCGATGATCAGCCCGCCGACGATGGCCCCGGGGATCGAGGTGAAGCCGCCCAGCATCAGCACCGGCAGCGCCTTCAGCGCGATCAGCGAGAGCGAGAACTGCACCCCCGACTTGGAGCCCCACATGATCCCGGCCACCAGCGCGACGAAGCCCGCCACCGACCAGACCATGACCCAGATGAAGTTCAGCGAAATGCCCACCGACAGCGCGGCCTGATGATCGTCCGCCACGGCGCGCATGGCCCGGCCCTGCTTGGTGTACTGGCTGAAGATCACCAGCGCGATCACCAGAAGCGCCGCGATCACGGTCGCCACGATGTCGAGGTTGTCGATGAAGAAGCCGTAGCCGAAGGCCTCGAAGGTGGTCTCGTCGATCCAGGTGTTGATGCCCTGCGGCAGCCCCACGTCGAGCGTCTTGATGTCCGAGCCCCACATGATGTCGCCCAGACCCTCGAGGAAATAGGCCAGACCGATGGTCGCCATGAAGAGGATGATCGGCTCCTGGTTCACGAGGTGGCGCATCACGAACTGGTTCACCGCCCAGGCCAGCCCCACCATGACCACCATGGTCAGCACGATCGCGAGGATCCCGGGCACATGCCAGCCGAAGTGGTGGATGTCCGTGCCCAGCGTGGCATTGATCAGGTGGCTGAAGGGGATCTGCCCCTCCATGATCCCGACCAGCGTCAGCGCCGCGAAAAGGGCCATGACCCCTTGCGCATAGTTGAAGATGCCGCTGGCCTTGAAGATCAGGACGAAGCCCAGCGCGACAAGCGCGTAGAGCACGCCGGCCATCAGGCCGTTCAGCGTGACCTCCATGGCGAAAAGCAATTGTTCCGGCATTCTCGGGCTCCTCCCTTGCCTCCGGTCTCTCAGTTGCGCCGCGGCCTCCCACATCCACGACACACCCCGTACGCCTCCCAACGCCGGGGTTCCCCTGCATCCAGCGCCCGGGGGGGCGATGGATGACCCTGCACCGACGGCACGCCGCCGGTGCCTGACCCGCTCTCACGGGTCTTCCTGTCCCTCACCCCTCGCTCAAGGGGATCACTCATGCGCAACGCCGAGATAGGCGTCGATCACGTCCTGGTTGTTGCGGACCTCGTCCGGCGGGCCGTCCCCGATCTTCTTGCCGTAGTCCATGACGACCACGCGGTCGGAGAGGTCCATCACCACGCCCATGTCGTGTTCGATCAGGGCGATGGTAGTGCCGAATTCATCGTTCACGTCGAGGATGAAGCGGGACATGTCCTCCTTCTCCTCCACGTTCATGCCGGCCATCGGCTCGTCCAGCAGCAGCAGCTTCGGCTCCGCCGCCAACGCGCGGGCCAGTTCGACCCGCTTCTTCAGGCCATAGGGCAGGCGTGCGACGGGCGTCTTGCGGATGTTCTGGATCTCGAGGAAGTCGATGATCTTCTCGACGAACTCGCGGTTCTCGACCTCCTCGCGCTCGGCCTTGCCCCACCACAGCGCCTGCGCGGCCATGCCCGCCTTCATCTGGGTCAGCCGGCCGGTCATCACGTTGTCCAGCACCGTCATCCCCTCGAAGAGCGCGATGTTCTGGAACGTGCGGGCGATGCCCTGCTGTGCGACCTGGTAGGGTTTCATCGGCGCCCGGCGCTTGCCATGGAACCAGACTTCGCCCTCCTGCGGGTTGTAGAAGCCGCTGATCACGTTCAGCATCGACGACTTGCCCGCCCCGTTCGGCCCGATGATCGCGCGGATCTCGCCCTCCCGGATGTCGAAGGAGATGTCCTTGATCGCCACCACACCGCCGAAGCGCAGGGTGATGTTCTTCATCTCCATCATCACGCCGCCGATCTTGCGGCCGTCCTCGGTGACATAGCCACCCTGATCGGTCATCGCGTTCATCTGCATGCCCCCCGTCATTCTGCCGCCACCCGTGCCGTCATCGCCGGCATCACCTTGGCGTCCCGGATGTCCAGCGTGGCCGAGATGTAGCCCTTGCGGCCGTCCTCGTAGGTCACCTCGGTCCGCGTCGCGATCCTGTCGGACCCGTCGTAGAGCGCGGTGATCAGGTCGTGGAATTTCTCCTCGATGATCTTGCGGCGCACCTTGCGGGTGCGGGTCATCTCGCCGTCATCGGCATCCAGCTCCTTGTGCAGGATCAGGAAGCGGTGGATCTGGCAGCCCGACAGCATCTCGTCCTCGGCGACGGAGCGGTTCACCTCCTCCACGTGGCTCTGGATCGTGTCCAGCACCTGCGGATGCCCCGCCAGTTCCTGGTAGGAGGAATAGGCGATGTTGTTCCGCTCGGCCCAGTTGCCCACCGCGTTCAGGTCGATGTTGATGAAGGCAGTGCAGGTCTCGCGCCCGTTGCCGAACACCACGGCCTCGAGGATGTTCGGGAAGAACTTCAGCTTGTTCTCCACATACTTGGGCGCGAAGAGGCTGCCATCCGCCATCTTGCCCACGTCCTTGGCGCGGTCGATGATCCGCAGGTGCCCGGTGTCCGGCTCGAAGAAGCCCGCGTCCCCGGTGGCGACCCAGCCCTCGGCGTCCTTGGTCGCGGCAGTGCTGTCGGCGTTCTTGTAATACTCCACGAAGACGCCCGGCCCGCGGTAGAAAACCTCGCCGCTCTCGCCGATCTTCACCTCGACCCCCGGAGAGGGCACGCCCACCGTATCGGAGCGGACCTCGCCATCGGGCTGCTGGGTGATGAAGACAGAGGCCTCCGTCTGGCCGTAGAGCTGCTTCAGGTTGATCCCCAGCGAGCGGTAGAAATCGAAGATCTCGGGCCCGATCGCCTCGCCCGCGGTATAGCCCACCCGCACCCGGCTCAGCCCCAGCGTGTTCTTGAGCGGGCCGTAGATGCAGAGATCGCCCAGCTTGTACTTCAGCCGGTCGCCCGCGCTCACCGGTTTCCCGTCGAGGATCATCGGCCCCACCTTGCGGGCGTGCTCCATGAAGGTCTTGAAGAGCCAGCGCTTCAGCTTGCCCGCGTCCTCCATGCGGATCATCACCGTCGTCAGCTGGCCCTCGAACACCCGCGGCGGGGCGAAGTAATAGGTCGGCCCGATTTCGCGCAGGTCGGTCATCATCGTCTCGGCGCTCTCGGGGCAGTTCACGCAGAACCCGCTCCAGTAGGCCTGCCCGATGGAGAAGATGAAATCCCCCACCCAGGCCATCGGCAGGTAGGCCAGAACCTCCTCGCCCGGGCCGAGGTGGTCGAACTCGCTGGAATTCTTCGAGGTCTCGATGATGTTGCGGTTCGACAGCACCACGCCCTTAGGCTTGCCGGTGGTGCCCGAGGTATAGAGCATCACGCAGGTATCGTCGTAGCCGATGCCCGCGATGCGGCGATCCAGTTCCGGGCTCAGCTCATCGCGCGCGGCGCGGCCCTGTTCCTGGACATGGGCGAAGTCATGCAGGCGGGAATGGTCGTATTTCCGCATCCCCCGCGGATCGAGGTAGATCATGTGCTCGAAGTTGGTCAGGCCCTCCTGCACGTCGATCACCTTGTCGACCTGCTCCTGGTCCTCGGCGATGACGAAACGCGCGCCGCAATGGTCGAGGACATAGGCCATCTCCTCGGCCGCGGTGTCCTGGTAGACCGGCACGGGGATCGCGCCCACCATCTGCGAGGCGACCATGGACCAGTAGAGATGCGGCCGGTTGGAGCCGATGATGGCAATGAAGTCGCCCGGCCCCGCGCCGAGGTTCAGCAGGCCAAGCGCGAGGCTGCGGATCTCCTCGCGGGTCTCGGCCCATGTCCAGCTTTGCCAGATGCCGAATTCCTTTTCCCGGTACGCGGGTTTGGTCCCGAAACGCTGGGCGTTCCGGTCCAACAGGCCCGGGACGGACGTCAGCCCGCCCGCGTCCTTGGACACAGGTTCCATGTAGTCTCCTCCCATCGGCCCGGGGTTTTCCCGTCGCCGGGCCTCCACCCCCGACGACTCCCCGTGCTTTCACGCAGGTTAGTGCGGAGAGTTTTGCCGCATCATTTCCGGAATCTAACGAATTGTTACACGGCGTCGCAGCCCGCCCTTGGGGCTTCCCCGAAACCCGCGGGCGCGGTAGCCATGGGACAGGAGGAGACATCGTGAAGAGCATGCAGGCAGATCCGCACGCCATGATGCAGGCCGGGCTGAACCTGATCGCCCAGGCCATGTCGATCTATGACGACGACCTGCAGCTGGTCACCTGCAACCGTCCGTTCCGCGAAATGTTCGACCTGCCGCCGGAGCTGGCCCGCCCCGGCGCGCCCTTCGAGGCCACGATCCGTTTCCTCGTCCAGCGCGGCGAATATGGCCCCGTCGACGACGAGGACGTTGCCGTACGCCGCCGTGTGGAGCAGGCGCTGGCCTTCCAGCCGCACTACATGGAGCGCAGCCGCGCCAACGGCCGCACGATCAGCGTCGAGGGCGCGCCGCTGCCGCAGGGCGGCTGGGTGACCGTCTACACGGACATCACCCACATCAAGCAGCACGAGGGCCTGCTGCGCGCCCGGTCCGAGGAACTCTCGGAGCAGTTGCTGACCCGGGCCGAGGAACTGGCCGCCGCGAACCGCAAGCTTCAGGCCACCAACGCCGCCCTCTCCGAGGCCAAGCGCGAGCTGACCGAGATGGAGGCCCGCATCCGTCTGACGACCGAGATGATGCCGGCCCACATCGCCCATGTCAGCGCGGACCGGGTCTATACCTATTCCAACCGCCGCCTGAACGCGATCATGCCCGGGCGGCCCTCGAACATCTTAGGACTTCACATGGCCGATGTCCTCGGCACGCAGGCCTATCAGGCGGTGCTGCCCTACGTGGAGATCGCGCAGGAGGGCCGCGCCTCTTCCTTCGAGTTCACCGACGAGGCCAGCTCCAGACGCATCCGTACGGCCACCACCCCTGACGGGGACGGCGGGGTCTACATCCTCTCGCAGGACGTGACCGAGGAAACCCAGACCCGCAACGCCCTGCAACAGACCCGGCGGCGGGAACTGGCGGCGCAGATGACCTCGGGGATGGCGCATGACTTCTCGAACCTGCTGACGATCATCCTCGGCAGCCAGTCGCGGCTTTTGCGGATGGAGCTCTCGGAGGAGGCGCAGCCGCTGGTTTCGGCCACGCTATCAGCTGCGAAACGCGGCGGGCGCCTGCTGGACCGGATCGCGGCCATGACCACGGGACGCGACTACGCGCCCACGCCCTGCGATCCCGCCGCCCTGCTGCGCGACCTGCAGACGCTGGCGACCTCGGCCCTGCCCGACGGGCTGCGCTTCACGCTGGAGGACCGTCTGGGCCCGGGGCGGCTGATGCTGGACAGCGGGCAGGTGCAGGACAGCCTGCTGAACCTGATCCTCAATGCCCGCGATGCCTGTGGCGGGGCGGGCCAGATCACTCTCACCGCCGCGCGGCTCAAGGAGACATGGCTGGAGTTCACCGTCACCGACACCGGGCCCGGCTTCTCGCCCGAGGCGCTGAAACGCGGGCTCGATCCCTTCTATACCACCAAGGGCGGCGAGGGCTCTGGCCTCGGCCTCGCCATGGTCTATGACATGGCCAAGCTGGCGGGCGGCCGCGTGCGGCTGGAAAACACCACCTCCGGCGCGCGCGTCACCCTGCGCCTGCCCCTGCGCGAGGCACCCCGCCCGGCAGAGCCCGGCCTTGCCCTGCTGGTGGAGGACAGCCCCGACCTGCGCGACGCGATCCGCGACATGCTGCGTGCGCAGGGCCATGCGGTGATCGAGGCCGCCTCGACCGAGGAGGCGCTGACCTTGGCCACGCAGGTGCCGGGCGTCACGCTGATCCTCTCGGACATCACGCTGGAGGGCGCGTCCACCGGGCTCGACCTGCTGGACCGGCTGCCCGCCAATGCACCGCCCTGCTACCTGATGACCTCGCTGCGCCCCGACCACCCGCTGCACCGCGCGGCCAAGTCCCGCGCCCCGGTGCTGCGCAAGCCCTTCACCGGGGCGGACCTCGGCCAGTTCCTAGCCACGGGGCAACAGCCATGAGCGAACCGCTGGTCACCATCCTCGACGACGAACCGGCGATCCGCCGCCTGCTCTCCGAGGCGCTGGAGGAGGCGGGCTTCCGCACCCTCTCCTTCTCCCGCGCGACCGAGTTCGAGGCGGCGCTGAAGACCTGCTCGCCCGATCTCTGCCTCGTGGACCTCTCCCTGCCCGACCGCGACGGGCTGACGCTGGTGCATCGCCTCGCGCTGGAACAGGGGGCGGCGGTGGTGATCATCTCGGGCCGGGCCGAGGTGCAGGACCGGGTGACGGGCCTCGAACTGGGGGCGGATGACTACATCATCAAACCTTTCGAGCCCGCCGAGGTCGTGGCCCGCGTCCGCGCCCGCCTGCGCCGGGACAAGCCCGCCCCCCAGACCGGCCAGACCGCCCGCTTCGCCGGCTGGACGGCGGCCTTCGACCGCTATGCCCTCGTCGATGCCGAGGGCGGCGAAACGCCCTTCTCCCACGCCGAGGGCGAGGTCCTGCGGCTCTTCCTCGAACGGCCCAAGCGGCTGATCAGCCGCGCGATGATGCAGGAGATCCTTGGCGGCGCGGCGGGCGAAAGCTTCGACCGCGCCATGGACGTGCGCATCTCGCGGCTGCGCACCAAGCTGCGCGAGGACCCGAAGAACCCGCGGCTGATCAAGACGATCTACGGCGCGGGGTATATCTTCCTTGGCGATGTGGACTGGGACTGATCAGGCGACCTGACCGAACACGTGCTCGCGATGATACCGTAGGTAGTCGGGGTGAGGATGATGGCGCGGTTCTTTTGGCAGGATCAGTTTTTGCCCCGGATCAATCAACCGTCGCGCGGTCTCTACCGGCACCTTGTTGTGAGAAATCAAAATCGTGTGGTCGTCGGCCACCGAGATGAGTCCCCGATCGAACATCCAGTGCAACGTTCCCGAGAGAGCCAGACCATTCCGAACGATGTCAGGGCCGTCCTTCGCCACCGGGCGAATGTGCGCAGCCTGAACCTCCGGACGCCCACCTCCGTTCCGGAGCATCAGTCCTGAAATCGCGCAGCGCCCGCCATACGCCTTCTTGACCATCCGTTCGAATGCAGGGTCGCGGTATTTTCGCGACGAGAGGACAGCATCCCGGCTCTCTGCAAGCGGAGCTGCCTCAAACAAGGCCTGAGGTTCTGCGAACCCATCAACCACTTCCAACCTCGGCATCGCATCCGGGCCCGTAATCTCCTGCTGGCCCGCGCGCACGATCCTGTCGAACTCATGGCTGGGCAACCGCCGCACTGCCAAGGTGTTGGCACCACCAGAAGTCGGCGCACCGTCATCCCCTCGTATCATCCCCTCGTATCATACCCTCGTAAGCGACCCCTGCGGGATCCGCACGCGGCACAATCGTTTCAAATTCCAGAAGCGACTTTGGCTCTAAATTTGCATAATACCAGCCGTCTCGCTCAGGGTCGGGAACGACTTCTCGGACCTTCTGAATAGCAAGGTAGCCGAATGCCCCCTTCTTGCCTTCATAGAAGACGACCCAGTCATCGATGCAGTCCCTGACCTGATTTAGGTACATTCGAGGGAAATTATAGGCCTCTCCGGGACGATCCCGATAGATCGATTCCGGGTTCTGAATGAAAACTGCGTTGGCCATGACGGGCGTCACCTTGAAACGTCTACCGTCATAGCCTTCCAGGAGTCGCCGGCCCGGACAACCCCCTGTTTTTACAGACCCATCCGCTTCGCCATCCGCGCGGCCCCGTCCGCCAGCACCTGCAACCCGGTCACGAGGTCGGCCTCTGCGGTATCCTCGGCGAAGTCGTGGCTGATCCCGCGGATCGAGGGGACGAAGAGCATCGCCACCGGCATGTGCTCCGCCACGCTGGTCGCATCGTGGAGCGCGCCCGACTGCATCCGCCGCCAGCGGCCCGGCGCCACGGCCTCGGCGGCGGCGGCAAGGTCGTCCTGCATGCCCGCGTCCATCGGCACCGGCTCCAGCCCGAGGATGCCGGAGAAATGCACCGTCAGACCCATGGTCGCCGCGACCTCCTCGGCGGTCTCGCGAATGATCGCCTCCATGCGGGCCATGCGCTCGACCTCCTTGTCACGCCACTGCATCGCAAAGCGGCAATGGCCCGGCACGATGGAATGGCTGCCCGGGTGCACCTCGATATGTCCGGTGGTCCAGACCGTCTCGGGCGTCACCACGTTGCGGAAGCGGTCTGCGATCAGCCCCTGGAACCGCACCGCGCCCTGGAAGGCATCCTTGCGGCGGTGCATCGGCGTGGTGCCCGCATGGTTCTGCTCGCCGCCGAAGGTGATCTCCATGTTGCGGATGCCGACGATGTTCGACACGACACCCACCGCCTCGCCCGCCTCGTCGAGCCAGGGCCCCTGCTCGATGTGGCATTCGAGGAAGCCGGCGAACCGCTCAGGCGCGACGAAACCCCCTGCCATGTCGGCCATCAGCGCGCGGGCTTCGGCAAAGCTGACACCGTCCACGTCGGTCAGCGCATCGGCCTCCTCAAGCGAGGTCAGCCCACCCCAGACCCGGCTGCCGGTGGTCACGCCAAAGCGCCCCTCCTCGTCCTGGAACGAGACGGCGGAGATCGCGGGCCCGCCGGCCTCGCGCGCGGCGCGGGCCAGTTCCAGACCGCAGATCACGCCGAGCGCCCCGTCGAGCCAACCGCCCTCGGGCTGGCTGTCGGAATGCGAGCCGACCAGCAGGGACCTGTCCCCGGGCGCCAGTCCCCAGACCGAGCCCACGGGGTCGACCTGCGCCTCCAGACCGGCGGCGGCATATTGCTCTGCCAGCCAGCGGCGCGCGGCGATGTCGGGCTCGGTGTAGGCCCGGCGGCGCACGCCCTTGCCGACGCCGCTGGCCCCGAACTGCCGCTGCGCATGAAGGTCGGCGAGGAAACGGTCGGGATTGACGGGGATCATGGGGCTACTCCTTGAGGCTACCGGGACAGGACGGGGCCACGGCCGGCGTGGCGGCGACGCAGGGGCAGCGTAACACGCTCAGCTCACCTCTGCGCCCGCCTCAATCCGGACCTGCGCCCCGTGCAGACAAGCGTGCAGACAGGCATATAGCGGGCCCGGCGCCCGCCTGCCAGTCATTGGCCGCGTGCTGCGGGGGGACGCCTCACCCCCCTTGTTTCCCTGGATATTCCACAAGCACCCCCACCGCGTCCATCGCCGAGGACCGCCGGATTGCCCCGTCCCCGCCCCTATCTTTGACGCCGCAACGTCTCCCCGCAATTCCCTTGCGTGACCCGTGCAAGCGACTACGCTGCCGCCAGAATTTGCAAGGAGACCGCCCATGAGCCCCAGCTTTGCCCCCGACACTCCGGATGCGCTGCCACTGCACATCATCGAAACCGGATCGTTGGAGGCCTGGCTGTCCGATCAGCCCGAAGCCACGCAGGCCTGGGTGACGGGCGCGGGCTTCACCGGGGCGCTCGGCAGCCTGCTGCTGCTGCCCGGTGCGCAGGGCGCGCCCTCCGGGGCGCTGATCGGCTACGGCAGCGCCGCGAAACGGCGCCGGGGCCGGTTCCACCTCGCCGATGCGGCCCTGAAGCTGCCCGCCGGGACCTACCGCATCGCCTCCGGCCTGCCGGAGGCCGCCGCGGAAGAGGAGGCGCTCGGCTGGCTCTTTGCCGGCTATGCCTTCGACCGCTACCACGCGGCCTCGGGCGCCAAGGCGCAACTGATCGCGCCCGCCGGCGTCGACGCCAGGCGGCTGGAGGAGATCGCCGCAGGCGAGAAGCTCACCCGCGACCTGATCAACACGCCGTCGAACGACATGGGTCCCGCCGACCTCGAAGAGGCCGCGACCCATCTCGCGGAAAGCTACGGCGCGACGATCTCGGTCACCCGGGGACGTGACCTGCTGACCAAGAACTTCCCGCTGATCCACACCGTCGGCCGCGCCAGCGAACGCGCGCCGCGGCTGATCGACATCACATGGGGCCGCGAAGGGCCGGCGCTGACGCTGGTCGGCAAGGGCGTCTGTTTCGACACCGGCGGGCTCAACATCAAGCCCGGCGCCAGCATGGGGCTGATGAAGAAGGACATGGGCGGCGCGGCCACCGTGCTGGGGCTGGCCCGGATGATCATGGGGCTGGGGCTGAAGGTGAAGCTCCGCGTGCTGATCCCCGCGGTGGAAAATGCCATCAGCGGCAATGCCTTCCGGCCCGGCGACATCCTGACGGCCCGTGACGGCCAGACCGTCGAGATCAACAATACGGATGCGGAGGGTCGCCTCGTCCTCGCGGATGCGCTTGCCCTCGCGGCGGAGAGCGCGCCGGACCTGATGATCTCCATGGCCACGCTGACCGGCGCGGCCCGGGTGGCCGTCGGCCCCGACCTCGCGCCCTACTACACCGATGACGAGCCCGTCGCGGCCGCCATCGCCGAGGGCGGCGCAACCCATGCGGACCCGGTCTGGCGGATGCCCTTCCACGCGCCCTACGAGGCGATGATCGAGCCCGGCATCGCCGATCTGGACAACGCCCCGTCGGGCGGCTTCGCGGGGTCGATCACCGCGGCGCTCTTCCTCAAGCGCTTCGCGGGCGAGACGAGCCGCTACACCCATTTCGACATCTACGGCTGGTGCCCCGCGGCCAAGCCGGGCCGCACCAAGGGCGGCACCGGACAGGGCGCGCGCGCGATCCTAGCGGCCCTGCCGAAGGCGCTCGGCCTGTGAGCGGCCGGGTGAAAAGCCCCCCGCATACCACGCCTGCTGCATCCGCGACCGGCGCAACGCCCGCCCCTGCGAGCCCCCCGGACCGCCGCCGCTGGCCCTGCAACGGGCGCGTCGCCTCGGTCGCCCTGATGGGCCGGGCCGAGGCGGAACGCTTCGTCGAGGGGACCGTGCGCTGCATCGCCCATCCGATCGCCGACCTGCGCGCCCGCCCCGGCGGCCCGCGCGACCGGCAGATGCTGCTGGGGGAACTGGTGCGGGTCTACGAGATGCGGCAGGGCTGGGCCTTCATCGAGGCCGCCCGCGACGGCTACACAGGCTATCTGAAGGAATCCGACCTCGAGGCGCTGCCCGCCGAAGGCGCCCCCGACCACGTGGTCGCGGTGCCCGCCACGCATCTCTACACCGAGGCCGACCTCAAGAGCCCCGACATCACCCACCTGAGCCTCGGCGCCCGGGTGAAGGTCGAGGATTTCGAGGGCAAATGGGCGCGCACCAGCCATGGCCACGTCTTCGCCAGGCACCTGCGCCCGCTGCTGGAGCCGGTGGCCGATCCGGTCGCCGTGGCCGAGAGCCTGATCGGCACGCCCTACCTCTGGGGCGGCAACTCCCGCGACGGGATCGATTGTTCCGGCCTCGTGCAGGCGGGCTGCCTGATGGCGGGCATCGCCTGCCCCGGCGACAGCGACATGCAGTCCCGTGAACTGGGCGACCCCCTGCCCGAGGGCGCGCCCTACCAGCGCGGCGACCTGATCTTCTGGAAGGGGCACGTGGCCTGGGTCACCGATCCGACGACGCTGATCCACGCCAACGGCAACGACATGGCCGTGGCCTACGAAGGCATCACAGAGGCCATCGCCCGGATCGAGGACGCGGGCGAAGGCCCGGTCACGCAGCGCCGCAGGCTCTGATCCACCGCGCGCCCACCTTCATCTTTCCGCAAATACTCCGGGGGAATTGGCCCCGGCACGGGGCCAAGGGGGCAGAGCCCCTCTGCACAGTCCCGTGGCCCGGACCGGCGACCACAGGCCCCTCGGCCCGGCAGCCCCGCGCCATCCGCCCGGCACCCAAATTTCTTCGAAGAATTTTGGCAAGAATTTTCGAAAATTCTTGCTCGCCCCCACTCCGCTCGTCCGCCTCCGGGCGGGCGGATCACTCCACCGCGCGGATCAGCTTGCGTTCCAGCACCCTGAGCACGGTGCGCAGGTCATGGCCCCGCTTGAGGATCTGACCATCCATGCTGATGACCGAGTACTGGCCCTGCTTGTTGCGCAGCGCCGGGCGTTTCTCGATCCGGTAGAGGGGGTGTTCGGCGGTCCGGCGGAAGACCGAGAAGATTGCCACGTCGCGCAGGCTGGAAATCCCGTAGTCGCGCCATTCACCTGCGGCGACCATCCTGCCGTAGAGCGACAGGATCACGTTGAGTTCCGTACGGTGAAAGGCCACCTGATTGGGCATGGGGCCCGGCGCCGGGGAAAGGGGTGCAACGCTCATGTGTCAAACCTGCGCCTCGTGCCTCGGAAAATCAAGCCCACAGGATGTAGAGGGCACGGCACACCGCCGGGGCGGTGCGCCCTGCCGCAAGTCTCGGCGCCAAAAGCGCCGAAACCAGCGTCAAGGCCGCGCTGACAGCGCGTCTCAGCGGATCGTTTCGCCGCCGTCGGCCACGATGGTCTGGCCGGTGACATATCCCGCCGCGGGCGTAGCCAGCCAGAGCGCCGTGCCGGCGATCTCCTCGGGCGCACCGATCCGGCGCAGGGGGGTCGCATTCTCGATCGTCGCGATCCGCTTGGGGTCCTCCCAGAGCGCTTTCGCGAAATCGGTCTTGATCAGCCCCGGCGCGATGGCGTTCACCCGGATGCCCTTCGGCCCCCATTCGAGGGCGAGATTGCGCGCGAGCGCCGCCTCCGCCGCCTTGGACACGCCATAGGCGCCGATATCCGTACTGCCCCGGATGCCCGCAATGGAGGAGAGCAGGATCACGCTACCCGCGCCCCGCTCGGCCATGCCGGGCAGGACCATGTTGCACAGGTTCAGGGTTGAGCGGACATTGGTCACCATGATCTTATCGAAGGCCTCGTCCGAGATCCCCGCCATGGGCCCGTAGACCGGGTTGATCGCGGCATTGCAGACCAGCACGTCGATCCGGCCCCAGAGGTCCAGGGTCTGGTCCACCAGCGCCTGCAAGGCCTCGCGCCGCCCGATGTGGCAGGGGATTGCCACCGCCGTGCCGCCCGCCGCCTCGATGGCCGCGACCACCGGGGCGCAGGCCTCCTCCGTGCGGGAGGAGACGACCACTTTCGCCCCCGCCTGCGCGAAAAGCTCGGCAATCGCGCGCCCGATCCCGCGGGAGGAGCCGGTGACGATCGCCACCTTGTCTGTCAGGTCGAACATCTCGGCCTCCTCAGTTCCGGTAGGGTTTCAGTTCGAGCTTGGCGATCGCCTCGCGGTGCACCTCGTCTGGGCCGTCCACCAGCCGCAGGGTGCGGGCATGGGCATAGGCCGAGGCGAGATGCGTGTCCTGGCTGACGCCCATGGCGCCATGCAGCTGGATCGCGCGGTCGATGACCTTCTGGACCATGTTCGGCGCCACGACCTTGATCATCGCGATCTCCTTCCGGGCGGCCTTGTTGCCCACGGTGTCCATCATGTGCGCCGCGTGCATGGTCAGCAGGCGCGCCTGGTCGATCTCGCAGCGGCTCTCGGCGATCCAGTGCTTGGTCAAACCCATGTCGGCCATCTTCTTGCCGAAGGCCTCGCGGGCCATGGCCCGGCGGCACATGGACTCCAGCGCGCGTTCCGCCTGACCGATGGCGCGCATGCAGTGATGGATGCGCCCCGGTCCCAGCCGCCCCTGCGCGATCTCGAATCCGCGCCCCTCGCCCAGCAGGATGTTCGATGCGGGCACGCGGACGTTGTCGTAGTGGATCTCGGCATGGCCGTGGGGCGCATGGTCATAGCCGAAGACGGTGAGCGGCCGCTCGATCTTCACTCCCGGTGTGTCCAGCGGCACGAGGATCATCGACTGCTGCTTGTGCTTCTCCGCCGTGGGGTCGGTCTTGCCCATGACGATGGCGATCTTGCAGGCGTGGTCCATGGCGCCCGACGACCACCACTTGCGCCCGTTGATCACGTAATCATCGCCGTCGCGGCGGATCTCCGTCTCGATGTTGGTGGCGTCCGACGAGGCCACCGCGGGCTCCGTCATCGAGAAGCAGGAGCGGATCTCGCCCGCCAGCAGGGGCGTCAGCCATTCGGCCTTCTGCGCCTCGGTCCCGTAGAGGTAGAGCGTCTCCATGTTGCCCGTGTCCGGGGCCGAGCAGTTGAACGGCTCCGACCCGATATGGGAGCGGCCCATGACCTCGCAGAGCTGCGCGTAGTCGAGGTTCGACAGGCCCGCGCCGCCATACTCCCCCGCATGGGGATGGAACAGGTTCCACAGCCCCGCGTCCTGCGCCTTCTGCTTCAGCTCGGCCATGATCGGCGGGGTTTTCCACGGATCCCCCTGCGCCTTCTGCGCCTCGAACACCGGCTCTGCCGGATAGATATTGTCCTCCATGAAACGGATGACCTGTTCCCGGATCGCCTTGGCGCGATCGGAAATCGCAAACAGTGATGACATCGGTGTCTCCTCCTCCGATGGCCACAAGTGACACCTGATTCCCCGCCCTGTCAACTTTGCGGAATGATATTTCGTTGTGCGGAACATGTTGACGCCGTGCACGGGCCGGTGCACTCTGGCCGGACATGGCTGGACAGACAGAGCTTGGAGGAGGGCTTTGATGACCGCAGCGGCATTTCGCCTGAACGCGCCCCGGATCGAGGGCGAGGAACTTGCATGTTTCGGGGAGTTGGTGGCGGCCCACGGCCGCACCCGCCCGGACCACATCGCGCTGATCGACGGAGACAGGCACTGGACCTGGGCCGAGTTCACGGACCTCGTGGCCCGTCTGGCCGGGGCCCTGGCAGCCCGGGGGATCGGCCGCGGCGACATGGTGGCGAGCCTGTCGGAAAACTCCGCCCCCCACGTGGCGCTCTATACCGCCGTGCTCTGGTCCGGGGCCTGCATGGTGCCACTGCCCTTCAGCGCCAGCGAGGCCGCGCTCCAGAAGATGCTGGAAAATTGCCGCCCCCGGCTGCTCTTCGCCTCCGACACCTATGCCGCGACAGCCGCGGCCCTGCGCGCGCCGATGATGGTGCGCCTGTCGGAGCTCGACGCCTTCATCGGGGACGCCGCCCCTGCCGAGCCGGCGCAAGTGGGCCCCGATGATCTCTTCGACATGATCTACTCCTCGGGCACCACCGGTGCGCCCAAGGGCATCGCCCATGACCACCGGTTCCGCACCCGTCAGCTGAACCGGATGACGGAGCATGGCATGGACGGCGACAGCGTGGTGCTGATGTCGACGCCGCTCTATTCAAACACCACGCTGGTCTCGACCCTGAATGCGCAGGTGAAGGGCGCCACGCTGGTGGTGATGGGCAAGTTCGACGCGACGAAGTTCCTCGAGCTGTCGCAGACCCACCGGGTGACCCATTCGATGCTGGTGCCGGTGCAGTACATGCGGCTGATGGATCACCCCGAGTTCGACAGCTACGACCTGAGCAGCTACCGCTGCAAGACCAGCACCTCGGCCCCGCTGCCCGGCAGCCTGATCCAGCAGATCATGGACCGCTGGCCCGGGAACCTCGTGGAATACTACGGCATGACCGAAGGCGGTCCGACCACCTCGCTCGATTGCGGCGCCTTCCCCGAGAAATGGGATACCGTCGGCAAGGCGAACCCGGGCTGCACGCTCCACGTCATCGACGAGGCAGGCAAGCAGCTGCCCCCCGGCTCCTACGGCGAGATCGTCGGCCGCTCCATCACCATGATGCCGGGCTACTACGGCGACGAGGAAAAGACGCGCGAACTGCTCTGGGTCGACGAGGCGGGCGATCACTACATCCGCACCGGCGACATGGGCCGCATCGACGAGGACGGCTTCGTCCACCTGCTCGACCGGCGCAAGGACATGATCATTTCGGGCGGATTCAACATCTTTGCCGCCGATCTGGAGGCCGTGCTGCGCGGCCACCCCGATGTCGCCGACGTGGCGGTGATCGCGATCCCCAGCCGCGACTGGGGCGAGACGCCGCTCGGCTTCGTGGTGCCGCGCGACGGCAGTGCACCGGACCCGGAGGCACTGCGCCAATGGGCCAACGAGAGGCTGGGCAAGATCCAGCGCCTCTCGGCCATCGAACTGCGCGACGACCTGCCCCGCAGCGAGATCGGCAAGGTTCTGAAGCGCGAGTTGCGCGCGCCCTACTGGGAGAAGACCCCGGCATGACCGGACGGTTCGACGGCAAGGTGGCGATCGTCACCGGCGCGGCCAGCGGGATCGGCCGTGCCACTGCCGCGAGGCTGGCCTCGGAAGGGGCGCGCGTGGTCCTGATCGACCTCTCGGCCGAGTCGCTGGAGGCCGCGATGCCTCAGGGCGATCACCTCGCCCTGCCCTGCGATGTCTCGGACGAGGCCTCGGTCGCCGCGGCGGTCGAAACCATTCGCAGCCGCATGGGCCGCATCGACGTGGTGTGTAACAATGCGGGCATCATCTGCTCCCACGCGCCGATCACCGAGGTGGACATGACCCAGTGGCAGAGGGTCATCGGCGTGAACCTCGTCGGCCCCTCGCTGTTCCTGAAATACGCGGGCCGCGCGATGATCGAACAGGGCGAGGGCGGGGCCTTCGTCAACACCGCCTCGGTGGCAGGCATCCGCTCCGGCGCGGGTGGCAACATCTACTCCGCCTCCAAGGCGGGGGTGATCAACCTGACCCAGACGGCGGCCTGCGACCTCGGCCAGCACCGCATCCGGGTGAACGCGGTCTGTCCCGGGCTGATCGAGACGGGGATGACCAAGCCGGTCTTCGACTACGCCCGCGACGCCGGCAAGGAGGCGAAGCTCGGCTCGCGCTGCGAACTGCGCCGCTATGGCCGCCCCGAGGAGATCGCCGCCGCCATCGCCTTCCTCGCCTCGGACGATGCCTCCTACATCACCGGGCAGGCCCTGCCGGTGGATGGCGGGAATACCGCCTCGCTGAACCTGCCGGGGATGAAGGTATGAGCAGAGCCCGCCGCCTGCCTGCCCTGACACGAAATGCAGCGCGGGCAGGCTTGACCGCGGGGAAGACGGGGCGCTAGCACAGGTTTCAATTTCCGCATTGCGGGACATGGGTAGAAGACGGGAACACATCTTGCGCAAACGGGTCACAGAAACTGCGGCAACGCCCGAAGAAACCGGGTACGAGAACGACCGCCAGTTCGTCACCGCCCTGAACCGGGGCCTCCAGATCCTGCGGGCCTTCCGCCCCACGGACAAGGCCGGGCTTGGCAACTCGGAGCTGGCGGACCGCACCGGCCTGCCGAATTCCACCGTCTCGCGGCTGACTTTCACGCTGCTGAAGTCGGGCTACCTCGTCTATGACGAGGCGACGGGCCGCTACCGCATGGGTGTGCCGGTGCTGTCGCTGGGCTATGCCTGCCTTGCGGGGCTGCACGTCCGCGAAACGGCGCAGGTCTACATGCAGCAACTCGCCAACGAGTGCGGCGACGGCATCCTGCTGGCGCTCGGCGGGCGCGACGACATGACGATCACCTACATCGCCTGCGCCCGGTCCACCGGGGTGATCTCGCTGCAACTCTCGGTGGGCTCGCGTATCTCGCTGGCGCGCTCCGCCATGGGGCGGGCCTATATCGCCGGCACCTCCGAGGCCGAGCGGGCGGAGATCCTCGACCGGGTGAAGGACCGCTATGCCCCGGATCAGGCGCAGGAGATCCTCGAAGGGATCGAGGATGCCGCCGAGCAGATCCGCACCAAGGGGTTCTACACCAGCGTCGGAGCCTGGCAGAAGGACGTGAACGCCGTGTCGGTCCCGTTCCGCTCGCAGCAGCCCGATACGCCGATGCTGGCCTTCAACCTCGGCGGCTATGCCTATTCGCTGCCCAAGGAGCGGCTGGAAAACGAGCTTGGCCCCAAGCTGGTCGAGCTCGCCCGCAAGGTCAGCCGCGCCGAGTGATCACCGACTGACAGGCGCGGCCCCGAAGGTATCGGGACCGCGTGCGTGTCACCTCAGGGTACCAGCGCCAGCTTGCCCACGGCGCCGCGCGCCAGCACCCGCTCCAGCACCTGCGCGGCCTCGGCCAGCGGATAGCGGCCCTCGACCAGCGGCGTCACCTTGCCTTCGGCCCACCAGCCCATGAGCTCTTCCATGTTGGCGCGGTAGGCGGCCGGATCGTTGCGCCGCCAGTTGCCCCAGAAGACGCCGACGACGGCATATTCCTTCACGAGCGCGAGGTTCACCGGGAACTGCGGGATCTCGCCGCTGGCGAAACCGATCACCAGCAGACGGCCTTCGCGCGCCATGAAGCGGGTGGCGGCCTTGAAGGGCTCGCCGCCCACGACGTCATAGACCACGTCCGCGCCGCGTCCGCCGGTCAGGCGCTTCACGTCGTCCTTGAGGTTGTCATAGCCGATGACGTGATCCGCCCCGGCCTCGGCCGCGATCCTGCGCTTCTCCTCGGAGGAGCAGACGCCGATGACCGTGGCACCCATGATCTTGCCGATCTGCACCGCCGCCACCCCCGTGGAGCCGGAGGCCCCGAAGACCACTAGAACCTCGCCCGGTTGCAGGTTCGCACGCTGTTTCAGCGCGTGATGCGAGGTGCCGAAGGCGACCAGCAGCGCCGTCGCCTCGGCCGCGTCGATGCCCTCGGGCAGGGTGAAGGCCTGCTCGGCCGGGCAGAGCACCTGCTCGGCATAGCCGCCCAGAGAGGTGACACCCGCCACGCGATCGCCGGGCTTCAGCTCCGTGACGCCCGCGCCCACGGCCTCGACCACGCCGGCCACTTCCATACCGGGGGTAAAGGGCGCCTCGGGCTTCATCTGGTAGAGCCCTTGCACCAGCAGACCGTCGGGGAAATTCACCCCGGCCGCTTCGGTGCGCACCAGCACCTCGCCCGCGCCGGGCACAGGCACCGCGACCTCTTCGTAGGCGAGCGTGTCCAGCGGGCCGAACCCGTGGCAGACGATGGCTTTCATGGTGGTCCTCCTCTCGTTCCTCCGGGCCCAAGATTAGGGCCAGCGGCAGCGGGATACCATTGGAAACAGGCGATTTCCGACGAAATTCAAACAGCGTTCCGCATCGCGGAACCGCATCATCACAAATTGCGGAATTTGGTTTCGCAAGCTGCGCGGGGGCGCTACCTTCCTGCTTGGAGGAATAGGGAGGAGGTGCCTCATGAAAGGCATGATGATGCAGCGTCCGCTGCTGATTTCGGAGATTCTCGAATACGGGGCCGAGGCCTATCCGACGGCCGAGGTCGTCTCGGTCCGGACCGAGGGCGACATCCACCGCGAGACCTTCCCCGAGTTGCGCGACCGGGCGGCCCAGTTGGCCCACGCCCTGCGCGCCGAGGGGATCGAACCCGGCGACCGGGTCGCGACGCTTGCATGGAACGGCTATCGCCACCTCGAACTCTACTACGGGATCTCGGGCATCGGGTCGGTCTGCCACACGATCAATCCCCGGCTCTCGGCCGAGCAGCTGATCTATATCGTGTCCCACGCGGAGGACCGTCTGCTGTTCCTCGACACGACCTTCGTGCCGGTGATCGCCGCCGTGCGGGACCAGCTGCCGCAGGACCTGCGCTTCGTCATCATGACGGACCGGGACCACATGCCCGATACGCCGTTCGAGGCGCTTTGCTACGAGGAGTTCATCGAAGGTCAGCCGACCCGGATCGACTGGCCCGAGTTCCCCGAGGATACCGCCGCCGGGCTCTGCTACACCTCGGGCACCACGGGCAATCCCAAGGGCGCGCTCTACACCCACCGCTCCACCGTGCTGCACGCGATGATGGTCGGCCTGATGCAGAGCCATTCCTTCCAGGAGGGCCGCAAGGTGCTGCCGGTGGTGCCGCTCTTCCACGTGAACGCCTGGGGCCTGCCCTATTCCGCCGTGCTCTGCGGGCTGTCACTGGTGATGCCGGGGCATGCGCTCGACGGGCCCAGCCTGTTCAAGCTGATGGATGACGAGGGCGTCTATTCCGCCTGGGGCGTGCCCACCGTCTGGCAGGGCCTTCTGGCCGAGATCAAGGCGCAGGGGCGGATGCCGCGGGAATTCGCGGATGTCGTCGTCGGAGGTTCTGCCGCGCCGCGCTCGATGATCGAGGCCTTCGAGAGCCGGGGCGCCACCGTGGGCCACGCCTGGGGCATGACCGAGATGAGCCCCGTGGGCAGCCACGGGGCCCTGCCCGCCTACCTTGCCGACGCGCCTTTCGAGGAGCAGATGGCCGCCAAGGCCAAGCAGGGGCGGCGCTGCTACGGCGTCGACTTCAAGATCGTGGACGAGGATGGCCAGCGGCAGCCCCACGACGGCAAGGCCGTGGGGGAGCTCTACGTGCGCGGCAATACCGTCGTCTCGGGCTACTTCCGCAACGAGGAGGCGACCGAGGCCGCGATGGACGGCGAGGGCTGGTTCGGTACCGGGGATGTCGCCTCGATCGACCCGAAGGGCTTCCTCGTGATCCAGGACCGGGCGAAGGACCTGATCAAGTCGGGGGGCGAGTGGATCAGCTCCATCGACCTGGAGAATGCCGCCATGTCCCATCCCGCCATCGCCAGCTGCGCGGCCATCGGCGTCGCCCATCCCAAGTGGGACGAACGCCCGATCCTCGTCGCCGTCCCGGCCGGAGAGGACCGCCCGACGCTGGAAGAGATGCACGACCACCTGTCGGAGCATTTCGCCAAGTGGCAGCTGCCCGACGATCTGGTCTGGGTCGAGGCCCTGCCGCTGACGGCGACCGGCAAGGTCAGCAAGCTGACCCTGCGCAAGCAACTGGCGGAGTACGAGCATCCCGACCTGCGGGTGCCGGCGGAGTAGGTCCCCCGGGGGCCGCCACGCGGTGGCCCCCGATTGTCGCCCCCCCAATACTTTTGCCTGTCTCCCCTCTGGCCGGTCTCCGCTTTTGCCTCTCTGCACCAGGGCCTGTCTCCGCGTTGGCCTCATCTGTGCTTCGGGCTCTCCTCAATCGGGCCGGTCGATGCGCCGGCCGGCCTGTCCTGCGGCCTGCCTGTGATGGCGCTGCCTGTGCTAGACTGGCCCCGACCCCAGCCGGGGCGGCAGCGGGAGCAGGTCACCATGACGACATTTGATTTCTGGTATTCCATCGGCAGCACCTACAGCTACCTGACCGTGATGCGCCTGCCCGCGGTGGCCGAGGCAGCGGGCCTGCGCGTCCGCTGGCGGCCGTTCAACGTGCGCCACGTGATGGTCCAGCAGAACAACATCCCCTTCAAGGACAAGCCGGTGAAGACCGCCTACATGTGGCGCGACATCGCGCGCCGGGCCGAGGGCTATGGCCTCTCTCCTGCCCTGCCCGCACCCTATCCCCTCCCGGAGCTGGTCTTTGCCAACCAGGTCGCCGTGCTGGGGGTCGAGGAGGGCTGGGTCGAGGCCTATACCCGCGCCACCTATCGCCGCTGGTTCGAGGCCGGACAGCGCCCCGGGGAGGCTCCGAACCTCTCCGAAAGCCTTGCCGAGATCGGGCAGGACCCCGACCGCGTGAGGACCGAGGCCGCAGGCGACCGGATCGTGGCAAGGCTCGCCGCCGAGACCGACACCGCCATGCGCCTCGGGATCTTCGGCTCACCCTTCTTCGCCGTGGGGGAGGAGGTCTTCTGGGGCGATGACCGGCTGGAGGATGCCATCGCCTGGGCAACGCGGGACTGAGACCCATCGTCTCATACGGGCCCGGATCACGGGGAATCGCTTTCGGGGTAGCATCAACCGCATGTATCGTGGTTCTCGCATATCTTGGGAGAGCCCGATGCCATCGCCCCTGCGCCGTCCTGTCCGCCATCCCGCTGCACGCCTCGCGCTTGCGCTTGCCCTGCTCTGCGCCGCCCCCGCCGCGCAGGCCCAGATGATGGGTCATGGACCCGGGGCCGGGATGCATGGCCACGGCGCCGATGGCACCGGCCATGACGAGGTGACGATGCCCGGCCTTCAGGGCCGTAACGCCACCCCGGAGGAGAGCGCGGAGCTCGCCGTGATGTTCCGCAACTTTCCCACCTTCACCCGCGAGGTGACGAACCTGCCCGATGGCATCCGCACCGTCACCCGCTCCTCCGACCCGGAGGTGATGGAGGTGCTGATCAGCCATGTCACAGGGATGATCGGCCGGGTCGAGGCGCAGGACGATCCGGAGATCTTCATCCAGAGCCCCACGCTCGACATCTTCTTCGGCCGCGCCGACCGGATCGAGACCGGGATCGACGTGACGGAGGAGGGCATCGTGGTGACCCAGACCTCGACCGATCCCGAACTGGTCGAGGCGCTTCATCTCCATGCCGCCGAGGTCTCGGACATGGCCGCGCGCGGGATGCAGGCGGTGCACGAGATGATGATGCGCCGGGCCGGGAACTGACCTGACACGGCCGCGAGCCCGCGGGAAGCCGCCCGATCAGGGCGGCCTGCCCGGCGCGCGCATCGTGCCCCCGCGGTGGTCGAGGGTCAGACCTCGAGGCGACCGTGGGCTGGACTTTGGTCTGGCCTTCGGGTGGGCCTTCGGGCCAGACCATCGGTGGAAAGTCGCCGTTTTTCCCGATCCGGCGTCAGAAACCTGTCACAGTGAGGGATTACATCGTCCTGTACCCCGGTCTTGCGCCGGTAACCCTCCCGGGGGACTTGCGATACCTGCCGCTTCGTCGCATCTGAGAGGGAGGGAGAGGACCCCCTGACCGCCCTCAAACGAAAGCCTCGCCTTGTCTACACCTACGATTGCCCCCGCTTCGGCGGCCGAGGCCTCGGCCGCTATCGTCATTTTCTCGCTCGCGCTCGGTGGCTTTGCCATCGGCACGACCGAATTCGCCTCCATGGCCCTGCTGCCCTATTTCGCCCCCGAACTCGGGGTGAGCGAGGCGCAGGCCGCCCAGGCGATCAGCGCCTATGCGCTCGGCGTCGTGATCGGCGCACCGCTGCTGGCCGTGCTCGGCGCCCGGCTGCCCCGCCGCCGGTTCCTCGTCTGGCTGATGCTGGCCTTCGCCGTCTTCAATACCGCCTCGGGCCTTGCGCACAATTTCGGCACGATGCTCGTCTTCCGCTTCCTCTCGGGCCTGCCGCACGGGGCCTACTTCGGGGTCGGCGCGCTGATGGCGGCCTCCGTCGTCTCGCCCAAGAAGCGCACGCAGGCGGTGGCGATGCTCATGGTCGGCCTGACCGTGGCCACGACACTGGGTGTGCCGCTGGCGAACTTCCTCGGCCAGACGATCGGCTGGCGCTGGGGCTTTGCCCTCGTGGGCGTCCTGTCCCTGATCACCGCGGCGGCGGTCCACATCTTCGCCCCGCGCGGCACCGGCACGGCGGGCGGCAACGCCCTGAGCCAGCTCTCGGCGCTGAAGAACCGGCAGGTGCTGCTGACGCTGGCCACGGCAGCGATCGGCTTCGGCGGGTTCTTCGCCGTCTACACCTACTTCACGCTGACCGCGATGGAGGTGACCCACGTGCCCGAGGCCGTGGTCCCGGGCCTGCTGATGATCTTCGGCCTCGGCATGACCGTGGGGACGATCCTGCTCGGCTGGGCCGCGGACCGAAACCAGACCCTGTCGATCTACGGTATCATGGGCGCCAACGTGCTGGCGCTGCTGTGCTACCCGATGGCGACCGGTGCGGGCTGGTCCATGGCGCTGGTGGGCTTCTGCATCGGCATGACCTCCTCCACCGGCACGGCGATCCAGGCCCGGCTGATGGACGTGGCGGGCGATGCGCAGGAACTGGCCGCGGCGCTCAACCACTCGGCCTTCAACACCGCCAATGCCATCGGCCCGGCAGTGGCCGCCGCGGCTCTGACGCTGGGCTGGGGCCTGCCGGCCACCGGCTATGCCGGCGCACTGCTGACGGCCATCGGGATCGTGCTCTTCACGATCACCGTGCTCGACGCCAAGCGCAACGGCACCGGCCCGACCTGACGCGACCCAACCTGACGCGGTTCCCGCCATCCCGGGCCCATCCGGCCGCGTACGTCACGGCCCCCTGAAAGACGCAAACGGCGCGGTCCCCGCAGGGGGCCGCGCCGTTTTCAATGTGGTCAGACCGCGCCTGACGCGCGACCGGTTGGTCTGGCCGCGCCTGCGGCGCTACCGGGGCGGCAGGGCGCGGATCGCCTCCGGTCCGCCCACGCGGGCGAGGATGCGCGCGCCGAGGTCGGCAGGCGGTTCGTTCTTCGGTCCATGCACGAGGTAGCGGTTCCAGAGCCAGCCGATCACCTGCCGACGAAGCCGCGGGTCGGGCCGCCAGTCGCGGGTCTCCGCCAGCGCCCGGTCCAGCGCCTCCGGGTCCGGCGCATGCTGCACCAGCCCCTCGATATTGTAGCAGGCCCGGCCCAGCGTGATCACCGGCTTGTCCAGCAGCAGCGCCTCGATCCCCACGGTGGAGTTCAGCGTGATCACCGCCCGCGCCTGCCCGATCATCTCGGAGGTGACATTGCCATTGGCAAAGATCACCCGCGGATGGTCGGGCCGCGTGCCCTTGACCGAGCGCTTGTAGCTCGGATGTTCCTTGATCACGAAGACCTCGTCCGGGTTCCGCTCCGCCGCCGCGAGGATCGCGTCGAGAAACTGCTGCATGTCGCGGATCCACGGCGAGTGCAGCGTGACCTGCATGTCCGAGGGCACCTGGAACGGCACGAAGACGAAACCGGGCTCCAGCGGCACCTCTTCCATCCCGGTCTTCTTGGCGGCGCGGTTGTTCACCGCCTGCGGCAGGCCTTCGGCGGCGAAATCCGCCTCCGTGTCGAGGTAGAAGCCCGGATCGCGCGGCATGGAATTGCCGCCGTTCAGTCCCACGGGGTCGAATTGCATGGTGCGCGGGAAGAAGCCGTTCTCGATGAAGACCCGCCGCATCCCCAGCCGGCCCGAGACGTCTTTCAGCACCGACTCCGGGTAGTTCGACCCGTTGTAGATGATCGCCAGATCGTCGCGGCCCGTCAGCTCGGCCTCCAGTGCGTCGCGCAGCAAGGCCGCCTCGAACCGCTTGATCGCGCCATAGACGCCCTTCACCACCGGGTTCCCGTAGAGCCACGGCAGGCGCATCGCCTTGCGGGTCAGGTTGCCTTCGACCAGCGGGGCGGCAGAGGGGCCGGTGGTCAGCGCGCGCAGCACCGCCCCCAGCACGCCAGACAGCCCGCGCCTGCGGCGCAGCTTCTGCAACGCGGCCGCGGTCCCGGTGGAGAGGGTCACCACCTCGGGCGCCAGCACCGCGTCGAAGGCCGCGATCAGCTTCGTATCCAGTTTCACGAAACGCTCGGTCATGCGGCCCCCTCGGTCAGCTCGGCCGGGGGATAGCCGATATCGAGCAGCGCGGAAACCGGCGAGGCACAGGTCAGGCGGATGCCCCGCCCCGAGGCCACATCGCGAGCAAGGGCGAAATGGGCGAAGATGCGGGCCTGCCCCTTCACGATGCCGGACCACGCCGCCTGCCCCTTCTCCTCGTAGAAGCGGGGCGCGTCGGCGTTCTTCAGGTCGATCCCCGCAAGGCAGATATCCTGCGCGCCCAGACCCATGGCGATCTGCAGCGCCGAGAAGGCCACGGTGCCGCATTTGACGACACCCCGGTCGGGCCGCAGGGAGAAGGCGGCGCCCTGCGTCGTCACCACCTCGGCGGAGCCTTCCAGCGCCCGGCGCGGCGCGTCGAAGGGCTTGCGCAGGTCATCGACCAGACCGATGGGCCGGTCGCGCAGAAGGCCCCGGTCGCGGCTGGCGATGGCACGGATCACGGAGGGTGAGAAGAAGCAGGGCAGGTCCTCGGGCAGGTCGCGGCGCAGCATCGACAGGTGGCGCCAGACGAAACGTTCGTCCTCCACCACCAGCGCGGCGGGCCGCGGCAGGCGCGGCAGCAGGCAGAGCGCGCCGTTCAGCATCAGCGCGGGCGCGTCGAAGGCCTCGATCCGCTGATCGGCCAGCGACGGGCCGGAGCCGAGGATCACGGCCCGGTCGAGCCCCGGCAGCACCTCGCCATGGGGCCGCAGGCGGTTGAGCCCATGGCCGCGCCAGAGGATCTCGCCCCCCGCATCCACGCGGGAGAGTCGCAACCCGGGCCAGGTTTCCTCGAAATGCGCGCCCCGCCCTCCGCGCAGAAGACGGAAGGCGGGGCGGAGGATCCGCCGTGACAGCGGACGGTCAGACATGGGCGATCAGGCCGGATTCTTGGCGAAGCGCAGGTAGGGCAGCTTCTTGTCCAGCGTGCCGAATTTCTCTTCGGCGGCGGCATCGTCCAGCGACAGGGCGACGATCACGTCTTCGCCGGTCTGCCAGTTGGCGGGCGTCGCCAGCGGCTGCTGGTAGGTGCGCTGCAGACCGTCGAGGGCGCGCAGCACCTCGGCGAAGTTGCGGCCCACGGACATCGGGTAGACCATCGACAGCTGCAGTTTCTTGTCCGGCGAGATGATGAAGACCGCGCGCACCGTAGCGCTGTCCGCGGGGGTGCGGCCATCGGGCAGGTAGGCGTCGGCGGGCAGCATGTCGAAGGCCTTGGAGACCTCCAGTCCCTTGTCCGCGATGATTGGGAAGCCGGCAGGCGCCTTGGCGAAGCTCTCGATGTCGCCCTTCCACTGCTTGTGCTCATCCACGCCGTCGACCGACAGGCCGATCACCTTGGTGCCGCGCTTGGCCCATTCGTCGGCCAGTTGCGACACGGCGCCGAACTCGGTCGTGCAGACCGGGGTGAAATCCTTCGGGTGGGAGAAGAGGATCGCCCAGCTGTCACCGATCCAGTCATGGAAGGTGATGGTGCCCTGATCGGTTTCGGCGGTGAAGTTCGGGACGGTGTCGTTGATACGCAGAGCCATGAATTCCTCCTGTGGTCTGGCGTGGCTGACTTCTACATAGACCCCGCCCGGGATCATTTACACCCCCCTGCGACACCCCTGCGCGCGGCATGGCCACACGGTGCCGCGAGCGTCCGGGGCGCGCCTGCCCGCTGGCCCCATACAAGCGGCATCCGTGGCCCGGGCTGCTCTCTTGCGCCAACGGGGGCGGAGTGACAGAGTGCCCGGCGACTCCAGCGGAACCGCCGCCCGTCTGGCGGAATGCCCCCATTGCATCCGCGGAGAATCCTTGAAGGAGACGACTATGATCGAGAAACGCCAGTTCTACATCAATGGTGCCTGGGTCGACCCTGCCGAGCCGCGCGATCTCGAGGTGATCAACCCCTCGACCGAGGAACCCTGCGCCATCATTTCGATCGGCTCGGAAGCCGATGCCAATGACGCCGTGGCCGCCGCCAAGGCCGCCTTCCCGGCCTGGGCCGCCACCCCGCCCGAAGAGCGCATCGCGCTGGTCGAGAAGTTCCTCGAGATCTACAAGGAGCGCCAGGAAGAGATGGCGCAGGCGATTTCCATCGAGATGGGCGCCCCGATCGACCTGGCCCGCAAGTCCCAGTGGGGCGCGGGCTATAGCCACACCAAGAACTTCCTGACCGCGGCCAAGAACTTCAAGTTCATCCGTCCGCTGGGCGACCATGCCCCCAACGACCGCATCGCCTACGAGCCGATCGGCGTCTGCGCCCTGATCACGCCGTGGAACTGGCCGATGAACCAGATCACGCTGAAGGTGATCGCGGCGGCCATCGCGGGCTGCACCATGGTGCTGAAACCCTCCGAGGAAAGCCCCCTCGACGCACTGCTCTTCGCCGAGATGATGGATGCGGCAGGCTTCCCCAAGGGTGTCTTCAACCTCGTGAACGGCGACGGCGTGGGCGTGGGTTCGGTGCTCTCCAGCCACCCCGACGTCGACATGGTGTCCTTCACCGGCTCGACCCGCGCGGGCATCGCGATCTCCAAGGCCGCAGCCGACACGCTCAAGCGCGTGCACCTCGAACTCGGCGGCAAGGGCGCCAACGTGATCTTCGCCGACGCGGATGATGCGGCGGTCAAGCGCGGCGTGCTGCACATGATGAACAACTCGGGCCAGTCCTGTAACGCGCCGTCGCGGATGCTGGTGCAGAAGGGCGTCTACGACAAGGCCGTGGAAACCGCCGCGGAAGTGGCCGGCGCGATCAAGGTCGCGCCCGCCTCGGAAGAGGGCAACCACATCGGCCCGGTCGTGAACGCGACGCAGTACGAGAAGATCCAGGGCCTTATCCAGAAGGGCATCGACGAAGGCGCACGGCTTGTCGCCGGCGGCCCGGGCCGTCCCGAGGGGCTGAACCGCGGCTTCTTCGTGCGGCCCACGGTCTTTGCCGACGTGAACAACCAGATGACCATCGCCCGCGAAGAGATCTTCGGCCCCGTGCTGACGATCATCCCCTTCGAGACCGAGGAAGAGGCCGTCGAGATCGCGAACGACACGATCTATGGCCTGACCAACTACGTGCAGTCGGAAGATGGCGCGCTGCGCAACCGCATGGCGCGGGCCCTGCGCTCCGGCATGGTCGAGATGAACGGCCAGTCGCGCGGCGCTGGGGCGCCCTTCGGCGGCATGAAGGCCTCGGGCAACGGCCGCGAGGCCGGCGTCTGGGGGCTTGAGGACTTCATGGAAGTGAAGGCGATCTCCGGCTGGGCCGCCGAGTAAGCACGGCTTCGCTTCCCGGCTGATTTGCCGAAGCTGCGATCACTCAGCGCGGGCGTCCCATGGGCGCCCGCGCTTTTTTTGGCCTGATGGCCTGCCGCACGCAAAAAGTGTGATCCAAATCTTGCCAAAGACCGTTAGAAGGCTAACGCGGCAGTTCGAGAACCGCATTGGTAAGGGAAGACTTCATGAAACGTCGGTTTGCTGTGCACAGCGGGCACGTGGCCTGGGCAGTCGTCGTGATCGCCGGGCTGTCGCTCGCGGGTTGGCCCATCGGCTCCACGCTGCTCACCCGTGTCAACGCCGATTTCGCCGCAATGGTTCCCAGCACCGCCATCGGTTTCCTGCTTCTGGGGACGGCGCTTCTCCTGCGCCGCCGCGGTCTGCCCCTGACAGAAACCTGCGCCAAGATTCTTGGCGGGCTCGCCACCGTGAACCTGCTCGCCTATGCGTGGCTCGGCACCGCGGGGATCGACCCGTCGCTGCTGGCCCTCGCCCCCGGCGATGGCGTGTCCCTCTGCACCATTACCTGCTTCCTGCTGACCGCCGTGGCCCTGCTCCTGCGGCAGAGCCCGGATGCGGGTCTGCACGAGGTCGCGGACTATGTCGGGCTCGTCGGCCTCTCCACGGCGCTCGCCGTGCTCGGCGGCCATGTGCTGCACGCGGAATTCCTCTACGAGATTTCCTTCTTCGCCGGGATGTCCCTGCCCACCTCAATGCTGTTCTGCATGGCGTTTGCCGGGCTTCTCATGACGGACGAGGACCCGCACGCCTTCGACGACGAGATCAGCGGTCCAAACGAGGCCTGATCCCGCACGGCCACGTCAGATAGCCTGTCAGATAGCCAGTCAGAAGGCCGGGACGCCCCCGATCAGAACGGCGCCTTGGCCCGGAAGGTCACGCCCCGGCCCCCGTCGGGGTGGTTCAGGCGCAGCTCCTCCGAGTGCAGCATCAGCCGTTCATGATCCCGCGCGGCGCCCGTCGCATAGAAGGGATCGCCGAGGATCGGATGGCCCAACGCCAGCATGTGCACCCGCAGCTGGTGGCTGCGCCCGGTGAGCGGGGTCAGCCGCACGCGGCTCTCCTCCTCGCTCTGGCGCAACACGCGCCAGTCGGTCTGGGCCGGCTTGCCGTTCTCGTGATCCACCATCTGCAACGGCCGGTTCGGCCAGTCCACGATCAGCGGCAGGTCCACCCGGCCGGTCTTGGGCTCCAGCTTGCCGCAGACGCGCGCGACGTAGGTCTTCTTGGTCTGGCGCTTTTCGAACTGCAGCCCGAGGTGGCGCTGCGCATGGGGCGTCAGCCCGAAGATCATCACGCCCGAGGTGTCGCGGTCGAGCCGGTGCACCAGCAGCGCGGTCGGAAAGACCGCCTGCACCCGGCTCAGAAGGCAATCGGCCAGATGCTCGCCGCGCCCCGGCACGGACAGCAGCCCGGTCGGCTTGTCCACCACGAGGATCTCGTGATCCTCGTGCAGGATCGAGAGGGGACCCTCGGGCGGGTCATAGGGCGTCTGGATCGGCCCGGTGGCGGAAGGCTGGCTGCTGTCTGACATGGCGCGGGTGATACCGCGCGGGCCAGCGCCTGTCCATCGGCCCCTGTCCAGCATGCCCCTGTCCATCATGCCCGCGGCCCCGGCCCTGACGCGCGGCGTGACAGGCGACAGGCGCGCGTCGGCATCCGATGGTCAGGCCCGATGGCCGGCACTTCCGCAGGCCCGTCCTCCCGCGAATGCCCCGTCACCACTTGGTAAGGTTTTCGCCCTAGCCTCGCCCGGAGCCGCCCCTCGTGCAGGAGAGTGATGTGGACTTCGTCAGCGACATGATCGGCGACCGGATGGTCGTCACCGTGCAAAGCCCGCGGATCGACGCCGCCGCCGCGCTTCAGTTCAAGGACGGGATGCGGATCGCGACCGAGGGCGCGTCTGCCCGCGTCCTGCTAGACCTCTCGCAGGTGGATTTCATCGACAGTTCCGGCCTCGGGGCCATCGTCGGGGTCATGAAATACCTCGCTCCCGAACGACAGCTCGACCTTGCGGGGCTGCGCCCGAATGTCGAGCGCGTGTTCCGCCTGACCCGGATGGACACGGTCTTTGTCATCCATGCCACGCGAGAGGAGGCGCTGAGGGATCATGCGCACTGACATGTCGGACAGGTCCCCAAGCTCCGCCCCGCCGATGCCCCCGGACATCCGCCTGTCCTTTCCGGCCAGCCCCCTCGCCGTCCGCCGCGCCCTTGCCAGCGCGCTGGAGGGCTTGGCGCATCTCGACCTGACGGCGGATGAGCAGGGCGTCGTCGAGCTGGTCCTCGCCGAAGCTTTGAACAACGTCATCGAACACGCCTATGGCTCGCAGCACCGCGGATGGGTGGAACTGGCCTGCCGCCACCTGTCGGACGGCCTGCATGTGGAGATCCGCGACGAGGGACGCCCCCTGCCGGATGGCCTGCTGCCGATCGCCCCCGACCGGGTGAACCCCGCCGCGCTGGAGACCCTGCCGGAAGGCGGCTTCGGTTGGTTCCTGATCCGGGACCTCGCCCGCGACGCGGCCTATCACCGGACGGATGAGGCCAATCACCTGACCTTCCGCATCGCCGTCGGCCTGCCGCTGCGGATGCACTGACTGGCACGCAGCTCTCCGCCGCACCCTCTCGGACCGAATCGTCCTGACGTGGCGCGCACTCCGCGCCCCCGCCGCGTCCTGCAAACCCGGCGAACGATTCGCGCCCCGCACGATGGCAGGCCCCCTCAATCGAGGGGGTATACAGGTGCTCCGCTGCGTCGTCCTCACACCCGATACCGCCTCACACCCGCTCGGCCGGCAAGGAAAGGCGCCCCGTTAGTCACTGAATTTCCGACAGGCTAACGCTATACGTGTGCACCTCGCGATCTCCCGCATCGCGGAACACATAAATGCCCCATTCGGCCCCCAATACCGTCAGAAACCCACAGCATAAATGATCCTGTAGCTGCATATAGCTTCCCTCGGCGCGGTGTATTCAAAGCCCCCACCCAGTGCACGGCGCCGAGGCACTACTCCCCCTGGAGGGAGCATCAAGCGCCCCGTCCGCGTATTCCGCAGGCGGGGTGTTCTCGTACCAGCGCGTCTCCAGAACACCCCGGGCGAAGGACTTTCACGCCGCGCTCCGCCGTCTCAGGCCGGGGGCAGCAACTTTCCGGGGTTCAGGATATTCGCCGGGTCCAGCGCCGCCTTGATCGCCCGCATGGCCATGAGCGATGCCGCATCCTTGCGCCGCGCCATGGAGGAGAGCTTGAACGTCCCGATACCATGTTCTGCCGAGAAGGAGCCGCCGAGGTCGAGCACGATTTCCTCGACCGCCTCCGTCACGGCATCCAGCTCCTTCTTGTCCATCTCGCCCCCGATCACGCTGTAATGCACGTTGCCATCGCCCAGATGGGCCACGATCGAGGTGCGCGAGGTCGGGTCCAGCGCGCGGCGCGCCACGTCGGCGCGGGCTAGGAACTCCTCCACCCGGTCCAGCGGCACCGCCACGTCGAGCACGACCACCGGGCCATAGCTCGTCGCCATCTCGGCGGCGGCCTCGCGCATCGCCCAGAGGCCCCGGCGCTGGCTTTCGTTCGCCGCGATCACCGCGTCGCCCACGTGGCCCGCCTCCATCTCGGCGGCCAGCACCTCCTCCAGCAGGGCCCGCATCGGGATCTCGCCGTCGGGCCCCGGGGTCGCGTCGCGCTCCGCCACCGCGCCCAGTTCGATGAGGACGTTCACCGGCCAGCTGTCCTCGAAGGGCGCGCGCACCTCGGGGAAACGCTCCAGATAGGCCGTGACATAGTCGTCGGGCATGAATTCGAAGGCCTCCACCGCCCCGCCCGTCGCCTCGCGCAGGCGGTTCAGCATCGGCAGCGTATCGGCGATCTCGGCCATGCCCACCATGGCGGTCACATGGGCGCGGGGCTTCGGCACGAGCTTCACCACCGCTGCGGTGATCACCCCCAGCGTCCCCTCGGAGCCGATCAGCAGATGCCGCAGGTCGTAGCCGGAATTGTTCTTGTGCAACTCGTGCATCAGGTCCACCACCTCGCCCGTCGGCAGCACCGCCTCGATCCCCAGCACAAGGTCGCGGGTATTGCCATAGCGCAGCACGTTCGATCCGCCCGCGTTGGTGGCCAGCGCCCCGCCGATCCGGGCCGAACCACGGGCGCCGAAGAAGAGCGGAAAACTCAGCCCCAGGTCCTCGACCGCCCCGTGCAGGTCCTCGAGGATCACCCCGGCTTCGACCACGGCGATGCGGGCATCGGGCCGGATTGCGCGGATCGCGGTCATCCGCTCGACCGAGAGCAGGATCGCCCCCTCCCCCAGGCCGCCACCGGCCAGCCCGGTCCGCCCGGCGATCGGCACCACGGGCGTGCCGGTCTCGTTCGCGAGTTTCACCACGGCAGCGACCTCCTCGGTCGAGCCGGCCCGCACCACGGCCAGCGGCTCTGCCCGCTGCGCCCCGGTCCAGTCCTCTGCCCAAGGCTCTGCCGCTGCTCCGGTGAGCACATGGTTGGGGCCGACAATGGCTGCGAGGCGGTCGATCATCACGGGTCCTTCCTTGAAACGCGCCGTACTATTGGCCCCTCTACACCGCAGAGGCAAGTCACCCAGCGTTAAGGGCAAAAAGCGGAAAATTCTGTCTTGACCTCCCCCGGCCCATCGCCTACTCAGCGCCACGGTTTGGCGGAGTAGCTCAGTTGGTTAGAGCAGCGGAATCATAATCCGCGTGTCGGGGGTTCAAGTCCCTCCTCCGCTACCAAATCCCCCTTCAGATCAAAGTTCGACATGACGGCGCTCACGTGCCATCTGACCTCTGCGAGCACACCATCGTCCTCCGATCCAGATACGGTGATTTCCAAGGCGAGAGCGCCACTGGCCCATCAGGCGTCCAAGCACGCCCGGTGCGACGGAATCGGGACGGCGAAGACTGGGCGGCGCGTCGAGCAGGCTCAGGGCCGGGTGTCCTGTCCGCTGCTACTGCGCGATGACTGCATGCACCCGGTCCAGCCCCGCGGCAAAGGCATCGAGGACCGCCGGGTCCACCTTGTGCACCTTCAACGCGGTCTTCGGGTCCTTAGCCAGAGCAGGCGTGCGTTCGAGCAACCTCTGGTAATCCATGCGCGCGGCCGAGGCATTTGCGAGCATGGCATGGGCGACGGCTGACAGGAAGTAACTGAACCCGCTGTCATCGGCGACGGCGTAGCTCGCGGCTGATTGCATGTCCTCCCAGTCCTCGTTCATCATGTGGGCCATGGCGAGGAACTGGTAGTACCGCGGTGCCGGGGCGATCGAGCGTGCGATGGCGAATTCGAGGTGGGGCTTCGCTTCCGCAAGCTGACCCTGAAAGCCCAGCATGACCCCGAGGTTGCCGACAGTTTCCGGATCATTCGGGTTCATCTCGACGGCGCGGCGCGCATACTCGATCGATTGCTCGGCGTCTCCGGCGTAGTGCAGGATATGCGACATCGCCTTGAGCGCATCGGTGTCCCGCGGGCTCAGGGTCAGGGCGCGGGCGGCGGCCTCGCGTGCCTGCGCGAAGGCCTCTTCCTGGGTCAACGTCGTATCATAGCCGAAACGGGACCCGTCGTTGCGGAGGTAGGCGAGCATGGCCCAGCCGCGCGCAAATTCCGGCTCCCTGCGCACGGTCTCCTCCAGACAGGCCCGCGCGTCCCAGTAGTTCTCGGCGCGGATGGTGCGCCGGTACTCGGTTGCGAGCGAAATGCAGGCGTAGCTTTGCAGGCTCGGGTTCGCAGTCTCCGAGAGAAGGGTCTTGCGCGTTTCGCTCCTGACAATCCCGTACTGCTGGCCGATCACGGATGCGATCTGGGCCGAAATCTCCTCGCTGACCCCGGCGATACCATGCGCCCGGTCGCTTGCGGCAAAGAGTTCCGTCCAGAGCATCTCTCCGTCACCTGACCGTGAGAGATCGGCCCGGACGAACACCTGATCCTGGTCCCGCCAGACGCTGCCGTGGACAGCATAGGCGATCTGGCGCGGGAACGGCTTCGCAGGGACAGCGTCTGCCTCGGCGTCCGTATGCGCCATGTCGGTATAGGCCCGAATGTCGGGGAACTTCAGCAGGGCCCCGGTGATGTCCTGGGCGAGCAGGTCCGCGACCAGTGTCGTGACACTGTCGGCGTTCCGCGTGTCAAAGGCCCGCACCAGGATGCTCGAGCCGTCGAAGGGCGCATCGACATAGGAAGGCTCCTGCCTGCCGCCCATCAGGGCCCAGACCAGCGCGAGGCTGACCAGACCCGACAGGACCATGCCCGACAGCAGGAGCCCGACGGAAACGCGTCTGCCGCTGTGCTCGGGGGCGTGGCTTGCGCCGTCGACGGCACCCTCCGGCACGTCGCTGTCCCGGGACGGTTCCGGCGATGCGGGGACAGCGTCGTGGCTCTCGAGCGCATCGAACACCGGAACGTAGCGCCCTTTCGGAATGGAAATCCTGATCGCGTCCTCGCGACCTGCATCCGCGTAGTAGTTGTCGAGATCCCGACGGAGTTTGCGGGCCTCGAGGCGCACGACGGGATCGGTCTGCTGATCGAAATCGGCGCCGCGGCCAAAGACGGCCATGGCGATGGTCGTCGCCTTGATCTCTGCCGTGCGCCCCTCAAGGGCTTCTTCCACGACGTAGCGCAGCATCTCGCGGCGACGATCGCTGGCTTGAAGCTCCGGAAACGCCAGAATGCGTTCCAGTTGCCGACGCACCTCTGCGGGGCAGAAGGTCGGATGATCAAAGTCTTCCGGATTCAACATGTTGACTGGCAAACGTCACCTGGGGATCTGCCGCGACTGTAGCATGGAATTTCCAGCCGTTAACACTTTTGACGGCCCTTCGACTCCACGTTGCTACATGTTCCAACGTGCCCGCCGGCCCCCCGGTCTGCGATGCCGGTCCTGAGAGGGGGCGCACGGTGGGCACATATCTTCATACATTGATCTCACGATTTCCCGGCCTCGAGCTCAGCATCGCGAGGCTGCACCGGAACGATCCGGATTTCCGGTCGATCTGCGACGAGATGGAAATGGCCGACGCCGCGCGCATGCGCTGGAACGGCCAACCGGATCGCGCCGACGAGTATCAGAAGATTTACGACCGGCTGCAGGACGAGTTCCTCGACCACCTTTCCAAGAAAACGCGGATCGCGTTTGCGCAATCAATTCAACAAAGGAATAGCGACAATGGCCGGAATTCTTGACGGTATCAAAGTGATCGAGGTGGCCTCGATGGCTGCCGCCCCAAACGCCACGGTGATCCTGGCCGATCTGGGCGCCGAGGTGATCAAGGTCGAACCGCTGAGCGGCGATCCATGGCGCTATGGGCACATGACGCCGGGCCTGCCGCCCAGCAAGGTGGCCTGGACGACCTACATCCAGAACCGGACCAAGAAGTCGGTGGCCATGAACCTCAAGGCCCCCGAGGCGCAGGAGGCGCTGCTCAAGCTGGCCGCGACGGCCGATGTCTTCCTGACCAACTCGCCGCACCCGGTGCAGAAAGCACTGAAACACACCTACGAGGACATCAAGGCCGTCAATCCCACGATCGTCTATGCCTCGATCAATGGTTTCGGGAAGGCGGGGCCCGACAAGGACGCGCCCGGGTTTGACGCAACCGCCTGGTATGCCCGGACCGGGATCATGGAGGAACTGCGCCCCAAGGACGGCGGCCCGACCGCCCTGCCCGTCGGCGTCGGTGACCTCGGGACGGCGTCCACGCTGGCCGGCGCCGTTCTGGCGGGCCTCTTCCACCGCGAACGCACCGGGCAGGGGTCCGAAGTCTTCACCTCGCTGATGCACAACGGGCTCTGGGCCAACTCCTGCATGACTCAGGCGGCGCTCGTCGGCACGCCGCCGATGGCGAAATATGCGCTCGACGAGTGGCCGAACCCGGTGTCGGGCGGGCGCTTCAAGACAAAGGACGGCCGCTACGTCATCATCATGGAGATCAATCCGAACAATATCGGAAACCTCCGCGACGCCTTCAGGGCGGACCACCTGAAGGGCGATGAACGTTTCGCGACGCCGCAATCGCGGATGCAGAACGCCAAGGCCCTCTTCGACGAGATGCAGAGCATCGTCGAGCAACACGACCTCTCGGTCGTCAAGGAACGCCTTCAGGCCTTCGCCGTGAACTTCAGCGTGGCACAGACGACCGAGGAAAACACCCGGGACGAACACATGATCGCGAACGGCTGCTTCCCGGAGGTCGAGGGCGCTGAAGGCATCCGGACCGTCGACAGCCCGATGCACATCTTTGCCGAGGGCTACGAGAAGGTGAAACCGCAAAGGCCCCCGGCGGTCGGCGAACACACCGTCTCCGAATTGACCGGCGTCGGCTTCAGCGAAGCGGACATCAAGGCCATGGCCGAGGCAAAGGCGATCGGCCTGCCGAAGTAGTGCCGCGGCACCTCACCTTGCAGCCCCCACTCCCACAGGAAACCTGAGGTCCTGACATGTCTCATGAACAGAAATTCTTCGAAGATTTCGAAGTCGGCGACAGCTACGTGACTGCCGGCCGCACCATCACCGAAACCGACATCGTGATGCACGCCATGCACTCCGGCGACTTCATGCCCCACCACACGGACGCGGAATTCGCGGCGACGCAGCAGATCAAGCAGCGGATCGCCCATGGCAACCTGACCTTCGTCATCAGCACGGGGCTGATCTTCCAGTCCCAGGGCATGAACGCCAACGTGATGAACTACGGCTATGGCAAGATCCGTTACCCCGGCGTGGTCCACATCGGCGACACGATCAAGACCGAGGTCACGGTCGCCGAGAAGAAGGATGCCAAGCAGCCCACCCATGGCGTGCTGACGCAGACCGAGACGACCACCAACCAGCGTGGAGAGACCGTCTGCTTCGTCGAGCATCTTCTCTACGTGCGGAAGAAGTCCGCCTGAACGACGCGCTCATGCCGAGGACACTGCATGCCCCCCGTTACTGACACTCCGACAACCTCGAAAGGCGATGCGTTCCGCGGCATGAGCGTGACATGGCTGCTGGACCAGTGGGTCCAGCGCCAGCCCGACAAGACCTTCGTGATCTGGGCCCCCTTCGACCAGCCCGCACGCCAGTGGACCTATGCCGAGATGGCGCGCGAGGCGAAACGCTTTGCCGCGGGCCTGCATGCGCGGGGCGTGGGCGAAGGCGATTTCGTCCTGATGCACCACGACAACGCGCCCGAATTTCTGGGCGCCTGGCTGGGCTGTGCCTATGTCGGCGCGGTGCCGGTGACGACCAACACCCGGTCGGTGGCCGAGAACGTGGCCTATTTCGCCGAACTGATGCAGCCCGCCGCCGCGATCACCCAGCCCTCCCTCGCCGCACTGGTGCGCGAGGCCTGTGGCCCCGACACGCCGATGATCGTCACCGGCGATCCGGCCACGGAGTACGATGCAGAGGCGCTTGGCGCGACACCGATTGCCGAGGTCTTCTCGGACGGGCCGCTGCCGGAGCTGGCAGTCGACCACACCCGGAACTTCGCGGTGCAGTTCACCTCCGGCACGACCTCGCGGCCCAAGCCCACGGTCTGGACCAACGCGAATGCGCTCTGGGGCGGCAAGACCACGGCGATGAACGTGCGGCTGCGGCGGGACGATGTCACGCTTCTGTACCTGCCGCTGTTCCATGCCAATGCGCAGGTGACGTTCTTCTCTGCCCTCTGGGCGGGCAACACGGTGGTCGTCCATCCGCGTTTCTCCGCCTCACGGTTCTGGGACACCTGCGCTACCCACGGCGTCACCTGGGTGTCGATGATCCCCTTCGCCTTCAAGGCGCTCAGCGGGCGGCCCGTGCCGGAGCACAAGGTGCACACCCTGATCGGGCTTGCCCATCTGCCCGACGCCGAAGCGGAGTTCCGCACCCGCACCATGGCGCTCTGGGGGATGACCGAAACCGGCACCGCCGCCATCATGACGGATGCGGATCACCCGGGCCCAGCCGGCACCATGGGCCGGCCGCTGCCGCACTACGATGTCGAGGTGCGCACATCGGACGGGACCCCCGCAGGACCTGGCGAGGAAGGCCTGCTCTACATCCGCGGCGAGCGCGGCGTGTCACTGTTCAAGGAATACTACCAGCAGCCCGAAAAGACCGCCGAGGCCTTCGACGCCAGCGGCGCACTGGATACGGGCGACATCGTGCGCATCGACCGGGATGGCTGGCTGTTCTTCGTCAACCGCGACAAGGACATGCTGCGCGTCGGCGGAGAGAACGTGGCAGCACTGGAGATCGAGACGGCGATCCTCGAGACGGGTCTGGTCCTGGAGTGCGCCGTCGTCGCGCAGAAGCACCACATGCTGGGCGACATCCCCGCCGCCTTCGTATCAACGACCGATGCCGGACAACGGCTGACCGACGCGGAACTGAGCGACCGAATTCTCGCGCATTGCACTGAGAAACTTGCCGATTTCAAGGTCCCACGCTCGGTGCATGTCGTCGACGACTTCCCCCGGTCCACGCTGGATCGGATCGGAAAGAACAAGTTGAGGGACCGACTGCCCGCCGTCGAAAGCGACTGAACCACATACGTTGCCAGCCTCCGCTGGGAGCAGATGCACTCAGACATTTCAAAGGAAGCTATAGTATGGGTTGGACAGACATATTCGTGCTCCTCTTCGTGACCGTCGGTCCGGTTAAGGCAGCCCTTTTGTTCATTGGCCTGACCAAGACCGCCGATGCCAAGTTGAAGCGCGCCATCGCGATCCGGACGGTCCTCGTATCGACGGTGATCTGTATCATCTTCGCCGTGATCGGCGCGGGGATCCTCGCGGGCCTGAAGGTCAGTACCGAGGCGCTGTTGATCGCGGGCGGCATCATCCTGCTTCTGTTCGCACTGGACCTGATCCTCGCGGACGAGAAGGCGCCGGAACAAAGCGACGCGCCGCCGCCCGCACCCACGTTGGATATCGCGACCTTCCCGCTTGCCGTGCCGCTCATGGCGTCACCGCAGGGGCTTGTGGCCATCGTCGCGATCGAAGGGACACTCCAGAGCACAGGCCAGGGCATCGTTTTCGTCTGCCTCATCCTTCTCATGATGGCGATCAACCTCGGCGTGATGCTGGCCGCGGAGAAGATCTTTTCCAAGATCCCGCCCGCGATCCTGAAGATCTTCCTGCGCATCGTCGGCCTTCTGCTCTGCGCGCTCGCCGTCCAGCTGGTGATCTATGGCCTCGATGGCCTGGGCATGATCCCAAGCCCGGATGTCGAGCTGAAGAGCCCGGCTTGAAGACCAAATGGAGACCCGCGACATGGCCGAATATCAATTCATGAAGATCGAGCGCCGGGGCAATCTGGGGATCGTGACCTTTGATCGCCCGGACGCGCTGAATGCGTTGAACGAGCAGGTGGCGACAGAGGTCACCGATGCCCTGACCGCCTTCGACGCCGACGACAGCGTCGGCTGCATGATCCTTGCCGGTGGCGACAAGGCCTTCTGTGCCGGGGCGGACCTGAAATGGATCGCCAGCCAGGACTTCGAAAGCGCCTATCGCACGGATCTGGGCGCCTACATGGACAAGGTCGCCGAGCTGAGGAAACCGGTCATCGCCGCAGTCCGCGGCTTCGCCTTCGGCGGCGGCACCGAAATCTCGCTCATGTGCGACATGATCGTGGCCGACACGACCGCGCGGTTCGGCCTGCCGGAGGTCACCCTCGGGGTCATCCCCGGCGCCGGTGGACCGGCGCGCCTGACCCACGCGATCGGCAAGGCGAAGGCGATGTATTTCGTCCTGACCGGCGAGACGATCAGCGCGGAAGAGGCCGAGCGCATGGGCATCATCACCAAGGTCGTGCCCGATGGAACCCACCTGGAAGAAGCGATCCGGATCGGTTCGGCCATCGCGGGCAATCCCCGCCTCGCCGTGCTGGCGGGCAAGGAATCCGTGAACCAGCAGGCGGAAACGCCCCTGGCACCGGGCCTGAAGCTGGAACGGCGGCTGTTCCACGGTCTTTTCGGGACCGCCGACCAGAAGGAAGGGATGGCCGCCTTCGCCGAGAAGCGCAAGCCGAGCTTCAAGACATACTGAGACCGCGAGAGGGGGCGGCCGGCCTGTGCGACCGACGTCCTGCAGCCCGCAATTGATAGGGAAGGAAAAGATATGAGCAAAGTCATCGTCGAAAAATCCGAGGGCATCCTCCACGTGCGGATCAACCGCCCCGAGGTCTACAATGCCTGCGACGGCGAGACCTACAACGCCATCGCGGATGCCTGGGACATGCTGGAAAGCGATCCCGACCTGCGGGTCGGCATCCTCAGCGGTGAGGGCAAGGCCTTCTGCACCGGCACCGATATCGGTTGGGTCAAGACACCCGACGCCGACGGTTTCGCGGATCGGCTCTATCCCCGGATGCTGACCCTGACCAAGCCGGTGATCGCCGCGATCCAGGGTCATTGCAACGGTGGCGGTCTGGAGCAGGCGCTTGGTGCAGACATCCGGATCTGCACCGAGGATGCCAAGTTCGGGTCAGGCGAAATCCGGCTCGGCTGGATCCCCGGCGGCTACGGGACCCAGCGACTGCCCCGCGTGATCCCCTTGGGGCCCGCGCTAGAGCTTCTCTACACCGGCGGCCGGATCGGCGCGGCCGATGCCTACCGGCTGGGCCTCGTCAATCACGTAGTGGCGCCCGAAGAGCTGCTCGACAAGGCGCGGCAGATCGCGGGCGAGATCGTGAAGAGCGCCCCGCTCGCTGTGCAGAAGATGAAGACCACGGTGATGCAGGGCCTCGGCATGCCCCTCGAACAGGCGGTGCGGCTCGAAAAGGAAAGCTTCGATTTCCTGATGCGGACCGAGGATTCCAAGGAAGGCGCCCTGGCATTTGCCGAGAAGCGGGCCCCGAACTGGAAGGCAAAGTAAGAGCGGGCACATTTCGCCCGGTCACAGGTGGTGTCCCGGTTCGCCGGGGCACCGCAGCGCACAGGGACCTCGCAGCGAAGCCCCCGGGGTCCCACCGGCGAGCGCCGCCCATGCCGGACGGCGCCACCTTCAATCAGGTTGGATACTAGAGGAAATCTGATCCATGCGACACTTGATCATGAGCACGTCCCTCGCGCTTCTGGCTGCCACGGCCGCCGGCGCACAGGACCGCACGCCGCTCGACGCCTTCGTCGACGGCTTCCCGATGGAACTCGAAGAAGCGACGCGGAACGCCGACTACAACGAGCTGTTCCGCGGCGGTGACCCCTCCGCATACTTCAACGTGCGGGCGTCCGAGTTCCTGCCAACGGCGATCCTGCCGTCCCGTCCCGGCGTCATGCCGCTCGCCAGCAACCCGATGCCGGAGATCGGCGAGATCGAAGTCGAGTTGACGTCCGAGAGCACGCTCGAAGGCCCGCTCAGCCTGGACGCGTTCCTCGAACAGTCCGACTTCGCGCAGGCCTTCATGGTCGTCCACAAGGGCGAGATCGTCTACGAGAAGTATCCGCGGCTGCGGCCGGAGGATTCCCATCTCTGGATGTCCGCTGCGAAGCCCACCGCCAGCCTCGTCATCGACCAGTTGATCAGCGAAGGCAAGATCGACGACAGCGAACCGATCACGACCTACATGACCGATTTCAAGGGCACCCCGTGGGACGGCGTCACGGTGAAGGACGTGATGGACATGGCGACGGGCATGGACCTTGAGGACACCAGCGAGTCCCGGTTCGACCCGGACAACATCGCGCGCCGTGTCTACGAATCCGAGTTCGGGTTTCCGAACGAGTCCCGGGGTGTCGAGAATCTCCGCGACGTTCTCAGAAGCACGCCGAAACGCGAAGAGCCCGGTCAGGCCTTCCACTATGCCTCCGGCCTCACCCAGATGCTCGTGTTCCTGGCCGAAGACGTGGAGGGCGAACGCTGGCACCAGATCTTCGACCGCCGCGTCTGGTCCAAGGTCGGGGCCGAGGGGGCGTTGCAGATGCACTTGACGCCTGACGGGATCGTGGCCGCGCACGGGCTGGTGTCGAGCAACCTGCGCGACTTTGCGCGCTTCGGCATGCTCTACACGCCCAGCTGGGACAAGATCGCCACCGAACAGGTGGTTTCCGACGAGATCCTCGCACGCATCCGCAGCGAGGTGCGGTCGCACGAGTTCGTCATGGCCGGCTTCGATGGCGCCGTTTTCGTCGACTTCCTCGGCTCGGACGACTTCATCGCCAACAGCCGCCAGTGGGACGTCGTCTGGCCGGACGGCGACATGTGGAAAGGCGGGCTGATGACGCAGGGGCTCTATGTCTCGCCGTCCCGGGATCTCGTCATCGTTTACTTTAACGTGAACAACGACGACCATTCGGGACACCGGTACCCGCGCGCGATCGCGACGTCGGGACTGTTCGACGAGTAGGACAAAGGTTGCCTCGGCGGGCCGGCAACACGGCTGACCCGCCGGAGCACATCGCGAAGGCCGCGGGACGGTGCCATGTCGCCCCAAGCCAGATCGAGCGTCCGGGCGGGCTGCCGTGCGCTGGCCCCACCCCGCACGACGGCATCACCCAGATCGCCGATCCCGAGACGACCTTCGTCGTCATCATCAAGGACGGTCCGATCTGCATAACGAGACTGGAGACCTGACCGATGACTGCCAAGTTCATGGCGGCGGCGCTTTTGACGCTTGCCGCATCTGCCGCCTCCGCGCAGGACGGCCCCATTCTGTTCACCAACGTCAATGTCTTCGACGGCATCAATGAACAACTCATCGAAAATGCCAATGTTGTCGTGACCGGCAACCTGATCACCGAGATTTCCCAGGACCCCTTGGCGGTCGCCGGGGGGACGGTCATCGATGGCAACGGGCGGACCATGATCCCGGGCCTGAGCGATGTGCACTGGCACATGACAATGGCCGAAGTCCCGCAGGCCGTGATCCTGACAGGCGATGTCTACGAAGTCGCCGCCCGCGCCGTTCCGGCCGCCGAGCGCACGCTGATGCGGGGGTTCACCACGGTTCGCGATATCGGCGGGAACGCCTTTGCGATCAAGAAGCTGATCGACAGCGGCGTCATTCCGGGCCCGCGCATGCTTGTCGCCGGGCCTCCGATCAGCCAGACGGGCGGGCACTACGACTATCGCCTTCCCTCGGCGCTGCCGTCGGACGAACCGATCGACTACTGGGGCCGGAACTCATTCTTCATCGTCGCCGATGGCGTGGCCGAGGTGCAAAGGCGCTCCAGGGAGGTGTTCCGGATGGGGGCCAGCCAGCTCAAGATCGCCGCGGGCGGCGGGGTGGCCTCGATCTTCGATCCGCTCGACGTGCGCCAGTATTCGATGGAGGAGATGAAGGCCATCGTCGATGTCGCCGACAGCTACAACAGCTATGTCGCGGCCCATGTCTTCACCGACGAGGCGGTCCAGATGGCGGTCGAAGCGGGCATCAAGACCATCGAACACGGGATGCTCATCGGCCGGGAAACGCTGGAGATGATGCGCGACAACGACGTCTGGCTCAGCATCCAGCCGATCCTGGACGACGAGGACGCGATGGTCTTTCCGACGGAATCCTCCACCGAGAAGTTCAAGATGGCCACGGCGGGGACGGAGAACGCCTACAAGCTCGCCAAGGAACTGGGTGTGAAGGTCGCCTTCGGCACGGATTCCCTCATGGACCCGGTCGCGTCCGCCAAGCAGGGCAAGCTTCTCAGCAAGCTGGCGCGCTGGTTCACGCCCTACGAGGCGCTCAAGATGGCGACCTCCGACAATGCCGAACTGATGGAAATGGCCGGACCGCGTCACCCCTATCAGGAGGGTCCCCTGGGCCAGCTGACGGTGGGCGCCTATGCGGACCTGATCCTCGTCGACGGCAATCCGCTGGAGAACCTCGATCTGGTCGCTGACCCCGAGGCGAACTTCGACCTGATCATGAAAGACGGCGTTATCTACAAGAACACGATGGAGAATTGAGCGGCACGCCGCACGCTCGATACCGCGCTCGGAGCCCTCGGTCCGGTTGCACCGGGGGCACCAGCATGGACAACGGTCCTGCAGCGCGCGGCCTGCGGGGCATCCATCACGCCCTCCGGCTGGTGCGCCGGTTCGGAGGCGCAGCCCGACACCGCCACCCCACAAGACCCGGAACTGGCGTGCCCGGGTCCACGATCGAAAACGCTGCGGTTCTGGTTCGGCCCAAGGGTGAGATGGGATGCCGTACTGTCGGGCAGGCCCCACCGCCAATAAACCTGCTGCGACACCGCGATCCAGCCCTGCCTGCCGACCCGCTGAGGGCGGCGGACAGGGCTTTCGGTGCGGTGACGCGGACCCGCCGGCAAGCCCGTCAGATGAGTTCGAACGTGACCGTCTCCATGCTGGTCGTTTCATCAACCCTTACGAAGATCCGATCAATGTCCTCTGTATTGTCGAACTCGGCGACGACCGCAGTGTCGGCAAAGAGCTGGACATTGGAATGCGTGACATGATGGGTCCCGTCGCTGTCGACGTAGCCCCTGCGATCATACGTCACCCTCAGGTCGTCCGCGTCGAGCAGCCGACCGTCCAGAAGGATGACGTCACCTTCGTCGGCGTTGTAGTCGTGAATGTAAGACCAGTCGCCCCCCTCTCCCGAGAGGTAGAACACATCGGCCCCTTCCCCCCCCGTCAGCTGGTCCAGGCCAAAGCCTCCGAAGAGGAAGTCATCGCCATCGCCGCCGATGAGCGTGTCATGATAGGCCCCCCCCCGCAGCAGGTCGTTGCCATCGCCGCCGACGAGACTGTCATTGCCTCCGCCACCGTAGAGATCATCATCTCCGGCGCCGCCGAAGAGGGTATCGTGGAAGCCGTCCCAGAAGTCTTCGCCATCGCCGAGCAGCGTGTCGTTGCCGTCGCCGCCGCCAAGCAGGTCGCGGCCATCCCCGCCGACGAGGCTGTCGTTCCCGCTGCCGCCGCCAAGCGTGTCCTCGTGCAGTCCGCCGATCAGGGTGTCATCCCCGGTCATGCCATAGAGCGCATCGCGTCCCGCATCCCCCATGAGGAGATCGTTGCCGCTGCCACCATAGACCATGTCATCGCCGACGCCCGCGTCCACGACATCGTCATCACGCCCCGCCCCGATCAGGTCATTGCCAGCGCCGCCATCGATCGTGTCGTTCTGACCGCCACCTTCAATCGTGTCATTGCCGGCGCCGCCGTCGATCAGGTCCGCGCCGTCGAGGCCTTCGATGAAATCGGTCCCGTCTCCACCTTCAAGCGTGTCGACGCCAGCAAGCCCGGATATCGTATCGGGCCCTGCACCGCCCGTCAGCAGGTCGTTCCCCTCCGAGCCGATCAGCTCGGTGCCGCCTTCGATGAGCAGACGGAGCCGCACGCTGGTGCTCTGCCCATCCGCTTCCGTTGCCGTCAGGAGCAGACCGTAGCTGGCCATTCGGCCTTCATCGACGTCGGAGGCGGAATAGCTGACCGTCCGGCTGGCGGCATCCCAGTGCAGCCAGGCCGGCAGGCCGGTGCCGTCGGCAAGAGTCAGGCCGTAGTGGAGCACGACACCCGTCGGGTCGCTGAACAGATCGTCCGAGAACTGGTAGCTGAAGTTGCTGCCATGGTACCCGGCGATGTCGGGCTGCGTGCCGTTCAGCACGGGGGGCAGATCTTCCCCGACAACAGCCACCGTAACCGTGGCCGTGTCCGAGCCGCCGGCCTCGTCGGTGACAGTATAGGTGAAGGTATCCTCCAGCCCGTCGCCTTCCGCCAGCTCCGCCAGCGTGCTGGAGGTCGTCGGATCATAGCTGATCGAACCATCCGGGTTCAGCGTGAGGGTCGCACCGAGACTGCTGGTCGCTGAGACCTCGCTGATGCTGAGCGCGCCTCCCTCCGGATCACTGTCATTTTCCAGCAAAGTTGCAGCCTCTATGCTTGCAACCGTGGCCGCATCGGTGAGCGCAGCCTGCGCCGCTGCGGTCGTGGTGATCTGCAACTGGTACGTGGCCCCGGCGGGGATCGGGTTATCCGGTGTGTTATAGCCCGAATACCGCCCGACCGAGATATAGTAGGTTCCCGGAGCATCGAACGTGTGACGCAGTTCGCTGTCGAATCCATGGTTCGAGCCGGAATCCAGTGCTGAATCGTCGTTGAGGGCGATCCGGATGCCGGCGGCGTTCCACAGGTGGAGATAGCTGTCGAAGTACCCGCCCTGCGTCCCATAATCGATGTCGAAATGCATCGTTGTTCCGGCTTCTTCCACCGTGAAACTGTAGTAATCCGGCGTGCCGTTCCCGGTCCCGATGATGCTGACGCTGGGCAGGGTTGCAGAGTTTAGGATATCGGGTGTTTCCACCAGTGCGAACAGTCCGTCGAGTGGTTGGGCCGTCGAGAACTGATCGTTCTCTTCCTCCTCTGGCACGATATTGGTCGTGGCCAGCCCCCCGATCTCGTCGTCAACCGCGATCGGCAGCTGGTTTTCAATATCCGTGGAAGCGATCTGCGGGCTGTCGGGGGTCGTCATTCTGTGGCCTTTGATTAAATAAAACTATTGCACCAAGTGTTTGCATACGACTCCCTGAACGGCAATGAATTTTATTTCAATGAAAAGGATCGAATTGATACCTTCATTGTACTGAAGCCTTGCAGGCCGGCGGGACACGGGGCGCCATCCCCGGTCAAAAGCAACGCAAGGCAAGCCCTTCAGACGCAAAGCGACGCAACGGACGGGGCAATCGCATCGATATTATATTGCGCCTTATCAAGGGCAAGCGCCGCGTGGCGACCCACCGCGCGGCCTGATCCAGGACATACCTCGCCACCACCGCCCACACCGCAATTGTCAGCCTCTGCCCAAGAGGCCTGCGCCCGCAGGATGGAAGTCCACACTCTCGGCACGTACCCGCGCAGACGGCCTTTGCAGACATTACAGAATAACGCCGGCCCGGATATTCGACATGGACTCAGGCGCCAAATGTAATGCAAATGAAACGTCCCACTGCACAGGTTGCCGCATTTCCTCCATTCAGGCCGGGCGCGTTCGTGAAAGCCCCTGCGCCACGACCTCTGGCTGCAAGGCCGCGCCTCCAATCGGAGCTGTCCCTGGAGGCTCAGTCTGCGATCCAGCCTGTCTTGCACCGCCAGGTCCTGACCGCTGTGCTGACGCTCGGGGCCCGGCCAGTCCTGGCCGGTACGGTCGCCCGCCGTGGCCCCGCCGGCATTGCGATGGCGCCGGCAGGGCGGTACTGGTTCCCGGCGTTGGCGTCGATGTCGCAACACGACGCTCACCGCCCGACACGCCATGACCGCGCCGCCCCGCAGGACGGACGCCCCTTCGAAACCCCGAGCGACCTCCGAGGCCCCGATGAACACCATTGACGACCTGACCGCCGAGGCCCTTGTCGCCCTCCTCCGCGAGGTGGCGGCGGAGGTGATCCTGCCCCGCTTCCGGCACCTCGACGCGAGCGAGATCGAGGCCAAGACCAGCCCGAACGACCTCGTCACCGTGGCCGACCGCGAGGCGGAGGTGCTGCTGGCCGAGGGCGTGCAGCGGATCCTGCCCGGCTGTGCCGTGGTGGGGGAGGAAGCCGTCGAGGACGACCCGGGCCTCGTGGCGCAGATCGCCGAAGCGGAGACCTGCGTGATCCTCGACCCTGTGGACGGCACCAGCAACTTCGCCCGCGGCCTCGCGGTCTTCGGCATGATCCTCGCGGTGACGCGGCGGGGCGAGACGGTCTTCGGCCTGCTCTACGATCCGGTCTGCGATGACTGGGTCATGGCGCATCGCGGCGGCGGCGCGTGGTTCGTGCGCGGCGAGACGCGGCAGCGGCTTTCGACCCGCGCACCGCGGCCCCTGCCCGAGATCGAGGGCATGGTGCCCCTCAGCCAGGCCGACCCCGACGTGCGCGCGGCCAGCATCGCGCCCTTCGACGGAATGCGCCAGGTCCAGACGCTGCGCTGCTCCTGTCACGAGTACCGGTTGCTGGCCATGGGGCAGACCGATTTCGTCACGGCGGTCACGATCAAGCCCTGGGACCACGCGGCGGGCCAACTGATCCTCGCGGAGGCGGGCGGCGCGTCCGTGCTCGACGACGGATCGGCCTACGCGCCGACGCGCCACAGCGGACGTCTGATCTCGGCCGCCTCGCCCGAGGTGCTCGCCGTGCTGCGGGATGTGCAGCCCTTCTGCTGAGGCACCTGTAACGCGCCCTCCTTGCTGAGGACGGCAGGGACGCAGGCTTCCGGTTCAGATGCGCCTCTCGATCTCCGCGACGAGGCTGTCATAGGCCGCCACCGCGCCATCGAACTTCGCGAAGGTCGCCACGGGCGCCCGATGCAGCCCCATCTTCTCCACGTCGGTCGAGAAGGGCACCACGATGTCGAGACCATAGCGGGCGTGTGCCTCGCGCATCCGCGCCATCGTCTCGGCGTGCAGCGTCTTCGTTGCCTGCGCCATGGAGAAGACGCCGAGGATCTTCTTCCGGCGGATGCCATGGTCCTTGAAGAAGGCCAGCAGCTGCTCGAACGAGCGTTCCGACAGCGTGGTCGGGATCACCGGAACGACGATCACGTCCGCCGCCTTGAACACGTTTTCGGAGAGCGCGGAGATATTCGGCGGGCAGTCCAGCACCACCACGTCATAGTCGCGCCTGACGCTGCGCAGCGCCTTCTTGAGCCGGGACCGGCCCTGCTTCATCCGGGCGAGGAAGATGTCGAACTCCCGGAAGGCCATGTTCGCCGGCAGGATGTCGAGACCCTCGTAATCGCTGCCCCGGATCGCATCGGTGAAGCGCTTCACGTCGGAGAAGAAGAGGTCGCCGCCCAGCTTCCTGGAGGGTTTGACCCGGAAATAGAAGCTGGATGCCCCCTGCGGGTCCAGATCGCAGAGCAGCACGCGCCTGCCCTGCCGGGCAAAGCCGTAGGCGATGTTCACCGCGCTCGCCGTCTTCCCGGTGCCGCCCTTGTTGGAATAGCATGCGACGATCTTCATCCGGCCCCTCCCCCGGGCTTGCAGACGGCTTCGAAGGCCCGGTGCGTTTCCGGCGCATCGAAACGGGCAAAGCGCGCCGCGACCCGGGCGCGTTCCTCGGCCTGCCGGATCTCCAGCACCGCCATCAGGGCGCCGAGGCTGGTGGCGATCTCGATCGCGTCGCGCGTGTTCCCACGCAGCTCTGCGGAAAACGCGCCGAGGGCCTGCCGCTGCACCGCGTAATCGTTGAACCTGCCGAGGGTGTCCTGCAACGTCTTCAGCCGTTTCAGGATCCGCGCGATGTCCCGCCCGTCGAAGAGCGGCGCGAAGAATTCCACCGCGTAGCGCAGTTTCTTGCAGTGGATGCGCAGGTCGTGCACCGCGGCATCCGGCGAGGTTGCGTCGATCCGCGCCGCCACCCTCTGCACCTTGCGGTAGCGCTTCCAGATCAGCGGCCGCGCGTACTCCAGCGCGCTGCGCCCTGCCTTCGGCCCCGGCGGGAGGCCGCCCGGCCCCTCCAGAAGCATCACGCACTCCTGCATCGCCTGACGATAGTCCGGGCTCTTCAGCCAGCCGGCGAGTTCTGCCTGCGCCGCCTCCCGCCTGTCCGCAAGGCGGTCGAAGAGCTTCTCGATCCCGCGCCGCCAGTCCGCGGAGACGAGGCTGGCATAGGTGTCCCGCTCGATCAGGTAGACATCCAGATCCCGCAGTGCGCCGGTCGGCGCCATCAAGGCCCCCAGCCGCCGCTTCAGCTCCTCCCGTGTCGCCGCGTCGAAAACATCGTGGAAGAGCGCCACCACCGAGCGCGCCCGCCGCAGGGCGACCCGGTAGTCATGCAGGAACTCCGTGTCATGGTCCGCGATGATGCCGGGTTCATTGCGCCGGGCCACGGCAAGCTGTGCCCGCAGGAAACGGGTCGCCGTGTCGATGATCCGCTCCTCCGGCGCCAGATCGAAGACCGCGCCCGTGATCTCTGCCGGATCGACACCGCGCAGCGCGGCGCTCGCCGCGAGGGGACCGAGGTCCACCGCCATGTCGCCCTGCGTGATCGCCTCGACCAGCTTCCGGAAGGCCTTGTCATAGCCCCGCAGGGCCTCCAGCCGCAGGATCGTGACCTGCGCGCCCGTCTGACCATGCAAGGTCCAGAGCCCGCAGCGCACCTGCGTCTTCTCGCGGCCATCGACGAGGTCGAGGCGCCGATATACCACCTCTCCCTCTGCCACGGCGATCAGCGCCCGCAGCGGTGAGACCACGCCCGCCAGCCAGGATGTCACCGGCCCCGCAGGCATCTCGCTGACGAACCCGGGCCGGCATCGGGGCTGGGAAAGCCGCGCCCCGGTGACTGCCGCTGCCCCCATGAGGTCGGCGCCGGCCCCGCTGCACACCAGAAGCGCCCCCCGCGCCGCCACCTCGCCATCGAAGGTGTCGAGCAGGGCAAAGCGGCTCACCTCGTCCTCCTCGGCGCGCCGCAACCCGCGCTTGCCGAGGTCGAGGGCCTCGAAGGCGTCGCCCCCCGCGCCGCGCAGGAACAGAAGCTGTGTCTCAGGCTGCATCACGATCCACTTCGCCACATCTGCGGTGGCAATTCTGCGGGGCGGATGGGCCGCCCACGCCGGATGAAAGCCTCTCACGCGCCGATGCCACTGTGCAATGATGAACGCGGCGGCGCGTGGCACGCGGGCGGTCGCAGGCCCTCGGAAACGGTCGGTGACTGGGTCGCCAACTGGGCCACTGACCGGACCGTCACATGGCCACGAATAGACCTCTCCGGGGGGATCGCCTACAAACGGACCAGCCGCCACGCCTGAAGGAGCATGTTCAGACCATGGGTCACGCCCAGATCGTTCCCCATCCGCAAGCAGACCGCTCCCGGATCGCGCGGCCCATGCCATGCCGGTAGGACTGGTCCCGCAAATCCAGCAGACCGCCGCCCTGCGCTATTTCTACGAGGTTGCGCAGCACGGCTCGTTCAGGGCCGCCGGAGAGGTGCTCCACATCGCGCCAAGCGCGGTCAACCGCCAGATCAAGCTGCTGGAGGAAGAGCTTGGCACGACGCTGTTCGACCGGGCGCGCGGGCGCAACGCCTGCAAGCTGACGGCCGTCGGCGAGGCGCTGCTCTACCGGGTGAACCGCGCGATGCGCGAGCTGACCATCGCGCGGGACGAGCTGAACGCCTTTCAGGGCCTGCAGCGCGGGCGCGTCGCACTCGGGATGAACGACACCATCGGGCGCGAATTCGGCGTGGGCTTCATCGCCGAGTTCCGGGCCGAACATCCTGCCGTCTCGATCGAGGTGATGTCGGGCAATTCACCACAGCTGCTGGAGCTGCTGCTGACCGACCAAGTGGATATCATCCTTGCGCTCGGGGTCGCGGCACGGCGGGAAATCGAGGTCGTCAGTTCCAGCCAGACACATCTCTGCGTGATGATGCGCGCGGACCATCCCCTTGCGCAGCAGGACAGCGTGAGCCTGTCCGACGCGGTGCGCGAGACGCTGATCCTGCCCTCGCAGGGGATCATCCTGCGGCAGGTGGTGGATACGATGCTGGCGGCGCAGGGGCTGGAGATGACGCCGGGGATCGTCAGCAACTCGTTCGAGCTCATGGCCGACATGGTCGAGGCGGGGCTCGGCTTCGGCGTGCAGGTGCGACGGCATCCCGGGCCGGACCTCGTCCGCCCGAGGCTGACCCATGTGGCGATTCGGGAGGCGCCGCCCTCGGCAGGGATGCTGGCCTGCTGCGTGCGCCGCGACCGGGTGCCGACGGCGGCGATGTCGCAATGCCTGCGGCTGATCCAGGATCGCCTGCAGGACCAGATCGGCGGCTGAGCCCGCCCGCTGGGGGCGGGCGCGTTGCGCCACGCGGCCCGAGAGGCCCCGTGGCGCAAGCCCGTCCGGGCGGATCAGACGGCGAAGAGCGACTTGTAGGTCTCGAGCCGCGCGTTCAGGGCCTCCCACTCGGCCGGGGTATAGGCCTGCTTGCCCACGAAATCGTTGACCATCAGCTTGTCGGCGGCGGGGGCCGGGGTGCCTTCCTTGATCACGTATTCCTGTGCGAGGTTCCACATCCCCACGTATTTGTCGGCGCTCATGAAGCCGATGCCGTTCTCCTGCACCTCGGGCACGAGGTTCATGGTCTGGGTGATGCCCAGCGACAGCGCCAGCTGTTCCTTGGCGACCGCGTTCAGCGCCATTTCCGGGACCTGGCCCAGGAAAGTCTCGATCGCCTCTTCCGTGTTCAGGGCGGCGAACTTGATGGCTTCCATCATGCCGTCGACGATGGCGGCGACCATCTCGGGGTCCTTGTCCAGCATCGCCGGGGTCACGACCATGGTCTGCCCCATCAGCTGGTCCAGCCCGGCATCGTTATAGAGCATGAACTTCACCTTCTCGCCCTGCGGCAGAAGCTTTGACAGGATCGACGAGCCGACGCCGGTGATCGCATCCACGGTGCCTTGCAGCAGCGCGGTTTCCCGCACCTGGCTGTCCAGCTGCACCTGTTCGACCTCGGACAGGTCAAGGCCGGCCGCCTTGGCGTAGGCGGGCAGGAAGGGATATTCCGACGAGCGCGGCGAGGAGCCCAGCGAATGCCCGGCCAGTTCGGCAGGCGAGGCGATGGGGGAGGAGGCCAGCAGGCCGACGCCCATGGTGGTCTTGTAGTCCATCTGACCAACGGCGATCAGGTCGACGCCGCGGGCGCGCTGCACGGGCAGGGTCGAGCCGTTGAGGAAACCGATGTCGAACTCCCCGGTCGAGATCTGCTCGCCGCTGACGCGCGGGGTGATCTCGACGTCATAGCCGCGCGCCTCCCAGTAGCCTTTCCCAAGTGCGACGTAGGCCGGCAGGTTCGAGCCCTCGGGCAGCCAGGAATTCGCGAACTTCACCTTCTTGAGGCCCTGCGCCAGCAGGGGCGCGGCGAGGGTCACGCCGCCGGTGGGCTTCAACCTCTTCGTGATCCAGAACATCACGCAGGAACCGCTTGGGCGGATCGCCCGCATGGTGCTGCCCTACCTGCTGATCATGGTGGGTTTCGTCATGGTCCTGGCGGTCTTCCCGGGCATCGTCTACGTACTGCCCAACCTGCTGCTCTGACGATCGCGACACTGGCGCGGGAGCCGTCCGCGCCGGTGTTCCCCCCAGGCCACTCCCCAAATCATGCCAGCCGTGCACGCCTGACGGTGCGCCAATCCTCCTTGTCCGGTTGGTCTTGCCCCACTGAAGTGGTCCATTCCTAGGGATAGTTTATCCCGGATCATGGAGGACTACGACGATGGCAGGCAAACGAGATAAGCCCGAAGACATCATAACGAAGCTGCGGCAGGTCGAGGTACTACAGGGTCAGGGCGCGAAGATCGCGGACGCGGTGCGGCAGATCGGCGTGACGCAGCAGACCTACTACCGCTGGCGGCGTGAACATGGCGGGATGATCCGCGATCAACTGAAGCGTTTGAAGGAGCTCGAGTAGGAGAATGCCCGGCTTCGGCGCGCAGTGTCAGACCTGACGCTGGACAAGCTCATTCTGTCGAAGGCAGCACGGGATGAAGGGCATAAGGCAAACCATCCGGTGGATGGTTTATGGCCCTGAACGTGTCAGCCCTATTGAGCTCTTCGCGTCGCCGCCGCTGTATCGACCATGTTCGTCAGGAGCTCGGCGTTTGCGAACGCCGCGCCTGCCGGGCTCCGGAGCAGTATCGTTCCACGCAGCGCAAGGTCCCCGCTGGCTATCACGATGAAGAACGCCAGACAGCGGACATCATCGAACTGGCACGGCTCTACGGCCGATACGGCTACCGGCAGGTGACCGGGATGCTGGTTCAGGCTGGTTGGTGTGTGAACCATAAGCGTGTGGAACGGATCTGGCGGGGTGAAGGGCTCAAGGTCCCGCCAAAACGGAAGAAACGCGGTCGGCTCTGGCTGGCCCCCTCTCGGGACATTGCTGCGCAATGCCCTGCCGGGCAGTGGATGGATCTTGCGTACGGCTGAGGCCGGAACGCCCGAACCACGTCTGGTCCTTTGGCTTTGTCCAAGACAGGACCGGACAGCGGATGGGCGCGCCTACCGCATGGTCACCATCATCGACGAACATACCCGAGAGGTTCTCAAGATCCGAGTAAAGCGCAAGCTCAACGCCGCCGACGTCGTTGATGCATTGACCGATCTGTTCATCCTGCGCGGCCCGCCGGCGTAGATCAGGTCGGACAACGGGCCTGAGTTCATCGCCATCAAGGTCCGAGAGTGGATCGAAGCTGTCGGAGCCAGAACGGCGTACATCGAGCCTGGATCGCCTCGGGAGAACGGCTACGTCGAAAGCTTCAACGCAAGGCTCCGCGGCGAGTTGCTCAACGGCGAGATTTTCTATTCGCTGAGAGAGGCGCAGATCCTGATCGGAAGATGGCGCCGCCACTACAACACCGTGCGACCACACAGCGCTCTGGGCTATCGGCCACCAGCGCCCGAGACCACCATCCCGATGGAACACAGGCCAATCATGCACTAACCTTCTAACCGCGCCCCCCAAGAGGGGCAGACCAGCCCACCGGGGCCTGACGAGCGAGGCGAGTGGCGCGCTCCTCAGACCTGTTTCAGCACCCTGCCAAATGGGCTTCGGAGGTTCGAGGAGCGTAGGCCGCTCATGCCTGATGCTTCAGTTGTCTTGCGGCCCCGCTGCAAGTGCGCTTCCCGCCCTCAGTGCCGAGCACCTCGATCCCGGCAAGGCAGGCTTGCCGGAATATCCGCTTCCGCGGTGGATCTCGGGCGGGATCGCACGTGCGTCGAACGTCCGAAGACCGCCGAGACGCAGGCTCGGGCCGAGACTACGGGTAGACCAAATCGAAGGTCTCACCACCGAGGACGAGGTTGATTTCACGCTGTGCCTCGCCATCGACGAGCGCCCACAGGATCTGCCCCGTGGGTCGGTAAATGACGAAGGCCTCTGCCACGCCGTCCGCACCGGCGTTGGGCGTCTCGGTGAAGTTCACCTGGAATTGGTCCGCGCTGGCCCCGGTCTGGCCGAAGATCAACACGTCGCCTTCGGCGCCGTTGTAATCTTGGATCCAGTCTGATCCGTGGCCCTCCGTGCCGAGGTGATAGAAGCGGTCTGCGCCGATGCCGCCGTTAACGCGGTCGAATCCGAAGCCGCCGTTGATGAAATCGTCGCCCGCGCCGCCGAAGATCAGGTCCGACCATGCCTGCCCGGTCAGTACGTCATTGCCATCGCCGCCGAAGATTGTGTCGACGCCGAAGCCCCCGGTGATCGTATCGGTACCGGCATCCCCGCGAAGTTCGTCGTTGCCATAACCGCCGTCGATACTGTCGTCGCCCTCGCCGCCGTAGATCACGTCCCGCACGTCCAAGGTGGAACTGCCGCCGATCAGCACGTCGTTCCCGGCGTTGCCGATCAGTGTGTCGCTTCCATCTTCGCCATGCAGCGTGTCGTTCCCGCTTTCGCCACGCATGACATCGTTGCCGGTCGAGCCTGTCAGGGTGAGGTGACGGATCAGCGCCGTGTCGGGCAACGAGGAGAACCGAACAAGCTCGTCATTGAACTGAAGCAGTTCGACGGCGCGCAATACGTCTGTCCCGTAAGACGAGGTTACTGTTGCCTCGTCGCCGTAGCGAATGATGAAGGCATCGGCACGGTCGAGGTCATACAGGGCCGTGTCCACACCCACGCCACCGTCGAGCGTATCGTCGCCGTAGTTGCCTATCAGGCTGTCCGCCCCCTCGCCGCCGTAGAGCACATCGTCTCCGGGGCCGCCGTCGATGCTGTCATGCCCGTTGCCGCCATAGAGCACGTCGTGATCCGTTGGACCAGCGTCGTAGATCTCGTTTCGGACGTTGACTGTGGTGCTCGCCCCATCGGCAGCGATGACGCGGACCTCGACCGTGTCAGTCTCGCTGGTCAACCCGTCCACGTCCAAATCGAAGCGCAGTCCGAAGGGGGAGGGTGTGAGGATCGAGGCATCGTAGGTGTTGACGACCTGCCCGTTGAGCAGCACCTGAACGGCTGAAATCGCGCTGCGGTCGATTGTGCTTTCGGTCAGCCGCGCAGAGAGCAGGCTGGGATCGGCCACGACGGTTGCACTACCATTGAGGATACCGTCGTCGATGTAATCCATGTTGTCTTCGGAGGCATCCGTGCCCACCGCATAGGTGCGGACATCCACCCCGAGGGCTTGCAACTGCTGTACGCGATAAGGCACCCCGGAGGTGCTGGCCTCGCCATCGGAGAGGAAATAGAGAATTCGCTGCTCCGCCGGGGAAGCCTGAAAATGCGAGATCGCGAGATCGAGCGGCGGCAGGAAATCAGTCCCACCGTTGGAGCGCAGGTTCTGCGAGGCGCGCACGATATCGGCAAGGCCATCCTGGTTCGCATCAGCCCCGGCGGTGCCCCGTGCATAGACGCTTGCTCCGGAGGAAAACGGGATCAACGTGACCACGGAGTCGCCCATGCGGGCCTCGTTGGTGATCGACTCCATCAAGCTGTCGAAGGCCACGATCTCCGCGTCCAGTACGGTACCGCCCGTGCCATCCCGGTTGGCATCGGGCACGTTGTAGGTCCCGACGAAGCCGCTTGAGGTGCTGCCCGAGATATCCATCACGACAACCACATCCGCGCTTTCGGTCGTGAAGACCTCCGGCGAGACGAAGCCTGAGACAGTCACGCTGCTGGCCGAGGTTTCCTGCACGCTTGTCATGGAGACGGTCAGGGGGCTGTAGTCGGCCAACACCGCCTCACCGTAGTTGTACTGTTCGCCGGGCCCCTCGATCTGCGCATCCGCAAGATAGCCGAGGATCGTGTCGTTACCGTCGCCGCCGAGAATGGTGTCATGGCCGTTGCCGCCCGCCAGCAGGTCGCCTTGTTCATAGCCAGAGAAGCGTTCGTTCAACTCACCGCCGAGGTGGGTGATCGGGTTGACGCTGGGCCGCGAGGTCATCTCAACCCGCGCGCCGAAGCCCACGGGCTCCGAGGTCACGGTCTCGGTCGTGCCGAAGCCGTCGACATAGGTCGCACGGACCGTAAGGAAGGCATCGAAGTCGTTGGTGGTGACGGTATAGGTTGAACCGGTCTCGTTGGTGACGGCGATCCCATCCCGGAACCACTGATAGGTCAAGGAGCCCAGTCCGTCCTCGTCCGCGAGGTCAGCGGGAATGGCGCGCAGGACGTTGCCCTGCAGCGCAAGACCGGTGATCGCTATGGTGCCGGTGGGCTGGTCGTTGACGTCGGTGACCTCTGCAGTGGAGGCGCTCGTAACGCTCTCCTCGGTGCCATAGGCATCGGTGTAGGAGACCTGCACCGAGATCTGGCGGCCCACCTGTGCCTGGCCGGGCGCAAAGGTCGCCTCCGTCGCCCCGTCGATAACGGCGCCATCGCTGAGCCACTGGTAGGAGAAGGTGCCCAGCCCGTCGGCGTCCGTAAGACCCGAGGTGTCCACAGTGAGGACCTCGTGCTGGACCGGCGACCCGGTGATCACGACTTGACCGCGCGGGGTGTCGTTCACGTTGATGACCGGATTGCTCGGGGAAGATGTCAGTGTCTCGACTGTGCCCTGCCCATCGGTGTAGGTCGCCCGGATGGTGAGTTGCGTGCCTACGTCAATCTGACGCGGCAGGTAGGTGAGCCGGGTCGCGCCCTCGATCTCTTCGCCGTCCCGCAACCACTGGTACGCCATCTCGCCCAGCCCGTCCTCATCATCCACGCTGTTGAGCCGTGCGGTAGCGAGACTGCGCTCGGTAATGGAACGTTGGAGGCCCAAGACCCCGGTGGGGGCATCGTTCACGTTCCGGACCGCATCGGTGGCGGCACTGGTCATTGTCTCCAGCGCGCCCTCGCTGTCGATGTAGGTCACGACGACCGATAGCTGGGTGCCCACGTCCTGCTGGTTCAATGTGAAACCGTCCTCGGTCGCGCCGTTGATCACGACGCCATCCCGCAGCCACTGGTAGCTGAGACTGCCAAGGCCCTCCGCGTCGGAGAGGAACGAGGTATCGGCGCGGAGGCGTTCATCTTCGGCCGCGTCACCCGTGATCACAACTTCCCCGGCGGGGAAATGGTTGTCGGCGTAGATCCGGCCGCTCAGGCCGTTACGGTAGTCAATCTCCCAGGCAACCGCGAAGCCGCCGTCCTCCAGCGCAGTCACGGCACCCTCGGTGCCGCTGTCGATGGGCGTCCGCTCGCCGTTGGTGTCAAGGTTGATCTCGAAGATGCCGCCGGCCGAGGCGCCGGAGGCGTCGAAGCGATGCCCCAAGAGGGCATCGTTGGGATAGGCGTTGCTCGACCAGACAACAACGAAGCCCCCATCGGAGAGAGCCGTAGCGCTCGGATACCTGGTATCGGTGACGCTGGCCGACTCGCTGCTGCTGATCTCGAAGGCCTCTCCGGAGGGCGTGCCGGCGCTGTCTAAAATCTGTCCGATCACGGCGCGTTCGTCGAAGGAGGACCATGTGATGAGGAGGCGATCGCCGGAAAGCGCCGTAACATCTGAGAAACTTTGGCTCCCGTCGGTGTGGCTGTTCACCACGAATTCCTCGCCGACGGCCACACTGCTTGCGTCATACCGTTGGCCGTGAATGTCGGTGTCGGACGTGTTGCCGTTCCGGGTGGACCAGGTGACGACGAAACCGCCATCGGACAGGGCCGCGACGCTGGGAGACCACTGGTGGTGCTCGCTCAGCGTGTTGACCTGGAACTCCCCGCCAGCGGCGACGCCCGCGCTATCATAGCGCTGGCCGAAGATCCCCCAGCCGGAGCCGTCCTGGCCGACCGTCAGGTCACTAAGGTTCTCCGGGCCGGATTGCCAGATCACGATGTGACCGCCATCCGACAGTTGTGCCACGCGCGGCTCGATCTGGCGGCCGGCAACCTCGGTGTTGACCTGGACTTCGGACCCGATGGCCTGTCCGGCGCTGTCATAATGCCGGGCGAGGATATTGTATCCGGTGCCGTCCACTGCATTGCCCTGCCAGACGACGAAGAAGCCGCCGTCGCCATCCGCGGCGACCTCCGGGTTGTACTGGTAGCGGTTCTGCAATTCGTCGATCTGGAAACGCGGCCCTTCCGCCGCGCCGGCCGCGCTGTAGAACTGCCCGAAGACACCGCTCGAGGAGGCAGTGACGATGACGAACCGCCCATCCGACAGCGTCGCCATCGCGGGATCGGTTTGCTGGCCATACAAGGTCCCGACCGAGACCTGTCGCTCCACGCTGCCCGGGTCGCCTTCGGCGTGGTTACTAACTGTGGCGCTGGCCGCACTGGTGAGGCTTTCGAGCGCCCCCACCCCGTCTTCGTAGGAAACCTGCACCGAGAAGGTGGACCCGATATCGCTATCCCCCAGCGTGATCCGATCGGTCGTCGCACCTTCGGTCACCACACCGTCGCGGAACCACTGGTAGAGGAATTCGCCCAGCCCGTCTTCGTCACCGAGAGCGGAGGTGTCGGCGACCAGCACCTCGCCGGGCCGGGCGGAGCCGGTGATCGCCACCGCCCCCGTGACAGGTGCATTCGCCGTATCGGAAATCGACAGCCGGTAGGAGCCCACGTAGGAGCTCGAGGCTGCCCTCGCCGAGATGTAGTAGGTAGCGGTCTCCGTCGCGGTGAAGAGCAGTTCACTGTTACGTCCGTCGCCGCCGTTGTCATCGCTGGAATTCGCTATCTGGCTCCCGGCGGCGGTGTAGACGCCCTGGATCATCGGATCGTAGAGAGTCCCTGCCCCGGTCGACTGTCCTTCCAGTTCGATGGTGTATTGGTGGCCGGCAACCAGCTGAACCGCGAACCAGTCGCGATCACCAGAGACATCGATGACGCCGGTTACGCTCCGCCCGATCAGTAAGGTTCCAGAGGTTTCTACCGTAGTGCCAAAATCGTCAGCCATCGAATGCCCTTGTCTTAAAATCCTTGTTCGGAATCCGTTAGAAAAACGGTCCAACTTTCAACTTGCTGCGCGACGTATCACGACGACGCGTGCCGATCGTTCGCATTTTTCTCTATGTCTGCAAGTGTGCTTACGAGAGCCGTCCAAGAATGGAAGACACATGATCCCAAATGCCACGTTGGCCTCGACGCCGATGAAATCGCACGCACGGTCGCTAGCGGCCTCTGTGCCGGGATGGAGCAGCCTCGCAGCTCGGCGCTGAATGCCAGCCCGGCCGCTGGAACGCACCCATGCACAAGCTGTCGGGGCAACGACACCCACAGCGAACGCGGGGCAAGCCTGGCGCACACAATCAAGACCTTCAGTCGGCGCCAGGGCTCTCGTGCTCGCGCCTGCCGGGTCGTCGACACTCCCGCCTCAAGAACATCAAACGTCAGAGGACCGGCCCCGAACGCACCGGGGGATAAATTGGGGGACAACAACTCCACGAGTCTAAATTATTCAAATAAGAAACACATGATAGCAATAAGTGGCGGAGGAGGTGTCCGACGAACATCTAACCTAATATATTGTTATTATTGTATTTTGTAAGACCTGTCAACACATCGACCCACAAATAGCCCCACTTTGATCGGGACGTGGATTAAGAACGGATTGAAAGCACTTCACGCCGGACGGACGGACAGGACCCAAGCCCCTCAGGGGGTCTTGGGTCCTGTCCGTCCGTCCGGGGAAATTTTTTTCCGATTTCGTTTTTGTCCGGACCTCATCGGAACAATGTCCTTCTCAGAGGGAGCAGCAATCAAGCCGCTCCATACACCCCAGAAGGAAATTGCCATGGGATATAGAACCGAAACCTCACTGCACCAACCACTGTGCACCAAAGCCGCCGACTTCCGGCCGGAACTGAATCGGCCCTACATCGTGAAGAACCTGCTTTGGCCTGGCGAAGTCGGAATGCTCGCCGGCGCACCCGGCCTCGGGAAAACGACAATCGTGGCGGCCCTTGCAGCCCATGTGTCTCAGGGTCGGAACTTCGGCGGCCTCGCAGTCAAGAACTCTGTCGTCCTCTACTTCGCCGCCGAAGACCCTCACGGCGTCTTGTGCCGGGCGTTTCCCTATGCAAGCGATCCCTCTTTCGCGACCGCACCCTTTTACGTCGTGCATGACGCCCCTGACCTGACCGATCCCTCATGCGTCGCGAGGATCACCGCGCTCTGTGAGGCCAAGAAAGCCGAGCATCAGGCCGATCGGGCATTAGTGGTGTTCGATACGCTGAACCGCTGCATTGGCGATGCGGACGAAAACTCCTCGTCCTCAATGGGCGCAGTCGTGGGAAACGCGGGCAGGATCGCACAGTCGGCAAATGCCGCAGTCTTGTTCGTGCATCATGTCGGCAGTAGCGGTTCCGACCGCCCTCGCGGATCGTCAGCCTTCGAGGGCAACCTCGATCTTCTTTGCATGCTGAACAAAGCCCCCGAGAACGGGCCGACGAAGGTGGTTTTCCTCACCGCCAAGAAGCAAAAGAACGCCCAAGAGGTCGGAGCTATTCCATTCGAGGTCACCAGCCACCGGGTCGGCTTCGACGAAGATGGAGAGGCGGTATCTGTGCCTGTCGCCCGCCCGATGGAGGCACGCGCCCTCGCTAAAATCGCAAGTCCGGCGAATGACAACAAGAAGCCACGCGGCCAGGCCGATGCGCGCCAAGAGGACGTTCTCCGGCTCATGAAGCAGTTCGCCGCTCAGGACCCAGCGGGGATCGTGCACGCGACCGCCGTAGGCGCAAGCTGCGGCGCCGCATTTAGCAAGGTGCGCGACAACCCCGACAGCCTACGCAAGGCTGTCAAGCGCGCGCTGGAAAGCCTGGTCACCGATGGGCACATCGAAAGCATTGGTGAAGGCTACAGGGTTTCACCGAAGGCCGTCAGCGCGCCTGGGACCTTGATCGAGTAAGCGTATGTCGGGGCGTGAACGTATCGTCGTCTGAACCGGAGGGGCGCGCCCCTGCCCCTCCGCTCACCGTCGCTTCCGCAATGGCGACTTCTTCTTCGAGCCAGTCCATCATCCGCGATGCGATACCAAGCTGAACGCTCCTTGGCGTCCGCGAAAGATCGTGCTGAGAAAGCCGGTAACGCGAGCAATGCCGAAGTGCATTCATGAGAACACCCTCAAGCGACCGCTCCATTTTTTCGTTCATGATCATCTTCCCTATGTCCAGTTTGTAAGGCGCACAACGGACAAAATAGGGATTTTGTCCTCGGCAGCGAAATGGGCAGATGGCACTATTTTCATTCAGACATAGCGTTCGGACCTTCTCCCCGAAGGCCGGCGCGAACCGACGCGCTATTGCAGGCCAGACTTCGGCGCACCTGAGATACATCACTCGGAAAACCGCCGCTCGCAGCGTAGTCGCTGCACGGCTTTCCTCGCCATCACATGCATTAACAGCCGTCCGCGCGGAGACAGAAGCAGCGCGGCGAAAAGGCCGTGTTTGCGAGCGCTTCATCGTGGCACTGCCCGTGGAAGCGTCCCCATCCCAACGCATCCAACTTATGCAGGCTTTCGCCGAGCAGATCACCAAGGGTCAAGCCGGATATGTCGCCGCAATACACGACCAGAGTGGCAACGACCGCGCCAACCCTCATTTCCACCTCGTATGCTTCGATTTACACCAGAAGACCGGCGGACGCGGCAGGCCAAGGAGCGTGATCGGAATGGCGCGCAAGAACGCCGTGGAAGCTGCCGCAGAAGAATGGGCGCATCTTCACAACGAGATGATGCGAACCTGGGGCTACCCAGACGCGTCGATGATCGATCACCGATCATACGCGTCGCGCGGCATCGCCACGATCCCGACAATTCACGAGGGAGCTGGAGCTCGACGGATCACGGCTGAAGGTAAGATTCCCAGACGAAAGCAGGAGTGGACGAGCATCGACAGCGGCCACACACGAGCCGATGCAAACCATCTTATCCACACCATCAACCAAGACATGGAGAAACTGAATGCACGATACAATCGATTGGGAGAAGGAGGTTCGCGACACCCGTTCAGCTGCGACCGCAGCAGCACGGGGCACGGAGCGGGTCATCGCAGGGGTGGCGGAAACGCTTTCCCTCCTGCGCGATCAACAGACGTCAGCAAAGGACATCAAGTCGGAGCTGTCGAGGATCATCGCCAACCTTGGCGAACTGGAAACCACAATCCAGGGAACCAGGCACCTTCTCGCCAAGCATCAGGTCCCAGCCAATGCCAGCGCAGGCCGCTTGCGCCCACTCCTGTGGGCAATGTGCAGCGCATTCGTAGGCGCCCTGTTCGCCGTATTCTTCGTGAGCTGATCATGCTTCGGGACACAATCCGCGCCCGGCTCACGTCTCTTGAACGCTCACAGGCAAGCGCGACAGCCCAACCGCATCACTCCAGATCGGAGCAACGCAGCACACAAGAACCGACACCCCGTGCAAGACAGAGGCTCAAGATGTCCACTGAAGCGCAAGATAGATGAACAAGGACGATTCGTATGTATCATTCCTCGGCGTCTCGAGACACGACCTCTTCCCCCTCAGGCACCTCATCTTCGGCAGGCCAATAGCCACCACGCTTCAACCGTGCCACAACTTTAGGCTGCCTCCACAGCATAGTCGACAGCACCATCTGCGGGTTTTTCCCGTAGATATGTATCCCGCGCTCGCTTAGCGCATCGAACAGCTCGTCTCGCATCACGGGAACTCCGCGCTCGCGGATAATTGAGACTGTAGCGGCGGCGACATCCTCTTTTTTGGGGTTCTTCGGCCTCGGCAAAACCAGACTCGAACCACCTGAAGCCGCAGGCGTCCGGTTCTCATCCGGAAGCCCAGGCATAAGCGGCGTGGCTTGCTCTACACCCTCGGAATCGCCCGATTCGAACGCTTGATACTCAGCGATGAATCGCTCAGCTCTTGCGAGGTTTGCCCGCGCTTGTTTCATCTCTTCCTCAAGCTTCTGGATACGAGCAGCCATAGCCGACTTCACATCCCGTGCATTTTTCAGAGCGTTATCAGTCATATAGGCGCGACCCCAAGACGTTACAGAATTCCAGATACGATCAACATACACGTCATAATGACGCAAGTCCACTCAGAACATACACGCTTGCAAAGCAGCGGAATTCAGGATACAGTATAACTAAGAGCTGCCGGATGTAGAAACGGCCTCGCGCGGGTCTTGCACACCCAAACGAGGCCGTATCCGGTTCAGAGCGCATCCGGTGATTGTGGCTGCGTCGCTCTGAGGCAGGGGAAATGTGTCCTCCCACTTGTGGGCACAATACTCTTTTTTCCCTGCCGGTTCAAGGCCTCGCCCTGGACTGAGAGGAGTCGTGCTGATGGCCGTTCGTTGCTGCCATTACGTTCGTCCCCATACTCGCCTGCGCTTCGGCAAGGTGGAGATGGTGACGGGCTACTGGCGCTGTTGCAGCTAAGCCTGCGAAACTGGTGATCCAATACCATGCGTGATGCGGAGGCGGATCACCTCCATAGATCACTCAGTGATCGCCGCCGGGATGCCATGCATTCCGGCGGTCTTTTTCTGCCATAGAATATGGTCGGAGGCAGGCTCAGAAATCCTCCCCGCCCATCCATCGCTTCATGATCTCACCATTGAGCGTGTTCAAATCGTTGAATGGGATGTGGTCGCCCAGAACCCACAATCCCCACGCCTCCATAAGCATGTGCCTTTCGTCCATCCGCTCAGCGCGGTTGTAAGCGCGAACCGTCTTACTCCCAACCACATGAGCCAATGCGGTCTCCGCGACGTCGTCCCGCGCATCAACAATCTCAGTAGACCAAGTGCGGAACGCGGCCCGCATCCCATGAACGGTGGCATCCTCATAGTGGCTTTGGAGTAGCTTCCTCATCGTGTTCTCAGAGAGAGGCTTCAGTGGGTTGCTTGGGGATGGGAAGACCAGCGTGCTTGCCGGGGTTCTCTTCGCGGCCAGGGCTGTAAGGATGTCGCGCGCAGGCATCGAGAGAGGCACCACGAACTCCTCTCGTCCCTTCATGTTCTCCGCTGGGATCGTCCATTGCTCAAACCCGTCATCGAACTGGTCCCATGCCGCGAGGCGCACGGCGCCCGACCGAAGGGCAGTCAGGATCGTAAAGCGCAGGGCATATGCTCCAATGGCTTCCGACTCGCACAAGGCACCCCATAGAGAGGGAAGCTCTGCGTAATCGATGGCCGTGAAGTTCTGCGGTCGATCCCTCTGGTCACGCATCAGCCGGGCAAGGCCCTGCGCCGGATTCCCGCTCGCTCGGTAGCCCGCACCGCAAGCATGGTCGAAAACTGCGGATATCCGCTGAAGCACCCTCCTGGCGGTCTCTGGCTTCTTAGTCCAGATCGGGTCCAGGATGTGTTCGATCTCGTCTTGATGAATATCGTCGACAGAGATGTGCCCAATGGTCGGAAACGCGTAAGTCTCCAATGTCCTTATCCACTGTGCGATGTGTTTGCCGTTGTTGTGGCGGTCTTTGAACTTTCGCTCATGAACCCGGCGCGCCATCTCGGCGAAGGTGATGTCCTTCCCCTTGATCGCCCTGGCATACGACCGTGGGTTCCCACCACCAGCTACCACCCGACGCAACTCCAGAGCCTTTGCACGAGCGTCCGCGAGCGTGACGACGCGCGCGGATCCGAGGCCGTAGTCGCGGCGGCGCCCTCTCACCGTCAAGCGCAGCAACCAACGTCGTGCACCTGTAGCATCGACATGGAGATAAAGCCCGCCGCCGTCAGTATGCCTTCCTGGCGGCGCCGAGCGGACGAAAGCCGCGGTAAGCCTCGACTCCATGTGCGGACCGCGCTGCTTTCCACGTGCGCCAACACCGACGACATTCCCATCCATTTTTTCACCCCACATTTTACCCCACAAATCCTGTGAGCTGGTTTGGGGTCAGATGTTGTGCACAACATGGACAAATCGTGGAAATACTGCGTCCACGAGGCCGCCGTCATCCAAAGAACATGGGAATTGGCGGAGGAGGTGGGATTCGAACCCACGGTACGCTTGCACGTACGCCGGTTTTCAAGACCGGAGCAATCGACCACTCTGCCACTCCTCCACGGTCGGGCGCCACCGGCGGGTCGTCGGGCCGGGTCCGGATGTCCATACGGGCCGGCAATTGATTCTGAAAGGGTGCCGATCACGAAGGGATTATCTGCCGATCCCCCAGCCCCTGCTTTCCTTGACACATGCAAGCCGCTACACTGCGGCGCAGGCGGCATGGGGCCGCATCAGAGGCAGGACAGCCGGAGAACGGCGCACAGGCGGCAATGACCGCGATCGGGCAGAGGACGAGGCATGACATTCCAAGAGAGCGCGACGGGCCACGAGAGCGCGACGGGCACCCGGACCGGCACCGAGGGGACCGGCGTCCTCCAGAGTGACCTGCGCACCGGCCTGCGCACCACCCGCCGCTGGCGCGGCATCGCTGCCGCGGCCTGCGCCGTGACCCTGCTGGGCGCCTGCCAGGACGGCGGCGATTTCGCGCTCTTCAGCCCCAAGGGCGGTGCCGCCGAGGCCTCGGGCCCGGCGCGCGCCACCAAGCTCGTCGAACGCGACGTCGAGGCGCCGGAGGTCTTCCAGGTGACCGAGGCCGGTCTCTGGGATGGGCGGCCCTCGCTGGGCGGCGTCTGGGTCGCGCACCCCGACGTGAACGATCCGGAGCGGGTCATCATCCGCAACGAAAGCAACGGCAACTTCGTCATCGGCGCGCTCTTCCGCCGGGAACGGGCCATGCCCGGGCCGCGGCTTCAGGTCTCGTCTGACGCGGCGGCGACGCTGGGGATGCTGGCCGGCAAGCCGGTGGAGCTGAACGTGACCGCGCTGCGCCGCGAGGAAGTGGCCGAGGACCCGGTGCCGGCCCCCGCCGAGGCGGAGACGCTGGCAGCACCCGATGCGATCGAGGCCACCGCGCTCGATCCCGCACCCGGGGCCGCCGCGGCCCTTGACGCGGTCGAGGCCGAGAGCCCCCCCGCGCCGGTGATGGCGCCCGAGGCGATGGCCACACCCTCCGCCGCTGCCCCGGCCCCAGCGCCCGCCGCGGCCCCGGCAAAAGCCCCGGCCAAGACCTCGACGCTCTCCAAGCCCTACCTGCAGATCGGCATCTTCTCGGTCGAGGCCAATGCCGAGAATGCCGCCGGGCAGATGCGCAACGCGGGCATGGTGCCGACGATCCGCAAGCAGACTACCCAGGGCAAGACCTTCTGGCGCGTGGTCGTGGGCCCCGCCGCCACGGCGGGCGAACGCGACTCGCTGCTCAAGAAGATCAAGGCGACCGGTTTCACCGACGCCTATGCCGTGACAAACTGAGACGATCCAAGGCCCGGAGCCGCTGGGGCGGCGACCGGGCGGCTTTCAGAAAGAGGCCGACGACGATGATGACCGCCCTTCGCACCCGACCCGCCCGCGCGTCCACGCCGCGCAAGCCGCTCACCCGGCCCCTTTCCCGGCGCCTTGCGCAGCCCCTCGGGCGCAGCGCACGTCTGCTGGCCGGGGCCACGCCGGCCCTTGCTCTGGCCATGACGCTGGCACTCGGCACCGCGCTGCCTGCGCGCGCCTTCGACACCTCGGCCCGGGCGGCCTTCATCCTCGACCAGACCACGAACACGATCCTGCTGGCCAAGGACGCCGACACGCCGATCCCGCCGGCCTCCATGTCCAAGCTGATGACGCTCTACGTCGCCTTCGAGGCGATCCGCGACGGGCGGCTGACGCTGGACGAACGGCTTCCAGTCTCGACCCACGCGATGAACTACGGCGGCTCGACCATGTTCCTCGACACCACGGACAAGGTCCGGGTGGAGGACCTGCTGCACGGGATCATCGTGCTCTCCGGCAACGACGCCTGCGCCGTCATCGCCGAGGCGCTCAGCCCGGACGGGACCGAGGCAGGCTTTGCCCGGTACATGACCCAGCGGGCGCAGCAGCTCGGCATGACCAGCTCCACCTTCACCAACTCGAACGGCTGGCCGCAGGCCGGGCACATGATGTCGGTCCGCGACCTTGCGCTGCTGGCACAGCACATCATCACCGATTTCCCCGAGTTCTACCCGCTCTTCGCGCAGCAGCGCTTCGAGTTCGATGGCCGCGCGCCGCAGAACGTCCACAACCGCAACCCGCTGCTCGGCATGGGGATCGGCGCGGACGGGCTCAAGACCGGCCACACCGAAGAAGCGGGCTATGGCCTCGTGGGCTCCGCCAAGCAGGGCGACCGCCGGGTGATCTTCGTGCTCTCCGGCATGGACAGCACCCGTACCCGGGCCGAGGAGGCACGCTCGGTCGTGAACTGGGCCTTTCGCCAATTCGCCGAAGCTGAGATAGCCACCGCCGGAACCGAGATCGCCCGCGCCGATGTCTGGATGGGGGCGCAGCCCTCCGTCGGCCTGACCGTGGCGCAGGACCAGAAGGCCCTGCTGCCGGTGCTGAACGCCGAAAGCGTCCCCGCGGAGGTGGTCTACAACGGCCCGATCCGCGCGCCGATCAAGGCCGGCGACCAGATCGCCCAGCTGATCCTCAAGCCCGAGGGCCTGCCCGAGAAGAGCCTGCCGCTGGTCGCCATGTCGGATGTGACCACGGGCGGCTTCGGCGTGCGCCTGCGAACCGCATCGACCAAGCTGATCAAGCAATTGCGCGACGGGCCCGAGGGCGGTTTTTGACGGGTTTTGACAGCGGCTCCCGCGCAGCTTAGAGCAGGAGCATGACACAGGGCCTGTTTCTCAGTTTCGAAGGCATAGACGGGTCGGGCAAGTCCACGCAGGCCCGGCGTCTGGCGGAGTATCTGCGCACGCAGGGCCGCGAGGTCGTGCTGACCCGCGAACCGGGTGGCTCGCCCGGGGCCGAGGAGATCCGCCGCCTCGTTCTGGAGGGCGACCCCGACCGCTGGTCGGCCGAGACCGAGGCGCTGCTTTTCACCGCCGCACGCCGCGACCACATGGAACGCACGATCCTGCCCGCGCTGGAGCGCGGTGCCGTGGTGGTCTGCGACCGGTTCGCCGACAGCACGCGGATGTATCAGGGCCTGTCGCGGGGCGACCTGCGCGCGGTCGTGGACAAGCTGCACGCCCTGATGATCGGTCGCGAACCGGACATGACCCTGCTGATCGACATGGACCCGGAAACCGGCCTGTCCCGCGCGCTCGGGCGGCAGGGCACGGAGGAACGGTTCGAGACCTTCGGCGCCGACCTGCAACGCCGGATGCGGCAGGGGTTCCTCGCCCTGGCGGAAGAATACGCCGACCGCTTCGTGGTGATCGACGGCAACCGCACGCTGGAGGCCGTGGCCGCCGAGGTGACGCAGGTGGTCGAGGCCCGGTTGGCGGAGACCCCGGCATGAGCGACCCCGCAGACCTGCCCGAACCCGACCGGATCGAGGGCGCCCCCCATCCGCGCGACACGCCGCGCCTCTTCGGTCAGGCCGAGGCCGAGGCGGGCTTCCTCTCCGCCTATACCGGCGGGCGGCTGCACCACGGCTGGCTGATCACCGGCCCGCGCGGCGTGGGCAAGGCGACGCTGGCATGGCGCATCGCGCGCTTCCTGCTGGCCACGCCCGAGGACGACGGCGGCGGGCTTTTCGGCGCGCCGCCCCCGCCCGAGACGCTGGACATCTCCGAAGACCACCCCGTCGCGGCCCGGATGCGCGCCGGATCGGAACCCGCACTGCTGCGGTTGACCCGCCCGGTGGACGAGAAGACCGGCCGCGTCGGCCAGCAGATCAACGTCGACAGCGTGCGGCGGGTGAAGCATTTCCTGCAGATGTCGCAGGCCGATGGCGGGCGGCGGGTGATCATCGTGGATGCCGCCGACGAGATGAACGTGCAGGCAGCCAATGCCCTGCTGAAACTGCTGGAAGAGCCGCCCGCGCGCACCGTGCTGCTGCTGGTCTGCCACCGGCCCTCCGCCATTCTGCCCACCATCCGCTCGCGCTGCCGCGAGCTGCGCCTGACGCCGCTCGCGCCCTACGAGATCGCCGCCGCGCTGGAGCAGGCAGGCATTGCCACCGAAGGTGCGGAAGAGGCGCTGGCCGCCCTCGCCGCGGGGTCCGTCGGCGAGGCGGTGCGACTGGCGCAGATGGGCGGGGTCGAGATGTACCGCGACCTGCTGGCGCTCTTCCACGACCTGCCGCGGCTGGACCGGGGCCGCGCGCTCGCCCTTGCCGATGGCGCCGCCGCCCGCGGGGCGGAGGAAAAGCGTGCCCTGCTGGTGGCGCTCCTCGACCTCCTGATGATGCGCATCGCCCGCACCGGCGCGACGGGCCTGCCGCCCGAACCGCAGGCCGCCCGGGGCGAAGGGGAGCTGCTGCTGCGTCTGGCGCCCAATCCCCATGCAGCGCGTCGCTGGGCCGAGGCGGCACAGAGCATCGGCGGACGGGTGCAGCACGGGCTGGCGGTCAACCTTGACCCTGCCGCCCTGATCCTTGATACCGTCTTCAAGATACAGGAAACCGCCGCGGGCTGAGGCCCGTCTGGCGCGCCCCACCCCGCAGCCCCTGCCCTTTCGGGCCTGACGGGGCCGCGCATCCAGCATACCGGCAGGGCCCGACCGGGGCCACGCGATCCGGGCACATCCATCCGGGCGGCGCCATCCGGGCGCGCCCCCTCCGAGACAGACATGACCGACCCGATCCAGATCACCGACAGCCATTGCCACCTCGACTTCAAGGACTTCGAAGGCGAACTGCCCGATGTCATCGCCCGCGCGGCGGAGGCCGGGGTGACGCGCATGGTCACCATCTGCACCAAGCTGGCGCAGGAGCCCAATGTCCGCGCCATCGCCGAGGCCCATCCGGGCGTCTTCTACGCCGCGGGCGTGCACCCGATGTCGGTGACCGAACAGCCCCCGGCGACCGTCGACCAGCTGGTGGGCTTCGCCGTCCATCCCAAGTTCGTGGGCATCGGGGAAACCGGGCTCGACTACCACTACACGCCCGAGACGGCGCAGGTGCAGCAGGCCAGCCTGCGGCTGCACTGCGAGGCCGCGGCCCGCACCAGGCTGCCGCTGATCATCCACGCCCGCGATGCGGACGAGGACATGGCCCGCATCCTCGCCGAGGAACACGCGAACGCGCCCTTCTCCTGCGTGATGCACTGCTTCTCCTCCTCCGCCGAACTGGCAAAGGCGGCGCTCGACCTCGGGTTCTACCTGTCGATGTCCGGCATCGCGGCCTTCCCCAAGTCGAAGGAGCTGCGCGAGATCTTTGCCGCCGCCCCCCTTGACCGGATCCTCGTGGAGACCGACAGCCCCTACCTTGCGCCGCCGCCCCATCGCGGGCGCCGCAACGAACCCGCCTATTCCGCCCTGACCGCCCGTGTGGGCGCCGAGGCCTTCGGCCTCGACTACGCGGACTTCGCGGCGCGGACGCAGGAGAACTTCGACCGGCTGTTCTGGAAAGCCGCCGCCTACGAGGCCGCCGCCTGATGAGTGAACTGCGTGCCACGATCCTCGGCTGCGGCTCCTCCGGCGGCGTGCCCCGCCTCGGCGGGCTCTGGGGCGACTGCGATCCGACCGATCCCAAGAACACCCGGCGGCGCTGTTCCCTGCTGGTGGAGCGCGTGGGGCCGGAGGGCACGACCACGGTCCTGATCGACACCTCGCCCGACATGCGCGCGCAGCTGCTGGACGCGGGCGTCGCGCGGCTCGATGCGGTGCTCTATACCCATGCCCATGCGGACCATGTCCACGGCATCGACGACCTGCGCCAGATCGTCTTCAACATGAAGAGCCGCCTGCCGGTCTGGGCCGATGGCGACACGCAGAACGCGCTGATCCAGCGCTTCGGCTATGCCTTTGTCCAGCCCGAGGGGTCGCCCTATCCGCCGATCCTCGACCTGCACACCATCGACGGCGACGTGACCATCGACGGTCCCGGAGGGCCCCTGACCTTCACGCCCTTCCGGGTGAACCACGGCTCCATCGACGCGCTCGGTTTCCGGGTCGGCGGGCTGGCCTACCTGCCCGACGTCAAGGACATCCCTGCCGAGGCCTGGCCCGCACTGGCGGATCTCGAGATCTGGATCCTTGACGCGCTGCGCCGCGATCCGCATCCGACCCACTCGCATCTTGCGCAATCCTTGGGCTGGATCGACCGCATGGCCCCGAAACGCGCCGTGCTGACCAACATGCATATTGACCTCGACCATGCGACGGTCGAAGCGGAGACGCCCGGACATATCTCGGCTGCCTACGATGGCATGACCCTCACTCTCCCACTGGCCTGACCTTCCCATGGAAACCCTCTTCTACGTCGTCCTCCCCGTCTTCCTTGTGATCGGGGCCGGCTATGCCGCGACCCGGTCCGGGGGCATCTCGGCCATCGCCATCGACGGGCTGATGACCTTCGCGCAGAAATACGCCCTGCCCTGCGTGCTCTTCACCGGGGTGGCGCAGCTCGACCTTGCGCAGGCGATGCACCCGGCGCTGCTGGCCTCCTTCTACACCGGGGCGATCGCTGCCTTCGTGGTGGGCTTCCTCGTGGCGCATTTCGTCTTCGGGCGCAGCTGGCAGGACAGCGTAGTGATCGGCTTCATCGCCGAGTTCTCCAACACGATGATGCTGGGCCTGCCGGTGGTGGAACGCGCCTATGGGCAGGACGAACTGAACGCGGCCTACGCGGTGATCTCGATCCATGCGCCGGTGGGCTACACGCTGGGCACCACGGTGATGGAGGTCGTGCGCGCGCGGGAGACCGGGTTGAGCATCGCGCGGCTGCCGTTGCAAATCCTGCGCCAGCTGTCGAAGAACATGCTGGTGGTGGCGCTTCTGCTGGGCTTCATCGTGAACGTCATCAACCTGCCCCTGCCCCAGCCGATCTGGGATGCCATCGCCCTGATGAACCGCGCCGGCCTGCCGGTGGCACTCTTCGCCGTGGGCGGCATCCTCGTGCGCTACAAGCTGGAGGGCGACGGGCGGGTGATCGCGATGATCTGCTTCCTCTCGCTGATCCTGCACCCGGCCATCGCCCTTGGCATGGGGGTCCTGCTGGGGCTGTCGCCCGCGGACCTCCGCGGGGCGGTGATCATGGCCTCGGTGGCGCCGGGCATCAACACCTACGTCTTCGCCTCGATCTACGGGCGGGCGCTCAGGGTCTCCGCCTCCTCGGTGCTGGTGGCGACGGCGACGGCGCTGCTGACCGTGTGGTTCTGGCTCACCGTGCTGCCCTGAGACAGGCCCTGAGACTGGCCCTGAGACTGGCCCTCAGACAGGCCCTCAGACAGGCCCTCAGACAGGCCTGACCTTGCGGCGCGGGGGCTGGCGCCCCCGCAAGCGATGTTTTGCGGCCCTGACGGGCCGCGGCCTCCGGCGGGGATATTTGGGAAACGAAAATGCCCGGTCAGAGCGCCTGGCCATTGGCGTCGAAGAAGATCAGCCGCGCGGGATCGAACGCCAGGCCGGTGGTGGCACCGGGGCGCAGATCGCTGTCGCCGATCACCCGGACGGTCACCTTTTCCTCCAGCCCGCACTCGAGGACGAGGAAGGTATCCGCGCCGAGGTATTCCACCACGTCGACCGTCCCGTCCAACTGGCCCTCCCCGGGGGCGCAGAGGGCGATATGCTCGGGCCGGATGCCGAGGCGGGTGGCCGCGCCCTTGCCCGTCACCTCGCCGCCGCGACCGGCGGGAAGGCTGTAACCGGTGGCCGACATCGTCACAGGCATGACGTTCATCTTCGGGCTGCCGATGAACTGCGCCACGAAGAGGTTGGCGGGGTTCTCGTAGAGGTCGCGCGGGCGGCCGACCTGTGCGATATGGCCGCCTTCCAGCACCACGATCCGGTCCGCCAGTGTCATCGCCTCGACCTGGTCATGGGTCACGTAGATCATCGCCTTGCCGAGCCGCTGGTGCAGCTTGGCGATCTCGTAGCGCATCTCGACCCGCAGCGCCGCGTCGAGGTTCGAGAGAGGCTCGTCGAAGAGGAAGGCCGTGGGGTCGCGCACGATGGAGCGCCCGATGGCGACCCTCTGGCGCTGCCCGCCGGAGAGGTCCTTGGGCCGCCGGTCCAGCAGGGCATCGAGCTTGAGGACATCGGCAGCCGCGGTCACCTTCTGCTCGATCTCGGCCTTCGGCGCGCCGGCCGTCTTGAGCGCGAAGCCCATGTTCTCGGCCACTGACATGTGCGGGTAGAGCGCATAGGACTGGAACACCATGGAGAGGCCCCGCCCCGAGGGCGGCTGATCGGTGACATCGCGCCCGTCGATCAGGATCTGGCCGCGGCTGGTCTCTTCCAGCCCCCCGATCATCCGCAGGAGCGTGGACTTGCCGCAGCCCGAGGGGCCGACGAAGACGACGAATTCGCCCGGTTCGATCTCGAGGTCGATGCCCTTGATGACGACGACGTCGCCATACCATTTCTCCACCGCAGACAGCGTGATTGCAGACATGTCTTATCCTTTCACAGAGCCTGCGGTCAGGCCCTTGGTCATGAAACGTTCCAGCCCGAGGAAGATCACCATGATCGGCAGCGTGGCGATCACCGCCCCGGCCATCAGGTGCTGGCGCGGGATCTCGGAGGAATTGAGCATCGTCACCCCGCGGGTGAGCGTGAATTTCGACGGGTCGTCCAGCAGCATGAAGGCCAGCAGGAACTCGTTCCAGGCGATCATGAACACGTAGAGCGAGACCGAGGCCAGCGCCGGCAGCGCCAGCGGCAGGGTGATCTTCCAGATCACGGCGAGACGCGAGAGCCCATCCATCAGGCCCGCTTCCTCCACCTCGGCCGGCAGGCCTCGGAAGTAGCCCTGCAGCATGTAGAGACCGACGGGGATCGTGGTGACCGGGTAGATGATCACGATCCCGAAGATCGTGTTGCGCAGCCCCGCCATGGAGAAGCCGATGTAGATCGGCAGGGCGAGGACGATCATCGGGACCATGTAGATCAGCAGGATCCCGCGGGAGAAGGCCTTGGCGCCCCGGAAGCGCAGCCGCGCCACGGCATAGGCCCCGGGGATCGAGAAGGCGAGCGTGATGATCACCGTCAGCACCGAGACGTAGAAGGATGTCCAGAGGTAGGTGCCGAAGTTGAAATCCCGGAAAAGCTCGATGTAGGAGCGGAAGAGATCGACGCCCCGGCCGAGGTCGAGCGAGAAGTCGAGCGGGTTCTGCAACAGCGCCTGCTGGCTCTTCAGCGAGGTCATGACCATGACGTAGAAGGGGATGATCACGATCGCGGTGAAGAAGATGTAGCCGAAGCCGGTGAGGAAGCGGATCACCGCGGCCTCGAACACATGGCGGGTCAGCGGCCCGGGCCGCACCCCGGACAGGATCGCGCAGAGCCCGATGCCCGCCGCAAGCGCCGTGACCATCAGCGACAGCACGACCGCCACCGCCCCGGCGCCCGAGCCGATCAGGACCGGCCCCACGCCCGCGAAACTCAGCAGGGCGACCAGCACCAGCATCAGCCCCGAGACCGCCCAGCGGTTCGGCAGGTAGAGCGGCGCCAGCCCCGAGACGAGCCCCGCAATGAGACTGCCGATGAGCCCGGGCCGGAACCCGGCCCCGGTGGCGAAGGACATGGCCACCGCCACCGTCACCGCCACCACGGCCATCCAGAGCACGCCCAGCAGCGCGCCGGTCACATGTCCCTGACGGATCGCAGTCATGCCCGGACCTCCCGGGCCTGCACGGGCCCTATCATCCACTGTTCGAAAATATCCCCGCCGGAGGCTCCGACGGCGCGGCCGGACGCCCGGCCCGTGGTGATCGCACAACGCATCGTCACAGCCCCTCCTCCCGGCTCATGGTCTTGAAGAAGAGGACCGAGAAGATCAGCAGGCAGAGGAAGACCACCACCGCCACGGCGGCCCCGGCCCCGATGTTGGAAAGCGCGAAGGCCTGTTCGTAGACATTCACCGTCAGGGTCCGCGTGCCTGCATTGCCCCCGGTCAGCAGGAAGATGTCGTCGAACTTGTTGAAGGTCCATATGAAGCGTAGCAGGAAGAGGACCGAGAGGATCCCCAGCAACTGCGGCAGGGAGAGGTACCAGAACTTCTGGAACGGCGAGGCGCCGTCCATGTCCGCGGCCTCGTACATGTCGGTGTCGATCGACTGCATCCGCGCGAGGATGAAGAGGAAGGACAGCGGGAAGTAGCGCCAGATCTCGAAGAGCGTGACCATGATCAGCGCCAGCGGCCGCTCGCCGAAGAAGTTGATCGCCTGGGTGCTCACGCCCATCTGCACCAGCAGCGCGTTGGCCGAGCCCGAGAAGGGATCGAAGAGCGTCACCCAGGTGAAGGCCACCGCGATCACCGGGGCCACGTATGGGAAGAGGTAGAGCCCGCGCAGGATGCCCTGCCCGCGGAAGCTCTTGTCCAGCAGCATCGCGGCGAAGAGCCCGACGACCAGCGCACCGACGGTGCCGAAGACCGCGTAGAAGAGCGTGATGCCCAGGACGGACCAGAACTCGCCGCCGTCGAAGACCATGCGGAAGTTGTCCAGCGTGAAGGTGGCGTCGGTCAGCACGTTGCGGCCCTTGCCGGTGACGACGGGCGCACTCGCCTCGGCGGCGGCCTCCACGGCGTCTGCATCGCCGTCCAGCGCGACGGGCACGCGAATGCGGTCGCTGAACCCGCCCTCGATATCACCGAAATCACAGGTCAGCCGCTGGCCCTCGAGGGTACAGGGCCCCTCGATCTCGCCCGCGGGCACGAGGCCCTCGGGCAGCGTATCACTCAGGGTGACGCCCGCGATGGGATCGGTGCGGGAGGAATTGCGCAGCCGGTATTCCACCCGCATGTCGTCGCCATCACCGCGCAGGCTCTCACGGACGATGGGGGCCGTGGGGCGCAGGTCGGCCAGCTCGACCGGCTTGAAGGAAATCCAGAAGATCGCAAGCAGCGGCACGATCACCACGAGGGAGACGCTCACCAGCGTGGGCGCCAGCAGGCCCCAGGCCAGCCGGGCCTCGCGCTTGGCCAGCGGGCCTCGGCGGGTGGGAGGGGTCAGGTCGGTCATGTGGGGGCCGGTCATTGGGTCTGGAAACAGGACGGCCCCGCCGGGAAGGGCGGGGCCGCGTCAGGATCGGCGTTACTGGATCTTGGCCAATTCGTCGTTCATCATCTCGACGGTGGCAGCGGCATCGCGCGCGCCGTCGAGGTACTCCCGCACGGCGCGGTTGATGACCTGCGAGTTCACCATCTTCGAGGCGAGGCCGAGCTGCCCGTCCTTCACGCCCCAGCGCTGCGCGCTGTCGAGGCCCGCGACGATCTCCTCGATCATCTCGGGGGCATAGAGGTCGCCGAGCGGCGCCTTGCGGTCCACGCCCACGGGCAGTTCCGCCCAGGCGTCCGAGAACTCGGTCGAGTTCTCCTCGGTGCCGCGGCGGATCGGGAACTTGCCCTCCGGCGCGATTGCCAGCGTGTTCATGTAGCCCTCGCCCATGGAGTACTTCACGAAGTCGATGGCCTCGTCGATCTCGGCGTCCACGGTGATGCCGAACATGTTCATCTCGGACCATGCGGCGCCATCGGGATTGGACGGCCCGGCGAAGTTGGTGACGATGCCGGTCTTGGAGGCCAGTTCGTCCGACGCGGGATCGTCATTGATCGTGGGCGGGGCGCTGTCGCGCAGGCCGGCCAGCTCGTCGAGGATGAAGGGCGACCAGATGATCATCGCCGCGTTGCCCGCGAAATAGACCTCGCGCGACTGCTTCCAGAAGAGGTCACCCGGGGGCGAGGCCTCGGCGATCTTCTTGTAGAATTCCAGCGCCTCGATGGTCTTGGCCTCGTCCAGCGCCATGAACCCGTCGGGGCCCACCGGCGTGATCCCGTTGGCGAGGAAGACATGCTCAAGCACCTGGCTCATGAAGTTGTCGTCGACCTTGGTTGCGGCGACGAAGCCATACATCTCGGGCGGGTTCGACAGCTTGTCGAGCGCGGCCTCCACGGCGGCGTAGGTGGTGGGCGGCTCCAGCCCGTTCTCCTCGAAGAGGTCCTTGCGGTAGAGGATCATCTGGGTCCAGCCGTCGACCGGCACGGAGGCCACGCCGCCGTCGAAGGCCGCCATGGCCATGGCACCGGGGGCGAAGGTGTCCTCGCCCAGGTCCTCGACCACCTCGGTCGCCGCGTCGTAGTCGAGGATCCCCGCCTCGGCCCAGGGCAGCGCGTATTGCAGCGGGTGATAGATCACGTCCGGCAGGTCGCCGGCGGCGAAGGCGGCGGTGGCACGGGTGCCCAGTTCGCTCTCCGTCACGGGGATGACCTCGACCGCGACGCCGGTCTCGGCCTCGAAGGCCTTGGCCATTTCCTGCTGCTTGGCGAGACGCTCGGGCTGTTCCTCTGTGGTCCAGAACCGCAGGTCCTGCGCCTGCGCGGCTGCGGCGCCCAGAACCAGCGCGAGCGCGGCACTGCTCAGCAGGCGGTGGGGTCGTTGAAATGTCATTCTCTTGCTCCTCCCGTCGGGTGGTACGTGCTCAAAATCTTCAGCAGTTGCCGGATGGCGGCAGTCCTGCGAACTCGCGGCATCCGGGCAGGAGAAAACGGCCCGGAGCCTTGTCATCGGCGCGGCAACTGGTCGTTTTCGACGCTGGCCCTCCCTGCAGCCTGCCTTGAATTGGCAGGCCCGGCTGCGCGTCAAAGATGACGCGGCTTCCCGGTGTGTCAAGGGCAGCCCCGTCCGCTTCGCGTCACTTATCCATTTCAGCCAATGACTTGGGCGATTTTGCAGGTAAAAGGCATGCAATCATCGCCGCCCGGGCGCAAAGCCCTGAAGGACCGTGCCCCGCGTTCGGGTGCCGGAGCGGCAGGCCGGAAAGCGACATGCCGTAAGGTCACCTCGGTCCGCTGACGTCAGGCGCTGATCAACCAGGCCGCGAGTTTCTGGCGGGTCGCCTCATCCACGCCCACCGCGTCGAGATAGCCCGCCGCCCCACCGAAGCCACTGTCGAGCCAGTCGATCACATGTGCCATCGCCTCCGGCGGGCTGGCGAGGATGCGGGCCGCAGCCTCAGCGGTGGTGCCGCGGTCCTGCATCCGCTCCCGCAGGAGCGCCATCAGCGCGGCCCCGTGGCTGGCGGTCAGGGCAAAATCCTCGATCACCGCCGCGCGGGTCACCCCGGCGTTCAGCAGCAGCAGCGCCACGATCAACCCGGTCCGATCCTTGCCCGCGGTGCAGTGGATCAGCACCGGCCCGCTCTCCTCGGCCGCGGCGATGGTGCGCAGCGCCCGCGAGAACGCCGGTCGGCAGCTGTCGAGCGCCACAAGGTAGCGCTCGGCCATGTCGAAGCTCTCGCCCGCCTCGCGCGCGGCCTGCTCCGCCGGGGCGAGCCCGTCGTAGAGCGGCACATGGGCGCGCAGGATGCCGGGGAAACGGTCAGCCGGATTGGGCGCGCGCTGCGCCTCGTCCTCGGCGCGCAGATCGACGATGTGGGTCAGCCCGCAGCGCCGCAGCGCGGCCCGGTCCGCCGCCGTCAGCCCGCGCAGCGCATCCCCGCGCCAGAGCCGGTTGGGCAGCGTCTGCCCGCCCTGTTCCAGCGGCATATGACCCAGGTCGCGCAGGTTGTGCACCCCCTGGAGGTGTCGCGGCAGCTCGGGCGGCGTGTCGGTCATGTGGTCTGGTTCCCCTCGTCGCGGCCTCGTCGCGGTCTGGGCCGCGTGATCCCCGGCGCAGCATCACTGGCAGGCCCCGGCCGCGCAATGGCCATTCGGCATCACGCCGGGAATCCCGGCATTGCATGTCAACACGGCGAGGGAAAGGGCAGAGACGGGAAAACCGGGATGCCTGCGCATCCCGGTTCCTCGTGCAACCGAGGTCGCGGCCCGGGCAGGGAGGAGACATCCCGGGACTGACCCAAGAATACCACGCCCGCCCCCTCCGGCAAAACAACCAGAGATTGCACCACTCGCACCCACGCCGCGTCGCGGCATTTGCGCAACAGGCGGGCATCTGCCCGGAGAAGGAGCGCCCGGAAAGCAGGCACAATACCCGAAAAACCGCGAAAAGGACGGGCATTTTGCGAACGGGGCCGAAAAACACCCGCCTGCCCGGGACCAATCTCAGGGTCAGGAAACTGACGCGTTCCCCTGCTCGCCTTTTCGTGGTATACAGGAGGTCATAACCGGAGGGTCCGCCAAAGGACCCCCAACGAGCAGACAATGAGGCAGGCATGAGAACGTGCATTCGTGGCACGGACGGCATTTCCTGGTCGCAGACAGATGTGGACGGCGTTGCCGGTGCCACGGTTTCCGCCCTTACGCCGGGCACGGTCTGGCGTTGGCATGGGGAACCGTTGCGCGTGGACGGGCCCGGTGCGGTCCTGCGACTGTAAAGGACGGATGAGCAGATCGCCCTGCATCGGCGGGCGGCCCCGATGGTGCGCCGGCTCGTGGGGCGGGCACTGGCAGGGGACGCGGCCCTGCCCGATCCCACCCTTGACGACGCCCCCTTCGCGGACAGCGGCTTCGACGTGACCGACGGGCGACAGGCCTACCGGGTCACGCTGATCGACCTCGGACCGCGGTTGCAGCCGCTGCTCATGTTCGTGGATCAGATCCCGCCGGCAGACCGCGATCTGTGGATCGTGCGCTGCCGCCTCGACCGGACCCGCTCGCCGGGGCTGATGCGGGCACAGCGGGCGCCCGACGCCCCCGGGGCCGGCGTCATCTGCTTCGCCCCCGGCACCCGCATCCGCACCCCGCAAGGCCCCCGCCTGGTCGAGACCCTGCGCCCCGGCGAACTGGTGGTGACCAAGGACAGCGGCCCGTCCCCGATCCGCTGGATCGGCAAGCGCCACATGACCGGCGCCCGGCTCATGGCGATGCCCGAGCTGCGCCCGATCCGCATCCGCGCCGGTGCCTTCGGCCTGAACCGCCCCGAGGGAGAGCTGATCGTTTCGCCCGGCCACCGGATGCTGGTGCGCGGTGCCGTGGCGCAGCGGCTCTTCAACACCGACGAAGTGCTGGTCGCCGCCCGGGACCTCGTGGACGGGCGCTCGGTCCGGCGCGATCTGGAAATGGCGGAGGTGACCTACATCCACCTGATGCTGGACAGCCACCAGATCCTCTTTGCCAACGGCACCGAGGCAGAGAGCTTCCACCCCGGCAGCGCGGACCTGTCGCTCCTGGGGACCGAAGACCGCGCCCGGCTGCAGGAGGTCTTCCCGCAGGTGCTGCGCGATCCGGGTGCCTATGGCCACTACGCCCGCCGCCTGCTGAGCCACCCGGAAGCGGCGATCATGCGACACAAGGCAGCTTGATCGGGGCAGCCTGATCAGGGCAGCCTGATCGGGACGGCCTGATCGGGACGGCCTGAACGGAGCAGCCTGTAGCGGCTAGTCTGAGGCGCCGACCCGAAGAGGGCGGCGCGAGGGTCGCCCTGTCGGGCACGAAAAAGGCGGCCGAAGCCGCCTCCCGTCGTGCGTCTCTCAAGACCGGTTCAATCGACGCCCAACTTGGCCGCCAGCGCCGTCATGGCCGCGCGGTCGGCATCGTCCATCGGGGCCTTGCGGGCCCGGAACAGCGTCGCCTGCGAGCGCAGGATCAGCCCGTCATCGAGGATTTTCAGGTGGTTCGCCCGCAGCGTCTCGCCGGTGGAGGTGATGTCCGCGATCGCCTCGGCGGTCTCGTTCTTCACCGTGCCCTCGGTCGCGCCCTGACTGTCGACCAGCTGGTAGTCGGCCACGCCCTGATCGCGGAAGAAGTCCCGCACGAGGCGATGGTACTTGGTGGCGATCCGCATCCGGAAGCCGTGCTTGCGCCGGAAGGCCGCCGCCGCCGCGTCCAGATCGTCGAGCGTGTCGACGTCGACCCAGCACTGCGGCACCGCGATGATCAGGTCCGCCTGACCGAAGCCGAGCTCGGCCAGTTCCTCGACCTGCTGGTCCCACTGGGCCAGCTTTTCATGCACCAGATCGGTGCCCGTCACGCCGAGGTGAATGCGCCCGGCCGCCAGTTCGCGCGGGATCTCCCCCGCCGAGAGCAGCACCAGTTCCACGCCCTCCGCGCCCTCGACGCGGCCCGCGTACTCGCGGTCCGATCCGGCGCGCGACAGGGTCACGCCCCGGGCGCCGAACCAGTCGAAGGTCTTCTCCATCAACCGCCCCTTGGACGGCACGCCAAGCTTGATGGTCATGCCCGGCCCTCCTTCAGGTCCAGCATCAGGCCGGGGCGGATCACCCCGCCGACAGCCGGGATCTCGGTCCCGCCCCCCAGCACCCGGGTCAGCGCGTCATAGCGCCCGCCCACGGCCACGGGTGGCAGATCGGGGCGCCCCTCGACCGCGAAGCTGAAGACGAAGCCATCGTAGTATTCCATCTGCGCCCGGCCATGGGCGACCTCGAAATCGAGGCCAGCCACGTCGATGCCGCGCGCGTCCAGCGCGGCGCAGCGGTTCGCGACACGCTCCACCGCCGGGACGAGGGCGGGCATGTCCACGGCGATGTCCCGCAGGCGCTCCAGCGCGAAGGGCAGCGTCTCGCGGACATTCAGCACCGCCTCGATCAGTTCCACCTGGTCGCGGCTGAGCGGCGCGGCGGCTGCCTCCTCGCGCAGCGCGTCGAGCCGTTCGGCCACTTCCGCGCGGCTGCGCAGCCCGGTGTCGACCTTGACCCCGGCAAAAGGATCGGCCGCGGCGAGCAACTCACGACGCGGCTGCGCCATGGGCTCCTTGCCCGAGAACTTGTCGATCAGCGCCCGGAAGCGACGCGGCCGCCAGATGTGCCGCAGCAGCGCCCGCTTGCGCCGCTCCGTCGTCTCCAGCCCGGAAACGGTGGCGGCAAGGATGCCCATGTCCCCGGTCGAGGCCTTCAGCCTCAGCGGGCGCACGACGCTTTCGATCAGGGCATAGACCTCGGCATCGGCGGCGGCGGGATCGGTGCCGTCGAAGACCTCGTAGCCCACCTGCGAATATTCGCTGGGGCGGGAGGGGTCCTCTTCTTGACGGCGGAAGACCTCGCCGGCGTAGGTGTAGCGCGCGGGCTCTGCGCCCTGCGCCATGTGCATCTGCACCACCGGCACGGTGAAGTCGGGGCGCAGCATCTGCTCGCCCCGCAGCGGGTCGGAGGTGACATAGGCGCGGGCACGGATGTCCTCGCCGTAGAGGTCGAGCATGACCTCGGCGGGCTGCAGGATCGCAGGCTCCACCGGGACGGCGCCCTGTGCCTCGAAGATGGCCCGCAGGCGCGCGGCCTCGGCCCGGTAGGGGGCGCGATCGTTCACGATGCTCATGGCTCAGCCCAGCCCGTTCTCGGCGAGGATCTCGCGCAGCTTGGCCACCAGCTGGTCGCGGGGGACCTCGTACTGGCTGGGGCGCTCCTTCCACTCTTCCAGCGTCGCGTTCTCGGCGATCTTGGCGCCGAGGATCAGGTCCTTGACCTGCACCACGCCGCGCGCCTTCTCGTCCGCGCCTTCGATGACGGCGGCGGGGCTCTGACGCTTGTCCGCGTATTTCAGCTGGTTGCCGAAGTTCTTGGGATTGCCGAGGTAGACCTCTGCCCGCAGGCCGGCGTTGCGCAGTTCGGCCACGATCGCCATGTAGTCGGCCATCCGGTCGCGGTCCATCACGGTCACCACGATGGGGCCCGCCGCCGTGCCGCCGATACGGCCCTTGGCATGAAGCGCGGCCAGCAGCCGGTCGACCCCGATGGAGACGCCGACGGCAGGCACTTCCTGCCCGGTGAAGCGTTTCACGAGGCCATCGTAGCGCCCGCCGCCCGAGACCGAGCCGAACTGCCGCTTGCGGCCCTTCTCGTCGAGGATCTCGAAGGTCAGCTCCGCCTCGAAGACGGGGCCGGTGTAATAGCCGAGGCCACGCACGACGGAGGGGTCGATGTCGATCTGACCGGTATCATAGCCCTGCCCGTCCAGCAGCGCCGCGATGGTTTCCAGCTCTTCCACGCCCTCGGCGCCCACGGCAGAGCCGCCCACGGCGGCGCGCAGGTTGGCCAGCGTCTTGGCGGGGTCGTCGGCCTTGGAGGTCAGGAAGGCGATCACCGGTTCGGCCTGATCGGCCGAGAGGCCCACGCCGTCGATGAAGGCGCCAGAGGCATCGAGGCGGCCCTTGGTCAGCAGTTCGCGCACGCCATCGGCGCCGACCTTGTCGAACTTGTCGATGGTCCGCAGCACCGCATCGCGATCCGCGCCGCCCTCGTCGGACAGGCCCATGGTCTCCAGCACGCCGTTCAGCACCTTGCGGTTGTTCACCCGCACCGCGTAGTCGCCGCGCGGGATGCCGACCTCTTCGAGGCAATCGGCCAGCATGGCGCAGATCTCGGCATCCGCCGCCATGGAGGAGGTCCCCACGGTGTCCGCGTCGCATTGGTAGAACTGCCGGAAGCGGCCCGGGCCGGGCTTCTCGTTGCGCCAGACCGGGCCCATGGCATAGCGCCGGTAGGGCGTGGGCAGGTCGTTGCGATGCTGGGCATAGACGCGCGCAAGCGGCGCGGTCAGGTCATAGCGCAGGGCCAGCCAGTCGCCGGGCTTGTCACCCTCGGCGTCCTCCTGCCAGGCGAAGACACCCTCGTTCGGGCGGTCCACGTCGGGCAGGAACTTGCCCAGCGCCTCGACGGTCTCCACCGCGCTGCTTTCCAGCGCCTCGAAGCCGTAGCGATGGTAGACCCGCGCGATCTGGCTCAGCATATGGCTGCGTTCGGTCACCTCGGTGCCGAAATAGTCGCGAAAGCCCTTCGGCGTCTCTGCCTTGGGGCGGGGGGTCTTCTTCACCTTGGCCATCGGGTGGTCCTCTCAGCCTGTCTCGCCGCGCGGTCTAGCCCAAGGGCCGGTAAGGGGCAAGCGGGGGCCTTTGCACGCGCCCTTTGCAGACAGGGCCACAACCGCTATGACAGGCCCCGCCGCACCGTGCCGGGCAGAGCAAGGGCAGAGGCTGGCCGTCGTGACGGCCAGCGGGTAGCATGACACAGGGGACAACCGGGGAACCGATATGACGGACCAGACAGCCAAAGGGCCCAGCGCCCTCGAGGAACACGTCGCCCACATGGCACGCACGATCGAGGATCTGTCGGACGTCGTGGCCCGCCAGGAAACCGAGATCGCCATGCTGACACGGCGCGTCCAGCTGCTGATGGAGCGGGAGGCGGAACGGGAGTCCGCCGCGCCCGGATCGATCTACCTTGGCGACGAGAAACCGCCGCACTGGTAGGGCCATCGCGCCAGAGGGCGCGACGGCATCAACGTCAGCGTCCTGCGACGCCGATCCCCGTCCGGATCACTCCGGATAGATCAGCGCGACGTGGACCTTGTTGATCTTGCCCGTCGGCACGGTGTGCGGATCGGGTTGCGGTGCGGATTTGGGCTGACCGCTGTCCATGCAGCCAGCGACCATGACGGTCGTGACGACCGCGAAGAATGCTCGTTTCATCAATTCAGGCCTTTTTTCACTGTCCCTTGCGGGGTTCATACCGTGTTCGGGGGTCTTCCGTCCAGTTTCGTGCCGCCGGATCTGATCTTTTCCCCGTCGACTGGCAGAGATACGCTGAGCCCCATGAGCGAACCGCGATTCATCCACCTCCGCACCCATACCGAATATTCGTTACTCGAAGGCGCCCTGCGGCTGAAAAAGCTGCCGGCACTTTGCGACAAAATGGATATGCCCGCCGTCGCCGTGACGGACACGAACAACATGTACGCGGCGCTGGAATTTTCCGTCTACGCCTCGGGCGCCGGGGTCCAGCCGATCATCGGCTGCCAGGTGGATGTCACCTACCTCGAGACCCAGCCGGGCGAGAAGCCCAAGCTGCCCGCCGGCGTCGTGCTGCTGGCCCAGAGCGAGGCCGGCTACGAGAACCTGATGCGGCTCTCCTCCTGTCTCTACGTGGACGCGGGCGGCGCGCTGCCGCAGGTTTCGCTGGCGCAGTTGCAGGAGTTCTCGGAGGGGCTGATCTGCCTTTCGGGCGGGCCGAACGGCCCCGTGGGGCAGCTACTGCGCAGCGGGCACCGGCCCGAGGCGCAGGCCTTCATGACCCGGCTGGCCGAGATCTACCCCGACCGTCTCTATGTCGAGTTGCAGCGCCACCCCGGCGAGGGCGGCCTGCCCGAGGCCGAACGCCTGACCGAGCGCGGCTTCGTCGAGATGGCCTATGCCATGGACCTGCCGCTGGTCGCCACGAACGATGTCTACTTCCCCAAGTCGGACATGTACGAGGCCCACGATGCGCTGATCTGCATCGCCGAGGGCGCCTATGTCGATCAGGCGCATCCGCGCCGCCGCCTGACGCCGCAGCATTACTTCAAGTCGCAGCAGGAGATGGTGACGCTCTTCGCGGACCTGCCCGAGGCGGTCGAGAACACCGTCGAGATCGCCAAGCGCTGCGCCTTCATGGCCTACAAGCGCGCGCCGATCCTGCCGCGATTCGCCGATGACGAGGTCGAGGAACTGCGCCGGCAGGCGAAGGAGGGTCTCGACGCCCGTCTCGCCGTGATCCCCCATGCCGCCCCGGTCGAGGAATACTACGAACGGCTCGAATTCGAGATGGGCATCATCGAGGGCATGGGCTTCCCGGGCTACTTCCTGATCGTTGCGGACTTCATCAAGTGGGCCAAGGAACACGACATCCCCGTCGGCCCGGGCCGGGGCTCGGGTGCAGGCTCGCTCGTGGCCTATGCGCTGACGATCACCGACCTTGATCCGCTGCGCTACTCGCTGCTGTTCGAACGCTTCCTGAACCCGGAACGGGTGTCGATGCCCGACTTCGACATCGACTTCTGCATGGACCGCCGCGAAGAGGTGATCCGCTACGTGCAGGAGCGCTATGGCCGCGACAAGGTGGGGCAGATCATCACCTTCGGTGCGCTGCTCTCCAAGGCGGCGGTGCGCGACATCGGGCGCGTGCTGCAGATGCCCTATGGCCAGGTGGACCGGCTGTCCAAGATGATCCCGCTGGACGGGGTGAAGCCGGTCTCGATCGAGGAGGCCCTCCAGCAGGAGGAACGGCTGCGGATCGAGGCCCGCAACGAGGAGGTCGTCGACCGGCTGCTGAAATACGGCATGCAGGTCGAGGGGCTGCTGCGGAACGCCTCGACCCACGCGGCGGGCGTCGTGATCGGGGACCGGCCGCTGGACCGGCTGGTGCCGCTCTACCAGGATCCGCGGTCGGACATGCCGGCGACCCAGTTCAACATGAAATGGGTCGAACAGGCCGGGCTGGTGAAGTTCGACTTCCTCGGCCTGAAGACGCTGACGGTGATCCAGAACGCGATCCAGCAGATCCACTGGGGCGGGCGCGACCTGCATGTCGCCGCCGACGGCACCCAACTCTACGAGCCCGCGCCGGGGGCCGAGAACCAGATCAACGCCATCCCGCTGGACGATGCGCGCACCTACGACCTCTATTCCAAGGCCAAGACGGTCGCGGTCTTCCAGGTGGAAAGCTCGGGCATGATGGATGCGCTCAAGCGCATGAAGCCCACCTGCATCGAGGATATCGTCGCGCTCGTGGCGCTCTACCGGCCTGGCCCGATGGAGAACATCCCGGTCTACTGCGAGGTCAAGAACGGCCAGCGCGAGATCACCTCGGTCCACCCCACGATCGACCATATCCTCGCCGAAACGCAGGGCATCATCGTCTACCAGGAACAGGTGATGCAGATTGCCCAGGTCATGGCGGGCTACAGCCTTGGCGGCGCCGACCTTCTGCGCCGCGCCATGGGTAAGAAGATCAAGGAGGCGATGGACGCCGAACGCCCCAAGTTCGAGAAGGGCGCGGGCGAGAACGGCGTGGACGCCAAGAAGGCCTCGGAGGTCTTCGACCTTCTGGAGAAATTCGCCAACTACGGCTTCAACAAGTCGCACGCGGCGGCCTATGCGGTGGTGTCCTACCAGACCGCCTGGCTGAAGGCGAACCACCCGGTCGAGTTCATGGCCGGTGTCATGAACTGCGATATCCATCTCACCGACAAGCTGGGCGTCTATTTCGAAGAGCTGAAGAAGGCCCTCGGCCTGCCCTGGGTGCCGCCCTGCGTGAACCGCTCGGACGCGACCTTCAAGGTGGTGGACCAGGCGCTGGTCTATGCGCTCGGCGCGCTCAAGAACGTCGGGCTGGAGGCGATGAAGCTGGTGACCGACGGCCGCAAGGTCGATGGCCGCGACAAGCCCTTCGTGAACCTCTACGACTTTGCCCGCCGGGTGGAGCTGAAGAAGGTCGGCAAGCGGCCGCTGGAGATGCTGGCGCGCTCCGGTGCCTTCGACGAGATCGACAGCAACCGCCGCCGCGTCTTCGAAAGCCTCGACGGGCTGGTGCAATATTCCGCCGCGATCTGGGAGCAGAAGACCTCGAACCAGGTGTCGCTCTTCGGCGAGGCGGGCGATGACCTGCCCGAGCCGCGCCTGACGCCCTGCAACGACTGGCTGCCCGCCGAGAGGCTGGGCGAGGAGTTCAAGGCCGTCGGTTTCTACCTCTCGGGTCACCCGCTCGACGATTACGCCTCGGCGCTGAAGCGGGCGGGGGTGATGACCCTCGACGACGTGATTGCCAAGGCCCAGAACGGCCCCCACGTGGCCAAGATGGCCGGGATCGTCGCCGGACGGCAGGAACGGAAATCCGCCAAGGGCAACCGCTTTGCCTTCGTGCAGCTCTCCGACACCACCGGCGCCTACGAGACGATGCTGTTCTCGGACGTGCTGGAGGTCTCGCGCGACAACCTCGAGACCGGCTGCAAGGTGGTGCTGACGGTCGAGGCGACGATGGAGAGTGACCAGCTGCGCCTGCTCGCGCGGTCTGTCGCACCGGTGGACAACGTGGTGGCCGATGCGGGCGGCGGCGGGCTGCTCGTCTTCATCGAGGAGGCGGCGGCGATCCCCGCGGTGGCCGGCATCCTCGAAGGTGCGCGGGAGGCCGCCAAGAACGCGGCGCGCGGCCCGGTGCGCTTCTGCCTGATGGACCCGGGGCTGCCCGGCGAGGTGGAGATCGACGCGGGCCAGCAGTTCCCCGTCTCGCCCGAGATCCGCGGCGCGATCAAGAGCCTGAACGGGGTGATGGCGGTCGAGGACCTGTAACCGCCGTCCCCTCCGGGCGCCCAAGAATTTTCGAAAATTCTTGGCAAAATTCTTCGAAGAATTTTGGCGATCCCCGCGACCGGCCCGCGTCTCTGCCCGGAAAATTCGAATTTTCCGGACCGGAATTTTTGAAAATTCCGGGCAGACCTGCGCGGTCGCGCGCGGGGCAGTCATAGTGGCGTTCTTCCAGCCTAGGCGCGGGGCTCGGCCCTTGATGTCTGCGCCGCAGGGGGCGCCTTCCGCGCAGGCGCCGCACCCCGCCAGCACGCTGAATTCATGAGCGTTTCCGCAGGGTCCGCCCAGCCTTTGAGCAGGAAACTCTTGCGTGGTTTCGAATCTGCCTCTTTTCTGTAGTCTGAAAACAACAAGGCCAGCGCCCTTCTACGCCGCATCGAAGGGGTGTGTGTCCGGTCAAACAGGGTAACGCGGCGGAAGATACACATGGAGATCTCCTTTCTTCTGAACGGAGAGCGGGTGGAGATGGACGTTACCGATCCGACGGTCACGGCGCTCGACTGGCTGCGCGAGATCCGGGGGCTGACCGGCACCAAGGAAGGCTGCAACGAGGGCGATTGCGGCGCCTGTACCCTGATGGTCACCGATGAGCACGGCCCCAAGGCCGTGAACGCCTGCATCCTCTTCCTGCCCCAGCTGCACGGCAAATCCGTCACCACCGTCGAGGGCCTCGCCGCCCCCGACGGCACGCTGCACCCGGTGCAGCAGGCGATGATCGACAAGCACGGCAGCCAGTGCGGCTTCTGCACGCCGGGAATCGTCATGTCGCTGGCCGCCGCCCATGCCACGGGCGAGACCGATGTGGACAAGGTGCTGGCGGGCAACCTCTGCCGCTGCACCGGCTATGCCCCCATCGTGCGCGCTGCCGAGGCTGCTATGGCGGCGCCCGCCGTGGTCCCCGCCTTGCCCGGCGCCCTGCCCGCCGCCGCCTTCGACCCCGCGACCGACGTTGCCCTTCCCGAGACCTCGGACGACCTCGCCGCCTGGTACGCCGCCCATCCCGACGGCGTCCTCGTGGGCGGGGCCACCGACCTGGGCCTGCATGTGACCAAGGCGCTGCGCCGCCTCGGCCCGGTCGCCTTCCTGCATCGCTGCGCCGATCTTCAGGGCATCGAGGAAACGGACGAGGCGCTGGTGATCGGCGCCGGTGTCACCATCAGCCAGCTGATCCCTGCCGTCAGCGGGCGCTATCCGGATTTCGCCGCCATGCTGACGCGCTACGGATCCGTCCAGGTGCGCAATGCCGCGACCATCGGCGGCAATATCGCCAACGGCTCGCCCATCGGGGACGGCCCGCCCGCGCTGATCGCGCTTGGCGCGCGGCTGCACCTGCGCAAGGGCGAGACCCGGCGCGAGATCGCTCTGGAAGATTTCTTCCTGGAGTATGGCAAGCAGGACCGGGCACCGGGCGAATTCGTCGAGGCGATCAGCATTCCGCACCAGCCCGACCGGCTGGGCTGCTACAAGCTGTCGAAGCGGTTCGATCAGGACATCTCGGCCGTTTGCGGCTGTTTCAACGTGACGCTGGAGGATGGCCGCGTGGCCGGGGCCCGCATCGCCTTTGGCGGCATGGCGGGCATCCCGAAACGCGCCACGGCCGTCGAGGCCGCGCTGATCGGCGCGGACTGGGGCGAGGAGGCCATCGAGGCGGCCTGGGGCGCCTGGGACGAGGACTTCCAGCCGCTCAGCGACATGCGGGCCTCGGCCGCCTACCGGCTGGAGGCGGTCCGCAACATGCTGACGCGCTACTTCCTCGAGGATATCGGCGCGGCGACGCGGGTGCGGGAGGTCTCGGCATGAGCGTCTCCTCCCCCCTGCCCCATGACAGTGCGAAGCTCCATGTCACCGGGGCGGCGCGTTATATCGACGACATCCCGCTGCCCGCCAATGCGCTGCACCTGGCCTTCGGGCTGAGCACGGTGGCGGCGGGCAAGCTCGTCTCCCTCGACCTCGACGCGGTGCGCACCTCGGAGGGCGTGGTGGCGGTGCTGACCGCGGACGACCTGCCCTTTGCCAACGACGTCTCGCCCTCGGCCCATGACGAGCCGCTGCTGGCCACCGGCGAGGTGCATTACCTCGGCCAGCCGGTCTTTGTCGTGGCGGCCACCAGCCACCTCGCCGCGCGCCGCGCCGCGCGCAAGGCGGCGATGGTCTTTGCCGAGGAGACGCCGGTGCTCTCCATCGAGGATGCGCTGGATTTCGACAGCCGGTTCGAGGAGGGCCCGCGGGTCTACGAGAAGGGCGATGCCCGCGCCGCGCTGGAGGCCGCACCCCTGACGCTGGCGGGCCGGATCGAGATGGGCGGGCAGGAGCATTTCTACCTCGAGGGACAGGCCGCGCTGGTGCTGCCCATGGAGGATGGCGGGGTGCAGGTCATGTCTTCGACCCAGCATCCGACCGAGATCCAGCACAAGGTGGCCGAGGCCATCGGCCAGCCGATGCACGCCGTCCGGGTCGAGACCCGGCGCATGGGCGGCGGTTTTGGCGGCAAGGAGAGCCAGGGCAACGCGCTGGCCTGCGCCTGCGCCGTGGTGGCCCTGACGACCGGGCGGCCCTGCAAGATGCGCTATGACCGGGACGACGACATGGTCATCACCGGCAAGCGGCACGATTTCCGCATCGACTACGATGTGGGCTATGACGAGACCGGTCGCGTTCGGGCCGTGGATTTCCGGCAGTACACCCGCTGCGGCTGGTCGATGGACCTCTCGCTGCCGGTCGCGGACCGGGCGATGCTGCACGCCGACAACGCCTACCTGCTCGAGCACTGCCGGATCGAAAGCCACCGGCTGAAGACCAACATGCAGAGCGCGACCGCCTTCCGGGGCTTTGGCGGGCCGCAGGGGATGCTGGGGATCGAGCGGGTGATGGACCACGTGGCCCACGCGCTCGGGCTGGACCCGCTGGAAGTGCGGCGGGTGAATTACTATGCCGAGGCATCCGGGTTGGATGCGGATGCGGGTGCGGCGGACATGGACGCGCCTGCGGCGGGCGGGGTTGGGGGGCTGTCCGCCCCCCCTGCCGCTGACGCGGCATTCCCCCCCGAGGATATTTCCGAACAGTGGATGGACGAAGACGCAGCCTCGCGCGGGGCCACGGTTTTGGGGGCGCCGGAGGCGGTGCCCGAGGCGCCTTTGGGGGCGCAGACCACGCCCTATGGGCAGGCGGTTGAGGATTTCATCCTGCACGGGCTGACCGAGCGGTTGGTGGAGACCTCGGACTATGCGGCGCGCCGGGCGGCGGTGGCGGAGTGGAACGCGGAGCAGCCGATCCTGAAGAAGGGCATCGCGCTGACGCCGGTGAAATTCGGGATTTCCTTCACCCTGACCCACCTGAACCAGGCGGGGGCGCTGGTGCATGTCTACCAGGACGGCTCGATCCACCTGAACCATGGCGGGACCGAGATGGGACAGGGGCTGAACCAGAAGGTGGCGCAGGTTGCCGCCAGCCGGTTCGGCGTCGGCATGGAAGCGGTGCGGATCACCGCGACCGATACCGGCAAGGTGCCCAACACCTCGGCCACGGCGGCGTCTTCCGGGTCGGACCTGAACGGGATGGCGGTGAAGGCCGCCTGCGACACGATCCGGGCCCGGATGGCGGACTGCCTGGCTGGGCTGTATCAGGCCAGCCGGTCGGAGGTGGTTTTCGAGGGCGGGGATGTGCGGATCGGGGGCGAGGTGATCTCCTTCGCCGAGGCCGCGAAACTGTCCTACGAGAACCGGGTGAGCCTGTCGGCCACGGGCTATTACAAGACGCCGAAAGTGGCCTGGGACCGCATCCGGGGCCACGGCCGGCCGTTCTTCTACTTCGCCTATGGCGCGGCGGTTTCGGAGGTGGTGATCGACACGCTGACCGGCGAGTACCGCATCCTGCGGGCCGACCTGCTGCACGATGCGGGCAGCAGCCTGAACCCGGCGCTGGACATCGGGCAGGTCGAGGGCGGCTTCGTGCAGGGCGCGGGCTGGCTGACCACCGAGGAGCTGGTCTGGGACGGCAAGGGGCGGCTGCGGACCCATGCGCCCTCGACCTACAAGATCCCCGCCTGCGGCGACCGGCCGGAGGTGTTCAACGTGGCGCTCTGGGACGGGCGCAACCCCGAGGAGACGATCTATCGCTCCAAGGCCGTGGGCGAGCCGCCCTTCATGCTGGGCATGTCTGTGCTGATGGCGCTGTCCGATGCCGTGGCGGCCTGCGGGCCGGGCTACCCCGCCCTCGACGCGCCGGCCACGCCGGAACGGGTGCTGAAGGCCGTGATGCAGGTGCGCGATGGAGTTTGATGTCGCCCAGCTGAGCCGCGCCGTGGCGCGTGAGGGACGCGCCGTGCGCGTGGTCATCGCGCAGGTGCGCGGCTCTTCCCCGCGCGAGGCGGGGGCGGCGATGGTCGTGACCGCAGGGGCCGTCGCGGGCACCATCGGCGGCGGCGCGCTGGAGCACGAGGCGATCGCCCTCGCGCGGGCGCTGGAGGCGCCGAGGCTGGTGACGCGCGCGCTGGGGCCGGAGCTGGGCCAATGCTGCGGCGGGTCGGTCGTGCTGGCCTTCGAGCCCTATACGGCGGCGGATGTGGCGGCGCTGGAGGGTGTGACGGTGGTGGCCCGTGCGGTGGGCGATGCGGGAGAGATGCCGCTGGCGCTGCGCCGGGGGCTGGCCGCGGCCCGGGCACAGGGCGCGGAGGTCGACGTGCAGCTGGACGGCGGCTGGCTGGTGGAGCCCGTTCTGGTGCCCGCCCGCGCGGTCTGGATCTGGGGCGCAGGCCACGTGGGCCGGGCCCTGGTGACAACGCTGGTGCCGCTTCCGGAGATGGCGGTGACCTGGGTCGATACCGGGGCGGAGCGGTTCCCGGACGCGGTGCCCGAGGGCGTGAGCGTGGTGCCCGTGGCAGACCCGGTCCGGCTGGCCGCCCATGCGCCGCGGGACGCCGAACATATCGTGCTGACCTATTCCCACGCGCTGGACCTCGCGCTCTGCGATGCGCTGCTGCGGCGGGGCTTCGGGCGCGCGGGCGTGATCGGATCGGCGACGAAATGGGCGCGGTTCCGCAACCGGCTGGCCGGGATGGGCCACGGGCCCGAGGCCGTCGCGCGGATCGCCTGCCCGATCGGGGACCCGGCGCTAGGCAAGCATCCCCAGGCGATCGCGCTTGGGGTCGCGACGCAGATGTTGCGCGCAGGCCCGGTCGCGGTGCACCGTGGTGCGGGCCCGGACGAAGACCTGAACGAGGGGGAATTGCGCGCGTGAGCCAGTCACTACTGTCGATCCGGGGGCTGACCAAGGCCTATCCCGGGGTGGTTGCCAATGACGATGTCTCCTTCGAGATCGGCAAGGGCGAGGTCCATGCCCTGCTGGGCGAGAACGGCGCGGGGAAATCCACGCTGGTGAAGATGATCTATGGCCTCGTGAAGCCGGATGCGGGCGAGATGGTGCTGGACGGGCGGTCCTATGTCCCGGCGGAGCCCTCGATGGCGCGCCAACTGGGCGTGGCCATGGTGTTCCAGCACTTCAGTCTCTTCGACGCGCTGAACGTGGCGGAGAACATCGCGCTCGGCATGGAGAACCCGCCGAGGCCGCGGGACTTGGCCGGGCGGATCAGGGAGGTGTCGGAACTTTACGGCCTGCCGCTCGATCCGTTCCGCACGGTGGGCGACCTGAGCGCGGGCGAGCGCCAGCGGGTCGAGATCGTGCGCTGCCTGCTGCAGGATCCCAAGCTGCTGATCATGGACGAGCCGACCTCGGTGCTGACGCCGCAGGAGGTGGAGATCCTGTTCCGCACGTTGATGAAGCTGCGTGATGAGGGCACCTCGATCCTCTATATCTCGCACAAGTTGGAAGAGATCCGGGCGCTCTGCGACGGGGCGACGATCCTGCGGCTCGGCAAGAAGGTGGGCACCTGCGTGCCGAAGGAGACCACCGCGCGGGCGATGGCCGAGATGATGGTGGGCAGCGAGCTGCACACGCCCTCGCGCGAGGCCAAGGCCCCGGGTGCGGTGCGGCTGGCGCTGAAGGGGCTGAGCGTGAAGAGCCCCGGTGAATTCGGCACCTCCCTGAAGGGCATCTCGCTGGAGGTGCGCGCGGGCGAGGTCCTGGGGCTGGCGGGTGTCGCGGGCAACGGGCAGGACGAATTGCTGGGCGCGCTCTCGGGCGAGATCCTCTCGGCCCCGGCGATGGTGGAGTTCGACGGCACGCCGGTGGGCGGGATGGGGCCGATGGCGCGGCGCCGGCTGGGGCTGCTGACCGGGCCGGAGGAACGGCTGGGCCATGCGGCGGCGCCAGACATGAGCCTGACCGAGAACGCCCTGCTGACCGGGGCGGAGCGACGCGGACTGATGTCGAACGGCTTCCTGAAATGGGGCAAGGCGCGGAGCTTTGCCGAGGAGGTCATCGCCCGCTTCGACGTGCGCACCCCGGGGCCGGAGGTGGCCGCACGGGCGCTGTCGGGGGGCAACCTGCAGAAGTTCGTCATCGGCCGCGAGGTGATGCAGGACCCGCAGGTGCTGGTGGTGAACCAGCCCACCTGGGGCGTGGATGCCGCCGCCGCGGCGACGATCCGGCAGGCGATCCTCGATCTGGCAGCCGGGGGCACGGCGGTGATCGTGATCTCGCAGGACCTCGACGAATTGATGGAGATCTCGGACCGGTTCGCGGCGCTGAACGAGGGCCGGCTGAGCGACATCCGCCCCGCACAGGGGCTGACCGTGGACGAGATCGGGCTGATGATGGGCGGATCGCACGGGATGGAGGTGGCGCATGTCTGAGAGCAGGCGACACCATCCGGGGGGGGACCGCACCCGGTGCCAGTCCGTGCGCCTGTCAGGGCGCCAGTCTGGCCGCCCGTCCTGGCGGAGGGGCGGGGGGCTGTCTGCCCCCCGGGCCCCCCGAGAGTATTTCCGGAAAGATGAAGGGGGGCGCGGCGCGTGCTGAAGCTGGAGAAACGACGCCAGCCGTCGCAGGTCTGGGCCTACCTGGCGCCGGTGGTGGCGGTGGTGGCCACGATGGTGGCGGGCGGGCTGCTCTTTGCCTTCCTCGGCAAGGACCCGTTGCTGGCGATACGGACGATCTTCTGGGATCCGCTGTTCGGGGAATTCGCCTTCTACTACCGGCCGCAGATGCTGGTGAAGGGCGCGCCGCTGGTGCTGATCGCCATCGGGCTGAGCCTCGGCTTCCGGGCCGGGATCTGGAACATCGGCGCGGAGGGGCAGTACATCATGGGCGCCATCGCGGGCGCGGGGGTGGCGCTGGCCTTCTACCCGCTGGAGGCCTGGTGGCTGTTCCCGCTGATGGTGATCTGTGGTGCGCTCGGCGGCTGTCTCTGGGCGATGATCCCGGCGGCGCTGCGGGTGATCTTCGGCACCAACGAGATCCTCGTCTCCCTCATGCTGGTCTACGTGGCCGAGCAGTTCCTCGCCTCGGTCTCGCTGGGGCTGCTGAAGAACCCGGAGGGCTACGGCTTCCCGGGCTCGCGCAACCTGCAGCAATACCCGAGCGCCCATAACGCCGAACTGATCGCCGGATCGGGAATGCACTGGGGCGTTGTCGCCGCGCTGATCGCGGTGATCATGGCCTATATCCTGCTGAACCGGCACCTGCTGGGCTTCCAGATCCGGCTGACCGGCGAGGCGCCCCGCGCGGCGCGCTTTGCCGGCGTGAAACCGAAGCAGCTGGTGCTGCTCTGCATGGGGCTGGCGGGGGCGCTCGCCGGCATGGCGGGCCTCTTCGAGGTCGCCGGCCCCTCCGGGCGGATCAGCATCGATTTCAACGCGGGCTACGGCTTTACCGCGATCATCGTGGCCTTCCTCGGACGGCTGCACCCGGTGGGCATTCTGCTGGCCGGGCTGCTGATGGCGCTGACCTACATCGGCGGCGAGATCGCGCAGTCGAGCATGGGGCTCTCCTCCTCGGCGATCCAGGTCTTCCAGGGGATGCTGCTCTTCTTCCTGCTGATGGTGGACGTGCTGACCAACTACCGGCTGAAACTGGCGAAGGCGGAGACGGCATGAGCGGTATCGACACGATCAACGGAGGCCTGGCCCCATGGACCTGAGCGCGATCAATCCCGTCCTTCTCGTGGCCTCGCTGATGGTGGCGGCGACGCCGATCCTGCTCGCGGCCATCGGGGAACTGGTGGTGGAGAAGGCAGGCGTCCTGAACCTCGGCGTCGAGGGGATGATGATCACCGGGGCGATCTGCGGCTTTGCCGTCGCAGTCGAGACCGGGTCGCCGCTGATGGGCTTCGTCGGTGCGGCGGCGGGGGGCGCGGGGCTGTCGCTGCTCTTCGTGGCACTGACGCAATATGCGCTCGCCAACCAGGTCGCCTCGGGGCTGTCGCTGACGCTCTTCGGGCTCGGCCTTTCGGCGCTGATCGGGCAACGCTACGTGGGGGAACGGCCGCCGCCGGCGCAGCGGCTCGACCTGCCGGTGCTGAGCGACCTGCCGGTGGTGGGGCGCATCCTCTTCAGCCACGACCTGATGGTCTATGTCGGCCTTGCCCTCGTGGTCGCGGTCTGGGCGATGCTGAAATTCACCCGCGCCGGGCTGATCCTGCGCGCCGTGGGCGAGAACCACGAGGCGGCCCATGCTCTTGGCTACAAGGTGCGGCGCATCCGCATCCTCGCGATCCTCTTCGGGGGCGCCTGCGCGGGCATGGGCGGGGCCTACATCAGCCTGCTGCGCGTGCCCCAGTGGGTCGACGGGATGACCGCCGGCACCGGCTGGATCGCCCTCGCCCTCGTGGTCTTTGCCAGCTGGAAACCGGGCCGCGTCCTGCTGGGCGCCTACCTCTTCGGCGGGGTCACCGTGCTGCAGCTGAACCTGCAGGCGGCGGGCCTTGCCATCCCCGTGGAATATCTTTCCATGTCGCCATACCTGATCACCATCCTCGTGCTGGTCATCATGTCGTCCCATCGCAGCGGCGCGCCTGCCTCGCTGGGTCGGACTTTCCACGCCTCTCAATGAGGCCCTGCAATAATAATCGGGAGATGCAGATGAAGAAGAGAACGTTTCTGAAAGGGGCCGCAGCCGCCGTTGCGCTGCCGCTCGCCATGACCGGTCCGGCCTTCGCGCAGGAGAAGACCAAGGTGGGTTTCATCTACGTGGGGCCGATCAATGACGGCGGCTGGACCCAGCACCACCATGAGTCCGCCATGAAGATGGTCGAGGAGATCGGCGAGGACAAGGTCGAGATGGTCTACCAGGAATCGGTGCCCGAAGGCCCCGACGCCGAGCGCGCCATGACCCAGATGGCCCTGGGCGGCGCCGACATCATCTTCACCACCTCCTTCGGCTACATGGACCCGACAATCAACGTCGCGGCCAAGTTCCCGGACGTGAAGTTCGAGCACGCCACCGGCTACAAGACCGCCGACAACGTCTCGGCCTATTCCGCGCGCTTCTACGAAGGCCGCGCCGTCATGGGCACCATCGCGGGCCACATGACCAAGTCGAACGTGCTGGGCTACATCGCCTCGGTGCCGATCCCCGAAGTCGTGCGCGGCATCAACTCGGCCTATATCCACGCCAAGAAGGTGAACCCCGACGTCGAGATGAAGATCATCTGGCTCTACACCTGGATGGACCCGGCGAAAGAGGCCGACGCGGCACGCACCCTGATCGAACAGGGCGCCGACGTGATCTTCCAGCACACCGACTCCACCGCGCCGCTGGCCGCCGCGCAGGATGCGGGCAACGTGATCGGCTTCGGCCAGGCCGGCGACATGAGCGAATACGCCCCCTCGCCGCGCGTCTCGTCGATCATCGACAACTGGGCGCCCTACTACGTCTCGCGCGTGAAGGCGACGATGGACGGCACCTGGGAAAGCCACAGCGTCTGGGAAGGCATCAACACCGGCATGGTCGGCATCGGTGACATCACCGACGCGGTCCCCGCCGAGGTGAAGGCCGAGGCAGAAGCCATGCGCGACGCCATTTCCGCGGGCGAATACCATCCGTTCACCGGCCCGCTGAAGAAACAAGACGGCAGCGACTGGCTGGCCGAAGGCGAAGTGGCCGATGACGGCACGCTGGCCGGCATGAACTTCTACGTCGAAGGCCTGACGGGCGAAATCCCCCAGTAACCCGACGGTCAGGCACCGCGGACGGTGCCCTGCGATCCTTCAGACCCGCGCTCCGGCGCGGGTCTTTTCGGTTTCGGCATCGCGCTGTTTCGCCCGGCTTCGATACAGCGGCAATTGCCGTTTCGCGTGTTGAAACCGCATATTCCCGAAACAAGACTAACGCCGCGTCACACCGCAATTCCGACCCCTTGGAATCGGCCCGCGCCCAAGAGATATGCAAATTCGGTAATACTCGTATCTCCTGATGGACTACCGCCTTTCGCAAAGCTGTGTCATTTTGTCCTAATGGGAGGACAAATTTGGCAGACATCCTGATCATCGGGGGCGGTGTTGCCGGCGTGACCGCCGCAGCCCGGCTGGCCGAGGACGCTTCGGTCACCCTGCTCGAGGCAGAACCGGCACTGGGCTACCACGCCTCGGGCCGGTCGGCGGCGATCTTCATCGCGCAATACGGCAACGAGACCATCCGCGCGCTGAACCACGCCAGCCTGGCAGAGCATCGCGAAACGGACGGCGGCGTATTGACCCGCCGCGGCCTGATGCTGGTGGGCCGCCCGCAGGAGCGCGCCGCCTTCGAGGCCGAGGCCGCCGCGAACGACATGGCCCCGATCACCGTGGCCGAGGCCCGCGCCGCCGTGCCGATCCTGCATCCCGTCACCTGCGCCTACGCGGCCTGGTACGACGAGGCCTATGACATGGACACCCACCGGATCATGGAGAGCGCCCGCAAGCGCGCCCGTTCCCTTGGGGTCGAGATCGTCACAGGCGCCCGTGTCACGGCGATCCGCCGCACAGACGGCCACTGGGAGGTGGAGACCGCCGGACGCAGCTTCCGCGCCGCGACGCTGGTCAACGCCGCCGGGGCCTGGGCCGACGAGGTGGCCGTGATGGCCGGCGCACGGCCGATGGATATCCGGCCCTTCCGCCGCTCCATGGCGCGGCTGCCGGCACCGGGCGGGGCGGATACCTCCGGCTGGCCCTTCATCGATGGGGTCAACGAGAGCTGGTACGCCAAGCCCGACACCGGTGGTCTGCTGGTCTCCCCCTCCGAGGAGGACCCCGTCGCGCCCCATGACGCATGGGCCGACGACATGGTGCTGGCCGAGGGGCTGGCCCGCTACGAGGAGATGGTCACCGCCCCGGTCACCCGGGTCGAGACCTCCTGGGCCGGGCTGCGCAGCTTCGCGCCCGACCGCACCCCGGTGATCGGCCGCGCGCCCGATTGCCCCGATTTCTTCTGGCTGGCCGGACAGGGAGGCTATGGCTTCCAGACAGCTCCGGCGGCCAGCCGCCTCGCGTCCGATCTTCTGATGGGACGTTCCCCCGCCCTGCCCGCCTCCGTGGTGGGCGCTCTCTCTCCTGAAAGGTTCGCGGCATGACGATCGACACGCTGTCCCCCACTCTCGACACCCCGCCGGCAGGCGCGTTGAGCAGCCCGGCCGCGCAGAGGAACCTTGCCCCGATCCTGCATGCGCTGGAGACGGTGGTGCCCGAGACCGGCAAGGCGCTGGAGCTGGCCTCCGGCACCGGCGAACACGTGGTGCGCATGGCAGGCGCCTTCCCCGGCCTGACATGGCAGCCCAGCGACATCGACCCGACGCGGATCACCTCGATCGACGCCTACGTGGCGGCGGCGGGCCTGCCCAACCTGCGCCCGGCGATCCGGATCGACGCCACCCGGCACGGCTGGTCCGCGATCCACGGCGGCAACGACCTGATCATGGTGGTGAACCTGCTGCACCTGATCTCGACCCAGGACGCCGACATGGTGATCGAACAGGCCGCCAAGGCGCTGAACCGGGGCGGACGGTTGGCGGTCTATGGCCCCTTCAAGCGCTCCGGCGCCCTGACCAGCGAGGGCGACGTCCGCTTCGACGCCGAGCTGAAGGCGCGCGATCCGCTGATCGGCTACAAGGATGACACGGAGATGACCAAGATGCTGCACGCCAACTGGCTGGAGCTGGAGAAGGTCATCGAGATGCCCGCGAACAACCTGATGTTCGTCGCCCACCGGGCGAACTGATCCCGATCTGACGGCGCGTCATTTCCCGTGGCGCGGCCCGGATCTGGACCAAATCTGATCCGGATCAAAGTTGCAACCTTTCGAATGTGTTTCCTGCGGGCAGGTATATTCGAAAGGACGCAGCCATGAGCTGGACGGACAAGATCGAAGGCACGCGCACCCAGTTGCGCGGTCTCTACAAGGCCATTCCCGAAACCACGCGCGCCTTTGGCGGCTTGAGCAAGGCCGTCGCCGAAAACGGCGTGCTGGACCTCAAGACCAAGGAATTCGTTGCGCTCGGCATCGCGGTGTCCCAGCGCTGCGAGGCCTGCATCGTGCTCCATGTCGAGGCGCTGATGAAAGCAGGCGCCACCCGCGAGGAACTGGGTGACGTGCTGGCAATGTCGGTGCAGATGGGCGGCGGGCCGGCCATGATGTACGCGGCCAAGGCGCTGGAGGCCTGGGACGAGTTCTCGGAAAAGGCGTGAGGCGCGGGCCGCGCCCCTGAAGACCCCGCCCGGCCTAAGGGCCGGGCCGGCACCGGGGCATTGGCAGGCCTCAGGGCCGGGCAGACGCCGAGGCATCGGCACACCCCCGGTCGACGGAGCGCACCGGCACCCCGGCGCCGCGCCTTACGCCTCGTTGTCGCGCCACCGCATCGCAATCGGATAGCGGCGGTCCAGCCAGAAGGCCTTCTTCGTCAGCCGCGCGCCCGGCGCCGACTGGAAGCGCTTGTACTCGCTGATGTAGAGCAGGTGCTCCACCCGCTTCACGTCCGCCTTGTCATAGCCCGCCGCGACGCAATCCGCGACCGAGGCATCCTGATCCACCAGCATCGTCAGGATGCCGTCCAGCACCGGGTAGTCAGGCAGCGAGTCGCTGTCCTTCTGGTCCGGGCGCAGCTCGGCCGAGGGCGGCTTGGTGATGATCCGCTCGGGGATGACCTCGCCCTCGGGGCCCATCATCCATCCGCGGTGGTTGGCGTTGCGCCAGCGACAGGTCTCGAAGACGCGGGTCTTGTAGAGGTCCTTGATCGGATTGTAGCCGCCCGCCATGTCGCCGTAGATCGTGGCATAGCCCACCGCCACCTCGGACTTGTTGCCGGTGGTCAGCAGCATCTCGTTGAACTTGTTCGACAGCGCCATCAGCAACAGGCCGCGCAGGCGGGACTGGATGTTCTCCTCGGTCGTGTCGGCGGCCAGCCCCTCGAAGAGCGGCGCCAGCGTCGCGGTGATCGCGTCTCGGCCCGCGCTGATCGGCACGAAGTCGTAGTGGCAGCCGAGCGCGGTGGCGCAGGCCTTGGCGTCTTCCAGCGAATGCTCGGAGGTGTACTCGGACGGCAGCATCACGCAGCGCACGTTCTCGGGGCCGAGTGCATCTGCGGCGATGGTCGCCACCAGCGCACTGTCGATCCCGCCGGACATCCCCAGCAGCACCTTGGCGAAGCCGGTCTTGCGGCAATAGTCGCGCAGGCCCTCGACCATGACGCGGTAATCCTGCTCCCAGTCGTCGGGGATACGGGCCTTGGGGCCCTCCTCGATGCGCCAGCCCTCGGGCCCGCGGACCAGGTCCACATGGGCGATCTCCTCGTCGAAGACCGGCATGTGGAAGGCCATCTCGCCGCCCGGGTTCAGGCCGAAGGAGCCGCCGTCGAAGACCTGGTCATCCTGCCCGCCGATCATGTTCAGGTAGATCAGCGGCAGGCCGGTCTCCACCACGCGGGCGACCATGTGGTTGAACCGCGTGTCCATCTTGCCGCGGTAGTAGGGCGAGCCGTTGGGCACCAGCAGGAACTCGGCCCCGGTCTCGGCCAGCGTTTCGGAGACATCGGGGTGCCAGGCGTCCTCGCAGATCGGCGAGCCGATGCGGGTGTTGCCCACGGAATAGGGCCCGCCAAGCGGCCCGCTGTCGAAGATGCGGACCTCGTCGAAGACGGTCTCGTTGGGCAGCTCGTGCTTGAGCACGCGACTCACGACCTTGCCGCCGCGGCAGATGTGGTAGGCGTTGAAGAGCTCCGCCCCCTCGACCCAGGGGCCGCCCACGGCCAGCGCGGGGCCATCGGCACAGTCGCGGGCCAGCTGCTCGATCGCGGCGATCGCGGTCTGGTGGAAGATGGGCTTCTCCACGAGGTCCTGCGTGTTGTAGCCGGTGATGAACATCTCGGTCAGGGCGACGAGGTCGGCACCTGCCTCGCGGCCCGCCTCCCAGGCGGCGCGCGCCTTGGCGGCATTGCCCGCGATGTCGCCGACCGTGGGGTTCAGCTGTGCCAGCGTGATGCGAAACCGTTCGGCCATCCGGCCCCCCTTTCCTGCGTTCTCCCCTGATTAGCGAGGCAAGCGGCGGAGGAAAAGGTGATTTCCCGGAAAGACATTGCCCGGCGGCAGGTGGTCCTCTACCTTGCCTACGCAACCCGCCGGTGGGGCGGAATGGGGAGTTGGTATGAAACCACGCGCGTTGATCGCAACCTGTGCGGCGCTGGCCCTTGGGGCCGGGTTTGCCATGGCGCAGGACGGAGAGGTCCAGACCAAGCAATACGAGGGAGGCGGCGTCTACGAAGGCACCTTCCTCAACGGCCTTCAGCACGGCACCGGCACCTACCGGCTACCCAACGGATATGAATACACCGGCGACTGGGTCGAGGGCGAGATCGCGGGCCGCGGCACCGCGCGCTACCCCGACGGCTCGGTCTACGAGGGCGAGTTCGCCAAGGGCAAACCCGACGGCGTGGGCAAGATCGTCTTCTCCGACGGCGGCACCTACGAGGGCGAGTGGTCCGAGGGCAAGATCACCGGGCAGGGCGTCGTGACCTATGCCAACGGCTCGCGCTACGAGGGCCAGTTCCGCAATGCGCTCCATGACGGGCGCGGCACGATGGTCGCCCCCTCCGGCTACACCTATGAAGGCGACTGGGTGAACGGCGTCGAAAGCGGTCAGGCCAAGATCTCCTACGCCGATGGCGAGGTCTACGAGGGCGCCGTGAAGGACGGCAAACGCTGGGGCGAAGGCACGCTGACCACGCCGGACGGGCTGACCTATACCGGCAGCTGGGAAGACGGCCAGATCAACGGTATCGGCACGCTGACCCAGCCCAATGGCGACGTTTACGAGGGCACGCTGATCGCGGGCCGTCGCGAGGGCGAAGGCAAGGTCACGTATGCCAACGGCGACATCTACGAGGGCGAGTTCCACGAGGACCGGCGCGATGGCACCGGCACCTTCTCGGGCGCGGACGGCTACGAGTACACCGGCAGCTGGGTGGCCGGAAAGATCGGCGGCGAAGGCCGCGTGGTCTATCCCGACGGCTCCGTCTACGAGGGCCAGTTCCGCGAGGACCTGCCCGATGGGCAGGGCAAGATCACCTACCCCGACAGCTCGACCTACGAGGGCGAGTGGACCGCCGGCGTGATCGAGGGCGAGGGCATCGCCCGCTACGCCAACGGGCTGGTCTACGAGGGCGCCTTCAAGGGCGCCAAGAACGACGGCTACGGCGTGATCACCTTCCCCGACGGCTACCGCTACGAAGGCGAGTGGTCCGAGGGGCAGCGCAGCGGTACCGGCACCGCGACCTATGCCGACGGCACCGTCTACGAGGGCGGCTTCGTCGCGGGCAAGCGCGAGGGCACGGGCAAGATCACCATGCCCGACGGCTTCACCTACGAAGGCGACTGGCAGGCGGGCGAGATCAGCGGCACCGGTGTCGCGACCTACGCCAATGGCGATGTCTACGAGGGCGAATTCCTCAGCGGCAAGCGGCATGGGCAGGGCACCATGCGCTACTCCAGCGGCGAGGAAGCCTCGGGCACCTGGGACAACGGGGCCCTCGAAGGAGCGACGACCGCGGAAGCGACGGAAGAGCCCCCGACCGCCCCGTCGGAGTAAGCGGCATCGCAGGGCCCGCCGGGCCCTGCCGATACGTCAGCGGCCCTTCCCCAATTGCGGCACTGCAGCGGAATTTCCGGGTTTTCAATCCAGTTTCCGCGCATTACACAGCCCTCATGACCACTCAGGGCCATCATATCTCCATGAGCGCGACCCGCCGTTCCGGCGGTCTGTCGGCTGCCGCCCTGCTGCTTCTCCTAACGCGCCTCTGAGCGTGCCGTTTCGGCGCGACCGCTCAGAGGAATAGCCGTTTCGCGCCAAGGCACCTGGAGATTAGAGAGAACACCGACATGACCAAAGCATCCGAACAGGACCGCGTCCTCATTTTCGACACCACGCTCCGTGACGGCGAACAAAGCCCCGGCGCGACCATGACCCACGAAGAGAAGCTCGAGATCGCGGCGCTTCTCGACGAGATGGGCGTCGACATCATCGAGGCCGGCTTCCCGATCGCTTCCGAAGGCGATTTCCGCGCCGTCAGCGAGATCGCCAAGAACTCCAAGAATTCGACCATCTGCGGCCTCGCCCGGGCGAACTTCAAGGACATCGACCGCGCCTGGGACGCCGTGAAATCCGCGCCCTCGCCGCGTATCCACACCTTCATCGGCACCTCGCCGCTGCACCGTGCGATCCCGAACCTCGACATGGACCAGATGGCCCAGCGGATCCACGAGACGGTGACCCACGCGCGCAACCTCTGCGACAACATCCAGTGGTCGCCGATGGACGCCACCCGGACCGAGCATGACTATCTCTGCCGCGTGGTCGAGATCGCCATCAAGGCCGGCGCCACCACGATCAACGTGCCCGACACCGTGGGCTACACCGCCCCGCGCGAGTCCGCCGACCTGATCCGCATGCTCCTCGAGCGTGTGCCCGGCGCGGACGAGGTGATCTTCTCGACCCACTGCCACAACGACCTCGGCATGGCGACGGCCAACAGCCTCGCCGCCGTGGAAGCGGGCGCACGCCAGATCGAATGCACCGTGAACGGCCTCGGCGAGCGGGCGGGCAATACCGCGCTCGAAGAAGTGGTCATGGCGCTGAAGGTCCGCAACGACATCATGCCCTATGCCACCGGCGTGGACAGCACCAAGATCATGAACATCTCGCGCCGCGTCTCCGCGGTCTCGGGCTTCCCGGTGCAGTTCAACAAGGCGATCGTCGGCAAGAACGCCTTCGCCCACGAGAGCGGCATCCACCAGGACGGCATGCTCAAGAACGCCGAGACCTTCGAGATCATGCGCCCGGCGGACGTTGGCCTGTCGGCCACGAACCTCGTCATGGGCAAGCACTCGGGCCGCGCGGCGCTGCGCTCCAAGCTCAAGGACCTCGGGATCGAACTTGGCGAGAACCAGCTCAACGACGTCTTCGTGCGCTTCAAGGACCTCGCCGACCGCAAGAAGGAGGTCTTCGACGAGGATCTCATCGCGCTCGTGCGGGTCTCCGATGACGCGGGCGAGGACAGCCTCGTGCTGAAGTCGCTCAAGGTCGTCTGCGGCACCGAAGGTCCCCAGACCGCCGAGATGACCCTCTCGGTCGACGGCGCGGACAAGAGCGTCACCGCCACCGGCGACGGCCCCGTGGATGCCGCTTTCAACGCGGTGAAGCAGATCTTCCCGCACGGCGCCCGGCTTCAGCTCTACCAGGTCCACGCCGTGACCGAGGGTACCGATGCGCAGGCCACCGTTTCGGTGCGCCTCGACGAGGAAGGCCGCATCGTGACCGGTCAGTCCGCCGACACCGACACCGTCGTGGCGAGCGTGAAGGCCTATATCCACGCGCTGAACCGCCTCATCGTGCGCCGCGGCAAGACCGGCTCCGACAAGGCCGAGATTTCCTACAAGGACGTCTCGTAAGCCGCAGCGCCCCTCACGGGTTCCCCGAACGCGCGCCCCTTACCGGGCGCGCGTTTTGCGTTCCGGGGGGCTCTCCGGGATCGACCAAGAATTTTCGAAAATTCTTGGGAAAATTCTTCGAAGAATTTTCTGTGCGTGGGGGAGAGGGAGCGCTTCCATTGCAGGGCGCGGTGATCGGAAAATTCGAATTTTCCGGTCCGGAATTTTTGAAAATTCCGGGGGGCTCCGCCCCCTTGGGCCCATGCCGGGCCCAATTCCCCCGGAGTATTTGGGGAAAGATGAAAGCCTGGGCGCGCGTCAGCTGAGGGTCGTGGCGCGGGCCCACCAGCCAGTGGGCGCGAGGCTGGCGGCGGCGGCCTCGGCGGCGCGGCGGTCCGGGTAGAGCGCGAAGCAGGTGGCGCCGGAGCCGGACATGCGCGCCAGCAGGCAGCCCGGCGTCGCGGCGAGGGCCTCGAGCACATCGCCGATCACCGGGGCGATGTCGCGGGCCGGGGTCTCGAGGTCATTGCGCTGCCCGGAGAGCCAGGCCGCGCAGCTGGCCGCGTCCGGCCAGTCCGGCAGGCGGACGGGCAGCGCGGGATTGGTGCGGCGGGTCAGCCGCTTGAAGACCGCAGGCGTCTCGACGCCCAGGCCGGGGTTCACGAGGACCGCGGGCAGCGGCGGCAGGCCGGGGACATCCTCCAGCCGTTCGCCCACGCCCTGCATCCGCAGCGCGCGGGACCGCAGGCAGGCGGGCAGGTCGGCGCCGAGGCGTTCCGCGTTCTCCGGCACGGGACGGCCGGTGGCCGCGGAGAGCGCCCGCAGGACGGCCGCCGCATCGGCGGTGCCGCCACCGATCCCCGCGGCCATGGGCAGATGCTTGGTCAGGCGGATCGCGGCGGGCTGGCCGAAGAAGCTGGCGGCGCGGAAGACGAGGTTCTCGGGGCCGGCAGGCACGCCCTCTGCGAGGGGGCCGTCGAGGGTGAGGCTGTTTTCCGGGGCCGGCGTCACCTCCAGCACATCGCCGAAATCGGCGAAGCAGACGAGACTGTCGAGCAGGTGATAGCCATCGCCGCGCTGCCCGGTGACATGGAGGGCGAGGTTGATCTTGGCCCGCGCGATCTCGCGCCGCGTGGCGGTTGTCCCGTCCGTCATGAACTCAGCCTGCTTTCGTCCCGTCCCGATGCGCCGCCCGCCGGGGCGGCGCCCGGTCAGGCGGCCGTCAGCGGTCGTCGCCCGCCACCTGTAGCGGCTCCATGCCCTCCTGGGCAAGCACCGCGTCGAGGCCGACGTTCAGCTTGCGGCGGATGCGATCGGCGGCCTCCGGCTCGGGGTCGAAGGAGAGCGCGCGGGTCCACTGGAACCGGGCTTCCATGTGGCGCCCGACCGCCCAGTAGACATCGCCGAGGTGGTCGTTGACCGTGGGATCCACCGGCATCAGCTCTGCCGCGTGCTCCATGTGGCCCACGGATTCCTCGTAGCGGCCCAGCGTGTAGAGCCCCCAGCCGAGGCTGTCGATGATGTAGCCGCTGTCTGGCTTCGCCTCGGCAGCGCGTTCGATCATGGCAAGCGCCTCGTCGAGGTTCTCGCGCTTCTCGACCATGGAATAGCCGAGGTAGTTCATCACCTGCGGGTCTTCCGGGTTCATCTCCAGCGCCTGCCGGAAGTCGGCCTCGGCCGCGGTCCAGTTGCCGAGGCGCTCCTGCGCGATGCCGCGGGCGTAGTGCAGGAACCACTGCGACCGATCCTCGGTGGTGTAGAGCGCAAGCGCCTCGTCATAGGCCTGCACCGCTTCGCGGTAGCGCCCGGTGCCGCGCAGCATGTCGCCCATGGTGGCGTGAACCAGCGGCAGATCGCCGTGGGTGTCCGAGAGCGAGGTTAGCACCTCGATCGCCGCATCGGTGCGCCCGGCGCGGCGCAGCGCATCGGCACGCCCCAGTTCGGCGGCGTGGAAGGCGGGATTGTCGCGCGGCACCCGGCGGTAGGCCGCGGTGGCGAGATCGGGCTGGCCCATGTCGTCGAGCAGTTCCGCCGAGAGCAGGATCGCGTCGATGTGGTCAGGCCGCAGGTATTCCGCGGTGCGCGAGTAGATCAGCGTGTAATCGTCGGTCGCATCGCCATCGAGGGCGGCAGCGACGGAATAGAAGATCTCGGCCACGCCATCTGCGGCGTTGCGGGCATAGTCGAAATCGAGGGTCTGGCCGGCCTGCAGGGCCGCGCGCATTCCGCCGACGACCGGATCGGGATCGGGGCCGAAGAGCGCCTCGATCACGGTCAGCGCATCCTTGGGCCGGTCGAGCTGAGACAGCACCTCGATCCGCGCGAGCGCCCCGCGACGGGTCATCTGGAGCGGGCCGTCCTCCTCGCCGGAGTAGATCGCCTCGGCGCCTTCGAAGTCGCCGGCCAGCGAGAGCGCCAGCGCCTTGTGGTAGAGCGAGAAGCCGCGCAGGCCGCGTTCATCCGCCACCGCGTCGAAGGCGACGAGCGCCTTGGCCATGTCGCCCATGCCCACATGCGCCCAGGCAACCAGCAGACCGTCGACCAGCGGGCCGACACCGCGCCCATCCTCGATCCGCGCAAGCAGCGCGGCGAAATCGCCGGACTGCGCCTCGGCGGCGGCCAGCACCATGCGGGCGATCTGGCTCTCGGCGCCCTGTTCCTCCATCGCGCGGGCATAGGGCAGCGCCGCGTCCAGACGGCCCACGGCCATTTCGGAGAGGACGGCGCCTTCAAGCAGCGCGGGATTGCCGGGATCAGCCTTCAGCGCGGCCGCGTAATATCCGGAGGCGGAGCCGTAGTCGCTGGTCACGCGGGCCTGCCGTGCGGCGAGATACTCGCCGGCGAGACCGGGCAACGGCTCTGCCGAGGCGCCCTGTCCCAGTCCGGCGATCGCCAGACCCTGTGTCAGAACCATTGCAACTGCGCGGATCTTGCTGCCCGACATGCGCTTGCTCCCTGCCTGCTGTGTCGATCGGGAAAAAATCTCCCCGGGTTGGGAACCAAGCTAGCCGAGACGCGTTATGCAAATCAATGCGGGGTGCCCCTTCGGACACCCCGCCTGATCGGATTCTCGCTCAACCGTGATCGCCGGCGATCACATATTGGGATAATTCGGCCCGTCCCCACCCTGCGGCGTGGTCCAGTTGATGTTCTGGGCCGGGTCCTTGATGTCGCAGGTCTTGCAGTGGACGCAGTTCTGGAAGTTGATCTGGAACGTCTTCTCGTCGCCCTCGCCCACGAACTCGTAGACGCCTGCCGGGCAGTAGCGTGCGGAGGGGCCCGCATATTGCGGCAGGTTCTTCTTCAGCGGGATCTCTGGATCGGCCAGCTTGAGGTGGCAGGGCTGGCTTTCCTCGTGGTTCGTCATGGCGAAGCTCACGTTGGTCAGCCGGTCGAAGGACAGCTTGCCGTCGGGCTTGGGGTAGTCGATGGGCGTGTGCTTGTCCGCGGTTTCGGTCGCCTCGGCGTCGGTCTTGCCGTGGCCGATGGTCCCGAGGAAGGAGAAGCCGAGCGTGTTGGTCCACATGTCCAGCCCGCCGAGCGCGAGGCTCGGGAAGAGGCCGTACTTGGACCACAGCGGCTTCACGTTGCGCACCTTCTTGAGGTCCTGCCCGATCTCGCCTTCGCGCACCGTGGTCTCGTAGGCCGTCAGCTCGTCCGAGGCACGACCGGCGGCGATTGCCTCGTGGGCGGCCTCGGCGGCGGCGATGCCCGAGAGCATGGCGTTGTGGTTGCCCTTGATGCGCGGCACGTTGACCATGCCGACCGAACAGCCCAGCAGGGCCGCGCCGGGCATGACCATCTTGGGCATCGACTGGTAGCCGCCCTCGGTGATGGCGCGGGCGCCGTAGGCCACACGCTTGCCGCCTTCGAGCAACTGGGCCACCATCGGGTGATGCTTGAAGCGCTGGAATTCCATGTAGGGGAAGAGATACGGGTTCTTGTAGTTCAGGTGCACCACGAAGCCGACGTAGACCTGATTGTTCTCGAGGTGGTAGATGAACGACCCCCCGCCCGCGTTGGAGCCGAGCGGCCAGCCCATGGTGTGGCTGACAGAGCCAAGCTTGTGCTTGGCCGGGTCGATCTCCCAGATCTCCTTCATGCCGATGCCGAACTTCTGCGGCTCCTTGCCCTTGGAGAGGTCGTATTTCGCGATCAGCTCCTTGGCGAGCGAGCCGCGCACGCCTTCGGAGATGAAGACGTATTTGCCCAGAAGCTCCATCCCCGGCTCGTAGCCCGGGCCCTCGGTGCCGTCGGCGTTCTTGCCGAACTCACCGGCGACGACGCCTTTGACTTCGCCGTTCTCGCCGTAAACCAGCTCGGAGCAGGCCATGCCGGGGAAGATCTCGACGCCCAGTTCCTCGGCCTGTTCGGCCATCCAGCGGCAGACGTTGCCCATCGAGACGATGTAGTTGCCGTGGTTGTTCATCAGCGGCGGCATCGGGAAGTTCGGCACGCGGATCTTGCCCGCTTCGCCCAGCAGGTAGAAGTTGTCTTCCGTCACCGGGGTGTTGAGCGGTGCGCCCTTTTCCTTCCAGTCGGGGATCAGCTTGGTCAGGCCGACCGGATCCAGCACCGCACCCGAGAGGATATGCGCCCCCACTTCCGAGCCCTTTTCGAGGACGACGACCTGCAGATCGGCATCGAGCTGCTTCAGCCGGATGGCCGCCGACAGGCCCGCCGGGCCCGCCCCGACGATCACCACGTCGTATTCCATGGCTTCGCGCTGAACTTCGGTCATCTGTTTCCTCTCCCTGCAGGCCCTTGTGGGTAAGATAGTTGCGAAGGGATAGCCCGCCGCTTGCCGAGAGGTCAATTGCCGCGCGTGCAAAACGCCGCGATCCCACGGCGTTTCCAACGCAACGTTCAACCTTCGTCCGCGCTGGCCTCCCTGCGCACATCGTCCGGTGTGTCGCCCAACAGGTAGCGCGGCCCGGCGCCAAGTCGCGCCGCGCGGTCCTGCGGATTGTTCAGGCGGCAGCTTGCGAGGCTGAGACAGCCGCAGCCGATGCAGCCGTCGAGGTCGTCGCGCAGCCGCTCCAGCACCGCGATGCGACGGTCGAGATCGGCCCGGAACCGGGTCGAGATCGCGCGCCAGTCGGCCGCGGTCGGCGTGCGCCCCTTGGGCAGCCCCTCCAGCTGCGCCCGGATCTGCGCGATGGAGAAGCCCATCTTCTGCGCGATCATGATGAAGGAGAGCCGCCGCAGGTCGGCCTTCTCGAACTGCCGCTGCCCCGCCGGATTGCGTTCGGCAGTCAGAAGGCCCTCGTCCTCGTAGTACCGGATTGCCGAGACGGCGAGCCCGGTACGCGCAGCCACTTCGCCGATCGCCAGCCCACGCCTCATCGCAACCCCCTGCCCTGCCGTATTTCTTTCCCATTGACCTCAAGTTTACTTGAGGCGGTACGCTGACACAACATCAGACGCGAGAAGAAGGAGACGACCATGATCCCGCGCCTCGAACACGCCAATGTCACCGTGACCGACCCCGACGCCACCGCCGCATGGCTGGTGGAGGTCTTCGGCTGGCACATCCGCTGGCAGGGCCCGTCCAAGGACAAGGGCCGCTCGGTCCATGTGGGCACCGACGACAGTTATATCGCGCTCTACACCCGCGCGGACGCGGTGCAGACGGGGCTGTCCAGCTATGACACCGTGGGGATGCTGAACCACCTCGCCGTCTTCACCGATGACATCGACGCGGTGGAGGCCAAGGTGGCCGCCGCGGGCTTCACCCCGGGCAACCACGCGGATTACGCGCCGGGGCGGCGGTTCTACTTCCACGACCGCGACGGGCTGGAATGGGAAGTGGCCTCGCACCAGTCCTGAGCGACGCCGGCAGGAAGACCCGACATCCCGGATCAGCAGCGGGGCCCCGCTTCGGGGGGTGACATCGAGGCCCGGATCGGCACCGGTCCCTGGGGAAGCGGGGAAGCTTGCCGACAGCGCGGGTTTTCCTTGCATTCGGGGCCCTGCTTGGGTCAGGTAGCCGGACTGATAAATTCAGCAAAGGGGCCTCTGCGGGCCCCTTTGCTACTGCTACGGATGGGCCAATGGAAAAGATACTGATGACCCGCGCGGGGGCCACCGCACTCGAAATCGAGCTGAAGAAGCTGAAATCCGAAGAGCGCCCGGCCATCATCCGGGCCATCGCGGAAGCGCGCGAACACGGCGACCTGAGCGAAAACGCCGAGTACCACTCCGCCCGCGAGAAGCAGAGCTTCATCGAGGGCCGGATCAAGGAACTCGAAGGCATCCTCTCACTGGCCGACGTGATCGACCCCAAGACGCTCTCCGGCACCATCAAGTTCGGCGCCACCGTCACCGTGGTGGACGAGGACACCGACGAGGAGAAGACCTGGCAGATCGTCGGCGAATACGAGGCCAACATCGAAGCCGGCCTGCTGAACATCAAGTCGCCCATTGCACGGGCGCTGATCGGCAAGGATGAGGGCGACAGCGTCGAGGTCCGCACCCCCGGCGGCGAACGTTCGTATGAAATTCTGAAAATCGTCTATAAATGACCGCAGTAGAGCCCGGCCCCGCACATGCCCCCGAGGGGCGGCGCGGGCGTCCGGGCAGGCCGGACAGGACGACGATCATGAGCGAGCCGCAGGAATCGCGCCCCACCCCCATGGGGATCTACGACCGCCCCGAGCCGCCGAAATATGGCGCGGGCGAGATCATCGCGCTTGTCCTTTCGTTGCTCTGGCTGGCCGGATCGGGTGTCTTCTTCATGACGCTGACGCCCGGCCCCGACGGCCTTGCGCCGGATACTCTGCGATTCGTCCTGACCATGCTGGCGATCTTCCTGCCGGTGGCGATGATCTGGGTGGCCGCCGCCGCCGCGCGCTCGGCCCGCATCATGCGGGAGGAGAGCGCCCGCCTGCGGGCCGCCATCGACGGCATCCGGCAGGCCTATGTCGCCCAGAACCAGGGCCGGCGCGGGTCGAGCGAGGAGACGATCTCCCGCAAGCTCGACCAGATCGCCGCCGCCCAGAAGAAGACCGAGACGGCAATCGCGACCTTCACCACGATCCGGCACCAGAACGGCATCCGCCCCGACGCCGCACCGGCGGCCCCGCCCGCCCCGGCGGACGACCAGCCCGGCCTGCCCCTTGGCACGCGGCCCGAGGACATGGCACCGCCGCTGGACCGGAACACCTTCATCCGCGCGCTGAACTTCCCCGAGACCGCCGAGGACGAGGAAGGCTTTGCCGCCCTGCGCAAGGCGCTGAAGGACCGGCAGGCGGCGCAGCTGATCCAGGCCGCGCAGGACGTGCTGACCCTGATGAGCCAGGACGGCATCTACATGGACGACCTGCGCCCCGATCTGGCCCGGCCCGAGATCTGGCGCCGCTTCGCCAAGGGCGAACGGGGCCGCGTGGTTGCGGCGCTTGGTGGCGTTCGGGACCGGTCCTCGCTGGCCCTTGCCGCAGGCCGGATGAAACAGGACCCGATCTTCCGCGATGCGGCGCATCACTTCCTGCGCCATTTCGACCGGATGTTCGCGGAACTGGAACAGACCGCCTCCGATACGGAAATCAACGACTTGGCCGAAACCCGCACCGCGCGGGCCTTCATGCTGCTGGGACGGGTCGCGGGCATCTTCGACTGAACGCGCCCGGAAGCTTCGGCAAAGCTCCGCCTGCGGTCGGATTGCCGCAGCGCAGCGCGCTTTGTCGACCCAGTAAAATAAGGTAAACGAGGGATCAGTGGCGCATTCCGCGCCGGAGCATCCCATGACCAGACACGTGAAGACGATTTGCCTCGCGCTTGCTCTGTCCCTGCCGCTGGTGGCCTGTGGCCACACGCCAGACGAGACGCCCGAGGTGACCCGCGCCCTTGCGACTCCGCTCTATCCCAATGAAACGCCTGAACTTCGCCAGCTGATCGTGAAGTATGCCGACACCTACGAGGTGCCGGTGCCCCTGGTGCAGCGGCTGGTCGTGCGCGAGAGCACCCACCGCCCCGAGGCCCGCAACGGCCCCTATTACGGCCTGCTGCAGATCCTGCCCGCCACCGCCCGCTCCATGGGCTTTGCCGGCAAGCCGACCGATCTGCTCGATGCCGAGACCAATCTCAAGTACGCGGTGAAATACCTCCGGGGTGCCTGGCTGCTGGCCGATGGCTCCTATGACAATGCGGTCAAATGGTATTCCCGCGGCTACTACTACGAGGCCAAGCGCCGCGGCATGCTGGAAGAGACCGGCCTGCGCTGACCGACGGCCTGCGCCGAAACGGGCCGGGCGCACCGGACCCACGAGGAAAGGGGGGCTGTCTGCCCCCCGGTCCCTGCGGCCCCCCCCCCCGAGGATATTTTCCAACAGTGGATGCAGGGGCCGCGCGCGGCCCGTCTTCGCAGCGCTGCACAGAGCGGGGCCGCTCGCCGCGCCTGCGCGCGATTGCATCGTGGCGCCGGGGCAGGTAGGCGGGTCAGCAGTTCTGTCCCAAGGTCTCCCCGCGATGTCCTCAATCTCGAAATCCGCCTTCTGGCTGGGTCTGCGCGATGGCGCCCCCTTCGCCCTCGTGGTCGGCCCCTTTGCCATGCTCTTCGGCGTGGTGGCCGCCGACGCCGGGCTGAACGCCCTTGAGGCGACCGCCGTCTCGCTGGCCGTGATCGCGGGCGCCGCACAGTTCACCGCCATCGGCCTGCTGGCGGACCATGCGCCGACCTTCGTGGCGCTGGCCTCGGCGCTGGCCGTGAACCTGCGGATGGCGATGTACTCCGCCTCGCTGACGCCGCACCTCGGCGCGGCGCCGCTCTGGCAGCGGGCGCTGGCGGCCTACCTGACGGTGGACCAGTCCTATGCCCTCGCCATGGTGACCTATCCCAAGCACCCCGACTGGGGCACGCCGCAGAAGATGGGCTATTTCCTCGGCACCGTGACGGCGATCTGCCCGTTCTGGTACCTGCTGACCATCGTCGGCGCGCTCGTGGGCAACAGGATCCCGCCGGAGTTCGCGCTCGACTTCGCGCTGCCGATCACCTTCCTGGCCATGGTGGCGCCGATGCTGAAGACCCGCGCCCATCTCGCCGCGGCGCTGGTGGCGATCCTGCTGTCGCTGCTGCTGGCGTGGATGCCCTACAACCTCGGCCTGATGGTGGCCGCCATTGCGGGCATGATGGCCGGTGCGCGGGTGGAAGTGATGACCGGAGGCGCCAAATGATCGACCGTATCGACCTGTGGACCGTCGTGATCCTGCTGGGGATCGGCAGCTTCTTCCTGCGGTTCGTCTTCCTCGGGGTGATCGGGGACCGGAACCTGCCGGAGTGGGTGCTGCGCCACCTGCGCTACACCGCCGTGGCGGTGCTGCCAGCGCTGGTGGCACCGCTGGTGCTCTGGCCCGCGGCCAACGGTGGCGAGGTGGAGCCTGCCCGGCTGACCGCTGCCATTGTCACGATTGCCGTGGGCGTCCTGACCAAGCACACCTTCGCGGCGATCGCGGCAGGCGCCCTGACGCTCGCCGCGATGCTGGCACTGCTTTACTGAAGCGCGGCCACCCGCCGTTTCGGCAGGAAGATGTCATCCGCGCCCGCGACCGGCGTGAATTCCTCGTAGAGGGTGTTCGTGCGCACGCCGGGCAGCTCGGAGAAGCTGATCGCCAGCTGGCGCGGGTAGAAGGTCTGATCCACGTTTTCGAACCCCGGCAGCTGACGCAGCAGCCGCGCGGTGTGGTTGGCGCAATAGGCGCCCGGCGCCGGGCCATTGGCCTGTGCCAGCTGCAACGCCTTTTCCGCCACCTCGGGCGAGACGGTGATCGTCTGCACCACCGCGTGATACTCGGGCCGGGCGTGCATCCGCAGGTAGCCATCCTCGAAGGCCGGCGAGATGCCGTAGAGCACGTCACCCGACCGCGGGGTCTGGGGATGGTGGAAGGACCCGGCCGGATCGAAGATCACCCGCTGCGAGGCATTGATCAGCAGCGCGGTATGACCGCCCTTGCCGGTGCGGTTCGAGATCATCGTGATCAGCTTCAGCTCGGGCTGGCCGGGCATCGAATAGGCCGCGCGGGTGACCTCGGCCTGGGGCGCGGAGGTCGGGTTGTTGGCACAGGCCGCGAGACCGAGAACGGCCGCGAGGACCAGTAGAAGGCGCATCATGCGGGGGTCGTCTCCCGTTGTGGCCCGCCTCCTCCACGAGCCGTTCCATTCCGGGGCACGGAGGCCCCGCTGTCCAGAGAGGAGGGGATCAGCTGTTGAAGACAGCCATGATCAGCAGGACCACGAAAACGATGCCCACGACGACCTTGGTCGCGGTGATGAACCCGTTGAAGGTCTTTTCCTGCGGTTCGATGTTCATCGTGCCGTGCTTGTGCTCTGCCATGGTCGCTTCCTCTCCTGTCCGGTCGCTGACCGGGTCCCTGTTGCGCGTCGACGAGACGCCAAATCGGAATTTTGTTAGCCGAATTCAGGACAGCTGTCATCACTCCTGTCCGTCCTGCGACACTTCGGGCGCGTCCTTTTCGGCCTCCTGTTCCAGATCCGCCGCAAGACGGAAGCCGATGCGCCGGGGCGCCACGGCGGGCTGGGCCTTGGGCATGGCGCGCAGGATCACGGAGAGCTGGCTGACGTGCTGAATCAGCTGGGTCTTCGCCCCGCCGGCATCGGAACCGTAGAAGGTGACGATGTCGGGCTCGAAGAAGCCCATGCCCTCGATCCGCAGCACGCCCGCGTCGGAGCCGGCAAAGCCCATGGCGACCTCGTGCTCGGCATCGAGCGTGGATTCGAAGTTCTGGATGTAGAGGATCAGGCGCTCGTAGGCCCATTCCGCCGGGCTCTTGGCGCGCTGCGGCTTGGAGGTGACCTGCGCGGGCAGCTCCACCGCGGGGGCGAAGGCGGGATCGGCATGGGCCTCGTGGCGACGCGGGCAATGCTCCTCCGCCGCTTCGGCCACCGTCCTTATGTCCTCTCCCATAGCCACGCCCCGTCCTCCCGTTTGCGCCGTGTCGCCTGTCCGTCCTCGAGGAGGTAGTTCAGGTGGGCCACGGTTTCCACAAGCGCGAGGCCGAAAACACGTTCGTCGATGGCGCGCTTGAAGAGCGACGGGAAACACTCGACCGCGACACGCGGCGTGGCGAGGTGATCACGCAGCCGGGCGAGCGCCCCGTAGTGGTTCTCGGACATCTGGCGCAGGCGCAGGGGCAGGCCGGTGAAGGGCAGCTTGTGCCCGCCAAGGATCAGCTGGTCCTCGCGGGCGTAATCGGCAAAGCGGGCGCAGCTGTCGAGCCATTCCGCCAGCGGGTTGGCCTCGGGCTCCGAGGCATTGACGCCGATGTTCGCGCTGATCGAGGGCAGCAGCTGGTCGCCGCCGATGACAAGGTTGTCGTCGAGGCTCCAGAAGGTCGCGTGTTCCGGCGCATGGCCGTCGCCCGTGCGGATGACCCAGTCGCGCCCGCCCATGCGCCAGCGCTGCCCGTCCTTCAGGCGGGTGTAGCCGGTGGGGATGCGCCAGACCATGTCCTTGAAATTGAACGGCCGCTCGGCCCGCTTGCGGGCCAGCATCTCGGGGCTGAGCCCGGCCGCCTGCCAGTAGGCCACCGAGGCGGCGGTCGCCTCCGTCTCCTCGTCAAGCTGGAGCATCCGCGTGGTGAGCCAGCTGGTCCGGGTGGCGGCGAGCGGGGCGCCCTGCGTCTCCATCAGCCAGCCGGCGAGGCCCGCGTGATCCGGATGGTGGTGGGTCAGCACCACCTGTCGCACGGGCTTGCCCGCCAGCGGACCCTCCAGCGCCGCCTGCAAAGCGGCAAGGCAGCCCTCGGTCCAGATGCCGGTGTCGATGATCGTCCAGCCATCGCCCTCGTCCAGCGCGTAGACATTCACATGGTCCAGCGCCATCGGCAGGGGGAGCCGCAACCAGAGCACGCCCTCCGCCACCTCGATCGCCTCGCCCGGTGCCGGGGGAGTGTCCCAGGGTGTGCGGATCGTGCCCGCTGCGCCATCCATCATGTGCCGGTCAGCTCCTCGATGCTGAGCGCGTAGAGCCCCTCGGCCCCGGCCATCGCGTGGGTGGCCAATGCGCTGTGTTCCGGCAGCAGGCGGTCCACGTAGAACTGCGCCAGCTTGTGCCGGGGTCCCGCCTCGCCCTCCTCGGCGATGGCGGCCTTGAGGTGATAATACCCCCCCAGCACGCGGGCGAAAGCCCCCAGATAGGGGACGGAGCCCGCGAAGCGGTCGTTCATCTCCTGCCCGACCATCCATTCGGTGGCCTCGCGCAGGGTCTCGGCCGCCTGCCAGACCGGCTCGGCCAGGGTGGCGTGGCTGGTGCGGGCGCTCTCCGACAGGGACTGGATTTCCTCGAGGAGGCCATAGGCCTGCTCGCCGCCGTCCATCATCTTGCGGCCCACAAGGTCCATCGCCTGGATGCCGTTGGTGCCCTCGTAGATCGCGGTGACGCGCACGTCACGGAAGAACTGCGCCGCGCCGGTCTCCTCGATGAAGCCCATGCCGCCGTGCACCTGCACGCCCATGTCGGACACGCGGCACCCGACGTCGGTGCCGAAGGCCTTGGCGATCGGCGTCAGGAAGGCCGCGCGGGCGTTCCAGTCCGCATCGCCCGTGGCCCGGCCCATGTCCAACGCCACGGCGCAGGCAAGCGCGATGGCGCGCGAGGCGAAGATCTCGGCCTTCATGGTCAGCAGCATCCGGCGCACGTCGGCGTGGTCGACGATGCCGCCCGGCCCCTCGACCGGCGTCTTGCCCTGCTTGCGGTCCAGCGCATACTCCAGCGCCGCCTGGTAGGCCCCCTCGGCCGAGCCGATGCCCTGAACGCCCACGCCGAGGCGGGCGTTGTTCATCATGGTGAACATGGCGGCCATGCCCTTGTGGGGGGCGCCCACCAGCCAGCCCTTGGCCCCGTCGAATTCCATCACGGCGGTCGGCGAGCCGTGCAGGCCCATCTTGTGCTCCAGCGAGACGACGCGCAGGGAATTTGCCTCGCCCAGCGTGCCGTCATCCTTGGGCAGGTACTTGGGCACCATGAAGAGGCTGATGCCGCGCGTGCCCGGCGCACCGTCGGGCAGCCGCGCCAGCACGAGGTGGCAGACGTTTCCGCCGAAGTCGTGATCGCCCCAGGAGATATAGATCTTCTGGCCCGTGACGGCATAGGTGCCATCCTCCAGCGGCTCTGCCTTCGATCGCAGCGCACCCACGTCGGACCCGGCCTGCGGCTCGGTCAGGTTCATCGTGCCGGTCCATTCGCCGCTGATCAGCTTGGGCAGGTAGAGCGCCTTCATCTCGTCGCTGGCGTGATGTTCCAGCGCCTCGATCTGGCCCTGCGTCAGCAGCGGGTTCAGCCCCAGCGACAGGCAGGCACCGCTGATCATGTCGTTGAAGGCGGTGGTCAGCGCCAGCGGCAGGCCCATGCCGCCGAATTCCTCGGGCGCAGAAATGCCGACCCAGCCGCCCTCGGCAATCGCCTTGTAGCCCTCGTGGAACCCGGGCGAGGTCCGCACCACGCCGTTCTCCAGCACGGCAGGATGCAGGTCGCCATTCCGGCGCAGCGGCGCAAGGATGTCGTCGTTCAGGCGGGCGGCCTCGGTGAGGATCGCCTCGACCGTTTCGGCGGTCGCTTCCGCGAACATCTCGGTTGCGGAAACCTGATCGAGGCCGACGACCTTGTCGAACAGGAACGTGAAGTCGCGCACAGGCGATTGATACGGCATGGCTTGGTCCTCCCCTTCGGCACCTTGGCATAGCGGCTGAGCGCCTGTAACAACTGGGTGGCACGTATCGTATGAGCGCGCCCCCTGTCATCAACTGGAACGCAGCGTCATAGCGTCGCTCCACGACGTGGCGTCCGAAGGCCGGCACGGCCCGCGCCCCCATCCCTGATCCCGGCCCGAGGTGCCCTGCCCGATGTCCCAGACCCGTCTCCTGCCCGCCGATGACACCGGAAAGGACGGCGCCGCCGCCATCCTGCGCGCCGGTGGCCTCGTCGCGATGCCGACCGAGACGGTCTACGGGCTGGCGGCCGATGCGCGCTCGGACGTCGCCGTGGCGCGGATCTTCGAGGCCAAGGGCCGGCCGCGCTTCAACCCGTTGATCGTGCACCTGCCCGATATCGCCACCGCGCGCCGCCTGGTGAAATGGGATGACCGGGCCGAGGCCGTCGCGCAGGCCTTCTGGCCCGGCCCGCTGACGCTGGTCTTGCCGCTGGCCGAAAACGCCGGGCTGTCGCCGCTGGTGACGGCCGGGCTCGACAGCGTGGCGCTGCGGGTGCCTGCGCATCCGCTGGCGCGCGACCTGCTGCTGCGCTTCGGCGGCCCGCTGGCCGCCCCCTCCGCCAACCCCTCGGGCCGGGTCAGCCCGACCGAGCCTGCCCACGTGATGGAGGCGCTCGATGGCCGGATCGAGGCCGTGCTGGATGGCGGGCCCTGCGCGGTCGGGGTCGAATCCACGATCCTCGGCCTGACGCACGACACCCCGCGCCTGCTGCGCCCCGGCGGCCTGCCGGCGGAGGCTCTGGCGGAGGTGCTGGGAGAGATGCCGCAGCCGCCCGAGGCCGCGGCCGGGATCACCGCGCCCGGGCAGATGACCTCGCATTACGCGCCGCGCGGGCGGGTCCGGCTGGAGGCCATCGCGCCCGAGCCGGGCGAGACCTACCTCGGCTTCGGTCCCCTGCCGGCGGGCGCCGAGGGCGCGATGACGCTTTCCGCCTCGGGCGACTTGGTGGAGGCCGCCGCGCGGCTTTTCCATTGCCTGCATGAGCTGGACCGGGCCGGGGCCGAGAGAATCGCGGTGGCCCCGGTGCCGGATCGCGGTCTGGGGCGGGCGATCAATGACCGGCTGCGCCGCGCCGCCGCCCCGCGGGGAGGTCCCGAATCGACCTCCTATGCGCCGTAAAGCGATTCTGACGCCAAAGCACGTCAGGCGTGGCCGGCCTGCCCGGAAAGGTTGCGCGGGGAGATTCCCTGGGCCTGCATCGACAGCGCCCACTTCCGATCGTCGGGGGCGTGGAAGACCAGCTCCGCGCTCGCCTCGCCCAGAAGCCAGCCGTTCTCGGAAAGCTCCCGCTCCAGCTGCCCCGGCCCCCAGCCGCAATAGCCGAGCGCGACCATCGTCTCGAGCGGACCCTGCCCGCCCGCGACGTCCTCGAGGATGTCGCGGGTGGCGGTCAGGCAGATGCCGGGCCGCACGTTGATTGTTGAAAGGACAGAGGAATACTCCGCCGAATGCAGGACGAAGCCGCGCTCCGGCTCGACCGGGCCACCGGCGTAGACGATCAGGTCGTCCTCGATCCCCGGCTTGTCGATGTTGAGCTGTTCCAGCATCTGCGAGAGATGCACATCGCGGGTCGGATGGTTGACCATGAGGCCCATGGCCCCGTCCGGTGAATGGGCGCAGAGCAGGATCACGCCATGCTCGAACCGTTCATCCCGCAACCCCGGCATGGCAATCAGAAGTTGCCCTGTCAAATTGGAGATATCTGCCAAGATTCTATGCCGCCCGCGCAATGCCCTGTTCGAATACGTATCAGCATGATGCCAAAAGGCGTCACTGGCAAGCTGCTTCGCGATGTGACAATTCCCTAACCCGAATGTGAGTTGTCCGAAGGCCCGGAATGGCGCATCGATCAGGCATGAGCACCACAGTCCGACCTTCCCGCCGGAGCCGCCTTCTGGGGCTGCTGGCCGGGGCCTGCGCGGCCCTCCTGCCCGTCACGAGCCACGCCGAGACGCCCGGCCTGCTGGGCGCGACGGTCTCTGCCAAGCTGGTGGAGGGCTGGCGCCTGCCGGACGGCAGCCACATGGCCGGGCTGGAACTGGACCTCGCGCCGGGGTGGAAGACCTACTGGCGCGCGCCCGGTGATGCCGGCGTGCCGCCCAGCTTCGTCTGGCGCGGCTCCCGCAACCTCGACCGGGTCGAGGTGATGTGGCCCACGCCCTCGGTCTTCGACAGCGGCGGCTACCGCACCATCGGCTACAAGGACCGGGTGATCCTGCCGCTGCGGATCTATCCCCGCGATGCGGGCGCCGCCGTGCGGCTGGAGGGCGAGGTCGAACTGGGCGTCTGTCAGGACACCTGCCTGCTCACGACGCTGGACCTCGACGGTGCCGTGGACGGCGCCGGCACCCGTACGCCGGCCCTCGCCGCGGCCCTCGCCGATCAGCCCTACACCGCGCGCGAGGCCCGCGTCGGTCGCGTCAGCTGCCGGATCGCCCCCGCCGCGGATGGCCTGACGCTCACCGCCGAGATCGAGATGCCCTCTGCCGGGGGGCAGGAGATCGCCGTGATCGAGACGCCGGACCCGATGATCTGGGTCGCCCCGGCCGAGACGGCGCGGCGCGGCGGCACGCTGGTGGCCCGGACGGAGCTGGTGCACAGCGCCGGCGGCGCCTTCGCGCTGGAACGGTCCCAGCTGCGCATCACCGTGCTCGGACAGAACCACGCCGTCGATATCCACGGCTGCAAGGGCTGATCCGCCTCCCACCGCCGCCGCGATCCTGATCCGCCCGAGGCCGTCACCGGAAAATGCGCATTTTCCGGACCGTTTTCTTTGAAGAAAACGGGCAGGGCCTCGCCGGTCGTCTTCGTCCGCTCCGCTCCACTCAGCCGCAAGCCGCTCAGGCCCGCCCCCTCAAGCGTGCGGGCGACGCCGCAGGGCGACACCCCCGGCCCCGAGCGCGAAGAGCAGCACCGACAGCACCAGCGCCCCGGCCACGAAGACTGCCATGGCCGCCAGCATCGGCGCGGCCCCCGCAAGCGGCAGGGCCGCCCCCAGCCACGCGGGCAGCGCGCCGGTCACCGCGACCCAACCCATGGTCGCCGCCAGCCAGCCCAGCACCAGCACCACGCCCGCCGCCAGCAGCCCCTGCATGGCCCGCGCCGGGTGGCCACGAGCCCGCCCGCTGCCGCGCAGGGCCCGGCGCAGCGCCGTCATCTGGCGCCGCAGGTCGTGCTGCATCGCCATCAGTGCCGGCACCACCAGCAGCACGAGAAGCATCCCGAAGCCAAGGCCATAGACCAGCGTGATCACCGTGGGCCGCAGGAACTGCGCCTGCGAAGAGCTCTCGTAGAGCAGCGGCGCAAGGCCCAGCACCGTCGTCAGCGTGGTCAGAAGGACGGGCCGCAGCCGGTCCGCCGTGCCCTCGATGATCGCGGGGAAGAGGCCCCGGCTCTCGGCGTATTCGTCGATCGTTGTCACCAGCACGATGGAATCGTTGATGATGATCCCGGTCATCCCCAGCAGGCCGACGACGGTGAACATCGACATCGGCACATCCCAGAGCCCGTGGCCGTAGATCGTGCCGACCAACCCGAAGGGAATGATCGCCATCACGACCAGTGGCCGCGTCCAGCTGGAGAAGACCCAGGCCAGCGTCAGGTAGATCCCCGTCAGCACCATCACCAGCCCGGTGAAGGCATCGCCAAGGAACTCGTCCTCCTGCTCGCTCAGCCCCGCCATGCGCCAGTCGACCTGATGGCGCGAGGCGACATCGGGCAGGATCTCATGTTCCAGTGCGCGGGAAATCTCGGCGGCCCGTGCCGGGTCGTCCTCGGAGATGTCGCCATTGACCGAGAGCACCCGCAGCCCGTTCTCGCGCCGCACGGTGGAGAAGCCCGACCGCCGCTCGACCCGCACGATATCCGCCAACGGGACATAGGCGCCCGAGGCGGTGCGCAGCTGGATCCGGGTCAGGAAGTCGGCGGTCAGCTCGTCCTCGGGCAGTTCCACGCGGATCGTCGCGCTGCGCGGCCCGTCGGGATAGGTCGCCGCCTCGATCCCGTTCAGCCGGTGGCGCAGGACGGTGCCCAGATCGGCAGTGGTGAAGCCCAGCACCTGCCCCTGCGGCGTCAGTTCGAGGATCAGCTCTTCCTTGTCGTAGGAGAGGTTGTCCTCCACCGCCGAAACCTCCGGATAGGGCAGCAGCGCCTGTTTCAGCGCCTCGGAGGCGGCCTTCAGCGTCTCGGCATTGGCGCCGTAGAACTGCACGTCCAGCGCATCGCCCCCGGGGCCGGAGCGCATGCCGCGGAAGGAGACGACCTCGGCCTGCGGGGTCTGCTGCACCTCTTCCTGGATATCGCCGAGGAAGGCGAAGCTGGAATAGGGCCGCAGGTCGGCGTCGATCAGCTCGATCGCAATGGAGCCCAGCAGGTCGCCGTCCTTGTTCTCGGTCCCCGAGAGGCCGCGCCCGGTGCTGCCGCCGACCTCGGTCAGGACATAGTCCACCGGGTTGCGGCCGTACTTCTCCTCGTAGCGCTTGGCGACCGCATTGGTGGCGCGCTGCATCTCGCGCATCATGGCAAAGGTGTCCTCGCGCGAGGCGCCCTCGACCATGGCGAAATTGCCCGAGATCGAGCCCTGTTCCGGCGAGTTGAAGAAGCGCCACGGCACGTCGCCACGGATGAAGACCGCCACCTGCGAGGCAAAGACCGCGATCACGAGGGCCAGCACCGGGTAGCGGGCCCGGATCACCCCCGCCATCAGCGGCCGGAAGAGCCGCAGGCTCATCCAGTCGAAGCCCCGGTTTACGAAGCGCGAGGGTGCGTCGTACCAATGCCGCTCCCCCGCGTGGGCAAGGGCATGGGACATGTGGTTCGGCAGGATCAGGAAGCATTCCACCAGCGAGGCCAGAAGCACCACGATCACCGTGAAGGGAATGTCGCTGATCATCGAGCCGAAGTGCCCGCCGATCACCGTCAGCCCGAAGAAGGCGATCACCGTGGTCAGCGTCGCCGAGAAGACCGGCATCGCCATGCGGCGGGCCGCTGTCTCTGCGGCGCGGATCGGGCCCTCGCCGTAGCGGCGCAACCGGGCATCGGCATGTTCACCCACCACGATGGCGTCATCCACGACGATGCCCATGGTGATGATCAGTGCGAAGAGCGAGATCATGTTGATCGTCAGGCCGGAGGCATACATCAGCGCGATGGCCGTCAGCATCGACACCGGGATACCGGCCGCGACCCAGACCGCCGTGCGCGCGTTGAGGAACAGGAACAGCAGCACGACCACCAGCCCCAGCCCCATCAGCCCGTTGTCCACGAGGATGTCGAGCCGCGCGGTGATCGATTCCGCCCGGGTGCGGATCAGGTCGATGGAGGTGCCTTCAGGCAGTGTCGGCTGCATCTCGGCGGCGACCTCCTCCACCTGGCGCTGGATCTTGATCGCATCGCCCTTCTCGGAGCGGTCGACCCGGATCGAGATCGCCGGGTTCTCGCCCACGTAGTAGGAGCGGTTGTAGTTCGACCCTTCCACCCGGATCGTCGCCACGTCGCCCACGGTCAGGTTGGAATTGTCCGCATTGGTCCGCAGCACGATGCCCGCGATCTGGTCGGCGGAGCGTTTCTCGATCCCGGTGCGGACACGGGCATTGGCCCCGGTCACGTCGCCCGCCGGATCGGCGTCCACCTCGGCCTCGATGGCATCCGCGATCTCGCGCATGGTGATGTCATGGGCGATTAGGTTGATCGAGGGCACCTCGACCACGGTGTTGGGCGCCGCGACACCCCGGATCGTGGTGCGGGTCACCCCCTCGGCAAAGAGGCGGGTGACGAATTCATCGGCGAAATTGCCCAGCTGTTCGGCGCCCACGGGCCCGGTGATCACCACGTCGGTGACCCGGTCGCGCCAGCCGCCGCGGCTGACCTCGGGGTCGTCGGCCTCCTCCGGCAGGTTGGTCACGGCGTCCACGGCGGTCTGCACGTCGTTGACGGCGCGGGCCATGTCCCAGTCCGGTTCGAACTCCACCGTCACCCGGGCCGAGCCTTCGCGCGACATGGACGACGTCGCCGCCACGCCCTCCACCGCCAGCAGGGCAGGCTCCAGCAGCTGGACGATGGCGGCATCCACGTCCTCCGCCCCGGCACCGTCCCAGCTGACGGAAACGTCGATGTCGTCGATCACCACGTCGGGGAAGAACTGCGCCCGCATCCGGGGCACGGCGGCCATGCCGAGGGCCAGAAGCACCACCAGCAGCAGGTTGGCGGCGGTGCGGTGGCGGGTGAAATAGGACAGGAGGCCCTTCGCCTCGCCCAGATCGCGCTCCTCCCGGTGGGCCATGGGTCAGCCCCCCATCCGGTCTTCGATCCGGGCCACCACCTTGGCGGGCACCCGTTGCTGGCTCAGCTGCCCGAGGATGCGGGCCTTCACGTCCTCCGGCATCCGGGGGTTGGCCTCGATCAGCTGGATCAGCCGGGCGCGCCGGTCATCTGTCAGCTCGATCAGCTCGGCGTCGTCCACGGCGGCCTCCTGCCGGGGCTCCCGTCCCGCCGGATAGACCGGGCGCACGCGGATGCCCGCGCCCAGAAGCGGCGTGCGTTCGGCCACCACGGCGCGGCCTTCCAGCCCGTCGCCGCGCACGAGGATATCGTCGCCCTGCTGGCGCACCAGTTCGACCATGACCGGCTCCAGCCGCTCGTCCGCGCCCACGACCAGCACCTGACCGGCGGCATTCATTGCCGTGGCCGGCAGACGGACCACGTTGTCGAGCGGCGGCTCTTCGATGGCGACGGTCACGAAATCGCCGGGCTTGAGGCCGCGCGCCTGATCGAGACGGGCATAGAGCTGGCGGCCCGACTGGCCGGTGGTCACCGCCGCGCTGTCGCGGCTGATCCGGCCCGTTGCCTGAAGCGCCACGCCGTAGACATCCAGCGTCACGGTCACCGGCAGGTCGCGCAGATCGCCGTTGGCATCCAGCAGCAGCGCGTATTGCGGGGTCGAGACCCGGAAGGCCACCTCCAGCGCGTCGCCGTCCACCAGCAGCGCCAGCTGTTCATTGCCCGAGACGAGGCCACCCTCGACGCCTGCCACCTCGCTGAGCGTACCGTTGAAAGGCGCGGTGATCGTCAGGTCCTCGAGGTCCCGGGCGAGGTCGGCACGGGTGAGCCGCGCCCGGGCGAGGGAGGTATCCGCCTGATCCACCCGCGCCTCGGCCTGCGCCAGCGCCGAGCGGGACGAGAGCACCGACTGCCGGGCCGAGGAGGCGGCCAGTTCGGCCTCCTCCACCAGCGCGGCGGAGCCGACGCCCCGGTCGCGCAGGTCGCTCTGTCGGCGGAAGGCCGCGGCGCGCAGCTCGGCCTGTTCCTCGGCGGCGGTGAGCGTGTCACGGGCGATCTCCAGCGCGCGCTCGGCGTCGCGACGCTCGGCCTCGGCATCCATCAGGTCTGCATCTGCGCGGTCGAGTGCGGCCTGCGCCGGGGCCGGGTCGAGCCGGGCCAGCACCTGCCCCGCGGTCACCGCCGCGCCATCCTCGAAATCCTCGGACAACTCCACCAGCCGCCCTGCAGCAGCAGCGCGGATCTGCAACTCGCGCCGGCTGGCGATGGCGCCGTAGGCCTCCATCACCGGGGCGATGCGTTCGCCCTGCGCGGGCACCACGTTGACTGTGAAAATCCGCTCCCGCGCCTGCGGGATGCGGGGTTCCTGGCTCATCCGGTCCTGCACCGCGTCCTTCACGAGGACACCGGCATAGAGCAGCCCCGCCAGGGTCAGGGCGAGGAGGAACAATCCAGTCAGGCTCTGGCGCAGGAAACGCATGGCACCTCGGTCAGGTCTTGAAATGGCTTACGGCCGGAACGCCCGGCAGGATGAGTCAACAGGGCAACGTCGCTTTCGCCAAGCCACGTTCCCGTTACGATCTTGAGTATAGGGTCCTACGCAGGCCCCTGTCATTTCCGTCGCAGGTGTTCATCGAGACGGGGAAAAATCTCGACGAAGTTGCAGGGCTTGTGCCGATAGTCGAACTGGTGGACGAGGATCTCGTCCCAGGCATCCTTGCAGGCGCCGGTGCTGCCGGGCAGCGCGAAGAGATAGGTGCCGCCCGCCACGCCGCCGGTGGCCCGGCTCTGCACCGCGGAGGTGCCGATCTTCTTCATGGAGACGATGGTGAAGACCGTGGCGAAGGCCTCGATCTCCTTCTCGTAGACATCGCGGTGCGCCTCGACGGTGACATCACGGCCGGTCAGCCCGGTGCCACCGGTGGAAAGGATCACGTCGATCTCCTTGTCGGCGATCCAGGTACGCAGCTGATCGGCGATGGCGGCGCGGTCGTCGCGCAGGATCGTCCGGGCCGCGAGGTGATGGCCCGCCGCCTCGATCCGCCCCACCAGCGTGCCGCCCGAGCGGTCCTCGGCCAGCGAGCGGGTGTCGGAGACGGTCAGAACCGCGATCCGGACGGGGATGAAGGGTTTTTCCTCGGCCATGGGCCTCTCCTTGAGCAGGTCGTCGATCTGGTTTCGGTATCGTGTCTGGCTGGTCCCGCAGAATGGGCCTTGGAAAGCGGCCCGGAACGGGGCGGGCGGGGCGCCGGGCGTCGGAGGCACGCCGCTCAGGCTCCCATTTCAAGCCCCAATTTCAGGCTCCCATTTCAGGCCCCCATTTCAGGCCCCGTTCAGCCGGGCACGGATCGCCAGCAGGTCGGCCCAGGCCTCGCGCTTGGCCAACGGCTGGCGCAGCAGGTAGGCGGGATGGGTCATGGGCATGGCGGGGCGGCCATAGGCCTCGGCCCAGTGACCGCGCAGCTTGAGGATGCCGCGCTGCCCCAGCCCGGCCTGGCAGGAGGTATTGCCCATCAGGATCAGAACGTCCGGCTTCACCAAGGCCACGTGGCGCTGGATGAAGGGCAGCATCATCGCGATTTCCTTCGGCTCGGGATCGCGGTTCTGCGGCGGACGCCAGGGCACCACGTTGGTGATGTAGACCGCCTTGGCCGGGTCGTCGGAGCGGCGGTCCATGCCGATCGCGCCCAGCATCCGGTCGAGCAGCTGGCCCGCGCGGCCGACGAAGGGCTTGCCCTCGCGGTCCTCGTCGCGGCCCGGGGCCTCGCCGATGATCATCAGTTTCGCGCCCGGGTGGCCGTCGCTGAAGACCAGCGACTTGGCCCCCTGCTTGAGCGCGCAATGTTCATAGCCCGCCAGCGCCGCCTGCAGCGCCTCGAGGCTGCCGCACTGCTGGGCCGCATGGCGGGCGATCTCCACCGCGTCGGGTTCGGCCCGGTTGACGGGGGGCGGCGGCGCGACGGGGCGGCCGTCCTTCGTCTTGGGGGCCACGGCGGCGGGCTCGGCCTTGGGCAGCTCGAAGCGGTTCACCGGCGCATCGAGGATCGCCTCGGTCGCGCCGAGTTCCACCTGCCATTCCAGCAGGGCCTTTGCCATGTGCCAGTCGAGTGCCGAATCCATGACGGTCAAACTATCGTGCCTTGGCCGGGGTTTGAATGCTCGTTGTTGGGGCACGCCTCGGGCGCGCAGGGGGCTGTCTGCCCCCGGCCCCTGTGGGGCCATCCCCCGAGGATACTCGGGGCAAGAAAATGAAGCGCGTCACGCGCGGCGCAGCCAGTGCAGCATCTCCTCGGCCCCGCGGGCGGGGGTGAGGCCCCCTGCGCTGACCTCCGCCGCGAGATCGGCCATCCGAGTGCGGGCCTCGGGCGTGTCGAGCTGGGACAGCAGCGCGTTGCGCACGTCCTCGCGGAACCAGTAGCGCGCCTGCGCCGCACGCATGCCGTCGAAATGGCCGCTCTCGCGGCGCCATGCGGTGAGGGCCTGCATCTCGTCCCAGGCGGTCTGGAGGCCGGTTTCCTCCATGGCGGAGACCATCATCGCCTTGGGAAAGCCCTGCGGATCCTGCGGACGCTTGCGCAGCAGGCGCAGGGCCCCGGCGTAGTCCGAACAGGTGCGGGTCGCGACCGGCTTGAGATCGCCGTCGGCCTTGTTCACGAGGATGATGTCGGCCATCTCCATGATCCCGCGCTTGACGCCCTGCAGCTCGTCCCCGCCCGCGGGGGCCAGCAGCAGGATGAAAAGATCGGCCATCTCGGCCACCACGGTTTCGGACTGGCCGACGCCCACCGTCTCGATCAGCACGACATCGAAGCCCGCCGCCTCGCAGATCGCCACCGCCTCGCGGCTGCGGCGCGCCACGCCGCCAAGCTGGGTCTGGCTGGGCGAGGGGCGGATGAAGGCGTTCGGATCGCGCGAGAGCCGTTCCATCCGGGTCTTGTCACCGAGGATCGAGCCCCCGGAGCGCGCCGAGGACGGGTCCACCGCCAGCACGGCGACGCGCAGCCCCTGCGCCGTCAGCATCATGCCGAAGCTTTCGATGAAGGTGGACTTGCCCACGCCCGGGGTGCCGGAGAGCCCGATGCGCAGCGCCTGCCGGCCCGAGCCCGCAAGACGTTCGATCAGCGCGACGGCCTGCTCCCGATGGTCCTTGCGGGCGCTTTCCACCAGGGTGATCGCCCGGCTCAGGGCCCGGCGGTCGCCCGCGATCACCTGTTCCGCCATCTGTTCCGTGTTCACCAGCCGCTCCCCCGGGAGGCCCGGGCCTCCGCTCCATCCTGTGCCGCTCCGCAATATCGTCTTTTGCGCCGTGGCGAAACCGCAAGCGCCGCCTTGCGTCGCTCTGCCCCGGCAGGTGGGGGTGCGTGGCGGTGCATGGACGGGCGCGAGGGTGCCCCCGGGGCAGCGCGACAGGGTCAGGACGGACGCGCAATACCCCGGATAAGGAAGTATTATGCAAGGCTGGCTTGATCCGCTGCCGCGCTTTGCTTACGCCCTGCGCATCGGCCCGCGCGACAAGGGCCCCCTCAACCACAGGACAGAGTATGACGACCTATCCCGACACCCGGCTTTTCATCGACGGCACCTGGTGCGACGGGGCCGAAGGCCTGCGGATCGACGTGGTGGACCCCGCCACGGAGGAGGTCATCGGCCAGGTGGCCCACGCCACCAAGCCCGACATGGACCGCGCCCTCGCCTCGGTCGCGAACGGCTTCGAGATCTGGCGCGTGACGCCCGCGATGGAGCGGTCCAAGCTGATGCGCCGCGCCGCCGACCTGATGCGCGAGCGCGCCGATGCCATCGCCGCCATGATGACCGCCGAGCAGGGCAAGCCCCTGCCCCAGTCGAAACTGGAAGTGGTCATGGCCGCCGACACCATCGACTGGTTCGCCGAAGAGGCGCGCCGCACCTACGGCCAGGTGATCCCCGCCCGCGCCCCGGGCGTGCTGAACATGACCCACAAGGTGCCGGTCGGCCCGGTGGCCGCCTTCACGCCCTGGAACTTCCCGATCAACCAGGTGGTTCGCAAGCTCTCCGCCGCGCTCGCGGCGGGCTGCTCGATCATCGTGAAGGCCCCGGAAGAGACCCCCGCCTCCCCCGCAGAGCTGATCCGCTGCTTCGCCGATGCGGGCGTGCCGGCGGGCGTGGTGAACCTGCTCTACGGTGTTCCGGCGGAGATCTCGGAGTACCTGATCCCGCATCCGACCATCAAGAAGATCTCCTTCACCGGCTCCACCCCCGTGGGCAAGCAGCTGGCCGCCCTCGCCGGGCTGCATATGAAGCGTGCCACGATGGAACTGGGCGGCCATGCGCCGGTGCTGATCTTCGATGACGCGGACATCGACAAGGCGCTCTCGCTCATGGTGGCGCACAAGTTCCGCAACGCGGGGCAGGTCTGCGTCTCTCCCACGCGCTTCCTCGTGCAGGACGGCGTCGCCGACCGCTTCACCGAGGGCTTCGCCGAGGCTGCGGCCAAGGTGAAGGTCGGCGCCGGCACCGAAGAGGGTGTCGACATGGGCCCGCTGGCCAACAGCCGCCGCATCCCCGCGCTGCAGGAGCTGATCGGCGATGCCGTGGATCAGGGCGGCCGTCTGCTGACCGGCGGCAAGCGGATCGGCAACAAGGGCTGGTTCTTCGAGCCCACGGTTGTCGCGGACGTGCCGACCTCGGCCCGGATCATGAACGAGGAGCCCTTCGGCCCCGTCGCCGTGATCAACCGCTTCTCGGACCCGGAAGAGGCCTACACCGAGGCAAACCGGCTGCCCTTCGGCCTCGCCTCCTATGCCTTCACCACCAACTCCACCACCGCCGACCAGCTGCGCTCGCGCGTGGCGGCGGGGATGATGACGGTGAACCACCTCGGCCTCGGCATCCCCGAGGTGCCCTTCGGCGGCATCCTCGACAGCGGCTACGGCACCGAGGGCGGTTCGGAAGCGATCGAAGCCTACCTCGACACCCGCTTCTTCACCCAGGCGGGCTGACCCGGACGCGGCCATCGGGCCGCAGGATGGATGCAACACGCGGAGAGGGGCGCGCCGGCAGGCGGCGCCCCTTTTCTCTTGGCCGGGGCCTGCCCTGACGGTGGTCGCAGGGCGGCTCTCACGACACGGGCCCCGACCCGCTGCCACTCCGCGGTCCGGACAACGACGCGCGTGGGCCTGAAGCACCGCCTCCCGTCCGCCCCCGGCTGGACTCACTGGCTGGCGCCCGCCTGCTTTCGCCTGCCAGTGCCCGCGTCCTGCCCCCTCGAAACCGTCAGACCACCGGGCGTGACCCCGGCGCCTTGCCTCGCCTGTTCGCCGCTTGACACCGCCCGGCGGAGCAGGTCCCCTGCCCTGCGAGACAGCGCCGCGCGCGTGCCCGAGACACGCAGCCCCTCGCAGGATGGAGACGACCGCCGGATGAGCGCAGGATGACAGACCTCCGGATCGAGCGTCAGGTCCCGGTGCCCGACGACCTGCGCGTCGCCCGGGCCCGCAGCGCGCCGCACCTTGGCCCGCGGGTGCTGTTCTTCAGTGGCGGCAGCGCGCTCAACGGGATCTCTCGGCAGCTCAAGACCTACACGTTCAACTCCGTGCACCTGATCACGCCCTTCGACAGCGGCGGCAGTTCGCAGGTCCTGCGCGAGGCCTTCGGCATGCCCGCCGTCGGCGACCTGCGCAGCCGGCTGATGGCCCTCGCCGACGAGACCGTGCTGGGCCAGCCGGACATCTACGCGCTCTTCAGCTATCGCCTGTCGCAGGAGGCCGCGCCCGATGCGCTGCGGGCGGAGGTGGCGCAGATCGCCGCCGGCACACACCCGCTGGCCGTCGCCGTGCCGCAGCCCATGGGCGCGCTGATCCAGACGCTGCTCGGGCATTTCCTCGAGGCGGCCCCGGCTGGCTTCGACTACCGCAATGCCAGCATCGGAAACCTGATCCTTGCCGGGGGCTACCTCAGCCACGGGCGCAAGCTGGAACCGGTGCTGTTCCTGATGTCCAAGATGGTGGACGTGCGCGGCACCGTCCGCTCCGTGGTGGACGAGACGCTGCAACTGGGTGTCGAGCTCGCCGACGGGCGGCGGGTGATCGGCCAGCGGCTGATCAGCGGCAAGGAGGCGCCGCCGCTCGACAGGCCGATCCGGCGCTGCTTCCTCAGCGATGGCGCGGGCGAAATCGCGCCCGGCCTGATCCCCTTGCCTGAGCGCAACCGCAGGCTCATCGCCCGGGCCGACGTGATCTGTTTTCCGCCCGGCAGCCTCTATTCCAGCGTCATCGCCAACCTTCTGCCCTCCGGGGTCGGGCGGGCGATCGCGGCCCGTCCCGTGCCAAAGGTCTACCTGCCCAGCCTCGGCCCCGACCCGGAGGCGCTTGGCCATGACCTCGCCGCGCAGGTGGGGGCGCTCCTCGCACCGCTGCGGGCGGATACCGGCGCGGGCCCGGCGACGGCCGATCTGATCACCCACGTGCTCTGCGACAGCTCAACCTCCGAAACGGACTGCACCGCCGTCACGGAGCGCCACGGCATCCCCTGTCACCGGATGGCGCTGAAACAGGACAGCGCGCCGAAGTACGACCCGGTGAAAGTGGCCGAGGCACTGGTCTCGCTCGGCTAGGACCGGCGGGGACGCCGCGGTGCCGAGGGGATGATCCGGAGCGGGAAGCTGGTGACCCCGACAGGATTCGAACCTGTAACCTGCCCCTTAGGAGGGTTTCATCCATCTTTCGATTTTCCTTTACTATTCTGACTGTTAACGACTTTTCGCTCGTCGACTTGTACGCGATCTGTACGAAATCTCTCTCTTATATCCGCCTCATTTTGCTCGGCATGCGCATAGGTTTTCATCGGCAGAGAAGCGTCTGACCACCGTCCAGCCCTCGCTGCCTCCACCGGGTCCACACCTTGCCGCACAGTGAGCTCTGTGAAGAAACCATGGCGCCCCGCAGGGTGCGCCGAGAGATACGGGATACCCGCCTGCTTGCAGATCGTCTTCCAACGGCCATGGTATCCCGTGGGGCTGCCGTAACCAAAAACGCGCGCCTCCATCAGCTTGCCTGTCTTCCGGTTCTTCGGCCGCTTCGGAGGCAGGTTGGCAAGCTCAACCATCATCGCATGTGAGATCGTGACCCACTGCTCGGGATGGCCCTTCTGCGCTTTGAGACGGACGCGCTTGTTCATCAGATCGAGATCGCCAGGCGAGATAGAAACCGCCTGGTCGATCCTCGCAGCCGTTTCAAACATGAATCTGGCCAAGGCCGCATTCCACGGATCAGCAGCCGCGCCGAACGCAGCGATCCACGATTTGTCCGATGGGGTGCGCTCGACGCGGCTTTGCTTCCCACGGGCGACATCGTGGGCAATTCGCTCTTTTTCGGAGTATCGCTTCACCCGGATCGGATGACACTTACCGAGATCATGCGCGTTGTTGATGACAGCGCGAATAGGAGACACGACCTCGCGCCACATCGTGTCCGTTGCGGCGTTCGGTTTCAGGTCGCGTCCTAGTTCCCGCAGGTATTTTCCGGTGAAAATATCGACGGGCAGCGCGAGGAAGTTCACGCCTTGGCTTGCAAGCTCTTCCACGATGAAGAGTAGCCTCTTCGCCTCTGATGAAGTGGCATTGTAGAGCTTGATTGCATCACCCATCGTCAGCTTATCGGCTTCTGGACCAAGGAGGTAACGACGGATTTCGGCATCTTCGTAGGCTTCGATCCAGTCCCTTGCGCCTTTTTCCGTAGATGAGCCAGTGCTTCTCCGCACGTATCCGGAGATCGGCCGGCCGTTGTATTCGACGCGGCCAGACGCCCACCAGACGTTGCCTCGCAGCTTTGTCTCGAGTGGCATTCCAAGACCCCTCCCATCTGGTCGATTTGCTCGCCAGTGATAAACAATTTCCCGAATATCTTGTGCCCCAGGTCGAGCTTGTTCGCCTCTTTCCGGATAGTATCCGGTTCCGCCTTCACACCACGGCTTTTGAGGATACTGGACCATTCCTCACAGGTTTTACCGTCGTCCAATAGACGCGAACCAGTCGTCAACCCTTCAATCAACTGGGACTTGTTCATGTCCAACCCCACTCTTGGAGTGTGTTACTTTGACGGCAGTCGCTGCCGGTGCGGAGGCATGGCGGCTGGCCCTCGCGAACCAACCACCTATCGTCTCAAAGCGCGGCCTCTGTGAACAGCGACTCGACCCGGCGCACGACGTCCCCGGAGTTGATGATGATCGCAGCCCGAAACGGCGACAGCGCCGCGAGTTCCGCCAGTTGGTCCGGCGACACTTCATCGCCGCTGATGCAGCGCTCGAATTTCTGTGCAGGGAATGCCAGGAACTCCGGCGCGCTCCGCCGGTTGCGATATTCATCGACGACGATCTCAGCCCAGACGACCGCTTTCGACGGACGGAAGCCGACCGCCACCAGACTGGCGATCATCGCGAGCTCAACCACGTTCTCGCGGCTGAACTCGCGCGAGCGCCCTCGCGCGGTCGGCTGGTAGTCCGTGCGCAGCTCGACCCGCGCCAGCCAGTTTTCAGCATCCGCCCGTGCAAGTCCGAACTCTTCAGCAAAGTCATTAAGCTGCATTTTTCGCTCCATCACTCAATGAGCGAAGTTGTCTCACACTCCGCGCAATCAGTCAATGACCGAAAGTTCGAGCGCATGTCTACCAGCGCTGATCTGTCTCCATTTTGCTATCCAACGGCAAACCCTTTTGCCCGCTAGCCGCGCGCCAGATCGCGCTCATCAACTTACAGCTCGGAGTAGACGCCTGCTCGCGATACCCTTCTTGACCCAATGTAACTGTGGGCCCCTCGAGGTCCCATAGAACTTGGGCCAGCGCAGCAATGCCTGCCATGCTAGTTGGGGTCATCTCGATCAAGGCCCAGAACGCAGCATCTTCCTCGGCTTGTGCTGCTTGGCTCTCCGGCATGTCCCAGTCACCATTGCCAGGCAGGTCGGCGTAGCGATACCATTCGGCGCGCGCACTGACCCACTGTCTGTACAGCGGTAGGATCGGGTCTTCTACGTCAGCTCGGCCCAACACAGGCAAGGTGAGCATCGCGCCAGTAGAGGAAAACGTGGTCAGCATAGTGCGGCGAGACATGGTGGTGGCTTTGAACGTCTTCATGCTGCACCCCCAACACGGCGCAGGGCGCTTCGTAGGTCAGCACAGCAGACGCTCAGGTAAGCGGGGTCCACCTCCTCGGGCGTTTTGCCCAGGGCGTCATGGGCCAGCACGAGGGCGTCGTGAAACACGGCCCAATCGTCAGGCGACAGGGCGGAGTCCGGGCGGGTCGTTTGTTGGGTCATTTTGGTTCTCATCGTTGCGGCTTTCGAAGGCCATGCCAGCGACGGACTGGCGCCGGGGTGTTCGAAACCTCCGATGAGAGAGGCGTGACGTTTTTCCCGAAGGTCTTGCATAGCGCCACCACCCCGACATATGCTGTCGGTGGTCGTGACGCCGCCAAGCGGTCACGCATTCGCTGTCATCCGCGCCAACGGATGAAACCCTAGTCAGGTGTTGCAGCTATCATCGTCCGGGTTTCGAAGCCCACGGACACATTGCCCAGAAGACGCGAAACGGTCAATCCCCCTCGGGGGACTGGACTACCTATCGTGCCAATAGCGCGCCAGACCTTCAGCAGCAACCTGAACAGGCAGTGTGAGGAGCCGCGCACCGCAAGCTGGGCCGCAACGCTTCGCAGTCGCGCCGACGTCAGCACCGCGAGCTAGGCTTCAGGAGTGCCCCCACCTTGGACCACTGAAGTGTCCGCGCGCACGTTGATGGAAAATTAGCGTATTCATGCATAGAGAAGTAAAGCGAAGTACTTGACACATGGTTCGGCTTCGATTCTGATTCTCGCAGAGTTTAGGATATTGAACCCATGGTAGCGATTAAAACCGACGACATCATCCAGGAGCTCTTGGCACAGAAGTGCGCGGCGCTTGAGGACCAGCTTAAAGGTGAAGTAATCCTAATTCGCGCGCCGATGCAGATTGGCATCGACGACACGGTGAGGCGCGAGGTTGAGCATATTGCTGCTACCCAGGGGCGGCGTAACCAACTGGTGGTGGTCATCGAGACGAACGGCGGTAGCGTCGAGGTCGTCGAGCGCCTCAGCGACGTGTTCCGTCACCACTTTGACACAGTGATATTCGTGGTCCCAAACTTCGCCTACTCGGCCGGCACGGTGCTTTGCCTGTCCGGAGATGCGATCTATATGGACTACTACTCGGTTCTGGGGCCGATTGACCCGCAGATCTACAATCGCGATGGCAGATGGGTTCCTGGGATGGGCTACCTCGGGAAGTACAACAGCCTGATCGACAAGAGCCGAAACGGCGAGATTACCCTGGCCGAAGTTGAGTTCCTTGTCAGAAAGTTTGACCCGGCGGAACTCTTCACCATCGAACAGGCCCGCAAGCACTCCGCAGACCTGATCGAAGCGTGGCTTACTAAGTACAAGTTCAAGGACTGGACCCACCGAGAGACCGACGGGAGCCCAGTTGATGAGGATTATAAGAAGCAACGCGCAACAGAGATCGCCGAGCTTCTAGGGGATGCAACAGAGTGGAACTCGCATGGTCGAGGCATCCCGATGCGCGTCCTTGAGTCAGAGAAGCTGAAGCTCAAGATTGAAAACTTCGGAGCTGACGCAGGTTTGAATAGCGCTGTCCGAGAGTACTACGATCTTTTCATTGACTACTGTGGTAAAATAGGGTCTGGCGTCGCAATCCACACGAAGCATCGCCTGATCAACCTGGGAGGGTAACATGCACGCAAAGAGTGAAGCCGAGTTCGCAGCAGAACTGGCCGACCTGCGGCGAACGCTCGCAGATCAAGGCCGGACTGTAAAACCGGCACAGCGTGACGAAGTTGATAGCGGCATTCGTTGCGATTTTGACCTTCCGTACTCGACGCTACCCCCTCTTGATGGTGGTCGCTGGAAGACGAGTGCCTGAGCACAGCTGCCGGCGGAAGCGGAATTAGTCCGCGCACCCGTGGGCTGCCGCATGCTTCACGCGCGATGTATATGCAGGGTAGATGAAAAAAGGGGCGCAGGGCGCCCCTTTTCGATTGGTGGTGTGCCTCAGCTTTCAGCGCACTTCACCGCGAGCATCGCTTCGGTATCGAGCGGCGTCCCAAACACGCGGCGCCGGATGTACCACTTGACCATACCGGGTTCCGTGATGTTGTCATCGACGGTCAGGCACCGCGTTCAGCAGGCCGGTCGGCTTCTTCGTCCCGTTCCCGCTGATGAATGCCGCGCCTTCGGTGCTGATAATCTCATCCGTCACGGCATTGACGAACCATTCATCAATCGGGAACCGCGAGTCTTGCAGCAGCTCTTCGGTCGCCTTGATGTAGGCATAGACCGTGCCGCCGGTCGGGGTGCGCGACTCAATGGTCGGCTCGCCGGTTGCCGCGCGGGTATCGGTTTCCCCTACCCAACCGCTCGTCGCATCATTGTTGCCGATGGGGTACTTCATGTCCCCCGAGGCAACATCCATGACGTTCGCGAGTTGCCGCATGGGACTGCCGTCTTTCACGCGGCGGTTAAGTTCGCCGAGGATGAGTTCGGGCACCAGGGCGCCGCCTGCGGTGTCCGTGAGGCCAGACGCAGCTTTGGTTTCGGCAACCTCAAGTTCACCACGGATGCGGCTAGATTTCGGGTTCCGCAGCCACTTTTTAAACACCTCGAGGTGTTCGCGCTGTTCCGGAGTGCCGCGCTCGGCACTGCCCCCACGGCGGTTCCCGCTCGCGAGCATCTGTTCGAGGTCGGTATTCCGCATCTCGAGGGCCGCAAGCCGATCGCCGATCTTGCCCAGGTCCTCGCGCAGAGCAGCACCAGCGGCTGCCTTGCGCTCAATTTCACCAAGGGTTGCTTGAATGTCTTCAATGTTCATCTGTTAGCCTTTCAGCTTGGAGGCAGAGGCGCGCAGCAGTGCGCCGATCTCCGCCATGTTGGTTTCGTTGCCAGCAAGGGCAGGCCATCCGCCCAGGCTGAGTTTTTCTGCCGCCGCGCGCGCGAGTCCCGCTTCCCTAAGAAGGTCCCGCAGCTCGGTCCGCGAGCGGATCTCGAGCGATTTCACGGAATGAATGCGGGCCTTCGGCGCCGCCGGGATCGTTACGAGGCTGACCTCGAGAAGGTCGGCCTCAAGGATCCAGCGAGCCCCCTCGCGCCAGGTGGTCGCGCCGGCCGGAAGGACGAAGCCAATCGAGAGGCCCGTGGAGTCGCCCGCTTTCACATGCTCAAAGGCTTCCTGCCCTGCCTGCGTCTTGAGATTGAGTTGCCCTTCGGCATGAAGGCCGTCCGGGCGCTCCTCTATGCGCTTCCATGTCCCAACTGGCTTGCTGGGGTCATGCGCCCAGAGAAGCGCAGGCATGGTGCCTGCGGCGCGATGTGAGGCGATGGACTTCGTGAACGCGCCAGGTGCGATGCAATCGCCGTAGGAATCAGGCGTACCGCCGAACGGCGATGCCAGACCTTCGATGACGCCTTGCGGGCTGGCCTTCATTTCGAGGCTGAAGGCCGGTGACAGACGCGGCGAGGTATCAAATTTTTGGAGGGTCATTGAACTGCTCCAGCTCCACGACAAAACGAAGGATGCGATAGCATCCCGGTTTCCTCGAGGCCCGCTGGCGCGGTTCCGATCTGAGGTGCGTTCCTGCGGTCTGTTGCGGTAGGGCGCCCCTCCGAAGAGGTTGCGCCCGCGAACATCCGGCGAACACTCATCAGTGTTTGCATGCCGCCCCCCGATCCGTCAAGTCCGCAAACTTCGCCAGCATCCGCGAGGCCCAGACGAAGGCCAGCTGCGGCCCACGGTTGTTCTCTGCAACCCGCATGGCTGCTCCGAAGAGCAGTCCAGCGGTTTCTGCAGGCGTCATGCCCGCGCTGGCCGCACCCGCGCGCACCAGGTAAAGACCCTTACGGATCGTCGGCGTGATGGCATCGGTGTGGATTGCGTCCAGGTCACAACCCTGATCGGCCAGCGCCTCCTCGAGCATCCGCCGTTGGACCTCGAGGCAGATCAGCGAAGACCGCAGCACTTTGACCCGGTCATTGCCTGCCAAGTCCGCTTCGTGCAGTTGCTCGTCGATTTTTGCCCGGCACTGCTCTTCGTATTCGATATCATTCATCTTGATTTTCCTTTGTTTTCGGCCCCTTGCCGTGTGGGTTCCAACCGGGACCGCCTTGAAAGAAATGGCGGAGGGTTGGCTGTGAGCAGCCAATTTTGGCTGCGATTTCGTGGGTGGTCTTCCCGGCAGTAAGCAGCCTCTCCACAAGCTCTTGTTCCTGTTGGGAAAATTCGCGTCTTGGGCGACCTGCTGGCGCAGGTGCCCCGGCGTCCTCCATTGGGAAAAGTTTCATCTGTTCAGGCACTTAGAAATTCCTCCTTGGCAGAAAAAAATCTGTGGATGGGGGGAGCACGGGGCTTCTTTCGGACCGCAACCAGACTTTGGACCCGCCCCCGGTGGTGGCGGACCTAATCTCGGCGATCCGGGCGTGCTCCGACCGGGTGGAAGGCCCCCCTAAGGGGGCCCTTCCAACCTACCTGCGGTCCGGACCAGCATTCGCCTGACCCAAAGGTCCGGACCTGAACCGGACCAAGTGCGAGAAACCGATTTCTCTAAGCACCGCAGTAGGTTGTCTCTTTACGGACCGATCCGGACCAGACCGGACCGCAAATCTTGGTCCGAAGCGCCGGACCGGACCGGACCAGACCGGACCAAGGCGCTCGGTCCGGTTCAAATCATGGGGCACCTACCTTCCAGACAAGGCCGTCCTCGTGGCGGATCAACCCAGCCGTCACCAGCTGATCACGGCTCTTCCGCCACATGCGGCGCCTGTTCTCGGGCTCCGCAGATGCGGAGATCACATCAGGCAGAGCGCATGCCTCTGCCCACTGCTCAACGCGGACGCAGAGCGCACCGCCTGAGCGCGTATGCTCCAAAGCATGCTTAGGCTCAGACAAAAGCTCAGAGAGCACCGCGAGGGCCTTCTGCGCCGTCTCCGGGATTGCCGCCTTCGTTCCATCCATCGGCAACGCTGGCTCTACTACGCATGTGGTCACCGGATCGCCGTCTTGGTCTTCCCCGAGTTCGACTTGGCGTAGCCGATACTCGAAGCGATACCCGGTAGGCCCGTCGCGCTGCTTGGTGACTTCTGCCGTGATGGTACCGAAATCATCCCGCGTCAGCTCGATCTCGGTATCCACCGCCGCGCGCAAGGATGAGTGGCCGCGCGCGCCCCGTGCTGCGTCCTTCCCGGTGTGATGGATGAGCATGACATGGGCGCCAGTCGCGGTGCGGATCACGTCGAGGTTTCGGACCAGATCAGCGATGTCCGGCGCCGCGTTCTCATCAAGACCGCCCATCACACGCGCCATCGTGTCGAGGATGATCAGGTCGAAGCGCTCGCCTCCGATTTGCGCGAGATGATCCATGACTTCAGCGAGCGGCTGAGCCTGTGTCTCCCGCCCGGTCAGCGTGATCGGCTGGCACATCAGCCAGAACTGGGGGTCATCGAGGGCAGCCACACGATTGATGAAGTTCCCGCCGCCCTCTGCCGCGAGGTACAGAACCCGGCCCTTTCTCGTGCGCCGGTTGCCCCACGCCATGCCTTTCGAGACATGGTGTGCCACATCGACGGCAAAGAAGCTCTTGCCCACATTGGACGGGCCGTAGACCACCGAGATGGTGGCTCTGTCGAGCCAGCCCTTCACGATGTACTGGCGGTCGAGTTCGGGGGTCACATCGCCGGACCATTGCGCCCGGTTCAAAAGAGTGACGGCGCGAGGCCCAAGTGAGCCGGGCTCCGATAGCGGTCTCACGTTCTTGTTTGTCGCTACCTTCACGCCGCCGCCCTCCCACTCACATAGTCGAGAAAGGCAGCCTGCCGCCCAGGGCGCATCGCCTTGAAGCAGGCAAGGCAATATGCGTCCAGCTCAGCAGGCGAGGCCCAGGTGGCCCACCGGGTCGCATCATCCATCACCCCTAGAAGCGGTGGCAGAGGATGACCTATACCAATCCCAGCTGCAGCTGCGGTCGCGCAGGACGCCTCAGGATCGAGGGACTTGAGCACCATGAAGGCGAGGTGTGCACGCTCTTCGCGGGTGAGACGCGCCGCGAACACCGGCACCAGCCCCCACCAAGCGCTCGAATCCCCCAGAGTGAGGGCATAGCCGAGCGCCTTCACGGTGCTCAGGTGCGCCGGGCGCATCTGTTCGGAGAAGGAGGGGATGCCGCTCATACCGTGATCCCCCAATGCAGTGCGATGATGGGGTGACGCGCCTCTAGAAGAGCGCTATCTTCGGGCTGCAAATGAACGGTTTCCCAGAGACCTTCGACCCCGGTTGCGCCCGCCAGCGCGCCGGGGTTTTCGTTTGCGAGACCAGAACATTCGCGAACAGACTGTACGGGATTTGTACGGAAGCCCGATGCCGCGAGGCGCTCTGTTCCTGCCACGTTCTGCCGGGCGGCGCACAGGCCAAACCCAGCGCCGCCACAAGGCATTTGTTTTTCTTGATTTTTTGGTGACCCCGACAGGACTTGAACCTGTAACCTGCCCCTTAGGAGGGGGCTGCTCTATCCAGTTGAGCCACGGGGCCAGCGCGCTCCGCCTAGCAAATCCCTTGGCGGATGTCTCGCGACGATTGGGAGAACCGGGCATTTTTTGCCCCGGACCGCCAAAGTTCTCCGAGATAGGAAAAATGCGCGACACTTAATCGGGGGCCTGGATCGGTGTTTTCGCCTTGCTTAAGCGCACAGAAAGATCCCCCCGCCAACACTCTGCAGGACCGCCGGCACGGGCCGGAGCAATGCAGGGGATCACAGGATGACTGATATCGCGGGTTCGTCCACCACGACGGATGCCGGCAGGCGCGGGCCGCTCCCATCGCGCGCGATACTCGGCAATCTCCGGCTGGTCGTGAAGCTGCCGCTTCTGGTCACCGGTGTCGCCCTTCTGGCGGCCTGCGTCGTCTCCGCCACCGCCTACGTGGACGCCCGCGCGATCCTTGATGAGCAGGTCTCGCAGCAGCAGGGCAGCCTCGTGAAGACCTACGCCGATGCGATCCACGATGAGCTGACGGAGGTCGACGCGAGCCTTGCCGCGCAGGGCGCCAATCCGACGGTCCTCGCGGCGGCTAGCTCCTTTGCCCTCGCCTGGGGCGCGCTCGAGGGTGACCCGGGGCAGGTGCTGCGGCGGGAGTATATCACCGAGAATCCGAACCCGCCGCAGCGCCGGGATGAACTCACCAGCACGGGGACCGGCTCGCAATACGACTTCATGCACGCCAAGTATCACCCGTACTTCCGCAGCCTGATGAAGGCGCGCGGGCTGCTCGACATCGTGATCGCGGGACGGGACGGGACGGTGCTCTATTCCGCGGCCAAGGAGGAGAGCTTCGGCCTGCCGCTGAGCGGCGGCAGCCTCGCCGCCAGCCCGCTTGCCAATGCCGTGCGGGCGGCCGCGGGGGCCGATGGCCCGCGGTTCGCGGATTTCGACGGCGCCCTGCCCGCCCATCCCGATGCCGCCATGGCCATCGCCCTCTATGACCGGACAGGCGCGCAGGTCGGCACGCTGGCCTATGTCCTGTCGCATCGCTGGATCGACGCACAGCTGCGGGCCAATGGCGCTGTCGGAGACACGGGCGACGCCTATGTCATCGGGCCGGACGGGCGGATGCGCTCGGGCTCTCGCTTTCCACAGGCACCCGCCTGGCTGGAGCCCGCACCCAAACTGGCGGCGGTCGACAGGGCATTCGAGGGGGTTGCGGTCAACCGGATGGAAACCACCGGCCTGCACGGGGCACCTGCGCTGCTGACCGCCCAGGTCATGTCCTTCGGCGACGCCCGCTGGGCCGTCGTGGTCCAACAGGCCGAGGCCGAGCTGATGGCCCCGCTGGAGGCTCTGCGCAGCGCCATGATCCTGCAACTGGCCGGGATGATGGCGGTCATCGCGCTGATCGGCTGGCTTGCCGGGCGGGCGATCTCGCGCCCCTTCAGCCAGTTGGGTGCCCGGCTCACGGGGATGTCTCGTGGCGACTATGCCTCTCCCATCCCCTTCACCGCGCGCGGTGAGGACGTCGGCGACCTTGCCCGCAGCCTCGAGAACCTCTGCGACCGGCTGACCGAGGCCCAGGCAGAGCGCATGACCCGCGATCGGCAGGCCGCCGAGCAGCAGGTCGTCGTGGATCGCCTCAGCGCCGGGATCGCCGAGCTGGCCGCCGGCAACCTCACGGCCGAGATCGCCTCGCCCTTCGCCTCGGAATACGAGGGGCTGCGCCGAGGCTTCAATGACGCGCTGACCCGGCTGAACGAGACGATCACCTCCCTCGTTGGCGCGGCAAGCGAGATCGACAGCAACGCCCGCGAGGTGGAGAACGCCTCCAACGACCTGAGCCAGAAGGCCATCGAACAGGCCGCCAGCCTCGAGGAAACTGCGGCTGCCATCACGGAGCTCTCCGCCTCGGTCAAATCCACCGCCGACTCTGCCAGCGACGCGGACAGGGTCATGGCCCGCGCCCGCGAGGACGCGGAGACCAGCGGCAGGGTCGTCGGCCACGCGATGACCGCCATGGATCAGATCTCGGGCTCGTCCCAGAAGATCACGCAGGTCACCTCGGTGATCGAGGACCTGGCCTTCCAGACCAATCTCCTCGCTCTGAACGCGGGGGTCGAGGCCGCCCGCGCCGGCGAAGCGGGCCGTGGCTTTGCCGTCGTCGCCTCCGAGGTGCGGGCACTGGCGCAGCGGTCGTCGGAGGCTGCCAAGGAGATCAACGCCTTGATCAACGAAAGCGCCGAGAATGTCGTGAACGGGGTCGATCTGGTGGACAAGGCCGGCAAGAGTTTCGAGAGCCTGATCAGCGACTTCGAGAAAGTCTCGGCCTCGGTCTCCTCCATCGCCGCCGCCGCGCGCGAGCAATCCGCCGGGCTCGAGGAGATCAACACCGCCGTCGATCAACTGGATGGCGTGACCCAGAAGAATGCCGCGGTGGCGACGCAGGTGCATGGCACCGGCAAGGTCATGGTCAACGAGGCGGCGAAACTGAACCAGATCGCTGCATCCTTCCGCATCGCCCCCGGGAACACCCCCGTGATCCGGCACGGCGCCCCCAGCCGCATGGCGATGCCCCGGCAGGTGGTCAACGCGCCCCCCGCAGAGAGCCCGGTAGACGAAAGTTGGGCCGAGTTCTGAGAGCGCGCTGGCCGGGTCCCGCCGCTCGGGGCGCCGGGTGCCGCCCCTCGATTCCGTGGTCCGGCGGGCCGGTGGTTGGATTGCAACCTGCGCGGCGCCTGACGGACCACGACGCGAAAGACAGATCGAAGACAGGTGCCAAGGTTTCGGTCGAGCAGGCAGAGGCAGCTGGCGCGGACACCGTGACGGCATCTCAACTCGGCGCGACGCGGCCCGGAACATGGAAAGGCCCAGCGACCACGCGCTTACGGAGTGCGGCCGGCACCGGGGGACAGTTGCCACGGCTTGATCCCTCAAGGCACTTCGCGCTACGAATTGGGTCAATCACACAGGACGCTGCCCGTGACCCGATCCGATACACGCCCGCTCACCCTTCGCGATGTGTCCGAGGCGTCAGGCGTCTCCGAGATGACCGTCAGCCGTGTGCTGCGCAACCGCGGCGATGTCTCTCCTGCCACGCGGGAGAAGGTGCTGCAGGCCGCCAAGCGCCTCGGCTACGTGCCCAACAAGATCGCAGGGGCGCTCGCCAGTCAGCGGGTCAACCTCGTGGCGGTGATCATCCCCTCCATGTCGAACCTCGTCTTTCCCGAGGTGATGACCGGCATCAGCCGCACGCTGGAAGATACCGACCTGCAGCCGGTGGTCGGTGTCACCGACTACGACCAGGCGAAGGAGGAGAAGGTCCTCTACGAGATGCTGTCGTGGCGGCCCTCGGGGGTGATCATCGCGGGGCTCGAACATTCCGACGCCTCCCGCGCCATGATGCAGGCGGCGGGCATCCCCGTGGTCGAGATCATGGACACCGACGGCACGCCGATCGATTCCGCCGTGGGCATCTCGCACCGCCGGGCCGGCCGCGAAATGGCCAAGGCGATCATCGCCGCCGGTCACCGCAAGATAGGCTTCCTCGGCACCAGCCTGGGACGGGATTACCGCGCGCGCAAACGCTACGAAGGTTTCACCCAGGCGCTTGCAAAGGCGGGGGTCGAGGTGGCGGACACGGAATTCTACACCGACGGTTCCGCACTGGCGAAGGGCCGCGAGATGACGCGCAACATGATGGTGCGCCACCCGGACCTGGATTTCCTCTATTATTCCAACGATATGATCGGGGCCGGCGGGCTGCTCTGGATGACCGAGCAGAAATACGACATTCCGAACAAGATCGGCCTCGCCGGGTTCAACGACGTCTCGCTCCTCCAGGGCCTGCCGCGCAAGCTGGCCACGATGGACAGCTGCCGGCAGGAGATTGGCAAGCTCGCGGCGAACATCATCCTCGACCGGCTGGCGGGCAAGGAGACGCCCGAGGGCAAGATCGAGCTGGCGCCCAAGATCAACTACGGCGACACGCTCCGCAAGGTCTGAGGCATGGCGCCGGCCATGCCGATCCTAGACAACTCGCTGGCGCGGCGGGTCTTCCTGCACCGCCACCTGCTCGGCCAGCCGCCGCAGGGGCCGGGCAAGGGCGACGACCTGCTGCAGCTGATCCGCGACCTTGGCTTCGTTCAGGTGGACAGCGTCCAGACCGTGGCCCGGGCCCATCACATGATCCTGCTGGCGCGCCGCCCGGCCTACCGCCCACACCACCTGACCCCGCTGCTGGAACGCGACCGCAGCCTTTTCGAACATTGGACCCACGACGCTGCCATCGTCCCGTCGGAGTTCTATCCTCACTGGCGCCTGCGCTTTGCCCGGGACGCGCAGAAACTGCCCGCGCGCTGGTCCGGCTGGCAGGGCGACGACTACCTGGCAGAGCTCGATCGCATCCTCGCCCATGTCCGGGATCATGGCGAGGTTTGCGCCGCCGACCTCCATGACGATCCCCGGCCCGCGGGGGAGCCCGGCTGGTGGAACTGGCACCCGTCGAAGACGGCGCTGGAATACCTCTGGCGGGCAGGTCAGCTGTCGATTGCGCGCCGGCAGGGCTTCCGCAAGCAATACGACCTGCCCGAACGCGTTCTGCCCGAGGCCGCGCGCCACCCGCACCCCACGGCACAGGAGAGCATCGACTGGCTGAACGCCGCCGCGCTGGACCGGCTGGGCTTTGCCACCAGCGGCGAGATCGCGGCCTTCTGGGCCCATGTCACTCCGGCGGAGGCGGCGGCATGGTGCGCGGACGAACGCGCGGCGGGCCGGCTGGAGGAGGTGAGCCTGCTGTGTGCCGACGGCCGGGCCCGTAAGGTCCTTACCCGTCCCGGCCTTCTGGAAGAGGCCGCCACGCTCGCCCCCGCACCGGGGCGCATCCGCGTGCTCAGCCCCTTCGATCCGGCGCTGCGGGATCGCAACCGGGCGGAACGGCTCTTCGGCTTTGTCTACAGGATCGAGATCTTCGTCCCCGCGCCGAAACGGCAATATGGCTACTACGTCTTTCCTCTGCTGGAGGGCGAACGGCTGATCGGGCGCATCGACATGAAGGTGCAGCGCGAGACGTCGACGCTGGAGGTGGCGCGGCTGTGGCTGGAGCCGGGCGTGCAGGCCTCGAAGGGACGGATGGCGCGGCTGGAGGCGGAACTTGGCCGGGTGGCGCGGTTCGCGGGCTGCGAGGCGATCACCTACGCCCCCGGATGGATCGCGGAGAGCTAGGGCGCGCACCACCCCGCCGACGCCGGGACGTGTCCCGGTCCGGCCCATCATCCGGGCGAGGCCTGAACCCCGTCGCCTGCGTCAGGCGCCCAGGACCGCGACACGATCAGCGAGGTTCAGGCGGCGGCCAGGCGTCTTCCGGACCCTGACTGGAGCCAGCACCCCTGCTGATGCCGGCCCGCAACGGGGCCACGCCGGGGCTCCCCATGCCAGCCCCGGCGCCCGCCTTCACATGCAGGTGCCAGCGGCAGGCTGTCAGAGGCTGGCCTCAGAGACAGGCGGCGACGGCGCGGCCGGTCAGCACCTTCACGAGGTTGGCGCGGTAGGCGGCGGTGCCGTGGAGATCGTTCATCATCCCGTCGGCCTCAACGGTCAGCTCCGCGATCGCTTCGGGGGTGAAGGAGGCGGTCAGCGCCTCTTCCGCCTCGGTCCAGCGGAACACGCCGTCTTCCGAGGCGCCGGTCGCCGCGACCCGCACGCCATCGGCAAATTTCGCGACGAAGACGCCGGTCAGGGCAAAGCGCGAGGCCGGTTGCTCGAACTTGATGTAGGCCGCGGCCTCGGGGATCGGGAAGCGCACGCCGGTGACGATCTCGCCCTCGTCCAGCGCGGTGGTGAAGAGCCCCTCGAAGTAGTCGTCGGCGGGGATCTCGCGGTTGTTGGTCAGGATCACCGCATCGGAGCCGAGCGCCGCCGCCGGGTAGCAGGCCGCGGGATCGTTGTTGGCCAGGCTGCCGCCGATGGTGCCCCGGTTGCGCACCGCCGCATCACCGATGCCGCCTGCCAGCTTGGACAGCGCCGGGTAGGCCTCCGCGGTCTCCCGCGAGACGACGGCATGGGTCGTCGCGCCGCCCACGGTGATCGTGCCATCCGCGATGGTGACGCCCTGCAGTTCCGGGATCGCGGTCAGGCTGACCAGCGTTTCCGGCATGGCGAGACGCTGCTTCATGGTCGGCAGCAGGGTCTGCCCGCCGGAGAGCGGCTGTGCCTCGTCGGATTGCAGGGCCTCGATGGCCTCGGCCAGGGTCGTGGGTTTGACGAAGTCGAAATTGTACATGTCGCGGGTCCGTTGCTGGCCAGAGGGCGCGGGCAGCGGCCCGCCATCGGTCGGCCATACCATCGGGCGGCAGGCGGCTGAATGTCAACAGGTGCGCCCGCAAACCCGCGGCGCAGAGTCGCGACACCCCGCCGGATGGCGGGGCAGGGGGCAGTTCAGGATGCGCGAGGACGGGGCCGAGGCGCATACCGGCCCCTGCAATGGGCGCCGGCGGCGGGAGGCACCTCGGGGCCCGGCGTGGGACGCCAGCATGGCGACCCAGTGTCGGACTAAGGTGTCAGCCTCCCGTATCGGGCTCAGGCCGACCAGGTCAGGCTGTCGAAGGGCTCGCGGAAGGCGAACTTGATCAGGTGCCGCTCGATGATGCCCTTGGCCACGGTCAGCCCTTCGGCCTCCTGCGCGCGGACCGTGATGTTCAGGCCCCCGGCATCGGCGGTCATGTTCGCGGGCCCCGGCGGCAGCGCGGCCTCGGCCCGCTCGGCGTCGTAATCCACGGCCACCTTGTGCGCGAAATGCTTGCACAGCTGCTGCATGTACTTCGAGCCATTGGCGGTCTCGAACTTGGTATGCGCTTCCATCATGGCCGCTCTCCAATTCTTGATTGTTTCACTAGGTTATGACCTTGACCTTCGGTTCGCAACAGATTTACGCAGGCCGGGACCTCAGCCAGCGCGCCGCGCCAGCCAAGAATCCGCAATCCGGAGACAGCCATGTTCACCACCGCCTCGCGCCCCGTCGCGCGTCTGAGCGCGCTTGCAGCCACTCTCGCCACCCTCGCCGCCACCCTCGCCGCCACCCCCGCCCTGGCGCAGGAGGTGACCTTCGACACCGCCGCGGGGCCGATGACGCTGGACGCCAAGCCCGAGACGATCATCGCGCTAGACCTGCCGGCGGTGGACACGCTGACCGCGCTCGGCGTCACGCTGGCGGGCGTTCCGACGCCGCTCTACGTCGACTACCTCTCGGACATCGAGGCCCCCGCTGCGGGCACGCTCTTCGAGCCGAACTACGAGCTGATCGCCGCGACGCAGCCCGACCTGATCATCGCCGGCGGCCGCTCGCAGGCCCAGGTGGAGCCGCTTTCGCAGATCGCACCCACCGCCGACATGACGCTGGGCTTCGACGCGGTGGCCGATGGCCGCGCCCGTCTGGCGACCTATGGCAAGCTGACCGGGACCGAGGCGAAGGCCGCCGAGCTGGACGCCGCCCTGGAGGCGAAGCTGGAGAAGGCCCGCGCCCTCGTCGCGGATCACGGCAATGCGCTGATCCTGATGACCAACGGCCCGAAACTCTCGGTCTACGGCAAGGACAGCCGGTTTGGCTGGATCCACAGCGAACTCGGCTGGCCGCAGGCGGTCGAGGACATCGACGGCTCCAGCCATGGCGAGGCGGTCTCCTTCGAGTACTTGGCCAAGGCCAACCCCGACACGCTGATCGTCGTCGACCGGGCGCAGGCCATCGGCGCGGATGACGCCAATGCCCGCACCACGCTGGACAACGAGCTGGTGCACGGCACCAAGGCGTGGCAATCGGGCCGGGTGATCTTCCTGCCCGCGGCGGACAGCTACATCGCCGGCGGCGGCATCCAGTCGCTGACCCGCACGCTCGACGTGCTGATCGGGGCCCTCGAAACGGCCTCCTGATCTTCCGATGCGGCGGCTGACGCTTCTCCTCGGGCTGGCACTGGTGGCAGTGCTGGCCCTTCTTTCGCTGTTCATCGGGGCGATCCCGCTGGACCCGAGGACGCTGTTCTCGGACCCGGAGGCCGCCCGGCTGATCCTGATCAGCCGCCTGCCGCGCACGCTGGCCGCGATCCTGTCCGGCGGGGCGCTCGCGGTGACCGGACAGGTCATGCAAATCCTCGCCCGCAACCGCTTCATCGAGCCGGTGACCGCAGGCGCGGGCCAGAGTGCGGCGCTCGGCATCCTGCTGGTGACCCTCTTCCTGCCCGGCGCGCCGATCTGGGCCAAGATGGCGATCGCCTCGCTGACCACGCTGGTGGGCAGCATCGGCCTGCTCGCCCTGATCCGCCCCCTGCCCCCGACCCAGCCGCTGCTGGTGCCGCTGGTGGCACTGGTCTACGGCGGGATCATCGGCGCGGTGGTGACCTTCGTGGCCTATCAGGGCGACATGACCCAGTTCATCGGAACATGGCTGTCGGGAGAGCTGTCGGGCGTGCTGCGCGGCCGGTACGAGATGCTCTGGATCGCGGGGCTTTCGGCCGCCGCCACATGGATCATCGCGGACCGGATCACGCTGCTCGGCCTCGGCGCCAGCACGGCGCGCAGCCTTGGCGTGAACGTGGCGCGGATCACCGCGCTTGGCGTGGCGGCGATCTCGGTCGTCACGGCGATGACCGTGGTGACCGTGGGGGCGATCCCCTTCATCGGCCTCGTTATCCCGAACCTCACCGCGCGCCTGCTGGGCGACAACCTGCGCCGCACGCTGCCGGTGTCGGCGCTCTTCGGCGCGGCGCTGGTGCTGGCCGCGGACATCCTCGGCCGGGTGATCCGGATGCCCTTCGAGGTGCCGGTTTCGGCCACCGTGGGCGTGGTGGGCGCGGCGCTCTTCCTCTACCTGCTCTACAGGGAGCCGCGCCATGCTGCGTAAGCGCTTCCTGATCCTCGGCACCCTGCTGGCCCTGTCCGTCGTGGGCTACATGACCCTCGGCGCGGTCGGCTCGTGGAGCTTCCTGATCCCCTTCCGCGCCTCCAAGCTGGCGGCGCTGGCGCTGGTCTCGGTCTGCCTCGCGGTCTCGACCGTGCTGTTCCAGACGATCACCGCGAACCGCATCCTGACGCCCTCGGTCATGGGCTTCGACGCGCTCTATGTCTTCATCCTGACGGCCATCGTCCACAGCTTCGGCGCGGCGGGCTATGCCGCGATCCCGGCGCCGCTGCTCTTCGTGATGAACCTCGTGCTGATGACCGGCATGGGGCTCGTGCTCTTCTCGCTGCTGATCAAGGGCGGGCGCGGGGACATCCTCAAGATGGTGCTGACCGGCATCGTTCTGGGCATCCTGATCCGGGCGCTGACCGGCTTCCTGCAACGGATGATCGACCCATCGGAATTCCAGACGATCCAGAGCGTCTCCTTCGCCCGCTTCACTTACGTCGACAAGCTGAACCTCGCCATGGCGGCCATCGTGGCGCTGCCGGCGCTGGTCATGGCGTGGCGGATGCGGCACCGGCTGGACGTGATCGCCCTCGGCCCGGTGGCGGCCACCGGTCTGGGCGAGGCGCCCCGGCGCGGCCAGCGGCAGGCGCTGGTGCTGATCTGCCTGCTGACCGCCTCGGCCACGGCACTTGCGGGCCCGATGTCCTCGGGCGGGGCGGGTCCGTCCAGCTTCTTCGGCCTGATCGTGGCAGCGCTGGCCCATATGATCACGCCCTCCTACAAGCATTCGGTGCTCCTGCCCTCGGCGGCCATGCTGGCCTGCATCACGCTGATCGGCGGCCAGACGGTGATGGAGCGCGTGCTCCACCTCTCGACCCCGCTCGCCGTGGTGATCGAGGTTCTGGGCGGCATCACCTTCCTTATCCTCCTGCTGAAGAGGCGCATGGCATGATCTCCATCCGCAACGTGAGCCATTCCATCGACCACCACCCGATCCTGCATGATGTCAGCCTCGACATTCCGCGCGGCGGGATCACGGCGCTGATCGGCCCCAACGGGGCGGGCAAGTCGACGCTGCTGTCGCTGGTGGCGCGTCTGGCCACGCTGACCACGGGCGAGATCAGCGTCGACACCCTGAAGATCGGCCAGTGCAAGGACCGCGACCTCGCCAAGGTGCTGGCGATCATGCCGCAGAGCACGCAGGTCTCCTCCCGCCTGACGATCCGGGATCTCGTGGGCTTCGGGCGCTACCCCTGGCATCAGGGCCACCCCGGCCCCGAGGACCGCGAGAAGGTCGAGGAGACCCTCACCCGCTTCGGGCTGGAGCCGCTGGCGCACCGCTTCCTCGACGAGATCTCGGGCGGGCAGAAACAACGCGCCTTCGCCGCCATGGCCTATGCCCAGTCGACGCCCTACCTGCTGCTGGACGAGCCGCTCAACAACCTCGACATCGCCGCCTCGCGGTCGCTCATGCGGCTGCTGCGCGACATGGCCGAGGAGGACGGCAAGACCATCCTGATCGTGCTGCACGACATCAACTACGCCGCCGCCTTCGCGGACCGGCTGGTGGTGATGAAGGAAGGCCGCATCGTCGCCGACGGCAAGCCGGAGAAGGTCGTCTCGGCCAAGCTGCTCTACGATGTCTTCGGCACCGATGCCCCGGTCTGCATGATGGATGAGCGCCCGGTGGTCCTCGTCTGAGATACACGCCGGCTTGACCTCTGGCGGCATGGCAATACTTGACCATTTGTGTCAGCTTATATAGCAGCGCAGTTAACCCGCCAGCCGCGGCGAGTCGCCCCTCGCCTGCCAGCCTCGACATCACATTGCCGGATCCGGCCAGCCGCCTGCCGCCACGGGAGTGACCGTGCGGAATTGCGCTTTGACGGGGACCGGTTCCACGACGCACCCTGTGCAGGCGACCGCCCCGGCGGGCCTGCCGGGTCAGAGGCCCGCGCCAAGCCGCGCGCCGGAGCACATCAAAGGGGGCCATTCATGGCGCGCAACTGGAACACGGAACTTCGGATCGTCCCGGCGGCCCTGCTGGCACTGGGCCTTGGCAGCGCCGCCATGGCGCAGGATGCGGCCCCCAGCGTCAGCACCGACATGCCCGGCATGAGCGCCCCGGCCGCCCCCGCGGATCAGGGCACCGCGCTGCCCGCCGCCAGCGACGAGGCCGCCCCGCAACGCGCCCTGCCCGGCGCCGAGACCCCCGCAGCGGACGCGGCGACGCCCGCGGCCACCACCGAGGCCCCGGCGGAGACCACCGCCGCGCCCGCAGCCGACGGCACTGCCCCCGCAGAGGCCGAGACGCCTACGGCAGACAGCGCCGCACCGGCGGAGGCCGATGCGCCCGTATCCGACCTCGCCGCGACCGAAGCCGCCCCCGACGCGCCCGCCGAAGAGGCCGTGCCGCTCACCGACATCTTCCTCGACGATCCGCAGGCCGCGGTGACCGAGGCCGCAGGCCGTGCGCAGAGCTTCCTCGTCGATGGCGGCCCCTCGATCTGGGCCATTGCCGCGCTCTCGGTCATCACCGTGGCGCTGATCCTGTGGAAGATCTGGCGCTTCTTCATCGCCGGTGCCTGGTCGCGCCGCGCCTCGCGCAAGGCGGTGGAATACTGGGAGGCAGGCCAGACCCGGCAGGCCTATCAGATGGTCGCCAAGCGGCGCGGCCTGCGCTCGCGGCTGACCGCCGCCACCATGCGCGCCAGCCTCGACCTGCCCGAAGACAGCGCCCGCGAGGAAGCCTCGCGCGTGGCCAAGCGCTTGCTGGGTGCCGCCGGCACCGGCCTGCGCCCGCTGGAACTGATCGCGACGATTGCCCCGCTGCTGGGTCTGCTGGGCACGGTTCTGGGCATGATCTCGGCCTTCCAGGCCTTGCAGGAGGCGGGCAACAACGCGGATCCCGCCATGCTCGCAGGCGGTATCTGGGAGGCCCTGCTGACCACTGCCGCCGGTATGGCCGTGGCGATTCCCGCCTCTGCCGCCCTGACGTGGTTCGAAGCCGTGATCGACAGCGTGCGTCAGGACATGGAAGACCTCGCCGCCCGTATCTTCATCGCCGGGCGGGGCAGTAACCTGCCGCGCGAGATGCCCCAGGATTACGCCGCTGAGATGGACGTCGCCGCGCAATGACCCTCTTCTCGGATCCACCCCGGCGTCGCCGCAGGCCCAGCCTGACGCCGATGATCGACGTGGTCTTCCTGCTGCTGGTCTTCTTCATGCTGGCCTCGCGCTTTGGCACGGATCATGTCCTGCCGATGCCGCTGGCCTCGGGCGGGGGCACCGCCTACGAGGGCCCGCCGCGGCTGGTGGACGTGACCCCGGAGGGGCTTCGCCTGAACGGCCAGCCGATGAAGGAGGCCGCGCTGATCGCCGCCATGGCCGAGCTGACCGAGGCCCCGACCGATCCGATCATCCTGCGCGGCCGCGACGGCGCGGACCTGCAATCCATCGTCAGCATCGGCACCGCCCTGCGCGGTGCAGGCTATACAGCGCTGGTGCTGGTCGAATGAGCCTGAATTTCGCCTCCCCGCCCAAGAAGGACCGCGGCGAATCCATCGTGCCGATGATCAACGTGGTCTTCCTGCTGCTGATCTTCTTCCTGATGACCTCGCGCCTCGCCCCGCCGGAGCCGATCGACGTCGCGCCCCCTGTCGCCACCAGTGGCGAGGAGGCCGAGAGCGCCCCGGTGCTTTTCTATTCCGCCGAGGGCGAGATCGCCTTCGAGGACCTGCGTGGCGAGGCAGCGATCGCCGCCATGGCCGCGGCGGCCGGTGCCGCGGGGCCTGACGCCCCCGCGCCGCAGCTGCGTGCCGATCAGGGGGCCGAGGCCACCGCCGTGGCCCGCCTGCTCAAGGACCTCGCCGCGGCGGGGCTCTCCAATGTCTCTCTCGTGATTGCGCCGCAATGATCCGTATCGCCGAACTCCTCGCCTTCGTGGCGCTCGCCGTCGGGGTCCATATCCTCTTCGCGCTCCGGCTCGACACCGAGGACGGCGCCGATGCCGGGGGTCAGGGTGGTGACGCCATGGTGACGCTGGCCGCCGCGACCGCGCAGATGGAAACCATGGTCGAGCAATGGGAGCGCCCGCCCGAGCTGGACACCCCGCAGGACATCGCGCCCGCGCCGGTCGAGACGCCGGTGGCCGAGGCGCCGCGCCTGAACAGCGCCCCGCCCGACCTCGCCCCGGTGCAGAGCGCCGCGATCCAGCTGCCCAGCATGACCGAGGAGCGGCCCGACACCCCCGAGATCGACCTCTCGACCCCGCCGCCGCCGGAACCTGAACCGGAACCCGAACCCGAGATCCAGCAAAGCGAGCTTGCACCGCAGTCCTCCCCCCGTCCGCCGGAGCGCCCCGAGGCCCCGCGCGAACGCCCGCAGCCCAAGCCCGAACCGAAGCGGCAGGCGCAGGTGGCGGAGAAGGCGCAGCAATCCTCCGCCGGCTCCGCGGCGCAGAAATCCGCCGGCAGCGGCGGCTCGGCCTTCGCGGGCAACTCGGGCCGGACCGAGGCCTCGACCATGAGCAAGGCGCAATCCGCCAAGCTGGAGACCGTCTGGGGCGCCAAGATCCGCGCCAAGATCGCCCGCTACAAACGCTTCCCCCGTGGGGTGCGCGGTGGCGGGCGCGTGGTGCTCAGCATCACCGTGACGCCCTCGGGTCAGGTGGCCGGCGCAGGCATCGCGCGGTCCTCGGGCAATGGCGAGCTGGACCGTGCCGCGCTGCAGGCCGTGCAACGCGCGGGCCGGATGCCCGCCGCGCCCAAGGGGCTGACGAATGCGCGGTATTCCTTCGCCCTGCCGATGAGCTTCGACTGACGCACACCTTGGCGATCCCCGTCCAGACACCGGGGTCTCCAATGCGAGAATCCCGCCTGATCCGGGGTCGCAAAACTTTTCCGAAAAAAGTTCGCTTTCCGGCGACGGAAGAACCGGACAACCGCGTATCACTTTTCATAACCGCCCGAACTTCGGAGACAACGGATATGAAAAAGACCCTCATCGCACTGCTCGCCGCCACCACGGTCATGGGCACCGCCCCCCTCGCCATGGCCGCCGGCAACCCCGCTCCCCAGCAGCAATGCCAGGGCAAGTCCTGCGGCAACGCCCAGAACCAGGGCCAGCACAAGGGCCAGCAGGCGCAGAAACCCGGCAACGGCCAGCAACAGCAGGCCCAGAAGCCCGGTGGCAACCAGCAAAAACCCCAGCAGCAGGCGCAACACAATCAGGGACCGCAGCGCGGTGACTCCGCCCGGAGCGCCCCGCGTCCCAGCTCGGCCCAGCTGAAGAAGCTGCCCTCGCCGCCGAAGGGTCAGGAATACCGCATCCTTAATGACCGCGTCGTGCGCGTGGACAGCGATACGCTGGCCGTTGTCGCCGTTGCGGGCCTCGTGACCGCGCTTCTGGCGAACTGATTTCAAGACGACCACCACTCACACGATACCACTCACACTCACGGAATACCGCGCCGGGCCCACTCCCCTGGACCAGCGCGGTGGCGCCCCGCCACTGCCCCCGCAGGCGGGGCGCCTTTTTGTCCATAGGCCTTGATTGTGCAGGAGCGCGACGCGCCTGAGCGCTGCGCGGCGCTCACTTCGGGCCTCGACTCGGGCTTCGACTCGGGCCTCAGATCACCCGGATCACGTCCTTGCCGACCGAGAGCATGTAGCCCCGCCGGGCGATGTTCTTCACCAGCAGCTCGCTCACCAGCTGGTTGCCCAGCGTATCGCGCAGCCGCTTGATCCGCGTCGCCCCGGCGGCCTCCTCGCAGTCGTGCTCGGCCTTGCCGGAGATCATCGCCTCGATCTGCACGCCGGACAGAACCTCGTCATCCATCCGCGCCTCCGCCAGCACCGACAGCGTCTCGATTGCCGCATCGGTCAGCTTGAAGCCGAGGTTGTTGAGATAGACGGTCTTTTCCTCGCGGCTGATCAGGAGCGAGTTCACCTCGATGCCCGCCCTCTCGATCTGGGCCATGCGGCGGTTCAGCGTGACCAGCATGATCAGGAACACCAGCGCCGCCAGCAGCAGCGCCGCGGCAAAGACCAGCAGCACGAAGATCACCATGCGGTAGCTGGTCAGCGTCTCGGCAAAGGCGGTGCCGGACAGCGCGAGGATCTCCAGCAGCTTCACCTCCGCCTGATCGGTGAGGTTGTCGTTCTCGACGAAGATCTGCTCGACCCGGTCATTGAAGGCGTTGGCATCGGGCAGGGTCGCGAAGAGAACCCCAGCGGCGACCATCAGGATCAGCACGATGGCCGCCAGCCCCAAGCCGACGACCCGCGATCCGGCACGCCGCGCGTCAGAAGCGAAGATAGTATTGTCCTGCATCGGCTTTCCTGCGCTCCAGCCCGCTCTCGTCGAAGGTCGAGAGCACATTGAGCAGCGTCCAGCCCGCGGATGCAAGCCGGCCGGCGACCTCCTGCCGGGCCTCGGCAGGCGAACAGCTGCTCACCTGCATGACCCCGTAGTGCAGTTGCAGCGGCCGGTCCCGCTTTGCCTTATAATCGGCGTAGCAGGCGGCCTGTGCCGCAGCGGGCATCAGCGTGAGGGCCAGAAGAAGGCCGGATATGCGCAGGATATGGCTCATGCCGGGAACCATGCGGCCGGCCTGCGCGATATTCAATAACAATAGGGGTTTGAGCCTCTCGTTATCCGATAACAGCCCGCTGTTATTGCCCGATTTCGCCCTCCGGACCGATGTTCGGGTGGCAAGGTCCGACATGGCGAGTCACGCCGGGCCAGCCTCAACGCCCCATCGAAAGGACATCCCATGTTCCGCAAGACCATCACCACCCTGGCCGCCGCCGCAATCGCGCTGACCACCTTCGCCGCCGCCCCCGCAAGCGCCCGGGATGGGGACGACCTCGTGAAGTTCCTCGCAGGCGCCACCGCGCTGGTCGTGATCGGCAATGCCATCAGCGACAGCAAGAAGGACAAGAAGAAGTACACCGAGGCGCACATGCGCCCGAAGCCCAAGCCGCAGTACCGTGATCAGCGCGACTATCGCTGGAACAACCACGACCGCCGCGACGCCTATCGCTACAACAACCGGCGCGATGCCTACCGGCATGACGACCGCCGCGATGAGCGCAGCCGCTACAACCGGCACGACGATCGCCGTCAGGGACAGGTCAGCACCTGCTACACCCGCAACGTCGGCCGGAACGACACCCGCACCTACTGCTCGCAGGGCCGCCGCTGAGCTGCCGCTGACGAACGACCGGTGCAATCGGGGGGCCTTCGGGCCCCCTTCGCCTGTCTGCCCCGGCGCGCTGCGCGGGCCGGATGGCCCGATCAGTGGCCTGTGCCAAGGCCTGTGCGAAGGCTTGTGCAATGGCTTGTGCAAAGGCCGCCGCTGTGGTCATCCCATGGCATGAACACACCAGATTTCTCCTTCGAAGACGCCGCCTGCGCCGCTGGTGCCACCCGCATCGCCGGGGTGGACGAAGTGGGCCGTGGCCCCCTCGCCGGGCCGGTCACCGCCGCCGCCGTCATCCTCGACCCGTCGCGCCTGCCCGAGGGGCTGAACGACTCCAAGAAGCTGACGCCCAAGCGCCGCGAGGCCCTCGCCGCGATTCTGCCCGAGGTGGCGGTGGTCTGCGTCGCCCATGCCAGCGTCGAGGAAATCGACGAGCTGAACATCCTGCGCGCGAGCCACCTCGCCATGGAGCGGGCGGTGGCCGGGCTGCCCGAGGCGCCCGATCACCTGCTGATCGACGGCAACATGATTCCCCGCGGCCTGACGATCCCGGCGACCACCGTCGTGAAGGGCGATGCGCTGTCGCTCTCCATCGCGGCGGCCTCGATCATGGCCAAAATCGCCCGGGACGAGATCATGAGGGATTTGGCGCAACACTTCCCCGGTTATGGCTGGGAGAAGAACGCGGGCTACCCCTCCAAGGCCCACCGCGAGGCCCTCCTAAATCTGGGGATAACCCCGCACCATAGAAGATCCTTCAAGCCGGTCCACAATATCTTGTGTAAAGGGGTTTAGTTAACCCCCTGATTCAAAAAAGAAATTGACCCCGAATCAGGTTTGACTCATTTTTGAGGCATCAAACGAGCGCACCAAAACAGCGCCGATACTGAGGCAGAGAATGATGAAAACCAAGGTGAAGGGGGCGTCCGCGCTCCCGCTGAACTCTATTTTGGCCGGCGATTGCGTGGAGGTGATGAATTCCCTCCCGGAGTGTTCCGTCGACCTGATCTTCGCGGATCCGCCCTATAACCTGCAACTTCGGGGTGACCTTCACCGTCCGGACAATTCCCGCGTCGATGCCGTCGACGACCATTGGGACCAGTTCGACAGCTTCGCGGCCTACGACCAGTTCACCCGCGACTGGCTCAAGGCGGCCCGCCGTCTGCTGAAGCCGAACGGCGCGATCTGGGTCATCGGTTCCTACCACAACATCTTCCGCGTCGGCGCCGCGCTCCAGAACGAGGGCTACTGGATTCTCAACGACGTGGTCTGGCGCAAGTCGAACCCGATGCCAAACTTCCGTGGCAAGCGGTTCACCAATGCCCATGAGACGATGATCTGGGCATCGAAGTCGGAAGGCGCCAAGTACACCTTCAACTACGAGGCGCTGAAATCGCTGAACGAGGGCATCCAGATGCGCTCGGACTGGGTTCTGCCGATCTGCAACGGCGGCGAGCGCCTGAAGGACGCCAACGGCGACAAGGCGCATCCGACGCAGAAGCCCGAGGGCCTGCTGCACCGTGTCCTCGTCGGCTCGACCAACCCCGGTGATGTGGTGCTCGACCCGTTCTTCGGCACCGGCACCACCGGCGCCGTGGCCAAGATGCTGGGCCGCGATTTCATCGGGATCGAGCGCGAGGAAACCTACCGCGAGGTGGCCGAGAAGCGGCTGGCGAACGTGCGCAAGTACGACCGCGAGGCGCTGCAGGTCTCGACCTCCAAACGCGCCGAGCCCCGCGTGCCCTTCGGCCAGCTGGTCGAGCGCGGCATGCTGCGCCCGGGCGAGGAACTCTTCTCGATGAACGGCCGCCACAAGGCCAAGGTGCGCGCCGATGGCACGCTGATCGGGAATGACGTCAAGGGCTCGATCCACCAGGTCGGCGCACAGCTGGAGGGGGCCCCCTCCTGCAACGGCTGGACCTACTGGTGCTTCAAACGCGACGGCAAGGTGGTCCCGATCGACCTCCTGCGCCAGCAGATCCGCGCCGAGATGAACTGAGCCCCGGTTTCAAGAGAGCTTTCCAGAACATAGAGCCGCCTGGTGTCCGCGCGCCCGTCGCGCGTGGACACGCTACCTGTGCCCCGCCTTCGTGGCGGGGCTCTTTTTTGGGGTGTGGGTCTTTCGGGAGGCCGGCTGCGGGTGGCCTCCAAGAATTTTCGAAAATTCTTGGCAAAATTCTTCGAAGAATTTTGGGCGCGGAGCGGCAGTGTCCCGCAACACTCCGGACCGCAGCCCGTGAGGCTGGCGGAGACGGGGGCTCTGCCCCCCGTCCGCCCGTGCCGGACGGACGTCCACCGGAGGTACTTCGGGAAAGATGAAGTGGGGACCTCAGGAGGCCGGGGCGGTGACGGCGACGATGGGCCCCATCTTGCGGCCGAGGTCGTTGCGGTTCAGCTCTGGTGCGTAGATCCGCGAGACATTGCCGTCGAAGTAGAGCGCGTTCGGCAGTTTCAGCAGGTCGCGGAAGACCGAGGCGAACTCGTAGAAGGTCACCACCTCATTCGAGATCACGAAGACCGCGCGGCTGCCGTCGGCGCTGGTGCCAACGCCGTTGCGCACGTAGCGCGAGGTGCCGTCGGGCATGATCCGCGGATGCAGCTCGCCGTTCTGCACCAGCATCGGGCCCGACTGGGTCGCATCGCGGCAGGAGCCGGCGGGCCGGTCCTGGAAGGCCAGCGTCTCGATCACCTCGACCCGGTTCTCGTTGATGCAGAGCACCCCGTTGGGCAGCATGCCGAAGTTGCCCGGCCCCGCGTTGGGGATCACGCGCATCAGCTCCTTGCCGTTCTCGACGTAATGGCCGACCGGCGAGCGGTCCTCGTGGTACATGCCCGCGTTCATGCCGAAGAGCAGCTGCTTGCCCTCCCCGGCGAGCCGGGCCTGAAGCGCGGTGAATTCGCCGTAGGGCGCGCCACCGGCATCGTAGAGGAAGAGCCGCAGGTCGGCGCGGGTCACGTCCACCTCGCAGAGCGTGAAGCTGCGGCCCTGGTAGATCTCGTTGCGGCAGGCGACGGGGGCCTCCTCGGCCCGCGCCGCTGCGGGGGCGGCGAGCGCCGTCAGCGGCAGGGCAAGGCCCAGCAGGGCCCCGGCAAGTCGGCGATGGCGGCGCTGTGTCTTACGAGCGGTCATCGGTGCGGTCGTCATCCCCGAAATCGTCGTCCTGCCCGTCGTCGTCCTGCGCGTCTTCGTCCACGTCGCGGCGCACGTCGTCCTGGTTGAACAGGCGCCGGGTCTCGTCCATCCGGTCGAAGGTCTCGTCGAGGCGGAACCGCAGGTCGGGCGTGAACTTCAGCGCCACCTTCTTGCCGATCATCCGGCGCAGCTCGCTCTTGTTGCGGGCCAGCAGGGACACCGCCTCCTCCTGTCCCTGCCCGCCGAGGGGCAGCACATAGGCGGTGGCGATCTTCAGATCGGGCGAACAGCGGACCTCGCCGACGGTGATGGAGAGGCGGTTCAGCTCCGGGTCATGCACGTCACCACGGGCCAGCACCTCCGAAAGGGCACGGCGGATGACTTCGCCGACGCGAAGCTGACGTTGCGAGGGGCCTGCGCCCATACCGGTATCTTGGTGACGTTTCATGCAACGCATCTAGACTTTCGCCGCCCCTTTGCCAAGCGTGGAGCAACCGGCTAAGCAGGGTCCGGCCCGCGAAAGGGCGAGAAAACGGAGAGTACCATGGCAGAGCTTCCCGGAATCGTGATTACCGGAGCCTCCGGTCGGATGGGCCAGATGCTGGCGCGCACCGTGCTGGACAGCGGCAAGGCCCGGCTCGTTGGCGCGGTCGAGCGCGAGGGCAGTGACTGGATCGGGCAGGATCTGGGCGAGGCGATGGGCGGCGCTGCGCTCGGCGTGACGGTCACCGATGACCCGCTGGAGGCCATGGCCAAGGCGCAGGCGGTGCTGGACTTCACCGCGCCCGCGGCCTCCGTCGCCTTTGCCGAACTGGCCGCGCAGGCCCGCGCCGTCCACGTGATCGGCACCACCGGCTTCGAGCCCGCGGACCTGGAAAAGATCGAGGCCGCCGCCCGTCACGCGGTGATCGTGCGCGCGGGCAACATGAGCCTTGGCGTGAACCTGCTGGTGAAGCTGACCCAGAAGGTCGCCGCCGCGCTGGACGAGGATTTCGACATCGAGGTGATCGAGGCGCACCACAACCGCAAGGTCGATGCGCCCTCGGGCACCGCGCTGATGCTGGGCGAGGCCGCGGCCGAGGGCCGGGGCGTGAAGCTGACCGACGTGAGCGACAGCGGGCGGGACGGGATCACCGGCGCCCGGCGGCGCGGCGACATCGGCTTCTCTGCCATTCGCGGTGGCGATATCGTGGGCGAGCATGACGTGCTCTTCGCCGGGCCCGGCGAGCGGATCGTGCTGCGCCACATGGCGACCGACCGGGCGATCTTTGCCCGCGGCGCGCTCAAGGCCGCGCTCTGGGGACAGGACAAGGGGCCGGGGTCCTACGACATGATGGATGTGCTGGGGCTCTGAACCGCCCTCGCTGGTCTGGCACATTGGTTTGAAAGGCCCCCGCGCGGGGCCTTTCGCGTGTCCGGTCACCGCATGTTTACCGGATCAGGACAGAAACGGCCGGGTGATCCGATCGCGGCGCGGGACCGTATACCGGGCATCACTTCAGTGCGACCGAGGGGAGACCCGTATGCCGGACCGAACGTTTTCCTTACGCTTTCCCGCCCACAGGCGACCCGAGGTGCTGTGGACGCACCTGCTGATGGCCGGGACGATCCTCCTCTCCGCTCTGCTTGGCACCGGGCTGCGGGCTGACAGCGCCTTCGACCGGGTCGAGAGCCGCGAAGGCTTCGTCGCGCAGATCACGGGGCGGGAGCTGACCTATCCCGGCATTCGCCTGCAGGTGAGCGACGCGGGGCGAATCGACGGACGCGCCTTCGGGCGGCAAGTGACCGGCGACTGGCGCTGGCAGGACGGCTATTTCTGCCGGACGATGTTCTGGGGGCGCAAGGAGCTTGCCTACAATTGCCAGCTGGTCGAGAAGGGCGCGGGCGCGCTGCGCTTTACCTCGGATCGCGGGACGGGCGACTCGGCCGTGCTGCGGCTGCGCTAGGCGCACCGCGCGACGGGGCCCCGGCATCGCGAGCCATCAAGGCTCTGGCCGCGCAGGAGAAACCGGCGCGGCGTTCGGGCAGGACGTCGGCAACTTGGTCAGAAATCGACGGCGAGGCCCTTCTTTTCCCAGTCGCCGAAGCGCACGGGTTCGGGGCCGTCACGGCCGCCCAGCTCGGTGGGCAGTTCGAACGCCCCGGCCTTGCGGCGGCGTTCCTCGGCTTCGGCGAGGGCGCGCTGTGCGGCGGGGGGCAGGTCGCGGGTGTCGGATGTGCTCATCTTCGCTTCCTCTTTCGCTGGCCCATTGTTATAGGGGTCCGCCCCGGAAGGGCAAGGAGCCCCCATCATGAGTGACGATCGCAATTCCAAACGCCCCCGCCCGACGGCAGGAGGCTCTTCGCGCGGCGGCGGGTCGACCCCGCGCCGTGGTGCAGCCCCCGCATCGGGCGGCAGCAACCCCTGGGCCGATCCCTCGACCAGCGGACGCCGGAGCGCGGCCAAGCCGGGCGCGAAGCCGGGCAAGCCGGGCGGCAAACCCGCAGGCAAGATGGGTGGCAAGCCTTCCGGCAAGCCCGGCGGAAAGCCCGATGGGAAATTCAGCGGCAAGTTTGGCGGCAAGCCCGAGGGCAAATCCTTCGGCAAGGGCGGTCCGCGCCGGGACGGCGAAGGCCGTGACGGGGGTCGTGACGGGGGCCGCGATGGCGGCAAACCCTGGGAAAAACGTGGCCCCGCAGGCGAGGGTGGTCGTCCGCCCCGCCGGGACGGCGACCGCCCCGAGGGACGGCGCGATGGCAAGCCGGTTGGCAAACCGGGACAGGGGCGTCCGGGCCGCGACGGCGAAGGCCGGGGCAAATTCGGCGGCAAGCCCGGTGAAGGCCGCGGCGGATACCGTGACGACCGTGGCCCTCGCGGTGAAGGCCGCGGTGGGCCCCGCGATGATCGTGGCCCCCGTGGCGAAGGCCGTGGCGGCCCGCGTGGTGAAAACCGGGGTGGCCCGCGTGGTGAAGGCCGTGGCGAAAACCGGGGCGGCAACCGAGACCGGGCCGAGGGCCGCAAGCCGCGCCACGGCGCGGGTGAGCGCCCGACGCCGCAGGCCCCGCGCCTGCCGAAAGAGCCCCGCCGCGCCGCGCTGCGCCTGCTGGAGGGCGTCCTGACCGAAGGCAAGCTGCTGAGCGAAATGCACCCCGGGCTTGCGCCCATGGCGCCCGAGGACCGGGCCCGCACCCAGCGGCTGACCTCGGACACGCTGCGCTTCCTGCCGCGTCTGGATCAGCTGCTGTCGCAGCACATGGAACGCCTGCCCGACCTCGAGGTACTGAACATCCTGCGCCTCGCCGCGCTGGAGCTTGTGCAGGGCGCCGCCGCCCATGGCGTGGTGAACGAGGCCGTCGAGGCCTGTTCGAAACTGCCCCGTCACGGCCATCTCAAGGGCCTCGTGAACGCCGTGCTGCGGCGCGTCTCGGAAGGCGGGGAAGCGGCCTGGACTGCCCTGCCCGTGCCCGAGATGCCGGAGTGGCTGCGCGAGCCGCTGATCGAGGGCTGGGGCGAAGAGGCGATCGAGGGCATGGAGGCGGCCCATGCCGCCGGTGCGCCCCTCGACATCACCCCGCGCGATCCCGCGCAGGCCGCGGCGCTGGCCGAACAACTGGGCGGCACGCTGCTGCCCACCGGATCGATCCGCCTGACGGAGCCGGGCAAGATCTCGGCCCTGCCGGGCTTCGACGAGGGCGCATGGTGGGTGCAGGACGCCGCCGCCGCCCTGCCGGCCCGCCTGCTGGCAGCCCAGCCGGGCGAGCGCGTGCTCGACCTCTGCGCGGCGCCGGGGGGCAAGACCATGCAGCTGGCGGCAGCCGGTGCCGATGTGACGGCGGTCGATGTCTCGGAGAAGCGGCTTGAAACCGTGTCCGAGAACCTTGGCCGGACCGGGCTCACGGCCTCGATCATAGCCTCCGACGCGCTTGCCTTCACCGGTGAGGCCTTCGACGCGATCCTGCTGGATGCGCCCTGTTCGGCCACCGGCACGATCCGGCGCCACCCGGACCTGCCCTATGCCAAGGACGGCAGCGACTTCGCCGGGCTCTTCGAACTGCAGGAGAAGATGATCGACCATGCGCTCAGCCTGCTGAAGCCCGGCGGGCGGCTGGTCTATTGCACCTGCTCGCTTCTGCCGGACGAAGGCGAGGTCCAGATCGAGGAGGCACAGGTGCGCAACCCGCAGCTGACCGTCGATCCGGTGCCCGAGGACCTGCCCGGACTGGAGCCCGAGTGGCTGGCCGAGGAAGGCGGACTGCGCCTGCGGCCCGATTTCTGGGCAGAGCGCGGCGGCATGGACGGTTTCTACATGGCCGTGCTGCGCAAACCGGCCTGATCCCGCCTGTCTTCTGACCGACATTCGGCCCGGTCCCGCCTGAACGCGGGGCCGGGCCAAATTGTGATCGCCCCAGCCCCCTCCGAGGCCTTGCACACGGTTGATCCCGTCCCCCCGGGTGATTACTTTGAATCACGTGAGCGCGGGAGATTCCGATCCCCGCGTGGTGCCATGTGACATGGTTTCCGGGCGGCAACGGCGTCGCCCCGGCGGCGGGGCGCAGACGCCCATCCCGCGGACTTTCAGAAGACACGACCCGCCACGGGCCCTTCAGGGGCGTGGCCGCGCCATAGGCTTTCCGCCGTGGCAGCGATTGGAACAGACGACACGCGTTCAGCCGGGGAAGGGGGCTCTATGCGATCGGATGATGACAGGGCCAAATGGAGGGCCAGACGGTGGCCCCGCCGCGCAGGCCTGCGCAAGGCGGGTCTCACGCTGTGCGCGGCCCTCACTGCCACCCTCTCCCTCCCCGCGCCCGGTGTCCGGGCGCAGGCGGAGAGCAGCGCGACCTCCACCAGCCTCAGCCTGATGGAGGCGCGGACCAATTCCATGATCGCACAGCAGTCCGACCTGCTGCATTTCCTGACGACCCGGCGCAAGTTCAACCTCTACAGCAAGGTGACCGGCGACGACGGCACGCTGCGCCTGAAGACCGGCAACCGCCTGCCGGTCTGGGCCGAGGCGGCGGCGAACTGGTCCAAGCTTGACGGGACCGAGACCGAGACGATGAGCGCGACCCTCGGCTTCCACATGCCCCGGGGCGAGAAGCTGGTCTATGGCGTCCTGCTGCAGGTCGACCACAGCGGCACCGGCACGACCAGCGACGACAAGTTCGCCGAGGGCTGGCTGGCCGGGCCTTACATGATCGCGCAGCTGACGGACCATCCGCTCTACTTCGAGGGGCGGCTGCTCTATGGCCAGTCGCGCAGCAAGCTGACGCTGCCCGCGGGCCGGGTGGGCTATCGCAGCCAGCGCTGGCAGACCCGGCTCAAGCTCTCGGGCGAGATGCCGCGCGAGAACGTGACATGGCGGCCCAACCTCAGCTTCATCTATGGCGCCACCAAGCATGGCGCGGTGACCGACAGCCTCGGCGCCGGGCTGCCGGCGCAGATGGTGGCGATCGGGCGGGTCACGCTGGGGCTCGATTTCGACGTCCCGCTGACAGCGGAGGTGGGCAACTTCTCCCTCGTGGGCGGGCTCTCGGGCAACTGGAACTCCACCGCCACGGGCGAGACGGCGGTGGCGCTGCCGGGCCGCAACGATGGCTGGGCCAAGGCGCGGCTCGGCTTCCGCCGCACCCTGCCGGAGGGCACGGTTCTGGGCGGGCAGGCCTATGTCGAGGGGCTGGGCTCCAACACCTACGAGAACTACGGCCTGACCCTGAACCTGACCGCGAAGTTCTGAGCTTCAGCTGCCGCGGTAGGTGGAATAGCCGAAGGGCGAGAGCAGCAGCGGCACGTGGTAATGCGCGTCCGGGTCCGAGATGCCGAAGCGGATCGGCACCCGGTCGAGGAAGCGCGGCTCTTCCGGCGGCGTACCGCTGGCGTCGAGGTAAGCGCCCGCCTCGAAGACCAGCTCGTAAAGGCCCGGCGCGAAATCCTCTGCCGGCAGGATCGGCGCATCGGTGCGCCCGTCATCGTTGGTCAGCATGCAGGCCAGCTCCTCCCGGCTCTCGCCCTCGATCCGGTAGAGTGTCACGGCAAGGCCTGCGGCGGGCGTGCCGCGGGCAGTGTCCAGAACATGGGTCGTCAGATAGCCCTCGGCCATGACGCAGCCTCCCTTCGCGTATTTTCCCTTGAACTGCCCGGGCCTGCGGCGTTGAGTTGCCGGGGTCCTGACTTGAGGGAGAGAACCACATGCACCGCTACCCGCGCAACCTGATCGGTTATGGTCCCACGCCGCCGGATCCGGCATGGCCGGGCGGGGCGAAGATCGCGGTGAGCTTCGTGCTGAACTACGAAGAAGGCGGCGAGAACAACCTGCTGCACGGCGATCCCGCCTCCGAGGCGTTCCTCTCCGAGATCGTCGGCGCCGCGCCCTGGCCCGGCCAGCGCCACTGGAACATGGAAAGCAACTACGAATACGGCGCCCGCGCCGGGTTCTGGCGGCTGCACCGGCTGTTCACCGGGGCGAAGATCCCGCTGACCGTCTACGGCGTGACCACCGCGCTCGCCCGCAGCCCCGAACAGCTTTGGGCCATGCAGGACGCCGGGTGGGAAATCGCCAGCCACGGGCTGAAGTGGATCGAGCACAAGGACATGACCGAAGAGGAAGAGCGCGGCCACATGGAAGAGGCGGTGCGGCTTCATACCGAGGTCGTGGGCACCCCGCCGCAGGGTTGGTACACTGGGCGCTGCTCCATGAACACGGTCAAGCTGGCGGCAGAGCTGGGGATGGACTGGGTCTCTGACACCATCGACGATGACCTGCCCTACTGGCTGCCGGTCGGTGACCGCAACCAGTTGGTGATCCCCTACACGATGGACGCCAACGACATGCGCTTTGCCGTGGCCGCGGGTTTTGGCGGCGGGGACGAGTTCTTCACCTACCTCAAGGACAGTTTCGATGCCCTCTATGCCGAGGGGCAGGCCGGCGCGGCCAAGATGATGTCGATCGGCATGCACTGCCGCATCCTCGGCCGTCCGGGCCGCATCATGGCGCTGAAACGCTTCCTCGACTACGCGCAGTCCCACGAGGGCGTCTGGTTCCCGCGCCGTATCGACATCGCCAAGCACTGGAAGGCCGTGCATCCGCCGTCGCGCTTCGGGCTCAAGCCCTCGCAGATGGACCGCGAGACCTTCGTGAAGACCTTCGGCGGCATCGTCGAACATTCGCCCTGGGTGGCGGAGCGGGCCTTCGACCTCGAACTGGGCCCGGCACATGACCGCGCCGTGGGGCTCCAGAACGCGCTGGTCCGCGTCCTGCGCTCGGCCTCGGACGAGGAGAAGCTGGACGTGCTGAAACTGCACCCCGACCTTGCCGGCAAGCTGCAACAGGCCAAGCGGCTCACACCCGAGAGCGAGGACGAACAATCCTCCGCCGGGCTGACCGCGCTGACCGATGCGGAGCGCGCCACCTTCACGGCGCAGAACGAGGCCTACCAGTCGAAATTCGGCTTCCCCTTTATCATTGCGGCGAAAGACAATACCAAGGCGACCATCATGGCCGCCTTCGAGACCCGCCTCGCCAATGACCGCGAGACCGAGTTCCGGACGGCCTGCGCTCAGGTCGAGCGTATTGTTTATCACCGACTGAAGGATTTGCTGCCGTGACCCGCAGCTACTATGCGCCGCAAGGCGGACTGCCCGGACAGAACGAGGCGCTCTACGAGCCTGCCCGTTTCACTACCTCCTACGCCCTGATCCCGGCGGTGACGATGACCGACATCGTCACCTCCAACCTGCCGGGCTGGGACAAGACCCGCGCCTGGATCATCGCCCGCCCGATGACCGGCTTTGCCGAGACCTTCGCCCAGCTGATCGTAGAAGTGGCCCCCGGCGGCGGCGCCACCGCGCCCGAGCCCGATGCGGGCGCCGAGGGCGTGGTCTTCGTGGTCAAGGGCACCTTCACCGTCACCATCGACGGCACCGCCCATGTGTTGAGCGAGGGCGGCTATGCCTTCCTCGCGCCCGGGGCGGACTGGCAGGTGGCGAACACATCCCAAGCGCCGGTGACCTTCCACTGGGTGCGCAAGCGCTACGAAGTGGCCCCCGGTGTGGACGTGCCGGAAAGCTTCGTCTCCTGCGATGCCGAGGGCACGCTGATCGAGATGAAGGACACCGACGGCGGATGGGCCACCACCCGTTTCGTCGCGCCGGATGACCTGCGCCACGACATGCACGTGAACATCGTCACGATCCGCCCCGGCAACCGCATTCCCTTCGCCGAAACCCACGTGATGGAACACGGGCTCTACGTGCTTCAGGGTCGCGGCCGCTACCTGCTGAACACCGATTGGGTCGACGTGGGCCCGGGCGATTTCATGTGGCTGCGCGCCTTCTGCCCGCAGGCCTGTGTGGCCGAGGGCGACACGGACTTCCGCTACCTGCTCTACAAGGACGTGAACCGCCATCCGGGGCTGACCCTGTGAACCAGATGCCCGCCCGGATCACCGCCGAGCCGCTCAGCGCCGCCGCCTTCGCCCCCTACGGCGATGTGCTGGAGGTGACCGAGAGCTATGACAAGCTGATCAACGCCGGGATGTGCGAACGCTACAACGACCGCGCGCAGCTCGACTTCGGGCCCGGCGGCCGGGCGGGCCTCTCCATCTTCCGGGCGCAGCCGCGCAGCCTGCCCTACACGCTCGACCTGCTGGAACGGCATCCCGAGGGCTCGCAGGCCTTCGTCTCCATGTCGCAGGCGCCCTGGATGGTGATCGTCGCGCCCGACGTGGACGGGCGCCCCGGCGTGCCGCAGGCCTTCTTCTGCGCCCCCGGTCAGGCGGTGAATTTTCACCGCGGGACCTGGCACGGCGTGCTTACGCCTTTGGCAGAACCCGGGCTTTTCGCCGTAATCGACCGGATCGGCGACACCGCCAATCTGGAGGAAGTGACACTGGACCCGCCGATCCTCATAGTTTCGTGATGAGAGCCGCCCGTCAGAGGCGGCCCGTTTCACGGTAAAGAGGGTTGGACGAAGATGGTGAACACCAGACTGGGCACGCATGAGCAACTGCGTGACCCCGATTACATGCCCCCGATGATCGACGCGGTGCCGCTCGGCATCCAGCACGTGCTGGCGATGTTCGCCTCCAACGTGACACCGGCGATCATCGTGGCAGGCGCCGCCGGCTTCGGCTTCGGCTCGGACCAGGGGGCGCTCGGCTTCCCGGACATGACCTACATGATCCAGATGGCGATGCTGTTTGCCGGCATCGCCACGCTGTTCCAGTCCATCGGCTTCGGCCCGGTGGGGGCGCGGCTGCCGATCGTGCAGGGCACCTCCTTCGCCTTCCTGCCGGTGATGATCCCGGCCGTAGCGGGACAGGGCGTCGACGGGATGGCCGGGCTGATGACAGGCATCGTGATCGGCGGCCTCTTCCACTTCTCGCTCGGCACGGTGATCGGGCGCATCCGCTTCGCCCTGCCGCCGCTGGTGACCGGGCTGATCGTCCTGATGATCGGGCTGGCGCTGCTGCGCGTGGGCATCCAGTACGCGGCGGGGGGCGTGCCCCTGATCGGCAAGCCGGAGTACGGCTCGCTCGCCATGTGGTTCCCGGCGCTGGTGGTGGTCGTCGTCTCGCTGGTGCTCAGCTTCTTCGGCAAGGGGCTGCTCTCGGTCGCGGCGGTGCTGGTGGGCCTCGTCTCGGGCTACGTGGTGGCCCTCGTCATGGGGCAGGTCAGCTTTGGCAACGTAGGCCGGGCACCGATCTTCGATGTGCCGATGCCCTTCAGATGGGGCTTCGAGTTCGACGCGGCGATCATCGTCGGGATGTGCTTCATGGCCGTGATCTCGGCGATCGAGACGGTCGGCGACGTCTCGGGCATCTGCAAGGGTGGCGCCAAGCGCGAAGCCACCGACAAGGAGATCGCCGGCGCCACCTTCGCGGATGGCCTGGGTTCCGCCGTGGCGGGGGTCTTCGGCGGGCTGCCCAACACCTCGTTCAGCCAGAACGTCGGCCTGATCTCCATGACCGGCGTGATGAGCCGTCACGTGGTGACCATCGGCGCCGTCTTCCTGATCGTCTGCGGATTGGTGCCCAAGTTCGGCGCGCTGGTCTCGACCGTGCCGATCAACGTGCTCGGCGGCGCGGTGATCGTGATGTTCGGCATGGTGGCCGCGGCGGGGGTCAACATGCTCTCCGACGTGGACTGGAACCGCCGCAACATGGTGATCTTCGCGGTCTCGCTCTCCATCGGCTTCGGCCTGCAACTGGAACCCGGCGCGCTGCAACACCTGCCACGCACGATGCAGATCCTGCTGACCTCGGGCCTGCTGCCCGCCGCAGGCCTGTCGATCGTGCTGAACCTCGTGCTGCCGGAGCATATGGACTGAACGAAAAGGCGCGCCCCGGGACAGGGACGCGCCAGAACTTTCAAGCCTCCGGCGGGGATATTTTTGAAACAGAAATGGGGAGGCCCCCGTCATTTTCGTTTCTCAAGTATCCCCGCCGGAGGCCTCAATTCTCTTGGGCGGACCCTTGCCTCAATCGTCCTGGCCGAGCTTGGGCGAGGCGGCGGTCAGCTTCAGGTCGGCGTCCGAGAAGACCATGGGCGAGCGCACCGAGGGGATGCCGTCCAGCTCCACCTTCATGCCGCGCGCCACGACCTGCGGGTCGGCAAAGACCTCGTCCATCGTGTTGATAGGCCCGGCGGGCACGCCCTGCGCCTCGCAGGCGGCCAGCAGGTCGGCCTTCGTGAAGCGCAGGCATTCGGCCTGCAGCAACTCTGTCATCTTCTCGCGATGCGCGATCCGGTCCGCGTTGGTGACGAAGGCGGGATCGGTCTTCATCCACTCCAGCCCGAGGATGTCGCAGAGCCGCTGGTACTGGCCGTCATTGCCGGTGGCGATGATGATGTGGCCGTCCGAGGTCTCGAACACCTGGTAGGGCGTGAGGTTGGGGTGGAAGTTCCCCGTCCGGCCCGGGGGCGTGCCGGTGGTCAGGTAGTTCATCGCCTGGTTGGCGGTGATCGCCACCGCCACGTCGAGCAGCGCCATGTCGATATGCTGGCCCTTGCCGGTCGCGGCCCGCTGGTGCAGCGCGGCGAGGATCGCCGTGGCCGAGTAGACGCCGGTGAAGATATCCGTGACCGCCACGCCCGCGCGCTGCGGCTGGCCGTCGGGATCGCCGGTGATCGACATCAGCCCGGACATGCCCTGGATGATGTAGTCATAGCCCGCGCGATGCGCGTAAGGGCCGGTCTGGCCGAACCCGGTGATCGAGCAATAGATCAGCCCGGGGTTCACCTCCTTCAGGCTGTCGTAGTCGAGCCCGTATTTCTTCAGCCCGCCGAGCTTGAAGTTCTCGATCAGGATGTCCGCGTCCTTGACCAGTTCGCGGACCTTCTCCTGCCCCTCGGGGGTGCGGAAGTCGACCGTGATGCTCTTCTTGCCGCGGTTGCAGGAGTGGAAGTAGGAGGCGGTCTTGTCGCCTTCCCGCTCCACGAAGGGGGGGCCCCAGCGACGGGTGTCGTCGCCCTGCGGCGCCTCGACCTTGATCACCTCGGCGCCGAGGTCCGACAGAGTCTGACCGGCCCAGGGGCCGGCCAGGATACGGGCGAGTTCAACGACCTTCAGGCCGGCCAGCGGGTAGCTCATCCGGCGAGGGCCTCGTCGATCAGTTTCTTGAGCTCCGCGTAGTTCATGTTGGAGTGCTTGACCCCGTTGATGAAGAGCGTCGGCGTGGCGTTCACCTCGTCCGCGGTCGCGTTCTTCTGGTACCAGGCCACCAGTTCGCGGGCCTTCTGGTCATCGGCGAGGCAGGCCTCGATCGTGTCGTTGTCGAGCCCGGCGACCTTGCCGATGTTGCGCAGGTTGTTGGCGATGCCGGCCTCGGTATCGGCGGCGAGCCATTCCTTCTGGCGGTCGAAGAGCATGTCCGAGATGCCGAAGAAGCGCATCGGGCCGGTGCAGCGGGCGATCATCGCGGCCCAGAGACCGTATTTGTCGAAGTAGACATCGCGGTAGATGAACTTCACCTTGCCGGTGTCGATGTATTCCGCCTTCAGCTGCTTGTAGGGGCCTGCGTGGAAATTCGCGCAGTGCGGGCAGGTGAAGGAGGCGTATTCCATCAGGGTGACGGGGGCGTTCGGGTCGCCCTGCACCATCTCGACGATGGAAGAGGTGTCGATGTCGTCCGGCGTCTCGTTCTGAGCGGCTGCGATCTGGGTCACCCCGGTGTCGCCGCCACGGGTCAGGCCGTACCAGACGCCCCCGGCTGCGGCCACGGCGGCGCCACCGGCCGCGATGAAGATCCTGCGGTCCATGGGCAGTCCTTTCCTATTGCTTGCGTTTTCCTAGAACATTCTTCGCCAGCGCCTCAAGGGCGTTGCGCAGCCCTTCGTCGCCGACATCCTGTGACACGGCCCGGGCCTGCTGCGAGACCATCGGGTCCGGCGCCACCGGGGCCTTGGGTTTCGGGCGCGAGAAATCGACCTGCCCCTCGGCAAAGCCGGTGGGGGCGGTCTGGGTCACCCGCACGCGGGAAATGGCGTTGTAGCCATAGACCGCGTTCACCCGGTCGCGCATCTTGTCCTTCTGCATCTCGACCATCTGGGCCAGCGCCCCGGTGGTCAGCACGGTCAGCGTGGCACCGAAGCCTTGCTGGCGGCCGTATTTCACGTCCACCGGGCGGGCCATGGCGGCGAGGTCCTCGCCGACGATCTCGTCCCAGTGGGTCAGCAGCCGCGTCACCGCGAAGCCCCGCGTCTCGCCGGCCTGACGGATACGGGTCTCCAGAAGCTTGGAGGTCCGGGCAAATCCATAGGTCGAGGTCTGGCGGCGGGGCATGGGTTGCATCCTGTGGTTCGGCCCTATTCTAGTGTCTCGCACCACAGGAGCCAGAGGAATGCGGCGGGAGACCATAAAGAATGCGTGAAACTGAGCTGAGCGGCGCCCTTCTGGCATGGTATGACCGCCATGCGCGCGAGATGCCCTGGCGCACGGGCCCGGCAGAGCGGCGCGCGGGGCTGCGGCCCGACCCCTACAGGGTCTGGTTGTCCGAGGTCATGCTGCAGCAGACCACCGTCGCCGCGGTGCGCGATTACTTCGAGCGGTTCACGACGCGTTGGCCCACGGTGGCCGATCTGGCCGCCGCCGAGGACGGGGATGTCATGGGCGAATGGGCGGGGCTTGGCTACTACGCCCGCGCCCGGAACCTGCTGAAATGTGCCCGCGCCGTGGTGGCGGAGCACGGCGGCACCTTTCCAGGCAGCCGGGAGGGGCTGCTCTCGCTGCCGGGCATCGGGCCCTATACGGCGGGGGCCGTGGCGGCCATCGCCTTCGACCGGGCCGAGGTGGTGGTGGATGGCAACGTGGAACGGGTCATGGCCCGGCTGCATGATGTGCACACCCCCCTGCCCGCCGCCAAGCCCGAGCTGACGGCACTGGCCGAGGCGCTGACGCCCGCGGCCCGGCCCGGCGACTACGCGCAGGCCGTGATGGACCTTGGCGCGACGATCTGCACGCCGCGCAACCCGGCCTGCGGCATCTGCCCGTGGCGCGATCCCTGTGCCGCCCGCGTGGCGGGGACCGCGCCGGAGCTGCCCAAGAAGACGCCGAAGAAGCCCAAGCCCACCCGCCTCGGCATTGCCTATGTGGCGCGTCGCGCGGATGGCGCATGGCTGCTGGAGCGGCGGCCCGACAAGGGTCTGCTGGGCGGGATGCTGGGCTGGCCCGGCTCCGACTGGGGCGAGGCCCCGCAGGACGCCCCGCCGCTTCAGGCGGACTGGCAGGCGCTGGAGGCCGAGGCGCTGCATACCTTCACCCACTTCCACCTGCGCCTCGCCGTCAGGGTCGCCCATGTGCCCGAGGGCGCAAACCCGGAGCGCGGCAGCTTCCTGCCCCCTGCGGCCTTTCGCCCCTCGGATCTGCCCACGGTGATGCGAAAGGCGTTTGACCTCGCCCGGCCGGCGTTGGAAACTCCGTGACAGGGACGCCAAGCCCGGGAGACCGGCGCACAGCCCCGGAGCACCCAGAGCACACCCCGGGTCGGCAAATGGAGGCCCTGATGATCCCATCGAAAGCTGTCGGACGGTTCTGGCGCGCCATGCCCTTCTGGATGTCGGTACTGATGGCACCGCTGGCCCTGATCGGGGCCGTGGTGGGCGCCTGGACCGTGATCCTGTTGCCGCTCTACGGGCTGGTCATGGTGACGATCCTCGACAAGATCGAGGGGCTGAACGAGGAGAATGCCGATCCCGAGACCGGGGTCGAGCAGCTCTTCTGGTATCGCCTCGTGACGCTCATCTGGGCGCCCCTGCAGTTCGTCACGCTCTACGGGCTCATCGCCTACGTGACACGGAGCGATCATCTCTCGACGCTGGAGACGGTGGTGCTGTTCTACGGCGTGGGGGTGATGACCGGGGCCATCGGCATCGTCTACAGCCACGAACTGCTGCACCAGCGGAACAAGCTCGAACGCTGGCTGGGGGATATCCTGCTGGCGATGGTGCTCTACTCCCACTTCCGGTCGGAGCACCTGCTGGTGCACCACTGGGACGTGGGCACACCGAAGGACGCGGTGACGGCCAAGTACAACGAGGGCTTCCACCGGTTCTTCTTCCGGGTGCTCAGGGACTGCCCGCGCTCCGCATGGCGGGCCGAGGTGCGGATGCTGGCCCGGCGCAGGCTGGGCCCGTTCCACCGGCGCAATCCGTTCTGGCGGTACTGGGCGCTTCAGGCCGTGATGCTGGCGCTCGCGCTGATCATCGGCGGCTGGGTCGGGCTGGCGCTCTTCCTCTGGCAGGCGCTGGTGGCGGTCTGGCTGCTGGAGCTGACGAACTACGTCGAACACTACGGGCTGACCCGGAAGTACCTTGGTCAGGGCAAGTTCGAACACGTGAAGCCGCACCACAGCTGGAACGCCTCGCAGACCGCGTCGAACTGGCTGCTGATCAACCTCCAGCGCCATTCCGACCACCACTACAAGCCCGACCGGCGCTTCCCCCTGCTGCAGACCTATGACGAGAGCGAGGCGCCGCAGCTGCCCTACGGCTATCCCCTCATGGGGGCGATCGCCATGGTCCCGCCGGTCTGGCGGCGGATGATGAATCCCCGTGTACGCCGCTGGCGGAAGATGTATTACCCCGAGATCACCGACTGGGCACCCTACAAGACGGGCCGCCACGCCGACTGACCGGGAAGGAACCGACATGGACATGGTGGAGCGACTGCCCGACGCGCTGCTGCGTCAGGCGGTCACCGCGGAGCATTTGTGGCATGCCGCCGGCGACCTGCTGGCGGGGGTGGAGCACCCCTACGGCCCGGCGCGCGACTTCGAGGCGGTGCTGGGGGACGGCCAGCGGCTGCCGCCGGTGGCGCTCTATGCCCTTGCCGCCGCACGGGCGCTTGGCCGCGACATCGCCCCCGGAGAGATCGTGCCCGGCCCCGGCAACCCGGCCTTCGACACGATCAAGGCGGCCGGCATGCAGCTGGTCCTGCGCGGCACCGCGCGCAAGTGGCGCGAGCCGCTGACCGTCGAGGACCGGATCTGGGCCGGCCCCTCGCGGGCGCGGATCACCCACCTGATCCTCGAACGCGGCCTTGGCCTGCGGGCGGCGAAACTGGCGCAGGTCACGCGGATGTACGGCCGCGCCACCTGCTCCGCCTGCGGCTGTGACCCCGTGGCACAGCACGGGCCCGCGGGCCTTGCCGCGCTGCAGGTGCACGTGGTGGGCGGACGCGATCATTTCCTCGTGCCGCTGGATGCCCTGCGTTGCCTCTGCGCCAATTGTCACGCCGTGGCGCACGACTCCCTGTTCTGAGCCACGCCCCCGCCCCGCGCTGCCCACCCCGCTGACCCCGAAACGCGCCGATCCGCCGCCCCGGTGGGCCCGCCGTTGCCGTCCCGAGGTTGACGCCAGCGGCCCTCCTGCGCTAACCGCCACGGCTTGAAACGCAACATTCAGGGGAGCCCCATGGCACGCAAGCGCAAGGGACGCGACATTTCCGGCTGGCTGGTGGTGGACAAGCCTGCGGGGCTGACCTCCTCCGCGGTGGTCAACAAGGTGAAATGGGCGCTCAATGCCAACAAGGCGGGCCATGCCGGCACGCTCGACCCCGAGGCGACGGGCGTTCTGGCCATCGCGCTCGGCGAGGCGACGAAGACCGTCCCCTATGTGACCGACGCCCTGAAGGCCTATGAGTTCACCGTGCGGTTCGGCGCGGCCACCAACACCGACGACGCTGAGGGCGAGGTGATCGCCACCTCCGACCTGCGCCCGACGGAAGAGGAGATCAAGGCCGCCCTGCCCCGCTTCCTCGGCGATATCGAACAGGTTCCGCCGAAGTTCTCGGCGGTGAAGATCGACGGTCAGCGCGCCTACAAGCTGGCCCGCGACGGCGAGGAGGTCGAGCTTGACGCGCGTCCGCTCTATGTCGACTCCCTGCTGCTGCTGGACGTGCCCGATGCCGATCACGCGGTGCTTGAAATGGTCTGCGGCAAGGGCGGCTACGTGCGCTCCATCGCGCGTGACCTCGGCGCGGCGCTCGGCTGTCACGGCCATGTGGCCACGCTCCGCCGGGTCTGGTCGGGTCCCTTCGAGGCCGCCAGAGGCGTGACCCTCGAAACCATCGAGGCCCATGCCCGGACCGAGGAACTGGACCCGTACCTGCTGCCCGTGGAGACCGGCCTCGCCGACCTGCCGGAGGTGAAGGCCACCCCCGAGGGCGCGGCGCGGCTGACCAACGGCAACCCCGGCATGGTGATCGCCCATGATGTCGAATACGGCGAGGAATGCTGGGCCAGCCTCGACGGCCAGCCGGTCGCCGTGGGTATCTTCAAGGGCGGTGAACTGCATCCGACCCGCGTGTTCCGGTTCTGACCGGTGATCATCCGCCGGCATGACGACGGCACCACGCGCTCCGAGGCGCTCTATTCGCCCTGCCTGCGCTATCGCTATGCGCTGACCCGCACGTGGGACGCGCAGGCGCCCCGGCTCGCCTTCGTCATGCTGAACCCCTCCAAGGCGACGGAGGCGGCAAACGACCCCACCATCGCCCGCTGTCAGGAGCGGGCGCGCCGTCTCGGCTATGGTGCGCTGGAGGTGGTGAACCTCTTTGCCTGGCGCGAGACCGACCCCAAGGCGCTGCGCGCCGCGCCCGCGCCCGTCGGCCCCGAGACTGACGCGACCCTGCTGGCCGCCTGCGCCCGGGCCGACCTGATCCTTGCGGGCTGGGGGTTTCACGGGGCGCATCTGGGCCGCGACGCGGAGGTCACGGCGTTGCTGCGCGCGGCGGGGCGCGACCTTCACGTGCTCGGGCTCACCAAGGCGGGTCAGCCGCGCCACCCGCTCTACATCTCCTACGCCACGGCGCCGCAGATCTGGCCGGCATGAGCCGTTAACCATTTGCCGCGATTGGCTTTGACCGCGCCGCGGTCCACCCCCGATACTGCGCAGCGGGGAAGGGTCTGTCCGCGAGGACGAGAGCGGAGCGTACATGTTTCTGATTGCGAGCCTTATGGGCGTCCTGCTGGCCGGGGCGACGGCCTTCCTTGGTCTGCATCCGGCCGAGGAGGAGGACGAGAGCGACCAGCCCGACGCGGAGGCGGATCGCCTCACCGATGCCGCGGGCGGCGGGTCCATGATCGACGAGATCCTCGACGACGGACCGCTGGCGGGCGATTTGCTGGCCGGTGATGTGCTGGCCGGTGTCGATCACGGCGATCCTGCCCTGCATGACGACCTGCGCCCCGTGACCGACGGCGCGGCGACAGGCGATGCGGCGGGGCTGACCGATGACGCGCCCCCCTATGCCGAAGCCGATGCGGGCACCCCCCTCGATACCTCCCCTCCCGCTCTCAACACCGAGGCCTCAAGCCTCGACGCACCGCAGCCCGACAACATGGCGGACGACAGCGCGGACGACGTGGCCGACGGCCCCGCAAACGAAGGCGCCCTGCCCGTCGATGGCATCCAGTGGGGCGGTCCGGGTGACGATGTCCTGCAAGGCGGGGCCGGGCCCGACCAGATCGGCGGCTACGACGGGGCGGACAGCCTCGCTGGGGCGGATGGGGACGACTGGCTTCTGGGCGGCACCGGTGACGACAGCCTCGCGGGCGGCGCGGGCGCCGACCTGATCGAGGGCAACGAGGGTCACGACAGCCTCTTCGGCGGGGCCGGGAATGACACGCTCCTCGGCGGAATGAACCGCGACCTGCTCCATGGCGGCGAGGGCAACGATTCGGCCGAGGGCGGCGCCGGGGCCGACTGGCTGGAGGGCGGCCTGGGCGACGATGCGCTGCTGGGGGGGCTTGGCAATGATACGCTGATGGGCGGAGACGGTGCCGATACGCTCTTCGGCGGCTGGGGCGCGGATGTGCTCAGCGGCGTGGTCGCCCGGCTGAACGCCGAGGGCGTCTGGCACGACACGGACACCGCAGACTATCTCAACGGCGGCGGCGGCGCCGATACGATCGTGGCCGGCAACAGCGACATCGTCACCGGCGGGCAGGGGTTCGACGATATCCTCGTCGGCGACTGGATGGCGGGCGGAGAGGCCGCGCGCGTGCTGGACTTCGAACCCGGCACCGACCAGCTGCTGGTGGTGCATGACGGCACCGACCCGGCCGAGGTGTCGCTGGTGGAGGTGGCCGGCGAGGGGCTTCAGCAGGTCCTCCTCAACGGATCGGTTGTCGCGGTCCTGTCCGGTTCGGCCCCGGCAACGCTGGCCGACGTGGTCGTGCTGACCCAGGCCGAGGCCGACAGCCTTCTGGCAGAGGCCTGAGCTTCTGGCAGAGGCCTGAGCAGCCCCCGCCGCCGGGGGAATCCGGTGCAACGAATCCCCTTTCCAAAAGGGAAAACTTGCTTTATCAGCCCGCAATCCGCGCCATGAGGGTGCGGTGACTCCATGGACCTTGCTGGACGACATCCCGGCTCGTGCCCGAACCCTTTCAACCAAGGAGACCCCGATGTCGATCACCGTTGAAGAAAAAGCCCGCGTGATGAAAGAATTCGCGACCAAGGAAGGCGACACCGGTTCGCCCGAAGTCCAGGTCGCAATCCTGTCCTCGCGCATCGCGACCCTGACCGAGCACTTCAAGACGCACAAGAAAGACAACCACGGCCGCCGCGGCCTGCTGATGATGGTTGCCCAGCGTCGTAAGCTGCTCGACTACCTGAAGGGCAAGGACCAGGCACGCTACCAGTCGCTGATCGAGCGTCTCGGCCTGCGCCGCTAAGCCTTTCCCCGGGGACACCCAGGGAACGCATCGAAGGGGTCGCCTGCGCGGCCCCTTTTTCTTTGGGCGGGTCTTCTCCCGGGACGGCCCCCCAGCCGGCAGGCGGGTGGTCCCTCCGGCAACCACGCCGGATCCCACCCTGAAATACCATCCTTCAGGCCCCCGACCGGGGCCATCCGCCGCAGCGTTTCCCCCGCATTCGGGTCCGGAGACTGCGCCGTTTTCCTTTCTTTTCGACCAAAACTGATGTATGGCCCGCCCATCTGAGACGTAGCGCCCGGATCCCGGCGCTGTGAAGGGAATGATGATGGGGTCGGCGGCAATGGGGCCGCCACGCAAAACGGGAGGCCCGGAGGGCCGGGTGCACTCCCTCATAGGATACGCTGAATGTTCAACGTGACGACGAAAACGATGCAGTGGGGCGACGAAACCCTCACGCTGGAAACGGGCAAGGTTGCCCGTCAGGCCGATGGCACCGTCATCGCCACCCTGGGCGAAACCTCGGTCATGGCCAACGTGACCTTCGCCAAGGAACCCAAGCCCGGTCAGGATTTCTTCCCGCTGACCGTGCACTACCAAGAGAAATACTATGCTGCCGGCAAAGTGCCCGGTGGCTTCTTCAAGCGCGAGGCGCGGCCGACCGAAAAGGAAACGCTGACCGCGCGCCTGATCGACCGCCCGATCCGCCCGCTCTTCGCCCCCGGCTTCAAGCATGAAGTCCTCGTGATGTGCACCGTGCTGAGCCACGACCTGGTCAACGATCCCGATATCGTCGCCATGATCGCCGCCTCGGCCGCGCTGACCATCTCGGGCGTGCCCTTCATGGGCCCGATCGCCGGTGCCCGCGTCGGCTTCGTCGATGGCGAATACGTGCTGAACCCCTCTGTCGACGACATGCAGGGCCTGCGCAACAACCCCGAGCAGCGTCTCGACCTGGTTGTGGCCGGCACCAAGGACGCCGTCATGATGGTGGAATCGGAAGCCTACGAGCTGACCGAGGACGAGATGCTCGGCGCCGTGACCTTCGCCCATGAGCAGATGCAGCCCGTGCTGGACCTGATCATCGACCTGGCCGAAGCCGCCGCGAAAGAGCCCTTCGACTTCACCCCGCCGGATTACTCGGAGCTCTACGCTGCCGTGAAAGCCGCCGGTGAAGACAAGATGCGCGCTGCCTACGCCATCACCGACAAGCAGGAGCGTGTCGCGGCCGTTGGCGCGGCGAAGGAGGCCATCAAGGCCACCCTCACCGAAGAACAGCTCGAAGACGCGAACCTCGGCTCGGCGCTGAAGAAGCTGGAATCCAGCGTTCTGCGCGGCGACGTGGTGAAGAACGGCAAGCGGATCGACGGCCGTGCCACCGATCAGGTGCGTGCGATTGCTGTGGAAACCGGCCTCTTGCCGCGGACCCACGGTTCGGCACTGTTCACCCGTGGCGAAACCCAGGGCCTGGTCGTGACCACGCTGGGCACCGGCGACGACGAGCAGTTCATCGACGCGCTGCACGGGAACTTCAAATCGAACTTCCTGCTGCACTACAACTTCCCGCCGTACTCGGTCGGTGAAGTGGGCCGCGTCGGCTCGCCCGGTCGTCGTGAAATCGGCCACGGCAAACTGGCATGGCGCGCCCTTCAGGCCGTTCTGCCCGCCGCGACCGACTTCCCCTACACGATCCGCATCGTGTCCGAGATCACCGAATCGAACGGCTCCTCCTCGATGGCGTCGGTCTGCGGTGGCTCGCTCTCGATGATGGACGCCGGTGTGCCGCTCAAGGCCGCCGTGGCCGGTGTGGCCATGGGCCTCGTGCTGGAAGACGATGGTGACTATGCGATCCTGACCGACATCCTCGGCGACGAGGACCACCTCGGCGACATGGACTTCAAGGTTGCCGGCACCGAGGAAGGCATCACCTCGCTGCAGATGGACATCAAGGTTCAGGGCATCACGCCCGAGATCATGAAAAACGCCCTCGCCCAGGCGAAGGCCGGCCGTCTGCACATCCTCGGCGAGATGAACAAGGCCCAGTCGGGCGTTGGCGAATTCTCGGCCCATGCACCGCGCATCGAAACCATGCAGGTGCCCACCGACAAGATCCGTGAAGTGATCGGCTCGGGCGGCAAGGTCATCCGCGAGATCGTGGAAACCTCGGGTGCCAAGGTCGACATCAACGACGACGGCATCATCAAGATCGCCTCGGCCAACGGTGAAGCCATCCAGAAGGCCTATGACATGATCTATTCGATCGTGGCAGAGCCGGAAGAGGGCAAGGTCTACAAGGGCAAGGTCGTGAAGATCGTCGATTTCGGCGCCTTCGTGAACTTCTTCGGCAAGCGGGACGGCCTCGTGCACGTTTCCCAGATCGAGAACCGTCGACTGAACCACCCCTCCGACGTTCTGAAGGAAGGCCAGGAAGTCTACGTCAAGCTCCTCGGCTTCGACGATCGTGGCAAGGTCCGCCTCGCCATGAAGATGGTCGACCAGGAAACCGGCGAAGAGCTGGCCAAGGACGCCGAGGAAAAGGCAGAGTAATCTGCCCCTCCGCGAGAGATCAGAAAGCCCCGGCATCTGCCGGGGCTTTTTTCATGGCCTCAGGTTTCATGTCCCGATGTTCATGCCCCGGGCGTCCTCTCCCCGGCCAGGGCGTCAGGACCGTCTCAATAGCCGTAAAGGGTGTAATCCCGCTCGAAGAGGTCTTCGATCTTGCGCCGCTGCGCCGCGCCCACCTCGAACGCATCGCTCGAGGAGACGTTGAACCGCCGGGCCCCGTCTTCGCCCGCGAAGGGATCGCCATGTCCGGCCCGGGAAAAGGCCTCACGCAGGATCGCGGTGTGCTCGGAGATATCGCCGGTCAGGTCATAGGCGATCTCGTCATGGGCAAGGTTGATGTACTGAGGCCGCCAGTGGGGATCGCAGTAGACCAGCCCCTCGGCATGGGCTTCCTCGACATAGGCCAGGAAGACGTCGAAGTTCCGCCCCGTGTCGCCCCCACGCAGGTAGCCCCGCGCCTCGATCGGCCCCAGATGCGCGGCGGTCGACTTGTGCCCCTCGTCCACGAAGAAGTTGAAGAAGGTCGAGATCAGCCGCTCCACCGGGTGCCGGGTGATGCAGAACTTCACGCAGCGCGGGTCCTGCACCGCGGCCTCGTAGGCCAGCCAGTGCCGCTGGCCCTGCTTCACCTCCGGCGCGGCGCGGTCGAACTGCCCCGTGGCCAGCCGCACGATATGGCGCCGCGTGGTCGAGGAGGCCGCCTTGGCGTTCTTCGGAAAGAAGAGCCTGCCGTCATGGCTCAACAGGCAGTGGCTGTAGACGATCTGCTTCTGCAGGGGCAGCTCCGCCAGCCCGGCGCGGGCCCGGTAGCGGCTGCTGAGCGGTGAGAGCAGGCGGGCCTTGCGCCGGTCGATGGGACGTTCACGGGGAATGGGCGGCAGGTCTTTGGGCATCTCGGGTCCGTTGTTGTGTCTCCCGGCACGCTGGCCGTGCCTGTTAAACGCAGGACGAACGCATTTCCGACGCAGCTCCTCCAGGACTCGGCACCCTTTCGCCACCCGCGCCTCCGGGCACGAGGTCAGGCGAGCCTCAGCCGTGGGGCGTCTTCGCCTCCCGCGCCTGCCCGCGCAGCAGGCCGAGGTGCCGCTCGCGCAGGATGATCACCACGCCCGCGCAGATGATGATCGCTGCCCCGACGAGGGTCTGAAGCGTCGGCACATCGCCAAAGACCGTATAGCCGATGAGGATCGCGAAGAGCATCGAGGCATAGTCGAAGGGCGCCACCACCGAGGCATCGGCAAAGCGGTAGGAGGAGGTCAGCATGATCTGCCCCACCCCGCCGATGAGACCCGTGGAGATCAGGAACACCCACTCCCAGCCCGAGGGCAGGACCCAGCCGAAGGGGATCGTCGCCAGCGACAGCAGCGTTGCGGTGGAGGAGAACCAGAACACGATGGCGGAGGTCTGCTCGACCCGCACCATGTTGCGGATGTGGATCTGCGCCAGCGCCGCACAGACCGCCCCGAAGAGTACGAGCAGCACGCCGAGCGGGGCGGCGCTGTTCATCGCCTCCTCGGGCGAGAGGGTGAGCTGCGGCACCATGACGACCATGACGCCCACGAGCCCCACCAGCACGGTCGAGATCCGGAAGATGCCGACCTTCTCGTTCAGGAACATCGCCGCGAAGACCACCACCAGCAGCGGCGTCGCATAGCCGAGCGCGGTCTGCTCCGGCAGCGGCAGGAAGGCGAGCGCGGCAAAGCCGCAGCCCATGGCCGTGGTCCCCACAAGCCCGCGCCAGAAATGCGCCGCCGGCGATTTCACCTTCAGCCCGCTGCGCAGCTGCCCCTTCAGCGCGATCCACGCAAGGATCACCGGCAGCGCACAGACCGAGCGGAAGAAGACCTGCTCCCCCGCCGGGATACGGTCCGAGGTCAGCTTGATCATCGTGCTCATGCCGATGAAGCAGAGCACCGCACCGATCTTCAGGAGGATGCCGCGAAGCGGTTGCATGGGTCTGGCCTTCTTGCGGTGGGGTCGTCCCTCCATAGGCAATCCCCGCCGGGTCTTGCAATCCGGGACGCCGTGCCGGATGACAGAAATCCGGGCCCCGGCGTCATGCCGTGCCCCCGCGACAGTACGACACCCGCGCAGGATGGCCCCGCCCCACCTGCCCCGGAGGGAGGAGAACAGCATGTACGACGAGAATTACCTGGCCAGCCGGCTGGCCCGCCACGCGACCCTGACGCCCGAGAAGCGCTTTGCAAGCCGCCCCGGGCAGGAAGACGTGAGCTACCGCGCCCTCTTCGACGGGGCCGAACGCATGGCCCGCGCCCTGATCGATGCCGGGCTCCAGCCCGGTGACCGGGTGGCGGTGCAGGTGGCCAAGTCGCTCACCGCGCTGGAACTCTACATCGGCACCGTTCTTGCAGGCGGCATCTTCCTGCCCCTGAACACCGCCTATACCGGGCCCGAGGTCGCCTATTTCCTCGGCGACGCCACCCCCGCCGTGGTGGTCTGCGATCCCAGGCGCGAGGCCGAGATCGCGGCGCTGGCCGGGGCGGCCCGTCTCTTCACCCTCGGCGCCGACGGCACCGGCACCCTGGCCGAGGCGCAATCAGCCCAGCCCTCGGGCGAGTTCCACGCCGTCCCCCGCGCGGCCTCCGACCTCGCGGCGATCCTCTACACCTCCGGCACCACGGGCCGCTCCAAGGGCGCGATGCTGAGCCACGCCAACCTCGCCTCCAACGCCGAAACCCTGCGCGACCTCTGGCGCTTCACCGACAAGGACGTGCTGATCCACGCGCTGCCGATCTTCCACACCCACGGGCTCTTCGTGGCCACCAACGTGGCGCTGCTCTCCGGGGCCTCGGTGGTCTTCCTCGCGGGCTTCGACCCCGACGCGATCCTCGAGGCCATGCCCGAGGCCACCAGCCTCATGGGCGTGCCCACCTTCTACACCCGCCTGCTGTCCGATCCCCGCCTCGACCGTGAACGGGCGGCGAACATGCGGCTCTTCATCTCCGGCTCCGCCCCGATGCTCGTGGATACCCACAAGGCCTGGGAAGAGCGCACCGGCCACACGATCCTCGAACGCTACGGCATGACCGAGACCAACATGTCGGTCTCCAACCCCTACGAGGGCGAGCGCCGCATCGGCACCGTCGGCTTCCCCCTGCCCGGGGTCGAGCTGCGCATACGCGAAGAGGGCCACGACGTCGCCCAGGGCGAGATCGGCGTGATCGAGGTCCGCGGCCCCAACGTCTTCCAGGGCTACTGGCAGATGCCCGAGAAGACCGCCGAGGAACTGGGCGCCGACGGCTGGTTCATCACCGGCGACCTCGGCTTCACCGACGCCGAGGGCTATGTCACAATCGTCGGCCGCGCCAAGGACCTCGTGATCTCGGGCGGGTTCAACGTCTACCCGAAGGAGGTCGAGGAGGTCATCGACGACCTGCCCGGCGTGCTGGAAAGCGCCGTCATCGGCGTTCCCCACCCCGACTTCGGCGAGGCGGTGGTGGCCGTGATCGTTCCCGAGGGCGCCGGCACCGATGCCCCGACGATCGCCGCCGCGCTCAACGAACGGCTCGCGAAGTTCAAGCAGCCCAAGCACATCGCCTTCCTCGACGCCCTGCCCCGCAACACCATGGGCAAGGTCCAGAAGAAGGCCCTGCGCGACGACTTCGCCACGCTCTTCGCCTGAGCCCATCCACTGTTCTGAAATATCCTCGGGGGACGTCGTGCCAGCGACGGGGGGCAGACAGCCCCCGCCCCGCCCGAGGCCCGCACCACGCCAGACCCGACACTCCCACAGCGCGCCTGGACCCGGAATTTTCAAAAATTCCGGACCGTTTTCTTCGAAGAAAACGGATAGCCCCTCGCGGCGGCGCACCGGTTCGAAGGGCGCACATCCCCTCCCCCCGCGGCCAAGAATTTTGCGAAAATTCTTGGTAAAATTCTTCGAAGAATTTTACCCGTCCAGCCGCGCCCGCAGCGCCAGAAAAAGAACCAGAAAAAAAGGCCGGCCCCTCGGGACCGGCCTTTGGCTCATTCCGCCGCCGCGCGTTTCGGCAGCACCCAACCGGGTCGCGGGAAGTGGCAGGTATAGCCGTTCGGGATGCGTTCCAGGTAATCCTGGTGCTCCGGCTCGGCCTCCCAGAAGTCGCCCACGGGCTCGACCTCGGTCACCACCCGCCCGGGCCAGAGGCCCGAGGCCTCCACATCCGCGATGGTCTCCTCGGCACAGGCCTTCTGCGCGTCGTCGACGTAGTAGATCGCCGACCGGTAGGAGAGCCCGATGTCATTGCCTTGCCGGTTCAGGGTTGTGGGATCGTGGATCTGGAAGAAGACCTCCAGCAGCTGCCGGTAGCTGATCTTCTCCGGATCGAAGATCACCTCGATCCCCTCCGCATGGGTGCCGTGGTTGCGATAGGTCGCATGGGGCACGTCCCCGCCGGTATAGCCGACACGGGTTTTCTCCACCCCCGGCAGTTTGCGGATCAGGTCCTGCATGCCCCAGAAACAGCCGCCTGCAAGGACGGCGCGTTCGCTCGTCATGTCTCATCCTCCACCTGGTCGAGATAATCGCCATAGCCTTCGTCCGCCATGTCGTCGCGATGGACGAAGCGGAGCGAGGCCGAATTGATGCAGTAGCGCAGACCGCCCCGGTCCACCGGCCCGTCCGGGAAGACGTGGCCGAGGTGGCTGTCGCCATGGGTCGAACGAACCTCGACCCGGATCATGCCATGGCTGGTGTCGCGCAGCTCGCTGACGTTGGCGGGCGCGATGGGCTTGGTGAAGCTCGGCCAGCCGCAGCCGCTTTCGTACTTGTCCGAGGAAGCGAAGAGCGGCTCGCCCGAGACGATGTCGACGTAGATCCCCGGCGCCTTGTTGCCCAGGTACTTGCCGGTGCCGGGGCGTTCGGTGCCGGCCTCCTGCGTCACCCAGTATTCCTCGGGGCTCAGCGCGGCGATCGCCGCCGGGTCCTTGTGATAGCTTGCCATGCGGTTCTCCTTGTCGGCTTCGATACGGGCTCGGTTCCCCCATGTGCCCCCGTGGCGGCCATGGGGCCCGGGCCCCGACTTGCCCCCCATGTGGGGTCTGGGGCGCAGCGGGAAAAGCCCTGTTACAGCCTGCTGCGGAGGATGTGATCCCCTGCCCGCCCTGTCCAGTGCCAGAAGCGCAGCCCCGCACCCGCGCTCTGCGGGGCTCTCCGGGACAGGCTTAGGCATCACACAGCGCGGTGGGTTGGCTACCGGCGCCCATCGAAAGACAGGCACACGACCGGCCCATGGGCCCTGATCCTGCCTCAGCGCGTCAGCTTGAGCTTGTGGCGCCCCTCGGACCAGGTGCCGTCACTGCAACGCGCGCGGATATAGACCTTGCGGGTCCCGTCCGGCACGACGACCTGCCGCAGCGTGCGGGTGAAGGGCTGCTCTTCCACGTGAGGATGGTGCAGCTTGCGGGCGCCAAGGACGTTTCCCCCCTCGTCCAGGACCTCCCAGAGGTCGGCGTAATGCTCCCAGCCGCTGTCGTCATGGCGCAGGGTGACCGAGATGTTCCAGCCGCCCGCCGCGCGCTTGGCCGTGGCGCCGACGATTTCGGGCGGGGAGGCGAGCGCAGGCAGCGCCGGCAGCAGGGAGAGCAACGCGGCGCAGGTCAGGGTGCGGGGCGAGGAAACGGGACAAATCTTCTGCATCGCCCGCAGCATAGGCGCGCCGGGCTGAAACAGGTGTCACACTTGCGTGTGACCGCCGCCTGACGCCACGGCGCTTGATCGGTGCAGCCCCAGCCTGTATTTCCCGCAGGACCCGGGATGGAGACCCGGCGGCCCCACGGGGCCAGAGGAGACCGGCGACGGGCGCCCTCCAGGGCCCCAGACCGGGCTTGGAGACTGGCCGGACAGGCCCCCGGGCACGCTCCGGATGAGGGACCGTCACGGGCCCGTGTGAGGGGAGAGACCTATGCAGATGCCGCAGCCCGATCCGCGCGTCCTCGCGCTCAAGCCCCGGCTCCTGTCGGAACTGCGTGCCGTCCTGCCGGGCGATGCGCTGATCGACGCCCCGGCAGAGCTGCTGGCCTATGAATGCGACGCGCTCAGTGCCTACCGCTGTCCGCCGCTGGCCGTTGTCCTGCCGCGCTCGACCGAGGAAGTCGCCGCCGCGCTGAAGATCTGCCACGCCCTCGGGGTGCCGGTGGTGCCGCGCGGCGCGGGCACCTCGCTGGCGGGCGGCGCCTTGCCCACGGCGGATTCCGTCGTCCTCGGCCTGATGCGCATGACCGCGGTGCTGGAGACCGATTACGCCAACCGCCTGATCCGGGTCGAGGCCGGGCGCACCAACCTCTCGGTCTCCGGCGCGGTCGAGGCCGAGGGCTTCTTCTATGCGCCCGATCCCTCATCGCAGCTGGCCTGCGCCATCGCGGGCAACATCGCCATGAACTCCGGCGGGGCCCATTGCCTGAAATACGGGGTGACCACCAACAACCTGCTGGGCGTGAAAATGGTCCTCATGGATGGCGAGATCATCGAGCTGGGCGGCGCGCATCTGGACGCGGGCGGGCTGGACCTCATGGGCCTCGTCTGCGGCAGCGAGGGGCAGCTCGGCGTCGTGACCGAGGCCACCCTGCGCATCCTGCCCAAGCCCGAGGGCGCGCGTCCGGTGCTGGTGGGCTATGCCTCCTCCGAGATCGCGGGGGCCTGCGTCTCGGATATCATCGAGGCCGGCGTGGTGCCGGTGGCGATCGAGTTCATGGACGGCCCGTGCATCCGGGCCTGCGACGATTTCTCGGGCGCAGGCTACCCGGACTGCGAGGCGCTGCTCATCATCGAGGTCGAAGGCTCCGACGCGGAGATCGAGGAACAGCTGGCGGTGATCCTCGAGATCGCCCGGCGCCACGACCCGGTGGAACTGCGCGAGAGCACCTCGCCCGAAGAGAGCGCCCGTATCTGGCTGGGCCGCAAGAGCGCCTTCGGCGCCATGGGGCAGATCAACGACTACATGTGCCTCGACGGGACGATCCCGGTGAACGCCCTGCCCCTCGTCCTGCGCCGCATCGGCGAGATGAGCCGGGACTGCGGGCTGGACGTGGGCAATGTCTTCCACGCCGGCGACGGCAACATGCATCCGCTGATCCTCTACAACGCCAATACCCCCGGCGAGTTGGAGAAATGCGAAGCCTTCGGGGCGGAGATCCTGAAGCTCTGCGTCGAGGTCGGCGGCTGCCTGACTGGCGAGCATGGTGTCGGCATCGAGAAGCGCGACCTGATGGAGGTGCAATATGCCCCCGCCGATCTGGAAGCGCAGATGGCGGTGAAGGATGTCTTTGATCCGCAGTGGCTGCTGAACCCGGCGAAGGTCTTCCCGCTGGCGGTGTCGGCACCGCGCCGTGAGGGGGACGTGCGCGATGTCGGGTGAAGGTAGAGTGCCCTGCGGGGCGGGTGGAGGGGCGCTGCACCTCTTGGCCTGCGGCCAATTCACCCCGGGATATTTGGGAACAGTGGATGAGACCTGAGAGCGAGAGCCAGCTGGTGGAGGCCCTGCGGGACGCGGGCGGCCCCGTGGAGGTACGCGGCGGCGGCACGCGGCTGGCGTGGCGTCCGGTGGCAGGCGATGTTCTGGAGACCGGCGGGCTGTCGAGTGTGCGGCTTTACGAGCCCGGGGCGCAGACGCTGGTGGCCGGGGCCGGGACGCCCTTGGCGGAAATCGAGGCCCTGCTGGCGGAGAAGGGCCAGCGGCTGGCCTTCGAGCCGATGGAGGCCCGGGCCCTGATGGGGACCTCCGGCACGGCCACGCTGGGCGGGGTGATCGCGGCCAACGTCTCCGGACCGCGCCGGGTGCAGGCCGGTGCCGCGCGGGATTTCCTGCTTGGCGTGCAGTTCGTGGACGGGGCGGGGCGCCTCGTGTCGAACGGCGGGCGGGTCATGAAGAATGTCACCGGCTATGACCTCGTGAAGATGATGGCGGGCAGCTGGGGCACCCTCGGCGTGCTGAGCGAGGTGAGCCTGAAGGTGCTGGCGAAGCCGCCGGTGGAGTGCACGTTGATCCTGCGCGGGCTGGACGGGGCGGCGGGTGTGGCGCGGCTCTGCGCCGCCATGGGCACGCCCTATGACGTGACCGGGACGGCGCATCTGGACGCCGGGCTGGCCGGCGAGGACAGCCTGACGCTGGTGCGGATCGAGGGGCTGCCGGGATCGGTGGCCCATCGCCGCCGCGCCCTGCTGGAGGGGGCCTGCGCCGGCTGCGACAGCGTCGAGGGCGAGGAGAGTGCCGCGCTCTGGCGCGCGGTGCGCGACGTGACGCCCTTTGCGGGACGGACGGGGGCGGTCTGGCAGGTCTCGGTGAAGCCCACGGACGCCCCGCGCCTGCTGACGGCGCTGGAGGCGGCGAACCTGCGCGGGCCCGCGATCTGCGACTGGTCCGGCGGGCGCCTGTGGCTGCTGCTGGAGGAGAGTGCCGCGGCGGCGGTGGCGCTGCGGACGGAGGTGGCGGCGCTGGGGGGCCATGCGACGCTGATGCGGGCGTCGGAAGGCTATCGCGCCGGGATGCCGATGTTCCAGCCGCAGGCACCGGGCGTGGCCCGCCTGGCGGAGCGGTTGCGGGCGACCTTCGATCCGCGCGGGCTCCTGAACCCGGGGCTGATGGCCCCGACGCCGGTGGGACCATCGGTGGGAGAGCCCGCCTGATGTCGCTTCTCGTCCCCGCCCTCGCCGTGATCGTGGGGCTGATCGTCTATGGCATGCTCGTCTTGCCCGCCCCGCGCGGCGGGCCGCTGCGGCTGCTGGCGGGCGGCGTGCTGCTGGCACTGCTGGCGGGGCTCTTCGTGCTGCGCATCGTGCCGCTGGATGCCGGCACCCAGCCGGGCCGGGCGCTGGTGGCCCTCGCCCTGCTCTACCTCGGCTGGGTCGGGCTGACGGCCCTCGTCGTGCAGATCCTGCGCCGCCGCGCCCCGGACCTGCCGGTCTGGGCCCCGGCGCTTGGCGCGGTTTCCACCCTCGTGCCCGTGGCGGGGCTTTTCCTGGCGGAGGCGATGGCCTGATGCAGACGACTTTCTCTCCCGAACAGCTGACGGACCCGGGCACCGCGCGGGCGAACCAGATCCTGCGGTCCTGCGTGCACTGCGGCTTCTGCACCGCCACCTGCCCGACCTACCAGGTCCTGGGCGACGAGCTCGACAGTCCGCGGGGCCGGATCTACCTGATCAAGGACATGCTGGAGAACGAGCGCGTCCCGGACGAGCGCACGGTGAAACACCTCGATCGCTGCCTCTCCTGCCTCGCCTGCATGACGACCTGCCCCTCGGGCGTGCATTACATGCATCTGATCGACCATGCCCGCGCCTATGTGGAGGACCACTATCGCAGGCCATGGTCGGACCGGGCGCTGCGCTGGGTGCTGGCGCGGATCCTGCCCTATCCCGGACGCTTCCGCATGGCGCTGCTGGGGGCCAAGCTGGGCCGTCCCTTCGCGCGGTTCCTGCCCGACCCGCGGCTGCGGGCGATGATCGCCATGGCGCCCAGGCGGGTGCCGCCGGTGTCGCCCAATGACGCGCCGCAGGTCTTCCCGGCCACGGGCCCGCGCCGGATGCGGGTGGCGCTGATGACCGGCTGCGCCCAGAAGGCGCTGAACACCGACATCAACGACGCCACCATCCGGCTGCTGCGGCGGCTGGGATGCGACGTGGTGGTGGCCAAGGGCGCCGGCTGCTGCGGGGCGCTGACCCATCACATGGGCCGCGCGGCGGAAAGCCACGGCTCCGCCGCTGCCAACATCAGGGCGTGGGGGCAGGAGATCGCGGGCGAAGGCCTCGATGCCATCGTGATCAACACCTCGGGCTGCGGCACCACGGTGAAGGATTACGGCCACATGTTCCGCAACGATCCGCTGGCAGAGGAGGCAGCACGCATCTCGGCGCTGGCCTGTGACGTGAGCGAGCTGCTGACCCGGCTTGAGATTCCCGAAGGGACGGAGAAGGGCCTGAAGGTCGCCTATCACTCCGCCTGTTCGCTGCAGCACGGGCAGAAGGTGAAGACCGCGCCCAAGGATCTGCTGAAACGCGCGGGCTTTGCCGTGGCGGAACCGGCGGAGCCGCACCTGTGCTGCGGCTCGGCGGGGACCTACAACCTGATGCAGCCCGAGATCTCGGGCCAGTTGAAGGCGCGCAAGGTGGGCAACCTCGAGGCGGTGAAGCCGGATGTCATCGCCGCGGGCAATATCGGCTGCATGATGCAGATCGGATCGGGCACCGGGGTGCCGGTGGTGCATACGGTCGAACTGCTCGACTGGGCGACCGGCGGACCCGCGCCCCGGGCACTGGACCCGGCGGCCAAGCCCGGCCACGTCTGAAGGAGGGCGCCATGTCCGCACTCGCACCGGGACGCGGCCGCCGTGGTGCGGGGCTGTCGCGCCCCGATCGCCCCAGTCGCGCCGGGATCGTTCATCGTCTTTCCCCAATTCCGCCCCAGAGCGGGAATAAGTCCTGAGGGATCAACGATTCCGTCAGGACCGCCCATGTTCCGCCCTGCCCTTCGCCCCGTGACTCGCCCTGCGCATCTGCTCGCCCCCGCGCTGCTGCTGATCCTGCTGCTGTCCCTGCTCGGCCAGCCGGTCCACGCGCAGCAGGACAGCCGGCTGCAGCGGCTCGATACGGGCGACGACTCGCGTGGCTGGGAAGCGGTCGGGCGGCTCGACATCGACGGCAAGGGCTTCTGCACCGGCGCGCTGGTGGCCGAGGACCTTGTGCTGACGGCGGCGCATTGCCTCTATGACCGCCACACCGGGACCCGGATCGACCCCACCAAGATCGAATTCCGCGCCGGCTGGCGCAATGGCCGGGCCGAGGCCTATCGCAACGTGCGCCGCGCCGTGGTCCATCCGGAATATCGCTATGGCGCCTCCGTCTCGACCAAGCGGGTGCAGGACGACGTGGCGCTGCTGGAACTCGAGATGCCGATTCGGAACACCACGGTGATCCCCTTCGAAACCGAGCCCACGGCCCGGGCGGGCACGCGGATCGGCGTCGTCTCCTATGCCCACGACCGGGCCGAGGCCCCGGCGCTGCAGGAAATCTGCTCGGTCATGGCGCGGCAGGAGGGCATCCTGATCCTGTCCTGCGACGTGGACTTCGGCTCCTCCGGCGCGCCGGTCTTCAGCATCGAAGAGGGCAAGCCGCGCATCGTCTCGGTGATCTCGGCCAAGGCCGAGGTCGAGGGCCGTCCCGTCGCCCTCGGCATGCAGCTCGACGCCCCGCTCGCAGCCCTCAAGGCAGAGCTGAGCGCCGGCAAGGGCGTCTTCCTCGGTCCCGCCCCGCGTCAGAGCCGCGTGGTGGTGGGCGGTCAGCGCAATGACACCGGTGCGAAATTCATCCGGGCCGGAAACTAGCCTCCGCTGGACGTGAGGGCCCGTGAGGACTACATTGTCCGCTACCCCTCCGTTCCCCGGATGACACATGACCCGCAGTATTCCCCATGGCCCCAAGCGGTCCGCCCCCCGGGCGGAGCGGGCGGCGCATTGGCTGCTGCAGGTTCTGACGACCCTGGCACTGGCGCTTTTTGCCGGTCAGGGCGACCGGGGCGAAGCGGCCGAGACCACCCGGTCCTGGACCGTGTCCCAGACCGACATGGCCCTTGTGCAGCCGGTCAAGGCCAACACCCGGGCGACCGAGGATCAGCCGGACAGCGACAGCGGCAACAGTCCCACGCTGCCGGTGGAGGCCTGCGTGCTTCCGCTCGGCGACGACGAGGCGCTGCCGCAATGCATGGCCCCCGCCGATGCCCTCGATCCCCGCTCTGCCCACGGCCTGCGCCCCGAACCCCGGGCGCCCCCGTTCAGCCTCATGCCCCCGCACGACGCATGACCTGACGCGAGTCCGCGGACTCGCATTCTGAACGGAGGCTTTCATGGCCCTTTCCGCCCTTCCCTTTCAGGCGCTTCTGCCTGCGATGGGTGCGCTTGCGCTCATCGGCACCGGCATCCGCCGCTCCCGCGCCCGCCGCGCGGAGGGCTCCCGCGCCCCCCGCGCACCGATACAGATGCCCAAGGAGCTGCCGGCACCGCCCGCCCGGCGGCGCGCGGCGAAGCCCGATGCCGCGGACCTGCCCACCGTGGCCTGCAGCGGCTGCGGCACCCCTATCCCGCAGGGCGAGACCCAGTGCCGCTGGTGCGAGCTGAAGGCGGGCAAACCGTCCCAGAGCAACCGCCAGACCCTGATCAACTGGGCGCTCTTCCTCGCCGGTTCTGCCACGATCCTCGCCGTGGGCTTCTGGCTTCAATGATCCGAGGCCCGGTGGTCCAAGGTCCATTGACCTGAGGCTCCGTGGCCCTGGACGCAGCGAACCTGGGCCCACGGCGCCTGGAAGACGTGACCTGAAACCCGGGATGGCGGCGCTCGCGACAGGGTGATCCGCGCGGAGCAGGCAACAGCCTGCCGGGGGTCTTGAAACCCCGCCGCCGCCTTCCCAGATCCCAGTTACGGGACGCCGCTTCAGGGTCCCGTATCCCAGCCTGTCCCTTCGGGAAGGCATCACAGGTATCGCTTATCCAGAGGATAACCACATGCGTAACTTCGACTTTGCCCCGCTCTATCGCGCCACCGTCGGCTTCGACCAGATCGCCGACATGATGGACCGGGTCCTGACCAACGACGTCGCTCAGCCGAGCTACCCGCCCTACAACATCGAGAAAACCGCAGACAACGGCTACCGCATCACGCTCGCCGTCGCCGGTTTCTCGGACGAAGACCTCTCGGTCGAGGTCAAGGAAAAGATGCTGGTGATCGCCGCCAAGAAGGCCGATGACGACAGCCAGCGCACCTACCTGCACCGGGGTATCGCCACCCGCGCCTTCGAACGGCGCTTCCATCTGGCCGACCACATGCGCGTGACGGGGGCGACCCATGCCAACGGCATGCTGCATATCGACCTCCTGCGCGAAGTCCCCGAGGCGCTGAAACCGCGCCGCATCGAGATCGCCTCCGGCGATACGGTCGAGGCCAAGGCGCTTGAGAACGCCGAGGCATAAGGCTTCAGACCCCAAGACCCCTCGTATCTCAGTGGGCGCGGCTTCGGCCGCGCCCTTTTTTCGTGCATGTCCCAGAGTCTGATCCAGGATCTGATCCGCAGCCCCATCGAGGGTCCGACTCGCCGCCATGACGCACCGCAGCGCGCACGCAGACGCCGCCGGATCGCTGCAAAGCAGCATAAGCCCGCCGAAAATCGCCGGATCGGCCGCGCCCCCTGACAAAAAAGGGCGAAATTCGGCCAATCGGCGCAGGATCGCCAGAAATAGTCATGCATTCATGCGGCACCGTACGTAGAGTAACGTCATGAGTCGCAAACAACGCCTTTCCCCCGACGACTGGCTGAAAGCCGGTCTTGATGCCCTCGCCGCGGCAGGGCCCGAGGCGTTGAAGGCCGAGGCGCTCGCCCGTGGCCTCGACACCACCAAGGGCTCGTTCTACTGGCATTTCCCGGACGTGCCCGCCTATCGCAAGGCCCTGCTCGATTTCTGGGGCGACAGCGCCGGTGCCGCACTCGAAGACCCCGAGGACAAGACCGAGGCGGTCGGCCAGCTGCACAAGCTGATGCAGGACGGTTTCTCCGACAGCCTGCCGGCCGAGGCCGCGATGCGGGCCTGGGCCCGGACCGAGCCTACCGCCGCCGCAACGCTGGCCGAGATCGATGCCCGGCGCCTCACCCACCTCGAGAAGCTGCTGCGCCAGATCGGCGTCACCAATCCCGAGATCGCGCGCATTCTCTACGCGGCGCAGATCGGCAGCACCCAGCTGCCCGTCGCGGACACGAAGAAGACCGCCTCCGCCATGGGCACCCTCGTGGACCTCGTGCTGGCGCTCAGATGAAACTGCTGACCCCGGCGCTTCTCGCCCTTCTCAGCACCTGCGCGACCTCCGGCCCCGAACTCGCCGATCCCAGCCGCACATGGCACCTCGAGACGCTGAACGGCGCGCCCTTCACCTCCCGCGCGACGCTGGTGCTGGACGAGGCCCGGTTCTCGGGCCGCGCGCCCTGCAACAGCTACTTCGGCGGCTGGAGCGGGACCTACCCCGCCTTCAGCTCGACGCAGATCGGCGCCACCCGCATGGCCTGCCCCGATCTGGCCGAAGAGGATGCCTTCCTCAAGGCCCTCGGCGCGGCGAACCAGGCCCGGATGGACGATGGCAGGCTGATCCTGACCGGCCCAGACGATCACGAGCTTGTCTTCGCCGAAGGCGCCCCCGCGGACTGACCTCACCCGGCAGAGAGCCTGCGGGTAAAGAGGTCGAGGTACCGCGCCCGCGCCTCCGGCAACGGCTTGCGCCCCAGTTCCGGCGCCAGGTGCTCGCTCAGGAAATGCCCCGTCACCCGCAGCGCCTGCGCAATCTCCGCATCCGGCGCATCGCCCCGCCCGGCGAGGCAGTCGGGCAGCGGCAGCAGCCGGTCCGCCCATTCCCCCGCGCCGGCCTTCGACACCGCCCGCCCGGTACGCGGCGAGACATAGACCAGTCCCTCCGTCGCGCCCGTCACCGCACAGCGCGTCAGGTCGAGGCCAAAGCCCATCTCCTCCAGGAGCGCCAGTTCCCATTGCAGGTAGGCCAGCGGCCAGACCTCGCCATGCTCCAGCAGGTCCAGCAGGCGTTCCGTGCGCAGGTAGAGCGGCCCGTGGACCTCGCGCTCGGGCAGGCAGAAGGATAGCAGCGCCGTCACGGTGTTCAGCCCGGCCAGGGCCATCCGGTCGCCCATGATCACCCCCGCGCGGGAGCGCACGGGCTCCACCGTGAAGGCGCCCATATGCTCTTCCAGCCGGGCTTTCCACGTGATGTCGAGCTGTGCGCCCGGCTGCAACACCGGCGCGATCCGGCGCGAGCCCCCGCCCCGCACCACGCCCACGTGGCGGCCATGCCCGGGCGTGAAGACCTCGGCGATCGCCGCGGATTCCCCGTGCCGCCGGACCGAGAGCAGGATACCTTCGTCGCGCCATTCCATCATGGCGCCATGAGGAGCGCCTCGGCCCGCGATTTGCAAGGGGCAACCCCTTCCCATGGCGCGCGCCCCGTGCTTTATCCCCCCGCAACAGACCGGAGGATTTCCATGTACGTCGTGACCCTCACCAGCGATCCCGCGGCCCCCGCCCTCGACGGCGCCGCCGTCAGCGCCCTGCGCAATGCCTGGGGCGGCGGCGATATCCGCTGGCTCGCCACCGGCGAGGCGGCCGAGTTCCCGCTGCCCGCCGTGCCGGACACCTTCCGTCAGGCCTGGGACGACTTCCAGAAGATGCGGATCGACCTCAACCTGCAGCCCGCCGAGGGCCGCCGGAAGAAGATGCTGCTGGCCGACATGGACAGCACGATGATCCGGCAGGAATGCATCGACGAACTGGCCGACGAGGCCGGGGTCGGCGACCGGGTGAAGGAAATCACCGCCCGCGCCATGAACGGCGAACTGGACTTCGAAGGCGCCCTGATCGAACGAGTCGGCCTGCTCAAGGGCCTGCCCGAAAGCGTCATCGGCAAGGTCCTGGCCGAGCGGATCGAGTTGATGCCCGGCGGCCCGGCGCTGGTCGCCACCATGAAGGCCCAGGGCGGCTACGCGGCGCTGGTCTCCGGCGGCTTCACCGCCTTCACGGCGCAGGTCGCCACCCTCGTCGGCTTCGACGAGAACCGCGCCAACACGCTCCTCGTCTCCGAGGGCACGCTGACCGGCGAGGTCGACCGCCCGATCCTCGGCCGTGCCGCCAAGGTCGAGGCGCTGGAACAGATCACAGCCCGTCTCGGCCTGAGCGAGGCCGAGGTGATGGCTGTCGGCGACGGTGCCAACGACCTCGGCATGCTGACCCGCGCGGGCGCCGGCGTCGCGCTGCACGCCAAGCCCTCGGTCGCCGCGGAATGCGAGTTGCGGATCAACTTCGGCGACCTGACTGCACTGCTCTACCTGCAGGGCTACGCCCGCGAGGACTTCGCCGCCTGAGGCACGGGAAAGGCGGTCTGGTCTCGCAAGCCCCGGGCCCCTGCATCGGAAAGTTCGTCAACGCCCGGGCAATGCCCTCCCCGGATCGGCAGAGAGGGCCTCCACAACCTGAGGCACACCGCCCGGCCCCACGGCCCTCATCCATTTTCGTTTCAGAAATATCCTCGGGGGGAGGGGCCAACGGCCCCGTGGGGGGCGGACAGCCCCCCGGCCCCGCCGCCACGGATCACAGCCCGTAGGGCACCCACACGGTCTTCACCTCTGTCGCCGCGTCCAGGAACGCCCGTCCCTCGCCCTCGGCCCCCAGCCAGTGACGCGCCCGCGCGTCGTTCACCCAGGTCCGCTTCAGGTTGCCCGCGGCCCCTGCTTCCACCGCCTGTGACAGGTCGGTCGAGGAGAAGCACCAGACCGCCTCAACGTCCATGTGCCTGGCCAGCACAGGGGCCAGTTCCGCATGTGCCCCGGTCAGGATGTTCACCACGCCCCCCGGCACGTCCGAGGTCTCCAGCACCTGGTAGAAATCCGTCGCCGCCAGCGGGAAGATCTCCGAGGCCACCAGCACGCAGCGGTTGCCCATGGCGAGCGCCGGTCCCATCACCGAGACCAACCCCAGCAGGGGCGCCTCGTCCGGGCAGATCGCGCCGATCACCCCCACGGGTTCGCGCAAAGCCATGGCCAGCCCCTTCATCGGCACCGCCGCGAGGTTGCCTGCATATTTGTCCGCCCAGGCCCCCCAGGTGAAGAGCCGCTTCACGCAGGCCGCCACTTCCTCGGCCCCGCCGGAGCCGGTCAGCGCGTCGATCCGCGCGGCGAATTCCTCCGCCCGCGCCTCGAGGTTCTCCGCGATGTAGTAGAGGATCTGCGCCCGCAGGTGACCGGTGGTGCGGCCCCAGGCGGCGGCGCCCTGCGCGGCCTCGACGGCGTTGCGCACATCCTTGCGGTTGGCCGCGCCCACATGGCCCAGCAGCTTGCCCTCCGCACCATAGACCGCGCGGGAATAGCCGCCGTCAGGCCGGGCCTGCTTGCCGCCGACATAGAGCTTGGCGGTGCGATTCAGCCCGCCCCCTGGTCCGCCCTGCCCCAGCATCGGGGCCAGTTTCGCCAGCGGCGCGCCTTCGGCCACGGGCTTCGTATAGGCCATCAGCCCTTCCCAGCCGCCTTCCCGGCCGAAACCGCTCTCCCGGACGCCACCGAAGCCCGCCGCCGCGTCGAACATGTTCGAGCCGTTCACCCAGACCACGCCCGCCACCAGCTTGGGCGCGACCTCCAGCGCCACGTTGATGTTCTCGGACCAGATCGAGGCCGCGAGACCGTAGCGCGTGTTGTTGGCCAGGCTCACCGCCTCTGAGGGCGTCCGGAAGGTGCCTGAGACGAGGACCGGGCCGAAGATCTCTTCCTGCATCAGCGGATCGGAGGCGGAGAGCCCTGTGATCAGCGTCGGCGGATAGTAGCAGCCGCCCTCGGGCAGGGCGCAGGGCGCGGCATGGACCTCGCCCGCGTCGCACTCCGCCACCATGCGGCTGATCCGTTCCAGCTGCGACGGGTCCACGATCGCGCCCATGTCGATGCATTTGTCGAGCGGATTGCCCACGCGCAGCTTGTCCATCCGGGCGCGCAGCTTGGCGTGGAAACGGTCGGCCACGCCCTCCTGCACCAGCAGGCGCGAGCCCGCACAGCAGACTTGCCCGCCGTTGAACCAGATCGCATCCACCAGCCCCTCGACCGCGCTGTCGAGATCGGCATCCTCGAAGACGATGTAGGGCGACTTGCCCCCCAGCTCCAGCGTCAGCCCCTTGGCCTGGCCCGCCGTGGCGGTGCGGATACGGCGGCCCACCTCGGTGGAACCGGTGAAGGCCACCTTGTCCACGCCAGCGTGGGTCACCACCATCTCGCCCACGGCACCGTCGCCGGTGACGATGTTCACGACGCCGTCCGGAAGGCCCGCCTGACGGCAGATATCCGCAAAGCACAGCGCGGTGAGCGAGGTATATTCCGCGGGCTTCAGCACCACGGTGTTGCCCATGGCCAGTGCCGGGGCCACCTTCCACGCCAGCATCAGCAGCGGGAAGTTCCACGGGATCACCTGCCCGCAGACACCCATGGCGCGGCGGCCCGGCAGCTCGGCCTCCATCAGCTGCGCCATGCCCGCGTGGTAGTAGAAATGCCGGTGCACGAGCGCGATGTCGATGTCGCGCGCCTCGCGGATCGGCTTGCCGCTGTCGAGCGTTTCCAGCACCGCCAGCAGGCGGGCATGTTTCTGCACCATCCGGGCCAGGGCATAGAGGTGCCGCGCCCGGCCATAACCGCCAAGCGCCTCCCAGCCCGGCTGGGCCGCCCGTGCGGCGGCCACGGCGGCATCCACGTCCCCGGTGCTCGCCTGTGTCACATGGGCCAGAACCTCGCCGGTGGCGGGGTTGCGGCTCTCGAAGGTTTCGCCCGGCTCGGCGAAGGCGCCGTCGATGAAACAGCCGAAACGGTCGCCCTGGTCCACCAGCCAGGCCAGGGCCTCGCCCGCGCTCTCGGGCGCCTCGCCGTAGGTCATGGTCTCGAAGATCTCTTTCACGCTCATTGCCCGCCCCCGCACGACGCCCGCTTCATCTTTCCCAAAATACTCAATCTCTCAGCCCGCCGCATGGCGCCACGAGGCCGAATAGGCGCCGGTCACATGGTGTTCCAGCTGGCGCTCGATGTCCCCCAGCAGGGAGGAGGCGCCGAAGCGGAAGAGGTCGGGCCGCAGCCAGCGGTCGCCCAGTTCTTCCTTGATCAGGCTCAGGTAGACCAGCGCGTCCTTGGCCTTGGAGATGCCGCCCGCGGGCTTGTAGCCGATGCGGATGCCGGTGCGCTCGTGATACTCGCGGATCGCGCGGATCATGACGAGGCTCACCGGCAGCGTGGCGTTCACGCTTTCCTTGCCGGTGGAGGTCTTGATGAAATCCGCCCCGGCCATCATGCACACGAGGCTGGCCTTGGCGACGTTCTGCAAGGTGCCGAGTTCGCCGGTGGCGAGGATCGCCTTCACGTGGGCATCGCCGCAGGCCTGCCGGAAGGCGCGCATCTCGTCGTAGAGCGCCTGCCAGTCGCCGGTCAGCACGTGGCGGCGCGAGATCACGATGTCGATCTCGGCGGCCCCCGCGCTGACGCTCTCGCCGATCTCGGCCACCCGCAGGTGGAAGGGCGAGAGCCCGGCCGGGAAGCCGGTGGAGACGGCAGCCACGGGAATGCCCGTGCCCTGCAACGCCTTCACCGCGGTGCGCACCATGTCATGGTAGACGCAGACCGCGCCCACCGTCAGGTCGGGCAGGTCGAGCGCCGCGGCCAGATCGGCCCGCACCGGCTGGCGCGCCTTGGCGCAGAGCCGCCGGACCCGGCCCGGCGTGTCGTCGCCCGCCAGCGTGGTCAGGTCGATGCAGGAGATCGCGCGGGCCAGCCAGGCGGCCTGGTGGTCCTTCTTCACCGTGCGCCGCCCCGGCAGGGTGGCGCAGCGGCGGGTGATGGCCGGGGCATTGGCGGTGGCCGCCTCGACCCAGGCCATGTCCAGCGGCATGCCGGGATTGCGCGGTTCCACCGTCTGGGGCAGCTGGTGATGGCCGCCCTTTTCAGCCGTGTCCTGACCGGCCTGCGTGGCAGTCTGGGTGTGGTCCTGCGGCATCGGCGCCTCCCCTCGGCTCGGGCCCCAAGGCGGGCCTCAACTCAGGCCTCACATTGGCCTCCAACTCGGGCGCGACGGTCGCATGGCGGGGCAGGCTTGGCAAGCGCGGGGCGGGATCACTTGGCGGCATCGGCAGGATCGGGGGCAGGATCGGGGCCACAGGATTTCAACCGGCCGGGCGCGGGCCGCGTCGGTGAAGGGGGGCTGTCTGCCCCCCGGCCCCTGCGGGGCCTCCCCCCGAGGATATTTCGGAACAGTGGATGAGGGCTCAGCCCGGAAGGCCGAACTTCTGGGCGAGGGCGAGGAAGCCCTGCTGGGCCATGGCCTCGGGCGCGGCCTCGGTCACCGGGGCACCCTGCGCCTTGAGCGCGGCGGCATAGGCGCGCGCCAGCGTGCCCGTGCCGATGACGGCCAGTTGCTGGCCCAGCCAGAGCCCCCGGGACGCGGCCAGTTCGGCCCCGAGCAGGTGGCCCATGGCGGCGCCGGGCTGACCGGAGAGCTCCGCCGCGCGCAGGTCGGTGGCGAGGCGCTCGGGCCGCGAGAGCGTGGTGTCGAGCGCGGCCGTATCGGGCATCTCCACCGCGCCGAGGGCGGCGGCGAGACGGCCGGTCACGCTCTGCTGGAGGAAGATCACCTCGCCCGCCGAGAGGCTGGCCCAGGTGGTGACCTCGCCGGGCAGGCAGACGACACCGTCCCAGTTGGGGTTCAGGGCCATGAAGCCGATCAGCAAAAGCCGTTCGGCCCGGATGCGGGCCGCCGGGCTGGCCTGTTCCATCGGCGGCAGCACGAGGCCCCCGGGGCTGTGCAGCAGCTGGTCGGGCAGCAGGTTGGCGGGCACCGTTTCGGACGGCGCGCCCGCGGCATCGGCCATCAGGATCGACTCGCTCGCCAGACCCTCGAGCGCCGCATCGAGGGCCGTGCCCTCCAGCGGGCCGCGCAGGTCCGCACCGTGGAAGTGCCAGCCCCTGCGGGAGGTGTCATCATGGGGGAGAATGCCGATCCAGTCGTTCATGGAGAGGGCATAGGCAAGCGGCCCCCGCCGGTCAATGGGGCGCAGGGGCCCGCGGGGGCCCCTCCCCCGAACGTGACCCGGGCGCCGCGACAGGGCGGCGCCCGGGGAGAGCGAGGCATGGGCCCGGGCTTCGGTCGCGCAAGGGGCCCGAAACTGGCCCGAAGACGGTCTGTCCCGGAGGATCAGCCCTCGTTCGCGTCGGTCACCTGCATCGCGAGGATCGCGGTGATGAAGTAGCACAGGGTGCAGACGATCGCAGTGATCTGGAAGGTCTGGCGGAAGCTCTCCAGCAGTTCCGGCTCGGGAGAGAGGACCATGATGCGGACCGCGAAGAAGATCATCGAGAGCAGCATCACCCCCGCCCCGAAGAGCAGCCATTTCGCCAGCCGCGCGGTGTGGAAGCCGGAGGGGTCTTCGTCGTCGTCTTCAACTTCCGCGGCCTCTGCCTCGCGCGCCTCGCGGCGTTCCTCGTAGGCGGTGAGGGCCTCTTCCCGGGCGGCCTGCTGCTCCTCGCGCTTGGGCCAGGAATTGCGGGCGCCCATCCGGGCGGCCAGCAGCGGGTAGAGCGCAAGGGCGATCAGGTATTCCGGGATAAAGATGAAGTAGAAGCTCATCGCGCCGGTCAGCAGCATCGTCAGGGCAAAGGCCAGCGCCACGCCCCAGGCCAGCAGCGCGGCGGGGTTCAGCTTGAGCCCGTGGTACCGGGCCCAGTAGCGAGTCAGCCCCAGCCTGGGCAGCAGGTAATGCTCGGCGATGACGATCGCGCCGACGGGGGCCAGCAGCATCGCGCCATAGACGGTCAGCGGCATGATCGACCGCGCCACGAAGGGGAAGCAGGCGGCCACGGCGATGACGACGCCGACGTAGAGCGTGACCCGCGACCGCGGCACCGAGGGCATCAGGTTCGAGGCCGCAAGCCCGGCGCGGTATAGACAGGCGTTGGCCGTGGTCCAGCCGGCGCAGATCACCACGAGGATGCCGATGAAGCCGAGCGTCGCATAGGCGACGTCACCGCTGTCGAGCCCGGTCAGTGGCAGCCCGACGAGGACGGCCGCGCCGGCGCCCATGAGGCCCGCGGCGATCCAGCCGACGTAGTGGCCGAGGAACATGCCGATGCCGGAGAAGAGCCCGTAGCTCTTCTTGCGGGCAAAGCGGAAGATCGCCATGTCGATCAGCCCGAGATGCACCATCGCGCCATTGGCCCAGGCGAAGGCCGCGACTTCCCACAGGGAGATGCCGGGCGCGCCGGCGGGCGTGGTGCCGGTCCAGATCTGGTCCTTCGCCACCTCGATGAAGCTGGTGAACCCGCCAAAGCCGGTCTCGCCGGTGGCGTTCAGCGCCAGCACCGGCAGCGCCACGGCGGCCCCGCAGATGAAGCAGGCCAGCATCCAGGGCGCGCAGATGGTGGCGAAATTCGCCATCGCCTCGAAGCCGTTGGCCGCCACGACCACCACGACGGCAGCGATCAGCAGCGTTACGAGGATGAACATGCCGGAGGTCGGATACCACTCCAGCTGCACCGGCACGCCGAGCGCGAACCGCAACGCATAGGCCGACACGGTGATCATCGCCGCCGCCAGCGAGCCGTAGAAGAGCAGGATCGCAACGTTGTAGATCTTGGAGAAGTAGGGCCCGGCAATCTGTTCGAGGTAGGAAAAGAGCGAGCGCCGCGTCTCGACCGCGATCGGCGCGGTGACGAGGGTCCAGCTGGCCACCGCCAGAAGGTTGCCCAGCAGGAGACCCAGAAGGACCTCGCGGGTGCCCACGCCCATGGTCACGAAAGTCACCCCGATGACGAATTCGGTGGCGGCGATGTGCTCGCCTCCGAAAAGCCCAGCGAAATACCGCCAGCCGCGGACGTGTCGTGCGGCCGCCGGAATGGCGCTGTGTCGGGGGTGGGGTTTCGTGCTTCCGGAGGAAGCCGGGGCGGGGTGGCTGGCAATGCCTTGCGTATCGGTTAGGGCCATAGGTCCTTGGAGGTTGTTTCACTGGATCGGCGGAACCGCGCCTACTCACACAGGAAGGAAAGCCCCCTTAAACCACATCGGTTCCGCGATTTTCTGCGATGCAGCGCCAAACCGGGATTTTGCCCCGGGAACCCCTCATCGTGACGTGTTTTTCCCTCATCACGCCACACGCCGTCTGGGCCTCTCACGCAAACGGGGCGGCCCGGAAGGCCGCCCCGCGCGCAGGTCCCTGCCGATGGATCGGGTCAGACCGCCATGCAGATGTACTTCATCTCAAGGTAGTCCTCGATCCCGTGGTGCGAGCCTTCGCGGCCCAGACCGGACTGTTTCACGCCGCCGAAGGGGGCGACCTCGGTCGAGATGATGCCGGTATTCACGCCGACGATGCCGTATTCCAGCGCCTCGGCGACCTTGTACACGCGGCTCAGGTCCTTGGCGTAGAAGTAGGAGGCGAGGCCGAAGATCGTGTCGTTGGCCAGTTCGATCACGTCGTCCTCGGTCTCGAACTTGAAGAGCGGGGCCAGCGGGCCGAAGGTCTCGTCGGTGGAGAAGAGCATGTCCTTCGTGGCACCGGTCACGATGGTCGGCTCCATGAAGTTGCCCTTGCCCTGCAGCACGTCGCCACCGCCGAGGATCACCTCCGCGCCCTTCGACTTGGCGTCGGCGATATGCTCCTGCACCTTCTCGATGGCGTCGGTGGTGATGAGCGGGCCCAGCTCGGTCCCTTCCTCGAAGCCGTCGCCGACCTTCATCTTGGCCACGGCGGCCTTCAGCTTCTCGGCGAACGCGTCATAGACACCGGCCTGCACGTAGATCCGGTTGGCGCAGACACAGGTCTGGCCGTTGTTGCGGAACTTGCACAGGATCGCGCCTTCGACCGCCGCATCCAGATCGGCGTCGTCGAAGACGATGAAGGGCGCGTTGCCGCCCAGCTCCATCGAGCATTTCATCACCTGGTCCGCCGACTGGCGCAGCAGGATGCGGCCCACCTCGGTCGAGCCGGTGAAGGTCAGCTTGCGCACCTTGGGGTTCTCGCAGAACTCCTTGCCCACCTCGGAGGAGGAGGAGGACGGCAGGATCGAGAAGACGCCCTTGGGGATGCCCGCGCGTTCCGCCAGCACGCCCAGCACCAGTGCCGAGAGCGGGGTTTCCGAGGCCGGGCGGCCCACGAAGGCACAGCCCGCCGCCAGCGCCGGGCCCGCCTTGCGGGTGATCATGGCGTTGGGGAAGTTCCACGGCGTGATCGATGCTGCAACCCCGATGGGCTGCTTGATCACGGTGATGCGCTTGTCACGCTGGTGGCCCGGGATCGTCTCGCCGTAGATGCGCTTGGCCTCTTCGGCAAAGAACTCGATGAAGGAGGCGCCATAGGCGATCTCGCCCTTGGCCTCGGCCAGCGGCTTGCCCTGTTCGGCGGTCAGGATCGTGCCGAGGTCCTCCTGGTTCTCCATCATCAGGTCGAACCACTTGCGCAGGATGATCGAGCGTTCCTTGCCGGTCAGCTTGGCCCATTCCTTCTGCGCGTCATAGGCGGCGTCGATCGCCTTGGCGATCTGGGCGCGCGACAGATCCGCGACATTGGCGATGACATCGCCGCGGGCGGGGTTCGTCACCTCGAAGGTGCCATCGTCGCCCTGCACCCACTCACCGGCCAGATAGGCCGCCTCGACCAGCAGGCTCGGGTCCTTGAGCAGGGATTTCAGATCGGTTGCGGTGTCCAGCATTGGGGGGCTCCTTTCAACTTTCCGTTGAGGAAGCACTTAGTATTCCCAACGCATAGGGCCAGCGGCTATCATCTCTTTGTGCCAGAGCAGGGAGGAGCCCAGGCATGGACGTTATCGGAGTACTGGACGACGACTACGACAACCTAGGCCATATCCCCGGCGGGCCACAATATTCCGGCCAATGGGCCGAGGCCGCCGCGCAGTGGCGCAAGACCGAGTGCAACGCGGGGCGGCTGCAATCCGACCTCGCCTACGGCACGGGGGAGAGGGAACGATTCGACCTCTTCCAGCCCCATCTGCCCGGCGGCACACCGCCGAAAGGGCTGATGGTTTTCATCCACGGCGGCTACTGGATGCGCTTTGACCGCAAGCTTTTCTCGCATCTGGCGGCGGGGGCACAGGCAGCGGGATGGGCCGTGGCGATGCCCAGCTACACGCTCTGCCCGCAGCAACGGGTCTCGGCCACGGTCCGGCAGATCGCCCGCGCCCTGCCGGTCATGGCCGCGATGGTGCCGGGGCCGCTGGTGATCGTCGGCCATTCTGCGGGCGGGCACCTGGCGGCGCGGATGCTGCAACCGGGGATGCTGCCGGCAGAGGTGGCGGCGCGGCTGCGCCGGGTGGTGCCGATCTCGCCGCTGGCGGATCTGCGGCCGCTGCTGCAGACCACGATGAACGAGATCTTCCGCCTCGACATGGCCGAAGCCGCCGCGGAGAGCCCGCTGCTGATGAAGCAGCGCCTTGACGTGCCGGTGACGGTCTGGGTCGGTGCCAAGGAACGCCCGGTCTTCAAGCGCGACGCGCGGGACCTGGCGCAGGCCTGGGAGGTCGACTGCATCGTGGCCGAGGGGCGGCACCATCTCGACGTGATCGAGCCGCTGGAGATCGCGGACAGCCAGTTGCTGGTCTCCACACTGGCCTGAAGACCGGCCTGAGATCCGGCGCGCGGGGGGCAGCCCCCGCCGCCGCTTTCAGCCGAAACGGGCCGCCCAGGCCGGCACCGGGTCGCCCGGCAGGGCGCGCGCGGCATGAACCCCGCGCGCGATCGCCCGCGCCATGCAGATCGAGGCCGCATGGCAGAGCGCCAGCAGGTCAGGCACCGGCTGCGCCAGCGGCACGGCCCCGGTGGCGGCGCCGAAGATCAGGTCTCCGTCCATCGGCGTATGGGACGGCACCAGCGCGCGGGCAAAGCCGTCATGCGCCGCCGTTGCCATGCGCGTGCACTGAGCCTGGTCCAGCACCGCATCCGTGGCCACGATCCCGATGGTCGTATTGCCGTGCATCCGCATCTTGGTGACCGGCAGATGCGGGTCCGGGAAGGCGGCGGGCAGGCCCATGCCGCCGAATTCGCCCGCCACCTCGAAGGGCGCGGCCCAGAACTCCGGACCCTCGCCCACGATGGGCGAGCCCAGCGCGTTCACCGCCACCAGCGCCCCGACCACATGGCCCGACGGCAACACGACCGAGGCAGAGCCCAGCCCGCCCTTCACCGTCGCCGTGGTGCCACCGGTGCCCGCGCCCTCGGTGCCCAGCGCGAAATCCGGGCCCGCCGCCTCCAGCGCGGCGCGGCCCAGCGCCTTGTAGGGGTTCTCGGCCCAGTCCTTCCTGCCGCCGCCGCGCAGGTCGAAGAGGATCGCCCCCGGCACGATGGGCACCCGCACCTCCGGCGGGCCGAAGCCACGGCCGCGGGCGCGCAGCAGGTCCGCCACCCCCGAGGCCGCGTCGAGCCCGAAGGCCGAGCCGCCCGAGAGCACCAGCGCATCCACCTGCTGCACCGTCTTGTCGGGCGCCAGCAGGTCCGTCTCCCGCGTGCCGGGGGCGCCGCCCATGACGTTGACACCCGCGGTGAAGGGGGTCTCCGCCGTCAGCACCGTCACCCCGGTGCGGATCTCGAGGTCCTGTGACTGGCCCACCGTCAGGCCGGGCACATCGGTGATCAGGTTGCGGGGGCCGGGGCGCAGCATGGCAAGTCCTTCGTCTGGTCGGTCAATTGATCATTCGCGCTGATCATTCGGCGGACCCTAGACCGCCCCCCGCAGGCGGGAAAGACCGTAGAACGCCGGTGCCGCGTCACGCCCTCTTGCGCGTTTCCCCGGCCCCTGTACTCTCTGCCCAGGCCCGGGCGATGGCGTCGCCGAATCCCCCGCAGGGATCAGGGCCCTTCCCCTACAGTCCTGTACGCCGGGACCTCTTTCACAGGAGGTCACCTTGACCCAGCACGACCGTCCCGCCTTCTACCGTTTCCACAACGGCGAAAAGGCCCCCCTGCCCTTCGCGCCCGCCGAATACGACGCCCGCCTTGCCGGGCTGCGCGCGATCCTCGGCGCCGAGGGCCTCGATGCCGCGGTGCTCACCTCGATGCATGGCATCGCCTATTACTCCGGCTTCCTCTACTGCAGCTTCGGCCGGCCCTATGCGCTGGTGGTGACCGCCACCGACTGCGTGACGATCTCGGCCGGGATCGACGCGGGCCAACCCTGGCGCCGGTCCCATGGCGACGCGATCACCTATACCGACTGGGCGCGTGATAATATCTGGCGGGCCGTGGCCTCGGTCACCGGCACCGGCAAGCGGCTGGGCATCGAGGGCGACCACCTGACCCGCACGGTGGAGGCCGCCATGGAGGCGCTGCTCTCGCCCGCAGCGCTGGTGCCGATCCACGCCCAGTCCATGCGCCAGCGCATGTCCAAGAGCCCGGCCGAGATCGCCCTGATCCGCGAGGGCGCCCGGGTGGCGGACCTCGGCGGCGCGGCGATCCGCGACGCGATCCGTGAGGGCGTGCGGGAGATCGACGTGGCCATGGCAGGCCGCGACGCCATGGAGGCCGAGATCGCCCGCGCCTTCCCCGATGCCGAGTACCGCGACACATGGGTCTGGTTCCAGTCGGGCCTGAACACCGACGGCGCGCACAACCCGGTCACCGCCCGCAGGCTGCAGCACGGCGACATCCTGTCGCTGAACACCTTCCCGATGATCTCGGGCTATTACACCGCGCTGGAGCGGACGCTCTTCCTCGGCGCGGTCGATCCCGCCTCGCTCAAGATCTGGGAGGCCAACGTGGCGACCCATGAGCTGGGGCTCTCGCTGCTCAAGCCCGGCGTCTCCTGCGCCGAGGTGACGGCCGAACTGAACGCCTTCCTCGCCGAGCGCGACCTGCTGCAGTACCGGACCTTCGGCTATGGCCACAGCTTCGGCGTGCTGTCGCATTACTACGGGCGCGAGGCCGGGCTGGAACTGCGCGAGGATATCGACACGGTGCTGGAGCCCGGGATGGTGGTCTCGATGGAGCCGATGCTGACCCTTCCCGAGGGGACGCCCGGCGCGGGCGGCTACCGGGAGCATGACATCCTGCTGATCACCGGGGACGGGAACGAGAACCTGACGGGCTTCCCCTACGGGCCGGAGAAGAACGTGATCTGAGGGCCCGCGGGCCGTCGGATTTCAAGCCTCCGGCGGGGATATTTGGGAAACGGAAAGCGACGGCGGGGCGCCCCGCTTTCCTCTTTCCCCAAATACTCATGCCATCAGAGCCGGATCACGTAGTCCTTGCGGGTGGTCTCGACCACCTGCCAGCTGCCCCGGAACCCGCGCGGGATGACGAAACTGTCGCCCGCGCGGAGCGTCACCGACGCGCCGCCCTCCTCGGTCAGGATCGAGACGCCGCAGATCAGGCGGCAGTATTCCCATTCATCGTAGGAGATGCGCCATGTGCCAGGGGTGGATTCCCAGATGCCGGCATAGAGCCCGTCCTCCTCCACGAGGTTCCATGTGGTGAAGACCGGATCGCCCGCGATCACCTTCTCGGGCGCGGGGCGTTCGATCTCGGGCAGGCCGGCGGGGGTGACGGACAGGATGGGCATGGGCGGTCTCCGGATGGTGCGTGCCATCAGAGCCCGCCCGGGGCGCGAGGTAAAGGGTCAGTTGCCGAAGCTGCCCAGCGCGGCGTAGTCGATGGTTTCCAGCAGCGCCAGCATGGTGGCCATGTCGCCGCCCTCGGCCTTGATCAGGATGCGCCCGTTCAGCAGCGCCTGTGCCGCGCCGTCCTGCACCATGAATTTCTGTCGCCCGACCCGTTCGATCTTGGCCCCGTAGGCGGCCGCGTTGGAGATCAGCGCCCCCATGCCCGCGACCATCGGGTTGTCGGCCAGAAGCTGCACCGTGAAGCTCTCTCCGCTGCCGTCCATGTAGGCGGCCTCGGCCCCGACGCCGCCGCCCATCAGGGCAAGGCCCGCGTTCATGTCGGTATTGACCTCGCGGGTGTAGCCCTCGGGCGCCTCCGGCAGGAACCGGGTCAGCGCATCCTGTTTCAGCGCCATCATCTGCTGCTTGGCATATTCCAGCTCTTCGAGGGCGTAGGCGACATCCCCGTCGGTATAGGCGTCGAGCGCGCTTTGCAGCGTATCGGAAATTTCATCCGCGCAGAGCGGCGACGTGGCGAGGGCAAAAGCCGCAGCGGCCAGAAAGGTTTTCATGAAAATATTCCTCGAAACTGGGGCAAAACAGCGCCCGGGACTTGTATCCACGGCAGAATGGCAAACGGACAGCGGCCTTGGCAAGTCCGGTTATCCTGACCCGCGACAGCCCCCTCCGGCATGAAAAACAGGTATCATCCGCTGCAGGACCGGGGCATGATCCCCATATTGCTTTTGACGACATTTCAGTGAGGAGAGTGCGATGGCCGATTTCGACGCGCAGCTGCGCCAGAGCCAGAGCGAGGTGACCGAGGCGCAGGCCAAGATCGCCGAACTGACCAGCCGGATCGAGGCGGCCCGCGCCAAGATGCAGACCGGCGGCGACGTGATCGCCGAGATCGAGAACGCCACGCTGGCGGATGTCCATGCCCACACCGAGGCGATGAACGCCAATATCGCCGAGCTGATCATGGGGCTGGACGATGTGACGGCGGGCTTTTCCAAGGATTTCGAGGAGATCCGCTCCAAGACCGGGTGGGAAAGCTTCGTCGGCATCTTCGCGCGCCACAAGTCGGACCAGATGCGGCAGGAGCGCATCCGCACCGCCTCCATCGACGACAAGCTGCAGGATCTGATTTCCAAGTCCGACGTGATCACGCGGCTGCTGCAGAGCCAGCTGGAGGTGCTCAATAGCCAGAAGACCAAGGTCGAGGCCAACCTGACCGACACGCTGGACGAGCGCGAGACCACCGTGGGCGCGCTGGAGGCCGTGCGGGCCGAGATCACGGCGATGGATCCGAAGATCATCGAACTGGAAAACAGGATCTCGGTCGAGCAGGACGCCGCAGCCCGCACCAAGCTGGAGACCGAACTGGCCGACCTGAACGGGCGCTACAACGCGCTGGTGCAGGACGAGCAGGTGAAGCTCGCCAAGTCGCAGACGCTGGAGCGCTACATCGAGAAGGGCAAGTCCTGGGTCGACAGCCTGCAGAACCAGGCGGCGACCCAGATGGTGCTGATCAACAAGCTGCAGACCGACACCAAGCAGCGGGTCGTGCTCTACGATGCGCTGACCAAGTCGCTGAAGACCGCGCAGCAGCAGGACGTGGCGCACCGGATCAACGAGATCGGCACCGAGACCGACAAGCAGGCGCAGCAGGCCATGGCCCAGATCGGCGCGGCCACCAATGCCCGCATGGCCGACATGCTGGAGGCCCACGAGGGCCACATGGTCTTTGCCCGCGAGGTGCTGGAAGCCAAGGCCAAGGCGGACGAACGCTTTGCCCGCCGGTTCCAGAAGATCGTCGAGAAACACGACAAGAATCTCTACGGCGCGTGAGAGACGCGGCCGCCGGCGGGGCCCATGGCCCTGCGTGCGTTCCGGCATGGCGGCCAACCGGACGGACCCGAAGATGACTGGCAGAAGATGACTGACAGCAGCAAGAGCCTTGCCAACGACCACGTGGGGATTTCCGATGGGGTCTCGGCCCGGCGCTATTTCCGCACCTTCGAGGCGATCATGGCCCACATGGGCCGGGTCGCCGGCGTGATGGAGGCGGAGGGCGATTTCACCCGGGCCGAGGTGACGGCGCTGGCACGGCACGTGACGGCGCTGACCTTCACCTTCCGCGCGCTCTCGATGAAATACCTGATGACCGGGCGTGACACGGGGCGGTTCTTCGGCTCGCTCACCATCGACAACCACGAAAGCGGCTTTCCGGCGGCGCAGGAGCTGATGGTCATGGCCAATGACGCGCAGCAGGCGCTGCGTCACCTGCGCGACATGCCCACGGTCGAAGAGTTGAAGGCGCAGATGCTGCGCAAGATCATCGGGGACCTCGAGGTGCCGACCAAGCTGCAGTTCGCACTGTCGCAGCGGCTCTACTACGAGGAACTGGCGCGGGGAGACCTCTTCTGGCCGCGCAACGATCCCGAGGCGGTCTGGCTGGGCGATCTCGGCGAGGGGCGGCGGCGCTACCTGCTGCACTGGTCGGTCTACGACACCGAGGTGAACCTGCCCTGCCTCTACCTGATGGAGGTGGAGGACACCGGAAAGGTTGCCCTGCCCAAGGACGAGCGTCGCTGGCCCGAGGCGCAGGCCCACCTGATGGCGCAGAGCCTTGGCGGGCTGAAACTGCTGACCATCGCCAGCGGCTTCGACGCGGATTTCGATCACCTGCACCCCAAGCGGCTGCGCCGCTTCCACATCGGGCCGATGCATTCCTCGGCCTATACGCGCCAGTCCGGGCCGATCCACGACGTGCTGGTCGAGGCCTCCTCGACCGAGGGGCAGGACTGGGCGCTGGTCTGGACCGAGGAGCGGCTGGAGAGCGAACGGGTGACCACCGAGGCGCAGGGCTGGTTCGGCCGGGTGGAGCGCGAGGTCTATGCGCTCGATCCCTTCGGCGGGCGCGGCGTGGACCTTGGAGCGACGGAGATGGTCCGCTCGGTCATCCTGCCGGCGCGGCCCTTCCAGGTGCTGAGCGAGCGCAACCCGCCGGGGTTCGCCAACGTGCGCAAGTTCGTGGTCGCGCCCGACGGCGCCGTGCTGCGCTACCGGTGAGGGCGGGACATGAGATATGAGGCCTCCGGCGGGGATATTTTCGAGCGAAAGATGAGGGGGAGCGCATGAGCATGACCGGGAACCGCATGGAGTTGCGGGAAGAGGACATCGTGAAGCACTACCCCGCGGCCTTTGCCCTGCTCGAGGGCTTTGACCATGCGCCGCGGATCGCGGCGGGCGGGGCTGCACCGGTGGCGGAGCGGTCCTCCGGGATCGGCACGCGGCGGCGGTTCCGCTCCACCACGCCGGGACTGGCCGGGCGCAGCCTGGCCCGGCCCGAGGGCGTGCGGCTGCTGGAGCGGATCGAGAGCGCGGAGGCGGAGGACCCGCTGGTCTCACCCCGGCAGGCGGCCGTCATGGGGGCGCTGCGCCGGGCCCTTGCCGTGGCGCTGGCCATGGGGGAGCAGGTCTCGGAGGCCACCGGGCTCGACGGGCTGAAGCAGGCAAACCTCGAAGGGGCTTTGCCGGGCGACCGGAAGGCGGACTTCGGCGCGTTGCTGACGGCGGAGGCGCTGGTGGTGCTCCATGTCTGCGCCAATACGCTGGCCTACCTGCTGGCCCCGCATCTGGGCGAGGTCACGGTGGAGCCGGGCGAGGTGGAGGAGATCCTTACCGACAATGCGCCGCTGGCGCTGCACGGGATGCTCTGGGAACTGGATCAGGACATCGCGGCGCTCGGCACCGACGAGGCGCGGCTGGTGGCCGTGGTCGCGGGCTTTGCCGAGAAGGTCATGGAGAAGGTCGCGGCCCGCGCGGCCACCGCCCCGCGGCTGGAGGCCTTCACCTCCGCCGCATGGCGGGTGGAGGCGGACGACCTGACGCTTCAGGGTTTCACCCCGGCGACGAAGGCGCGCGGCAGCGTGCTGAGCATGGCCTTCAAGAAACCCCACGAGGTGGTGGGCAACCACATCGCCAAGTACCAGGCGATGAAGCTGGCCAAGATGCTCATGGCCTATGATTTCGAGCGGCGGCTGAATCCCTTTGCCGAGTTGGGCGGCTTCATCTTCACCTTCATGGGGGACGGCGCACCGGGCACCGGCAAGACGACGCTGATCCAGATGATGGCGGGGCTGCTGAACGACTACTGCCAGGCGGCGGGCTATCCCTTCCGCTACCAGAACTTCGGCATCGACAATATCGACAGCTACCAGGGCAAGTCGGGCCAGAACGCCAAGGCCTTCATCCAGAACGTGCTGGACCCGGGGGTGATCGGCTTCGGCACCATCGACGATATCGACCAGATCGCGGGCAAGCGCGGGGACCGGCAGTCCTCGGCCGGGCAGCAGGAGGTGACGGCGGTCTTCATGGAGGCCTTTGCCGGGGCGAACACCGTGGTGCGGGGGAACTGCACCTTCGGCATGTTCTCGAACTATCCCGAGAACGTGGATGACGCCCTGCGCCAGCGGGCTGGCGCGCGCTTCCTCGTCGACGGGCCGCAGACGCGGGAGGATTACATCGACATCCTCGCCCTTCTGCTGGGGAAGAAGCACGACATCCCGCTGGGGGCGCATGAGCTTTTCGCCGCGCAGGAGATCAAGCGCGCCGTCGCCGCCTCCTTCGAAGGGCACGGGCGGCCGAAGGAAGCGGGCCTGCTGGCGGTCTGGGAGCAGGTCGAGGACCGCCTGGGGCGGCTCGATACGATTGCCAAGCTGGGGGCGTACCTGAAGGCGATCCAGCAGGCCGATCCCCGCTTCACCGGGCGGGCGATCAAGAACATCACCGATGCGGTGAAGGTGCGGGCGATGGATTTCGAGCTGCCCGATGCCTGGATGGAAGAGCCGGAGCGGTTCCTCTTCAAGGACTACGAGACCAAGGCGGCGATGATCGCGGAGCTGCGCCAGCCGATCACGGTGGAGATGGTGGTGCAGGAGATCAACCGCTACGCCGACAGCGAGTTTCGCTATGCCGACAAGTCGGACGAGGTGGCGATCGAGGCCATGGTGCGGGACTTCGGGCGGCAGGACGAGGCGAAACGGCGGTACCTGGAGGGGAAGGGATGAGCGCGGTTTGCCGTCCGGACACATCCGTATGGAGCGGAAGAAGCGGCCGATCCCTCTCGATGCCGCGCCCTGAGCGGAGCGGTATCGGGGCCGGTCCTCCCCTGCTCCCTCAACAGGGTCAAAGCCGCGCCTTGGGCGGCTGCGCCCATCCCATCCCCGCCAGGGGATGGATGCTGGCGCCCCGGACGCATGCCGCTTTGGCACCCTTGCAGGTCAGGATGGCAAAGGCCTGCGATGCGGTGTGGATCATGCGCATCCCCGACGCGGGGGAGGCCCGCCCATGAAACGCCTGATCGAAAAATGCCTGATGTTCGGCAACCTCGTCCACATCCAGGCGCCCTCCATGGTCGAGCGCTACAACCGCGCGCTGGAGCATCTGGCGGGCAAGCGCACGGCGCTGACGGACTTTCACGTCGACATCTCGGGCTTCAGCCCGGAGATCGGGGAGGAGCTGGACGATCCGCTCTACCTCAACCGCAACGGGGTGAACCGGCAGTTCATCCTGCTGACCACCGACCAGAAGACCGCGCCGCTGCTCAATGCCAAGTTCTCGACCTCGCGGTCGATCCTGCGCAGCTTCATCGAGGAGAACGAACGCCAGCTCTTTGCGCTGACCGCGCAGGACGCGGTGGCGGGGGAGCTGGTGAACTCGGTCTTCTCGGTCCGCGATCCGGCGCGGCTCTTCGACATCCGGCGGGTCGAGATCGAGGCCGACACCACCACCGGCACGGTGCGCGCGGCAGAGCAGCTGGGCCAGCTCTCGGACCGGTTCCTGCAGGAGGAGGACGCCTGGTTCGATGACGTGCTGATCGCCAGGATGATCACCACCGCGAAACGCACCGGCGACGTGACCCGCAACCCGGTGCGGCTCAAGACCATGTCGTTCCGGCAGGAGAACTTCTGGACCGCGCATTTCGGCGGTCTCTACGTCTTTCGCGGGGTGGATCATCCGGCCTGCCTGGCGGCCGGGCCGAAGGCGGCGCTGGAGGGGCTGCCGGGCGAGGTCTTCTCGCTCACCCAGCAGCGCAACCGGGTGGCGCGGTTCCTTGAACAGAACGGGCTGGTGGAGCCCATCGTGAAGGCCCGCGGCATCGATGCGGCGGCGATCCTGCGCCAGAAGATGGATTTCATCGTCGTGGATGCGGCTCAGGAAAGCGGCGTGGACCTGCAGGGGGCCACCCGGCGCGACATCCGCGCCCTGGCCCGCGATCATGCCGAGGCGCTGCCCGAGGAATACCACGCCCTGCGCCTGCTGCTGGCCTGGGCCGAGGACGGCGGGCGCTGGCCGCGGATCTCCTCGGATCACCCGGCCTATTTCTACACGCTGCGCGCGGCGGACCATGCCGACCGGGACCTCGTGAACATGGTGCTGGCCGAGCTTTCGCCGAAGGACGTGCGCCAGCTCTTCATCTGCCACAAGGAGCTGTTCTACCGGCTCTATTCCGGCTGGGGCGAGACCAAGAAGGCCTATGTGGCCGACTTCCTCGCGCGGGAATACCAGGTGGACAAGGCGGGCGCGCGGCAGGCACTCTTCGGGCACGAGGCGACGATGGAGGCCAGCCCCCCGCCGCCGCCCGTTCCCGGGCCCTGGTCGCCGCGCCCCGCGCCGGCCGCCCGGCCCGCGACCGATGACAGGATTGCGCAGGTCGGCCCCTGGGGCGCCGTGCTGCGCGGAAGGGAGTGATCCATGGTTCAGCTGTTCCGACTGGTCCTGATCGGCTTCGTCGTGCTGACGGTGCTCTACGTGATCGTGTCGATCTGGTCGCGGGAGACGCGGCGCGCCAAGCTGAAGGCGCGCTGGAAGGCCGAGGGCCGCACCGGGGACCGCAGGGCGTGGATGCGCGAGGAACTGGAAGACTACGACCAGTCCTTCCGTCGAAAACTGATCCTGCTGATCTACATCGTCCCGGTGATGGTGGTGGCCTTCCTCATCTACTACGTGAACTTCTGGTAAGGGGACCCTCATGGTCTATGTGAAATGGACGTTCTGGGCGATCGTCTGGCTGCTGGTGGCGGCATTCTTCCACTACACGCTGCCACAGCGCGACATCGTGCGGATCACCGACACCTTCGAACGGCGGATCGACTTCGGCGAGAACTCGATCTTCTGGGCCTCGCCCGGGCCGGGCAACCAGGTCGGCGGGGCGAACCGGGACGTCTTCTTCATCCAGACGATCAAGACCAACGGCAAGCCGCTGGTCTATCGCAACGAGGACACCGGCTGGGGCTGGCCGCCCTATTTCAAGTTCGACACCAACAACCTGCAGACCGAGGCGGCCGACCTGCGCTCGACCTCGGACAACCCCAAGTGGGTGGCGGTGACCCATTACGGCTGGCGCAACGAGTTCCTGTCGATCTTCCCGAACGCGGTCGGTGTCACACAGGTCGAGGGGCCGGACGTGCGCTTCATCCCCTGGCTGAACATCATCATCATCGTCGTCTTCCTGGCCCTGGTCTGGGCCGTGCGCGTGCGCTGGATCCGCTTCCGGCAGCGGCGCATCGACCCGGTGGTCGCGGATGCCGGCGAGGCCTGGGACGACATGAGCGACAGTGCGCGGGAGAAGCGCGGACGTCTGGCGCGCTGGTGGCAGAGCTGGACCGGAAAGTGATCGACGGCGCGCCGGGTCGCGCGGTCTAGGCCCCGCGGATCGGCCCTCCGGGCCGGTCGGCGGGGGCGCCTGCGGCGGGCGGGGTTGGGGGCTGTCTGCCCCCCTTGGCCCTGCGGGCCAATTCCCCCCGAGGATATTTGGGAAACGGAAATGGGATAGGCCGTATGGAAAAGGGCCGAATGGAAAAGGGCCGAATGGAAAAGGCCGGGGACCTGCCCCGGCCTTTGTCGTGTCGGTGTGGGCCGGGTCAGCCGAAGGTTTTCGTGAGCGCCACGTCGATGGCAGCGGTGATCTGGTCGATGTCGGCGGCGGTGGCGATCAGCGCGGGGCTGAGGCAGAGCGTGGTGTTGAGGCCCGGCAGCGAGCGGTTGGTGACGCCGATGATCACCCCCTGGGCGCCGCATTCGGCCACCACCTGCTGGGCCTGCGTCTCGGGCACCGGCTCCTTCGTGGTGCGGTCGGAGACGAGTTCGACCCCCTGGAACAGGCCGAGGCCGCGGACCTCGCCGATCACCGCGTGTTTCTCCTGCAGGGCGAGGAGGTTGGCGGTGAGGCGCTCGCCCATCTTCTGGGTGTTCTCGAGCAGGTTCTCCTCCTCGATGATGCGCATGTTCTCGAGCGCCGCGGCGGGGCCGGCGGTGCAGCCGCCGAAGGTCGAAATGTCGCGGAAGTAGTTCAGCGGATCGGCGGCATCGTCCTTGAAGAGGTCGAAGACCTTCTCGGTGGTGACGCAGCAGGCGATGGCCGCGTAGCCGGAGGCGACGCCCTTGGCCATGGTCACGAAGTCCGGCTCGATGCCGAACTGCTGGTAACCGAACCAGGTGCCGGTGCGGCCCAGGCCGCAGACCACCTCGTCGATGTGCAGCAGGATGTCGTACTTGCGGCAGATCTCCTGCACGCGCTCCCAGTAGCCCTTCGGCGGCACGATCACGCCGCCGCCGGCGGTTATCGGCTCGAGGCAGAGGGCGCCCACGGTCTCGGGGCCCTCGCGCAGGATGACCTCCTCGATGGCATCGGCGGCGCGGCGGCCGTAGGCCTCGCCGGAGAGGTCCCCCCAGCCCTGGTCATGGGCGCGGTACTCGAGGCAGTGCGGCACCTCGATGAAGCCCGGCGCGAAGGGGCCGTATTGGGCGTTGCGCTCGGGCTGGCCGCCGGCGGAAAGGGCGCCGATGGTGGTGCCGTGGTAGTCGCGCTCGCGGAAGAGGATCTTGTGCTTTTCGCCGCCGTAGCGCTTGTGGGCGATCTGGCGGACCATCTTGAAGGCCTTCTCGTTGGCCTCCGAGCCGGAGTTGCAGTAGTAGACGCGGCTCATGCCGGGCATCTTGGAGATCAGCTTCTCCGAGAAGAGCGCGCCGGGGATCGAGCCCGCGGAGCCGGCGAAGTAGTTCAGCTTCACCAGCTGGTCGCGGACCGCGTCGGCGATACTCTCGCGGCCGTAGCCGACGTTGACCGTCCAGACGCCGCCGGAGACCGCGTCGAGGAATTCGCGGCCCGCCTGGTCCCAGACGCGCATGCCCTTGCCCTCGACGATGACCCGCGGCTCGCCGGTCTCGAAGGGCTTGTGCTGGGTCAGGTGGTGCCAGACATGAGCGCGGTCCGCCGCGACCACGCGGGAAATGTCGTTGTCCTTGTATGCGCCGTCCATGGCGATGCTCCGCTGAAGAAATGACGTTCGCGCAAAGCCTAGGCGCGTTGTCGACACTTGGCAATCGGGCGTGGTCCGGTGCGGCTGGTACATGGGCGGCGGACTGCTATGGTGCGCGCAGACATGCAAGTGGAGCCCCCGATGACCGAAGCCGACCGCGCCCTCCTGATCCGCTGTTTCGAGGCCGCCATTGCCGCTGCCGACCCGAAGGCGGCGCTGGCCGCCCATCTGCCGGAGAAACCCAGGGGCCGCACCGTCGTGATCGGCGCGGGCAAGGGCGCCGCGCAGGTGGCACAGGCCTTCGAGGCGCTCTGGGACGGGCCGCTGGAGGGGGTGATCGTGACCCGCTACGGCTATGCCGCACCCTGCCGGCAGCTGAAAGTGCTGGAGGCAGCGCATCCGGTGCCGGACGAGGCCGGGCTGGCGGCGACCCGGGAGGTGCTGGCGGCGCTGGAAGGGCTGAGTGAGGACGACCTCGTGGTGGCATTGGTGACCGGGGGCGGCTCGGCCCTGCTGGCGGCCCCGCCGGAGGGGCTGGAGCTGGCTGACGAGGTGGCGCTGAACGAGGCGCTTCTGGCCTCGGGGGCGCCGATCGGGGCGATGAACGCGATCCGCAAGCAGGTGAGCCGGGTGAAGGGTGGACGGCTGGCGGCCGCGGCGGCCCCGGCGCGGATGGTGAGCCTGATCGTCTCGGACGTGCCGGGCGACGATCCGGGCGAGGTGGCCTCGGGCCCGACGGTGCCGACGACCGTGGGCCGGGCGGCGGCGATGCAGGCGATCCGGGATTACGACATTGCCCTGCCGGAGCGGATCATGGCGCATCTGCGCGAGGCGCCGGAGGACGCGCCCGATCCCGCGGACCCGCGCTTTGCCCGCAACAGTGTCACCGTCATCGCCTCGGCCGCGCGCTCGCTGGAAGCGGCGGCGGAGGTGGCCGAGGCCGAGGGCGTGCCGGCGGCGATCCTGTCGGACGCGGTCGAGGGCGAGGCCCGCGAGGTCGCCAAGGTCCATGCCGCCATCGCCCGCGAGGTACAGGCCAAGGACCGGCCGTTCACGAAGCCGGTGATGATCCTCTCGGGCGGCGAGACCACGGTGACCCTGCGCGGCAAGGGGCGCGGCGGGCGCAACAGCGAGTTCCTGCTGTCGCTGGCGCTGGAGATCGAAGGCGTGGCGGGGATCGCGGCGCTGGCGGCGGATACCGATGGCATCGACGGGTCGGAAGACAACGCGGGCGCCTTTGCCGATGGCGACACGGTGGCCGCGATGCGGGCAGCCGGGGTGGACCCGGCGGCGCTGCTGCACGGCAATGACGCCTATTCGGCCTTCGAGGCCGTCGGGGCGCTGTTCGAGCCCGGCCCGACCGGCACCAACGTGAACGACTTCCGGGCGATCCTTCTGCGTTGAGGCAGGAGGGTCAGCGGGGGCCGTCGACGGCCCCCAAGGCTGGTACCCTTTCATAAGGGCCCTGCACGGGAACCGCTCACTGGGGCCCTGCTCTGGGACCATTGCCCCTTGGCGGCGTTCATGTTCGCCCCCCCTGACAGCCTGGGGGCCCGCCGGTCTCCCGGCAGGCCCCCTCACTTTTCGTATCTCTTGGCGTGGGATCAGTCGGCGAGGCAACCGCGCAGGGACGCCGAAAGCCCTTCCATCAGGTCAGCATAGAAGTCCGGCCCGGTGGGGATCGACTGCCCCAGCGGGTCGAGCGTGCCGGTCCTCAGGTCGAGGTCCTCTGCGATCCGCTCCATCGAGGACGCGCTGAACTGCGGCTCGGCGAAGATGCAGGTCACGCCCTCGGCGGCGATGGCCTCGCGCAGCTCGGCAAGGCGGGCCGGGCTGGGGCTGGTGGCGTCGCTCATGGAGATCGCCCCGCGCGAGGGCAGGCCGAACCGGTTTTCGAGGTAGTGATAGCCGTCGTGGAAGACCACGTAGGCACCGGGCAGGTCGGAGAGCTCCGCGTCCAGCGTCTCGGTCAGGGCTGCGAGCTTCTGCTGCGCGGCGGTTGCGTTGGACTCGTAGGTTGCCGCGTTCTCGGGATCGGCCGTGGCGAGGGTCTGCGCGATGCTTGCCAGCCAGGCCGAGGCGTTCTGCGGGTCGAGCCAGGCGTGGGGATCGGTGCCGCTGTGGTCGTGGTGATGCGCGCCCTCGTGGTCGTGGTCGTCTTCGTGGCCCTCATGCGCTTCGTCATGATCCTGGTCGTCATGCGCGGCGGCGTGGTCGTGATCATGATCGTGGTCGGCGTGATCCTCGTGGCCCTGCCCCTCATGGTCATGTCCCTCGTGGTCATGTCCCTCATGATCGTGCCCCTCATGATCATCCTGATCATGCGCGCCGTGGTCGTGGTCATGGCCTTCCTCGTGACCATGGCCCTCCGCCGGTTCGAAGAGGGCCTCGGTCCGGAACATCAGCGTCTCGACACCGGGGGCCTTCAGCAGTTCCACCGAACGCGCGTCCGGCGCCAGCGTGCCGATCGCCTCGCCCAGCCAGGGCTCCAGCTCGGGCCCGACCCAGAAGACCACGTCGCTGCCGGCCAGCTGCTTCGCCTCGGAGGGGCGCATCTGGTAGCCGTGCGGCGAGGCCCCCGGCGTCATGGCCAGCCCCGGCGTGCCGAGGTCGCCCATCACCTGCATCACGAGAGACTGCACCGCGGGAATGTCCGCCGTGACCACGGGCACCTCTGCCCGCACGGGCCCTGCAAGGGTGGTCGCGCCCCAGAGCGCTGCGGAAAAGCCGAGGCCAAGGCTTGCATTCAGGCGGGTTCTCATGGAAATCCTCCGGGGAGATGTTATATAGTAGCCCTCACTTATCTCGTACGTTATAACATCACAACCCCGAAACGCCGGGTTCCCCCGGCTGCCGTTCGTGACCGCCCGGAAAACGACTGCCTGGAGCCGAAAGATGAGCCACGTTCCGACCGACCCGCAGGGCATCGTGGGCTTTGCCGCCCATGACCATGGCGCCTGCACCCGCGCCGCGCTCGCACGGGCCGAGGAGGCCTGCGCCGAGAAGGGGCTCAGCTTCACGCCGGTGCGGCGGCGGACCCTGGAGATCCTGCTGGAGAGCCATACCTCGCTCGGGGCCTACGACGTGCTGGCGCGGCTGGCCGAGGACGGATTCGGCTCCAAGCCGCCGGTGGCCTACCGGGCGCTCGGCTTCCTCGTGGACAACGGGCTGGCGCACCGGATCGAGCGGCTGAATGCCTTCGTGGCCTGCGCCCATCCCGGCGCGGTACATGACCCGGCCTTCTTCATCTGCCGCAAGTGCGGCGCCGTGGCCGAGGCCCAGGGCGTGACGCCGCTGGACGCCAGCGCCAGCGCCGCCGGTTTCGCCGTCGAGAAGACCACCATCGAGGCCGAGGGCCTCTGCCCGCTCTGCCGGGAGGAAGCGGCATGAGCCTGATCACCGCCCGTGGCCTGACGGCCGGCTTCGGCGGTCAGCAGGTGCTGCAGGGCGTCGACCTCGCGCTGGAGCCGGGCGAGATCGTGACCATCGTCGGGCCCAACGGCTCGGGCAAGTCCACGCTGCTGCGGGTGCTGGCCGGGGCCCTGTCACCCTCGGGCGGCACGCTGAACCGCGCCCCCGGCCTGCGCATCGGCTACGTTCCGCAGAAGCTGCACATCGACCCGACGCTGCCGATGACCGTGACGCGGTTCCTGAACCTGCCGCACCGCGCGAAACCCGAGGCGATCGCCCGTGCCATGGCCCGCACCGGGGTGGCCGACAGCCTCGCCAAACGCCAGATGGCCGACCTCTCCGGCGGCCAGTTCCAGCGGGTCCTTCTAGCCCGCGCTCTGCTGCAGGAGCCGCATATCCTCATGCTGGACGAGGCGACGCAGGGGCTGGACCAGCCCGCGTCCGCCGCCTTCTACCAGCTCATCGACGAGATCCGGCACGAGATCGGCTGCGCCGTGCTGATGATCAGCCACGAACTGCACGTGGTGATGAGCGCCTCCGACCGGGTGATCTGCCTGAACGGCCACATCTGCTGCCAGGGCACGCCCGAGGTGGTCAGCTCCGCGCCCGAGTACCGCGCCCTCTTCGGAGCCGGCACCCAGGGGGCGCTCGCGCTCTACCGCCACCAGCACGATCACGACCATGACGAAAGCTGCGGCCACGATCACGGCGGCGGCCTGGACAAAGGGCACGGCCACACGCACGGCCACCCCCATGACCACGGGCCCGATCACGGCACCCCGACCGACCCGGCCCCGCGCCACGCTGCCCAAGGACGCTCCTGAATGCTCGACGATTTCCTGATCCGCGCCACGCTTGCCGGTGTCGGCGTGGGACTGGGCGCCTCGCTGCTGGGCTGTTTCGTGGTCTGGCGCCGGATGGCCTATTTCGGCGACGCCACCGCCCATGCGGCGATCCTCGGCGTGGCGCTCTCGCTGGGATTCGCCCTGCCGATCCCCGGCGGGGTCCTCGTGGTGGCGCTGATCATGGCGCTGACCATCACCGCGCTCTCGCGCCGGGGGCAGGCGATGGACACGGTGCTGGGCGTACTGGCCCATGCGGCACTGGCCTTCGGGCTGATGGCGGTGGCCTTCCTGCCCGGCGCGCGGCTGAACCTCGAAAGCTACCTCTTCGGCGACATCCTCTCGGTCTCGAAATCCGACCTTGCCCTCGTCTGGGGTGGCACCGCCCTGCTGGCGGTCTGGCTCGCCTGGCGCTGGCAGGCGCTGCTCACCGCCACGCTTAACCCCGATCTTGCCGCTGCCTCCGGCATCGACCCCGAGCGGGAGCAGCTGGGCCTCACCCTCGCCCTCGCCCTCGTGGTCGCGCTTTCCATCAAGGTGGTGGGCGCCCTGCTGATCACCGCGCTGCTGATCATCCCCGCCGCCGCCGCAAGGCCCTTTGCCCGCACCCCCGAGGCGATGCTGGGCCTTGCCGCCCTCGTCGCCGCGATCTCGGCCCTCGGCGGATTGCGCCTCGCCTGGGTGCTCGACACGCCCGCGGGCCCCTCGATCGTCACCTGCGCGGTGATCCTCTTCGCCCTCGGCCAGATCGCCGCCCGCCTGCGCCGCTGACCCCCGCATCCACTGTTCCGAAATATCCTCGGGGGGAGTCGCGGCACGCGACGGGGGGCAGACAGCCCCCCTTTCCCGGCCCCCAATTACCACGGCGCCAACCCCGGCCACTCCCCCACAACCCGCGCCGACGCACCGATGCCCCCTGCCCCTGTGCGCTTGACAGCGCCGCGCCGCAGCGGCAGCGTCGCAGCCATTTCCGCCGACCCAATTCCGCCTTGAGGGAGCCCGCAATGGCAAAGGAAACCCGCAGCTTCGCCGTGATCGGCCTCGGCGCCTTCGGGCAGACCGTGGCCGCCGAACTGGCCCGCTTCGGCAATCACGTGATCGGCGTCGACATGGACGAGCGCCGGGTGAACAGCATGGCCTCGGTGCTGACCGCGACCGTGATCCTCGATTCCACCGACGAAGGCGCGCTGCGCGAGGCCGGGATCGAGCGCTACGACGTGGCGCTGATCGCCATCGGCGAGGACATCCAGGCCTCGATCCTGACCACGATGAACCTCAAGCTCTGCGGCGTGAACACGATCTGGGTGAAGGCCTCGAACCGGACCCACCACCGCATCCTGATGAAGCTCGGCGCGGACCGGGTCATCCTGCCGGAGCAGGAGATGGGCCGCCATATCGCGCAGATGCTGAACAACCCCGTGATGCTGGACTACGTCAGCCTCGGCAACGGCTATTCCGTGGTCAACATGGCGGTGCCGGAACGCATGGCGGGCAAGGCGCTGAAGGAGCTCGACTTCACCGGCCATGACCTGACCCTGCTGGGGGTCATGCGCGGGACCGAGTTCCGCCCCGCCCACAGCCGCGACTACACGCTGGAGCAGGACGACAAGATCATCGTCCTCGGCAAGCGGCCCGAGTTGCGCAGCTTCGGCGACCAGATCTGAGCCCGTCATGGCCCTGATCCCCAAGGCAACCGCCCGCCGTATCGCCCGGATGCCCGCACCGGCGATCCTCGCGCTGGCCTATGCGCTGCTGATCCTGGCCGGGGCGGCGCTCTTCATGCTGCCCGTGGCCCGGACGATCCCGATCAGCTGGGGCGACGCGCTCTTCACCGCCACCTCCGCGGTGACGGTGACGGGGCTGGCGGTCTTCGACATCGGCACCGGGCTCACGCTCTTCGGACAGGCGGTTCTGGCGCTGCTGATCCAGCTCGGCGGGCTGGGGCTCATGACCTTCGCGGTGCTGGTGCTGGCGGCCCTCGGCCTGCCGGTGGGGATCACCGGCCATGTCTACCTGCGCGAGGACCTGAACCAGAGCTCCATGACGCAGGTCCGCCTGCTGATGAAGACCATCGCCAAGGTGGTGCTCTTCTGCGAGATGACCGGCACCTTGCTGCTGGCACTGGTCTTCGTGCCGCAGCAGGGCGTCTGGCAGGGGCTCTGGACCGCGCTGTTCCACGCGATCTCGGCGTTCAACAACGCGGGCTTCTCGACCTTTCCGAACGGGTTGGTGCCCTATGCCACCGATCCGATCGTCAACATCGTGATCCCCGCGCTCTTCATCGTGGGGGGCATCGGCTACGTGGTGCTGCAGGATGTGTTCAACCAGCGCAACTGGCGCCAGTGGACGCTGCATACCAAGATCATGCTGCTGGGGACGGCGGTGCTGATCCCCTGGTCGGTCGGGCTCTTCGCGCTGCTGGAATGGCACAACCCCGGCACGCTGGGCCAGCTTCACGGGGTCATGGCCAAGCTGACGGTGAGCTGGTTCCAGGGCGTCACCACCCGCACCGCCGGGTTCAACACCACCGACATCAGCGCGATGCACGACAGCACGACGATGATGTTCATCTCGATGATGCTGATCGGCGGCGGCCCCACCTCCACCGCGGGCGGGATCAAGGTCACCACCTTCGTCGTCATGCTGATCGCCACGATGGCCTTCTTCCGCCCCCAGTCGCAGCTGCACGCCTTCGGGCGCAGCATCAGCCTCGAAGAGGTGCTGAAGGTCATGGCCCTGACCGCGATCAGCGTGATGATCGTCTTCATGGGGGTCTTCCTGCTGGCCGCCTCGCATGAGGGGCATTTCCTCGACATTTCCTTCGAGGTCTCCAGCGCCTTCGGCACCGTGGGCCTGTCGCGCGGCTTCACCGGGGAGCTTTCGGGCTTCGGCCGGGCGGTGATCATGGCAATCATGTTCCTCGGCCGTGTCGGCCCGCTGACGCTGGGCTTCTTCCTCGCCACCCGGTCGACGCCACGCGTGCGCTACCCCGCAGGGCAGATCCACCTCGGCTGACGGGGCTGGTGCCCGCCGGGCGCATCCAAGAATTTTCCCGCGCGGCCTCGGGGCCACCGTATGCCGGACCCGCGCGCCCGGCACTGGCCGCAGCAAAGGCTCCAGCAAAGGCCCCGTCGAGGTGCCCGCCCGTCGCACCGGGCCACAGGCACGTTCGCGTCATTGGTTCGGGCACGCCCTTGTCCGCGCCCGAAATCACCACAGCTTTGCAAAGCCGAAAGAGGAATCACGACATGCTGACGATCTGGGGACGCAAGACATCGTCCAACGTGCAGGCCCTGATGTGGGCCGTGGCCGAGTTGAAGCTGCCCCATGAGCGGATCGACGCCGGGCATGTCCATGGCGTCACCGATACCGAGGGCTTCCTCGCCATGAACCCGAACGGCACCGTTCCGGTCCTGCGCGACGGCGACAACCCGCCCCTGTGGGAAACGGGGGCGATCCTGCGCTACCTCGCCACGCGCTACGGCGGGAGCCCGTTTTGGCCCTCCGACCTCCTCGACCGGAGCGATATCGACCGCTGGGCGGAATGGGCCAAGATCAACGTCGCCCTCGGCTTCACCGGCCCCGTCTTCTGGCGCGTGGTGCGCACGCCCGCCGATCAGCGGGACCCCGAGGCCATCGCCAAGGCCATGACAGCGCTGGAAAAACCGCTTCGAATCGCAGAGGCGCAGCTGACCCGCCACGCCCACCTCGCGGGCGAGGCGTTCACGCTGGCGGACATCCAGTTCGGCCATGTCCTCTACCGCTACTACGACATCGAGGTCGACCGCCCGGAGCTGCCCGCGCTCGCCGCCTACTACGCCCGCCTGACCGAACGCCCGGCCTACCGGGACCATGTCATGGTCCCCTACGACGCCCTGCGCGCCTGAACTCCCGAAAGCGACACCATGTCGTTTTCGGCATTCAAATTGTCGTCTTTCCCCTGAAAATTTTCGTTGCGCGACGTCGCGACAGGCACTAGATGCGTCCGTGGGACACCCTTCCCCAACGAAGGGCGCTTATCTGGAAGGATAGCTACATGGCTATTGATGCACCGGCAACGCGGCCGGCAAACCCGCGTTTCTCCTCTGGCCCCTGTGCCAAGATCCCCACGTTCACGCTCGACAAACTGGCTGATGCCGCACTCGGTCGCTCGCACCGTGCTGCCATCGGCAAGGAAAAGCTGAAGGCCGCGATCGAAGAGACGCGTGACCTGCTGGGCGTGCCCGCCGACTACAAGATCGGCATCGTTCCCGCCTCCGATACCGGCGCCGTCGAAATGGCGCTCTGGTCCATGCTGGGCGCCCGCAAGGCCACCATGCTGGCCTGGGAAAGCTTCGGCGCAGGCTGGGTGACCGATGTCGTCAAGCAACTGAAAATCGACGCCGAGGTGAAGACCGCCGAGTACGGCCAGATCGTCGACTTCGCCGAGGTCGATTTCAACACCGACGTCGTCTTCACCTGGAACGGCACCACCTCCGGTGTGCGCGTCCCCAACGGCGACGCGATCCCCGCCGACCGCGAAGGCCTGACCATCTGCGACGCGACCTCGGCCGCCTTCGCGCAGGACCTGCCCTTCGACAAGCTCGACGTGGTGACCTTCTCCTGGCAGAAGGTGCTGGGCGGTGAAGCGGCCCACGGGATGCTGATCCTCAGCCCCCGCGCCGTGGAACGGCTGGAAAGCTACACCCCCGCATGGCCGCTGCCGAAGATCTTCCGCATGACCAAGGGCGGCAAGCTCAACGAAGGCATCTTCAAGGGCGAAACCATCAACACCCCCTCCATGCTGGCGGTCGAGGATTACCTCGTCGCGCTGGACTGGGCCCGCTCCGTGGGCGGCCTGAAGGGGCTGATGGCGCGCGCCGATGCGAACGCCAAGGTGATCTGGGACTTCTGCGAGGCCAATGACTGGATCGCGAACCTCGCCGAGGATGACGCGACCCGGTCGAACACCTCGGTCTGCCTGAAGTTCACCGACGACCGCATCAAGGACGGCGCCGCCTTTGCCAAGGCCGTGGCCAAGCGCCTCGAAGCGGCCGGCGTGGGCCTCGACCTCGGCGCCTACCGCGATGCACCGGCCGGTCTGCGGATCTGGTGCGGCGGCACGATCGAGACCTCGGACGTCGAAGCGCTGATGCCCTGGGTGGCCCATGCCTTCGAAGCCGAGATCGCGGCCCAGACCGAAGCGGCCTGATCCGATCTGACGGGCGGGCCCCGGTCCGCCCCCATCTTCCCCGAATTTGACGGCACGGCCGGCGCTTGCAGTGCCGGTCCACACCCCGATCTTATCCAAAGGAGCCCAGACATGGCCCCCCGCGTTCTCATTTCCGACAAGCTGTCCGACGCCGCCGTCCAGATCTTCAAGGACCACGGCATCGACGTCGACTTCCAGCCCGACCTTGGCAAGGACAAGGACAAGCTGCTGGAGGTCATCGGCCAGTATGACGGCCTCGCCATCCGCTCGGCCACCAAGGCGACCGAGAAGATCATCGCCGCCGCCGACAACCTCAAGGTCATCGGCCGCGCCGGGATCGGCACCGACAACATCGACAAGGACGCCGCGTCCAAGAAGGGCATCATCGTGATGAACACGCCCTTCGGCAACATGATCACGACGGCGGAACATGCCATCGCGATGATGTTCGCCGTGGCGCGCCAAATCCCCGAGGCCTCTGCCTCGACCCATGCGGGCAAGTGGGAGAAGTCGAAGTTCATGGGTGTCGAGCTGACCGGCAAGACCCTCGGCGTGATCGGCGCCGGCAACATCGGCGGCATCGTCTGCGACCGCGCCCGCGGCCTCAAGATGAAGGTCGTGGCCTATGACCCCTTCCTCGGCGAAGAGAAGGCCGAGAAGATGGGCGTCGAGAAGGTCGAGCTGGAAGAGCTGCTGACCCGCGCCGACTTCATCACGCTGCACGTGCCGCTGACCGAGACCACCAAGAACATCCTCTCGAAGGAAAACCTCGAGAAGACCAAGAAGGGCGTGCGGATCATCAACTGCGCCCGCGGTGGCCTCGTCGATGAAGCGGCCCTCGCAGAGCTGCTGAAATCCGGCCACGTGGCCGGCGCGGCCTTCGACGTCTTCTCGGAAGAACCCGCGACCGAGAACCCGCTCTTCAACCTGCCCAACGTGGTCTGCACGCCGCACCTCGGCGCCGCCACCACCGAGGCACAGGAAAACGTCGCGCTTCAGGTGGCCGAGCAGATGTCGGCCTACCTGCTGACCGGCGCGGTCGAGAACGCCCTGAACATGCCCTCCGTCACCGCCGAGGAAGCCAAGGTCATGGGTCCGTGGCTGAAGCTGGCCGGGCACATCGGCTCCTTCATCGGCCAGATGACCGACGAGCCGATCAAGGCGATCAACATCCTCTACGACGGCACCGTGGCGGGCATGAACCTCGAGGCGCTGAACTGCGGCGTCGTGGCGGGCATCATGAAGAAGGCCAACCCGGACGTGAACATGGTCTCGGCCCCGGTCGTGGCGAAGGAGCGCGGCATCCGCATCTCCACCACGAACCAGGACAAGTCGGGCGCCTTCGACGGCTACATCAAGGTGACCGTGGTCACCGACAAGCGCGAGCGGTCTGCCGCCGGCACCGTCTTCTCGGACGGCAAGCCCCGGTTCATCCAGATCAAGGGCATCAACGTGGACGCCGAAGTGGGCCCGCACATGCTCTACACCACCAACGAGGACGTGCCGGGCATCATCGGCACGCTGGGTGCGACGCTTGGGACCAACGGCGTGAACATCGCGAACTTCACCCTCGGCCGGGCCTCGGCCGGCGGTCAGGCGATCGCGCTGCTCTACCTCGACGGCGCGATGACCAACGACGCGATCGACGCGCTGAAGGCCACCGGCAAGTTCCAGCAGGTCAAGCCGCTGGAATTCGACGTCGCCTGAGGCGGACGAGATCAGACGAGAGGCCCCGGCAGCAACGCCGGGGCCTTTTTCGTTTGAAGGGCGGGCCCGAGCGAAAGGATGTGCATCCCGCCACATTTGACCAAAAGGACGCGCGTCCCGCCACTTTTGACCAAAAGGGCGCGCGTCCCGCGCGACACGACGTCTGGCCGCGCTGGGGCGCGGCGGCGGGGCTCTGCCCCCTTGGCCCCGTGCCGGGGCCAATTCCCCCGGAGTATTGCAGGAAAGATGAAGCCGGGGGTGGAGGTTCGGACCGCCGGGTGGTTCAAAGGTAGCGCAGACAGGAGACGGGCTCATGAGCGATCCGATCTATGCCATCGGCGATATCCACGGCCAGCGGGCCTGGCTGGAGGAGTTGCTCGAAAGGGTCGACCAGGATGGCGGGCCGGGCGCGCGGCTCGTCCTGCTGGGCGATCTCGTGGACCGCGGCCCGGACAGCCGCGGGGTCATCGACCTGCTGATCGCGGAAGCCGCCGCCGGGCGCAACATGACCGTTCTGGCGGGCAATCACGACGTGATGTTCCGCCGCTTCCTCGCCGATGCCACCGTGCATGACGCCAATATCAAGTCCGGCCTGCCCTGGCCGCACCGGCGGCTTGGCGGGCTCGCGACGCTGCAGAGCTATGGCGTGGACGTGGACGAACGCCGCCCGATGGAGGATATCCACGCCGATACGCTGGCCGCCGTGCCGGAGGCCCATGCCGCCTTCCTCGCCGGCCTGCCCTACTGGCTGGAGACCGGGGACAAGCTCTTCGTTCATGCGGGCATCGTGCCGGGCGTGGCACTGCAGGACCAGCGGATCGACGACCTGATCTGGATCCGCGACGCCTTCTACGAGGCCGCGCAGGACCTGCCCTGGCTGGTGGTCCATGGCCATACGGCGCTGGAGGCCCCGCGCCATTTCGGGCCCCGGATCGATCTCGACAGCGGCGCGGGCTATGGCCGGATGCCCACCGCGGCGCGGCTCGAGGGGCACGCCGCTTGGGTGCTGGAGGCAGAGGGCCCCCGTCCCCTGCCGGTGGAGCCCGAGGAGACCGGGACAGCGGACCAGGGCTGACCCCCGCCGACCCCGTCTATTCGTTTCATTCCGCGCAACCGTCGCAGCGTCTTTGGCGGTGCAGCATTGCAATGGTCCGACCTGCGCGGCAATGTCCGCGCGACCGGGGCGAGGACGAGCGCCCCTTCAAGGGAGAGACCAGACATGGACGATATCGTTATCCTCGACGGGGCCCGCACGGCCATCGGCACCTTCGGCGGCAGCCTTTCCGGCGTCGCCCCCATCGACCTCGGCGCGACGGCGGCCAAGGCCGCGCTGGAGCGCTCGGGCGTCGAGGGCGGCCAGATCGGCCACGTGGTCTTTGGCCACGTCATCAACACCGAACCCCGCGACATGTACCTGAGCCGCGTCGCTGCGATCCAGGCCGGCATCCCCGATACGACCCCTGCCATGAACGTGAACCGGCTCTGCGGCTCGGGCGCGCAGGCCATCGTCTCGGCGGTTCAGTCACTGGCGCTTGGCGATGCGGATTTCGCCCTCGCCGGCGGGGCCGAGAACATGAGCCGCTCGCCCTACATCGTGCCCTCGCAACGCTGGGGCCAGAAGATGGGCGACGTGCAGACGCTCGACATGATGCTGGGCGCGCTGAACTGCCCCTTCGGCACCGGCCACATGGGCATCACCGCCGAGAACGTGGCGGACGAGAGCGAGATCACCCGCGCCGACATGGACGCCTTCGCGCTGGAGAGCCAGACCCGCGCCGCGGCGGCCATTGCCGCTGGCCATTTCGACCGCCAGATCGTGCCGGTCGAGGTCAAGGTGAAGCGCGACATGGTGCCCTTCACCACCGACGAACACCCGAAGGCCACCACGCTGGAGGCCCTCTCCGGCCTGCGCCCCGCCTTCCGCAAGGACGGCCGCGTGACGGCGGGCAACGCCTCGGGCCTCAATGACGGGGCTGCGGCGCTGGTGCTGGCCCGTAGTGCGGCAGCCGAGAAGGCCGGCCTCAAGCCCCGCGCTCGCGTGCTGGGTTATGCCCATGCCGGCGTGCGCCCCGAGGTGATGGGCTTCGGCCCGATCCCGGCGGTGGAGAAACTGCTCGAGAAGACCGGCCTGTCGGCGGGCGACTTCGACGTGATCGAATCGAACGAGGCCTTCGCGGCCCAGGCCATCGCGGTGAACCGTGCCCTCGGCCTCGACACCGCCAAGGTGAACCCGAACGGCGGCGCCATCGCGCTTGGCCACCCGGTCGGTGCCACCGGCGCGATCATCACCGTCAAGGCGCTCTACGAGTTGGAGCGGATCGGCGGCTCGAAGGCGCTGATCACCATGTGCATCGGCGGCGGTCAGGGCATCGCCCTGGCAATCGAACGCCTCTGAAACCCTGCGCGCCCCGCTCAGGCGGGGCGCAACCGGGCCACGGCCCAGCGGGCGGCGTCGGCCACGGCCTCGTCCGCATCCTCGCAGAGCGCCTGCGCCGCCGGCAGCAGATGCGCCGCGCCCGAATTCCCGATGGCATAGAGCACGTTGCGCACGAAACGGTCGCGCCCGATGCGCTTGATCGGCGAGCCGCGGAACCGCTCGCGGAACCCCGCATCGTCCAGCCCCACCAGCTCCGCCAGCTCGGGCAGCGTATTGCCCGGCTTCGGCTGGTAGCCGATCTCCCGCGCCGCCTGCGCGAACTTGTTCCACGGGCAGACCGCAAGGCAATCGTCGCAGCCGTAGATCCGGTTGCCCATCTTCCCCCGCAGCTCCTCCGCCACCGGGCCTTTGTGCTCGATCGTCAGGTAGGAGATGCAGCGCCGCGCATCCATCCGGTAGGGTGCCACAAAGGCGTCCGTCGGGCAGGCCGTCAGGCAGCGCCGACAGGAGCCACAGTGATCCACCTCCGGCGCATCGACCGGCAGCTCCAGCGTCGAGAAGACAGCCCCGAGGAACATCCAGTTCCCCAATTCGCGCGAGACGACATTGGTGTGCTTGCCCTGCCAGCCCAGCCCCGCCGCCTGCGCCAGGGGCTTCTCCGGCACCGGCGCCGTATCGACAAAAACCTTCACCTCGCCGCCTGCCTCGGCGATCAGCCAGCGGGCCAGCCGCTTCAGCCGCTTCTTCACGAGGTCATGGTAATCCTTGCCCCGCGCATAGACCGAGATCACGCCGCGCTCCGGCTCGGCAAGCCCGGCCAGCGGATCATCCTGCGGCGTATAGCTCTCCGCCAGCATGATCACGGAGCGCGCCTCGGGCCAGAGCGCCGCGGGATCGCCGCGCCAATGGGCGCGATCTTCCAGCCATCCCATCTGCCCGTGATAGCCCGCCTCCAGGAACCCGCTCAGCCGCCCGGCCACCTCGGGCACGGCGGACGGCCGGCAGATCCGCGCGGCATCGAACCCTTCCTCGAGGGCGCGCGCGATCAGCCGGGTCTTCACCTCGTCCATTTTCGTTTCCCAAGTATCCCGGGGGGAGTCGCGGCACGCGACGGGGGGCTGGCCCCCCTTCCCGCCCGGTCGCCAATCAGACGTCGCCAGTCAGAAATCGCCGGTCAGAAATCCAGGTCGGAGTAATGCGGCGGCTGCGGGAAGCCCGGGACCTGGTCGATCAGGATCTTCCGGAAGGCCGGCCGCGACTTGATCTTGGCGTACCAGTCCTTCACCGCCTCGGAGCGGTTCCAGTCCACGTCCGAGATATAGTCAAGCGAGGACAGATGCGCCGCGGCGGTGAAATCCGCCAGCGTCATGCGGTCACCGGCCAGCCAGCGCCGGTGGTCCAGCAGCCATGTCATGTAATCGAGGTGGAACTTGATCCGCTGCGCGCCGAACTTCACGTTCTTGCTGTCCGGATAGCCCTGCCCGGTGACCTTCTTGTTCACCCGCTCGTAGAGCAGCTTGGAGGTCACCTCGTGGTGGAACTTGTCGTCGAACCAGTTCACCAGCCGCCGCACTTCATAGCGCTCGTCCGGCGTGTCGGGGATCAACTGCGGATCGGGATACATCTCCTCCAGCCACTCGCAGATCGGGCCGCTCTCGGACATGGTCTTGCCGTCGATCCGCAGCACCGGCACCTTGGCCGCCGGATTGCGGCGCAGGAAGTCGGGGTGCTGCTCCCAGTAGCGTTCCTCGACCAACTCGCAATCGATCTTCTTCTCGGCCAGCACGAGGCGGACCTTGCGGCAGAAGGGGGAGAGCGGGACGTGATAGAGGCGGGCCATGGTCATGAGCGGAAAGATGTGCCGATGTTTCGAAGGTTCCACGTCCTTGCCTGTGAAAACGGGGAAATTCAATCCTCGAAACAGGCGGCGCGGCCATCCGCGCGGATCGTAGCCGCCCCGTCCATGATCATCCCGGTCCGCTTGCGCACGTAATTGCTGGGGTTGGAGGCCGACCAGCTCTGCGGTGCGGGCAGCACGGCGGCCAGTCGCGCCGCCTGAAGCGCGCTCAACGTGTCGGGAGCCACGCCGAAGTAATGCCGGGCCGCGGCATCGACGCCGAAGATGCCCTCGTCGAACTCGGCCACGTTCAGATAGACCTCGACGATGCGGCGCTTGGACCAGAAGGTTTCCACCACCGGGGTCAGCAGCGCCTCCAGCGCCTTGCGGACATAGCTGCGCCCGTGCCAGAGGAAGACGTTCTTCACCACCTGCTGGGTGATCGTCGACCCGCCGCGCCGCCCGCCCTGTTCGATGGCGGTGCGGATCGCGCTCATGTCGAAGCCCCAGTGGGTACAGAAGTTCGCATCCTCCGCCGCCACCACGGACCGCGCCATGACCGGCGCCACGTCGGAGAGCGGCACCCACGTGCGTTCGATGGTGCCGAGGCGGGCCTGCTCCTGCCGCATGTAGACGCCCATGGGCGGGTTGGCCTTGCTGGTAACCAGCACCAGAAGCAGCACCAGAACGACCGCCACGGCAAGGGCGCGCAGGGACATTCGCAGAAGCCAGCGGACCGGTTTGATCCGCGCCTTCTTCGCCGTCCCGGCCTTTGCCTTCGATCCGGTGGCCTTGCCCTTGCGGGGCTTGCCCGATGATTTTGCCTGTCGTGCCACGGCGCGACTATAGGCCAAGGGCGGGACACGCGGAAGCGAAACGGCGGCTGACGGGACGGGAAGACGCGGCGAAGCGCCGTGCCCGGCGCAGGAGCTGACCTCTGCCAGTTGCCCCGGTACAGACCCCCGTCCGCGCAGGGCACGGGCTTAAGTCCAAAGGGCCGGGGAGACCGGCCAGACATGGCATGATTGAGCGGCAGCGCAGCACCCGGCCGGAGCGCGCGGTGCAGCCCCCCCAAACGAAAAGGCCCCGTCGCATCCGACGGGGCCCCTTCTCATCCATGAACCGGCAGATCACTCCGCGGGCATCGCGGCCTCTTCGATGGCGAGCGGATGCGGGATATGCACCAGCATCTCCTTCGGGCAGACCTGCACGAAGTTCGCCTTCTCCACGTCCCAGTGCTGCAGGATGTCCTTGGCCTTGCGGCTGCCGGTCTCCTCGGCGTGACGTTCGATCAGGCCCTTCAGCTGGGCTTCCCAATGGGCCACCGTGACCGGGCAGGTCACCAGCGTTTCCATGTTCATCAGCGAGGCGGACTTCGCCTCGGGGTCATAGAGATAGGCCATGCCGCCCGTCATCCCCGCACCGAAGTTCGCGCCGATCGAGCCGAGGATCACCGCCACACCGCCGGTCATGTACTCGCAGCCGTTGGAGCCGCAGCCCTCGATCACCACCTTGGCGCCCGAGTTCCGCACCGCGAAGCGTTCGCCCGCGCGGCCAGCGGCAAAGAGGTAACCGTCAGTCGCACCGTAGAGCACGGTGTTGCCGATGATCGTGTTCTCGGAGGCGACCAGCGGGCTGGACATCGGCGGGTGCACCACGACGGTGCCGCCCGAGAGGCCCTTGCCGACATAGTCGTTCGCCTCGCCCGCCACCTCGATCTTGAGGCCCGGGGCCGCGAAGGCGCCCAGCGACTGGCCGGCCGAGCCGGTCAGCTTGACGGTCAGGTGATCCGGCTGCAGCGCGTTGCGCATGCCGAACTTCCGCACGATGTGCGACGAGGTCCGCGTGCCCACCGTCCGGTGCGTGTTCTGCACCGCGTAGGAGAGCTGCATCTTCTCGCCGTCCTTCAGGAAGCGGGCGGCATCGCGCACGATTTCCGCATCCAGCGTGTCGGGCACGGCGTTGCGCGGCTTGTCGCGGTTGTAGACGATGGCATGGGCGCCATCGACGGTGATCAGCAGCGGGTTGAGGTCGAGATCATCCAGATGCTCGGCCCCGCGGCTGACCTGGCTCAGCAGGTCGGCGCGGCCGATCACCTCGTCCAGCGACCGGGCACCGATGGAGGCGAGGATCTCGCGCACCTCGGTGGCGTAGAAGGTGATGAGGTTCACCACCTTGTCCGCGTTGCCGGTGAACTTGGCCCGCAGGCTGTCGTCCTGGGTGCAGACGCCCACCGGGCAGGTGTTCGACTGGCACTGGCGGACCATGATGCAGCCCATGGCGATCAGCGCGGCGGTGCCGATGCCGTATTCCTCGGCGCCCATCATGGCGGCCATGACGATGTCACGGCCGGTGCGCAGGCCACCGTCGGTCCGCAGGGTCACCCGCTCGCGCAGGTTGTTCATGGCCAGCACCTGGTGCGCCTCGGTCAGGCCCATTTCCCAGGGCAGACCGGCGAACTTGATCGAGGTGCCCGGGGACGCCCCGGTGCCGCCGTTGTGGCCCGAGATCAGGATGATGTCGGCCTTGGCCTTGGCCACGCCCGCGGCGATGGTGCCGACGCCCGAGGAGGCCACCAGCTTCACCGTCACCTTCACGCCCGGGTTGATCTGCTTGAGATCGTAGATCAGCTGGGCAAGGTCCTCGATCGAGTAGATGTCGTGGTGCGGCGGGGGCGAGATCAGCGTCACGCCCTTGGTCGAATGCCGCAGCCGCGCGATCAGGTCGGTGACCTTCATGCCGGGCAGCTGGCCACCCTCGCCGGGCTTGGCGCCCTGGGCCACCTTGATCTCAAGCTCTTCGCACTGGTTCAGGTATTCGGCGGTGACGCCGAACCGGCCCGAGGCCACCTGCTTGATCTTGGCGGACGGGTTGTCGCCGTTGGGCTCGGGCACGAAGTGTGCCGGATCCTCGCCGCCCTCGCCGCTGTCGGATTTCGCACCGATGCGGTTCATGGCGACGTTCAGCGTCTTGTGGGCCTCGGGGCTCAGCGCGCCCAGCGACATGCCCGGCGTGACGAAACGCTTGCGGATCGAGGTGATGCTTTCGACCTCTTCGATCGGCACCGGCGTGCCGAGCGGCTTGATCGCCAGCAGGTCGCGCAGGTGGATCGGCGGGTTCGCCTGCATCCGCGCGGAATACTGCTTCCACAGCTCGTAGGAGGCGCGGTTACAGGCGGCCTGCATCATGTGCATGGTCTGCGCTTCCCAGGCGTGGGTCTCGCCCGACTTGCGCGACTTGTAGAAGCCGCCGATCGGCAGGACGTCCTGACCGCCCAGCCAGCCCTGCTGGTGCACGGCCTCGACCTTCTTCTGGATGCCCGAGACACCGATGCCCGAGATGCGCGAGGTCATGCCGGGGAAATACTCGGCCACCATGGCGCGGGACAGGCCCACGGCCTCGAAGTTCAGACCGCCGCGATAGGACGAAACCACCGAGATGCCCATCTTGGACATGATCTTGAGCAGGCCCTGGTCGATGGCTTCGCGGTAGCGGGCCATGTTCTCGGTCAGGGTGCCGTCGAGCAGGCCCCGGTCGATCCGGTCGGCGAGGCTGTCCTCGGCGAGGTAGGGGTTCACGATGGTCGCACCGACGCCGATGAGCACGGCGAAGTAATGCGGATCGATGCATTCAGCCGAACGCACACCGAGCGAGCAGAAGGTGCGCAGGCCCTTCTTGGTCAGCCAGGAGTGCACCGCCGACGTCGCAAGGATCATCGGCATGGCCACCTTGTCGGGGCCCTGGTGATGGTCGGTCAGAACGATGTGGCCACCGCCGGAACGCACGGCGTCCTCGGCCTCGGCGCGGATCCGCTCCAGCCCCTTGTGCAGCGCGTCTCCATCGTCGCCGCCCACCGGGAAGGTACAGTCGATCTCGACCATGTCGGCGTTGAAATGCGTCATCAGCTCTTCGAACTGCGCATTGCCGACGAAGGGCGTGTCGAGCACGAGGATCTCGGTCTGGGCCGAGCTTTCGTCGAGCACGTTCTTGAGGTTGCCGAACCGCGTCTTGAGGCTCATCACGCGGAATTCGCGCAAGGAGTCGATCGGCGGGTTGGTCACCTGGGAGAAGTTCTGCCGGAAGAAGTGGCTCAGCGGGCGGTACTTGTTCGACAGAACCGCGGAGGGCGTGTCGTCGCCCATCGAGGCGAGCGCTTCCTTCGCGTCCTCGGCCATCGGCGAGAGCACCGTTTCCAGATCCTCGATCGAATAGCCCGCCGCGATCTGCCGCTTGCGCAGCTCACCCCCGGTATAGAGCGCCTTCTCGGTCACGGCCGAGAGCGGCTGATCCAGATCGGTGATCTTGCCGACCCATTCGCCGAAGGGCTGCGAGGCGGCCAGTTTGTCCTTGATCTCGGTGTCGTGGTAGAGCTTGCCGCTTGCCATGTCGACGGCCAGCAGCTGGCCCGGGCCAAGCGCGCCCTTCTCACGCACGGTGGCCTCGTTCGAGGGCACCATGCCGGCCTCGGAGCCCGCGATCAGCAGGCCGTCGCCGGTGACGACATAGCGCATCGGGCGCAGGCCGTTCCGGTCCAGACCGGCACAGACCCAGCGACCGTCGGTCATGGCGAGGGCGGCGGGGCCGTCCCAGGGTTCCATGACACCGTTGCAGTAGGAATACATGTCGCGCCACGCCTGCGGCAGCTCGATCGCCTGCTGAGACCAGGCTTCGGGCACCAGCATGGTTTTCGCCATGGGCGCGTTCCGGCCGGCCCGCACCAGCACCTCGAAGACGGCATCCAGCGCGGCGGAGTCGGACGACCCGCCGGGGATGATCGGCTTGATGTCTTCCGCCATGTCGCCAAACGTGGACGAGGCCATGCGGATCTCGTGGGACTTCATCCAGTTGATGTTGCCCTTGATGGTGTTGATCTCGCCGTTGTGGGCCAGCATCCGGAAGGGCTGCGCCAGCCACCACTGCGGGAAGGTGTTGGTGGAATAGCGCTGGTGGTAGATCGCGAAGGCGCTCTCGAACCGCTCGTCCATCAGGTCGGGGTAGAAGACGGCGACCTGCTCGGCCAGCATCATGCCCTTGTAGATCACCGAACGGCAGGACAGCGACGCGATGTAGAGCCCGTTCACCTGCGCGGCGGCGGCGGCCTTCTCGATCCGGCGACGGATCACGTAGAGCTCACGCTCGAAGGTCTCTTCATCCACGCCCTTGGAGTTCGAGATCAGGATCTGCTCGATCTCGGGGCGGGTCGCGTTGGCCTTCTCGCCAAGGCAGGTGATGTCCACGGGCACGTGGCGCCAGCCGTAGATGTAGTAGCCCATGCGCAGGACTTCGGTCTCGACGATGGTCCGGCAGGCTTCCTGCGCGCCGAAATCCGTGCGGGGCAGGAAGACCTGGCCCACGGCCATCAGCTCATCCGTGCGCGGCTCGTGGCCGGTGCGCTTGATCTGGTCGTAGAAGAAGGGGACGGGAATCTGCACGTGGATGCCCGCGCCGTCACCGGTCTTGCCGTCTGCGTCCACCGCGCCGCGGTGCCAGATCGCCTTGAGCGCCTGAATGCCCGCCTCGACCACCTTGCGGCTCTTCTTGCCGTCGATGGAGACGACGAGGCCCACGCCGCAGGAGGACTTCTCGTCCTCTTCGCGGAACAGCGAGTTCTCCGCCATCCACTTGCGCTTGGCTTCTTCGGCTGCGACCCAGTTTTCGTCGAACGTCGTCATGGCTGGCTCCTTCTCAGGTCCGCCCCTGCGGCAGCTCGGCCGTGGGGACGAAGGGAAACGTCTCTTCATAGGTCTCGGCAGTCACCCGCCGATGGTCGCCCTCGAGCGTGAGGGCGGTGAGGCGCTGATCGACGTAGGCTTCGCTGATCAGCGGGAAGTCGCGGGCCGCCTCGAAGAGGCCCGCGCAGAATTCCGTCTCCTCCGCTCCGTCGTCCTTCAGCCAGAGGCTGCTGCCGCAGGTCGGGCAGAAGCTCCGCTGCGAGAACGAGGAGGAGCGGTGGGTGCGCACCTCCCCCGCGACACGGATCGCGTCATCGGGGGCGGTGAAGAAGGCGTAGGCGCTGCCGCTCCAGCGCCGGCACATGGCGCAGTGGCAGACGCCGACCTCGGCCCGGTAGGTTGTCAGGGTAAGGGTGACGGCGCCGCAGAGGCAGTGCCCCGTGATGGTCTCCATCGTCCCCGTCTCCCTGATCCGCTCCGTCCCGGCCCGCGGTGATTACTCGGCAGCGACCGCTTCGGCGCCGGTGTTGAGGTAATCGAGCATCGCAGTGGCGCAGTCGCGCCCGTCGCGGATTGCCCAGACCACCAGCGAGGCGCCGCGCACGATGTCACCCACGGCAAAGACGCCATCGAGGCTGGTCTTGCCGGTGCCGTATTCGGCGCGGATCGTGCCCCAGCGGGTCACGGCCAGTTCCGGCTGGCCCCAGAGCGTCGGCAGGTCCTCGGGCTCGAAGCCGAGCGCCTTGATCACGAGGTCCGCATCCTCGGCGTAGTCGGCGCCCTCGATCACCTCGGGGCTCTGACGGCCCGAGGCATCCGGCGCGCCGAGACGCATCTTCTGCACGGTCACCGAGGAGACGCTGTCGCCGGCGAAGGCCTTGGGCGCCGAGAGCCAGACGAATTCGACGCCCTCTTCCTCGGCATTCTGCACTTCGCGCTGCGAGCCGGGCATGTTGGCCCGGTCGCGGCGGTAGAGACATTTGACCGACTCGGCGCCCTGACGCACAGCGGTGCGGACACAGTCCATCGCGGTGTCGCCCCCGCCGATGACCACGACTTTCTTGCCGTTGGCGTTCAGCTCGCCGCTGGTGAACTCGGGCACTTCGTCGCCGAAGTTCGAGGCCTTGTTCGAGGCCGTGAGGTAGTCGATGGCGCGCACGATCCCGTCGGCGCCCGCACCGGGGCCGGTCAGGTCGCGGGTCTTGTAGACGCCGGTGGCGATCAGCACGGCGTCGTGCTTGCCGCGGATCGCATCGAAGGAGAGATCCTCGCCCACGTTGCAGTTCAGCACGAATTCGACACCGGATTTTTCCAGCTGCTCGATCCGGCGCATGACCACGTCCTTCTCCAGCTTGAAGCCGGGGATGCCGTAGGTGAGCAGCCCGCCCGCGCGGTCATACCGGTCGTAGACGGTGACCTGCACGCCGGCGCGGCGCAGCATGTCGGCCGCCGCGAGGCCGCCGGGGCCCGCGCCGATGATTCCCACCGACTGGTCGCGCTCAACCACAGGGGTAATGGTCTTCACCCAGCCCTCTTCCCATGCGGTATCGGTGATGTATTTTTCGACAGCGCCAATCGTCACAGTGCCGTGACCCGATTGCTCGATGACGCAGTTGCCCTCGCACAGGCGGTCCTGCGGGCAGATGCGACCGCAGATTTCCGGGAAGGTGTTGGTCGCCTGGCTGACCTCGTAGGCCTCCTGCAGGCGGCCCGTCGCGGTCAGCTTCAGCCAATCGGGGATGTTGTTGTGCAGCGGGCAATGCGACTGGCAATAGGGCACGCCACATTGGCTGCAACGGCTGGACTGCTCCTTGGCCTTCGCATCGGCAAATTCAGCGTAGATTTCGTCGAAATCCTTGTTCCGCGTTTCGGCGCCACGCTTCACGGGCATGTCGCGTTCAACGGTCACGAATTTCAGCATAGGTTGCTTCGCCACGTCGCTGCCTTTCCTAGTGTCCCTAGATCGGAGTTCTCTTTACGGAATGTCCCGGATGAATAAAAGTCAGAAGTGCTGACTTATATATCAGAAAAATGCCCCCAATGCCAGTCAGAGGTCATTTTTCCCCCCGAAAATAGGTCCGATATGATACCTACCGTCCCACTTTCCTTTTCGGGACCACCGGTTAAAGGTGAAACCGACTCTCGAAACCATCGGAGCTCCTGATGACTCTCCTGCACCTTTTGCTCCTGGCCGTGGTCCAGGGGGTGACGGAATTCCTCCCCATCTCGTCCTCCGGGCATCTTATCCTGATTCCCGCTCTGACAGGAGCGGCGGATCAGGGGCAGGCGCTGGATGTCGCCGTTCACGTCGGCACATTGGGGGCGGTGATCCTCTATTTCTGGGCCGATGTGCGCGAGGCGACCTTTGGCCTGCCGCGGGCGCTCTGCGGCAAGATGGACACCCCGGGCTCCAAGCTCGCCTTCCTGCTGATCCTCTCGACGATCCCGGTGATCCTCTTCGGCCTGCTGCTGAAGGCGACGGGCATCGATGAGTTGCTGCGCTCCGCCACGGTGATCGCGGTGACGATGATCGGCTTCGGCCTGCTGCTTTACTGGGCGGACCAGAAGAAGGGCGGCCTCAAGCAGGACCGGGAATGGTCGGTGAAGGACGCGGTGATCATGGGCCTGTGGCAGGCGGTGGCGCTGATCCCCGGCACCTCGCGGTCCGGCATCACGATCACCTCGGCGCTGATGCTGGGCTATACCCGGCGCGACGCGGCCAAGCTCTCGATGCTGATGTCGATCCCGACGATCATCGCCAGCGCCGCCTACCTGCTGGCCGAGGTGATCGCGACCGGAGAGGCCTCCCTCACCGACATGGCGATCGCGGCCGTCTTCTCCTTCCTCTCGGCCCTCGTGGCGCTGACCCTGATGATGCGCCTGCTGCGCAGCGTCAGCTACACGCCCTACGTCATCTACCGGCTGATCCTCGGCGTGGTGCTGCTGATCTGGATCTACGCCTGATCCGACCCTGCCGCCCGGCTGCCTCTCCCGAACGCAAAAGGCCCCGCGAGAGCGGGGCCTTTTCATGTCCTGCGGGCCGAACTTCAGTTCTTGGCCTCAGATCTTGAGGTTGCGGGCCGAATTCTTGATGTCGGAATACTGGCCGCTCTGGCGATAGCGCCAGAGGTAGCTGGGCAGGACCGCGCCATAGGCGACCGGGGTGATCCCCAGATCGGCAAAGCCCTTGGCCCCGTCGGAAACCACGTTGTCGCTCTTCAGGTTCTTCACCTGATCGCGGGTCAGCACCTTGTTGGTCAGCAGACCGCCGGTCACCTTCTGGATCAGGTCGAAGACCCAGCCGATCAGCTTGCCCACGCCGAAGGGCACGTTCATCACGATGCGCTTGCGCCGGATCACCTGCAGCATGTCTTCCATCAGCTTGCGGAAGGTCACCACGTCGGGGCCACCCAGCTCGTAGATGCCACCGGGCGCCTTGCCCTCGGCGCCGAGCTGCGCGGCTGCGGCCACGTCATCGGCAAAGACCGGCTGGAACTTGGTGTCACCGCCGACCACCGGCAGGACCGGGCCGCGGGTCGCCATCGAGGCGAAGCGGTTGAAGAACTCGTCCTCGGGCCCGAAGACCACGGAGGGACGCAGGATCACGGCGCCGGGGAAGGCGGCCAGCACGGCCTCTTCGCCGGCGGCCTTGGTGCGGGCATAGTCGCTGGCCGATCCGGCATCGGCCCCAAGCGCCGAGAGCTGGACGAGGGAGGCCACGCCTTCCTCTGCCGCGATGCGCGCGATCCGGCCCGGCGCCTCGGCCTGCACGGCCTCGAAGGAGTTCTTGCCGCTTTCGACCAGCACGCCGACACAGTTCACGACGGCATCGGCACCGCGGGTCACGGCCCGGACCGACTCGTCATCACGGATGTTGCAGAACACCGGCTCGACCTGGCCGACGTTGCCATAGGTCCGGACGAAACCTGCGTCGTTCGGACGGCGCACGGCGACGCGCACGCGCCAGCCATCCAGAGCCATACGGCGGGCCACATAGCGCCCGATGAAGCCCGAACCGCCAAAAATGGTCACCAGCTTTGCCATCAAGAAATCTCCCCGCTACCGCGCTTTCCCCTTGTTCCTAGCCCCCCACCCGGGCCCCGGCAAGGCGTTAAGAAGAGAATGGATAAAAACCTGCAAAAAGTTCGTTGACACCCCCCGCCAGCATCAATATACGCCCCTCCACGGCACCTGCCCAGGTGGCGGAATGGTAGACGCGCTGGCTTCAGGTGCCAGTGACCTTACGGTCGTGGAGGTTCGAGTCCTCTCCTGGGCACCAACTGCCGTTGGCAGAAAAAAGCCCCTGAAACCAATCGGTTTCAGGGGCTTTTTCCGTTATGGCCGACCGCTCCGCCGCGCCGCGGTCAGAGCTGCCCATCCACCGGCAGGAGCCAGGCGAGGTTCGCGATCAGCTTCCGGAACGCCCCGGCGGTGGGCTCATCGTGGAAGCTGTAGGCACCGCCCGCATCGCGCGCCGACCAGAGCGTTTTACCCTCGGAATCGAGCGAGAGATGGTAGGTCAGCCGGGCGATGTCATCCTCGATCCCCGCCAGCAGATCGCGGGTCAGCGACGCGCTGTGGACCACGACGCCCATCTCCGTGTTCACCTTGATCGAGCGCGGGTCGAAATTCAGCGATCCCACGAATGTGTCGGTATCGTCGATCAGCACCAGCTTGGTGTGCATGGTCAGGCGATGGTCGGGCGCGTCGCGCAGGAAGGGCTTCACCTCGTAGAGTTCGATCCCCGCCGCGAGCAGGCGATCGCGAAAGGGCAGGTAGCCGCCGTGCACGTAGGGATGATTGGTCGCGGCAAGGGAATTGGTCACCACCCGCACCCGGACCCCGCGCGCCACCAGCTCTTCGAGCATCGACGCGCCCCATTCCTCCGGCACGAAGTAGGGGGTGATGATCGTCACCTGCTTCTGCGCCGCGACGATGCGCTGCATCAGCCCCTCGGCCAGCAGCCGGGGCCCGCCGCGCACCTTCTGGCGCAGCTTGTCCGGCGTGTCCGACAGCACCTCCGCCGTGGCGGAGTAAAGCGCGCGCCGCCCCGAGAGCACGTCCTTCAGGTAGGTCGAGCCGACCGCCTGCCGGTAGACATCCCCTGCGCCGCGTTCGGCGTTACGGGCCAGCACCTCCTCGATCACGGCGCGGAAGTCGGTGCGCGCGGGACGGGCATAGGCCTCGACCGGCAGGGAGAAGCCGTCGTTCCAGTAGAGCTCGAAGACCTTGGTCAGATCCGCCACCTCGCCGCCGGTCAGGAACAGGTCGAAATCCGCGAACTCGGATTCGGTATCGATCTGGTAATATTCATCCGCGATATTGCGCCCGCCGAGGATGGCGTGGCGGCCATCGACGATGAAGGCCTTGTTGTGCATCCGCCGGTTCACCCGGGGAAAGTCCGTCAGGTAGCTGAGCGCCTTGGACGACCGCACGCCAAGAGGGTTGAACACCCGCACGCTGATCCGCGGGTGCGAGGACAGGAAGGCCATCTGCGAATCCCGCGCCGTGGTCATGGCGTCATCCACCAGCAGGCGCACGGCGACACCGCGGTCGGCGGCGTCAATCAGCGCCAGCGAAACCAGCGCCCCGGCCATGTCGGGGCGGATCAGGAACGTCTGGATGTCGATGCGATGCTGGGCGCGGTCGATCATGCTCAACCGCGCGCCAAGGGCGTCGTTGCCCTCCACCAGCGGCATGACGCGGGTCGGCGCGGCCCCGCTAGAGGCCACCACCGGCACCTCGGTCTGTGGGCGCGGTTCGCTGCGGGGCACCGTGGCATCCAGCGATACGCAGCCCGCCAAACCACACAAAAGCAGCGCCAGGCCCGCCCCCCGCATCCTGTCCCCCGGCCGCGACAGGGGGTTGAGACGACCGGAGACGGGAAACACTGCCATGATACTTGCCTAACTGCGGGCCCCCACGGGCGCCATCGCGGCCATGAAAGCCTGCGGCGCGACCCGAATCAAGGAGGTGCGCGACGACTCCCGCGCGGACGCGGCGCCACGACCACAGCTGCTGCCCAGACAGAAACCCCGGGGCCGAACGAACGGCTCCGGGGCAGGTCGGATCAGGCGACAATCCTGGCGCGCTGGCTCAGCGCACCTCCATCCGCGGCGCGAAGTCGAGCAGAACCCGCAGCGCCGCAGAGGCATTGCGCCGCGACGGATAGACGATGTTCACCGGGAGTTCGGGCATCTCGTATTCCGTCAGCACGCTGACCAGGCGCCCTTCCTCCACGTCCTTTCGGATCAGGAACTCGGGCATGAAGGCCAGCCCCATGCCAGCACCGCCGCGGCGCGGATCATCTCGCCGTTATTGGTCATGAAGGCGGGGTGCACCTTCTGATGCTGCACCTCGCGTCCCAGCCGGAACGGCCAGGTGCCCGCACCGCGCATGTTGGTATAGTGCAGCGCCCGATGCTGGGCGAGGTCGCCGGGTCGCTCGGGCATACCGTATTCCTGAAGGTACGCCGGCGCGCCCACGATGAAGGTCGAGACGCTGTCGATGCGCCGGGCGTGCAACGCGCTGTCTTCCAGTTCACCCACCCGGATCGCGGCGTCGTAGCCCTGACCGATCAGGTCGACGATGCCATCGTCTAGCACCATCTCGAGCTGGATCGCCGGGTAGTTCCGGCAGAACCGCAGGATATGAGGCTGCAACACGGCATTGGTGTAGGACAGCGGCGCACCGATCTTGAGCCGGCCCGAGGCGGTGTTCACCTCGGCCTTCACGCTCTCGTCGGCCTCGGCCATGAGGTCGAGGATCCGCCGGACCTTGCCGTAGTAGTCCAGCCCGATCGCCGTCGGACGGACGGAGCGGGTGGAGCGGGTCAGCAACCGGGCGCCAAGCCGGGCCTCGATATCGCTGATATGTTTGGAGCACATGCTCTTGGAGATGCCGAGCCGCCGCGCAGCCGCGGAGAAACTGCCCTCCTCGATGATCAGTGCATAGGCCTGCAGTGCGACGGTATCCATGCCGTTCATCCTTGTTGAAACGCCTGAAACCCTGACGCCGGCGAGGACGCAGGGACGGGTGGATGGACAGGCCATCAACCGGCCACCACGAACCAATCATGGCGCCATTGGATCAGAATAGTGCACAAAAGTGCAAGGGTCCCGAAGGACCGGTGGCGAAGCGCCGCCGCGTCACCGCCTGCATGTCAGGGAGGAGTCAGGCGGGAGCGGCGGCTTCCTCGTGGGGGTCGCGTCCGGGAAACGCGCCCCGTGGTCCCGAGGAAATCGGGAGGGTCGTGGGGTGGGTCAGCGGGGCCTTCAACGGGGCCGCCCCTCTGGAGCGGCACGCCCTGCCCCGTGGCCCTTACCGGCCGTTATCGGGGAGCGGGCCCGTTTCACCGCGGGGGAAGGTTGTCACGCCCACGGTGCGCTCCGCATCCAGACCCATCTTGGCCCGGTCGCCGAAGCTGTAGAACTGGTCGGCGTCCGTGTGGCGGACGGTGCCGCGGGTCACCGGAACCTCGTCGTTGATCTGCGCGGCTTGGTCGGTCGGCGCATAGATCAGTTCGGCGGGCACGTTGCGGGTAACCTGCTGTGCCTCCTGAGCAAGCGGTGCCGCAGCGGCTGCACCCGCGGTGATCGTCAGGGCGGTGGCGGCAAGTGCTGCGAATTTCATGACATCTCTCCTTGGTCGGTGTGTGTCCAGTGTGGTGCGCGACTGTTTTCGTCGTGCCTTACAGAACAAGAGATAGGCACCATACCTTCCGAGATTAGACATCAATCATTGCATTCATTGTTCGATCAGCAGGCCTATTCGAGAATGAACTCTGAGTGACCCGTCCGACCATCAACATACCATCCATGGGCCACTCGCCACGGAAGGCACCCTGCGCCGCGCAACCGCTTGAGGGCAGCAGCCAGAGCGGACCGCCCGGGTTATTGGCGAGAGAGAAACAGCCACCCGGCGATTGTCCACCGGACTTGGGCCCTGTCCGTCCCGAACCGGCACAGATGCGAAAAGGGCGCCCCGTGGGGCGCCCTGCGTGAGTGGTGGTCTTGGGTAATGTCGATGCTTCGGAGTGAAGCCTGACCCGCCCGTCTGGCGGGCCGCAGTGGTCAGTACCGTCGTGCGGGCCGGGCGTCGCGCCCAGTCACGGGCACCACGGCGAGGGCCGGGCGGGGCTGGGCGGCCCGCAGCTGACCGCCAAGGGCGATCGCGGCGAGGGCGGCGCAGGTGAGGAAAAGCAGGTGCATGATGACCCTCCTGTTGGCCTCTGAATGGGGCGTGAAGCGCGGTCTGCGCCTCCCGTACCAGAGATATGCACTCCGCCCAGGGATACCAGAGGGCGGGGAATGAACCCTCTTTTCGGCCTGACCGAACAATCGGCATCCCTGTCGTGCAGGCAGACAAACCAAACCGCACACGGTCTGCCCGCCGCTGTCACGCCAGCCTCAGGCCACCGGCGCCACCAGCCGCAGCCCCGCCGCGGCGGCGCGCAGCATCTCGGCCTCGCCGGTGCGCCGGCGCAGAGCAAGGCGCGACAGGGCACTGCCCGCCCGCTCCGGCTGGCTGCGGAACCGCGCCACCCGGGCCAGTGCCGCGCGGGCCGCGCGCCGGTCGCTGGCGCTCGCCTGCGGATCGGACAGAAGCCCGTGGCAGTAGAGCACCGCGTGGCCCAGCGTCAGCAGCGCCAGCGAGACCTCCAGCGCCTGCCCGTTGGCCCGGGCGGAGCGTTCGGACACCCGCACCAGCCGCAGGGTGCGGTGATAGAGACGGGCCTGCCACGTCTTGCGCCGCTCCAGCGCGCGCGGGTCGGCGGCGAGATCGGCAAGGTCGTGGCGCATCATCGCCAGCAGGGTCTCGCTCCGCCGCCGCAGAGACAGGGGATAGACCAGCCGATAGGCGACATAGGCCGTGGCCGGCGCGGCGATCACGGCGATCCCGGCGGTGGCGGACTGGACGAAACTGCCCTCCAGCGGCCAGTGCGGCTGAAGCATCAGCAGCAGCACCATGTTGTAGTCGAAGCTGGCCGCCGTGGTCCGGTGATGGGCCACAAGGAAGGGCCCGACGAGGATGAAGGGCAGCGTGAGCAGGATCATCTGCGTCTCGCTCCCGGCCAGCGGCCAGGCGAGCCAGCGACAGGCCAGCGCCCCCAGCACGCCGAGGAGCTGCCCTGTGAAGACGAAGCGCATCATCCCCGTGGGGTTGGGGAAGGTGGAGAAGAGCGAGAGCATGATCGACAGGCCGAGCAGCATGTAGGCCCCGGCGCTCCACCCCGTCGCAAGCCAGATCGCGCCGAAGAGGAGGATCATGCCGCCGGCGCGGATCATCGCCTCGCGGGCGCCGACCCAGTCGCGGTGCAGCACCTGCGGCAGGGCGGCCTCGGACCGGACCGGCCCCTCGGGGGACCAGCTGCGCAGCGCCTCGGCCAGCGGGGCCAGCGTGCGGTCGAGACCCACCTCGGTCACCGCGCCACCGGTGGCACAGACCTCTTCCAGCGCACGCGCGGCGCTGCCGATCTGGCCCGCCCGCAGCGCCTCGGCCGCGTCCTGCAACCCGGCCGCGCTCGCCGCGCTTTCGAAGCTCCGCCCGCGGCCACGCCGCCAGAGCAGCAACGCAATGGCCGCGATCAGCAGGTCCCGCGTCGCCCGCACCATGTGCCGCGACCGGATCGAGCCCGCGCCATGCTGGTCGAGCAGTTCCTCGGCCTCGGCAATCCGGTGCAGCATCGCCTGGTCCACGGCCTCGGCATCCGTCGGCGCGGGCCGCGCGGCGCGGGCCAGCAGGTCCGACAGCAGTGCAAGGACGCCGCGGCGCAGGCCCCCGCCATCAGCGGGCGGCGCAAAGACGTAGCCGATGAGGGCGGCCACGATGACACCGGTCAGCACCGTTGCCATCCGGTCCGCGCCAAGCGCCAGCACGCGATCGGGATGCGCCGCATCCAGCAGGGCGACCATGGCGGCGGTATAGCCCGCCAGCACCGCCCCGTAGGAGACGAAGCCGCGCAGCAGGTTGCCCGCCCCGGTGCAGAGCGCCACCCAGAGCGCGAGACCGATCACCAGCAGGGAGGTGTCGTACTGCGCACCCAGCACGAGCAGCACCCCGGCGATGGAGCCGACGACCGTGCCCAGCACCCGGAACAGGCTCTTCTCGATCAGCTGGCCGCGGGTCGGCTGCGAGGCGGCCCAGACCGCCATGCCTGCCCATTGCGGATGTTCCAGCCCCAGAAGCCACGCGAGCACGAAGGCGAGGGCCGCGGCGACTGCGGTCCGCGCCGCATAGGAGAGGCGGCCGGCGTCGAAGCCCGCCGTGGCGAGAAACGCGGTCATGGCGTGGGCTCCCCGTCCAGCAGGCCCTGCACGCGGGCGTTGATCCCGTCCAGTGCGGCCATCATCTGCTCGACCTGGCGATCGTCGAGGTCCGCCAGCATGCGCCGCTCGATGCTCAGCACCCGGGACCGCACGCGGAGGACCTCCTCCTCCCCGGCGGGGGTCAGCACGATGTGGCGGGCGCGGCGGTCATCGGGCGGGATGCGCCGCTCGACGAAGCCACGGGCGACCAGCAGGTCGATCAGCCGCACCAGCGAGGAGGCATCGACCCCGACGCGCTGCGCCAACTCGCCCTGCGGGATGCCGTCGCCACCTTCGGCGAGGTGCATCAGAGGGGCCCAGCTGGCATCGGTCAGACCCTCGCGGGCAAGCTCATGGTCGATCGCGCGGCGCCAGCGACGGGCAAGGGTCACGAAGGTGAAGCCGATCCGCTCGCGGACCGGCACGGGAGGAGGTGCAATATCGGACATGCCGTCCATGTGCGCGAGAATGGTTGGTAATTCAAATGATTTTGCTCCAAATCATCTGAACGCATGGCGGGGCTGCAGGGAGCGAAATGCTTCTGCCGCATCGAGGCGCCCAAATGTGCCCAGAGGCCACCCGGATGGCCCCGCCCCGCCCGCACGATGCCCTTACCATGAAGCTGCGCTGCAGCGGGCGTGCCGTCAGTCCGCAACCTGCCAGCCTGCGCGGTTCCGACGCGCGGGGAAGCGGTCTGCCAGACCGAGGTCATCGATCCGGTCGAGGCTGGCCTCGAAGAGCCCGCGGTTGACCGGCACGTCGTCGGGCGTCAGCGCGACCCGGCGCAGGGCCGCGGCCCGGGGGGCATAGGCCTCGTAGAGCGCCCGCAGATCAGCCACGGCGCAGCCCGCGGAGATGTCGATGCGCAGGTCGCATTGCGGGATGTCCTCCGCCCCCGTCACCTGCAAGGCGGCGGACTTCAGCGGCCCGTGGATCTCTCCCCCCGCAGCCAGCCCGGCCTCCAGCCCGCGCAGCAGGCGCGCGGCCAGCGGCTGGCCGGCGGCGGCAGAGAACCCCGCGACCATGGCATCGGTCACCCCGTCATTGGCAAGGATATTGCCAAGCGCGAGACACTCAGGCCCGGCGCTGTGGGTGTAGATCGAATACATCCGGTCACCGTGGTGCACCGCCCAGTGACCCCGGGCATCCAGCACGCCCACCTGCCGCCAGCCGATGTCCGGCGTGGCGGCGACGATCTCGTCCAGCACCGCCTCGGCCTCCAGCCCCCGGTGCAACAGGTCTGCCCCGAGGATCCCGAGACGCGGGTCGGTGCGGTGCTGCGACAGCACCGCGCCCCGGCCATGGACGAGGTGGACGCAGCGGTTGCCGACAGCGAGGTCGGATGTGGTGATTGCGGCCCCGACGGCGCCGCTCTCCGGGCAGCGCCCGATCATGGAAAAGGTCATCTCGGTTCCCCTGCACCTGCCCACTGGATGGGCCCTTCCGGATTGGCCCTCCGGACTGGCCCGTCTGGACTGGCCCGTTGTCACAGCCCACTGCCACGGCCCACCCGCGCGGGCCTGCCCTGCACCCTAGACCGCGGCTTCGGGACAAGGCCAGACGGCAATGGCTCGAATGCAGGCCACCCCCGGACGATGGCCGCGCACAGGCCATGCACGGGCTACGCACGGGCTACGCACGGGAGAGGCACAGGCCAGGCACCGACCACGCAAGCCGCTGCGCAGACCTGTCAAAAAGCCCGCCACCCCCGTACGGCAGGCCTTGCCCGCCCCGCCGCAACCTGCCACCCAAGGCGCATGACCCGCCTTGCCCGCCTCAGCGCCGCCCTCATCGGATGTCTTGCCGCCCTGTCGCTCGCGGGTGAGTTCATCAACACCGCCGTGGGCAACCCGGACCTCGGGCCGCTTCAGGTGGCGTGGCGGTTGCTGCGCTTCTTCACCATCACGACCAATGTCCTCGTGGCGGGCACCTTCCTCGCCATCGGGTTTGGCCGCGCACGGACCCGCCCCGGCTGGCTGACGGCCCTGACGCTCTGGATCGGGATCGTGAGCGCGGTTTACTGGCTGCTCCTTGCGGGCGCACCGGGCCCGCGCCTGATCGGGCGGCTGGCCGATCAGGGGCTGCACAGCTACGTGCCCGCGGCGGTCGGCCTGTGGTGGGTGATCTTCGCGCCCAAGGCCCGGCTGGGGCAGCGGCAGGCGCTGATCTGGCTGGCCTATCCGCTGCTCTATGTCGCCTATGTCTTTGCCCGGGCGCAGGGCGGCGACGCCTATCCCTATTACTTCCTGAACCCCGGCGCGGTCGGCACCGGGGGACTGGTGCTCTACATCCTCGGGCTGGGGGCCGCCTTCTATCTCGGCGGCCTCGCCCTGATCTTCATTGGACGGCTCTTCCGCTGAGGGTCAGGCCATCTCGGTGATGGTCAGGGAGATCGGGCTCAGCCCTTCGACCCCGGCCTCCAGCACGTCGCCCGGCTGAACCGGGCCCACGTTCTCGGGCGTGCCCGTCATGATCAGGTCACCGGGCCGCAGGTGATAGAAGGTCGAGAGGTGGGCGATGATCTCGGGCACCTTGTGCACCAGCAGGTCGAGCGTGCTGTCCTGCTTGGTCTCGCCGTTCTGGTCCAGCCAGATGCGCTGTGTTCCGGGGGTGAAGTCGGCAGCCTTGGTGATCGGCGCGAAGACGGCGGATTGCTCGACATCCTTGCCCAGCGACCACGGGCGCAGCTTGGTGCGTTCGCGGATCTGCAGGTCGCGGCGCGTCATGTCGAGCGCGGCGCAATAGCCATAGACCGCCGCGGCGCCCTCTTCCGCGGTGCACTGGAAGACCTCGGCGCCCATGGCGACGGCCAGCTCGATCTCGAAATGGTAATCCTCGGTCCCGCCGGGATAGGGCGTGGCGGCGCCGGTCAGCACCATGTTGGCGGGCGACTTGGTGAAATAGAACGGCTGCTCGCGGTCCACCTCGTAGCCCATCTCGGCGGCATGGGCGGCATAGTTGCGCCCGACACAGAAGATGCGGCGCACCGGGTAGCCTTCGCCCTCGCCCAGCACGGGAATGTCGGGGATCGGCGGCAGATCGAAGAGGCTCATGGCGATTCCTTTACACTAATATACCAGTTACCTGCCACGTTCCCGCGCGCCTGAGAAGCCACTCTCTGCGTCCCCTGCCCGAAGGACACCGATGACGGGCACCGCTGGACAGACCCCTCGGATTGCGGGAGGCTTGGCGCCACAGCTGTACAGGAGACGCCCCATGACGATGCCCCTTTCCGATCTGATCGCGCAGGGACGCGGCGACGCGCCTGCGGACAAGGTGCTGCGCGGCGGGCGCGTGCTGGATGTGGTCACCGGCGCTTTCGTCGAGGGAGACGTGGCGATCTGTGGCGACACGATCGTCGGCATCGGCGCCGACTACGAGGGGGTCGAGGTGATCGACGTCACCGGCCTGACGCTGGTCCCCGGCTTCATCGACACGCATCTTCACATCGAAAGCTCGCTCGTCACGCCGCATGAGTTCGACCGCTGCGTGGGCCCGCGCGGGATCACCACGGCGATCTGCGACCCGCATGAGATTGCCAATGTGATCGGCGTGGAGGGCATCCAGTATTTCCTCGACAGCGCCAGCCAGACGGTGATGGACATCCGTGTGAACCTGTCCTCCTGCGTGCCCTCCTCGCACATGGAGACGGCGGGTGCCCGGATCGAGGCGGAGGACCTCGCGCCGCTGCGCGATCACCCGCAGGTCATCGGGCTGGCCGAATTCATGAACTACCCCGGCGTGATCTTCCAGGACCCGGGCTGCATGGCCAAGCTCGAGATGTTCCGCGGCGGCCATATCGACGGCCACTGCCCGCAGCTGGTGGGCAAGGACCTGAACGCCTATGTCGCCGCCGGCATCCGGACCGAGCACGAGGCGACCACGGCGGAAGAGGCACTGGAAAAGCTGCGCAAGGGGATGCGTGTGCTGCTGCGCGAGGGCTCGGTGTCGAAGGACATGGCCGCGCTGCAACCGATCCTGACCGACATCACCTCGGCCTATATGTGCCTGTGCACCGACGACCGGAACCCGCTGGACATCGGCGAACATGGGCACCTCGACTATATGATCCGGTGGATGATCGCCCAAGGCACGCCGGTGCTGGCCGCCTATCGCGCGGCCTCCCTCTCGGCCGCCGAGGCCTTTGGCCTGAAGGACCGCGGCCAGATCGCGCCGGGCAAGCGGGCGGATATCGTCGCGCTGTCCTCGCTGGAGGATTGCCGCGCCGAAATGGTGCTGGCCGGTGGCGTCGTGGTGGATGACGCGGCCTTTGCCACGCGCCAGATCGCGCCGCCGGTGGGGCGCAACTCGGTCAAGGCGCCCAAGGTCACGGCGACCTCGTTCCGCGCGACCTCCAACCAGACCATGACGGACGTGATCGGGGTGATGGAGGGCAAGATCATCACCCAGCACCTGCGCGAGGAGATCCCGATCGAGGACGGCGACAAGCGCCCCGACACCGCCCGCGACCTGATCCGCGTGGCCGTGGTGGAACGGCACGGGATCAACGGCAATATCGCCACCGGCTTCGTGAAGGGCTTTGGCCTGAAGCACGGGGCGATCGCCTCGACCGTCTGCCACGATCACCACAACATCGCCGTCGTGGGCGCGGACTACGACGACATGGCCCTTGCCGCGAACCGGCTGGGCGAGATCGAGGGCGGCTTCGTCGTGGTGCGCAACGGCAAGGTGCTGGCGGAGCTGGCGCTGCCGGTGGCGGGTCTGATGAGCCTAGAGCCCTTCGAGGAGGTCCGCGACCGGCTGATCGACCTGCGGGCGGCGGCCAAGAGCCTCGGCGTCGTGCTGGAGGAGCCGTTCCTGCAGCTGGCCTTCGTGGCGCTGCCGGTGATTCCCGCGCTCAAGATCACGGATCGCGGCATGGTGGACGTGGTGAAGTTCGAGATCATCCCCGGCTGACCCACGCTAAGCCCCTCTGCGGAAAAGCATGCTCACGGCAAACTTCCGCAGTGCAAAAAATCATTCCGCAGATTGACCCCACCTCTCTGCTCCCCTAATTTGACCCCGCGACGGCGGGCCGGGCTGCCCCGTGCCTGCCGCGCAGAGGAGACATCAGGAGGAGAGGTCCGCATGGACACGGCAGCGACAACCGACAACGTCGTCACGGTGGAATACGTGGGCGACGTCGCGCTGATCTGCATCGACAACCCGCCGGTGAATGCCACCGGCCACGCCGTCCGGGCGGGGCTGGACGCCGCGCTGAACGAGATCAACGCAGGCGGCAAGACCAAGGCCATCGGCCTTTACTGCGCCGGGCGGACCTTCGTCGCGGGCGCGGACATCCGTGAATTCGGCAAGCCGCCGATGCAGCCGATCCTGCCCGAGGTCCTGAACCGCATCGAGCAGAGCACGACCCCCGTGGTCGCCGTGATCCACGGCACCGCGCTTGGCGGCGGGCTAGAACTGGCACTGTCGACCCATGCCCGTGTCGCCATCGAGGGCGCCCGCATCGGCCTGCCCGAGGTCCTGCTGGGCATCCTGCCCGGCGCCGGCGGCACGCAGCGCCTGCCCCGCCTGACCGATATCCCGTGGTCGCTGGAAGCGATCCTCTCGGGTCGCCAGATTCCCGCAGCCGAGGCGCTTGAGAAGGGCGCGATTGACCGGATCGCCACCGGTGAGCCCCGCGACGTGGCGCTTGCCGCCGCGCAGGAGGTCATCGCCGGCACCCTGCCCACCCGCCGCACGGGCGACTTGCAGGTCACGCCCGACGATCAGGTGCTGGAAGACACCGCCGCCATGCTGAAGGCCAAGCAGCCGCACCTCTTCTCGCCGCTGAAATGCGTCGAGGCGGTCGCGGCCTCCACCGGCCCGCTGGAGGAGGGGCTGAAGTTCGAGCGTCAGGCCTTCTTCGACTGCATGGAGACCCCGCAGCGCGGCGGGCTGATCCACGCCTTCTTCGGTGAACGCGCCGTCTCCAACATCTCCGAGGCCAAGGGCCCGACCCGTCCGCTGGAAAGCATCGGCGTGATCGGCGGCGGCACCATGGGCTCCGGCATCGCAACGGCGCTGCTGACGGCAGGCTACGCGGTGACGCTGGTGGAAGTGGCGCAGGACGGCCTCGACCGGGGCGTTGCCACGATCACCAAGAACCTCGACGGCGCGGTCTCGCGCGGGAAGATGAGCGCGCAGAAACGCGATGCGGCGCTGTCCAAGCTGCTGCCGACGCTGAAGATGGACGACCTCGCCCCGGTCGACATGGTGATCGAAGCGGTGTTCGAAGAGATGTCGGTGAAGAAGGAGATCTTCACCAAGCTCGACACGATCTGCAAGCCGGGGGCGATCCTCGCCTCGAACACCTCCTACCTCGACGTGAACGAGATCGCGGCGGTCACCTCGCGCCCGCAGGACGTGATCGGCCTGCATTTCTTCAGCCCGGCCCATATCATGCGCCTGCTGGAAATCGTCGTCGCCGACAAGACCGCGGCGGACGTCACGGCCACCGGCTTCCTGCTGGCCAAGAAGCTGAAGAAGGTCGGCGTGCGCGCGGGCGTCTGCGACGGCTTCATCGGCAACCGCATCCTCGCCCACTACCGTCTGGCGGCGGACTACATGGTGCTGGACGGCGCCTCGCCCGAACAGATCGACCACGCGCTGGAGGACTTCGGCTTTGCCATGGGGCCCTACAGGGTGGGCGACCTCGCGGGCCTCGACATCGGCTGGGCCACGCGCAAGCGCAAGGCCGCGACCCGCGACCCCGAACAGCGCTATGCCGGTACCATCGCGGACCGGATCTGCGAACAGGGCTGGTTCGGGCGCAAGACCGGCAAGGGCTACTACCTCTATGACACCGGCGCGCCGGTGCCCAACCCGGGCGCCCTGCGGATCATCGACGACGTGCGCAAGGAGGAAGGCAGCCTCGAGCATCCCTTCACCGACGCGGAGATCGTGGACCGCTACATGACCGCGATGATCGTCGAGGCCACCCGCGTGGTCGAGGACGGCACCGCCCGCCGCCCCTTGGACGTCGATATGGTCTTCCTCTTCGGCTACGGCTTCCCGCGGTTCCGCGGCGGCCCGCTGCATTATGCCGACACCATCGGGGCCAAGACCCTGATCGAGAGGATCGAGCATTACGCCCAGGAAGACGACTACTACTGGCAGGTGCCTGCCCTGCTGCGGAAGATGGCCGCGGACGGGACCACCTTTGCCGATCTGAACAAGGAGAGCTGAGATGGATCTGAGCTATTCCCCCGAGGACATCGCCTTCCGGGACGAGGTGCGCGCCTTCTTCGCCGAGAAGATGCCCGAGGACATCCGCACCGCCGTGCGCAATGGCGGCGAACTGGGCAAGGAGATGCTGGAACGCTACCACGCGATCCTGAACGCGCAGGGCTGGCTGGCCGCTACGTGGCCTGTCGAGTTCGGCGGCACCGGCTGGAGCCCGGTACAACGCCACATCTTCGAGGAGGAGGCCTGCCGCGCCTACGCGCCGCGGCCGCTGTCCTTCGGCCTCGCCATGCTGGGGCCGGTGCTGCAGAAGTTCGGCAGCAAGGAACAGCAGGACTATTACCTGCCGCGCATCCTCAACGGTGACGACTGGTGGTGCCAGGGCTATTCCGAGCCGGGCGCGGGCTCCGACCTTGCCTCGCTCAAGACCCGCGCGGTGCGCGACGGCGACGAGTATGTCGTGAACGGCCAGAAGACATGGACGACGCTGGGCCAGCACGCCAACCGGATCTTCTGCCTCGTGCGGACTGACCCGGACGTGAAGCAGCAGCAGGGGATTTCCTTCCTGCTGATCGACATCGACACCCCCGGCATCGAGGTCCGTCCGATCCGCCTGATCGAGGGCGGCCACGAGGTGAACGAGGTCTTCTTCACCGACGTGCGCGTGCCGGTCACCAACCTCGTTGGCGAGGAGAACCAGGGCTGGACCATCGCCAAGTACCTGCTGACCCATGAGCGCACCAACATCGCCGGTGTCGGCTTCTCGATGCAGGCGCTGGAGGAGGTCAAAGCACTGGCCCGCCGCACCACGCGCAATGGCCGTCCGCTGATCGAGGACCCGCTCTTTGCCGCCCGCGTGGCGCAGGTGGAAATCGACCTCGAGGCGATGAAGATCACCAACCTGCGGATGCTCTACACGGCGCAGAAACAGGGCTCTCCGGGGCCCGAGACCTCGATCCTCAAGATCAAGGGCACGGTGATCATGCAGGAACTGCGCGATCTGGCACGCCGGGCGCTCGGCCCCTCGTCGGCACCCTTCCCGGGGCATATCACCGACGGCAACCTGATGCTGGCACCGGTCGAGGCGGCGAACAATGCCGCGCGCTACTTCAACGGGCGCAAGACCTCGATCTACGGTGGGTCGAACGAGATCCAGCGCAACATCCTCACCAAGACCATGCTGGAGCTGTGACATGAACTTCGATCTGACCGAAGACCGGCAGATGCTGTCGGACAGCCTGAACCGGTTCCTCGCGGACAAATGCCCCTTCGAGCACCGCACCAAGGTCGCCTACGAGGCGCCCTACCACGATCCCGCCCTCTGGGCCGGCCTGTCGGAACTGGGGGCGCTCTATGCCTTCGGCACAGAGGAGCAGGGCGGCTTCGGCGGCTCCGGCTTCGACATCACCGTCGTGTTCGAGGCCATGGGCCGCGCACTCTGCCCCGAGCCGCTGCTGGGGGCCGCCATGGGTGCGCGCCTGCTGGCCGCGGCGGGTGCCGATGCGGATGACCTGATGTCGGGCGCCGTGACCTATGCCCTGGCCGTGGGCGAGCTGGATGCACCCTATGACCTCGACGGGATCGCCTGTGCCGCGACGCCGGCCGGTGAGGGCCACACGCTCACGGGCCGCAAGAGCGCGGTCTACGGCGGGCAGGCCGCCGACCGGCTGCTGGTGGCAGCGACACTCGACGGAGCACTCGCGCTTTTCGAGGTGACGGCGGCGGAGGCCTCGGTCACCGGCTACGGCATGATCGACGGCGGCGGCGCGGCGGAAGTGGTGCTGGACGCCACGCCGGGCAAGCTTCTGCTGGCCGACGCCCGCGCCGCGCTGGAGGACGCACAGGCGGCCGGCATCGTCGCGCTCTGCGCCGAGGCGGTGGGGCTGATGGACGTGCTGCACAAGATGACCGTGGAGTACCTCGGGCAGCGCAAGCAGTTCGGCCGCACGATCGGCTCCTTCCAGGCGCTGCAGCACCGCGCGGTGGACATGCTGACGGAGATCGAGCAGGCGCGGTCGATCACCATCAAGGCCGCGGCCGAACTGGGCGGTCCCGACGCCGGGCGTTACGCCTCGATGGCCAAGAACCTGATCGGCCGCGCAGGCCGTCTGGTGGCCGAGGAGGCGATCCAGATGCACGGCGGCATCGCGATGACATGGGAGTATCCCGGGGCGCATTACGCCAAGCGGATCGTCATGATCGACGCGCAGCTGGGGGATACGGATTATCACCTGTCGCGGGTGATGGCGGCCTGAGCGGGCGACGCAGGCGGGCGGGGGGCCAGCCCCCCGCACCCCCCGGGATATTTCCGAGCGAAAGATGGACGGGCTCCGGCACTGCCGGGGCCCTTTCGCGTCAGATGAGCTTGACCACCTGCTTGCCGGTGTTGCCGCCCTTGAGAAGCTTGATGAAGGTCGCGGGCGCGTTTTCCAGCCCCTCGGCCACGTCCTCGAGGTAGGCGATCTCGCCCGAGGCGACGAGCGGGGCGACCTCCTTGGCGAAGTCTGGGAAGAGGTGGAAGTGATCGCCCACCAGCAGGCCGTTGATCTGCAGGCGCTTGACCAGCGTGCGGCGCCAGAGCGCGGCCAGCGGCATCTGCGCGGTCGGGTCGTCCTCGACCCCGTTGTACCAGGCGATCATGCCGCAGACGATGATCCGTCCGTGCAGGTTCATCAGCGGCAGCACCCCGCCCAGCACCGCACCGCCCACGTTCTCGAAGTAGATGTCGATCCCGTCGGGGCAGGCCTCGGCCAGGGCCTCGCGCATCGCCTTGGCGTCCTTGCCGCGGTGGTCGATGCAGGCGTCGAAGCCGAAGGTCTCGGTCGCGATGCGGCATTTCTCGGCCCCGCCCGCGACGCCGATCACCCGGCAGCCCGCGCGTTTGGCGATCTGGCCCACCATGGAGCCGACCGGCCCCGTCGCCGCGGCCACCACCAGCGTCTCGCCCGCCTGCGGCTTGCCGTAGGCCCTGAGGCCGGACCAGCCCGTGAGGCCGGGCATCCCCAGCACGCCGAGCGCGGTCGAGATCGGCACCGCCTGCGGGTCGACCCTGCGCAGCTGGTCGCCGGGCTGCACACCATGGCTGGCCCAGCCGAACATGCCGAAGGCGAAATCGCCGGGCGCGAAACGCGGGTGGTTCGAGGCGATCACCTCGCCCACGGCACCGGCGGTCATGGTCTCGCCGATGGCCACCGGCTCGGCGTAGCTTTCCGCGTCGCTCATGCGGCCCCGCATGTAGGGATCGAGCGACATGTAGTGGCAGCGTACCAGCACCTCGCCCGGGCCGGGCTGCGGCAGGGCGCTCTCCTCGAGGCGGAAATTCTCGGCCGTGGGTTCGCCCGCGGGACGGCTCGCCAGCGCGATTCGTTTCATCATCTCTGTCATGGAATACTCCTTCTCCCGCCAAACCCTAGCGCGCGGGGGCGGGCGACCCAATATAGGGCCCTTCATCAACGCTGCGTCACGCCGGGAACATGGACGGCCCGCGCGGCTTGGTGTAGAGGAGCGCGACCATGGCCAAGAAACCGACAGACCCGAATTACAAGGTGATCGCCGAGAACCGGCGCGCCCGCTACGATTATGCCATCGAGGAAGACCTCGAGTGCGGCATCGTGCTGACCGGGTCCGAGGTGAAATCCCTGCGCACCGGGCAGTCCAACATCGCGGAAAGCTATGCCGCGGTGGACGAAGGCGAGCTCTGGCTGGTGAACAGCTACATCGCACCCTACGAGCAGGCCATGTTCGGCCACGAGGAGCGCCGCCGCCGCAAGCTGCTGGTCTCCAAGCGCGAGCTGTCCCGCCTGTGGCAGGACACGGGGCGGAAGGGCATGACGCTGGTGCCGCTGGTGATGTACTTCAACCACCGCGGAATGGTGAAGGTGAAGATCGGCATCGCCAAGGGCAAGAAGACCCACGACAAGCGCGCAACCGAGGCCAAACGGGACTGGAACCGGCAGAAACAGCGGCTGCTGCGCGAAAACCACTAGGGTTTCCGCCAGCCCTCGCTTGCCTCTGCGGCGCTGCGGCGCTAGCTATACCCTCGTTTTTCGTATGAGGGGGACGACGCCGTGGATGATCCGAAGACGCTTGTTTCGACCGAGTGGCTGGCCGCTCACCTGAAGGATCCCGACCTGCGGATCCTGGACGCAAGCTGGTTCATGCCCGGCTCGGACCGGGATCCCAAGGCCGAGTTCGACGCCGCCCATATCCCGGGCGCGCGCTTCTTCGACATCGACGAGATCAGCGACCTGCGCTCGGACCTGCCCCACATGGCCCCGCCGGTGGAGAAGTTCATGTCCCGGCTGCGCGCCATGGGCGTGGGCGACGGGCACCAGGTCGTCGTCTATGACAGCACCGGCCTCTTCTCGGCGCCCCGCGTCTGGTGGCTGTTCCGCCTGATGGGGCAGTTCGACGTGGCCGTGCTGGACGGCGGCTTCCCCAAGTGGCAGGCCGAGGGCCGCCCGGTGGAGGACATGCCGCCGGTGATCCGCGACCGCCACATGACGGTGCGGCGCCAGAACCAGATGGTGAAGGACGTGACGCAGGTCTCCTCCGCCTCGAAGCTGGGCGACTATGTCATCGTCGACGCCCGCGCCGCCGACCGCTTCTCGGGTGCCACGCCCGAGCCGCGCCCCGGGCTGCGCTCGGGCCACATCCCCGGCGCGCGCAACGTGCCCTTCTCGACCCTGCTGACCGCGGAGGGGACAATGAAATCCCCCGAGGAGATCCGCGCGATCTTCGACGCGGCCGGCGTCGATATGACGAAACCCGTGATCACCTCCTGCGGCTCCGGGATCACCGCGGCCGTGCTCAGTCTCGCCCTCGAGCGGATCGGCAAGACCGATCACGCGCTCTACGACGGGTCCTGGACCGAATGGGGTGCCTTCCCCACCCTCCCGATTGCCACCGGAGACGCCTGATGTTCGAAGCCCTGAAACCACTGCCCGAGGACAAGATCCTCGCACTGATGCAGAAGTACCGCGAAGACCCGCGCGAGACCAAGATCGACCTCGGCGTGGGCGTCTACAAGAACGCCTCCGGGGTGACCCCGGTGATGCGCGCCGTGAAGGCCGCGGAGAAGCGCATCTGGGAAGAGGAAACCACCAAGAGCTACACCGGCCTCGCCGGTGAGCCCGCCTTCCTCGACGCGATGATCTCGCTCGTGCTGGGCGATGCGGTGGCCCGCGACACGGTCGCCGCCGCCGCCAGCCCCGGTGGCACCGGCGCCGTGCACCACGGCTTCCAGATGGCGCGGCTGGCCAAGCCCGACGTGCGCGTCTTCGTCTCCGATCCGACCTGGCCGAACCACCTGTCGATCCTGAAGTTCATGGGCGTGGAAACCGTGCCCTACCGCTACTTCGACAGCGCCACCGGCGAGGTGAACTTCGAGGGCATGATCGAGGACCTCGGCCAGGCCAGGAAGGGTGACATCATCCTGCTGCACGGCTGCTGCCACAACCCGACCGGCGCCAACCTGACGCTGGACCAGTGGCAGACCGTGGTCGAGACGCTGCTGAAAACCGGCGCGGTGCCGATGATCGACATCGCCTACCAGGGCTTCGGCGACGGGCTGGAAGAAGACGCGGCCGCCACCCGTCTGGTGGTCTCCTCGGTGCCCGAAACCATCGTGGCGGCAAGCTGCTCGAAGAACTTCGGCATCTACCGCGAGCGGACCGGCGTGCTGATGGCGATCTCGCACGACACCTCCAAGACGGCGGTGAACCAGCAGACGCTGGCCTTCCTGAACCGGCAGAACTTCTCCTTCCCGCCGGACCACGGCGCCCGCCTCGTCTCGACGATCCTGGGCGATGCCGAGCTGCGCGCCGACTGGATGGCCGAGCTGGAAGAGGTGCGTCTCGGCATGCTGGGCCTGCGCGAGCAGCTGGCAGGAGAGCTGGCACGGCTGTCGAACTCCGACCGCTTCGCCTTCCTCGCCCGGCACCGCGGCATGTTCTCGCGCCTCGGCACCTCGCCCGAGATGGTCGAGAAGCTGCGCGCGGACCACGGCATCTACATGGTGGGCGACAGCCGCATGAACATCGCCGGGCTGAACAGCCAGACGGTGCCGATCCTTGCCCGCGCGATCATCGACGCCGGCATCTGACCCCCGCCACGGGACATGATGAGGCCCGGGACAGAGACGCGCCCCGGGCTTTCATCTTTCCCCCAATACTCCGGGGGAATTGCGCCGTGCAGCGGCGCAAGGGGGCAGAGCCCCGCAAAATTCTCCGACGAATTTTGCCAAGAATTTTCAAAAATTCTTGGACGCGCGCCGCCTCCGCCCGCGCTCCTGCACAATCCCCGCACAGTCACTGCGCGCCTAGACCGTTGACCCGCACGGCCCCGCTGCGCACCCTGTCCGCAACTACAAGCGGAGAGAGCCATGCGCAAGCTTCAGGTACAGGGGGTGCATCACATCACCCTCACCGGCGCCGACCGGCAGAGCACCATCGACTTCTGGGAAGGCGTGCTGGGGATGCCCTTCGTCTTCGATCAGCCGAACCTCGACAACCCGGACGAGGGGCACCTCTACTTCGATCCCGGCGACGGGCGGCTGATCACGGTCTTCACCAACGAGAAACGTGTGCCGGTCCATGACCGGACCCCCACCGATCCCGGCTGCGTGCACCACGTCGCCTTCAACGTCAGCCAGGCCACCTTTGCCCAGACGGTCAAGCGGCTCGACGAACGCGGCATCAAGCACTCCGGCCCCAAGGACCGGGGCTTCATGGATTCGATCTACTTCAAGGACCCGCTCGGGTTCCTTGTCGAACTGGCCTCCTACCGGTTCGAGCCGCCCGCAGGCGTCAGCCATGCCGCCGTCCTGCTGGAAGCGCATCACATCCGGGTGGAGCAGGGGGATTACAACATCCAGACGGCGCACCTCGCCGATGCGATCGAGCGGCTGACGACGGCAACCACGCGCTCGCTCTCCGAGGACCGCAGCCCGAAAGATCCCTACTGACCCCGCCGCGCTGCCCGTTTTCTTCGAAGAAAACGGACCGGAAAATGCGCATTTTCCGGGAGGGGGCTCTGCCCCCCGTCCGCGCGGGGCGCGGACTCCCCCGGAGTATTTGGGGAAAGATGAAGGCCAAAGGAAAAGGCCCGGGACGGTGTCGTCCCGGGCCTTCACTGTCTTCCGATGGATCAGGCGATCAGTTGATCAGGCCCGCGTGGCGCATGGCGGCACGGATCGTGGTCATGGTGCTGTCCTCGAGGCCGGTGAGCGGCAGGCGCACCTCGTCCGAGCAGAGGCCCAGTTCGGCCATGGCGAACTTGGCACCGGCCAGGCCGGGCTCGATGAAGATCGCCTCGTGCAGCGGCATCAGGCGGTCCTGATAGTCGAGTGCGAGCGTGTAGTCGCCCGCCAGCGTCGCGGCCTGAAACTCGGCGCAGAGCTTGGGCGCCACGTTCGCGGTGACCGAGATACAGCCGACGCCGCCATGGGCGTTGAAGCCGAGCGCGGTGGCATCCTCGCCGGAGAGCTGGATGAACTCGGGGCCGCAGGCCATGCGCTGCTGGCTTACGCGCTCCAGCTTGCCGGTGGCATCCTTGACGCCGATGATCCGGGGCAGCTTGGCCAGTTCGCCCATGGTCGCCGGGGTCATGTCGATGACCGAGCGGCCGGGGATGTTGTAGATCACGATCGGCAGGGTGCAGCAGTCATGCAGCACGCGGAAATGCTCGATCAGGCCGCGCTGCGTCGGCTTGTTGTAGTAGGGCGTCACCACCAGCGCCGCATCGGCACCAACCGATTCGGCATGCTGGATGAGGCGGATGCCTTCCTTGGTGTTGTTCGAACCCGCGCCCGCAATCACCGGGATGCGACCGGCGGCGGCCTTCACCACCTCCTCGATGACGGTCTCGTGCTCGCGGTGGCTCAACGTGGGGCTCTCGCCCGTGGTCCCTACGGGGACGAGGCCGTTGGAGCCCTGCTCCACATGCCAGTCGACCAGCTTCTTGAGCGTCTCCAGATCCAGCTCGCCGTTCTTGAACGGCGTGACCAGGGCAGGAATGGACCCTTTGAACATGACACGCTCCTTTCTACGTGGCGGGCGGGCCTGCGACGCTGTTTGTGCAGGCGAACCCATGCGAAAAGACGCCTCTGCCGCGAATGTGAGTTGAGAGCGAAGGGCGCCGGGTTATCTTCCCGCGTGTCTATCCGTTTTCATTAGGGGAATTGCAAGTGATCTTGCACCGGCGCTACCGCATTCTGGTGCTTCTGGCCGTTCTCGGCGCTGCCGCCCCGGTCCTGTCGCAGCAGACCGGCCCGCAGGACGAGGAGGCAGAGGAGCAGCCCGACCAGACACCGGAACCGCCCTCTCCCGAGGAGCTGGCGCGCAAGCCGCCACGGCCGCTGTCCTCGGCGCTGCATGCCGCCGGGCGCGGGGACTGGGCGCGGGCGCAGATGCTGGCGCTGCGCGACGGGCCGGTGGCGGCGGAGATCATCGAATGGACCCGGCTGCGCAGCGGCGCAGGATCGCTCGAGCAGGTGCTGGCCTTCCTGAAGGCGCACCCTGACTGGCCCGGCCTCGACTACCTGCGGCGCCGGCACGAGGACCAGTTGCAGGGTGCCGGCCCCGATCAGATCCTCGCCTTCTTCGGCGACACCGCGGCCCAGACCGGCACCGGCGTCCTGTTGCGCGCAGCGGCGCTCACTGCCAATGGCCAGCAGGGCGAGGCGGAGGCCAGCCTCGTGCTGGCGTGGCGCAGCATGTCGCTCACGCAGGAGGAGCATAACGCCTTCCTCACCACCCACGCCGACCTGTTGAAACCGCACCACGAGGCCCGGCTGGACCGGGCGCTCTGGCAGGGCTGGAGCGCGGATGCCAACCGCATGGTGCCGCTGGTGAGCGAGGCCCGCTGGAAGCTGGCGCTGGCCCGCCGCGGCCTGAAGGATGACGCAGGCAACGTGGACACGCTGATCGAGGCGCTGCCCGAGGCCCTGCAACAGGATGCCGGGCTGGCCTTCGAACGCTTCGACTGGCGCGTCCGCAAGGGCCGCGAGGAGGAGGCCATCGCGCTGATGCTGGAACGCTCGGCGATTCCCGGCGGGCTGGGGCTGGCGGAAAGCTGGGCCCCGCGGCGCCGCTACTACGTGCGCGAGAAGATCTACGAGGGAGACTTCGGCCTCGCCTATCGCCTTGCCGCGCAGAACCAGCTGACCGGGGGCGCGGCCTTCGCCGATCTGGAGTTCCTCGCAGGCTTCATCGCGCTGCGGTGGCTGGATGACCCGGAGCGCGCGCTGATGCATTTCGAGCGCCTGCGCGACGGGGTCGAGACGCCGATCTCGCTGGGCCGTGCGTGGTACTGGATCGGCCGTGCCGAGGAGGCCATGGGCCGCAGCGCCGAGGCCATGGCCGCCTATACCGAGGGCGGCGGCTACCAGACGACCTATTACGGGCTGCTCTCGGCCGAGAAGGCCGGGCTGCCGCCCGACCCCGATCTCGCGGGCGACGAGGACTTCGGCGACTGGCACGAGGCGGATTTCGCGGGCTCCGACCAGATCGAGGCGGGCATGCTGCTGCTGGCCGCCGGTCAGGGCTACGACGGCGAGCGGTTCCTCGTGAACCTTGCCGATCACCTTGACCGGACCGGGCTGGGACGGCTGGGCCGCCTGCTGGAGGAGGAGGGTTCTCCGCATCTTCAGATCATGCTGGGCAAGGCCGCCGCGCAGCGCGACATCGTGCTGCCGCGGTTCTACTACGCGCTGCACCCGCTGGCCGCGATGGAGATGCCGGTGCCGCCCGAAATGGCGCTCGCCATCGCCCGGCGCGAAAGCGAATTCGACCCCTCGGTCAGCAGCCATGCCGGTGCGCAGGGGCTGATGCAGCTGATGCCCGCCACGGCGCGGCTGGTGGCCCGGGGCTTCGACACGCCCCATGACGCCGCCGCCGTCCTCAGCGACTGGACCTACAACACGCGGCTCGGCACCGCCTACCTCGCCGACCTGGCCGATCGCTTCGACGGCAACGTGCTGCTGGTGGCGGCGGGCTACAACGCCGGGCCCGGGCGGCCCGAGCAGTGGATCAACGACTTCGGCGATCCGCGCGACGAGGATGTGGACGTGGTCGACTGGGTCGAGCTGATCCCCTACCGCGAGACGCGCAACTACGTGATGCGGGTGGCGGAAAGCCTGCCGGTCTACCGCGCCCGGCTGGGCAAGGCGCCCCTGCCGCAGCCCTTCACCAAGGAACTGAAGGGCTCAAGCCTGTTGCTGGGCCCGCCGTTCGCGCCAAAAGGTGAATAGGCCCGCGCCCACGATCACCGCCGCGCCGATGGCCACGTTCAGGCGCACCACCTCGCCGAAGACGATCATCCCGATGACCGAGGCAAAGCCGAGCTGGAAGTAGGCGAAGGGCTGCACCGCCGAGGCCTCGGCCAGTTCGTAGACCCGGATCAGCAGGTAGTGGCCCAGGGCGCCCGACATGCAGAGCAGCCCCATCCACACCCAGTCCCCGCCGGTCATGGGCGTCCAGTACCAGATGCCCCAGACGGTGGCGATGACGGCCCCGGTCACGCCGGTCCAGAAGAAGGAGGTGGCCGAGGCATCGCGCCGCGCCACGTAGCGCGTCAGAAGGCCGTAGATCGCGAACATCAGCGCCGCGGCCAGCGGCACGAGGCTTTTCACGCTGAACACGCCGAAGCCCGGCTCAAGCACGATCAGCACGCCGACGAAGCCCACGCCGATCGCCAGCCAGCGCCGCCAGCCCACCCGCTCGCCAAGAACCGGGCCCGAGAGCGCCGCCACCAGCAGCGGGTAGCAGACGAAGACGGCATGGGTTTCCACCAGCCCCAGCAGGGTGAAGGCGATCACCATGACGCCGATTTCCACCACCAGCAGGGCGCCGCGCAGCACCTGCAGCAGCGGGTAGCCCGTATGGGCGGCCTTGCGCAGCCCGCCGGCCTGACGCCCGGCCAGCACCATGACGAAGATGCCGAAGAACCAGTAGCGGATCATCACGATCATCTCGACCGGGTAGTTGTCGCCCAGGTGCCGCGACACCGCGTCCTGCACCGAGAAGACGAAGGTCGTCAGGATCATCAGCAGGATGCCGAGTCGCGTGTTCTGTTCAGCCATGGGAGGGGTCCGGTAAGACGGCACGGGTCATGTGCCGTTTCCGCCCGTATCCCGGCGCGCGGACAACGTCAAACCCCGCCGCCTGCAAGCCCCGCCTGACGAAACCTGCGGCCGTATAGGTCGCCGCCGTGCCACCCGGCGCGGTATGGGCCCCGACCTGCGCCATAAGGCCCTCCTCCCAGAGCTCGGGGTTCTTGGCCGGCGCGAATCCGTCGAGGAACCAGGCGTCCGCACGGGCCTGCCACGCGGGCAGCGTCTCGCGGGCGTCGCCGCGGATCATGCGGAACGACAGGTCCGGCAGGTCGAAGGCCGCCTGCCCCCAGACCGGGGCCAGTTCTTCCGACAGGGCCGTGATCTCAGGGAAGGCCGCATGGGCGCGGCGCATCTCGGCCGCGGTCATCGGATAGGCCTCGAAGGTGGTGAAGTGCAGCCGCCCCGCCTGCCCCGTTTCGCGCCAGAGCCGCAGCGCCGCCAGCAGGTTCAACCCGGTGCCGAACCCCAGCTCGGCCACGTGGAAGCCGTCCCGGAACCGCGCCGGCAGGTCATTGCCCGCGAGGAAGACATAGGCCGTTTCCGCCAGCCCGTTCTCGAGGCTGAAATAGGGATCGTCGAAGAGCCGCGAGACCGGGATCTCCCCCTCGCGCCAGTCGAGATCGGCAACCCCGCCGCGACGCTCGGGCGTCTGGTCCTGCATGTCGTGTTCCCTTATGGATGGCGGCGCAAGGATACGAGGGATCAGGGCGATGGCAAGGACAGAGGTCACGGTACGCGGCGCGGGCATCTTCGGGCTCAGCTGTGCATGGGCCTGCCTCAAGGCCGGGGCCTCGGTCACGGTGATCGACCCCTTCGGGCCGGGCGCCGGGGCCTCGGGCGGGCTGGTGGGCGCATTGGCGCCCCATGTGCCCGACCAGTGGAACGAGAAGAAGCAGTTCCAGTTCGAAAGCCTGATCATGGCCGAGCCGTTCTGGGAGGAGGTCGAGGACATCTCCGGCCGCTCGCCGGGCTACAAGCGACTGGGGCGCATACAGCCGCTGGCGGACGAGAAATCCCTGACACTGGCGCAGGAGCGCGCGGCCTCGGCCCGGACGCTGTGGCACGGGCTGGCGGACTGGCGCGTGCTGCCGATCCCGGCGCAGAGCGAGTGGGCCCCGCAGAGCCCTACGGGGCAGGTGATCCACGACACGCTGACTGCGCGGATGCATCCGCGCATGGCCTGCGACGCCCTCGTCGCCGCGATCCGCGCCAAGGGCGGCCGGGTCGAGAGCGAGGGGCCGAACCGGGGCGCGGTGATCTGGGCCACCGGTGTCGCCGGGCTCCAGTCCCTGAGCGAGGACAGCGGCAAGTCGCTCGGAAACGGGGTGAAGGGACAGGCGGCGCTGCTGGCCCATGACGCCCATGACATGCCGCAGATCTACGCGGGCGGGGTGCACGTGGTGCCGCACGAGGACGGCACCGTGGCCATCGGCTCCACCAGCGAGCGGGAGTATACGGACCCGTTTGGAACCGACGAGCTCCTCGATGACGTGGTGGCCCGCGCGCGCGAGGTGGTGCCCGCCCTGCGCGGCGCCCCGGTGATCGACCGCTGGGCCGGGCTGCGCCCCCGCGCCAAGACCCGTGCGCCGGTGCTGGGGACATGGCCGGGGCGGCCCGGGCATTACATCGCCAACGGCGGCTTCAAGATCGGCTTCGGCATGGCGCCCAAGGTGGCGCAGGTCATGGCCGACCTCGTGCTGGAGGGCGTCGATGCCGTGCCCGAGGCCTTCCGCGCCGAGGCGCTGTTCTAGACCCGCGCAGGAAAAAGGGCGCGGACCCTGCCGGACCGCGCCCCTCGCATTCGTCATCCGGCCGCCGTTCAGCCACGCATCCGGAAAGCCCCGGAGCCGGTGGCCAGCAGGTTGCCCAGATCGTCGCGCACCTTGGCCTCGGCAAAGAAGGTCTTGCGCCCGCCGCCGGTGCGGAAGCCTTCCGCGATGATCACCTTGCCCTGCAGCTGCCCGATGAAGTTCACGTTCAGCGACAGCGTCATGGCCAGCTGCTTGCGCTCCGGATCGCCGGTGTAGCAGCCGGCAAAGCCCATCACCGTGTCGCAGAGCACGCCGTGAATCCCGCCGTGCAGGATACCGTAGCGGTTCCCCAGATAGTCGTCCCAGGGCAGTTCGAAGCGCGAATAGCCCTCCTTCCATGCCACCAGCTTGAATCCCATGTGCCGCTGGAAGGGATAGGGATCCTCCACCAGCGCCGGGTCCAGTTCCAATTCGCTCATTCCGTCTCCTCGGGGGTCAAACACTGTGTGCCGCCTGAAGCCCGCCGCGCGCGAACTCGGGCACCGACCGGGCCACCTTCGCCGCGAGCGCGGGGTTCGAGGCGTTTCCGTCCAGCGCGCGTTTCTTGACGCCCTGGATGATACCGGCCATCCGGAAGAAGGTGAAGGCAAGGTAGAAGCCGAACCTTTCAATCTGCGAAATGCCGGCCTCTGCACAGTAGGCTTCGAGGAAGTCTTCATCTTCCATCACGCCAAGCGCCTTGCGATCGAGGCCGCGCAGGCCGCGGTTCGTCTCGGGCATCTGCCACTGCATGATCACCGCGGCCACGTCGGCAAAGGGATGCCCGGTGGTCGACAGTTCCCAGTCCAGCACCGCGAGGCAGCGCGGCTGCGTGCTGTCGAACAGCAGGTTGTCGATGCGGTAGTCGCCATGCACCAGGGTGCGCCGCCCGTCCTCGCCCGGGATATTGGCATCGAGCCAGGGGATCAGTTCCTCCATCTCGGGGATCACCTCGGTCTCGGAGGCGCGGTACTGCTTGGTCCAGCGGTCGATCTGGCGACGGTAGTAGTTCCCTTCCGGCCCGTAGTCGGACAGCCCCGTGGCCTGCAGGTCGACCCCGTGGATCGCGGCCAGTACGCGGGCCATCTCGGCGTTGATCCGGCGCCGCTGGTCGAAGGCCACCTCCGGCATGGTCGGCAGGCCGATGTTACGGCCCCGCACCTCCTCCATCACGTAGAAGGCCGAGCCGATGACGCTGTCATCCTCGCAGAGCGCATGCATCCGCGCCACCGGCACCGCAGTCCCGGCCAGCGCCTTCTGCACCCGGTACTCCCGGTCGACCGCATGGGCCGATTTCAGCAGCTTGCCCGGCGGCTTCCGGCGCAGCACGTAGGTGTCGCGCGGGGTCTTCAGACGATAGGTCGGGTTCGACTGGCCGCCTGCGAATTTCTCGGCCTCCAGCGGGCCCTCGAACCCCTCGACGTTGTCTTTCAGCCAGCGGGCGACCGCCCCGGTGTCCAGCGTTGCGCTGTCCTGCATGTCCCAGCCCTCCCTAGCTGTAGCTCAGGAACGCCGCCTCGGTGGCGGCGTCGATGTGCGGCGTTTCGTTGAAGCCGGTCAGCCATGTCTGGCGCGGCGTCACCAGCAGGCGCGTCACGGCGCAGTTCTTCATCTGCAGTTGCAGGGCCAACTGCGCGGCGCCCGGCGCGCCAAGCGCCGCCGCCGCCAGCTGTCCGATCGCCCCGCCGGAGGAGACGGCCAGAACGCTCTGCGCCCCCTCCCGCGCCATGTGGGCCCGCGCCGCCTCGACCCGCGCGGTGAAGGCGGCCCATGTCTCGGGCGGGTCGGCCACCGCGTCTTGCTGCCATTCGCCCACCACGGCCCGCAGGGTGCGAAAATGGGTCTTGGCGTCCTGCATCATGCCGTCGGGCGCGCCGCCGTCGCGGAACCGCGCCGCCAGCAGGCCGGCGAAGTCGTATTCGTCGAGGCCCGGGTGCTCTTCGACCTGCGCCGAGAGGCCCAGCCCCTCCAGCAGCCCCGCCATCGTCTCCTTCTGGCGGCGGAGCGTGCCGGTGACGAAACGCTCCGGCCGCAGGCCCTGCCCCCTCAGCGCCTGCCCGAGAGCATACGCCTGCGCATAGCCTTTCTCCGACAGTACGTCGTAGTCAGCCGCCCCGAAGGAGGCCTGCCCGTGCCGCACGACGGTCAGCGCGACCATCAGAGCACCTCGAAGAGGCCCGCCGCGCCCATGCCGCCGCCGACGCACATGGTGCAGACCACGTAGCGCGCGCCGCGGCGCTTGCCCTCGATCAGCGCGTGACCGACCATCCGCGCACCGGACATGCCATAGGGATGCCCGACCGAGATCGCGCCGCCGTTCACATTCAGGATCTCGTCCGGGATGCCGAGGACACGGGCCGACTGCAGCACCTGGCAGGCGAAGGCCTCGTTCAGCTCCCACAGGCCGATGTCGTCCATCTTGAGGCCATGGGCCGCAAGCAGCCTGGGCACCGCGTGGATCGGGCCGATGCCCATCTCGTCAGGGTCGAGGCCCGCGGCCATGACGCCCACGTAGCGGCCCAGCGGTTGCAGCCCGCGCTTCTCGGCCAGCTTCGCCTCCATCAGGACCGAGGCCGAGGCCCCGTCGGAGAGCTGCGAGGCATTGCCCGCGGTGATGAACTTGCCCTCCTTCACCACCTGCCCGTCCTTGAAGACGGGGGCCAGCGATTGCAGCCCCTCCAGCGTGGTGGAGGGACGGTTGCCCTCGTCCTGCGCCAGCGTGACCTCCTTGTAGGAGACCTCCTTCGTCTCCTTGTCCATGACGGCCATGGTGCTGGTCAGCGGCACGATCTCGTCATCGAACCGGCCCGCCTGCTGCGCGGCGGCGGTGCGCTGCTGCGAGCGGAGCGAATAGGCGTCCTGATCCTCGCGGCTGACGCCATAGCGCTCGGCCACCACCTCGGCGGTTTCCAGCATGGACATGTAGAGCGCGGGCACATGGTCGGTGATCCACGGGTCGCGCAGGTGATCGGTGCGCATCTTCTGGTTCTGCACCAGCGAGATCGACTCGACCCCGCCGCCGATGACCACGTCCATGCCGTCCTGCACCACCTGCTTGGCCGCCGTGGCGATCGCCATCATCCCCGAGGCACACTGCCGGTCCATGGACATGCCCGCAACCGAGGTGGGCAGGCCCGCGCGGATCACGGCCTGACGGCCGATGTTGCCCCCGGTGGAGCCTTGCTGGATCGCGCAGCCGATCAGGCAGTCCTGCACCTCGCCGCCCTCCAGCCCGGCGCGGTCGACGGCGTGACGCACGGCATGGCCGATCAGCTCCTGCGCCTGCGTGGCGTTGAAGGCCCCGCGAAAGGCCTTGCCGATCGGGGTGCGTGCGGTTGAAACGATGACAGCATCGCGCATGGGAAATCTCCTCGAAGTCTGTTGGGTTCAGCGCGCGTCCGGCAGCGCGAGGCCAAGCGCCTCGGCGGCCATGGCGGCATATTTTCGGGTCTGGGCAAAGGCGCCGGGCATGACCTCGGCGCCCTCCGGATCGCGGATGCGGCCCATGGCGGCCATGACACCCTCGGGGCTCAGCTCCGCGCCGGTCAGGGTCACGCCGCGGGTTTCGGTGATCCGGGTCTCGGTAAAGGCCCCGGCCCCCGCGCCGAGGATCATCCGGCTGGGCGCCTCTTCGCTCACGAGCGCCAGCAGGCCCGGCGTGATCGTCTCGGGCTTCAGCAGTTCCGCGACCTCGGGCGGCAGCAGGCCCTCGGTCATCCGCGTCGCCGCGGTGGGGGCCAGCAGGTTGGCGCGGATGTCGTATTTCTCGCCCTCCTGCGCCAGCACGTTCATCAGCCCCATCATCGCCGCCTTGGCCGCGCCGTAGTTCGACTGGCCGAAGTTGCCGTAGAGCCCCGAGGCCGAGGTGGTGTAGACGATACGACCATACGCATTCGCACGGAAATGATCCCAGAGCGCCTTGGTCGGCACGACGGAGCCCATGAGGTGCACCTCGACCACGCGGGCGAAGTCCTCCAGCGTCATCTTGGCAAAGGTCTTGTCCCGCAGGATGCCCGCATTGCAGACGAGGATGTCGACCTTGCCCCAGCGGGCGATCGCCTGATCGACCATGTCCTGCACGGCCTCCGGATCGGTGACATTGGCCCCGTGGGCCATGGCCTCGCCCCCTGCCGCCACGATCTCGGCCACCACGGCATCGGCGGCGGCGGTGCTGCTGCCGCTGCCGTCCGTCGCCACGCCAAGGTCGTTGACCACGACCTTCGCACCGCGCGCCGCCAACCCGAGGGCATGGGACCGGCCAAGGCCGACCCCCGCGCCCGTGACGATGGCCACCCGGCCGTCGAACCTGATGCTCATGAGGCCTCCGCGAAGTGGCGCCGTCCCAGCCAGTCGGCGACGAGGGCGGGCTTGGCCTGTCCCTCGATCTCGACCGTGACGGTGTAGATGGTCTGGATTTCCGTCGGGCTCTTGTCCTCGACCGCCTTCAGCACGAAGACGCCCCGGACCCGCGCACCCGAGGGCACCGGCGAGACGAAGCGCACCCGGTCGAAGCCGTAGTTCACCCCCATGGTCACGCCCTCCAGCTCCGGCCCGCCGTCGATGACCATGGCCGAGAGCATCGAGAGCGTCAGGAAACCATGGGCGATGGTGGTGCCGAAGGGCGTGTCCCGGGCGCGCTCCGGGTCGATGTGAATGTACTGGTGATCCTCGGTCACGTCGGCGAAGCGGTCGATCCGCTTCTGGTCGATGGTGAACCAGCGCGAGGTTCCGACCTCCTGCCCCACCAGTCCGCGCAATTCCTGCCGTGTCACCATGCTTCAGAACCCTCTCGCCTGTGCCACGCGCCCGGCGTGATAGCCGTAGTCGCCCAGCCATTCCGCGCCCACCCGGGCGCGCTTCATGTAGAACCCCATGTCGAAGTCATCGGTCATGCCGATGCCGCCATGCATCTGGACGCCCTCGCTGACCACCTGCCGCGCGGTGCGCGCGGCGCGGGCCTTGGCCAGCGACACGGCGAGGTCGGCCTCGTCCGGGGTGTCGTCCAGCACCCGGCCCGCGTTGGCGATGGCGCTCGCGGTCACCTCGATCTCGCACCACAGGTGCGCCGCCCGGTGCTGCAGCGCCTGGAACGCGCCGATGGTGCGACCGAACTGGTTGCGCTCTTTCAGGTAGCCCGCCGTCATGGCAAAGGCGCCGGTGGAGAGGCCCGCAAGCTCTGCCGCCATGGCGGCCTGACCCGCGTTCAGGGCCGGGCCGAGGGCAGCCAGACCGCCGTCCACCTCGCCCACCACGTCGGCGCCGGTGGCCTCGACCCCGGCGAAGGCGATCCGCGCATGGTCGCGGCTGTCGACGGTGGCCTGCACCTGCCGCGTGAGACCCGCGCGCTCCGCCTCGATATCAAAGAGCGTCAGGCCCTGCGCCTCGCCCGGGCGGCCCGCGGTGCGCGCCAGCACCAGCAGGCGATCCGCACTGCTGCCGTCGGCGACGAAGCATTTGCGCCCGGTCAGGCGGAAGCCATTGCCCGCCGCCTCCGCCGTCATGGCGGTGCGGGCGGGGGCATGTTTCGCCCCCTCGTCCACCGCAAGCGCATAGGTCAACTCACCGCTGGAAATCGCCGCCAGCCGGTCATGGGCCGCACCGCGCAGAGCCGTAGCGGCCAGCACGGCGGAGGAGAGGAAGGGCGTCGCGGCCAGCGTCACGCCCATCTCCTCGGCGAGGATGCCCGCCGCGCGGTGCCCCATGTCGGAGCCCCCCGCCGCCTCCGGCACCAGCACCCCGGCCCAGCCCATCTGGGCCATCTCGCGCCAGAGGCCCGGGTCCCAGGCCCGGCCCCGGTCACGGTTTTCGCGCAGGGCCCGGACCGGCGCGCTGTCGTCAAGGAACCCCCGCGCCATGTCGCGCAGCATTCCCTCGTCTTCTGTCGGCAGAAGGCTCGTCATTGCCGGAATTCCCTATGCTGAAGGCAGGCCGAGGACCCGCTTGGAGAGGATGTCGAGCATGATCTCGCTCGTTCCGCCCTCGATCGAATTGGCCTTGGTGCGCAGCCATTCGGCGGCGAGACCGCCATGCGGGCCCTCCCATTCCGCCCCGTCGCTGCCGGTGGCGGACATGAGCAACTCGTAGCGGCGCTTGTTCAGCTCGGTGCCCATGTACTTGAGCATGGCCGAGGCATGGCCCGCACCCTGCCCGCTTTCGGACATGTCCTTGTAGCGCTCCAGCGTGAGGGCGGTGGCGAGCGTGCCGATCTCCACCTCCATCGCCTCGGCGCGCAGGGCGGGATCGTCGAGGATGCCCTCGTCCAGCGAGCCGAGGAAGTCGCCCAGCGACCGCCCGCCCAGCAGGCCACGCGCCCCGCCGCCGATCATCTCGCGCTCGTGGGTCAGCAGGTGCTTGGCCACGTCCCAGCCCCGGTTCACCTCTCCCACGACACGGCCGAGCCCGATGGCATCGACCTTGGGCACCTTCACGTTGTCGAAAAAGGTCTCGCAGAACGGGGACTTGCCCGAGATCAGCCGGATCGGGCGGGTCGTGATGCCCTCGCTTTCCATGTCGATCAGCAGGAAGGAAATGCCCTTGTGCTTGGGCGCCTCGCGGTCGGTCCGCACGAGGGCAAAGATCCAGTCCGCCTTGTCGGCGTAGGAGGTCCAGATCTTCTGTCCGTTGACCAGCCAGTGATCGCCCCTGTCCTCGGCCCGGGTCTGCACGTTGGCTAGGTCACTGCCTGCGCCCGGCTCGGAATAGCCCTGGCACCAGCGGATCTCGCCCCGGGTGATCTGCGGCAGGTAGTGGGCCTTCTGCGCCTCGCTGCCGAAGGCCAGCAGCGCGGGGCCCAGCATCCACAGCCCGAAACTCTCCAGCGGGGTCGGCGCCCCGGCGCGGGCCAGCTCCTCGCGGAAGACCTTCTCCTGCGCGCGGGTGAACCCTGCGCCACCGTATTGTTCAGGCCAGCGGGGCGCGGTGAAGCCGCGTTCGGCGCAGCGCTCCAGCCAGTGACGCTGCGATTCGGAGCGGAACTGCCACCGCTTTCCGCCCCAGCAGATGCTATCCTCGGTGCGCGGCTGATTGCGCAGATCCTCAGGTAAAGCCTCGTGAATCCAGCTTGCTATCGTGGATCTGAAGCGCTCCAGATCCCCTGCCTCCTTGGACATTCCGTTCCTCCCAGACGGTTTATGTTCGCAATGCAGAATAGAATTTCACAGATTTCTTGACAAGCCGCCCTGCCCGGCTTTTGATCAGGCCCAGCGAGAGGGCTTGGGAGGGCTCTCTCCAAACGGGAGGAGACATCATGAAACTCATCGCATCCGCCGCTCTCGCGGCGGCCATGTCCTTTGTCGCCCTTGGCGCATCGGCAGACACCCTGAAGGTTGCCTTCATCGACCCGCTGTCCGGCCCCATGGGCCCCTCGGGCGAATCCGGGCTCAAGCACTTCATGTTCGCAGCGGAGGAGCTGAACGCCGAAGGCGGCGTGAACGGGGCGCAGGTCGAGGTCGTCGGCTTCGACAACAAGGTGAACCCCAAGGAAAGCCTCGTGCAGCTGCAGAAGGCGATCGACCAGGGCATCCGCTACGTGGTGCAGGGCAACGGCTCGTCCGTGGCCTCGGCGCTCATCGACGCCATCGAGAAGCACAACAAGCGCAACCCGGGCGAGGAGGTGCTGTTCCTGAACTACGCCGCCGTCGACCCGGCCTTCACCAACGAGAAGTGCAGCTTCTGGCACTTCCGCTTCGATTCCGACGCCGACATGAAGATGGAAGCGGTCACCGACTGGGTCGCGGCACACCCCGACATCAAGTCGGTCTACATCATCGGGCAGGACTATTCCTTCGGCAAGGCCGTGGCCGCCGCCGCCGTGCGGATGCTGGAGGTGAAGGCCCCCGAGGTGAAGATCGTCGGCAACGAACTGCACCCGCTGGCCAAGGTGAAGGACTTCACCCCCTACGTGCAGAAGATCATCAACTCCGGCGCGGATGCGATCATCACCGGCAACTGGGGCTCCGACATGGTGCTGCTGGTGAAGGCGGCGATCGACGCGGGCTGGGACAAGCCGATCCTGACCTACTACGGCGGCTCCACCGGCGCGGCCACCGCCATGGGCGAGGCGGCGGTCGGCAAGGTGAAGCAGGTGTCGGAAGTGGTGGTGAACTACCCCTCCTCCCCCGAGCAGGAGGAGAGGATCGCCAAGTTCGAGGAGAAGTATCCCGAGAACAACTACTACTACCACCGTGCCTTCAACCTGATGCACTTCCTCGACGCGGCGGCGGAGAAGGCGGGATCGAACGATCCGGTCAAGGTCGCCTTCGCCATGGAAGGCATGGAGATGGACGGCGCCTACGGGCACCTGACCATGCGCAAGGACAACCACCAGATCCTTCAGGATCTCTTCGTCGGCACCTTCTCGGCCAACCCGCCGCGCGGGGTCGAGGGTCTGCCGCTGGGGTGGATGGCCGAGGACAAGGACCATATCGCCGCCGCGGCGACCTCGATGGAGACCACCTGCAAGATGGACCGCCCCGAGATGTGACGGGGCCCGTCATCCGCAGTTGAAACAGGGGCGCCGTGCAACGACGCGGCGCCTCCGCGATCCAGAGAGGGAACCATGGAAACGATCGTATTCTCGCTCCTGAACGGGGTGATTTACGGCCTGTTGCTCTTCATGCTGTCATCGGGGCTGACGCTCATCTTCTCGATGATGGGTGTGTTGAACTTCGCCCACGCCAGCTTCTACATGCTCGGCGCCTATTTCGCCTATACCGTCACCGATGCGACCAGCTACTGGTTCGCGCTGATCTTTGCCCCGATCCTCGTGGGCCTCGTCGGCGCGGGGGTGGAGAAATGGGGCCTGCGCCGCGTCCACGCCAACGGCCACGTGGCGGAACTGCTCTTCACCTTCGGTCTGGCCTACCTGATCGACGAGGTGATCAAGATCGTCTACGGGCGCAACGCCGTGGACTACCGGGTGCCCGAGGCGCTCGATTTCCCGCTCTTCACCCTCTACGGCGCGCAATACCCGGCCTACCGGATCTTCATGCTCTTCGTCGCCGTGGCGATGCTGGTGGCGCTCTGGGTGCTGCTGAAGCGCACCCGCGCGGGCCTGATCATCCAGGCGGCGCTGACCCATCCGCACATGGTCGGCCATCTGGGCCACAACGTGCCGATGATCTTCATGACCGTCTTCGGGGTGGGCTGTGCGCTTGCGGGCCTCGCCGGGGTGATCGGCGGCAACTACCTCGTGACCGATCCGTTCATGGCCGCCTACATGGGGCCCATCGTCTTCGTGGTCGTTGTGATCGGCGGCATGGGCAGCCTTGAGGGCGCCTTCGTCGCCTCGATCCTGCTGGGCCTGCTGCAGACCTTCGCGGTCTCGGTGGATGCGAGCTTTGCCGATCTCTTCGGCTGGATCGGCCTGTCATCGGCGACCGAGGTCGGCCGCATCACCATTGCGCAGCTGGCGCCGATGCTGCCCTACCTGCTGCTCGTCCTGATCCTCTTCGTCCGCCCGCGCGGCCTGATGGGAGAACGTGAACTGTGACCGACATGACTCAAGACTACGCGGATCTCGCGCCCTCGGCCTCGGCCAAGTTCTATGGGCGCATCCTGCCGATCCTGCTCTTTGCCCTGCTGGTCGTGGTGATCCCCTTCCTCGGGCCGTCCCGCACCATGTATTCGCTGCTGAACGTCATGGCGATCAACATCGTCTTCGCGCTCAGCTACAACATGCTGCTGGGACGCTGCGGGCTGCTGTCCTTCGGGCATGCGGTCTACTACGGGCTGGGGGGCTACTGCGCCGTCCATGCCATGACCTGGATCGAAGCGGGCACCAGCCCGTTCTGGGCCAACTTCCCGGTCTTCGGCCTGCCGCTGGTGGGCTTTGCCGGCGGGGCGCTTGCAGGCGCCATCATCGGCTGGCCCTCCTGCCGCCGGGCCGGCACCCCCTTCGCCATGATCTCGCTCGGCGTGGCCGAGCTGATCGCGGCGGCGGGCTTCATGTTCCTGTCCTTCTTCGGCGGGGAAATGGGCGTCTCGGGCGACCGGATGAACGGGCCCGCGCTCTTCGGCCTCTCCATGGGTCCGGTCGAGGACGTCTACTGGTTCATGGCCTTCTGGGTCGTGGCGGGGCTGGTGGGCATGTATGCCTTCACGCGCACGCCGCTCGGCAAGCTGTCGGAGGCGACGCGCGACAACCCGCAGCGCGTGCAGTTCATCGGCTACGACCCGACCCGCGTGCGCTACCTCGTCTTCATCGCGGCGGGTGCCTTCGCCGGGATGGCGGGCGGCATGTCGGCGGTGAACTACGAGATCTTCACCCCCGAGGCCGTCTCGCTCATCCCGTCGGGCTTCGTGCTGATCATGGCCTACGTGGGCGGCATCGGCTACTTCGTCGGGCCGATCCTCGGCGCGGTGCTGCTGACCTTCATGCAGTCGATGCTGTCGGACTACACCGAGGCCTGGCTGCTCTACCTCGGCGTGCTCTTCATCTCGATCGTGATGTTCGCCCCCGGCGGGCTGGCGGGCATCGTCTTCGGCCTCGCCCATACGGCCCGGAATGGTGAAACCGGCGCGGTGCTGAAACGCTGGGGTGGTCAGGCGGCGGGCATCCTGCTGGCGCTCGCCGGGCTGATCGTGCTGGTCGAGGTCTCGACCCGCTGGTCGAACGGCTATGGCGAGATCTTCGAACCCTTCGGCCTGCACCTCACCTTCACCAACCCGCTGACCTGGGTCCTCATCGTCGTGCCCTTCGCGGCGGGCGTGGCGATCCTGCGCCGGCTAAACCGCGAGGAGGACCCGGCATGACCAACGCGCTCGAGATCACCGACCTGCGCAAGAGCTTCGGCCCGGCGCAGATCATCAACGGGGTGAACCTGACGATCCCGCGCGGCGAACGCCACGCGGTGATCGGACCCAACGGGGCGGGCAAGTCGACGCTCTTCAACCTCGTCTCGGGGCTCTTCGCGCCCACCTCCGGCTCGGTCCGGCTGAACGGCGAGGAGATCGGCGGGATGAAACCCTTCCTGATCAACCGCCGCGGGCTGTCGCGCTCGTTCCAGGTGTCGAACATCTTTGCCAAGATGACGGTGCGGGAAAACGTGCGCTGCGGCGTGCTGCATTCGCTGGGACAGGGCTACAGCTTCTGGCGCAACATCGGATCGCAGCGTGACGTGCAGGAGAAGACCTCGGCGGTGCTGGAACACTGCGGGCTGATCGACAAGGCGAACACGCCTGCCGCCCTCCTGCCCTACGCCGACCAGCGGGCGCTGGAGATCGCGATCACCATCGCGGGCGGGGCCGAGGTGATCCTGCTGGACGAACCCACGGCCGGCATGAGCCATTCCGAAACCGACCGCGCCGTGGCGCTGATCGAGAAGGCGACCGAGGGCAAGACGCTGATCATCGTCGAGCATGACATGGGCGTGGTCTTCAACCTCGCCGACCGGATCTCGGTGCTGGTCTACGGCGAGATCATCGCCACCGGCACGCCCGAGCAGATCCGCAACGATCCCAAGGTGCGCGAGGCCTACCTCGGCGAGGAAGTGGAGGACGCGGCATGAACGCGCAAAGCCAGATGCAGGAGCCGATGCTCTCGGTCCGGGACCTGCACGCCTATTACGGCAAGTCCCATGTGCTGCGGGGCGTCACCCTGCACATCCAGCCGGGCGAGGTCATCGCCCTGCTGGGCCGCAACGGCGTGGGCCGGTCCACCACCGCCAAGGCGATCATGGGAGAGGTCGCGCCCAAGGGCGAGATCACCTTCAAGGGACAGCCGATCGCGGGACTGGAAAGCCACCGCATCGCGCGGCTCGGGCTCGGCTACGTGCCCGAGAGCCGGGACATCTTCCCGACGATGACGGTGCGCCAGAACCTGATCCTCGGGATCAAGGACATGAAGCGGCCGGGCAAGTACTCGATCGAGCAGATGCTGGAGATGTTCCCCAACCTCGCGGCCCGGGCCGACAACCCGGCGGGGGTCCTCTCGGGCGGCGAAAAGCAGATGCTGACCATGTGCCGGACCCTGATGGGCGACCCGGACCTGATCATCATCGACGAACCGACCGAGGGGCTGGCGCCCAAGATCGTGCAGCAGATCGGCGACATGATCGCCGAGATCGCCAAGACCGGCGTCGCCATCCTGCTGGTGGAACAGAAGCTCTCCATCGCGCTGAGGATCGCCAGCCGGGTCTATGTCATGGGCCACGGGGAAATCGTCTTCGAGGGTACGCCCGCGGAGTTCCGCACCCGCGACGACGTGCGCAAGGAGTGGCTGGAGGTCTGACCCCTCCGGCCCGCGACCAAGAATTTTGGAAAATTCTTGGGAAAATTCTTCGAAGAATTTTCTGTGCCCGGCCGATGGCCCGCCCCTCCCGGGGCGGGTCGCTCCGTTTCAGGCCCATTTGAGACCCGGGCCAGCCCAAGGTCAGCCCCGTGTCAGGGTCGCCCAGCTGTAGTCCGCGAGCAGCGCCAGACGGCGCAAGCGGCCCGGCGGCATCCGGCGCGGCGTATCGCCAAAGAAGGCCGGCAGCGGCAGATTGGTCTCTCCCGCCCGCGCCAGATCGGCCACCGCCGCACCGCAGAGCGAGCCCATGGCCACCCCGTTGCCGTGGTAGCCGAAGGCCGCATAGGCGTTGCGCGCCCCGGGGATCGCCCCGCAGAAGGGCATCAGCGAACCGGTGATGCAGACCATTCCGGACCAGTAATACGGCGTCTCGACCCCGCGCCAGTCCGGGAACAGCCGGTCGAAATCGGCCCGCACCTTGCGCTGAAGGCTCTTCTCGATCAGCGGATGGGACCGGATGCCGCCCCGCTGGCCAAAGACCATCCGCCCCTCGGGCGTCAGGTGGAAGTAATGCAGCAGGCGGCGGTCCTCGTAGCACATCTGCCGCGTGGTCCAGCCCTGCCGCTCCAGCTCCTCCTCGGTCATGACCCGCGTGGCGATGACCGAGCTCTGCGCGGGCAAATAGCGGCCCCGCATCCAGCGCGGCAGGTCCTCGCTGGAATAGCCATTGGTGGCGACGATCAGGCGATCCGCCGTCACCTCGGCCTGCGGCGTCTTCAGCACCCAGCCATCGGCCACCTGCCGGGTCTCAAGCACCGGTGAGGCACCATGGACCACGGCGCCCGCCGCCTCGGCCGCCCCCAGCAGCCCGGCGAGATACTTGCGCGGATGCAGGGCAAAGCCCATGGGATGCGAGACGGCGCCCTCGAAGGTGCCGTTCATGCCGTGGGCGCGCAGGGCGTCCTTCTCGATCACCTGCGCGGGTGCGCCGTATTCGGCCTCGCACTCCGCAGCCCAGGATCGCAGGCTGTCCATCTTGGCCGCCGTATGGGCCATGATCGTCTCGCCCTGCGAATGACGGTCCACGTCCCAGCCGTGACGCGCCAGCAGGTCCTCAACATGGGCGATGGCCCCGACCTCGGCCCGGCGCACCGCCTGCGGCCCCGTCTGCCCGTAGAGCGACAGCAGCCCCGCGTCGGAGATCCGCGCGCCCCCGAGGCAACAGAATCCGCCATTGCGGCCCGAGGCGCCGAAGCCCGGGAACTCCGCCTCCAGCACCACGACGTCCTCACCCGCCTCCGCCAGCCGCAGTGCGGCGTTGAGGCCGGTAAAGCCCGCGCCGATGATCACGGTGCGGGTGCGGAGCGAGCCCTGTGCAGGCGGCCGGGCAAGGCTCTCGGAGGGCACGTCCTCGGCCCAGTAACACTCGCGGATCGGGCCCATGGAATAGGCATGGGCGGGGTAGATGTGCTTCATGGGGTCTTTCAGGTGCGGACGGCGGCCCGCTCCTCTTCCTGCCGCTTCACCGCGGCGCGTTTCGAGACGAGCGAGGCGCTTATCACGCCCACGGTCACGATGGAAATCATGATGGTCGAGAGCGCGTTGATCTCAGGGCTGACCCCAAGCCGCACCGCCGAGAAGATCTTGATCGGCAGCGTGGTGGAGGACGGCCCCGCGGTGAAGGAGGCGATCACGAGATCGTCGAGCGACAGCGTGAAGGCCAGCAGCCAGCCCGAGATCACCGCGGGCGCGATGATCGGCAGGGTGACCAGCCGGAAGGCCTCGAAGGGCGAGGCCCCGAGGTCGAGCGCGGCCTCTTCCAGCGAGCGGTCGAAGGAGACCAGCCGCGAGGACACCACCACCGAGACGTAGCACATCGAGAAGGTCGTATGGGCGAGTATGATCGTCACGATCCCCCGGTCGAGCCCGATGCCGATGAAGAGCAGCAGCAGCGACAGGCCGGTGATCACCTCGGGCATCACCAGCGGCGCATAGATCATCCCCGAGAAGAGCGTGCGCCCGGTGAAGCGGCCCGCGCGGATCATCACATAGGCGCCCATGGTCCCCAGAACCGTCGCCAACGTCGAGGAGACGATGCCCACCTTCAGCGTGACGAGCGCGGCGTCGAGAAAGGCCTCGTTGCGCATCAGCTCGCCGTACCAGCGGGTCGAGAAGCCCGCCCAGACCGTCACCAGCTTGGAGGCGTTGAAGGAATAGATGACCAGGATCACCATCGGCAGGTAGAGGAAGACGAAGCCCAACGTCAGCGCCGTCGCATTGAACCAGCTGAAACGTCTCATGCCACGGCCTCCGCCTTGCCCGTCTTGCTGCCCGTTTTCCGCGCGGAAAACGGTCCGGAAAATTCGAATTTTCCGGACAGCGCCGGAAGGGTCCGGGAAAGGGTCATCGGTCTGCCTCCTGCTGGCGCTGCTGGTTGCGCTGGAACAGCACGATCGGGATCACGAGGATCAGCAGCAGCACCACCGCCACCGCCGAGGCCACGGGCCAGTCGCGGTTGGAGAAGAACTCCTCCCACAGCACCTTGCCGATCATCAGCGTCGAGGAGCCGCCAAGCAGCGAGGGGATCACGAATTCGCCGAGCGCCGGGATGAAGACGAGGAAACAGCCCGCCACCATGCCGCTGCGCGACAGCGGGAAGGTCACCAGCCAGAAGGCCGAGAGCCGCGAGCAGCCCAGGTCCTCCGCCGCTTCCAGCAGCGAGCCGTCCAGCTTCTCCAGCGCGGCATAGATCGGCAGGATCATGAACGGCAGGTAGGTGTAGACGATGCCGATGTAGACCGCCGTGTTTGTCGACAGGATGATCAGCGGCTGGTCGATGATGCCCAGCGACAGCAGCAGCTTGTTCAGCAACCCCTCGTTCGAGAGGATTCCCATCCACGAGTAGACCCGGATCAGGAACGAGGTCCAGAACGGCAGGATCACCAGCATCATCAGCGTGGGCCGCCATTCGTCGGGCGCCTGCGCCATGCCGTAGGCGATCGGATAGCCCACCAGCAGCGTGATGAAGGTCGAGATCAGCGCGATCTTGAGCGAGGAGAGATAGGCCTTCCAGTAGAGGTCATCGGTGGTCAGGAAGGTGAAATTCTCGAAATCCAGGTCGCCGAAGAAGTCCTTGATCCCCTGCCAGCCCTGCGACAGGTCGAGTTGCGGCGCGTAGGGCGGGATCGAGAGGTTGTAGTCGCTGAGCGCGATCTTCAGCACGATCAGGAAAGGCACGAGGAAGAAGGCCAGCAGCCACAGGTAGGGCACGGCGATCAGGATCAGGCGGCGCATGTCAGCTCTCCTCCGTTCCGGGCGTCATCCTTACTGCTCCAGCAGCACGGCGGCGGTGTCGGTCCAGCTGATCCAGACCTCGTCTTCCCAGGTGAAATGCCGCCGGGCGATGCGCCGGGTGTTGGCTTCCTGCGCCTTGATCACGTGGCCGGTGGGCAGTTCGACATGATAGGTCGAGATATTGCCCAGGTAGGCAATGTCGAGGATCTTGCCCTTGAGCGCGTTGGAGGCCGTGGGCCGGTCCGCGGAAATCGCAACCTTCTCGGGGCGGATCGCCATGTAGCACTTCTGGTCGAGCGAGAAGTTCTTCTGGGTCGTCGCCATCAGGGGCGGCTCGCTTTCGGTCCAGATCACCTGCACCTTGTCGCCGGTCTGGTGGGCGCGGCCCTCGATGATGTTCACGTCCCCGATGAAATCGGCCACGTAGACCGAGTTCGGGCCTTCGTAGATCCGGTCGGGTGTGGCGACCTGCACCAGCTTGCCCTCGTCCATCACCGCCACGCGGGAGGCGACGGTCATCGCCTCTTCCTGATCGTGGGTCACGATGACGAAGGTGGTGCCGGTCTTCTCCTGAATGTCCATCAGCTCGAACTGGGTCTCTTCGCGCAGCTTGCGGTCAAGCGCGCCGAGCGGTTCGTCCAGCAGCAGCAGCTTGGGCGCCTTGGCGAGGCTGCGCGCCAGTGCCACCCGCTGCCGCTGCCCGCCGGAGAGCTGGTGCGGCTTGCGGTTGCGGAATTTCTCGAGCCGGGTGAGGCGCATCATCTCGCTGACACGGGTCTCGATCGCGCCCTTGTCCTTGCCCTCGCGCTTGAGGCCAAAGGCGATGTTGTCCCAGACCGAGAGGTGCGGGAAGAGCGCGTAGCTCTGGAACATCATGTTCACGGCGCGCTGGTTCGGGGGCACGCCGCCGATATCCTTGCCAGACAGCTCGATGGTGCCTTCGGTGGGCGTCTCGAAGCCCGCCAGCATCCGCATCAGCGTGGTCTTGCCACACCCGGAGGGACCGAGAAGGGCAAAGAACTCACGTTCGAAGATATCGAGGTTCAGATTGTCGATGGCAGTGAAGCTGCCGAACCGCTTGGTCACGTTCTTGAACTGAATCAGCGGTTTTTCCTGCGGGTCATCCCACGGGGCGAAGACTTTCTGGGGCATGATGTCCTCTGGTGCAGTTGGCCCGCGCGGGGATACGCGCAGGCCTGTCTTTCAGGGGAGGGCTCAGGTCCCGGACTTGATCTTGGTCCAGAGCCGCGTCACCACCCGCTGCACCTTGGGATCATAGGGCGAAACGGTGTAGAGGTTCTCCAGCGTCGCCTCGTCGGGATAGATCGCCGTGTCGCCGATCACGTCCTCGACAAGGAACTCCTGCGAGGCCTTGTTGCCGTTGGCGTAGTAGACGTAGTTCGACGCCGCGGCCATGTTCTGCGCATCCATGATGAAGTTCAGGAACTTGTGGGCCGCGTCGGGGTTCGGCGCATCGGTCGGGATCGCCATCTGGTCGAACCACATCAGCGCGCCTTCGGTCGGGGCGTTGTAGGCCACCTCGACACCGTTGTCGGCCTCGGCGGCACGGTCACGGGCCTGCAGGATGTCCCCGGACCAGCCGAAGGCCACGCAGATGTCGCCGTTGGCGAGCGCGTTGATGTATTCCGAGCTGTGGAACTTCGCCACGTAGGGCCGCACGGCCATCAGCACTTCGCCCGCCTTCTCGATCTCGTCGGGGTCCTTGCTGTCGGGGTTCAGGCCCAGGTACTTCAGCGCGGCCGGGATCATCTCGGTCGGCGCATCGAGGAAGTAGACGCCGCAGGCGGACAGCTTTTCCATGTTCGCCGGGTCGAAGACCAGGTCGAGGCTGTTGATCGGCGCGTCATCGCCCAGGACCTCGGCCACCTTGCCGGTGTTCACGCCGATGCCGGTGGTGCCCCACATGTAGTTGATCGCGTATTCGTTGCCGGGATCGTACTGCGCGGTGCGCTCCTCGATCACGTCCCACATGTTCTCGAGGTTCGGCAGCTTGGACTTGTCCAGTTTCTGGAACGCGCCTGCCGCGATCTGGCGCTGCAGGAACGAGCCGGTCGGCACGACGACGTCATAGCCGGACCCGCCCGCCAGCATCTTCGTCTCGAGCAGTTCGTTGGAGTCGAAGACGTCGTAGATCAGCTCGATCCCGGTCTCTTCCTCGAACTTCGTCAGCAGCTCTTCGTCGATGTAGTCGGACCAGTTGTAGACGTGGACCTCCTCGGCCATGGCGGCGGTCGCACCGAGGGCCATGACTGCGGTGAAGGTCAGCAGTTTATTGGTCATTTGGTTTATCTCCCTTGGACTTAGTCTTAAGCGCTCGTCCATGAGCGGGAGTTGATCAACAAAATCACGGATAGGCAATATGGCGTTTCCCGTGAGGGCAGGCTAGCGTCGCGACAATTCCGTGAAATGATCAACGAGGTGTCACATGCCCGCGATTACCAACCACATGCCGACCGCGGAGCTGCAGGCGCTGGACGCAGCGCACCACATGCATCCCTTCTCGACCCAGACGCAGGTCGCCGAAAAAGGCGCCCGCATCATCACCAGCGCCGATGGCTGCTGGCTGACGGACAGCGAAGGCGAGCGGATTCTCGACGGCATGGCCGGGCTCTGGTGCGTGAACGTCGGCTATGGCCGCGACGAACTGGCAGAGGCCGCCGCCCGGCAGATGAAGGAACTGCCGTACTACAACACCTTCTTCATGACCTCCCACGTGCCGGCCATCGCACTGGCCGCCAAGCTGGCCGAGATCGCCCCGGGGGACCTGAACCACGTCTTCTATGCGGGCTCCGGCTCCGAGGCGAACGACACCAACCTGCGGATGGTGCGCACCTACTGGGCCGAGAAGGGCCAGCCCGAGCGCAATATCATCCTCGCCCGGACCAATGGCTACCACGGCTCCTCCGTGGGCTCCGGGTCGCTCGGCGGGATGGCAGGCATCCACAGCCAGGGCGGCCTGCCGATCCCCGACATCCACCACATTCCCCAGCCCGACTGGTGGTCCGAAGGCGGCGACATGACGCCCGAGGACTTCGGCCTCGCCCGCGCGCAGGAACTTGAGAAGGCGATCCTTCACTACGGCCCCGAGCGCGTCGGCGCCTTCATCGCAGAGCCGGTGCAGGGCGCGGGCGGCGTCATCGTCGCCCCCGAGACCTACTGGCCCGAGATCCAGCGCATCGTCGACAAGTACGGCATCCTGCTGATCGCGGACGAGGTGATCTGCGGCTTTGGCCGGACCGGCAAGTGGTTCGGCTCCCAGACGCTGAACATCAAGCCGCACATCATGACCATCGCCAAGGGCCTGTCCTCGGGCTACCAGCCGATCGGTGCCTCGATCGTCTGCGACGAGGTGAACGCCGTCATCTCGGCCTGCGAGTTCAACCACGGCTACACCTATTCCGGCCACCCGGTCGCCTGTGCCGTGGCGCTGGAAAACATCCGCCTGCTGGAAGAGGAAGGCATCGTCGACAAGGTCGGCGCCGAGACCGCGCCCTACCTCAAGGAGAAGTGGGAAAGCCTCGCCGATCACCCGATGGTGGGCGAGGCCAAGATCGTCGGCATGATGGCCTCGATCGCGCTGACCCCGGATAAGGCCACCCGCGCCGCCTTTGCCGCCGACGCCGGAACCGTGGGCTACATGTGCCGCGAACGCTGCTTTGCCAACAACCTCGTGATGCGCCACGTGGGCGACCGGATGATCATTTCCCCGCCGCTGGTGATCAGCAAGGAAGAGATCGACATCCTGATCGAACGCGCCCGCACGTCGTTGGACGAGTGCATGGCACAGGCCAAGGAAAAGGGCCTGTTCCCGGCCTGATCCCCGCGGCAGCACAAACGAAAGCCGCGCCGCCCCCCCGGGCCGCGCGGCTTTTCACATCCAGCGCCGCGCGACGCGGGCGACGCCTCAGCCCCGCGCGGGCCGCAGCCGCATCCAGCGGAAGATCAGCATCAGCACCAGCGCCGTCACGCTCAGCCCGATCAGGTCGCCGAGCGCATAGGTCAGCATGACGAGGGCGAAGGTCTCCGACAGGATCACGCCCGAGAAGACCACTGCCTGCCCGACCGAGTTGATCACCGAGGCCATCGCCCCCACCAGCAGCAGCCAGCGCCAGTTCACCCGGCGCGCCTGCCCGGCATAGAGCGACAGCCCCAGCAGGCGCAGCACTTCGAAGGCCGCGATGGAGGAGGCCGCCCCCACGGCGATGGAGGTCAGGATCACCGGGTCCGTGGCGCTGCTGATCTCCACCGGGGTGAAGAGCACCTCGGAGAAGAAGGCCCCGACGGCGAGCGGCAGGAAGGCGATCCGTCCCATCAGCCACGTGGTCAGCACCCGCACCCCGTGCGGCAGGTAGACGAGGCTGGCAAAGGCGGTGACATCGGGCAGCAGGCGCATCTGCAGCGGCGTGATGAGGAAATCGGTCAGGCCATGCGCCAGGATGTAGGCACCGATCACGACCACGAAGTTCTGGAGGAGTTTCACCTTTGGGTATTCCAAGAAGAGGCGCCGCCCGGCACCCCCCTCGGGGCCCGCGGGCCAACCGTCCTGCGTCAGGAACCGGGCAGGTCCTGCCCGACGAGATCGCTGCGCACCACGTAGGCACGCGCCTTGGTCTGCGCCGCACGTTCCAGCAGCCCCAGCCGCAGCAGGGTGCGGATCGCCCGGTAGAGCGTGGCCTGCGCCACCGGCTCCACCAGCGTATGGGAGCGAATCTGCTCGGTGCTGATCACGTCGCCCGGGGCGTCGCAGAGAGAGTGCGCCGCCAGCAGGACATCCCGTTCCGTCCGGCTGAGATCATCGAAGCCCACGTCGCGCTCAAGCTGGCGCAGCATTTCACGCAATTCGAAAATCGACCTGAGTTTATCCATCGTTCCCAGTCTCTTCGCACCTGACTGCCCGGACGAGACCAGACCGTAATTGATCCGTGTACAATTTTCTCAAACTGATAATCTCTTTTCGCTCAACCGGTTCCATGGTATCACAAAGCCGGCTTCGTTCCGTGAGTGGTGTCGTTGCCGTATATTTCGATCAAGATTGGCCTTGGCGACCCCGGTCGCCGAGGCAATTATTTTCCACCGTAGATGAAACTATAGCGCCCCTGGCTTCAAAACCAGAGTGTAAAACATTCTTCAGAGTCATCATTTCGTGTCACTGCGTTGACGAACACACAGGGCGATCCTGATTTTCACCCGCTCACAGCAGCGGCCGGGTCGGCAAGGGACCGTCCGCCTCCAGCTTCCCGATCTCGCACAACCGGTCGTAATCCAGCATCCGCAGCACGCCACGCTGCCAGTCCAGCGCATGCCGTTCCCGCAGCTTCTTGAGGGTCTTGTTGGTGTGCACCAGCGACAGGCCCAGTGCATCCGCGAGGTCCTGCTGCTTGTAGGGCAGCTTCATCTCGCGCCCCGACACCAGCCCGAGGGAGCGGCCCCGGTCGAACAGCCGCGCGAAGACCCGCGCCACACGCTCGATCCCGTTCATCCGGCCCAGCGTGGCCAGCGTCTCGCCCAGAAGATGTTCCTCCACGGCGGCGGCCCATGTCAGATCATAAGCACGCCCAGGCTGCTCCTTGAACAGGGACCACAGGCCACTGCGATTGAAAACGCAAAGCTTCATCGCGGTCGTTGCCTCGACAGAGTGCTGCATCTCGTTCATCACGCCCGCCTGAAGACCGATGAAATCGCCGGGCAGGACGAAGTTGATCACCTGCCGCTCGCCGGTTTCCAGCGTCTTGTAGCGCAGGCCCAGACCCTCCAGCGTCGTGTAGAGATGCGGTGAGTTCGCCCCCTCCATCATCAGCACGGCCCCGGCCTCGACCTGCAGTTCGCCGGTCTTGAACTTCTGCATGAAGCGCACTTCCGCGTCGGTCAGGGGGTCAAAGATCCCGCGCTTGCGCAGCGGGCATTGGGAACAGGCGGTCGCCACCGAAGTCATCCTCGTCTGTATGTCACAGTTTAATGCACGGGCGGCCGTTTCGTTCCACGAGGGGGAGCAATAGTGGAGGCCACCATGACCGAACGAGTCGCTGCGGACGGGACACCGGCCGCGGCCACACCTGTTTTCCTCGTGCTGGAACGGGATGCCCTGATCGCCACGGATATCGCCGGGGCCCTTGCCATGCAGGGCCCCTGCGAAGTCGTGCAGGTCACACATCCAGCCGAGATCCCGACCCGGCTGAACGGCATCGCCCATATCTCGGCCGCGCTGGTCGAGATGCGCTATGCCGAATTTCTCGAAAGCGGCCTGCCCGAGCTGCTGGGGTCCCTCGGCGCACGCATCATCCTGACCGCGGGCGAGGTCGACCGCGAGAAGATCGCCGAACGGGGCTGGTTCCTGCTCGTCCGCCCCTTCACCGACACCATGCTCCGCCGGACGCTGGCGGCGAAACCGCTGGCGCTCTAGCGCGCCAGACGGGAGCCGAGGCCGCGCAGCATGGCGAGGCACATCTCCAGCTGGTCGCCGGAGACATATTCATCGGGCTTGTGCGCCTGCTCGATGGAACCGGGACCACAGACCACGGCGCTCATCCCGATTTGCTGGAAGAGCCCCGCTTCGGTCCCGAAGGAGACGAGATCCGTCCCGTTCGCGCCGGTCAGCTCTGCCACAAGATCGCGGGCGGCGTTCTCCTCCATCGGCTCCAGCCCGGCCACCTCGCCGAGGATCGTGGTCTCGATCCCCACCGTGGGCCAGACCCGCCGCATGGCAGGCAGCAGCACGTCCTGCGTATAGCTCTCGATCGCCTCCTTGACGAAGACGCGGTCCTCGTCGCGCACCGGGCGCATTTCCCAGTCGACCTCGGCATGTCCGGGGATGACGTTGGGCACGTAGCCCCCGGTCAGCCGCCCGATGTTCACCGTGGTCCACGGCGGATCGAAGCGCGAGGTCTCGGGCGCGCGGGTCTGCAACTCGGCCCGCAGCTCCAGCAGACGGGTGATGTAGCGGGTGGCGAACTCCACCGCGTTGACCCCCTTGTCGGGTTCCGAGCCATGGCCCTCGCGCCCGGTGAAGGTGACGTGGTACTCGCAGCAGCCCTTGTGCCCCTCGATGATCCGCATCGACGTCGGCTCGCCGATGACGGCGAGGGCGGGCGTGTCGCTGCGCGCCGCGAGGATCGGCGCAAGCGCCTGTGCGCCAAGGCAGCCGATCTCCTCGTCGTGGGTAAAGGCGAAATGCACCGGGCGCTTCAGGTCCAGCGCGGCGTAATGCTCTGCCATGGCGACACTGCAGGCGATAAAGCCCTTCATGTCGCAGGTGCCGCGCCCATAGAAGCGCCCGGCCTCCTCGCGCAGGGTGAAGGGATCGGAGCTCCAGGGCTGGTCCTCCACCGGCACCACGTCGGAATGGCCCGAGAGCATGATGCCCCCCGGCCGGTCCGGGCCAAGGGTGCCGACGAGGTTGGCCTTGTTGCCCTCGGCATCGTGGTAGAGCTCGACCCGCGCGCCGGCCGCATGCAGCCGGTTCGCGATCAGCCCCAGCATGTGCAGGTTGCTGTCGGAGGAGACGGTGGGACAGGCCACCAGCTCCGCCAGGATGTCGGTCGTGGTCTTCAGGTCAGTCATCGATGACGAACAGCTTGCGCGGACGGTCACAGAAAGGCTGCGCGGGGCCGTCCTCGGTGATCAGGATCGGCTCGGTGATCTCGAGACCCCATTCCGGCTTCCAGATACCGGGCATGAAGTGGAAGCACATGCCGGGTTCCAGCACCGTCTCGTCCGCGAGACGCAGCGAGATCGTCCGTTCGCCCCAGTCCGGCGGATAGCTGAGCCCGATGGAATAGCCGCAGCGCGCGCCGCGCACGATGCCGGCCCGCTCCAGCGGCAGGGCCAGGGCGGCGGCGATGTCGCGTGCCTGGTTGCCCGCGCGGGCGGCATCCAGCCCCGCTTCCAGCCCCTCGACCAGCGCGGCCTCGGCCCGCACGAGGTCGTCGGGCGGCGTGCCGAGGAAGATCGTGCGGCAGAACGGCGTGTGATAGCGGCGATAGACCCCCGCCAGCTCGAAGAAGGTCGCCTCGCCCTCCTCTAGGGTGTTGCCGTCCCATGTCAGGTGCGGGGCCGAGGCATCGGCGCCCGAGGGCGCCATGGGCACTATGGCGGGATAATCGCCCCAGTCGTCCCCGACGCCCATCAGCGCGTCGTGGTAGATCGAGGCCACCAGCTCGTTCTTGCGCAGGCCGGGCCGGGCTCGGGAAATCGCGCCGTCCACCATCTTCTCGGCGATGCGGGCGGCCTTGCGCATGAAGGCGATTTCCTCGTCGCTCTTGATCGCGCGCTGCCAGTTCACCAGCGCGGTGGCGTCCCAGATCGTCGCGGCGGGCATCGAGGAGACCAGCGTCGTGTAGGCCTTGGCGGAGAAGTAGTAATTCTCCATCTCCACCCCGACGCGGGCCTGACCGAAGCCCATCTCCGTCAGCAGGAAGGCGAGGTTCTGCATCGGGTGCAGCTCGGTCGACTGGACGTATTGATCGCCGTAGGGGCGGATGCTGTCCTCGCCGATCCACGCGGTGCGCCGCGCACCATTGGCGTCCATGTTGCGCCCCCACCAGACCGGGTCCTGATCATGGGTCACGATCACGCCCTGATGGACGTAGAAGGACCAGCCGTCATAGCCGGTGAGCCAGGCCATGTTGGACGGATCCTCGACGAAGAGCACGTCGAGATCGGCCTCTTCCATGGCCTTCCGCGTCTTGGCGAGTCGGCGCCGGTACTCGGCGGCGCTGAACGGCACGGCATCTGTCTGCATGTCTGCTCCCTGATTTTCAGTCCTGCGGCAGGGCCGCCGGAATCTCCTGTCCGTTTCATGTCGCACTGCAGCGAAGGACTGTCGCTTTCCGCTAGGACAGCCCCCGGTTTTCGGAGAATCCTTGCTAGACTTTGGGTAATTTCAGACCATTTGGTCAATCGGTCCCCGGGAAACCAAGCAGTTTTGCCAGTTTTTTGGGCTAATTGGTTGCACACAGCCAAATGGGGCGTTTTACTCGGGGCCATCATAGAAGCGGGTCAACCCGCGCGACATCAACCGGGAGATAGCCTTTGGCTGAAACGCAAAGCAGCGATGCTTTCGTGGCGTTTGAACGCGTCCAGAAAAGCTACGATGGTGAGACACTGGTCGTCAAAGACCTGAACCTGTCCCTTCCGAAGGGCGAATTTCTCACCATGCTGGGGCCGTCAGGCTCGGGCAAAACCACCTGCCTCATGATGCTGGCGGGTTTCGAGACGGCCACCCATGGCGAGATCACCCTCGACGGCCGGCCGATCAACAACATCCCGCCCCACAAGCGCGGCATCGGGATGGTCTTCCAGAACTACGCGCTTTTCCCGCACATGACCGTCGCCGAGAACCTCTCCTTCCCGCTGGAAGTGCGGAAGATGGGCAAATCCGAGCGTGAGGAAAAGGTCAAACGCGCTCTCGACATGGTGCAGATGGGCGCCTTCGGCGGCCGCCGCCCGGCGCAGCTTTCGGGTGGTCAGCAGCAGCGGATCGCCCTCGCCCGCGCGCTCGTCTTCGAACCGGAACTGGTGCTGATGGACGAACCGCTCGGCGCGCTCGACAAGCAGCTCCGCGAGCACATGCAGTTCGAGATCAAGCGCATCGCGGACAGCCTCGGCATCACCGTGGTCTACGTGACCCACGACCAGACCGAAGCGCTGACCATGTCGGACCGCGTCGCCGTCTTCAACGATGGCCGCATCCAGCAGCTCGCGCCGCCGGACGTGCTCTACGAGAGCCCCGAGAACAGCTTCGTCGCGCAGTTCATCGGTGAGAACAACACGCTGGAGGGCGTGGTCCAGGAGATCCGCGGCGACATCGCCACGGTCCGCCTCGACGGCGGCGAGGTGATTGACTGCAAGCCGGTCAACGTGACCGAGCCCGGCCAGCGGACCCGCGTCTCGATCCGCCCCGAGCGCGTCGAGACCAACAAGGAGCGCCTCTCGCCCGATGCCCACCTGCTGAAGGCCGAAGTGCTCGAATTCATCTACATGGGCGATATCTTCCGCACCCGGCTCAAGGTGGCCGGCAACGAGGATTTCGTCATCAAGACCCGGAACGCCCCGGACCAGCAGCGCATGACCCCCGGTCAGATGATCGAGATCGGCTGGCTGCCGGAGGATTGCCGCGCACTGGACGCCTGAGACCGCCCCGCGGTCCCGCATTCCGTGCCACACGACAGGAGCGCCATGGCCTTTTTGACCACCAAGCCCCGTCCCGCCCCCGCCGGTGCCCCGCGCACCGGGGCGGTTCGGCGCGTGGACTGACGCCCGGCGCCATACGCGAGTTTCCCCGTGCGCCCCACCGCGCAGGGGAAAGAGAAGCCCCCGCCGTCTCACCCGTGACGCGGGGCTCACAAAACCCAAACGGGTCAAATGGGAGCCTAGTATGAAACTGACGAAAACCCTTTTGGCGAGCACCGCACTGGCGATGACCGCCGGCGGTCTGTCTGCACAGGACATGGCCGACAGCATGACCATCGTGTCCTGGGGCGGCGCTTACCAGAACTCGCAGCTGAAAGCCTACGTCGAGCCCTACCTGGCAGACAACGACGGCGTTTCGGCCACCTGGGACGAATCGTCGAACGAGGCCGTGGCCAAGCTGCGCGCCATGAACGAAGCCGGCAACATCACCTGGGACCTGGTCGACGTGGTCGCCGCTGACGCGATCCGCCTCTGCGACGAAGGCCTCGCGATGGAATTCGACGCGGACGAGCTGCTGCTGCCCGGCGACGACGGTTCGGACGCCTCGGACGACTTCGGCGACCTGCTGGTCTCCGACTGCTTCATCCCGCAGATCGTCTACTCGACCACCGTGGGCTATCGCACCGACCTGGTGCCCGAAGGCGCCGACGCCCCCACCGACATCTGCGCCCTGTGGGACCTGGAAACCTATCCGGGCAAGCGCGCGCTGGAGAAGCGCCCGATCAACAACATGGAGTGGGCGCTCTACTGTGACGGCGTCGCCAAGGACGAGATCTACGACGTCCTCGAGACCGAGGAAGGTCAGGAGCAAGCCCTCGCCAAGCTCGACGAGATCAAGGACGAGGTGATCTGGTGGTCCGCCGGTGCCGACACGCCCCAGCTGCTGGCTGACGGCGAAGTCTTCATGGGCTCGACCTACAACGGCCGCCTCTACTCGGTCATCGAGGAGCAGGACCAGCCCGTAGGCATGCTCTGGGACATGCAGGTCTTCGACCTCGACGGCTGGATCATCCCGACCGGCCTGTCCGAAGATCGCCTGGCCCGCGTGGAAGACTTCGTGAAGTTCGCCACCGACACCCAGCGTCTGGCCGACCAGGCCAAGTACATCTCCTACGGCCCGGCCCGTGCCTCCTCGGCACCGATGGTTCCCGAGGACATGAAGATGCACATGCCGACGGACCCCGAGAACTCGAAGAATACCCTGCTCTACAACTACGACTTCTGGGCTGACTACCGCGACGACATCGACGCGAAGTTCCAGGCCTGGCTGGCGCAGTAAGCACGGCTGACACGACCGGAAGGGGCCCCCGCGGCCCCTTCCCCGCATCAAGCCCCGTCAGAGGGCCGCATCAACAGGGGAAATACATGCCCAAGGGCTATATCATCGGCCATATCACCGTGAGGGATCCGGAGGCGTACAAGGAGTACGTCGAACGGGACACGCCGATCCTTCAGGGTTATGGGGGCCGCTTCATCATTCGCGGCGGTGCCAGCGAGGCCCCGGAAGGGCCCGTGAAGGACCGCCATGTCGTGATCGAGTTCCCGAGCTTCGAGGACGCGAAACGCGCCTTCTATTCCCCGAATATCAAGAGGTTGCCGAAATTCGTCGGCGCACCTCGGACAGTGACATCATTCTAGTGGAGGGCGTCTGATGAGCGATGCAACCCAGGACGGCCCGATGCTGGCCGCCGACGGCACGCCGCTGAAACGCAGCCTGAACCGGGCCCTGCGCCGCCAGAAGCTGCGCGCGCTGATGCTGATCGCGCCGCTGCTGATCTTCGTGTTGATCACCTTCATCGCACCGATCGCGGACATGCTGTTCCGCTCGGTCGAGAACGACATCGTGGCCGATACCCTGCCCGAAACGGTCGAGGTGCTGGCGGATTGGGATCACACCGCCTCCGATCTGCCGCCCGACGCGATCTGGCCGGCCTTCTACACCGACATGTTCTTCGCCGAGGAGAAGAAGCTGCACACGCGGCTCGGCACCCGGCTGAACTACGAGCTGACGGGTGTTTCCTCGCTGTTCCGCAAGACGGGCCGCGCCGTGGGCCGCTTCGACACCGATACCTACACGGATCAGTTCACCGACCTTGACGAGAGCTGGGAAGACCCGGCCAGCTGGGTCTCGATGATGGAGGACGACGCGACCCGCGAGGCGCTGCCGATGACCGCCTCCGCATGGGACCGCTGGACCGCCTACCTCGACACCGAGGGCGACGACCCGGCCGAGGAAGACATCGAAGACCTGCTCTTCACCATGCTCTACCTCGACCTTGCCGCGCAGCCGCCGGTGTCCGGCCTGTCCGAGCGTATCCAGCAGGCCGCGGCCGCCGCGCCCTCCTTCGAGACCGTGGACCTGCAAGAGCAGTTCCTCGACGCGGACGAGGACTGGGCCGATCCGCAGGTCTGGCGCGTGATCCAGACCTATGCGCCGCGCTACACGCCGGGCTACTTCCTGAACGCCGTGGACATGCAGCTGACGCCCGAAGGGGTCGAGATGCGCCCGGACAACGAGCGGATCTACGGCATCCTCTTCAAGCGCACGATCTTCATGTCGGTCACCATCACGCTCAGCTGCATCCTGCTGGGCTACCCGGTGGCCTGGATCCTCGCCAACCTGCCGATGCGCACGGCCAACCTGCTGATGATCCTCGTGCTGCTGCCGTTCTGGACCTCGCTCCTCGTGCGGACCTCGGCGTGGAAGGTGCTGCTGCAACAGCAGGGGGTGATCAACGACATCCTCGTCTGGCTGCGCCTCGTGGATGACGGCAACCGATTGATCATGATGAACAACCAGTTCGGCACGATCGTCGCCATGACCCACATCCTGCTGCCCTTCATGATCCTGCCGCTCTACTCGGTGATGCAGACCATCCCGCCCACCTACCTGCGGGCCGCGAAATCGCTGGGGGCCACCAACTGGACAGCCTTCTGGCGGGTCTACTTCCCGCAGTCGGTGCCGGGCATCGGCGCAGGGTCGATCCTCGTCTTCATCCTCGCCATCGGCTACTACATCACGCCGGAAATCGTCGGCGGGACGACGGGCACATTCATCTCGAACCGGATCGCCTACCACATCTCCAGCTCGCTGAACTGGGGTCTGGCTGCGGCGCTCGGGACCATCCTGCTGGCGGTCGTTCTGCTCCTGTACTGGGTCTACGACCGGATCGTCGGCATCGACAACGTGAAGCTGGGGTAATCAGATATGAGTTCACTTCCTCCCTATGCCACGACGGGTCAGACCATCTGGTACTACGCGTTCCGGGTGATCTGCGGGCTGATCTTCTTCTTCCTGATCGCCCCGATCATCGTGATCATCCCGCTCAGCTTCAACGCCGAGAACTTCTTCACCTTCACGCCCGAGATGCTGCGGCTTGACCCGGACGGGTATTCGCTGAAGCACTACCAGGACTTCTTCACCAATTCCGACTGGCAGGCCGCCATGTGGAACTCGCTGAAGATCGCGCCCGTGGCGACGCTGCTCTCGGTCGGCTTCGGCACGCTGGCGGCCATCGGCCTCAGCCAGCCGCATGTGCCCTTCCGCAGGGCAATCATGGCGATCCTGATCTCGCCGATGATCGTGCCTCTGATCATCTCGGCCGCGGGGATGTATTTCTTCTACTCCCGCATCGGGCTGCAGGGCACCTACTTCGGCGTGGTGCTGGCGCATGCCGCGCTCGGCATTCCCTTCGTCATCATCACGGTGACGGCGACGCTGGTGGGTTTCGACAACTCTCTGACCCGCGCTGCGGCCAACATGGGGGCGGATCCGGTCACGACCTTCTTCCGCGTCCAGATGCCGCTGATCCTGCCCGGGGTGATCTCTGGCGCGCTCTTCGCCTTCATCACCTCCTTCGACGAGGTGGTCGTGGTGCTCTTCGTGGGCTCCGCAGGCCAGAAAACACTGCCCTGGCAGATGTTCATCGGCCTGCGCGAACAGATCTCGCCCACGATCCTCGCGGTGGCGACGCTGCTGGTTGCGATCTCGATCTGCCTGCTGGCGACGCTGGAAATCCTGCGGCGGCGTTCTGAACGTTTGCGGGGCATGTCTCCGGGCTGATATAGCGCAAGGCGCATGCGCCTGATCAAGTTGCTCAAACGACTCTGGTATCCGGCCGAATTCCTGTTCGGCCGGATCGGTCTTTCCCGGGGCACCCCACCAGAGGGGCCACCCGTCATCGACCCCTACCTGGGGTACGCCACGCCGGATGAGCTGATCCTGCGGGGCCGCGTCCTGTCGGCCCTGCGCCGCTTCGCCCCCGAGCCGGAGCAGAGCCGCTGGGTGAACTTCCTGCAGATGCTGGCGCTTTTCCTCACCGACGAGGTCGCCCACGTCGTCGTCAAGGCCGACGGCGAGCGGACGGTGACGGACAGCGAGGGCTACTTCACCCTGCGCCTGCCCCGCAACGGGAACGAGACCGGCTGGCACGGCGTCACGGCGCAGGTCTCGGGCCAGCCCGCCAGCGCCGCCACGGTCGAGGCCCTCGTGCCGCCACCGGGGCCGGGCATCGCGGTGATCACCGACATCGACGACACGGTGATGGAGACCGGGGCCTATTCTCTGGTACGCAATCTCTGGACCTCGCTGACCGGCAACGCGCTGACCCGCCATGTCTTCCCCGACGCGGTGGAACTGCTGACCCGGCTGGCAGAGGGCGGCGGGCCGGTGTTCTACGTCAGCTCCTCGCCGTGGAACCTGCACCATTTCCTGACCCGCGTGCTGGAACGCCACGGCGCGCCGCGCGGGCCGCTCTTCCTGCGGGATTTCGGCCTGACGTCGCGCCGGTTCCTGAACCGCAAGCGGGGCGATCACAAGTCGCTCGCCATCGACGCCATCCTCGCGGCCCATCCCGACCGGCGCTTCGTCCTCGTGGGCGACACCGGGCAGCATGATCCCCATGTCTACCTCGAGGCGGCTCGGCGCCACCCCGGGCGGATCGCGGGCGTGATCCTGCGCGAACCGGGGCGCGGACCGGACCGGCGCGACCGGCGCGACATGGCAGCGCTGCGCGAGATGGGCCTGCGGGTGGAGAGCGGGCGGGACTACCGCGAGATCCTCAGCGGCGCGGACTGGGTCTGAAGGGATGGGCCGAGAGGGAGGGGGCTGTCGGCCCCCCTTGGCCCTGCGGGCCAATTCCCCCCGAGAGTATTTTTGGAAAGATGAAGGGAGCAAGCAGGTCATGGCACTGGACGGCAAGGTCGGGATCATCGGCGGAACGGGGATGCTGGGCGCGGCGATCGCGACCGGGCTGCTGGAGAGCGGGGCGCTGCGGGAGGACCAGCTCTGGCTCGCAAACCGCTCCGGCAGCCGGGCGGGCTGGGAGGCCCGGCGGGGCGTGACCGTGACGGCGGATGTGGCCGCGCTGGTGGCGGCCTGTGACACGGTCGTGTTGTCCCTGCCGCCCGCGCTCTACGCAGGCATCGACATAGCGGCAGCGGGCAAGCTGGTGATTTCGGTCATGGCGGGCGTGCCGGTGACGCGGCTGGCGGCGCAGTCGGGCGGGGCGCGGATCATCCGCGCCATGAGCAGCCCGGCGGCGGCGGAGCGGATGGCCTATTCGCCCTTCCTCCCCGGCCCCGGCGCCACGCGGGAGGATGCAGCGCGCGCGGCGGCGCTGTTCGGGGCCTTGGGGCTGAGCGACGAGGTCGACGACGAGGACCTGATCGACGTCTTCACCGCGATCACCGGGCCGGTGCCCGGCTTCGTGGCGCTGTTCGCCGAGAGCATGGCCGCCTATGCGCGGGCCAAGGGCGCCCCCGCCGGGGTGGCCGACCGGGCGGTGCGGCAGCTTTTCCGCGCGGCCTCGGAGATGATGGCGGAGGGGCCCACGCCCGCCGTGCGGGTGCAGGACATGGTGGATTACGCGGGCACCACCGCCGCCGGGCTGACCCGGATGCAGGAGGGGCCCCTGCTGCGCGAAGTCGCCGCCGGGCTGGAGGCCGCCCGCAGGAAGGCGCGCGAGATGGGCAAGGGCTGAGGGGGGGCAGGTCCGGCCTTCGCAGGCTGAGGGCCGGGCGGGGTGCGCGCACCCCGGCCACGCAAGACGGGCCCCGCCCGACACGACGGTTTGGGGTGCGCAGGTGACCGACACCCCGAAACGCGAAAGGGCGGGCCAGGGCCCGCCCTTCGTCACATTCTCCCGCCGGGATCAGCGGCGCACGAGCTCTTCGTAGGCCTGTGCGATCTCCTGCGTCAGGGCGCCGACCTCGAAGGTGAAGTCGCCGATCTGGCCCACGGGGGTGACCTCGGCCGCGGTGCCGGTCAGCCAGCACTGCTGGAAGCCTTCCAGCTCCTCCGGCATGATGTGCCGCTCGTGCACCGTCACGCCGCGCTCCTCCAGCATGCCGATGACAGTCTGGCGGGTGATGCCGTTCAGGAAGCAATCGGGCTTGGGCGTGTGCACCTCGCCGTCCTTGACGAAGAAGATATTGGCGCCGGTCGCCTCGGCCACGTAGCCGCGGTAGTCCATGAAGAGCGCGTCCGAGCAGCCCTTGGCCTCGGCCTGGTGCTTGGACATGGTGCAGATCATGTAGAGACCGGCAGCCTTGGCGTGCACCGGGATCGTTTCCGGCGAGGGGCGCTTCCACTTGGCGATGTCGAGCTTGGCGCCCTTCATCTTGGCGTCGCCGTAGTAGTTGCCCCATTCCCAGCCCGCGATGGCGAGGCGGACGGGGTTGCGCTTGGCCGAGACACCCATGTCCTCGCCCGCGCCGCGCCAGGCGACGGCCCGCACGTAGGCGTCGGTCCAGCCGTTGGCGGCCAGCATCTCGTATTTCGCCTTCTCGATCTCCTCGACCGAGTAGGGGATCTCGAAGTCCAGCATCTGCGCCGACTTGCGCAGCCGCTCCGAGTGCTCCACACCCTTGAAAATCTTGCCGTTGTAGCAGCGCTCGCCCTCGAAGACGGAGGAGGCGTAATGCAGCGCGTGGGTCAGCAGGTGTACGTTGGCATCGCGCCATTCCACCATCTTGCCGTCCATCCAGATCTTGCCGTCACGATCATCATATGCGCCAGCCATGACACTCTCCTACGCTTTGCGAAAATTGCGAAACCAAAGCCGAAACCGGTCATAAAGTTGCGCGGAACGGGCGAGTCGCTAACAGTTCGCTCTTGGAATGTCAATAACGCTGACGTAAGATGCCCGGCACTTGGGCAGTTTGTGAACGAAGAGAGGTGGTCATGTCAGAGGTTCCCATGGGTGAAAGCCTGCTCTTCCTGACCGACGAACAGCTGCGCCAGGGCATCGAGGCGATGTTCTTTGCCTACCGCGGTTTCACCGCCGCCCCGGACCAGATCCTCGACGGGCTGGCCTACGGCCGGGCGCATCACCGGGCACTGCATTTCATCGCCCGGAACCCCGGCATGAACGTGAACCGCCTTCTGGCGATCCTCGGCGTGACCAAGCAGTCGCTGAACCGCGTGCTGCGCAGCCTGATCGAGGATGGCCTCGTCGAGAGCCGCGTCGGCAACGTCGACAAGCGCGAACGCCACCTCTACCTGACGCCGCAGGGCACCGACCTCGAACACCGCCTCTCGGACGCGCAGCGCCGCAACATGCGCGCCGCCTACCGTGCCGCCGGGCCCGAGGCCGTGGCCGGCTTCCGGCAGGTGCTGGACGCGATGATGGATCCGGAAATGCGCCGTCTCTGTGCGGCCCTGCGGGAGGGTGCGGCATGAGCGATCCCGCCCCCCACCTGCTGATCGTCGACGACGACGAGCGCATCCGCCAGTTGCTGGCGCGGTTCCTGAAGAAGAACGGCTTCCTCGTCTCGGCCGCCCGCGACGCGGCCCATGCCCGGCGCCTGCTGGCGGGGCTGGAATTCGACATGATCATCATGGACGTGATGATGCCGGGCGAGGACGGGGTGACCCTGACCAACGACCTGCGCCGCCGGATGGCGACGCCGATCCTGCTGCTGACCGCCCGGGGCGAGACCGACGACCGGATCGCCGGGCTGGAAGCCGGGGCGGACGACTACCTGTCGAAGCCCTTCGAGCCGCGCGAACTGCTGCTGCGGATCAACGCCATCCTGCGCCGTATGCCGGACCGCGACAGCGCCGCGGCGGAGGTGCCCAAAGTGCTGCACCTGGGCGAGGTGCGCTACGACATCAACCGCGGCGAGCTGTGGCAGGGGCAGGACCTCGTACGGCTGACCGCCACCGAGGCGCAGCTGATGCGGCTCTTCGCGGCGCGCCCCGGCGAGGCCATCACCCGGGCGCAGCTGGTCGAGGACCTCGGCCGGGCCACGGGGCGCGATGGCGGCCCGGCGCAGGACCGCGCGGTGGACGTGCAGATCACCCGGCTGCGGCGCAAGATCGAGTCCGATCCGAAGCAGCCGCGCTATTTGCAGACCGTGCGCGGCGCGGGGTACATGCTGGCGCCGGACTGAGGGGCGAGCGGGGCCGAACGGGGGCCAGAACCGGGAGTTGCGCCTGCGGCGGGCGTGGGAAGGGGGGCTGTCTGCCCCCCGTCGCGTGCCGCGACTCCCCCCGAGGATATTTTTCAGCGAAAGATGATCAGGCGATCTGCCGGAGGTCGTCGAAGAGGCCCTCGGCCATGGTGCGGGCGTGGGTGATGCGGTCGCGGGACATGTCGGGATGTTCGACCCGGACAAGGCATTCGTAGCAGATCAGGTAGGGCAGGATGCGGGTGGCCTCCTCCTCGTCCATGGCGAAGGCGGTGGTGAAGGCCTCGTAGGCGGCAGCGTCGACGCCAAAGCGGCGCTGGCCCGACGGCAGCATCCCGCGGCGGGCCATGTGGGTCAGGAAGCGGGCGATGTCGCGGTAGATCGGCGCCCGGCGTGAGCCACCGAGGTCGATGCCGGTGAGCCGGTCCCCGGCGGCGATCAGGTTGTTGGGGTGGAAATCCCCGTGGCAGATCGCCGTGCGCCAGGTGGCCTCGCGCAGCCCGCGGGAGAGTTTCTTCATCTTCTGAAGCACGCGACCCTCGATCTCGGCCAGCTCGGCGTGGGTCTGTTTTGCCGCCGCCTCCTCGGCCCAGGTGCGCCACGGGCCGCGATTGATCGGGGCCCGCGCCTCGGTCGTACCGGTGAAGCCTGCGAGCCAATGTGCGGCGCGGACACACCAGCGCAGGCGGTCCTCGGTCCCGGAGGACCAGAGCAGGTCGAGCAGGGGGCGGCCTGCGACATGCTCTACGGCCAGCACGCGCCCCCCGGCGCCAAGCACCAGCGGGCGGTTCACCGCACTTGCGCCCTGCGCCATGGCGGCAGCGGCGCGGGTGAGCTCCTGCCATTCGGCGGCGAAGGCCTCTGCGTCCCGGTCCGACTTCGCCATGCGGAAGATCGCGGGCCGCCCGTCGAGAGTGCCGTCGAAGACCACCCGTCGGCCGGGGACGAAGCGCAGCATCTCGCCGGGATGGGCGCCCGTGAGGGCCGGATCGGTTACGCAGAGCGTCAGCAGCCCCTCGCGCAGGGCCTCGGCGATCCTCGGGTGGCTGTCCTGTGTCGGACGGATGAAGTCGGTCATGGCGGTGATCATTGGACTGTCGCCGGACGGCGGTCAACCGGCAGCCCCCATCCGCCACGGCAGGGGCCGATTGAACCCGCCCCCCGTGGCGTCTATGGTGCGCGCGACCGCCAGACCGAGGACGCATCATGACCGAGACCGCGCAGACCCCCGTCGCCGAAATGAGCTTCGAGGATGCCATGAAAGAGCTGGAAACCGTCGTGGGCCGGCTCGAGCGGGGCGACGTTCCGCTGGAGGAATCGATCCGTCTCTACGAACGTGGCGCCGAGCTGAAGAAGCGCTGCGAGGCCAAGCTGAAGGAAGCCGAGGAGAAGGTGGCCGCGATCACCCTCGACGGCGAGGGCAACCCCGCGGGCCTGAAACCGGTCGAGGGGCTGTGAGTGTTCCGCACCTCCCTGACGCAGGCGGCTGACGCGGTCGCAGGCTTTCTCGACGCCACCCTTGCGGAGACCCCGGGCGAAGTCGGCGCAGCCATGCGCTATGGCGTGCAGGGCGGCAAGCGCCTGCGGGCCTTCCTCGTGCTGGAGAGCGCGCGGCTGCATGACGTGCCCCGCGCCGAGGCGCTGAAGGCTGCCGCCGCCATCGAGGCGATGCATGCCTATTCGCTGATCCACGACGACCTGCCCTGCATGGACGACGACGACCTGCGCCGGGGCCAGCCCACGGTGCACGTGAAATGGGACGAAGCGACCGCCGTCCTCGCCGGCGATGCGCTGCAGAGCCTCGCCTTCGAACTGGCGGCCTCCGCCGCGAGCCGGGGCGACCTCGTGGGCGCGCTCGCCCGGGCTGCGGGCGCGCGCGGCATGGTGCGCGGGCAAGAGCTCGACATCGCGGCCGAAACCGCCGAGACCCCGTTGACGCTGGAGCAAATCACCGAGCTGCAGGCCGGCAAGACCGGTGCGCTCTTCGAATGGTCCGCCTGTGCAGGCGCCGTCATGGCCGGGGCCGATCCCGCGCCGCTCGCGGCCTATGCGCGCGCCATGGGCCTTGCCTTCCAGATCGCGGACGACATCTTGGACGTAGAGGGTGACGAGGAAACCGCCGGCAAGCGGCTGCAGAAGGACGCGGCCGCCGGCAAGGCGACCTTCGTCTCGCTGCTGGGACTGGAGCCTGCCCGTGCGCGGGCCGCGGCCCTGGCGCAGGAGGCCTGCGACGCCCTCGCCCCCTATGGCGAGGCCGCCGAAAGCTTGCGGCAGGCGGCCCGCTTCGTTATCTCGCGCGACAGCTGACGCAGCTTGCGCGAAAAGGCCCCGGAGGCTGACATGACCACACCCGAGACGCCCCTTCTGGACAAGGTCCGGATCCCCGCCGACCTCAAGGGTTTCAGCGACGCGCAGCTGCGCCAAGTCGCCGACGAATTGCGGACCGAGACCATCGCCGCCGTCTCCGAGACCGGCGGCCATCTCGGCGCGGGCCTCGGCGTGGTGGAACTGACCGTGGCGCTGCACGCGGTCTTCGACACCCCGCGCGACAAGCTCATCTGGGACGTCAGCCACCAGTCCTACCCGCACAAGATCCTCACCGGTCGCCGCGACCGGATGCGGACCCTGCGCCAGAAGGACGGTCTCTCGGGCTTCACCAAGCGCTCGGAAAGCCCCTACGACCCCTTCGGCGCCGCGCACAGCTCGACCTCGATCTCGGCGGCGCTCGGCTTTGCCGTGGCGCGGGATCTGGGCGGACAGGTGCCCGAGGGCCTGGGCGACGCCATCGCGGTGATCGGCGACGGGGCAATGTCGGCGGGCATGGCCTTCGAGGCGATGAACAACGCCGGCGCGCTGAAGAAGCGGCTGATCGTGATCCTGAACGACAACGAGATGTCGATCGCCCCGCCGGTGGGCGCGCTTTCCTCCTACCTGTCGCGGCTCTATGCCGGGGCCCCGTTCCAGGAGTTCAAGGCCGCCGCCAAGGGCGCCGTCTCGCTGCTGCCTCCCCCCTTCCAGGAAGGCGCCAAGCGCGCCAAGGAACTGCTGAAGAGCCTTACCGTCGGCGGCACGCTGTTCGAGGAACTGGGCTTCTCCTATGTCGGCCCGCTGGACGGGCACGACATGGAGCAGCTGCTGCCGGTGCTGCGCACCGTCAAGGCGCGGGCGACCGGGCCGATCCTGCTGCATGTGATCACCAAGAAGGGCAAGGGCTACGCCCCGGCGGAGAAGGCCGACGACAAGGGCCACGCCACGGCCAAGTTCGACGTGCTCACCGGCAAGCAGCACAAGGCGCCCTCCAACGCGCCGAGCTACACCAAGGTCTTCGCCGAGAGCCTGCTGAAGGAAGCCGCCGAGGACAGCCGGATCTGCGCCGTCACCGCGGCCATGCCCGATGGCACCGGCCTCAACCTCTTTGCCGAGCGATACCCCTCGCGGCTCTTCGACGTGGGCATCGCGGAACAGCACGCGGTGACCTTTGCCGCGGGCCTCGCGGCGGGCGGGCTCAAGCCCTTCTGCGCGCTCTACTCCACCTTCCTGCAGCGCGGCTACGACCAGATCGTGCACGACGTGGCGATCCAGCGCCTGCCCGTGCGCTTCGCCATCGACCGTGCGGGCCTCGTGGGCGCCGATGGCGCGACCCACGCGGGCAGCTTCGACACCGCCTTCCTCGCCAACCTGCCCGGCATCACCGTGATGGCCGCCGCGGACGAGGCGGAGCTGGTCCACATGGTGGCCACCGCCGCCGCCCATGACGAAGGTCCGATCGCCTTCCGCTACCCCCGTGGCGAGGGCGAAGGCGTCACAATGCCGGAACGCGGCGAGGTGCTGGAAATCGGCAAGGGCCGCATGATCCGCGAGGGCAGCCGCGTGGCGCTGCTCTCCTTCGGCACCCGCCTTGGCGAGACGCTGAAAGCCTGCGAGGCGCTCGACGCCCGCGGCATCAGGGCCACCGTGGCCGACGCCCGCTTTGCCAAGCCGCTGGACCGCGACCTGATCCTGCAACTCGCCCGCCACCACGAGGCGCTGATCACCATCGAGGAAGGCGCGATCGGCGGCTTCGGCAGCCACGTGGCCCAGCTTTTGGCCGAGGAAGGCGTCTTCGACAGCGGCCTGAAATACCGCTCCATGGTCCTGCCCGACATCTTCATCGACCAGGCCAGCCCCGCGGACATGTACGCCGTGGCGAAGCTGAACGCTTCGGATATCGAGGCCAAGGTCCTCGACACCCTCGGCGTCGCCCAGCTTCAGTCCCGCGCCTGACGCAACAAAAAGGGGGCCACGGCCCCTTCATCTTTCGCTCCCAAATATCCCCGCCGGAGGCATCCGACCTCACGGCCGAGAACCCCGTCAGCGGTTCACACGCAACTCAGACTCCGGCATTCAGACTCCGGCGCCCGTGCTGACCAGCCACCAGATCCCGAAGAGCGCCGCCCCCGACCAGATGTGCCCGAGCACGGCAAAGAGCCCGTCCCGCGCCAGCATCGAGATCGCGTAGAAGGTGATCGCCGTAGCGAAGATCGAGGTCACCATCGGCAGCACCTCAAGGAAGGGGATGATCACGCAGATCCCCATGATCACAAGCATGTTCACCATGCTCATCGGGCGCCGCACCATCAGCGACAGCCGCTGGTGCGTGCGCCGGTCGATCCAGCCCGCGGGCTTGCGCAGCCAGTCGATGGCCCGGCCGAACTTGGCACCATCCACGGTCCGGCGCAGCAAGAACTGCGGCAGCCAAGTGCGGGAACGGCCCATCAGCTTCTGTGCGGTCAGCAGGAAGATGAAAAGCGCCCCCAGCGTCGGCAGCCCGGGAATCCCCGAGAGCGGCGAGACGAGGATCATCGAGGGCACCAGCAGGATGGGCGCAAACGACCGTACGCCCATCTCGTCGAGGATATCGCGGACCGACACCCGCGCATCGCCTGCAATGCGGTCGAGGGCGTCGAGGATGTCCGTCAGGCTGCGCAGTTCGGGTTCCGCGCGGGTCGCAGCCGTGGGAGGGGCATATGTCATCTCGGTGGAGCTCATGGACAGCCAACGCGCTGGAGCGCATCCGGTTTCATGGATTCGTCGGCGAGGGGCCCGCTGCGCGGTCTTCCTCCTCCAGCAGGGCCTTCAGCCCACTGCGGTAGTCAGGGTAGAGCAGCTGCACCCCCAGGTCCTCCTTGATACGGTCGTTCCGCACCCGCTTGCTCTCGGCATAGAAGCTGCGCGCCATGGGCGTCATCTCGGCAGTGCGGAAATCCTCCTCCGGCGGCGGATCGACGCCGAGCAGCCCTGCCGCGTAGGTGATCACGTCCTCAGGCGGGGCGGCCTCGTCATCGCAGAGGTTGTAGACCGCGCCGGGATCGGGCCGCGCGATGGAGGCTGCAAGGACCTGCGCGATATCCTCCACGTGGATGCGGCTGAAGACCTGCCCGGGCTTGAGGATGCGCCGCGCCTTGCCCGCGCGCACCTTGGCAAAGGGGCCACGGCCCGGGCCATAGATCCCCGCCAGCCGGAAGATATGCAGCGGCAGCCCGGGGATCGCCTGCCATTCGGCCTCGGCGCCGGCCCGCCACTGGCCGCGCCGGGTGGAGGGCGTCAGCGGCGTCGCCTCGTCGACCCAGCCGCCCGCGTGATCGCCGTAGACCCCGGTGGTGGAGAGGTAGCCCACCCATTCCAGCCGGGGCGCGGCCGCAACGAAGGCCTCGCGCATCTCGCGCAGCACCGGATCGCCCTCGGCATCGGGCCCGGCGGAGATCAGCACATGGGTGGCGCGCGCCAGAACCGGGGTCAGGTCGGCACGCGGAAAGATGTGCGGGATCACCCCGGAGGCGGCGAGCGCCCGGGCCTTTTCCTCGCTGCGCGTGGTGCCATGGACCTGCCAGCCCTCGGGCAGCAGGTGGCGGGTCAGGGCGCGGGCGGAATAGCCGTGGCCGAAGGACAGAAGCAGGGTCATGCCAGCGAAGTGTGTCGGGCAGGGCATCAAGTCAAGGCAAATGCCCGCCCATGGCCGCGAACCGCCTGAATCGCGCCGTATCTGGGCTTGCCCTCCCCCTTGTTTTCAAGGCAGATAGGCCAAAACCGGCCCGAACCGGCAAGGACCCGATGGAATACGCGCAGACGACATACCGCAGCCCGCAGCTGCCCGCCGCAGAAGTCTTCGACAGCGCCCGCCCGGCGGTGGACCGGCTGATCGCCCTCTATGAAGGCGCGACAGAGTTCCTCAAGGCCGAGTTCGTGGCCGCCCTCTCCGATGGTCAGCCGGATCAGCGCGTGCGCGCCTTCTATCCCGAGGTCCGGATCACCACCACGACCCACGCCAAGATCGACAGCCGCCTCAGCTTCGGCCACGTGGCGGCGCCGGGCACCTATGCCGCGACCATCACCCGGCCCGACCTGTTCCGCAACTACCTCGAACAGCAGATCAAGCTGCTGCTGGAAAACCACGGGGTGCCGGTGCAGGTGGGCCTGTCGGACACGCCGATGCCGGTGCATTTCGCCGTCGCCCGCGACAGCGCCCTGACCGTCCCGCACGAGGGCGCGGCCAGCTTCCCGCTGCGCGACGTCTTCGACGTGCCGGACCTGACGACGACCAACGACGACATCGTGAACGGCACGGCCCAGCCCGCGCCCGACGGCACGCTCTCGCTGGCGCCCTTCACGGCGCAGCGGGTGGATTACTCGCTGGCGCGGCTGGCCCATTACACGGCTACCGACCCCGAGCATTTCCAGAACCACGTTCTATTCACGAACTACCAGTTCTACGTCTCGGAATTCGAGGCCTACGCCCGCCGGATGCTGGCCGATCCCGAGAGCGGCTACACCAGCTTCGTCTCGACCGGGAACGCCGAGATCACCGAGGCGCTCGGCGATCTGCCGGTGGCGGCCAAGATGCCGCAGATGCCGACCTATCACCTCAAGCGGCCCGACAGTCAGGGCATCACGCTGGTGAACATCGGCGTCGGCCCCTCCAACGCCAAGACGGCGACGGACCATATCGCCGTGCTGCGGCCCCATGCCTGGCTCATGGTCGGCCATTGCGCGGGGCTGCGGAACTCGCAGAGCCTCGGCGATTTCGTCCTCGCCCATGCCTACCTGCGCGAGGACAAGGTGCTGGACGACGACCTGCCGCTCTGGGTGCCGATCCCGGCCCTGGCGGAGATCCAGGTCGCGCTTGAAGATGCCGTCGAGGCAGAGACCGCCCTGACCGGCTACGACCTGAAGCGCGTCATGCGCACGGGCACCGTCGCCAGCCTCGACAACCGGAACTGGGAGCTCAGGGACCACTCCGGCCCCGTGCAGCGCCTCAGCCAGTCCCGCGCCGTGGCGCTGGACATGGAAAGTGCCACCATCGCCGCCAACGGCTTCCGCTTCCGCGTGCCCTACGGGACGCTGCTCTGTGTCAGCGACAAGCCGCTGCACGGAGAGTTGAAGCTGCCCGGCATGGCCAGCGACTTTTACAAGACCCAGGTGGCGCGCCACCTGATGATCGGCATTCGCGCCATGGAAACCCTGCGCGACATGCCGCTGGAGCGGATCCACAGCCGGAAACTGCGCTCTTTCGACGAGACGGCTTTCCTATGATTCACTCAACCGCGCGTTGTTCGTCACAGTTGTCTACAAGAGGTGACTTTATACCCCTTGAAGACCACTATTTATTGTGTTTTTCCCCAATATCCGGTTAGATGTTGACCGATACGCCCAAGACATCGGGCAGTGAAAAGGAGACCAGAAATGGCCAAACCGATGACCAAGACCCAACTCGTTGCCGCACTGGCCGAAGAAATGGGCGCAGACAAGAAAACCGCCTCGACCGCGCTGGACGCCGTCGTTTCGGTGATCACCAAGGAAGTCGCAGAGGGCGGCGCCGTGACCCTGCCCGGCGTTGGCAAGATCTACTGCCGTGAGCGCCCCGAGCGCATGGTGCGCAACCCCGCCACCGGCGAGCAGATCAAGAAGGAAGCCGACAAGGTCGTCAAGATGACGATCGCCAAGGCGCTGAAAGACAGCGTGAACGGCTGATCTCGGACCGGCTGCGCCCTCCGCGCGGCCTCCGACATCCCTTCAGGGCCGCCGGGCCGATGCCCGGGCGGCCCTTTTGTTGTTTCCTGAATACAAGAGGTTGGCCAAGATGGATATTCGCGCCATCGCCATGGGCGTCCTGTTCTCCCTGCTCTGGTCCTCGGCCTTCTCCTCGGCCCGGGTAATCGTGGCCCACGCCCCGCCGGTGGCCTCGCTGGCGCTGCGCTTCCTGATCTCCGGCCTCGTCGGCGTCGCGATTGCCCGCGCCCTTGGCCAGAGCTGGCGCCTGACCCGCCCGCAATGGCGCGGCACGGTGATCTTCGGCCTGTGCCAGAACGCGCTCTACCTCGGGCTCTTCTTCATCGCGATGCAATGGATCGAGGCCTCGCTCGCCTCGATCATCGCCTCCACCATGCCGCTGATGGTCGGGCTTATCGGCTGGGCCGTGCTCGGCGACCGGCTAAACCGCATGACGGTGCTGGGGCTGGGCCTCGGCGTGGCGGGCGTGATCCTGATCATGGGCACGCGGCTTGGCACAGGCACCGATCCGATCGGCGTGGCGCTCTGCCTTGCGGGCACGCTGGCGCTCTCCATCGCGACCCTCAGCGCGCGGGGCGCCTCCTCGGGCGGCAACGTGCTGATGGTGGTCGGGCTCCAGATGCTGGCCGGCAGCGCGTTCCTCTTCGTTGCGGCGCTCTTCCTCGACGAACGTCCGCTGGCCTATGCGCCCGAGTTGCTCTGGGCCTTCACCTACACGGTCTTCGTGCCGGGGCTGCTGGCCACATGGGTCTGGTTCACGCTGGTGAACCGGATCGGCGCGGTGCGGGCGGCGACATTCCACTTCCTGAACCCCTTCTTCGGGGTGCTGGTCGCGGCCATCGTCCTGGGCGAAGCGGTGCGCCCTCTCGACATCCTCGGCGTCGGCGTGGTGGCCGCGGGCATCCTCGCAGTGCAACTCGGCCGGGCGCGGCGCACGGGCTAAGGTCTCACGGGACCCGCGGGCCGACGACATCGGTCCGCGCCCCGGAGCTGCGGCTCGACACCCTGCGGCCCGCCCTACGCGGGCCGCGTCACTCCGCCGCCAGCTGCTTGTCGAAGATCATCGTATCGGTGACCGAGGGCCGGTTCCGGCAGCGCCGGACCCACTCTGCCACCGCAGCCCCCGGGGGCATCGCGTCGGGCACCGCGGCAAAGGCATCCGCAATCAGCAGATCCGCCGCGCTGTACTGCGGCCCCATGAGATAGCCGCCGCCGCTCAACGCCGCCTCCAGTCGCCGACCTACCTCGCGCAGGCTGCGGAAGGTCCGCTGCAGGGCCGGATGCTCGACCTTGTAGAGATGGAAGTGCATCACCGGCTCCAGCGTGCCCGCGTACCAGGTGAGCCACGACAGGTACTGCCCGCGCCCGGTATGCCCCGCCATCGGCGCCAGCCCGTTCTCGGGGAAGAGATCGGTCAGGTAGGCGAAGATCGCGGCGGTTTCCCAGATATGCTCGCCATCATGATCCAGCAGGGGCACCTTGCCCTCGGGGTGGGGGTTGATCGCATCGACCCAGCCGGAGCCGTCGTTGCGCACGATCGAGACCGGGACCACGTTCACATTCCGCAGCGCCCCGAGCTCGACACAAAGTTGATAGACCCGCGAGGCGCGACTCATCGGGGCGTAATAGAGCGTCAACATCCGCAACACCATGTTCTCAAGCAGCCGCACCACCCGGGCCGGGGCACGGGCGGAGACGGCCAATCAACTCGGGCCAATCGTGACGCCATCTGGCGTCACGTCAATTCCGGTTTGTGAGATACACGTGCAGGGGCGTTCAAACTATACGCCAGAACAGGGGGGGTCCTACGCAGCAGGCAGCTAAGGGGGGCGCTCAGCCGATCCTGCCGCCCGCATCGCCGATCTGCCCGCGGTGCAGCAGCAGGTGATCCAGAACCACGCAGGCCATCATCGCCTCGCCCACCGGCACGGCACGGATGCCGACACAGGGATCGTGACGCCCCTTGGTGATCACCTCGGCGGGCTTGCCCTCCAGCGTGATCGAGGCGCGCGGGCGCAGGATCGAGGAGGTCGGCTTGACCGCGAAGCGCACCACGAGGTCCTGCCCGGTGGAGATCCCTCCGAGGATGCCGCCCGCATGGTTCGAGCCGTAGACCGGCTTGCCGTCATTGCCCATGAAGATCTCGTCGGCATTCTCCTCGCCGGTCAGCGCGGCGGCGGCCATGCCCTCGCCGATCTCGACACCCTTCACGGCATTGATCGACATCATCGCCGCGGCCAGCTCGGTGTCGAGCTTGCCATAGACCGGCGCGCCCAGCCCCGCCGGCACGCCCGAGGCGATGACCTCGACCACGGCGCCCACGGAATTGCCGCTCTTGCGCAGGCTGTCGAGGTAGTCGGCCCAGTCCTGCGCCGCCACCGCGTCGGGGCACCAGAAGGGGTTCTCGCCGACCTGGCCGAGGTCCAGCCGCGACCGGTCGATCGCCTTCGGCCCCATCTGCACCATGTAGCCGGTGATCTTCACCTCGGGGGCCAGCTGTGCCAGCGCCGCCCGCGCCAGCCCGCCGGCCGCCACACGCGCCGCGGTCTCCCGCGCCGAGGAGCGCCCACCACCGCGATAGTCGCGGATGCCGTACTTCTGGAAATAGGTGATGTCGGCGTGACCGGGCCGGAAGGTCTGCGAGATCTCGGAGTAATCCTTCGACCGCTGGTCGGTGTTGCGGATCATCAGCTGCACCGGGGTCCCGGTGGTCTTGCCCTCGAAGACGCCCGAGAGGATCTCCACCTGGTCGGGCTCGCGCCGCTGGGTGGTGTACTTCGACTGGCCCGGCTTGCGCTTGTCCAGCCACTGCTGGAGCATCGCCTCGTCGATCTCGACCCCCGGAGGGCAGCCATCCACGGTCGCCCCCAGCGCCGGCCCGTGGCTCTCGCCCCAGGTGGTGACACGGAAAAGATGGCCAAAGCTGTTCATCGACATGGGGCGCGTCCTCCTGACTTCGCCCCCCGTTATCCCGAACCGCCCCGCAGTTCAATTGCGCAAGGCTCCGGCGCGCCGCCCGCCCCCCATCCACTGTTCACAAGTATCCTCGGGGGGAGGGCCGCAGGCCCGGGGGGGCAGACAGCCCCCCTGCCCCCTCGCCACCCTCGCGCAGGCCCGACCGCCCCCCTTGCCAGCCGCCCCGCCGCTCACTAGTGTCGCCCCCACCTCGGGGTGCCCCACAGGGGCTGAGATGCGCTGATCCGCGAACCCGTTGAACCTGAACCGGTTAAGACCGGCGGAGGGAAGGTCCGGATCCGCGCTTCACGGCCATCCGATACTTGCCCCGCCCGTCGCAAGTGGAGGATGACAATGCGACATCTGGCAATTGCTGCGGGACTGCTCATGGCCACACAGGCCGCCGCGCAGACCCCTGAGCTCACCGTCTACACCTACGACAGCCTCGCCACCGAATGGGGCCCCGGCCCCGTGATCGAGGCGGAATTCGAAAAGACCTGCGGCTGCGACGTGACCTTCGTCACTGCAGGCGACGGCGCAGCGCTGCTCTCGCGGCTGCGGCTCGAAGGGGCCCGCACCGAGGCCGACGTGGTGCTCGGCCTCGACACGGCGCTGATGGGCGCGGCCGCGGAGAGCGGCCTCTTCGCCGCCTCGGACGTCACCGCCGAGTACAGCCTGCCGATCGACTGGACGGACGAGACCTTCGTGCCCTTCGACTGGGGCTATTTCGCCTTCGTCGGCCTCACAGACGGCCCCCGGCCCACGAGCTTCCGCGCACTGGCCGACAGCGACGCCTCCATCGTGATCGAGGACCCGCGCAGCTCAACCCCCGGTCTCGGCCTGCTGCTCTGGGTGAAACAGGCCTACGGCGACGAGGCCCCGGCGATCTGGGAGGCGCTGGCCGACAATATCGTCACCGTCACCCCCGGCTGGTCCGAGGCCTATGGCCTCTTCCTCGAGGGCGAGGCCGACCTCGTGCTCTCCTACACCACCTCGCCCGCCTATCACCTGATCGCCGAGGATGACGCCGGCAAGACCGCGCTCGCCTTCGACGAGGGCAATTACATGCAGGTCGAAGTGGCGGCCAGGCTGGCCTCCTCCGATCAGCCCGAGCTGGCGCAGCAGTTCCTCCAGTTCCTGACCGGCGAGGCGGTGCAATCCGCGATCCCCACGACGAACTGGATGTACCCGGCCGTGATCCCCGATGCGGGCCTGCCCGAGGGCTACGAGACGCTCACCGTCCCCACCACGCCGCTGCTCCTGCCGGTCGCGGAGGCGCAGGCCGCCCGCGATGCCGCGCTCGAGGAATGGCGCGCCGCGCTCGCCAAGTGACGGGCGCAATGCACAGCGAAGTGACAGGCCCGATGCAGGCCCCGCCCAGGGCCCCGGCACCACCTGCCCGGCCCCGTGCAACGCCCGGCCCAAGGAGCCGGGCGTCGGTCGACCTCACGTCGGAGCCCTGACCCGATGCACGCGACACGAGGCGAGACACAGGCGGCGGATCAATTTCCGGCCCGTCGCCGCTGGACGGCCACCGCCCCCACTCACGGACCGGGGGCCCTTGCCGGGCGCCTCGCCGCGGGGGCCGTCTGTCTCGCCCTCGTCCTGCCGCTCGCCGCGATCCTGTGGCGGGCGGCAACGGACACCCCGGGCCCGGCCTCCGTCATGGGCCTCTTCCGCCTCGGCCCCGCCGATCTGGCCGCGCTGCGCTTCACGCTCTGGCAGGCGCTGCTCTCGGCCCTGATCTCGACCCTGCTGGCGGTGCCCGTGGCCCGCGCCCTTGCCCGCCGTCGCTTTCCCGGCCGGGGCTTCGTCATCACGCTGATGGGCGCGCCCTTCCTGCTGCCGGTGATCGTCGCCGTGCTCGCCCTTCTCGCCGTCTTCGGACGCGGCGGGCTGGTGAACGAGGGGCTCACCGCCCTCGGCCTGCCGGCGATCCGCATCTACGGGCTGCACGGGGTGGTTCTGGCCCATGTCTTCTTCAACCTGCCCCTCGCCGTGCGGCTGATCCTTCAGGGCTGGCAGGCGATCCCCGCGGAACGCTTCCGCCTCGCCGCGCAGCTGGGCCTGCGCCCGGCCGGGGTCTTCCGCCTGCTGGAGGCGCCCATGCTGCGCGCCACGCTGCCCGGCACGGCGCTGGTGATCTTCGCGATCTGCCTGTCCTCCTTCGCCGTGGCGCTCACCCTCGGCGGCGGCCCCGCCGCCACCACGGTCGAGCTCGCCATCTACCAGAGCTTCCGCTTCGACTTCGACCTGACCCGCGCCGCCACACTGGCCCTGATCCAGCTGGCCCTCGTGGCCGGGGCCGCGCTGATCTCGCTGCGCATCGGGCGGCCCGCGGGCTTCGGCAGCGGCCTCGACCGGCCCGTGACCCGCTGGGACGCGGGCAGCCTGCCGCTGCGCCTGATCGACGGCGCCGCAATCGCCCTGGCCGCCGCCTTCCTGCTGGTCCCGCTGGCGGTGATCGTGCTGAACGGAATCGGCGGCCTCACCCGCCTGCCCGCCAGCCTCTGGCCCGCCACGCTGAACTCGCTGGTGGTCAGCCTTGCCGCCACCGCCACCACCATGGCGCTTGCGCTTGCCATGGCGCTTGCGCGCCGCACCTGGGTCGAAACGGCGGGCCTGCTGCCGCTTGCGGTCTCCGGCCTCGTCCTCGGGACCGGGCTCTTCCTGCTGGTGCTGCCCTTCGCGGCCCCGGCCACCCTCGCCCTGCCGGTGACGGTGCTGGTCAACACGCTCATGGCCCTGCCCTTCGCCCTGCGCATCCTCGCCCCCGTCGCGGCAAAGATCGAGGCGGAGCACGGTCGCCTCGCCGATCACCTCGGCCTCACAGGCCTCGCCCGGCTGCGCCTGCTCACCCTGCCGCGCCTGCGCCCCGCCCTCGGCTTTGCCGCCGGCCTCACCGCCGCCCTCGCCATGGGCGACCTCGGGGTGATCGCGCTCTTTGCCGACCCGCAGCAGGCGACGCTGCCGCTGCAGATGCACCGCCTGATGGGCGCCTACCAGATGCAGGCCGCGCAGGGGGCGGCGCTGGTCCTGCTGGCGCTCAGCTTCGGGCTGTTCTGGATCTTCGACCGATGGGGGCGCGCCGGTGCTGAGGCTTGATCACCTGACCCTGCAACAGGGCGAATTCTCCCTGACCGCGGACCTTAGCCTGCCGCCGGGCAGCCGCTGCGCCCTGATCGGCCCCTCGGGCGCTGGGAAATCCACGTTGCTCAATGCCATCGCGGGCTTCCTGCCGCCCCTCACGGGCCGCATCCTCTGGGAGGACAGGGACCTGACGCCCCTCGCCCCCGCCGCGCGCCCCGTGGCAATGCTGTTCCAGGATGGCAATCTCTTCCCGCATCTCGACATCGCCCGCAACGTGGCGCTCGGGCTCAAGCCCAACCTGCGCCTCACCCCCGACGATCACGCCCGCGTCCGCGTGGCCCTCGCCCGCGTGGGTCTCGACGGCCTCGGCGACCGGCGCCCCGGCGCGCTCTCCGGCGGCCAGCAGAGCCGCGCGGCACTGGCCCGCGTGCTGGTCCAGAACCGCCCGCTGCTGCTGCTGGATGAACCCTTCGCCGCCCTCGGCCCCGCCCTGCGCGCCGAGATGCTCGCCCTCGTGCGCGCGGTGGTGGAGGAGACCGGCGCCACGCTGCTCATGGTCACCCATGCGCCGGAGGATGCCCGCCGCATCGCCGACAGGCTGATCCTCGTCTCCGACAACCACGCCGCACCCCCGGCGCCGATCACCCTGCTGGACGATCCGACACCGGCGCTGCGCGCCTACCTCGGCGAGGGTTAGGTCGTCAGCATCCGCAGGCCCTGCGTCACGTCGGACCGCACCGCCAGCCGCAGCCCCGGCTCGTCGCCGGCCTTCAGCGCGGCAATGATCAGCTTGTGGAAATGCGGCGTCTCGCGGCGCTGCAAACGGCCATAGAGCTTGCGCATCGTGGGCCCCAGCTGCAGCCAGACCGTCTCGGCCATGGCCAGCATCGCCGGCGCCTGCGCCCGCAAATAGAGCGTCCGGTGGAACTCGAGATTGGTGCGGATATAGCCCACGGCGTCATGGGCCTCGATCACCTCGCCAATGGAGGCGTTGATGGTCTGCAACCGGTCGATCAGCGCCATATGCGCCCGCGGCAGGGCCCGGCTCGCCAGTTCGACCTCCAGCAGTGCCCGCAGCGCCGCCAACTCCTCGATCCGCTCGTTCGTGAGCTCCGGCGTGGAGACCCGTCCCGAGGAGGAGAGCTGCAAGGCCCCTTCCGCCACCAGCCGCCGCACGGCCTCCCGCGCCGGCGTCATGGAGACGCCGAACTCCGCCCCGATGCCGCGCAGGGTCAGCGCCTGCCCCGGCGCGATGGCCCCATGCATGATACGGGTGCGCAGCCCGCGATAGACCCGGTCATGGGCGGCGGGCGTCGGATCGGAACGGGGGCTTTCGGGGCGTGGCGTGAGCAGCATGACCGACATGTGATCACAAACGAGCCGGCGGTCAATACCGGACCCTATTCATCTTTCGCTCACAAATATCCTCGGGGGGCGGCTGCGCAGCAGCCGGGGGGCAGACAGCCCCCCTCCCACACCAACCTCACTCGAATCGGTAGCGATGCAGCCCCGCCCCATGACGCCGCAACCAGTCCCGCGGCGCCGCATAGTCGCCATGGATCTGCTCGACCAGAAGCCAGAAGGCCGCGGAGTGATTCATCTCCGCCAGATGCGCCACCTCATGCGCCGCCACGTAGTCGAGCACCGCCTTCGGCGCCATCACCAGCCGCCAGGAGTACATCAGCCCGCCCGTCGAGGTGCAGGACCCCCAGCGGGAGCGGGTATCGCGCAGGGTGATCGCCTCGTAGCGCCGCCCCAGCCGCCCGGCGTAGAGATCCGAAGCCTCGGCCAATTGCTGCCCCGCGATCTGGCGCAGCAGGGCCTGCACACGGCGCGGCGCGGTCTCGGGGTTTCCGGGCACGCGGATCGCATCGGCCTCTACCCGGGGCGCGCGGCCCGTTTCGGCGCCCAGAACGGGCAGCAAACGCCCGCCCAGGGGCACTTCTGCCCCGATTCCCACGGCCACCGGCGCCCCTTGGCCCGCCAGCTGGCGGCGCAGCCAGTCGGCCTTCTCGCTGGCGAAGGCGAGCCCGTCGCGCTCGCTCACCCCGCGCGGCAGGGTCAGCGTCACGCGGCCATCGAGCGAGGAGACGCGCAGCGACATCCGCCGCGCGCGCCCCGATCGTTTCAGATTGATCTCCACCGGGGGGTTGCCCGGAAGGATATGCTGCCCCATATGAGCCCCTCGAAGGCCGGTCCGGCCGTTGTTGCTGCCGCTGCCCTCCGCAAGTGTCCCGATCCTGCACCGGTTTCCCGGCATGGGTTGACAGGCGTTGCAGACCGGGCGGAAAGGCTTTGACACCCTGTCCTGCTTATGGCAGGTGGCGCGGATCGTCGACAAGAGAGACCATCGAAAGGTGAGCCCGATGCCCAAGGAAGAATGGGGCGTGAAGCGCGTCTGCCCGACCACGGGCAAACGCTTTTACGATCTGAACAAGAACCCGATCGTCAGCCCCTACACGGGCGAGGTCGTGGAAGTGGAAGCGAACCGCAGCCGCATGATCGCGGCCGACGCGGAGGATTCGCAGTCCAAGAAGTCGCGTACCGATGCGTCGGACGCGGACAACGATGATCTGGAAGACGACGTCGACGTGGACATCGATGATGATCTGCTGGACGAGGACGACGACGACGACAACGTCTCGCTGGACGATCTGGCCGACGTCGCAGGCGACGACGACGAGTCGTAAGTTTACGTCGCGCAAGCGACGGCAAGAAATTCCCCGGGGCGTGATTTTTCCGCTTGATCCCGCCCCGGCCATCCCATAGAGAACGCCGCACAGACCCGAACGGGTCTTGGTACGGGGCCTTAGCTCAGCTGGGAGAGCGCTTGCATGGCATGCAAGAGGTCAGGGGTTCGATCCCCCTAGGCTCCACCAAATTCCCCTGAAACGCACCAGATAGTTCTGCCTTTCTTGTCAGAGGATTTGCCTCTGTCGCGCAGACGGGTGCTGTTTTCCCTACGAAAATCCATGCTGCCTTGATCGCCGCTCTTGGCGTGTCGATCACTTCACAGCGCTTTCCCCTGTCAAATCCGAGGATGGCCCATGAGCGACCATTTCTTCGTCGTGACGGGCGGTCCCGGTGCGGGCAAAACCAGCCTGATCACCGAGCTTGCCCGACGCGGCTTTCATACGACCCCCGAATCCGGCCGAGCGATCATTCGCGAGGAGATGGCGCGCGGCGGAGACGCCCTCCCCTGGGCGGACCGCATGGCCTACGCGGAGCGGATGCTGGAACGCGATCTGAGCGCCCACAGAGCCGCACGGGCTCTGTCTGCCCCCGTGATCTTCGACCGCGGCATTCCCGACATAATGGGCTACCTGATCCTCTGCAGCCTCCACCTGCCGCCCCACGTCGCTACAGCGGCCAAGGCAGCCCGCTACAACGCCCGCGTCTTCCTTACCCCCTACTGGGATGAGATCTTCACACGGGACACCGAACGCAAGCAGACCCGCGCCGAGGCCGAAGCGACCTGCGCCGTCATGCGGGAGACCTACACCGCGCTCGGATACCAAATCACTGAGTTGCCGCGCGCCGACATTGCAACACGCGCCAACTTTGTCTGTGCGCAACTGGCAAATTGACCGAATTCTCCAGATGAACGGAGAACCTACTGAAGCGGACAAACCGCGCAGCTCCCTCCTGCCTCCTACTCCCTGAAGCCGACGGCCCTTGCCGGACCTTCGCAATGGTGTGCAATACTGCGCAGCAGCTTCACGAGATTGGTCTCTCTCAGCGTCGTGCAGGGTCGGCACCGGTCGAGCGGGGATTGTCTGCGGATGGACTACGATGCGCGTCGACCAGAAACCGACCGTAAGATGCTGGGTTGTGCTGCATCGCAGATTTTAGGAAGCTTCCGTCTGACGCTTAGGGAGTTCTGTTAATATTGCGTTGAAGGCAGAGGAGCACAATGTCCGATATAGAGTTGAAGGCACCCAGTGAATTTTCTGACGCGGATATCGCGGTTGCTGCGCACCTTGTCAAAATAGGTGGGGCTCTACCCGCCGATGAAGACACAATTGCCTTACGGCTGCGAAAATCGCGAAAGCTTGGGCTATGTCGAGACGGCTCGGTCATCGTGGGTGTCGTATCAATCAAGGAGCCGGAGGATAGCTACCGAAAAAGGGTCTTTGCGAAAGCTAAGGTGGATATCTCTCATCACTCGAACGCGCCAGAAGTTGGCTACGTCTCCGTACATGAAGATTACAGGCGGCAAAAACTTGGTCAGCGGCTTGTGGAGGCGGCGATTACGGAGGATCGGTTAACCTGCTATGCCACCACTGACGATTCTTCGATGAAGACCATACTCTCGAAAGTCGGCTTCTCTCAGCAGGGCGAGGAATGGGACGGCGCAAGAGGAAAACTGTCATTATGGACAATGTAGCGGCGCAGGAAGGCGCTTTCAGCGCCTTGGTCGGGCCTGTCCGGAACTGACGCAGATTGCACATTCGCGTTGCGCCAAGAGCTGCACTACAGCGGCGACCTGATTGGAGAAGCTCGATTTGACGAGCTCCTCAAAGGCTGACAATGTTCAAAGTGACGCAACCTTTCGAGTTGCTCTAAGGCAAATTTGCTTCGGAACCATCTGATCTTTGGGACCCGGGCACCCATTGGTAGTTCAATTACGGTTTCGAAGGATTGAGGTTGCGCGGCTTGATTGAAGATTGCGATTTGAGTGAAATTAAACCAAAGCCTCTGGCTTCCGTAGCATCAGCGGAACATGTGAGCAGCGGTGTGCCGATCCCCAAGGCCATGCGTATCCGCACTTTCAGTCCTGACGACTGGGAAGACTTTATCGAAGAATGGTCTACCAGCCTATCGGGTGCGTACGTCAAAGTCAGGCGTTTCGGTGGATCAGGCGATTTAGGTGTAGATATCGCGGGGTTCACTTCCGAGAATGGATTCCAGGGCGTTTGGGATAACTACCAGTGTAAGCGCTATGATCACCCCCTACGGCCGAGTGATATCTGGGTCGAACTAGGAAAGATCATCTACTACTCTTTCAAAAATGAGTACTTGCCGCCAAGGCGGCACTTTTTCGCTGCCTCTCAAGGTATTGGCACGTCGCTCGAAAAATTGCTCAATAAACCTGATACGCTCAAAGCCAAGGCACGCGAAAACTGGGAAAAGCATTGCGAGAAGGAGATTACATCGACCGCAGAGATTCCTCTTACCGGCGCTCTCGAAGATCACTTTGACGCTTTTGACTTCAGGATTTTTACCTCAAAGTCTCATGTCGAGTTGATCGAAGGGCATAGCACGACTGGCTATCACGCCGTCCGTTTCGGTGGAGGTTTGCCACCGCGTCCCCACCCAAACAAGCCGCCCACGACACCGAAGGAAACAGAAAGTCGCTACATCAGACAGCTTCTGGACGCCTATGGTGATCAGCTCGGGACAGCCATGTGCGATCCGGTTGCACTTGAGGCCCATGCTCCCATAAAGCGTGACTTCCTGCGCCAGAGAGAGCGCTTCTACCATGCCGAGTCGTTGCGCAATTTTGCGCGTGACACGGTGCCGGAAGGAACTTACGCAGCGCTACAAGACGAGGTTTGGCACGGGGTCATCGATATCTGCGAGAGTCATCATCAAGACGGGTTCGAAAGGATGCGCACGACGCTAACACAGGCGGCTGCGCTCTCGCTCACGGCAAATCCGCTCTCGTCTGTAACTAAGAAGCAGGACTGTCAGGGGATTTGTCACCAGTTGGCCAACGACGACCGTTTGATCTGGGTGCCGGACAATGGATAGCGATCTCAGACCCACACCGTTCAATAGCCCGTTGGAGACCGGTGTACGGTCGCTGGCAATCTTGCATGCCGCCTTTCCCGCGGCGTTCGATCTGCAGCGTCTGGTTGAGATGGACTATCTGGTCGTCCATTCCGGTGACGCCCAAGGCCCGGAAAGCCTGCATGCCCCGTTGCCGCTGCGTGCCGGAGAGCTGCTGGTTCGGCGTGGCCTGATTGAAAAGGGCCTGATTCTGATGATGAGTCGTGGTCTCGTGCGAAGACTGCCTACAAAGGAGGGATTCACCTATGTCGCCGGTGAGGTTGCCGCTCCGTTCATCGCCTCATTGAGCGACGAGTATTCTGTGAACCTGAAAGAGCGAGCTTTGTGGGCTGTGCAACGCTTTGCCCATATGCCGACTGATGAAGTCCGACGCTTTACGCATCAGTTCTTTGCGAACTGGTCGAGCCAGTTCCAGTCCGTCCAGAAGTTAGGAGATGGCGTATGAGCGACAGCTATCTCCAGCTTAGAAGCATACATTTTCGGGGTCCAAAGGCCGAGGCACAGCTCGAGTTTCATTCCGGTGTCAATGTGATCTGCGGTGCTTCCGACACCGGAAAATCATTTCTCGCGGATTCAATCGACTTTATGTTGGGTGGGTCTGCACTTAAGGAAATTCCGGAACGGGCAAAGTATGATCAACTCGACCTCAGTCTCACGGCGATCGGAGACGTAAACTTCAAGCTGAAACGCTCGATGTCCGGCGGCAATTTTCAGGTGTTTGATCTGAGTGAAGGTGATAAACTCGAGCCTAAGACGCTTAAACAAAAACACGCACACGACAAAACAGACAACCTTTCAGGATATCTCCTCGACAAGATCGGCCTCCTCGGAAAGCGCATCCTCAAGAGCAAAGCGAAGGGCACGACCCAGAGTCTGAGCTTCAGAAATCTTGCGAGGCTCGTGATAATTCAGGAAGGCGAAATTCAGTATGCTGGATCGCCTTTCTGGAGCGGTCAATACACAACAAAGACTTCAGAGATCGCGACAGTCAAACTGCTGCTGACCGGTATCGACGATTCTGCGGTTGTGCCTGATGCCGATCAATCCCCCGACAATTCTCGCCAAATCGCACTTATCGACGAGCTTCTCTCGGACCTACAGATAGAGATAGAAGACCTCGGCGAGGATCAGGAAGAGCTGGAACAGCAGCTCGAGAGACTGGAAGTTTCTATCGAAACCCGACGCGAAGAACTTTCTGCTTCACAGAAGATCCTCGACGAGCTTGTTAGTATGCGGAGGCGTCTATTCGAAGAAAAGCAGGAAGCATCGGAGAGGCTCGACGAAATCAGGGATCTTCTCGCCCGCTTCAGATTGCTTTCCCAGCATTATGATGTCGATCTCAAGAGGCTGACAGCTATTCAAGAGAGCGGCTCGATGTTTGCCCATGTCGAGCGGGTGGCCTGTCCGCTTTGCGGCGCAGACCCGGACGCGCAGCACCTTGATGAAACATGCGATGGCGATGTCGAGGCCGTCGTTGCTGCGGCGACGGCGGAGATCGAAAAAATTCAACGCCTCCAGGCAGAACTCCAGACGACGGCTGCGGACTTGACGGCGGAAGCCGAAGGGCTTGCGGTCGATTTGGAGATTGTCGAAGCTGACTACGACAAGCTGAGTAAAGAGATTCAGGAAACCGTTGGACCTGACGTCACCGAGGTGCGGGCTTCCTTTTCCGCGCTCGTGGAGGAGCGCTCCAGTGCCCAAAGGGCCGCTGATCTATATGTCCGATACGACAAGCTCGTCGCCAGAAAAACCTGCTTGGTCGAAGATGACGATAGTCCTCAGACTACAGGTTCAGAAGTGGCGACCGGCATACCGGAATCCGTTGCGCACGAGTTTTCTTCAACGGTCTCCGAGATATTGAAAGCCTGGAGTTTCCCCGGTGAATGCCACGTGTACTACGACAAGGACTCGTCAGATTTCGTTATTGACGGAAAACCAAGGTCGAGTCGTGGCAAAGGCCTTCGCGCAATAACTCATGCCGCAGTTAATATTGCCCTGCTCGAATACTGCCAGTTGAACGGTCTATCTCATCCTGGCTTTGTGGTCCTCGACTCCCCGTTGCTCGCCTATTTCAAACCGGAAGGTGAAGAAGATATTGCTCTGAGAGGCACAGACTTGAAAGAACGCTTCTACGACTATCTCATCGAGCACCACGGCCAGGACAGTCAAATCATCATCATCGAAAACCAGCATCCGCCGGAGCGCATCGCGGACCAGGTGGCTCTGACTGTGTTTACGGGCAATCCGAGTACAGGTCGTTTCGGCCTTCTATAGGGCACGTAGTTTTACCTGTAGTCCGTCCTGTTGAGAATGAACTTGCGTCCGCAGTGAATGTCGGTTGTTCGCCGCTTCCTCCTCGTCTTAGGCACTGCAGCTTCCGCCTACCAGAGGTGGTCGAACCGGTGCGCCGCCGTCCGCGTGTAATGCGCTGTGTGTCGGGGATCTCGGTGGCCGAGGTAGTCCTGAATGACTCGCAGATCGCGGCCCTTATTGGCCAGCGCGAAACCGCAGGAATGGCGTAGCATATGTGGATGGACGCGCTCGAGTCCGGCACGGGTGCCAGCGGTCCCGACAATGTAGTTCACGGCCTGCCGTGTGAGCGGCAGCTTGCGCTCGGAGACGAAGAGCCAGGGCAGTGCATCGTCCCTGCGCGCGAGCCAGCGTTTGATAGCCCGCAACTCGTCGCCAGCGACTGGCTGCTCGACGCTGAGCCCGTTCTTCAGCCGTGTGATCCAGATCCGCGACTGCGCGAGATCCACATCTCGCTGTCGAAGCGCGATCACTTCGGAGACGCGCAGGCCATGCCGAAACATCATCAGGATCAAAAGGTGGTCGCGAACCCCGTGGCGGCCCTTTTTGGCGGCAGCGAGAAGCCGATTGATATCCGGCTGACCAAGGTAGTCACGGCTCCGCACATGGGCGTCGGTCGCCCGGTCATCCACACTCTTGACACTTCGCCGGGTGGGCATGGTTCTGGTGCCTCTCACAAGTCTCCGCATGGTAAGGCTTGGCCTTGAACAACTCTTAACAAAACACACGAAGTGTAAAGAGTCACGCTGCAGTCACCTTAGTCCGAATTTGCGCGTCGCAACAAAGCGCGTCTCATGACGGCGTGATCCCCGGAAGGCAAATCTGCAGCCGTCATCTACTTCGTCGCACGCACCTTTTGTAACAGCCCTTTCGCCGTGACCCGACATACTGGATGAGGCGTTGCGCTTTCAGGCCCGCGATATCTCGGCGCGCGCTTTTCAGGCTTACTTGCCAGGCTGAAACAATCTCATTTGCGCTACAGCGATCACCCGCCTCAACTCGAACGAGGAACCAACGCTGGCGCTCGTTAAGTTCCGCTGGTTCAGGGTCATCTATAGTGTCACGATCAGGGTCATACATAGGGTCATTGTGCCATTGGCGCTTTCTCGGGACGGCGGTCGTATTCTCACCCGCGACATATGCCGCCCGTGCCGCCGAAAGAGAATTCCGATCCACATGGTCAGCCGAGCTGTTCGCAGCTGGCTTCTCGATCAGGCCGAGCAAGAAGACGCGAATGATTGGCGATGAAACCGCTAAGCGTAGGAAAAACACCGTATCCGGGCCATGTTGTCCAGAAAGCCAGTGCTTGACCGCACGCTCGCTCGCATGCGTCTGGCGCATCAGTTGCTTGACCGCGCGGTGGCTGTCCCCATGCTCCTTTCGCAACAGTTCGGCGATGGTCTGAGTATAGGCATCGCGCCCACTGAGGACGCCCTCCCATACCGGCAATCTCCTGCCCTTTTTCGGCAACATATTCCGCTTCCTCCGCTGTTAGATTCACGACAGTGCGGAGCTACGGCACAGACCTGTCAGGCGCTGCAGCGGTAGGTCGCCCGGACCACCGCTGCCAGAACGGTGAAGGGGCAAGATTTTGAAGAGCCAGGAACCTCGCGATGAATGCTCATGGAAGCCGGATCATCCTGTTCGGGCAGCCGAATACGTCCGCATGTCAACTGATCATCAGAAATATTCGACGGAAAACCAATCTGACGCGATCCGGCAATATGCTCAGGCGCGTAGCATAGAAGTGGTGCGCACTTACGCAGATGCGGGAAAAAGCGGCCTGAAGCTCGAGGGACGCGATGCACTCCGACAACTGATCGAGGATGTGCAGAACGGCAGCGCTGATTTCACGGTCGTTCTGGTCTATGATGTCAGCCGCTGGGGCCGGTTTCAGGACGCAGACGAAAGCGCATATTACGAGTATATCTGCCGACGTGCCGGAATTTCCGTTCAGTACTGTGCCGAGCAGTTCGAGAATGATGGCAGCCCTGTCTCAACCATCGTCAAGGGCGTCAAGCGGGCGATGGCTGGTGAATACAGCCGCGAGCTATCCACCAAAGTCTTCGCCGGGCAAGGTCGGCTGATCGAAAAAGGATATCGCCAAGGGGGGCCAGCCGGTTTCGGCTTGCGACGAACCCTAATCGACGAGCATGGAGCCATCAAAGGCGTGTTGAGGCGCGGCGAGCACAAGAGCATCCAAACTGACCGCGTGATCCTAGCCTTGGGCCCTTCCGAAGAAGTCGATCTTGTCCGTGAAATCTATAGAGCCTTTGTTATTGACGGGCGCAAAGAAAGCGAGATTGCGGCTGACCTAAACGCACGAGGTCTTGCTACAGACCTTGAACGGCCATGGACCAGGGGTACGGTTCACCAGATTCTGATCAACGAGAAATACGCCGGTGACAACGTCTGGAACCGCCGTTCCTACAAGCTGAAAAAGAAGCGAGTTAGCAACGCGCCTGATATGTGGATTCGGGCCGAAGGCGCGTTCGAGGCAGCTATCGACCGCGAGCTTTTCGAGGCTGCGCGGGCGATCATCAATGCTCGCTCCTTTCGTCTGAGCGACGAGGATATGCTTCAGGCATTGCAGGCGCTATATCAGAGGCATGGCGCCCTCTCCGGTATCGTTATCGACGAATCCGAGGGAATGCCATCGAGTGCGGCCTATCGTTCGCGTTTCGGCAGCCTGCTCCGGGCCTACAGTCTCGTGGGGTTCACGCCGGAACGGGACTATCGCTATGTCGAGATCAACCGCGAGCTACGCAAGCTTCACCCGGGCATCGTCCGCGAGGTGATCGATGGTCTGCAGGCAGCAGGTAGCGACGTTAGGCAGGATCTCGAAACGGATCGCGTGATCGTCAATGGCGAGTTCAGCCTTTCAATCGTCATCTCGCGCTGCATTCAGTCACCGACCGGACTTATGCGTTGGGAACTCCGCTTTGATACATCGCTCGCGCCCGACATCACCATCGTCGTTCGTATGGACAGCAACAATCATGCCCCGTTCGACTACTACCTGTTCCCGCATATTGACAGGCTCTCCGACAAGCTAAGGCTGAGAGAAGATAACGACTTGAGCCTCGACGCCTATCGCTTCGATGACCTGAATTTTCTCTACGACATCTCGACACCTGTTCCCCTTCCGGAGGCTGCCTGATGCCCGGCACCCATCCAAGTCATGTGGAAATGATCCCGATCTCACGCATCACCGTGCTCAATCCTCGTGCGCGGAACAAACGGCAGCACCGCGAGATCGTAAACAATATCGAGGCCATCGGGCTGAAACGCCCCATCACCGTCAGCCGCCGGGATGGGCCAAGTGGCACCCGGTATGATCTGGTTTGCGGCGAGGGCCGGCTGGAAGCGTTCCAGATGCTTGGTCAGGTCGAGATCCCCGCAGTGGTGATCGATGCGAACGAAACTGAATGCCTGGTGATGAGTCTCGTAGAAAATATTGCCCGTCGAACGCCCCGGCCCATCGACATCATGCGGGAGATCGGGGCGTTGCGTGCGCGAGGCTACAGTGACGGTGCCATCGGCGAGAAGATCGGTGTCGGCGCCTCATGGGTGAATATGATAGCGTCGCTGCTTGAACGTGGTGAAGAGCGTCTGGTCGCCGCTGTCGAGACCGGGCTGATCCCGATCACGCTCGCGATGGAAATATCCAAAGCAGAAACGCAGGAGGCACAGAATCTACTTCTCGATGCCTATGAGACCGGCAAGCTCAGGGGCAAGAAGCTGGCGGCCGTACGGCGGATGCTCGACATGCGAATGCGCACCCAGGGCAAAGGTTTGCCGGCAGGGCGCCTAGGACGCAAAGGGCATAGCCGCCGGATGACGGCAAATGACCTCATGCAGGTCTATCAGCGTGAGGCGGAAAAGCAGCGGCTCTTGGTCAAGAAGTCGGATTTTACTCAGGTGCGGCTCCTGTTCATCGTCGAGGCACTCAAGGATCTGCTGACAGATGAGAGCTTCCTTAATCTGCTCAGGGCAGAAGGTCTCGCGACGATGCCTCGCGCCTTGTCCACGCGAATCTCAGGGGAAAATGATGGCTGATCAGCTCAAAGATCATGGCGACGACGACGGACTTGTCCGTCTCGCCTTTGACCGAAGTTTCATCACGCTCCCACTCACGGTGATCATACCGCTCAAGACCTTGCCTGATGGAGCTCGCGAAAGCCGGGCATTTTCGCAAGTTTTGAGTTCTATCAAGGCGGTCGGACTAATTGAGGCGCCTGCTGTGGTGGCCGATACTGCGAACAGCGGGATGTATTTTCTGATCGATGGCCATCTTCGTCTGGAAGCCCTCAAGGAGTTGGGCATCGTGGAGGTCGAATGCCTGCTTGCCACGGACGACGATACCTACACCTACAACAAGCGCGTTAACCGGATACCTCCGATCCAAGAACATCGGATGATCGCCCGCGCCATGGAGCGCGGGGTCTCATCAACCGCGATCGCCGATGCCCTCAATCTTCACGTCGAGTCCGTTCTGAGGCGCTTCCGACTACTCGAAGGTATCAGCCCAGAGGCCGCCGAAATGCTCAAGGACACACCCTGCTCAATGAAGGTTTTCGATACGCTGCGGCAGATGACCCCTGTTCGGCAAATAGAGGCCGCCGATCTGATGATCGGGCAGAATAACTATTCGGTCATGTTTGCTAGAGCGATCCGCGCTGCAACACCCGAAAGTCAACTTGTGGCGGCCAAAAAGGGAAGAGGTGCAGCGGTCCCCACCCCCTCCGGCCAGCAGATCGCACGCATGGAACGGGAATTAGCCGCGTTACAGACCCAGGTCAAATCGGTCGAAGATACGTATGGCATCGATAATCTACACCTGACGGTCGCGCGCGGCTACATCACCAAGCTTCTCGCCAACGCCCGCGTCGCGCGCTGGTTGTTGAACCACCGACAAGAATATTTGGCTGAGTTCCAGAAAATCGCCGAAATCGACACGCTGGGTCTCGTCACTGACACGCCGAGTGCCGAAGCATGATGACATAGGCTCGGCCCCGATAAGCGTGGCAACTTGGGGAACGTCGGAGGATAAGCGTTTGGGTCATGGAGGTGGACGCCCAATGAACGTGTTCGTCTAAACAGGACACGCGAGCGGCTATATCGGCCCATGGTCAACTTGCCCCCTCTTCTGGTCCTACGTCTTGCCATGGACCAAGACACCGCGGCGAGTGTATTTTGCCCGCGCTTGTTATTGAAATAGGCGCGCACGGCGACGAACCTCTACAACACCGCCTGCCAACCGATCCGAATGAACTCTCGGCACATCGGCAGGTGTGCGTCAGCCAAAAACAGCTAGACGAAAAGGGAACGGTGTTCATCCGCCCATTGCTACGCTCGCATCAGTTTCTCGCCGGAGAGCTGATGTACTCCGTCCGTCGAACGATCCTCATTCGGGCAGCTTAAAGTCATTAGGCGCCACTTCCGCGCTCGGCTTCTCGGAGCCTGTCCTGTAACGCCAACTTTATGACCTCCTCAATGTCACGAACGCGCATCCCATGATCGTAAGCAAGCCGCTCCACCATGTTTGCGATTTCCGGGTTCTTCGGACCGTACATCGGCCAATCGTGCAACTCATGCTGATCCGGATGCGTCGGCTTGACCATGCTGTCCTCGTTGATGGTAGGTTCCTTCAGCTCTTGGTACGAAGCGGTTACTTCTCCCACATTCCCCGCTTCCGCAGGATGTTCCGCGCTTTTTCCCATGAAACACCTGCCACCAGGGCGCATCGGTTTGCGGATCGTGTCTTTAAATACGTCTCGACGATCAGCGCTTCATCGCACTGACGGTTGGCGTTTCGCGGTTGGACTTTGCGGCCAGTGCTCTTGATCCATCTCGAAATCGTATCGCATCCTGGACCATGCCGCTTGTGCAGCTCACGCAGAGAACTGCCCGAGTCCCATTGTTTCGCAATATCTTCTTTGATGTCGATCCCCGCGGCAGCCAAAGCTTTGGCTGCCGCACGGCGGTCTCGTCCCAAAGCCTGCGCCACTTGGTCCAGTGACGGCATTTCCTCGTATATCCGCTTGACCTCAGATGGCTCCGGCACCCGAGGCGTTTCTCCGACCCGCAGCACCTTGCACACAGGGTCCTGTGGCTCTGTCCCGACATCGCTGACATCTACCGCCCGGGCTTGTGCACCCGCCGCTTCTGACTGTGTAGCTTTTTGGCGCGCGAGTTTTCTGCGGGATACGCGCAGCCGAAGGCGTGGGCCTTCCAGTTCAGCAATGACACTCTTGGCAGCCTCGAGTTGTTCTCGAGCCTCCCGAAGTCGTTGTTCTTCTTCATCTCGTTGCGTTGTCACTGGAGCCGCTCCTTCAATGACAACCTTGGCGCGTTAACCCGGAAGTGCAAAGTCATCAGGTCAGAAGCTTGCCGGTATTCTCGGTTTGATCGGCAAAGCAACCCGACAAAATCTGACAACGCACCCCTCCAGCTGAAGAAGACTTGCGCGACGAATCAATCTCCGAATCACTGTCGGTGTGGGTAAGAACGGAGTCTAAGGACTTGCATCAGGCCATGAAGGTAGATTTGCACAATCACGAGCAGATGAAGTGCAGGCTTCGGCAAGCCGGGTCGAGCATGGCGGAAATCGCCCGCACGCTCGGCATTAAGCAGAGTAGCGTGACGGTAGTTAGCCAAGGCTATCGCCGTTCGCATCGTGTGCAGTCCGCCATCGCCAGCCAGCTTGGTACAACTCCTCAGGAGCTTTTCCCCGATCGTTACGCAGCAGAGGAGGCCAGCGCGGCAAACAAACCTGACATCGGGAAATAAAAAGACCCTCCTGCGCTAACAGGAAGGCCTTTTGAATAAGTGTCGTTGGTTGCGACCCCTTATTCATCCCCTGAGTCTCACGAAAAGTCAACCTGCCGAGGCGTCTCTCGGCAGGGCAGTCAAACTCATCTCAAACATAGGGGGATGTCGCCCCGCGCCTGCTCCGATCCACATGGGTCAGCGCCCAGGTGAGGTGCGCTCCAAACATCATGTACAACACCTTGTTCTACCGCGGGCCGGAGCCGAGCCACGCGACCCGATTTCCTGCGCGCCGCGCCAAAGAAAGCCTTCGCGGCTCCATGGTTGCGCTACTGCCCGGTTTCGAGCGCCCTCGTATCATCTACTTCGAGAGCGCGCTCGAATACGCCTTTCTCTGCCTGATGTTGGTGCGCGACGACGTGCACCACATCCGAGATCAGCCCCCGGCCATATCCTATGTTGGCACTGACGGCCGCCACGCGCGACATGTCTTCGATTTCTTGGTCACGAAAACGGACGGGGAGCGCATTGCTGTAGCCATCAAACCCATGCAGCGTGTGCTGAAGCTGAACTTTGCATCCCAGCTCGAAGCGGTCTCGGCGGCGGTAACCAAATCGTTCGCGGATCGCGTGTTGCTCGTCACGGACCAGCACATTGACCGAGAGGCTGCCGCTGAAGCGGCCCGGACGCTCGCTTGGTCGCGCTTTTCTCTGACGGAGGTGGCGGCATGACCTTGCGTTTTCGCTTCTCAACCTCTGACATGATCACCACGGCAGGGGTCGCCATGCGTCCCGTTGAGATCAATGACATCGGAGGCACCTTCGAGCGTGTTGGTCAGCCGGGAATAACGGAGGCTTTTTCCCACCAAGAGCTCGCCGAAATGATGCGACGACCGGATACAACGTATTTTGCTGGCTACTTCGACCGAGCTACGCAGGAGATGCGGCTAAACAAGCCAGTCGAAGTGATCAGTGAGCTGCCGGAACAGATCGGCAGACTGGTGATTTGGCGGAAAGCGGTCTGCGATGCTTTCCTGAGCTTAGAGGCAAAAGATCAAATCAAGCGCACCCAAGACAGCTATGACAGCGCGCGCCCACGACTAGCCGCAGAAACGCAGCGGCTTGTCGGCGAAGGCGCCGCAGCAGCCAAGAAGGCTCGACCAGGCAAAGACGTCACCGTACGCAACCTTCCGGGTAGCCGAACTGCGTTTCAATGGGTGCGTGCTTATCAATCTGCGAGTTGCTCACCACTTGCCCTGATCCCCGAGACTTATCGTTCCGGGAACCGGACGCGGATTTGGTGCCCGCGAGCTGAAGCTCTGATGAATCAGGTCATCGAAATCTACGCTGACACGCAGCGCCCGACCAAGGTCCAAGCTATTAAGCAAACCCTGGCGCTTTTCGATGAGGAGAACCGAAAACGTGCCGACGCCGGGGTACCTATTATGGTCGTTCCATCGGCCGCAAGTATTCGACGTCGCCTAGACATGGCTGATCCGTTCTACCTCTACGCCAAGCGGAATGGTGCTGCAGCTGCCGCTAGACATTTTTCCATGAGCAGCAATGGTCCCGATGTCGTACGCCCCATGGAGCGGGTCGAGATGGACGAAAACAAGCTCGACGTCATGTCGTTACTGACGCTGACAGGCATCTGGGAACACCTGCCACCGGATCGGCAGAAGAAATTCGAGACAGGGCGGCGTTGGATGTATCTTGCGATCGACTGCGCCACGAAATGTGTCGTGTCGATGCGACTGGCCGACAATCCGAATTCGGATGATGCGATCCGCGCGCTGCGGCAGATTTTCGAGGATAAGACCCCGCTGGCCCAGGCGGCCGAATGCGAGAGCACATGGCATCATCATGGCGGGTTCGGAACCCTCGTGACCGACATGGGGCCTGCCTTCGTCTCGGATGCCTTCCAAGCAACGGTAGCGTCTCTTGGGGTCACGTCGCACTTGCCGCCCGCTGGCATCCCTTGGATGCGGGGGCACATCGAGTCCTTCTTCCGCACTCTCGGGCATCAGCTCATGCCGCTGCTGGCAGGCCGGACCTTCTTCGACACTGTTGATCGCGGCGACTACCCTTCAGAAATGCTCGCCTGTCTGTGTGATGACGACCTGATCAAGGTCCTGCTGACCTATATCGTTGATATCTATCACAACCAGCCACACGGCTCGTTGAAAGGGGAGACCCCGAATGCAGCTTGGAAGCGGCTGGTGGCAGAACACGGGACGCCTCCAGTTCCGGATGGCCTAACCCTCAGGAAGGCATTCGGTAGGCCGATGCCCCGGAAGCTCAATGACGAGGGCGTGCTGTTCTCGGGGCTTAGCTATAGCTGCGAGGCGCTGCGGGAGGCCTATCTACACTCCCCCATACGGGAGGTGGAAATCAGGGTCGATCTGCAAGACATCGGGTGGATCGCCGTCAAGGTCGGAGCAACTTGGTATCCGGCGCTCGCCAATCAACCCGGCTTCGAGGGCGTGAGCTTCGACGAGCTGCGTGAAGGCGTTCGGGCCGTTCGTCACGCACATGCGCGTGCTGCGAAGTTGGACGCGCCCAAGGTCCAGCGGGCTATCGCGCGGATATCAGACGCGAACCGCCGCGCATTCGCGCTGCGCGCCCTGACACCTTTCCATGTGACCGACGTGGAAGTCGCCCGCGCTGATGCGGCGCTGCACTATCCGCTCCGCTCTGATGAGCAGCGGTTGGGATACATGCCGCCGAGCAACGACCTGCTCAGAGACGCGATCGCCATTACTCCGCCAAAGGGCACATCTCGGAAGCCGGGCAGCGACGATGACGGGCCGGTATCCGAGCGTCGAACGAGACGCAAGAACCGCAGACGCTGGGGGTTCAACGATGGAAAATGATCTGATCATCCAAGCAGCCCAGCGGATCGCTGAACTGAAGGGGTACTTCGTCGATCACGAGCGCTTCGTTCCACTGGCAGAAGGGTTCTCCATCCTCGCCGAGAAAAGGCTCGTAGATATGCAAACCGGCCGTATCAACGAGGCACAAGGGCTTGCCCTGTCCGGGCATTCCGGGGCCGGAAAAAGCGCGGCAATCAACCATCTTCGTTCCCAGCAAAGCCAGAGACTGGCCGATCGAGGTTACGGAGATTCAACCATCATCAGCTTGCGGGTGCCATCACCCGCAACTCTGAAATTCGTCGGACAGATGCTCCTTCGGGCGCTAGGCTACCCTATCGGTGCCGATCGCCATGCTTGGTACATCTGGGACTTGGTCCAACATCACCTCAAGGAGCGGCGTGTCCTGTTCGTGCATCTCGACGAGGCGCAGGACCTGGCGTCGCGGGGCACAAAGCACGAGCTGGATTCAGTGACATCCATGCTGAAGACTCTGATGACGGACCCGGAATGGCCCGTTGGGATCATTCTGTCGGGCACCAACGAGCTGGAAGACATCCTCAACCACGACCATCAGCTCGCTCGGCGCATGCGGACCGTTCGGTTCGAGAGCCTATCCGCTGCTGCATATGGTGATGATATTCTCGACCTGCTCGAGAACTACTGCGAACTGGCGCAGCTCGAACCAGAGGATGACATTCTGGAATTATCCCACGGCGAACGCGTGGTCCATGCTGCGGCAAACCAGTTCGGCATCGCCATTGTCCTGATCCTCGACGCCATCGAGGATGCCTACTTGCAAGGCCAGAAGACGCTGAACCAGCGCAATTTCATCAGGGCCTACCATCGGCGGACCTCCTGCGATGCCGAGTTCAACCCGTTTGTCGTGCCGGACTTCATGCGCATCGACGCCCGCCAGGTGTTTTCTCGGGAGAACCGCACATGATGTTGTCACCCCTCAAGCCGCTTCCCCTCACCGTCACCCCGGTACCCGGTGAAAGCGCGACGTCGCTTGCGTCCCGCATCGCGCGGAAGAACGGGACTGCCAGCCTTCAGTCTTTCTGCGCCGACATGAGCATTTCCTATCGCGCCCTGAAGGTCGGCGACCCGGTGGAGATTGAGCGGGTAGCCGCACTCGCAGGGTGTGCTCCCACCAAACTCCGCACTTGGACACCCCACGCCCCGTCGAAGACGAATTATCAGCTAGGGGCAGAGGCGCCGAGGTTCACGGCCTACAGCCGAAGCACGATCAGAGGATGCCCGAGATGTGCCGCTGAAGCTCTTTCAGAGCAGGGTGCCCATGGCCCGTTTCATCTCGGGGCATGGCAGCTCACTTCAATCCGGACCTGCGCCCGGCATTCTTGCATGTTGATCGAGGTCCCGCCTCCCTCGCATCACAAGCACAGCTATGATTTCGCGCGGATGGTCGACAACATGGACATAGACGACATCCAGATCGTTGCCGAAGAGGCGCGATCTCTGGAACGCTACCTCCTTGGCCGATTAGATGGCACGCCCGCAGGCTGTTGGCTCGACACGCTGGAGTTCCATGTCGCAGCACAGCTTTGCGAGAATTTTGGCCTTTTGCTGACGCAAGGCCCCAAGGCCACCCGAGCGGAAACGACCGAACGACAATGGCTTGAGGCCGGTGCAGCAGGATACGACATCCTGCGCAACGGGCCTGATCAAATGGTCGCAGCGCTTGAAGAGCTTCGCATGGAGGCAGGCCCTGGCTGTCACACCTACGGTGCGATTGCCGGTTCTTTCCTGACCTGGCTGTCCCAGCGTGAGGATGATGCTGCCTTCAATCACATCCGCCGGATTGTTTTCGACTATATTCTGCGGACCTATCCCGTGCTCGTCGGTAGCACCATCCTGCGGATACGGTGCGACAGGCAACAGGTGTATTCCCTTCGAAAAGGCGCAAAGGCCTACGGGATCGACGAACGGATGCTGCGCCATAAGCTCTTGGAGCGTGGCGACATCTCGAGAACGGGAAAATCCGGTGCCATCACCTATCGTCGCTATCCCTCACGGGAGACGCTGCAGGAACTCGCCGATGAAACAAATGGGCTGCTCCGCGGGTTCGACGCTGCAGACTATCTCGGGGTGGACATCCACCTGCTGCGCATTTTCGTCGTGGTAGGGCTCGTCAAGAAGGCCGGAGAAATGGCCCGAAACGCGCCGTATTTCCGAAGGGAAGATCTCGACGCCTTTATCGGTCGCTTATACCGCCAGACACGCCCTGATTTGGAACCGACCAATGATGAGGTTTCTCTCATTGCGGCCACGCCCGCGTGCCAATGTTCGACCCTCGAACTCCTGCACCTGATTTTCGAACATGATATTCCGCTACGTTGCGTGGCGGGTGCGGACGCAAGGTTCAACGATTTCCTGATATCTGTAGAGCGGGTAAAAACGGCCATAGGCCAGAACTCAGCTGGTGCGATCAGCATGTCCGAGGCTGCCGGTAAGCTCGGTGTCGACACCGCAACAATCCGCAACCTAATGAACGCGGGCTACTTGACCGCTGCTCCAAAGAGCCAAAAGTCCTCAGAACGCTGGCGGGTGGTCGATGAGGCCTCCGTCACAATGTTCGGCGAGCACTACATCTCTGCTACCGATCTTGCCCGCGAGTTGCGACGCGATCCCGCCAACCTCTGCCGCGAGCTCTACAAGAATGGCGTTGAACCACTCATCTTCAACGGCGAAAACCGGATCATCTTCCGCCGCCGCGATGTGAAGGATAGATGAGGTCAGGAATGATGGTGGAATTTGCTGCCTGATGGGGCCGAAACCTGTGCATTCCATCCCCAAGACCTTCTGACACGATAACCCTTGAGAAAGCCGACCACTGCATCGGCTTTTTTTATGTCGTCCCAGAGGCAACCTTATTTGACGAAAAAGGCAGCTTCAGTTCAGCATCGAGATTTCGGGGCACTGAATTCAAAAGGAAATTTTGGCACGCAGAGGCAGAACTTTGTGACGCTTCCCACCCCTTTGGACATCGCAAGATACAGACACCGACCCGAGCCTTGGGTCTTGTCCTCTTCGCCCCCGCGCCGCGCCTGTCCTCGCCCCTGTACATCCTGCCCCGCTGCGATCCGCCCACCCCCGCGCGGTGATCCCACCGGCCATGCAGACGGCCCCACAGAGGGACCGGCTGCAGCGGTACTGTCACCGGTTGCGATACCTGAGCGCGTCGAGGATCAGCGCGAAGGCGGGCGTCGCCTGACGGCGCGAGGGGTAGTACAGGTGATAGCCCGGGAAGGGCGGAGACCACTCCTCCAGCACCACCTCCAGCCGGCCAGCCGCAATCAGCCCGTTCAGGTGGTAATCCGGCATGCAGCAGAGCCCGCGCCCGTCGACGCAGGCCTGCACGATCACATCCACGTCGTTGCTTGTCAGCTGGCCGTCGACCCGGACGTTCAGCGGCTTGCCGTCCTGCTCGTATTCCCACGGGTAGAGCCCGCCAAGGGTCGGCAGGCGCAGGTTGATGCAATTGTGCGCGGTCAGGTCGTGGGGCGTCTCGGGGCGGCCATGGGCGGCGAAATAGGCCGGCGCGCCCACGGTCAGCATCCGCAGGTCGGGGCCGATCCGCACCGCGATCATGTCCTTCTCGACGCTCTCGCCCAGCCGGACACCGGCGTCGAAGCGCTCCTCGACGATGTCCACCAGGCGCTGCTCGACGTTGACCTCCAGCTGCACGTCCGGATGTTCGGCCAGCACCGGGCTCAGCCGGGGCCAGAGGATCTCGGTCGCCGCATGGCGCGAGGTGGTGATCCGGACGAGGCCCGCGGGCCGCGCGCGCATCTCGTTCAGGCTGGAGAGCCGCGCCTCGATATCATCGAAGGCCGGGCGCAGGGTCTCGGCCAGCTGCTCCCCCGCCAGCGTGGGCGAGACGTTGCGCGTGGTCCGCGTCAGCAGCCGCAGGTCGAGCCGCGCCTCCAGCCGCTTCACCGTGTGGCTGAGAGAGCTCTGCGAGGTGCCCAGACGGGCCGCTGCACGGGTGAAGCTGCGCTCCTCGCAGACCGCCAGAAAGGCCATGAGGTCCCCCAGTTCATCCCGCTTCAATGATGAATTCCCTGCATGAAGATACCCCTCCAGACCCGTCTCATCTGAATAAATCGGTCGATTGGGCGACGGGTCAAGACGGCGCCGCCCGATCACGCCGGCCGATCGCCCGGAGCGCCCGCCGGTCAAGAGCGTGGATGGCTGGCTGGACGGCTGAGGCCGGCACATGAAAAAGGGGCGCCCCGAGGACGCCCCTTTCAAGTCTCGGCTCGCAGGCCCCTTAGCGCAGGCCCAGGATGCCCTTCAGCACACGCTCGATGGCGTTCTCGACCTGGCCCAGCGGATTGCCCCCGCCACCACCGCCACCCGACGAACCGCCGCCGGTGGAGGCGCTCGGACGACCCTCGATGTCGCGGGCCTGTTCGGGCTGCGGGCGCAGCATCGGCAGCTCGTGGACCGGCAGGCCCTCGTGCACGCGGGCCATGGTCTCGTGCCAGATCTCGGCCGGCAGGCCCGAGCCGGTCACGCCGGAGAGCGGCGTGTTGTCGTCGTAGCCCATCCAGACCCCGGCCACGTAGTCGGCGGAGAAGCCGATGAACCACGCGTCGCGGGTCGAGCTGGTGGTCCCGGTCTTGCCTGCGACCTCGCGGTCGTCCAGCGCCGCGCGACCGCCGGTGCCGCTCTTCACCACCTGGTTCATCATGTAGATCAGCTCGCGCGCGGCGGGTTCGCGGATCACCCGCTCGCCGATGCCGCCCTCGGTGACCATCAGCGGCGTGTCATCCGACTGGCGGCGCAACTCCTTGAGGCCATAGGGCGTCACCGCGGAGCCGCCGTTCAGGATGCCCGCATAGGCACCGGTCATCTCGATTAGGGTCGATTCCGATGCGCCAAGGGCGAGCGCCGGACCGGCGGCCAGATCGCTCTGGATGCCGAAGTCAGAGGCCACCCGGCGCACCTTGTCGAGGCCCACGGCCTCGGCCACCCGCACCGCCGGAATGTTCAGCGACTTCTTCAGCGCCTCTTCCAGCGTGACGGTGCCGCGGAACTTGTGATCGTAGTTGTCCGGGCTCCACGGGCCGGAGCCGGGGATGTTGATCGTCAGGGGCTCATCCTGAACCGTGTCGTTGTAGTTGAACCCCATCTCAAGCGCGGTGGCATAGACGAAGGGCTTGAACGACGAACCGGTCTGGCGCAGCGCCTGCGTCGCCCGGTTGAAGACGCCCTTCACCTTGGTGTCGCGCCCGCCGACCATGGCCCGCACGGCGCCATCGGCGCTCATCACGACAATCGCGGCCTGCGCCTTGGAGCCTTCCTTCACCTTCTCGTCGAAGATGTACTTCATGGCGTCTTCGGCGGCCTTCTGGATCCGCTGATCGAGGGTGGTCTGGATCACCACGTCCTCGGTCGTCTTGCGGGTCAGGAACTCGGGCCCCGAGGACATCACCCAGTCCGCGAAGTAGCCGCCGGCCTGCCGTTCGGCGGCCTTGCTCAGCTCCGCCGGATGCGCCACGGCATTGTCCGCGGCAGAGGCCGAGAGATAGCCCTGATCCTCCATCAGCCGCACGATCACCGCCGCGCGGTTGCGCGAGCGTTCGAGGTTGTTGGTCGGGGCATAGCGCGTGGGCGCCACCAGCAGGCCCGCCAGCATCGCGGCCTCTGCCGGGGTCACGTTGGCAGCGGACTTGCCGAAGTACCGCTGGCTCGCGGCCTCGAAGCCCTGTGCGCCTTCACCGAGGTAGACCCGGTTCATGTAGATCGTGAGGATCTCTTCCTTGGAGTAGCGCATCTCCATGCCGAGCGAGTAGACGGCCTCCTTGGCCTTGCGCCACAGGGTCGTCTCGCGGCAGTCCGCCTCGTAGGCGGTCTCGTTGGCCCAGATCTCGGGGTCATAGGGCTGGCCGAGGCAGAGCAGCTTGGCCGTCTGCTGCGTGATGGTCGAGCCACCGTGGCCCTGCAGCGGGCCGCGGCCCTCGCTGAGGTTGATCTTGATCGCGCTCGCGATGCCGCGGGGCGAAACGCCCCAGTGCTTGTAGAACCGCTTGTCCTCGGTCGCGACAATGGCATTTCGCAGGTGCGGCGAAACCTCTTCCGCCGTCACGACGCCGCCGAACTGATCGCCGCGCCAGGCAAAGACCTGCCCCTCGTCGTCCAGCATGGTGACGGACCCGCGGGCGCGCCCGTCCAGCATCTCGTCCACCGGCGGCAGCGTGAGGGAGATATAAAGCGCCGAACCGCCGATGATCAGAACGACCACCGCCGTCAGGCGCCAGGTCAGCGCCCAGATGATGCGGAGCACCCAGCCGAAGAGGCCGGTCACCGCCGCGACGATGGGATTGCGTTTGCGGGCGGGCGACTTGCGCTTGGGCGCGGGCTTGCGCGGCGTGGGCTTCCTGCCCCCGCCCGATCCGCCAGAGCCGCCTCCGGAACCGCCGCCACCCTTGCGGGGCGCGGGCCCCTTCGGCGGCTTCGATCCACGCCCTGCACCGGAGGCACCATAGCGCCGATCCGCCACAAGTGGCTTGCGTTTTCCTGATTCACTCATGCCTGACTGCCCGGCCTCTTATTGGGTTTGCGCCATACACTACAGGCCCGGACAGGAAATGTAGAGCCGCACCGCAGAAAATGAAGTGTTTTTGATTTGCACATTTTTTGATCACAATATCAAATCTGCACAGAAATCACGCACAGGGCCGCGAAAATGCCTGCCAAACACCCACCTCAAACTTCCTGAATCCGCTGGCACCCGGCTTAGTGACCCCTGCAATCAGGCGCGGGAGAGCGCCCGCGAGAAGGAAGGGGATCACAGTGAAACTGATCATTGCGACAATCAAGCCGTTCAAGCTGGAGGAGGTCCGCGAGGCGCTGACCGAGATCGGCGTCCGCGGCATGATGGTTACGGAAATCAAGGGGTTCGGCTCGCAGTCCGGCCACACGGAAATCTACCGTGGTGCGGAATACGCGGTGAACTTCGTTCCCAAGATCAAGCTCGAGATCGCGGTCAGCGCGGCAATGGCGGATCAGGTCGTCGAGACCATCACCAACACGGCCAAGACCGGGAAAATCGGCGACGGCAAGATCTTCGTGCTGGATATCCAACAGGCGGTCCGCGTCCGGACCGGCGAAACCAACGCAGACGCGCTCTGAACCGCGGGACAGGGGAATAAGGAAATGCAAATGAAATCGTGGACCAAACTTGGCCTGGCGGCCGCGCTGATCGCAGCGCCGAGCCTCGGCCTCGCCCAGGAAGAGGGCCCGGTGGCCGGGGTGAACGCCTCGACCGATACCGTCTTCATCCTCAACTCGCTGCTGTTCCTCGTCGGCGGCTTCCTCGTGTTCTGGATGGCTGCGGGCTTCGCCATGCTCGAAGCCGGCCTCGTGCGCTCCAAGAACGTCACCATGCAGCTGATGAAGAACGTCGCGCTCTTCTCCCTGGCCGCGATCTTCTACTACCTGATCGGCTACAACCTGATGTACCCGCTCGGCACCTGGTCCATTGACGGCGTGCTGTCCGGCGTCTGGGGCCCCGGCGTCCTCGAAGCTGTCGGCGTGACCGCCGATGCCGCGGACGATTACTCCTATGCCTCCACCGGCTCGGACTTCTTCTTCCAGCTGATGTTCTGCGCCACCACCGCGTCGATCGTCTCCGGTACGCTGGCCGAGCGCATCAAGCTGTGGCCCTTCCTGATCTTCACGATCGTCCTGACCGCGGTCATCTACCCGCTGCAGGCCTCGTGGAAATGGGGCGGCGGCTTCCTCGACGAAGCAGGCTTCCTCGACTTCGCCGGCTCGACCGTCGTGCACTCCGTGGGTGGCTGGGCCGCTCTGACCGGTGCCCTGATCCTCGGCCCGCGTATCGGCAAGTTCAAGGACGGCCGCACCGTTCCGATGCCCGGTTCGAACCTGACCCTCACCACGCTGGGGACGTTCATCCTGTGGCTCGGCTGGTTCGGCTTCAACGGCGGCTCGCAGCTGGCCATGGGCACCGTGGGTGACGTCGCCGACGTGTCGCGCATCTTCGCCAACACCAACACCGCAGCTGCCGGTGGCGCCATCGCCGCCCTGGTCCTGACCCAGCTGATGTACAAGAAGCCCGACCTCACCATGGTGCTGAACGGCGCCCTGGCCGGCCTGGTCTCGATCACCGCCGAACCGCTGACCCCGACCCTGGGTTCGGCCACCATCATCGGCATGATCGGCGGCATCATCGTGGTCCTGACCGTTCCGCTGCTCGACAAGATGAAGATCGACGATGTCGTCGGCGCGATCCCGGTCCACCTCGTCTGCGGCATCTGGGGCACCATCGCGGTGGTCTTCACCAACCCCGACGCCTCGCTGGGCACCCAGCTCTACTCGATCGTCGTGGTGGGCATCTTCACCGTCGTCGCCTCGGGCGTGGTCTGGTTCATCCTGAACATGATCATGGGCCTGCGCGTCTCGGAAGAAGACGAAGTCACCGGCCTCGACATGGCGGAACTGGGCATGGAAGCCTACCCCGAGTTCTCGAAAGGCTGAGCTTCTCCTTCCGCTACAGCCTAGAGTAAGACCTGCCCGGGCGTTCGCGCCCGGGCTTTTTCGTGCCCGCCCGCTTCATCTTTCCGGAAATACTCACGCCCGCGCCTGCCCCCCGCGCTCCGGCGCGGGAGCCGCGCAGACGGACAGTCACTCCCCCGGAATTTTCAAAAATTCCGGACCGGAAAATTCGAATTTTCCGGGATGCCCCGCGGACCGGCTGCCATTACGCCAGACAAGACGCCAGACAAGACGGGGGTAAAATTCTTCGAAGAATTTTACCAAGAATTTTCGAAAATTCTTGGGCGCGCGCTATCGAGGTCGCGCGATTGGCAAGGGATTGGCAAGGGCGCGGCAGCCGCGCCCCTGCCCGGCTCGTCAGACCCTCAGCTTGCCGGGACGCGTTTCGGCGCCCCTGTCGCCATGTCAGTCCCCATGTAGGGCTGACCTGCCTCCTTCCACGCCCCGAAGCCGCCGCCCATATGGGCGATCCGGTCGAAGCCCGCCGCGAGCGCCGCCTGCGCCATCTTGCCGGACCGCACGCCCGAGCCGCAGTGCAGCACGATCCGTTTCTCGCCCTGCCCCGGCAACTTCGTCGCGTCGAAGAAGGCCATCGGCATCAGCAGCGCGCCCTCGATATGCTCGAACATGTATTCCTGCGGCGTGCGCACGTCGATCAGCACGATCTCGTTGGCTTTCAGGGCCGCGGCCACCTCGGCCACGTCCCAGGTTTCGACCGTCGCGCCGTTGATCTCTTCCGTCTTCATGTCGTCTCCGTTCTTGAATGTCGGTCTCAGAACCGGTTGGCCGGTATCTTGAAGTAGCTGCGTCCGTCCGCCTCGGGCGGCGGCAGCCGGCCGGCGCGCAGGTTCACCTGCAGCGCGTAGAGCATCCGGTCGGGCAGCGGCAGCGTCGCGTCGCGCTCCTCCCGCAGGGCGATGAAGTCCTCGCGGCTCTTGCCGGCGATATGGGGGTTCTGCGCCCTGTGCTCCGCCACCGTCGCTTCCCACGCCGGGTCCTCGCGGTTACCGACGGGGGGATAATCGTGGCCGATGAACAGCCGCGTCTCCTCCGGCAGGGAGAGAATCGCCTGAATCGAGTCCCAGAGCATCGCGGCAGAGCCCCCGGGGAAATCCGCGCGGGACGAGCCCACATCGGCCTGCATCAGCGTGTCATGGACAAAAGCCGCATCCCCGATCACGTAGGTGACCGACCCCAGCGTATGCCCGGGCGACAGCATCACCCGGATCTCCAGCCCGCCGAAGGTCAGCGTCGCGCCATCCTCCAGCAGGTGATCGAAGTCGCACGCCACGTCGAAGGCCTCCGGAAGGTGGTAGATGCCGCGCCAGAGCTCGGCGATCTCGGCCACCTTGGCGCCGATTCCGTTCGGCGCGCCGGTCTGCGCCTTCAGCCAGGCCGAGGCCATGAGGTGATCCGCGTGGGGGTGGGTGTCCAGCACATAGGCGACCTCCAGCCCCTCGGCCCGCACGAAGTCGAGGATCTCCTGCGCCGCGGTGAAGCCGGTGCCGGCAGACCGCGTGTCGAAATCCTGCACCACGTCGATCAGCACGCAGGTCTTCGTGCCGTCGTCGATCGCGACGTATTGCGCCGAACCGCTCGGCTTGTCGTAGAACCCGACCACCCGGGGCGATCCCGGCCCGCGCGAGGGGCTTTGCCTTGTGAACATCCGTATCCTCCTTTCGAAGCTCATATTCAGATAGACCTATGTAATCACATGCCAAGGCCCCCTTTGCCCAAATCCACCCCGAATCCCCGCCCGTGGGCGCTACGAAACGCTGCCGCGGCGTGAGGCGCATAACAGGCGGATTGCCGGAACGGGCCGCCCGTGGTTAGCCTGAGGAAAAGACCGGAAGCGGGGACAGTTGCATGTACGATTTGGCGGCCATCGGGGCCTGGTTGGAATTCGCGGTTCGCTGGGTCCACGTGATCACGGCGATCGCCTGGATCGGGTCGTCCTTCTACTTCATCGCCCTCGACCTCGGGCTGCACCGGGACCGCAACCTTGCCTCCGGCGCGGATGGCGAGGAATGGCAGGTCCACGGTGGCGGCTTCTACCACATCCAGAAATACCTCGTGGCCCCGGCGCAGATGCCCGGCGACCTGATCTGGTTTAAATGGGAAAGCTACGCCACGTGGCTCTCGGGCTTCGCGATGCTGTTCCTGGTCTACTACCTGGGCGCGGAGTTCTACCTGATCGACCCGGGTGTCGCGGACCTGGCCCCGTGGCAGGCGATCGCGATCTCGCTCGTCTCGCTGGCCGGCGGCTGGCTGGCTTATGACTGGATCTGCAAGTCGAAGTTCGGCGACGACAACACCCGGCTGATGGTCTTCCTCTACGTGATCCTCGTGGGGCTCAGCTACTTCTACACCTCGGTCTTCTCGGGGCGGGCGGCGCTGATCCACCTCGGCGCCTTCACCGCGACGATCATGTCGGCCAACGTCTTCTTCATCATCATTCCGAACCAGAAGATCGTGGTCAAGGACCTGAAGGCGGGCCGCAAGCCCGATCCGAAGTACGGCAAGATCGCCAAGCAGCGGTCGACCCATAACAACTACCTAACGCTGCCCGTGCTCTTCATGATGCTGTCGAACCACTACCCGCTGGCCTTCGCGAGCCAGTACAACTGGATCATCGCCAGCCTCGTCTTCCTCATGGGCGTGACGATCCGGCATTATTTCAACACGATCCACGCGCGGAAGGGCAATCCGCGCTGGACCTGGCTGGCGACGGCGGTGCTCTTCGTGATCATCATGTGGCTCTCCACCGCGCCGCTGTTCCGCGCGGAGGAGCCGGAGGAGGCCAGCGGCGCCGCGCTGCGCTATGCGCAGGCCGAACATTTCGACGCGGTCACCGATATCGTCATGGGCCGCTGCTCCATGTGCCATGCCGCAGAGCCGGCCTGGGACGGGCTGCTCTGGCCGCCCAAGGGCGTGCGGCTTGAGACCCCGAACCAGATCGCGCGGAACGCCCATGCGATCTACCTTCAGGCCGGGCTTGGCCACGCGATGCCGCCCGCCAACCTCTCCTTCATCGAGCCGGAGGAGCGCCAGCTGATCATGGCGTGGTACAAGGCCGCCAACGACTGAGCCGCGCCTTGGGGGCTCAACCTTCGGCCGGGGCGCGGGCTGTGCGGGGGTGCAGATGAGTATTTTGGGAAAGATGAAAGCGGGAGTGATCCGCTTCGCGCCGCGTCCCGTACACTGGATATGTTGCTCGATGCGCGATCAGAGAATGAGCCCTTGCAACCTGCCCTTCGGGCGGGTCTTCATGGGCGCATGACGACCGGTGCGAAGACAGGCGTGACCAAGCCCCATCGGGACTGGGTCACTGAAATGCGGGCGATCCGCGATCATGGGGACCGGGCGGCCTTTGCCGCGCTCTTTGCCCATTTCGCCCCGCGGGTGAAGGCCTTCCTGATCAAGGGGGGCGCCGAACCTGCGGTCGCCGAGGATTGCGCGCAGGACGTGCTTGTCACGGTCTGGCGCAAGGCGGCGATGTACGATCCGTCGCGGGCCTCCGTCGCCACCTGGATCTTCACGATCGCCCGGAATCGCCGCATCGACATCGCCCGCAAGGAGCGCAGGCCGGAGCCGGAGGACCTCGGATGGGGTCCGGAGGCCGATCCCGAGCCTGACGACGTGCTGGGGCTGCAACAGGAAAGTGAGAAGCTGGGCCGGGCCATGGCGGCGCTGCCCGAGAAACAGAGGCGACTGATCGAACAGGCCTATTTCGGCGACCTGTCCCACCGCGAGATCGCGGAGGCGACGGGGCTGCCGCTCGGCACGATCAAGTCGCGTATCCGGCTGGCGCTGGACCGCTTGCGCCACGCCATGGGGTCATGAGGTAGCCAGATGGGGATCAAGCATCACCTGACCGAGAGCCTGCTGATGGGATATGCCGCGGGCACCCTGCCCGAGGCGTTTTCGCTTGTCGTCGCGACACATGTGTCGATGTGCGACGACTGCCGCGCCCGGCTCGAGGCACTGGAGTCGCTGGGCGGCGCCGTGCTGGAAGCGCAGGGCGCGGAGGTCGCGGGTGTCTCGGCCATGGAGGCAGGCGCGCTCGACGCCGTGCTCGCACGGCTCGACACGGCCCCTGAGCCGCGGATGCCGCGCTCTAGGGCTGGCAGCCTGCCCGCGCCTGTGCGCGATTACATCGGGGGCGACGTGGACGACATCCGCTGGCGACCCGTCGGCATGGGCGTGAAACAGGCGATCCTGCCGACGTCGAAAAGCGCCTCGGCCCGGCTGCTCTACATTCCCGCCGGCGCGGCGATGCCCGATCACGGCCACCGGGGGATGGAGCTGACGCTGGTGCTGCGGGGTGCCTTCACCGACGAGGACGACCGGTTCGGCCCCGGCGACGTGGAGGTGGCCGACGAGGAGCTGAACCACACGCCCGTCGCGGACATCGGCGAGGATTGCATCTGCCTTGCCGCCACCGATGCACCGCTGCGGTTCAATTCGTGGCGGCCGCGGCTGGCGCAGCCGTTCTTCAAGATCTGACGGGGTCACCCCGGCACGGTTGCCGTGCCGGAGGTGGATCACGAAGCGCCACTGCCCCCTGATACCAAGACGCCCGCATCAGCCGATGCGGGCGTTCTTGCATATCCGGGTCGGCCACCGGGCGATGCTGCCCGCGCTCATTCCGGGCGTTTCAGCGGCACGACCTGCCCGTCATCCGGGGCCAGTTCCTCGAAGTCGAAATTGTCGAGCTTCGCCGCCCGTTTGCCAGCCCGCTCCGCCGCGGTGCCGATGCCTTCGAGGTCGGCCCGGGCCTGCCCGAAATGGGTCTGCAGCTTGCCGACCCGCTCCACCACCAGTTCCACGTCCCGGTGCAGCAGCTTCAGCGTGGCGCGGATCGCCCCGGCCTGTTCCCGCATCCGCGCATCCTTGAGGATCGCGCGCATCGTGTTCAGCGTCGCCATGCAGGTCGTGGGCGAGACGGTCCAGACCCGGGCATTGAACCCCTCGCGCACCACCTCGGGGAAATTGGCGTGCAGCTCGGCATAGACCGCCTCGGAGGGCAGGAACATGAGCGCGCCCTCGGCGGTCTCGCCTTCGAGGATATAACGCTCGGAGATCGCGCGGATATGGGTGCGCACCGCCATGCGGAACTGCTGCTGCGCGGCGCGGGCCTGCTCCGGTGTCTCGGCCCGGCGCAGCGCCTCGTAGGCCTCCAGCGGGAACTTGCTGTCGATGACGATCGGCCCCGGCGGGTTCGGCAGATGGATCAGGCAATCCGCCCGCCGCCCGTTCGACAGCGTCACCTGGAAGCTGTAGCTGTCCGACGGCAGCGCCTTCGACACGATGTCGTTCAGCTGGATTTCCCCGAAGGCGCCGCGGGTCTGCTTGTTCGACAGGATGTCCTGCAGCGACAGCACGTCGCCCGACAGCTTGGTGATGTTCTCCTGCGCCTTGTCGATCGCCTGCAATCGCATCTGCAACTCGGCCAGCGACTTCGTCGTCTTCTCCGACCCACCCTGAAGCTGCGTGTGCATCTTCTGCTGCATCTCGGACAGGGCGCGGGCGGTGTGCATCGCGTTCTGGTGCAGCCGGTCGTTCACCTGCTGGGTCACCGCGGCGAGGCGGCTTTCCATCGCCTGAAGGGTCTGCGCCTGACCCTGCGCCTGCGCGTTGGAGACGGCGTGGACGGTGCCTGCCAGCTGCTCCTGCCCCCGGCCCAGCCCGTCGACCGCGCGGCCCAGCTGGTCCATCTGCCAGATCAGCGGCTCCGCCGCCTGCGCCGACCGGCCCGCCGCCCGCACGGTGGCCAGCAACAGCCCGAGGATCGCCAGCAGCGCGACGCCACCGACAAGCACGGCAATCACCAGCGGATCGCCGAGGGAATAGCTCTGCCCTGCGATCTGGATCATGACCGCCCGAAGAGCCGTTCGATATCGGAGAGCTTCAGCTCGACATAGGTCGGGCGCCCGTGGTTGCACTGGCCCGACAGGGGCGTCGCCTCCATCTCGCGCAGGAGGGCGTTCATCTCCTCGGCCTGCATCCGGCGGCCGGAGCGGATCGAGCCATGGCAGGCCACCCGCGAGAGGATCGCCTCGATCCGCGCCTGAAGGGTCTGGCTGTCGCCCTGGTCCTCCAGCTCGTCGAGGATGTCGAGGATCATCGCCTTGCAGTCGACCCGCCCGAGGATCGCCGGCGTCTCGCGCACGGCGATGGCATCGCCGCCGAAGGGCTCCACCGTCAGGCCGAAGCGCGCGAGGTCCTCGGCCACCTCCATCAGCCGGGCGCAGTCGCCCGAGGAGAGCTCGACGATCTCGGGGATCAGGAGCGCCTGCGCGGCGACGCCGTTTTCGGCCATCTGGGCCTTGAGCTTCTCGTAGACAAGGCGTTCGTGGGCGGCGTGCTGGTCCACGATGATCATGCCGGTCTCGGTCTGGGCGATGATGTAGTTCTCGTGCACCTGCGCCCGCGCCGCGCCGAGGGGATAGGCGGTGAGCGGACGGTGATCCGTCTGCGGCACATCCTCGATGACGGGCTCGACCCGGGCCGAGGCGCCGGTCTCGAAGAGCGCGGAAGCCTCTGCCATGGCCTGCGGGCGCTCCACCGGGGCGTGGCCCGGATAGGGGGGCGCGGGGGTCCAGTCGGCCGGGGCCTGCCCGCTGTAGCTGGCGCCGCGCGCGCCGAGCGAGGGGCGATCCATCTGGTAGATCCGCGCACTGCCCGTGTGGTCTGTCGTGGGCTCGGGCCGGAAGGCTCCCAGCGTCGCCCCGCCCACGGTGGAGGAGGCGCGGTGCCCGGCCTCCGCGAGCGCATGGCGCAGGCCGGAGACGACGAGGCCGCGCGCAAGACCCGGATCGCGGAACCGCACCTCGGATTTCGCCGGGTGCACGTTCACGTCCACCAGTTGCGGATCGCACTCGAGGAAGAGCGCCGCCGCCGGGTGCCGGTCGCGCGAGAGCACGTCGAAATAGGCGGCGCGCAGGGCGCCGGTCAGGAGCTTGTCCCGCACCGGGCGGCCGTTGACGAAGAGATACTGCGCCACCGCCGCGCCGCGCGAATAGGTCGGCAGGGCGGCATAGCCGGTCATGTGCAGCCCCTCGCGGGTGGCGTCGATCTTCAGCGCATTCTCGGCAAACTCGCGGCCGAGGATATTGGCCAGCCGCTGGTGCAAGGCGTCGAAGAGATCGCCGTTCTCCGCATCCGCCCGGAAGACGGTGCGGGTGTTGTCGTTCGACGTATCGGTCAGGGTGAAGCCCACGAAGGGCTCGGCCATGGCGAGGCGCTTGACCACATCGGTCACGGCCTGCGACTCCGCCCGGTCGGTGCGCAGGAACTTGAGCCGGGCCGGGGTGGCGAAGAAGAGATCGCGCAACTCGACCACGGTGCCGCCGTTCAGCGCGGCGGGCCGGACCTCGCCCATGCGGCCGCCGGTGACGGTGATCTCTGCCGCGTCCTCGCCCCTTGCGCGGGAGGTGATGCGCAGCCGCCCGACGGCGCCGAGCGAGGGCAGCGCCTCGCCCCGGAAGCCGAAGGAATGGATCGCCAGCAAGTCCGAGCCGTCGATCTTCGAGGTCGCATGTCGCGCCAGAGCCAGCGGCAGATCGGCGGGCGCAATGCCACAGCCGTCATCCTCGACACGGATAAGGGTCTTGCCGCCATCCGCGATGGTGACATGGATGCGCCGCGCCCCCGCGTCGATCGCGTTCTCCACCAGTTCCTTCACGGCAGAGGCAGGTCGTTCCACCACCTCGCCGGCGGCAATCCGGTTGATTGCAGCCTCATCCAGCTGGCGGATGACGGGGCGATTTTCGCTTATCTTGGGATCAGGTCGCAGCATGGCCCCAAATCTAGCATGGCGGTTTCGATTCTGCCACGCGGCTTTTGCTCCTGCGCGGCCCCGGTAGTTTGGAAGACCCCGGGCCCCTCCCCGGGGCGCCGAAAATTCTTAAGGAAGAATTTTCACAAGAATTTTTCGTAAAATTCTTGCCCGCGGGCCGCGCTGTCGGCCCCATACGCCCCCGCGCAGAAAGGCCGGTCATCGCGGGGAAACTTTCGATCCACCTTTGGCCCGTCATCGTACACATATCAAAGACCTGAATGAGGATGACATGGACACCCAGACCCCGACCGGCCCCGCGCGCCGCATTGCCGTCATCGGCGCCGGTATCTCCGGAATGGGGGCGGCGCATCTGCTCTCGCGTCATCACCATGTCACGCTGATCGAAGCCGCGCCGCGCCTTGGCGGGCACGCCCGCACGCTGATGGCGGGCAAGCGCGGCGATCAGCCCGTGGACACCGGCTTCATCGTCTTCAACAAGGCGAACTACCCGTATCTGGTGGACCTCTTCGAGGACCTCGACGTGCCGATCTGTGAAAGCTCCATGAGCTTCGGTGCCTCCCTGAAGGGCGGGCGGCTGGAATACGGGCTGAAGGACCTCCCCGCCGTCTTCACCCAGAAGAAGAACATGTTCGATCCGCGCTTCCTGACCATGCTGCGCGATGTCATGCGGTTCAACGCGACCGCGCTGGAGATGGCGCAGGAGGATCACCTCTCGATCCGCGACTTCCTGCGCAAGATGCGCATGGGCACGTGGTTCCGGGACTATTACCTGCTGCCGCTCTCCGGCGCGATCTGGTCCACGCCGAAGGAGAAGATCCTCGACTTCCCGGCCCGCGCCATGATCCAGTTCTTCGAGAACCACGCCCTGCTGCACCACACCGGTCAGCACCAGTGGTACACGGTGAAGGGCGGCTCTGTCGAATACGTGCGGCGACTGGAGGAGGCGCTGCGCCATCGCGGCGTGGAAATCCGCACGGGCGCCCCTGTCCGCGCCGTCACCCGCACCGTTCTGGGCGTCGAGATCCGACAGGAAAACGGCGCATGGGAGGTCTTCGACGAGGTGGTCATGGCGACCCATTCCGACGACACGCTGCGCCTGCTGGCCGATGCCGGAGCCGACGAACGCCGCCTGCTGGGGGCGATCCGCTACCAGCCCAACCGCGTCGTCCTGCACGCCGATGCCTCGATCATGCCGAAACGGCGCGGGGCGTGGTCGTCGTGGAACTACACCGAGGTCGCGGGCAAGCCCGGCGACGAGATCGACCTGACCTACTGGATGAATTCGCTCCAGCCGATCCCGATGGACGATCCGCATTTCGTCACCCTCAACTCCACCCGCCCGATCCGGGAGGAGCTGATCTACGACGAGACCACGATGCGCCACCCGGTCTATGACCTCGAAGCGCTGCAGGCACAGGAGGCGCTGCGCCAGCTCAACGGCACGAACCGGACGTGGTTCTGCGGTGCATGGCTGCGCAACGGCTTCCACGAGGACGGGCTCGCCTCGGCCCATGCGGTGGCGGATGGGATCGCCGCGCGGGCGGCCCAGAGTGCCGTCGCCGCGGAGTGAGCGCCACGATGACCCGGCCCGAACATATCCCCGGCCATACATGGCACGGCCGCAAGGGCGCGGTGGAGAATGCCTTCCGCTACTCCATCGACTATGTGCTGCTGGACCCGGACGCGGAGTACGACCGCCCGCGGCTCTTCTCGCGCAACCGCGCCAACCTGGCCGGGCTGCGGGACAGCGACCACGGGGGCGCGCCCAAGCAGGGGCGCGGCGTGGCATGGCTGCGCGAGGTGCTGTCCGCGCACGGGCTGCCGGGGGACGACAGGGTGCTGCTGCTGGCGCAGCCGCGCCTGCTGGGCCATGTCTTCAACCCGGTGTCCTTCTGGCTCTGCCATGATGCGCAGGAGCGCCTGCGGGTGGTGGTGGCCGAGGTCTCCAACACCTTCGGCGACCGGCATTCCTACCTCGTGCACCGCGACGATCTGGAGCCGATCACCGCCGCCGAAAGCCTGAAGGCGCGCAAGATCTTCCACGTCTCGCCCTTCCAGCCGATCGAGGGCGGCTATGACTTCCGCTTCGACATCCGCCCCGACCGGATCGGCATCCGCATCGACTTCACCGCCGGCAACGGCGGGCTGATCGCCACGCTGACCGGGCCGCGCAAACCCCTGACCAGCCGCGGGATCCTCACCGCCTGCCTGCGCCGGCCCGTCGGGTCGCGCCGGGTTCTGGCGCTGATCTTCTGGCAGGCGCTGAAGCTGAAACTGAAGGGCGCAAGATACCGCCGACGACCCGAACCGCCCGCCGCCGAGGTCTCTCGCTAGGGAACCGGGCCCGGCCCCCCGGCGTTTCAGGGGGGGACACAGCAGCTGAGGAGACACCCCATGTTCGAGAACTGGACCGGCAAACGCTACTGGCTCATCGGGGCCAGCGACGGCCTTGGCGCGGCGCTTGCGCGGCAGTTGAGCAACGTGGGGGCGGAAGTGATCCTCTCGGCCCGGGACGAGACCGCGCTGCAGGCCGTGGCCGACAGCCTGCCCGGCCGCGCCTCGATCTTTCCCGTGGACGTGACCGACCGCGCCGCGCTGGAAGCCGCCGCGCACCACATCGGCGAGATCGACGGCATGGTCTACCTCGCCGGGGTCTACTGGCCCTTCGGCGCGAAGGAATGGAACTCCGAACAGGCCGAGGCGATGGCCGACGTCAACTTCACCGGTGCCATGCGCGCCGTGGGTGCCGTGCTGCCGAGCTTCGTGGCCCGCGACCAAGGCCACATCGTCATCACCAGTTCGCTCACCGCCTTTGGCGGCCTGCCCGGTGCCGCGCCCTACGTGGCCACCAAGGCCGGTCTCATGGGGCTGGCGGAGAGCCTGCATGCGGATCTGCGCAATTCCGGCGTGAAGGTGCAGCTGGTGAACCCGGGCTTCATCAAGAGCCGGCTGACCGCCAAGAACGACTTTGCCATGTCCGCGATCATGGAGCCGGAGAAGGCCGCCCACGAGGTCTTCGAGCACATGTGCGGCGACACCTTCTCGCGCTCCTTCCCCTTCGGTTTCTCTCTGCTGTTCCGCTTCGGGCGCTTCCTGCCCAGCTGGCTCTACTTCCCGGTCTTCGCCCGGAACTCCTGAAGGCCACCCGACGGGTCGACAGCATCGATCAGCACTAAGGGCCCGTAACAAAGCCCGCAAGAAACACGCCGCAAAGCTGTATTTCGCGGAGGGATTTGCGAAATATCAAAGTCGGCGGCACGATCTGCTATCATGATGCCCAGGTCCGGTGCGCCCTTGCCCGGACGGCGCCCGGTCCGGCCCCCTGCGAGGTCCGCCGGGGGCGCCGGTACAGGAGGTGTGTCATGCTAGAGATTTCCGTCAGAAAGATCGCCCAGGTGATCCTCATGGCCCGCGAGCTGAAACGGGCCGAGCGCGAGTTGCGCGGCTTCCTCGAAGACCTGAACGAGGATGAGGCGGCCAGCCTCGTGGCGGTCATGTGGATCGGCCGCGACAGCTTCACCGCGGCCGACCTCGACGAGGCGATCGAGACTGCGAAGAACGAGGCAACGACGCCCACGGTGGATTACCTGCTCGGCACGCCGCACCTGTCGGACCATCTCGAAAACGGTCTGGCCGAGCTGGGCCTCGACGCCTCCGAGGAGGAAGACGACCTGATCCGCGGCGGCTGAGACACGAGCGGATTGCGACAGGTCCCTGCATGGCTTGCCCTGTCGCCCGCCCACGGCCGTGGCCCGACGACGACGGCTGGCGCCGCTCACATCGCATGCGCCCCGGGCGATGCAAGGCAGGGTCACGATGTCGCAGCCCCCTCTCAGGCCCTGCGCAGACCATCAGTCGCACGCGGCCTAGAGCGACAGGTCCTGCATGTCCCAGACCTCGGTCAGGGAGCCCTCTCCCATCCGCATCAGCCGGGCGATGACGGCGGAGAGCGCGACCGGATCGCCCGCGTCGATGCAGGTCTTCACGTCAGCGGCCACCAGCGACAGGCCGGTCATGCCGATCTGGTCCGCGATGGCCGCCAACCCCCTTGCGCCCTTGCGCAGCTCGGCCAAGTCACCCTGCCGGAACAGCCGTTCGGCCCGCGTCAGGCGCAGGGCCAGCTCCTCCATGGCGCGGCAGATCACCTCCTCCGCGCCGGACTCGCCCAGTTGGCCATAGAGCTGGTCCAGCCGCAGCGGATCGACGCCCACCTGCTCCCTCTGTGACAGGCACAGAACTTTTCCCACCATCACGTCCATCCACCATTTCGCCCCCACGGCAGGCGCAGAATGCGGGTCAGGTCTTCCCAAATCATTGCAGCAAAGCCGGGCTTTCTCTTTATTTCATGGCAAATTATTTTCACTCCGCCACAACGCATCCTATAAGCTCTGCGCCAGAGCCTCGTGAAGGCCCCCAGAAGAAGGATATCCCATGCAACACGCCAAGCCCCTGCCGTCCTACCTCGTCCAGCGGGTCCACGGCTGGAAAGCCACGACATTCTCCGAGAACAAGTCCTGGTACAAACGACTGGCGGACGAGGGACAGCGCCCCCGCGCGATGGTCATCTCCTGTTGCGACAGCCGAGTCCACGTGACCTCGATCTTCGGCGCCGACCAGGGCGAGTTCTTCATCCACCGCAACATTGCCAACCTCGTCCCGCCGTATGAGCCCGATGGCAACCAGCACGGCACCTCGGCCGCGGTGGAATACGCGGTGACGGCGCTGAAGGTGGCGCATATCGTCATCATGGGCCATTCGAACTGCGGCGGCGTGCAGGGCTGCCTCGACATGTGCTCGGGCCACGCGCCGGAACTGGAGGAGAAATCCAGCTTCGTCGGCCGCTGGATGGACCTGCTGCGCCCCGGCTACGAACGGGTCAAGGACCTGCCCGACTATGACCAGCAGCGTCGCGCACTGGAGAAGGAAGCGGTGCTCGTCAGCCTCGAGAACCTGATGACCTTCCCCTTCGTCGAGGCGGCGGTGAACTCCGGCGACCTGACGCTCCACGGCCTGTGGAACGACATCGGCGAAGGCGGGGTGGAGCAATACGTGCCCGCGGACAAGTCGTTCAAGACCGTCTGAACCCGGTCAGCGCATTGCGGTCGGGCGCAGCCGCGCCCGATCCCTACCCTGTTTGATCACCCGGGCCTGCGCGGACCTGCCCGGGTTCCCGGACGGCTCCACGCTGGGTCCATGCCGGATCCATGTCGGGCGTCACGTGTCACGCGGCACCCCGCGCCCGCCTCAGCGCAGGACCTTCTCCTTCGGCCAGCTGACGTTGCTCTGCAACGTGACTTCGGCGCTCTCGCCGGCGGGCAGGTCGATGTCCCAGCCCAGCAGGCCGCGCCGTCCGTCCATGTCCTGCCGTGCAGGCGCAGGCTGCGCCTCCCAGGTGACCTTCACGTCGTCCTGCTCCGAGTAGGGCACCCGGTCGGTCAGCTCGACCGTCCAGTCCCGTGGCGTGAGGTTGCGCAGGGTGATCGTCACGGCCTCGTCCCGGCCATTCGCCCGCGAGACGAAGCCGCGCCCGCCCTCGCTGCGCCCCTCGATGACGCGCTCAAGCCGCAGGCCGTCGATCGGGCCAAAGCCCAGTTCCACCTCGTCGCCCGCCGGCACGAGGTCGAGCCAGTTCTGCCCGACGAAGGCCCCGTCGACATAGAAATCGGCCCGGTCCGTGGGGGCGAGGATCTCGCCCGAGGTATTGGTGACCCGCGCCATCAGGTAGGCCGTCGCATCCAGCCGCGGCACCGCCCCGGCATAAACCTCGGGCGTCATGTCGAGCCGATCCAGCGCCAGCCGCAGGTTGTCGGCCCCGCTGGCGATATCCACCGGCTGCGGATAGCTGTACTGCATCGTCAGACCGTCGTAGCTGCCCGCGGCGGCCATCTCGGCCAGCACCGGCGCCGGCGCTGCGTCCAGCATCTTCATGCTGCCCGCCGAGGCAGCCCGCGCCACCTGCTCCGGATCCTGCGCCCAGAGACGCTCCGGCGTCAGGTAGCCCGGTGCCGACTGCCCGGAGGGCCGGCTGGTCGAGAGGACCAGTTGCACGCCGTCCCAGTTCTCGCCCGTGTCCTGCCGCACGTAGGCCGCCCGCTCCACCTCCAGCGCGGGGGTCTCCCCGGTGGTCAGGTGAAAGCCATAGGCCGGCTGCCAGCCCGCCTGCGGTGTCGTATAGGTCAGCTCAAGCACGCCCTCCGACGGCGCACCCGCCTCCAGCGCCACGGTCAGGTAGGTCCGGTCCTCGCGCTCCGTCTCCAGCGCCGCCAGCGCCTGCCGGGCATCCTCCAGCGCCTCGCGGTCCTCCGTCATGTCCCGCTCGGCCGCCGCAGCGCGCTGCTCGGCCGCCTGTGCCGCCTGCGCGGCGCTCAGGACCTCTTCGCCGACCATCTGCGACAGCGCCCGCAGCGCCTCGATCCCCGAGGCGCCGATGCCGTCGGCTTGTCCCAGACCGGTCAGGAAGGCGATCCGCGCCTGCGCCGCACGCGCCTCCAGCCGGATCGTCTCCACCGCGTCCTCGCGGCCCCGGACCACGGTCTCCAGCCGCTCTACCTCGGCCTTGGCGGCGGCCAGCGCCGCGCTGTCCTCGGTGGTGCGCGGCGGCACAAGGTCGCTGCGATAGCTGAGCGCGCCGAGGGTCACCTCGCCCGCACCGGTCAGCCGCGCCTGCAGGCCCGCCGCGATCTCGGGGATCTCGGCCACGATCAGGCGATGGCTGCCCGCGGGCACGGAATAGGGGATGGCCCGCGTAATGCTGGCCCCGTCCGGATAGACGGTCACACCACCGATGGCGCCGGAGACGGAAAAATCCTCCGCCAGCGCGGCAAGGGGAAACACCAGGGGCAGGGGCAAAACCAGGGGCAAAATCAGAAACGAACGCATGACGACCTCTCCATCAGGGTAACGGTCAGCCTTCCGCCGCCACCGCATCACAAGCAAATGACCTTTTTGTGGGAGTCCCCCGCGCCCCGGTCAACTGCCCCCCTGCGGCCCCAGCGTCACCCGGCGAGAAACCACCCACCCCATCCACTGTTCCGAAATATCCTCGGGGGGAGGCGCGTCAGCGCCCGGGGGGCAGACAGCCCCCCTCCCCGCCCGCGGCACACGAAAAGGGCGGCGCAATGCGCCGCCCTTTCCTCAAATCTTGCAGAGAACCGATCCCGCGGATCAGCCCTTCTTGAGCACCCGCTTGCCCAGCGTCTCGGCGATCTGGACCGCGTTCAGGGCCGCGCCCTTGCGCAGGTTGTCCGAGACGCACCAGAAGTTCAGACCATTGTCGATGGTGCTGTCCTGACGGATGCGGCTGATGAAGGTAGCGTAGTCGCCGACGCATTCGATCGGGGTGACGTAGCCACCGTCCTCGCGCTTGTCGATCACCATGATGCCGGGGGCCTCGCGCAGGATATCGCGGGCCTCGTCCTCGTCGAGGAACTCCTCGGTCTCGATGTTGATCGATTCCGAGTGGCCGACGAAGACCGGCACGCGCACGCAGGTCGCGGTGACCTTGATAGACGGGTCCACGATCTTCTTGGTCTCGGCGACCATCTTCCACTCTTCCTTGGTCGAGCCGTCTTCCATGAAGACGTCGATATGCGGAATCACGTTGAAGGCGATCTGCTTGGTGAACTTCTTGGGCTCATATTCCGAGGTCGGGTTGTAGATCGACTTGGTCTGATCCCAGAGCTCGTCGATGCCTTCCTTGCCCGAGCCGGAGACCGACTGGTAGGTCGAGACCACGACGCGCTTGATCTTGGCCCGGTCGTGCAGCGGCTTCAGCGCCACGACCATCTGCGCGGTCGAGCAGTTCGGGTTCGCGATGATGTTCTTCTTGGCGTAGCCGTCCACGGCCTCGGGGTTCACTTCCGGAACCACCAGCGGCACGTCGGGGTCGTAGCGGTAGAGCGACGAGTTGTCGATCACCACGCAGCCCGCGGCGGCGGCCTTCGGCGCATATTCCTTCGTCGGGCCCGAGCCCACGGCGAAGAGCGCGATATCCCAGCCGGTGAAGTCGAAGGTATCCAGGTCCTGGGTCTTCAGTGTCTTCTCGCCAAAGCTGACTTCGGTGCCAAGCGACCTGCGCGAGGCAAGTACGGCGATTTCGTCGACGGGGAATTCCCGCTCGGCGAGGATGTTCAGCATTTCGCGGCCCACGTTACCCGTGGCACCTGCGACGACGACTTTGTAGCCCATCTGGATAGACTCCTTTCGCATTGGGACGCGGGTCTATACCGCGAAGGCGCCAGTGAAGGAAGGGCGCATCGCGGGACCCACGCATGTTGAGAGAAGCGCGGGGGGCCAGCCCCCCGCACCTCCCGGGATGTTCGAGGCAAGAAAATGGACCGGTGGGGTGCAAAGTCAAATCGGGGGGCCCGGGCCGCCCCTCGGATCGGCCCCTCAGTCCGTCCGGTCGCGCGCCAGCAGGTAGATCGCCAGCGCCAGGGCCAGAAGCCCCGCGTAAAGCAGCAGCACCGGCTGGAAGGCGGCCTCGGGCGGGGTGATCCCGGGGCTGTAGAGCCGGCCGCTGGCGACCTGCGTCAGCCCGACAGTGCCGATGGCCAGCAGGTTCAGCAGCGCCACGCCGCGACCGGCGAGATGATCGGGCACGAAGGCGCGGCCATGGGCCATGACCAGCGGGTAGGAGGCGGCGCAGAAGCCCAGCAGGGCAAAGAACGCCGTGGTGGTCCATGTGCCCATCGGCGGCAGCAGGATCAGCGCCACGAGCGCCAGCAGCGCGCCCGCGTTGCCGGTGAAGATCACCCACTTCCGGGTGCCGAACCAGCGGTCCGCCGGCCCGTAGGCGAAGCTGCCCGCGATCATCGCCAACCCCATGGCCGTGGCGGCCCAGCCCACGGTCGCGGGATCCGCCCCGTAGGTCTCGCGCAGGTAGGGCCCGATCCAGAGGCCCCTGACCCCGGCGGCGGGGGCGTAGTTCGCGATGGCGATGGGAAACACCAGCCAGAGCGCGGGGATCCGGAACAGGTCGAGGAAGGAGCCCCCCGTGCCCTGCTGCGCGGGCGGCGGATCCTTCACCAGCACCCCGATGCCAAGCGCCGTCAGGGCGCTGACCGCGGCCAGCACCCACATGGTCGCGCGCCAGCCGATCGTCTCGGCCGCGGCGGTCACCGGCATGGCAGCAAAGAGGTTGCCCAGCGTCCCGATCCCCAGCACCGCCGCGGCGAGCGAGGCGAAGAGCGCCGGCGGATAGACCCGGGCGAAGATGTAGTAGGCCGCCATCAGCACCGGCGCACAGCCGACCCCCAGCAATGCCATGGCGAGCGAGACATGCCAGGGCGCCTGCGCCACGGCAAAGACCAGCGCCCCGCCCCCGCCGCCCACCAGCAGCAGCGCCGAGGCCGTGCGCCGCGGCCCGACCCGGTCCAGCGCGGAACCCACCGGCACCTGCATCGCCGCGAAGACCAGGAACCAGAGCCCCGAGGCCAGGGCCAGGTCCTCGGGCCCCGCGCCGATATCCTCGGCCAGCGGGCCCGTCAGCACCGCAAGGAACGTGCGGTAGAACTGGCTCAGCACATAGGCGAAGCACAGCAGGGCTAATCCGATACGCATGATCTTCCTCCCGCGCCCCTCCGGTCCCCCGGCGGGCGCGTTCCTCCTCTATCTCCCGTCGCGCAGCCTTCCCACGATTCCGGTCGGAAAGAAATAGACCGAGAGGATGAAGAGCAGCCCGAGCCAGAGCAGCCAGCGGTCGGGCGAGAGCAGCGCGGGCAGGATCGGAAGCCCCTCGAAGGCGCCCTCGGCCAGACCCATCAGTTCCTGCAGGTAATTCTGCGCCACGACGAAGAGCGTGGCCCCCAGCACGGCGCCATAGATCGTGCCCATGCCCCCGATGACGACCATCAGCAGGATATCCAGCATGATCTCCATCGAGAGCACGGTGGAAGGCCCGACATAGCGCAGCCAGATCGCGTAGAGCGCCCCGGCAAAGGCCGCGATGGCGGCGCTCAGGCAGGTGGCGGCGACGCGGTACTGCACCACGCGATAGCCGATCGCCTCGGCGCGGAAATCGTTCTCCCGGATCGCCTGCAACACCCGGCCGAAGGGAGAGTTCACCACGCGCAGCAGGAAGAGCACGCCCACCAGCGACCCTGCGAAGACCACGTAGTAATTCAGCAGCTTGCCGTTCATCCGCACGCCGAAGACCGGCTCGTCCATGAACTTGAACGCGGGCGTCAGGGCGCGCGGGATCTGGTAGTTCAGCCCGTCCTCGCCCCCGGTGATCTGCGACAACTGGCTCACCAGCACCGCCACGGCGGAGGCGACGGCCAGCGTGATCATGGCAAAGAAGATCGCCCGGACGCGCAGCGAGAAGAGCCCGATCAGGAAGGCCGCCGCGATGGCCGCCACACTGCCTGCGCCGATGCCGAAGGCCAGCGCCCCCCAGCTCCGCCCGAGATACTCGCAGGAGAGCGCGACACCATAGGCCCCCATGCCGAAGAACATCGTATGGGCAAAGCTGACGATCCCGCCGTACCCCAGCAGAAGGTCGTAGGAGGCCACCAGCAGGATGAAGACACAGATCCGCGCCGCGGTATCCAGCGACCGCGTGCCGGGAAAGAGGAAGGGCGCAAGCGCGAGACAGACCAGCACCGCCAGCAGCAGGAGCGAGAGCACGCGGGACCGGGGCGCATCGCCCGAAAGAAGCGTCGCGATCATTTTGCCTTCACCACCGGGATCATGCCCATCGGGCGCCACATGAGGATCGCCACCATCAGCCCGATGTTGGAGATCAGCGCCACCTTGGGCTCGAGAAAGGCGATGTAGTTCTGCAAGAGCCCGACCAGAAGCGCCCCGATGAAGCAGCCCTCGACTGAGCCAAGCCCGCCGATGATCACCACGATGAAGATCAGGATCATCACCTCCTGTCCCATGTGGGCGGTGATCAACTCCTGGTACATGCCCCACATGACACCGCCCAGACCGGCCAGGGCCGAGCCCGCGATGAAGACGCCCACGAAGACGAGCCGCAGCCGGTAGCCCAGTGCCTCGACCATCTCGCCGTTCTCGACGCCCGCGCGCACGATCAGCCCGATCTTGGTCCGGCGCAGCACGAAGCGCATGGCGAGGAACAGTACCAGCCCCACGCCCACCGCCAGCAGCCGGTATTTCTCGATCGCGGCCCCGGCAAAGGTCAGCCCGCCCTGCAGCGTCTCGGGGCGGCGGATGAAGATCTCTTCCGGTCCCCAGATCACGACGATCAGCTGCTCGATCACGATCAGCCCGCCCATGGTGACGAGGATCTGCTTCAGGTGCGCGCCATAGACCGGCTTCACGATGACCTTCTCGAAGGCCCAGCCGACACCGCCGGTCACCACCATCGCCGCGATGGCCGCGGCTCCCATGGCCAGCAGGTTCAGCACCAGCGAGGGGGCCCCTGCCATGCCGCCCAGCCAGATCAGGACCGAAACGCCCACGAAGGCCCCGATGGAGACAAAGGCCCCGTGGCCGAAGTTGATCACGTCCATCAGCCCGAAGACCAGCGTCATCCCCGAGGCCATGATGAAGATCATCATCCCCATGGCCAGCCCGCTCACCGTCAACGTCAGCCACGACGAGGTCGCCGGGATCGCCAGGTAGCCCAGCAGGACCATCACCGGCACCAGCAGCACCGGGGCCCAGGGTTCCAGCCGCTCGGCCAGGCTCTTGCGCGCCATGGTCGGCGCGTGATCGGGCGCAAGGCTCATGCCGCGCCCCCTATCCCGAACCGCCAACCGCGCAGCGGCGCGCCGGCCCTCTCATCCACTGTTCCCAAGTATCCCCGCCGGAGGCCCGAAATCTTCAATGCCCGCTCTCCATCGACAGCCCCATCAGCCGTTCCTGCAACCCGGCATCCCCGGCCAGTTCCGCCATTTCGCCGCTCCAGATCACCCGTCCGTCGTCCATCACCGCCACCAGATCTCCCAGCGCGCGCGCCACGGCAAAGTTCTGCTCCACCAGCAGGATCGAGGCACCGGCCTCCTTCAGCTCCCGCAGGGCGCGGGCCATGGTGGTCACGATGGCCGGGGCCAGCCCCTTGGTGGGCTCGTCGATCAGGTAGAGCCTGCGCTCCTCGATCATCGCCCGCGCGATGGAGAGCATCTGTTTCTGACCGCCCGACAGCGTGCCCGCGGGCCCTTTCCAGAAGGTGCGCAGCGGCGGGAAGGCCTCGAAGATCCAGTCGCGCCGCGCCGGGTCGATCCGGCCCGAGACGGCAGCGAGGACCATGTTCTCCTCCACCGTCAGGTCGCCGAAGATGCCCATGTTCTCGGGCACGAAGCCGATGCCGGACCGGGCGATGGCCGGGGTCGGCCGCGCGGTGATGTCCGCACCGTCAAAGGTGATCCGCCCGGCCTTGGCGCGCCAGTGGCCCATGATCGTGCGCAGCGTCGTGGTCTTGCCCACGCCGTTGCGCCCCAAGAGCATGGTCACCTTGCCGCGCGGCACCTCGAGGTCGACCCCCTGCAGGATGTGATACTGGGCAATATCGGTCTGCACGCCTTCCAGACGCAGGATCGGATCGCTCATGCCCCCAGCTCCGCCAGATCGCGGCCCATGTAGGCCTCCTGTACCACGTCCGAGGCCATGACCTCCGCGGGCGCCCCGTCGGCGGCCAGTGCCCCGTTGTGCAGCACGATGATCCGGTCGGCCAGGGTGCGGATCACGTCCATCTTGTGCTCGACCAGAAGGATCGTCCGGTCCTTCTGCGCCTTCAGCTCGGCAATCAGGTCCAGCACCACGGGGGCCTCGTCCACGGACATGCCCGCGGTGGGCTCATCGAACATGTAGACCAGCGGATCGAGGGCGATGAGCAGCGCCACCTCCAGCTTGCGCTGGTTGCCGTGGGACAGCGCGCTCACCTTCTGCCCGGCCTGTGCGGTCAGCCGAACCCGGTCCAGCACCGCCTCGGCCCGCTCGGTCAGGGCAACCTGCGAGGCGGCGGTCGAGAGGATCGAAAAGCCGCGCCGCGCCTTCGACTGGATCACGAGGCGGACATTCTCCAGCACCGTGAGATCGGGAAACAGGTTGGTCAGCTGGAAGGCCCGGCCGACCCCTGCGTGGCAGCGGGCCGAGACGGAGGCGCGGGTCACGTCGCGCCCCGCCAGCATGACCCGCCCCTCGGAGGCCGGGATCTGACCCGAGATGAGGTTGAAATAGGTCGTCTTGCCCGCCCCGTTCGGCCCGACGATGGCCGTCAGCTCGCCGGTGCGAAAGGCACAGGTCACGTGATCCACGGCAACGTGGCCGCCGAACCGGACCGTCAGGTCATGGGTCGTGAGGATCTCGTGCGTCATGAGGGGACCGCCGCAGGGAGAGGGCATGAAAAACGGGCGCCGGAAGCAGCACCGGCGCCCTCAGCACTCGTTAAACCACTAGTTGCGCACCGGGATCGGCAGGTCGTCGATCGTGAGCTCGCGCACAAGCTCAGGGATGGCCCAGTCAACGTCGTCCTCGACCTTGATCTTGAAGTGATACATGGACTGGAGCGCCTGGTGGTCTTCCGGGCGGAACATCATCTTGCCCTTGGGCGTCTCCCATTCCATGCCTTCCATGGCGGCGATCAGGTCCTCGGTCTCGGTGGAGCCCGCCTTGCGGATCGCCTCCACGATGGCGAGACCGGCCGCCATGCCACCGGCAGTGAAGAAGTCGGGCGGCGCGCCGAAACGGGCCTCGTGTTCCTTCACCAGCCAGTCATTCACCGGGTTCTTGGGGCTCTCGTAGTAGTAGTAGGTCGCCCCCTCCATGCCGGGGAATTCCTTGTAGGCCGAAAGCGCGGCGAGGATGTTGCCCCCGGTCGCGATCTCGATGCCGAAGCGCGACGGGTCCATCGCGTTGACCTTGGACATCGGGTTGTTGGCCCCGGCCCAGATCACGAAGAGCTTCTTCTCCCCGTCGAGGTCCTTCATCGCGTTGAAGATGCGCTCCGCCGCCGCCGTGAAATCGGTGGTGTCCGTGGGCACGTATTCCTCGTGCACGATCTCGGTGCCGCTGCCCTCCAGTGCCTCCTTGAAGGCAGAGATCCCGTCGCGGCCGAAGGCATAGTCCTGCGCCAGCGTCGCGATCTTCACGTCGTCGCCCGCCAGCGCGATGGCATTGGCCACGGCATCCTGCGAGGAGTTGCGCCCGGTGCGGAAGATGTAGCGGTTCCAGTCGCTGCCGGTGATCGAATCCGCCACTGCGGGCTCCACCAGCAGGATCTTCTCGTATTCCTCGGCCACCGGCAGCATCGCCAGCGCCACGCCGGAGGAGACAGGGCCCACCGCGATGTCGGCGTCATCGTCGCCGAAGGCCTCTTCCAGCAGGGCCTTGCCGTTCTCCGGCTTCATCTGGGTGTCTTTCTCGATCACGACGATCTTCTCGCCGTTGATCTCCATGGTCCCCTCGGTGGCATATTCGAGGCCCATCATTAGCCCGTTGTGGGACTGGGTGGCATAGGCCTCCAGCGGGCCTGTCTTGCCGTAGATATGGGCGATGGTGATCTCTGAATGGCCGGCCGTCGCCAGGCCGAGCGCCATCAGGGCGCCGACCGCTATGGTAGTCTTCATGGATGTCCTCCCGAACGTGAATCTGCCGCCCTCCCGCGGCGCTCTTCCGTCTTCATTCGATGGTGAGGGGCACCGATAGCCCTGTCAACACGGCATTTTTCGACCGGGAACGAATCTTTCCCGACGTTATCCGGCCTGAAAAGCAAACCGCCGGGCAATCGCCCGGCGGTTGATCTTATACTCGGATGTATGCGTCTGAACCGGGCTCAGATGCAGCGCCCGCCGTCCACTTCCATGCAGACGCCCGTCACCATCGAGGCCTCGTCCGAGGCAAGGTAGAGCGCCGCGTTGGCGATGTCCTGCGGCGTCGAGAAACGCCCGATCGGGATGGTGGAGAGGAACTTGGCCCGCACCTCGGGCGTGTCCTGCCCCATGAAGCTTTTCAGCAGGGGCGTCTCGCCTGCCACAGGGTTCACCGCGTTCACCCGGATCCCGAAGGGCGCCAGTTCCACCGCCATGGCCCGGGTCGCGGTGTTCATCCAGCCCTTGGTGGAATTGTACCACGTCAGGTTGGGCCGCGGGCTGACCCCGCCGGTGGAGGCGATGTTGACGATCGACCCCGTGCCGCGTGCCTTCATCTTGGGGACGAGCACCTTGGCCAGCAGGTAGACCGACCGGCAGTTCACGTTGAACACCCGGTCGAACTCCTGCTCCGTCACCTCGTCCATCGGTTTCGGCAGATGCGTCGTGCCCGCGTTGTTCACGAGGATATCGACCGGGCCGCAGTTGCGCTCGGCCATGCCGACCATGATCGCCACGGCCTCCGGGTCCGCGACGTCCGCCTCGCAGTAGATGCCGCCGATCTCCTTGGCGACGGCCTCGGCCGCGTCGCCATTCAGGTCGGCCACCAGCACCTTGGCGCCCTCCTCGGCGAACCGCTTGGCGATACCCGCCCCGAAGCCCGAGCCCGCCCCGGTGACGATGGCCGTCTTGCCCTCAAGTCTCATGATCACTCCTCCTCAGCCGTGATAGGCCGCAACGGTCTTGAGCGAGGTGAAGGCATAGAGCGCCTCGAACCCCTTCTCGCGCCCGTGGCCCGATTTGCCCGTGCCGCCAAAGGGCAGTTCCACGCCCCCCGCCGCGCCGTAATTGTTGATGAAAACCTGACCGGCACGGATCGCCTTGGCCAGACGCATCTGCCGCGCCCCGCTGTCGGTCCAGACCGAGGCGACGAGGCCATAGTCGGTGCCGTTGGCAATCGCCACGGCCTCTTCCTCGCCCTCGAAGGGGATCACCACCTGCACGGGGCCGAAGATCTCCTCCTGCGCCAGCTTGTGTGCCCCGGTCGCGCCCGCAAAGAGCGTCGGCGCAACGTAGTAGCCGCCGCCCGGCAGGTCGCCCAGCTTGGCCTGACCCGCCACCTCGAGGTCGGCACCGTGGCCCATGAAGCCCGAGACGATGCCCTGCTGCTTGGCCGAGATCAGCGGCCCCACGTCGAGGTCATCCACCGCCCGGCCCACCCGCAGCGCGTCATAGCGTTCGGCCATCCGGGCCACGACCTCGTCATAGCGCGACCGTTCCACGAGAATGCGCGACGAGGCCGAGCAGGTCTGGCCGCAGTTCTGGATGCCTGCGTTCACAAGGAAGGGCAGCGCCGCCTCGAGGTCCGCATCGGCAAAGACCACCTGCGGGGACTTGCCCCCCAGTTCCAGCGTCACCGGGATGACATTGTCGGCGGCGGCCTTCTGCACGGCGATGCCCGTGCCGACCGAGCCGGTGAAGGAAATGTGGTGGATGCCCGGATGGCCGGTCAGCGCCGCGCCCGCCTCGGCCCCCAGCCCCGGCACCACGTTCAGCGCACCCGCCGGCAGCCCGGCCTGCAACGCCAGATCGGCAAAGGCCACGGCCGTCAGGCAGGCATCCTCCGCCGGTTTCAGCACGCAGGCGTTGCCCGTGGCCAGCGCCGCGCCGATGGAGCGCCCGATGATCTGCATCGGGTAGTTCCACGGCACGATATGGCCGGTCACCCCATGCGGTTCGCGCAGGGTATAGACGGTGTAGCCGTCAAGGAAAGGGATCGTCTGCCCGTGCAGCTTGTCCGCCGCCCCGCCGTAGAATTCGAGGTAGCGCGCCAGCGCCACCGCATCGGCACGAGCCTGTTTCAGGGGTTTGCCCACGTCCGCGGCCTCGATGGCGGCCAGCACGTCGGCCTTCTCCAGCACCATCTGGCCCAGTTTCATCAGCAGGCGGCCACGCTCGAACGCGGGCGTCTGGCCCCATGCGCCGCGATGGGCCGCCTCTGCCGCTGCCACGGCGGCGTCGATGTCCTGCGCGGTGCCGCGGGCGATCGCGCCGATCTCCGCCCCGGTGGAGGGATCGTAAAGCGGCAGCGTGCCACCGCCGGCGGGGGCCGTCCACTCACCGCCGATCAGGCATTTCGCGGGGTCGAACCAGAGCTCTTTCATGGGGTCTTCCTTGAAGTGATCAGGCCTCTTCCGGCAGCCGGGGGGCCGCGGCGATCAGGGCCTTGGTATAGTCATGTTGCGGCGCGTCGAAGACCTGCGCCGTGGGGCCGCGCTCGACGAATTCACCGGATTTCATCACCAGCACCCGGTCGGTGATGGCCCGCACGACGCTGAGGTCGTGGGAGATGAAGAGATAGGTCAGCCCGAACCGCTTGGAGAGGTCCGCCAGCAGGTCGAGGATTTGCGCCCGCACCTGCACATCCAGAGCCGAAACCGCCTCGTCGAGAATGATCAGGTCAGGCTTGATGATCAGCGCCCGCGCGATGGCGATCCGCTGGCGCTGCCCGCCGGAAAACTCGTGGATGTACTTGTGCTGGTCCTCCGGCGACAGCCCGACCGAGGTCAGCGCCTCGGCAATCGCCGCCGCGCGCGCCGCCCCGGTGGGGGGCGCGTCAAGCAGGTGGAAGGGTTCGGTCACGAGGCGCGCAACCTTGTGGCGCGGGTTGAAGCTGCCGTAGGGATCCTGGAAGACGACCTGCATCCGGCGGCGCACCGCGCGGTTGGCGGCATGCCCTGTAAACACCGGCTGGCCGTCGAACAGGATCTCGCCACCCTGCACCTGCTCCAGACCCAGAATGGCCCGTGTCAGGGTCGATTTTCCGCAGCCCGACTCGCCCACGAGGCCAAGGCTCTCTCCCCGTTTCAGATCGAAGGACACGCCCTTGACCGCCTGCACCTGCCCCGGCGCGCCGAAGAGCGTCTTGCGCGGCAGCGAATACGCACGGACCACGTTGCGCACGGTCAGCAGGGGCTGTTCGGTCGTGCCATCCTCGCGGTCGGGCGCATGGGTCGAGGCGGCCAGCAGCGCCTTGGAATAGGGATGCTGCATCGTCTCGAACAGCGTCGCGGCGGGCCCGGTTTCCACCACGCGGCCCTTTTGCATGATCACGATGTCATCGGCCATGTCCGCCACCACGGCGAGGTCATGGGTGATCATCAGCATCCCCATGCCGTCCTCGCGCACCAGCCGCGTCAACAGGGCAAGGATCTGTGCCTGCGTGGTCACGTCCAGCGCCGTCGTCGGCTCATCCGCGATCAACAGCTTGGGCCGCAGGGCGATGGCCATGGCGATCACCACGCGCTGCCGCTGGCCGCCTGACAGCTCGTAAGGGTATCGGCTGAGCGGGAAGCGGTCCTCGGGCAGTTCAACCCGGTTCAGGGCCTCGCGCGCCCGGGCCATCGCCTCGGATTTCGAGACCTTCTCGTGGATCAGGATCGTCTCGGCCACCTGCTCGCCAATGGTGCGGATGGGGTTCAGCGCCGTCATAGGCTCCTGGAACACCATGCCCACCTCGTTGCCGCGCAGGCGGCACAGCTGCGCCTCGCTCAGGCTCAGCATGTCGTGGCCGTTGAGCGTGACCTGCCCGCGCGCCTGCGCGCCTTCGGGCAGCAGTTGCAGCACGGTGAAGGCGGTCATCGACTTGCCCGAGCCGCTTTCCCCGATCACGCCGACGATCTGGCCGGGCGCGACCGAGAGGCACACGTCGCGCAGGATGGGCGCACCGTGAATGTCGAGGTCGAGGTTGGAGATCTCCAGCAGGCTCATCAGCGTCCCCGCCGCAGTTTAGGGTCGAACATATCGCGCAGACCGTCGCCCATGAGGTTCAGGCCAAGCACCGTCAGCAGGATCGCGAGACCCGGAAAGAGCGCCATGTGCGGGGCGAAGGAAATCATCGTCTGGCTCTCGGCCAGCATCCGGCCCCAGGACGGGATCGGCGGCTGCGCGCCAAGACCGACGTAGGACAGGCCCGCCTCGGCCAGAATGCCCAACGAGAACTGGATCGTGCCCTGCACGATCAGCAGGTTCGCGACGTTGGGCAGGATATGCTCGAACGAGATCCGCGCCGATCCCTTGCCCGCGACCCGCGCCGCAAGGATGAAATCCCGCTGCCACAGGGCCAGCGCGCCCGAGCGTGTCAGGCGGGCGAACACGGGGATGTTGAAGATCCCGATGGCGATGATCGCATTGACGGCGGAGGGGCCGAAAATGGCCGTGATCATGATCGCGATCAGCAGCGAGGGGAAGGCGAAGACAAGGTCATTGCCGCGCATGATCACCTCGTCCAGCAGGGTGCCCTTGCGGGCCGCGGCCCAGAGGCCGAGGGGCACGCCGAAGAGCATCCCGATCCCCACCGCGACGATGGCCACGGCGATGGAGGTGCGCGCCCCCACCATGATCATCGACAGGATATCCCGCCCGAAGTGATCGGTGCCGAAGGGATGCGCGGCGGAGGGTGGCTTGATCTTGTTGGCGATGTCCACGCCGTCCACGGCATAGGGCACCCAGAGGAAGGAGATCAGCGCTGCGGCGGCAAAGACGACAGTGAGCGCGCCGCCGATCAGCAGGTTGCGGTTGCGCAGCATCTGCGCGCCGAGGCTGCGTTCTGTCACGGCGGTGCTCATGCGCGGGCCCTCAGCCGGGGGTCGACGAGGGCATAGGCCAGCTCGACCATGAAGTTCACGAGGACCACGGCGAAGACCAGCAGCATGACGACGCTTTCCACCACGATCAGGTCACGGGCCGAGATCGCCTGGAAGATCATCCGCCCGAGGCCGGGCAGGAAGAAGACGTTCTCGATGATGATCCCCCCCGCCAGCAGGAAGGAGAACTGCATCCCGATGATCGTCAGCACGGGGATTAGCGCATTGCGCAGCGCATGGCGGCGCAGGGCCTGCCCCTTGGTGAGACCCTTGGCGCGGGCGGTGCGGATGAAATCCTCGCTCAGCGTGTCGAGCAGGGCCGAGCGCATGACCCGCGCGAGGATCGAGGCCTGCGGCAGGGCCAGCGCGATGGCCGGCAGGGTCAGCGCCTTGAGCGAGAGCCAGAAGCCCTTGTCCCAGCCCGGGAAGCCCCCGGCCGAGAACCAGCGCAGGTTGATGGCAAAGACCAGCACCATCAGCATGGCGAACCAGAAGTTCGGGATCGCCACACCCAGTTGGGTCACGCCCATGACGGTCACATCCGCCGCCTTGCCGCGCCGGGCCGCGGCCCAGATGCCCGCCGGGAAGGCGATCACGGTCGAGAGCGTCAGGGCGTAGAGCGCCAGCGGCAGCGAGACCCAGAGCCGCTCTCCGATCATCTCGGAGACGGATGAGCGGTAGGTGTAGGAGGTGCCGAAGTCCCCCCGCAGCATCCCGCCGACCCAATCGGCATAGCGCTCCCAGAGCGAGCCGTTCAGGCCCAGCTCATCGCGCAGGGCGGCCAGCGTGTCGGGCTGGGCATTGAGGCCCAGCATATAGGCCGCCGGATCGCCGGGCAGCACTTCGATGGCAAGAAAGATCACCACCGAAGCCACCGCGAGGCTGACGCCCAGCGAGAGGAGGCGGGAGAGGGTGTAGCGCAACATACGGGTCGGACAGGTCTTCTTCTGGGGGCGGGTCAGGGACCCTTTGAGAGAGAAAAGGATCCGCCGGGCGGGGGCCCGCGCGGCGGATCAGTCGGGGTTCAGGGGCGGCCTTGGCGGGCCGCTTTGATCACGTGCAGCCCCGAGGGACTGCGGGAATTGCTTGCGGCCCCGAGGGGCCGAAGGGGACGGCCGGCCCGGGACCGATGCCCAAGGCGTGACCGGCCCCGGGACCGCGTCAGTTGGCCCAGTGCACGGCAGTCAGGTCCACCGCCGGGGTCGGCATGTTCACCCAGAGCCCCTCGACCTCGGTCTTTGCGACCGTCAGCAGGGCCATCTGGAACAGGAAGCCCGCGACGTAGTCCTCGGCCAGCATGGTCTGCGCCTGCTTGAAGAGCTCGGAGCGCTGCGCCGGGTCCGCGGTGACGGACAGCTCCTCGATCACGGCTTGGAAGTCGGCGTTGTCGTACTGGGTGTAGTAGTCGGGGCTGGCGAGGCTGCCGATATCCATCGGCTCCACGTGGCTGACGATGGTCATCCCGTAGTCCTTGCCGCGGAAGGTGGTTTCCAGCCACTGCGCCCACTCGACGTTCTCGATCTGGGCCTCGATGCCGACCTGCCGCAGCTGGGCCGCGATGATCTCGCCCCCGCGCCGGGCATAGGACGGCGGCGGCAGGGTCATCTTGAGCCGGATCGGCAAGGTGACGCCCGCCTCTTCCAGCAGCGCCTTGGACTTCTCGGGGTCATAGTCCGACAGGCCCGTCAGGTCGACGTAATCGGGGTTGTGCGGCGGGAAGAAGCTGCCGATCGGGGTGCCGTAGCCGAACATGGCACCGTCGATGATCTCCTGCCGGTTGATGGCATGGGCGACGGCCTCGCGGACGCGGACATCGTCCAGCGGCGGCAGCTTGTTGTTCATGGCGAGGATCGTCTCGCCCTCGGTCGACCCGGCGAGGACCTTGAAGCGCGGGTCCATGTCGAACTGCGGCAGGTTCTCGGGCGCGGGGAAGGAATAGAAGACATCCACGTCCTCGGCCATGACGGCGGCGAAGGCTGCGGTCGGGTCCGAGATGAACTTGAAGGTCGCCTCGTCCAGAACGGCCGGGGTGCCCCAGTAGTCCGGGTTCTTCACCAGTTCGATCCGGTCCCCCTGCACCCAGTCCGCGAACTTGAAGGCGCCGGTGCCGTTCGGCGTGGTCTGCAGCGTGTCTGCGCTTTCCGGCGCCACGATCACCGCATCGCCCCAGGCCATGTTGAAGAGGAAGCTGCCGGTCGGCTTGGAGAGCGTCACCACAACGGTCAGCGGATCGGTGACCTCGACCGTGTCGATGGCGGCAAAGAGCCCCTTCTGCGGGTTGGTGCTGTCCTCGGCGCGGGCCCGGTCGAGGCTGAACTTCACGTCCTCCGCATCGAAGGCAGAGCCGTCGTGGTAGGTCACCCCCTCGGCGAGGTGGAAGGTATAGGTCAGCCCGTCCTCCGAGATGTCCCACGAGCGGGCAAGGCCCGGCACGACGGAGCCATCGGAGGCAAAGCGAGTCAGCCCCTCGTAGACGTTGGAGTAGAGCACGCTGTCGATGGCGGCAGCGGCCGCGCTCGTGGGATCGAGGTGCGGCGGCTCCAGCTGCATCGCTACGGTCAGACTGCCATCGGCCTGCGCGGCGCTCACGGCACCGGCGAGGGCCAGCGCACTCACCAGACCGGTGCGGAAAGGTTTGAACATCATCGGGTTACTCCCTGTTGTCTCCATGCGACCCTTGTAGACGGGCCGTCAGGCGTTGTCGCCGCGCGCGTGGGGCAGAGTGGCGATGCTCCTTTCCGCGCGGATTCCATCCTGTCGTCGATGCCGACATATTTCCCCGGTTCTCCGGACAGATCCAGCACCCCCGAAGGGCCGTCCCCCTGAACCTTTCCTGATCCCCTCCCCGGCCTGCGCCGCGGCGGTCTTCGCAGCGCCCCTGCCCGGGGAAGCGGCATCCTCCTCATGCCGCCTCCCCCGCATCATGGGCACATCCTTGCGCCCGGCCACCCTCGGGCGGCGTTTTCGGTCTGGCGCAAGATGCTGAGCGCAAGCTACGGTATCAATACCGTAGTTTCACGGTACAGTTCACACAACCCGGAGCAGAGGCCATGATCCCCGAAGATTTCGCCGAGGCCGCCTTCGACATGGCGCCGGTGGGCATCGTGCTGGCCCAGCATCGGATCATCCGGGCCTGCAACCTGACCTTCGCCAGCATGATCGGGGTAAAGCGGGCAACGCTGCTCGGGCGCAGCTTCCGGGTGCTCTACGAGGATGACGCGGAATTCGCCCGGCTGCGCGACGTGGGCCTCGCGGCGCTCCGCGGCGGCGGGTCCTATACCGACCAGCGGATCCTGCGTCGCACCGACGGCAGCCGCTTCTGGTGCCGCTTCCGGGCCCGGACGCTGGCCCCCGACGATCCCCTGTCGCGCATCGTCATGACCTATGCGCCCCTCGGCGACGCCCGACCGGGGCCGGAGCTGACACCGCGCGAACGCGACGTGATCTCAGGCCTCAGCCGGGGCAGCACCTCGAAGCAGATCGCCCGTGACCTCGGCCTGTCGCCCCGCACGGTGGAGGACGTCCGGGCCCGCCTGCTGCGCAAGTTCAAGGTCCGCAACGCGGCAGAGCTTCTGGCCCGGTTGACGGGTCCCGGTTAACCATTTCTGCCAGTCGATGAGCAGCAGAGCGCCCATGGCCTTGCACCTATGGTCCCCCCCGGTGTTAACTGGTAGCCCTGAACATCGTGTTCTTATCAGTGCTCTTTACGGCCCGCCGGTTTTCGGTCTGGTGCCCCGGTTTCCCACCATGGCCAAAGGCCCAGTTCCACTCGAAAGTCCCGGGATGAAAGCGCAACCGCATCCACAACAAGCCGCACGCCTGCGTGTCTTGCAGTCCTACGGGATCCTCGACACGCCGCCCGAGGGCGCCTTCGACGAGGTCGTCACTCTCGTGGCCGAGATCTGTGAGTGCCCCGTGGTCCTGATCTCGCTGGTCGAGGAGCACCGCCAGTGGTTCAAGGCCCGCGTCGGCATGAGCGCCAGCGAGACCGACATGGAGCGGTCGATCTGCGCCCATGCGATCCTCGACGGCGATTTCCTCGAGATCAACGACACGCTGTCCGACCTGCGCACGGCGGATAACCCCCTGTGTATCAAGGACGATTCCATGCGCTTCTACGCGGGCGCCGTGCTGAAGAGCGACGAGGGCCTGCCGATCGGCACGCTCTGCATCCTTGACCGCAAGCCCCGCGTCCTGACCGATCTGCAGCGGCGCACCATGCGGGTGATGGCCGATCAGGTGATGGCGCAGCTCAACCTGCGACGGGCGCTCAACACGGCTGACGTGCTGCGGCGCGAGGTCGATCACCGGGTGAAGAACTCGCTCCAGTCGGTGACGGCGATCATGCGGATGCAGTCGCGTCACACGCTGGAAGAGACCGTGCGAGAGGCGCTCGATACCGCGCGTATCCGGATCGAGACCGTGGCCGCGCTGCACGAACAACTCTACCTGACCGAATCCGGCGCGCAGATCGACGTGGCCCGCTTTGCCGAGAATGTCTGCATCCTGCTGGGCCGCTCCGCCCCCGAGACGGTGACGATTCGCGCCAGTTGCGACCCGCTATGGGCGGGATCCCGCAAGGCGGCCTCGATCGGGACGATCCTGAACGAATTCGGCACCAACGCGATCAAGCACGCCTTCCCCGACGACCGCCCCGGCGTGGTCAGTTTCGAGCTCCGCTCGCTCGGCGGCGGTATGGCTCAGTTGAGCTGCTCCGACGATGGCGCCGGGATGCCGGAGGGCGCCGACGACGGGCACGGGCTGGGGCTGAAGGTGCTGCGCGCCTCGGCCCAGCAACTCGGTGGCGACCCGGTGCTGGAGACCGGCCCCACGGGCACCCGCGTCAGCGTGGTCTTCCCGGTCAGTGACGAGCCCATGGAAAAGGCCGCCCAGTAAGGCGGCCTTCCGAAAACTCCTGGCGAAAACTCTTGGCGAACGCTCAGACCAGCGTGTCGCAGGCGGTGCGGATCGCGCGGATGTTCTCGCCGTAGGGCGCGGGGTCCTTGACGCTGCCGCCCTTGAAGACGGCCGAGCCCGCGACCAGCACATCGGCCCCCGCGGCCCGCATCAGCGGCGCGGTCTGGGGCGTGATGCCGCCGTCGATCTCGATATGGATCGGACGGTCGCCGATCATGGCGCGCAGGCGGCGCACCTTCTCGACCTGGCTTTCGATGAACTTCTGCCCGCCGAAGCCGGGGTTCACCGTCATCACGCAGATCAGGTCCACCATGTCGAGGAGGTAATCCACCGTCTCGGCGGGCGTGCCCGGGTTCAGCGCCACACCGGCCTTGCAGCCTGCGGCGCGGATCGCCTGCAGCGTGCGGTGGATGTGGGGGCCGGCCTCCACGTGGGCGGTGATCACGTCGGCGCCCGCATCGGCGAACGCGTCGATATAGGGATCGACCGGCGCGATCATCAGGTGGACGTCCATGACGGTCTTGATGTGCGGCCGGATCGCCTTCACCAGCGGCGGGCCGAAGGTGAGGTTGGGAACGAAATGCCCATCCATCACGTCGACATGGATCCAGTCGGCCCCCTGCGCCTCGACGGCCTCGATCTCCTGACCGAAGTTGGCGAAGTCGGCGGACAGGATCGACGGGGCGATCTTGAGCTTGCGGGAAAAGGTCATCTGAACCCTCCGTGACCATATGAGGTAGCGTTGGGCCTCATATAAGAGGCCCTCCGCCATAAGCGAAGGGCCAATCTCGGAACCGTGCGGCAGGTCAGCCGTGCAGGCGGGCGATCTCGTCGACTTCCTCGGCCGAGCCGAAGACCAGCGGGCGTCGCTCGTGCAGCTCGCCGGCCTGAAGCGAGAGGATCGGCGACTTCCCATCGGTGGCCTTGCCGCCGGCCTGTTCGATCAGGAAGGCCATGGGCGCGACCTCGTAGACCATCCGCAGGCGGCCCATGTCGTATTTCGGGCGCGCGTCGCCGGGGTAGAGGAAGGCGCCGCCGCGCGACAGGATGCGGTGGGTTTCCGCCACCAGCGAGCCGACCCAGCGCATATTGAAGTTCTTGCCACGCGGGCCGGTTTCCCCCGCTTCGCAGGTCTCGATGTAGGCCTTCACCGGCGCGAACCAGTGACGGCGGTTGGAGGCGTTGATCGAGAATTCCTTTGTCGCCACCGGGATCGTCATCTTGTCGGAGACGAGGGTGAACTCCCCCTTCGCCGGGTCGAGGACGAACATCAGCGTGCCCGCGCCGAAGGTGATCATCAGGCCGGTCTGGGGGCCGTAGACGATGTAGCCCGCGGCGATCTGCTCCGACGCCGGGCGCAGGAAGCTCTCGTTCGCGCCCCCTGCGGCCTCGAAGATCGAGAAGATCGTGCCGATCGAGACGTTCACGTCGATGTTGGAGGAGCCGTCGAGCGGATCGATGGCCAGGGCGTAGCGGCCGCCCTCGTCGAGCGTCAGCACCGTCTCCTGCTCTTCAGAGGCGTAGTATTTCACGCCCGCCGGTTTCAGCGCGGTCTCGAACATCTCGTCCGCCAGCACGTCCAGCGCCTTCTGCTGGTCCCCGTCCGAGTTCTCGCCGACGCCCGCGCCGAGGCTCTGGCCGAGCGGGCCGCGCGCGATGACGGCGGCAAGGTCGATGCCCGTGGCGCAGAGCGCCTCGATCACCGGGGCGAGGTCGGACGGCAGATGCTTGGGGTCGATGGCGGGCATGATACGCTCCGTGCTGAAAAGGGTTACCGGGGTTATTCCATATCTCGGCGGGGTCCCCAATGGGTTTTCGACCTGCGCCGCAGGCTTCGGCGGAGGGAGGGGGGCTGTCTGCCCCCCGGCGCGTCCCGCGCCGCCCCCCGAGGATATTTGTGAAACGAAAATGCGCAGGAAACGGGTCGCTGGAGGCCGGGGGCGGGCGTAGGATCGGGGACGACGGCGCAAGGAGTGCGAGGTGCGGCATGGATGGATCGGTGGACGGGATGGAAGGGCGCTATGCCTACGGCGTGATGCAGCGTGCCATTGCCGAGATCGACGCGGCGGAGGCGCCGCTGTCGCTCGAGGTGCTTGCGGGGCGGATGGGCATGTCGGCGGCGCATTTCCAGCGCCTCTTCTCGGCCTGGGTCGGGGTCTCGCCCAAGCGGTATCAGCAGTACCTCGCCCTCGGACAGGCCAAGGCCCTGCTGGAGGCGCGGTTCACCACGCTGGAGGCGGCGCTGGCCACCGGGCTCTCGGGCACCGGGCGGCTGCATGACCTCTTCCTGCGGTGGGAGGCGATGGCGCCGGGGGATTATGCCCGCCGGGGCGCCGGGCTGACGATCCGCTGGGGGCTTTTCGACAGCCCCTTCGGCGAGGTGCTGGCCATGGGGACCGACCGCGGGCTCTGCGGGCTGGGCTTCGTGGAGGACACGGCGGGCGCGAACGATGCCGCCATGGCGGACCTCGCGGGGCGCTGGCCAGAGGCGACCTACGTCGAGGATGCCGCCGCGCTGGCGGGCTGGGTCACCGCCGCCTTCGGACAGGCGGGCGAGGCGCGGCTGCACCTGATCGGCGCCCCGTTCCAGATCAAGGTCTGGGAGGCGCTGCTGCAGGTGCCATCGGGGCAGGTCACCACCTATTCCGAGATCGCCCGCGCCGTGGGATCGCCGCGCGCTGTGCGCGCCGTGGGCAGCGCGGTGGGGCGCAACCCGGTCTCCTTCCTGATCCCCTGCCACCGGGCCCTGCGCAAGAGCGGGGCCCTGGCAGGCTATCATTGGGGGCTGGAGCGCAAGCGCGCGATGCTGGCCTGGGAGGCGGCCAGACGGGAGGCGTGACAAGGGGTTAGCCCGCGACCGGGGGCGCGCGGCCGGATCACGTCGGCGGGAACCTGCCGATCCTCACGGGCTCGTGCGTTAGCCTTTCAATGGCTCTGCTATAGCTGTGGCTGAGCAGTTTTCGCATGACTAACCAAAAGAGGTCCCCATGCAGATCGTGAACAAATCCCTTCTCGCGCTCACCGGCGCATCCGTGCTTTTCATCGCCGGCTGTTCCGAGATGAACCAGGACGACGGCTACCGCAACACGCGGACCGGCGCCGGCACCGGTGCCGCGCTCGGGGCGGCCCTGGGCGCCCTGGTGTCCGATGACCGGGGCAAGGGTGCCGCCATCGGCGCCGTGGCCGGTGGCCTGGCAGGGGCCGCCTATGGCTCGATGCTGGACAAGCAGGAAGCGGAGCTGCGTGGCTCGCTGGGCGATGACGTGATGATCACCAACACCGGTGACCGCCTGATCGTGACCATGCCGCAGGACATCCTCTTCGCCACCGACAGCTCGACCCTGCGGGCGGACCTGACCACCGACCTGCGCACCGTGGCGCGCAGCCTGAACAACTACCCCGACACCACCGTGCAGGTGATCGGCCATACCGACAACACCGGCGATGCGAGCTACAACCAACAGCTCTCGGCCCGCCGCGCGAACTCGGTGGCGGATATCCTCGTCTCCTCGGGCGTGTCGTCGAGCCGCGTCGTGGCCTTCGGCCGTGGCGAAGACCAGCCGCGCGCCTCGAACCTGACCCCGGAAGGCCGGGCGCAGAACCGTCGCGTGGAAATCGTGATCCTGCCGAACAGCTGATCGGCGCGGAAGTCAGGACAGTAGTCAGGACAGCAATCAGGACGGGGGCCGGCCATCGCGCCGGCCCTTTTTCGTGTCCGTCTTATGCTGCCGAGACAGGTCGCAGGGGCGCTGCGCCCTCACACCGGGCCGGGCGCCCATTCGTAGAGGATGTCGAGCGGCTCTTCCCCGGTCTGGCGGAAGCCCTGCGCGCGGTAGAAGTCATTGGCAGGGCTCCCGCGCAGGGCCATCAGGCGCAGCGGGAGGCCGGCGCTGCGCGCCCTGTCCTTGGCGTGCTCCACGGCGGCACGCCCCAGCCCGCAGCCCTGATGCGCCGGGGCGAGGTAGAGGTGATCGAGATAGAGGTGATCCGGCCGGACCCGCAGAACGAGGAAGCCCGCAACGGCGCCCCCGACGAGGCAGACCTGCGTGGCCCCGGGATCGAAACTGTCTAGGAAACGGGTCCGGGCGCGTTCGGGATCGAAGCGGCCGATGGCTTCGAGCGAGGGGCGCATCGCGGCGACCCTCAGTTCGGCCAGGCGGGGCCCCTCGGCCCGCGTGGCGGGCCGGAGGTGCAGGGCGGTCATTCCGCCGGTGTCGCGCTCGGCTGGTCGGGCCTGCCCGCTTCGAGGTCCTCGGGAGGCGTGTCCAGCGTGGCCCAGACATCATCCTTGGGCGGCGGCGGCGGGTCCTGCGCCATCTCGCCCCGGTGCAGGTGCACCTTGGCGATGAACAGGGCCGAAATCGGTGCCGTCACGAAGAGGAAGCCGGTGATCAGCAACTCGTGCAGCGAGCCTTCGCCACGCCAGAACGACAGCAGCATCGAGGCGATCAGGATCGCGCCGACCCCCAGTGTCGAGGCCTTGGTAGGAGCGTGCAGCCGGGGCATCGGGCGGTTCAGCTTGATCAGGCCGATGGAGCCGACCAGCGTGAAGACACCGCCGATGACGATGCAGAGGGCCACGATGGCCTCGATGATCAGGTCCATGGTCATTCGATGATGTCCCCCCGCAGGGCGAAGCGGCAGTAGGCCACGGTCGAGACGAAGCCCAGCATCGCGATGATCAGCGCCGCTTCGAAGAGCAGCTGCGTCCGGCCCGCGATGCCGATCAGCACGATCAGCGCCACGGCGTTGATCGACAGCGTGTCGAGCGCCAGCACCCGGTCGCCCAGCGTGGGCCCCGCAATCAGGCGCAGCATCGTCAGCAGGAGCGAGACGCCGAGACAGCCGTAGGTGAAGAGGAGGGCGAGGTCGATGAGGTCGATCATTCGAAAATCTCCTTCAGGCGGCGTTCGTAGCGGTTCTTGATGTCATCACGCACCGCGTCTGGATCGGGCGCGTCGAGGGCATGGACCAGCAGCGCGTGGCCCTCGTCCGAGAGGTCGGCCGAGACGGTGCCGGGCGTCAGGGTGATGGTCCCCGCCAGCATCGAGATCGCCTCGGGCGTCTTCACGTCCAGCGGGACGAGAACCCAGGCCGGCTGCAGCGAGGCGTTGCTCTTGAACAGCACGATATAGGCCACGATGCAGTTCGCGACGATGATGTCCCAGATCACCAGCAGCACGTAGCCGGGCAGCAGGTGGGGTTTCTTCATGTGCGGCCGGTCGGGCCAGTAGGGCGCGATGAAACCGGGGATCAGCAGGCCGAGGATCAGGCCGAAGACCACGGTGCCGAGGCTGACGTGGTTCTGCAGCAGGCACCACGACACCACCAGCAGCACGGTCAGCAGCGGATGGGGCAGGATGCGGCGGGCGAGCTTGCGGGGCATCAGTGGCTCTCCTTCTGCGTCTTGGTCGCGGCGTCCTCGGCGGTCACATGGGCGTCGTCATGGGCATCGTCCTGCCCGTGGCCGTCGCCATGGTACTCGATCTTCTTGCCGGGGGTCTCCAGCACCGTCGCGATATAGGGCGCCGGGTCGAAGAGCTGCGCCGTGGTGGCGCTCAGGTAGCGGGTCAGCGGCCCGGCCAGCACGGTCATCGCCACTAGAAGCGCGATGAAGCCGCCGATGGCCACCATGGGCAGCGCCGGTTCATGGGCCGGCGGATCATGCGGTTCGTCCGCACCCTGCTGGTCCTCGGGGTCCTCGACGGTGGAGGCATGGGCCTCGTCCACCTGGTGCGATTTCCAGAACACGGTGGAGCCGGCGCGCGAGAAGCCCACCACCGCCAGCAGCGAGGAGGTCAGGACCACGCCCCAGACCCACCAGACCAGCGGGCCTGCGGTGGCGGCCTCGAGGATCATCAGCTTGCCGAGGAAGCCCGAGAGCGGCGGCAGGCCGGTCATCGCGATGGCCGAGACGAAGAACAGCCCCGCCACCAGCGCGCCACCGGGGAAGGTGGGCGCGGCTTCCAGCTTGGCCGCATGGGCGCCACGGCGGTCGCGGACCACGTCCACGATGAGGAAGAGCGCGGCGGTCGCGAAGGTGGAATGCACCGCGTAGTAGAGCGCGGCGGCGATGCCCTCGGGGGTGAAGACCGCGACCGAGGCCAGCAGCATCCCCATCGAGCCGATCACCGCGAAGGCCACGGTGCGATCCAGCCGCCGGGTGCCCAGCACGCCGATCATCCCCAGCGCCAGCGTCATCAGCGCGGCAGGCAGCAGCCAGGTGTCGAAGAGGCCCTGGGTGACGGTCAGGTCGGGCGGGAAGACGAGGGTGTAGAACCGGATGATCCCATAGGCGCCGATCTTCGTCATGACGGCGAAGAGCGCTGCGACGGGGCCGGGGGCCTCGGCATAGCTCGACGGCAGCCAGAAGTGCAGCGGCAGCAGCGCGGCCTTCACGGCGAAGACCATGAGCAGCAGCACCGAGGCGACCCGCAGCCCGGCGGTATGTTCGATCCCCGGCGTCGACAGCCGCACGGCGAGGTCGGCCATGTTCAGCGTCCCGGTCTCGGCATAGAGCGTGCCGAGCGCGAAGAGGAACAGCGTCGAGCCGAGCAGGTTGTAGAGCATGTACTGCAGGCCCGCGCGGTAGCGCGCCGTGCCGCCGGAATGCAGCATCAGGCCGTAGGAGGCGATCAGCAGCACCTCGAAGAAGACGAAGAGGTTGAAGGCGTCGCCGGTCAGGAAGGCGCCCATGATCCCCATCATCTGGAACTGGAACAGCGCGTGGAAGTGCCGCCCCCGCGTGTCCCAGCCGCTGCCGATGGCATAGAGCAGGATCAGCGGCGCGATCAACGCGGCCAGCAGGATCATCAGCGTCGACAGGCGGTCGCCCACCAGCACGATGCCGAAGGGGGCCTGCCAGTCGCCCAGCTGGTAGAGCAGGATCGTGCCGTCGGAGGCCTGCCAGAAGAGCCCCGCGGCAATCGCCAGCACCAGCAGCGAGCCGGTCAGCGAGAAGACCCGCTGCAGCCGCAGGTGGAACCGCGCGGCCAGCACGATCAGCGCGGCCAGAACGGCGGGAATGACGATCGGGGTGATCAGCCAATGGGTCATTGCAGCGCCTCCCGGGTTGCGCCGTCACCGGGACGGGGGGCGTCAGGTTCATCCACGCGGCCGCTGTCGGGCTGGCCTTCCTCGCGCTGATTGACGTGGTCGTCATTGGCCGAGAGGTAGGAGCCGAGCGCGATCATCACCACCACGGCGGTCATCCCGAAGGAGATCACGATGGCGGTCAGGACCAGCGCCTGCGGCAGCGGATCGGTATAGGTCTCCACCCCGTCGCGCAGGATCGGGGCCTGGTTCACGGCCAGCCGCCCGGTGGCGAAGAGGAAGATGTTCACGGCGTAGCTGAGCAGCGAGGTCCCGATGATCACCGGGAAGGTCCGCAGGCGCAGTACAAGGTAGACGCCCGCGGCGGTGAGTACGCCTACGGCGCTGGCGACAAGCAATTCCATATCGTCAGCCCTCCTGTCCTTCGGTCTGCGCATCATCGCGAGACGGGTCGATGTCCATCGCGTGATCGCTGACAATGTCGTTCGAGCGCCGCGCGAGGCGGGCATAGCTTTCCAGCGACAGCATCACCGCGCCGACCACGGCGAGGAACACGCCGAGATCGAAGCCCATGGCGGTCGCCAGTTCGAATTCCTCCATCGGCGGAATGCGGAAGTAGCCGAAGGCCGAGGTCAGGAAGGGTTTCCCGAAGAACCACGCCCCGATGCCGGTCAGCCCGGCCACCAGCACGCCCGCCCCGATGATCCCGTGGTAGGGATAGCGGATGCGCGCATCGGCCCAGGCGAAGCCGGAGGCCATGTACTGCACCACCACCGCGATCGCGACGATCAGGCCGGCGATGAAGCCGCCACCCGGCTCGTTGTGGCCGCGCAGGAAGATGTAGACGCCGACCATCAGCACCACCGGCAGCATGACGCGGGTCACCACGACCATCATCAGCGGGTGGGCATCCCCGGCCCGCAGCTGATCCGGCTTGCGGTTCAGCAGCCGCGCCCGGACCGGTCCGCCCAGCAGGGCCTCGGTCAGGGCGTAGATGATCAGCGCGGCAATGCCGAGCACGATGATCTCGCCGAAGGTATCGAAGCCCCGGAAGTCCACCAGCGTCACGTTCACCACGTTGGTGCCGCCGCCGCCCTTGTAGGAGTTTTCGAGGTGATAGTCCGAGATCGACTGGAAGGCGAAGTTGCGGGTCATGATCGTGTAGATCAGCCCGGCAGAGCCGAGACCCGCCACGATGCCGATCAGCCCGTCCCGCAGCCGCCGCCCCGAAGAGCTTTCGGCCGGTGTGCGGTTGGGCAGGAAGTTCAGCGCCAGCAGCAGCAGGATGATCGTCACCACCTCGACCGAGAGCTGGGTCAGCGCAAGGTCGGGCGCGGAGAGGTAGTTGAAGCCCAGCGAGACGATCACGCCCACCACGCCCATCAGAACCAGCGCCAGCAGCCGGTCGCGGTGCATGAAGCACAGGAACCCGGTCGCCAGCACAAGCAGCATCCAGCCCGCCAGTGGCAGCGGCTCCAGCGGCAGCAGGGCGCGGGTGGCCGCCCCGGTCTCGCCGGTGAACCACGCATGGGCGCCCACCGCCGTCACCGTGAGGGTGAAGATCGCGGCGTACATGGTGAAGGAACCGTTGTGCAGGGCGCGGGTCACGCGGCCCGCGATGCCCACGAACAGGTCCATGATGGCGTCGAAGATCGCCTTGGCCTCGGGCCGGGGCAGCGCCTCCCAGATCTTGGAGAGCGGCGCATAGGCCAGCAGCAGCAGGATGCCGCCCACGACCGCGATGCCCGACATCTTCAGCGCCGGGGTGACGCCGTGCCAGATCGCGAGGTGGATGTTCGGGACCTCGGCGGTTTCGCCAAGGACGGCGGCGGTGACCTGCATCACCAGCGGCTCGGCCAGGAAGGGCGCGACACCGATCACAACCACCAGCACGACCAGCAGCGCCGGCGGGCCCCAAAGCCCGCGGGGCGGATCATGGGGATGGGCGGGGTAGTCGTCGCGCACCGGGCCGAGGAAGACATGGCTGATGTAGCGGAAGGAATAGGCCGCCGAGAAGAGCGCGCCCACGGTCGCCGCGACGGGCACCAGCAGGTGGCTGTCGAAGAGCGTCAGATGCGCCGCGGTCTCCAGCATCATCTCCTTGGAGAGGAAGCCGTTCAGCAGCGGGATACCGGCCATCGACAGTGCCGCCAGCGTGGCCAGGGTGAAGGTCACCGGCATCAGCTTGCGCAGACCGCCGAGCGCCGGGATGTGGCGGGTGTGGGTCTCGTGGTCGATGATCCCCGCCGACATGAAGAGCGCGGCCTTGAAGGTGGCGTGGTTCAGGATGTGGAACACTGCCGCCATCGCCGCATAGGGCGTGCCCACGCCGAGCAGCATGGTGATCAGCCCCAGGTGCGACACCGTCGAGAAGGCCAGCAGCGCCTTGAGGTCGTTCTTGAAGATCGCGATCAGCGCGCCCAGCACCATGGTGATCAGGCCCGCGGAGGTCACGATCATAAACCAGGCATCGGTGCCCGAGAGCACCGGCCAGAGCCGCGCCATCAGGAAGATGCCCGCCTTCACCATGGTGGCCGAGTGCAGGTAGGCCGAAACCGGGGTCGGCGCGGCCATGGCATGCGGCAGCCAGAAGTGGAACGGGAACTGCGCCGACTTGGTGAAACAGCCCAGCAGGATCAGCAGCAGCGCGGGAATGTAGAGCTCGGACGACTGGATCGCCTCGCGGTTCTGCAGGATCACCTGGATGTCGTAGCTGCCCGCGATCTGGCCGAGGATCAGCATGCCACCGATCATGGCCAGGCCGCCCATGCCGGTCACGGTCAGCGCCATGCGCGCGCCCTGACGGCCTTCGGCGAGGTGCTTCCAGAAGCCGATCAGCAGGAAGGAGGACAGCGAGGTCAGTTCCCAGAAGATCAGCAGCAGCAGGATGTTGTCACACAGGACGATGCCCACCATCGCGCCCTGGAAAAGCAGCAGGTAGGTATAGAACTCGCCCATGTTGTCGTCGCGCGACAGGTAGTAGCGCGCGTAGACGATGACCAGCATCCCGATCCCGAGGATCAGCATGGCAAAGAAGAGCCCCAGCCCGTCGAGGAAGAGGTTCAGGTTCAGCCCGAAGTCGGGCAGCCAGCTCACCTGGGCCGAGATGACCTCGCCCGACATGACGGCGGGCACATGGGTCATCAGCCCGACGAAGGCGGTGAGCGATATGAAGAATGCCGTCAGACCGCAGGCGCGGCGGCCCGCCTCGATCATCAGCCCGGGTAGCAGAGCCCCCAGGAATGGCAGGGCGACGATCAGGAATAACGACATGGATCTCCTCGTTCAGACATGCGCGACCCTCCCGGGCGCAGGCTTTGGGCCAAGCTGCAAATTTCCGTGAGCGGAACAACACAAATCGTACCGCCATAACGCGGAATTTATGATCCGTTTGTGATCACAGCCCCGGTGCTGCCTTTCCCCCCTTTTGCGGCAGCAGGGGGCAGGGGATCAAGAGCCAGTCTGACGCGGCGTCCCGAACGGGGTCGTCCCGTCAGCGGCGGACGCGCCGGATCAGGCTGTCCGCCGCCAGAACGGCATTCACCCCCACGGGCCAGAACTTCTGGAACGGGATTGGCCGGATGGCGGTCACCGGGAAGGGCAGCGCGCCCGGTTCGCCGCGCAGATGCGCCGCCAGCCGGGGGCCGAGCGCCGTGGTCAGCGCCACGCCGCGCCCGTTGAAGCCCACGGCGACAAGGCCGCTGTCCTCCAGCGCATGCAGGTGCGGGTAATGGTCCGCCGTGATCGCCACGCGGCCGTTCCAGCCATAGGCCCAGCCCACGGCGGCAAGGCCGGGCCAGATGCGCTCGGCCAGCCGTTGCAGGACGGTGACCGAGGGCAGGCCGTCGGCCTCCTCCATCTGCCCGCGCCCGCCGAAGATCAGCCGCCCGGCGGCATCGACACGGTAGTAGATCGTCACGGTTCCGGTTTCATAGAGCACCCCGCCCCCGCCAAGGATGCGCCCGCGCAGCGCCTCGGGCAGCGGGTGGCTGGCGGCGATGGCGCTGAAGACGGGGATCAGGCTCTGCGCCAGCTTCGGCACCAGCGGGCCGGAGTATCCGTTGGTCGCGATCAGGAGCCGCCCCGCCGTCACGCTGCCGCCCGGGGTCGTCACCTTCCAGCCCGCGCCTTCACGTCCGTAGGCGGTGACCGGGCTGTCGCAATGGATCACGGCCCCCGCCGCCTGCGCGGCCCCGGCAAGGGCACGGGTGTATTTCAGCGGGTTCACCTGCGCGCCGGCCGGATCGAAGAGCCCGCCGGGATAGCGGGCGCAGCCGGTGGCGGCCTCCATCGCGGCGGCATCGTCGAAGCGCACGGGAATGTCATGGCGCAGCAGCGCCGCGGTCAGCGCCTCGACGTCGCGCAGCCCGGCCTCCGAGACCGCCGCGCGGTAGGTGCCGCCCTGCCGGAACTCCGCGTCGATCCCCAGCCGGTCGATCAGCGCGGCCAGTGTCCGGGGCGCATCATAGGCCCAGTGCAGGGTCTCCGTCCCGAAATCGCGCACCACCTCGTCCGGGTGGGTCTTGAGGCCAGGGTTGGCATGGCCGCCATTGCGCCCCGAGGCACCCCAGCCGGGCTCATTCGCCTCCAGCACCGTAACCGAGGTTCCCGCCTCCGCCAGCGCCAGCGCCGTGGAGAGGCCGAGGATGCCCGCTCCCACGATCGCCACCTCCGCCTCGGCAGGGCCGCTGAGCGGAGCGCACGCACGCGGCCCGTCCTCCGCCGCGTAGAGGGACCGGGGCAGCGCCTGCGCGGCGCGGGTTTCGACGGTGTCGGTCAGGATCATCGGGGCACTCCACTGGACTGCCCCGGTGGTAGGCCCGGACCGCCCGCAGGTCCATCATCCCGCGCGTCGCGACGCCACGGCGCGCGTCACCGTGCCAAAGCTTTCAGCAGCTCAGCCGGCCGCGGCCGCACCGCGCACGGTCTCTTCCTGTGAATAGGCCATGAGGATCGGCAGGGTGCGGGGATGGGCGCCGATGGCATCCGCCAGCGAATACTTGTCCAGCGCCTTGTAGAAGGCGGCCTTGGCCTCGGCCAGCGCCCGCACAAGCCCGCAGGAGCCGTTCAGGATGCAGGAGGCGCAATCCACCAATGGTGTCTCGCCTTCCATGAAACGCGCCACGGCACCGGCGTGGATCTCCTCCGCCGGCTTTGCCAGCTGCACGCCGCCGGACCGGCCACGCGTACTGCGGACGAACCCACCCTCGACCAGTTGCTGCACCACTTTCATGAGGTTGCTCTGCGACAGGTCATGGGCCCGCGCGATTTCGGCGATGGGGACAAGACGCCCCTGATGGGCGGCCAGGTAGAGGCACGCCCGCAATGCGTAGTCGGTAAATTTCGAAAGTCTCACAGGCCCACCCAAAGGAATTCTAAAAGATGAATTTCAGACTGGCCAAATGTGAATTACGGAGCAACAAAGATTCCGTTTTCATGAAAGCATTTGCGGGTTTGCCCCTCCTAAAAAGGGGCAAACCGAGGGGGCAATCACGCGAAAGTGGCTGCAACTGTTTCCTTCATCGGCGTGGTGGGGCGGCCGATCAGGGTGCTCAGCGTCTTGCTGTCATCGAAAAGCGCGGCGCTGTCACCGGCGCGGGCATCGCTGTCGGCGAAGATCTGGGCCACCGGCTCGGGCAGGCCGATCTGGGTCAGCGCGGCGGCATAGTCGGACTGGCTCAGCACCTGGTAGGGCACGGTCTTGCCGACCACCTTCGAGACCTCTTCGGCCATGTCGCCGATGGTATAGGCGGTATCCCCCGCCAGTTCATAGGTCTTGCCGGCGTGACCTTCGGTGGTGGCGACCACGGCGATGGCCTCGGCATAGTCCTTGCGCGCGGCGCTGGCGATCTTGCCATCCCCGGAGGCACCGATGATCGCGCCATGTTCCACCGACGCGGGCAGCGCCCCGGTGTAGTTCTCGGTGTACCAGCCGTTGCGCAGGATCGTGGCGGGAATGCCGCTCTCCGCGATGGCGGTCTCGGTCGCCTTGTGATCGCCCGCGAGGATCATCGGGTTGTCGAAGCCCTTGAGGATGCTGGTGTAGATCAGGTGCTTGACGCCCGCGGCCTTGGCGGCGGCGATGACGTTCCGGTGCTGCCCGGCGCGATCGTTAAAGTCGCTGGACGAGATCAGAACCAGCGTGTCGATGCCCTTGACGGCTTCGGCCAGCTGGTCGGTGTCGTGGTAGTCGGCGGCACGGGCGGCCACGCCGAGGTCGGCAGCCTTGGCGGGATCGCGGACGAGCGCGACGATCTGGTCGGCGGCCACGCGGTCTCTCAGCGCGGCAACGGCAAGGCGGCCCAGTTGGCCGGTGGCTCCGGTGATGGCGATGGTCATGGGGGTCTCCGTTTCTCTTTACGGGATGGATGTTGACGGGGCCAACCTAACCACCTACTTACGAAACGGAAGTACCTACAAAAATGTTAGTGTGAAAAAGATGTCGGACACCACGACCCTCGGCTGGCAGGACGGCCGCTTCGCACCGGACGTGATGGCGGCGGATTGCCCCTCGCGCCGGATCCTGACCCATATCACCAGCCGCTGGGGCGGGCTGATCCTGATCGCCCTGCGCGGCGAGGTTCTGCGCTTCAGCGAGATGCGACGCCGGATCGCGGGCATCAGCGAACGGATGCTGGCGCAGACCCTGCAAACGCTGGAGGCCGACGGCTTCGTGCTGCGCAAGGCCTATGACGTGGTGCCGCCGCACGTGGAATACAGCCTCACACCGCTGGGGGAGGAAGCCGCCGAGAAGATCAGCGAACTCTCGCAGTGGATCGAGACCAACCTGCACCGCATCCCCGGCGCGGCAGGCTGAGGCTCAGACCCGCACCAGCAGCGCGCGCGTGGCCTTGGCGATGTGCCGCAGCACCGCCTCGGGCCCCTCGGCCCTGGTGAGCGCCGCCATCGGCACCTCCAGACCCAGGGGGATCTCGGGCGGCAGGGCGCGCAGGAAGGCCAGCAGGTCGATCTGCCCGGTGCCGGGGGCCAGCCGCTCGGCCCGCGCAGTGAAGAGCAGCTCCTCGGTGGTATAACTGCCCTGCACGGTGGCATCGCAGAGATGGGCAAAGGGCATCCGCTCGGCCGGGATCGCCTTCAGCAGCGCGAGGTCGGAGCGGGAGCGGTCCACGTGCAGGCTGTCGGCCAGCAGGCCCACCTGCGGCCCGGCCTGCTGCACCACCTGCCAACAGGCCGCCAGATCGGGCACCACCGTCCATGGGAAGAACTCCAGCACCGGGCGAATGCCACGGGGCGCGGCCAGCTCGGCAATCGCGGCGAGACGATCCGCGAGGCGGTCGAGGTCCTCGTCATAGGGCGCGGTGATCAGCGTCTGCGCGCCCAGCGCGGCGCCCGCGTCCAGAAGCGGCTCCAGCGTGGCGACATCCGTCTCGGGGGTGATCTTGAGGAACTCGATATCCGGCACCTTCAGCCCGGTCGCCGCCAGCGCCGCCTGCGTCTGCTTCACCAGGGCCGGGTCGTCCATCAGCGGATAACCGGGGCTGTCCTCCGTCACCTTGATCAGGCGCAGGCCCACCCCGTCGAAGCCCGCCGCGGCGGCGGCCTCGATGAACTGCGGCGGCGGCAGGTCGATGGCGGTCAGATGGGCGACGGTCAACACTCTCGTCATGTCAGGCCTCCTTCTGGGCGGCATCGCGCCCGGCGATATAGCCGAAGGTCAGGGCGGGGCCGATGGCGATACCGCCCGCTGGGTAGAAGCCGCCAAAGACGCTGGCCGCATCGGTACCGGCGGCATAGAGCCCGGGCACCGGCGTGCCGTCCGCCTGCAAGACGCGGGCCTGCGCATCGGTGGAAAGGCCGGCAAAGGTGCCGAAGCTGCCCGGCACGACCTCGACCGCGTGAAACGGCGGCTTGAGGATCGGCGCGACATTGGGGTTCGGCGCCTGATCCGGGTCGCCCTGCAGCCGCATGTAGGCCGTGGTGCCCCGGTGGAAGGCCGGATCCTCACCCTTCGCCGCGCCCTCGTTCCACTGCGAAACAGTCTCTGACAGGCCTTTCGGGTCTATTCCGCACTTCTTTGCCAGACCCTCGATCGTCCTGTCGGTCTTGAGGTAGCCGCGCCCGATCCATTGGCGCCACGGCGCGGGCTGGGGCCGCACCACGCCAAGGCCGAAGCGCCGCAGGAAGCGGTGATCGCAGACCATCCACGACCGCGCGGGCGTGCCGTCGGGCACGGCCTTCAGCAAGGCCTCGACATAATCGTGGTAGCCCAGACCCTCGTTGCAGAACCGCTTGCCATCGGCCAGCACGCCGATGACCCCCGGCTTGCCCCGGTCGATGATATGCGGGAACTGCGCCACGCGCCCGTCGGGCCAGCGCACGGTCGAGACCGGGCAGAAGGCCGCGGGGCGGGCCTGATCGGTGCGCACGACACCGCCCGCACCCTCGGCCAGCCGCAGCCCGTCGCCGGTGGCCGTCTCCACCGCCAGCGTGCGGTGCTCGTCATCGCGCGGCATCAGGCCCGCGCGGCGCGCCATATCCTGCGGGAAGCCGCCACAGGCCAGCACCACGCCCCGGGTCGCGCGCAACTCGGTCCCGTCGGGCAGCAGGACACCGATCACGCGGCCCTCCTCCACCAGCAACTCGCGCACCGCGACGCCGGTGCGGATCTCGACATCCTTGTCCAGCGCCGAGCGCAGCAGACGCCCGATCAGCGCGTTGCCGTTGCGCAGGTCCATCCCCCGCCGATGAACGGCGAGGTCGCGGACATGGCGCAGCACGCGTTTCGTCGCATGGACGAAGGCCGGCAGCGAGCGCGTCATCGTCATGAAGGCGCGCAGGTCCGGCCCGGCCTGAATGGTCATGCCGTGGAAGGTCGTCTCCCGCACCGGTTCGCGCAGCAGCGAGACCGCCTTGCCCAGCCCGCGCGCATCATAGGGCGCCGCGATGACGGAGCGCCCACCCATGCCCGCCCCGGGCTGGTGGCTGTAGGTATCGGGGATCTTCAGCCCGCCTTCCCAGGCGACGGCGGTGTTCTCCTCGAGGAAGCCGACCATCTCCGGCGCAGTCCGGAGGAAGGCCTCGACCCGCTCGGGCTCGTAATGATTGCCGAGGACCGCTTGCAGGTACTGGCGCGGGGCCTCTTCCGGCTCGGTGATCCCGGCGCGGACGGCCACGGGATTGCGGGGGGCAAAGATCCAGCCGCCCGACCAGGCGGTGGTGCCGCCCAGCACATCGGCCTTTTCCAGCAGGACCACGCGGGTCCCGAAATGGGCCGCCGTCACCGCGGCGCAAAGCCCCGCAGCACCCGAGCCCAGCACGACGACATCGGTTTCCGACTTCATCCCGCACACACCTCCCGACCTTGTACGCCGGATATGTCTTGCCATCCGACCTTAACGTCAATTATCAAATTCGCCAGCGTCGTAACACGGCGTTAAGATGGGAGGAGGAGACCCCATGCGAGAGATCACGCTTCGGCAGATCGAGGTGATCCGCGCGGTGATGCTGCGCGGCACGATCAGCGGTGCGGCAGAGCACCTTGGCGTCTCGGCGCCCGGAATCAGCCGGTTGATCAAGCATACAGAGGAATCGCTGGGCCTGCGCCTCTTCGAACGCCGCGCCGGCCTTTTCGTGCCGGCGGTGGAGGCCAGTGCCGTCTTCGACCAGATCCGCGAGGTCTACAACGGGGTCGAGAACCTGCAGATGGCGCTCGACTCGCTGCACAAGGGCCATGACGTCCGGCTGTCCTTCGCCTCCGCCCCCTCGGTGGCGCAGTTCATCGCGGCGCGGGCGATCCGCTCCCTGCGCGGACGCTATCCCGACCTCTTCATCGACCTGAACATCCTCAAGATCGAGGAGACGATCGACTACCTGCTGCTGGAGCGGGGGGAGTTCGTGATCATGTCCTCCCCCGTCCGCAACCCGGGCATCGAGAACGAGGAGATCGCCGTCGGCCGGCTGGTGGCGATCCTGCCGGAGGATCATCCGCTCTGCGCACAGGAGGTGGTTTCCCTCCACGATCTGGCGCAGGAGCCCCTGATCGGAGTGGATCCTTCCGACCCCTACGGCGCCTTCGTGGCGAAACCCTTCCGCGAGGCCGGCATCGAAATGACCCAGAGTGTCCGGGGGCGATTCGCCCAGACCGTCGTCAGCCTCGTGCGCCACGGGCTCGGGGTGGCGGTGATCGACGAGTTCTCGGTCGCGGAGGTCTACATGCCCGGCATCGCGCGGCGCCCCCTGAAGGAGGAGGGCTCCATCTCGATCTACGTGGTGCGCAAGAAGGGCCGCGTGCTGTCCAACTTCGCGGAATACGCCATAAAACAGTTCCGAAAGGAGCTGGCCGAGGCCGCGCAGCACTGGCAGATGCCGGCCACACGACGCCGTGAATGATTAACATCATGTTCACGATTGCGCAGACAGGATATTTGACGTTATGCAAAGCCAGAGGCAAATTGTCTCAACGGCGGTGAAATGCGCAACAATCGTGCGCCCCATCAGCCGCCGGAGGAGCTTTTGGGAGGAAACCATGAAGCACTTTATCGTAGGCGCCGTGTCGGCGCTGGTTCTGGGCGCAACCACTGCGGCCGCTGCTGACTACCCGACGAAAGAGATCCAGGGCATCATCCAGTGGGGGGCCGGCGGCTCCACCGATACGGTGATGCGCTCGGTCACGCCCCATGCCGAGGACGTCCTCGGCGGCACCGTCGTTCTTCAGAACATGACCGGCGCCGTGGGTGCGATTGCGCTGAACCACGTGGCCGGCGCCAAGGCCGATGGCTACACCCTGCTGATGGGCGCGGAAAACCCGCTGCTCTACAAGGTGATGGGCCTGGGCGACAAGGACTACAGCGAGTTCACCCCGATCAACCTGCTGGCGCGCGGCACCGCCGTTCTGGTCGCCAACGTCGATGCCCCCTTCGACGATTACGCGGGCATGATGAAGTACATCGCGGAGAACCCCGGTGAGCTGCGCCTCGGCGCGACCGGCCCGGGCGGCCTGCCCTCCGTCATCACCGCGATGATGGAGAGCGTCGAGGGCGATCTCGACGTGATCTCGGTGCCCTACGACGGCGACGGCCCGGCGCTGACCGCGCTGCAGGGCGGGGCCATCGACGTGATGCCCGCCGTTCTGGGCGCGGCCATCGAATCGATCCGCGGCGGCAAGATGAAGCCGCTGGCGATCATGGACGTGGAAGCCTCGGACAAGCTGCCCGACGTGAAACCGGTGACGGAGTTCAACGACGGTTACTCCAGCCTGCTGCCCTGGGGCCCCTTCTTCGGCGTCTTCGTCAAGAACGGCACCCCCGATGACGTGGTGGCCAAGCTGACCGAGGCCTATGCCGCCGGTGCCGAGAACGAAGACTTCGTCAGCCTGATGGACGGCCGCGGCTACACCATCATGAACATGTCCGGCGACGAGGCGCAGGACTTCCTCACCACCTGGCAGCAGAACACCGCGTGGCTGCTTCAGGACGCGGGCCTCACCAAGGCCTCGCCCGAGGAGTTCGGCATCGCCAAGCCCGGCGAATGATCCGCTAGAGCGGGCCAGACGAAACAACTGATTTCGTACTTCGGCGCCGCCCGTCTTCTCCGATGGGCGGCGCTTCTCGTTGGACCAGGTCGCAGCGGCCCCCCGCCGCCACGGGCGACACTGAGGAGGACAGAATGGATCCCGACTACCGCGGCGACGCCGATCACCACGACGGCACGTCCGATGCCACCCCCGGCGGCTACACCAAGGAACGCCGCCCCGGCGAACTGGGCTTTGCCGTCATCATGGCTCTGGCCAGCCTCTACCTGCTGTGGAGCGCCTACGGCATCTCGGGCTTCGACGCCCTCTCGGCCCCCGGCGCCGTCCCCATGGCCACCACGGCGGCGATGGTGATCTCGGCCCTCGTCATCCTCGTGAAGACCGCGCGGCGGCCCAAGGTCACGACCGAGACCCTCTCGCGCGACATCCTGCCGGTGAAGGTGATCGTCTTCGTCGTATTCCTTGCCGCCTTCGGGGCGCTGCTGATCCCGCTCGGCTTCCTGCCCACGGCGGCGCTGTTCCTGATCGCCTCGGTCAAGCTGCTCTCCGACCGCGGCTGGGGCTTTGCCATCGGGGTCTCGCTCTTCACCCTTCTGATCATCTGGATCGTCTTCCGCATCGTCTTCACCGTGCTGATGCCCGCGGGCATCGTGCCCGAGGCGGAGATCCTCCAGTTCTTCCGTAACCTCACCTCCGGAGGGGCCGCCTGATGGACATGTTCCTCGCCTTCCTGACCGTCATCACCCAGCCGCAGCTGCTGCTCCTGGTGGGTCTCGGCACCTTTGCCGGTGTCTACATCGGCGCGATCCCCGGTCTCTCCGTCACCATGGCGGTGTCGATCCTGATCTCCTTCACCTTCTCGTGGGAAGTCTACCCGGCGCTCGCGCTGATGGTCGGCATCTACATGGGCGGTGTCTATGGCGGCTCGCGCACCGCGATCCTGCTGAACATCCCCGGCGCGCCCTCGGCCATCGCCACGGCCATGGACGGCTATCCCATGGCCCAGCGGGGCGAGGCGGGCACCGCCATCGGCGTCAGCACGGTCATGTCCTTCATCGGCGGCTTCATCGGCATCGGGGTCCTCGCCCTCGCCGCGCCCTTCGTTTCGGACTTCGCGCTAAAATTCCAGCCGCGCGACTACATGCTGCTGGCGATCCTCGGCATCCTGCTGGTCGGCTCGCTCTCCTCCGGCTCGCTGGTCAAGGGCATCTTTGCCGGGGCCCTCGGGATCGCCATCGGCGCCGTGGGCCGCGACCCGCTGACCTTCACCGAACGCTTCACCTTCGACCTTCAGATCATGGAAGGCGGAATTTCCTTCATCGCCGTCATGATCGGGATGTTCGGCGTCTCCGAGGCGCTGCTGCAACTGCACCACGTCGACAAGACCGCCGTGAAGCAGAAGATCAGCCGCATCGTGCCCTCGCTCGGCACCGTGAAGAAACACCTGCCGCTCTCGATGCAGACCTCGACCATCGGGGTGATCATCGGCGCCCTGCCCGGCACCGGCGGCGACATCGCGGCGCTGATGGCCTACGACCATGCCAAGCGCGTCACCAAGAACCCCTCGCGGCCCTTCGGCGACGGTGCGATCGAGGGCCTCGTCGCCCCCGAGACCGCCAACAACGCCGCCGTGGGCGGGGCCTTCATCCCGATGATGACCCTCGGCATCCCCGGCGACGCGGTGACCGCGATCATGATCGGCGCGCTCTTCATCCACGGGCTGAACCCCGGCCCGATGCTGATGGTCGACAACCCGAACATGTTCTGGTTCATCGTCGGCGCGCTGGTGATGGCGAACTTCTTCATCCTGCTCTTCGGCCTGACCGGCATCAAGATCTTCACCAAGATCGTCGAGATGCCCCGCTCGGTGCTGATCCCGCTGATCCTGCTGCTCTCCATCGTGGGCGCCTTCGCCGTGAACAACTCGGTCACGGATGTCTACTGGATGCTCGGCTTCGGCGTCTTCGGCTACTTCATGCGGCACTACGGCTACCCGCTGGGTCCGGTGATCCTCGGCGTGATCCTGTCGCGCCTGCTGGACGACAACTGGCGCCGCGCGATCATCTCGGAGCGCGAGGACCTCGGCCGCTTCTTCTCCGGCATCTTCAGCAGCCCGCTGTCCACCGTGCTGCTGCTCGCCGTGATCTTCATCTTCGTCTCGCAGACGCCGCTCTGGCGGATTGCCAAAACGCGGCTCTTCGGCCGCACCGGGAGTAACTGACCGATGACCCAGGCAGCGCCTGACCTTCTTCTGGGCCTGATCGGCGACAATATCGCCAAATCCCGCTCGCCCCTCCTACACCAGCTGGTGGGGCGGCAGAACGACATGGTGGTCCGCTATGACCGCCTGATCCCGCGCGAGCAGGGCAAGGACTTCGACGACCTCTTTGCCTGGTGCCCCGGCGCGGGCTACCGCGGGATCAACGTGACCTACCCCTACAAGGAACGCGCCTTTGCCAAGGTGACGGTCGAGGACCCGCTGGTCCGCTCGGTGGGCGCGGTGAACACCGTGCTCTTCGACGCCGAGGGCGCCAAGGGCCACAACACCGATTTCTCCGGCTTCATGGCCGCCTATCGCGCCGCGCGGGGCGAGACGCCCCCGGGCGCGGTGCTGATGATCGGCACCGGCGGCGTGGGCCGGGCCGTGGCCTTCGGGCTGCTGGGGCTCGGCGCCTCGGCGCTGCGCCTCGTGGACCGGGACCTGTCCAAGGCCGAGGCGCTGGCGGATGAACTGCGCACGGCCGGCAAGGGCGTCGAGGTCACGGTGCATTCCGACGCGGCCGAGGCCGCCACGGGCGCACAGGGGCTGATCAACTGCACCCCCGTCGGCATGGTCGGCTACGAGGGCACGCCACTGCCCGCCCCCGCCATGGCCGGGTCGGAGTGGGTCTTCGACGCCGTCTATACCCCCACCGACACGCAGTTCCTCCAGGATGCGGAAGCCGCCGGCCTGCAGATCATCTCGGGGTGGGAGCTCTTCTTCTGGCAGGGCGTCCACGCCTGGACGCTGTTCTCGGACGGCAAACCCCTCGACACGGGTGCCCTGCGTGCGGCACTCTTGGATCCAGCGACGACGGAGGAATGACCATGAAGACCGCGATCGCCACCGTTTCGATCTCGGGCAACCTGCGCCAGAAGCTGGAGGCCATCGCGGCCGCCGGCTTCGACGGGATCGAGATCTTCGAACAGGATTTCATCGCCGATGCGGGCAGCCCGCGCGACGTGGGCCGGATGATCCGTGATCACGGTCTCGAAATCCCGCTGTTCCAGCCATTCCGCGACTTCGAGGGCCTGCCCGGCGCGCTGCGCACCAAGGCCTTCGACCGGGCCGAGCGCAAGTTCGACCTGATGCAGGAATTGGGAACCGACCTCGTGCTGGTCTGTTCCACCGTCCACCCCGAGGCCTTGGGCGGGATCGACCGCGCCGCCGAGGATTTCGCCGAACTGGGCGAACGGGCGGCCAAGCGCGGCCTGCGCGTGGGCTACGAGGCGCTCGCCTGGGGCCGTCACGTGAACGATCACCGTGACGCATGGGAGATCGTGCGCCGCGCCGATCATCCCAACATCGGGGTCATCCTCGACAGCTTCCACACGCTGTCGCGCGGGATCGACCCCGAAACCATCAGGCGCATTCCCGGCGACAAGATCTTTTTCGTCCAGCTGGCCGATGCGCCCAAGATCGACATGGACCTGCTCTACTGGTCGCGCCACTTCCGCAACATGCCGGGCGAGGGAGACCTCGACGTGACCGCCTTCATGCGGGCCGTGACGGCGGCGGGCTACACCGGGCCGATCAGCCTCGAGATTTTCAACGACCAGTTCCGCGGCGGCTCGCCCAGGACGATCGCCAAGGACGGCTACCGCTCGATCATCGCGCTGATGGACGACGTGCGCCGGGCCGAGCCTGACGTGACCGTCGACATGCCCCCGATGCCCGCAAGGCTGGAGCTGACGGGGACCGAGTTCATCGAGTTCGCCAGCCGCGGGGCCGAGGCCGAGACCCTCGGCAAGCTGCTTGCCTCGCTCGGCTTCCGGGCCATCGGGCACCACATGTCGAAGAAGCTCACCCTCTGGCAGCAGGGCGACATCCGCATCGTGGTGAACAGCGAGCCCGGCGATTTCGCGGGCACCGCCTACAATGTCCACGGCACGACGATCTGCGACGTGGGCATCGGCGTCTCCTCTGCCCATGACACCGTGGCCCGCGCCACCGCGCTCGGGGCCGAGGCCTTCAGCCAGCCGCTGGTGCCCGGGCAGCTCGACATTCCGGCGATCCGGGGGCTTGGCGGCTCGATCCTGCACTTCCTCGATGACAGCGACGCGCTGCGCGATGTCTGGAAGGTGGAATTCACCGTGGACGAGGACGCCGACACCACCGGCACCGGGCTGACCCGCGTCGACCACGTGGCCCAGACCATGACCTATGACGAGATGCTGTCGTGGTCGCTGTTCTACACCTCGCTCTTCGACATGAAGAAGGCGCCGATGTTCGACGTGGTGGACCCGGACGGGCTGGTGCGCTCGCAGGCGCTTGCCGCCAGCAATGGGGCGCTGCGGATCACCCTCAACGGGGCCGAGACGCACCGCACCATGGCGGGCAGCTTCCTTGCCGACAGTTTCGGTGCCTCTGTCCAGCACGTCGCCTTCGAGACGGACGATATCTTCGCCTGTGCCGCCAAGCTGGCCGAGAATGGCTTCGAGGCGCTGCCGATCTCGCCGAACTACTACGACGACCTCGCCGCGCGTTTCGATATCGCGCCGGAGGTGCTGGAGGCCATGCGCGCCGCCAACATCCTCTACGATGCCGATGCGCAGGGGGAGTATTTCCAGATCTACTCCCGCCCCTTCGCGGGCGGCATGTTCTTCGAAATCCTCGAACGCCGCGGCGCCTACGACGGCTATGGCGCGCCGAACGCGCCCTTCCGCATCGCCGCGCAGAAGCGGGTCACCCGGCCCGCCGACATGCCGCGCCAATAGGGTCGAAACCGCCGTATAGAGCCTGATATACGAGAGTCCCGCCCGCCGCCGTGCCGGCGGGACTCTTGACTTTCTGCCGCCGTTCACCGCCAATCCTTGCAATTCGCGCAAGGGAGGTGTGACGATGAACCTGCGGGCCCTGCAACTGTTCCGGAACATCGTGCTCACCGGCTCCCTGACCGAGGCGGGCGAGCGGATCGGGCTGTCTGCCTCTGCCGCCAGCCGTCTTCTGGGACAGTTGGAGAGCCAAGTGCAACTCACGCTCTTCTCCCGCTCGCGGCGCAACCTGCAACTGACCGAGGACGGCGCGCGCTTCTACCAGCAGATCGGCAATACGCTCGACGGGATCGAGGAGATCCCCGCCATCGCCCGCGACATCCGGGATCAGGGCGGGCGGCACCTTTCCGTCGTCACCGCGCCGCCGCTGGCCAATGCCCTCGTCGTGCCCGCGATCACTGCCATGCGGGCGGGTGGTGCCGGATTCAACTGCAACGTCCAGACCGAGAGCCGCTTCGGCATCGAGAGCAAGGTCGCCGCGCGGGGCTACAACCTCGGCGTCATCTCCCTGCCGGTGCAGAACGAGATCATCGCCCTCGACATCATGCCGCTGATCCGCGCGCGCTATTCGATCCTCATGCCCCAGGATCACCCCCTCGCCACGCGGGAGGAGGTGACAGTACAGGACCTCGCCACGCAGCCTCTGGTCTCGCTCACCACCGGGCAGCTCTGGCGCAACCGGCTGGAGGAGGTCATGGGCGACGCGGGCCTGCGCACCGAGGTGGCGTTCCAGACCGGTTCGACCCTCGTGACCGTGGAAATGGTGCGCCATGGCCTTGGCCTGACGCTGATCGACCCGGTCTGCGTGCCCGCCACGGCCCTTGGCGGCGTCACCATGCGCCCGCTGGCGGGGGATCACTGGCTGACCTATGCCTCGATCCGTGCGCAGGGGCCGCAGTCCGACCTTGCCGAGGGCTTCCTCGACGCGCTCTCGGGCGTGATCGAGCGGCGCCGGGCGGACACCCCGGCGCTCGCCGATCTGGTCTACCTGATCTAGCCTGCCAGCTGCCCGGCCCGCGCCCGCGCCATCTCCGCCGCGTCCCGCGCGATACGGGCGCTGTCGCCGGTATAGGCGGCGGGATCGAGGGCGGCTTTGATCTCTGCCGCGCTCAGATGCACCGTCAGCTCGGGCGCGGCGGTCAGCACCTCCAGCGGCGGGCGCCCAGCCCCGTGTTCCAGCGCGTGATGCACGATGTCATGCGCCTGTGCCCGGCCGGTCAGCGGGGCCAACCGCATCATCAGGTTCTCCGTCGCGATGCCCCCACCCGACAGCGCGGCATTCTCGGCCATCCGGGTGCGGTTCAGCGCGATCCGTCCCAGCAGCTGGCGGAAATCCTCGACCATGGTCCATCCCAGCGGCACGGCCCGGTCCAGCACCGCGCTGAGAAGCCCGTTCTGCGCCGCGTCGCCCTCGTGGCTCGACCGCCCGGTTTCCAGCGCGGTCCCGGCAAGGCCGCGCAGCTCCGCCGCCTGCGCCAGCACCTTGACCACGAACTTGGGGTTCACCTTGTGTGGCATGGTGGAGGAGCCGACAGTGCCCGCGTCCAGCACCTCCGCCACCTCGCCGATTTCCTGCGTCATGAGCAGGTAGAGTTCCCCCGCCACCCGCTCGATCGTCATCGCCAGCATGGACAGCTGCACCACGTATTCCGCGAAGAGGTCATTGCCCGTGCGGCCCGGCACCAGCAGCTCCCGCAGGCCCAGCCGGGCGGCAAGCCGGCGGTTGATCTCCTGTCCCTGCACGCCGAAGGCCTGCATCGCCCCGACGGCCCCGCCGAAGGGCAGCGCAAAGAGCCGGGCGCCCGCGTCCTCCAGCCGGTCGGCGGCGCGACAGATCTCCTCGATCCAGCCGGCGACCTTGAAGCCGAAGGTGATCGGCAGCGCGTGCATCCGGTTGGTGCGCCCGGCGGTCAGCGTCTCGGCCTCGGCCTCGGCCAGCGCGCCCAGCCGGTCGAGCGCGCCGGAGAGCCCCAGCCGGATCGCCTGATCGGCCTGCCGGATCAGCAGGATGCGCCCGGTCTGCATCACGTTCTGCGTGGTGGCCCCCCAGTGGACGTAATCGCCTGCGGGCCCGGCGGCCTGCGACAGCAGCCGCGTCAGTGACAGCACGGGCGCCAGCGTGCGCCGGATGTCGGCCTCCAGTGCCTCGACGCCGAGGGTTTCCAGCGTGGCGGCCTTGCGGATCGCCACGGCGGCCTCAGCGGGGATGATCCCCATCTCCGCCTGCGTCTCGGCCAGGGCGGCCTCCACGTCCAGCCAGGACTGCCAGAGCGTTTCACGTGAAAACAATGTCGCCGCAGTGAGGACCTTGCCGGGAGAATTCATTCGGCCACCTCGATTTCGTCTGGTTTCGTCTCGAATCTGGGCGCGGCCGCCAGCAGGTTGATCGTATAGGCATGGCTGGGATGGGAGAGGACCTGCGCGGTCGCCCCCTCCTCCACGATGCGGCCCTGGTACATGACGGCGACCCGGTCCGCGATCTGGTGCACCACGGCCATGTCATGGGTGATGATCAGGCAGGTCAGCCCCATTTCGGCGCGCAGGTCGTCGAGCAGGTTGAGGATCTGCGCCTGCACCGAGACATCGAGTGCCGAGGTCGGCTCGTCACAGATCAGCGCCTCGGGCCGGGTCACGAGGGCACGCGCGATGGCCACCCGCTGCCGCTGCCCGCCGGAGAGCTGGCTGGGATAGGCATGGAGCAGGCGCTTCGGCAGGCGGACGAGGTCCATCGCGTCGCGCACGGCCTGATCGGCGCGCTCCTTCTCGCCGCGCAGGACGAGGGGGCGGGCGATGATCTCGGACAGGCGGCGGCGCGGGTTCAGGCTGGAATAGGGATCCTGGAAGATCGGCTGGACGAAGCCCGCCCGTTCCGCGCCGCTCAACTCCGCCACCGGGCGGCCCAGCATCGTCACCTCGCCCGAGGTCGGCGTGGCCAGCCCCAGCAGGATGCGCGCCAGCGTCGACTTGCCGGACCCGCTCTCGCCGATCAGGGCCAGCGTCTCGCCCCGCTTCAGGGTCAAATCCACGTTGTTTAGAGCCTGAATCTCGCGTTTCGGGCCAAAGAGACCCTTGCGGCTGTGGAACACCTGCGAAACCGCGCGGGCGCTGATCACCGCCTCGCCCACGGGTTCCGCATGGGCGCGCAGGGGTTCGGCCACGCGGCGGCCCGTGGGGGGCGTCGTCAGCACGCAGAGGCAGGAATGATCGGGTCCATGCTGCCGCTCCGGCGGGCGGGCGGCGGTACACTCGGCCCGGGCATGGGCGCAGCGGGGCGCAAAGACGCAACCCAAGGGTGGCGACATGAGCGAGGGCACGGTGCCGGGGATGGCGCCGAGCCGCGCAGGCGCATCGCCCAACTGCGGAATCGCCTGCAACAGGGACTGTGTATAGGGATGCGCGGGGGCCCGCAGCACCGCCTGAGACGCGCCCTGTTCGATGATCTCGCCACCATACATCACCGCCACGTGGTCCGAGCGTTCGGCCACCACGGCGAGGTCGTGGGAGATCAGGATCATACCCATCTGCCGCTCGCGCCTCAGGTCATCCAGCAGGTCGAGGATCTGCGCCTGCACGGTGACATCGAGTGCGGTCGTCGGCTCGTCCGCGATCAGCAAGTCGGGGTCCAGCATCAGGGTCATGGCGATCATGACGCGCTGCCGCTGGCCGCCGGACATCTGGTGCGGATACTGCCCCATGCGCCCCTCGGGATCGGGGATGCCGACACGGTCCAGCAGGTCGATGGCCTTGCGGCGGGCCTCGGTGCCCGACAGCAGGCCGCGCATCACCGCACCCTCGGTCATCTGGCGGCCGATGGTGTAGACCGGGTTGAGCGAGGTCATCGGCTCCTGGAAGATCATGCCGATGCGGGGGCCGGCGATCTGCCGGGTGAAGCTGCGGTCGTCCAGATCGCGCAGGTCCTGCCCGGCGAGGGCAAGGCGCGTCGCCTGACAGTCGGCCCCGCGCGGCAGCAGCCGCATCAGCGCCAGTGCCGACATGGACTTGCCCGAGCCGCTTTCGCCCACGATCCCCAGCGTGCCGCCCTGATCGAGCGAGAGGGAGACATCGCGCACCGCGTGCAGCGTGCCGTTGGGCAGGGGCAGCGCGACGGAGAGGCCCTGAATATCGAGAAGTCTGGTCATTTCGAACGGCCCTCCGGCGAGGTGATGTCACGCAGCCCGTCGCCCATCAGGTTGGCACCGATGACCAGCAGGAAGAGGCAGATGCCCGGCAGGACCACCAGCCACGGGCGGTAGAACATGGCCTGCTTGCCCTCGGCGATCATAAGGCCCCAGGACGGCGTGGGCGGTTGGATACCGACGCCCAGGAAGCTGAGCGAGCTTTCGGCAAGGATCGCGATGCCCAGTTCGAAGGTGAAGATCACGATGATCGAGGAGGCGAGGTTGGGCAGGATCTCGTGCCAGATGATCTGGCGCGGGGTGGCGCCCGAGGCCGCGGCGGCGGCGACGAAATCGAGGCTGCGGATGCGCTGAGTCGCGGCCCGTGTCACCACGAGGTAATAGGTCCAGTGCAGCACGCCGACGATCCCGATCACGACCCAGATCGAGGGGCCGATGATGAAGACCAGCGCCATGGCCAGCAGCAGCCCCGGCAGCGCCAGCTGCGCGGTCAGCAGGAAGCTGATGGCGTGGTCCACCCAGCCGCCGAAGTAGCCCGCAAGCACCCCCAGCGTGACGCCGATCAGCATGCCGATGGTGGCCGCGCCGACACCGATGGTGATCGAGACGCGGGTGCCGTAGATCAGCCGCGACAGGTAATCGCGCCCGTTCTGGTCGGTGCCCAGCAGGTAGTCAGGATTGCCGCCCTCGGCCCAGACGGGGGGCAGCATCCGGTTGGCCAGCGATTGCTGGAAGGGATCGTGCGGCGCGATGTAGGGCGCCAGCAGGGCGATCAGCGCGATCAGCAGCAGCAGGCCCGCCCCGATCAGGAAACCGGTGTGGCCAAAGAGCCTCTGGCGGAAGATCTGGCCGGGGGTCAGCCCCTCGGCCTCGGCCTCCGGGCCGCTTTCGACGGCGGCGAGTGTCATGTCAGTGTCGGTCATCCGATCCGGATCCTCGGGTCAAGCGCCGCATTCAGGATGTCGGCGAGCAGGTTCATGGCGACGAAGACGATGGCGAAGACGAAGATCAGCATCTGCACGGTCGGGATGTCCGCGCCGAGGATCGATTCCAGTGCCAGCCGTCCCAGCCCGTTGATGGCAAAGATGCTTTCGGTGATGACGGAGCCGCCGAATTTCTGGCCCAGCTGCACCGCCAGGACCGAAATCACCGGCAACAGCGCGTTGCGCAGCGCATGGCGTTGCAGCAGCGGCCAGCCGCGGAAGCCCTTGGCCCGTGCGGTGCGGATGTAGTCGGCCCCCATGACCTCGATCAGGCCGGTGCGCGTCAGCCGCATCACGGCCGGCACCGAGGAGGCCCCCAGCACGAAGGCCGGCAGGACGAAGTGGCGCCACGTGTCATCGCCCGACACCGGGAAGATCGGGACCATGACGCCGAAGAGGATGATCATGATCAGCCCCAGCCAGAAGTTCGGCACCGCCTGCGCCGAGACGGCGACGCCGAGGGCGAAGCGGTCGATCCAGCTGTTGGGGTTCAGCGCGGCGAGGGCGCCCAGCGGGATGGCGATCAGGATGGTGACCGCGAGGGCCGAAAAGGCCAGTGTCAGGGTCTCATCGGCGCGATCGACGACCAGTTCCGCCACCGGCTTGTGCCAGTAGTAGCTTTCCCCGAAATCGCCCTGAAGCACCCCGCCGAGCCATTCGGCGTAGCGCACCGGCATCGGCTGGTCGAGCCCGTAGCGGGCGCGGATCGCCTCCACCACGTCGGGGGTGGCATCCTCGCCGGCGATGGCCTGTGCCGGGTCTGTGGCGACGTTGAGAAGGAAGAAGGCGGCAAGTGACACGGTAAAGGCCACGAGCAGGGCGAGGAGCCCCCTGAGCGCGATGTATCTGAGCATTGTGGTCTCCGGCTGGGATCAGGCGGGCGGGGTCAGACCGGCTGGGTCTGGCGAACCGGGGTCTGGCGGGGCCGCGCGGGCCCCGCCACCGGCATCATTTCCAGCTGGCGTGCTGCAGGCGCGGCAGCCCGTCCGGATCGAGCGGGAAGTCGAGGTCCGGCGAAACAAGGTAGTTCGCCGAATAGGTGAAGAGCGGCGCCCAGTAGGCTTCGTCCGCGATCTTGCCCAGCGCCTCGGAGTAGATCTCCTTGCGCTTCTCCTGATCCGCCGTCTGTTCGGCCGAGAGGACCAGCGTCTCGAGGTCCGCATCGCCCGACATGTTGCGGTCGCTGTCGGAGAAGTGGATGCGCGCGATGGCCGCCGTATCCGCCGTGCCGCCCGAGCCCCAGGTGCCGAAGTAGGCCGGGATATCGCGGGCCGCGCGGGCCTGGTTCAGGCTCTCCAGCTTGACGTAGCGCAGGTTCACATCGATCCCCACGGCGGTCAGGTCCGCCGCCACCGCTTCGGCCGCGGCCTTGTCGCGATAGGCCCAGAGCTCCAGCGGGAAGCCATCGGCAAAGCCTGCCTCGGCCAGCAGGGCCTTGGCCTTCTCGGGGTCGTAGGGATAGGCGGTGACGGATTGGTCACAGCCGAACTGCGCCGGGTGGCAGGCGGTGTGGATCGCCTCGGCAGAGCCGCCGATCAGGTATTTCGCCATCTCCTCGGTGTTCAGCGCGTGGTTGATCGCCTGCCGCACGCGGACATCGGTCAGCGGGCCTTCCGGATCGGTGTAGCCATGGGCGTCGAGCACGATGAAGCCCACCCGCAGGTCCGCGCCGCTGAGGTGCGAGGCCATCGGCGTCTTGCCGAGGCTCTCCGCCAGATCGAGCGGCACCTTGAACATCCAGTCCACGCCGCCCGACATCAGTTCGGCCTGCTGGGTGCCCACGTCGGGGATGTTGCGCACGATGATCTTCTGGATCGCGGGCTTGTCGCCGAAGTAGTCCTCGAAGCGTTCCAGCACCAGTTCGGTGCCCGGCTCGAAGGAGGTGACCTTGTAGGGGCCGGTCGCGATCAGGTCGCTCGCCATGGCGTCGCGGTTGATCGTGCCGTTGGCGTCATAGGTGCCGGCCTTGCGGATCATGATCCGGTTCGCCATGTCGCGGATCACCAGCGGATAGACCGAGGCGAGGTGGAAGCGCACCTTGTTCGGCGCAACGACCTCGGCGTTCTCCAGCCAGCGGGAGACGACGCCGGTGGCATTCGACTCGCTCTCGGGGGATTTGATCCAGTTGTAGCTGTAGGCCACATCCTCGGCGCTCAGGGTGCTGCCGTCGTGGAACTTGACGTCCTCGCGCAGGGTCACGTCCAGCGTGGTGTCATCGACGAAATCATAGGCAGTCGCGATGGAGGGCTGTACCTCCTGCGTGTCCGGGTCGATGGTGAAGAGCGTGGCATCGGTCAGCTGCGCGAGGATGATGTACTCGCGCTTGGTGGTGTAATTGTAATCGAGGTTCAGGATCTCTTCGGCCATGGCGGCGCGAAGCGTATCGTCGTTCTTGCCGGCGTGGGCCGGTCCGAAGGACAGGGCAAGTGCAATGGCACTTGCAGCGCCAAGAGCGCGCAAGCGGAAATTCATGATAAGGTTCCTCCCAAAACGTAAGCGAAGCCTAGCGCGGCGGATTCGTTTCTAAAATTGAAAATATCCCAAGATTACTTGCAACCGACGCAAGAGTCGTCGCACAGGCTTCGGGCAGCGCAAGGGAATGGCCCCCCGCGCAGGGGGCCCTTTGCGGCGCGCCCGCTTCCCCCCGGCGGGACCCGGCAGTAGGGTCGCGCCGCGCAACAGGAGACGACAGATGGCCGATGGATCGCAACGACAGACAAGGGTGACATCCAGCCACTGGGGCGCCTTCGAGGTGGACGTGGAGGGCGACCGCATCGTGGCCGCCCGGCCCTTCGCCGATGACCCGAACCCCCATGCGGTGCCCTATGTCATCCCCGCCGCCGTGCATCACGCGACGCGCATCCAGCGCCCCGCGATCCGGCGCGGCTGGCTTGAGGGCCGCCGCAAGGAGGGACGCGGCAGCGATGAGTTCGTCGACCTGCCCTGGGACGAGGCGCTGGAGATCGCGGCGCAGGAACTGGACCGCGTGCGCAGGACCCACGGCAACGAGGCGATCTTCGGCGGCTCCTACGGCTGGTCCTCCGCCGGGCGGTTCCACCATGCGCAGAGCCAGGTGCACCGGTTCCTGAACGCCATGGGCGGCTATGTCGCCTCCTTCGGCAGCTATTCCACCGGCTGCGCCCAGTCGATCATGCCCCATGTCTTCGGCGAGAACTTCCTGAGCCTGATCTACGACAATCAGGACAGCTGGGAAGTGATCCACGACCACACCGATACCATCGTGATGTTCGGGGGGATCAATCCCAAGAACTCGCAGGTTTCCATGGGCGGCGTGACCGAACATGGCACGGCGGGCTGGATCGCCAAGCTGCTGGCCAAGGGCACCTATTGCCTCAACGTGGGCCCGCAGCGCGTGGATGCCCCCGAGGGCTGCGACTGGCTGCCGCTGACGCCCGCCTCGGACACGGCGCTGATGCTGGCGCTGGCCTATGTGCTGGAGGAGGAGGGGCTGACGGATCATGCCTTCCTCGACCGCTACAGCACCGGGTTCGCGCGGTTCCGCCCCTACCTCATGGGCGACAGCGACGGCACGCCCAAGACGCCCGAGTGGGCCGCCCCGATCTGTGGCTGCGACGCCGGGACGATCCGCACGCTGGCGCGCCGGATGGCGGCGGGCCGCACGCTGATCACCGTGGCATGGTCCCTGCAGCGCGGCGAACATGGGGAGCAACCCTATTGGATGTCCGCCGTCCTGGCGGCGATGCTGGGGCAGATCGGCCTGCCCGGCGGCGGTGTCGGCTATGGCTACGGTGCGATCGGCGGCGTGGGCAAGGTGCTGCGCCGGATGGGCGGGATGACCCTGCCGCAGGGCGACAACGCGGTCTCCACCGTGATCCCCGTGGCGCGGATCGCGGACATGCTGCGCAACCCCGGACAGGATTACGACTTCAACGGGCGGCGCGGCCCCTACCCCGATATCCGGCTGATCTACTGGGCCGGCGGCAACCCGTTCCACCACCATCAGGACCTGAACGCCCTGCACGACGCGTGGCAGCGGCCCGAGACGATCCTCGTGAACGAGATCTGGTGGACGCCCACGGCGAAACGCGCCGACATCGTCTTCCCCGCCACCACCTCCTACGAGCGCGAGGACATTGGGCGCTCCTCGATGGATGAATACCTCTTCCACATGCCGCAGATGATCCCGCCCGTGGCCGAGGCCCGGGACGATTACGACATCTTCGCCGGGATCGCCGCGCGGATGAAAGGCGATGTGGAGGCGGTGTTCACCGAGGGCCTGAGTTCGACCGAATGGATCGAGGCGCTCTATGCCGATTACCACGACCGCGCGCAGGCCGACGGGATCGACGTTCCGACGCTGGAGGCCCTGCGGGAGAAGAACTGGGTCCGTCTGCCGATCATCCTGACCGGGCCTCAGGAGACGGTTCTGTCGCGCTTCCGGGCCGATCCGGAGGGGGCCGCGCTCAAGACGCCCTCGGGCAGGATCGAGATCTTCTCGGAGACGATCGACGGCTTCGGCTACGACGATTGCCCGGGCCATCCGGTCTGGCTGCCGCCCAGTGAATGGCTGGGCACTGCATCCGAGGCCACGCCGCTGCACCTCGTCTCTCCGCAGCCCGGCGACAAGCTGCACAGCCAGCTGGAGGCCGCGCTGGCCGACCGTCCCGGCGCCCGGCCCGAGACGCTGCTGATCCACCCCGCCGATGCCGCCCCGCGCGGGATCGAAAGCGGGATGCTGCTGCGGGTCTTCAACGCCCGTGGCGCCGTGCGGGCCCGTGCGCAGGTGAGCGAGGACATCCGCCCCGGTGTCGTGGCCCTGCCCACAGGTGCATGGTTCGGCGATCCCGGCGGCAATATCGACCCGCACGGCAACCCCAACGTCCTGACGAAGGACGTGGGCACCTCACGCCTCGCGCAGGGCAGCAGCGCCCATACCGCTCTGGTTCAGGTCGCGGCGCAGGAGGGCTGAGCCCCCTGCACCGTCTCTTGGCCGGGACAGGCGCCGGATGACCCTCGGAGGCCGTCCGGCACCTGTCCGACCGGGCGTGAGTCTACGGGCCCGGAATGCCGGGCCTGTCCGACCGGGACGATCGAGCCGAACCTGAGGTTACGGGCGCGAGATACGGGCCTGAGGCAACGCAGCCCCGGCATCAGGGATCACGTCTCGGTGCAAGCCCGGACCCGCTGCCGCCTCAGCCCAGCACCCGATCCACCACCAGATGCGGCCTGCCGTCCGAGGTGCAGCTGTGGCTCCGGCCCTCGGTGTCCAGCGTGGCGTGGATGCGGTGCCGCCAGTTCGAGAAATGCTCGGACTGCACGGTGTCCACCGGCGCATCCAGCTTGATCTCGACTTTGCGGAAGCCCTCGGGACCGGACAGGCCCACGACCTCGCCCCGGCAACTCTGCCCGAGGTAGCGCGCCTCGACCCGGGACCCGAGTTTCAGCTCCGGCGGCGCATTGCCGAGACCCAGCCGCGCGTGCAGCGTGTTCCAGTCCCGCGCGCCATGCTGCTGCGCCACGAGTTCGAGCGCCTGTGAATGGCTGACGGCGGTGCCCTGCGCGGCGAGGGCCTGCCGCAGGGCCTTGGCCTGCGCCTTGGCGGCGTCGATGGTAAGGGTCATGCCGCCCCCTCCACCTGCCTTTGCGGGGTGGCGTCCGTTGCGCGGCGTCGTACCCCGCCCGCGCCCGTCAGGACAGGGATCGGCACAGGGGATGTGGTCTCAAATCGTAAAGATGCGTGTCTTCGGGACATCGCTCACTCCTCCGGAGAGGCATTTCGGATCGGGAGGGTGCCTGCATTGCCCACCTTCGAAATGCTTCGGGGGTGAGATGTCGTAACGCTCCGGGCTTCACCGTGACACATGTCTGCAGGCGGCAGGTGCCCGGCACCTTGCGCCTTCGATACGCCGGAACGCGCGGCATGACAAGCCGCGGAGGCGGGCGGCGGAGGCGGGCGGCGGTTCAGGTGGAGCGCGCAAAGGTCTTCGCCTGACGGCCCACCCCGTCGAAAAACGACCACCGGCGGAGATGCCGCCGGTGGTCCTGTCTCTTGGCCCTGTCTCCTGATGCGGGCCCCCGGCCCCAACGCGGGACGCGGGCCCGGACCCGGCCGTCGGCGGTGGGTGGCACCGCCGACGGCTTCAGGGCTCCGGTCTCAGAACCGCGTCGTCAGGCCGACCCGGAACAGCCGCCCGTTTTCACGATACGACACCGTGTCGTCGGGCTGCTGGTCGAACAGGTTGTCGATGCCGAAGTTCACCCGCGCCGTGTCGGTCACGTCGTAGGTCATGCCGACATCCACGAGGAAATAGGGATCGCTGTTCTGCCCCGCGGGCACCGCGTTGGCTTCGTCCTCGCCCAGCGAGGCCTCGGTGATGTAGCCCGCCTGACGCCCGACATAGGTCACCTGCCCGTTCAGGGTCAGCCGGTCATTCGCCCGCCACGACAGCCCGGTGGTGATGTTCAGCTCGGGCGTGGTGGCCATCGGGTAGGTCTCGTCCATGAAGTCGTACTTGAACTCCGACAGGGCGATCCAGGTGAAGGTGTTCGACCAGGTCAGATCGGGGCTCACGTCGAAGGACATGCCGCCCTCGACACCGGCGGTGCGGCCTTCGTCGATGTTGGTGCGCTGGAAGATGTCGTAGCCGCTCTCGTTCTGCTCGCCGGTGCGCATGGCGCCGAACATGTTGGTGACGTCGTTGTAGAAGGCCGTCACCTCCCACGACAGGCCCGCGCCCTGGTAGTTCAGCCCGATCTCGTAGTTGTCCGAGGTTTCGGGTTCGAGGTCGGGGTTGCCGATGATGTTGCAGGGCCCGGGATAGGGTTTGCAGCCATTCCCTCGCGAGGCGATCAGGTAGTCGGGGTTGAGCGAGCGCAGGTCCGGCGCGACGAAGGCCTGGGAATACCCCGCCTTCAGCATCAGCCCGCTGCCAAGGTCGTAGTTCGCGTAGATCCGCGGCGTGACGTGGAGGCCGTATTCCTCGTGCTGGTCGAGGCGCAGGCCAGCCGTCAGCTTCAGCGCATCGGTCACCTGGTAACGGCCCTCGGCATAGAGCGCACCGGTCACGACCGAGCCGCCGATCTCGGCGTTGTTGCGGTTGGTCTGGTTGTCCTTCAGCTTGTCCCGCGCCACTTCGAGGCCGAAGGTGTATTCCAGCTCGCGGTCGGCGATGTAGGCGAAGTTGTTGTACCGGCTTTCGAGGGTGACCGTGTCATATTCGATCGCGTCGCCCCAGTAGCCGTCGCTCTCCCAGGGCTCATTGGTGCTGTGCTCATAGCGCAGGTAGGTCGACAGGGTGCCGCCGGCGATCTGCCAGTCGTTGGTCAGCGCGACGCCGGTCTTTTTCAGGCGGTTGCCGTCGTGATCGTCGTAGGCGAGGTAGTTTTCCTGGCTGTGGGTCGCCTCGACGCCCCAGGTGACGGCAGAACTGGGCGACCATGTCAGCGACGTCCCGATCTGGTGCACCTTGGAGCCGAGCGTCCCGCTGACGGAGGCCTCTTCGCCCTCCTCGTCGACGTAGGTGAAGGGCTCCGGCGCATCCTGCTTGGAATACTTGCCCCAGATCGCCATGTTCACCGTCTCGGAGAGCTTGCCGCTGAAGTAGCCCGAGATCTGGCGGCTCGGCGCCGTCGTGTCGTCAGAGCCGGTGGTGTATTCCGCCGTGACCGAGCCGGACCAGATGTCGCCGGGCTCCTTGGTGATGATGTTGATCACCCCGCCCATGGCGTCAGAGCCGTAGAGCGTGGACATCGGACCCCGGACCACTTCGATCCGGTCGATGGCATCCACGGGAATCGTGCTCAGATCACCCTGATAGTCGCGCAGCATCGCACCGGAGGAACTGATCCGCTTGCCGTTGACGAGGTAGAGCGTCCGGCTGGAGGACATGCCGCGGAAGGACACATCATTGGTGCCGCTGTTGCCGCGCGTCAGGTTCAGGCCGGGGATCTTGCGCAGCACGTCGGTCAACTCGCGCGCGCCTTCCTTCTCGATGGTCTCGCTGTCGATGACCGAGATCGAGGCCGGCGCATCCTGCACCGTGGTTTCGCCGCCCGAGGCGGATTGCACCATGATCTCGTCCAGCGCGATCACGCTGGTGTCGTCGCTGTCCTGCGCGGCCAGCGGCGTGGCCGCCAGCAGGCCCGTGAGGCCGATGGCACTGGACCGCCGCAGGCGGCCGATGAGGGAGTGGGTCAAGGGACTGTCCTTCCGTTTCACGTGAGTGCCCGTGTCCGCCTCTGGCTGCCCCCGCAGGGCCATAGCTGGATGGGAGAAGGCATTTTGTCGGCGCCGGGAGAGGGGCGCCGAGATATGGCCCCGTTCAACCGGGGCACGTTGCGGGCTAGCCGAACACATCGACCAGCGGCTTCCCCTGCCGCTCGGTCACGTCCAGATCCAGCCCGTAGAGGTCGCGCAGGATGGCCGGGCGGATGACCTCGTCGGGCCTCCCCACCACCTGCAGGCGTCCGTTCTTCATGGCGATGATGCGATCCGCATGGCGGGCCGCGAAATTCAGGTCGTGCAGCACGGTCACGACGGTCTTGCCCAGATCCTCCGCCGCGCGCCGCAGCAGGTGCATGACCGAAACCGCGTGCCGGATGTCGAGGCTGTTGAGCGGCTCGTCGAAGAAGGCGTATTCCGTGTCCTGCGCCAGCACCATGGCGATGAAGGCGCGCTGCCGCTGCCCGCCGGAAAGCTCGTCGAGGAAACGGTGCCGGTAGGGCGCGATGTCCACCAGCGCCAGCGCGCGCTCGATCTCGGCCCGGTCGGCCTCTGTCAGGCGGCCCTTGGAATAGGGGTAGCGCCCGAAGGCCACGAGGTCGGCCACCGTCAGCCGCGCGGTCATGGCATTGTCCTGCCGCAGCACCGTCAGCTGCCGGGCCAGCACGTCGCCCTTGATCCGAAGGATGTCCTGTCCATCCAGCGTCACATGCCCCCGGTCCGGGGTCTGGAGCCGCGAGATCATCGAGAGCAGCGTGGATTTCCCCGCGCCGTTCGGGCCGATGATCGCCGTCAGCCCGCCGCGCGGCAGTTCCAGCGCCTCGACGTCCACGACCCAGTCGCCAGCGTATGTTTTGCCAAGGTTTTCGACACGGATCATCGGGCACGCTCGATCAGAAGGAGGATGAAGAGAAGGCCGCCGAGGAATTCGATCACCATGCCAACGGTGCCGGTGAAGCCCAGCACGCGCTCCAGCACCACCTGCGCGCCCACCAGCAGCAGCGCGCCCAGCAGGCCCGCCAGAGGCAGGGTCAGGCGCAGCGGCGCACCGGGCAGCAGACGATAGGCAAGGTTGGCGACCAGCAAGCCGAAGAAGGTGATCGGCCCCACGAGGGCGGTGGAGGCGGCGACCAGCAGGGTCACGATCAGGAAGACCTCGGCCGTCAGGCGCCGGTGCGGCACACCTACCGCCAGCGCCCCATCGCGCCCGAGGATCATCGCGTCGATCGCGGGCAGCCGCCAGATCGCCCAGAGGCTCGCCGCCGCCACCAGCGCGGCCGACATGGCCAGTACCTGCGGATCGGCGCCCGAGAAGGAGGCGAAGAGCCGGTCCTGCAGCACGAGGAATTCGCCCGGGTCGATCAGCCGTTGCAGCAGCCCCGCGACCGACCGGAAGAGCACGCCGAAGATGATGCCCACCAGCAGCAGCAGTTCGAGGCTCTGCGCGATGCGGCCGAAGAGCCAGCGGAAGAGCAGCGTCGAGAAGGCCACCATCGCCGTCAGCTCGCCGAGGAAGACGAGGACGGGGTTCCATTGCGTCACCGTGGCCGCGCCGATCAGGAAGACCGCCAGCGTCTGGATCAGCATGAAGAGCGCATCGAACCCCATGATCGAGGGCGTCAGGATCTGGTTGCGCGAGATGACGTGGAACAGCACGGTCGAGACCGGCACCGCCCAGGCTACCAGCAGGATCGTCAGCAGTTTCTCGCCCCGGTAGGACAGCACGAAGGACCAGCTGCCGACCGCGCCGAGGGTCATGTAGACCGCCACGGCCAGCGCCATCAGCCCGCCCAGCGACAGGGCCAGCAGCCGGGCCCTGTGAAAACGTGCGTCGGGGCTCATGCGCGTTGGCTCCGCAGCAGCAGGACGAGGAAGACCACCGCCCCCAGCACGCCCATGGTCACGCCGATGGGCAGCTCGTAGGGGTGGAAGATCAGCCGTCCCGCGATGTCGCAAGCCAGCGTCATCACCGCGCCCAGCAGCGCCACGGCGGGCAGCGCCCGGCGCAGGTTGTCCCCCACGCGGCGCGACACGAGGTTGGGCACGATGAGGCCGAGGAAGGGGATGAAGCCCACGGTCACCACGATGCAGCCCGCCACGGCGGCGACGATGGTGATCCCAAGCGCCAGCACCTGACCGGGGTTCAGCCCCAGCGTCTTCGCCATGCTGTCACCAAGGCCCGCCAGCGTGAAGCGGTCGGCAAAGACCCAGGCCAGCGCGGTGAAGCCCGCGGCGAGGTAGAGCATCTCGTAGCGGCCCGAGAGGACGATGGAGAAATCCGCCGACATCCACGCGCCCAGCGATTGCATCAGGTCCATCTGCCACGCGATGAAACTGGCCGCCGCCCCGATCACCGCGCCGTAGGAAATCCCCAGCAGAGGTGGCATCAGCGGCGACCAGCGCGGCACCGCGCGCAGCAGCAGCAGGAAGAGCCCGGTGCCCCCCCATGCGAAGAGCGCGGCGATCCCCATGCGGGTCATCGGCGAAGCGGCAGGCAGGAAGATCACCGCGAGCAGCAGCCCGAGGGCGGCACTGTCCACGGTGCCCATGGTGGTGGGATCGACGAAGCGGTTCTGCACCAGCCGCTGGATGATCAGCCCGGTGATCGCCGAGGACATGCCGGCGAGGATCAGCGCCGCGGTGCGCGGCAGGCGGCTGGTGAGCAGCAGGCCCGCGGTGTCGGGATCGGCCAGCAGCCCGCGCAGGCCCAGCTGCCCCGCGCCGACCACGAGGCTGACCCCGGTCAGCACGACCAGTGCCAGCAGCCCGCCCCAGACCATCAGGGCCCCGGCGCGGTCACTGCCGCCCCGGGCCCCTGAGGGCGATATGTCCACCGCGCCGCTCACCCCTGCCTCAGTTGTCGAGCGCCTGCGAGATTGCCTTGGCGCTGTCGATCATCGCGGTGACGCCCGCGCCGACGAGGTACCAGTGGCTCGGCTCGAGGTAGACGATATGCCCGGCCTCGGCGGCGGCGGTGCCATTCACCATCGCATTGTCCAGCATCTGCGCCGCAGGCTGGCCATCACGGCCGATGGCGGCATCCCGGTCCACCACGAAGATCCAGTTCGGGTTCACCTCGCGAATGAACTCGAAGGAGATCGGCTGACCGTGGTTGCCGGCCTTCACCTCCTCGATCGCCGGGGTGAAGCCCATCTCGTTGTAGAGGATGCCGAAGCGGCCCGCGTCGCCATGGGTGCTCATCCGCCCGCCGGTGGTCAGCAGGGTCAGCGCGGGGCCGGCCTCGGCGGCCTTGGCCTTGACCTCGGCAAGGGCGGTTTCCAGCTCCGCCACCTTGTCCTCGGCGGCCTCTTCGGCGCCGTAGAGCATGCCGAGCGTCGCCGCGTTGCGCTTGATCGAGGCGAGCATGTCCGTCGTCTCGGCGGTCAGGTCGATGATCGGGGCGATCCGGGCGAGCTCGTCATAGGCCTGCGCGGAGCGGCCCGCGACGATGATCAGGTCGGGCTGCAGCGCCGCCACCTGCTCCACGTTCGGCTCGAAGGGCGAGCCGAGCTTGGTGTAGCTGTCGGCGTCGTATTTCGAGAGATACTCGGGCAGGACCATGGTCGGCACGCCCGCGACCTCGCCGCCGATGGCGTCGATCAGGTCGAGCACGGCAAGGTCCATGGTGACCACGGTTTCGGGCAGGCCGTCGAGGGTGACATCGCCGCGAGCGGTCTGGACGGTCACGTCCTGCGCGCTGAGGGTGGTGGCCGAACAGGCCAGCAGGACGGCGCCGAGAAGGGAACGCATGAGAAACTCCTTGAGATCGGGGACCGGCACGGAACCGGTGAACATCAACCAAGGGGCGTTGGCTTGGGACGGGCGCCCCGGGGGAAGGGGCGGCCCCTGGCAGGGCCCGGTGGAAAGAGACCGAGGGGAGGCACCCTCTTTCCGACTGTTTTTATCGGCTATATCTATGTAGGACGGAGTTCAAAGCGTTCCGTTTTTGAATCATTCCAAGTTAACCGCAGCGAAATTTGCCCGATGACCGATCCCCAGCCGCTTGAGACCCCGCTTGCCGACCCGGCCCAGTTCCGTCTGCTGGTGGCCTTCGACGCGCTGCTGGTCGAGGGCAGCGTGGGCCGCGCCGCCGCGCGCATGGGGCTCAGCACCCCGGCGATGAGCCGGATGCTGAAACAGCTGCGCAGCCACTACGGCGATCCGCTCTTCGAGCGGACCGGAACCGGCATGATCCCCACGCCCTTCGCGGAGGAATTGCGCCTGCGCCTGCGGGCGCTGGTGTCGGAGGCCAACGCCCTGCTGGCCCCCCGCCCGGCCAAGGCCGCGCCGCTGACCCCGCACCCGCCACTCTCCCTCGACGAGGCCGCGCCCTTCGGCGGCGGGCCCGATGCCGCCATGCTGTCGCGCAGGCTGGCCCGCGCCAGTGCCTCGCCCGAAGGCTCTGCGCGGCTGTCAGGCTATGTGGCGATGATCGGCAATGCCGCCGGACGCACCCGGCCGATGACGGAGGAGGAGGCAGAGGACGCCTTCGGCATCGCCCTGCGGGACGAGGCCCACCCGATCCAGCTGGGCGGCCTCCTCGTCGCCTTGCAGAGCCGCGGCGTGACCGAGGCGGAGCTCGCGGGCTTCACCCGCGCCGCCCGGGCCTCCTTTGACGGGCCGCCCCCTGGCAGCGGCCCGGTGGACCTCGACTGGCCCGCCTACCTCAGCCCGCGGGCGCAGGGGGCGCCGTGGTTCCTGCTGTCCGCCCGGCTGGTCGCCCGGGCCGGCTACCGCGTGCTGGTCCATGGCACGGCGGAAGGTCTGGTGCACCGGGCCTTCCTGCATGCGGGCCTCTCGGTCGCACCGGCCCGGCAGGAGCGGCTGTGCTTCCTGCCGGTCGAAGGCTTCGCCCCCGAGGTCGGCCGGATGCGCGCGGTGCGGCGGCTGATCCAGATGCCGACGGCGGCGCAGTTCGTGCTGGCCCTGCTGAACCCCGAAGGCGCGCGCGTCAGCCTGCTGGGGCAACGCCAGCTGGGCCGCCCCGGGCTGCAACGCGACGTGATGCACCGGCTGGGCTGGCCCGAGGGCTTCGTGCTGAACGGGCTGCGCGACGTGGCACAGGCCCTGCCCGATGGTGTGCAGCACCTGTTCTGCCTCAGGCACGGCGCGACATGGGACGAGGACCTGCCCCGGCTGGCGGTCAGCCGCGCCGAGCAGACCCGCGCCGCCACGCCCGAGTTCAACCGGCTGGAATACTGGCAGGCGGTCTGGGACGGCGAAGTCACCGATCCGATGGCCGAGGCGATCGTCCGGGAAACCGCCGCCGTCGCCCTGCGCGCCGTCGACGCGCGCCTGACGCCGGACGCAGCCCGCGAGATGGCGCAGCGCCTGTGGCAGGAGCGCAGGCCCGGCGCGCGCAGCACGGGGTCCGGCGGGCCCGCCCCGACGCCGCGCGCGACCGATCCCGCCGGCGGAGACTGACGGGACCGCGGGTGCCCCGCGTCATCGGGGCAGGCGGAACGGCGCTCGCCCCTCGGCCATGGGGCCAGAGCCTCTGCCACGGCCCGCGATGATCGACAGCGGCGCAGCAGTGCCCCTTTAGGCCCGCCGCGGGCCCGGTGGCGACGATCAAGATCTTGCGTCCTGAGCCCTGCCGGATAGGCTTTCCACAGGTCCCGGCGGGTGGCGCGGCCCGCGCGGCGCGGCTCGATCCATGCGGGACCTGCGTGTGAGTAACCCCGGAGGTCCGCCTTGAGCCCGCACCATCCGATCGTTCCGCGTCACAGCGCCCCCGGGCGCAAGGCACGCGCCTGTCGGGGGATCAGCCCATGACCGATCCCCTCCGCCACAGCCCGAAACCGAACCGGGTCCGGCTGTTCGTCGAACAGCTGATCCTCGAAATCCGCTGGCTGCAGCTTCCGCTGCTCCTCGGCCTCGTCATCGGCCTGCTGGTGCTGGAGCTGAAGTTCCTCGGCTATCTCTGGCAGGTCATCGCCCAGTTTCGGGAGCTGAACCGCACCGCGATCATCCTGCTGACCCTCGACATGATCGACATGGTGCTGATCGCGAACCTCGTGGTGATGGTGGTGATCAGCGGCTACAAGATCTTTATATCGTCGATGTACCTGAACGAGGACCAGCTGCCGCGCTCCATGGGCGGGGCCACGGCGGGCGGGCTGAAGGTCCGCATCGCGACGACGATCCTGCTGATCTCCTCGATCCACCTGCTGCACATCTTCCTCGCCCCGAACGAGCTGGAGAACAACGACCTCTACTTCGTCCTCGCCGCGCAGGTGGTCTTCGCGCTGACCGCGGTGGCCTTCGTGATCATCGACCGGCTGGAGCCCTCGGGCGGCGAAGAGGGCTGAGCCTCAGGCCACCGGGTCGCGCTTGATCATGCGCCAGCCGAGGAATCCGAAGGCCACGGTCACCAGCGGGTTGAACAGGTTGAAGAAGGCGAAGGGCAGGTAGTTCACCGTCGCCACCCCCAGCGTCGCGGCCATGTAGGCGCCGCAGCTGTTCCACGGCACCAGCGCACTGGTCACGGTGGAGGAATCCCCCACCGCGCGGGACAGGACGACCGGGGCGAGGTTCATGCGCTGGAACGCGCGCTGGAACAGCTTTCCGGGCAGGACGATGGCGATGTACTGATCCGAGGCGAGCGCATTGGTCCCGATCCCCGTCACCACCAGCGCGAGGACCAGCCGCCCGGTCGTCCGGGCGGCGCGCAGCACCGGGGCCAGCACCCGGTCGAGCACGCCGATGTGGTCGACGATGCCCCCGAAGGCGAGGGCCGCGAGGATCAGCCAGATGGTGATCAGCATGCTCTCCATCCCGCCCCGGCTGAGCAGCTGGTCGAGCGCCGGGATCCCAGTCTCGGAATGGTAGCCGATGGCCAGCGCGGTCCAGACCCCCTTGAGCAGGGCGAGGGCCTGCGGCAGGTCGCCGCCCTGCGCCACGGCCAGCACGTTGCCGGGATTGATGAGCACCGCGACCACGCCCCCGGCCAAGGCGCCGATGAAGATCGTCAGGAAGGGCGAGACCCGCCCGACGGCCATCCCCAGCACGAGGACCAGTGGCACGAAGGGCACGAGGCCGACGTTGAAATCCGCCGCCAGCCGGTCGGTGATCGGGGAGGCATCGAACTCTCCCGGTTCGCCCAGCATCCAGAACAGCGCAAGCGCGATCAGCAGCGAGGGCACCGAGGTCCAGAGCGTCTCGACGATATGCGCATAGAGGTTCGAACCCGCCGCCGCGGTGGCGAGGTTGGTCGAATCCGACAGCGGCGAGGACTTGTCGCCGAAATAGGCCCCCGAGATGATCGCCCCGGCGGTGATCGCCGGGCTCAGCCCCATCTGGACCGAGACACCCATCAGCCCGATCCCCAGCGTGCCCGCCACGGTCCACGAACTGCCGATGCAGAGCGCCGTGGCGGCGCAGATCAGGACGACCGTGAAATAGAAATAGTCGGGCGAGAGGATCTTGAGGCCCCAGTAGACCATGGCGACCAAGGTGCCGCTCATGGCCCATGTGCCGATCAGCGCCCCGACCGCCAGCAGGATGAAGAGCGCGGGCAGCCCGGTGGTGACGCTGGCCATGGCGGCCTCGCGCATGTCCTCCATGTCGTGGCCGCAGACATGGCCGACCGCCAGTGCCACCACCCCAGCCAGCATCAGCGCGATCTGGTTCGGCCCGGTCGCCGCGGCGTCGCCATAGAGCCCGTAGGCCCCGGCGAGCAGGACGACCAGCGCGCAGATCGGCAGCAGGGCGAGCGGCATGGACGGCGGCTGCGGGCCGGGCGACTCACCCGTCTGTGGATCGGGCTGGCTCACGGGGCGTCCCTCCTACCTGCTGTCCGGGTGCGACCAGACGTCACTTGGAAACCAAACACTCACCTCGTCGGGCAGGCCCCTGCCGCAGCGGCCTCAAAGCCGCCTGAGACCCGCCGCACGGAAGAGAAATTCACGGGACTTTCAATGCGGTTAGCATTGATAAGACGCCCCCGCACCGGGCTGACCCTGCCGCTTTCCCCAAGCCTATACCTTCATTCGAATTTTCCGAATTAAAAATTTAGCGCCGTGCCGGGTCGCATGTTAACGTTTCTTTAATCTCGATTTTCATTCCGAAGTCCGTGTTTCAAGTGTTGTGTTAACGAGGTCGGAAATGTCCAAATTCCGGTTCCCCACCGCGTTCACGATCCTTTTCGTACTGATCGCCGTGGTGGCAGGTCTGACGTGGATCATCCCCGCCGGCTCATACGACCGCCAGATGAACGAGGCCCTCGGCGTCGAGGCCCCGGTACCCGGCACCTACCAGCAGGTCGAACCGAACCCGCAGGGGATCACCGACGTGATCCTCGCCCCGATCGCGGGAATGTATGATCCCGGGCTGCTCGGCTCCTCGTCCTCCGCCGCGATCGACGTCGCCTTCTTCGTGCTGATCATCGGCGGCTTCCTCATGGTGGTGACCCGCACCGGGGCCATCGACGCGGGCATCGGCGCGCTGCTGGCGCGGCTGCGGGGGCGGGAACACCTGATGATCCCGATCCTGATGCTGGCCTTTGCCTTCGGCGGCACCACCTACGGCATGGCCGAGGAGACGCTGGCCTTCTACGCGCTGATCATCCCGGTCTTCATCCGCGCCGGCTATGACAGTCTGACCGGGGTCGCGGTGATCATGCTGGGCGCCGGGATCGGCACGCTGGGCTCCACCTTCAATGCCTTCGCGACGGTCGTCGCCTCGCAGGGGGCGGGTATCGCCTTCACACAGGGGATCGTCCTGCGGCTGGTGATCCTCGCGGTCTGCCTCGCGGTGGGGATCGTCTACGTCCTGCGCTACGCGAAGAAGGTCAAGGCGACGCCCGAGGCCTCCCTCGTGGCCGACATGGCCGAGGAGAACCGCAGCCATTTCCTCAAGTCCGCCGAGACCGAGGGCGAGACCCTGCCCGAGCTGACGCCGATCCGGGCGACGATCCTCGCGCTCTTCGGCCTGACCTTCGTGGTGATGATCGTGGGGGTCGTGGGGCTCGACTGGTGGATGGGCGAGATGGCGGGCCTGTTCCTCGCCATGTCCGTCGTGGTCTGGATCGTGGCGAAGTTCGACGCGGCGACCGCCATGGACGAGAAGACCTTCGTCGACACCTTCGTGGATGGCGCGCGCGACCTGCTGGGCGTGGCGCTGATCATCGGCGTCGCCCGGGGCGTCGTGGTCATCATGGATGCCGGGCTGATCACCGACACGATCCTGCAGTCCGCCGAGGGCGCGGTGTCGGGCCTGAGCGAGATGCTCTTCATCAACGCGATGTTCGGCATCCAGATCCTGATGTCCTTCCTCGTGCCCTCCTCTTCCGGGCTGGCCACCCTGACCATGCCGATCATGGCCCCGATGGCGGATTTCGCCGGCGTCGGCCGGGACCTCGTGGTGACGGCCTACCAGTCGGCGAACGGGCTGGTGAACCTCTTCAACCCCACCTTCGCGGTGGTGATGGGCGGGTTGGCGATCGGCCGCGTGTCCTTCGACCGCTGGCTGCGCTTCGTGCTGCCGCTGGTGATCGGGCTGGCCCTCCTCATCATGGTTCTGCTGAGCATCGGCGCGATCCTCAGCTGATCCCGCCCGCGGCATCCCCACCCGCGGGCCGCAGACCGTGGCCCGCCGGACGTTCCACAGATGGACCACAGATGGAGACCCGACGATGGAATTTGGTGTTCACTCCGAGGTCGGCACCCTGCGCAAGGTCATGGTGTCCCGGCCCTCGCTGGCGCATGAGCGCCTGACGCCGCGCAACTGCCACGAGCTGCTCTTCGACGATGTGCTCTGGGTCGAGCAGGCCCGCCGCGACCATGCGGAATTCGTCAGCCAGATGCGGCAGCGCGGGGTCGAGGTCTTCGACATCCAGGACCTGCTTGCAGAGGCGCTCGACAAGACCAGCGACGCCCGGCCCTTCCTGCTCGACCGGTTGATCACGCCCAACCTCTGCGGTCCGGGCCTCGCACGCTACATGCGGCCCTGGCTGGATACGCTGGATGGCAAGGCGCTGGCCCGGCAGCTGATGGGCGGGATCATCGTGACCGACCTGCCGGATGCCGACATGCAGGCGCAGGCGCGCACCACCATGGCGCATACGGATTTCATCATCCCCGCCGTGCCCAACGCGCAGTTCCAGCGCGATCCATCCTGCTGGATCTACAAGGGCGTGACTGTGAACCCGATGTTCTGGCCCGCGCGGCGGCCCGAGACGCTGTTCCAGCGCACGGTCTACAAGTTCCACCCGATGTTCCGCGAGGCCGATTTCTCGATCTGGTGGGGCGACAGCGACGAGAACTTCCAGTCCGCCTCGGTCGAGGGCGGAGACGTCATGCCGATCGGCAATGGCACCGTCTTCATCGGCATGGGCGAACGCACCACCCGTCAGGCGGTGACCCAGCTGGCGCAGGCGCTCTTCGATCAGGGCGGGGCCGAGCGCGTGGTCGCCTGCGTCATGCCCAAGTCGCGCGCGGCGATGCACCTCGACACGGTGTTCTCCTGCCTCGACCGCGACAAGGTCACCGCCTTCATGGAGGTGGCGCAGGAGATCCGCTGCTTCTCGGGGCGGCCCGACGGCAAGGGCGGCACCGCGATCACCGAGGAGCCCGGCTCGATCTTCGATGTCTACAAGGAGGTCATGGGCCTCGACGATCTGAAGATCATCGCCACCGGCGGCAACGAGTTCCAGGCCGAGCGCGAGCAGTGGGATGACGGCAACAACGTCGTGGCGCTCTCGCCCGGGGTGGTGGTGGGCTACTCCCGCAACACCTTCACCAACCGCAGGCTCCGCGAGGCCGGGGTCGAGGTGATCGAGATCAACGGACAGGAACTGGGCCGGGGCCGCGGCGGCGGCCACTGCATGACCTGCCCCCTGCTGCGCGATCCGGTCTGACCCCGCGCCCGTCCACGCCGCAGACACTCCCCGGACACGTCCAAGTCAATCCACAGGATACGGAGGCCATCATGGCGCTCAATCTCAGAGGAAGAAGCTACCTCAACATCGCCGACTTCACCCAGCGGGAGATGCTCTTCCTGCTTGACCTCGCGCGCGACCTGAAGCGGGCGAAATATTCCCGCAGCGAAAGCAAGGCCCTGCAGGACAAGAACATCTGCCTGATCTTCGAGAAGACCTCGACCCGGACGCGCTGCGCCTTCGAGGTGGCGGCCCATGATCAGGGGGCGCATATCACCTACCTCGATCCCTCGGGCAGCCAGATCGGGCACAAGGAATCGATGAAGGACACCGCCCGGGTGCTGGGCCGGATGTTCGACGCGATCGAATTCCGCGGCGCCGGGCAGGACATGGTGCAGCAGCTGGCCGACTACGCCGGCGTGCCGGTCTACAACGGCCTGACCGACGACTGGCACCCGACGCAGATGTTGGCGGACATGCTGACGATGGTCGAACACGCCGACAAGCCGCGCACCCAGATCGCCTATGCCTACGTCGGCGATGCGCGCAACAACATGGGCAACTCGCTTCTGATCCTCGGCGCGATGATGGGCATGGACGTGCGCATGATCGCCCCGACGGAAAACCAGAACGAGCCGCATATCCTCGAGATGGCGCAGGACTGGGCCCGCCAGACCGGCGCGCGGATCACCATCACCGATGACCTCTCGGCCGTGGAGGGCGTCGATTTCGTCCACACCGATGTCTGGGTCTCGATGGGCGAGCCGGCCGAGGTCTGGGCCAGCCGGATCGAGCTGCTCATGCCCTATCAGGTCAACATGGCGTTGATGCAGAAATGCGCCAATCCGCACGTGAAGTTCATGCATTGCCTGCCCGCATTCCACAACACCGAGACAAAGGTCGGCGCCGACATCGCCGCCAAGTTCGGCATCACCGAGATGGAAGTGACCGAGGAGGTCTTCGAAAGCCCGATGAACATCGCCTTCGAGCAGGCCGAGAACCGGATGCACACGATCAAGGCCATCCTCGTGGCCACGCTGGGGGCCTGAGAGATGCGCATCCTCGTGGCCCTCGGGGGCAACGCGCTGCTGCGGCGCGGGCAGGCGCTGACCGCGGAGAACCAGCGCGAGAACGTGCGCATCGCCGCGCAGGCGCTGGCCCCGCTGGCGGAGGGCAACGACCTCGTCGTGACCCATGGCAACGGCCCGCAGGTCGGGCTGCTGGCCCTGCAGGAGGCCGCCTATACCGAGGTCGAGGCCTATCCTCTCGACGTGCTGGTGGGCGAGACCATGGGCATGATCGGCTACATGATCGAGCAGGAGATGGGCAACCTGCTGCCCTTCGACACGCCGCTCGCCACCGTGCTGACCATGGTCGAGGTCGACCCCGCGGACCCGGCCTTCAGCGACCCGACCAAGTTCATCGGGCCGGTCTACTCGGAGGAGGTGGCCCGGAAGAACGCGGCGGAAAAGGGCTGGTCCATCAAGCCCGACGGCGCGGCGTGGCGCCGTGTCGTGCCCTCGCCCAGGCCGAAGCGCATCTTCGAGGTCCGGCCGATCCGCTGGATGCTGGATCAGGGCGCGGTGGTGATCGCGGCGGGCGGCGGCGGCATTCCCACCGCCTATGACCGCGAGGGGCATCTGACCGGCGTGGAATGCGTGATCGACAAGGATTTCTGCTCGGCCCTGCTCGCCGCAGAGATCGGCGCCCATGTCTTCGTCGTGGCCACGGACGCCGAGGCGGTCTTCCTCGACTGGGGAACGCCCAATCAGACGGCAATCCGCCGCGCCACGCCCGACATGATGGACGCCTATGACTTCCCAGCCGGCTCCATGGGGCCCAAGGTGGAGGCAGCGCAGATGTTTGCGCGCGCCAGCGGCGGCCGGGCGGTGATCTGCGCCCTGCCCGACATCGCGGCCGCCCTCAGGGGCGAGACCGGCACGACCATTTCCTCCGAGGTGGAGGAACTGGCTCTCGTCCGCGCCTAGACGCGGCTTCCGACGACGAAGGCTCCGACGACAGCGACGGCAAGAGGCACGATGACGGACCCCAGAGACCACAGCGCACCCGGCGCGCCCGCCGCCCCGGCCCCCCCCTGGGCCCAGTCGGAGGCAGAGGTGACCACGGCCCTGCAAAGCGACGCGGGCAGCGGCCTGACAACGGCAGAGGCCGCCGCGCGCCTTGCCCGTCACGGGCCGAACCGGCTGGCCGAGAGCCAGCAGGCCTCCGTCCTCGCGCTGCTCCTCGAACAGCTGCGCAATCCGCTGCTTGTGATCCTTCTCCTCGGCGCGGTCATCTCGCTTCTGACGGGCCATATGGTCGACGCGGTGGCGATCTTCGTCATCGTCGTGCTGAACGCCCTGATCAGCTTCTACCAGGAGTTCAACGCCGCCCGCTCCCTCGCCGCCCTGCGTGAGCTCGCCGCTCCCATCGCCTGGGTCCGGCGCGACGGCACATGGGCCGAGATCCCCGCCTCCGAGATCGTGCCGGGCGACCTGCTGCGCTTCAAGGCGGGTGACATCCTCGCCGCCGACCTGCGCCTCACGCAGGCGGCACGGCTGGCGGTGGACGAGGCCGCGCTGACCGGGGAATCCGAACCCGTCGACAAGCACACCCACGCGATTCCCGATCCTGACCTGACCCTCGCGGACCGGCTCAACATGGGTTTCATGTCCACCAAGGTCACCACCGGCACCGGCGAAGGGCTGGTCACCGCCACCGGGATGCAGACCGAGGTCGGCCATATCGCGCATATGATGGCCACCACGGCAGAGCCGAAAACCCCGCTTCAGACCCGGATCGACAAGCTCTCGAAGGTGCTGATCGGGGCGGCGCTCGGCGTGGTGGCGATCGTCATCGGCATCGGCATCTTCCATGGCATGACCCTGACCGAGATGCTGAGCACCGGCATCTCGCTCTCCGTTGCCGCGATCCCCGAGGGGCTGCCGACGGTGGTGACCATCGTCCTCACCCTCGGCTCGCAGCGGATGGTGCAGAACCATGCACTCGCGCGGAAACTCTCGGCGGTCGAGACCCTCGGCACCACCTCGGTGATCTGCTCCGACAAGACCGGCACGCTGACCCAGAACCAGATGCAGGTGATGCGGTGCTGGGCCGGCGGCAAGACATGGCAGGTGAGCGGCGAAGGCTTCGCCCCCAAGGGGGCCTTCGTCGGGCCCGACGGGGCCGAGGCGGTGCTGGCCGAGGAGGAGGACCTGCGGCACATGCTGGAGGTCTCGGTCTACTGCAACGACGCGGTGCTGATCGAGGAGGATGGCCGCCCGGCGATCCAGGGCAACCCGACGGACGGGGCGCTCGTGGTCGCGGGCGCCAAGCTGGGCCTCACCCGCGCCGGGCTGGCGGAGGACCATGTCGAAACCCTGCAGGCCTTCCCCTTCGACTCCACCCGCAAGATGATGAGCCTTCACGTCCGCATGCCGGACGGGCGCAAGCTTCTGGTGGCCAAGGGCGCGCCCGACGTGATCCTGTCGCGCGCCACGGGTGTCGTGATGGGGGGCGAGGTGCTGCCGCTGGATGACGCCCGCCGGGCCGAGATGGAGGCGGTGATCGCGGGCTTCGGCGCCGATGCGCTGCGCACGCTGGCCGTCGCCTTCCGCCCGGCGGAGGACGGCACCCTCGACACCGCCAACCCGGAACAGGACATCGTCCTCCTCGGCATCCACGGGATCATGGACCCGCCCCGCCCCGAGGTCCGCGACGCCGTCGCCGCCGCCACCTCTGCCGGTATCCGCACGGTGATGATCACCGGCGATCATGCGATCACCGCGCAGGCCATCGCCGAGCAGATCGGCATCCGCACCCGGCCCGAGCAGACCGTCCACAGCGGCTCCGAGATCGATAGCCTCGACGATGCACAACTGCGCGAGGCCTGTCGCCACGCCGCCGTCTTTGCCCGCGTCACGCCAGAGCACAAGCTGCGCATCGTCAGCGCCATGCAGGCCAATGGCGAGGTCGCGGCAATGACCGGCGACGGGGTGAACGACGCCCCTGCCCTGCGCACCGCCGACATCGGCGTGGCCATGGGGATCACCGGCACCTCGGTCGCCAAGGACAGCGCCGCTCTGGTGCTGCTGGACGACAATTTCTCGACCATCGTGGGGGCCGTGCGCGAGGGGCGCCGGATCTACGACAACCTGCTGAAGTTCGTGCGCCAGGCGCTTACCTCGAACGTGGCAGAGGTCTCGACCATCCTCTTCGCCTTCCTGCTCATGGGGGCCGATCCGCTGACGCCGCTCACGCCGCTGATGATCCTCTGGGTCAACCTCGTGTCCGACGGGATCCCGGCGCTGGCGCTCGGCTTCGAGGAGGCCGAACCCGACGTGATGGAGCGCGCGCCCCGTCCCCGCGACCAGGACCTCTTTGCCGATGGCCTGAAGGAGCGCATCGTGATCCGCGGCCTCGCCGTGGGCGGGATCAGCTACTACGTCTTCCAGCGCGGCCTCGCGCTCGACGGCGGGCCCGCATTGGCGCAGACCATGGCCTTTGTCACGATCATGTTCGCGCAGTTGTGGCATATCTTCGATGCGCGCACGACCTCGACCCTGTTCCGCAAGTCGCCCTTCGGCAACCCGAGGCTGCTGATGGCGGTGGGGCTGTCGCTGCTGCTTTCGGCGCTCGCGGTCTACAGCGGCTTCGGGCACTACGTCCTCGGCACGCAGTCACTGCCCGGGCATATCCTGCTGGGCTGCGCCTGCATCGCCGCGCTGCCGACCTTCCTGCTGTCGGGGCTGAAAGAAGTCTTCGGGCTGCGCTTCCTCTAGGCCCCAGCCGCGCGACGGGACCCCGGTGCGCGGCAAGACGGGCCATCGGGCGTGGTCGTCGGCATGTTCGGGAGGGTGGGAAGAGTGGTGCCGCTGAAGGGACTCGAACCCCCGACCCCATCATTACGAATGACGTGCTCTACCAGCTGAGCTACAGCGGCACTCTTCTCTTCGAAGGGCCGGTAACGGCCCCTCGTGGGGCGGGGCTATAGCACCCCGCCGGAGGTTGGAAAAGGGCTATTTTGCCTTCTCGTCGCCGGGCTTGCCGTCGGCCGCAGCCGTGCCCTCCGGGGGCAGGATCTCGGCATCGGGCACGCCGTCGTCATCCTTGGCCGTCTCCTTGGCCGCGGCGGGTGTCGCCTCGGGCGCGGGCTCGGCGGCAGGCGGGGTCGGAATCTCCGGCTCGACCGGCTGGGCGACGGGCACGGGCGCGGGGGCCTCTTCGTCGATCTTGCCTACGATCATCGGCAGCATCTCGAAGCCCATGGGCGCGCCGTATTCGCCGCTGCCCGCGTCACGCCAGGCCAGCGTGTCGAAGGCCCCGCAGCTGTTGCAGACCGGCGTCCAGTGGCTGTGCACCTGGTGGCAGTTCTCGCAGACCCACTGCGGGCCGCGCGGCGCGGCGATGGCGCGGGTCAGCCAGCCCTTCACGATGGCATCGGTCGAGCCCTCGCCGCGTTCGATGGCCGCCATGACGGTCAGCACGCGGGCATCGGGGCTCTCGGCCACCAGATCGCCAAGCGCGCGACGGGCCTCGGGGAAGTCCTCGGCGGCGATGTTCAGCTCCGCCTTGAGCAAGCGGGTCTCGCGGTGCTCGGGGTGGGACTTCAGCAGCGGCGCAAAGCGCTTGAGCCGGGCCTTGGGCGTCTCCTCCGGCTCGATCGAGGCGAAGGCCGCGGCGAGGTCGGGATGCGGCAGCGCCTCCCAGGCCTTGCGCAGCACGCGCGCGGCATGGCGCTTGTTACCCTTGTCGAGGTAGCCCTGCGCCGCCATGACGGCGGCCGGGATCAGGTCGGGCGACAGGCGGTTCGCCTCGATGGCAGCCTCGCGGGACTCGATCGAGGCGCCTTCCTCGAACACGCCCTTGGCCTCGGACAGCGCGAGGACGGCATCGCGGCGGCGGTGCACGTCGCGGGGCAGGGAGCCATGACGCAGCTTGGCGTTCAGGGTCGCGCGGGCGCCCTTCCAGTCAGCGTTCTGGGCCTGCAGCTTGAGCAGCGTGTCCTGCACCTCGACATGGGCGGGCTTGAGGGCAAAGGCCTTCTGCGCCAGCTGCATCGCGGTGTCGGTGTCGCCCTCGGCCAGCTTCTGCTTCATCAGCCCGCGCACGCCGACGAAGCGGGTGCGCTCGTTCGTGAGCAGGGTCTTGTAGGCGGCTTCGGCCCGGCGCTTGTCACCGGTGTACTCGGCGGCCTGAGAGGTGAGCAGGGCGCTCAGCTCGGGCCGGTCGAGGTACTTCTGCGCCTTGTTCGCCTTGGCCATGGCCAGGCGCCCCTCGCCGGAGGCCAGCGCGATCATCCCGTCGGACAGCGCCTGGTAGCCCTTGCGCTCGCGATTGCGGTCGAAATAGCGCGACAGCGCCGTCTCGTCGCCGTTGATGAAGCGCAGCACCGCGATCAGCAGGCCGAAGAGCTTGAGGAACAGCCAGACCGCGAAGATCAGCAGGATCGCGGCGATGACCGACTTCAGCGGCGTCAGGTTGAATTCGTACCCGCCGAAGGCGATGCGCACCCCGCCGTCCATTTCCAGCAGGTATCCGGCGCCCAGGGTGGCAGCCGCCACCATCAGGACGAAAACGACAATCTTGATCAGTGACCAGAGCATTCGCTGGAGTTCCTTATTGGCTTTGCGTTTGGTCGGCCAGAAGCGCCTCTGCCGCGGCGAGGGCCTCGGCCCGTTCCGTGGCGCGGGCGGTCCAGTCGGCCATGGCGGCCTTGGCCGGGTCCGGCAGGGTGTCGATCTCGGCCAGGGCGTCCTGCAGACGGCCGTCGCGCAGGGCGGCCTCGGCACGGGACAGCACCGCATCGGCGTCATCGCCATCGCGGGCGGTCAGAGACCGGGCGCCGAGCTGGGTCTTGAGGAAGTCCCCGATCGAGCTGGTGCCCTCGCCGGTGGCCATGCGCACGTCGGCCAGGGCATCGCGGGCGGCATCGGGATAGCTGTCGATCAGCGCGCCCAGCGTGGTCACGCCGGATTGCGCCGGACCGGAGAGCGCGGCCGGGATCTCCACACCGTTGGCGCCGAGGCCCTGCAGCACGTTGGCATAGGGCGCGCCGTTGTCGATGGCCGAGAGCACCTGCGAGATGCCTGCGCGGATCGAGGATTGCTGCGCATCCTCGGCGGCGGCGGCCTCTTTCTGCTGCGCCTCGGTGATCAGCGCCTCGACCTCGGCCCGCTGGTCCTGCATCGCCTGCTGCAAGCGGGCCAGTTCGTCCTCGTAGGCCTGGATCGCCGCTTCGGAGACGCCCTCGGAAATCGGGCGTTTCTCAAGCTCGGTGATCTTGGCGGCCTGCTCGCCCAGCTGGCCTTCCAGCGCGGCGATCCGCTCGGAGGCGGCGCTGGCGGCGGCCTGCGCCTCGGAGGCCGTGGCTTCGACACCGCTGATGTCGGGGCCCACTTCCATGGCGGCGTTCAGATCGTCCAGCACGCGCTGCTGCGCATCGAGACGCTGGTTCAGCGCATCGATCGCCTCGTCGCTGGAGCCGAAGGGCGCCATGCCGGCATTCTCGAGGTAGAGCGCGAGGCCGAAGCCCAGACCAGCCGCGACGATGCCACCGACCATGATCGGGACGAAGCCGCCCTTCTTCTGGACGATGGTCGTGCCGGCGGGGGCGAGCGGCGGCTCGGCCGAGGTGCGCTCCGTCGCGATGGGATCGGCGGGCGGGGCGACGGGCTCCTCGGTTGCGGAGGTCTCTGCGGCGTCGTCTCCGGATGCGGAGCTCTCGGCACCGGACTCTTCCGCCTTGGCCCACGGGGCAGGTGCCGGCTCCCCGTCACGGAGGGGCTCATCCTGCGCGATGACCGGGGCGTCGTCGTCCACGCCAGCATCGGTCTTGGGATTGGAGATGCCGATGTCCTCGGGCAGCGTCAGCTCGGACGCGGCGGAGGTCTCGGCCTCCTCGGGACTGGTGGACTCGGGCGTCGCGTCGGGCGCGGGCGTTTCCGCGCGCTCCTCGGTTGGGGTTCCCTCGGTGGTGCCGTCGTCGGGCGTCACACCTTCCGGCGTGAGCTTCTCTTCGGAACCATCCGTCTGGGCGGAGGAGTCTTTCTTCTTCGCCACGGTCTCTCCTTTCGATTCTGCCCGGCCCTCACGGGCGTCAAGGCTGACCTTACTGTGGGGCCTCCCGCCCCTCAACCCGCCGGGCGGCGCGGTAAAGCGCCGCCATGGCCTCCATCATGGACGCGGCATCAGGTCTCAATGCAATGGCGCACTTTGTCATCTGACATGCCCCCAAGGCCCTGACCACCGCCACGCTCATCGCCGCGACATAAAGCGGCGCTTTTCCGCGCGGTTCTGCTTCAAATAGGGCAGCGCTGCGCGGCGAAAAGAGAGGCAGCACAACCGGGGTGTTCCCCGCGAGCAAGACCCGCGCCTCCCGAGAGAGTGGCTGCGCCTCCTGATCGTAGAGCGCCACGCCCCGTGCGGACAGACCTTCGGCCACCAACCGTTCGACGAGGTTCCCGCGCACGTTGACGCCATGGACATGGAGAAGACCGCCCCGGAGACCGCCCTCCCGCGCCTTTGCGATCAGCGCCGTGCCAAGGGCCTCGACATCGCCGCCAAGCGCGTCGGCCGCGTGACCCGCCTCCCGCGCAGCGGCGGCGGTTGCCTCGCCCACGGTATAGGCGGGCAGGGGCGGCCCGCCGCAGGCGGCCCAGCTCCGCACGCCGTTGCGCGAGGTGAAGACAAGCCGTTCTACGCCGCCCGGATCGGGCAGGGCGCCCGTGACGACAATACGTTGCAGCGGAGAGATCACGACCGGCGCCTCCGGCCAGAGCGCTGCCAATTGCGCCGCCATGACGCGGGCGTCCTCGGCGGGGCGGGTCAGCAGGAAGGCGGGCTTCATGGCGCGGTCGCGGTTGTTTGTGGACAGATCCGGTGTTACCTGCCGGGGAACCGCGATGCAAATGCGCAGGAGGCCGGGGGATGACCCGGAGCTTGACCATCCTCGGGCTGGAAAGCAGCTGTGACGACACCGCCGCCGCCGTTCTGCGGGGCGATGCGCAGGGCCGTGCCGAGATCCTCTCGACCGTGGTTTCCGGCCAGACAGAGCTGCATGCGGCCTTCGGCGGCGTGGTCCCCGAGATCGCCGCCCGCGCCCATGCCGAGAAGCTGGACCTCTGCGTCAGACAGGCTCTGACACAGGCGAATGTGACCCTGAAAGAGATCGACGCCGTGGCCGTGACCGCTGGCCCGGGCCTCATCGGCGGGGTCATGTCGGGGGTGATGTGCGCCAAGGGGATCGCCGCGGGTGCCGGTCTGCCGCTGGTGGGGGTGAACCACCTTGCGGGCCACGCGCTGACGCCGCGGCTGACCGATGGCGCGGCCTATCCCTACCTCATGCTGCTTGTCTCGGGCGGGCATTGCCAGTTCCTGCTGGTGCGCGGTCCGCAGGATTTCACCCGCCTTGGCGGCACGATCGACGATGCCCCCGGCGAGGCCTTCGACAAGACCGCCCGCCTGCTGGCCCTGCCGCAGCCCGGCGGCCCCTCGGTCGAGGCCGAGGCGCTGGAGGGCGATCCGAAACGCTTCCGCTTCCCGCGTCCGCTGCTGGACCGGGAGGGCTGCGACATGTCCTTCTCGGGCCTCAAGACCGCGCTTCTGCGCACGCGCGACGAGGCGATGGCCCCCTTTGACGGGCTGCGCAAGCAGGACCGCCGCGATCTCTGCGCCGGGTTCCAGGCCGCCGTGGTGGACGTGCTGGCCGAGAAGACGCGCCGCGCACTGACGCTCTACCTGGCCGAAACGCCCGCCCGCCCGATGCTGGCCGTTGCCGGGGGCGTGGCCGCGAACAAGGCCATTCGCGCCGCGTTGGAGACGGTTTCGGGCGAGATGGGCGTGGCATTCACCGCGCCGCCGCTGCGCCTGTGCACCGATAACGCCGCGATGATCGCCTATGCCGGGATCGAACTATATTCCCTTGGACAGCGGGACGGGATGGACCTGACCGCGCGGCCCCGGTGGCCACTGGACAAGGCCAGCCCGGCGATGCTGGGCGGCGGTAAGAAAGGGGCCAAGGCATGACGGCAGTTCTGGGCGCAGGCGCCTTCGGCACGGCGCTGGCGGTTTCGCTGGCGCAGATGGGGCCGGTGACGCTCTGGGGCCGCAACGATTATGCCATGGCCCGGATCGCCGAGACGCGGCAGAACCCGCGCCTGCCCGGCGTGACCCTGCCGGACGCGCTGACCGTGACGGACGACCTGGGCGCGCTGCCCGAGGGGCCGGTGCTGCTGGCCGTGCCTATGCAGAAGCTGCGCGCCATGGTCACCGATCACGCCGAGGCCCTGCGCGGCCGCACGCTGGTGGCCTGCTGCAAGGGGATCGAGCTCTCTACCGGGCTCAGCCCGCTGCAGGTGATCGAGGAGGTGCTGCCCGGCACGATGACCGCGCAGCTGACCGGGCCCAGCTTCGCCGCCGACATCGCCCGTGGCCTGCCCACGGCGCTGACGCTGGCCTGCGCCGACGAGGCCTGTTCCCGCAGCCTTCAAAGCGCGCTTTCGACCCGAAACCTGCGGATCTACCGCACCACCGACGTGGTGGGCGCGGCGCTTGGCGGGGCCATGAAGAACGTCATCGCCATCGCCTGCGGGGCGGCCATGGGTGCGGGTCTGGGAGAGAGCGCACGCGCCGCCCTGATCACCCGCGGCTATGCCGAGATGCAGCGCCTTGCCCTTGCCCTCGGGGCCGAGCCGGAGACGCTGGCGGGCCTGTCGGGCTTTGGGGACCTCACGCTGACCTGCACCTCGGCGCAGTCGCGCAACTATGCCTTCGGCCTCTCCATCGGGAAGGGCGAGGGCTTCGATCCATCCGTCACCGTCGAAGGCGCGGCCACCGCGCGGGCGGTGCAACAGAAAACCGATGCCATGGGCCTCGACATGCCGATCACAGGGGTTGTGGTCGGGCTGATCGACGGCAAGATGGACGTCGGCCAGGCCATGGACCGGCTGCTGAGCCGGCCACTGAAGGAGGAATGAGATGTTTTACGCCCTGATGGCACAGGACAAACCCGGCGCGCTGCAGGTTCGCAAGGACAACCGCGAGGCGCATATCGCCTATCTGAAGGAAACCGGAATCGTCGCCCAGGCCGGGCCGCTGCTCGATGCCAACGGCGACATGTGCGGCAGCCTCGTCATCCTCGACTGCGCCGACATGGCCGCCGCCGAGGCCTGGGCCGCGAATGATCCCTACGCCAAGGCGGACCTCTTTGCAGAGGTGAAGCTGGCACCGTGGAACCGGGTGATCGGCTGATGCGCTACTGGCTGTTCAAGTCCGAGCCCTCGACCTGGTCCTGGGATGACCAGGTGGCCAAGGGCGATGCCGGCGAGGAATGGGACGGCGTGCGCAACTACCAGGCGCGCAACATGATGCGGGAGATGAAGCTGGGCGATCTCGGCTTCTTCTACCACTCCCAGTCGGAGAAGGCCGTGGTGGGGATCGTCGAGGTCTGCGCCGAGATCCACCCCGACAGCAAGGCCGGCGATCCCCGCTGGGAATGCGTGGACATCAAGGCGGTGCGGCCCTTCAAACGGCCCGTGACGCTGCAGGACTGCAAGGACGAGCCGCGGCTGGCCGAGATGGTGCTGGTGAACAACACGCGGCTTTCCGTGCAGCCCGTGACCGAGGCGGAATGGCGGCTGATCTGCGAGATGGGCCAGACGGACGCGTGAATGGACGCCGTGCTTGGGCCCGAGCGGGCAGGGACGGCGTGTCTCTCCCAGACACCTCACCGCAGCGAAAAAACGAAGGGGCCCGGATCGTACCGAACCCCTTCGCCACCCCACGTGTTCCCACTTCACCACACGTGTTCGAATTCAAGGTCCGGCCGTCCTGGCCGCGCCTCTTGATACCAGATCCGGGGCAGGGCACGCAAAGCGTAAGCCCTTAAAATGCGACGGATCGCCGGGGATCAGCCGTAGACGGCCTCTTTGCCGAAATGCTTGGTCAGCATGTAGTAGACCACCGCGCGGTACTTGTTGCGCTCGGACTTGCCGTAGGTCTCGATGACACTGTCGATCGCGCTCATCAGCTCGGGCCCGTCGGAGAGGCCCAGTTTCTTGACCAGGAAGTTGGCCTTCACGGTTTCCAGCTCGCCCGGCTGGCTCGACGCGACGGTCGAGGCATCCGCGTCATAGATCGACGGGCCGCACCCGATGGTCACCTTGGTCAGCAGGTCCATATCCGGATCCATGCCGCATTTCTCTTTCAGATCCTCGGCGTATTTCGCGATGAGATCGTCACGCTTGCCCATGTGTTTCACCTGTCCCTTGGTCATAAAATTCAGTCGAAACCCCGCCATTTCGGGGGCTTCGGGGAAAACGTTACCCCCGCACCGGACTCGAAAGAAGCGAAAATCTTCATATTTCGCCGCCAATTATTGAGGGAACGTAAAAAGTCCATGACAGGTGAGGCGCATTGGCGTCATGCTTTCCTCATGCGGGAATACCCGCGGCCGGGCCCTCGGCGGTCCTTTCGCCACCCCCGGTCTCATAAGAACAGGAGAGTGGAGATGACGACAGAAACCTACGTCGTGGCCTACGAGGGCGATGACGACAGTACCAAGGTGCTCGACTACGCGATGGCGAGCGCGAGCAAGGCCGGGGCCAAGCTGTACCTGGTCCATATCCTCGAATGGTCCCCCTACAGCTTCCTCACCCCGACCGAGATCGAGGAGCGGACCATGCGCCGCAAGGAGGAGCTGGCGCGCGCCAAGTCGGTGATCATCGACCCGGCGCTGGCCAAGGTGACCGCTGCCGGGCTGGAGGCCGAGGGCGTGATCAAATACGGCTCGGTCGTCGAACTGGTGGCCGAGACGGCCTCCACCGTCGGCGCCTCGATGATCTTCGTGGGACGCTCGGGGTCGAATTCGATCTCGTCGCGGGTCTTCGGCTCGGTCCCGCTGGGGCTGGCGCAGATCGCCCCGGTCCCCACGGTCATTGTCCCTTGAACGCGAAAGGCTCCCTCATGAGTTTCAAACCTGCATTCCTTGCCGTGCCGGGGCTGGCGCTGTTCGCCTCCGCCGCGCAGGCCTCGATCGACGAGACGATCAACACCGCCGTCGGCGCCGCCACCGGCCCCTTTGTCTCTTTCATCTTCTCGCCCTTCCCGGGCACGTCCTTCCCCTGGATCGTGATGTGGCTCGTGATCGCGGCGACGATCTTCACGCTCTATTTCGGCTTTATCCAGTTCCGGGCCTTTCCCCATTCCATCGCCCTCGTGGCGGGCAAGTACTCCGACCCGAATGACGCGGGCGAGGTGAGCCACTTCCAGGCCCTTGCAACGGCGCTGTCGGGCACCGTGGGCCTCGGCAATATCGCGGGGGTCGCGGTAGCGGTCTCCATCGGCGGGCCGGGGGCGACCTTCTGGATGATCCTCGCGGGCCTCATGGGCATGGCGTCGAAGTTCACCGAGTGTACGCTCGGCGTAAAATACCGGAACGAATACGCCAACGGCACCGTCTCGGGCGGCCCCATGTACTACCTCAGCAAGGGCCTGACCGCACAGGGCAAGGGGGGCCTCGGCAAGGTGCTGGCGATCCTCTTCTCGATCTTCTGTGTGCTCGGCGCGCTTGGCGGCGGCAACATGTTCCAGGCCAACCAGGCCCATGCGCAGATCACCAACATCGTGGGCGACTACCCCGGCTGGATCACCGGCATCGTCTTCGCGGCCATCGTCTTTGCGGTGATCGTGGGCGGGCTGCAATCCATCGCGCAGGTGACCGAGAAGATCGTGCCACTGATGGCCGTGATCTACTGTGGTGCTGCGCTGATCATCATCCTGATGAACATCGACAAGCTCGGCTGGGCCTTCGGTCAGATCTTCTCGGGCGCATTCACCGGGCTCGGCATCGCCGGCGGCCTTGTGGGCGCGCTGATCCAGGGCTTCAAACGGGCGGCCTTCTCGAACGAGGCGGGCGTCGGCTCGGCCGCGATCGCGCACTCGGCGGTGAAGACCAAGGAGCCGATCACCGAGGGCTTCGTCTCGCTGCTGGAGCCCTTCATCGACACCGTCGTGATCTGCACCATGACCGCGCTGGTCATCGTGATCACCGGAGTCATGACCATCGACCCCGACACCGGGCTCTATGTCTGGGACGAGGCCGCAGGCCGGATCGCGACCGTGGACAATGCCTCCGGCGTGGCGCTGACCTCTGCCGCCTTTGGCTCCACCATCTCGTGGTTCCCCTACGTGCTGGCAATCGCGGTGATCCTCTTCGCCTTCTCGACGATGATCTCGTGGAGCTACTACGGGCTGAAGGCCTGGACCTACATGTTCGGCGAGGGCAAGTCGAAGGAACTGACCTTCAAGGTGATCTTCTGCATCTTCGTGGTGATCGGCGCGGCCATGAACCTTGGCCCGGTGATCGACTTCTCCGATGCGGCGATCTTTGCCATGGCGCTGGTGAACATCTTCGGCCTCTACTTCCTGATGCCGATCGTGAAGGCAGAACTCACGTCCTACCAGTCGCGGCTGAAGTCGGGCGAGATCAAGAAGTTCGCCTGACACCGGTCACATGACACGCGGGGCCGTCCCAAGGGGCGGCCCCTTTTTCGTGGCGCGCCGTCAGCCACCCGGCCGGCGTGTTTGCCCGGAAAATTCGAATTTTCCGGACCGGAATTTTCGAAAATTCCGTGGGCATCGCACAGGAGGACGGAAACGCAGAATATCATATGAATATGTATCTTTGTTCTTGTCAGACCCGGGCGCAGGGGCGCATCGTCGGAGTCCGGGCGTTGAGGAGCGCCCCACTTTAGGGAGGAAATCATGATCAGAACGATACTGGCCGCGCTCGCGGTCCTGGTGGCCTTTGCCCTGCCTGGGCTCGCGGAGGGGAACCGCTATGGCCAGCAGAAGGTGGTCTACCACATCAACGGCGACGGCGGGGAGGGCGGCAAGGCCTATTCCGGCGCGCTGAACAACGTGCAGAACCACATCAATGCGCTCGGGGTCGAGAACCTCGAGGTGAAGATCGTCATGCACGGCAACGGCGTCGGGCTGCTGAAAATGGCGAAGGAGAGCGACAAGCTCCAGACCCAGATCGGCTCGCTCAAGTCGCAGAACGTGGTCTTCAACGTCTGCAACAACACGCTGGTCGGGCGGAAGATCGACTACGAGAACGATCTCTACGACGTCTGGGAACAGGACATCGTGCCCTCCGGCGTGGCCGAGATCGCCTATCTCCAGACACAGGGCTACGTCTACGTGAAACCCTGAGAGGGGCCCGTGGGCCGGCCGCGCCGGGCCAATCTCGCGGCAGGCGGGTCGGGCCTCGCGCGCCGCGGTCACGATCCCGGCGCGCCGCCGCGGCCTCAGCCCACCGGACACGAAAAAACCGGCCCCCTCGGGGGCCGGTTTGCAGTTGGGGCAGGCGCCCCGAACCTGACGCGGATCAGTAGCGGTAGTGATCCGACTTGAACGGGCCCTCGGTGCCGACACCGATGTAATCCGCCTGCTCCTTCGAGAGCTTCGACAGTTTCACGCCGATCTTCTCGAGGTGCAGCATCGCGACTTTCTCGTCGAGGTGCTTGGGCAGGATGTAGACCTCGTTCCCGTACTGGTCGCCCTTGGTCCAAAGCTCGATCTGCGCCAGCACCTGGTTGGTGAAGGAGGCGGACATCACGAAGGAGGGGTGGCCGGTGGCGTTGCCGAGGTTCAGCAGACGGCCCTCGGAGAGCAGGATGATCTTGTTGCCCGAGGGCATCTCGATCATGTCGACCTGTTCCTTCACGTTGGTCCACTTGTGGTTCTTCAGGTTGGCGACCTGGATCTCGTTGTCGAAGTGGCCGATGTTGCCGACGATGGCCATGTTCTTCATCGCGCGCATGTGCTCGATGCGGATCACGTCCTTGTTGCCGGTGGTGGTGATGAAGATGTCGGCGCTGTCGACGACGTCTTCCAGCGTGACGACTTCGAAACCGTCCATGGCGGCCTGAAGGGCACAGATCGGGTCGACCTCGGTCACCTTAACGCGCGCGCCGGCGCCCTGCAGCGAGGCGGCAGAGCCCTTGCCCACGTCACCGTAGCCGCAGACCACGGCCACCTTGCCGGCCATCATCACGTCGGTCGCGCGACGGATGCCGTCGACCAGCGATTCCTTGCAGCCGTACTTGTTGTCGAACTTCGACTTGGTGACCGAGTCATTGACGTTGATCGCCGGGAAGGGCAGCAGGCCCTTCTTCTGCAGTTCGTAGAGACGGTGCACACCGGTGGTGGTCTCTTCCGACACGCCCTGGATCAGCTCTTTCTGCTTGGTGAAGAAGCCCGGCGTTTCTGCCATGCGCTTCTTGATCTGCGCGAAGAGGAAGGTTTCCTCTTCCGAGGTCGGGGTCTCGATCAGGTCGGTCTCACCGGCTTCGACGCGGGCGCCCAGCAGGATGTACATGGTGGCGTCGCCGCCATCATCGAGGATCATGTTCGCGCCGTCCTCGAAGAGGAAGATCTTGTCGGCGTAGTCCCAGTATTCCTCGAGGGTTTCGCCCTTGACGGCAAAGACCGGCGTGCCGCTTTCCGCGATGGCGGCGGCGGCATGGTCCTGGGTAGAGAAGATGTTGCACGACGCCCAGCGCACTTCAGCACCGAGAGCGACAAGCGTCTCGATCAGCACTGCGGTCTGGATGGTCATGTGCAGCGAACCGGCGATCCGCGCCCCGGCCAGCGGCTTCTTCTCGCCATATTCCTCGCGCAGGGCCATCAGGCCGGGCATTTCAGTTTCTGCAATGTCCAGCTCTTTGCGCCCGTAGGCGGCCAGCGAGATATCCTTGACGATGTAGTCAGCGGCCATGTTCATAAATTCCGTTTTTTGCTACGTTCGTGCCGTCTGGTATCATTTCCCGCGGCAAGCCTCAATGTGAGGCCCTGTGCGGGGACCGTCAGGACAGGTTCTCCCCCTGTGCCAGAGAGCCATGACAGGGGCGTAAACGGAGGATGCCCGGAAATTGGGCGCTTCTGGTCCCCCCCTGCTCCGGCCCTCTGCAGCGGTCCATCCCGGCGGGGGCCCGCCTTCCCGGCCTCCGTCCCGGTTGACCTCCGCCCCCGGTTTGCGCCAGATCGCGGCACGCAGCTGACCCGGATGATGACATGGCCAAACCGCAACGCGCCTGGCAGAGAATGCTTTCGGGGCGCCGCCTCGACCTGCTGGACCCGACCCCCGTCGATATCGAGATCGAGGACATCGCCCATGGCCTCGCCTTCGTGGCGCGCTGGAACGGCCAGACTCACGGCGACTACGCCTACTCCGTGGCCGAGCATTCGCTGCTGGTCGAGGAGATCTATGGCCGCCTCTGCCCCGACGCCCCGGTGAAGTGGCGCCTCGCCGCCCTGCTGCACGACGCACCCGAATATGTCATCGGCGACATGATCAGCCCGGTGAAGGCCGCCGTCGGCCCCTCCTACGGGGAACTGGACGCACGGCTCACCACGGCAATCCACCTGCGCTTCGGCCTGCCCGCGGCCATCCCGAAGACGGTGAAGAAGCAGATCAAGAAGGCCGACCAGATCAGCGCCTGGATGGAAGCGACCGAGATCGCGGGCTTCTCCGAGGCGGAAGCGACGAAATTCTTCGGCCGCCCCCAGCCTGCCTTGATGGAGGGCCTCTCCATCGTGCTCAGGCCCCCGGTGGAAACCCGCACCGATTACACCGCCCGCCATGCCACCCTGCTGGCGCAGATGCCATGATCCACGTACGCCGGGCCGGGCCGCTCGACACCGGGCCGATGGCGGCACTCCTGAACGAGATCATCGCCAAGGGCGGCACCACCGCCCTGACGCGCCCGGTCTCCCGCGCGATGCTAGCCGAGTGGATGACCGGCTCGGACCGCGCCGCTTGGCATCTGGCGGAAGATGACGCTGGCACCCTCCTCGGCTTCCAGTGGATCGACCCGCTGCCCGAGACGCCCGATATCGCCCATATCGCGAGTTTCGCCCGCTTGGGCCACGCTGGCCTCGGCATCGGCTCGGCGCTCTTCGAGGCCACGAAACGCGCCGCGAAGGAGCTCGGATACCTCGCCATAGATGCCGAGATCCGCGCCGACAACACGGGCGGGCTGGCCTACTACCAGAGCCGCGGTTTCGAGGATCATCATCGCATCCGGGATCGCCAGCTGAAGGACGGCACAAGGATCGACAAGGTCGTGAAGCGCTACGAGCTCTGAAATCATCTTTCCCGAAATACTCCGGGGGAGTCGCGAAGCGACGGGGGCAGCGCCCCCTACGCCGCTGCCCCGGGCGCAACGGCGAACCATCTGCTCGATAGACGCAGCGCCTGTCGCACCCAGTCACTGTCCCGCGCGCCCGCTCCAGGAGAGCCGCCCCCCGGAATTTTCAAAAATTCCGGTCCGGGAAACTCGAATTTTCCGGCCAGCGCCCCGGGCCGCCTCGCAGGCCGTTCATGGCGATCGGGAAAAGTCTTGAAAAAGACTTTTCCCAAGAATTTTGCTTAAAATTCTTGGGCGCGCCCCTCAGCGGGGCGAGCGTTTGGCGAGGATGCGCTGCAGCGTCCGGCGGTGCATGTTCAGCCGCCGCGCGGTTTCGCTCACGTTGCGGTCGCAGAGCTCATAGACCCGCTGGATGTGCTCCCACCGCACACGGTCGGCCGACATCGGGTTTTCCGGCGGCGGCGGCAGGTCGCCCCCGTTGGAGAGCAGGGCATTGGTGATGTCCGTGGCATCCGCCGGTTTCGACAGGTAGTCGGTGGCGCCGATCTTCACCGCGGCCACGGCCGTGGCAATCGCGCCATAGCCGGTCAGCACGACGATCCGGCAATCGGGCCGCTTCTCGCGCAGCACCTCCACCACGTCGAGCCCGTTGCCATCCTCCAACCGCAGGTCGCAGACCGCGTAGGCGGGGGGGCGGGCCGTGGCGATGGCCTTGCCCGCGGCGACGGTCTCGGCCGTTTCCACGTCGAAGCCGCGCTTCTCCATCGCCTTGGCGAGACGGCGCAGGAAGGGCTCGTCATCGTCCAGCAGAAGCAGGGACTTGTCGGGTCCGATCTCGGGCAATTCGGTCATCGGGGCTCCCCGGGCATACAACCATATACAATGGCAGATGTTTTATCCCCAAGCCGGGCCAGCGTCAAACCTGTGCGCGGGTCCGGCCGGCCTCACGGCCACGTCACGACACCGTCAGAGCGCGTCGAGGAAACAGGCCACCTTGTCGGCCATCTGTTCCGGCGTCGCCTCGCGGCTGAAGAAGTCTGCGAAACCAGTGCCCGGCAGCATGAAATAGGTCTGGGTGGAATGCGACACGAGGTAGAACTCGTCGTCCGCATCCTCGGGGTCCTGCTTCTGGTAGAAGGTCTTGTAGGCCTGGCTCGCGGCCTTCACCTGCTCCGCGGAGCCGGTCAGGCCCAGCATCCGGGGGTGCATGTAGTCGGTGAATTCGGCCAGCTGCTCCGGGGTATCGCGCTCCGGGTCGATGGAGATGAAGACGGGCTTCACCTCGTAGCCGCGCTCTTCCAGCAGTTCGACGGCCTCGGCGTTGCGGGCCGCGTCCATCGGGCAGACATCGGGGCAGAAGGTATAGCCGAAGTAGACCAGCGCCGGTTCGTCCAGCACCTCCGCGTCGGTGACGGTCCTGCCGGTCTCGTCCACCAGCGTGAAGGGCCCGCCGATGGCTGCACCGCCCGCGACGGCGCCGCTGCGGCACTGCGCGAACGTGTCATCGCTGCGTCCCAGCGTCGTGGCCAGCCAGAGACCCCCCATCAGGGCGATCAGGATACCGGCGGCGGCGATGGCGACGATGCGGGTCATGGGCACTCCTCCTCGGCGCGGGGCAGCCATTGCCTGCGCTCCGCCGGAGATCTACCCTCTGGACCGGCAGATGCAATGGGACAGGAGCGCACGGGTGCCCGATACGATCGAACGCGTGCTGGCGGGACAGGAACGCGGCAGCTGGATTCGTCTGAGAACCCTGACGATGCTGCGGTGGGGCGCGATCTTCGGGCAGGTCTCGGCGCTGCTGGTGGCGCAATACGTCTACCAGCTGCAGCTCGAATTCGGGCTGGCCTACTTCGTCGTCGGGATCTCGCTGGCCGGCAACCTGATCGCGGGCGTGGTCTTCCCGGAAAGCAAGCGCCTGACGGAGGTGGAAAACCTGCTTCTGGTGCTTTTCGACCTGCTGCAGCTGAGCCTTCTGCTCTACCTCACCGGGGGGCTGAACAACCCGTTCTCGGTGCTGATCATGGGCCCGGTGACGGTCTCGGCGGTGGCGCTCACGCTGCGGTCGCTGATCTTCATCGGCGCCACGGCCATCGTCTCTGTCACGGTGCTGGCGCGTTACCACATGCCGCTGCTCTACCACGACGGGTCCGAGCTGGAGATCCTGCCGATCTTCCTCTTCGGGTCGTGGCTGGCCATCGTGATCGGGGTGATCTTCCTCGGCATCTACTCGCGCTGGATCGCCAGCGAGATGCACGCCATGTCCGATGCGCTGACCGCCGCGAAGATGGCGCTCGCCCGGGAACAGAAGCTGACCGACCTGGGCGGTGTCGTCGCCGCGGCGGCCCATGAACTCGGCACGCCGCTGGCGACGATCAAGCTGACCTCAGCCGAGCTGATGGAGGAACTGGACGACCGGCCCGAACTGCAGGAGGACGCCCGGCTGATCCGCGAGCAGGCGGACCGCTGCCGGGATATCCTGCGCTCCATGGGGCGGGCCGGGAAGGATGACCTGCACCTGCGGCAAGCCCCCCTGAGCGCGGTTCTGCGCGAGGCGGCGGAACCCCATGCCACCCGCGGCAAGACGATCCATTTCGACGAAGATGACGGCCCGGGGCAGGAGGGGCCAAGGCAGGAGGGGCCGCAGCCCGCCATCCTGCGCCGCCCGGAGGTCATCCACGGGCTGCGCAACCTCGTGCAGAACGCCGTGGACTTCGCCCGCACGAGCATCTGGGTCGAAGCGGAGTGGAGCGAAACCCGCATCCTTGTACGGATCACCGACGACGGGCTTGGCTATTCCCCTTCGGTCATCGGGCGCATCGGCGATCCCTTCATGCGCCGCCGCCGCAGCCAGCGCGACCTGCGTCAGCGGCCGGAGTACGAGGGCATGGGGCTCGGGCTCTTCATCGCCAAGACCCTGCTGGAGCGGACGGGCGCGGAACTGAGCTTTGCCAATGGCTCGGACGAGACGACGGGGCCGCAGCCCCCCGGCGCCCGCACCGGGGCCATCGTCGAAGTGACCTGGCCACGCAGCAAGATCGACGCACGGGACGGGGAGAACGCGGTGAAGATCGGGAAGAATCAGCCGATCGAGATCTGACATCCCGCGTTGGCGCGGGATGCGTGATGTGGAAATGGCGCATTTTCGGTGCAGGTTTTTCCCTGGATCGGGGGGGGCCCGACCGGAAATCCCCGCCCGGGCAGCGGCGGCGCCCCTGACGCGGGCTCTGTTAACCCTTTATTAACCTTTGAAGTCAAACCTGACCGGTATTGTGTCAGGGGGAACACGAATGTCCGTCATCGGTCTGGAGCTCGTGATCACGCTTGTGGTCCTGAGCGGCGTGATAGCTGGTGCCATGCTCTGGGGCCTTGCCCGCGTCGGACCGGAGCGACGGCACACCACCCTGCCGCTCCTCCTGCACGAGGTCACAGAGACCGGAGAGCCACGGGACCCCGAGGACGTGTCCTTCCTGTTCCATGAAAGCCGGCTCTTCGACGCCTCCGATGTCGGCCGCGAGATCCTCGCCCGGGCCGATCCGGCAGAGGACGACTGGACCCGCCTCCTCCGCATGATGGAGCGGCGCTTTCCGGGTCTGCCGGAACGCCCGGAGGACATGTCGCCGAACCTCCGCCTGCGTCTGGCCTCCGTCGCCGCAGGGGACCGCGCCGTGCTCGAGCTGGAGCGCGCCGAGGGCGTCCTGCGGCTGCGCATCACCGGGGACCGCCCTGCCACTTCCGCCGATCGCCATGTGCGCCTGCTGCGTCAGTCGGAGCTTTCGACCCTGCGCTGCGCGGCTCTCCATGCGCCCAACCCGATCTGGTTGACCGATGCGGCGGGTGACATCCTGTGGATCAACGATGCCTATGCAGGTCTGTGCAGCAGGCGGGAGGGCGGGCCGACTGCCCTGCGCGTTGGGGCGGGGCGCAGTGTGGCGGGGCGCGTTCAGGCCGTGCGCGGCGGGGCGGTGCGTCGTGGCAAGACCGTGCCCGCGATCCTTGACACCGGCTTGCCTCTGCCACCCAACGGACAGCGCGCCACCGCGCGGGTGCAGATCGCGCCCGGCACGGACACCCCCTGCTGGTACGATGTCACGATCCTGTCCTCGCGCCTCGGCTGGATGCATTTCGCCACCGACGTGACCCCGGTGGTGCAGGCCGAAGCGGCCCAGCGGAACTTCGTCCAGACCCTCAGCAAGACCTTCGCCCAGCTCTCCATCGGGCTGGCGATCTTTGACCGGGACCAGCGGCTTGCGCTGTTCAATCCCGCGCTTCTGGACCTGACCGCGCTGCCCGCCGATTTCCTGTCGCGCAAGCCGGGTTTCCGCAGCTTCTTCGACGCGCTGCGCGACCGGCAGATGATGCCGGAGCCCAAGAGCTACGCCAATTGGCGCGCCCGGCTGACCGAGTTGTTCGAAGCCGCGAAGGACGGCACCTACGAGGAGACCTGGACCCTGCCCAACGGGCTCACATACCGGGTCACCGGCCGGCCCCATCCCGAGGGGGCTGTCGCCTTCCTGATCGAGGATATCAGCGCCGAGATCGCCCTGACCCGCCAGTTCCGGCAGCAGCTGGAACTGGAGCAGGCGGTGCTCGACACCATGGCGGAGGCGGTGGTGGTCTTCTCGCCACAGGGCCTCGTCAGTTTCTGCAACACCGCCTACCGCGCGCTCTGGAACACCGCCCCGGACGAAACGCCGCTCGATGTTTCGGTGCTCGACGCCACCCGCGACTGGCAGGGGGCCTGCGATCCCAGTCCGGTCTGGGGCGATATCCGCGATTTCGTCAGCGCCTACGGGCCGCGCAGCGAATGGACCGCGCAGGTGCGCCTCACGGCGGGCAACATGCTGGACTGCCGGATCGTTCCGCTGTCCGGCGGGGCGACACTGGTGGCCTTCCATCCGCAGGAGATTGCCAGCCCGGCGCCCAGCGCCGCGCTTCAGGACTGATCCCGCTTGCAGGACGGCGCGCGGACTGTAAGGTCGCCGCCATGTCCGCGCCCGATGCCCCCCTCTGCCGTTCCCTCGACCTGTCCGACCCGCAGGCGACCGCCGATCTGGCCGCCCGCCTCGGCGCGCGGTTGCAGCCCGGCGACGTGCTGCTGCTGGAAGGGCCGATCGGCGCCGGAAAGACCCATTTCGCCCGCTCCCTGATCCAGTCGCTGCTGACCGAACCCGAGGACGTGCCCTCGCCGACCTTCACACTCGTGCAGGTCTATGACACGGAGAAGGGCGAGATCTGGCACGCCGATCTCTACCGGCTCACTGGCCCGGACGAGGCGGTGGAGCTGGGCCTGACCGAGGCCTTCGAAACCGCGATCTGCCTGATCGAATGGCCCGACCGGCTGGGCGACCTCGTGCCGCCGGGCGCGACCCACCTGACATTTACCGCCACCGGAGAGGAAAGCCGGGCCCTGACCCTGCGCCTCACCGATCCGCGGCCCGACCTGCTGGAGTTCCTGCGTGACATCTGAGCGCGACACCGAAATCACCACCTTCCTCGCTCAGGCGGGTTGGGGCGAGGCGACCCGCAGCCACCTCGCGGGCGATGCCTCCTTCCGCCGCTACGAACGGCTTCATGCCCCGGACGGCACCCCCGCCGTCCTGATGGATGCCGATACCTCCAAGGGCGAGGACGTGCGCCCCTTCGTGCGGATGGCCGACTGGCTTGCGGGCCTCGGCCTCTCCGCGCCCCGGATCATGGCCGCCGAGGAAGCGGCGGGGCTGCTGCTGCTCGAAGACCTCGGCGATGATCTCTTCGCCCGGGTCATCCCCGGCAAGCCCGAGCTCGAAACCCGGCTCTATGCCGGGGCGATCGACGTCCTGTCGGAACTGCACGACGCCACGCCCCCCGAGGGGCTGAAACCCTATGACGCGCAGGTCATGACCGACCTCGCTGCGCTCGCCTTCGACTGGTATCTGGCCGGTGTGTCCGGCCCCGATCCCGTGGCCCGGGCCGAGGCGATGAAGCCGCTGGGACAGGCACTTGCCGCGCTCACCGCCAAGCCGGTGGTGATCCTGCGCGACTACCACGCCGAGAACCTGCTCTGGCTGCCCGACCGTGACGGCACCGCCCGGATCGGCCTGCTGGATTTCCAGGACGCGATGCTGGGCCACCCCGCCTATGACCTCGTCTCGCTGCTGCAGGACGCGCGCCGCGATGTCCCGCTGGAGCTGGAAGAGGCGATGATCACCCGCTTCTGCGCAGCCCGCGGGCTGGACCGGGCTGGCTTCCTGCCCGCCTATGCGCTGATCGGCCTGCAACGGAACCTGCGGATCGTCGGCGTCTTTGCGCGGCTCTGCCTGCGTGACGGCAAGGCGCATTACGTGGACCTGATCCCCCGGGTCTGGGCCCATCTGCAACGTGACCTCGCTGCCGTGAACCTGCCCAACCTGACGCAGGCCCTCGCGGCGCTGCCCGCCCCCGACGCGGACGTATTGAAGAAACTGAAGGACCAATGCGCGACACTCCGGACGCCGTGATGATGTTTGCCGCGGGCTTCGGCACGCGGATGAAGGCGCTGACCGCCGACCGGCCCAAGCCGCTGGTCGATGTGGGCGGCCGCCCCCTGATCGACCATGCCCTGACGCTTGTCCGCGAGGCCGGGATCGGCACCGTGGTGGCCAACACCCACTACCGGGCTGCGCAGATGGCGGCCTGGCTGGAGCCCCGCGGCGTGCGCGTCTCGCAGGAGGCACCGGATATCCTCGAAACCGGGGGCGGGCTGCGCCATGCGCTGCCGCTGCTGGGGGAGGGACCGGTCTTTACCCTGAACACCGATGCGATCTGGTCCGGGCCCAATCCGCTCGCCCTGCTGCGCGACGCATGGGACCCGGCGCGGATGGACGCCCTGCTGCTCTGCATCCCGGTGGAGCGTGCCGTGGGCCACAAGGGCAAGGGCGATTTCCTCACCGATGCCGAAGGGCGGATCACCGCACGCGGGCCGGGGATGACCTACCTCGGCGCGCAGATCCTTCGGACCGAGGGGCTGGAAGAGATCGCCGAGCCCGCCTTCTCGCTCAACCTCCTCTGGGACCGGATGCAGGCGCAGGGCCGCCTCTTCGCACTGGAATATCCCGGCCACTGGTGCGACGTGGGCCAGCCCGAGAGCATCCCGCTCGCCGAGGCCCTGCTGACCGATGTTTGAGCCCTCCGACACGCCCCGCGTCTATGCCCTGCCGAACGGGGCCGACTTCTCCCGCGCCCTTGTCGAAGGGCTGCGCCAGATGGTGGACCCCGGCGATCCGCTCGCCCTGCCGCGGGTGCAGCTGATCGTGAACACCCGCCGCATGCAGCGCCGGATCCGGGACATCTTCGACGAAGGCCCCGCCAGCCTGCTGCCCCGCATCGGGCTGATCACCGACCTTGGCGCGGCCGCCGCGCTGGCCGAGATCCCCGCGCCGGTGCCGCCCCTGCGCCGTCGCCTCGAACTGGTGCAGCTCATCCAGGCGCTGCTGGATGCCCAGCCGGACCTCGCCCCGCGGGCCGCGCTCTATGACCTTGCCGACAGCCTCGCCGGGCTGATGGACGAGATGCATGGCGAAGGCGTCGGCCCCGAGGATATCGCCGCGCTCGACGTGTCGGACCTCTCGGGTCACTGGGCCCGGGCGCAGCAGTTCCTGACCATCGCGCAGGCCTTTGCCAACAAGGCCGACAGCGCCCCCGATGGCGAGACACGCCAGCGTATGGTGGCCGAGCGGCTGGTGGCCGAATGGCAGGCGAACCCGCCTCAGGTACCGATCATCCTCGCCGGCTCCACCGGGTCGCGCGGCACGACCCATATGCTGATGGAGGCGGTGGCCCGCCTGCCGCAGGGCGCCGTGGTCCTGCCCGGCTTCGACTTCGACATGGGGCAGGACACCTGGGATCACCTCGATGACGCGCTGACCGCCGAGGACCATCCGCAGTACCGGTTCCACAAGCTGATGCAGTCGCTCGACCTCAAGGCCGGGGATATCCGCCCCTGGCCCGGCGCGGCGGTGAACCCTGCCCGCAACCGCGCGCTCTCGCTTGCGCTCAGGCCCGCGCCGGTGACGGATCAATGGCTGGAAGAGGGGCCGAGGCTGGGCGATCTCGACACCGCCTTTGCCGACGTGACGCTGGTCGAGGCACCCTCGGCCCGGGCCGAGGCGCTGGCCATCGCCATGCGCCTGCGTCAGGCGGCGGAGGACGGCCAGACCGCCGCGCTGATCACCCCCGACCGGATGCTGACGCGGCAGGTGACCGCGGCGCTCGACCGCTGGGATATCCTGCCGGACGACAGCGCAGGGATGCCGCTGCAACTCTCGCCGCCGGGGCGCTTCCTGCGCCATGTGGCCGCGCTCTTCCAGGCGCCGCTGACGGCCGAGGCGCTGCTGACCCTGCTGAAACATCCCCTGACGCACAGTGGTGTGGATCGCGGTCTGCACATCCTGCTGACCCGCGAGCTGGAACTGCACCTGCGCCGCCATGGTCCGCCCTTCCCGGATGCCGCCTCGCTCACCGCCTTTGCGGACAGCCGCGAGGAGGAGATCGCCAAGGACTGGGGCGCGTGGCTGGCAGGCTGCTTCGCCGGGCAGGAATTGCCGGGCGACATGCCGCTGGCAGAGCGTGCCGCGCGGCACAGGGTGCTGGCGCAGAACATCGCGCAGGGCTGCCGGGGCGACGGATCCGGCGGGCTCTGGGACAAGGCCGCGGGCCGCGAGGCGCTGCGCCTGACCGAGACGCTGATCGAGGAGGGCGTCCACGGCGGGGCGATGAACCCTCTCGACTACGGCAACCTGTTCAACTCCGTCCTCGGCACCGGCGAGGTCCGCGACCGGGACGAGGGCCACCCGAACATCCTGATCTGGGGCACGCTGGAGGCGCGGGTGCAGGGCGCCGACCTCGTGATCCTCGCAGGGCTCAACGAGGGCTCCTGGCCCGAGGCGCCCAAGCCGGATCCGTGGCTCAACCGGCAGATGCGCCATGACGCCGGGCTGCTGCTGCCGGAACGGCGCATCGGGCTGGCCGCCCATGACTTCCAGCAGGCCGTGGCCGCGCGCGAGGTCTGGATCACCCGCGCCATCCGCTCGCAGGATGCGGAAACCGTGCCCTCCCGCTGGGTGAGCCGGTTGACCAACCTGCTGGCCGGGCTGGAGAGTGGCGCACCCGTTCTGACGGACATGAAGGCGCGCGGCGCGCTCTGGCTGGCCCGCGCCAAGGCGCTGGAGGCAGTGACGCCCGTCGCCCCCGCGCCCCGTCCCGCGCCGATGCCACCCGCCACCGCCCGTCCGCGCCGCCTCTCGGTGACCGAGATCAAGCGCCTGATCCGCGACCCCTACGCGATCTACGCCAAGCATGTGCTGAAGCTCCGCGCCCTCGATCCGCTGATGAAGATGCCCGACGCCCTTCTGCGTGGCATCGTCGTTCACGGTGCACTGGAGACCTTCATCAAGGACAGCCTGACGGATCCGTCGCAGCTGAGTGCCGCGCGGCTGATGGAGATCCTCGATGAACAGCTCGAAGAGAACGTGCCCTGGGCCGAGGCCCGGCTGCTCTGGCGCGCCCGGCTGGAGCGCGTGGCCGAGGATTTCGTCGCCGACGAACAGCGCCGCCAGCAGCAGGCCCGCCCCGCCGCCTTCGAGGTGAAGGGCCGCGCCGAGATCCCGGAGATCGACTTTACCCTCTCCGGCACCGCCGACCGGATCGACATCGACGACCGTGGGCTGGGGCATATCTACGACTACAAGACCGGCGCGCCGCCCTCGAAGGACGCGCAGACCTACTTCGACAAGCAACTGCTGCTGGAGGCCGCCATGCTGGATCGCGGCGCTTTCGAGAACCTGACCCCGCGACAGGTGGAACGTGCCGCCTTCATCGGCCTCGGCTCCAAGGCGGGCGAACTGGCAGCGCCGCTGGAGGAGGAAACGCCCGAGAAGGTCTGGGAGGAATTCGTGACGCTGATCACCGCCTATGCGCAGCCGGATCAGCATTACACCTCGCGCCGGGCCATGTTCCGGGCCGAGGATGTGGGCGATTACGACCAGCTGGCCCGCTTTGGCGAATGGGACGCCACCAGCGACCCCAAGAAGGAGGTGCTGGAATGAAGCGCGATGCCGCCAGCGAACGGCAGGTGCAGGCCGCCGCCCCGCACCGCTCCACTTGGCTTTCTGCCAACGCCGGATCCGGCAAGACCCGTGTGCTGACCGACCGGGTGGCGCGGCTGCTGCTGGACGGGGTGCGCCCGCAGCACATCCTGTGTCTGACCTACACCAAGGCCGCCGCCAGCGAGATGCAGAACCGCCTGTTCCGCCGTCTTGGCGAATGGGCCATGCTGCCCGACGACAAGCTGCGCGGGCAGCTCGCCTCGCTGGGCCACGAGGGCGCGGTGGAGGACGAGGTGCTGCGCACCGCGCGCCGTCTCTTTGCCGGCGCGATCGAGACCCCGGGCGGGCTGAAAATCCAGACCATCCACTCCTTCTGCGCGGGCGTGCTGCGCCGCTTCCCGCTGGAGGCCGGCGTCTCGCCCCAGTTCACCGAGATGGAGGACCGCGCCGCCGAGCTGCTGCGCGCCGATATCGTCGAACGCATGGCCGCCGGCCCGCAGGAGGCACTGCTGCGCCGGGTGGCGGCGCATTTCTCGGGCCAAACGCTGGACCAGCTGACCGCCGCCGTGTCGCGTGAAGGCGCGACCATGGCCGGTGGTGTGAACGAGGCCAAGCTGGCCGATGTGCTGGACCTGCCGGAAGGATACGATGCCGCACGGTTGCAGGGGGATGTCTTCCTCGGCGGTGAGGCCGACCTGCTGGCCCGCGTCCGCGAGGTGATCGCAGGCGGCAGCGCCACGGACGTCAAGAACGCCACCCGGCTCACCGGCCTGACCATGGACCTCTCGGCCCTGCCCGAGCTGGAGGGCATTTTCCTCACCGGCGGATCCGCCAAGGAGCCCTTCACCGCCAAGATCGGCAGCTTCCCGACCAAGAAGATGCAGGTCGCCCTCGGCTCTGATCTGCCCGCGCTCGAAGACCTCATGCGCCGGGTCGAGAGCGCCCGTGACCGCCGCCTCGCCCTCGTCGCGGCAGAGCGGACCCGCGCGCTCTATGCCTTCGCCGCGGCCTTCCTGCCGGAATACGAACGCGCCAAGCAGCTGCGCGGCTGGCTCGACTTCGATGACCTGATCCTGCGCACCCGCGATCTGCTGACAGATCCGGCGGTGGCGGCCTGGGTGCTCTTCCGTCTCGACGGGGGGATCGACCATATCCTCGTGGACGAGGCACAGGACACCAGCCCGACGCAATGGGACGTGATCCAGACGCTGGCGCGGGAATTCACCTCGGGCGAGGGCGCGCGCGCCGACAAGACCCGGACGATCTTCGTGGTGGGCGACAAGAAGCAATCGATCTACTCCTTCCAGGGCGCCGACCCGCGGGAGTTCGACCGGATGCGCGCCGATTTCGCGGAAAGGCTCGCGCGGACGGACACGCCGCTGCAACAGCTCGAACTGGCCCACAGCTTCCGCTCGTCCCCCGCCGTTCTGACGCTGGTGGATACGGTCTTCGAGGGCCGGGTCGAGGCGGGCTTCACACCCGAGCAACGCCACATCGCCTTCAAGTCCGAGATGCCGGGCCGGGTCGACCTCTGGCCGCTGGTGGACAAGGTTGACGACAAGGACGAACGCGACTGGTTCGATCCCGTGGACCAGCTGGGGCAGAACCATCACGACGTGGTACTGGCGCGGCGCGTGGCCCAGCAGATCAAGCGGATGATCGAGGCCAAGACCCCGATGCCGAAGGAAATCGGCCATACGGGCACGTATGAGGGCCGCCCGGTGGAGCCCGGCGATTTCCTGATCCTCGTGCGCCGCCGTGCCACGATCTTCAACGAGATCATCCGCGCCTGCAAGGAAGCGGGCCTGCCGATCGCGGGCGCCGACCGGCTCAAGGTGGGCGCGGAACTGGCAGTGCGCGACCTTGCGGCGCTGCTCAACTTCCTCGCCGCGCCGGAGGATGACCTCTCTCTTGCCACGGCGCTGAAATCGCCGCTCTTCGGCTGGGACGAACAGGCGCTCTTCGACCTCGCCCACAAGCGCACGCACCGCCACCTCTGGCCCGCGCTGCGGGAGCGCGCGGCGGAGTATCCCGCAACCATGGCGGTGCTGAACGACCTGCGCGGGCAGACGGATTTCCTGCGGCCCTACGACCTGATCGAACGTATCCTCACCCGCCATGACGGGCGGCGGAAGCTGCTGGCCCGCCTCGGCGAAGAGGCCGAGGACGGGATCGACGCGCTGCTGGATCAGGCGCTGTCCTACGAACGCTCCGCCGTGCCCAGCCTGACGGGCTTCCTCGTCTGGATGGAAACCGACGAGCTTGAGATCAAGCGCCAGCTCGACAGTGCGGGCAACCGCATTCGCGTGATGACGGTGCACGGCTCCAAGGGGCTTGAGGCGCCCATCGTGATCCTTCCCGACACCGGGGTGCGCCGCGACAAGGGGCCGGGGCTGATGATGCGGCAGGGCGACCAGAGGCTCTGGTCCCTGCCCGCCGCCGAGATGCCCGCGCCGATGCGCGCCATGCGCGAGGCGGTGCTGGAGGCCGAGCGGCAGGAACAGGACCGGCTGCTCTACGTCGCGCTGACCCGGGCCGAGGTCTGGCTGATCGCCGCAGCCGCGGGTGACCTCGGCAAGTCCGGCGACACCTGGTACGACCGCATCGGCGCGGGGCTTCAGGCACTCGGCGCGCAGCCGCTGGAGGCCCCCGGCGGGGCCGGCCTGCGGCTGGAACGCGGCGACTGGGCCTCCCTCGTGGCCGGTGAGCGCAAGCTCCGCACGGTCGAAACCCTCGACCTGCCCGCGCATTTCACGACGCCCGCCGCCGCACCGGTCCGGCCCCTTGGCACCATCAGCCCCTCGGACCTCGGCGGCGCCAAGGCGCTTCCCGGCGAGGCAGGCCTCGACGAGGAGGCCGCGAAGCGCCGCGGCCGCCAGGTCCACCTGCTGCTGGAACATCTTGCCGGAACCGAGCAAGCGACCTGGACCGACGCCACCGCCCGCCTGCTGGCATCCGGCCCTGATGCGGCGGGCGAGGCGGAACGCGTGCTGCTCCTTGGCGAGGCACAGCGCGTGCTCACGGCCCCGGCGCTGCAACCGCTCTTCGCGAAAGAGGCCCTCGTCGAGGTCCCGATCACCGCCCATCTGCCCGAGATCGACGCCCGTATCCACGGCATCATCGACCGGCTGATCGTGACCGACAGCCACGTCCTCGCCGTGGATTTCAAGACCAACGCCTCGGTTCCCGACGAGATCGCACAGGTCCCCGACGGGCTGCTGCGCCAGATGGGGGCCTATGCGGCCGCCCTGGCGCAGGTCTTCCCGGAAAGGCAGATCGAAACTGCGCTGCTCTGGACCCGCAACGCCACGCTCATGCGCCTGCCGCAAGATCTTGTGGCCCGCGCCCTTGCGCACGCAGGCCCTGCCTTGACGGCACAGAGGGGCGACCTTACGTTCTGAGCCAAGTTTTAAACTTCCTGTAACCCGGAGAAGATCAATGGCAACCGTTGCCGTGACGGACGATACGTTCGAAGCCGAAGTGAAGAATTCCGACGTGCCCGTGGTCGTGGACTTCTGGGCCGAGTGGTGCGGCCCCTGCAAGCAGATCGGCCCGGCTCTCGAAGAGCTGGCCGAGGAGTTCGGCGACAAGATCAAGATCGCCAAGGTCGATGTCGACCAGAACCCCAACTCGCCCATGGCGCTTGGCGTGCGTGGCATTCCCGCGCTCTTCATCTTCAAGAACGGCGAAGTGGTCTCGAACCGCGCCGGCGCCGCCCCCAAGGCCGCCCTGCAAAGCTGGATCGAAGACTCGATCTAAGAGGCCTCGCCTCCAGACCAAAACGGAAAGGCGCCCCCACCCGGGCGCCTTTTCTGCTTTCATCTTTCCCGAAATACTCCGGGGGAATTGGCCCCGGCACGGGGCCAAGGGGGCAGCGCCCCCCGGATTTTTCGAAAAATCCGGTCCGGAAAATTCGAATTTTCCGGCGACACCGGCCCCGACGCAATGCCATTCAGGACAGACTGATCCCTGATAGGGCGGACCTCACAACGGCAGGCCGCAGCGCGTGAGGGCGGCACGGATCCGGACCTCTGCCGTCTCATGCCCGGCATTCACCGACATGCGCTGCCAGTACCACCAGAGGTATCCGGCGAAATCCGGCGCGTGGTCCATGACCCGATCAAAGGCCGAAAGGTCCCCCGGCGTGGCGGCCAGCATGACGTGGTGAAAGTCGATCTGCCCGAAGAGGATCGCAGGCTTGCCGAAGAACATCGCGTCGAAGGCCACCGAGGAATTCATCGTCACCACGTAGGCGCAGCGGGCGAGGGCCTCCTCCATTCCGCCGATCCCCACTGTCAGGCGCGGATACCGGGCCGCCAGGGCGTCAAGCGCCGCAAGCTCCTGTGGCGTATAGATTTCCTTCGGATGCAACCGGGCCTCGACGGCGCGCTGCGGATCGGCGGACAGGGTGGCCTCGATCATCTGCAGCGGCGTGCAGGACTGGAAACTGCGCCGCTCCGCCAGACGGCCCTGCAACGGGATATAGACCATGGCGTCCCGGCACGCCGCCTCGGGGGCATCACCGAAGAGCCGCCGGGCCCAGCGACGGTGGAAGCCGTCAGCCTCGCGGCGCGGAACCTCCCCGGACGGGAAGGGCGTGCGGGAGACGTGCCAGTCCCAGCGGCGGTCCGTCGTCTCGATGGCCCAGAACGGATAATGGTAGGCGCGACGCACCGTCAGGGCACGGGCATGGGTCGGGGCCTCCATGTGAAACAGCGCCCACCCCTCCCGCAGCGGGGCCTCCAGCCGCGCCGCGGCACCGCTGGGCCGGAGGCTGACCGCATAGCCCGCGTCCTCCAGAACCCCCTGAAGGCGCGCGAAAAAGTTATGCTCTCCCGCCGCCACGGAAGGGCGCAGATCGTCGTCGAGATAGAAGGTGATCCGCCGCGTCTCGCTCATGGGGCGACGCTAGCCGCGCGGGGCGGGGCGAACAAGCGCCGCGACCCGGCCGCAAAGGCCGCTTCCCGCCGCCACCCTTGCAGCGCAGGGTCAGAGCCCGCATATACCCCCCTGACAGAGACGGAGTTTGACATGGCAGAGCGCGACAGCGGCTTTCCCAACTGGCACGGCACAACGATCATCGGCGTTCGCAAGGGCGGAGAGGTGGTGATTGCCGGCGACGGGCAGGTCTCGATGGGCAACACGGTGATGAAGGGGACGGCCCGCAAGGTGCGCCGCCTCTCGCCCGGTGGATACGACGTGGTAGCGGGCTTCGCCGGCTCCACCGCTGATGCCTTCACCCTGCTGGAACGGCTGGAAGCCAAGCTGGAACAGACCCCCGGCCAGCTGGCCCGCGCCAGCGTGGAGCTGGCAAAGGACTGGCGCACGGACAAGTACCTGCAGAAGCTGGAGGCGATGCTCATCGTCTCGGACGGCAAGGACATCTTCGTGATCACCGGCGCCGGTGACGTGCTGGAGCCGGAGCATGACGTGGCTGCCATCGGCTCCGGCGGGAACTACGCCCTCGCCGCCGCGCGCGGCATGATGGACAGCGAGCATTCCGCCGAGGACGTGGCCCGCCGCGCCATGGCGATCGCTGCCGACATCTGCGTCTTCACCAATGGAAATCTGACGGTGGAAAAGATCGGCGGCTAAGAATTTTCGATAATTCTTGGCAAAGTTCTTGGAAGAATTTTGCCTGCCTCTATCTGCCGACATCCCCAAGTATTGAGGACCCCCTCATGACCGACCTGACCCCCCGCGAGATCGTGAGCGAGCTGGATCGCTTCATCATCGGCCAGAAGGACGCCAAACGCGCCGTGGCCGTGGCGCTGCGCAACCGCTGGCGCCGCAAGCAGCTGCCCGATGACCTGAAGGACGAGGTCTATCCCAAGAACATCCTGATGATCGGCCCGACCGGCGTCGGCAAGACCGAGATCAGCCGCCGTCTGGCCAAGCTGGCGCGCGCGCCCTTCATCAAGGTCGAGGCGACCAAGTTCACCGAAGTGGGCTATGTCGGGCGCGACGTGGAGCAGATCGTGCGCGATCTCGTGGACAGCGCCATTGCCCAGACCCGGGAGTGGATGCGCGAGGACGTGAAGGCCAATGCCCACAAGGCGGCCGAGGAACGCGTGATCGAGGCCATCGCCGGCGCCGATGCCCGCGAGGGCACGCGCGAGATGTTCCGCAAGAAGCTCCGCTCCGGCGAGCTGGACGAGACCGAGATCGAGCTCGAGATCTCCGACACGTCCAACCCGATGTCGATGTTCGAAGTCCCCGGCCAGCCCGGCGGCGGCCAGATGGGCATGATGAACCTCGGCGACATCTTCGGGAAGGCCTTTGGCGGGCGCACCGTCAAACGCAAGATGAAGGTCTCGGAGAGCTACGAAGTGCTGATCGGCGAAGAGGCCGACAAGCTGCTGGACGACGAGACCGTGAACCGCGCCGCAATGGAAGCGGTGGAGCAGAACGGCATCGTCTTCCTCGACGAGATCGACAAGGTCTGTGCCCGCTCCGATGCGCGCGGCGGCGACGTGTCCCGCGAGGGCGTGCAGCGCGACCTGCTGCCGCTGATCGAGGGCACGACCGTCTCGACGAAATATGGCCCGGTGAAGACCGACCATATCCTCTTCATCGCCTCCGGCGCCTTCCACATCGCCAAGCCCTCGGACCTGCTGCCCGAACTTCAGGGCCGCCTGCCGATCCGGGTCGAGCTGCGCGCCCTGACCGAGGAAGACTTCGTCCGTATCCTGACCGAGACCGACAACGCGCTGACGCTGCAATACTCGGCCCTGATGAAGACCGAAGAGGTCGAGGTGAAATTCACCGAGGGCGGCATCCTCGCCATGGCGAAACTGGCTGCAGAGGTGAACCAGTCGGTCGAGAACATCGGCGCGCGGCGGCTCTACACGATCATCGAGAAGGTCTTCGAGGAGTTGAGCTTCACCGCGCCCGACCGCGCCGGCGAGGCCATCGAGGTGACGGCCGAGTTCGTCGAGGAGAACGTGGGCGAGCTGGCCCATTCCGCGGACCTGAGCCGCTACGTGCTCTGACGGGAAGCCTGTGACGGGCAGCGTGTGACGCGCCGCCTGTCACGCTCCGCGTAACGTAATGTCGCCGCGCGGGCGGCTGGCGGGTCGAAAGGCAGATTGCTAGCATCGGGGCATCCTTGTGGGTGCCCCGATTTTCTTTGCCCGTCCTCCTCGTGCCGTTGCGAGTGTCGTCATGCGTGTTTTCGTCCTTCTGTCCCTGCTGCTGCTCACAGCCTGCGCCAACCGGAACCTGTCGCAGGTCTTCCCCGAGGCGGAGGGAGAGGTGGAGCGGATGCTGGTCCAGACCAACCGGGTGATCCCGGAAGACGGCATTCCCGGCTGGGAGCGCGACCGGGCCGATCACTTCCTCGACGTGGGCGTGTCGATCCCGGCGACGCGGGAGGTCGGCTCGGTCACCTTCAGCTACTCCCACCCCGATCCCGAGCGTGATTTCGTGCTGCAGAAGGTGGCGGCCCTGCCGGGGCGCGAGGCTTTCCGGTCCGAGGTGCGTCGTCGGTTGACCGCGCTGCCGAGGGGCGAACGCGATCTGGTGATCTTTGTCCACGGCTACAACAACAGCTTCACGGACGGTGTCTTCCGGCTGGCGCAGGTGCAGAAGGACTTCGCGCTCGAGGCGGTGCCCGTCGCCTTCTCGTGGCCCACTGCCGGGCGCACGCTGGGTTACACCCATGACCGCGAGAGCATGCTCTACTCGCGGGATTCCCTCGAGCGGCTGATCCGCGATGCGGGGGCCTCGGGGGCGGATTCCGTGATCCTTGTCGGGCATTCCATGGGCACGATGCTGATCATGGAAACCCTGCGCCAGATGTCGATCGCGGAACCGGGCCTGCCGGCGCGGCTGGTGAACGCGGTGATCCTCATGGCGCCGGATATCGACGTGGACGTCTTCAAAGATCAGGCGCGGCGGATCGACCCGCTGCCGCAGCCGTTCTACATCTTCACCTCTGCGCGCGACCGGGCCCTGCAACTGTCGAGCCAGCTGAACGTGCAGAGCACGCGGCTGGGGATGCTGGAGGAGGCCTCGCGTGTCTCGGATCTGCCGGTGACGCTGGTGGATGTGACGAATTTCCCGATCTCGGCACGCGACAGCCACTTCGTCGCGATCTCCTCGCCGGCGCTGATAAAGCTGCTGGCCAATCGCGATGTGCTGGACCAGACGTTCCGCGATGCCAGCGGATCGGGCGGGGCCCTGCCGGGGGCCTTCGAAAGCGTGCGCCAGGCCACGCGCTTCGTGCTGTCCCCGCTGACCCAGTGAGCCCGGCGCGGCGGATCAGCCGCGGTTCTTGCGCAGGTAGACGTAGTAGGCCCCGCCGCCGCCATGCTTGAGGTGCGCTTCGCTCACCTGCATCACCAGGGCCGAAAGCGGGGGCATCTGGAGCCAATGGGGCACCTGGTGGCGCAGCACGCCCCGCGGCACGGGGATCGGGCCATCCTCGTCGCGGTCCTTGCCCTTGCCGGTGATCACCAGCACCAGCCGCCGCCCTTCGTGGTGCGAGCGCAGGATGAAGCCGATCAGCGCCGGGTGGGCGCGGGCCATGGTCATGCCGTGCAGGTCGATCCGCGCCTCGGGCAGCAATTTGCCGCGCTTGAGCTTGGTATGCGCCTTGCGGTCCATCTGCACCGCCGCGCGGCCCAGCCGGTCGGGCAGGGCGGGCAGCAGGTCGTGGGACGGCCCGGTGGCCGAGGACTTCTGGCCCAGCCGGAACGGTTTCAGCCCGGGCTGGGCCACGGGCTGCGGGTCGGGACGTTTGGGCGCGGGGGTCTTGCCCTCGACCTTGGGCGGCTTGGCCTCCGGGTGCATCCGCTCGGTCGAGCGCGCCACCCTTTGCCAGAGCTCCAGATCCTCCTCACGCAGGCGTCGTTTCTTCATTCGACCCCCGGCGGCAACATGGCATAGGCGCGCTGGATCGGCAGCAGCGCGATCAGCCGGCCGCCGTCACGCATCCGTCCGGCCTCGCGTCCGGCGGCATCGCCCGTGCCCATGAAGACATCCGCGCGCTGCGGCCCCTTGATGGCCGAGCCGGTGTCCTGCGCGATCATCAGCCGGTGCATCGGCACCGCGCCTTCCTTCTCGATCCAGACCGGCGCACCGAGCGGCACATAGGCCGGATCGACCGCGATCGACCGACCCTTGGTGATCGACCGGTTCATCGCGCCGAGCGGCCCGAACTCCGGCGGCACCTCGTTCACCTCTCGGAAGAAGACGTAGGACGGGTTGTGGTGCAGCAGCGTCTGCCCGTCCTCGGGATTGCGGCGGACCCAGTTCTTGATCACCTGCGCCGAGACCTGATGCGGCTGGTAGACGCCGCGGCGCACCAGTTCCTGCCCGATCGAGCGGTAATCGTGGCCGTTGGCCCCGGCATAGCCCACCCGGACGTAGTCCCCACCCGGCAGGTGGATGCGGCCAGAACCTTGAATTTGCAGGAAGAACAGCTCTACCGGGTCATCGACCCATGCGATTTCAAGCCCGCGGCCGGCAAGCGCCGTGTCGCTCTCGATCTCGGCACGGGACAGCCAGCGGTCTGTGGCGCGGGCCTCCGGTGGCATCCGGTAGACCGGGTAGCGGAAGCGTTCGTCGGGCGCGCGGGCCCCCTCCAGCTCGGGCTCGAAATAGCCGGTGAAGAGCGCGGGCGTGTCCTCGTCCCGGATCAGGACCGGCACGAAGAAGAGCTCGAAAAAGGTCTTGGCATTGCCCTGCTGGACCGAGGCGAGGGCGCAGAGCGCGCGCCAGTCGGGATCGTCCATGTCTCCGCAGGTGGAGAGGAAGACCTGCATCGCGGTCTGGTGGTCGTCCTCCTCCCAGCCGTCAAGCTGGGAGAAGTCGAGGATCGAGGTGACGACATCCGCCGCCACCGGTTTGGAGGGTAACCCGGTCATGGCCAGCGCCGCGGCAAGTGTTGCCAGCCCGGCGCGGATCATTCGCCCGTCGCGACCAGCTGCCAGTTCGGATCGTCGTTGCCCATGGTGCGGGCAAAGGTCCAGGCGTCCCGCTGGGTCTTGATCTCGCCCGGGGTGCCTTCGATCACTTCGCCGCCGTTGTCGCGCACGACCGAGGTCAGCTGACCGACGAAGCGCACGGTGAGCTCCGCCAGACGGCTGTTGGGATCGTATTCCGCATCCACCAGCTGCAGTTCGCGCACGCCGACGAACTCTGCCTCGATGCTCAGCCCCTGTGCCTCGCGGGCGGTCACCACCTCGGCAAAGCTGTCATAGACCTCGGGGGCGAGGAACGGCTTGATATCGGCCATGTCGCCACGCTCGAAGCCCATCAGGATCATCTCGTAGGCGCCACGGGCGCCGCCGAGGAATTCGTTGACCGAGAAGGAGGGTTCGACCTGCTTCATCTGGCCAAGGGCGGTGGCAGCGGGGCTGTTCTCGGGGACATGATCGGTGATGTCTGGATCCGGGCCACCCTCGATCACCTCGAACTTGCGTTCGGGGGCAGGGCCGGTTGCCTCGCCACGGGGCGCCTGTGGCTTCTCGAAGCCTTCGCGGGTTCCCAGGACGGAGCGCAGGCGAAGGATAAGGAAAACGGCAATGCCGGCCAGCACGAGCAGCTGAAGGATGGGCGAGTTCATCAAATCCTCTTTCAGGTCCAACCATGGTAACGCTTGGGTTCCGTCCCTATGTAGGTGCTGTGCGCGGCCACGTCTACCGCGCCAGACCCAGAGGAGAGGCAAGATATGTGGCTTTTGATCGCCTTCATCGCGGTTCCGATGATCGAGATCGCACTTTTCATCCAGGTTGGCGGGCTGATCGGCCTCGGCTGGACGCTTGCGATCGTGCTGGGAACGGCGCTTCTGGGCTCCTACCTGATGCGGTCGCAGGGCGCGCAGGCCATGGACAAGATCAAGCGGTCCTTCAACGAGATGACGGATCCGACGGCGCCGCTGGCCGAAGGGGCGATGATCCTCTTTGCCGGTGTCCTGCTGCTGACCCCGGGCTTCTTCACCGATACCGTGGGCCTGCTGCTGCTGATGCCGCCGGTGCGTCACGCCGTCTTCAAGACGTTGCGTCGCCACGTGAAGGTGCAGAGCTTCTCCAGCTTCAGCGCCGGTCCCGCGCAGCAACCGCGCCGTGGCCCCATGGGCGGTGACGTGATCGACGGCGAATATTCCGAGGTCGACCCCGATGATTTCGGCGACAAGGAACTGCCCAAGAAGCCGACGCACCGTCCTTCCGCCTGGACCAAGCACTGAGGCAATCGGCTCTGCGTCCCGGCGTCGCGTTCACGGGCAGAGCACAAAGCATTGAGCGACCTGTCCCGACTTGCTAGGAACGTCGCGACCTAAGCCTTTTGGAGAACGAAAATGGCCGAGACCGGCACCGACGCGCAGCAGCCCGCACAGCAACCGCAAGTGCGGATGAACATCCTGTCGCAGTACATCAAGGACCTCTCCTTCGAGAACATCCTTGCCCGCAAGCCCGCCGAGGGCAACGTCCAGCCGGACGTGAAGGTGCAGGTCGGCCTCGACGCCAACCGCCGCGCCTCGGGCGAGAACCACTACGAGGTGGTGATCAAGGCCAAGGTGACCTCGAACGCCAAGGACACCGATCAGCCGCTCTTCCTGCTGGAAGTGGAATATGCCGGTGTCTTCCTGATCGACGGCATCCCGCAGGACCAGCTGCACCCCTTCCTGATGATCGAATGCCCGCGGATGCTGTTCCCGTTCCTGCGCCGCATCGTCTCGGACGTGACGCGCGACGGTGGCTTCCCGCCGCTGAACCTCGACACGATCGACTTCGTGCAGCTCTACCGCCAGGAAATCCAGCGCCGCGCGCAGGAACAGCAGGCGGCCGCACAGCCGAACTGATCGACCGGTCCTGCCGGGTGCCGGCAGACCGACAGGGCGGGGCCATGTGCCCCGCCTTTTCTATTGCGGATGTTCTATTGCGGATGTTCTATTGCGGATGGCTGGGGCCCTTGCCCCGATGCCAGACTGAGGGGCCTCAGCCCCGTTTCCAGACGGATGCCTCGCCCAGTTTCTCCACGAAGGTCGCATGGGCGGCGGCTTCTTCCTCGGTGATCCGACCGGGCAGGGGGGTCGGACGCGGGCGCGGGCGCCAGTCGTCCGCCTCTGCCCCGTCCGCCCCGCCGCCCACGTTCAGCGACAGGCCGAAATCCGGCTGCCGCCCGCCGATCAGCTCGAGGTAGACCTCGGCGAGGATCTCGGAGTCGAGCAGCGCCCCGTGCAGCGTCCGCGAGGAGTTGTCGATCCCGAAACGGCGGCAGAGCGCGTCCAGCGTGGCCGGGGCCCCGGGGAACTTCTTGCGCGCCATTTCCAGCGTGTCGATGGCCTGTTCCCACGGCAGTTTCGGCAGGCCGAGCCAACCCAGCTCGGCGTTGAGGAATTTCATGTCGAAGCTGGCGTTGTGGATCACCAGTTTCGCATCGCCCACGAAGTCGAGGAAGCCCTGCGCGACATCCTTGAAGAGCGGCTTGTCAGCGAGGAACTCATCCCCCAGCCCGTGCACCTCGAAGGCCTCCAGCGGCATGGACCGCTGCGGGTTGATATAGACGTGGTAGGTGTTGCCCGTGGGCATGTGGTTCAACAGCTCGACGCCGCCGATCTCGACGATCCGGTCACCCTGTTCCGGGTTGAAGCCGGTCGTTTCCGTATCCATCACGATTTCACGCATCGGCGCTCTTCCTCCGGATATCCGCCACCACGTTGCGGACCTGCGCGCGGGCGTGGTCCAGCGTGTCGGTGACGATCACGTAATCGGCCCGGGCGCGTTTCTCCGCGTCGGGCATCTGCTTGGCCAGGATGGCCTCGAACTGGGCCTCGCTCATGGTGCCGCGGGCGAGGACCCGCTCGCGCTGAAGCTCCGGCGACACGCTGACCACGGCCACGGCGTCCATGCGCCGGTCCGATCCGCCCTCGTAGAGCAGGGGAATGTCCAGCACCACGATATCCGCCGTGGCTTCCGCGAGGAAAGCCTGCCGGTCGGCGCCGACGAGGGGATGCACGATGGCCTCGATCCGCTTCAGCGCGCCGGGGTCCGCGGCAATCGCGCGTTTCAACGCGCCACGGTCAATGCCACCCTCAGCAACAGCCTCCGGAAAGGCCTCCGCCATGGGTGCCACCGCCGCGCCGCCGGGGGCGTAAAGGCGATGCACCGCAGCATCCGCATCCCAGAGCGCACAGCCCTCGTCCACGAACATTTGCGCCGTCGTGCTCTTGCCCATGCCGATGGAGCCGGTGAGGCCCAGGAGGAAGCTCATGCCAGCACCGCGGCCCGCGTTTCCTCGTCCACCTCGGGCCGCTGGCCGAACCAGCGTTCGAAGCCGGGCACGCCCTGATGCAGCAACATGCCTAGGCCGTCGACCACGGTGCACCCCACCGCGCGCGCTTCCTTCAGAAGCCGGGTTTCCAGCGGGGCATAAACCAGATCGGTCACCACCATGTCCGGGCGCAGCGCATCCAGCGGCACCCGCAGCTCGGCCTGTCCGACCATCCCGAGGGAGGTGGTGTTTACCAATGCGCCTGCCTCTTCGATCATGTTGCCGGCCTGCACCCAATCCACCACCCGCAGGCGCTTGCCGAAATCGTCGTAGAGCTTCTCGGCCCGGTTGCGGGTGCGGTTGGCGATCAGGATTTCCGGCACGCCAGCATCCAGCAGCGCAGCCACCACACCCCGCGCGGCACCGCCCGCGCCCAGCACGGCCACCGGCGCGGCACTCGCATCCCAGCCGGGCGCGCCCTGCTTCAGGTTCTCGATAAAGCCGTACCCATCCGTATTGTCCGCATGGATCTTGCCGTCGGCGCGGAAGGTCAGCGTGTTCGCCGCCCCGATCAGCGCCGCGCGGTCGGTGACCACGTCGGCCAGCGCCAGCGCCTTCTCCTTGTGCGGCACGGTCACGTTGCAGCCCACGAACCCCATCTTGGGCAGGCTGCGCAGCACCTGCTCCAGGTCATTGTGCTCGACGTGAAGCGGCACGTAATGCCCGCTCAGCCCATAGCGCTTGAGCCAGAAGCCATGCAAGTGCGGCGATTTGGAGTGGGCGATCGGGTTGCCGATCACGCCCGCCAGCGGAATGCGGTGCTCGCTCATGTTTCGATCAGTCCTCGCACGGTCAGGTAGTTCAGCAGGTCCAGCAGGGGCAGCCCCAGTATGGCGAAGTATTCACCGTCGATCCGGGAAAACAACCGGATCCCTTCGGCCTCGACCTGGTAGGCACCCACGCAATAGCCGACTTCGGGCCAGTTCCGGTCGAGGTAGCTCTCTATATAGCTGTCGCTCAGATCCCGCACCCGCAGCCGGACGGTCGAAACGGCGCGCCAGACCGGGCGGTTGTCTTCGAAGATCACGGCGGCGGAATGCAGCATGTGCGGCTTGCCGGACAGGCGGCGCAGGTGGGCCGCGGCCTCGTCCCGGTCGGCAGGCTTGGAAAGCACCTCGCCCTCGATCTCCAGCACCTGGTCCGATCCGATCACCAGCTGCTCGGCCGTCGCCTTCATGCCGGCGCGCTGCGCCTTCATCTCGGCCAGCGCATCGGCCAGGTCGCGCGGCTTGGTGCCCTCCGCCAGAAGGGCGGCCTTCAGGGCCTCCTCATCCACCCGCGGCTTCACCACGTCGAAGCTGAGCCCGGCGTTTGTCAGCATTTCCGCCCGGATCGTGGAACCGGAGGCGAGGACGAGCGTTGAGGTCATGTGGATATCCCGGTGGAGGTTTTGCCCTGAACCATGGGCAGACTTTCTGGGGAAAACCGGTCCGACATGCAAGCGGGCGGATCTACACACCTCCATGCACCCTCAATCCTGCCGCTGTCCCGCCGTGGACAGGGATAACTGGTGAACCGGTAAAACTCGGCTTAACCTCGGCCTATCCCCCAATTACCCCCAAGCCGGAAAACCGTGTCTCAGAGCGATTCAGGAAATTCTTACAGATACTTGCGCGAGGAAGCTCACCAAGACTCAGATTAGCTTCACACACTTATCCACAGACTGGAGTCTTGGGGGATAAGTCCAAGGGTAAACTAATAATCCACCGGACTCGGGGATCCCTACTTACATCATCAATCTTTATTTTCTTTCTTATTTAATTATTAGAGAGGTCCGAGCAGCGAGGCCCCCATGACCGATATCCTGATTTCCCTGTATCCCTGGACCAAGGCGCTGCACATCGTGTCCGTCGTCGCCTGGATGGCCGGGATCTTCTATCTGCCGAGGCTTTTCGTCTATCACGCGGAAAGCGTAGAGCAGGGGAGTGACACCGACGCGCTCTTCAAGATCATGGAACGCCGCCTGCTGCGGGCGATCATGAACCCGGCCAGCATCGCCACGTGGATTTTCGGCCTCATGCTGGTCTTCACGCCCGGGATCGTCGACTGGAGCGCCGTCTGGCCCTACACCAAGGGCGCCTCGATCCTCGCCATGACGTGGTTCCATCATTGGCTCGCACTGCGCCGCAAGGATTTCGAGCGCGGGGAGAACCAGCTCGCAGGGCGCCGCTACCGCATGATGAACGAGCTTCCCACGATCCTGCTTATCGTGATCGTGTTTTCGGTCGTCCTGCGCTTCTGAGGGGCCCTACAGCGCCATCTCGCCCCGTTCCGGCTTTTTAGATCCCAGCGAATCCGTTGACTCAGCGGGGGGCTGCGCCTATCTGTGACCGCAAGCCCGTCCGTCCGGACAGGGGATTCCACGATACACATGACCAAACGAACGATCGCGCGCCCGCGCTTCACCGGGCCGATCCGGGATATTCGCATATGACCACCGAACGCCTGAACCTCTCCGACCTGAAGGCAAAGAGCCCCAAGGCCCTTCTTGCCATGGCCGAAGAGCTCGAGATCGAGAACGCCTCGACCATGCGCAAGGGCGAGATGATGTTCTCGATCCTCAAGGAAATGGCCGAGGAAGGCTGGGAGATCGGCGGCGACGGCGTTCTCGAGGTGCTGCAGGACGGTTTCGGCTTCCTGCGCTCCACCGAAGCCAACTACCTGCCGGGCCCCGATGACATCTATGTCTCGCCCGACATGATCCGCCAGTACTCCCTGCGCACCGGGGATACCATCGAGGGCCTCATGAAGGCCCCGCAGGAGACCGAGCGCTACTTCTGCCTGACCACGGTGTCCTCGATCAACTTCGAGGATCCGGAGAAGGCCCGCCACAAGATCGCCTTCGACAACCTGACCCCGCTCTATCCCGACGAGCGGCTGAAGATGGAAATCGAAGACCCGACCATCAAGGACCGCTCCGCCCGGGTCATCGACCTTGTCGCGCCGATCGGGAAGGGGCAGCGGTCGCTCATCGTGGCACCGCCGCGGACCGGTAAGACCGTCCTGCTGCAGAACATCGCGAACTCGATCGAGAAGAACCACCCGGAGTGCTACCTGATCGTCCTACTGATCGACGAACGTCCCGAAGAGGTGACGGACATGCAGCGCTCGGTGAAGGGCGAGGTGATCTCCTCCACCTTCGACGAACCTGCCACCCGCCACGTCGCCGTCTCCGAAATGGTGATCGAGAAGGCCAAGCGCCTTGTCGAGCATAAACGAGATGTTGTTATCCTTCTCGACTCGATCACAAGACTTGGTCGTGCATTCAACACTGTGGTGCCGTCCTCAGGTAAGGTGCTTACCGGTGGTGTCGACGCCAACGCGCTGCAGCGTCCCAAGCGCTTCTTCGGTGCCGCACGGAACATCGAAGAGGGCGGTTCGCTCACCATCATCGCCACCGCGCTGATCGACACCGGCTCGCGGATGGACGAGGTCATCTTCGAAGAATTCAAAGGGACGGGTAACTCCGAGATCGTGCTCGACCGCAAGATCGCGGACAAGCGCGTCTACCCGGCGATCGACATCCTCAAGTCCGGTACGCGGAAAGAGGATCTCCTCACCGACAAGGGCGACCTGCAGAAGACCTTCGTCCTGCGCCGCATCCTCAACCCGATGGGCACCACGGACGCGATCGAATTCCTCCTGTCGAAGCTGAAGCAGACCAAGACGAACGGGGAATTCTTCGACTCGATGAACACCTGATCCTGCCACCCGGCACGGAGCAAGACAGGGCAGGCGCGGTGATCTCACCGGCCTGTCCGTTTGCTTTCCGGCCCCGGCTTTCCCTGGCGGGTCGCCCGCCGCACCGCAATTCGGACGTGACACGATGGACACGATCTATGCCCTCGCTTCCGCCCCCGGCAAGGCCGGCGTGGCCGTCATACGTCTGTCCGGGCCCGAGGCCTGGGCCGCCGGCCGCACGCTCGCCGGCTCCCTGCCTGTTGCGCGCCACTCCGCCGTCCGCCGTTTGATCTCCGCCGACGGCACCCACCTCGACGAGGCGTTGGTGCTGCCTTTCGCGGAGGGGGCCAGTTTCACGGGTGAGGAATCGCTGGAACTTCATCTTCACGGCAGCCCCGCGGTCATCGCTGCGGTCCTGCGTGAACTATCACTGCAACCGGGGCTCCGTCCGGCCGAGGCGGGCGAGTTCACCCGCCGCGCGCTGGAGAACAACCGGCTCGACCTCGCGCAGGTCGAAGGCCTCGCCGATCTCATCGATGCCGAGACCGAGGCGCAACGGCGTCAGGCACTCCGCGTTCTCTCTGGTGAACTGGGCACCCGCGCCGAAGGCTGGCGCCGCGACCTGATCCGCGCCGCCGCGCTGATCGAGGCCACCATCGATTTTGCCGATGAGGAAGTGCCCGTCGACGTGACCCCGGAGGTGACAGACCTTCTGACCGGGGTCCGCGACAGCCTTCGGGCAGAAATCGACGGCACCCGCGTGGCCGAGCGTATCCGCACCGGCTTCGAGGTCGCCATCGTCGGCGCGCCCAACGTCGGTAAATCCACGCTGCTCAACGCGCTCGCCGGGCGCGAAGCCGCGATTACCTCGGAGTACGCCGGGACGACCCGCGACGTGATCGAGGTCCGCATGGACCTTGGCGGTCTGCCCGTGACGCTACTGGATACGGCCGGCATCCGTGACACCGACGATCATGTCGAGGCCATCGGCGTCGAACGCGCCCGGGAGCGGGCCCGACTGGCTGACCTTCGCGTCTTCCTCCTCGATGGGGACGCGCCGGATCTGGAGCCTGAAGGTCAGGACCTCGTCCTGCGTGCCAAGGCGGATCTCCACCCCGATGCGGGTGACGCGATCTCCGGCAAGACGGGGCAGGGGGTCTCATCCCTCGTGGCCCGCGTGACCGAGATCCTCTCCGCCCGGGCTGCCGGCATCGGCATCGCGACGCGCGAACGCCACCGCCTCGCCATGACCCGCGCCATCGCCACCATGGAGGAGGCGCAGCTGCGGATCGACATGGGGCCGGATATGGCCGACCTCGCGGCGGAAGAGCTTCGCACCGCTATTCGCGCCCTCGATTCTCTGGTAGGACGCGTGGACGTTGAGAATTTGCTGGATGAGATCTTCTCCAGCTTCTGCATCGGCAAGTAGGAGTGTTTCACGTGAAACATTGGGACTTCGATGTCGTCGTCATCGGCGGCGGCCACGCGGGCAGCGATGCGGCGCACGCAGCGGCACGTGCCGGCGCACGGACGGCCCTCGTTACCCTCAAGCGCGAAGGCATCGGCGTGATGTCCTGCAACCCCGCCATCGGGGGCCTCGGGAAGGGGCACCTGGTGCGCGAAGTGGATGCGCTGGACGGCGTGATGGGTCGCGTCGCGGACAAGGCTGGCATCCAGTATCGCCTCCTGAACCGTCGCAAGGGACCTGCCGTGCAGGGGCCACGCGCCCAGGCAGACCGCAAACTCTACCGTGAGGCCATGCTGGCCGAGATCGAAGCCTGCCCGGGGCTGACTGTGGTCGAAGGCGAAGCGACTGATTTCCTGATGGACGGGGAGGCCGTGCGCGGCGTGCGCCTCGCCGACGGGAGTGAGCTGACGGCTGGGGCCGTGGTCCTGACCACCGGCACCTTCTTGCGCGGTATGATCCACATCGGAGACGTCAATCGCCCCGGTGGGCGCATGGGCGACAAGCCCTCGGTCAAGCTCGCCGAGCGGATCGACAGCTTCGACCTGCCGCTCGGGCGCCTGAAAACCGGCACACCGCCGCGCCTGGACGGGCGAACGATCAACTGGGATATTCTCGAAAGCCAGCCCGGCGACGATGAACCGGTGCTGTTCTCCTTCCTGTCCAAGAGTGTTGCCGTCCGGCAGATCGCCTGCGGGATCACCCACACGAACGAGCGCACGCACGAGATCATTCAGGAGAACCTGGGCCGGTCCGCAATGTATGGCGGGCATATCGAGGGCGTCGGGCCGCGCTATTGCCCGTCCATCGAGGACAAGATCGTGCGGTTCGCGGACAAGACCTCGCATCAGGTCTTCCTCGAACCCGAGGGCTTGGATGACCACACGGTCTATCCCAACGGCATTTCGACCTCCCTGCCGCAGGACGTGCAGGAGGCCTATGTCACGTCCATCCGGGGGCTGGAGAACAGCACGATCCTTCAGCCGGGTTACGCCATTGAATACGACTACGTCGATCCCCGTGCCTTGGATACTCGGCTTGCGGTGAAATCCGTGCCGGGCCTCTTCCTGGCTGGCCAGATCAACGGGACGACAGGCTACGAAGAAGCCGCAGCACAAGGTCTTGTGGCTGGTATGAATGCCGCACGCGAAGTCTTGGGGCAGGAGCCCGCGCTCTTCTCGCGGTCGGATTCCTACATTGGGGTCATGGTGGATGACCTTACAAGCCGGGGCGTGACCGAGCCCTACCGGATGTTCACCTCGCGGGCCGAATTCCGGCTGTCGCTGCGGGCGGACAATGCGGACCAGCGCCTCACCCCGCTCGGCTTGGCCTGGGGCGTGGTCGGGGAGGCGCGGAAGGCAGCCTTCGAGGATAAGATGGAGCGGCTTGAGGCGGCGAAGGAGCGGATGACCTCCGCGACCTATACGCCGCGCGAGGTGTCCGCGCTTGGCTTGAAGGTGAACCAGGACGGGGCACGGCGCAGCCTTTACCAGTTGATGGCCTTCCCGGATATGACCTTCGAGGCGCTTCTGGCTCTCGATCCCGAGCTGAAGAGCATCGACGGAGAGACCCGTGAGCAGATCGCGCGGGACGCGCTTTACGCCAACTACATCGAACGCCAGCAGCGCGATGTGGAGGCCATGAAGCGTGATGAACAGCAGGAGATCCCCGTGGACTTCGATTTCACAGCGCTTGAGGGGCTCAGCAACGAGCTCAAGGGCAAGCTGACGCGCGCTCGGCCAGCCAACCTGGCCCAGGCCGCCCGCGTGGATGGGATGACCCCAGCGGCGGTGACTCTTCTGCTAGCGCGCCTGCGTCGCGACAAACGCGAGAAGTCGGCGTGAGCGGGGCAGGGGAGGCGCTCAATGTTTCACGTGAAACATTGGAGCGGTTGGACACCTACGCCGAGCTTCTGAGAAAGTGGAACCCGCGGATCAACCTCGTGGCGAAGTCCACTTTGGATGACCTCTGGACCCGGCACATCCTGGACAGCCTTCAGGTCTACGAAGCTGCGGGAACGCCAGAGGGGAAATGGGTGGATCTGGGCAGCGGCGGGGGCTTTCCGGGGTTGGTTGTCGCGATCTGCGCCGCGGATCAGCAGCCCGATCTGGATGTTACCCTGATCGAATCGGACCAGCGGAAGGCGGCTTTCCTGCGCTCGGTGCTCCGGGAAACCCACACGCCCGGCCGTGTTCTGGCACAGCGGATCGAGCAGGCGGACCCACAGCAGGCAGACTTCCTGTCGGCACGGGCGCTCGCGGATCTCGGCGATCTTCTGGGCTTTGCCGAGCGGCATCTCGCGCCCAAGGGAATCGCCTATTTCCAGAAAGGCGCACGCTGGAAGCAGGAAATTTCTGCCGCCGAAACCGCGTGGCGCTTCCACTGGGAGGCGGTCGAGAGTAAGACTAATCCCGGTGCAGCCATCTTGAAAATCAGGGGAATCGCGCGTGTCTGACCTTATCACTTCTTCTCAGCCCAAGATTATCGCGATTGCCAACCAGAAGGGCGGGGTCGGGAAAACCACGACCGCGATCAACCTCAGCGCCGCTCTGGTGGAGCAGGGGTGCAACGTCCTTCTGATCGATCTTGATCCCCAGGGGAATGCCTCGACCGGTCTTGGCGTCGAGTTGGAAGAGCGTGAGAACACGACCTATGAACTGCTGCTCGACGAAGTGGCGTTGGAGGATGTGATCCAGCCGACCGAGATCGACGGGCTCTGCATCGTGCCTGCCACGGTGGACCTGTCCTCGGCGGATATCGAGCTGATCGCGAATGAGAAGCGCAGTTTCCTGCTGCATGACGCGCTGCGGCAGCCGGCGATGGAGCGTTATCGCTTCGACTATATCCTGATCGACTGCCCTCCCTCGCTGAACCTGCTGACGGTCAACGCCATGGTCGCTTCGCATTCGGTGTTGGTCCCGCTGCAGTCCGAGTTCTTCGCGCTGGAAGGCCTGTCGCAGCTGATGCTGACGGTGCGGGAAGTGCGTCAGAGCGCCAACAAGGACCTTCGGATCGAAGGTATTGTGTTGACCATGTATGACGCCCGCAACAACTTGTCCCAGCAGGTCGAGAAGGACGCTCGGGAGAACCTCGGCGATCTGGTCTTCAGCACCATCATTCCGCGCAACGTGCGTGTCAGCGAGGCACCGTCCTATGCGATGCCGGTGCTGGATTTCGATACCACCTCGAAAGGGGCGCAGGCCTATCGCCAGTTGGCGGAAGAGCTGATGCGGAAGAACGAGCGGGTCGCCGCCTAAAACACCCTGGAAGAGGGCCCACAAGAAGGGGAAGAGCATGAGTGAAGCGAGAAAAGGCCGTGGCCTTGGCCGGGGGCTGTCGGCCCTCATGGCGGATGTCCGTCCCGAGGAGACGGAAGCGCAGGGGGCAGGGGAGGCGGTGCGCCGTCCTGACCTTCTGGTGCCGATCGAGCGGGTTCAGCCGAACCCCGATCAGCCGCGCCGGACCTTCACGCCCGAACAGCTAGACGAACTGGCGGAATCGATCCGCGTGCGGGGGATCATCCAGCCGCTGATCGTTCGCGAAAAGGACGGCAACTACGAGATCGTCGCCGGTGAACGCCGTTGGCGTGCCGCGCAGATCGCGCAGCTGCACGAAATCCCCGTGCTGGTGCGGGACTTCAACGATACGGAAGTTCTGGAAGTCGCGATCATCGAGAACATCCAGCGGGCGGACCTGAACCCGGTCGAAGAGGCCGCGGGCTACCGCGCGTTGATGGACCGGTTCGGCCATACGCAGGAGAAGGTGGCGGAAGCGCTTGGCAAGAGCCGCTCCTATATCGCGAACCTGCTGCGTCTGCTGAACCTGCCGGAGGAGATCCTGAACTACCTCAAGGAAGGGCAGCTCTCCGCCGGGCACGCGCGTGCTCTCATCACCGCCGAGAACCCCGTGGCACTGGCGCGCCAGGTGATCCAGCGCGGGCTTTCCGTGCGGGAGACCGAGCGTCTGGTAAAGCTGGGGCAGGAGCAGAAACCCAAGGCCGAGAAGAAGCCGCGCAGCCTCGAGAAGGACGCGGATACGCGGGCGCTGGAAGGCGACCTGTCGGCCACGATAGGGATGAAGGTCTCGATCGACCACAGCCAGGGGCAGAAGAGCGGCAAGGTCGTGATCAGCTACGACTCGCTCGAAAAGCTTGATGAGCTGTGCAGCCTGCTCAGTTCGGGGCGGTAGGCCGCGACCAGATGAAGATCAGGACGCCGCAGAGTACAAGCGCCTGAATCAAAAGGATAATTGGCGCGAAACCAAGGGCGAGGGACACGCAGAAGCCAGCAAAGACCGAGATGGTCGTGATTTGCTTGGTTTTCTTGGTCACAGAGCCGGTTTCGTGCCAATGATGGATGGGCGGCCCGAAGGTCGGGTGGCTCATCAGCCAGTCATGCAGCCGTTCGGACGAACGCGCAAAGCAGAAGGCCCCCAGCAGCATGAAGGGGACCGTGGGCATGATCGGGAGTGCCGCGCCGATAAGGCCCAGCAGGACCGCCGTCAGCCCGCAGAGGAACCAGACGGTCCGCATCAGCCGCCCAGGTATTCCGAGATCACTGCGTTCAGCACCAGCCTGCCTTCTTTCGTCGTCTTCAGGCGGGGACCGTCCCGCCGGATCATTCCGATATCAGACAGATATTGCGTTTTTGCTTCCGGCAAAGGGGTACCGGCAAGAACGTGATAGCGCTCCGGGTCGATGCCCTCGGTCAGGCGCAGGCCCATCATGAGGAATTCCTCGGCCTGGTCGAGCGGCTCCAGCGCACGGACCGGGCCGGCGGGCTGGCCGCTTTCGACCAACTCCAGCCATTTGCCGGGGGCCAGCACCGTCTCGGTGGCATAGCGTGTGCCGTCGAGTGTCAGGCGGCCGTGGGCGCCGGGGCCGATGCCGATGTAGTCGCCGTAGTTCCAGTAGATCAGGTTGTGCCGGCTCTCCGCGCCTGCACGGGCGTGGTTGGAGACCTCGTAGGCGGGCATGCCGGCGGCCTCGGTCAGCTCCTGCGTGATCTCGTACATCTCGGCGCCGCTGTCCTCGTCGGGCAGGCCGCGCAGCTTGCCGCGATTGTAGCGGTCTCCGAAGGCGGTGCCCTGTTCGATGGTCAGCTGGTAGAGCGAGAGGTGATCCACGGCCATGGAGAGCGCCTCTGACAGCTCTGCACGCCACTGGGCGGTGGTCTGGTTCTGCCGGGCATAGATCAGGTCGAAGGAGACACGGTCAAAGGCGTCACGGGCGATGTCGAAGGCCGCCCGGGCCTGTGCCACGTCATGGATCCGTCCAAGGCGGCGCAGGTCGTCGTCATTCAGCGCCTGAACGCCGAGAGAGACCCGGTTCACGCCGCCCTGCGCGTAGGCACGGAAGCGTCCCGCCTCGACGGATCCGGGGTTCGCCTCGAGTGTCACTTCGATGTCGTTGGTCTGGGGCCAGAGCCGCCGGATCCGTTCAAGGATCGCGGCGACGATCTCGGGCTCCATGAGGGAGGGGGTGCCGCCGCCGAAGAAGACCGACCGCAGGATGCGGTTCGGGGTCAGGGCGGCGGTGCGGTCCAGCTCGCTCAGATAGGCGTCCAGCCAGCGGCGCTGATCGATGTGGCGCACCACGTGGCTGTTGAAGTCGCAATAGGGGCACTTGGCCTCGCAGAAAGGCCAGTGCAGGTAGAGGCCGAAGCCTCCGTTCTGCCAGTCCTCAGGCAAAGCAGCCCTTCACGAGCTTGTCGAAGGCATCCGCGCGGTGCGAGATCGCGTTCTTCTGCTCCGAGGTCATTTCGGCAAAGGTGATGTCGAAGCCTGCGGGCACGAAGATCGGGTCATAGCCGTGCCCGTTGGTGCCGCGCATGGGCCAGACCACCTCGCCGGGCATCTTGCCCGCGAACACCTCGTCATGGCCATCGGGCCAGGCGAGGCAGAGCGTGCAGTTGAAGGCCGCGGTGCGGGGGAAGGGGGCGTTGCGCTCTTCCAGCTTGGTCCAGGTCTTGGTCATTGCCATGACGAAGTCCCGCCCGTCAGGCGTTTCGGCCCAGTCGGCGGTGTAGACACCGGGCTGACCGTCGAGACCATCGACAGAGATGCCGCTGTCATCGGAGAGCGCGGGCAGGCCGGTCGCCTTGGCGGCGTAGTGTGCCTTGATGCGCGCATTGCCGGCAAAGGTCGTCTCGGTCTCTTCGGGCTCGTCCAAGCCGTGATCGGCGGCCGAGGTGACGGCGATCCCGAAGGGGGCGAGGAGCTCGGTGATCTCCTCCAGCTTGCCCTTGTTGTGGCTGGCCAGAACCAGCTCCTTGCCCTCGAACTTACGCATTGGCGGCGGCCTTCTGGATTTCCACCAGCTCGCCCACGCCCTTTTCGGCGAGGTCGAGGAGCTGGTCCATCTGGGCACGGGAGAAGACGGAGCCTTCCGCCGACATCTGCACTTCGATCAGCCGCTTGGAACCGGTCATGATGAAGTTGCCGTCCACGCCCGCATCGCTGTCCTCGGGGTAGTCGAGGTCCAGCACCGGCTGACCGGCGTAGATGCCGCAGGAGACGGCGGCCACGGGATCGACCAGCGGGTCGGAAACGACGGCGCCGGTCTTCATCAGCTTGTTGACCGCGATGCGCAGCGCGACCCAGCCGCCGGTGATCGAGGCGCAGCGAGTGCCGCCATCGGCCTGGATCACGTCACAGTCGATGGTGATCTGGCGCTCGCCCAGGGCCGAGCGGTCGACACCGGCGCGCAGGGCGCGGCCGATGAGGCGCTGGATCTCGACGGTGCGGCCGCCTTGCTTGCCCATGGCGGCCTCACGGCGCATCCGCGAGGTGGTGGAGCGCGGCAGCATGCCGTATTCCGCCGTCACCCAGCCCAGACCGGTGCCCTTGATGAAGGGCGGCACGCGGTCTTCCAGCGTCGCGGTGCAGAGCACATGGGTGTCGCCCATCTTGATCAGGCACGAGCCCTCGGCGTGTTTCGTGACCCCGGTTTCGATTGAAACCGCGCGCATTTCGCTTAAATCTCGTCCTGACGGTCGCATTGGGCACCCCTTTCGTTTGCGGGCGACATAGTCATGGCCACCTCGTGAACGCAACCCCGATTGACCTTTGGGGCAGGGGCTCTTTAATGGGCGGCCAAGGGCAGGACCTCGACAGATGAGCAACGGAACTTCCATTCTGAACGAACTCAACGACCGCTCGCGGGAGGTCTTCCGCCGGGTCGTCGAGGGCTATCTGGAGAATGGCGAGCCGGTCGGCTCCCGCAGCCTGACCCGCGTGATGTCCGAGAAGGTCTCGGCCGCGACGGTGCGCAACGTGATGCAGGACCTCGAGTATCTTGGCCTGCTGAACTCGCCCCATGTCTCTGCCGGCCGGGTGCCGACGCAGATGGGCCTGCGCATGTTCGTGGACGGTCTGCTGGAAGTAGGCGACCTGCAAAGCACCGACCGCGAGATGCTGGACGCCACGCTGGGCAATCGCGGCGACGTGGGCGCGATGCTCGACCGCGTGGGCGCGGCGCTCTCGGGGGCGACCCATGGCGCCTCGCTGGTGCTGGCGCCCAAGCACGAGGCCCCGATCAAGCATATCGAGTTCGTCAGCCTCGCGCCCGACCGGGCGCTGGTGGTGCTGGTCTTTGCCGATGGCCACGTGGAGAACCGTCTCTTCACGCCGCCGCCGGGCCAGACGCCGTCCTCCATGCGCGAGGCGGCCAACTTCATGAACGCGCTGATCGAGGGGCGGACACTTTCCGACCTGAAAAGCGTGATGCGCCGCGAGATCGCCGCCCGCCGGCAGGAGATCGACGTGCTGGCGCAGGAGCTGATCGACAGCGGGCTCGCGGTCTGGGACGGAGAGGGCGACAGCTACGAGCGACTCATCGTCCGGGGCCGCGCGAACCTGCTGGAAGCCACCGCGGAAGAGGACCTCGACCGCATCCGCACGCTCTTTGACGACCTCGAGCGCAAGCGGGACATTGCCGAGTTTCTGCAGCTGGCCGAAGAGGGCGACGGGGTGCGGATCTTTATCGGCTCGGAGAACAAACTTTTCTCACTTTCGGGTTCCTCTCTGGTGGTTTCTCCATATATGAACGCTGACCGAAAGATCATTGGTGCCGTGGGAGTCATTGGTCCGACGCGATTGAACTACGGTCGGATCGTGCCGATCGTGGACTACACGGCACAGCTGGTAGGGCGGATGATTTCCGACCGGAGTTAGAGGTGAGACATGGCAGAGCCTAAGAAAGACGATTTTCTCGACGATATCGAGGATGCCGAGGCCGAGGCCTATGCCGAGGATATGGCAGAGATCGACGACGAAGCCGCGGAGCTTGACGCGCTGCGCGCCGAACGCGACGAACTGAAGAACCGCTTCATGCGGGCGCTGGCCGACGCGGAGAACGCGCGCAAGCGGGCCGACAAGGACCGGCGCGAAGCCGAGAACTACGGCGGTTCGAAACTGGCGCGCGACATGCTGCCGGTCTACGACAACATGAAGCGCGCGCTCGAAGCCGCCGGTGAGCAGACCGAGGCCACCGCCGCGCTGATCGAGGGCGTCGAGCTGACCATGCGCGAACTGGTCAACGTCTTCCGCAAGCACGGGATCGAGCCGATCTCGCCGGAGGTGGGCGACAAGTTCGATCCGAACCACCACCAGGCGATGTTCGAGGCCCCCGTGCCCGGCACCAAGTCCGGCGAGATCATCCAGGTCGCCGCAGAGGGCTTCATGCTGCACGACCGCCTGCTGCGTCCCGCACAGGTCGGCGTTTCGTCCAACCCGGGCTGATGTTTCACGGGTAACAGGCCCGCCAACCACAGATGTAAAGAGGCGCCGCGGTTTTCCTGGCGCCTCTTTTTGTGTGCGTTGGTCTTTCCTGCGGGGGTGGAGGGGGCTGTCTGCCCCCCGGGCCTGCGGCCCGCCCCCCGAGGATATTTTGGAACAGTGGATGTGGGGGTCAGCTCTCGCCGCTGGCGTTCTTCAGCTTGTAGAGCAGGTCCAGTGCCTCGCGCGGGGAGAGGTCATCGGGCGTGATCGTGGCGAGGAGGTCAAGCGCGGGGGAGGCTTTCGGCACGGGTTTGGCGGCGGGCGGCGGGGCGGCGGCAAAGAGCGGCAGATCGTCGATCAGCGCCTTGGGCTTGGTGCCGCCCTCGCGTTCGCCCTTCTCCAGCGCGTCGAGGACCGTGCGGGCGCGGGCGACGACACTGTCGGGCAGGCCGGCGAGCTTGGCCACCTGCACCCCGTAGCTGCGATCGGCGGCGCCGCGGCGCACCTCGTGCAGGAAGATCACGTCGCCCTCGTACTCCCGGACCGCCACCGTGGCATTGTCCACCTTGCCGAGCTTGCCGGCGAGCTGGGTGAGCTCGTGGTAGTGGGTGGCGAAGAGCGCCCGGCAGGCGTTCACGTCGTGGAGGTGTTCCAGCGTGGCCCAGGCGATGGAGAGGCCATCGTAGGTGGCCGTGCCGCGGCCGATCTCGTCGAGAATGACGAGGGCGCGGTCGTCGGCCTGGTTCAGGATCGCCGCGGTTTCGACCATTTCGACCATGAAGGTCGAGCGGCCGCGGGCGAGGTCGTCGGAGGCGCCGACGCGGGAGAAGAGCTGGCTCACGAGGCCGATCTGGGCAGAGCTGGCGGGCACGTGGCTGCCCATCTGCGCCAGCAGTACGATCAGCGCGTTCTGGCGCAGGAAGGTCGACTTACCGGCCATGTTCGGGCCGGTGAGCAGCCAGATCTCCGCCTGATCGCCGCCCGAAAGGTCGCAATCGTTGGCGATGAAGGGCGCGCCCTGCTTGCGCAGGCTCTGTTCCACCACCGGGTGGCGGCCACCGTCGATCTTGAGCGCGCGGCTGTCCGTCACGTCGGGGCGGCACCAGTTCTCGGCCCGCGACAGGTCGGCCAGCCCGGTGGCGAGGTCGATCTCGGAGAGCGCGCGGGCGGTGCCGCCGATCAGGGGCGCGCTCTCCAGAATGGTCTCTTTCAGCCTGTCATAGAGCCGCTTTTCGATCTCCAGCGCCCGGCCACCGGCGTTCAGGATCCGGGTCTCCATCTCGCTCAGTTCCGGCGTGGTGAAGCGCAGCTGGTTCGCCGTGGTCTGGCGGTGCTTGAAGCGCTCGTTCAGCGGCTCGGAGAGCATCTTCTCGGCATGGGTGGCCGTCACCTCGACGAAGTAGCCCAGCACGTTGTTGTGCTTGATCTTGAGGGAGGAGATGCCGGTCTCCTCGGCGTATCGGGTCTGCATCTGGGCAATGACGCCGCGACCCTCGTCGCGCAGCTGGCGGCTGTCGTCGAGCTCCGGCTCGAACCCGGGGGCGATGAAGCCGCCGTCGCGGGCGAGGAGCGGCGGCTCCGCCACGAGCGCCTGGTCGAGGAGCGTGAGCAGGTCGTCATGTCCGGTGAGATCGGCGGCGGCCCGGGCGAGGAGATCGGGCAGATCGCGGCCGAACAGGGTCTGTGCAAGGGTTTCGGCCTGTGTCAGCCCGTTCCGGATGGCGGCGAGATCGCGCGGGCCCCCCCGGTCGAGGGAGAGCCGCGAGAGGGCGCGGTCGAGGTCCGGCACCTTGCGCAGCGCATCGCGCAGATCCGCCGTCAATCGAGACTGTTCCACGGCGAAATCGACGGCGGAGAGCCGGTCCTGCACCGTGGAGAGCACGCGGGAGGGGCTGGAGAGGCGGCGTTCGAGCAGCCGGGCCCCGCCGGCGGTGACCGTCCGGTCGATGGCGGAAAGCAGCGAGCCCGCGCGGCCCCCGGCAAGCGAATGGGTCAGTTCGAGGTTGCGCCGGGTCGCGGCGTCGATCTGCATGGTGCGCTCTTCGGCCTCGCGCACGGGCGGGCGCAGGAGCGGCAGCTTGCCCTTCTGGGTGATCTCCAGCCATTCGACGATCGCGCCCATGGCGGCGACCTCGGGGCGGGTGAAGCTGCCGAAGGCCTCCAGCGAGCCGACACCGAAGAGCGAGAGCAGGCGTTTCTCGGCGCCGGTGCTGTCGAAGGCGGCGCGGCCCAAGGGCGTGAGCGAGGCGCCGGATTCAGAGACTGTTTCGGCGAAATCGGCCTCTTGGCTTTCGCTGATCACCACCTCGGAGGGCATCAGCCGGGCCAATTCCGGACCAAGGCGCACCGGCGGCAGGGGCATGACATGGAAGGCCCCGGTGGAGATATCGACCCAGGCTAGCGCGCCTTCGTCCCGCAGCATGGCGTAGGCCGCGAGGTAGTTGTGGCGCCGCGCCTCCAGCAGGCTCTCCTCGGTCAGGGTGCCGGGGGTGACGAGGCGGACGACATCGCGGCGCACCACGGATTTCGAGCCGCGCTTCTTGGCCTCGGAGGGGTCTTCCATCTGTTCGCAGACGGCGACGCGGAAGCCCTTGCGGATCAGCGTCAGCAGGTAGTTCTCGGCCGCGTGGACCGGCACGCCGCACATGGCGATATCCTCGCCCAGGTGCTTGCCGCGCTTGGTGAGCGCGATATCGAGCGCCTCGGCCGCCGCGACGGCGTCGTCGAAGAACATCTCGTAGAAATCGCCCATCCGGTAGAAAAGAAGCGCGTTCTGGTACTGCGCCTTGATTTCCAGATATTGTGCCATCATCGGCGTGACAGTTGCGGCCTTGTTCACGGCATCCCCCAAAGTTCCGGCGCCCATCCTATCGACCGTGCAGCTGCGGCGAAAGGGGCCGGTTGGCAGCCTGCGTGACGTTGTGTAAGACGCGTCGACCGCAGAAGGGGATCAACATGAGCCGCAACCGTATCACGCGCGAAGACGCACTGGCCTTCCACCTCGAACCCACCCCGGGCAAGTTCGAGATTTCCGCCACCGTGCCGATGACCACGCAGCGGGACCTGTCGCTCGCCTATTCGCCCGGCGTGGCCGTGCCCTGCGAGGAAATCGCGCAGAACCCCGAGACGGCCTATGATTACACCAACAAGGGCAACCTCGTCGCCGTGATCTCGAACGGGACGGCGGTGCTGGGCCTCGGCAACCTCGGCGCGCTGGCCTCCAAGCCGGTGATGGAGGGCAAGGCGGTGCTCTTCAAGCGCTTCGCCGACGTGAACTCCATCGACATCGAGCTGGACACCACGGACGTGGATGCCTTCGTGAACGCGGTCAAGCTGATGGGGCCGACCTTCGGCGGCATCAACCTCGAGGACATCAAGGCGCCGGAGTGTTTCATCATCGAGCAGCGGCTCAAGGAAGAGATGGATATCCCGGTCTTCCACGATGACCAGCACGGCACCGCCGTGATCTGCGCCGCGGGCCTGATCAACGCGCTGCACCTGTCGGGCAAGAAGATCGAGGACGTGAAGATCGTCCTCAACGGGGCAGGGGCGGCGGGCATCGCCTGCATCGAGCTGCTCAAGCGGATGGGCGCGAAGAACGAGAACTGCATCGTCTGCGACACCAAGGGCGTCATCTACCAGGGCCGGACCGAGGGGATGAACCAGTGGAAGTCGGCCCATGCGGTGAAGACCGACCTGCGCACACTGGAAGAGGCGATGAAGGATGCGGATGTCTTCCTCGGCGTGTCGGTCAAGGGCGCGGTGACCCCCGCGATGGTCGAAGCGATGGCCAAGGACCCGGTCATCTTCGCCATGGCGAACCCCGATCCCGAGATCACCCCGGAAGAGGCCCATGCCGTCCGTGAGGATGCCATCGTCGCCACCGGCCGGTCGGACTACCCGAACCAGGTGAACAACGTCCTCGGCTTCCCCTACCTGTTCCGCGGTGCGCTGGACATCCACGCCCGCGCGATCAACGACGAGATGAAGATCGCCTGCGCGCAGGCCCTGGCCGAACTGGCGCGGGAAGACGTGCCGGACGAGGTGGCGATGGCCTATGGCAAGGCGCTGACCTTCGGCCGCGACTACATCATCCCGACGCCCTTCGACCCGCGCCTGATCCACCGCATTCCGCCCGCCGTGGCGCAGGCGGGGATGGAGACCGGGGCCGCGCGGCGTCCGATCGTGGACATGGACGGCTACGAGCTGAGCCTGAAGACCCGGATGGACCCGACGGCGAGCATCCTGCGGTCGATCAACACCCGTGCGCGCAACGCGCAGGCGCGGATGATCTTTGCCGAGGGCGACGATCCCCGCGTGCTGCGGGCCGCGGTGCTCTACCAGCGGTCGGGCTTCGGCCATGCGGTCGTCGTGGGCCGCCAGTCGGACGTCGAGGCCAAGCTGAAGGCCGCCGGCATGGCCGACGCCGTGGGCGAGCTGGAGATCGTGAACGCCGCCAACACCGAACACCTCGAGACCTACAAGGCCTTCCTCTACGACCGGTTGCAGCGCAAGGGCTTCGACATGATCGACGTCCACCGGCTGGCGGCGCGGGATCGTCACGTCTTTGCGGCCCTGATGCTGGCCCATGGCCATGGCGATGGCCTCGTCACCGGCGCGACGCGGAAGTCGGCCCACGTGATGGAACTGGTGAACCACGTCTTCGACGCCGATGCGGAACATGGCGCGGTGGGGATCACCGCGCTGCTGCACAAGGGCCGGATCGTGCTGATCGCGGATACGCTGGTGCATGAATGGCCCGACGAGCATGACCTTGCCAATATCGCCACGGCGGCGGCAGGCGTTGCGCGTCATCTGGGGCTGGAGCCGCGGGTGGCCTTCGTCAGCTTCTCGACCTTCGGCTACCCGGTGTCGGAACGCGCCGAGAAGATGCACCTCGCCCCGGAAGTGCTGGACGCGCGCGGCGCCGACTTCGAGTACGAAGGCGAGATGACCGTTGACGTGGCGCTCAACACCAAGATCCAGGGCAACTACCCGTTCCAGCGCCTGACCGGCCCGGCCAACATCCTCGTGGTGCCGGCGCGGCATTCGGCCTCGATCTCGGTCAAGCTGATGCAGGAGATGGCAGGTGCCACGGTGATCGGCCCGATCCTCGCCGGTGTGGATCAGTCGATCCAGATCTGCTCCACCGGCTCCACCGTGAACGACATCCTGAACATGGCGGTCCTCGCGGCCACCAAGGTCGGCTGACATGGCGGTCTTCAACCTCGGCTCGGTCAACGCGGATCTGTTCTACAGGCTGCCGCACATGCCCGCGCCGGGGGAGACGCTGGCCGCGCTCTCCCATGACCGGGGCCTCGGCGGCAAGGGGGCGAACATGTCCGTCGCCGTCGCCCGTGCGGGCGCGCGGGCGGTGCATATCGGGGCCGTGGGCCCCGATGGCGTCTGGATGCGGGAGCGGCTGGAGCGATATGGCGTCGATGTCGCCCATCTGGCGCTGCACGAGGGCCCCTCGGGCCACGCGGTGATCTACCTCGATCCCGAGGGCGAGAATTCTATCGTGATCTTTCCGGGGGCCAACCGTCAGATTGCCGAAACGGACATGGTGGCGGCGCTGGACGCGGCGCAATCCGGCGATATCGCCGTCTTCCAGAACGAGACGAACCTGCAACGGGCCTTTGCCGAAACAGCCCGTGCCAAGGGCCTGACCGTGGCCTATGCGGCGGCCCCGTTCGAGGCGGCGGCCGTGCAGGAGGTGCTCGATCTTCTCGATCTGCTGGTGATGAACCGGATCGAGGCAGAGCAGTTGCAGGCCGCCACCGGGCTGGCGCCCGAGAAGCTGCCGGTGAGGCAGGTGGTAATCACGCTGGGGGCCGAGGGCTGCCGCTGGATCGACACTGTATCGGGGGAAAGTCGCGATTTTCCCGCGCCGAAGGTGCAGGTGGTGGATACCACGGGCGCGGGCGATACCTTCACCGGCTACCTGATGGCCGGGCTCGACCGGGGCGAGGACATGGCCACTGCGATCACGCTGGCACAGCGCGCCGCCGCCCTGAAGGTGACCCGTGCAGGCACCGCCGATGCCATCCCCACGCGGGACGAGGTGCTGGCCGCGGGGTGACCGCGGCCGGGGCTGATCGGGCCCAAAACCCCTGTAAATACGGCGCGAAACAATCCTGTATTTCACACTTATGTTATCCGGACACTTGGTCCGAAACTCCTGACCCTGCGTAACGTGTCTATTGGCAGTTCGGGCATATCGCCCGGGCCCCGGAGCCTCTGTGCCGGGACCTATGAGAACCCAGGGAGAGAATACATGAAGACCATTCTGACGACCGCCGCCGTGCTGATGGCCGCGACCACCGCGATGGCCGACAACCACGGCTCCATGATGACCCCGATGGTCAAGGCGATGGATCAGGACGTTTCGAACGGCGTGGTCAGCGCCGAGATGATCACCGCCGGCGAAAATGGCTGGATGGTGGTGCATCGCACCGATGCAGAGATGAAGCCGGGCCCGGTGGTGGGCTATGCGCCGCTGCGGGCCGGTGAGAACCATGATGTCGCGGCAATCCTTCAGGAAGATGTCGCCTCGGGCGACATGCTGATGCTGATGGTCCATTCGGAGGCGGGCGGCATGTCGCCGGGCGTCTTCGAATATACGCTTGGGGCCACGGAGGATGGGCCGATCAAGCCGGACGGCAAGCTCGTGATGGCGACGATCACGGCCAAGTAACCTCCACACGTTCCCTCGTGTATCCCGACTTGCCGGGGCGGTAGCCGTACCTGCCCCGGTCTTTTTTTTGGGGGCCCCGGTCTTTTTTCGGCCCCGATCCCTTTCTGACAGGGCCCGTGACGAAGTTTGCACCCATGGCCGGGCCGCCGCGCCGGCCGCTTGGCATTCCCGGGACACCTGCGTAGCCTCGCCCCCGAAAGGGAGTGCCCATGCAGGAACAGACGACCCACGACGCGGAACACGATCCGCGCAACGACGACCTCAAGTTCTGGCTCAATGGCCGGATCGTCGGCAAGGCCGACGCGGTGGTCAGCATCTATGACAGCGGCTTCATGCTGGGCGATGGCATCTGGGAGGGTCTGCGTCTCTATGACGGGCATTGGGCCTTCCTCGACGATCACCTCGACCGGCTGTTCGAGGCGGCTCTGGCGATCGACCTCGACATCGGAATGGATCGCGCGGGTGTGATTGCCGCGCTGGAAGAGACCCGTGCCGCCAACGGGATGGAGACGGACGCCCACGCCCGGCTGATGATCACCCGCGGGACCAAGGTGCGCCCGTTCCAGCACCCTTCGCTCAGCCGCTCCGGTCCGACGTTGGCAATCATCATGGAGCATTCGCGCCCCGCGCTTGGCCGCCCGATCCGGCTGGCCACGGTTCCGCACCAGCGCGGCCTGCCGATGACGCAGGATCCCAAGCTGAACTCCCACTCCAAGCTGAACTGCATCCTCGCCTGTATTGCCGCCGAGAAGGCCGGCGCGGACGAGGCGCTGATGCTGGACGTGCATGGCTTCGTGAACACCACAAATGCCTGCAACTTCTTCATCGTGCGCAAGGGCGCGGTTTGGACCTCCACGGGGGATTACTGCATGAACGGGATCACCCGGCAGAAGGTGATCGACCTCTGCCGCGCCAACGATATCCCCGTGTTCGAGAGGAATTTTTCCCTCGTCGATACCTATGGCGCGGACGAGGCCTTCCTGACCGGCACCTTTGGGGCCCAGACCCCGGTGAGCGAGATCGACGGGCGCCGGATCGGCACTGGGCAGCTCGGTCCCGTGACGGAGCGGATCCGGGCGCTCTACAAGGACCTCGTGGCGGCGGAGGCGGCGCAATGAAGATCGCCTGCTGGTCCGGTCCGCGGAACATCTCCACCGCGATGATGTACAGCTTTGCCAACCGGGCCGATTGCGGCGCGGTGGATGAGCCCTTCTATGCCGCCTACCTCGCCATGACCGGGCGGGTGCATCCGATGGGGGAGGAGATCCTCGCCTCGCAGCCGACGGATCCGGAGGCGGTGATCGCCGCGCTGACGGGTCCGAACCCGGGCGATCTGCCCCACGTTTATCACAAGCACATGGCGCAGCACATGCTGCCCCGGATCCGCCGCGACTGGATCGGTGGCATGAAGCATATCCTGCTGATCCGCCATCCCGCGCGCGTCGTGGCCTCCTTCTCGGCCAAGTACGAGAACCCGGAACTGGCAGAGATCGGCTTCACCCAGCAGGCGGAGCTCTACGATCAGTTGCTGGCAGAGGGCCATGCGCCCGTGGTCCTCGACAGTGCCGATGTGCGCGCGGATCCGGAGGGGACGCTGAGGGCACTGTGCGACGCGCTCGGCCTTGACTGGGACCCGGCGATGCTGCACTGGCCCGCCGGCCCCAAGGCGGAGGACGGCATCTGGGCCGCGCATTGGTACAACGCCGTCCATGGCTCCACCGGCTTTGCCGGGGCGGAGGGGCCGATGCCGGTTCTGGAGGGCGCGGGCAAGGCCCTGGCCGAGGCGGCGCTGCCCTCCTACGAGAGGCTCGCGCCGCTGCGGCTCAGGGCCTGAGGTCCCTCAGCCGAGGAACGACAGGATCGCGAAGCAGATGCCGGACAGGATCGCGGCGGCGGGCACGGTGATGACCCAGGCGGCGACGATGGTCATGAAATGCGACCGGCGCACCAGCTTACGCCGCTTGCGTTCCTCGGGCGCGATGACCTTGGGTGGGCGGATCGCCTGCATCTGGCGGGCGCGCCGTTCGGCGTGCCATTCCCGGAAGAAGCCGACGCCGAAGATGCCACCGACGGCGATGTGGGTCGAGCTCACCGGCAGGCCCAGCCAGGAGGCGGCGATGACGGTGACAGCCGCGGAGAGCGCGACGCAATAGGCCCGCATCGGGTTCAGCTTGGTGATCTGGTTGCCCACCATGGAGATCAGCTTGGGCCCGAAGAGCACGAGGCCGAAGGAAATCCCGAGCGCCCCGATCACCATGACCCAGAGCGGGATCGCGACCTCGCCGGAGACGCCGGCGGTCTGCTGGGCATAGACCACGGCGGCCAGCGGCCCCACCGCATTGGCCACATCGTTCGCCCCGTGGGCGAAGGAGAGCAGCGCGGCCGAGATCACCAGCGGCAGGCGGAAGAGGATCTTCAGTGAGCGGTTGCGGTTCTCCAGCCCCTTCGACTGGCGGCGGATCAGCGGCACGGCGGCCAGACCGCAGCCGATGCCGGTGAGGCCGCCGATGATCAGCGCGCGGGCCATGTCGATATGGATGAGGTGTTTCAGCCCCTTCAGCGCCAGGTAGGTGGCAAAGGCGGCGGCCATGATCCCGATCAGCACCGGCACCCAGACCCGCGCGGCGGCGATCTTGTCCTCGACGTAGATCACCTTCCACTTGATGAAGGCCAGCATGGCGGCGGCGAAGATACCCCCCAGAAGCGGCGAGATCACCCAGCTGGCGGCGATCGCGCTCATCTGGTGCCAGTCCACGACGGAGAGGCCGGCGGCGGCGATGCCCGCGCCCATGACCCCGCCCACGACGGAGTGGGTGGTGGAGACCGGGGCACCGATCCACGTGGCGATATTGACCCAGATCGCCGCCGAGAGCAGCGCCGACATCATCGCCCAGATGAAATAGGTGCTGCTGGCGAGGCCCGCCGGGTCGATGATCCCCTTGGAGATGGTCGAGACCACGTCGCCGCCCGCGATCAGGGCGCCCGCGCTTTCGAAGATCGCGGCAATGGCGATGGCGCCCATCATCGGCAGGGCGCCGGCGCCCACGGCGGGGCCCATGTTGTTGGCGACGTCGTTGGCCCCGATGTTCAGCGCCATGTAGGCACCGAAGGCGGCCGCGATCACCACGACGAAGGAGCCCGGTTCGGCCCCGGTCAGGATCAGTGCGGTCAGCGCCGCCAGCGTCACGAAGACGAGCGAGATCCCGACACCGACCAGCGGGCGCGAAGTATAGAGCGTGGCCGCTTCGAGGCGCGTGATCCGGTTCAGGTCACGGTCGAGCGTTTGCCACGCGCGGGTCTTGTCGTTCGTCTCGGTCAAAGTCTCGTTCCGCGAAGGGGCCCCGTCAGGCGATCTTTCCCGTCAGTGCCATCTGCGGCACCTCCAGAAGCAATGTCTTCAGGCCGTCTTCGTTCACCCGTGTTGCAGCGACCTCGGGGGTCACCCACTCGCGCTTGCGCTTGCCGGCCTCGGGATAATCGTCCAGCAGCTTTACCACCTGGATGGCAAAGACGGCCACATCCGTCGGCACGGGAACACCACCGCGCATCCGCTTGTCATAGCGATAGCTGCCGATCTTGACCGGCGGCGGCCCGGCGGGCTTGATGCCGGCCTCTTCCCAGGCCTCTTCCAGCGCGGTGCCGCCGGCGTCATAGCCCGTCTTGGGCCAGCCCTTGGGCAGGATCCAGCGACCGGTGTCGAGCGAGGAAACCAACAGGACCTCGCGACCGGCCTTTCCCTCTCGATAGCACAGTGCCGCGCTCTGGAAGCGGGCAGGGCGCACGAGGAGGGGAGACAGGAAGTTGGTCCAGATTTGGTTGATCAAAGCGGTACTCGCATCTGCATACAGGTTTAGAAGGTTTAGCCTTTCAACGTGGGGCGTTTCAATCTCGCGTCCAGTTCAGACAGGAAAAAGGGCAGGACTTCGTGATGTCCCGCCCTCTATCCGGGCATATCCCGGACGCCTTTCGGAAAGGTAAGGGCGACCTCGGAAAGCCGCCCGAACCTCGTGCAGGGATCAGCCTTTGACGCGCTTGTTGCGCACGGCGATCAGTTTCAGGCGCAGGGCGTTCAGGTTGATGAAGCCGGCCGCGTCCTTCTGGTCGTAGGCGCCCGCGTCTTCCTCGAAGGTCACGTGGGCCTCGGAGTAGAGCGAGTGATCCGACCAGCGGGCCACGGTGCGGGCCGCGCCCTTGAAGAGCATCAGCTTCACGGTGCCGGTGACATGTTCCTGGGTCTTGTCGATCAGCGCCTGCAGGGCCTCACGCTCGGGCGAGTACCAGAAGCCGTTGTAGATCAGCTCGGCATAGCGCGGCATGATCGAGTCTTTCAGGTGGCCCGCGCCGCTGTCGAGGGTGATCTGCTCGATGCCGCGGTGGGCTTCCAGCAGGATCGTGCCGCCGGGGGTCTCGTAGACGCCGCGGGACTTCATGCCGACGAAACGGTTCTCGACGAAGTCGAGGCGGCCGATGCCGTGCTTCTTGCCCAGCTCGTTGAGCTTGGTCAGGATCGTCGCCGGGCTCAGCGCCTCGCCGTTGATGCTGACCGCGTCGCCTTTTTCAAAGCCGACCTCGATGTACTCGGGCTCGTCGGGGGCCTGGGTCACGGGATCGTCGGTGCGCTGGAAGACATAGTCGGGCGCCATGTCGGCGGGGTTTTCCAGGACCTTGCCCTCGGAGGAGGTGTGCAGCAGGTTCGCATCGACCGAGAAGGGCGCTTCGCCGCGCTTGTCCTTGGCGATCGGGATCTGGTTCTGCTCGGCGAATTCCAGCAGCTTGGTGCGCGAGGTCAGGTCCCACTCGCGCCAGGGCGCGATCACCTTGATGGCCGGGTTCAGTGCGTAGCAGGACAGCTCGAAGCGGACCTGGTCATTGCCCTTGCCGGTGGCGCCATGGGCCACGGCATCGGCGCCGGTCGCCTCGGCGATTTCCACGAGGCGCTTGGAGATCAGCGGACGTGCGATCGAGGTGCCCAGCAGGTAGAGCCCCTCGTAGACGGCGTTGGCGCGGAACATCGGGAAGACGAAGTCCTTCACGAACTCTTCACGGACATCTTCGATGAAGATGTTCTCGGGCTTGATGCCCAGCAGTTCGGCCTTCTGTCGCGCCGGCTCCAGTTCCTCGCCCTGGCCAAGGTCGGCCGTGAAGGTGACGACTTCGCAACCGTATTCGGTCTGAAGCCACTTGAGGATGATGGAGGTGTCGAGGCCACCGGAATAGGCGAGCACGACTTTCTTGGGCGCGGACATGTCTTTTCCCTTGTGAGAAGTTTGCTGCGCGATACCGGGTTTTGCCGTCAGGCACAAGCATGCGGACCCGTCCGGGCCTGCAAATGCTGGCGATTTGAGCGTCGGGGGGCCGTGCACGGGGGGCCGATCTTGCCAAAACGCCCGGCTTGCGCCAGTGAAGGGCCATGGATGAGTTTCGACATGCAGCCCGTGAGGCCGCCCACGCCATGCGCGCCGTCTTTCCCGCGACGCCGCTCCAGCGCAACGATCACCTGTCGGCCAAGTACGATGCCGACATCTGGCTCAAGCGCGAGGACCTGACCCCGGTGCGCAGCTACAAGCTGCGCGGCGCGTTCAATGCCATGCGCAAGGTGCTGGCGGCCGGCACGCGGCCGGTCTTCGTCTGCGCCAGCGCGGGCAACCACGCGCAGGGCATGGCCTACATGTGCCGCCACTTCGAGGTGCAGGGCATCGTCTTCATGCCGGTGACCACGCCGCAGCAGAAGATCGACAAGACCCGCGTCTTCGGCGGCGAATTCATCGATATCCGCATGGTCGGGGACTATTTCGACGACACGCTGGCCGAGGCGAAGGCCCATTGCGCCCAGATCGACGGGCACTTCATGGCGCCCTTCGACGATGCCGACGTGATCGAGGGGCAGGCCAGCGTCGCCGCCGAGATCGAGGCCCAGCTGCCCGATCTGGCGGATCGCATCATCCTGCCGGTGGGCGGGGGCGGTCTCTCTGCCGGGGTGCGCAGCTACTTCGGCGACCGTCTGGCGCTGACCTTCGTCGAGCCGCTGGGGGGCGCGTCCCTTGCCGCGGCGGTGAAGGCCGACGAGCCGGTGACGCTGAACAAGGTCGACAGTTTCGTGGACGGTGCCGCCGTGGCCCGGATCGGTGCGCTGCCTTTCGAGCGGCTGCGCGGGATCCGGATCGAGGACGTTCTGGCCGCGCCCGAGGATCGGGTCTGCACCACGATCCTCGAAATGCTGAACGTCGAAGGCATCGTGCTGGAGCCCGCGGGGGCGCTGGCCATCGACGCGCTGGCCGACGTGGCCGAGGAGATTCGCGGCAAGCGGGTGATCTGCGTCACCTCCGGCGGCAACTTCGATTTCGAGCGTCTGCCCGAGGTGAAGGAACGCGCCCAGCACTACCGCGGCGTGAAGAAGTACCTGATCCTGCGCCTGCCGCAGCGCCCCGGTGCCCTGCGCGATTTCCTCGACATGCTGGGGCCGCAGGACGACATCGCGCGCTTCGAGTACCTGAAGAAATCGGCGCGCAACTTCGGTTCGGTCCTGATTGGGATCGAAACCCGCGAGGCCGAGAACTTCACCCGGCTCTTCGGGCGGCTCGACGCGGCGGGCTTCACCTATCGCGACATCACCAACGACAAGATCCTCGCCGATATCCTGATCTGATCCGGAGCCCTGCGCCGGTGCTGACCAAGGCTTGCAGCGGTCGGGCCCGAGCGCATACCCACGTCTCACGTCTCACGTCTCACGTCTCACGTCTCACGTCTCACGTCTCACGGCTCACGGCTCACGGGGGCTGGCCCTACGCGGCCAGCCGCCATTCCCATTCCGCAAGGAAATGGTCCCGAGCACGGCCATAGGCGGCGCGCAGGGGATGCAGGCGGACGTCCCGGGCGCGTCCCGCGCCGGCCAGGGTTTCGCCCTGCTGGCAGAGCGCCGCGAATTCCGTGAAGCCGAGGTTCAGCGCCGCGCCCTTGAGGAAATGCAGCTGCGCCTCCAGCGCGGGCCCGTGCATCAGCGCCTCCAGCGCCTCTTCCACCTCCACGAGGAACAGATCGACCACCTCGCGGAACGCCTCGCCGCCGACGTCGTCGCGCAACTCTCCCGCCTTGGTCCAGTCGATCTCCGGCGGCCCGCTGCCGGTCTCCTCTCCCGCGTTCATGTCCCTGTGCCTCCCGTCTCGCGGGGCGGGTCTACCGCAGGAGGCTTAACAAAATCTCGAATCCCTGTGGAATAGAGACAATTTGCGCGGCTTTGATCGGTTCACCGGTCCTTAAGGCCGGGGGGCTAGGCCCGGTCGCGCCGGCGCCAGACCGGTGTCGATCATGAGGCAGGCAGGTGAGCCTGAACACGCGCGCAGACAGCCAAGGCCAGCTGGCCGGCCCGCCGGGGCGGGACGTGCTTGTCGTGGACGACAGCCGGATGCAGCGCCATATCCTCGCCACCTCGCTGCGCAACTGGGGCTACCGCGTGCGCGAGGCCGCAGGCGGCGCCGAGGCGCTGGAGCTGTGCCGCGCGGCACCGCCGGACCTGATCCTGAGCGACTGGATGATGCCGGGGATGGACGGGCTGGCCTTCTGCCGCGCCTTCCGGGCGCTGGCTCTGGAGCGGTACGGCTATTTCATCCTGCTGACCTCGAAGCAGGAGAAGGACCAGGTGGCCCGGGGCCTCGACAACGGGGCGGATGATTTCCTGACCAAGCCGGTGAACAGCGGCGAGCTGCGCGCCCGGATCAGCGCGGGGGAGAGGCTCCTGCGGATGCAGGAGGAGTTGCGGGAGAAGAACCGGCTGATCAAGTCCACGCTGGACGAGTTGCAGGCGCTCTACGACTCGCTCGACAGCGATCTGGTGGAGGCGCGCAAGCTGCAGCTCTCACTGGTGCGCGAGCGGTTCCACGATTTCGGCCCGGCGCAGGTGGCGCTGATGCTGCGGCCCGCGGGACGGGTCGGCGGGGATCTCGTGGGGTTCTTCCCGGTGGATGGCCGCAAGGTCGGGCTCTTCGCGCTGGATGTCTCGGGGCACGGGATTTCCTCGGCGCTGATGACCGCGCGGCTGGCGGGCTATCTCTCCACCGCGACGCCCGATCAGAACGTGGCGCTGGCGCCCGCGCCCGGCGGCGGCTATTGCCCGCGCCCGCCGGACGAGGTCGCCGCTAGGCTGAACCGGCTGATGCTGGAGGAGATGGAGACCGAGCATTATGTGACACTGTTGCTGGCGTTTGCGGATATGACGACGGGACGGGTCCACATGGTGCAGGCCGGGCATCCCCATCCCCTCGTGCAGCGCCGGTCCGGCCGGGTCGAGACCGTGGGGCAGGGCGGGTTGCCGGTAGGGCTCCTCGCCGGGGCGCGCTATGAGAGCGTCGAGGTCCGGCTGCAACCGGGGGACCGGCTGGTCATCCCCTCCGACGGGATCACCGAATGCCCCGACGCGGCCGGGCGGCTGCTGGGAGAGGCGGGGCTGGCGCGGATGCTGCGCGGCCTGCGCGGTCTGGGCGGCACGGCCGTGCTGGAGAGCCTGCTGTGGATGCTGGGGGAGCACAACGTGCAACGGGATTTCCCGGACGATGTCTCGGCGGTGCTGCTGGACTACACCGGCTGAAGGAGAGGCCCGGTCACGGCGCTGGCCGGAAAATGCACATTTTCCGGTCCGTTTTCTTTTCAGAAAACGGGCAGGGGGCGGTGGCGCGGCGGGTTTCTGACGGGCGGGAGGCCGATGCCGGGCGCGGAAGAATTTTAAGGAAAATTCTTCCCAAAAGTCTTGGTTCAAGACTTTTGGTGCGGGATGGAGAGGGTGTGCTCTGGGCTGGTGTGGGGGCAGGGGCCGCGACCGGCCCGCGGGGGGGCGGTCGCGGGGGAGTATTTGGGGAAAGATGAAGCGGGGGCTTCAGATCTGGCCGAGAACCGAGGCGAGGAGACCGCGGCTGCCGGGATCGGGCAGCAGGGCGAGCGCATCCTCTGCGGGCATCCAGACCGGCAGGTGACCCGGTTCCGAGGGCGCATCGAGGCGGCGCACCGGGCGGGCGATGTAGATGGCGCAGACCTTCTCGGCATGGAGGTCGTATTCCGGCATGTAGACGAAGCGGCGGTAGACGCCGGCGCGGCGCGGCGCGGCGATGGTCCAGCCGGTCTCTTCGAAGACCTCGCGGTGCAGCGCGCGGATCGCGCTCTCGCCCGGGTCGATGCCGCCGCCGGGCAGCTGGAATTCGGGCTCCGGCTCCATCTGGTGCGTCAGCAGCAGGCTGCCGTCCCGCGGCAGGATCGCGTAGGCGCCGGGGCGCAATGTGTAGGTCCGGTCTGTCCGGGGGGTATCGCCGTAGCGCCGCATCTGAGATCCTCTCTTCGACCTGGTGACCCGGGGCGCCCCTTGAAACCTGCGCCGATCGGTCATACCTGCCGCGCTTTGTTGCTCCTGCCGCCCCGGCGGGGTAGAGCAGGAACAGGTGCGGAAGGATACCTCATGACCATTGGCAGCAAACTCGCCTGGGACGACACGGTTCTGCCGTTCCAGCTGGACGTTTCCGACATCCGCGGCCGGGTGGCCCGGTTGGACGGGGTGCTGGACGGCATCCTGAAACAGCACGATTATCCCCCCGTTGTCGAGGCGCTGGTGGCGGAAATGGCGCTGCTCACGGCGCTGATCGGCGAGTCGATCAAGCTGCGCTGGAAATTGCAGCTCCAGGTTCAGTCCGACGGTCCGGTGCGGATGATCGCCACCGATTACTATGCCCCCGAGACCCCCGGCGAACCGGCGCGGATCCGTGGCTATGCCTCGTTCAGCCCCGAGAAGCTGACCGATGGCCGTCCGATCGACCAGGTCGGCAAGGGCTACTTCGCGATCATGATCGACCAGGGCCAGGGCATGGCACCCTACCAGGGGATCACCCCGCTGGCTGGCGGTTCGCTGTCGGATGCGGCGGAAAGCTACTTTGCCCAGTCGGAGCAGCTGCCGACGCGGTTCTCGCTCATGTTCGGCCAGTCGACCGAGGCCGGCGGGGACGAGCACTGGCGCGGTGGCGGTGTCATGGTGCAGTCGATGCCCAAGGCCTCGCCCTCGGTTGCCGGTGAAGGCGGCTCGGGCGAGGGCGGCCTGCTCCACGCCTCCGATCTCGTCACCGGTGACGAGGAGGAGAACTGGAACCGGGTGAACATGCACCTCGACACGGTGGATGCGCTGGAACTGGTGGGGCCGCAGGTCTCGCCCTCGGACCTTCTGGTGCGGCTCTTCCACGAGGAGCAGCCCCGGGTCTACGACGCCCAGCCGGTGCGGTTCGGCTGCAGCTGCTCGGAAGACAAGGTGCGCCAGTCTCTGTCGATCTACTCGGCCAAGGACATCGAGAAGATGACCACGCCCGAGGGCCGCGTCACCGCCGACTGCCAGTTCTGCGGCGCGCATTACGACCTCGATCCCGCCACGGTCGGCTTCGAGGCCAAGACGGAAGAAGGGGGAACGGGTGCCTGACAATCCCATTCTCCGCATGCGTGAGGCCCTTGGCCGTACGGGCGCGGAGACGACGGATTTCGACCTGAACCCCGAGGTGATCCTGCCGGCGGGCCGCAAATTGCGGGCCGCCGGTGTGCTTCTGGCGGTCGAGGACAGCCCCGAGGGGCCGCGCGTGATCCTCACCAAGCGGTCCTCGGCGCTGAAGCATCATCCCGGCCAGATCGCCTTTCCGGGCGGCAAGGTGGATGCGGGCGACGCCGATGCCACGGCGGCCGCGCTGCGCGAGGCCCGTGAAGAGATCGGCCTGCCGACCGAAGCGGTGGAGGTCATCGGCCATCTGCCCAGCCATGAGACGGTGACCAGCTTCGTCGTGACGCCTGTCGTGGGCCTCGTGACGCGACCTTTCGAGGACAGGCCCGAACCGGGCGAGGTGGCCGAGGTGTTCCGCGTGCCGCTGTCCCATGTCACGGATCCGGCTCATTTCTCGGTCCAGTGGCGACGCTGGCGCGGGCAACGCAGGCTCTATTACACCGTTCCCTACGGGCCCTATTACATCTGGGGGGCCACGGCGCGGATCCTCCATGCCCTCGCGGTCAGGATGTCCGCGTGACCCGCGTCACCGGCCCGTGGATCACCCGCGCAGAGACGCAGGCCGTCTGCCGGATGCTGACGGAGGCCGGGCATCAGGCCTATTTCGTCGGTGGCTGCGTGCGCAATGCGCTGTTGGGCCAGCCGGTGGACGATATCGACATCTCGACCGACGCCTGGCCCGAACGGGTGATGGAGCTGGCGCGGGCCGCAGGCCTGAAACCCGTGCCCACCGGGATGGAGCATGGCACGATCACTGTGGTTTCGGGTCACATTCCCCATGAGATCACCACGTTCCGCAAGGATGTGGAGACCGACGGGCGGCGCGCCGTGGTGGCCTTCTCCGACGACCTGCAGGACGATGCGCTGCGGCGGGATTTCACCATGAACGCGCTTTACGCCGATGCCACGGGCGCGGTGACGGACCCGGTGCAGGGGTTGGCGGACCTGCAGCGCGGGCTGGTTCGTTTCATCGAGGACCCGGACCGGCGCATTCGCGAGGATTACCTGCGCATTCTGCGCTTTTTCCGGTTCTACGCCTGGTACGGTGCCCCCGCGAACGGGGCCGACCCGGAGGCGCTGGGCGCGATCTCGGCCAATGTTGAGGGGCTCGACCAGCTGTCCCGCGAGCGGGTGGGCAAGGAGATGCTGAAGCTGCTGGCGGCGGCGGACCCCGGTGTGTCGCTCTCTGCCATGGGGATCACGGGCGTGCTGGCACGGGTCCTGCCCGGGGCCGATGCCCGGATGATCCCCGTATTGGTGCACATGGAAGAGCTGACTGGCACGCCTCCGGGGGCGCTGCGCCGTCTCGCCGCGCTGGGCGGCGCGCAGGTGGCGGAGCGGTTGCGGCTGTCGAAGAAGGACGCGCTGCGGCTGGATCAGACCCGGACCGCGCTGGAGGAGATGCGGCCCGCAGGCGAGATCGGCTATCGCTGGGGCGCGGACATGGCGCGGGACGTCGTGCTGATCCGCGCGGCCATGGCCGAACAGCCGCCCTCGGCCTCCGACTTGGCCGCCGGTGAGGCGGGCGCGCGCGCGGTCCTGCCGCTTAAGGCTGCCGACCTGATGCCGCGGTTCCGCGGTCCCGCCCTTGGCCGGATGATGCGGCAACTGGAGGCGGACTGGATCGCCTCGGGCTTCACGCTCGACCAGGCCGCGCTGCTGGCGCGCGCCGCCGAGGCCGGGCCGCAGGCTTGACCCTGCCGGATTTGACGCCATCCTCTGGCGCGACAAAGGACCTCCCATGCTCCGTGACCGTTTGCGCCCCGAAACCCTGATCGACACCTTCCGCCCGGCGGAGGGCCCGCCTCCGCAGACGCTCTGGGCCTTCATGCGCTGGGGCCTGTCGGGGGCGTTTCCGGCGCTGATCCTCGCCGCCGTCTTTTCCTGCGCAGCCGGCGCGCTGGAGGCCGGCACGGCCTGGATCCTCGGCCGGATCGTGGACGGGGCGACGGCCAGCGGGCCCGAGGCCTTCTTCACCGCGCAGAACATCACGCTCATCGCGGGGGCCTTGGCCTTCTTCCTCGTCGCGCGGCCGCTGCTCTTCGGCCTCTCCTCGGCCTCGAACTCGATCATCGTGGCGCCGAACGTGAACACGCTGGTGCTAGCGCGGCTGCACCGCTGGACGCTGGGCCAGTCGGTCGTCTTCTTCGACGACGATTTCGCGGGCCGGATCGCGCAGAAGCAGATGCAGACCTCCCGGGCCATGACCGACGTGGCGGTGGAGATGATCAACGTGGTCGCCTTCGCGCTCGCCTCGCTGGCGGGAGGTGTCGTCCTGATGGCGGGGATCGACGGGCGGCTGGCGCTTGGCTTCCTCGTCTGGCTGGCGGCCTATTTCCTGCTGATCCGCTGGTTCCTGCCGCGCATCCGGCAGCGGGCGATGAAACGGGCCGCGGCCCGGGCCATGGTCTCGGGTCAGGTGGTGGACACGATCACCAACATCAAGACGGTGAAGCTCTTTGCCCATGCCGCCCACGAGGAGGGCGCGGCGATCGGCGCCATGCGCGGCTTCCGCGAGCGGGCGCTGGATTTCGGATATCTCTCGGCCCTGTTCCGGGTCTGCCTGATGACGCTGGCGGGCGTGCTGCCGGTGTTCCTCGTCGGCGCGACGCTATGGCTCTGGTCCGCGGGATCGGCGACCACGGGGGATATCGTGGCGGCGGGCTCCGTCGCGATCCGGATCGCCCAGATGACCGGCTGGGTCAGCTTCGCGCTGATGGGCATCTATGCCAGCGTCGGCGAGGTCGAGGACGGGATGAACACCTTGGCGCGCGCGGTCCGGCTGGAGGATGAGCCGGAGGCCAAGCGCTTGCAGGTGACCGAGGGCCGCGTGACGCTGGACGACGTGAACTTTGCCTATGGCCGTCAGAAGGGCGGGGTGCGGGGCATTTCGCTCGACATCGCCCCGGGCGAGAAGGTGGGCATCGTCGGCGCCTCCGGGGCCGGGAAATCCACGTTGGTGGCGCTGCTCTTGCGTCTCTACGACCCGGAACAGGGTCGCATATTGATCGACGGGCAAGACATCCGCGAGGTGACGCAGGACAGTCTGCGGCAGGCCATCGGCATGGTCACGCAGGAGACCGCCATGTTCAACCGCTCCGCCCGGGAGAACATCCTCTATGGGCGCCCCGATGCCAGCGACGATGATCTGGTTGCCGCCGCCCGGAAGGCAGAGGCCGACGATTTCATCCGCGATCTGGTGGATCACACGGGCCGCGAGGGCTACGAGGCGCGGCTCGGCGAGCGGGGCGTGAAGCTTTCGGGCGGGCAGCGGCAGCGGATCGCGCTGGCGCGGGCCATTCTGAAGGATGCGCCGATCCTGATCCTCGACGAGGCGACCTCGGCGCTCGACAGCGAGGTGGAGGCGGCGATCCAGTCCGCGCTGGACCGGGTGATGGAGGGCAAGACGGTGCTGGCCATCGCGCACCGGCTCTCCACCATCGCGGACATGGATCGGATCTGTGTTCTTGAGGCGGGCGAGATCGCCGAGATCGGCACCCATGACGAGCTGCTGGAGAAGAACGGCCTCTATGCCCGCTTCTGGGCGCGGCAGTCCGGTGGTTTCCTCGGCGATCTCGACGCGGCGGAATAGCCCCCGCAAATAGCGCCCGCGAATAGACCCTTTGCGGCACGGCGCGCTTGCGCTATGGGGCCGCATGGACCCCGTGATCATCGACCGGCTGGGCCACCAGGGCGACGGGATCGCCCCCGGGCCCCTCTTTGCCCCGCTCACCCTGCCCGGTGAAGCGGTTACCGGAACCGTTTCCGGCGACCGCCTGACCGATGTGCGCATCGTCACCCCCTCGCCGGATCGGGTGGCCGCCCCCTGCCGCCACTACCGCGCCTGCGGCGGCTGCTCGTTGCAGCACGCCAGCGATGCCTTCGTGGCGAACTGGAAGGTCGAGGTGGTGCGCCGCGCCCTGCTGGCGCAGCACATCGAGGCGGAGTTCCTGCCGATCGAAACCTCGCCCGCCGCCTCGCGCCGCCGGGCCGCGCTCTCGGTCCGCCGGACCAAGAAGGGCGCGCTGGCCGGGTTCCATGCCCGCGCCTCCGACGTGATCGCCGATGTGCCGGACTGCCAGCTGCTGGACCCGGGCCTGATGCCCGCGCTGAAGGTGGCCGAGGAGCTTGCCATCGCGGGGGGCTCCCGCAAGGGCGAGCTCAGCGTGCTGGCGACGATCAGCGAGACCGGGCTCGACCTGGCCGTGACGGGGGGCAAGCCCCTGAGCGGGGCCGAGGAAGGCCGACTGCGCATCGACCTCGCCCGCGTTGCCGAAGAGCGCGGCCTGTCGCGCCTTGCCTGGGATGACGAGGTCGTGGCTCTGCGCCTGCCGCCGACCCAGCGGTTCGACGGCATTGCCGTTGTGCCGCCGCCGGGCGCGTTCCTTCAGGCGACGCCGCAGGGCGAGGCCGCCCTGCTGGCCGCCGTGAAGCGCATCGTCGGCAAGGCCGGGCGCGTGGTGGACCTGTTCGCGGGCTGCGGCACCTTCGGCCTGCCGCTGGCCCGTGGCGCCGAGGTGCATGGTGTCGAGGGCGCCGCCGCCATGACCCGCGCGATGGATCACGGCTGGCGCCATGCCGCCGGGCTGAAGAAGGTGACGGGCGAGACCCGCGACCTCTTCCGCAACCCGCTGATCGTCGAGGATCTCAAAGGCTTCGACGCCGCCGTCATCGACCCGCCGCGCGCGGGTGCCGAGGCGCAGGTGGCCGAGCTGGCCGCCGCGCGCGTGCCGGTGATCGCCCATGTCTCCTGCAACCCCGTCACCTTCGCCCGCGAGGCGCGCGAGCTGCTGGCGGTGGGTTACGAGATGGGCCCGGTGCAGGTGGTGGACCAGTTCCGCTGGTCGCCGCACGTGGAGCTTGTCGCGGGATTTTCGCTCAACTCCGCGTGAGCGGCCTCGTGACCCTATGCTGCACTGCGCAGATCCTGTAGAACATCGGCCAATACCGACAATAATGCGGAAAATTGGGCAGTGATATGCGGCGTTTCTGGATCGTCCTGATGCTCCTTGCCGGGGTGACCCTGGCAGGGTGTTCTTCCTCCAAGTTTAAGACCTACCGCGGGCCGGAAGTCACCCGCATCTATGTCTTCAAGGACCAGCGGATGATGCATCTGATGCACAACAACGAGGTGCTGAAGAGCTATGACATCGAGCTGGGCTTTGCCCCCCGGGGGCACAAGCAGTTCGAAGGCGACGGCAAGACGCCCGAGGGGCGGTACTTCATCGACCGGCGCAATCCGAACAGCAGCTTCCACCTGTCGGTCGGGATTTCCTATCCCAACCCCTATGACCGCGCCTTCGCCCATGAGCAGGGCAAGAGCCCGGGTGGGGATATCTTCATCCACGGCCGGCCCAAGGACGTGGCCAAGGGGCCGCTGGACTGGACCGCGGGCTGTATCTCGGTGACCGACAAGGAGATCGAGGACATCTATGCCATGGTGCGGGACGGGACCGAGATCCTGATCTACCCGTAAGGCGGTATCGCGTCTTGAGAGACCTGTGAGCAGGGGGCCGCGAGGCCCCCTTTTTCGTGTCCAATGTGGGATTTGTAGCCTGTTTGCCGCCTGCGTGGAGCCGAGCCTCCGGTCCCGAAATTGAGCAACGACGGCGCAGGCAGAGGCGTCGTCCTTGTCGGGTCAGGACAGGTGTTGTCCGATCTCGCTTCTCCTTGGCTAGCTTTTTCGTGGCCAAGTGACGCCCGAGCACGAAAAAGCCCCGCACGCGATCACGTGCGGGGCCTTGTCCGTCAGGGCATCGAAAGACCCGGGCCTCAGGAGCCCATGATCAGCGTCCACCAGATCTTGCCGTTCGGCTCCTGGTACCAGGCAAAGCCGAGGTTGCGCGCGCTGGGGTCGAGGATCACCTCGCGGGTGCCATCCTCGTCCATCCAGGCCGAGAGCGTCTCGAGCTCGGTCTCGTAGGTCTCGGAGATGGCTTCGCCCAGCATGGTGCCGGTGTAGCCCACGCGGCGCACCCGGTCGATCGGCGAGGAGCCGTCGGAGCCGAAGTGCCACGGCCGGTTCTGGCGCGACATGTCCTGGCTGTGGGTGGCAGCGGCGGCGTTGAGCTGCGCGTTCAACTGCACAGGTGCTGCGCCGGAGGCCTGACGCAGCGAGTTCACGCCGTCCAGCATCGAGTATTCGACCTTCGATTCCATCGCCGGCGTGATGCGGTACATCCGCGGCAGCGGCTTGCCGTCGGGGCCAATCTGGCGCGGCGCCGGCGGGGCGGCACAGGCGGAGAGGGCGATCAGAACCGGAAGGATGAGGGCGATACGCATGAACTTCTGCCTTTTTGAGACGTTGACCCCGCATCTAGCGCGGACCGCGTGTCTAATCAAACTCACATGCCCGAGAGATCGGCAAATGACGGTGGTTTGAATTGCGACTGGTGTATCCGCGCCATAGAATAGCTGAAAAACACGGTTTCCGTGACCGTTCCCATCCGGAGTGTCCCCATGTCCGAAAACAAATCGCCCCGCCTCGGGGTCCAACTCGGGCGTCGTGCCCTGCTGTCGGGCGGTGCCGCCCTGCTTGCGACCCCCGCCCTCGTCGGCCGCGCCATGGCCCAGGCGAGCCCCTTCGAGAACACCACCGAGGTGGAGCGTGACGTGACCGAGTCGGTCCGCCGCAACATCTCGTCCTTCCGCTCTCTGGAGTGGCAGCCCTACTTCTCGAACACAAAGAACGGCGCGATCCTCGTGGACGTGACCTCGCGGGCACTGCACTTCTGGTCCGAGGACCAGTCGATCTACAAGCTCTACCCGACCTCCGTGCCGCTGACCGAGGACCTGACCCGCCGCGGCCGCACCTCGGTGACCCAGAAGGTCGAGGGCCCGTCCTGGCGTCCGACTCCTTCCATGCTGGAGCGCAACCCCGAGTGGCCGCCGTTCATCGGCCCCGGCCCGGACAATCCGCTGGGCACCCATGCGCTCTATCTCAGCTGGACCTACTACCGCATCCACGGTACCCACGACACGCGCAAGATCGGCCGGAGATCCTCCAACGGCTGCATCGGCCTCTACAACGAGCATATTGCCGAGCTCTTCTCCCTGACCAAGGTCGGAACTCAAGTGTTGCTTATTTGACGACATCGACGCGGTCAGGAGTCAGCGTTGGTTAAGTTAGGTTTGCAATCGCCTGATTTTACTGCTTAGAACGAGTCACGAGGTAAGTCTTGGGTGCCTGATGTCATGTATCCATTTGGACGTCAGGCAAATATCTGGAGGATACTATGAAGAAACTCGTTCTCGCTGCTGCTTTCGCTGGCGCCGCTTCGACCGCAACCGCTGGCTCGCTCGCCGAGCCGGTGATCGAAGCGCCGGTCATCGTTGAAGAAACCACCTCCTCGTCGGCCGGCATCCTGGTGCCGCTGCTGATCCTGGCTGTGATCGCTGCAGCAATCGCCGCCGACTAATTCGGCCGCATTGACTGAAGAATGAAGAAGGCGGTGGAGTAATCCACCGCCTTTTTTCTATGTCTTTTGACAGGTTTTCGGGCCAGGTCGGGGCCGGTTCGAAGGCAAGGGACACGCGGCGCGGACCGCGCATCGCACCGGCCGTCATCCCCGGCAATGGAGGGAGGAGGGGGCTGTCTGCCCCCCGTCGCTGGCGCGACTCCCCCCGAGGATATTTTCGAGCGAAAGATGATCAGGAGAGCCAGCCGGCGAGGTTGCGCGTGATCTGTCCGCAGAGCGCGTCGATGTGGGCCGCGTCGTCGTTGAGGCAGGGAATGTAGGTGAATTCCTCGCCGCCGGCATGTTCGAAACTCTCGCGAATCTCCTCGTTGATCTCCTCGAGAGTCTCGATGCAATCGGCCGAAAACGCGGGCGCGATGACGGCGATGCGTTTTTTTCCGGCGGTCGCCTGACGGGCCACTTCATCGACCGTGTAGGGCTTGAGCCATTCCTCGGGGCCGAATTTCGACTGGAAGGTCGTCATGATCCGGTCATCGGCCCAGCCGAGCTTCTCCTTCAGCAGGCGCGTCGTCTTCTGGCACTGGCAGTGGTAGGGATCGCCCTCGTGCAGGTAGCGTTCCGGCAGGCCATGGTAGGAGCAGACCAGCAGGTCCGGCGCCGTCTCCTTGGCCGCATAGGCGCGGGTCACCGACTGGGCGAGCGCGTCGATATAGGCGGGATCGTCGAAGTAGGGCGGCAGGGTCCGGGTGGCGGGCTGCCACTTCTCCTCCATCAGGGCGCGGAAGAACTGGTCGTTCGCCGTGGCGGTCGTGGCACCGGCGTACTGCGGGTAGAGCGGGCAGAAGAGGATCCGGTCGCAGCCGGCCTTCACCATCGCCTGCACCTTCGACTTGGTCGACGGGTTGCCGTAGCGCATGCAGTAATCGACCATCACCTGGTCACCGTATTGCACCTGCATCTTGGCGGTCACCGCGGCAGTCTGGGCCTTGGTGATCGTGGCCAGCGGGCTTTCGCCCTCTTCGTGGTTCCAGATGCTCTCGTAGGCCTTGCCCGAGGCGAAGGGGCGCTTGGTCAGTACGATGGCCTGGAGGATCGGCTGCCACTTCCACTTCGGGTAGTCGATGACCCGCTGGTCCGAGAGGAACTCGTTCAGGTAGCGCCGCATCGGCCAGTAGGAGGTGCCGTCCGGCGTGCCGAGATTGGCCAGCAGGATACCGACCTTGCGGGCGGGCAGTTTCGGGTGGCTGTCGGGGGCATGTGCCGGGCGTGCGCTGGTGTCCATCTCTCGGTTCCTTTTTGTCTGCGCGGAGATAGGGGACTCGGCGCCGGGGTCAATGGCGGGGCCGGAGGGCGCGACGCATGGTCACTCCTTCAGCGGCATCTCGAAGGTGTTGAGCGCATCGGCCAGCCGCGTGGAGGCGGAGCCGGGGCGCAGCGGTTTCGGCTGGCTCGCGTCCGGGGCCCAGCCGAGGAGGAAGAGGATCTCGAAGGTCGCGGTGATGCGGCCATCGGGGCCGGCGAAATGCTCGGCATAGATCTCGGCGGCGCGGGCAAAGACGGTGCGGCGGGTGGGCCGGCGCAGGCGCGCGTCGAGCGCGTTGCCCTCGCCCATGGCGCGCAGCTCGCGCATCAGGTGCAGGGGCGTTTCGTAGCTGGCGGTCAGGGTCAGGCTGTCGGCCACGGGCAGGGCGAAACCGGCCCGTTGCAACAGGGCGCCGAGGTCGCGGATCTCGGCCATGGGGGCGACGCGGGGCGAGAGGCCGCCGGTCACCTCGGCCTCGGCCTGGGCGAGGGCGGCGCGGAGTTCCGAAAGGGTCTGGCCGCCGAAGAGGCAGCCCATGAAGAGCCCGTCGGCCTTCAGCGCGCGGCGCGACTGGATCAGCTGGCCGACAGGGTCCGTGGACCAGTGCAGCGCCATGGCATGGACGACGAGGTCGTGGGTGCCCGGCTTCAGCGCCAGCACCTCCTCGGGCGCGACTTGCGTGGCGCCGGGGGCGACCCTGTCCCAGAGCGCCGGGAAGGGCGTCACGAGGGCGGGGGCGGTAAACGATCTCTTAACCAGCAGGAGGCGATCCTGCATGTCCTCCACCGCGGCGCGGTGCAGGAACAAGGCCTCGTCCGTCGCACGGGCGCGGTTGCGGGCGAGGGCTGCGGGATCGGTCAGGCGGGGCGTCGGGGCGGCTGTCATGGCGCGAACATAGGGGGGCGGCGATGAGGTTTCAAACGGCATTGCAGCTGATCGATCCGCCACGCTGCCTGAACTGCGGTGGGCTGGTCGAGAGCGACGGCGGCCTGTGCGGCGCCTGCTGGCGCGAGACGCCGCTCATCGGGGGCACGGTCTGCGATCTGTGCGGTACGCCGCTGCCGGGGGAGGGTGACGGTCTGCACTGCGACGCCTGCCTCCGGGTCGAGCGGCCCTGGGACCGGGGCCGGGCGGCGTTGCTCTATGACGGGGTGGCGCGGCGGCTGGTGCTGGGGCTCAAGCATGGCGACAGGGTGGACCTTGCAGCGCCCGCTGCCGGCTGGATGGCGCGGAGCCTGCGCGGCGTGGTGCCGGAGGGGGCCCTCGTGGCCCCGGTACCGCTGCACCGCTGGCGGCTGGCGAAGCGGCGCTACAACCAGTCGGCGCTGCTGGCGCGGGCGCTCGCGCGGGAACTGGGGCTGACCTGCGTGCCGGACATGCTGGTGCGGCGCCTGCGCACGCCCTCGCTCGATGGCCTCGGGGCCGAGGCGCGCTTTGCCACGCTTCAGGCGGCCATCACGCCGAACCCCCGGCGCGCGGCTCAGATCGCGGGCCGGGTGATCCTGCTCGTGGACGACGTGATGACCTCCGGCGCGACGCTTTCGGCGGCAACGCAGGCTTGCCGCGACGCGGGAGCGGCAGGCGTGATCGTGGGGGTACTGGCGCGGGTCGCGAAAGATGCCTAAGTTACATGCATCCGAAATTCCGGGGGACCCCATGCAACCTGTCGATATCTATTCCTCGCCCTACTGCGGTTTCTGCCATGCGGCCAAACGCCTGCTGGTCGAGAAGGGCGTGGAGTTCAACGAGATCGACGTGATCGCCACGCCCGAGAAACGGGCCGAGATGCTCCAGCGGGCCCATGGTCGCCATACCGTGCCGCAGATCTTCGTGGGCGAGACCCACGTGGGCGGCTGTGACGACCTCTACGCGCTGGAAAACGCCGGCAAGCTCGATCCGCTTCTGGCCGCCGACGGCTGATCGCCGGGCGGACCATGAACGACACGACCCACAACCTCGCGGTCACGCTCTTCAGCGAGATCCTGACCTCGGACCAATTGGTCCGGAACCGCCTGTCGCGCGTGCTGCCGAAGGGGATGGAGATCTCGCATTTCTCGGTGCTCAACCACCTCGCCCGCGCGGGCGGGGAGCGCAGCCCGGCCCAGCTGGCGCGCGCCTTCCACGTCACGCGCGGGGCCATGACCAATACGCTGAGCAAGCTGGAATGGGCGGGCTACATCCACGTCCGCCCCGACTGGGACGATGCCCGCCGCAAGATGGTGGCGATCTCGCCCGCTGGCCGTCAGGCAAGGGATGCCGCCCTGTCGGCCATCACGCCCATGGTCCGCGAAGTGGTCGGCGAAATCGGCGAAGACCGCGTCCGCGCCGCCCTGCCGATCCTGCGCGAGTTGCGCCTGAAGCTCGAAGAAGACCGGTAGGTCCACTTCATCTTTCGCTCGAAAATATCCTCGGGAGGAGCGTCAGGGACGGGGGGCAGACAGCCCCCCTCAACGCCCGCCGCAGGCGCTCACGCCGTTGCAGGTCGCAGCGCCGCGGTGACGTAGTTCACACTCAGGTCACGGTCCGAGATCCGCCACTGCCAACTGATCGGGTTGAAGACATAGCCCTTGCGGTCCACCGGCTCCATTCCGGCACGGCGGATCAGGTCGTAAAGCTCGTCCGGGGTGATGAACTTGTCCCAGTCGTGGGTGCCCTTGGGCAGCCACCGCATGACCCATTCGGCACCCACGATCGCCATGGCGAAACTCTTGGGGTTGCGGTTGATCGTCGAGCAGAGGTGCAGCCCGCCGGGCTTCAAAAGGTCGTGACAGGCGGTCAGGTAGGCCAGCGGATCGGCCACGTGCTCGACCACTTCCATGTTCAGCACCACGTCGAACTGTTCGCCCGCTTCGGCCATGGCTTCGGCGGTGGTGTGGCGATACTCGATGGCCAGACCGGATTGCTCGGCATGGACCTGTGCCACGGGGATGTTGCGTTCCGCTGCATCGGCGCCCACCACCTCTGCCCCCAGGCGCGCCATCGGCTCGCAGAGCAGCCCGCCGCCACAGCCGATGTCGAGCAGGCGCAGCCCCTCGAAGGGCTTGGACGTGCGCAGGTCGCGGTCGAACTCCGCGGCGATCTGCTGGGTGACATAGTCCAGGCGGACCGGGTTCATCATGTGCAGCGGCTTGAACTTGCCGTGGGGATCCCACCATTCGGCGGCCATGGCCTCGAACTTGGCGACTTCGGCGGGGTCGATGGTGGTCTGAGCGGTTTGCATTCCGGTGGTCCTGAGGTCATTGTGGGCTGCGGCTTACATATAGGGCAGCGATGGACAAATTCTCCGGCCAAAAGAGCGCAGCGCAGTATCTCTACCCTCCGATCGACCCGTTTGACCAGCGGATGCTCGCGGTGGGGGATGGCCATACGATCTATGTCGAGCAATCCGGCAAGCCGGACGGAATTCCCGTCGTGGTGCTGCACGGCGGCCCGGGCGGCGGATGCAGCCCGGCGATGCGGCGGTATTTCGACCCGTCGGTCTATCGCGTCGTGCTTTTCGATCAGCGCGGCTGTGGCCGCTCGCGGCCCCATGCGGCGATCGAGGGCAACACGACCTGGGACCTCGTGGCGGATATCGAGGAGATCCGCACCACGCTGGACATCGACCGCTGGATCGTCTTCGGCGGAAGCTGGGGCGCGACACTGGCGCTGGTCTATGGCCAGAGCCACCCCGATGCGGTCACCCACCTCGTGCTGCGCGGCGTCTTCCTCGGCACCCAGTCCGAGCTGGACTGGTTCTATGGCGGCGGGGCCGCACAGTTCTGGCCCGAGGTCTGGCGCCGCTTCACCGACCTGGTCCCCGAGGATGAGCGCGGCGACATGATCGCGGCCTACCACAAGCGGCTCTTCTCGGGCGTGGTGGCGGAGGAGATGCGGTTCGCCAAGACCTGGTCGCAGTGGGAGAACGCGCTGGCTTCGATCTCGTCGCAGGGGCTGGGGGGTGAGCCGCCGGGCACCTATGCCCGGGCCTTCGCCCGGCTGGAGAACCATTATTTCACGAACCGCTGCTTCCTCGACGAGGAGACCGCGATCCTGAACCGCATGGACCGGCTCAAGGGTATTCCCGGCTGGATCGTGCAGGGGCGCTACGACATGATCTGCCCGCCCCGCATGGCCTGGGAGCTGTCGGCGAAATGGCCGACCTCGGAGCTGCGGATGGTGGGCGACGCCGGCCACGCGCTGTCGGAGCCGGGGATCTCGGCCGAGCTGGTGCGGATCATGAACCGGATCGCCCTGGGGTGAGTCCCTCGCACTGAGTCCCGGGGGCTGTCTGCCCCCGGATCCCCGAGGATATTTCCGAGCGAAAGATGCGAGGGGTCGAGGCACGCATATTCCCCTTGTGATTCGAGGAAACCGCGCGTATATCAGCGCCAACAGCGGCGTGTCGGTGTCCTCGGGTACCACGCTCCACCGGATGCATCGACGGGCCGCGCGCCCGTTTTTTTATGCCCTGACGGTTCCTTCCGTCCGGGCGGATGCAGGACAGAGATGACAGACCTGATTGCAAAAGCCGCCATCGACCGCCGCCTGGCCGAGATCGTGAGCCCGGTCATCGAGGACATGGGCTTCGAACTCGTGCGCATTCGGCTCATGGGGGGTCAGACCAAGACGCTGCAGATCATGGCCGAACGGCCAGACGGCGGCATCGAGGTGGATGAATGCGCCGAGATTTCCAACGCGGTGAGTGCCGTTCTGGACGTCGAGGACCCGATCATCGAGGCCTACACGCTGGAAGTCTCCAGCCCCGGCATCGACCGGCCGCTGACCCGGCTGAAGGATTTCGACACCTTCGAAGGCTACGAGGCCAAGCTCGAGACCGCCGAACTGGTGGGCGGGCGCAAGCGCTTCAAGGGCGTGCTGGCCGGGGTCGAGGACAACGACGTTCTGATCAACATCGAGGACCAGGGCGAGGAAGTCACTGTGGGCCTTCAGTTCGAGTGGCTGGCGGATGCCAAGCTCGTCCTGACCGACGAGTTGATCAAGGAAATGCTGAAAGCCCGCAAGGACGCAGGCGATCTGGACGAAACCAAGTTTGACGAGATCGAAACGGACAACACGTCCGAGGAGGATTGAGAATGGCCATTACCTCTGCCAACCAGCTGGAACTGCTCCAGACCGCCGAAGCCGTTGCCCGCGAGAAGATGATCGACCCCGGTCTCGTGGTCGAGGCGATGGAGGAATCCCTCGCCCGCGCAGCGAAGAGCCGCTACGGCGCCGAGATGGACATCCGCGTCAAGATCGACCGGAAGACCGGCCGCGCGACCTTCACCCGCGTCCGCACCGTCGTGGAAGACGAGGCGCTGGAGAACTACCAGGCGGAGCTGACCGTCAAGCAGGCGAAGCAGTACATGGCCGATCCGCAGATCGGCGATGAGGTCATCGACGAGGTGCCCCCGGTCGAGATGGGCCGGATCGCGGCACAATCGGCCAAGCAGGTCATCCTGCAGAAGGTCCGCGAAGCCGAGCGTGACCGCCAGTACGAAGAATTCAAGGACCGCAACGGCACCATCATCAACGGCGTCGTCAAGCGCGAGGAATACGGCAACGTCATCGTCGACGTGGGCCGTGGCGAAGCCATCCTGCGCCGCAACGAGAAGATCGGCCGCGAGAGCTATCGCCCGAACGACCGTATCCGCTGCTACGTGAAGGATGTGCGCCGCGAAGCCCGTGGTCCGCAGATCTTCCTCAGCCGCACCGCGCCGGAATTCATGGCCGAGCTCTTCAAGATGGAAGTGCCCGAGATCTATGACGGCATCATCGAGATCAAGGCCGTGGCCCGGGATCCCGGTTCGCGCGCCAAGATCGCCGTCATCTCCTACGACAACTCGATCGACCCGGTCGGCGCCTGTGTCGGTATGCGCGGTTCGCGCGTGCAGGCCGTGGTGAACGAGCTTCAGGGCGAGAAGATCGACATCATTCCGTGGAACGAGGACCAGCCCACCTTCCTGGTGAACGCGCTGCAGCCCGCGGAAGTGTCGAAGGTGGTTCTGGACGAGGATGCCGAGCGCATCGAGGTCGTGGTACCGGACGAGCAGCTGTCGCTCGCCATCGGCCGCCGCGGTCAGAACGTGCGTCTGGCCTCGCAGCTGACCGGTCTCGACATCGACATCATGACCGAGGCCGAGGAATCCGAGCGTCGCCAGAAGGAATTCGAAGAGCGCACCAAGCTCTTCATGGATACGCTGGACCTCGACGAGTTCTTTGCACAGCTGCTGGTCTCGGAAGGCTTCACCAACCTCGAAGAGGTGGCCTATGTCGAGCTGGATGAACTGCTGGTCATCGACGGTGTCGACGAAGGCACAGCCGAGGAGCTGCAGGCCCGCGCCCGCGACTACCTCGAGGCACAGGCCAAGGCCGCCCTCGACCACGCCAAGGAACTGGGTGCCGAGGACAGCCTCATTGACTTCGAGGGTCTGACACCCCAAATGGTGGAAGCACTGGCGGAAGACGGCGTGAAGACGCTGGAAGACTTCGCCACCTGCGCCGACTGGGAACTGGCCGGCGGCTGGACCACGGTCGACGGACAGCGCGTCAAGGACGACGGCATCCTCGAAAAGTTCGACATGTCGCTCGATGAAGCACAGCAACTGGTGATGACCGCCCGTGTCCTGCTGGGCTGGGTCGACCCCGCCGATCTTGAAGCGGACGCCGAGGACGAGGATGCCGAGCTCGAAGACGAGATCGACGCCGAGGACGAGCAGTAAGGCATCCCGGGAACAGGAAGGCCTGACATGAGCCGAGGTGGCGCAGAGAAAGACCGCTCCGGGGGACCGGAGCGGAAATGCATCGCAACTGGCGAGACTCAGCCCGCGCATGGGCTGATCCGCTTCGTTGTCGGGCCTGATTCGCAGCTTGTTCCGGATGTTCTGGAGAAACTGCCGGGCCGAGGAATATGGGTGGCGGCCGATCGGGCCGCGCTCGATACGGCGGTGAAGAAGAAGCTCTTTGCCCGCGCCGCCCGCCAACCGGTGACCGTGCCCGATGGGCTGACCGATCTGGTGGAAAGCATTGTGGCGCGTCACGTGGTGGAACTCATTGCGCTGGCGCGGAAATCCGGTGACGCGGTCGCCGGCTACGAAAAGGTAAAGGACTGGCTGGCCAAGGAAGAGGCCCGCGTCCTGATCCAGGCCTCGGACGGATCCGGCCGGGGCAAGTCGAAATTGAGCACCCCCTACGGTGGGCGCTATATCGGTTGGCTGACGGCGGATGAGCTGGGGTTGGCCTTCGGACGCGAAACTGTCATACACGCCGCCCTAGGCGCTGGTGGTTTGGCGAAACGTGTTGTAGAGGAAGCGGCGAGGCTGAAAGGCCTGCGCGCTGACGAGGGCGGCCGATCCGCCTGAGAGGATGAATGAGCCATATGAGCAACGACGACGGTAAGAAGACTTTGGGTGTACGTGGTGGCGGGTCCCGGCCGGGAAACGTGAAGCAGAGCTTCAGCCATGGACGCACCAAGAACGTCGTGGTCGAAACCAAGCGCAAGCGTGTCGTGGTCCCGAAGACGGGCAGCGGCAAGGGCGGGTCCAACCCGGCGCTGGGTGATCCGGCGCGTCGGCCCAAAGGCATTTCCGATGCGGAGATGGAGCGCCGCCTGAAGGCAGTTCAGGCGGCAAAGGCGCGTGAGGTCGAAGAGGCCGCACAACGCGAAGCCGACGAAAAGGCCCGCGAGGAAGAGCGCCAGCGCCGCCGCGAGGAACTGGAACAGAAAGAACGCGAAGAGCGTGAGCGCGAGGAAGCCCTCAAGGCCAAGGCCGAAGAGGAAGAGCGCCAGCGCCGTGAAGCGGAAGAGGCCAAGAAGGCCGCAGCCGAGGCCGACAAGGCCGCGCGCGCAGCCCCCGCGGCCGCGCCGGGCGAGGATGCCAACCGGGGCGCCAAGCCCGCCGGTGGCCGTCTCAAGTCCGCGCCGACCAACGACCGCAACGATCGCGACGACCGCGGTGGCCGTGGCAAGGGCCGCGACGATGGCCGCCGGTCGGGCAAGCTGACCCTGAACCAGGCGCTCTCCGGTGGTGAGGGTGGCCGTCAGAAATCGCTCGCCGCGATGAAGCGCAAGCAGGAGCGCGCCCGCCAGAAGGCCATGGGCGGCAACCAGCAGCGTGAGAAGGTCGTCCGTGACGTCCAGCTGCCCGAGACCATCGTGGTGTCGGAACTGGCCAACCGTATGGCAGAACGCGTGGCCGACGTGGTCAAGGCGCTGATGCAGAACGGCATGATGGTCACGCAGAACCAGACCATCGACGCGGACACCGCCGAGCTGATCATCGAGGACTTCGGCCACAAGGTCGTCCGTGTTTCGGACTCCGACGTGGAACAGGTCATCGATGCCGTCGAAGACAAGCCCGAAGACCTTCAGTTGCGTCCCCCGGTCATCACGATCATGGGCCACGTCGACCACGGCAAGACCTCGCTTCTGGATGCGATCCGGAACGCCAAGGTCGTCGCGGGCGAAGCGGGCGGCATCACGCAGCACATCGGCGCCTACCAGGTGACCACCGAAAGCGGCGCGGTCCTGTCGTTCCTCGATACCCCCGGCCACGCGGCGTTCACGTCGATGCGGGCCCGTGGTGCGCAGGTGACGGACATCGTCGTTCTGGTGGTGGCCGCGGATGACCAGGTCATGCCGCAGACGATCGAGGCGATCAGCCACGCGAAAGCGGCCGGTGTGCCGATGATCGTGGCGATCAACAAGGTCGACAAGCCGGACGCCAACATCGACAAGGTCCGCACGGACCTGCTTCAGCACGAAGTCATCGTCGAGGCGCTTTCGGGTGACGTGCAGGACGTTGAAGTCTCGGCCAAGACCGGCCAGGGCCTTGACGAACTGCTCGAAGCCATCGCGCTGCAGGCAGAGATCCTCGAGCTGAAGGCCAACCCGTCGCGTGCTGCGCAGGGTGCCGTCATCGAGGCGCAGCTGGACGTGGGCCGCGGCCCCGTCGCCACCGTCCTGATCCAGAACGGCACGCTGCACCAGGGCGACATCTTCGTCGTGGGTGAGCAGTACGGTAAGGTCCGTGCGCTGATCAACGACAAGGGCGAGCGCGTGCAGGAAGCCGGTCCGTCGGTTCCTGTCGAGGTTCTGGGCCTGAACGGCACCCCCGAAGCGGGCGACGTTCTGAACGTGGTCGAGACCGAGGCGCAGGCCCGCGAGATCGCGGAATACCGTCAGCACGCCGCCAAGGACAAACGTGCCGCCGCCGGCGCCGCGACCACCCTTGAGCAGCTGATGCAGAAGGCCAAGGACGACAAGGATGTCTCCGAACTGCCGATCGTCGTGAAGGCGGACGTGCAGGGCTCGGCCGAGGCGATCGTTCAGGCGATGGAGAAGATCGGCAACGACGAAGTCCGCGTGCGGGTTCTGCACTACGGCGTCGGCGCGATCACCGAATCCGACATCGGTCTGGCCGAAGCCTCCGGTGCCCCGGTTCTGGGCTTCAACGTCCGTGCCAACGCACCGGCCCGGAACAGCGCCAATCAGAAGGGCGTGGAAATCCGCTACTACAGCGTGATCTACGACCTCGTGGACGATGTGAAAGCGGCGGCCTCGGGCCTGCTGTCGAACGAAATCCGCGAGACCTTCATCGGTTACGCGACGATCAAGGAAGTCTTCAAGGTGTCCAACGTCGGCAAGGTTGCCGGCTGTCTGGTTACCGAAGGTGTGGCCCGCCGCTCCGCGGGTGTGCGCCTGCTGCGCGACGACGTGGTGATCCACGAAGGCACGCTGAAGACGCTCAAGCGCTTCAAGGACGAAGTCTCGGAAGTGCAGTCCGGCCAGGAATGCGGTATGGCCTTCGAGAACTACGACGACATCCGCCCGAACGATGTCATCGAGATCTTCGAACGCGAAGAGGTCACCCGGACGCTGGCGTGATCCACGTCGGAGAGGATTTGAAAAGGGCGCCCCACGGGGCGCCCTTTTTCGTGCGTGTGCCGTCGTTTGGCAGGTCCGGGCGTGCGGCCCTGTGCCAGACAGCCCTGAGCCAGACATGAGAAAGGCGGGCCATTGGTCGGGCCCGCCTTTCGGAATTCAGTAGTACCAGGAAGTGCTGCGAAGGATCATGCAGCCGCAGGTTGCGAAACGGGAAGGCCAGCAAAGACCTTTTCCCCAACGCGCACCTCGACGCTGCCGTCCGGCAGCGAACGGACATAGTTTCCTTGAACGGAAATGTACTGCCCAATCGTGATAGTGCGAAGCATTTCAGTCTCCCCAGAAGAGTGGTGAGACTATGGAATACACCTTTTCTGTTAACAAATCACTGACAAAGTCATCAAAGCTTCACGTTTGGGTAGGAAATTAAGCGCATATTTTGTGCGATTCAGGGTTTTCAGCCTGATTGACCTACGACACCTTGATTTTTCTGCACTGCGTCATAGCCAGTCGCGGAGAATCGGAATCAGGGGGATATCCGCGGGAGGCATCGGGTAGTCGCGCAATTCCCGCGTGTGCGCCCAGGCCAGCGTCTGGCCTTCGCGGGCCTGCGGAATGCCTTGCCACTTGCGGCAGGCAAAGAGCGGCATCAGCAGGTGGAAATCGTCGTAGGCATGCGAGGCGAAGGTCAGCGGCGCGAGGCAGCTGGCCCATGTGTCGATGCCGAGCTCTTCCTGAAGCTCGCGGATCAGCGCCTCCTCCGGGGACTCACCCGGTTCGACCTTGCCGCCGGGAAACTCCCAGAGACCGGCCATGGACTTGCCCTCCGGGCGCTGCGCGAGAAGCACCCGGCCGTCGACATCGATCAATGCGACGGCCGAGACGAGGATGACCTTCTTGCTCACGAGCGGTAATCGGCGTTGATCGCGATGTAGCCGTGGGTCAGGTCGCAGGTCCACACGGTCGCGGTGCCACCGCCGAGGCCAAGGTCGACCTTGAAGACGATGTCCTGCCCCTTCATGTGGTTGGCGCCGTCTTCCTCGCGGTAGGTCTCTGCCACCCAGCCCTTTTCGGCCACCAGCGTGTCGCCGAACCAGATCGAGATCAGATCGCGATCCGCGGCCGCCCCGGACTTGCCGATCGCCATGACGATGCGGCCCCAGTTCGGGTCCTCGCCGGCGACGGCGGTCTTGATCAGGGGCGAGTTGGCGATGGCGAGCGCATGGGTCTTGGCATCGGCGTCCGACTGGGCGCCGGTGACGTGGATCTCGATGAACTTCGAAGCCCCTTCGCCGTCCTTCACCACCTGATGCGCGAGGTCGAGCATCACGCTGCGCAGCCCTTCGATGAAGGCCGTGCTGTCAGCCGTCACGGACACGCCGGAGGCGCCGGTGGCGGCCAGCAGCAGCGTGTCAGAGGTCGAGGTGTCGCTGTCGACGGTGATGCAGTTGAAGGTCAGGTCCGTCAGGGCGCTGACCATGTCCTGCAGCACCGAACGCTCCACGGCGGCATCGGTGAAGATGTAGACCAGCATCGTCGCCATGTCGGGCGCGATCATGCCCGAGCCCTTGGCGATGCCCGCGATCCGGACCGGCTTGCCGTCGATCTCGACCGTGGTGGTCGAGCCCTTGGGGAAGGTGTCGGTGGTCATGATCGCCTCGGCCGCCTCGGAAATCCCGGCGGCGGAGAGCTTGCCGTCCAGCTCTTCGAGCTTGGCAATGATGCGGTCATGTTTCATCGGCTCGCCGATGACCCCGGTGGAGGACGTGAAGATCCGCTCCTGCGGGAGATCCAGCACCTTGGCCGCGGCGGCAGTGACCGCCTCGACCGAGGCCCGGCCATGCTTGCCGGTGAAGGCGTTCGCATTGCCGGAGTTCACCAGGATGGCGGCACCTGCCTCGCTGTCACCCGCGATCTTGTCCTGGCAATCCAGCACGGCGGCGGACCGGGTCGAGGACCGGGTGAAGACACCGGCCATGGAGGTGCCCGGCGCAAGCCGGCACAGCATGACGTCGGTCCGACCCTGGTAGCGGACCCCGGCGGCGACGGTCGCGAAGGACACGCCGCCGATTTCTGGCAGATCGGGGAAGCTTGCGGGTGCAAGCGGAGAGAGAGGGGGTTTGCCGCCCATGGGCGTTTACTCCAGCAGGCCGAAATCGGCGATGGTGTTCGGGTCGATGCCCTCGACGCCGGACCGGTCGATGGTCGCGGCAGCGGTGACCTCTTCGATATGCGCCGAGACAGCCTCTTCCTGCAACTGTGCGGTCAGCTCGTCACGGACTTCGTCCAGCGTCGGGGCCGCCTTGTCGCGGGTCTCTTCCAGCTTGATCACGTGCCAGCCGAACTGGGTCTGCACCGGATCGGAGACGGCGCCGGGCTCCATGCCCTTCACGGCGTCCTCGAAGGGCTTCACCATCATGCCGTCGCTGAACCAGCCGAGGTCGCCGCCGGTCGGGCCCGAGGGGCCGGTCGACTTGTCGCGGGCGAGCGCTGCGAAATCGGCACCGCCGTCCAGCTCTTCCTTGATCGCCTTGGCCTCGTCCTCGGTCTCCACGAGGATGTGGGCGGCGTGGTACTCGGTGCCCGGCTCCGCGTCGCCGTACTGCGCCTCGTAGGCGGCCTGAAGCGCGTCATCGGTGATCGCGGTTTCCATGTAGGCGGTGACGGCTTCACCGGCCATCAGGGCGCGCTTCTCGTTCTCCATCGCCAGCTCGACGCGGTGGGGCACCTCGTCGACGCCCTGCGACAGGGCGGTCTGCTGGATCAGCTGCTGAAGAATGCCCTCGAAGAGCGCGTCGTTCGGCAGCTGTGCGTATTGCGCGGGCAGGCCGGCGCGCACGAGGATCATGTGGCCCAGCGTGATGTCCACGCCGTTGACCGTGGCGACCACCGTATCGGCGGTGGCGGCTTTTGCCGGGGTTTCCGACGTGGCTTCGGCCGCGGGGGCCTCGGTGGTCGGGGTGGCATCCTGCGCCACTGCCGTCATCGGCAGCGAAAGGCAGAGAGCTGCCAGAATTCCGGTATGTCGCGACATCGCTTCGGTCCTTCCTTGGGTCACGGAGCCCCTGTGACGGGGCGTGACGTTGACACTCCCAGACCCGCCGCTTACATCGCCTTAGGAATAAGGCTGCAGGCCCGTTCGCGCCCCGTTGTAGGGGAGGGACTTTGGGGGCACAAGGCAGACCATCGCACGAAGACGTCAACGACCGGAAGTGATAGATCATGCTGGGAATGGGTACGCTCGCCAAAAAGGTCTTCGGGACCCCGAACGACCGAAAAATCAAGGCGGCGCGGCCGATTGTGGCGAAGATCAACGCGCTCGAAGAGCAGTTCGTCGCCATGAGCGACGATGAGCTCAAGGCCAAGACCGAAGAGCTTTCGAAGCGCGCCATCGACGGCGAAAGCCTCGACGACATCCTGCCCGAAGCCTTCGCGAACTGCCGCGAGGCGGCCAAGCGGGCGCTTGGTCTGCGGGCCTTCGACACGCAGCTGATGGGCGGGATCTTCCTGCACCAAGGTAACATTGCCGAGATGAAGACCGGCGAGGGCAAGACCCTCGTGGCGACCTTCCCGGCCTACCTGAACGCGCTGACCCGCAAGGGCGTCCACGTCGTCACCGTGAACGATTACCTCGCCAAGCGGGACAGCGAGTGGATGTCCAAGGTCTATGGCCTGCTGGGCCTGACCACCGGCGTGATCTACCCGCAGCAGGACTCGAAAGAGAAGTACGACGCCTACCGCTGCGACATCACCTACGCGACGAACAACGAGCTCGGCTTCGACTACCTGCGCGACAACATGAAGTCCGAGCTGAAGGAGATGTTCCAGCGCGGGCACAACTTCGCAATCGTCGACGAGGTGGACTCGATCCTCATCGACGAAGCGCGGACCCCGCTGATCATCTCGGGCCCGGCGCAGGACCGCTCCGATCTCTATACCGCGATCGACCAGCTGATCCCGCAACTGAACGAAGACATGTTCACCGTGGACGAGAAGCTGCGCCAGGTGACCTTCACCGACGAGGGCAACGAATACCTCGAGGCGAAGCTGCACGAGGCCGGCCTGCTGCCCGAGGACCAGACGCTCTATGACCCGGAAAGCACCACCGTGGTGCACCACGTCAACCAGGGTCTGCGCGCGCACAAGCTCTTCACCAAGGACAAGGATTACATCGTCCGCAATGACGAAGTCGTCCTGATCGACGAGTTCACCGGCCGGATGATGGCGGGCCGCCGCCTCTCCGAGGGTCTGCACCAGGCCATCGAGGCCAAGGAAGGCGTCAAGATCCAGCCCGAGAACGTGACGCTGGCGCAGGTGACCTTCCAGAACTACTTCCGCCTCTACAACCGCCTCTCCGGGATGACCGGGACCGCGATCACCGAGGCCGAGGAATTCATGGAAATCTACGGCCTCGGCGTGGTGGAAGTGCCCACCAACCGGCCGATTGCCCGCGTGGACGAGGACGACGCCGTCTATCGCACCGTGCGCGAGAAGTTCCAGGCCATCGTCGAGACGATCAAGGAGGCCCATGCAAAGGGCCAGCCGGTCCTTGTCGGCACCACCTCGATCGAAAAATCGGAAGTGCTGAGCCAGCTCCTGACGCAGGCCGGTCTGCCGCATAACGTGCTGAACGCCCGCCACCACGAGCAGGAAGCCGAGATCGTCGCCGATGCGGGCAAGCTGGGGGCGATCACCATCGCCACCAACATGGCTGGTCGCGGCACCGACATCCAGCTGGGCGGCAACGTCGATATGAAGGTGATGCAGGCCCTCGCCGAAACGCCCGACGCCGACCCCGAGCAGCTGCGCGAGAAGATCGAGGCGCAGCACGCGGAAGAGAAGAAGAAGGTGCTGGATGCCGGCGGCCTTTTTGTTCTGGCCACCGAGCGTCACGAATCCCGCCGGATCGACAACCAGCTGCGCGGCCGGTCTGGCCGTCAGGGGGATCCGGGCCGGTCGTCCTTCTTCCTCTCGCTGGAAGACGACCTGATGCGCATCTTCGGCTCGGAACGGCTGGAGAAGGTGCTTCAGACGCTGGGCATGAAGGAAGGCGAGGCGATCATCCACCCCTGGGTGAACAAGTCGCTGGAGCGCGCACAGGCCAAGGTCGAGGGGCGCAACTTCGACCAGCGGAAGAACGTGCTGAAGTTCGACGACGTGATGAACGAACAGCGCAAGCTGATCTTCAAGCAGCGGATGGAGATCATGGAGGCGCAGGACCTCTCCGAGATCGCCGCCGACATGCGCCATCAGGTCATCGACGATCTCGTCGAAGAATACATGCCGCCCAAGACCTACGCCGACCAGTGGGATACCGACGGGCTGAAGCAGGCCTGTGTCGAGACGCTGGGCATCGACGTGCCCGTCGATGAATGGGCCGCCGAGGAAGGCGTGGACGACGACGAGATCATCGAGCGTCTCGAGAAGGCCTCCGACGAGTCGATGGCCCAGAAGGCCGCCGCCTTCGGCCCCGAGAACATGCGCCTGATCGAGAAGCAGATCCTGCTTCAGACCATCGACGGCAAATGGCGCGAGCACCTGCTGACGCTGGAGCACCTGCGCTCGGTCGTGGGCTTCCGGGGCTATGCGCAGCGCGATCCGCTGAACGAGTACAAGAACGAGGCCTTCGCCCTCTTCGAGTCCATGCTCGACGGTCTGCGCGAGGACGTGACCAAGAACCTCGGCCGGGTGCGCCCGATGACCGAGGAAGAGCAGCGCGCCCAGATCGAGATGATGCAGCAGCAGGCGCTTGCCCAGCAGGCCGCGCTGCAGCGCATGGCTGAGGACGCGCAGGCCAAGGCCGAGGGCACTGCGCCCGAAGGCGCCAAGCCCGGCTTCGACGAGACCGATCCTTCGACCTGGGGCAACCCCAGCCGGAACGATCCGTGCCCCTGCGGCTCGGGCAAGAAGTTCAAGCACTGCCACGGCGAGATCCTCTGATCCCGGCTTTGGCTGATCCGTCTCTTCCCTGATTGCGTCGGGCCCCCTCTGCGGGGCCCGATCGCGTTTTCGGGGGTGGTTCCCCGGGCGTTAGGGCCGTGGCCCAAGGTCAGAGAGACTCCACGCCCGCGCCTTAAACTGGCCGCTATTGAGGATCAGTTTGTTTCCAAACAGTGAACCTGTGTGGAGGCTGATGCCATGGCCGCAAAGAACAGATACGTCGTCGCCGGCGCGGCCTTCGTCGCCGCGATTTCCGCCGGTTTCGTGATGCAGAACGGGTTCGGTGGCGGGCCCGCCACCCCGACCCAACTCGCCTCGGCGCAACCGCTCGCGACGCAGTCTATGATGCCGATCCCCGCGGCGCCCCGGCCGCAGGAGCCGGTGGTGCTGTCCGACATCTCCCATGTCTCGGCCCTCCCCGAAGAGGGCACCGACATGATGCCGAAGGACTTCGCGTCCGACGCCCCGGCAGGCGGTTCCGCAGACGATCCTGCACAGGCGCCCGCGGCCCCCACGTCCCTTCCGTCCGCCAGTTACGACGTGGCCCTCGCCGAGGACCCGGCGCCCGCGAAACCGGCGCTCGGCACCCCTGCGGGCGAGCTGATGGAGCCGATCGCCAAGCCGACCCCGACGCCCGCTCCGGTACGGGCCCCGGCCGCCACCGCCTCCGACAAGGACGCCGCCGCCCCGGTCTGCGAGGTCACGATGCAGGCCGAGCAACGCGCCGCCGCCATGGTACAGCTCACCGTCGAGGCGCCCTGCCTGCCGAACGAGCGCGTGACCTTCCACCATTCCGGCCTGATGTTCACGCTGGCCACCGATGCCGAGGGACACCTCGAAACCGAGGCCCCGGCGCTCACCGAAGCCGCGCTCTACATCGCCTCCTTCGCGGCGGGCGACAGCGCCGTGGCCATGGTCACCGTCGACTCGCTGATCTTCTACGACCGGGCCGTCGTGCAATGGAAAGGCGCCGAGGGGCTGCACCTGCACGCGCTGGAATACGGCGCGCATTACGGCGAGGCCGGTCACGTCTGGGCCGATGCGCCCCGGGACCTGACCGTCGCGGCCAAGGGCGAGGGCGGCTTCCTGACCCTGCTGGGCGATCCCACCATCGCCGAGGCCCAGCTGGCCGAGGTCTACACCTTCCCCACCGCGACCGCCGCCCGTGACGGCGATATCGACCTCTCGGTCGAGGCCGAGGTGACCGCCGCCAACTGCGCGAAGGAACTCGACGCGCAGTCGCTGCAAGTCCACGAAGGCGCCGCGCCCGTTGTGCAGGACCTCGTGCTAGACATGCCGGATTGTTCCGCCGAAGGGGACTATCTGCTGTTGAAAAACCTTGTGAATGACCTGAAGATCGCCCGCAACTGAGCAACCCTCGGGGCAGGACATGATCAAGCAACGTGCGGCGATCCTCGCCGCACTTTTCCTTTTCGGACAATCCCTTGGCATCGGGCAGGCAGCGGCGCAGGACGTGACCTTCCTGTCCCGCGACGGCTCTGTCGAGGTCTCGGGCACGCTCCTTGGCTTCGATGGCGAATACTACCGTGTGGATACGCTCTACGGTGAGCTCACGGTGGACAGCTCCGGTGTCATCTGCGACGGGCCGGGCTGTCCCGACCTCACCTCCTACGTGGCCGAGCTGGAGCTCTCCGGCGCCGCCGCCATGGGCCGCGTCCTGCTGCCGGCGCTGATCGAGGGCTTTGGCCTGAAGTACGGCTACGCGGTGGAGCGCGCGGACCTCGAACCGACGCGGACCGAGTTTCGCCTGAAGGAAGGCGACCGGGTCGCGGGCGTCTTCCGCATCCATTCCTCGAACACCGACGAGGGCTTTGCAGACCTGCTGGCCAACGAGGCCGACATGGTCATGGCCCTGCGTGAGATGCGGGCGGATGAGCGCGACCGGGCACGGGATGCCGGGATGGGCGATCTGCGCAGCGTGGGCCGCTCGCGCGTGCTGGCGCTGGATGCACTGGTGCCCATCGTCGCGCCGGGCAACCCGGTGACGGCGCTGACCGTGCCGCAGCTCTCGGACGTTCTGGCGGGCAAGGTGACGAACTGGCAGCAACTGGGCGGGGCCGATGCGCCCATCGACGTGCACCTGCGCGACGGGGCCTCGGGTTTCGGTCAGGCGACGGTGGACCGGCTGCTGTCGCCCGTGGGGGAAACGCTCTCGCCCGGGGCGACCCGGCATGAGAGCGACGCGACCCTGATCCGCGCGGTGATGCGCGATCCCTTCGCCCTTGGCGTGATCAGCCTGTCCGAGCTGCGCGAGGCGGTGCCCGTGGCGCTGTCCGGCGCCTGTGGCTTCACCCTGCGGCCGACCCGGCGGAACGCCAAGACCGAGGATTACCCGCTGGTGCTGCCGGTCTTCCTCTACCTCCCCGCGCGGCGGCTGCCGAAGCTGGGGCGCGAGTTCCTCGCCTATACACGGTCCTCCGCCGCGCAACTGGTGATCCGGCGCGTGGGCTACGTGGATCAGGCCCCCGAGGAGGTGCCGATCAACATGCAGGGCGACCGTTTCGCCAATGCCATCGCCCGGGCGGGCGAGGAAGTGCCCCTGCAGGAGTTGCAGCGCATGGTCGGGCGGCTGACGCCGATGAAGCGGCTGACGACCTCCTTCCGCTTCGAGGCCGGGTCCTCCGACCTCGATGCGCAGTCGCGCTCCAACATCCTGCAACTGGCCGATGCGCTGGAGGGCGGGGACTATGACGGGCGCGAGCTGCTCCTCGTCGGCTTCTCGGATGGCGAGGGGCCGGCCGGGCCGAACCGCGAGATCGCGCAGCGCCGGGCGCAGGTGGTCTATGACGCCATCGTCTCGGCAGCCGAAACCTTCGATCCCACGCGCACGCAGATCTCGGTCGAGGCCTTTGGCGAGGCGATGCCCATGGCCTGCGACGACAGCGCCTGGGGTCGGCAGGTGAACCGCCGGGTCGAGGTCTGGCTACGCTAGAGATAGCCCTCGGCCTTCAGCGAGACCTCGCGCGATTTGCCCACGATCAGGTGGTCATGCAGTGTCAGTCCCAGCACCTGCGCAGCCTCGTCGATCTGGCGCGTCATGGCGATATCCTCCTGCGACGGCGTCGGATCGCCCGAGGGATGGTTGTGCACGAGGATGAGCGCGGAGGCGTTCAGTTCCAGCGCCCGTTTCACCACCTCGCGGGGATAGACCGGCACATGGTCCACCGTGCCGCGGGCCTGTGCCTCGTCGGCGATGAGGATGTTCTTGCGGTCGAGGTAGAGCACGCGGAACTGTTCCGTTTCGCGGTGGGCCATGGTGGTGTGGCAATAGTCCACCACCGCATCCCAAGACGAGATCACGTGCCTCTGCATCACCCGGGAGCGCGCAAGCCGGGCCGCCGCGCCCTCGATCAGCTTCAGCTCCGCCACGATCGAGGCGCCCACACCCTCCACCGCCAGCAGCCGCTCTTCCGATGCGGTCAGCACGCGGTTGAAGTCGCCGAAGGCCTCCAGCAGGCGGCGGGCCAGCGGCTTCATGTCGGCGCGGGCATTGGCACGGAACAGGACCATTTCGAGGATCTCGTAATCCGGCATCGCCTCGTGCCCGCCCTGCAGCAGCCGTTCGCGCAGGCGTTTGCGGTGATCGCGGATGTAGGACGGCGGCTGCACCGCGCGGCCCGGCGGGGCGGCGGGCTGGCCCTCGAACAGGGGCAGCGAAGCTTCGGAGAGGTGATGTGGTGGCGTGGTCATGGCGCAGCCTCGCCATGAAATGGTTAAGGGCGGGTTAACCCCGCCCTTGCCCTGTCGTTTCCGGTTCTCTGGCCGGATCGGGCCTCAGCCCTTCATGTTGTCCCAGAAGGTCTTCACCGAGGAGAAGAAGCTGTTGCTTTCCGGGTTGTTATGCTCGGACTGGGCCGAGAACTCCCGCAGCAGTTCCTTCTGGCGCGCGGTGAGGTTCACCGGGGTCTCGACCGCCAGTTCGATGAACATGTCACCGCTGCCGCCGCCGCGCAGGTTGGGCATGCCCTTGCCGCGCAGGCGCATCTGGCGGCCGGACTGGCTGCCCTCGGGGATCTTCACCCGCGAGCGTCCGCCGTCGATCGTCGGCACCTCGATGTCACCGCCAAGCGCGGCCGTCGACATCGACACCGGCACGCGGCAGTAGAGGTTGTTGCCCTCGCGCTGGAACAGCTCATGGGGACGGACCTCCACGAAGATGTAGAGATCGCCCGACGGGCCACCGCGCATGCCGGCCTCACCCTCGCCGGCGAGCCGGATACGGGTGCCGGTTTCCACGCCTGCAGGGATGTTCACCGACAGCGAGCGGTCGCGTTCGACGCGGCCCTGCCCATGGCAGACCTTGCAGGGATTCTTGATGATCTGGCCGAGACCGCTACAGGTGGGACAGGTCCGTTCCACCGTGAAGAAGCCCTGCTGCGCGCGCACCTTGCCCATCCCGGAACAGGTCGGACAGGTCGTGGGCTCGGCCCCGCCTTCCGCGCCGGTGCCCGAGCATTCGCCACAGGCGATCGAGGTCGGCACGTTGATCGTCTTCTGAAGCCCGGAATAGGCCTCTTCCAGCGTCACGCGCAGGTTGTAGCGCAGGTCCGAACCGCGTGCCGCCCGCTGCCGGCCACCCCCACGGCCCTGCTGGCCCATGAAGTCACCGAAGAGGTCGTCGAACACATCGGAGAAGGCCGAGGCGAAATCGCCCTGGGCCCCGGCGCCACCCCGGCGCGGACCCCCGCCCATGGAGCCGTCGAAGGCGCCGTGACCGAAGCGGTCATAGGCGGCTTTCTTGTCGGCGTCCTTGAGGACGTCGTAGGCTTCGTTGACTTCCTTGAACTGGTCTTCGGCGTTCGGGTTGTCGGAGTTGCGGTCGGGGTGCAGTTCCTTGGCCTTGCCGCGGTAGGCTTTCTTGATCTCGTCCGCCGAAGCGCCCTTCTGGACGCCAAGAACGTCGTAGTAATCACGTTTTGCCACTGGGTTTACCCCCTTTTACGGAACAGATAGGGCCGGCCCGCCGGAATGGCGGACCGGCCCCAGAGGTTCCTCAGCTGCCCTTAGGCACGCTTGTTGTCGTCCAGGTCCTCGAAGTCGGCGTCGACGATGTCATCGTCTTCGGCCGAGCCGCTCGGCTCTTGGTCTGCCGCGGCCGGCTCGTCGCCGCCCTCTTCCTGGCTGGCCTTGTAGATGGCCTCACCCAGACGCATGGAGGCTTCGGTGACGTTCTGGATGCCGGACTTGATCTTGTCGGCGTTGTCGCTTTCCAGCTCGTCCTTCAGCGCGGCGATGGCCAGCTCGATGGCTTCGACGGTGGACGGGTCCACCTTGCTGCCATGCTCTTCCACGGCCTTCTCGGTCGAGTGGATGAGGCTCTCGGCCTGGTTCTTTGCTTCGACCAGCTCGCGGCGGCCCTTGTCGGCCTCTGCGTTGGCTTCGGCTTCCTTGACCATTTTCTCGATATCGTCGTCCGAGAGACCACCGGAGGCTTGGATGGTGATCTTCTGCTCGCGGCCCGTGCCCTTGTCCTTGGCGGACACGTTCACGATGCCGTTCGCATCGATGTCGAAGGTCACTTCGATCTGCGGCATGCCGCGCGGTGCCGGCGGGATGTCCTCGAGGTTGAACTGGCCGAGCATCTTGTTGTCGGCCGCCATCTCGCGTTCACCCTGGAACACGCGGATCGTCACGGCGTTCTGGTTGTCCTCGGCGGTCGAGAAGACCTGGGACTTCTTGGTCGGGATCGTCGTGTTGCGGTCGATGAGGCGGGTGAACACGCCACCCAGCGTCTCGATCCCCAGCGACAGCGGGGTCACGTCGAGCAGGACCACGTCCTTGACGTCGCCTTGCAGCACGCCGGCCTGAATGGCGGCGCCGAGGGCCACGACCTCATCGGGGTTCACACCCTTGTGCGGTTCCTTGCCGAAGAACTTGGTCACCTCTTCGATGACTTTCGGCATCCGGGTCATACCGCCGACGAGAACGACTTCGTCGATGTCCGAGGTGGTCAGACCGGCATCTTTCAGGGCCGCCTGGCAGGGCTTCATCGAGGCCTTGATCAGGTCGCCGACGAGGCTTTCCAGCTTGGCGCGGGACAGCTTCATCACCATGTGCAGCGGCTGGCCGCCTTTCGGGTCCATCGAGATGAACGGCTGGTTGATCTCGGTCTGCGAGGAGCTCGACAGCTCGATCTTGGCCTTCTCTGCGGCTTCCTTCAGGCGCTGCAGGGCCATCTTGTCCTTGGTCAGGTCGACGCCATGCTCTTTTTTGAACTCATCCGCGAGGTAGTTCACGATGCGCATGTCGAAGTCTTCACCGCCGAGGAAGGTGTCCCCGTTGGTCGATTTCACTTCGAAGAGGCCGTCGTCGATTTCGAGGATGGTGACGTCGAAGGTCCCGCCGCCGAGGTCATAGACCGCGATGGTATGGGTGTCTTCCTTGTCGAGACCATAGGCCAGGGCCGCTGCCGTCGGTTCGTTGATGATCCGCAGCACTTCGAGGCCGGCGATCTTGCCGGCGTCCTTGGTGGCCTGACGCTGGGCGTCGTTGAAGTAGGCGGGCACGGTGATGACGGCCTGGGTCACTTCCTCGCCGAGGTAGGACTCTGCGGTCTCTTTCATCTTGCCGAGGATGAAGGCCGAGATCTGGCTGGGCGAGTACTTGTCACCCTTGGCTTCGACCCATGCGTCGCCGTTGCCGCTGTCGATGACATTGTACGGCAGGTTCTTCTTGTCTTTCGCGAGGTCCGCGTCGTCGTTGCGACGACCGATCAGGCGCTTCACACCGAAGATGGTGTTGGCGGCGTTCGTGACGGCCTGACGTTTTGCCGACTGGCCGACCAGACGCTCTTCATCCGTGAAGGCGACGATCGAGGGCGTCGTGCGGGCCCCTTCGGAATTCTCGATCACTTTGGGCTGCGAACCGTCCATGATGGCGACGCAGCTGTTGGTGGTGCCGAGGTCGATACCGATAACTTTCGACATGTTTTTCGATCCCTTTCACTAAGGCGATGTGGCGAGGCGCGGACCCATTACGGCATCCCCACCCCGGTCTGAGGGGTGGCGTTCAGTGCGCAGGCAATGCCCTGTCCGCCACGCTTCTGGGCGTATATAAGAAGGCCCGTATGGCCCTGCAAGCATTGCGCGGAGGGGGAAGTGGCGAAAATGCCGCATTTTTCACATCGGGCGCAAAACCCCGGGGAAGGCGAGCGGAATGGCGGCGAAAATCACGCTGCGCGGCTTTGAAATTCACAAGGAGTACCTCGACGATGCGGCGCAGAAGGCCCTGATCGGCGCTTTGCGGCCGGTGCTGAAGGCGGCGCCGCTGTTTTCGCCGGAAACCCGCTGGGGCAAGAAGATGTCGGTGCGGATGACCTCGGCGGGGAAATACGGCTGGTACTCGGACCGGGGCGGCTATCGCTATGCCGAAACCCACCCCGAGGGCATGGGCTGGCCGCCGATCCCGGAGGAGGTCCTCGCGATCTGGCGCGATGTGACCGGGCTGGAGCGGACGCCCGATTGCTGCCTGATCAACTACTACGGCGAAACCGCGCGCATGGGCCTGCATCAGGACCGGGACGAGGCGGATTTCACATGGCCGGTGCTTTCGGTCTCGCTGGGGGATGACGGGCTCTTCCGTGTCGGCAACGAGGAGCGCGGCGGCAAGACGGAGTCGATCTGGCTGGAATCGGGTGACGTGGTGCTGATGGGCGGCCCGGCGCGGCTGCTGCATCACGGGGTGGACCGCATCCGCTTCAAGTCCTCGCGGCTGCTGCCCAAGGGCGGGCGGATCAACCTGACCTGCCGCGTGGTGGACTGACGGGCCTCAGCGGGCGATGGAACAACAGCCCGCGTAATGCGCCGGGCCAAGGTCGCCGGTGAGGATCAGGTCCACGGTCAGGCCATAGGCCCGGTCCGACATGCCGTCGCTGCAGATCTCGCGCGCGACCGAAATGGTGCCCGCCACGTCCGCGCCCTTGCCGGTCAGCAGGATCGTGCCGTAGCGGTCGGGGCGGCCCGAGGCATTGCCCTGCCAGCCGGAGGGCAGGAATGTCGCGGCTCCGCCGGCCTGCTGGAAGGTCCAGCCCGTGCCTTCGGGCAGCAGGGACCAGAACGGCTCGGTCCCGAAACAGCGGGCGAGGGCGGGCTGCGCGCCGTCCGCCTGCCCCGGCTGGCGCGTGAGATAGGCGGGCGAGGCCCAGCCTGCCGTCTCGCCGCCGTTGACCCGCAGCCAGCCGCTGTCGGCATCGGCCTCCACCGCCTCGACCCCTGTGGCATCGGGGGCCAGCGTGCCGACGATGGGGGCGGAGGGATCGGGCGTCGCGCGCATGTTCAGCACGTCATCGGCGGCCACGCCGCTGACGTCATAGAGCGCCGGGAACCCCTGTTGCGCCAGCAGCGCCGCGGGGGTGAATATCAGGACCAGAGAGAGGAAAAACCGTTTCATCGCTTTGCGTTCCAAGAAACGGAGGCGTGACGCCGGGTGTAGAACTCGGCCATCAGCCCCACCATGAGAAAGGCGATCCCGACATAGATCGGGTACTCGATCGACGTATAGCGCGGCGAATAGTTGATGAAGACGAAGCCGCGGGACTGGTCGATGGTGTGGAACAGCGGGTTCCAGTCGAACATCGCCAGCATGTAGGCGGGCAGTTGGTTGGCCACGAACATCTTGCCCGAGGCGATCATGTTGGCCCGCTGGTAGACGGTGGTGAAGATCTTCACGAAGGTCGGGAACCACGGCTTGATCGCCAGCAGCAGCAGGCCGAGGGCGATCCCCGTGAACCACGCGATCAGCAGGCAGCCGAAGGCCGCGATCGGGCGGTCGATGGTGAAGCGCGTGTGCACGACGTCATAGATGAACAGGATCAGGAAGAGCGACAGCACCTGGATGTAGAGCGTGGAGAGCGCGGCTGCGGCGATGGAGATCACCGTGTTCATCGGCGCGTGCTGCATCATCGGCGAGGCGGGCCCCTCGGATCCCACGACCGCGCCCAGTGTCTTGGCATGGGTCATATAGAGGAAGACGCCCGACATGATGTAGAGCAGGAAATCCCCCCGGATCGCCGAGGAGCGCAGCCCCAGAAGCGAGAACATGATGTAGAAGGCGAGGATGAAGACCGCGACCTGGATCATGTTCATCACGATGGACATCATCGCGTTGGCATGGCCCTTGCGCACGTTGCGTACCGTGGCGTGGTAGATCAGCTCAAGGATCGTGACGGCGGATTGCAGCCGCGTTCCCGTGCGCCGTTGCTGAAACATGGAGGCCGCTCCGCTCTACCTGTTCTCTGGGACCTGTCCGCCGCCCGTGTCTGACGGGGCTGCCGGGGGCCGTGACGCCGGGTCCTGCCCGCGGGGCAGGGTGGCCTTGCTCTTCGCCGTGGCGTTCAGCATAACGATGTGGCGTCGATTTTTCAACGGAACCGGCGCCTTGACTGGACCTTCGCCGGAGATTGATCGTTTTGGATTACGAAAAGCTTGCCACCGTCATGCGTGACCTCGCCATCCAGGCCGGAGAGGTGATCATGGAGGTCTACAATTCCGACGAATTCGACGTGAAGGCGAAGTCCGACGACAGCCCGGTGACCGAGGCGGACGAGAAGGCCGATGCGCTGATCTCGGCCGGTCTGCGCGCGGCCTTTCCCGATGTGACGCTGGTGACCGAGGAACAGGCCGCCACCCATGCGGTGCAGGCCTCGACCTTCCTGATCGTGGACCCGCTGGACGGGACCAAGGAATTCGTCCAGCGCCGCGGCGATTTCACCGTGAACATCGCCTATGTCGTGGATGGCGTGCCGGTGCGTGGCGTGGTCTATGCCCCTGCGAAAGGCCGCATGTTCTTCACCGATGCCGAAGGCGCCTCGGTGGAAGAAGCGGGCCCCTTCGTGCCCGGCACCCTCGGCGCGCTGACCCCGATCAGGGTCTCGGACGCGGACAACGGCGCGCTGCGCGTCGTGGCCTCCAAGTCGCACCGGGATCAGGCGACGGACGACTACATCAACAAGTACGCCGTGGCCGACACCAAGAGCGCAGGCTCCTCGCTGAAGTTCTGCCTCGTCGCGACCGGCGAGGCCGATCTCTACCCCCGCGTGGGCCGCACGATGGAGTGGGACACCGCCGCGGGTCACGCGGTCCTAGGCGGGGCCGGCGGCAAGGTCGTCCGCTTCGACGACCATTCCCCGCTGGTCTACGGCAAGGAGGGCTACGCGAACCCCTTCTTCATCGCCTACGCGCCCAACGTCGCCCTGAAACCCGCCTGATGACGGGCCCCGCTGCGACAGGGCTGCGGGGCATGGCTGCCCGCTGCGCCGGGCTCTGCCGACGTGGCGCGGTGGCGTCATCCTGTCTGCGCCGCTGCGCCGGGGGGACGGGATGAGCGACCTTCCGGTCAGCGTCGTGGTGGTCAGCCGCGGCCGGCCGGAGCGGCTCAAGTCCTGCCTCGGCGGGCTGAGCTACCTGTTTCACGACTGTTACGAGATCATCGTGGTGGCCGATACCGCCGGTCTGACCGCGGTGGCCGAAACGGGGCTGGCCGAAGAGATCAAGACCGTCCACTTCGACGAGGCCAACATCAGCGCCGCGCGCAACCTTGGCATCGCGCAGGCCGCGGGAGAGATCGTCGCCTTCATCGACGACGACGCGGTGCCCGAGCCGATGTGGCTGGCCCATCTGGCCGCGCCCTTCGCGCGCCCCGAGGTGGGGGCCGCAGGCGGTTTCGTCCGCGGCCGCAACGGGATCACCTTCCAGTATCGCGCCCGCAGCGTCGACGGCACCGGGCAGGCCCGGCCGCTGGAGGTCGATCCGCGGCAGCCCACGCTGTTGCGGCCCGCACAGGGCCGCGCGATCAAGACCGAAGGCACCAACATGGCCGTCCGCCGGGATGTGCTGGCCGGCCTCGGGGGCTTCGATCCGTCCTACCGCTTCTACCTCGACGAGACCGACCTCAACATGCGCCTTGCGCGGCGCGACACGGTCACCGCGATCGTGCCGCTGGCGGAGGTTCACCACGCCTATGCGCCCTCCCTGCGGCGTCGGGCGGATCGCGCGCCGCGCGACCTCTTCGAGAAGGCGGCCAGCCAGGCGGTCTACCTTGGCCGGTATTGTCCGCAAGACAGGCACGGGGACCTCTGGCAGGCGATGCGGCGGGAGGAGCGCGACAACGCCCTGCGGCACATGGTGGCCGGAAGGCTGGAGCCCAGAGAGGTGCGGGCCCTGATGGCCAGCTTCGACGCGGGCCGGGAGGAAGGGGCCGCGCGGCAGCCGGTGCGGATGCCCGCCATCCCCCATGCCCGCGAGGGGTTCCGCCTCTTTAGCAGCCGGGCGCAGGGGTCTGCGGTCCTTTCGGCGCGGACCTGGCGATCGGGCCAGACGATGTCCGAGGCGCGGCGCCGGGCTGCCGAGGGACAGAACGTCTCGGTCTTCCTCTTCTCGCGGACCGCGCTCTACCATCAGGTCCGCTCTCCCGCGCCGGGCATCTGGGTGCAGAGCGGCGGGCTCTGGGGCCGCAGCGAGCGATCTGGCCCCCTGTTTGGCCTGCGCAGCTTTTCAGCAAGGACTTCGGCAGAATGTCGCCGTGTTGCACTGCAGCGTGGAATCGGTTGAAATGCGACCGTTAACCACAATACCTTATGACATAATACATTTGCGCCCCCGTTCTATCCGAAGGAGCGTTTGCTTGGACCGCCGTGAATGCTAGGTTGACCGGCGAACGCCCCGAGGGTCGGGCAAAACGATTTAGACAATCTGTGAGGAATTGACATGACGAACAAGGTTACGAAGGCAGTGTTCCCCGTCGCGGGCCTGGGCACGCGCTTTTTGCCCGCCACGAAGTCTGTCCCCAAGGAAATCATGACCCTCGTTGATCGTCCGCTGATCCAGTACGCGATCGACGAAGCCCGGGCCGCCGGGATCAAGGAGTTCATCTTCGTCACCTCGCGCGGCAAGTCCGCGCTGGAGGATTACTTCGACCATTCGCCCGCGCTCGAAGCCGAGCTGGAGCGCAAGGGCAAGGACGACCTGCTGAAGGTCCTTGAAGACACCAACATGGACAGCGGCGCGATCGCCTACATCCGGCAGCACAAGGCGCTGGGCCTCGGCCACGCGGTGTGGTGTGCCCGCCGCATGATCGGCAACGAGCCCTTCGCGGTGATCCTGCCCGATGACGTGATCGCGGCCGAGAAGCCCTGCCTTCAGCAGATGGTCGAGGCCTACGAAGAGAAGCCCGCGAACTACGTCGCCGCGATGGAAGTGCCGCGCGCCAAGACCAGCTCCTACGGCATCCTCGCCACCGGCGCCGAGTCCGGCCAGACCGTCGAGGTCACCGGCATGGTCGAGAAGCCCAAGGCCGAGGAAGCGCCCTCGAACCTCGCAGTCATCGGTCGCTACATCCTGACGCCGAAGATCCTCGAGAACCTCGAGTCCAAGGAAACCGGCGCAGGCGGCGAGATCCAGCTGACCGACGCGATCGCCAAGGAGATCACCGGCGAAGGCGTCAACGGCTTCCGCTTCCAGGGTCAGCGTTTTGACTGCGGCTCCAAGGCAGGCTTCCTGCAGGCGACCGTCTCCTTCGGCCTGTCCCGGCCCGAACTGCGTGACGACCTGATGGGCTTCATCCAGGACATCGTCCACATGGACAAGGCAGCGCAGTAACGCGCGACAAGGGCCGGTCCGTATGACGAATATCCTTGTGACAGGCGGTGCGGGCTATATCGGCTCGCACGCCTGCAAGGCACTGAAGCGGGCTGGCTATACGCCCGTGTGCTACGACAGCCTCGTGACGGGCTGGGAGGAGGCCGTGAAGTTCGGCCCCTTCGAAAAGGGCGAGCTCTCCGACCGGGCGCGCCTTGACGACGTCTTCAGGAAATACAAACCGGCGGCCGTGATGCATTTCGCGGCCCTCAGCCAGGTCGGCGAGAGCATGCGCGAGCCGGGGCTCTACTGGCGCGCCAATGTTCTGTCCTCGCTCACGCTGATCGAGGCGACGGTGGCGGCCGGGGTGAAGAACTTCGTCTTCTCCTCCACCTGCGCGACCTACGGCGATCAGGACAACGTGGTGCTGAACGAAAGCTCGGCCCAGTATCCGATCAACGCCTATGGCGGCTCCAAACGGGCGATCGAGGACATCCTGCGGGACTTCGGCGCGTCCAATGGGCTGGAGAGCGTGATCTTCCGCTACTTCAACGTGGCCGGTGCTGACCCGGAAGCCGAGGTGGGCGAATTCCACCAACCCGAGACGCACCTGATCCCGCTGATGCTGGACGCCATTGCCGGCAAGCGTGACGCGCTGACCATCTTCGGGACGGATTACGAGACGCCGGACGGCACCTGCATCCGCGACTACGTCCATGTCTGTGACCTCGTGGATGCCCATGTTCTGGGCCTGAAATGGCTGGAAGAGGGCAAGGGCAGCCGGATCTTCAACCTCGGCACCGGGACAGGCTTCTCCGTCCGAGAGGTGATCGATCACTCCCGCTCCGTCACCAACAAGGACGTGCCCTACACCGAGGGCGACCGCCGTCCCGGCGACTGCACCAAGCTTGTCTCCGGCTCCACCCGCGCGGTGGAGGAACTGGGCTGGACGCCCGACCGCTCCACGTTGCAGACTATGATCAGCGACGCATGGCGGTGGCACCAGACTGGGCACTACGACAAATAACCCCCCTGCGCGGCTGCTGGACATCACCCGTCTGGCCAGCCGCGCCGGCCGCGTCCTCACCGGCGTGGATCGGGTGGAGCGTGCCTATCTCTCCCATCTCCTGACCCTCGACACTCCCGTCTACGGCCTGGCCAAGGTGGCGGGGGGCTATGTCCTGCTGGACCGCGCGGGCCTCAGTGCCTTCCTCGACCGGGTCGATGGTCATGCGCCCTGGGGCCGGCGGGATCCGGTGGCGCGGCTGTCGCGCAGGCTGGATCTCTGGCAGGGGCGGGCGCAGTCCGACCTGCGCCGTCTCGCCATCGCGAGGGCACCGCGCATCGCGCTCGGCTGGCTGATGCGGCGGTTGCCCAACGGGCTCGTCTACCTCAACACTGGCCACAGCGCCCTGAGCGCCCGGGTGATCAGCGCGGTGCGGCGCAAGCAGGGTCGGGTGAGTGTCCTGCTGCACGACACAATCCCGCTCGACTATCCGCAGTTCCAGAGGCCGGGCACCGTGGAGCGTTTCCACCGGATGCTGAAGCTGGCGGGCAACGGGGCCGACCTGCTGATCTACAACTCCGCCGCGACGCAGGCGGCGGTGGAGCGTCACCTGACACCGATGGGACGCATTCCACCCGGCGTGGTGGCGCATCTGGGGCTCGACCTCGCGATCCCGCGTGCCGGGGACCTGCCGGAGGGCCTGCCACCCGCGCAGCCCTACTTCGTCGCGCTCGGCACGGTGGAGCCGCGCAAGAACCACGCGCTCCTCCTCGAGATCTGGCAGAAGATGCCCCGTGAGGGCGCCCGGCTCCTGATCTGCGGCGCGCGCGGTTGGCGCAACGAGGAGACCTTTGCCACGCTCGACCGGATGAAGGCCGAGGGCGCCGCGGTGGAGGAATGGCCCGGCCTCTCGGACGGGGCCGTGGGGACGCTTCTGGAGGGCGCGCGGGGCCTCGTGTTTCCCTCGCTGGCCGAGGGCTTCGGCCTGCCGCTGATCGAGGCCGCGGCCCTTGGGTGCCCCATATTTTGTTGCGACCTCGCGGTCACACGCGAGGTTCTGGGAGATATTCCCGTTTACCTGCCCATGGACGATGTCTATTCATGGGTCAAAGAACTCGAAAATGTCGCAGAGACACCGCGGGTCGCGCCGGTATTCACGCCGCCGACATGGCAGGATCACTTCAAGATCGTCTTAAAGATGACCTGATATGGCAAACCCGATGGTAACCCTGCGTCGGAGCAGTTTGCTGAGGGTGTGAGTATCGCTTCGTCATATCGCCTGCGGCTCCAGCGGAAACGCTGGCTGATCCGAGCATTCCGCAAGCGGCGGGAATTGCGCGTGCTGTCGGACAAGACGCGCCGCATCCGGTCCCGCGACATCCTCGTCTTCTCGACCCTGCGGAACGAGCAGGTGCGGCTGCCCTACTTCCTCCAGTATTACCGCGAGATGGGCGTCAGCCACTTCCTCTTCGTGGACAACGACAGCACCGACGGCTCGGCCGATTACCTCGCGCAGCAGGCCGATTGTTCGGTCTGGACCACGCAGGCGGGCTACAAGCGGGCGCGCTTCGGTGTCGACTGGCTGAACTGGCTGCAGATGAAATACGGCCACGGCCACTGGACGCTGGTGGTCGATCCGGATGAATTCCTCGTCTACCCGTTCTGCGATACCCGGGCCCTGCCGGCGCTCTGCGACTGGCTCGATGCCTCCTCGATCAAGTCCTTCTCGGCCATGCTGCTGGACATGTACCCCAAGGGGCGGCTCGACGCGCAGCCCTATACGCCGGGGCAGGATCCGCTTGAGATCGCCAACTGGTTCGACGCCGGGAACTACACCTTCGAGAAAAACCACCGCTACGGGAACCTCTGGATACAGGGCGGCCCCCGGATGCGGGTCTTCTTCCCCGAGACACCGGCCCGGGCCCCGGCGCTGAACAAGATCCCGCTGGTGAAGTGGGACCGGAAGTACGCCTATGTCTCCTCGACCCACATGCTGCTGCCGCGCGGGCTGAACCAGGTCTTCGACGAGTTCGGCGGCGAGAAGGCCTCGGGCGTGCTGCTGCACACCAAGTTCCTCGACACGTTCAACACCAAGGCCAAGGAGGAGTTGCAGCGCAAGCAGCACTACGCCGCCTCGGTCGAATACCGGGCCTATGCGGATACGCTGAAGGATGACCCGGACCTGTGGTGCAACTGGTCCGAGAAGTACATCAACTGGCGCCAGCTGGAGATCCTCGGCCTCATGTCCAAGGGCAACTGGGCATGACGGCGAGCGTGGGCATCATCATGCTGGTGCACACGGCCCTGAACCGGGCCGAACAGGTGGCGCGCCACTGGGCCGCCGCCGGCTGTCCGGTGGTGATCCACGCTGACCGCAATGTCAGCGCCAAGACCTATGGCGATTTCCGCAAGTCGCTGTCGGACGTGGAGAATGTGCGCTTCGTCCAGCGGCATCGATGCGAATGGGGCACCTGGGGCATCGTCGCCGCCACGCAGGAAGCCTCGGAGCGGATGCTTGAGGATTTCCCGGACGTGCGCCACGTCTACCTCGCCTCCGGCTCCTGCCTGCCGCTGCGCCCGGTGTCGGAGCTGATCGACTATCTTGCTGACCGCCCGCGCACCGATTTCATCGAGAGCGCCACCACCGCCGATGTCCCCTGGACCGTGGGCGGGCTGGACGCCGAACGCTTCACCCTGCGGTTCCCCTTCTCGTGGAAGCGGCACCGCTTTCTCTTCGACGGCTACGTGCGGCTTCAGCGGCGGCTGCGGATGCGGCGGCGCATCCCCAACGGCATCGTGCCGCACATGGGCTCGCAATGGTGGTGCCTGACGCGGCAGACGCTGTCCGCGATCCTCAACGACCCCGACCGCGACGCCTATGATCGCTACTTCAAGCGCGTCTGGATCCCGGACGAGAGCTATTTCCAGTCGCTGGCCCGGCTCTATGCCACCAATATCGAGAGCCGCTCGCTGACGCTGAGCAAGTTCGATTTCCAGGGCAAGCCGCACATCTTCTACGACGATCACCTGCAGCTGCTGCGCCGGTCGGATTGCTTCGTGGCGCGCAAGATCTGGCCCCATGCCGACAAGCTCTATCGCGTGCTGCTGTCCGAACCCAACGGCGAGCAGCGCCGGACCGAGCCGAACCCCGGCAAGATCGACCGCGTCTTCTCCAAGGCGGTGCAGCGTCGGACCCGGGGCCGCACCGGCCTCTACATGCAGAGCCGCTATCCCCGCGAGGGCTGGGAAAACGGGCTGACCGCGGACAAGTATTCCGTCTTCCAGGGCTTCGCCGAGCTCTTCGAGGATTTCGAGCACTGGCTTCAGCGGGCGACGGGCACGCGGGTCCATGGTCATCTCTTCGCGCCGGAGCGGGTCGAATACGCCGAACGTCAGGCCCACATGGCGGGCGCGCTTTCCGACAGTGCCGCGGCGCGGGACTACCGGCCACGGGACTTTCTGACCAACCTGCTGTGGAACACCCGGGGCGAGCGGCAGTGCTTCCAGTTCGGACCGCGCGACAACCAGGCGCTGATCTGGGACATGGCCAAGGACCCGAATGCGCAGATCAGCGTGATCAGCGGGTCCTGGGCGCTGCCGCTCTTCCGCTCGAACCGCGATTTCCCCGACATCCGTGCCGAGGCGGCAGAGTTGCAGCGGATCGAATCCCGCTTCCTCGACGCGCTGCATTCGCCCCATGCAAAGGCCCGCATCCGGGTCTGGACGCTGTCGGAATTCGTGGAATCCCCGATGGAGCCGCTGCAGCTGGTCATCGACGAGATCGGCGCCAAGACCCCGCGCCGTCTGGCCGAGGCCCCGGTGATGAGCGACCTCAAGGGGTTCGGGCATTTCCTGCAGAACCTGAAGAACCAGGGGATGCACCCCTATCTGACCGGCGATTTCCCGATCGACCCGACCGGCGGGCGGATACCCCCGAAACCCGGCAAGAAGCCCTATCTCGTGCGGAAGTGATCCATGGCGCGTTTCGACTATTTCATCGTTCTGGCAGAGATGCGGACCGGCTCGAACTTTCTCGAGGCGAACCTGAACGCCTTCCCGGGGCTGACCTGCCACGGCGAGGCCTTCAATCCCCATTTCATCGGCTATCCCAAGAACGAGACCCTGCTGGGCCTGACGCTGTACGCGCGCCAGCAGGCGCCGCAGCGGTTGCTGGACGCGGTGAAGGCCGATCACGGGCTGTCGGGCTTCCGTTTCTTCCATGACCATGATCCGCGCGTGCTGGACGTGGCCCTGCCCGACCCGCGCTGCGCCAAGATCATCCTGACCCGCAACCCGGTCGACAGCTATGTCAGCTGGAAGATCGCCCGCGCCACCGACCAGTGGAAGCTGACCGACGTGCGGCGCCGCAAGGAGAGCAAGGTCGACTTCGACCCGGTGGAGTTCGAGGCCCACCTCGAGACCCTGCAGAGCTTCCAGGTCCGGGTGATGAACGCGCTTCAGGTGACCGGCCAGACGGCCTTCTACGTCGATTATGACGACCTGCAGAGCCTCGACGTGATGAACGGCCTCGGGGCCTTCCTTGGCCAGAAGGACCGGCTGGAGTCGCTCGACAGCAAGCTGAAGCGCCAGAACCCCGAGCCGCTGGAGCAGAAGGTCGAGGATTTCGAGGGCATGGAGGCGGCGCTTGCACGCCTCGACCGGTTCAACCTCAACCGCACGCCCAACTTCGAACCGCGCCGCGGGGCACGGGTGCCGGATTACGTGGCCGGTGCCACGACGCCGCTGCTCTACATGCCCGTGCGCAACGGGCTGGAGGAGCGGGTGCGCGGCTGGCTGGCGGCGCTGGAGGGCGTACCGGTGGAGGAACTGCCCGGGGCCTTCTCGCAGAAGAGCCTGCGGCAGTGGAAGCGGGCCCGCCCGGGGCACCGCAGTTTCACCGTGGTGCGTCATCCGCTGGCGCGGGCCCATGCGGTCTTCTGTGATCGTATCCTGATGCCGGGGCCGCAGCGCTTCAACGAGATCCGGCGCGTGCTGCGCAAGCGCTATGCCCTGCCGATCCCGGCGGACATGGAGACGGCGGACTATACGCTGGAGCAGCACCGCGCCGCCTTCCGGGCCTTCCTCGAGTTCCTCAAGGCGAATCTCGCCGGGCAGACCACGGTGCGCAATGACGCGGCCTTCGCCACGCAGGCCGCCACGGTCGAGGGCATGGGCCTGTTTGCCCTGCCGGACCTGATCCTGCGCGAGGAAGAACTGGCGACCGAGTTGCCCGGGCTGGCCCGGCGTCTGGGTCATCCCGCACCGGCAGAGCCGCTGGCCGCCGAGGGCGACGCGCCCTATCCGCTCTCCGCCGTGGCGGATGCGGATCTCGCGGCGCTCTGCGCGGAGATCTACCAGCGGGATTACATGATCTTCGGGTTCGACACGGCCTGCCCGGTCTGAGCGGCGTGGCCTGATCGCTTTCGGCAGGGCGCGCCGCCGGACGCGCGCCGATCACTTGCTGCGATGACCGTTTTCTTCGAAGAAAACGGACCGGAATTTTTGAAAATTCCGGGCACAGCCGCGCCGTTGCGCACCGCCTGAAACGGTCGAAGGGAGGAAACGTCGCGCGGACAGGGCCCGCAAGCGGCAGGCTCAGCTCAGCCTCAGGCGGCCTGCACGCCCTGATCGGTGGTCAGGATCGCATAGAGCGTCGCGGCATCCGGGTTGGCGCGCAGTTTCTTGCGGAGGTTGGCGTCGCGCAGGGTGCGCGACACCAGGGCCAGGGCCTTCAGGTGGGTGACGCCCGCATCGAGCGGGGCGAAGAGCGCAAAGATCAGATCCACCGGCTGCCGGTCCACCGAGTCGAAGTCGACGGGCTTCTCCAGCAGGATGAAGGCCCCCGCAACGCTGTCGAGTTGTTCGAGGCGCGCGTGGGGCAGGGCCACACCGTGGCCCACGCCCGTGGGGCCGAGGCTTTCCCGCTCCTGCAAGGCTTCCACGACTGCATCCGCCGGCAGACCATAGGCCCCATGGGCCAGATCGCCGAGATCATGCAGCAGCCGCTTCTTGCTGGAGGCCGAGGCAATGACTTTCACTGCCCCGGGCTTCAGGATACCCGAAAGATCCATCAAAACTCACTCGCTCCGAACTACTCGCCGGGGCGTCTGCTCCCGATCACCTCAACTGCGCGGATCGATCCAACCGATGTTGCCGTCGTCGCGACGGTACACCACGTTCAATCCATTCTTGCCTTCGTGGCGGAACACGAGGACCGGCGCACCGGCAAGCTCCATCTGCATGACCGCCTCTCCGACAGAGAGGGATGGAATACGGGTTTCCATCTCGGCCACGATGATCGGCTGCAGCGTTGCGTCGTCCGACTCCTCGTCCTCCTGATCCGAGGCGAGGATATACGAGGAGCCTCCGAAGATTTCAACCGGCTCGGTCCGATCGCGGTGATGGTCTTTCAACCGGCGCTTGTAGCGGCGCAGCTGCTTCTCCATCCGCTCGCAGCATTTGTCGAAGGCGCCGTAGATCTCGGTCGACTTGGCGCTGGCCTGGGCCGTCAGCCCGGTGGAGAGATGCACGGTCGACTCGCAGACATACTCGTGCGCGTGCTTGGAAAAGACCACGACCGCGTCGGTGGGTCGCTGGGAATACTTGGCCACGGCTTCGCTCAGCTCGGTCTTCACGTGCGTTTGCAGCGCATCGCCAATATCGATCTGTTTGCCGGTGATTTCGTAGCGCATCCTGTCTCCTTCACTTGACAATTCGGGTGTCGTCCGGCGGTGGATCCGCCGGGCCGCTCAGGTCCGAATGCTGCGGATGGACAGCGTTGCGGCAGGTCCGGACATGAAAAGACCTGCCTTTCCCGCAGTGGCGGGCCAGGGCAGGCCGGACATGTGTCGCAATGCTGTCATACCTTCATATGAAGGTACTCAACCGGGATCTGTCAACGGAATCCGGAAACGAGGGTTTGCGGCTTCTTGCTGCATCTGGCCGACGGCATGGCGAATTCGGGCCAATAACGAAAGGGTTACGGAACAGGGTCAGGAAATACGGAAATTATCGCCGAGGTACACTCTGCGGACATTTTCGTTCTGAACCACGTCTTCCGGGGTCCCGGACATCAGCATCTTGCCGTCGTGCAGGATATAGGCGCGGTCCACGATCTCGAGGGTCTCGCGCACGTTGTGGTCGGTGATCAGCACGCCGATTCCCCGTTTCTTCAGGTCCGCCACGAGGTGCCGGATATCCCCGACCGAGATCGGATCGACGCCCGCGAAGGGCTCGTCCAGCAGCAGGTAGCGCGGTTCGGCCGCGAGGCAGCGGGCAATCTCCACCCGGCGCCGTTCCCCGCCCGACAGCGCAAGCGCGGGGGCGCGGCGCAGGTGTTCGATGGAGAACTCCGACAGCAGCTCTTCCAGCCGTTCGCGCCGCTTGTGGGTGTCGCGGTGCGTGATCTCGAGAATGGCGAGGATGTTGTCCTCGACCGAGAGCCCTCGAAAGATCGACATCTCCTGCGGCAGGTAGCCGATGCCCATCTTGGCGCGGCGGTACATCGGCAGGCCGGTCACCTCGCGGCCGTCGATCGTGACGGTGCCGCCCTCGGGCAGGACCAGCCCGGCGATCGCGTAGAAGGTCGTCGTCTTGCCCGAGCCGTTCGGCCCGAGCAGCGCCACCACTTCGCCCCGGTCGAGCTGCATCGACACGTCGCGAATCACCACGCGCTTCTTGTAGCTCTTGCGCAGGTTCTGGATGCGCAGGCCGTGGTCACCTTCGGTGACGGTCAGGTCAGGGGCGGGGGCCATGGGTCATTCGCTGCCGGGTTGCAGCACGGTGCGCACACGGCCCTGCATCTCGGCGTTTCCGGTCTTGAGGTTCACGATCATGGACTGGGATGTAAGCGTGCTGCGGCCCTGTGCAACCATGACATCGCCAGACATCGTCACGACGCCGCTCTCGATGTCGTATTCCGCCTGTTTCGCCTCGGCCGCGTCCTCGCCGCTGACAAGCAGCACGTTGCCGTCGGCGCGCAGGGCCTGGATCGCGCTCTGGTCCTGGGCGTAGACCACGGTGACCGTATCGGCAGAGAGCTTGGTCAGCCCCTGCACCACCAGCACGTTGCCCTTGAAGATCGCGGTGCCGTCGGTCTGGCTGACCGAGAGGCTGTCCGCGTCCACTTCGACCGGCGCCTGGGTGTCCGAGGGGCCGTTGCCGAAGGCGATCCCCTGCGCGAGCCCGGCCTGCGGCAGCAGAAGCAGCGCGGCGGACAGGATCAGGGCGGGGGTGACGGCCCTACGGGCCCGGCTGGAAAGGGTCACGGCGTGTCGTCCTCGTTACCTCGCGGGTCGTATATCAGCTTAACCCCGTCGGTGAAAACCAATTGCGCGTCCGATCCGTCCGCTTGCGTCGTGAGGACCATCTTTCCGGCAGTGAACTGGCCCGGCGGGCCCTCGGCCCGTACGGTGCCGGGGGTTTCCGCCTTCACGGTGCGCAGCGCGCTGACCAGTTCCTCGGTCTCGATCCGGTAGCCCTCGGAGGAGGTGATGACCACGTTGCCCTTCAGCGTGGCGCGGTCGCCGGGATCGTCGAAGGCGCCGCCATCGGCGGTGAAGGTGATCGCGGCCCCGGCCTTCAGGTCGATCCGCGCGTCGACCTCGTCGGCGTCGAGGCGCGAGCGGCCCTCGGGATCGGGCCGGGCGACGGCGGCGGTGAAGGCGATCAGGTCACCTCCCGCGGTGGCTCCGGCAAAGGTGGGATCGGTGATCTGCTGGTTGCGGATGCGTTCCTGCAGGTCGGTGTCGGCAAAGGGCAGCTCTGCCGAGGGGCCCACGGTGCGGGCGAGCAGGAAGAGCGTCGACAGCAGCGCCAGCGCCGCCAGCGGCAGGATCACCTTGAGCCAGGCGATCACGCGGGAATATCGGTCCTCGCGCCACGCCATCTCAGCCGAGCCCGACGCGCAGGCAGTCGTGGATGTGCAGCAGCCCCTGCGCCGTTGCCGGACCCGCCGGGTCCACCACGAAGAGGCAGGTGATCTTGCGTTCGTTCATCAGCGCGACGGCCTCCTGCGCGAGGGCATCGGGCGCGATGGTGCGCGGGGCGGCGGTCATCACCTCCGCCGCCGTATGGGACAGCAGCCCGTCCATGTGCCGCCGCAGGTCACCGTCGGTGACGATACCGGTCAGCCGGCCCCCGGCATCGGTCACGCCGACCACGCCGAACCCCTTGGAGGAGATCTCCAGCAGCACCTCGGACATGGGCGTCTCGCCACGCACCAGCGGCAGGGCTTCGCCCACATGCATCAGGTCACGGACCCGGCTCAGCTGCGCCCCCAGCTTGCCACCGGGGTGGAAGTTGCGGAAATGCTCGGCGGTGAACTTGCGGTGCTCCATCAGGGCCACGGCCATCGCATCGCCAAGCGCCAGCGTCATGGTGGTGGAGGAGGTCGGCACCACGCCGGTGCCACAGGCTTCCTCGGCCCGGGGCAGGACGATGGCCACGTCGGATTGGGTCAGCAGGGTGGACCCGGGCCGGCTGGCGACGCCGATCATCGGGATGCGGAAGCGCCGGGTGTAGGAGATGATGTCCGCCAGTTCCGGCGTCTCGCCCGAATTCGACAGCACCAGCACCACGTCGTCATTGGTCAGCATCCCGAGGTCGCCGTGGCTGGCCTCGGCGGGATGGACGAATTGCGCGGGCGTGCCGGTTGAGGCCAGCGTGGCCGCGATCTTGCGCCCGATGTGTCCCGACTTGCCCATGCCGCTGACGATGACCCGGCCCCGGACGTTGAGCATCAGCTCCACCGCCTGCGCCACGCTCTCGCCAAGCGCGGCTTCAAGCTGGCCCAGGGCCTCCGCCTCGATCCGGATCACCCGGCGGGCTGTGTCGAGGAAGGTCTCGTGGTCGGTCATCGCTGCGCCTCTCAGGTGTGGGCGAAGATATCGGTGTCGGGCCAGCCTTCGAGGTCGAGCAGCGCCCGGGTGGGCAGGAAGTCGAAACAGGCCTGCGCGAGGGCGGTGCGGCCTTCGCGGGCAAGGCGCAGGTCAAGCTCGCCCTTCAGGCGGTGCAGGTGGAGCACGTCCGAGGCGGCATAGTCCAGCTGCGCCTGCGTCAGCGTCTCGGCGCCCCAGTCGCTGGATTGCTGCTGCTTCGAGATGTCGGTGCCCAGCAGGTCCTGCGTCAGGTTCCGCAGGCCGTGGCGGTCGGTGTAGGTGCGCACCATGCGGCTGGCGATCTTGGTGCAATAGACCGGGGCGGCAAGCGCGCCGAAGGCCTTGTACATGGCGGCGATGTCGAAGCGGCCATAGTGGAAGAGCTTCAGCACCTGCGGGTCGAGCAGCAGCGCCTCGAGGTTGGGCGCGCGGGTCTGCCCCTTGGCGATCTGCACGATATGGGCATGGCCGTCGCCCGAGGAAAGCTGCACGACGCAGAGCCGGTCACGGCCCGGCACGAGGCCCATGGTCTCGCAGTCGATCGCCACGGAAGGCCCCAAGTCGAGCCCGTCGGGAAGGTCGCCCTTATGCAGGTAGTTGGTCACGTCCGCCTCTTTGCACCGCTGTCGCCTTGGGACATAGGCCCGTTTCGGCGTGGTTGCAATTGACGAGGCGGCAGGCCGCGGTTTCGCGGCGATCGGGGCAGGGGTATCGCGGCGGCTTGCGGAGGATTGGGGGAGGGGCATGGAGCCCGGCAGGGGGCGATCCGGTGACGGCTTGGACTGGGGGCCGCCGCCGGAGATATGGGGCCATCGCCGAGGCGTGCCGGATTTATTGCGGTATGCTTTCGGGATTGCCTCTTTCCACTGGCCCCTCGGAATGTCCCGCCCGGCCGAGAGGCCGGGCAGCGCCGACCCGCCTCCCGTCGCCATTGGGGCTTGAACCAATGACGCACCAATGGCGACCGGCGCTTTCGCGCCACCCCGCGGGACGGCGCTGCCCTACCCGAAGGCCGGTTTGCACGCTTGGCTCCGCATTCGGCAACGGCATTCTTGAGCTCCTGCGATCCCGGGTGTCTCCGTGCACAGTGGTCAGACCCAGAGGGAAACCGCACTCCCGGCAATGCCCCAAAAAACGAAAACCCCGGCCGAAGCCGGGGTTTCCTCAGTTCTCTTCGAAGCGGCTTACTTCAGGCCTTCGGCCTGCATCGCCTCCAGCGCGCGGTCCAGCGTCCGCTTCATGCGGGCGACGATTTCCAGCACGTCATGCTCGGTCACGATCAGCGGCGGGCAGAGCGCCAGCGTGTCGCCCACGGCGCGGGTGATCAGGCCCTCGTCCGCGGCGATGTCGGCGGCTTTCATGCCGGCCTTCACCTTGGGATCGAAGGGCGCCTTGGTGGCCTTGTCCTGCACCAGCTCGACGCCGGCGATCAGGCCGGTGCCGCGCACTTCACCCACCAGCGGGTGATCCGCCAGCTTGGCCAGCTCGGCCTGCATGATCTCGCCCATCTTGGCGGCGTTCTCGATCAGGCCCTTCTCCTCGATCACTTCGAGGTTGGCGAGGCCCACGGCCGAGGCGACGGGGTGGCCCGAGCCGGTGAAGCCGTGGCCGAAGGTGCCCAGCTTGTGGGTGTTGTCCGCAATCGCCTGGTAGATCTTGTCCGTGAACATGATCGCCGAGAGCGGCAGGTAGGACGAGGTGATCTGCTTCGACAGGGTCATGATGTCGGGCTCGAAGCCCATCTTCTGGCAGCCGAAGGGCGTGCCCAGACGACCGAAGCCGTTGATGACCTCGTCCGCCACCACGAGGATGTCGTACTTGCGGCAGATTTCCTGCACGCCGGGCCAGTAGCCCACGGGCGGCACCATGACACCACCGGCACCCATGACCGGCTCACCGATGAAGGCGGCGATGGTCTCGGGGCCCTCGGCGAGGATCGTGTCTTCCAGTTCCTTCAGCAGGCGCGCGGTGAACTGCTCCTCGGTCTCGCCCTCTTCGCCGAAGCGGTAGAAGTGCGGCGTGGTCAGGTGGGTCACCGGGATCGCGGGCAGGTCGAAGTCACCGTGGTTCGCCGGCAGGCCGGTCAGCGAGCCCGAGGCGATGGTGATGCCGTGGTAGCCCTTCTTGCGGGCGATGAACTTCTTCTTCTCGGGACGGCCGAGGGCGTTGTTCATGTACCAGACCATCTTGACGATGGTGTCGTTGGCCTCGGAACCGGAGTTGGTGAAATGCACCTTGGTCAGGTGTTCGGGGGTCATTTCCACCAGCTTCTCGGCCAGACGGATCGAGGGCTCGTGCGACTTGAAGGCGAAGGTGTGGTAGTAGGGCAGCATGCCCATCTGCTTGTCGGCGGCTTCGCGCAGCTTGGGTTCGGAGAAGCCGACCGCGACGGACCACAGCCCCGCCATCGCCTCGATGTATTCCTTGCCGTTGGAGTCGGTCACGCGGATGCCGTCACCCTTCACCATGATCGTCGGGCCCTTTTCCTCGAAGGCGCGGGCATCGGTGTAGGGGTGCAGCTGCGTCGCGATATCCGTCGCGGCGAGAGAATTCGAAAGCATGTTCATGGGGCGAACTCCTGTAAAAGAAGGGACCTCACCGGCGCGATCTCTGGGGGGACCGCCCGGTGGTATGGGGGGCACCCTAGAGAGGGGCCGGCCGGAAAGAAAGCACCACGAACCGGAAGCGGGTGGATCCACGCGGTCCCCCGCCCGTTCTGGCGGCGGAGTCTGCCGGGATCGCAGGCGTTCGGGGCCTTTCGGGGGCAGGTAACCCCGGTCAGGGAGGCCCCGCAGGGTCGGGCCGGGGCGAACGGTCCGGTGAGGCTCTGGCCAAGCGAGGTGCCGGGGCTCAGAGGATCTGGAACGTCCCGCGGCTGCGGATCAGCGAACACATGCAGCCGAGGATCGCCAGCACGCTGCCGAAGAGGAAGGCATGCTGCGCGTCATGGGCCCCGAGCGACAGCGCGATGGTTGCGAGCGCGGTGCCGAGTGCCTGCCCCAGAAGCCGCGCGGTCGCCAGTGCCGAGGAGGCGCCGGAGCTGCGCTGCCGGGTCGAGGCCCCGATGATGCTGCGGTTGTTGGGGGTCTGGAACAGGCCGAAGCCCACGCCGCAGATCGCGAGCCGCAGGGCGAGGCCGGGGATGCTCACGTCCGCGGGCATCGTGGCCAGCAGCGCCAGCCCGACCGCGAGAATCCCCATGCCGAGGGCCACGATCCGCCCGTTGTAGGCCCGGTCCGCGAGCCGCCCGGCGATCGGTGCGACCACGGCCAGTGTCAGGGGCCATGCGCTCAGCAGGAGGCCGGCGTGGTAGGGTGAGAACCCCATCCCGACCTGCAGGGCGAAGGGCAGCGCGACGAAGGCGAGCATCTGGCTGGAAAACCCGCAGACCGAGGTCATGATCGACAGGCGGAACTGGGGCTTGGCGAAGAGGTCGAGCGGGATCAGCGGGTTCTCGGCCCGGCGCTGGCGGCGCAGCAGCAGGCTGCCTGCGGCGATGCCGGCGGCAAGGATCACCAGCGGCAGCGTCACCTCTCCGGTGCGGCCATACCCCATGAGCGCATAGAGGATCAGGCTGAAGGTCAGCGCCGAGAGCAGTGCGCTGGCCCAGTCGAAGGGATGGCGGATCAGGTCGCTCTCGGGCAGGAAGCGCATCCCGAGGAGGAAGGCCACGAGCCCGGTGGGCAGGCCCATCATGACCACCGCGTTCCACGGCAGCACCGTCAGAAGGGCCCCGGCAATCGTCGGCCCCGTGGTCATCGACAGGGCGATGACGCTGGCGTTGATCCCGATCGTCCGGCCAAGCCTGTCGGGTGGTACGACGATGCGCAGCAAGGCGAGGTTCACGCCCATGACGCAGGCCGCCCCGGTGGCCTGCAGGGCCCGGGTGACGATCAGCATCTGCAGGTTGGCCGCCATACCGTTGAGCGCCGCGCCGAGGGCGAAGATCAGGATGCCCGTCAGGTAGATCCGGCGGCAGCCTAAGATCTCGGCCAGGCTGGCGATCGGGAACAGGCAGGCCACGATCACCAGCTGGTAGATGCCCACCACCACCGTCACGTCGCGCGGCGCCACGCCAAGCGCGTCGCCGATGCTGGGCAGGGCGACATTGATCGCCACGCCGTCCATGACGCTGGTCGATATCGACAGGATGATCGCGAGAACGGCGAAGAAGCGCTGCCGGTCGGGCAGGGGGGCGGTGTCGGCGGTCGTCATGGTCTGCGCATGTCCCGGTGGGCGGGCAGCGCGCGGCGCATCGGCTGGGTCACTCTGTCGTCTCTTGCTGCCCGGGAGGGAGCCGGGCTCTGAAAGGGGCGAGGGCGGCCCGGTGGCCGGGGCTCTCTCGGGGTGGTCTCGCGGTCGGGCGCGCTGGGCGCGGGCGGCGGGACGGCCCCGGCGCATATGGTGGCGCGGTCGGAGGGGGGCGTCAAACCGGTCGATAAGGGGGGCACCGTCCTGGCCTCTCGGGGCGGCGGCGCCGTGCTTATACGCAGTACATTCCGGGGGAGCCGTCAAGGGTGCATCGCCCCGGCCGGCTGCGGGATGCGTGAGAGGGGTGCGCCGCGCCCGGAACCGCGCCTCCGGTCGGGCCACCGCCGGCGCGGCGGGTGGTGGCAAGGGCGCGCGCCGCACGCGAAACGGCCTGTGGAGGCGGGGGACCGGGGGCCGGGTGCGGAGGAGGCGCTGGCGGTTTCGCGGACCGTGCCGGAGCGGTGTCTTGGGCGGCGCGGTGCTGGAGGCCCGGCAACTGTCCATGCTGCGGACACGGTGATGGAGGTGGGCCTTCAGACAGCCGGCCCGGCCGGTCTTCCCCATGAGCGGATAATCGCCTATTATGGGGTGGCGTGCCGATCGCCCAAAGAGACCGGCCGTGAAGACGGGAGAAGACCATGACCGGATACGTGGCAAAGCGCGGCCGCACCTATGGGGCGCGCGGCTGACGATGCGCCTGTTGCAGAGCCTGCTCGCCCGGCCGAAGGCGCCCTGCAGCGGGCCGAAACCCGTTGACCTGCCGGTTGACCTGCTCTCACCGGGCTTTCTCGCCGATCCCTACCCGATCTACGACTGGCTCCGCCGCCACGCGCCCGTCGCCCCGGTGACCGCCGGGGGTGTCGTGCTGACACGCCACGCGGATGTCCGCGCCGCGCTCGCCGACAAGCGGCTCGGCAATACGCCATCGCGGTTCTCGACGCTCGCCGCGCGCAACCGGGCGAAATACGTCGCCGCCGATCTGGCCGCGCATATCCCGCCTTTCCTCGACCTGCCTGCGCACCGCCTGCCGCGGCAGGCGATGTCGCGGGCCTTCCATCGCACGCTGGCAGGCCGCGATCCCGGGCTGGAGGCGCTGGCGACCGATCTGACCCGGGCGCAGGCCGGGCAAGGGCCTGTCGACCTGCTGGAGGCGATCAGCCGGCCCTATGCCGTGGCGGCGATGCAGCAGTTGCTGGGCCTCGATGCCGATCCGGCGGAGCTGAAGGATGTGGCGCAGGGGTTCTTCCTGCTCTTCGCGCCGCTGACCGATCCCGCGAAATTTGCCGCGCTGAACGACCGGATGGCAGGGTTTCGAAGCCGGATCGCCGGCATGCTGGAGGTCCGCCGGGGCGCTGTTCCGTGTGATTTCCTTGGCCACATGGCCGCGCTTCGGGCCGACCTGCCGGACCTGAGCGACCAGCACATCGTCGATGCCACTATCCTGCTGCTGGCCGACGGGGTGGAGAATATCGAGACCGGCGCGGCCACGCTGCTGCATCTGCTGGCGCGCGAGGGCGGGCCGGTGGACGAGGCCTGGGTCCGCGAGGCGCTGCGGCTCGACACGCCGGGACAGATCATCCCCCGTGTCGCGCGCGAGGAGACAGAGATCGCCGGCGCGGCGGTGAAGGCAGGCCATCCCGTCTTCCTGGCCCTCGGTGCGGCGAACCGCGACCCGGAGGTCTTTGCCGCGCCGGAGGTCTTCGATCCCACGCGCGATCAGGCACAGGCCCTCGTCTTCGGGCGCGGCGCGCATCGCTGCATCGGCGAGCCGCTGGGGATCGCCCTGATGCTGGCGCTCGCCCGCGCGTTGGAGGCCGCGGGCGCGCGGCCGGTTTCGACGGGGCCGATGGCGTATCAGCCGCGCTTCGGCCATCGCTGGCCCGCGCGGCTGGAGATCACGATCGGCGCAGGCTGAAGGGCCAGACCGTGCGGCGCGGGCTGTCGAGACCGTAGTCGGAGTAGAAGGCGACGCCGTTGTCGATCACGTCCGCCGTCACCCGGATCGGCACGAACTTGTCCGGGTAGGGCATCTGCACCTCGCGCGTCACGCTTTCGCCGGGGGCCAGATCCTGCTCCAGCGCCGCGCTGCCCGCGATACGGGCGCGGATGTGCCCGTCGAAGTTGTGCTGCGTGAGGATCACGCAGGTCTGCCCGGCGGGCCATGTCACGGTGCTGGTATTGGTCACGGTGACCTTGACCGGCACGGCGGCGCGGCGGCGGGCGAAGCGCGGGGCGCGCAGCTTGACCTCGGCCTTGTAGGCCTCGGGCGTGGCGGGGCGCGTCGTGTCGAAGGCGTCCTTGCCCGGCTCCGTCACCGGCAGGCTCTCCTGCCCGTCGATGAGCGCGTTGAGCCGTTTGGCGAGCGTCTCGGGCAGGGGGGCGCGCAGGGTCTGACCGTGGCGGCCTTGGAGGTAATGGCCTTCGGCCCCGGCGGGGTGCATCAGCGGCAGGGCGCGTTCCGGGCCGACCATCCGGTGCCTGGCGGAATGGGTCTTGTCCTCGGTCCAGACGTGCAGCGTCGGGAAGGCGGTCGGGGCATCGGGCCAGTGGTCCCAGTTCACCAGCAGCGAGACCTCGCGGCCCCGGGCGGCAAGCTCCTCGGCGACCCAGGTCATCACCTTGGCGCCCTCGCAGAAGCCCCCGAGGGCAATCGGCCCCTCGCGTTGCAGCCGGTCGATGGCGATGGCGTAGTGATAGGCGAGGCGGCGGGACTGCGCGTCGTCCTTGCCGACCATCTGGAACAGGGTCCGCATGGCGTAGATCGGGCGCTTCTTGCCCAGTGCCTCGACGATGTTGGGCCATTCGCTGTCGGCCTGAACGCACCAGAAGAGCGGGCGCGGGCCATTTTGCCCGCCGACGCGGAAGATCAGGTCGGTGACATCGGGCCGCGCGGGCGAGAGCTTCCACTCTTTCACCCGTTCGCGCACGAAGGAGAGCGCGGCATCATCGAGACGCGCGGTCTCGGCCTTGTCCTGTGTCTCGACCATCGTGGCGAAGGCGCCGAAGGTGGGCGTGTCATAGAGTTGTGCCGGGTCGAGCTTCACGCCGGTCAGGCGGGTGACCTCGAAGACGAACTGCGTGGCCGAGAGGCTGTCGCCGCCCGCCTCGAAGAAGTCCGCAGACAGGCCCTCGGGCTTGCGGTGCAGCACCTGCTCCCACGCCTCCGCGATCTTCTGCGCGGTCTCGGAGAGCGGCGCGCGGTCGGCGCCCTCCTCGTCGGAGAGGGCGGCGAGGGCCACGCGGTCCAGTTTGCCGCCGGCGAGCCGCGGCAGGGCGTCCTTGATGTCGATCCGCCCGGGGCGCTTGAAATCGGCCAGCCGCAGGGCGAGGTGCTTGCGCAGTTCCTCGGCGCCAGCCACCCGGCCCGGGCGCAGCACCACGGCGAGGCCGACGTGTTCGCCCAGTGTCGGGTGCGGGCGGGCATAGGCCGCGGCCTCGATGATGGCATGGTGCGAGAGGATCGCGCGTTCGATCTCCTGCGGCGAGATCTTCTCGCCGCCGCGGTTGATCATCTCCTTCTCGCGCCCGTCGAGGTAGAGGTACCCCTCCTCGTCGATGTGGCCGAGATCGCCGGTGATCAGCCAGCCGTCCTCGTCGAAGGGGCTCTCCGCCTCGCCGAGGTAGCCGGTCATCATGTCGGGCGACATGACCCGGACCTGACCGGTGGCGCCTTCCTCGATGTCGGAGCCGTCGGGAGCACAGATGCGCAGGGCGCAGCCCTCGATCACGCCCACCGATCCGGCTTTGCGCGGGCTGGGGGGCAGGGGCGTGGTGGCGATCAGGCCGCAGGTTTCGGTCATGCCGTACATCGGCAGGATCGGTACCTCGCCGCCCAGCAAGTCCTCGATCATTGCCTGCCGGGTTTCCGGCAGGTCGGCCGAGACGGAGCGGATCAGGCGGATCTGGCCGCCCAGTTCGGCCCAGTCATCGGCGGAATATTCGGCTTCCATCCGCGCCAGCATCGTGGGCACCGCCTGAAGCCATGTCGCGCCGCTTTCGCGGGCGGCCTGAAGGATCGCGGAGGGATCGCGCCCGGAGGCGCAATGCACCGCGCCGCCCGCGATCAGGGGCGCCAGCATCAGATCGACGAAGCCGCCGATGTGGAACATCGGCAGGGCGTGCAGGGCCATGTCCTCGGGGCCGAGGTAGAGGCTGCCGCCGATCCGCTCCGCCGCGCCATAGAGGTTTTCCAGCGTCAGCGGCACCGCCTTGGGCAGGCCGGTGGAGCCGGAGGTGAAGAGCACGAGGCCCGGGCCTTCGGACCAGCTTTCGCCGGGCTCGACCGCCGCGCCGGTAAGTGTCAGGCTCTGCGGCGCGTGGGTGTCGGGCAGTTCCAGCCGGATCTGCGGCACGTCGCCCGCGACCGGCGCGGGGCCGAGGGCCGCCTCGTTGATCAGCGCCTGCGCGCCCGAGATCGACAGCTGATGCGCGAGGTCCTCGCGCTGAAGCGCCGGGTTCAGCGGCACCAGCCGCACCAGATGCGCGAGGGCGAAGAGCACTGCCGTCTGCGCCGGGCCGTCCCCCAGCCGGGCCGCCACCACCGAGGTCGGCCCCAGACCCATGCCCGACAGCCCCTCTTCCAGCGTCTCGCGCAGCGCCAGCATGGCGGCACCGTCGAGGTAGAATTCGTCGGGCCCCGTCAGCAGCGGACGGTTGGGGGACTCGGCAAGGGCAGTGAACAGGTCGATCATGGGGCATCACTATTACAGGGACGGAACGCGGGTGTGACAGGTGCCCTCCGCCGGGCCGCGCCAAAATAGGGATCTCGCGCCGGTTGAACAGGGGCATTTGCGGTCATCTTCGCGTCATCGGCTGAAACCGACCGCGCCGACCCTGCGGGCAGGGGCCCGTCCCGGCGGAACCGGGGCGATTTGGCCTTTCGGCTGACGGCGAGGGCGCTACTGTGCGCCGCGTCTGACCAAGCTACGAGGAATGTCATGCCCATCACCTGCGCCGTCTACCTGCCCAAGGACGACAAGACCAATGGATGGGTTGCGAAGCTGAAGGCCGCGCTGCCCGAGGCCTATACCGTCCTGCCCATGAGCGACGTGACGGACCCGGCCTCGGTCGATTACGCCATCGTCTGGATGCCGCCCGCCGGGATGCTGGCGGGGCTGCCCAACCTCAAGGCCATCGTCTCCATCGCGGCGGGCATCGACCACCTGCTGGCGGACCCCCAGCTGCCCAAGGACGTGCCGATCATCCGCACCATCGGCAATGACCTGACCCAGCGGATGCGCGAGTTTATCGCGCTTCACGTGCTGCGGATGCACCGCGAACAGCGCCGCATGGACACCGCGCAGATCGAAGGCCGCTGGGACCCGGTGACCGTGCCGCCCGCGAACTACCGCAAGGTGGGGCTCATGGGGCTGGGCAACCTCGGGAAGGCCGCGGCACAGACGCTGGCCATGCTGGGCTACCAGGTGCGGGGCTGGTCGAATTCCATGAAGGAGATCGAGGGCGTGACCTGCTACGCGGGGGCAGAGGGCTTCGATGCCTTCCTCGACGGGCTCGACACGCTGGTCTGCCTGCTGCCGCTGACCGAGGCCACCACCGGCCTGCTGAATGCCGGGACCTTTGCCAAGCTGGCGCCGGGCGCGCAGTTGCTGAACGCCGCACGCGGCGGTCACATGGTGGAGGATGACCTGATCCCCGCTCTGGAGTCGGGCCAGCTGTCCCATGCCACGCTCGACGTCTTCGCGGTGGAACCGCTGCCGGCGGACCATCCGTTCTGGCGCCATCCGCAGATCACCGTCACGCCGCATATCGCCTCGATGATCGATCAGGCGACCGGCGTCTCGATCATCGCGGCCAATCTTCAGGCCTTCGAGGCGGGCGAGGCGCTCGACGCGCTCTGCACGCCGGGCAAGGGATACTGACCGCGCATTGGGCAGGCGGCCCCTTCCGGGCCGTCGCCATGGGCCCCGGCTCTTGAACCTTACGGTGCAAAGGCGTTTCTGAGGGCCATCAGACAAAGGAACACGCCATGACCGCCAGCCCCTACGGTTTCACCTGCAAGAAACAGCCCGCCACGGGCGCGAAGGGGATGGTCGTCACGAACCATCCGCTCGGCTCCTCCGCCGGGGCGCAGATGCTGGCGGCGGGCGGCAACGCGGTGGATGCCGCGGTGGCCGGGCTGCTGGCCCTGACGGTGGTGGAACCGATGATGGTGGGGATCGCGGGCGGCGGGCTGTCGCACCTGCGGCTGCCCGACGGGCGGCACATCATCTTCGACGGGCTGGCCCAGGCCGCGGGCGCCATGGCGGGCGGTCTCTACACGCCGCAGAGCGACAATGACCCGGCGCTCTACATGGAAGTCGAGGGCCGGCGGAACCGGATCGGCGCCTCGGCGGTCGCGGTGCCCGGCAACCTCGCCGCCTGGTACGCGATGCATTCGCAATACGGCAAGCTGCCCTGGGCCGACGTGGTGGAGCCCGCCATCGGGCTGGCCGCGCGCGGCTTCCTCGTCACACCCTACCTGCGTGGCGCCATCGACATGCACCGCCCGGACATGGAGCTGGACCCGGTCATCTCCTCGATCTTCCTGCCGGGCGGGGAACTGCCGCAGGCCGGGGACCGCATCGTCATGGGCGACTACGCGGAAAGCCTGCGCGAAATCCAGAAACACGGCGCCGCGGCGCTGCACGGCGGTTCGCTGGGCAAGGCGCTGGTGGAGCGGATGGCCTCGGGCGACGACTACGCCGGGTTCATCACCCTGGACGACCTGACCGCCTACGCCGCGGCCGAGCGCGAGGCGATCCACGGGAGCTACCGCGGCTGGGAGATCGTCGGCCCGCCGCCGCCTGCCTCCTCCGGGGTGCATGTCACCCAGATGCTGAACATGCTGGAGCATTTCGACGTGAAGGGTATGGGCTTCGGCTCGCCCGAGATGATGCACCTGCTGGCCGAGGTGATCCGCGTCGGCTTCGAGGACCGGCGCGCCGCCTCGGGCGATCCGGCCTTCGTGGACGTGCCGGTGGAACGCTACACCTCGAAGGAATACGCTGCCGAATGTCTGTCGCGGCTGCGCAACATGGGCGGCATCGGGCCGGCGACGCCGGGCTATGAGAGCAATGACACCACCCATGTCACCATGGCCGATGACGACGGCATGATCGTGGCGGCGACCCATACGATCAACGGGCTCTTCGGTGCGAACATCATGGTGCCGGGCACGGGGATCATCCCGAACAACTACATGTGCAACTTCGATCCGCATACGGGCAAGGCGCTGTCCATCGTGCCGGGCAAGCGGGTGCCGACCTCGATGGCGCCGATGATCGCGCTGAAGGACGGCGCGCCGGAATTCGCCATCGGCCTGCCGGGCGGGCTGCGCATCTTCCCCTCGGCGATGCAGGCGATGCTGAACCTGATCGACCACGGCATGGACCCGCAGACCGCGGTCGAGGCGCCTCGGCTCTGGACGCAGGGGCAGGAGGTCGAGCTGGAGCCGGATTACGCCCACATGCAGGCGGCGCTTGAGGCCAAGGGCCACACGGTCAAGCTGGTGCGCCACATCGGCGGCGGGATGAGCGTGATCCGCTTCGGCAAGGACGGCATGATGACCGGGGCCGCCTGCTGGCGCGCGGACGGCACGCCCATGGCGCTTGGCGGCGGTCTGGCCGAGGCGGGCATTCGCTTCAACGTCTGAGGCGGCTCAGCCCAGCAGGGCGCGGGCGGCCTGCAACGCCTCCTCGGGCGGGCCGCTGGCGTCGATCCGGTGCCACGACATGGCGCCGGTCTGCTGGGCCAGCTGGATCTCCAGCACGGTGACATCCGCGTCCGAGGCATCGCCGCAGCGCGCCGCGACCCGGGCGCGCAGCACCTCTTCCGGCGCATCCATCCAGAACCCGTTGAAGGGCACGCCCGCGGTGCGGGCCGTGGCCTCCGCCAGAGTGCGCAGGCGGCAGTCGAGGAAGGTCGCATCCAGCAGGACGGAGTGCCCCGCGGCCAGCAGGTGCCCGGCGCGGGCGAAGAGCCGGTCGTAGACGGCGGTGCGGTTGTGCTCGCTGTAGCTCTCCTGCGCGAGGTGGCGCAGCATGTCGCGCCCTGCCTTGCGCTCGAGGTCCGAGGCCAGCCAGACCGCGCCGGGTGCCCGGCCGAGGCCCGGGGCAAGCGCCCGCGCCAGCACCGATTTGCCACTGCCCGACATCCCGCCGACCGCCACCAGCACGGGCGGTGCGGCGGCGAGGACCCTGCGCGCGAGGCGCAGGTAGGCGGCGATCTCCGCCTCCGAGGCGCCGGGCGTTGCGCGGGCGGCATCGGTCTGGAGCAGCACCATGGCCCGGATCGCGGCGCGCACCGACAGGAAGAGCGGCAGCGCGGCCAGGCCGCTGTCCTCTGCCCCGCCCATTTCCCGCAGCCAGGCGGAGAGGGTGCGGCAGGCCTGCGGGGCAAGGTCCCTGTGCAGCAGGTCCATGACGAGGAAGGCGATGTCGTAGAGCAGGTCGCAGGTGCCGAGCGTCTCGTCGAACTCCAGCGCGTCGATCGGGACCGGCGCGCCGTTGATCCGCACGACGTTGCGCAGGTGCAGATCGCCATGGGCGCGGCGCACGTGCCCGGCCGCGCCGCGTTCGGTCAGAAGGCCGCGCTGCGTGGTCCATTCGGTGCGGGCAGCCTGCAACCATGCGGTGGCGTCCGGCGCGCTCGCGGCCTCGGGGAACTCGGCAAAGACGCGGCCCAACTCGTCGAGGATATCGCCGATCAGCGGGGCGCCGTCACAGGGCCGTTCAGGCGTGGCGCGGTGGTAGCGGGCCACCGCCGCGCCGGTGGCATCGGCCAGTGCGCCGTCGAACCCGCCCGCGGCGGCGATCCGGTCCAGCTCCTCTTCCGCCGGGAAGCGCCACATGCGCAGGACGTAGTCCACCGGCGTGCCGGTGCCGCCCAGCGACAGCCCCTCCGGACCCTCGGTCACGGGCAGCACGTCGCGGTAGATCATCGGCGCGGCCGGGCGGTTCAGCTCCAGCTCGCGCAGCAGCAGGCGGTGGCGCTTCTCCACCGTGGACAGGTCCATGTAGTCATAGTGCACCGCGCGCTTCAGCTTCAGCGCGGTCCGGCCGCAGAGGAAGATGTAGGCGCCGTGGGTCTCGATCACCTCGACCGGCCCGCTGCCGCAATGGGCGGCGGGATCGGAGAGAAAGGCGACGGTCCTGTCCTGCGTCTGAGTCACGGCTGCGGCTCCATGTTTCATGCCAATTCTGGCACATGTATGCAGCTTCGACTTTGCGCAGGGTCAAGGCGGGGAGGAAAGCCCCCGCCTTGTGGGGGGTCACACTTCGGGCGTGGGGGCGTATTCGGGCCGGGCCGGGGTGAAGACGTCGATGTTGATCACCTCCTCGTCGCCCACCACGACCGCGTGGTGCATGACGTTCGGCGGCACGGTGATGATCGCGCCGGGGCCCATGCGGACGACCTCGTCCCCGACGTGGAAGTCCACGGTGCCCGAGACGATATAGGCAATCTGCTCGTTCTCGTGCTTGTGGGGCTTGGGCTCATGCTCGGGCTGGAGCCGGTGCAGCGCCAGCGTGGCCCCCGCGCCGGAAAATGCCTTCTGCTCGACACCGGGGCGGATCGTCTTCCACTCCAGCTTTTCCCAGTCGACCTGATGAATCATGTGATGTCCTTTCAGCTGTCCTTGGCCGCGTGCATCATCTGCCGCGCGGCGCTCATGAGGAGGGATTGATCGGCGCCGAGCACGAAGACCGTGACGCCAAGGGCCGCCCAGCGGGGGACCGCCTCGGGGCCGGGGAGGAAGATCCCGGCCTGTTTTCCGGCCGCACGGGCCGCGGTGACGACCCGTTCGATGGCCTGCGCCAGCTCCGGTGCGTCCATCCCCACCCCGAGGGAGAGGGAGAGATCCGCAGGCCCGACGAAGAGCACGTCCACGCCTTCGGTCCCCGCGATGGCGTCGAGGTGGTCGAGCGCGCTGCGGTCCTCGATCTGGGCCATGACGACGCTGTCGGCATCGGCCTGCGCACGGTAGTCAGCTGCCGCCATGGTGCCGTAGGCCCCGGCCCGGCCGGAGGGGGAGAAGCCGCGCTTGCCGGGGGCGTATTTCACCGCCTCCACCACCGCGCGGGCCTCCTCCCCGTCGCGGACATGGGGCACCATGACGCCTGCCGCGCCAAGGTCCATCGCGGGCCAGAGCGCATCGGCCCCGGACCCGGTGGAGCGGATCAGCACCGGCAGGCCGACCGAACGCCCTGCCATGACCATGAGGTCCAGCGCCTGAAGCCCGACGGCGGCATGTTCCCGGTCGGCCACGATGAAATCGAGACCCGCGAGCCCCAGCAGTTCGATCACATGGGGATCGGGGATCTTGCCGAAACAGCCGACGACCCGGTCACCGGCCGCGATCCGGCCGCGCAGGCCGCTCATGCCAGCCCGACGAAATCGGCGGCGTTGGTGGCGGTCATGGCGCGGGTGTCCTCCTCGGAGTAGCCCATCTCCAGCAGCTTCGCGATGATCAGGCGCATGCCCTCCACAGGGGTCGGGTTGCCGGTCTGGCCGAGGTCGGACCCGAAGAAGCTGTTCTCGACCCCCGCCGCGTCAATGACCTCCTTCAGGTGGGCATCGTCGAACATGGTGAAGGTGGAGGGGATGAACATGCAGATCGAATGCTCCATCTTCACGCCCATGTTCGCCAGCTCCGTCACCTGGTCGAGCGTCGCTGCGTTCACGTAGGTCGGGTGGTTCAGGAACATCCGGGTGACGCCGCGGGCCTTGGCCTCCTCGTAGAAGGGATAGGCCTCGTCCACGTGGTGGTGCCCGGCCGAGACGCAGGCATCGCCCTCCGCGATCAGGTCGAGGATTTGCTTCACCTCGTCCAGCACCACGCCCTTGTCATCCACGAGGCGCAGGCCCGCCGCTTCCACCGTCTTCTTGGTGTTCTCGGGGAATTTGCCCTTCAGGTCCTTGGAGGTCTTGATGATGTGGTTCTCCGCATGAGCCGTCGGCATCCAGACGATCCGCGCGCCCTGCTTCAGCGCATAGTCCACGGCGGAGGGGTTGAAGCCCCCCAGCGGGTGGTTCAGCACGATGGCCGAGAGCACCTCGGTCGTCTTGCCCATATTGGTGTTCAGCAGCGTCGCCAGCGGCATCGTCGGGTAGTAGTGGTCCTTCAGCAGGATCGCCCGCATGCCGGCGTCGTCCGCTTCGTTCAGCGCCTCGATATGGTCGATCTTGCGGGGATGCAGCGAGGGGCCGGAGTGGATGTGCAGGTCGACGCTGCCCTTCAGCAGTGCCTCGACGCGGGCGGGATCGGCGGTGGTCATGGTCATGCTCCTTCTGTCGCGGCCCCTCCTCGGGTCGCTTGCCGGTCGTCATCGGGCAGGAGCGGGCACGCATGTCCCGGTCGGGCGCAGCCGGGCCGCGCACGTCTGGTTCCTCCTCCCATTGGTTCTCATTTGGAGAACCAAGTTCTCAAATAAGATGTCAGGCAGGCGGTGGCTTGTCAATTGCCCGTGGGAGCAGATGCGAAAACGGCCCCGCCGCGGGGTGCGGTGGGGCCGTCATTTTCAGGGCTTTGGAGTCGCCGGTCAGGCGCAGTAGGTGCGGTAGAGATAGGCGGTCAGCACCGCGCAGCCGTCGAGGAAATCATCGATCTCCATCGCCTCGTCGGGGTTGTGGCTGCCGTTCTCGTTGCGCACGAAGATCATCGACATGGGCACGCCCGCCGCCGCGAAGGCTGCCGAATCGTGCGAAGCGGGGGAGCCCATCTCCATGTAGGGAATGCCGAGGTCCTCGGCCGCCGCGTGCAGCCCGTCGCGGATCGCCCGGTCGGCCAGGCCCACGGGGGCAGACTTGCGCTCCCCAAGCGTGATGGTCACGCGGTACTCTGCCTCGATCTGGGCCACGAGGGTCAGGAAATCCTCCTCCACCCGGGCCAGCACCGCCTCGTCATAGCAGCGCACGTCGAGGGAGAAGTGGAAGAGCCCCGGCACCGTGGTCATTCCGTGGAATCCGTCGTCGGTGTGGAACCGCCCGAAGGTCACGGCCATCGGGTTGCCGTCGTCCTCCTCCCGGACCCAGAGCCGCTGCATCGCCACGGCCAGCTCCGCGCCCGCCATGGCCGCGTCGCGGCGGAACCGGCGCGGGGTGCCCACATGGCCGTGGACGCCGGTGATCACCGCATCGGGATAGCGGAAGTTGCCGGGGATGCCGGTGCAGATGCCGACCGGCAGGCCTTCCTCGACCAGCGAGGGGGCCTGCTCGATATGCAGCTCGATCTGGGCCTCCAGTGTGGCCGGGTCCAGCGCCACTTGGCCTGCCTTCAGGGCTGCCACGTCGCAGCCGCTTTCGACCATGTGGTCGCCGAGGGTGCGGCCGGTGTCGATCCGTCGTGCGGTGTCGTAGGTCTCGGCGGGCAGGGTGCCGAGGGCCGCGCGCGAGCCGATGTAGGAGGTCTGGAACCAGACGCTTTCCTCGGCCCGGATGCCCATGGCGCAGAGGTTCACCCGGGGGCTGGCCCCCATGGCCCGCAGCGCCCGCATCGCCACCATCCCGGCCAGCGGCCCGGCGGCGCCGTCGAAGTTGCCCCCGCGCGGCACGCTGTCGAGGTGCGAGCCCATGATCACGGTCTTGGCGCCCGGCGCGGTTTCCCACAGGGCGTAGGTGTTGCCCGCCTTGTCGACGCTCACGGCGAAGTCGCTTTCGGTGGCGACCCGGCCCATGACGTCATGGCCGAAGGCCTCGCCCGGGCCGTAGGTGTCGCGGGTGATGCCGCCCGCCGGATCGGTGGAGCCGGCGGCGAGTTCGTCGAAGACGCCGGTGGCGAAGGGGCGCTGGTCTTCGACGGCGGCGCGGAGATCGGCGAGAGGGGATGCATCGCGTGCGGGGGTCATGGCGGTATCCTGCCTGAATGTCTGCTGTCAGTGAGTCCCGGCCCATGGCCGCGCGGGTCTCTTGCACCGGTCACTGGGTCAATTCGGTCCGGCTTGCAAGCCATGTGGCGGGAATCGGGGCCGCCGGTCACCGGCAGCGGGGCCGTATGGTTGCGAAACGCGCAGCGGAGAGGTAGGAGCAAGCGCATGCCCGGAAACGAAAAAACCGCACCCGAAGGTGCGGCTTTTTCCGTGTCATTGGTTGCGGGAGTAGGATTTGAACCTACGACCTTCAGGTTATGAGCCTGACGAGCTACCGGGCTGCTCCATCCCGCGCCAATGTCTTCCGGAGCGTGTCGCCCCGTCGGTGAGGCTCATCTAACGGCTGCGACCGGGGTGCGCAAGGGGGTGGCTTCACATTTTCTTCGCAAAGCCACATGCCCCCACGGCAGCCTGTGGTTCAGACGATGACCGCCCGCCGTTCCTGCTCTCCGACGCCGAAGACCCGCTTGTAGCGCGCGATCTCCTCCGCCGGGCCCATGGCCTTTTCCGGGTTGTCCGAGAGCTTCACCGTGGGATGGCCGTTGGCCGAGACGGCCTTGCAGACCAGCGAGAAGGGCGAGAGCGCATCGCCCGCCGCCAGCCCGCGGAAATCGTTGGTCAGCAGGGTGCCCCAGCCGAAGGAGACCTTCACCCGGCCCGAGAACTGGGCGTGCAGCTGTTCGATCTTTTCCACGTCGAGGCCGTCGGAGAAGATCACCAGTTTCTCCTTCGGGTCCTCCCCGCGCGAGATCCACCAGTTGATCGCCGTCTCGGCGCCCTCGGCGGGATCGCCGCTGTCGATGCGAATCCCCGTCCAGCCGGCAAGCCAGTCGGGCGCGCCTTCGAGAAAGCCCTTGGTGCCGTAGGTGTCGGGCAGGATCATGCGCAGGTTGCCGGAATGCTCCTCGTGCCAGTCGGCCAGCACGTCGTAGGGCGCGCGCTTCAGGGCGGCGTCATCGGGGGCGAGGGCGGAGTAGACCATCGGCAGTTCGTGGGCGTTGGTGCCCACGGCCTCGAGGTCGCGGCGCATGGCGATCAGGCAGTTCGACGTGCCGGTGAAGCGAGAGCCCAGGCCCTCGATCATCGCCTGCACGCACCAGTCCTGCCAGAGGAAGGAATGCCGCCGCCGCGTGCCGAAATCCGCGATCTTCAGTCCGTCGAGATCGCGCAGCCGGGTGATCTTCTCCCAGATCTTGGTCATGGCGCGGGCATAGAGGATCTCCAGCTCGAAGCGGCCCATGGAGTTCAGCACGGCGCGGCCGCGCAGCTCCATCAGGATGGCGAGCGCGGGTATCTCCCACAGCATCACCTCGGGCCAGGAGCCTTCGAAGGTCAGCTCGTACTGGTCGCCGCGGCGTTCCAGCGTGTAGGGCGGCAGGCGCAGGTTCTCGAACCACTCCATGAAGTCGGGGCGGAACATCTGGCGCTTGCCGTAGAACATGTTGCCGCGCAGCCAGGTGCTTTCTCCGCGCGACAGCGAGAGCGAGCGCACGTGGTCGAGCTGCTCGCGCAGCTCGCCCTCGTCGATCATCTTGGCCAGCGGCACCGACTTGGACCGGTTGATGAGCGAGAAGGTCACCTGCGTGTCCCGCTTGTTGCGGAACACCGACTGGCACATCAGCAACTTGTAGAAATCCGTGTCGATCAGCGACCGGACGATCGGATCGATCTTCCAGCGGTGGTTCCAGACACGGGTTGCGATATCGACCATATTCCTCACTCCTGACGTCCGGATCGTTAGAGCAAGGCGCGAAGGGGTTGTCCAGAAGGGCGCAGGAAAGTCTTTGTCCGCGAGTGACGCTGGGGCATCCTGAGCGCCCCGGATGCGGGGATGGGAGACTTCAGGGAGGAACCACACCATGAGCGAAACGGTCACCTGGCTCGGGACCAGCTACCATACGATCCTCGATGCCGCGGCGAGCGGTGGCGCGATGTCCATCGTGGACAGCACCAGCCCGGAGGGCAGCGGCCCGCCCCGGCACGTTCACGCGGCGGAGGACGAAGTCTTCATCATGCTGACCGGGGTCTGCGAATTCTGGATGGCCGGGGAGACCTTCACCCGCGGCCCCGGCGAGACGGTCTTCATCCCGCGCGGGACGGAACATACCTTCCGGGTGGTGGAGGGGCCGAGCCGCCACATGCTCGTCCTGACGCCAGCGGGGTTCGAGGGGTTCTTCGTGGAGATGGCGAAGGGGCAATACGCGATCCCCGACGACATGGAAAAGATCGTCGAGATCGGCGCCGCGCATCACCTGACCTTCACCGGCCCGCCGCTGGGAGGCTGACGGCGCGGGGCGTCACGCGACGGTGACGCCTGCCTCCGCCATGCCCGAGAGCGCCGCGGCGAGGGAGCCCCCAAGGTCGATGCCCCGGCAGAGGTCGGTGTGGACCGTGACGGCAAAGCCCAGCCTGGCCGCATCCACCGCCGAGAAGTTCACGCAGAAATCCGTGGCCAGCCCGACCATGGTCAGATCGGTGATGCCACGGGTCTTCAGGTAGCCCTCCAGCCCGGTCGGGGTGCTGTGGTCGTTCTCGAAGAAGGCGGAATAGCTGTCGATCGCCGGGTTGTAGCCCTTGCGGATGATCAGGTCGGCCCGGTCCACGGTCAGATCGGGATGGAAATTCGCGCCGGGCGAGCCCTGGATGCAGTGATCGGGCCAGAGCACCTGCGGCCCGTAGGGCATCTCGATCATCGAGAGCGGCGCGGCGCCCTCGTGCTGCGAGGCGAAGGAGGAATGGCCTGCCGGGTGCCAGTCCTGCGTCAGGATCACCGCGTCGAACTCCGTCATCAGGTCGTTCACGCCGGGCACGATCTCGTCCCCGCCCGCCACCGCAAGCGCGCCGCCGGGGCAGAAGTCGTTCTGGATGTCGATGACGATCAGGGCCCGGGTCATGGCGTTCTCCTGCTGGGGTCTGGGATCGGCGCACCGTGGCAAGGCTGACGGCACGGGTCAACGGGCGGCGTCCCCCGGTTTGCCCAAAAGCCATGCAGGTGACGCAGGGACCGGCAGGATCCCGCCGCGTTCTGTGCAGAAGCGCAGAGGCTCCCCTGCGAACCGGTGCGTTTTCGCCGCGGCGCAGCAGGCGTAGTATCCGGACAAAAGGAGATTCCATCATGACCAAGATCGTCGCCATCAGCGGTTCGCTCCGCAGCGAAGCCGTCTGCACCCAGATTGCCAACACCCTCGGTGAGCTTGCCCCCGCGGGCACCGAAGTCGAAGTCGTCACCCTGAACGACATCCCGATGCTGAACGAGGACCTCAAGGCCAACGGCTCGCCCGAGGTGATCGCCGCCCTGACCGCGAAGGTCGTTGCAGCGGATGCCGTCGTGCTGATCACGCCGGAATACAACCGCGGCACCTCGGCTGCGCTGAAGAACGTCATCGACTGGCTCTCGAAGGAAGAGGCCGCGCCCTTCGCCGGCAAGCCTGTCGAAATCATCAGCCACTCGCCGGGCGCCACCGGCGGCCTGATGGCCAACCACGCCCTGCGCTCGCCGCTGGCCCTCGTCGGGGCCCACGTGATGGGCGGCTACGAAGTCGCGATCGGCGGCTCCTTCGGCAAGGTCGAGGGTGGCAAGCTGACCGACGCGGACACCCGCGCGTTCATCACCGCCAAGCTGCAGGGCCTGCTGGCCTCCGGCGCCGTCGCCAAGGCGGCCTGATCGAGGCCAGACCCGGCTCGGGTCTGGCATTGCCCCTGCGGGGGCTGCCGGAGGTGCGGGCCGGCACCGGCCTGATCGTCCAAGATGTCGCGGCGCGTCCCCTTGCCGGGGGCGCGCCGCAGTCGTATCTGGGCCCCATGTACACCATAGCCGCGCTTTACCATTTCACCCGTTTCCCGGACCCCGCCGCCGTGCAGGGCCCGTTGAAGGATCTCTGCCTCGCGCAGGGGGTCACCGGCACGCTGTTGCTGGCGGAAGAGGGGATCAACGGCACCATCGCGGGGCCGCGGGCGGGCATCGACGCGGTGCTGGCACATGTGCGCGCCCTGCCGGGCTGTGCCGACCTCGAGTGGAAGGAAAGCACCGCGGCAGAGCAGCCGTTTGGCCGGGTGAAGGTGCGGCTGAAGAAAGAGATCGTGACCATGGGCCAGCCGGATGTCGATCCGAAGGCCCGTGTCGGTTACTATGTCGATCCCGCCGACTGGAACGCGCTGATCAGCGCCCCGGACGTGGCCGTGATCGACACGCGGAATGATTACGAGGTCGCCATCGGCACCTTCGAGGGCGCGGTCGATCCCGAGACGGCCAGCTTCCGCGACTTCCCCGCCTGGTGGGAGGCCAACAAGGACCGCTTCCACAACAAGCGGGTGGCGATGTTCTGCACCGGCGGCATCCGCTGCGAGAAGAGCACCAACTGGCTGATCGGGCAGGGCGTCGAGGAGGTCTATCACCTCAAGGGCGGCATCCTGAAATACCTCGAAGAGGTCCCGGCCGAGGAGAGCCTGTGGCAGGGCGAGTGTTTCGTCTTTGACGGGCGCGTCTCTGTCGGGCACGGGCTGGCCGAGGGGCCGCATGAGCTCTGCCATGCCTGCCGCCGCCCGATCCTGCCCGAAGACCGCACCCGGCCCGCGTATGAGCACGGCGTCTCCTGCCACCACTGCATCGACGAGACCTCGGAGGAGGACAAGATGCGGTTCCGCGAACGGCAGAAGCAGATCGAACTGGCCCGCAAGCGCGGCGAACGGCACCTCGGGGCCTGAGCTCGCGGCCTGTCGGGGCCCAGTGGCGTGCGACCTGCCCGAGGGGCCTGAGGTCTGCCCTGCCGCATGTCTTCCCTGTCTCCTGATGGCTTCACCGCGCGTGGTGCCTGTCCGTGGGAGGGTGCGGCGAGAAGACCTGCGAAAAATTCCCGGTTCCGCGTTAGGCTCTGCGTCACCTGACAGGGGAGGAATGTCATGGCACCGGGTGCGCTCCGCAGTCTGGCCTTGCTGGTCTGCGCGGAAATGGCGGCGATGAGCCTGTGGTTCGTCTCGGCGGCGATCCTGCCCGAGATGCAGGCGGAGGCGTCGCTCTCGCCCGGCCGCGCCGCGGCGCTGTCGAGTGCGGTGCAACTCGGCTTCGTCCTCGGCGCGCTCGGCTTCGCGATCCACGGCACGCCTGACCGCTATGATCCGCGCCGCGTCATGGCGGTGGCCGCCTGCCTCGGGGCGCTGGTCAATGCAGGCCTGCTGATCACGCCGGTGGGCGGAGCGTTGCAAGTGGTCCTGCGCGGGCTGACCGGCGTGGCACTGGCCGGGGTCTACCCGGTGGGCATGAAGATCGCCGTGGGGTGGAGCCAGAGGCGGCGCGGCCTGCTGGTGGGGGTCCTCGTCTGCGCCCTGACGCTGGGCTCTGCCGCGCCCCATGCCCTTGCGCTTGCGGGCGGGGCGGAGTGGCGTTTCACCGTGATGGGGGCCAGCCTGCTGGCGCTGCTGGCGGCTCTCCTGATCCTTTTCACGCGGCTTGGCCCCCATCATGCCACGGCGCCAAGGTTCGATCCCTCCGCCCTGCGCCTCGTCTGGCAACGTCCGCGCCTGCGCCTCGCCTATGCCGGATACCTCTGCCACATGTGGGAGCTCTACGGCCTCTGGGCCTGGCTTGCGGTGGCGCTCTCGGTGTCCTTCGCGCCGCATCTCGGCGAGGGCGCACCGGCCGCCGCGCGGCTTCTCTCCTTCGCCGCGATCGCGCTTGGCGGCCTGCTGTGCATTCCGGCGGGGGCGATGGCCGACCGCTGGGGCAAGGCGCGGGTTGCGGGCGTCTGCCTCGCGGGCAGCGCCTCGGCGGCCTTCGTCACGGCGGCGGGCTTCGGCGGGGCGCCCTGGGTGACGGTGGTGAGCGTGCTGATCTGGGGCGCGCTGGTGATCCCGGATTCGGCGCTCTTCTCGGCCCTGGTGGCCGATGCGGCGCCACCGGATCGCGCGGGCAGCCTGATGACGTTCCAGACCGCGCTCGGCTTCCTGTTGACGACCTTCACGGTGCAGGGGGCGCCATGGGCGGCGGCTTGGCTGGGCTGGCCCGCCACGCTGGCGCTGCTGGGGATCGGTCCGGTGCTGGGGGTGGAGGCGATGCGGCGTCTGGCCCGGCTGACGGGCGAGCGCGGTGTCACGTGTTGATGACGGCGCGGTCCTTGGAATATTTCTCGACCCACTTGCGCAGCACGGCCTCGCCGGCGTCGCCGTCGCGGGTGTCGATCGCCTTGCGCAGGTCGGCCACGGCCGAGGCCATTTCAAGCTCGGACAGGTGTTCTTCCTGCGCGCGCATGATCTTGGGGTGCGGCGTGGTCAGCATGTCGGAGCCGATCAGCAGCTCTTCGTGAAGCTTCTCGCCGGGGCGCAGCCCGGTGATGTGGATCTCGATGTCGCCGTGGGGGTTGCGCTCGTCCTTCACGGTGTGACCGGCGCCTTCGATCATCTGGCGCGCGACCTGGTGGATCGGCACCGGTTCCCCCATGTCGAGCACGAAGACATCGCCGCCGCGTGCAAAGGAGCCCGCCAGCAGCACGAGGCGCACGGCCTCGGACACGGTCATGAAGTAGCGGGTCACGGCGCGGTGGGTCACGGTGACCGGGCCGCCGCGCGAGATCTGTTCCTCGAAGAGCGGGATCACCGACCCGGAAGAGCCCATCACGTTGCCGAACCGCACCATCGAGAAGCGGGTGCCCTTGGACCGCGTGGCGAGGTCCTGCACGATCTGCTCGGCCATCCGCTTGGTCGAGCCCATGATCGAGGACGGGCGCACGGCCTTGTCGGAGGAGACGAGAATGAACCGCTCCACCCCGGCGGCGCCAGCGGCATCGGCCACGACCTTGGTGCCGATGATGTTGTTGCGCAGGCCTTCGATGCAGTTCATCTGCACCATCGGTAGGTGCTTGTAGGCGGCGGCGTGCAGCACCACGTCGATCTCGTGGGTTTCCAGCACGTCGCGGATCAGCCCGGCCTCGCAGATCGAGCCCAGCACCGGCACCAGCTTCAGCTCGGGCACCAGTTCCATCAGCTCGCGCTGGATGTTGTAGAGCGCCAATTCGCTGTGATCGAGCATCACCAGCGCTTCGGGATCGCAGGTCACCAGCTGGCGGCAGAGTTCCGAGCCGATCGAGCCGCCCGCGCCGGTGACGAGGATGCGCCGGCCCTTGTAGGCGTCCGAAACGCCGGGCAGTTCCTCTTCCAGCCGGTTGCGGCCCAGCAGGTTGTCCATGTCGACGGGCGCCGAGTTGCGCGGCATGTCGCCCTTCACGATCATCTCGGCGAAGGACGGCAGCGCATGGACCTCACATCCGATATCCTTCAGGCGGCGCGCAATACGGGCCTGCACCGAGCGCGCCACGGAGGGCATCGCCAGTACGACGCGGTCGATCTGCTTGTCGCGGACGAGGTCGCGGATCTGGACCGGCGAGTAGACCCGCAGGCCCGAGACCGTCAGGCTCTGAAGGCGCGGGTTGTCATCGACGAAGGCGACGGGCACGACGGCGTCATCGGTGGCCAGCGCGGTGGCCAGCTGACGGCCGGTCTGGCCGGCGCCGTAGATCAGCACGCGCTTGCGGGCGTTGCCCTTGCGGTAGAGCATCAGGATGAACCGCAGCATCGCCAGCCGCGAGGAGACCGACAGGATCAGGAAGGTCATCGCGAAGATGGTGATCTGCACAAGCGGCAGGTTCGGACCGGGCAGCAGGTTCACCAGCGCACAGGCCGCCCCGGCCCCGCAGGCCACCATCAGCGTTTCGGTGGCGCCGCGCACCTCGTAGGCGACCAGTTTCATCTGGTCGAGGCCGACGAGGACGATCAGGACGAGGGTGGTGAAGAGGGCCGCGATCAGGTGGGCGGAGAAGTCACGCAGGGAATCGAGTTCGACGAGAGCCGCGTCGACGAGCATCTTGGCGCTGATGAAGGCGATCAGGCACCAGACCAGATCCATGCAGATGAAGAAGGCGCGTTTGTGCGAGGGGCGCAGGGCAATCACGAAGTCGTATAGCATAGTCACACCCCAGAGCTGCCGGAAACCGTGTACTTCAAGTCTCGAAGGCCTCTCGTAAAATCACCACGCAGAAAAACCCTGCGCGACATCACCTTGGCAAAACAATCTCTAAATCAATCAGGCATAAATTGCATGACGAGTCATAGACACCACAGGCGAGTGTTGCAAGGTTCCGCTTGTTTTACCAGCGTCTAGCCGTTTTGTGCGGCGATGAACCGCTCATAGCCTACTTCTGAAGCGAACGGTGGCGTCCGGGGGCCATCGGCAGGCGCCGGAACACGGTGCGCAGCAGCAGCCAGATATCGTAACAGACGGACCGGTTGCGGGTGTAGATCCGGTCGAGTCGCGCTTTTGCAGGCACGCAGCGGCGGGTGTAGACGGCCTCGGTCTCTTCTGCGGTGCGGCAAGGCGAGAGCAATGCATCCTCCCGCGTATGGAACGCGATGGTCGCAAGCCCGGTCAGCCCGGGACGGGATTTCAGAACCTCGCGGTAGAGCTCCGGGTATTCCTCCACGTAGCGGCGCAGCGGCGGGCGCGGGCCGACGAAGCTGATGTCGCCGCGCAGGATGTTCCAGACCTGTGGCATCTCGTCCAGACGGTAGCGGCGCAGGACCCGCCCGGTTCGGGTGATCCGGCTGACCTTGTCGCCGCCCGACACGCCGCTGTCGGTCTGCACGACGCGCATGGTGCGGAACTTCACCAGCTGGAACCCCTCGTCCGGGCTCTTCATCCGTTCGGACAGGTAGAAGACCGGCCGGCCGTCGCGGATCAGGATCGCGAGGGCGACCCCGATGAACAGCGGCCAGAGGCAGAGGATCACCAGCAGGCAGCAGGTCAGGTCCATCAGGCGTTTCAGCGGTGTCACGCGGCAGGCTCTCCGAATTCGCGCCACTGGCGGATGAGGGTCATGGCATCCGCGCTGTCGGGCAGGCTTCCGAAAAGCCCGGTCAGGCGGCAGGTGTCAAGATGCACGGACGCAAGCGCCGTGTCCGGCGCCGGGCGCCAGTCGAAGGGCCGGCCCGCCGTGCGCAGCAGGACATCCATGGCCACCGGCGCGGGACCGGCCACGTTGAGCAGCGCGGGCAGTTCTGCCACGGGGCAATCCGCGAGACCCAGAAGGACCGCCGCGAGATCCGCCGGTGCAAGGTAGCTTCGTGCGGGCGCGGTGCCATCGGCAAAACGGTCGAGGACGACAGGTGCGCTGCCGTCGAGCGCGGCAAAGAGGCTGTCGGCCCCCGCGACGTTGGTCAGGCGCAGCACGCAGGTCGCGGGCTCCCCGGTCAGTGCCCGGGCCCGGATGTGCAGCGCCTGTTCCATCGCCAGCTTCGCCGCGCCATAGGCATTCGCGGGCGCCGGGCGCGCCGTTTCGTCCTGCGGCTCCGGGCGGGCGGCATAGATCGCCGAGCTGCTGCAATGAATGACCCGGTCGGCGCTTATTCGCCGGGCGAGACGCTGGGCCGCGAGGGCGAGGTCGACATTCTCGGCGAGCCGACGGCCCGGGCCGGGCGTCACCCCCCAGAGCGCAGCGATGCAGGCCCCGGCCGGGAGTGCGGGCAGGGGCGCGCCGGGCGCCCAATTCACGAGGTTTTCATCGGAAATCGGCGCCGCATTGCCCCGTGCGATCCAGATCACCTCGCGTCCGTCCGCCGGGCCGTTGCGCCAGATCCGGCGCAGCATGCGTCCCAGACGTCCCCCCGCCCCGAGGACGATCAACGGGCGTGGCGCCCTGCCTGTCGTGCTGCTCATCGGTCTTAGCTGCCCTTATTTCGCGCCGTTCCCCTGAAAAGGCTTCGACACCATTGTTTATCATTGCTCCCATTCGCTAGAAAGGCACCCGAAGGCGATTTGAATCAGGGAAAGTCTATGTCCGCAGGAATTCTCAGGGTCCTCGTTGTTGCAGGGCTTTCACTCGGGCTGGCATCCTGCTCGGTCCCGCGTGGTGCTGCCCTGCAGCAGGAAATCACCTACGAAGCGGACAAGGAGCATCCAAGACTCGAGGTCGTGCCGGTCACCCGCGCGTCGGCGCCGGCGCTGGCCGCATGGCCCCAGTCCGGCTGGAAGGGCGGCTACAGCTGGCTGAGCCGCGGGGGCGGGTCCAACACCAACATGATCCGTCCGCAGGACCGGATCGACCTGATCATCTGGGACAACTCGGTCAACTCGCTGCTGACCAGCTCCTCCACCAAGGCGGCCGAGATGCGCAACCTTCTGGTGGGTTCGGACGGTACGGTGTTCATGCCCTACGTCGGCCCGGTCCGCGTGTCCGGCCAGTCGCCGGAAGAGGCGCGCAGGACCCTGCAGGAGAAGCTGAACCCGGTCCTTCAGGATGCGCAGGTGCAGCTGGCCTTCAACGCGGGGCAGGGCAACTCGATCGACATCGTGAGCGGCGTGAGCTCCCCGGGCACCTATCCGCTGCCGAACCGGAACTACACCATCCTCTCGGCCCTGTCGCAGGGCGGCGGGATCAGCCCCACCCTGCGCAATCCGGTGGTACGTCTTCAGCGCGCGGGCCAGAACTACGAGATCTCGGCTAAGCAGCTCTTCAAGGATGCCTCGAAGAACATCGTCATGCGCGGCGGGGACCAGATCATCGTCGAGCAGGACGACCGGTTCTTCACCGCGCTCGGTGCCGCGGGCCGCGAGGAACTGCTCTATTTCGACCGCGACAAGATCACCGCCCTCGAGGCGCTGTCGATGATCGGCGGCATCAACGACAACCGGGCGGATCCCAAGGGCATCCTGATCCTGCGCGAGTTCCCGAATTCGGTGCTGCGCTTCGACGGGACCGGCCCGTCCAAGCAGCAGGTCATCTACACGATCGACCTGACCAGCGCCGACGGCCTCTTCGGGGCGCGCAACTTCACGATCAACCCCGGCGATACGGTCCTTGCCACCGAAAGCCCGGTCACCTCGATCCGGACCATCTTCGGCATCATCGGCAACCTCGTCGGCGTGTCGAACTCGGTCAACAACTTCGTGAACTGATCCCGGACGGGAGCGGGTCTCCGGGCCCGCTCCTATCCTGAAAATTGGAACCGTTAAGGCGGTTTCAAGACCTGCCCCGCTAGACCTCGCCCCGGGTGAGACAAAGTGGTGGTGGAGATGAGCGCGCAGAACAATGCGGCGCCTATCATCATCAAGAAGAAGAAAATCACGGCCGGCGGCGGACACCATGGCGGGGCCTGGAAAGTTGCCTATGCCGATTTCGTCACGGCGATGATGGCCTTCTTCCTGTTGATGTGGCTGCTGAATGCAACGACCGAAAAGCAACGCAAGGGGATCGCGGATTACTTCTCGCCGACGATTCCGCTGAGCGGGGTCTCGGGGGGCGGGGACGGTGCCTTCGGCGGGGAATCCGTCTTTTCCGAGATGGTGCATCCGAAAACGGGCACCGGGGCCACGGCCCTGCGCCCGACCGAGGATGACAAGGCACGTGGCGACAGCGGGCTCGACCGCGACGGCAGCGCCGAACGGGACGCGGAGGCGCAGGCCTTCGCCCAGATCGAGGAGGCGCTGATGGGTCGCGGCGGCGAGAGCCTCGTGGCGCCGGAACTGCTCAAGCATATCGTCACCCGGGTGACCGACGAGGGGCTGGTGATCGAGCTTTTCGACCTCCGCGATGCCCCGCTCTTCCGCGGTGATACCGCCGAGCCGACGGTGCTGCTGGAGGATCTCTCCGCCATGCTGGTGCGCGTGACCGGGATCGTCCGCAACCGGATCGCCGTGGAAGGCCACGTGAGCGCCCGGCCCGTGGTGCTCTCCTCGAACCCGGTCTGGGATCTGTCCGCGACCCGTGCGATCGCCATGCGCCACGAGATGGTCGGCCTCGGGCTGGACCGCAACCGGGTGATCCGGGTCACCGGCCACGCGGACCGCGAGCCCTCGGTGCGCAACCCGATGGCGCTGCGCAACAACCGGCTGGAGGTCATCCTGCTGCGCAGCGGGCAGGGCAGGCAATAGGGCCGGGAATAGGGCTGCGAATAGGGCGGATTTTACCTGTTAGGAGCATGTTAACGCGCCGGGCGTAGCAAGGCTGCAGACCAAGGGTCGATTCAGCAGAAAGGCGTATTCATGACGATCTCCTCCTCGATGAACGCGGGCGTGGCGGGACTGTTCACCAACTCGGCCAAACTGGCCACGATCGCTGACAACATCGCGAACTCGGCGACCTACGGCTACAAGCGGGCCGAGGCCGATTTCCACTCGCTCGTGATCGGGGCGAACAATGGCGGCTACACGGCGGGCGGTGTCCGGGTGACGACGCAGCGCCTGATCGACGAGCGTGGGCCGCTCGTCACCACCAACAACGCGACCGACCTCGCCGTGCGGGGCAGGGGCCTGATCCCCGTCGCTCCCGCCTACGAGGTGGAGGATACCGGCACCTTCGACCGCATGATGCTGACCACGACCGGGTCCTTCCGGGCCGACGCTGACGGCTACCTGCGCACCGAATCCGGGCTCATGCTGCTCGGCTGGCCGGCGGACAGCTCGGGCGAGATCCCGACCTTCCCCCGCGACACCTCCGACGGGCTGGAGCCGGTGCAGATCAACGTCAATCTCTTCTCGGGCGAGCCCACGACGAGCGTCTACCTGGGGGTCAACCTGCCCGCCACGGAGACGAGTTCGACCGCCGCAGGCGACATGCAGGAGCTGCTGGTCGAATACTACGACAACCTCGGCACCTCCGAGAACCTGACGGTGCAGTTCACGCCGACCATTCCCGCGACCGGCAGTTCGAACGAATGGACCATGGTGATCATGGACAGCGCCTCCGCGGGGGCCGTGGTCGGGGAATATACCCTGACCTTCGATGACAGCCGGACCTCCGGCGGGACGCTGCTCTCGGTGGCGGAGACGACGGGCACCGCCTACGATCCGGCCACCGGGACGATCATCGTGACCGCGGCCGGCGGCCCGATCGAGATCGATCTCGGGATGATCGGGGAGCCGGACGGGCTGACCCAACTGTCCGACAGCTTCGCGCCGGTCTCGATCACGCGGGATGGCTCGCCGGTCGGGAACATGACCTCGGTCGAGGTGGATGCCAACGGCTACGTCCACGCCTATTTCGACACCGGGGTCCGGCGCACGATCTACCAGGTGCCGCTGGCGGATCTGCCCAATGTGAACGGGCTGGTCGCGCTCGACTACCAGACCTACTACCCCTCGCCCGACAGCGGGAAGTTCTATCTCTGGGACGCCGGGGACGGCCCGACCGGGGATGTGGTCGCCTTTGCGCGTGAGGAATCGGCCACCGATGTGGCTGCCGAACTGACGGAGATGATCCAGACCCAGCGGGCCTATTCCACCAACGCCAAGGTCTTCCAGACCGTCGACGAGATGCTTCAGGAAACGACGAATATCAAACGCTGACCCGGCCGTGACACCCCGGGCGGAGGTCCGCCCGGCACCCGGCCTCTGATAAGGGAAAGGCCTTGTCATGTCTCTCTCAGGTGCTCTGTCCAACGCGCTCAGCGGATTGACGGCAACGTCCCGTGCGGCGACCGTGGTCTCTTCCAACATTTCCAATGCCCTGACCGAGAGTTATGGCAGGCGCTCGATCAACCTCTCCTCGCGGGCCACCGGCTCCTATGGCGGAGTGCAGATCGACAGCGTCTCGCGCCACATGAACCAGTTCCTCCTCGGGGACCTGCGCCTTGCCGAGGGCGAGCTGGCCGGCGCGGATACGCTCGCCACCTACCACCAGCGGATCGAGGACCTGCTCGGCACGCCGGAGGACGCCGGCTCGCTCACGGATGTCGTCGCGCGGTTCGAAAGCAGCCTCATCTCCGCCATCAGCCGCCCCGACCTGACCGAGCGGCTGTCGGGGGTGCTGACGGCGGCGCAGGACCTGGCCGGGGCCTTCAACGATGTCTCCGATGGTATCCAGACCATCCGCGAGGAGGCCGATACGGAGATCGACGCCGCGGTGTCCCGGATCAACGACCTGCTGCTTCAGGCCGAAACCCTCAACAGCGATATTGCCCGCACCCTCAACACCGGTGGGGATGCGGCGGCGCTGATGGACCACCTGCAGTCGGTGGTTGACGAACTCTCCGGCTACATCCCGGTGACGCAGGTGCCGCGAGACAATGGCACCGTGGCCCTCGTCAGTCCCGGCGGGGCGATCCTGCTTGACGGGCGCGCGGCCCAGCTCTCCTTCGTCCGCACCAACGTGATCGCGCCGCACATGACACTCGAGAACGGGCTGCTGTCCGGCCTCACACTCAACGGAAATGACATTCGCACCGGCAGCGAGGGCGGGCCGATCGCGGGCGGGCGCCTCGGCGCGCTCTTCGAGATACGCGACAGCCAGGCGACCGAGATCCAGGGAATGGTGGATTCTGCCGCCCGCGACCTGATCGAACGGTTCCAGGATGCCGGTATCGACCCCACCCGCGCGAGTGGCGATGCGGGGCTTTTCACCGACCTGGGGCTGGTTTTCGACCCTGCCGACGAGACGGGCATTGCCGGGCGCATCGGCATCAATGCCCTGGTCGACCCGGCCTCGGGCGGCGCGACCTGGCGCCTGCGCGATGGGCTGGGGGCGACGGGCCCCGGCAGTGCCGGCGATTCCCTCCTGCTGCAGGACATGCTGGACGCCATGGATGAAACGCGGACGCCCAGCCTGCCTGCCTTCGGGACAGCGGGGCTGAGCACCACGTCCATCGCGGCGACGGTCCTCTCGCTCGCCGCGACGGGCCGCAACGCGGCGGAACAACACCTGAGTTTCTCGGCCACGCGACAGGAGGAACTGAAGTCCCGCCTGCTGGCCGAAGGTGTCGACACCGATCAGGAAATGCAGCGCCTTCTGCTGATTGAACAGGCTTATGCCGCCAATGCCAAGGTGGTCCAGACCGTCGACGAAATGATCAACGCGCTGCTGAGCATCTGACCCATGTCCCTCACCTCCATCGGCGATCTCGCCCAGTCCTACATGATGCGGCGCCAGAACACGGCGCTGAAGGCCCAGATGAACCAGTTGGTGCAGGAGCTGTCTTCCGGCAAGACCGCGGATATCGCGCGTCATCTGTCAGGCAGCTACGCCTACCTGTCCGACATTGACCGGAACCTCACCCTCAATCGGGCCTATGAAGATGCCACGAGCGAGGCCGCGCTGTTCAGCGATGGCATGCAAGCGGCACTGGAGAATTTCCAGACGGTTTCGGAGGGTCTCGGGTTGGCCGCGCTCTCCAGCGGGTCGGCCAACCTCGCCGAGGCTGTTCATGCGACCACGACGCGCGCGGTGTCCGATTTCGGATTGCTGGTGACGACGCTGAATTCGGATCAGGCGGGCCGCGCCCTCTTTGCGGGTGAAACTGTGGACAGTGCCGCCCTCGCCAGCGGCGCAGATATCCTGGCCGACCTGCGCACGGAGCTTGCGGGGGAAACCACCCTCGCGGGGGTGCAGGCGAAACTCGATGCCTGGTTCGAGGACCCGGGCGGCGGCTTCGAGACAACCGCCTATCTTGGCAGCGCCGAGGACCTGCCACCGCTGCGGCTTGGCGAAGGGGAAACGGTCGATCTGGGCCTCCGCGCGGACGATCCTGCCCTGCGGGTCCTCCTGAAACACGCCGCGATGGCCGCGCTTGCGGGAGACAGCGCGCTGTCCTTCGATATCGATCTCCAGAAGCAGATGCTGACCGCTGCGGGTGAAGGGCTTACCTTCGACCAGGTGGGGCTCACCCAGATCAGGGCGGATCTCGGTTACGTTCAATCGCGCGCGGAGGAGGCCTCCACGCGGCTCTCGGCGGAGCGGACCTCCTACGAGATCGCACGCACCGGCTTGCTGGAAGCGGACCCCTACGAGACCGCCAGTCGTCTCGAAGACGTGCAGTTCCAACTGGAGGCGCTCTATGCTGTCACCGCCCGCATGGCGCGCCTCTCGCTGACGAGCTACCTGTGAAGGCCTGGGGTCTGGATATCGGGCCTTGGGCGGGGGCTTGCGGCTGGTACGGGGGGTGGCTGCGACTGCGTATCGCAGCAGTGATCCTTGCCCTTTGCGCGGGGATGCCTGCGGACGCGGCCCCGGTGCGGCTGAAGGATCTGGTCGAGTTCGATGGCGTCCGGGGCAACGACCTGGTCGGCTATGGTCTCGTGGTCGGTCTGGACGGGACCGGCGATGGCCTCCGGAACGCACCGTTCACCGAGGAAATCATGACCAATATCCTCGAGCGTCTCGGGGTGAACGTCACCGGTGAGCAGTTCCGGCCCAAGAACGTGGCGGCCGTGCTCGTCACTGCCGAACTGCCGCCCTTCTCACGCGCCGGGTCTCAGATCGATGTCACGGTGTCCGCGATCGGTGATGCGGGCAGCCTCCTGGGTGGCACGCTTGTGATGACACCGCTGAATGCCGCGGATGGACAGATCTATGCCGTGGCGCAGGGGACCGTCATCGCCGGCGGGGCGCGGGCCGAGGGGGAGGCCGCCAGTGTTACCCAGGGGGTGCCGACCTCGGGCGTGATCCCCTCAGGCGCGCGGGTCGAACAGGAAATCGACTTCGCCCTAAGCGACCTGCAGCAACTCCGCCTCGCGCTGCGTGTGCCGGATTTCACGACCGCGGCGCGAATCGAGCAGGCGATCAATCGCGAGTTCGGCCGCGGTGTCGCGCTGATGCTCGACGCGGGGACCGTTGCGCTCGACGTCGGGGCGACGCGGATGCGGTCCACGGCGCATGCCCTCGGCCGGGTCGAGAATATCCTGGTCCAGCCGGAGCGGAAGGCGCGGGTGGTGGTGGATCAGCGGTCCGGCACGATCGTGATGGGGGATGACGTGCGTATCAGCCGAGTCGCCGTGAGCCAGGGGAATCTGACCTTGCGGATCGAGGAGTCGCCACTCGTCGTGCAGCCGAACCCCTTCAGCGAAGGACAAACCCTCGTTGTTCCGCGCAGCCGCGCTCAGATCGATGAGGAGCCCGGCACCGGGCTGGCCGAGGTACCGGAGGGTACCTCCCTGTCCGAGGTCATCGCCGGGCTGAACGCGCTCGGGGTGTCTCCGCGCGACATGATCGACATTCTCAAGAGTATCAAGGCGGCCGGGGCCCTGCATGCAGAATTCCTCGTCCGGTAGCGCGCGGAGGTTCGGGGTCCGCCGCCGCGTGCCGCATCGCGCCATGTGTATGACAACAGGGCCACGAGGCTTGTCCGCTTGTGACGGCCTCGGTATGACCATTGGCAGTCAGTGCTGTAAGGGTCCACGAGGTCCCTGCGCAGCGGAGGGCACCGACAGGACAGGCGCGGAGTTTTGAGCATGCAATGTCAGGCACTCAGGGACCGGTGGGCGGACCGGGATGTCTGACAGGACACCGCCATCACGGGCCATGGGCAGGGGCGGGTCCGGCAGCCGGATCACCATGGCGGCGATCGGCAAGCTGGCCGGTGTGTCTCAGGTCACGGTGTCCAGGGCCCTGTCGCATCCCGAGAAAGTGTCGCCTGACACGCTGAAGCGCATCCGCGAGGCGATCGAGGTGACTGGTTTCGTACCGAATGCGCTCGCCGGCGCGCTCTCGTCGCGCAGAACGCAGCTCATCACGGCCCTGATCCCCACGATGACGAACATCGTCTATGCCAGCCTGCTGCATTCCTTCTCGGATATCATGCGCAGCTACGGCTACCAGATCATGCTGTCCGAGACCGGGTTCGACCCCGATGTGGAGGAGCAGCTCGTCGCGACGCTCTTGTCGCGTCGCCCCGATGGTATCCTGCTCTGGGGGCTTCAGCACACGGCGTCAACGCGACGGATGTTGTTGAATGCAGATATCCCGGTGGTCGAGGTCTGGGACCTGACCGAGACGCCGATCGACTGTTCGGTGGGCTTTTCCCAGTTCGACGCCGGTCAGGCCGTCGCCCGTTTCGCCCATGAACGCGGCTATCGTCGGGCGGCGACGGTCAACACATCCGATGTGCGGACCCTCACGCGCCGGGATGGGTTCATTTCCCGCTTTACCGAGCTCAGCGGCATGCCGGTGCTGTCGATCGACACCCCCGCCGGGGCGCCGACCCTCGGCCAGGGACGTGCGGCTCTGCGTGAGTTGATGGATCACAGGGGGTTCTCGGATGGCGTGATTTTCTGCGGATCGGACCAGTTCGCCCATGGGCTGCTGATCGAAGCGCAGACACGGGGCCTGCGAATCCCGGAGGATATCGCCGTCGTCGGCTTCGGCGATCAGGACTTTGCCGCCGACACCGAACCGGCGCTGACCACCGTCCGGGTAGACCGTGCCGACCTTGGAGACCGGGCGGCACGGGCGTTGCTGGAGCGGATCGAGGGGACGTCCGACACCCCCGAGGCGGTGATCGACGTGGGCTTCACCCTGATCCCGCGCGGCTCCGCCTGAGTCGGCTCAAGGTGCGCGGCGGACGGGGCGGCGGGATTGCCCTCCGCCCCGCCCGAATTCAGCGACCGGTCAGCTGGCGCTCGCAGCGTTCGATGGAGGCGCTTTCGAGGCCGGCATAATGCTCGAACATGTCGAGGACCTCGGCGCCGAGCGCCTCTTCGAAGGTCTTCTGGTTCGGGCTGGCTTCGAAGGCCTGGCTCTCGTCATCCCCAAGGTTGGACTGGAAGATGCCCGCTGCGCTGACCGGCAGGAAGTCCTCGTAGACCAGGGCGTCACAGGTGATGAGCCCCTCCGCCAGCGCCGCCTCGAGGTCGAAGCTCTCGAGCCGGGTCGCCGCGCCGGCGTCGGTCAGGCGATAGCTGAAATAGGCGAGCCCCTGTTTGCGCATCTCTTCCCAGTCGTCGGGGAAGGCGGTGAAGGTCTCGGCCAGCGTCGCGCGATACTCATCGGCATTGCTGCCGTCGCCAGCGGGACGGCAGCGCCCGCGTGCGGTGTTGAGCAGGCTGTCGTAGAGTGCGCGCCCCTTCGGCGTCAGGGCCGCCCCCCGCTGCTCGATCTCGCCGAAGCGCGCGGTATGGGACCCGGCAGTCCAGCTTCCGGCGCCGTCGTGGAAGGAGACGACCTCCTCCAGTGCCTTGAAGGACGTCTGGCGCAGGAAGATCGGGCAGGTCCGGGTCGGCGGGCCTTCGACAACGGCCTTGGGCGCGATGCCCTTGGCGGGCATGCCCTCCTGAACACGATCAATGTCGAGCGTGCGCGGGGTGAGGTGGTTGATATGCGGCCCGCGGAAGCTGACCACATCGGCGATCAGGCGGTGCGCGTCATGGAGCCGGTGGTAGACCTCGGCGCTGACGAGCGCCCGGTCGTGCCAGCGGAAGGTTTCGAGCACGGCCTGAACGAAACACGCGGCATCCGCCTTGTCGAGACCGCCCTCGGCCTCGGCCTTGGCGGTGAGGTCCATGGCCTCCTGCGTGAAGATCCGGCGGCTGGCGAGGACCTCGCCCGCGAGGTCGCGCAACTCGGCATCCTTCAGGAGGTCGAGGCGGAGCAGCGAGGTGAACACCCGGAACGGGTTGATGCTGAGCGCCTCCGCCGAGATCGGGCGGAAGGCCGTGGAATGCACCGGCACGTTGGCAACGGTGAGGTCGTAGTAGCCGACCGGGAACATCCCCATGACCGCGAAAATCCGACGGATCGTGGCAAGTTCTTCGGCGGTCCCGAGGCGGATCGCGCCGTGGCGTTCGTCGGAAATCCGCTCCAGCCCTTCCGAGGCTGCCAGCCGGTCACGCAGGCCGGGCGTGGCCTCCAGCGTCTGGTCGTTCACCTCGGCCACCAATTCGAGCAGCGTGCCATAGGCCGGGACCTCCGTGCGGTACATGTCGGACATGGCCTGCGAAAAGGCCGAGCGAATGGCATCCGCGGTGACGAACTGGGTCTGGGTCATGGAGGGTCCTGATCATTGTGGTTGTGCTGCGGCCTGCCCTGGTGCTGGTGGCCCTGCGAAAAGGTCGGTCTGCCGCTGATGTATGCGTATTCATATGCGCGGGTCAATCCCTCAGTAGGGGTATGTCCAGCGGGCACCGAAACGCTCCTTATAGGGGTTTGTATCGTGAAACGCGCTTTGGTCGCGCTTGGCCCAGTTCGACTGGGAAGCAGGGAATCGGGCTTCTTATGAATGGGTATTCATTCATCGAAGGAGGTTGGCGGGCTGTGGCGGCGACGGGCTAGACGTAGCTCCGCACGAGGCTGCTGGCGAGGAGGCTCCAACCGTCGGCGATGACGAAGAAGGCGAGCTTGAACGGCAGGGAGACGATCGCCGGCGGCACCATCATCATACCCATGGACATCAGCACGGCGGCGACGACGAGGTCGATGATCAGGAAGGGCAGGTAGATCAGGAAGCCGATCTGGAAGGCGCGTGCGATCTCGGAGAGCATGAAGCTGGGTACGAGCAGCGAGAGTGGTGCCTCGGCGTCGGGCGGCAGCGTCGCCGTCTCCGGACGCAGGGCCGCGAGCTGCTCGAAGGTTTCGGGCTCCATACGGGCGGCCATGAAGCCCCGGAACGGGGTAAGCGCGCGGGGCAGGGCCTCTTCGACCGCCATCTGCCCGTCGATCAGGGGTGAGATCCCCTCGGTCCAAGCCGCGGAGAAGACCGGGTCCATCACGAAATAGGTCAGGAACAGCGCGAGGCTGACGAGCAGCATGTTCGGAGGCGACTGCTGCAGCCCGACCGCCTGCCGCAGGATCGCCAGAACCGTCACAAGGAAGGGAAAACAGGTCACCATGATCGCGAGCCCGGGCGCGATGGAGATCACGGTGACGAGGAGGATCAGCTGGATCCCGCGCGCGGTCAGCGAGGTCCCGTCGCCGGCGGAGAGGGTGATCTCCTGCGCCGCGACGGGGGAGGCGAGCCAGAGCAGGATGAGCGCGGCGGCGATCAGGCGCATCAGAGACCTTGGTGCAGGTCGACGATCTCTGTCAGCCTGACGGCGAGACGGCCCTCCTGATCGCCCTCGATTTCCTCCAACTCGCCGCGGGCGATGAGGCGATCCCCCACGTAGAGATCGACCGGGTCCTCCACCCGGCGATCAAGGGGGAGGACCGCATCGCATTCCATGGCGAGCAGGTCGCGGATCAGGGGGCGGGCCTTGCCGACAGAGACGATGATCTCGATCGGGACGGCGGCGAAGGGCGACCGGCGGGCGCCCTCGGTGGAAGTCTGGTCATCCATGTTTCACCTCTGCTTCGGTTTGCTGCAGGAATGCGGCCACGGCGTCCGAGATGCCGTCGAGCACTGCAATCATGTCGATCTGACGCTCGTCCTCGCCGAGCCGGAGGTAGACCTGCCCTTCGGCGAGGGAGGGATCCTCGACCAGGGCAACCGGCACACCGAGGTCCCGCTCAAGCGCGACCTCGAGGCCGGGAGCGGCGTCCGGATGGACGACGATCTCCACCCCGCGGGGCTGCTCGCCCCGGGCAAGGCTTTGCAGCTCCTCGACAATTCGTGGCAGGAGGGTCTGCTCGGCCAGCCGTGGGAGGACCATCCGCACCATATCCTCCAGCAGCGGGCGAAGGGATTTGAGCAGGTGGGCATGGGCCTCGTGGTAGGTAAAGCTGAGGTCCTGGAGGTTGCGGGCGAACTCGGCGGTGATCTGGCTGCGGTCGTCGGCCTGGGCCTTCGCGGCATCTTCCCAGCCGGCCTTGTAGCCCTCCTCGTAGGCGGCGACCTTGAGCGCGTCGATCTCCTCCGGGTTGGGGCCCGTACCGGGCGGAGGCGCCGGCGGGGCCCCGAAATTTTCCAGCAGCTCGGCAAGGCGGGTCACGTGGTGCCCTCCCGGTCTTCGAGCCAGCTGCGCAGGATTTCGACCGTTTCGCCCTGACGCTCGGCGATCAGGGCGCGCAGGCGATCAACGGGCGAGGCATCCTCCGGCAGGTCCTGCGTGCCGCCGTCGAAGCCGGAGAGCATCGGCAGGTCCGGCAAGGCGAAATCATCCTCCTCGATTTCCCCGGTCAGGGCCGTCTCCTGATCCATGGTGCCCGCGGGCGCGGGCAGCATCATGCCCTCCTCGGAGGGGCGCCGCAGCAGCGGGCGCAGGACGAAGAGGCCGAGGATCAGGGCGACCGCGGCCAGCACGGCGATGCGGATCAGGGCCATCGGGTCCAGCAGGAGCTGATCGAGGAGCGCCCCGCTGCTGTCCGTACCCTGCGCCGGGGTTGCCTCGAACTGCATGGTTTTCAAGGTGATGACATCGCCGCGGGTCTCGTTGAAGCCGACGGCCGAGGCGACCAGCTCGCGCATCGCCTCCAGCTCCGCATCGCTGCGCGGGGTGAAGGCCGGCGCGCCATCCTCGCCTTGTTCCAGCGTGCCGTTGACCAGAACCGCGACGGTCAGGCGTTTGACCGCACCGGGCGCGCGGGTGACCTCTCGCTCGGTGGCGGAGACCTCGTAGTTGACCCGCTCGCGGGTTTCACTGGACTGGCTCGACGACCCCTGGGTGTCGGCCCCGGCATTGCCGTTGGGCAGGTTGGAGGCGACGGTCACCTGTCCGGCGTTCGCGTTCTGCGCCGAGTTGGAGCTTTCCTCGGTATCGGTGCTGATCGCCACCCGGCTGGCCGGATCGAACAGGCGTTCGCGGATCGATTCACTCTCGGTTTCGGTATCGACCGACACTTCGACGACGACATTGCCATAGCCGACCCGGGCCTCCAGCAGGCGCTGCACGCGGTCGCGCAACTGTTCCTCCTTATCGTCGCTGGCGGAGGCGCGCGGCTCCTCGTCGGAGGCCGCAATCAATTCGCCCGCGGCGTCGATGACGGCGACATCATCGGGAGAGAGCCCTGCCACGGCTGAAGAGACGAGGAATTTCAGGGCCTTGGCCTGGGCTCCGGTCACGGTCCCGCCCGCGGTCGTCACCCAGACCGAGGCCGTGGGTCGGAAATCGCGCTGGAACGGGTTCGTCCCGGCATGGGCGATATGGACCCGCGCCGCGTCCACCTGCGGGCTGGCCGCGATGGTGCGGGCCAGTTCGCCTTCCTTCGCGCGCCAATAGGCGGCATCGAACATCTGCGACGTGGTGCCAAAGCCATTGAGCGAATCGAGCAATTCATAGCCGCGCGCGGAGTTGCGGGGCAGGCCCTCGCTGGCAAGCGTCATGCGCAGCTCGTCGCGCGAGCCGGCCTCGACGAAGATTGCGCCGCCCCGGACCTCGTAGATCAGGCCACGCTGCTCCAGTGCGCGCACGACTTCGCCTGCCTGGCCGTTCTCGAGACCGGAGTAGAGCAGGACCATGCTGGGTTGCACGGCCATCCGACCGAGTGCCAGAACCGATGCGAACATTGCAAGCGCCGCCAGCCCGGCGATCACTCTGCGTCGCGTGTCGAGAGCCCCCCAGAGGGTCGAGATCTGTTGCACAAGGCACCTCCTGCCGGCGGGCGTTCTGCCTGCCATCGAGGGCATCTTTGGCCGATCCGGCTTAACAATCGGTTAGTTCCTGCGGGGCTATAGAGAGGCATCGCTGACCGCGGATGCCGAGATGACTGACGCACCAATTCTTGACGAGGAGCCGCCGAAGAAGGCGTCGAAACTGCCCCTGATCCTGGGGCTGGTGCTGATGCTCGTCGGTGGTGGGGGCAGCTTCTTCGCGGTCTATTCCGGGATGCTGTTCGGCGATGGCGATCCGCATTCCGCGATGGAGGAGGCCCCGGCGGAGATGACACCGCTGCCCGACGTGGCCTTCGTCGCGGTCGATCCCATGGTGATCTCCATGGGGCGGCCGTCCGACAACCGGCATCTCCGATTCCGCGCGCAGCTGGAGGTCGGCGCCGGGCGGCAGAAGGACGTGGAGATGTTGCTGCCCCGAGTCGTGGACGTGCTGAACTCCTACCTGCGCGCGCTGGAACTGCGGGATCTCGAGGATCCGGCGGCGCTGATCCGGCTCAGGTCGCAGATGCTCCGCCGGGTCCAGGTGGTCACGGGCCCTGACATGGTGCGCGACCTTCTGATCATGGAATTCGTACTGACGTGAGGAGGAACCATGGAATTTGTTGCGGATGTGCTTCTGGTCGCCGGCGCACTGGGCGCGGGGCTGTACTGCTTCATTCTCGCCCGCCGGCTGACCCGGTTCAACGACCTCGAAACCGGGGTCGGCGGGGCGGTTGCCGTGCTCTCGGCCCAGGTCGATGACCTGACGCGCACCCTCGCGGCCGCACGTGAGACCGCCGAAGGATCGAGTGCCTCTCTGGAGGACCTGACCACTCGGGCGGAGGACGTGGCCAAGCGGTTGGAGCTGATGGTTGCCTCGATGCACGACCTGTCCGATCCACCGCCCCCGGCCGAGGACAGCTCGCGCCCGGTCTTCTCCCGCCACGCGGGAGGGCGCGCATGATCCGGCGAGGCAAAGGCGATGCGAAGCCGGTGGTTTTCGCACGGCGGGCGGCCCGGCGGAGGCGGCCTGCGCGGGGCACCTTGATGGTGATCGCGGCCCTGCTGATCAGCTCGGCCCTGATGCGGATCGGGCCCGAGGCCGGGCGCGCCTTCGCGATCGAGCAGAAGCCCGCGCCGGAGCCCGCTGTGGCGGAGGCCTGTCCCGCGCCCGAAGATGTCGGGCCGGCCCTGGCGGCGGTGCAGCGCCGCGCGGCCCAGCTGGATGAGCGGGATCGCCAGATTCGCGACCGCATGCAGGCACTTGCAGTGGCGGACAAAGAGATCGCCCGCAAGATGGCCGCCCTGACCGAGGCGGAGGAGGCGCTGCGCGCCACGCTCGCCCTCGCCGACGAGGCGGCGCAAAGCGATATCGACCGGCTCACGGCGGTCTACGAGCAGATGAAGCCCAAGGATGCCGCAGCCCTGTTCGAGACCATGGCGCCGGAGTTTGCCGCCGGTTTCCTGGGGCGGATGGCCCCCGAGGCGGCGGCGGGGATCATGACGGGCCTGTCGCCGGAGACCGCCTATACGATCAGCGTCGTCCTGGCAGGGCGGAATGCGGATGTCCCCAAGAACTGACCCCGGGAGCCGCCCCGGAGCGGGCCATCGCGACGTGAGGAAACGCCGCAGAAGGCGGTAGGAGAGGAGCAGGGCATATGGTCGGATTCATCGGGATCGCGGTGATCTTCATCATGGTTTTCGGCGGATATCTTCTGGCCGGCGGCAAGCTGGCGATCATCCTCAAGGCGATGCCCTTCGAGCTGATGATGATCGGCGGTGCCGCGGTGGGCAGCTTCCTGATCGGGAACGACATGGGGGCCGTGAAACATACGCTGAAGGATGTGGGCAAGGTCTTCAAAGGCCCCAAGTGGAAGCCCGAGGACTATCGTGATCTGCTCTGTCTCCTGTTCGAGTTGATCCGTCTCGCCCGGCAGAATCCCGTCGCGATCGAGGAACATATCGAGGCGCCGCAAGAATCCGCAATCTTCTCGAAATACGAGAAGATCCTGACCGATACCGAGGCGATCGGGCTGATCTGCGACACGATGCGGTCTGCCTCCATGAACTACGACGATCCGCACCAGGTGGAAGAAGTTCTCGAGAAGCGGATGGAGGCAAACCTGCACCATGCCCTGCATTCGAGCCACGCCCTTCAGACCATGGCCGACGGCCTTCCCGCCCTCGGGATCGTCGCGGCGGTGCTGGGGGTGATCAAGACGATGGGATCGATTGACCAGCCTCCGGAGATCCTCGGCAAGATGATCGGCGGGGCGCTGGTCGGGACCTTCCTCGGCGTGTTCCTCGCCTATGGTCTCGTTGGCCCCTTCGCGACCAAGGTGAAAACGGTGGTCGAGGAGGATGGCCATTTCTACCAGCTGATCCGCGAGGTGCTGGTCGCGAACCTGCACAACCATGCCACCAACATCTGCATCGAGGTCGGGCGGCAGAACACGCCCTCGCACTACCGGCCCAGCTTTGCAGAGCTGGAGGAGGCCCTGAAGAACGTGAAACAGGCCGCCGCATGAGGCTGCTTCTGCTCCTGCTCCTGCTGTTCGCGCCGCCGCTTGCCGCTCAGACGGTGGAGGTGCGCAGCGGGGAGCATGACACGTTCACCCGGCTGGTGTTCTACCTGCCGGACGGGGTGACAGGATCGCTGGAAAGTGGCGGAGAGGACCCCGTCGTTCGCCTGTCACGGGCAGGGCTGCGGTTCGACACGGGCGGGGTCTTCGCCCGGATTCCGCGCACGCGCCTGACAGACCTGTTGCCCGTCGCGGGCTCCGGGCTCGCGCTGGCGCTGGCCTGCGACTGTCCCGTCACCCTGCAGAGGGAGGGCGCGCGCCTGCTGGTGGTCGATATCTCCGATGGCCCAGCCCGGTCCGCCGCGACGCCGCCGTCTGCCACGCGGCCTCAGCTGCGCTTCGGCACTGTCTCTCCCGGCGCCGAGGTGCCGATGACCACCGTTCGGGATCGTCCCGCGGCGCCGCGGCAGGTCCCGACACCAGAGGCGTTTCCGCCTGAGGATGCGGCATCCGCGGTGGCCCGTGCCGAGCGGGTGAGCGAGGCCGAGCGCGCCCTTCTGCAGCAGATCGCCCGAGCCGCGACGCAAGGGTTGCTCGATCCCGTCGCCCTTGCACGATCGCGGCCGACACCGACGCCTGAGGCGTCGGTGATCCCGTCCGCCCCACCGCCCGGCCTGCCGGGGGAAGAGGAACCTCAAGTCGCGGCCGAGAGCAGCGTGGACCAGGCCCTAAGGGATGTCGAAGGTGCGCCCCGGCTGACGGCCGACGGGGAGGCTTGCCTGCCGGACAGGTCCTTCGACGTCGCGTCCTGGGCCTCGACGGGTCCGTTCGGATCGCAACTCGGCGCATTGCGTGTTGCGGCCTATGGCGATGTTGGGCGGCCAGACCCGGAGGCGCTCACCGCGTTGGCCCGCTTCTATATCCACTATGGATTCGGAGCGGAGGCGCTGGAGGCCTTGTCGCGGATCGAAGCGGAGCAGGTGGCCCTGTCCAGCTTGCGCGACATGGCCCGGATCCTCGAAATGGGCCAGACCGGGGCGCCCTCCGTACTGGACGGACAGGCCGATTGCGACGGGGCTGTCGCGCTCTGGTCCGTGCTGGCCTCCGCCGGTCCGGTGCGCGGGGCCGGCATCAACGCGGCCGCCGTGCAACGGACGCTCCTTGCCCTGCCGGAGGCGCTGCGCCGATACCTTGGCCCGATCCTGTCGGAACGGTTGCTTCTCTCCGGGGAGCAGGACCTCGCGCGGCAGGTTCTGCGGTTGTCGGCCATCGGACCCGCACCGCCGGAGGCGGATCTGGCCGCCGCGCGGGTCGACCTGGTCACCGGTCAGACCGCCCCGGCGGAGGCGCGGCTCGCACGTGCTGCCAACGCAGGGGGGAAGCCTCGCCAGAGGCGCTGGCCACATTGCTCGAAACCCAGCTGTCGTCGGGGTCCGAGATTGACCCTGTGCGGATCGAAGAAGCCGCCGCCTACGCCACGCAACTCAGGGGCCAGCCGCTCGGCGCACGGCTGAAACGGGCGGAGATCCGCGCGCTGGCGGCCAACGGTCGCTACGAGACGGCCTTCGAGGAACTCGCACGCGCCGAGGCGGTGATCTCCGCAGCGGAGCGCCAGGAATTGCTGTCGGATATCGCCCTCGGCCTTGCGGCGCGTGCGGGGGACGTCGCCCTGCTCGACGTGGCCCTGTCGCGCCTTATGCCGGTGGCAGGGGAGCTTGCGCCGGAGGCTGGAAACGCTGTGGCGGAACAGTTGCTGGTGCTCGGTTTCCCGGAGGAAGCGGCCAGTTTTCTCGCCATGGGGGCCGAGGGGGTCGAGGGGCGCGACCGACGTCTGCTGCGGGCCCGGGCCGCCTTGGCATTGGAGCGGCCGCGGCGGGCACAGGCAGACCTTCTCGGGCTCAGCGGCCCGGATGTGGAGGTGCTGAAGGCCGAGGCCGAGGCGCTACTCGGCAACCACGAGGCGGCGAGCGACGGTTTTGCCGCGCTGGATGACGCTGCCGGCGCCGCGCGGCAGGCCTGGCTCGCGGGGGACTGGCAGCGCCTGCGCGCCTCCGAGGATCCGGTGCTCTCCGATCTTGCCAACCTCGTGCGCAGCGAGACGGAACCCGTGGCCCGTCCTGAGCGCGGGCCGGGTGGCGGCCTGCCTGACGGAACGCTGGCGCAGAACCGGATGCTGCTCCAATCCAGCAGCGCTGCACGGGAAACTCTCGAGAAGCTTCTGGAGTCGGTCGAGATGAGTGGGGCATTGGAGGCGCCCCAGCAGTGAGGACTTACCGAATCTAAACCAATCGCGCTCACCCTGATCCCGGCAGGAAACAGGCGACAGAAGGAGCCGAGGTGCAGGTAGTCACGATCCCCGCAGGCCACCGCAGGCTGAGCCTTGACGGGTTGCTCCCCGGGGGCGGCGTTCTGCGGTGCCTGGTCTTCCGGTGCCTTCTTCTATGGACCTTGGTCTGCGGCGGCGCCCTCGGCACAGGGCATCTTGGGGCGCAGGAGGCGCTGCTTTGCGACCACGCGGCGCGGCAGGTCTCCATGGAGAGCGGCGTTCCGCTGGACGTTCTGCTGGCGATCACGCGGACAGAGACCGGTCGTATGCGGGCCGGGCGGATCGAGCCCTGGCCCTGGACGGTGAACATGGAGGGCAAGGGGCTCTGGTTCGATACCCCGAGAGAGGCGCAGGCCTATATTGCAGAGCGCCACGCGAAGGGTGCGCGATCCTACGATGTGGGCTGCTTCCAGATCAACTATCGCTGGCACGGAGAGGCCTTCTCCTCGCTTGCCACCATGATGGACCCTGTGCCAAACGCGCGCTACGCGGCGCAATTCCTGCAGGAGCTCTACGAGGAGACCGGCTCATGGTCCGAGGCGGCGGGGGCCTACCATTCCCGGACCCGCGTCCATGCCACCCGCTACCGGGCGCGGTTCGACCGGATTCGCCGGTCGGTTGCCGATCTCGCCCCGGCGGATGTGTTGCCCCGCACTCTCGCATCGCGGCGCGGACAGACCCCTCCGCGCGAGATCTCGGCGCGGGTCAACCGTTTCCCGCTGCTCCAGCTCCCACCGGAGGGTCACCTGACATCCAGTTACGGATCGCTCGTGGCGCTGCCGGCCAACGGGGCGCGGCCTCTTTCGGCGGCGCCCCGGGCCGCGCTTCTGCCTGACCGTCGGGCACGGCCCTGACGATGCCCCGCCTGACGCTCGCCACCATCTTCCAGCCGACGGTGCTGCTTGCACTGGCCCTCATGGCGATCATCGTGATGATGATCCTGCCAATGCCGGCCATGGTGCTCGACATCGGGCTGGCGGCCAGTTTCGCGCTGGCGATCCTCATCTTCACCGTCACCCTCTTCATCGACCGTCCGCTTGATTTCTCGGCCTTTCCGACCGTACTTCTGGCCTCCCTGATGCTGCGCCTGTCTCTGAACGTCTCCTCGACGAAACTGATCATCGGCGAGGGGCACACCGGTCCGGCGGCGGCTGGCGATGTGATCCAGGGCTTTGCGAATTTCGTCATGGGCGGCAGCATCTTCCTGGGCCTCGTGGTCTTCGGCGTGCTGCTGATCGTGAACTTCATGGTGATCACCAAGGGTGCCGCCCGCATGGCGGAGGTCGGCGCGCGCTTCGCGCTGGACGGCATGCCGGGCAAGCAACTGGCGATCGACAGCGACATGTCCGCCGGTGCCATCGACCACGCCGAGGCCAAGGCGCGCCGCGAACGGGAACAACAGGAGACGACCTTCTTCGGCTCGCTGGACGGGGCGTCGAAATTCGTGAAGGGCGATGCCATCGCGGGCCTGCTTATCACGCTGCTCAACCTCGTCATGGGCCTTGTCATGGGGGTCTTCGTCCACGAAATGGCGCTGGGCGATGCCTTTGAAACCTATGCCATTCTGACGGTCGGGGATGGCCTCGTGACGCAGATCCCCGCGGTGATCATCTCGATCGCCTCAGCCCTGCTGCTGGCGCGTGGTGGGGCCACCGGGGCCACCGACCTTGCGCTGGTCTCGCAGCTGGGGCGCTACCCGCCGGCCCTGGCCACGGTGGCCTTGCTTCTCGCGCTCTTCGCGCTGGTCCCCGGTCTGCCCTTCGTGCCCTTCATCATCGGGGCGCTGACCCTCGGAGGGCTGGCGTGGCGGATGGCACGCCAGCCCCTCCGCAGCTCGGACGCTCCGGAGGACGAGGTCAAGGACACCCCGGTCGAGCGCAGGCTGGGGGATCTGCTGGACCTCGACGATATCCACCTGCAGTTCGCCCCGGATCTCGTGTCGATGGTGCTGGACCCCGGGACAGGCCTCAGCGACGCGTTTACCGGTGGAGATCTGGCTCTGGGTCTCGGTCATCGACTTGTTGACCGATTTCAGGGTTTGCAGCGCGACCATCGCGCTGTTGTTCGTCAGAATGCTGGACATACGATGTTCCCTTGGTCGTACAGCGCGTTTTCCCATTCAAACGAAAAGTCGCCTAATGGGCTCGGTCTCTCGCGTCGGGTGCGCCACGGCGGCGCGTCATCGCATCAGGCGTCAGGACGCGCGAGGTGAATCGCGGAGTGTCCTCTTCCGCGAACGTGCCATCCTCCTTCATGGAACAGGCGGAACCACCGTCGACCCGGGCCTCTTTTGAGAACACTGGTAGTGGAATGGCGGTCTCACAAGGTAGACGTGCAGTGCCCCTAGGCGATGTCAGGACGGGATCAGTCTCAGAGGTTTCGGCGAAGGTGAAGACCTGAGGTCTTCGCAATACGCCTCCTCTCGTCCCGTGGCATCGCCCATGACGAAGATGATGCCCGAGGCTGCGGCTCTGAGAGCGAGGAACGCCGAGGGAGGCGCATCAGGCGATGGTGGGGCGCTGCAGGCGCCCGATGAGATGTTGCTCTCTGTTGGGCCGTCTTCGATGGCCCCCGAGGAGCGCGGGATGTCCGCTCCGACGCGCGAGGTGCAGGCCGATCTGTTGCACCATCCGAAGGCCGCGGTCCGGCAGATGGCCCAGCAGGTCGCCGCTGCGGCGCGCAGCGTCGTGGATACCGCAGTCGAGGTGCGGATGCGCCCAGAGGAACTGGGGCATGTGAGGATGGCGGTGCATCATATGGAGGGCGGTGTCTTCCTGCATATCACGGCGGAACGCGCGGAGACACTTGTTCTGATGCGCCGCCATGCGGACCCGCTGATGAAGGAATTGCAGGAGGAGGGATACGGGGACGTCCGCCTCCTCTTTGACCGGCAGGACGGCGCGGGGGACAGCGCAGGCGGTCGGGACAGGGACACGGGACAGGAGCGCACGGACGGGATGCGGGCCCCGGCTGCTGGACCGGTCGCGATGGACCCTGCGCCGCCCCCGGCAGTGAACGATCCGGCTGTGCAGGCCGGGCTGGACCTCAGACTTTAGGAGACGCCTTGACCATGACAGACGCGATTACCAGCGCAGCGGCTGCGCAGCAGGTCTCGAATACCGGGGCAAATGTCGCCGCAAGTGCCCAGGCGGGGGCGATCCTAAGTTCGGATTTCCAGACCTTCCTCAACATGATGGCCACGCAGCTGACCAATCAGGATCCTCTGGACCCGGTAGATGCGGATGACTTTGCCGTGCAGCTCGCCACCTTCTCGGGGGTGGAGCAGCAGGTGCTGACGAACCAGTTGCTGGAGAGCCTGCATGGCCAGATGGCGGTCTCAAGCCTCGCCCAGACATCGGGCTGGGTCGGAATGGAGGCGCGCAGCCTCGCACCCGCCTACTGGGAGGGGGACGCGGTCACGTTGTCCCCGAACCCGCTGGCCGCGGCCGAGGCGGCCTTCGTCGTAGTGCGCAACGAATCGGGCACCCAGATGGCACGGTTCGAGGTTCCGGTCTCGGCCGATCCGGTGACCTGGGACGGAACCGACGACAGCGGTGCGGTGCTGCCCTATGGCTACTACAGTTTCGAGCTGGAGAATATCATCGACGATGCGGTCGCCGCCACGGACCGGATGGAAACCTACGGCCTGATCACGGAGAGCCAGTCGCAGAATGGCACGCTGCTACTGGTGCTGAAGGGCGGCGGGCGCATCCTGATGGAAGATGTGACCGGGCTGCGCCGCCCGGTCGACACGGTGTGATCACCGGCGGGCGCCCGCCGGTGGCGCGGTCAGCGGCGCAGGTACTGGATCTCGAGATAGCCGTTGTCGGGCCCGACCCACTGGGTCGACTTCACCACAAGGCCGTTGCCGTCGACCCAATAGGTGTTCTCGAATTCCTCTTCCTTGTTCAGGCACTTCTCGGTCATCACCGTGGTCGAGGCCGAGACGACGCCGGCCGATACCGCCTCGCTTCCGGCGCGCTCCACGTAGCAGGTGACGGACTGCTCGTAGGTGTGGTTCTCGGCGTCGAGGTAGCGGCGGAACCGGTTCGCCACGCCGCCCTTGCGGGTGGTCACCAGTTGCCGGACCTCGCGGTCGGTGGCGTTCATGATGTCCTGCCCCAGCCCGCGGGTCCCGGTGAGGATACCGTCCACCATGGTCAGGGTCCGCCGGTCGCCGGTGATGAAGGTCTCGTAGGGCCCGTTGGAGGCGATCCGCCGCAGCACGGCGGTGCTGTTGCGCGAGGGCACCTGTGCCAGCAGCATCGGCCCGTTGAACCGCTGCAGGGCCCCCTGGATCTCGGCCTGGCTGACGGTGTGGTTCGACTGGCCCTTGCCGGGCGTGAAGGAGGCCACGACCCGCTTGACGGCTTCCTGCCGGCCCTCGGTGGTGCCACAGGCGGCGAGGGTCAGCACGACCAGAGCGGCGGCTGCTGTCTTGAACTTGCGCGTCACGCTCATCTCCAGAATTTCCCCCAGGTCTTGGCCATCTCGGGCTCATGCGAGTCGCGGACGGCGTCGTAGAGCCGCCCCGGCACGCTCAGGCGTGCGCCGCCGTCGCGGGTCAGGGACTGGATCGAGAAGTTGCTCGAGCGGCGGCTCGGCGTGCCAAGCGCCCAGGCCAGCGGCACGGTGAAGCGCAGACCCTTGTCGAAGGAACCCTCGCCGAAGTCCTCGGCCGAGATGTCGGTCTTGGTGGCATAGGCCCCGATGGTCCAGCCGTTGTCGAACTCGCGGTCAATGGCGACGGTCGCGCCCCAGTCGCCGGCGAGGTAGCGGCCCACGTCGACCTGGCCGTGGAAGCCCCAGCCGATATCGTAATAGGCCGAGACGTGGCCGGTGTAGACGTCATAGTCCTGGAAGCCGAAGCCGCCATCATAGTCCCGCTTCTTGGCGTAGTTGGCCTCGACCCCGATCCCGAGGCGCGAGTCCTCGGGTTTCCAGAGCACTTCGGCGGAGACGCCGGCATACATCTGTTCGAGGTAACCGGCCGTGAGGCGGCCATAGACGTCGGGCGTGAACTGCAGGTACTGCGACGCATAAAGCGTCTCGAGCCGCGGATCGGGCCCGGTCTGGTAGCGCGAGCTGTCGGAGCGCACGACCGGCACACCGTTGACGGTGCCGGTGTTCGGGCTGCTCATCTCGTCCAGCGTTCCCGCCAGTTTCGAGGTGACGGAGCCCGAGACCACGAGGCCGGGGGTCAGGAAGAGCGCCCCGCGGGCCCGCAGGCCGAGGTCGGCGCGCAGCGGGTTGTTCACGTCGAAGAAGCCGAGCCGCAGGAAGGGGCCGAAGCTCCAGTCGAGGCGGGGATAGGTCTCGTCCAGCACGGCGGCCTCGGAGGCGGCCAGCCCGGAGGCAAAGACCGCCTTCTCGCGGATCGTTTCGGCGGGCGACATCTCCAGCTGTTCGATGTCGGCGCGCTGCAGCGTGACGGAGCCGGTGGGCATGCCGTTCACGTTCTGGGCGATGGTGAAGCTGGTGATCGAGCCCGGCAGCACGCGGGACATGACCCGCGCGGTACGGCCGATGGCCTGGGATTCGATGTCGTAGCGCTCGTTCCGGATCTGCACGATGGCCTGGCGCGGCTTCAGCGTCGCGGCCTCGAGGTAGATGCCATAGCCGCTCAACTCGTCGGCGAGTTCGGACTTGTAGCCGTTCTGCTGCGAGGCCACCTCGGACCAGCCGAGGTCATCGACGGAGGAGAGCGCGCGCAGCCGCACCGGCGGCGGGGCGGTCTCGGCGCCACCGGCGACACCCTGGTTGCGCGGGTTCAGCGCCATGCGGAGCGAGACACCCAGCTCGCTGCCGTACATGTAGTAACCGCCGAGGCTGAGGTAATCGGTCACCTGGTAGTCGACGCCGACGTTCCAGTCGGACTTGCGGTCGAAGGTGTCGTTGGTGACGGTCTCCAGCTCGTAGGCGTCGGAGGAATATTCCGCCTTCAGCGTCAGCCTGTCGGTGGCCGCGTAGCTGACGCCGGCGAAGACGCCGATATCGCCGCGGAACCACTGGTCATAGGTCGGGATACCGCCCTGCCCGAGGATCTCGGTCGGGCGGGTGCCGGTGGAGCCGATGGTATTGGTGCCGCCCAGACGACCCCAGCCAAGGCCGCCGGTCACGCGCAGGCGCCCGTCCATGAAGCCCTTGGTGGCGGTGATGTATTCCGCCCCGTAGAGCCCGGTGCCGAGGAAGTCCCGCAGGCCGATGGAGAGCGCCGGCCAGCTGGTCGATTCCTTCAGCAGCAGGACGCTGATGTCGAAGCTGCGGTCGTAGTAGGTGTCGAACCCGGTGGAATCGAGCCCGTCGATCCCGGTGTAGCGGAACGAGCCGCTGACCCGAGGCAGGATCTGGAAGGACAGGGTCGATTTGAACGAGCCGCCGAAATAGCTGAGGGTCGTCGCCAGTTCACCGTCGGGGGCCACTTCAGCAGAGGGCATGTCGATCAGCCCGCCGGGGTTGCCGAACATGTTGGTGAGCTGGGTGGTCTGGGCCTGCGTTGCGACCGGAGCGGAAGCGCCCATGACCGCCAGAACGGCAAGCAGATTGCGCGCGTTCAAAATGTCTCTCCCTGCAAAGGACTTCTTTTTTGCGACACTAGGGAATGCCGCCCGGGTTTCATAGCCGCGCCGTGGCACGGCCGGATTTTCAACGGCCTGTGTCGCAAAATTGCGCCGATGCACTCCGGTTCAGAGCATCTCTGCCACGGCGAGGGCAATCGCCGCGCCGATGGCCATGCCGGCGAGCGCGGCTGCGATCAGCCCCGGCCAGCGGCGGCGCGGCGGCGGCGTCTGCTCTGACACCTGCTTCATCAGCGCCTGTTCCACGAGACCGGGCAGGCGCGGACCGAAGCGGGCCATGACCTGTGCCGTCTGCGCGAGGTCGCGCAGCGCCGCCCGCGGTCCGAGGCTGCGGGTGATGTAGTCAGTGACCACCGGCTGGGCGACTTCCCAGATGTTGATCTGCGGGCTCAGCGAGCGGGCCACGCCCTCGACCACGACCATCGTGCGTTGCAGCAGGATCAGCTCGATCCGGGTCTCCATGCCAAAGCGTTCCGTCACCTCGAAGAGGTAGGACAGAAGCTTGCCCATGGAGATCTTGGTGGCGTCCATGCCGAAGATCGGCTCGCCCACGGCGCGCAGGGCACGGGCGAATTCGTCCACGTCCCGGTCGGCGGGCACGTAGCCGGCTTCGAAGTGCACCTCGGCCACGCGGCGGTAGTCGCGCTGGATGAAGCCATAGAGGATCTCGGCGTAGACCCGGCGGGTGTATTCGTCGATATGCCCCATGATGCCGAAGTCATAGGCGATGATATCGCCGTTCGGCGCGACCTTCAGGTTGCCCTGGTGCATGTCGCCATGGAAGTAGCCGTCGCGCAGCGCGTGCTTGAGGAAGAGTTGCAGCACCCGTTCGCCAATCGCCACGCGGTCGAGGCCAGCGGCATCCAGCGCCTCGTTGTCCCCCAGCGGCAGGCCCTCGGCCCACCCCATGGTCATCACGCGGCGGCCGCTTTCGTGCCATTTCACCTGCGGCAGGGTGAAGCCTTCGTCATGCGCGGTGTTGGAGGCGAACTGGTTCGCGCTCGCGCTTTCGAGCCGGAAGTCGAGCTCGCCCTGCACCACGCCGTCGAAATGCTTGATCACCTCCGAAGGCCGCAGGCGGCGCGAGAAGGGGGCGAGGAATTCGATGATCGAGGCGGCGAAGTAGAAGGCGTCGATATCCTTGCGGAAGGCCCGTTCGATGCCTGGGCGCAGGACCTTCACGGCCACTTCCTCGCCGGTGTCGGCGAGGCGGGCGCGGTGCACCTGCGCGATGGAGGCCGCGGCCACCGGGGCGCTGAACTCCGAGAAGACCTCGTCCACCGGCTGCTGCAACTCGGCCTCGATCACGGCCTTGGCGGTCTCGGTGGGGAAGGGGGGCAGCTTGTCCTGCAGGACGCGCAGCTGCTGCGCCATCTCGGGGCCCACCACGTCGGGACGGGTCGAGAGGATCTGGCCGAACTTGATGTAGGCCGGCCCAAGGGCGGTGATCGCCCGGGTGACAGGCGGCATTGCCGGATCGCCCTTCAGGCCCAGCCACTGGAACGGCCAGCCCGCGATCCGGGCCGCGGTGCGCAGGATCGGCGGCGCATCCATGGCGTCCAGCACCTCGCCCATGGCGCCGGTGCGTTCGAAGGTGGCGCCGGTGCGAACCAGCCGCCAGATGTTGTGCGGGCCGCGCATCCGCTCAGATCTTCCAGCCGGAATGCAGGGCGGCGATCCCCATGCTCAGGTTGCGGTACTTGGCGTTCTCGAACCCGGCGGCGCGCACCATGGAAAGGAAGGTCTCCTGGTCCGGGAATTTGCGGATCGATTCCACGAGGTACTGGTAGCTGTCGCGATCGTTCGCGATCATCTTGCCCATGGTGGGGATCACGTTGAAGGAATAGCGGTCGTAGGCCCATTGCATTGCCGGGTTCGGCAGCTGCGAGAACTCCAGCACCATCAGCCGGCCACCGGGCTTCAGCACGCGGAAGGCCTCGTTCAGGGCCTCCTGCGGGCGGGTCACGTTCCGGATCCCGAAGGAGATCGTGTAGACGTCGAAGGTGTTGTCGTCGAAGGGCAGGTTCATGGCGTCGCCCACGACCCAGTCGAGGCTGTCGGCCATCTGGGCCGCCTCGGCGCGCTTGCGGCCTTCGACCAGCATCGGCTCGGTCAGGTCCAGCACGGTGGCATGGCCATGACCCGCGCGGTCGAGGAAGCGGAAGGAGATGTCGCCGGTGCCGCCCGCCACATCCAGCAGCGTCTGGCCGGGCCGGGGGGCCAGCCAGTCCATCATCGCGTCCTTCCAGATGCGGTGGATGCCGACGGACATGACATCGTTCATCACGTCGTACTTGCTGGCAACGGAGCCGAACACGCCCTTGACGCGCCCTGCCTTCTCGCTTTCCGGAACGTCCTGGAAGCCGAAGTGAGTGGTTTTCTCGTTCATGCCCTTGCGCTTTCTGTGGCCTGCCCCTCCTTATAGGGCGCTGCGCCGCCGCTGCAATGCGACGCGACCCCGCGAGAGGACAAGATGCCGGAACTGCCAGAAGTCGAAACCGTCCGCCGCGGCCTTGCCCCCGTGATGGAGGGCGAGGTGATTTCCGAGGCGCTGGTGAACCGTCCCGACCTGCGGTGGCCCTTCCCCGAAGGCATGGCAGACCGGCTCACGGGCCAGCGGGTGCTGGCCCTGCGGCGCCGGTCGAAATACATCCTTGCCGATCTGTCGGGCGGTGAGACGCTGCTGATCCACCTCGGGATGTCGGGGCGCATGCTGGTCTCGGGCGATCCGCTGGGGCGCTTCGTTCACGATCATCCGGCCCCCGAGAAACACGATCACGTCGTGTTGAACATGGGCTCCGGTGCGCGGATCACCTTCAACGACCCGCGCCGCTTCGGGGCGATGGACCTGATGGCGACGGGCGCGGAGGCGGGGCACAAGCTGCTTTCGGGTCTCGGGCCCGAGCCGCTGGGAAACACCTTCGACGGGCCCTACCTCGCCGAGCGGCTGGCGGGGCGGCGCACGCCGATCAAGGCGGCGCTGCTGGATCAGCGCGTGGTGGCCGGACTTGGCAATATCTATGTCTGCGAAGCCTTGTTCCGTGGCGGAATTCACCCGGCGCGCCTATGCAAAAGGATAGGTCGGGCGCGGATCGAGGCGCTGGTGCCGATCATCCGGCAGGTGCTGGAAGAGGCTATCGCGGCGGGCGGCTCCTCGCTCAAGGATTTCCGCCAAGCCGATGGGGAGCTTGGATATTTCCAGCACAATTTCGATGTCTACGGCCGCGAGGGCCTGCCCTGCCGGACACCGGATTGCGGGGCGGTGGTGGCTCGAATCGTGCAGTCCGGGCGGTCGTCCTTCTACTGCCCGCAATGCCAAAGATAGCTTGAAACACAGTCCGAACCTGCTAGGGAATCGTGCCTAGCCGTAACGGATGAGAGCTGAATTCATGGCCTATGAGACGATCATCGTCGAAATAGAAGACCACGTCGCACTGGTAAAACTGAACCGACCGGACGCGATGAACGCGCTGAACGATGTTCTGCTTGGCGAACTGGCGGACTTCCTGACCTCGATCAGGACCAACGACAAGGTGCGCTGCGTCGTGCTGACGGGGGCGGAGAAGTACTTTGCCGCCGGCGCCGACATCAAGATGATGTCCGAGAAGAGCTTCACCGACGTCTTCGTCGGCGATCTGTTCGCGACCGAGGCCGATGCCATCTGCAGCACCCGCAAGCCGGTCATCGCCGCTGTCTCGGGCTACGCCCTCGGCGGGGGCTGCGAGCTGGCGATGATGTGCGACTTCATCATTGCCGCCGACAACGCCAAGTTCGGCCAGCCCGAGATCAACCTCGGCGTCATTCCCGGCATCGGGGGCACCCAGCGTCTGACCCGTGCCGTCGGCAAGGCCAAGGCGATGGACATGATCCTCACGGGCCGCTTCATGGATGCCGAAGAGGCAGAACGCTCGGGCCTCGTGAGCCGCGTCGTGCCGCTGAAGCAGCTGAAGGAAGAGGCGATGGCCGCCGCGGCCAAGATCGCCGAGAAGAGCATGATCAGCGTCGTGGCCGCCAAGGAGGCCGTCAACCGTGCCGACGAGGCGACCCTCTCCGAAGGCCTGCTCTTTGAACGCCGTCTGTTCAACGCGCTGTTCTCGACCGAGGACCAGAAGGAAGGCATGTCCGCCTTCATGGAAAAGCGCGAGCCGCAGTTCCGCGACCGCTGATCGGGCGCAGGATGCGAGATCGAGGCCGCCTTCGGGCGGCCTTTGTCGTTTCTGCCCGCCCGGTCGGGAGGGCCCGGTCGGGAGGGGATGACGCGGCGCCAATTCGGCATAGGTCACGGAGGACCCTGCTGGAAAGGACCTGCCATGCTCCATGACTGCGACGTTGCCGTGATCGGCGCCGGGACCGCCGGGCTGAGCGCCGAAAGCCACGCCCGCAAGAACGGCGCGCGGACCCTGCTGATCGACCCGGATTTCAAGGGCACAACCTGCGCCCACGACGGCTGTATGCCCTCCAAGCTGCTGATCGCCGCGGCGGAGGCGGCGCATGTGGCGCGGTCCTCCGGGGCGCTCGGGGTGCATGCAGAGCCGCGCATCGACGGCTCCGCCGTGATGAACCGGGTGCGGCACCTGCGCGACGCGTTCGCCGGGGGCGTGCGCAAGACGATCGCGGAATTGCCCGACGGTGTGACCCTGAAAGCCCGCGCCGCCTTCACCGCGCCGGGAGAGCTGGCGCTCGACACCGGGGACCGGGTTCGCGCGAAAGCCGTCGTCATTGCTACCGGCTCCGCCCCCTTCGTGCCGCCGCCCTACCGCGTGGCGGGCGACCGTCTGCTGACCAACGAAAACGTCTTCGAGCTGGAGGACCTGCCGGAGAGCCTTGGCGTGATCGGCGCGGGAATCATCGGGCTGGAACTGGCGCAGGCCTTCGCCCGGTTGGGCGTGCGGGTGGCGGTCTTCGACGCGGCGACCTCCTATGCCGGGCTGCCGGAGCCGACGGGCGCGGTGCTGCGCGACGCGCTGGAGCGGGAATTTCCGCTGCACATGGGGGTCAAACCCGAGGTCACGCTCGAGGCCGGGGGCGTGCGACTCGGCTGGAACGGGCAGAGCGCGGTCTTCGAAAAGATTCTCGTCGCCACCGGGCGGCCCCCGAATCTCGACGGACTCGCGCTGGAAAACACAGGACTCACGCTCACCGAAAAGGGCGTTCCGCTCTTCGATCCCGACACCCAGCAGTGCGGAGACCAGCCGATTTTCATCGCGGGTGATGCAAATGGGGCGCGGCCCCTGCTGCATGAGGCCTCGGCCGAAGGCACGATTGCGGGGCGCAATGCGGCGCAGTTTCCCGAGGTCGCGGCGCGCCGTCAGAAAGTGGCCCTGGCGGTGACCTTCACCCGGCCGGACTGTGCCACCGTGGGCGTACTTCCAGAGGAGGGCGACCCAGAGACCGTCACCGGAACCGCGGACTACGGGGACCAGGGCCGGGCCCGCGTGATGAACGAAGCCCATGGTTTATTGAGGATTCATGCCCGCCGCCGCGACGGGCGGCTGACCGGCGCGGACCTCGTGGCGCCCGGCGGTGAGCATCTGGCGCACCTGCTGGCCTGGGCCATCGAATGCGGCATGTCGGCGGGGCAGGTGCTGGAGATGCCCTTCTATCACCCGACGCTGGAGGAGGGGATGCGCGGCGCCCTGCGGGAGATCTGCCGGAAGGTCGGCGAGCCCGCGCCGTGGCACCGCAAGGATCTGCGCGATCCCGGCGACTGAGGGGACGAGGAGAGACGATTGACGCGGGCGGCGGGATGGTGCAAACCCCCGCCTGCAACCGCCGAGGGCGCATTCCTGCGCATTTCGGCAAGAAACACTGGCCGTATGTGTTGACTCACTGACGAGTCGGCCCTAAAGACGCGGCTTCAGATTACACCGAACCCTAAAGGGGACGAACGTCCATGGCAAATTCGCCTCAGTCCAAGAAACGCGCCCGCCAGGCCGACCGTCGTCTGGCAGTGAACAAGGCGCGCCGCTCGCGGATCCGCACCTTCCTGCGTAAAGTGGAAGAGGCGATCTCGTCCGGCGACAAAAACGCGGCACAAACCGCCCTGCAGGCAGCTCAGCCCGAGCTGATGCGCGGCGTCACCAAGGGCGTGTTCCACAAGAACACCGCCTCCCGGAAAATGTCGCGTCTTACGGCGCGCGTGAAGGCCATCGCCTGATCCGGTTAAGCCGTTGAGTTAGAAAGGCACCGCTTCGGCGGTGCCTTTTTTTGTTGGTGTGGCGGTTTTGTGCGGGCCGGAGATTCTTTTCACACCGGTGTGAGTCAAGCGCGTTGTTGCGGTTGCTCACCTCCCGCACCGGTTGCTAACTTCGATCTTGCGATTCCGGTCGCCTTGGGGGGATACGGCAGGTCTTTACAGGCCAGATAGCGTGAATAACCAGCCTGCGTTGGGTGTCTTGGGCTTGGGCGTTCACACCGTATCCGATGAGCGTGCCAAGACGATGCAACCAGAGGGCGAGCTGCCAAGCTGTTGAGTACCTCTGAGAGCTTCGTCGTTCAGGCTACCACATTTGCCTGCACATCCCGTGGGGGGATTGGGCAGGTCACCAGTGCCGCGCCTTGCTGCTGCTTGGCGTGACGGGTGTGGTTTTCGTTCTGAAATCCCTCGGCAGTCCAGGTCGTGCCCGAACCGGCTGCGGGCGTTTGTACCGCCGGACAATAAACGCTTGGGGGCAAAATGACGAAAGAACAATGGGGCGAAGTCAAGCAGAAGCTGCGTGACTCCGTCGGGCAAAACAACTTTCTCAACTGGATCGAGCCGCTGGAACTGGCTGCCACCCGCGATGGCGTGGCAGTGATCGGCGCGCCGACGTCCTTCGCGGGCAACTATGTCTCGCGCAACTTTGGCGACAAGATCCTTGGCGAGATCTCGGCATGCAACGCCTCGATCCGCCGTGTGGAATTCACCGTGATCGCCGCGAACACCGCTGCGAAGCCGGGCCCGTCCGACAGCGCAACCCAGGCCGCAGCCCCCGCCACGGCCGCCTCTGCCACGGCAGCGCCCGCAAGCCTCGCGGCCGACCCCCGCGAAGAGCTTCTCCCGCCCGCCCCGCTGGATCCGCGCTTCACGTTCGAGAATTTCGTCGTCGGCAAGCCGAACGAACTGGCCCATGCCGCCGCACGCCGCGTGGCCGAAGGCGGCCCGGTGACCTTCAATCCGTTGTTCCTCTATGGCGGCGTCGGCCTCGGCAAGACGCACCTCATGCACGCGATCGCATGGGAGTTGCGCACGTCGAACCCGCAGCTGAACGTGGTCTACCTCTCGGCAGAGCAGTTCATGTACCGCTTCGTGCAGGCCCTGCGTGAACGCAAGATGATGGACTTCAAGTCGCTCTTCCGCTCGGTCGATGTGCTGATGGTCGATGACGTCCAGTTCATCGCCGGCAAGGACAGCACGCAGGAAGAATTCTTCCACACGTTCAACGCCTTGGTCGATCAGCACAAGCAGATCATCATCTCCGCCGACCGTGCCCCCGGCGAGATCAAGGACCTCGAGGACCGGATCAAGTCGCGGCTTCAGTGCGGCCTCGTCGTGGACCTGCACCCGACCGACTACGAGCTGCGCCTCGGCATCCTGCAGTCCAAGGCCGAGAGCTTCCGCAAGCAGTATCCGGGCCTCGCCATCGCGCCCGGCGTGCTGGAATTCCTCGCGCATCGCATCAGCACCAACGTCCGCGTGCTGGAAGGCGCGCTGACCCGTCTCTTCGCCTTTGCCTCGCTGGTGGGCCGCGAGATCACCATGGACCTGACGCAGGACTGCCTCGCCGACGTGCTGCGCGCCTCCGAGCGCAAGATCACCGTCGAGGAGATCCAGCGGCGCGTGGCCGAGCACTACAACATCCGTCTCAGCGACATGATCGGGCCCAAGCGGGTACGCAACTTCGCCCGCCCGCGCCAGATCGCCATGTACCTGTCCAAGCAACTGACCTCGCGTTCTCTGCCCGAGATCGGGCGCCGCTTCGGTGGTCGCGACCACACCACCGTGATGCACGGGGTGCGCCGCATAGAGGAGCTCAAGGTGCAGGACGGGCAGGTCGCGGAAGACCTCGAGATGTTGCGCCGCGCGCTGGAGGCCTGACGGCCTTCCGCGTCCGGCGCACCCCGGCACTGACCCGGCCCCGGATGTCGCTGAAGGCGCCGGTCCCCCTCAAAATCTGCAATCCCGAGCGTCAGGCGCCCGGCCCATGTGCCGAGCGCCTTGACGCTGTCCCCGATCCGGCGGAAAAGTGGAAAAAACGCTTGTGGCGCATCGGGAAACGGGTACCTTGCCCATCCCGGGGCGCGCCGCGCAGCCCCAAGGCGATGGGACAGGAGTAGGCGATGAAACTCAGTATCGAACGTGCAGCACTGCTCAAGGCCGTCGCCCAGGCCAATTCGGTCGTCGAGCGACGCAACGCGATCCCGATCCTGGCCAACGTGCTGATCGAGGCCGAGGGCGACACGGTGCAGTTCCGCGCCACCGACCTCGACATCGAGGTGGTCGACCGGGCCCCGGCCATGGTCGAACGCGCCGGTGCCACCACGGTCAGCGCCGTGACCCTGCACGAGATCGTCCGCAAGCTGCCAGACGGCGCCATGGTCACCCTGACCGATGACAGCGCCGCAGGCCGCCTGACCGTCGCCGCGGGCCGGTCGCACTTCAACCTCGCCACGCTGCCGAAGGAAGACTTCCCGGTGATGGCGTCCTCGGAATATACCTCGAACTTCTCGGCCAATGCGGCCGTGCTGCGCCGGCTCTTCGACAAGTCGAAGTTCGCGATCTCCACCGAGGAGACGCGCTACTACCTGAACGGCGTCTACATGCACATCGCCGAGAGCGAGGAAGGCCGTGTCCTGCGCTGCGTCGCCACCGATGGCCACCGCCTCGCCCGGATCGATGCCGCCCTGCCCGAAGGGGCCGAGGACATGCCCGGCGTCATCGTGCCACGCAAGACCGTGGGCGAGCTGCGCAAGCTGCTGGACGACGACGAGATGGCGATCGCCGTCTCCGTGAGCGAGACCAAGGTCCGCTTTGCCACGCCGAACATCACGCTGACCTCCAAGGTCATCGACGGGACTTTCCCGGACTACACCCGCGTCATTCCCCACGGCAACACGCGCCGGATGGAAGTGGATGCCAGCGATTTCGCCCGCGCGGTGGACCGCGTGGCGACCGTCTCCTCCGAACGGTCGCGCGCCGTGAAGCTGGCGCTGGACGAGGACCGGCTGATCCTCTCGGTCAATGCGCCCGACAGCGGCGCGGCCGAGGAAGAACTGGCCGTGGCCTATGGCGACGAGCGGCTGGAAATCGGCTTCAACGCGAAATACCTGCTGGAGATCGCATCCCAGGTGGATCGCGAGAACGCCGTCTTCCTGTTCAACTCCTCCGGCGATCCGACGCTGATGCGCGAGGGCAACGATACCTCGGCGGTCTATGTCGTCATGCCGATGCGGGTGTGACGGCTCTCGGTGACGGGCAGCTTGCCAGTCTCGCCGCTGCGCGGCGGCTACCGGCGGGGATATGTCTTGCAAGGAAATGAGGGCGCGGCATGGAACGCCTCTGCCTGACGCAGCTCAGGCTGTCGCATTTCCGGTCGCACCGTGTCGGGAGCATTGCCTGCGACGGGCGGCCGGTGGCGATCTACGGGCCCAACGGCGCGGGCAAGACTTCGGTGCTGGAGGCGGTCTCGCTGTTCTCGCCGGGGCGCGGCCTGCGCCGGGCAAGCGCCGAGGAGATGGCGCGGCGGCCCGAGTCCCTCGGCTGGAAGCTGACCGGCGTGATGCAGTCGTTGCGGCAGGTCCACGAGGTCGAGATCTGGGCCGAGGGTGGGGCTGCGCGGCAGCTGCGGCTGGATGGCAAGGTGGCGGCGCAGGGCGCGCTTGGCCGCGTGGCGCGGGTGCTCTGGCTAGTGCCCTCCATGGATCGGCTCTGGATCGAGGGCGCCGAGGGGCGGCGGCGGTTCCTGGACCGGATGACGCTCTCGTTCTTTCCCGGACATGGCGATGCCTCGCTGGCCTATGAGAAGGCCATGCGCGAGCGCAACCGCCTGCTGAAGGACATGGTCCGCGACGGCCATTGGTATGCCGCGCTGGAGGGCCAGATGGCCGAGGCGGGCGCCATGGTGGATGCCAACCGGCGCGCGGCGCTGGCGCGGCTGGCGGAGGCCGCGCAGGGGGCCGAGACGGCCTTTCCCCAGCCTGAGCTGACATTGGTGCAATCCGAGGGCGAGATGCCGGAGGATGCGGAGGCGCTGCGCGCGGCGCTGGCAGCCGGCCGCACCCGTGATCTGGCCGCCGGGCGCACGCTGGTGGGGCCGCACAGGACGGACATGGAGGCCCATTGGGCCGCAAAGGGGATCGCGGCCAAGGATGCCTCCACCGGGGAGCAGAAGGCGCTGCTGATCTCGCTGATCCTCGCCAATGCCCGGGCGCTGGCACAGGAGATCGGCGCGGCGCCGATCCTGCTGCTGGACGAGGTGGCGGCGCATCTGGACGCGGGCCGCCGCGCCGCGCTCTACGACGAGATCTGCGCCCTTGGCGCGCAGGCCTGGATGACCGGGACGGGGCCGGAGCTCTTCACCGATCTGGGCGACCGCGCGCAGTATCTTGAAGTGACCGAGGAGAGCGGCGAAAGTCGCATCAGGGCGGAGGAGGCCCCTACATGAGCGAGACCAGATTGCCCGTGCAGCGCGTGACGCTGATCACCCTCGGCGTGGCCGACCTCGAGCGGTCGCGGGCCTTCTATGCCGATCTCGGCTGGCAGCCGGTCGAACAGCAGGAGGGCGTCTGCTTCTACCAGATGGACGGCATGGGGCTGGGTCTCTTCGGGCGCGAGGCCCTGGCCGAGGATCAGGGCCGCAAGGGCACGCGGCTGGAGACGGGCGCGATCACGCTGGCGCAGAACTTCGCGGACCGGCACGGGGTGGACGCGGCCTATGCCGCCGCCATGACCGCCGGGGCGGAGCCGTTGAAGGCGCCGGAGGAGGTCTTCTGGGGCGGATACTCCGGCTATTATGCCGATCCCGACGGCCATGTCTGGGAGGTGGCGCACAATCCCTTCTGGCCGCTGGACGGGCAGGGACGGCTGACGATCCCTGCGGACGGCGGTGCAGTGGATGAGGACGGCTGAGCCATGACCCTGACAGGATGGGAACTGGCCTTCTACGCGGGGGCCATGGTGGTGATGTTCTTCACCCCCGGGCCGGTCTGGCTGGCGCTGATGGCGCGGGCGCTGTCGGGCGGATTCCGCGCGGCCTGGCCGGTGGCGCTTGGCGTGTGCCTGGGCGATGCGCTCTGGCCCTTCCTCGCGATCATCGGGGTGACATGGGTCGTCTCGGTCTTCTCGGGCTTCCTGATGGTGCTGCGGCTGATCGGGGCGGCGATGTTCCTGACCATGGGCGTGCTGCTGATCCGCAATGCCGACCGGCAGATCGCCGCGGACAGCCGGCTGACGCGGCCGGGCATGTGGGCGGGCTTTGCCGCCGGGATCATGGTGATCCTCGGCAATCCCAAGGCGATCCTGTTCTACATGGGCGTGCTGCCGGGCTTCTTCGACCTGACGCAGGTGACGGCGGCGGACATCGCCGCGATCGTCGCGATCTCGGTCCTCGTGCCCTTCGTCGGCAACCTCGTGCTGGCGCTTTTCGTGGACCGGATGCGCCGCCTTTTGCAGTCCGGTAAGGCGCTGCGGCGGACCAATATCGCGGCCGGTGCGATGATGATTCTCGTGGGGGCGCTCCTGCCCTTCGTCTGAGCGGTCAGACCCCCTAAATCTTGTGTCATCTGCGTGACATTCCCCCCGTCGAACGCTATAAATCGGGCAGGAATTCAAGGAGCTCCCCGCATGGCCGAACCCGAAAAGGTCGAACCTCAGTACGACGCCGATTCCATCAAGGTTCTCAAGGGCCTGGATGCGGTCCGGAAACGTCCGGGCATGTACATCGGCGACACCGATGACGGGTCTGGTCTGCACCACATGATCTACGAGGCCGTGGACAACGGCATCGACGAGGCGCTGGCCGGTCACGCGGACTTCGTGCGGGTCAAGATCCACGCCGACAACTCGGTCTCGGTGCGCGACAACGGGCGCGGGATCCCGGTGAACATCCACCCCGAGGAAGGCGTCTCGGCGGCGGAGGTCATCATGACCCAGCTGCACGCGGGCGGGAAGTTCGACCAGAACTCCTACAAGGTCTCGGGCGGTCTGCACGGCGTGGGGATCTCGGTCGTGAACGCGCTGTCGGACTGGCTGGAACTGCGCATCTGGCGCGACGGCAAGGCCCATTACGTGCGCTTCGAGCATTCCAAGACGGTGGCCCCGCTGGAAGTGACCGGCGACTCCGAGGGCGAGAAGGGCACCGAGGTGCGCTTCCTTTCCTCGACCTCGACCTTCTCGAACCTGAACTACGACTACGCCACGCTGGAGAAGCGCCTGCGCGAGCTGGCCTTCCTGAACTCCGGCGTGCGCATCGTGCTGGAAGACGAGCGTCCCGCGGAACCGCTGCGGACAGAACTCTTCTACGAGGGCGGCGTGAAGGAATTCGTGAAATATCTCGACCGCTCCAAGCAGCCGATGATCCCCGAGCCGATCTTCATGACCGGCGAGCGGGACGGCATCGGCGTCGAGGTGGCGATGTGGTGGAACGACAGCTACCACGAGAACGTCCTGCCCTTCACCAACAACATTCCCCAGCGGGACGGCGGCACCCACATGGCGGGCTTCCGTGGCGCGCTGACCCGGACGCTGACGAAATACGCGCAGGAAAGCGGCATCGCCAAGAAGGAGAAGGTGAGCTTCACCGGCGACGACGCGCGCGAGGGCCTGACCTGCGTCCTCTCCGTCAAGGTGCCGGATCCCAAGTTCTCCTCCCAGACCAAGGACAAGCTGGTCTCCTCCGAGGTGCGGCCCGCGGTCGAGAACCTCGTGAACGAGAAGCTGACCGAATGGTTCGAGGAGCACCCGAACGAGGGCAAGATGATCGTCTCGAAGATCGTCGAGGCGGCACTGGCCCGCGAGGCGGCCCGCAAGGCGCGCGAACTGACCCGGCGCAAGACGGCGATGGACGTGAACTACCTCGCCGGCAAGCTGAAGGACTGCTCCGAGAAGGACCCATCCAAGACCGAGATTTTCCTCGTCGAGGGTGACTCCGCAGGCGGGTCGGCCCAGACCGGCCGGGACCGGCGGACGCAGGCGGTTCTGCCGCTGCGCGGCAAGATCCTCAACGTCGAGCGCGCGCGCTTCGACCGGATGCTGTCGTCGCAGGAGATCGGCAACCTCGTGATGGCCTTCGGCACCGGCATCGGCCGGGACGAGTTCGACATCAAGAAGCTGCGTTACCACAAGATCGTCATCATGACCGATGCGGACGTCGACGGCGCCCACATCCGGACCCTGCTGCTGACCTTCTTCTATCGCCAGATGCCCGAGCTGATCGAGGGGGGCTTCCTCTACATCGCGCAGCCGCCGCTCTACAAGGTCGCGCGCGGCAAGTCCGAGGTCTACCTCAAGGACCAGGCCTCGCTGGAGGATTACCTGATCCAGCAGGGCACCGACGGCGCGGTCCTGCGGCTCGGCACCGGCGAGGAGATCGTGGGGCAGGACCTCATCCGCGTGGTGGAAGAGGCGCGTTCGGTGAAGCGCATCCTCGAGGCCTTCCCGACCCATTACCCGCGCCACATCCTCGAACAGGCGGCCATCGCGGGCGCCTTCGAGCAGGGGGTGCTGGACAATGACATCCAGGGCACCGCGAACCGCGTGGCAGAGCGGCTGGACCTGATCGCGCTGGAATACGAGCGCGGCTGGCAGGGCCGTCAGACGCAGGACAAGGGCATCCGGATGAACCGCACCGTGCGCGGTGTGGAAGAGGTCCGCACGCTTGACGGCAACGCGCTGCGCTCCGGCGAGGCGCGGCGTCTGGGGCAGATGACCCTGACGCTCCGCGACACCTACACCCGGCCCGCCAAGCTGGTGCGCAAGGAGCGGGTGCAGGACATCTACGGTCCGCTCGACCTGCTGACGGCGATCCTGTCGGAGGGCGAGAAGGGCCTGCAACTGCAGCGCTACAAGGGTCTGGGCGAGATGAACCCGGAACAGCTGTGGGAAACCACGCTGGACCCGGAGGCGCGCACCCTGCTTCAGGTCCGGGTCGAGGACATGGCCGAGGCCGATGACCTCTTCACCAAGCTGATGGGCGACGTGGTGGAGCCGCGCCGCGAGTTTATCCAGCAGAACGCGCTCAACGTCGAGAACCTCGACTTCTGAACCGATCCCCGGCCCGTCCTTCGCGACGGGCCGGTTTCGTTTCAGGCCCGGGTGTCAGCCCCGCGCGTCAGACGGCCGCTCCGGCCTCCGCCTCGGCGGCAAAGCAGGCCACGCGACGGTCGAGCACCTCGGCCCGGCGTTCCGGCCGTTCCCGACGGCACCGGTCGAAGGCCAGCGGACAGCGCGGATGGAAGCTGCACCCGGACGGCGGAGAGACCGGCGACGGCACTTCGCCCCCCATCGGCGCGCGGTCCCGCTGTGGCGCCTCGAGGTCCGGGATCGTCTCCAGCAGGAGCCGCGTGTAGGGATGCAGAGGGTTGGCGAAGAGATCCTTCGTCGGCTGGATCTCGACGATCCGGCCGAGGTACATCACCGCGATCACATCGGCCATGTGTCGCACGACCGAAAGGTCGTGGCTGATGAAGAGATAGGTCAGCCCCATTTCCTTCTGCAGCCGTTTCATCAGGTTCAGAACCTGCGCCTGCACCGAGACATCGAGCGCCGAGGTCGGCTCGTCGCAGACGAGGAACTCGGGCTCGCCGGCAAGCGCGCGGGCAATGGAGATGCGCTGCCGCTGGCCGCCGGAGAACTCATGCGGGAACTTCAGCCCGTCCGCCGGGGCAAGGCCGACGGTGCGCAGCAGTTCGTCCACCCGGGCCGAAACGGCCTCGGCGGGCATCTCGGGGCGCAGGGTGCGCAGCGGTTCGGCGATGATGCGTCCGACACGCCAGCGGGGGTTCAGGCTGGCGAAGGGATCCTGAAAGATCATCTGCAGGCGGTCGCGGTCGCCGTGGAAGCGGATCGCCCCGTCCGAGGGGGGGTGCAGCCCTGTCACCAGCTTGGCGATCGTGCTCTTGCCGCAGCCGGATTCGCCCACCAGCGCGAGGGTCTGGCCGCGTTGGATCACGAAGTCGACGCCGTCCACCGCGCGCAGGGTGCGGCGCGGCTTGCGTTCGATCAGGCGGTTGAGCCAGGGCGCGGAGACATCGAAGCGGCGTTCCAGCCCGTCGACCTCCAGGATGGCGTTGGATCGGATCGTCATGCCACGGCTCCTTCCGTTGCAAGCCAGCAGGCGGCGCCGGCCTCGGCCGTTGCGGCCAGGCGCGGTACTTCGCGGCGGCAGCGCGGCCCGGCGTGGGCGCAGCGCGGGTTGAAGGCGCAGCCGGGCGGGATCGCGTCCAGCCGGGGCATGGCGCCGGGGATCATGCGCAGTTCCTCGACCTCGCTGCGCAGCGAGGGGATCGAGCCCATCAGCCCGTCGGTGTAGGGATGGCGCGGACGGCGCACCACGTCTTCCACCGGGCCGACCTCGGCCAGCCGCCCGGCGTACATCACGGCGACCCGGTGGGCGGTTTCCGCGATCACGCCCATGTCGTGGGTCACCAGCATCACCGCCGTGCCGCGCTCGCGGCAGAGCCGCTTCAGCAGTGCCGTGATCTGGGCCTGGATAGAGACGTCGAGCGCGGTGGTCGGTTCGTCCGCCACGATCAGCTCCGGCTCGGCGCAGAGCGCAAGCGCGATGACGATCCGCTGCCGCATCCCGCCCGAGAACTGGTGCGGGTAGTTGTCGATCCGCTCTTCAACAGCAGGAATGCCGACCTCCCGCATCAGGTCCATGGCGCGGGCGCGGGCCTGTGCCTTGTCGAGCGCGGTGTGCAGGCGGATCGTCTCGACCAGCTGGTCGCCGACGCGGAACAGCGGGTTGAGCGAGGTCAGCGGGTCTTGGAAGATCGCGCCGATCCGGCGGCCCCGGACCTGCTGCATCTCGCGGTCGTCCAGCGTGTCGATCCGGTCCCCTGAAAGGTGGATCGACCCGGCGGCGATCCGGCCCGGCGGCTCCAGCAGGCCGAGGATCGCCATGCCGGTCATGGACTTGCCGGCACCGGATTCCCCGACCATGCCGAGGATCTCGCCGCGCCGGATCTGCAGCGAGATATCGTCCACGGCGGTCAGGACGCCCTTGCGGGTGGGAAACTCGACGCGCAGGTTGCGCACGTCCAGAACGATGTCGGTCATGGGGCGATCCTCTCGTAGCTGGGGGTGAAAATCTCCGCCACGGGCGGGTGGCCCGCGGTGCGGTCGGGATACTTGGCGATCAGGCGGTCGAACTGGGCCTGAGCGCGGGCGGCCTCGGCCGCTGCATCGACCCCGGGGATCACGCCATCGGCCATCACGCGCCGCCCGTCGATCCAGACATCGCGCACGTCACGGCCCGAGGCGCCGGTCATCAGCGTCTGCACCGGGTCCGGCGTCTGCAGTGTGTGGCGCAGGTCGATCACGGCGATGTCGGCCTTGGCCCCGGGTGCAAGCTGCCCGAGGTCCGCACGGCCAAGCGCCCGCGCCCCGCCGAGGGTGGCCGCGTCGAACATGTCCTCCGACCGCAGGGCCAGCGGACCGTCCGCGAGACGTCCCACCATCATGCCGATCTGCATGTTCTGGATCATGTCCGCCGGGTGGGTGTCCGTCCCCAGCCCGATGTTGATGCCCATGGCGCGGCAGCTGGCAAAGCTGCGCAGCATCATCCCGTGGCGGGCCGTGACCAGCGGGCAATGCACCAGCGTTGCGCCATGCTCGGCCATCAGCTCGAAATCCCGCGCCGTGGCATTGGTGCCGTGGGGCAGCAGCCAGTTCGCCCCGAGGGCCCCGATCCGGTCGAGCCAGTCGATCGGCGTGGTGCCGTGCTGTTCGCGGACCAGCCGCGTCTCGATCGGGGACTGGCAGGAGTGCTGGCGCACAGGGGCGCCCATCTCGGCGGCGATGGCGTGGGTGCGGCGCAGCAGCGTCTCGGTGCAGGTCTCGATCCGGTCGGGGGCGAACATGGCGCGGATGCGCCCGCCCGCTATGCCGTCGATGCTGCGCGCGAAGGCGGCCGCCTCCTCCAGCCCGGCCAGTCCGCGCGCCTCGTCGTAGACCGCGCGGATCGTGCCGGCCTCGTCCGTGACCTGCCCGCCGGTGCGGTAGGCGGGGCCAAGGTAGACCCGCAGGCCAAGGTCCTCGGCGGCGGCAGCGGCGGCCTCGAACTCGGCGACGGTCTCGCCCCATTCCCGGTAGAAGAGAGAGGCGATCGGCAGCGCCGTGGTGATCCCGTTGCGGATCAGCTGGGCGAAGGCGTGGCGCTTCTGGAACGCCAGCTCTTCCGCGTCGTACATCTCGTAGGGCCCCCGCGCGATGTAGCTCTCGGGCCAGACCCGGCCCTTCTGCCACGCGGGACCGTTGTCGTAGCCGAGGATCGTCGTGTCGAGGTCGGAGAGCGCGTCGAGGTCGATGAACCCCGGTGCGATCACCGCCTCGCCGTAGTCGATCCGCTCTGCCACCTCCCCGTCGAAACCCTGCCCGACGTGGAGGAGGCTGTCCCCCTCGATCACCACGACACCGTTCTCGTACACCACGTGGGCGCCCGCGACATGGCCGATGACCCAGCGGGCCGAGAGGAGGCGGCGCGCGCTCATGGGGCGGTCACGACGGCGGTGCCGTCCTGCGCGGTGATCTTGCCGCCCTTCAGCACCAGCTTGCGGGGCGCGCGGATCACCACGGCCTCGGCCAGCGTCTCGCCTTCAACCAGCACACAGTCCGCGTTGCAGCCGATGTCGAGGCCATAGCCCTCGGTCTCCATGATCGCGGCCCCGCCGGAGGTGCAGACCTCCAGCGCCAGTTCCACGCCGTCGTCCCGGCGCAGGTTGTTCTTCATGCCGATCAGCATGGCGCGTTCCAGCATGTCGGCGCGGCCGTAGGGGCCCCAGGTGTCGCGGATGCCGTCGCAGCCGCCGCCGGTCAGGATGCCGCGCTGCTTCAGTTCGAGGATGCGCGGCACGTCGGCGGAGGGGGAGCCAGTGGTGATGATGTGGATCTGGTTCTCCACGAGCGCGTCATAGAGCGCATCCACCACGGCGCGGTCCGGCTGGCCGAGGCAGAAGGCGTGGCTGATCGAGACCTTGCCCTGCATCCCGTGCGCCTTGGTCCGCGCGATGATCTCCTCCATCGAGAAGGTGCCGAGCGCGCCGGGTTCGTGCAGGTGGATGTCGATCGGCTTGCCGTGTTTCTCGGCCATGGCAAAGACCGCGTCGAGGTGCCCCTTGGGGTCACGCTCGATCCCGCAGGGGTCGATCCCGCCCACCACGTCGGCCCCCATGGCCATCGCCTCGTCCATCAGCTCCGCCGTGCCGGGGCGCGGCATCATCGAGGACTGCGGGAAGGCCACGATCTCGATATCGACCAGCCCGGCCAGCTTCTCGCGGGTTTCCATCACGCCTTCGATGCCGGCGAGCCCGTGATGGGTGTCCACGTCCACGTGGCTGCGGATCTGGGTGGTGCCGGTGGCGATCAGCTCGATGGCGTGGCGCTCCGACTGGACCTGCGGATGCAGGCCGAGAGACACTTTCACCGCGCGCTCGTTGTCGATCTTGTCGATCAGCCGCGGGCCGACCTCGTTGCGGTACCACGGCAGGCCGATCAGCGATTTGTCGAGGTGGGTGTGGCATTCCACGAGCCCCGGGATCAGGATCCGTCCGCCGCAGTCGATCACCTCGGCGCCCTCGGGCGCGGCGGCGGCGAAGCGGCCCTCCACGATGTGCAGGTCGGTCGCGGGGCCGGCCATCGGGCGGACGTTCTTGAGGGTCTTGGCAGTCATGTAAGTCACCGAAGTTTGGGGTTGAGCGCGTCGCGCAGCCAGTCGCCGATCATGTTGACCGACAGGACGATCAGGCAGAGCTGGATCGAGGGGAAGACCACGATCCACCACAGGCCCGAGAAGAGGTATTGGTTCCCGATGCGGATCAGCGTGCCGAGGCTGGGCTGGTCCGGCGGCATGCCGACACCGAGGAAGGAGAGCGTGGCCTCCGACAGGATGGCGAGCCCGAAGTTCAGCGTCGCCGCCACCATGATCGGGGTCATGCAGTTGGGCAGGATGTGATGCAGCATGATGCGCCACGCCCGGACCCGGATCAACCGTGCGGCCTGCACGTATTCCTTGCGCGCCTCCACCATGGCCGAGGCCCGGACCGTGCGGGCGTATTGCACCCAGGACGGCACGGCGATGGCGAAGATCAGGATCGGTGCGGCCAGCACGTCCTTCAGCGCCGTGGGCAGCGAGGCGGAGGCGATGGCCGTGATCAGGATCGCGATCAGGATGAAGGGCATCGACAACAGCACGTCGCCCACCCGCATGATCACGTTGTCGATCCAGCCGCCGAGGTAGCCCGCGACGAGCCCGAGGGCGAGGCCCACGGCAAGCGCCAGCAGCACCGAGGCAAAGCCGATCACCAGCGAGATCCGCGACCCGTAGAGGATCGCCGAGAGGATGTCGCGACCCTGCGTATCGGTGCCCAGCAGGTAGGGCCACTGGCCCTCCGGGTTCCAGATCGGCGGGATCTCGGCATTCCAGAGCTCCAGCGCGGCAAGGTCATAGGGGTTCTGCGGGGTGATCAGCGGCGCAAGGAAGGCCGTGGCCGCGATCAGGGCCAGCAGGGCGGCGGCGAAGATCGCCGACGGGTGGGTGCGGAAGGAATGCCACAGGTCGCTGTCGCGCATCCGGCTCAGCAGGGCCGCGGGCCGGGGCGGTGTCATCGGCGTGGCGGAGGCGGCGCTCGCCGCGGGGCCGGGGGAAGGGGCGGTCTTGTCCATCGTGGTCTCCGGTTCAGCCATTTGCGCCACCGGCGCGGGCGGTGTCGTCGCGCAGGCGCGGATCGACCCAGGCGTAGGTGATGTCGACGAGGGTGTTCAGCGCCACGAAGATGAAGGAGACGATCATCAGGTAGGCGGCCATCACCGGGATGTCGACGAAGGTCACCGCCTGGATGAAGAGCATCCCCATGCCGGGCCATTGGAACACGGTCTCGGTGACGAGGGCGAAGGCGATCAGGTTGCCGATCTGCATGCCCGTCAGGGTGATGACGGGCATCAGGCAGTTGCGCAGCGCGTGGCGCCACTGGACCCGCGCGGTGGGCACGCCGCGGGCACGGGCGAACTTGATGTAGTCGGCGCGCAGGGTCTCCAGCATCTCGGCCCGCACGAGGCGCATCACCAGCGTGACCTGGAAGGTCGAGAGCGAGATCGCGGGCAGGATCAGCGCGGCGCGGCCCGAGGGTGTCAGCAGGCCGGTGGACCACCAGCCGATGTCGACCGTCTCGCCCCGGCCGAAGCCCGGCAGCCAGCCGAGCGACACCGAGAAGCCGAGGATCAGCAGGATGCCGACCACGAAGCTCGGCAGCGAGACCCCGACGATCGAACCCAGCTGCAAGGCATTGGCGAGGCGCGAGTTTCGGTGCACCGCCGTGATCACCCCCAGCGGGATGCCCACGACCAGCGACAGCACCGTGGCCACCAGCACCAGCTCGAAGGTGGCCGGGAAGCGCTCCTTGATCAGGACCATCACGTCCTGCTGGTTGCGGTAGGAGATGCCGAAATCACCCTGAACCGCATTGGTGACGAACCGTGTGTACTGCGTGACGAGGCCGTCGTTGAGCCCCAGCCGCTCGCGCAGTTCGGCCCGGTCGGATTGCGTCGCCTGCTCGTTCACCATCATCTCCACCGGGTCACCGAAGAACCGGAAGATGACGAAGGCCAGCAGCGCCACCGCCAGCATGACGAAGGCCGCGTTGGCGGCGCGTTTCAGAAGGAATGCGATCATCGGTGTCTCCGATCTTGGCGTGGGGCGGGCAGCCCCGGCCCGTCGCCTCTCGGGGACGGACACCGGGGAGGGGGCCGCGGAAGGGGGTGCGGCCCCGTTGGCTCAGACCCTGCGGGTCACGAGCCGGGATTGACCTTGGCGAACCAGAGGCGCGGCTTGTTGTCCGGGAAGAGCGGCATGTCGGTCACCGCGTCGGTGACGGCCCAGGCCATCGGCTGCTGGTGCAGCGGCAGCATGATGTGTTCCTTCTTCACGATGCCCAGGGCCTCGGTCTCCAGCGCGAGGCGCTTGTCGAGGTCCAGCTCGCTGCCCGCCGCGTCGATCAGCTTGTCCAGCTCCGGGAAGGACCAGCCGCCCCAGTTGAACACGCCCGCGTTGCCTTCCTTGGTGTGGAAGATCTGCAGCAGCGGCGAATAGGCGTCGAGCATCGGCAGCGTGGCCCAGCCGAGGACATAGACATCGGTCTTGCCGTTGGTGCGCTTGGGCGATTGCACGGCGCGGGGCGCCACGTCGAGTTTCGGCGCGAGGCCGACCCGGCTCCACATCGAGGCGATCGCCTGGCAGAACTGCTCTTCGTTCACGAGGCCGTCCGAGATGCAGCTGAATTCGAAGGCCAGGTCCTCGGGCACACCGGCCTCGGCCAGCAGCGCCTTGGCGGCTTCGGGGTCGAAGCCCGGCAGCTCGTCCAGTTCCGGTGCGTAGCCGGGGATCGGCGGGGCGACGGTGGCACCGGCGATCCGGCTCTTGCCGCGCATCACCTTCTTGTGGATCAGGTCGAGGTCGATCGCCTTGTAGAGCGCCTCGCGCACCTTCACGTCGGAGAAGGGATTGTCCGCGCCGGTGGTCAGCTTGTCCCGGAAGGGGAAGCCGATCATCACGGTGCGCAGGTCGACCCCTTCGAGGACCGAGACATTCGGCGCGGCCTCGAGCCGCGGAAGGTCCTGCACCGGCGCATCGTTGGTGAAGCTGATCTCGCCGGAGAGCAGCGCCGCCACGCGGGTCGCGGCCGAGTTCACCGGCAGCAGTTCGAAGCCGTCGAGGTTGTGCTGGGGCGTGTCCCACCAGTCGGCGTTCTTGACGAAGACGGTCTTGGCGTCGGGCTGGCGGCTCTCCACGATGAAGGGCCCGGTGCCGTTGGCATTGTAGGTGGCATAGCCCTCGACGCCCGCACCGATGTCGGTGGGCTTGAGCGCGTCATGCTCCGTCATCCACTCCTTGTCGAAGATGTGGATGTTGGTCAGGTCGTTGAGCAGCAGTGGGTAGGTGCCGTTCAGGGTGATGTCGACGGTATAGTCGTCCACGGCCTCGGAGGAGACATAGGCGGGCAGGTTGCCCTTCAGCGGCGAGGCCTCATCGCTCACCCGGGTCAGCGAGGCGACCACGTCGTCGGCGGTGAAGGGGTTGCCGTTGTGGAAGGTCACGCCCTGCCGCAGCTTGAAGCGCCAGGTCACCTGATCGTCGAGGATCTCCCAGCTTTCGGCCAGCGCGGGCTCGATCTTGAGGTCCTTGTTGTAGCGCACCAGCCCTTCGTAGACGTGGTTCAGCACGTTGATGGTGAAGCTGTCGCCATAGGAATAGGGGTCGAGCGAACCGATGTCGCGGTTGGCGCCCCACTTCAGGACATTCTCGGCCTGTGCGGCCCCTGCGAGGCCGGCCACGGCGGCAGTCGCGAGCAGTAGGTGTCTCATGTGCATGTCGGGATCCCTGTCTGGAAAATTGTACTTATGACTCGTCTGGATTGGATACGATTTGCTATCGATGGCAGTCCGTATTCAATCTGGCAAGCAAATTGTATCCAATTGACGGAAAAATTTGTATGCGATATGACGGGGTGCAAAGATGACGAGCGAACCGACCATGAGTGACAGCAAGAACACCCTGACCAACGCGGTGCATGACCTGCTCCGCCGGGCGATCATCGAGCAGGCCCTGAAGCCCGGGATGCGCCTGCCGGAGGACACCGTGGGCGAGCAGTTCGGGGTGAGTCGCACCATCGTGCGCCATGCGCTCGTGCGGCTCGAGAACGAGGGACTCGTGATCACGCGGCGCAACCGGGGGGCCTTCGTGGCCGAACCCTCCCGCGAGGAGGCGCAGCAGATCTTCGAGGTGCGCAGATGCCTTGAAAACGAAGTGATCCGTATCCTCTGCGAGCGCTTGCCCTCCAATGCCTGCGACCGGCTGGAGGCCCATGTGCGCAGCGAGGAGACGGTGAAGGGCAAGGATGGCCCGGTGTCGATCCGGCTGGCCGGGGAATTCCACATCCTGCTGGCCGAGCTGACCGGCAACGAGGTGCTGGCCCGCTACGTCACCGAGGTCGTGCTGCGCTGTTCGCTGATCATGTCGCTCTACGCCCGGACCCATTCCTCCGATTGCGCCGTCGACGAGCATTCCCAGATCATCGAGGCGATCCGCGCCGGGGATGCCGCGCGCGCGATCGGGATCATGGACCATCATTTGGGTGCCGTGGCCGGGCGGGCAGAGCTGTCGCCCCGGGCGGATAGTATCCAATCCATTCTGTCCCGCTACGGCAAGGAGCTGGCCCAGTGACCCAAGATCCCCTGAAGCAGACCGCAGAGGCCCCGAAAACCCGGGGTGCCGCGGCGAAGAAGGATGGCTACCACGCCTTCGATTTCTCGGCGCTGACCCCGCGCGAGGCCTACAAGGTGATGATAGGCACCATCGTGCCGCGCCCGATTGCCTGGGTCACCACCGTCTCGCCGGAGGGGGTCGTGAACGCGGCGCCCTATTCGTTCTTCAACTGCCTCTCCGCCGATCCGCCGATCCTCGCCCTCGGGGTCGAGAACAAGCCGGACCGCAGCTTCAAGGACACCGCCCAGAATATCCGCATGACCGAGTGTTTCACCGTCAACATCGTCGACCGCGCCAATGTCGAGGCGATGGCCGTCACCGCGGCGGGTTTCGCGGCGGATGTGGACGAGGTGGAAATGGCCGGTCTGACCACCGCCCCGGGGGAGAAGGTGATCTGCCCGCGCATCGCCGAGGCCCCGGTGGCCTTCGAATGCGAACGTTACCTCGGTATCCAGGTGAGCTCGGCGCGGGAGATCATCCTCGGCCGGATCGTCATGGCGCATATCCGCGAGGACATCATCGACCCGGCCACCTGCTACTCCGATCACGAGAAGCTGGACGCCATCGGGCGGATGGGCGGCAACGGCTATGCCGGGACGCTGGACTATTTCGACTGGCCCACGCCCTCGGTCGAGGATGTGCTGGCCAACCTGCGCGTGCCCGTTGCGCGGAGCGGCGCCTGACACGGGACCCGGTGCCTTTCCGGTGCCACCGCACATGAAAAAGGCCCCTGCCGTCGCCGGCAGGGGCCTTTTTCGTAACACGTATCGGCGGCGTCAGCCCGCGCGCTGCAACTGCGCCGTAAGCTTGCCGATATCGCCGCCGTTGGCATCCAGCATGGAGCCGATCTCGGTCCGTTCCGAGAGGCGCATCGAAACCCCCTCGATGACCATGTCGAAGAAGCGGTTGCTGCCCGAGCGGTCGGAGACGAAGAACTTCACCTCGAAGGGCGCCTCGCCGCGCAGGTAGGCAGTGGCGCTGACCTCGGTCCAGGTCTTCACCTGCTTGGCCTCGTTCACCTCGATCCGGCCGCCGATGAACTCGCGGAAGCGCTTGCCGTACTTGCGCGAGATGTAGCCGCTGAAGGCATCCGTGAAGGCCGCCAGCTGCGCGTTGGAGAAGCTGCGGGCATCCGCGCCGAGCGTCGAGCGCGCGATCACGTTCACGTCGGCATAGCGCGCGAAGATGCGCTCGAACTGCGAGATCATCTGCGCTTCGGAGGCACCGGAGCCGATGACCTTGTTGATCTCGCCGACGAGGCCGTCGACGAGGGATTTCGCCTGCGCATCGGTCAGCGCGAAGGCGGGCGCGGCGGCCAGGGCAAAGGCCGAGCCCGCAAGGCCCGCCAGAACGGCGCGGCGCGAGGGGCGGGAGTTAAAGCGATGGATCATCGTAGGGGTCCTCGTAGTAAGGGTCCGCTGAGGCCACCGGGGCGGGAGCAGCCCCCGCAGCCGTTTCATCGTAGGGATCGCCATAGGGGTCATCATAGGGATCCGACTCGCCCCCGGCGCCGCCGCCGACGGAATACCCGAGTTCGTAACGGCGGTTCTGGAGGTAGAGAATGCGCGCCTGCGCGTAGCTGTCGGCGCTTTCGTAGAGCAGGTCGTCATAGGACGAGGCATAGCGCCCGCGGTTGCTGAGCTGGGTCAGGCCCCAGCCCACGGTCGAGACGTAGGATTCGGGCGGGCTGAGCGCAAAGCCGAGGGGATCGGTGAAGAAGTCCACCGCGCGGCCCCAGGCATCGCGGCTCGTCGACGGCCCGAACAGCGGCAACTCCACGTAGGCGCCCTCGTTGAAGCCCCAGACATAGAGCGTCTCGCCGAAGTCGGTCTGTTTCGGATCGACGCCGAAGAGGTCCTGCGCCGCATCGCCCACGCCGCCGACACCCAGCGTCGAGTTGACCACGAAGCGGAAGGTATTGCGCGCCGCATCCGCGATATCGAACTGCAGCAGGCTGTTCACGACATAGCCGGGCAGGCGCAGGTTTTCGGCCGCGTTGTTGACGGCCAGTTCCAGACCGTCCGGCATCACCTTGGAATAGGTTGTGCCGACCGGGCGCAGGAAAGCGCGGTCGACGGACTTGTTGAACTCGTGTGTCTGCCGGTTGTTCTCCTCGTAGGGGTCATAGACCCCGCCTCTGGAGACCTCTTCCGGAGGCGCGGCGCAGGCGGCAATTGCCAGCAACGAAGTAAGGGCAAGGATACGGTACAAGGTGGCAGGCTCTGATCTGTGCGGACGAATGGGATGGTTCAGACATACAGGGAAACGCGGCACTGGTCTCGGGTCCGATGTGGAAGGCTGGCGAATCCCCGCTGGCGTCACATTTCTGCTGCGCAGAGACATAAGGGCGATCCCCTCCAAATTGAACCCCGCAGTTCAGACATAAGTCGGCAAGGCCGCTGGTAAAGGTATTTTAGCAACTGCCGGCGATATCGTGTCGCGATGAAACCTGCGCGTCCCTCCCTCGATCCCAGCCCGGCCCCCGGCCAGGCAGAGCTGCGCCGCGCCCGGCGCGCCTCGCGCGGGCTGTTCTGGGCGGTGGCGCTTTTCTCCCTGTTTATCAATCTCCTGATGCTGAGCGGGCCGCTCTACATGATGCAGGTCTATGACCGGGTGCTGGGCTCCCATTCGGTCGAGACGTTGGTGGCGCTGACCCTGCTTATCGGGTTTCTCTACATGATGCTGGGGCTTCTCGACGGGCTGCGCGGGCAGGTGCTCACCCGGATCGGGCTGCGGTTCCACGACGCCCTGGCGCATCGCGTCTTCTCGGCGGTGCTGCGTCGCAGCGCGCGGGACGAGGCCGCGGCGACCGGGCTTCAGGACCTCGAGGCGGTGCGGGCGCTGATGGCCTCGCCGGTGCTCGGCGCGCTTAACGATCTGCCCTGGACGCCGCTCTTCCTGCTCGGGATCTCGGTGTTCCATCCCTGGATGGGGCTGCTGGCCTTCGGTGGCGGGGCGGTGCTGATCCTCGTGACCGCCCTGAACCAGACGGTCACGGCCCCCGCGCAGGCGCGCGCGGTGCAGGCGTCGGGCGATGCCTTCGTCATGGCCGAACGGCTGCGCAGCGACGCCGAGATCGTGCAGGCCATGGGCTTGGGCGAAAATGCCTTCCGCCGCTGGATCCGCCTGCGACGCGCGGCGCTCGGGGCGGAACTGCGCAGCAGCGACGTGGGCGGCGGCTTTGGCGCGGCCAGCCGGGCGCTGCGGATGCTGCTGCAATCGGCCATGCTGGCGCTGGGCGCGTTGCTGGTGCTGCGCCAGCAGGTCACCCCCGGGGCGATGCTGGCCAGTTCCGTGATGATGGGCCGGGCGCTGGCCCCGGTGGAGGTGCTGCTGGCGCAATGGCCTGTGGTGCAGCGCGGCCGGCGCAGCTGGCTGGCGCTGGCGCGGCTGCTGACCGCGGTGCCCCCGCCGCCGCAGCGGACCCCGTTGCCCCGCCCCGAGGCCCGGCTGGAGGCGCAACAGGCCACGGTCGCCGTCCCGGGCGAGGCCGTCGCGACCCTGCGCATGGTGTCCTTCGCGCTTGGCCCCGGCGAGGCGCTGGGGGTGATCGGGCCCTCCGGGGCGGGCAAGTCCACCCTCGCCCGGGCGATCACCGGGCTCTGGCCCGTGGCTGGCGGCAGCATCCGGCTGGCGGGCGCCGCGCTCGATCAATACGCGCCCGAAGACCTCGCCTCGCATATCGGCTACCTGCCGCAGCGGGTTCAGCTTTTCGACGGCACCATCGCCGAGAATATCGCCCGCCTCTCCCTCGCCCCGGACGCCGCAAAGGTCGTCGCCGCCGCGCAGATGGCGGATGCCCACGAGATGATCCTGAAGTTGCCGGCGGGCTATGACACGCCGGTGACCATGGCCAGCAGCCGCCTCTCCGGCGGTCAGGTCCAGCGGATCGGCCTTGCCCGCGCGCTCTACGGCGACCCGGTGATCCTCGTTCTGGACGAGCCGAATTCGAACCTCGACACCGATGGCACGGCAGCGCTGAACCGGGCCGTGGCCGCCACCAAGGCGGCCGGGCGCAGCGTGCTGATCATGGCGCACCGCCCCGCGGCGATCCAGCATTGCGATACGCTGCTCGTGCTGATGAACGGCACCCGCGCGGCCTTCGGTCCGAAGGAGCAGGTGCTGCGCGACATGGTGCAGAACCACGAGGATATCAGCCGTGTGAGCGCGGCCGGCGGGGGCCTGCGATGACCGGGCGCACGGTTCAGACGGGCACTGTGTCGGCGGGCAAGGCCGGCCCCGGGACGCGCGCCGAGGCTGGCCCAGATATTGACCCCGAGGCTGGCCCTGAGACCGCAGCCGGCGCCGGCCCCCGATCTGGCCCCGAACCGGGTGCTGTTGCTGACCTCGACCCTGGTGCCGCAAACGGTCCTGCGATCAGTGCACGTCTTCCCGTGCTGGCCGGAATTGCCGCCGTTCTGCTGCTGGTCGCCGGGGTCCTGGGCTGGGGGCTGGGCACGCGGATCACCGGTGCGATCATCGTCCCCGCCCTGATCGAGGTGGAGCGCAACCGGCAGGCCATCCAGCACCCCGATGGTGGCGTCGTGCGTGCGCTGCTGGTCTACGAGGGCGATCACGTCACCCGCGGGCAGGTGCTGCTGCGGCTCGACCCGTCGGACCTCGCCTCCGCCCTCGCGGTGACCGAGGCGCGGCTCTACGAGGTGCTGGCCCGCGCCGCCCGCAGCGAGCCAGAGCACAACGCCGCCGATCAGATCGACTTCGGCCCCGTGCTGGAGGCCGCGGCCAAGGACCGGCCCGAGGTGGCGGAGCTGATGGAGGGGCAGCGCCGCCTGCTCGCCGCGCGCAACGAGGCCTCGGCCCGGGAGATCGCCCAGCTGGAAAAGCGCAGCGCGCAGATCAGCCGGCAGCTGGAGGGGATCGCCGCGCTGCAGGCGTCTTTCGATCGGCAAAGCGATCTCGTGGGGGCGCAGCTTGTCCTTCTACGGGAGTTGCGGTCGCGGGGCCTTGCCGAGGCAAGCCGGGTGCTCGCACTGGAGCGGGACGCCGCCGGGCTCGACGGGGAGCGGGGTGCGCTGTTGGCGCAGGCCGCGCAGGCGGAGGAGCGGATGACGGAGATCGCGCTGCAGATCCTCGCGCTGCGCACCGCCCGCCGGGAGGAGGCGCTCGCTGCCCTGCGCGATCAGCAGAGCGAGGCGCGCGAACTGGCCGAGGAGCGCCGCGCGCTGGAGCTGAAACTGGCGCGTCTCGATATCACGGCGCCGGTCAGCGGCATCGTCCACGGGCTCAGGGTCCACGGCGAAGAGGCGGTGCTGCGCGCGGCAGAGCCGGTGATGTACATCGTGCCTCAGGACCGCCCGCTGGTGATCGCCGCGCAGGTCGATCCGCGCGACATCGATGCCGTGCACCCGGCGCAGGATGTCTACCTGAACTTCTCGGCGCTGGACCAACGCAGCACGCCCCGGCTGATCGGGCGCGTGACCCAGATCTCGGCCGATGTCTTCACCGATGACCGCGCCCAAGGGCGCTACTACCGCGCCGAGATCGTCCTGAACGAGGGCGAGCGGGAGCGGCTGCCGGAGGGCACGGCCCTGATCCCGGGCATGCCGGTGGAGGCCTTCCTGCGCACCGGCGAGCGCACGCCGCTGGCCTACCTGATGAAGCCCTTCACCGACTACTTCGCGCGCGCGTTGCGCGAGGGGTGAGGGCGCTGTACCGGTGTGGTGTCTGCGGCGAGGCTTCTACGCTCCTGAGCCCTGTGGGGCCGCGCCGCTGGAGCGGGGCGCGAGGCGTGCGGAGGCACCGCTATTGCGTTCCGGACGGGATGAGCGTTTGTTGCCGTTGTGCCGTTGTGCCGTTGTGCCGTTGTGCCGTTGTGCCGTTGTGCCGTTGTGCCGTTGTGCCGTTGTGCCGTTGCGAGGGAGCGGGCATCGACGGCGCGCACTGCGTGGAGATGCGCCTTCGTTGTATCGCGGTGGGGGAGCCTGCGTCGCGGTTGTGCTGGTTGTGAGCGAGGATGCATCGCGCGGTGCGTCACGCAATGCATGAGGAGGCACGGCCCCTGAAATGCGCACGGTGTGCCCCGCCCCTTCGCTGCGAGATCCCTGACGGTATTGGCCCCGCGCGCTGCATCCGTGGGAGGCCCGGTCCCGGCGCGCGGAGCAACAGCCCGGCCCGGGGCCTTTGCGGTTGCATTCCCCGCCTCCCGGAGTAGCGTCACGGCACATTCCGCAGGAGACCCTCATGACCGATATCGAAACCAAACTCGCAGAGATGGGCGAGAGCCTGCCCGACGCCCCGGCACCGGCGGCGAACTACGTGCCCTTCGTGATCTCGGGCAACATGCTCTTCGTTTCGGGCCAGATTTCGGCCGATGCGGAGGGCCCGATCAAGGGCAAGCTGGGCGACACGCTGGAGGTGACCGACGGCGCCAAGGCGGCACGGCGCTGCGGCCTCTCGCTGCTGGCACAGGTCAAGGCAGCCTGCGGCGGCGACCTCTCCAAGCTCAAGCGCGTGGTGAAGCTGACCGGCTTCGTGAACTCCACCGCCGATTTCACCGACCAGCCCAAGGTCATCAACGGCTGCTCCGACCTCATGGTGGAACTGCTGGGCGATGCGGGCCGGCACTCGCGCTCGGCCGTCTCGGCCGCCGCGCTGCCGCTGGGGGTCGCCGTCGAGATCGAAGGCATCTTCGAGCTCGCCTGACCCATGCCAGCCACCCGCACGGCCCTGCCGGAGGCGTTCCTGACGACGCCGATCGCGCATCGGGCCTACCACGACCGGGCGCAGGGCCGCCCGGAGAACGGCCGCGCGGCGATCCGCGCGGCCATCGCCGCGGGCTACGGGATCGAGATCGACCTCCAGCCCTCTGCCGATGGCAAGGCGATGGTTTTCCACGACTATGACCTCGCGCGGCTCACAGGCGCGGAGGGCATGATCCGGATGCGCAAGGCCGCCGACCTGGCGGAACTGCCGCTGATCGGGGGTGACGAAGGCATCCCGAGCTTTGCCGAGGTGCTGGAGATCGTCGCGGGGCAGGTGCCCCTGCTGGTCGAGATCAAGGACCAGGACGGGCTGCTGGGCCCGGGTGTCGGCGCGCTGGAGGCCGCCGCCGTCGCGGACCTCAAGGGCTACAAGGGGCCGGTCGCGCTGATGTCGTTCAATCCCAACTCGGTGCGGACCTGCGCCGGGCTGGCGCCGGAGATCCCGCGCGGGCTGACCACCTGTTCCTTCCGTCCCGCCGACTGGCGCGGCGTGCCGAAACAGCGGCTCGACCGGTTGGCGCGCATCCCGGATGCCGATCCGGTGGGCGCAAGCTTCCTCAGCCACGAGCACAGGGACCTCGACCGGCCCCGCGTGCAGGAGCTGAAGGACCGCGGCCTTGCGATCCTGTGCTGGACGATCCGTTCGGCCGAGGAGGAGGACCGTGCGCGGCGGATTGCCCAGAACGTGACCTTCGAGGACTACGCGGCCTGACACATCGCAGGTGCCCGCCCCATGCGGTCTTGATCCGGGGGGCGGGCACCACAGATAGATCGGGGATGCAGCAGGACATGACACAGGCCGAGGTCGAGATTCAGGCGCACCCCTCGCTGGCGCAGATCGCGCCCGAGGCGTGGGATGCCTGCGCCTGCCCGGAGGTCGCCGACGGCGGGCGGCCCCATGACCCCTTCACCACCCACCGTTTCCTGAAGGCGCTGGAAGACAGCGGCTCCGTCGGGCCCGGCACCGGGTGGGAGCCGCTCTACCTCACGGCCCATATCGGGGATGAGCTGATCGCGGCGGCCCCGCTCTATGCCAAGCGCCACAGCCAGGGTGAATATGTCTTCGACCACAGCTGGGCCCATGCCTTCGAGAACGCGGGCGGGCAGTATTATCCGAAATTGCAGATGGCCGTGCCCTTCACACCGGCGACCGGCCGCCGCCTGCTGGTAAGGCCGGGCTTCGAGGAAACGGGGCAGGCCGCGCTGATCCAGGGCGCGGTGCAGCTGGCCGCGAACAACAACCTGTCGTCGCTCCATGTCACCTTCTGCACTGAGGAGGAGGTCGAGGCGGGCCGGGCCATGGGGCTGATGACCCGCATCGGCCAGCAGTTCCACTGGATCAACGAGGGCTATGGCAGCTTCGACGATTTCCTGGCCTCGCTGTCCTCGCGCAAGCGCAAGACCCTGCGCAAGGAACGCCAGCGGGCCAATGCCTTCGGCGGCGAGATCCGGATGCTGACCGGGGATCAGATCGAACCGCACCATTGGGACGCCTTCTGGCAGTTCTACCAGGACACCGGCGCCCGCAAGTGGGGCAGCCCCTACCTGACCCGCGCCTTCTTCGATTGCGCCCACGAGAGCCTGCGCGACGACATGCTGCTGGTGCTGGCCGAGCGTGACGGCCGCCCGATTGCGGGTGCGCTGAACATGATCGGCCGCGAGGTGCTCTATGGCCGTTACTGGGGCGCATTGGAACATCACGAGTTCATGCACTTCGAAGCGTGCTATTATCGTGCCATCGACTACGCGATCGAGGAGGGACTCGCGCGGGTCGAGGCCGGGGCGCAGGGCGAACACAAGCTGGCGCGCGGCTACCTGCCCGCGCCGACCCATTCCCTGCACTGGGTGGCGGATCAGGGCTTTGCCCGCGCCGTGCAGCAGTTCCTGACCGAGGAGCGCCGCGCGGTGGAGGAGGACATCGAAATCCTGACCGCCTATGGACCCTTCCGCAGGGAGCAACAGGAGGAACAGGACTGATGACCGAATACCTGAGCGAAACCGCCCGCAAGAGCCTGATCGACCCGCTGCTGGACAGCGGCTGGACGCTGGAAGAGGGCGAAGAGGTGCTGACCAAGACCTTCACCTTCGGGGATTTCACCGAGGCCTTTGCCTGGATGACGCGCGCCGCCCTCTGGGCCGAGAAGTGGGGCCACCATCCGGACTGGTCGAACAGCTACAAGACCGTCATTGTACGTCTGACAACACATGACGTCGGCGGGCTCAGCGCGCTCGACGCGAAACTGGCCCGCAAGATGGATCAACTGACCGCATGAACCTTGACGCACTGCTGACGACACCGATCTGGGGCGACCGCTCCCTTGGCGATCTCCTGACACTCGACACCATGGCCTCGCTGGTGGGCTCGGTGGTGACGGCGCTGCTGATCCTCTTCCTGGGGATGCTGCTGGCAGGCTGGGCGAACCGGCGGATCACCGGCCTCTCCCGGCGCTATGCGCGGCTCGACGACACGCTGTTCAACTTCCTCGGCTCGATTGCGCGCTACGCGATCCTCGCCTTCGCGGTGATCTTCATCCTCAACACCTTCGGCATCCGCACCACCTCGCTGGTGGCAGTGATCGGTGCGGCCGGTCTGGCGGTGGGTCTTGCCCTGCAGGGCACGCTGTCGAACGTGGCGGCGGGGGTGATGATCATCCTCTTCCGCCCGATCAAGAACGGTGATTTCGTCGAGGTCGGCGGAGAGAGCGGCACGGTCAAGGACATCTCGCTGAACTTCACCGAACTGGCCAGTCTCGACAACGTGCAGATCATCATCCCGAACTCCGAGGTCTGGGGCAACACGATCACCAACTACTCGGTCTATCCGACGCGGCGCGCGCAATGGACCTTCGGCGTGGGATACGGCGCGAACCTGAAGCAGGCGGAGGAGATCATCCTCGAGACCATCAAGGCCGATCCCCGGTCGCATTCGGAGCCCGCGCCCTTCATCCAGGTCACGAACCTCGGCGACTCCTCGGTGGATTTCACGGTGCGTTTCTGGTGCGATGCCTCGGAATATTTCGGCTACAGGGCCGACATGACCCGCAAGGTCAAGGAGGCGCTGGACGCCGGCGGGATCGAGATCCCCTTCCCCACGCGCACGGTACACCACGTCAGCGACGATCCCGCGCCGCAAGGCTGACGGGGGATCAGAAGGCGGGGGATCAGAAGGGGGCGTCGGCCAGCGTCAGCATCAGCTGGCGCAGGGTCGGGGCCTCAGGGACAGCGGCCATGGTCGCGCGCCAGTCCGCCACCACCGGCTCCGGCTCGTCCGAGAGGTCGCGCATCCGCCACCGCAGGTGGCGCCAGTGCGCGGCACGCAGGGCGTCCGCGAGGATGCGGTCCTTCACGAGATCCGAGAGGATTTCCAGCAGCTCGCTGCGCTGCGAGAAATAGACCGGCGCGATCCGGTCCTCCGGCGCGGCGGCCTGCCGCTGCACGGTGGCGAGCCGCGTAGCCGCGAGGTCCGGCAGGGTTGCGTCGCAGGTGCAGTCCGCCGCGGCGCGCAGCAGCGAGCGGAAGACGGCGAAATCCATAGGGCGGTGTTCGGGCAGCAGCGGCGAGACGATCGTCCCGATGCCCGAGCGGGTCTCGACAAGATGCTCGTAGGCGAGCTTCTGCAGCACCTGACGGATCGGCGTGCGCGAAACGCCGAACTCGGTGGCCAGCATGCCTTCGTGCAGGATCATGTCCTCCTGATCGGCGCGCTGGCAGATCCGTGATCGGACAATATCCGTGATCTCGGATGTCTCCTTGCGCATGTCTTATTCCGTCATTAGGGCATTAAAGGCCGATTAAGATGCGCTCCGATTGGCCGCGAGGACGGGGGAATGTCAAGGCCCGCTGGCCCGGGACCCCCCGTCACAGGGGGAAACTCGCCGAAAAATGGAATGTTATTTATCATTCTCTGGAGTTGAACAATGAGCGACCGCATTCGCCCTGTGCTTGAACACCCGCTACGCGCAATGGTTCCCGTGCCCGGTGGCGGTTTCTGCCTGATGTCCGGCTATCCGGGGCTTGAGGTCGGGCTCGACGGTGAGGCCTATCTCGACCCGCAGGCCGCGCGCGAAGCGCTGGAGGCGATGCTGGCGCAGGGGGCCGATACGCTGATCGTTCTGGCGGAGGCGCCCGAGCTGCCCGAGGGCAACCACGACATGCTGCGCCGGCTCTGCCCCGACGGGCTGGAGCTGCATTTCCTGCCGTGCCGGGACTTCGAGGTCCCCGATGCGACCTTCACGGCCCGCTGGAACAGCCTGCGCCCGGCCCTCGCCGCGCGCTTTGCGGCGGGCGGGACCATCGCCATGGCCTGCCAGTATGGCGCCGGACGCAGCGGGTTGCTGACCGCGCTGGTGCTGATCGAGGAGGGGCAGACGCCCGCGGCGGCCATCGCAACGGTGCGGCGCCACTTCCACGAAGCGGTGGAGAGCGAGGTTCAGGAAAACTGGCTGCTTGCACAGGTTTCGGGCAACACTCTTGGCAAGAATTTATCAAAAGGATAAATTTTGCCCGAGAATCGTTGACTTAACCCCTGTATACAGGCATCTAGGTCGACGAGGCGTCGCATGGTCCCGCATCCAATTGGCCATGTAGCGGATACCGCATCGATGCCCCGAAGGAAGGGTAGAAGCAGGCCGGACGGAGACGTCCGGCCTTCGCCTTTTCGGGGCGCAGCCGTTTCGGGGTCCTGCCGTTTCGACACTGCCGTCTCGGGCTCAACCTTCAAGGGTCCTCCCTGCTTCCGTACGATCCCTTTTGTGGCCGACAGGATCGGTCTGCGGCCTCGGGGCGTTTGCCGTCGCCGGGGCGCGGACAGGGCGGCCCCTGAAACGCAGGGCCCGGCGCTTGCGCCCGCAGCGGGCGCCAGCCGCGGTCTGCGGATGCGGCGGCCCGGCGTGGAACGCCTGCCGCCGCGGGGCGCTCAGAGAGCGGCAACCATCGACTTGCCGCCTGAGATGTCGCAGGTGCCCGGGCTCTCCTCGAGGTGCAGCACGGTGACCATGCCGTCCTCGACCGCCATGGCGTAGCGCTTGGAGCGGTTGATCAGGCCCGCCGGGGGGGCGCTGAAGTCGAGGCCGATGGCCGTGGTGAAGGCGCTCTCGGGGTCGCAGAGCATGGTGATGCCGGCCTCGCCCGCGCCGGTGTCCTTGCTCCAGGCGCCCATGACGAAGGGATCGTTGACGCTGACGCAGATGACTTCGTCCACGCCCTTGGCCTTCAGGTCGTCCATGGCCGCGATGAAGCTGGGCACATGCGCGGTGCTGCAGACGCCGGTATAGGCACCGGGCAGGCCGAAGATCACGACCTTGCGACCGGCCAGCTTGTCGGCGAGGGCCACGGGTGCGGGGCCTTCGGCGGTGGGCGCAATGAGGGTTGCGCCGGGGAGCGTATCGCCTTGGGAAATGGTCATCTGTCCTCCATCGGGATGAATTGTGTTTTGCCTGACGACGGATGTAGAGTGCCGGCGCCGTACGACGACGACAGAACAGGAGGATGCGTCCGGATGGAACAGGAAAATCGCCATATTGTCGTTGTCGGGGCAGGACAGGCCGGGGCTGCATTGGTCGCCCGGCTGCGGGGCAAGGGCTATGCCGGGCCGATCACGCTGATCGGAACGGAGAGGGTGCCGCCCTACCAACGGCCGCCGCTGTCGAAGAAATACCTGCTGGGCGAGTTCGCGCTGGAGCGGCTCTTCCTGCGGCCCGAGGTCTTCTACGAGGAGCATGATATCACCCTGCGCCTTGGCACCACTGTCGAGGGCATCGACACCGGGGCGAAGACGCTGCTGCTGGCCGGGGGCGAGGTGCTGGGCTGGGACGAGCTGGTGCTGACCACCGGGTCGCACGCGCGGCGGCTGCCGGCGGCGATCGGGGGCGATCTGCCCGGGGTCTACGTGATGCGCGATCTGGCCGATGCCGATGCGCTTGCACCCGAGATGCAGCCGGGCCGCCGGCTGGTCATCGTGGGCGGCGGCTACATCGGGCTGGAGGCCGCCGCGGTGGCGGCCAAGCTGGGGCTGGAGGTCACGCTGATCGAAGCTGCGCCGCGCATCCTGCAACGCGTTGCCTGTGCCGAGACCTCGGACTACTTCCGCGCCCTGCACGAAAGCCACGGGGTCACGATCCTCGAAGGCATCGGGCTGGAGCGGCTGACGGGCGAGGACCGTGTCACAGGTGCGCGGCTGAGCGACGGGCGCGAGATCGCGGCGGATGCCGTGATCACCGGCATCGGGATCGCGCCGGGCATGTCGCTGGCGGAGGCCGCAGGCGTCAGCTGCGAGAACGGCATTTCGGTCGACCTTCAGGGGCGGACCTCCGAGGCCGGCATCTGGGCGGCGGGCGATTGCGCCTCCTTCCCGTTGCGCGGCCAGCGGCTGCGGCTGGAGAGCGTTCAGAACGCGATCGACCAGTCGGAAGCCGTTGCGGACAACCTCATGGGGGCCGGTACCGACTATGCGCCGAAGCCTTGGTTCTGGTCCGACCAATACGACGTGAAACTGCAGATCGCCGGGCTGAACCTCGGCTATGACAGGGTGGTCGTCCGGGCGGGCGAGGGGCTGGTGCGGTCGCATTGGTACTATGGGGGCGAGACCCTGCTGGCCGTGGACGCGATGAATGATCCGCGCGCCTACATGGTGGGCAAGCGCCTGATTGACGCGGGCAAAAGCGCGCCGGCAGAGGCCGTTGCAGACCCCGCGGTCGAGCTCAAGACGCTGCTGCGCTGATGCGGATCATCGGCGGAGAGCATCGCGGCCGGGCGCTGGCCGCCGTGGGCAAGGGCGACGCGGGGGCGCACCTGCGTCCTACCACCGACCGGGTGCGCGAAAGCCTGTTCAACCTGATTCTCGGCGGGCGCTTCGGCGATCCGGTGGAGGGGGCCCGGGTGCTCGACCTCTTCGCGGGGACCGGGGCGCTGGGACTGGAGGCGCTCTCACGCGGGGCGACACAGGTAACCTTCGTTGATGACGGGCGCGTGGCGCAGGGGCTGATCCGCAAGAACATCGCGGTTCTGGGCGTCGAGGGGGCGACGCGGCTGATGCGCTGCAGCGCCCTGCGCCTGCCGCCCTGCGAGGGAGAGGGCGCGGGTCTCGTCTTCCTCGATCCGCCCTATGGCAAGGACCTCGGCGCCAAGGCGCTCTCGGCCGCCCTCGCGCAGGGGTGGATCGCCGAGGGTGCGCTGGTGGTCTGGGAGGAAAGCGGCGCCGTCGTGCCGCCCGAGGGGCTGACCCTGCTGGAGAGCCGGAAGTACGGCGACACGATGATCACGCTGCTGGAGCGCTGATCGACCTTCGGTGGCTGGCAAAACTCTTCGAAGAATTTTGCAAAGAATTTTCGAAAATTCTTTGGCGTTCGAGGCGGGCGGTTGCGCGCTTCCGGCGGAGTAATCGGGGGGGGAGCCTGCCCGTTTTCCTCGAAGAGAACACGGCGGAGTTTTGAAAGGTTCGGGGATCAGCGCCGGGCGGGGATCTGGTGGAGAGGGCGGGGGGCTGACGGCCCCCCGCACCCCCCGTGGATATTTCGGAACAGTGGATGAGGGGCCGGGACTCGGCCGGGACTGGGCGGTGGATCGCCGGTGTTGGGGCGTGTCACGGGGCGGCGCTTGCGCGGGGCGGGGGGAGTGCTGATATCAGGAGACACACCGCGAGGGAGGTCGAGATGAAACGCGTGATTTGTGCAGCGGCGATGGTGGTGGGCCTGGCGGCCTGCGAGGCGACCGGGGGCGACACCACCGGCGGTTGGCCCACGGCCACGGCCGACCAGGCGAGTTGTGGGGCGGATGCCTATCCGGCGACGCTTGTGGGGACCGCTTATCAGGCAGAAACCTTTGCCGCGCACGGGGGCCCGATGCGGGTGCTCTCTCCCGGGGACGTGATGACGATGGACCACAATCCGCAGCGGATGAACGTCATGCTCGACGAGGGCGGTGCCCTCGTGGACCTGCGCTGCGGCTGAGCCTCAGCGGTCCCAGCCGCGTTTTTCCTTCACCTCGCCGCGGGCCTTCTTGTCGTCGAGCCGGCGGCGTTTCTGGCCAAGTGGCACCCGGGTGCGCACGCGCTTCTTGGGGGCGACGAGGGCCTGGCGGATCAGGTCGGCTAGCCGTTCGCGGGCGATGTCGCGGTTGCGGGCCTGGCTGCGCTCTTCCGAGACCTGAAGGACCAGGGCGCCCTCCTTGGTCCAGCGCCGTCCGGCGATGCGGCGCAGGCGGGATTTCACCGCAGGGGAGAGCGCTGGCGAGCGGTCGGCCTCGAATCGCAGCTCCACCGCACTGGAGACCTTGTTCACGTTCTGCCCGCCCGGCCCGCTGGCGCGGACGAAGATCTCGGTGATCTCCCAGTCCTGGATCGCAATGTCGTCGGTGATGCGCAGCATGGCCGCCTCCTTTCGCGGCAGATCTAGGGCCGCGGGCCCGGATCGGCAAAGAAAATCCACAGGGAACGCGGCCGTGGGGGCAGGCGGAGAGGTCCGGGTGCCGCCGGCGGGCGGGGACTGCATCGCGCGGACGCGGATGTCGGACACGGAAAAGGGCCGCTCCCGGAACGGAGCGACCCTCTCTCGAGATTAGGAGGTGGGGCTGGTTAGGTATCCCACCAATCCGGTCGGTCGGCTGCCAAGGGCTGCCTCAGCAAACGTCCTTCCGAACTGTTCCAACACCTCTCTCCAATACCTCAATAGACACTAGAGCACCTCCTTTCTGAATGTTTCCGATACACAAAGGGTCTCACATATTTCGTGTATCGCAAAACGTTTTTACGCAGGTCTTGTGGTCAAACCGTTCACAATTGCCTTGAACGGTGCAAGAGCGATCACGGCGAGCGCGAGCTTGACCATCCAGTCCGCGACCCCGAGCGAGACCCAGAGCGGCACCACCGGGCCCACGCCCAGAAGCGGCAGCGCCTCGTTGGCCCAGCTGACGTCGTTGGATGGATCGAGGAAGATCAGCTGCGTCGAAAAGGCGATGACGGAGAAAAGCGCGGTGTCGAGCGCCGAGCCGACCAGCGTCGAGGCCAGCGGGGCCTGCCACCAGGCGCCATCGCGCAGGCGGTTGAAGATCGCGATATCGGTCAGCTGTGCCACGAGGAAGGCGGTGCCCGAGGCAAGCGCCACGCGCAGCGTCACCAGCGGGCCGAAGTCGCCCTGGATCTGGGTGCCGATCAGCGAGCAGATCACGCCCACCACGAACCCGGCGACCACGACCTTGCGGGCGGGTTTCACGCCATAGACGCGGTTCATCACGTCGGTGACGAGGAAGGCGAAGGGATAGGTGAAGGCCCCCCAGGTCAGCCACTGACCAAAGAGGAATTGCACCAGGATGTTCGAGGCCACCACGATGGCGGCCATGGCAAGAATGCCAGGCAGGTATTTGCGGTCCATGTTTTGAGCCCGTTTTTTAGACAAGGTAGCGGCGACTTGTGCCCCGATGGGGCGCGGTTCCGTTCCCCGGAAGGGGGAACGGGCGGCGTCTAAGGGGTTTTTGCCTTGCTGGCAAGGGGTGCGGCACTGGGGAGGGTGTACTCCACCACCTCCGAGCGCTGAATCCAGAGGTAGTTGTCGTCTGCCACCATGGTCAGGCGGGTCGTGCCCTCCGCATCGCGCCAGACCGAGAGACCCTCGAGGTTGTCATGCTGGCCGGGGGCGGTGGTGAGGAGGACCTCGGCGTCATGATCGCCGGGCGCCGAGACGTCGAAGCGCCGCACACGCGTCCGGAAGCTGAGCCGGGTGAAGGCGCGTTCCAGCAGGTAGAGCTTGCCGTCCGGGCCAAAGGCGGCCTCGGCGGGCAGGAAGCCGTCATCGGGCGCGGGCAGGGTGGTGACCTCGTCCCAGCGGCCGTCGCGCTGGCTCCATACCGGAATGCGGCCGGCCTCGGTCAGGTGATCCTCGGGCAGGGTGAAGATGCGCCCCGCGGCATCGACCGCGACGGATTCCAGCGCGCCGTTGTAGGGCAGGGGCGGGAAGTCGCCGCGCTGTGTCAGGCCGTCGGGCGTGCGGCCGGGCGCGTCGTAGACCCAGACCCGGGGCAGCTGCTCGAAGGAGACGACGATCCGGCCGTCCGGTGTGAGCGACAGCCCTTCCGCGTCGAAGGTCGTGCGGGTGAGCGGTGCGCCGTCCGGGTCCAGCAGCGGGTCCATGGTGAGGGCCCGGGCCGCCGTCAGGCGCCCGTCGTCGTCCCGTTCCAGCCGGCCGGTGAACATGTAACCGCGGTCCGAGATCGCGATGAACCGTGTGCCGCCCGCCGTCACCTCTAGGCCGGAGAGCCCGCCCAGATTGGGGACATTGCCGCGCATGACCACCTCCGACGACAACACCGCCGGTCCGTCCGGCGGTGTTGTTGGGGCGCAGGTGGTCAGCAGCAGGAGCGTCAGCGCGACTGCAGGACCGAGACGCATTGCTGGGGCAGGTCGGCCAGCGTCAGTTGACGGCGCGGCTTGGGCTTGGGGGCATTGGGATCGGGCGGCGGCGGGTTCAGGATGTTGTTCACCCAGGCCTGTGCATCGGCGCAGCCGTCACCGGGCGGGGGCGCATCCTGTTCGACGCAGCCGCGGGCCCCGGCGGGGCAGTTCAGCCGCACGTGGAAATGGTAGTGGTGCCCGTACCAGGGCCGGATCTTGCGCAGCCAGGCACGGTTGCCGGTCTCGTCCTTGCACATCTGCACCTTGGCGCCGGGGAAGACGAAGATCCGCGCCACCCGCGGGTCGCTGGCGGCGGCCTTGAGGATCTGGTGGTGCTGGGGCGTCCAGTTGTCGTTCACGAAGGCGCCCGAGGCCCGGCGGGTCGAGATCGAGGAGAGATTCTCGCGCTCGGTCCGGGTCAGGTTCAGGCGCTGCGGCGGCAGCATCCAGACATCGGCATCCAGCCCCATCTGGTGCGAGGCATGGCCCGAGGTCATCGGCCCGCCACGGGGTTGCGAGATGTCCCCGATGTAGAGCCCGGCCCAGCCCGGCTGCTTCGCCGCGAAGGCCGAGAGGTCCTTGAGGAAGTCGATCATCTGGGGCTGGCCCCAGTTCCGGTTCCGGGACAGGCGCATCGCCTGCCATGTCGGACCGGTGTCGGGCATCATGTAGGCCCCGGACTGGCAGCCCTTGGCATAGGAGCCGAAGGGCGCGCTGTCCTGCCACGAGGGCTCGGCCTTGGCGCCGAAGAGCTGGCGCGCCTCTTTTCCGCGCCATTCGGCGGGCACGCTGGTCTGCGCGGCGGCGGGGCCGGACAGGAGGATCAGCGGGGCAAGGATGAGCGAGGCAAGCCGCGCGGTCGTGCGGCGGGTGGGGATCGTGGTTCCCGCGCTGCGGATCAGGCGGGCGGTGCGTCGGAACATGGGCGGTCTCCCTCCGGGTCGACCCAGCGTAGCAGGGCAAGGCCGATAAGGAAAAGGGCGATCAGCGGGGTCACGCCGATCGGCTGGCTCTGGCTGATGGCGGTTGTCACACCGATGAGCGTGGGGGCGAGGAAGGAGGTCGCCTTGCCGGCAAGCGCGTAGAGGCCGAAGGCCTCGGTCATGCGGTCGGGATCGGCCTGTCGCACCATCATGGTGCGGCTCGCGGACTGGATCACGCCGCCCGCCGCCCCGATCAGCGCGCCCATCACGAAGAAGAGGATATCGGGCAGGGCCGAGCCCTCGGCCACCGGGATGAAGTAGACGCTGGTGGGCGAGATCACCACGATCGACACCGCCACGAAGCTGAGCACGAGGATGCAGGCGCGGATCACCGGCTTGGGCCCGAAGCGCCTGTCCGCCATGCCGCCGAGCCACGCGAAGAGCGCGCCAGAGACGATGGCGATGATGCCGAAGATGCCGATCTGCATGATCGACCAGCCTAGTACACCGGAGGCATAGATGCCGCCGAAGACATACATCCCGTTCAGCGCATCGCGGTAGAACATCGACGAGGCGAGGTAGGCAAAGAGCGAGGGCCGCCGCGGCAGCCCGCGGATGGTGCCGCCGAGGCCCTTCAGCGCCGCCATGACCGCGCCGCGCGGGGCTTTCGCGGGTTTCGGATCGCGCACGTAGAGGAAGAAGGGCACCATGAAGACCGCGTACCAGATCGCGGTCAGCGGCCCCACGGCCCGCGTGCCTTCGCGCAGCGCGGGATCGAGGCCGAGGATCGGGGGAATGCCGATCATGGTGCGCCCGGTTGCCGGATTCTCCTGCAGCAGCGCCAGCATCAGCACCAACGCCACCAGACCGCCGACGTAGCCGAAGGCCCAGCCATTGCCCGAGATCCGTCCGACCTCCTCCCGCGGGCCGAGGTCGGGCAGCATGGAGTTGGTGAAGATCGTGGCGAATTCCATGCCGATCATGCCGATGGCAAAGAAGATCAGCGTGGAGACGAGGTTGAAATCGCCCGGTGCGGCCCACCAGAGCGCATAGGCCCCTACGACGTACATCGCCGAGAAGGCCCAGATCCAGCGCATCCGGTGCCCCGAGACATCCGATATCGCGCCGAGGATCGGGGCCAGCACCGCGATGCAGAAGCCCGCCGCCCCGATGCCGAAGCCCCAGACCGATTGCGCGGCGGTGCCGTCGCCCATGAGTTCCTTCACGTAGGGCGCGAAGATGAAGGTGATCAGAAGCGTGTTGTAGGGCTGGCTGGCCCAGTCGAAGAAGAACCAGCCCCAGATGCGTTTGCGCAGCGACATCGTTTTCCCCTGACTGGCCTGCCGTTCACGGCGATATGACCGGGAAGGGCGCGTCATGACAAGGCACTTGGCCCGCAGGTCTGCCGCTGCCCTGCTGCCTTCCTGCGCCCGCGCGTGGCCCGCGGCCTGCCTGCGTCAACCTAAACCGCGCGTCGGACTTGTGCTTTCGCCCCGCTGCCCCTAGGTCTGACCGGAACCCGAGAGAGAGGACCCCGGCCCATGATGACGATCTACAACATCCTGCAATTCCTGCTCAGCGTGTTGTGGTTCTTCGTGCTGGCGCACGTGATCATGAGCTGGCTGATCGGCTTCGACGTGCTGAATCGCCGGCAGGCCATCGTGTCCCAGATCTGGGACGGGCTGAACCGCATCCTCGAGCCGATCTACCGCCCGATCCGCAACATCCTGCCCCCGACCGGCGGGCTGGACCTCGCGCCGCTGATGGTCTTCATCGGCATCATGCTGATCCGCATCGTGCTGGACACGAACCGCGGCTTCTTCATGGGCTACTGAGCGGCCCCGTCCGCCCCGTGCGTTCAACACGCGACCGGCCCATGACCGCCGCTTCCCCGGCGGCCGTGGCCTTGTTCACCGATTCTTAATGTGGGACAGTCCCTCCTGAGAGCGGATTAACCACAAAAGACAGGCCCGATGCAGGACGCTGCCCCCCTTCTGCGCGAGATTTTCGGATTCTCCTCCTTCCGTCCGGGACAGGAAGAGATCGTGCAGGCGGTCGCGGGCGGGGCCGATGTGCTGGCCATCATGCCCACCGGCGGTGGCAAGTCGCTCTGCTACCAGCTGCCTGCGCTCATGGGCGAGGGGATCACCGTCGTCATCTCTCCGCTGATCGCGCTGATGCGCGACCAGGTCCGGGCCCTGCGCGAAGCAGGGGTCGAAGCGGGGGCGCTGACCTCTGGCAACACGCCGGAGGAGACGGACTACGTCTGGGATACGATCGAGCAGGGGCGGTTGAAGCTGCTCTACCTTGCGCCCGAACGTCTTGCCTCCGAAGGGGCGATGCGGATGCTGCGCCGGATCGGTGTTTCGCGCATCGCCGTGGACGAGGCCCATTGCGTCAGCCAGTGGGGTCATGACTTCCGCCCCGATTACCTGCGCATCGGTGAATTGCGCCACGCGCTTGACGTGCCCGTGGCGGCCTTCACCGCCACGGCGGATGCCGAAACGCAGGAGGAGATCGCCCGCCGCCTCTTCCCGCAGGCCGCGCCGCAGACCTTCCTGCGCGGCTTCGACCGGCCGAACATCCATCTCGCCTTCGGGGCCAAGGACAGCCCGCGGCGCCAGATCCTCGACTTCGCCGCCGCCCGGAAGGGACAGTCCGGCATCGTCTACTGCGGCACCCGCGCCAAGACCGAGAGCCTGGCGCAGGCCCTGCGCGAGGCCGGGCACAGTGCGATCCACTACCACGGCGGGATGGAGGCCGAGGACCGGCGCATCGCCGAAACCCGGTTTCAGGCCGAGGACGGGCTGATCGTCGCCGCCACGGTGGCCTTCGGCATGGGGGTGGACAAGCCCGACATCCGCTGGGTCGCCCACGCCGACCTGCCGAAAAGCATCGAGGCCTATTACCAGGAGATCGGCCGCGCGGGTCGCGACGGGGCGCCTGCCGAGACGCTCACGCTCTACGGCCCCGACGACATCCGCCTGCGCCGCGCCCAGATCGACGAGGGGCTGGCCCCGCCCGAACGCCGGGCTGCCGATCACGGGCGTCTCAACGCGCTGCTGGGTCTGGCCGAGAGCCTGTCGTGCCGCCGCGTGGCCCTGCTGCGCTACTTCGGCGAGGCGGCGGAGCCCTGCGGCAACTGCGATCTCTGCGACCGCCCGCCCGAGGTCTTCGACGGCACCACCGCGGTGCGCAAGGCGCTGTCGGCCATCCTGCGGACCGAGGAATGGTTCGGCGCGGGGCATCTGACCGATATCCTCATGGGCGCCGACACCGACCGTATCCGCCAGAAACGGCACGACCAGCTGCCCACCTACGGGGTCGGCAAGGAATACTCCAAGCGCCAGTGGGGCGCGATCTTCCGCCAGATGATGGGCCACGACCTGATCCGCCCCGATCCCGAACGCCACGGCGCGCTGCGCATGACCGACACCGCCCTGCCGATCCTGCGCGGGGAGGAGAGCATCGAGCTGCGCAAGGACGTGATCACCGCCGCCAAGGATCGTCGCCCGGTGGTGCGCACGCTGGTGTCGGAGGAGGACGAGCCGCTGCTCTCCGCCCTCAAGGCCAAGCGGCGCGCGCTGGCGGAGGCGGCCAAGCTGCCCGCCTACATGATCTTCAACGACCGCACCCTGATCGAGATGGCCGAGAACCGTCCCACCACGCTGGACGAGATCGCCCGGGTGAATGGCGTCGGCGGCAAGAAGCTGGACCGCTACGGAGCCGAGTTCCTCGCCGTGATCGCCGGCGAGGTGGCCGAGATGCATCCCAAGCGGATGAAGCTGGCGGGCCGCGCCTCGGGTGATCTCTACGACCGGCTGATGCAGGCGCAGGCCGATCTGGCGCGCGGGCCCGACGGGATCGACAAGCCGCTGTCCTGCTCGGCCTCGCTGCTGGCCAAGGTGGCGGAATCCCGGCCGCAGGATGAAGCGGCGCTCACCCGCATCCTCGGGGACAGACGGACGGAACGTTTCGGCGCGGCCTTTCTGGACCTCCTGCGCGAGGCAAGCTAGATATCGCGGCGTTGCTGCAAGAGGTATCTAGATGCTGATCGTCGTCTCCCCCGCGAAGAAGCTGGACTGGTCCGAGCGTGACGTCGCGCTGACCACGCCCGACATGCTGGACGCCGCCAATGATCTGGCGGGCGTCATGCGGGAGAAATCCGCCGACGACATCGCCAAGCTGATGAAGCTCTCGGCCGACCTCTCGAAGCTGAACCGCGACCGGTTCCAGAGCTACGAAGAGGCGCCCGCGCCCGAGGCCCTGCGTCCCGCGGCGCTGGCCTTCGCGGGCGACACCTACCAGGGGCTCGAAGCGGCATCCCTCGATCCGGAGGAACTGGACTGGGCGCAGGATCACCTGCGCATCCTCTCGGGGCTCTACGGCGTGCTGCGCCCGCTGGACGGCATTCAGCCCTACCGGCTGGAAATGGGCACGCGGCTGAAGACCGCGCAGGGCAAGTCGCTCTACGACTACTGGGGGACGCGGCCGGCGGAGGCGCTGAAGGCGCAGGCGGCGGAGATCGGCACCGGGGTGCTGGTGAACTGCGCCAGCCAGGAATACTTCGGCGCGGTCGACCTCGACGCGCTTGGCCTGACGGTGGTCACGCCCACCTTCCTCGAACGCAAGGCCGGACAGGAGAAGGTGATCAGCTTCTATGCCAAGCGCGCCCGCGGCGCGATGGCGCGCTATGTCATCACCCACCGGCTGACCGATCCGGCGGCGCTGAAGGATTTCGATACCGGCGGCTACAGCTTCGATGCAAAGCAGTCGACCGAGACGAAGCCGGTCTTCGTGCGCAACGCCGAGTAACCCAAGCCTGGCTTCCGGTAGGGCGCGGACCGCACGGATCGCGCCCGAATTTCTTGAAATAAGAATTTTGCGAAGAATTTTCCTCAAGATTCTTCGGCGCAGGCCTTGCTGTCCCGCGGACGGTCGGGCGGGTGCGCCGCGCCCTCTGCCATGCCCGTTTTCTTCGAAGAAAACGGACCGGAAAATTCGAATTTTCCGGGCAGCGCCGGGGAGGTCCCGCCGGGGTCAGGCGCTTTCGGCCTGGCGGGGTTCAGTGGCAAAGGGCGGGCGGCACTCGGCAGGCTGGTAGCGCCTGATCTGGTCGCAGAGCAGCGTCTTGCGCAGGGGCTTCGTCAGGTAGTGGTCGAGGCCGGCGGCGAGGATCGCCTTTTCATCCCCTTCGAGGGCATGGGCCGTCAGGGCGACGATCGGCACGCGGCGGCCCTGTTCCTGCGCGCGGATCCGTGCCGTGGCCTCCTTGCCATCCATGCCGGGCATCGAGATGTCCATGAAGATCAGGTCGGGCGTCAGTTCGGCGTAGCGCTCCAGCGCCTCCTGCCCGTTGGCGGCGAAATGCAGGGCGATATCCGCCTCGCCCAGCATCTTGCGCAGGACCAGCTGGTTGGTGCGGTTGTCCTCAGCCGCCAGTACGACCATGGCGCGGCGGTCGTCCGCGGGCGCGGTCGGGGCCGGTGCGGGCAGAGGGGCCGGGCGGCGGTGCAGGGGACGCCCGTGGATCAGGTTGTCGATCGCGCGGTAGAGGTCGCGCCGGGGCATCGGGCGCTGGAAAATCGCCGCCAGCGTCCGGCTGGCCGGGTCCAGCACCGCGTCATCCAGCGCGGAGGACAGCAGGATCACCGGCACGCGGCTGCCGCGGGCGCGCACCGCTTCGGCCAGTTCCAACCCGTCCATGGCGGGCATGTTATGGTCGGTGACGATCAGGTCGACGCCCTCGTCGAGACGCTCCAGCGCCTCGGCCCCGCTGGCGCAGGGGATCGGCTGGGCGCCCATGGCCTCCAGCTGGCGCTCGAGGATGGTGCGGTTCACGGCCAGGTCGTCCACCACCAGCACCCGGCGCAGCCCCTCGGGCAGGCGGGGCGGACCGTTGGTTTCCTCCTCGGGTTCGGCGACGGGCAGGGTTATCTGGAACCCGAAGGCCGAGCCGCGCCCGCTTTCGCTGTCGACCCAGATCCGCCCCTTCATCAGCCCGATCAGCCGCTTGCTGATTGCCAGCCCCAGGCCGGTGCCCTCGAACATCCGGTTCGAGGTGTCCTCGACCTGGCTGAACTCGGTGAAGATGCCGGCGATCTTGTCCGCGGGGATGCCGATGCCGGTGTCTTCCACCGTCAGGTGGATGTGCACCTCCTCGCCGTCGCCGCGGGGCAGGCCGACCACGCGGATCAGCACGTGGCCCCGCGTGGTGAACTTGATCGCATTGCCCACGAGGTTGGTGATCACCTGCCGCAGCCTACCGGGATCGCCGATGTAGCGCGTGGGCAGGAAGAGGTCGTAGTCCACCAGCACCTCCAGCCCCTTCTGCCGCGCACGGGGCTGGAGCAGGGTGACGACCTCGTGGATGCAGCGTTCCAGGTCGAAGGGTTCCGGGTGCAGGGCCAGTTTCTCCGCCTCGATCTTGGAATAGTCGAGCACGTCGTTGATGATCACCAGAAGCGCCTCGCCGGAGGAGCGGATCGTGTCGACGTAGAGCTGCTGATCACGGGTCAGCTCGGTATCGCCCAGCAGTTCGGCCATGCCCACGACACCGTTCATCGGGGTGCGGATCTCGTGGCTCATGTTGGCGAGGAAGGCGCTCTTGGCGCGGTTGGCGGCCTCGGCCCGGGTGCGGGCCTCGCGCAGCTGTTCCTCGTAGCGGACCGATTCGGTGATGTTGAGCGCAAGGCAGACCACGTCGCCCTCGTGTCCGCGCTGGTCGATCATCTTGATGTACTGGCCATTCCAGAGCCGCAGCACGATCTGCTCCGGCACCGGGGACTGCCAGCGGGTCATCATCATGCGCCGCCAGTCCCTCGGGCTCATCTCCCCGATGTCGACGATGCCTTCTTCCGTTATGAGTTGCAGCAACCGGATGTAGGTGACGCCCGGGGCCACCTCCTCCAGCCCGTCAAAGACCGAGAGCCAGGCCCCGTTGGCGGCGATCATGCGGTTGTCGCCGTCGAAGAAGGCGAATCCCCCCTCGATCGTTTCGATCGACTGCCAGAGCCGGCGCTCCGCGATCTCCACCTTCTGGTTGGCGGCGCTCAGGTCCAGCTTCACGCGCCGGTTCTCGTCCCGCACGGTCTGGACCGCGGCACGGGTCTCGTAAATCTCCTCGCTGAGGGCGCGGGCATGGCGGCCGAGCTTGCGGTTCGCGGTGTGGAGCTCCGCCTGTTTCTGCTCCAGCAGCCGTTCTGCCGCCAATCGTGCCCGCCGTTCCTCGGACAGCTTGTTTGCAAGACTCACGTAAGCCTCCGCTCCCTGACGCCCCCCTCGCGCCAAGGTGCGGCGCAGCGGTAAAGAAACCATTGAGATTGCCGGGCGCGCCAACGGCGGGGCGGGGCCGGGACGCCGATGGCCGCGTCATGCCGCCGCTTGCCAGCCTGCGAAACCTCGTGTCACGGTAGAGCGGTCATTTCGAGATATGCTATTCATCAACCGGGGCGGGGATCATTTCCGATCAGGACCCACTCCGGGAGGAGGTTTTCATGGTCCGTCGTTTTCTTGCCGCCCTCGTGCTGGCCCTGCCCACTGCCGCGCCGCTCGCCGCGCAGGAGGTTCTGCCCGAAACCCGTATGCTGCTGACGCGGGACGTGGACTTCCCCGGCAACGACCTGCAGGCGCTCTTCGATACGACCTTCGAGGCCTGCCGCAATGTCTGCGCGGCCACGACGGGCTGCACCGCCTTCACCTACAACACCCGCTCCAACGCCTGTTTCCCGAAATCCGCGGCCGCCGCGCCGGTGCCCTATGACGGGGCCTATTCGGCGCGCATCCTGCCAATCAGCGACACCCTGCGGCAGCGGGCCGAGGCGCTGCGCGGCGATCTCGGCTTCCTTCAGGACGCTGCCATCGCCGGGGCGGTGGATCTGGCCTCCGACATCAGCTGGATTCACCCGGCGGGGCAATTCACCGGCGAGGCGCTGCTACAGGCCGCGCGGGACCGCGAGGCGGCGGGCGATCCGCTGGCGGCGATGCGGTTCATGGGCGGGGCCGTGGCCGGGTCCGATGCCTCGGACCAATGGGCGGAATATGCCCGGCTGGGGCTGATCGCCGAGGGCGGGAACTACGGCGAGACCCGGAAGCTGCGCCAGCGGGCGCTGGGCGGGGCGATCAACGCCTATCTCCGCGCGCCCTCCGATCCGGCGCGGGTGACCGCGCTGGTGGTGCTGGCCCGCGCGCTGGAGGCCAATGACCGCGCCCGCGACATGCTGCCCGCGCTGCGGCTGGCGGAACGTATCCAGCTGCGCGACGATGTCACCGCGCTGCTGGACGTGGCGATCGAACGCTATGGCTTCCGCATCACCGACAACCGGGTCGAGAACGAGTTGGCCGAGCCGCGCATCTGCGCCGAGTTTTCGGAGGCGCTGGACGAGACGCAGGTGAACTACGCCGATTACCTGCGCCTGCCCGATGCGGGCATGGCGGTGGAGGCGAGCGGGTCGCAGCTCTGCCTCAGCGGTGGCCAGCATGGCGCGCGCTACACGGTGACCTTCCGCGAGGGGCTGCCCGCCGCCAGTGGCGAGACGCTGGCCCGCGACGTGGAGCTGCGCGTCTACATCCGGGACCGCGCGCCGCGGGTGACCTTCCCGGGCCGGGCCTACGTGCTGGCCAACGCGGGCGATATCGCCCTGCCGGTGGAGACGGTGAACACCGATGCGCTGGAGCTGAAGCTCTACCATGTGACCGACCGCAACCTGCTGCGGCTGGTGCAGGACAGCTTCTTCGGCCAGCGGCTCTATTTCTATGAAGAGCGGCAGCTGGAAAACGATCTGGCCGAGCTGGTCTGGGACGGCACCGGCGCGGTCGCCTCGGAGCTCAACCGCGACATGACCACCCGCCTGCCCATGGCGGACGCGCTGGAGGGCCAGCCCGCCGGGGCCTATGCGCTGACTGCGCGGGTGCCGGGGGCCGAGGACGACGGCGCCGTCGCGACCCAGTGGTTCGTGCTGACCGATCTGGGCCTGACCTCGATGTCCGGCACCGACGGGCTGCATGTCTTCCTGCGCGGCCTCGGCGATGCGCAGGCCAAGGCGGGGGTCGAGGTCTCGCTGCTCTCGCGCAGCAACCGTGTGCTGGGCACCGCCACGACGGATGAGACCGGATATGCCCGTTTTGCCCCCGGCCTGACCCGTGGCAGCGGCGGCGCGGCCCCGGCCATGGTCATGGCGCGGGAGGGCGAGGCCGACCTCGCATTCCTCTCGCTCACCGATCCGGCCTTCGACCTGTCCGACCGGGGGGTGGAGGGCCGCCCCGCCGCGCCGCCGATCGACGTCTTCCTTGCGACCGACCGGGGCGCCTACCGCGCGGGCGAGGTGATCCACGCCACGGCACTGGCGCGGGATGCGTTGGCCGGGGCGATCGAGGGGCTGCCGGTGACGGCGATCCTGTCGCGCCCCGACGGGGTGGAATACGCGCGCCAGACCTCGACGGCGGGCGTCGCGGGCGGGCATGTCTTCGACTTCCCCGTCGGGCCCGCCGCGCCGCGCGGGACGTGGACGCTGGAGATAAAGGCGGACCCCGAGGCCGAGGCGCTGGCCAGTGCCAAGCTGCTGGTCGAGGATTTCCTGCCTGAGCGGATCGACTTCACCGCCACCCTGCCGGACGGCCCGCTGCGCCCCGGGGACCGCGCCCCTCTGTCCGTGTCGGCGCGCTATCTCTTCGGCGCCCCCGCCGCGGGGCTGGAGGTCGAGGGGCAGGTCGTCCTGCGCCCGGTGCGCAGCCTGCCGGACCATCCCGGCTACCTCTTCGGCGCCCATGAGCGCGCCACCTATCCCGAGTATCAGAGCTTTGGCGGCACCCGGACCGAGGCCGATGGCGCCGCGCTTGTCGAGGTGACCCTGCCCAGCTTCTCCGATCCTTCCGACCGGCCCGTCATGGCCGAGGTGGTGACCCGCGTGCTGGAAGGCTCCGGCCGCCCGGTGGAGCGGCGCGCTGACCGGCTGCTGACGCCGGATCACGCCATCATCGGCATCCGCCCCGCCGCCGAGGGCGTCGTGCCCGAGAATGCGGAGGCTGCCTTCACCCTGATCGCCGTGGGCGATGGCGCGGCCCTGCCGGTGCGCTGGACCGTGAACCGCGTGCGCACCCGGTACCAGTGGTACCAGCAATACGGCGACTGGAACTGGGAGCCCTACACCACCCGCACGCAGGTCGCCTCGGGCGAGGCGACGCTTGGGGCGACGCCGGTGCAGGTCTCAGCCCCCGTGGAATGGGGCGCATACGAGATCGTGGTGGAGCAGGTCGGCGGGGCCGCGCCCGCCCGCTCCTCAGTCGATTTCTACGCCGGATGGTACGCACCCGCCGACAGCTCCACCACGCCCGACATGCTGGAGCTGTCCCTCGACGCGGCGGGCTATGCCGTGGGCGACACGGCGCAGCTGCGCATCGTGCCGCGCTCTGCCGGGACGGCGCTGGTGACGGTGATCTCCAACCGGCTGATCGAACGCCGCGCCGTGGAGGTGCCCGAGGGCGAGAGCGTGATCCCGCTGGAGGTGACCGAGGACTGGGGCGCCGGGGCCTATGTCACCGCCGCCCTGCTGCGCCCGATGGACGTGGCCGCCGGACAGACCCCGGCCCGCGCCCTCGGCCTTGCCTATGCCAAGGTCGATCCGGGCGAGAAAGCCTTGAGCGTCCGCGTCGATGTCCCCACGGAGGCCGATCCGCGCGGGCCGGTGACGGCGAGGGTTGCTGTGGATGGCATTGCCGCGGGCGAGACCGCCCATGTGACGCTGGCGGCGGTCGACCTCGGCATCCTCAACCTCACCGGCTTCGAGAGCCCCGATCCGCAGGGCCATTACTTCGGCCAGCGGCGGCTGGGGATGGAGATCCGCGATCTCTATGGCCGCCTCATCGACAGCGTGAACGGCGCCATGGGACAGGTCCGCTCGGGCGGGGATGCCGGGTCGTCCCGGCTGCAATCGCCGCCCCCGACCGAGGAGCTGGTGGCCTATTTCTCGGGCCCCGTGACCGTGGGGGCCGATGGCACCGCCGATGTCACCTTCGACCTGCCGGAGTTCAACGGCACCGTGCGCTTCATGGCGGTGGCCTGGTCTGACACCGGCGTCGGTTACGCGGAGGCCGATGTGCTTGTGCGCGATCCCGTCGTGGTCAGCGCCACGCTGCCCCGGCTGCTTGCGCCCGGCGATACCTCGCGCCTGCTGCTGGAAATCATCCATGCCACCGGCCCCATAGGGCGGGCCGCGCTCTCCGTCACCGCCGAGGGGCTGACGCTGGATGCGGGCGCGATCCCGGCCTCCGTCAGCCTTGGGGAGAAGGATACCGTCACGCTCTCTATTCCCGTGACCGCCGATGGCGTTGGGGATCAGTCCCTGACCGTCGCGCTCACCACGCCCGGCGGCAAGGTCCTGACCAAGCCGCTGAAGCTGGGGGTGCGACAGAACGATCCGTCGGTTTCCACGACGCAGCGGTTCGACCTCGCCGAAGGCGGGACCTTCACGCTGGATGGCAATGTCTTTGCCGGGCTGCGCCGGGACACCGGGCAGGCCATCGTCTCTGCCGGGCCGCTCGCGCGGCTCGACGCGCCCGCGCTGCTGGCCGCGCTGGACCGCTACCCCTATGGCTGCACGGAACAGGTGACCTCGCAGGCGCTGCCGCTGCTCTACCTCTCCTCCGTGGCCGAGGCGATGGGGCTGGCTTCGCGCGACCGGGTGCAGGAGCGGGTGGATCAGGCCATCGACCGCATCCTCGCGCGGCAGGCCTCGAACGGGGGCTTCGGGCTCTGGTCCGCTTCCTCGGGGGATGACTGGCTCGACGCCTATGTCACCGATTTGCTCAGCCGCGCGCGGCAGGAGGGCTATACCGTGCCCGACACCGCCTTCCGCATGGCGATGGACAACCTGCGCAACCGCGTGAACTACGCGGACAGTTTCGACGAGGAGCGCAAGGGCGGCGAGGCGCTGGCCTATGCGCTGCTCGTTCTGGCGCGCGAGGGGGCGGCCAACATGGGCGACCTGCGCTATTACGCCGACGTGAAGGCCCCGGCGCTGGCCACGCCGCTGGCGGCGGCCCAGCTGGGCGCGGCGCTGGCGCTCTACGGCGATCAGACGCGGGCCGACCGGATGTTCGCGCAGGCGCAGCGGATGCTAGACAACCTGCCGGTTCGGGGCGATGCGCGGCTCTACCGCGCCGATTACGGCACCCACCTGCGCGATGCGGCTGGCCTGCTGACGCTGGCGGTCGAGGCGGGCTCGCAGGCCGTGGATACCGCGGCGCTGGCGGCCGTGGTGGGCGATGTCTCGGGCCCGATGTCCACGCAGGAGAGCGTCTGGACCCTGATGGCCGCCAAGGCGATGGTCGACGATCCCGCGGTGTCGGGGCTGACGCTGAACGGCGCACCGGTCGAGGGGCCCTTCGTGCGGACCCTCGACGGGGCGGCCATGCTGGCCCCGCTGGAGATCGCCAATGCCGCGGGGGCCGCGACGCAGCTGACCCTGACCACCGTGGGCGTGCCCGAGGTGGCGCCGGCGGCGGGCGGCTATGGCTATGCCATCGGGCGCAGCTACTACACGATGGAGGGCGCCCCGGTGGAACCGGCGCGGATCGCGCAGGGCGACCGCATGGTCGTGGTCCTCAAGGTCACGCCCTTCGAGAAGACCGGCGCGCGGCTGATGGTGGACGATCCGCTGCCCGGCGGGTTCGAGATCGACAACCCCTCGCTGCTGCGCTCGGGCGATATCCGGGGGCTGGGCTGGCTCGACCCGGCGGTGGCCGATCACGCGGAGTTCCGCGCCGACCGCTTCCTTGCCGCGCTGGACTGGAGCGGGGATGACCCCTTCACGCTGGCCTACGTGGTCCGTGCGATCTCGCCCGGCAGCTACCACCATCCGGCGGCCTCGGTCGAGGACATGTACCGGCCGCGCTACCGCGCATGGACCGATACGGGCCGGGTGACCGTTGCGCAGTAACCGCCTCTCCGCCGCGCTTGTGTCGCTCGTGCTGGCCCTCGGGGCCGGTGTGGCGGCACGTGACGGCTGGGAGGCCTGGATCACGGCGACGGAACTGCCCCCGCTGGTGAGCGAGACCTCGGTCGAGGTCCGCGACCGGGCGGGCGATCTGCTGCGGGTCTATACGGTCGCGGATGGCCGCTGGCGGCTGGCGCCCGGCGCGGTGGACCCACGGTTCACCGAGATGCTGCTGGCCTACGAGGACCGGCGCTTCCTGCACCACTCCGGCGTCGACGCCCGTGCCCTGCTGCGGGCCGTGGCGCAGGCAGCGTGGCACGGGCGCGTGGTTTCGGGCGGGTCGACCCTGACGATGCAGGTGGCGCGCCTGCTGGAGGAAAGCGGCACCGGGCGCTGGTCCGGCAAGCTGCGCCAGATGCGCGTGGCCTGGGCGCTGGAGCGGCATCTCAGCAAGGAGGAGATCCTGCGCCTCTACCTGCTCCATGCGCCCTACGGTGGCAATCTGGAGGGGCTGCGGGCCGCGACGCTGAGCTACTTCGGCAAGGAGCCCACCCGGCTGACGCCCGCGGAACGCGCGCTGCTGGTGGCCCTGCCGCAGGCCCCCGAAGCCCGCCGCCCCGACCGCCACCCCGAGGCGGCGCGTGCCGCCCGGGATCGGGTGCTGGCGCGGATGGCGCGCGACGGGCTGCTGCCCCCCGACGCGGTGCAGGCCGCCCTTCGCGATCCGGCACCCGCGCGGCGTCGTGCCTTTCCCGCGCTTGCGCCCCACATGGCGGATCGCGCCCGGGCCGAGGCCCCGCTGGCCCCGGTCCACGACCTGACACTGGACGGTGCACTTCAGGCCGCGCTGGAGCGGCTCGCGCAGCAGAGCCTGCGGGGTCAGCCGGGCGGTGTGTCCCTTGCGGTGCTGGTGGCGGATCATCGCAGCGGCGATGTGCTGGCCTCTGTCGGCGGGTCCTATTCCGAGACCGGGCAGGGCTTCGTCGACATGACGCGCGCCCTGCGCTCGCCCGGCTCGACCCTGAAACCGCTGGTCTACGGCATGGCCTTCGACGAGGGGCTGGCCCATCCCGAGACGATGATCGACGACCGCCCGGTCAGCTTCGACGGCTATGCGCCGCAGAATTTCGACGGCAGCTTCCGGGGCGAGATCCGGGTGACCGAGGCGTTGCAGCTGTCGCTCAACACGCCCGTGGTGCAGCTGGCCGATGCGCTCGGCCCCGAGACGATCATGGCGCGGCTGCGCCGGGCGGGCGTGGCAGCCGAGGTGCCCGGCGGGCGGCCCGGGCTGGCGATCACGCTGGGCGGGCTGGGGATGACGCTGGAGGACCTCCTGCGGCTCTATGCCGGGCTGGCCGAGGGCGGAGAGGCGCGTGCCCTTCACTGGCGTATGGAGAGCGTTGAGGCACCCTCGCGCCGGTTCCTGTCGCGGGCGGCGGCCTGGCAGGTGGGCCATATTATCGCCGGTCTCGCGCCGCCGCCGGGGGCGCCGCGCAACCGGCTGGCCTACAAGACCGGCACCAGCTACGGGCACCGCGATGCCTGGGCCGTGGGGTTTGACGGGCGGCACGTGGCGGCGGTCTGGATCGGGCGGCCCGACGGGACCCCGGTGCCCGGCGCCTTCGGGGCCGAGGCTGCCGCCCCGATCCTCTTCGAGGTGTTCCAGCGGCTGAAACCGGCGCTGGACCCGCTGCCGCCGCCCCCGCCCGAGACGCTGATGCTTTCCGCCGCCGCGCTGCCGGCGCCCCTGCAGCGCTTCCGCCCGCGCGGCGCCGTCTTTGCCGCGCCCGCAGATGCGCCCGTGGTGGCCTTTCCACCGGAAGGCGCACGGGTGTCTCTGGGGCCGCAGGGGCTGGTGGCCAAGGTGCGCGAGGGGCGTCCGCCCTTCACATGGCTTGCCAACGGGCGGCCCCTGCTGACCGGCGCACGGGGGCGGGAGGTGATCCTCGACGGGCTGGAAGCGGGATTTGCCGACCTCGCGGTGATCGATGCGGAGGGGCGTGCGGCGCGGGTGTCGGTGCGGCTGGAGTGAGGGGAGCGCGACTCGCTGTGTCGCGTGTTCGGTTTGAGGGAAGCTTGCAGCGAGGTCAGGGCAAGGTCTCTCTGAAGCGGCGCTGTCCCCTCGGAATGCCCCGCCCGGCCGTGAGGCCGGGCAGCGCCGACCCGCCCCCATGGGGCGGCGCTATTGCGCCACCCCGCGGGGCGGCGCTGCCCTAAGCGATAGCCGGAGGGGGCAAGCGGACCGGGTACAGTTCGCGCGAGGTGCGTCACGTAGCGAGCGTTGGAGGACTCTGCGCAAAGACGTCTCAAGCCTTTGGGCTGTCCCAATCGGCTTTCACAACAGGTTGGTGTGGTATCTCAGGTTCAAGCAAGGGCCATCGCGTGGCGGAGTGAGGCCGTCCTTGCCCGGACGCTGGCCGACCCGCTCACGCCGTCAGCTGAACACCCGCCACGCCCGTGATCACCGCGGGCACGATCGCGCCCTCGACCTGCGGCGCGGCAAAGCTCACCTCGGTGAACTGCGCCGTGCGGCCCATATGCGGGCTCTCCATCAGCACCGCGTGCGACCGGCCCACCTGTGCGGCCAGGTGGCGCGCAACGGCGGCGTCTCCGGCGGCGCGCAGACGGGCGGCGCGCTCCTTGATCACCTTGCCGTTCACCTGCCGGGGGATCTTCGCCGCGGGCGTGCCCTCGCGCTTGGAATAGGGGAAGACGTGCAGCCAGGTCAGGTCGCAGTCCTCCACCAGCTTCAGCGAGTTGACGAACATCTCCTCGGTCTCGGTCGGGAAGCCTGCGATGATGTCGGCGCCGAAGGTCATGTCCGGGCGCAGCCGCCGGGCGTCCTCGCAGAAGCGGATCGCGTCGTCGCGCAGGTGGCGGCGCTTCATCCGCTTGAGGATCATGTCATCGCCCGCCTGAAGGCTGAGATGCAGGTGGGGCATCAGGCGCGGCTCGGTCGCGATGGCCTGCATCAGCGCGTCATCGGCCTCGATCGAGTCGATCGAGGAGATCCGCAGCCGGGGCACATCGGTCAGGCGCAGGATGCGCATCACCAGGTCGCCGAGACGCGGCGCCGCCGGCAGGTCGGCCCCCCAGGAGGTCAGGTCGACCCCGGTCAGCACGACCTCGTTGTAGCCCGCCTGCACCAGCCGTTTGATCTGGTCCACCACGACGCCCGCCGGGACCGAGCGGGAGTTGCCGCGGCCGAAGGGGATGATACAGAAGGTGCAGCGGTGGTCACAGCCGTTCTGGACCTGCACATAGGCCCGCGACCGGGTGCCGAAGCCATCGATCAGGTGGCCCGCGGTCTCGGTCACCGACATGATGTCGTCGACCTGCACCCGCTCGGTCTGGCCGATCAGGTCGGGGACCATCTGCTTCCAGCTGTCGGGCTGCATCTTCTCGGTGTTGCCCATCACCACGTCCACCTCCTCCATCGAGGCGAAGGTCTCGGGCTCGGTCTGGGCGGCGCAGCCGGTGACGATCAGCTTGGCGTCCGGGTTCTCGCGGCGCAGCTTGCGGATCTCCTGCCGGGCCTTGCGGACGGCCTCGGCGGTGACGGCGCAGGTGTTGACGACCACGGCATTGCCCACGCCCGCCTGCGCGGCAAGCTCCTTCATCGCCTCGGTCTCATAGGCGTTGAGGCGACAGCCGAGCGTCGCGAAGATGGGGGGCTGCGCGGTCATCAGATTGCGTCCAGGAAAGCGGGCGTCAGGGCGGCGGTAAAGACATGGGCGGTGGCGCCGGTCATCCAGACGCCATCCTCGCGCCAGTCGAGCACCAGCCAGCCGCCGTCGAGTTCCATCCGCACGCGGCGGTCGGTCAGCCCGCGCAGATGCGCGGCCACGGCGGTGGCACAGGCGCCCGAGCCGCAGGCCAGGGTCACGCCGGTGCCGCGTTCCCAGACCCGCATCCGGATCTCGTCACGCGCACGGACCTCGGCGAATTCGACATTTGTGGCTTCGGGGAAGAGCGGATCATGCTCCACCTTCGGGCCCCAGTCGGTCAGCGGCACCGCCTCGGCATCGGGGACGAAGAAGACGCAATGCGGATTGCCCATGCCGACGGCGACGGGATCGCCCTCCAGCGGCAGGTGGCGGTGGTCCACGTCGCGCGACAGCGGGATCTCGTCCCAGGCGAACTGCGGGTGGCCCATGTTGATCGAGACCATGCCCTCGTCGATCCGGGCCGCAAGTTCGCCCCGGGCGGTGCGGATGGTCAGCGAGGTGCTGCCGGCCTCGCCCATGACATGGGCGGCGACGCAGCGGGTGGCATTGCCGCAGGCCCCGGCGCGGCTGCCGTCCGAGTTCCAGAAGTCGAGCGAGATGTCCGTGCCCTCGCCATCGCGGATCTCGGCCAGCTGGTCGAATCCGACGCCGCGGTGACGATCGCCAAGGGCGCGGGCCAGACCTGGGGTGGTCACGGCAGACCGCCCCCGTGAGTCGATGATCACGAAGTCATTTCCGAGACCGTGCATTTTCATGAAGGTCTGGCTGGAGGGGGCGCTGTCTGTCATGGGCGCGATATAGTCCTTCATGGTGCTGTTGCAAAGCGTCGCTTGGGATGGCGGACGGAGGGTTCCGTAGGGTCGCGGAGATTTTCCGGAAGAATTTCTCTGAATCGGGTTGACCCCACCCGCTGGTACCCTTAGAGGACGCCTCCAGTGGGCCGTTAGCTCAGTTGGTAGAGCAACTGACTTTTAATCAGTGGGTCGAAGGTTCGAATCCTTCACGGCTCACCACTACCACCCTGATGTACTTGGGTAAAAAGCACGCCGGAACCTTCGGGTTCCGGCGCTTTTTGTTTCTGCCGTCCAGATCAGCCCCCAGTCCCGGCCCCAGTCTTAGCCCCAGTCTCGGTCACGGGCTCAGCCCCGAACTCAGCCCTGCGCGAGAAACGCCGCCAGCAGGTCGGCGCGGCTCAGCATCCCCACGAGGGCGCCGTCGCTGGTGACGGGATAACTTCGGTAGGGCTCTGCGAGGAATCGCTCGGCCGCGGCGACGATATCGGTATCGGCATCCAGCGATTCGACCTCCCGCGTCATGTGATCCGCCACGGTGTCGGACCAGCGCTGGTAGTAGGCGGAACTGAGCGCGGCCTTGAAGCAGTCCTTCTGCGACAGAATCCCCAGCAGCGCCCCGTCGCGGTCCAGCACTGGCGCGGCAGAGCAACCGGTCTCGACCAGCTGTGCCACGGCGTCTCGCATCGGCAGCTCCGGGGTGAGGGTCAGGATACCCTCGCGCAGGAAACGTCGGATCGTGATCTCAGCCATTGTCTGCCTCCCGGTTCAGGCGGCGCGGGCAGGTCGGACACATCCCCTTGCCGAGGCAGGCCGTCGCCTCGCAGGAGGTCTGCAACGGACGGCCCTTCACGAGGTATCCCAGCCCGAGCCCGAGGCAGGCGAGCGCGATGATCGCCACGGCGAGCAGCACCTCGATCATGTCGTCACCTGCGTGAAGGGCACATCGCCGGTGATCTCGGCCCGCAGGCCCTTGGAGGTGGTGAAGAGGAAGAGCGCATCGCGCCCGCGCCGGCGGGCGAGGGCGGGGCCCGCGGCGGGGCCCGCGGCCATGAGGGCGGTGGCCCAGCCGTCGGCCTCCATCGCCGTGGGGGCGCGCACCGAGACCGAGGCCAGCGGCCCGGCCTCCACCGGCGCGTGGCGGGCCGGGTCGATGATGTGGCTGTAGACATGACCGGCGAGCCGCAGGCTCTGCCGCGCGGTGCCCGATGTGGCGATCGCGCCCTCGCGCAGGGGCAAATGCCCGGCGAGGCCGCCATGGCCGGGCACAGGATGCTCCACCCCGGCGGTCCAGTCGCGTCCCGTGGGGTGCCGCCCGCCGGCGAGAAGCTCGCCGCCGATCTCGATCAGGTGGTCGTCAAGGCCCGCCGCGCGCAGCTGTCCGGCGAGGACGTCCAGCGCCCGCCCCTTGGCGATCCCGCAGAGATCCAGCGTCAGCCCCGCGTCCGGGCGGCGCAGGGCGTCCCCGTCCAGCGTCAGGTCCTGCCACCGGCTTTCGCCGCCCCGGATCGGGCCGAAGCCCCAGCGGGCCACCAGCGGCCCCACGGTGGGGTCGAAATGGCCGTCGCTCTCCCGCGCGAGCGAGAGGGCGGCGCGGGTGACGCGGGCCATCTCGGCCGGAAGCGGCGTCACGCCCGCCGGGGCCCGGTTCAGGCGGCTGAGGACGGTGTCGGGCTTCCAGGGCGACATCTGTCGGTCGATGGCCTCCAGCGCCGCCGCGAGGCGCCCGTGGAGCGCCGTGCGGTCCACATGGGTGTCCGGCAGCACCACGCGCCACGTCGTGCCGTAGGCGGCACCCTGAAGCGCCTGCGTGGGGCTGGCCGCATGGAGCAGCCCGGGGGCGGCGAGGGTCGCCCCTGTGAGGGCAAGGAAACGGCGGCGGTCGATCCGGCGGTGCGTCATTTCAGGCTCCGAAATCGTCATTGTAGATCCGGTGGCGTTCGACCCCGAAGCGCATCAGCGTCGCGATCACCGCCGAGATCATCATCGGCGGGCCACAGAGGTAGTATTCGCAGGCATTGGGCGCGGGGTGGTCGCGCAGGGCATCGGCCACCCGCTCGTGGATGAAACCGGTGGCCCCGGTCCATCGGTCGCCCGGCGCGGGGTCCGAGAGGGCGGGCGTCCAGCGGAAGTTCGGATGCGCCGCCGCGATGGCGTCGAACTCCTCGGTGTAGAAGAGGTCGATCGCCGAGCGTGCGCCGTAGAAATAGCGCATCTTGCGCGGGGCGCCCTTGCTCTCCTGTTCCCGGCCCACCTGTTCGTGGATCATCGCCCGCAGCGGGGCCATGCCGACACCGCCGCCGATCAGGATCATCTCTGCCTGCGTGTCCTGCACCCGGAATTCGCCGAAGGGGCCGGAGATCGCCAGCGGATCGCCCGGTTTGAGCGCGAAGAGGTAGGAGGAGACGAGGCCGGGCGGGATCTCGCCCTCCGCCCCGGCGGGCGGCACGGCGAGGCGGATGTTGAACACCGCACGGCCCACGTCCTCGGGGCGCGAGGCGATGGAATAGGCGCGCGTCACCGGCGCGGCGGAGCGGGCGGAGAGATCGCGCCAGCCCGCGTCCTCCCATGTTTCCGCAAAGCGTTCGGACACCTCGATATCGCGGAATGACAGCCGATAGGCCGGGGCGGTCAGCTGCATGAAGTAGCCCGCGTGGAAGTCCATCTTCTGTCCTTCCGGCAGGTCGAGGACCAGCTCGCGGATCAGCGGGGCCAGCATCCGGTTGGAGCGGACCGTGGCCTGCATCGTCTCGGCCGACAGCAGGTCGGGCGCCACCTCGACATTGACCGGACCCTTCAGCGTCACCTGGCAGGCCAGCCGCATCCCCGCCTTGCGGTCCCGGGCCGAGAGCAGCCCGCGTTCCGCGGTCAGCGCCTCGCCCGCGCCGGGGCCGGTGGCGGTGACCCGGCAGAGCCCGCAGGTGCCCTTGCCGCCACAGCCCGCCGGGATGGCAAAGCCCGCGCCCTGCAGGCAGGAGAGCAGCGTCTCGCCGCTCCGCACCTCGATCTCCTGCGTGCCGTTCAGGGTGATCGTGGCGGCGCCCTGCGGCAGAAGCCGCGCGCGGGCAAAGAGCAGCGCCGCGGTCAGCGCCAGCACGAGGGCGAGGATGATCAGCGTGCCGAGGGCGATCTCGATCATGGGGCCCCCATCTGCGAGAAGGAGGCAAAGCCCAGCGACATCATCCCGGCCAGCAGGAAGGTGATCCCGAGGCCGCGCAGACCGGCGGGCAGATCGGCATAAGCGAGCCGCGTGCGCACCGCCGCCAGCATCGCCACGGCAAGCGCGAAGCCCACGCCGCTGCCGAGGCCGAAGACCAGCGCCTCGGCCGTGTCATAGCGGCGTTCCACCATGAACAGCGACCCGCCGAGGATCGCGCATTGCACCGTCAGCAGCGGCAGGAACACCCCGAGGCTGGCATGAACGGAGGGGGCGAAGCGTTCCAGCAGCATCTCCAGCATCTGCACGGTGCCCGCGATCAGCCCGATGAAGGTGATCAGGTTGAGGTAGGAGAGGTCGATCTCGGGCATCCCGGCCCAGCTCCACGCGCCCGGCGCAAGGACGGCGGTATAGATCAACTGATTCAGCGGCACCGTGATCCCCATGACGGCGATCATGGCAAGGCCGAGGCCGATGGCGCTCTCCAGCCGCCGCGACAGGGCGAGGAAGGTGCAGAGCCCGAGGAAGAAGGTCAGCGGCATGTTCTCGACGAAGATCGCGCGGACGAAGAGCGTGGCGAGGTCCTGCATCAGCGGCCCTCCGGCACGTCGGGGGGGATCGTCTCGGGCGGTTCGGCCTGGTCGGGCAGGGCGCTGCGTAGCGCCCAGACGAGGCCGCCCAGCAGGAAGAAGGCCGAGGGCGCCAGCCGCATCAGGTTGAGCGGTGTGAACCAGCCGCCATCCTCTGCCAGCGGCAGCACCGTCAGGCCGAAGAGCGTGCCCGCGCCGAAGAGTTCACGGATCGCCCCGATGACGATCAGCACGGCGGAATAGCCCAGCCCGTTGCCGAGCGCATCGACCATCGCCGGCAGCGGCGGGTTCTGGCGGGCAAAACTCTCGGTCCGGCCCAGCACGATGCAGTTCGTGGTGATCAGCCCGACGAAGACCGACAGCCGCAGCGAGATCTCGAAGAACCACGCCTGCAGGATCTGGTCGATGACGATGACCATCGAGGCGACGATGACGATCTGCACAATCAGGCGAATCGCGTTGGGAATGTGGCGTCGGATCAGGCTGACCACCGCCGCCGAGAGGACCAGCACCACGGTCAGGGACACCGCCATGGTCACGGCCGTGTCGAGCGACGTGGTCACCGCTAGCGCCGAGCAGATGCCTAGGATCTGCACCGTCACCGGGTTGCCCTCGACCAGCGGGCCCTTGAGCGTGCGCAGGAGAGCCGTGCGCGGGGGCATCAGAACTCTCCCCGCTTCACCGCGTCGATCAGCGGGCCATAGCCCTCCGGCCCCAGCCAGAACCGCACCATCCGCGTGACGGCGGTGCTGGTGCGCGTGGCGCCGGTGATGCCGTCAACCTCGTAGTCGGTGGTGGCCGGGCCGCGGGCGACGGCAAAGCGCATCTCGCCACGGTCGTCTCGGAACCTCGTGCCGGCAAAGCCCTGCTGCCACGCGGCCTCCTCGATCCGGGCGCCGAGGCCGGGGGTCTCGGACTGGCCGGTTACGGTGAGGCCCGCGATGGTCTCCATGTCGCCGTTGATCGCGATCATCGCCTCGATCGGCCCGTTGTAGCCCGCGCCCGCGATCGGCAGCACCATCAGCTTCACCGCCGCGCCGTCGCGCAGCAGGTAGACCTGCGCGTAGTCGGGCCGCGTGCCGATCCCGGCGAGATCCTGTTCCGGGCTCAGCGCGGTCCAGTTCCCGGTGTCGAGCAGCGCCGTCTCCAGCGTCTCGGGCGTGATCTCCTGCGCGGCGCGACCTTCGGGCAGGTCGATCACCACGGTGGAGATCTGCGCGCTTTCGCTGCTGCTCAGCAGGGCGGTCATGCCGGGAATGGCCGAGAGCAGCGCCTCCAGCCGAAGCTGCGTTTCCGCCGCGCGGTTGGCGGTCTGGATCGGGCGCAGCAGCACGGTGGCACCGCTGACCAGCAGGGTGCAGACAAGCGCCGTGGCGAAGGCCACGAAGAGCGTCTTGCCCCGGCTCTCGTTCGGCAGGGCCAGCAGGCGTTTCCACGGGTTCGTCGGGGTCTGGTCAGCCATGTCGTCTGTTCCGTCTCCGCAGCCAGAGGGCGATGGATATCTCGTCGAAAAGCGGCGCCGCGAGGGAGGCGAGCAGCGCCGCCGAGACCGCGATCTGCACCGGCGCGGCGTCTTGCCAGAAGGCGAGGAAGAGCACGCAGAGCCCGCCGTAGAGGGCCCCGTTCAACCAGCGGCCAAGCGGCGTGGTTGCGCTGGCCACCGGGTCCGCCACCAGCAGCGCCAGCCCGACGCAGAGCGCGGGCAGCGCCCCCTCGAAGGGCAGGCCCGCGAGAGCGGCGATCCCGAGGGTGCCGAGCGCGCCCAGAACCACCGGCCCCGGCAACACCCCGAAGGCGAGGCCGATGGCCAGCATCGCCCAGGACGCCCAGCCAAGTTGCACGGCCAGGTCGGGCCAGGGGGCGGCGGGGAAGCCGAAGCCCATGAATGCCAGCGTCACCGTCGCGGGGTTCAGCACGTTGCGCCCCCAGCCGCCGAAGGCCAGTTCCGCCACGATCACCCCGAAGGAGGTGGACAGCAGCAGCGCCACCGGCCCCAGCTCCCCGGGTGCGAGAACCGCAAGGGCCAATGCGGTCAGCGCGCCCGCGAGCGAGGGAGGCTGGGCCCGGGCCAGCATCCAGATCAGGTGCCAGATCCCCGCCGTCACGAGGAAGACCGTCAGCCGCAGCAGCCCGAAGGGCCCGTCGAGCACCAGCCACGTCAGCGCCAGTGGCAGGGCGGTGATCAGCAGCAGCGCGGCCACGGTCTCGCGGTCCCAGAGCCCCCTGTTCATGCGGCCTCCTCCTCGGCCATCCGCGCCAGCAGGGCAGAGAGAAGCGCCGAGAGCCGCGGCTCGGCCCCGGTGACGTAATCGGCAAGCGCAAGGTCCTCGGGCAGGAGCGAGAGCACACCCAACTTCTGGGCCGTCTCCGCGTCCCCGCTGGCGATGGCCCGCAGCAACGCCACGGCGGGCAGGGCGCCGCCCATGCTCTGCTCCAGTGCGGCGGTGGGGATCAGGGGCGGGGGCCGGGCCGCATGGCTCAGGGCCGAGAGGAACCAGTGCCCGCGCCCATGCGACGGATGGTACGCCGTGATCGTCGCCTGCCGGTCGGTGCCAAGCAGCCAGCGGGCGGGGCGGCTCTCCAGCAGGGAGCCGGAGAGGATGGTGTTCTGCCCGGGCCGGACATGTCCCTGGCAGAGGCCGCGCAGGTCGGCCCAGGGCTGGCATCGGACCAGCCGTGTCTCGCGCAGCCCGGTGCCGGTGAGCGAGACGAGCCGCGTCTCGGGCAGCAGCCCGGTGTCGAGCAGGGCCCCGATGGCGGCCACGTCCTCGGCGGCGATGTCCCAGACCGGGCTGTCGGGCGTTGCGGGGCGCTGGGCGTGGATGTGGAGCCCGGCCAGCCCCCAGGGATGCAGCGGCGCGGCGGGCAGCAGGCGGATGCGCGGGCCGGGGCCCAGCACGGGCGCGGCGCCCTCGCGGTGGCAGAGGAAGACAGGCCCCTCCGTCTGGGCCGTCAGCGTCGTCAATGCGGCGAGGCCGGAGGCGAAATGGGCCTCCTGCCCGTCGAGCGCGCGCCGCGGATCGGGCGCGCCGGGGCGGGTGTCGAGGGCCATGACGAAGATCGCCGCGGGCGGCCGCGCCGGATCGGCCAGCCCGCCGAAGGGGCGCGCCCGCAGCAGATGCCACAGGCCGGTCGCGCGCAGGTGTTCCGTCAGGGTCTGCGGATCGCGCTGATCGAGGGGCAGGGGGCTGCGCTCGTACCGGCCCGCGCCGGGTTCGTGAAACAGTGTCACCTGCCGCAGCCGGCGCGCGCTGTCGATGTCGAGCCGCGCCACCCGCCCGGCCATCGGCGCGCAGGTGATCAGCCCGTCGTGGCGCAGGTCGCGGAACAGCGGCTGGCCCTGCGCGACGGTTTCGCCTTCGAGCGCGAGCGCCTCGACCCGCAGGTCGCCGGTGGCGGGAATGACGAGGCTGGCCTCCTCGGTGATCTGGCGGTCGATTGTTCCGCCGGGCTGCGGCCCGGGGACGGAAATGCTCAATCCTTTTCGCCAGATACGCGACATTCCATTCGCCTCCGTGATTGGAGCAACATTGGCGGGGCTTTGCCTGAGTTAAAAGAAGTATCTGAGATGCAAGTTGAATTGCGCAATATCGAATGCAAGCATTGCGGTATTCCGCCGAATTCGCCCCGCTGATTTCAAAGAAAGACAGCTGCCATGTTCCGTCGTCTCCCGGTTTCCAAGTTGCTTGCCCTGTCCCTTGCCGCCGGAGGGATCGCGCTGGCGAGCCTCGCGGCGGCGCAGGACACGGGGCCGTCGGATCCCCCGGTCGGGACCTACGTGCTGCCGCCGAGCGGGCCCTTCTCGCCGGACAAGGTGCAGATCCCCAACATGCGGGCGATTTCCTCGTGGATCCGCTCGGGCCACGCGGATGCCTCGGGCGAGGCCTTCAGCCACTGGGACGGGGAGGGCAGCATCCCGCCGGTCTGCTCCACCTGCCATTCCGGCCCCGGCTTCCGCAGCTTCCACGGGCTCGACGGCTCCGAACCGGGCCTGCCGGCCGAGCCGGTGCCGACCGGATCGGTGGTGGATTGTGCCACCTGTCACGATCCGAACCTCTCCGACATCACCGAGATCACCCTGCCCTCCGGCGTGGTGCACCCGGTGAGCACCTCGGATGCCGCCTGCACCACCTGCCATCAGGGCCGCGCGGCCGGGGCCTCGGTGACCAAGGCGGTCGGCGACAAGGCCGAGGACACCCCTGATCCGGAGCTGGGTTTCGTCAATCCGCACTACGCGCTTGCCGCCGTCTCGATGCTGGGCGGCTATGGGGCGGGCGGCTACCAGTACCCGGGCAAGACCTACACGGGCCGTTTCCTGCACGCCAAGCCGGTGTCGACCTGCCTGTCGTGCCACGATCCCCACAGCCTCGAGGTGGCGCAGGACACCTGCCTGACCTGCCACCAGACCGGCGATCCGAAGGCGATCCGCATCTCGCGGCAGAGCTATGACGGCAGCGGCGATGTCACCAAGGGGATCGCCGCCGATATCGGCAGCCTCTCGGATCAGCTGATGGTCGAGATCAAGGCCTATGCGGCGCAGGTCGCGGGCGTGGCGATCGTCTATGACGGTGGCCATTATCCCTATTTCTTCGCCGATGCGAATGGCGACGGGCTGGCCGATCAGGCCGATGGCCGCGGCGTGGCCTACAAGAGCTGGACCCCGCGGCTGCTCAAGGCGGCCTACAACTGGAAATTCGTGAGTTCCGATCACGGCATCCACGTGCACAATCCGCATTACGCGCTGGAGCTGCTCTACGATTCCGCGGAATCGCTGTCCGGGCCTGCCGGCACGGATTTCGAGGCGCTGAATTACCTGCGCTGATCTGGCGTGGATCGGGCGATGAGCGCGCCCTGATCCGGTCCTGACCCGGGCTGGGGCACCCGGTCTGCGGGCGGCTCAGACGTCCTCTTCCACGTCGTTCTCGCCCACGTCATTCGACAGCAGGACGGCGAGGAACCGTGTCTGGTCGAAGCCGCCAAGGACGATCGTGATGACCGAGGTCAGCGGCACCGAGAGGATCGCCCCCGGCACGCCCCAGATCGCCGCCCAGACGGCGAGGGCGACCAGCACCACGAAGGGCGAGAGGTTCACCTGCCGCCCGATCCAGCGCGGTTCGAGGTAGTTGCCCACGAAGGTCTGCGCGGTGACCAGCAGCGCCAGCAGCGTGATCGTGTAGGAGATCGAGGCGAACTGCGCCAGCGACAGCAGCACCGGCATTGCCACGGCGATGTAGGAGCCGACGTAGGGGATGTAGTTCAGCGTCGCGATGGTCAGCGCCCAGAATAGGGCGAAATCCACCCCCATCAGCCTGAGGATCGCGTAGGACATGACGCCGAGCACGATGTTGATCAGGGTCTTGATGCTGAGGTACTCGCTGATGCGCCGGTTGATGTCGTGCAGCAGGTGCATGGTCTTGTCAGACACGCGCTCATCCCCGAGGGCGACGCGGATCTTGCGCTCCAGCGTGTCCTTCTCGGAAATCAGGAAGATGGCGTAGATCGTCACCACGAAGATCGTGGCCCCCAGCGAGGTGAAACCGCCCAGAACCCCCAGCACGAGGGACTGCAGGTCGATCCGGGCGAGGGTGAAGGCCTCGATCTCGTCCCAGATCCTCTGGGCCTCCACGTCGAAGAGCCGCGCCACGTCGTCCAGCAGCTTGATCAGGTTGGTCTGGTAGGTGGGGGCGGCGGCGGCGATGTCGCGCACGGTGCCGTCGATGACCATGGTGATCGCGAAGACGCAGAGCACGCAGACCAGCAGCACGAGCACCCGGATCAGCACGTGGGGCAGGCGCCGCAGACCGGGCAGGGAGGCCAGCAGGTTGGCAATGGCCGTCACCACGTAGACGGCGATCACCGCGGTGACGATGGGCAGCAGGATCGCGCGCCCGACGACGAGGATCCAGGTGATCGAGATTGTCAGCAGAAGCGACAGCACGAGGTTGAGAAGTGGAGTGTTTTTCATGGCCCTGCGCGGTTGCTGCGGCTGCATGGCAAGCCTGCGGGCAATCCGCCGACCGGTCAAGGGAAGAGCCCGCGGCCGGGTCTTCATCGACGGAACGGAAGACCGATCGGGTGGCGCGCCAGAAGACGGAACGGAAGGCGGCCCGGGCAACATCAGCCGTCAGGAGAGGTCCGCGCGCGCTCCCTTGAAACGGCGCGGATAGACGCGCGGGCGGGCATGGGGCGAGGATAGGACCCAAGAGAGGGCCAGTAGGCCCTGCCGGTGGCGCGTTCAGTCGTCGGGGCGCGTCAGCTCCCAGGCCTCGGTCACGGTGGCATAGTCGCGGTAGCCCATCCGGGCGATGGGCCGCGCTGCCGCCGTGTCGAAGCGCCCGTCGCGGATGTATTCGTCGCGGATGTGGGTCTGAACCACCTCGCCGATGACGAAGTACCGCTCCATCGGGGTGCCGTGCCGGTCGGTCAGCTGCGTGGCCGAGACGGTGACGCATTCCAGCGCGGCGGGGCTGGCGGCCACGAAGGGGGTGGCGATCTCGATGCTCCGGCCCAGTTCAAGGCCCGCCATCTCGAATTCGTTCGCCCCGTCCGGCACGGCGGCGGAGGAGATGTTCATGGCGTCGGTCAGCGCTTCGGTCGCCAGCGAGAAGGTGAACTCCCCCCGGTCGCGGGCGTTCACGTAGGAATGCTTCTGCCCTTCCGAGGTGAAGCCGATCAGGTGCGGGTTGTTGCCGAGCGCCGAGAAGAAGGAATAGGGCCCGAGGTTGGGCACGCCATCGCCGTTCAGCGTGCCGATCCAGCCGATGGGCCGGGGCGCGATGATCGCCTTGAACGGGTCGTGCGGCAGGATCGAGGGGCGGTCTTTACCGTAGTGCATCCGAATATCCTTGCTGGTTTCGGGCCCGAGGGGCGGCCCGTCCTGCGCGGCAGAGAAGCAAGTTCCGGCCCGCTTGGCAATCGCCTGCGCGGAGGGGCTGCGGCGCTTTGGCTTTGCTCCCCGCGCCCGCTTTGGTCTATAGGGGCACCCGGCCCCCGCGAGGGGGGGAGGAGAGGAGACAGTCTTGGCCCCCGTTGATCGCCCGGATGACCTTTTGCGGCTGGAGGACCTGCGCGTGGCCCATGACGGGCGCGACGTGCTGGGCCCGCTGACGCTCGACATCACGGCGCGGCGCACGGGGATCGTGGGGCGCAACGGCTCCGGCAAGACGACGCTGGCGCGCGTGGTGGCGGGGTTGCAGGCCCCGACGGCGGGGCGTGTGACCCTTTCGGGCATCGACCCGGCCAAGGACCGGCGCGGCGCGCTCGACCGCGTGGGCATCCTGTTCCAGAACCCCGATCACCAGATCATCTTCCCCACGGTGGAGGAGGAGATCACCTTCGGCCTGCGCCAGCAGGGGCGCAGCAAGGCCGAGGCCGCCGCGGCCGTCACCGCGATCCTGACCCGGTTCGACAAGCTGCACTGGCGCGCGGCCGCGACCCACAGCCTGTCACAGGGCCAGAAGCAGCTGGTCTGCCTGATGGCGGTGCTGGTCATGGGGCCGCGCTGGATCGTGCTGGACGAGCCCTTCTCGGGCCTCGACATCGCCACGCGGCTGCAACTGATGCGCCACATGGCGCGGATCGAGGCGCGGATCCTCATGATCTCGCACGATCCCGAGAGTTTCGCGGGCTACGACCGGGTGATCTGGCTGGAGGGCGGCGCCCTGCGCGAGGATGGTCCAGCCGCGCCGGTGCTGGCGCGGTTCACGGCGCAGATGCGGCAATGGGGGGACGCGGATGATCTCTCTCACCTCGCCGGTTGAGACATGGGCCCACCGCTGGCCCGCCGGGCTGAAGCTGGGGCTCATGTCGCTGGCCACCGTGGCGCTCTTCGCCACCGAGGACCCTGCGATCCTCGGCGCCTCGGCCCTTGGCGTGGCCCTGCTCTATGCCTCCGCCGGGGCGCGGTTCGCCCGCGCGGGCGCACGGCAGCTCTGGCCGCTCTGGCCCTTCCTCGTGCTGATCGCGCTCTGGCACGGGCTGACCGGGCAGGTCGCGGCGGGCGTGGCCCTGACGCTGCGGCTGCTCGCCGCCGTGGCGCTTGCGAATTTCGTGACCATGACCACCCGGCTCTCCGCCATGATCGAGGTCGCGGCGGTCCTCCTCGCGCCCTTCCGCAGGCTGGGCCTCTCGACCCGGGCGCTGGAGATCTCCATCGCCCTCGTGATCCGCTTCACCCCCGCCATCGCCCGCAAGGGCGGCCTGCTCTCGGAGGCATGGCGCGCCCGGTCGCGCCGCCGTCCGGGCTGGCAGATCGTCATGCCGCTGGCGGCGCTTGCCATCGACGACGCAGACCACGTGGCCGACGCGCTGAAGGCGCGCGGCGGCGTGCTTCCCATCCCTGACACTGACCAGAAAGGCTGACCATGGAACGTAGCATCGCCCTCGTGGCCCTTTTCGCCGCGCTGATCGCCGGCCTCGGCTTCATTCCGAAATTCACCCTCGCCTTCGGCGTGCCGATCACGGCGCAGAGCCTCGGCATCATGCTCTGCGGCACCGTTCTGGGCGCGCGGCGCGGGGCGCTTGCGGTGATCCTCTTCCTGCTGCTCGTGGCGCTCGGCCTGCCGCTGCTGGCGGGCGGGCGTGGCGGCCTCGGCGTCTTTGCCTCGCCCACGGCGGGCTACCTCGTGGCCTTCCCGATCGCGGCCTTCGTCACCGGCTGGATCGTCGAGCACTGGCGCGGCAACCTTGCCGTTGTCGGGGCCGTGGCCTCGGTCATCGGCGGCATCGTGGTGATGAACCTGATCGGCGCCGTGGGGCTCTCGATTGTTCTCGGCAAGACCTACGTGGAGTCGCTGCTGCTGGTCACCGCCTTCATTCCGGGCGACCTGATCAAGGCCGTGCTGGCCGGGCTGATCACCGCCAGCCTTGCCAAGGCGCGTCCCGCCAGCGTGCTGTCGCGGGCATGAGCGGGACGGGCGCCGCGGCGCTTCTGGCCCGGCGCCGGTCCGTCCGGGCCTTCACCGACCGGCCGGTGCCCCGGGACGCGGTGGCGGCGATCCTCGCCTCCGCCCGGCAGGCCCCCAGCGGGGCGAACCTTCAGCCGGGGCGGTTCCACGCCCTGACCGGCGCGCCGCTGGCCGATCTCTCCGGTGCGCTGCTGGCGGCCATCGCCGAGGGGCGGCCGATGGTGTCGGAGTATTCCTATTTCCCCCAGCCCATGCCGGCGGCGCTGAAGGCACGGCAGCGGGCGGCAGGCTTCGCGCTCTATGCCGCCCTCGGCATCGCGAAACGCGACCTGCCCGGGCGCCGGGTGCAGTTCGAACGCAACTACCGCTTCTTCGACGCGCCCGTCGGCATCGTGGTGACGATCCGGCGCGACATGGGCAGCGGCTGTTTCATGGATCTCGGCATGGCGCTGATGGCGCTGATGCTGGCGGCGGAGGAGCAGGGGCTGGCGACCTGCGGGATCGGGGCGCTGGCAAACTACGGCGACCTCGTGCATGACGTGCTGGACCTGCCGGAGGAGGAGATGGTCGTCTGCGGCATGGCCCTGGGCGAGGCGGATGTGAGTGCGCCGGTGAACGGCTTCCGGACGGAGCGCGACGCGGAGGAGGTCTACGCCAGCTTCCGCGGCTTCTAGGCCCGCTCCACCAGCAGCGCCGTGCCGATCCCGCCCGCGGCGGCGATGGCGGCAAGGCCCTTCGCGCCGGGCGCCTTCGCGGTCAGCTCGTGGAACAGACGCACCGCGTTCACCGCGCCGGAGGCCCCCACCGGATGCCCCCGTGCCAGCCCGCCGCCGCCGGGGTTCACCCCCTGCGGGTCGAGGCTCGCGCCCATGACACAGGCCATGGCCTGCGCGGCATAGGCTTCCATGATCTCCGCCACCGCGAGGTCGGAGGCCGCGCAGCCAGCCTCCGCCAGCACCGCTTCGATCGCCGCAACGGGGGCGAGGCCGGGCAGGTCCGGCGCGTCGCCCAGTGTCCGGCCCGCCCGCAGGATCACGCCCGGATCGGGCAGGCGGCGGGCGACCTCCTCCGACACCAGGAGGCAGAGCGCCGCGCCATCCGCCGCCACCGCCGCATTGGCCGCCGTGATCGTGCCTGTCAACACGGGTGCGCGGGCGCAGAGCGCGGGCGTCAGGCGGCGGGTGAAGGCGTCGTGGTCCTGCCCGGCCAGCGGGGCGATCTCCGCCCGCAGAAGCTCCACGGCGGCGCGGGCCTTGGCGTGGCTCTCCACGGCCCAGTCGTCCTGCGCGGCGCGGGTCAGGCCGAACCGCTTTGCGAGGGTATCGGCGGCGGCGTCCATCTCGGGATCGCGGTCGGGGAAGGGGGTGAAGGGCGGCCGGTCGTAGGGCTGTGGCGCGCCGCCCTCGGGATCGGTGCGCAGCCGCAGGGGCCGGCGGGAGTAGCTCTCGACCCCGCCAGCCACCACGACCTGCGCCTGCCCGCTGTCGATCAGCGCGCGCCCCAGCAGCAGCGCGTCCAGCCCGCCGCAGCACTGCCGGTCGAGCGTCAGGCCCGCCACCCGCTCCGGCAGCCCGGCGGCGAGGGCCACCAGCCGCGCCGGGTTGCCGCCCGCGCCAAGCGCATTGCCGAGGATGACCTCCTCCACCGCCTCCGCCGCAACGCCGGCCCGCGCGAGCACCGCGCGCAGCAGCGGCGCGGCCAACTCGTGAGGCGCGAGACGGGCGAGAGCCCCGCCACGGGGTGCTACGGGGCTGCGCAGGGCGGCGATCAGGTGGGTGGTCATGGTGCCTCCAGCAGGGCCGCGATGGCGCGCAGGTCGGGCTTGCCCGAGACGGTCTGCGGGAAGTCCGTGAGCGTCACGATTCGGCGCGGCGCGGCCAGTGGCCCGACCGAGGTGCGGCACAGCGCCAGCAGACGGGCCTCGCGCAGCGGATCGGGCGTGCCGTTCACCACCGCGACGAGGGTCGCGCCGCGCAAGGCATCGGGCTGGGGAACCACGGCGCAGGCGGTCACATCGGGCTCTCCCAGCAGCAGCGCCTCGATGTCCTCGGGAAAGACGTTCTGGCCCGCGATGGTCACCATACGGTTGCGTCTGCCTGCGACGGTGAGGAAGCCACCGGTATCGATCTGCCCCATCTCGCCCACGGTGACGAAGCCGCCCTCGCGGCGGGTTTCGGCGCTGTCGCCCTCGACGTAGCCCTCGGCGAGGTAGGGGCTGCGGACCCAGATCTCGCCCTCTCCACGGATCTCGATCTCGACACCGGGGTAGGCGCGGCCCACCGAGCCCTCGGGCCCGGTGCCGTCGCCCCAGGCGATGAAGCTGGTCTCGGCCGCGCCATAGAACTCCCGCAGCACGGCGTTCGGGGCCATCCGTGCCACGGCGGCCCTCAGACCCGCAGGCATCCGGCCGCCGCCGCAAAGGATATGGCGCACTGCGGGCAGCGCGGCGCCGGTGGCGGCGAGATGCAGAAGGTGCGTGGGCGTGGCGTAGAGGACGGTGATGGCGCACTCGGCCAGCACCTGCGCCTGTGACCGGGGCCGCAGCCCGGCCAGTTGATGCAGGTCGGCACCGATATGGGCGGCCTCGACCGCACCGTAGAGCGCAAGGGAATGGGCGAGGTCGCCCATGACGGCGGTGCGGTCGGCGGGGGTCAGGGAGAGGGTGCGGCGGTTGACCTCGAAACTGGCGATCCAGCTGCGATGGCTGCGCCGGATCGTCTTGGGCTGGCCGGTGGTCCCGGCAGAGCGCAGGCGCAGGAAGCCGGGCGTGCCCTGCGCCAGCAGCGCGATCCCCTCGGGGCCGCAGAGGATCTCTCCCTCCGCGCGGATCGCGTCGCGCAGGGAGCAGAGCGCACGGGCCAGCGGAGAGGCGTCCCCGGCAGAGACGGGCTCGGCAGAGACGGGCTCGGCCCCGAGGCAGAGGGCCGTGTCGGGGGACCAGCGGAAGAGATCGGACATCATGGCTCCGGTCGGCGGTGGGTGGTCCCTCATACCGCGCCGCCCGGGCCCGGACCAGCACGGGACGCGCGCCGAGGGATATGGCAGATTTGAAATCCGCATTCGAAATCGGAATAAGCGGGGATCGCGCGGCGCGCCTACCTTTGGATCAGACCGGACGCGGGGCAGGAGGAGCCACCCCGCCGCCCGTTGCACGACCGGAGGACCCCATGCTCGCATCCAAGAGCCTCGAAGACCGGATCGCCGAATACGGCAATCCCTCGCACATGCTGCAGAATGCCCGGACCGGGCCCTACCAGTTCCCGATTCCGCCGCAGTACACCAACTGGATGGAGGAGGTCCGCGCCTGGCGCGACGGGGCGGTGCTGCTGAACCAGTCCTACCACATGACCGACCTCTACGTGCGCGGCCCGGATGCGCTGAAGCTGCTGTCCCACGTCGGCGTGAACAGCTTTGCGTCCTTCGGGCCCGGCAAGGCCAAGCAGCTGGTCTGTGTTAACCCCGATGGCTACGTCATCGGCGATGGCATCGTCTTCGGCATGGGGCCCGAGGAATACCTCTATGTGGGCCGCCCGCCGCTGGCGAACTGGATCGCCTACAACGCCGAGGTGAGCGATTTCGACGTCAGCACGGAATACGACATCCGCAGCCTCGAAAACCCCGACACGCCGCGCAAGCTCTACCGCTACGAGGTGCAGGGACCCAAGGCGCTCGACATCCTGAACGAGGTGAACGAGGGCGGGCCGCTGGTCACCAGGTTCTTCAACATGGGCGAGATCACCATTGCCGGGTGCACCGCGGGCACGCTGTCGCACGGCATGGGTGGCGCGCAGGGGCTGGAGATCTGGGGCCCCTACGCCGAGGGCGAAAGGGTCTATGACCGGCTGATGGAGGTGGGCGCCAGATACGGCATGCTGCGCGCGGGGGCACGGGCCTATTCCACGGCCGCGATGGAATCGGGCTGGATCCCCTCGCCGCTGCCCGCGATCTACACCGGCGCCGAGATGCAGGGCTATCGCCAGTGGCTGCCCGCGAACGGGTTCGAGGCCACCACCGCGGTCGGCGGCAGCTTCCAGCCGGACGACGTGGAGGCGTTCTACCTCACGCCCTGGGACCTCGATTATGGCCGGGTGGTGAAGTTCGATCATGACTTCATCGGCCGCGCGGCGCTGGAGAAGATGGTGGACGATCCGCACCGGGTGAAGGTCACGCTGGTCTTCGACCGCGAGGATGTGCTGAAGGTCTTCGACGGGCTGATGGGGCCGTTCCCGGGGCCCAAGCTGCTGGAGATGCCCGCGGGCCACTATGCCGCCCATCCCTACGATCAGGTGTTGCTGGACGGCGTGCCGGTGGGGCTGTCGACCTATCCGGTCTATTCCGCGAACGAACGGGCGTGGATCACGCTGGCCATGGTGCGGGCCGATCTGGCCGTGACGGGCACCCGGCTCTCGATCCTCTGGGGCGAGAAGGACGGCGGCACCGACAAGCCCCATGTGGAGGAGCACGTGCAGATGGAGATCGGCGCCGAGGTCCAGCCCTGGCCGATCCACGCGGCGTCCCGAGAAAGCTACCGCAGCCAGAGCTGACCATCCGGTGACCATCCGGGCGGCCTGCCGCCTGCACCGGTCGCACCCCTTCCGCCCTGCGGGAGGGGTGTTTTGTCCGTGACAGAGGGGCCTTGGTGGTCGCTGTGCACCCCGGCGTGTGACGGTGAGGCCGATAAGCGCGATCGCCTTGTCCTCTTCGATCTCTCCCTGCCGTCATCGGTCCGCGCCGGGGTCCGCGCCGGGGTCTGTGTCAGGGGCCCGCGCCGGGTCCTGCGTCGGGGCGGCGGGTCATGGCCCCGTCCTGCGCCCCGTGCAGTTCTGCCACCACCTCCGCCAGACCGCTGTCGAAGGCGGCGAGGGCGGGGTCGTCCTCCTCTCCCGGCAGGCGGGTCAGGCCGATCGGGGCCGGCGTTTCGGGGAAGGGCGTGCGCAGTTCGCACAGGTCCGGCCGCAGCCGGGCGAGGGAGCGGTCGGAGTAGGTCAGCATGGCGAGCGAGCGTGTCTCCACCAGCATCTGCTCCGCCGCGGCGAAGGAGAGCATCTCGCAGGTCTGGGTCGGCGGCAGGGTCTCGGACCCGGCGAAGAGGGTCTCGAAGTGGCTGCGCACCGGCGTGCCGAGCGGGGCGACGATCCAGTGCGCGTCGGCCAGATCCGCGATCCGCTCGACCCCGTCCGCCAGCGGGTGGTCCTGTCGGGCGACGACGGTGAAGCGCTCGGCATAGAGCGGGGTCTCGATCAGGTCGGAGGGACAGGCGGGGCCGCGCAGGATACCGACAATGCGGTCGATCTCGTGCCGCCGCAGCGCCTCGGTCAGCCCGTTGTAGGAGCCGGGGACGCAGATCAGCCGGATATTGGGATAGCGCAGGGTGAGACGGGCAAAGACCTTGGGCACGAGGTCCTGTCCCGAGAAGGGCAGCATCCCGATGGCGACGCGACCGGTCAACTCGCGCTCCAGCAGGCGCAGGGCGCCGGGCAGCCGGTCCAGCTGATGGCGCAGCTGCGCGGAGAGCGCGGCGAGGCGCAGCGCCGCTGGCAGCGGCTGCATCCCGCCCGGGGTTCGGGTGAAGAGCGGCAGGCCGTAGCGGGACTGGAACTCCGACAGGGCGCGGCTGAGGTCCGGCTGGCTGCGGCCAAGCCGCTCTGCCGCGCGGGTCACGCTGCCTTCGCGGGCGACGGCCTCGATCGTCAGAAGGTGGACGAACCGCAGCGTGTTGCGCAGTGGCGGCCCGGCGGGACGTGCTGCGGAGAGGGCGACATCGGCCTCCTCCACCGCCTGCACCACGGCATGACAGAGCCGCGCCGCCACATCGCCGCGGGGCGTGGGCTCGGTCCCGGACCAGCCACGCCGGAAGAGCGTTACCCCGAGGGCGGCCTCGGCGGCGGCGATCAGGCGCGAGAGCGTGGGCTGCGTCGTGTTCAGCTGCGCCGCGGCCAGCTTGAAGCTGCGCGTGCGGGCAAGCGCGTCGATGGCGACGATCTGGCGGAGGTCGAGAACCGGGAGGGCAGGGTGATCAGGCATGGGACAACTGGTTGGACAGGGGAAGTCTAGGCGCCTGCCCCGCGCGAGGGGAGGCCTAATGTGCTGTGGTCTGCGGCGCGGGACTTGCCGCCCGGCCTGACCTTGGCCTGCCCCCTGCCTGACCGGGACCCGCGAGGCCCCGCGGCGGACGCCGGAGGAGATACCAGAAAGGGACGCGGGGCAGGCACGAGGGGCGAATGGCGGGCGGCCCCGGGGGGCCGCCGCGCCGGGTCAGCTTGCCTTGGGCGTCCGGGTGCGGTCGGCGAGGCGCCGGATCAGCACGTAGAAGCTGGGCACCATGAAGACGCCGAGGAAGGTGGCCGTGGCCATGCCCCCCAGCACGCCGATGCCGATGGCGTTCTGCGCCGCCGCTCCCGCGCCCGAGGCCGTGGCCAGCGGTACCACCCCCAGCATGAAGGCCAGCGAGGTCATCAGGATCGGGCGCAGCCGCAGGCGCGCGGCCTCCAGCGTCGCCTCGACCAGCCCCATGCCCTCGGCCTCCCGGTCCTTGGCGAATTCCACGATCAGGATCGCGTTCTTCGCCGCCAGACCGATGGTCGTGAGGATGCCCACCTTGAAGTAGACGTCGTTCGATTGGCCGAAGGCCCAGGCCGCGGCCAATGCCCCCAGCACGCCGACGGGCACCGCCAGCATGACCGAGAAGGGTACCGACCAGCTTTCGTAAAGCGCCGCGAGGCAGAGGAAGACCACCAGCACGGACAGGGCGTAGAGATAGGGCGCCTGATCGCCGGACTGGCGTTCCTGGTAGGACAGGCCGGTCCAGCTGACGTCATAGCCGCCGTCGATCTGCGCGGTCAGTTCCTCCATCGCGTTCATCGCCTCGCCCGACGAGGCGCTGTCGGAGGGCGAGCCCGAGACCTCCAGCGCCGCCGTGCCGTCGAACCGTGCCAGCGAGGGCAGGACCGAGACCCAGTCGGTGGTCATGAAGCTGGAGAAGGGCACCATCTCGCCGTCGGCGTTGCGGGCGTACCAGCTTTCGATATCCTTGGGCTGCATCCGGTATTCGGCCGCGCCCTGCACGATCACCGGCCGCAGGTTGTTGTCGAGCGAGAAGTCGTTCACGTCCCGCCCCGAGAAGATGACCGAGAGCATGGTGTTCACGTCGCTCACCGTCACGCCGAAGCTTTCGGCCTTCTGCTGGTCGATGGTGATGCGCAGCGCGGCTTCCTCCTCGTTGTCGGAGAGGCGCACGTTCTGCAGCCGGCTGTCCTGCCCGGCGGCTGCCACCAGTTCGTCCGCGGCGGCGCGCAGGGCGTCGATCCCGGTGTTGCCCTGATCCACGAGGTACATGGTGAAGCCCGAGGAGTTGCCGAGGCCGGGAATGGCGGGGGGCTGCATGAAGATGATCTGCCCCGCACGGTGCTGGCCGAAGCGCATGTTCGCCCGCAGCGCCAGCTGGCTGGCGGCGGTATCGGCGGCCTCCCGGTTCTCGAAGTCCTTCAGCTTGATGAAGACCATGGCAGTGTTCTGCCCGCTGGAGCCGAAGCTGAAGCCGAGGGAGGCAAAGACCGCCTCGACCGTGTCGCTCTCCTCGGTCAGCAGGTAGTCCTCGATCTCCTCGACCACCGCCTGTGTCTGTGCCGTCGTGGAGCCCTCGGTCAGGGTGACCATGGACATGAGCACGCCCTGATCCTCTTCCGGCAGGAAGGAGGAGGGCAGCCGGGTCATGATCCCCCACGCGCCCACCCCGATGGCGGCCAGCACCAGCAGCATCACCGCCGGGCGGCGGAGGAAGCGGCTGACGGTGGCGGTGTAGCCCTTGGTCAGCCGGTCGAAGTTGCGGTTGAACCAGCGGGCGGGTGCGATGCCCGATCCGTGGCTGGCGGGCTTGAGCATCTGCGCGCAGAGCGCGGGCGTCAGCACCAGTGCCACCAGTGCCGAGAGCACCATGGCCGTGATGATCGTGACCGAGAACTGGCGATAGATCACCCCGGTGGAGCCGCCGAAGAAGGCCATCGGCAGGAACACGGCGGAGAGCACGAGCGCGATGCCGATCAGCGCCCCCACGATCTGCCCCATGGAGCGTTCGGTGGCCTCCACCGGACCGAGCCCGTCTTCCTCCATCACCCGTTCGACGTTCTCCACCACGACGATAGCGTCATCGACCAGCAGGCCGATGGCCAGTACCATGGCGAACATCGTCAGCGTGTTCACCGAGTAGCCGAAGACCGCCAGCACCGCGAAGGTACCGGCCAGAACCACCGGCACGGCGATGATCGGGATCAGCGTGGCGCGGAACTTCTGCAGGAAGACGAGGATCACGATGAAGACCAGCGCGATCGCCTCGGCCAGCGTGTGATAGACCTTCTCGATCGATTTCTCGACAAAGGGCGAGGTGTCGTAGGCATATTCCACCGTCACCCCGTCGGGCAGCGAGGTGCCGATCCGGTCCAGCGTTTCCCGCACGGCCGCGGCCGTGTCGACGGCATTGGCCCCGGTGGCGAGGTTCACGCCGAAACCGGCGGCGTTCTTGCCGCTGAACCGCGCCGAGGAGCCATAGTCCTCCTGCCCGATCTCGACCTTGGCCACATCGCCGAGGAAGACGGAGGAGCCGTCCTCCTCGGTCTTCAGGATGATGGTCTCGAACTGCTCGACGGAGGTCAGCTGGCTCTGCGCGGTGATCGTGGCGGTGAACTGCTGGCCCTGCACCGTGGGCAGTTCCCCGAGGGAGCCGACCGAGACGGTGGTGTTCTGGGCCTGCACGGCCGAGGTCACGTCGGCGGGGGTCAGCTGGTATTTCGCCAGCTCCAGCGGGTCGAGCCAGATGCGCATGGCATAGGTCGAGCCGAAGACATTGATGCTGCCCACGCCGTCGGTGCGCTGGATCGGGCCGGAGACGGTGCTGTCGAGCATGTCGCCCAACTCCACCGTGGAATAGCTGCCGTCCTCGGAAACAAGTGCCCCCACCATGAGGATCGAGGAGGTGGAGCGCCGCACCGTGACACCGGCGTCGATCACCGTGTCGGGCAGCTGGCTCTCGATCTGGCTGACCCGTGTCCGCACGTCGTTCTGGGCGTCGATCGGCTCGATGCTCTCGTCGAAGGTCAGCGTGATCGACGACGACCCCTCGCGCGAGGAGGAGACCATGTAGAGCAGCCCGTCGATGCCGGTCAGGCTGTCCTCGATCACCGTGGTGACGGAGTTCTGCACCGCCTCCGCCGTGGCCCCGCTGTAGGAGGCCGAGATGCGGACGGTGGTGGGGGCGATGTCGGGATATTGCGACACCGGCAGCTGGGTGATGGAGAAGGCGCCGGCCAGCATCGTGATGATGGCCAGAACCCATGCGAAGACGGGGCGGTGGATGAAGAAGTTGACCACGGGGCTTACTCGCCTGCGGCCTTGGTGGCGTCTTCGACCACGCCGTCGGCGTTGATGGTGACCGGTACCGTCGTGACCGCGGCACCGGCCTTGAGGCTGCGCAGCCCGTCGACGATCAGCGCGTCACCGGGCGCAACGCCATCGGTGGCGATCCAGTTGCTTTCGTAGGTCCCCGCAGTCGTCAGCGTGACCTGCTTGGCGGTGCCATCCTGCGCCACGAAGGCCGTGAGCGTCCCGTCGGACTTCCGCGTCGTGGCGCGCTGCGGCACCAGCATGGCGCGGGTCGTGCCCAGTGTCACCTCCAGCCGCAGGAACTGGCCCGGCAGGATCAGGTAGTCGGGATTGTCGAACTGGAACCGCAGGTCGACCGTCCCGGTGGTCGAGGAGACCTGCGCCGAGGGGCTGACCATCTCGCCGTCACGTTCGTAGACCTGCCCGTTTTCCAGCGTCAGTTTCACCTCCAGCGCATCGCCGAAGGTCAGCTTGCCGGACTCGCGCATCGCCCGGTTGCGCATCATGCGGACCGAGGATTCCTGCGCGTCCACGTAGATCGGGTTGGACCGCGTCACCGTGGTCAGCGCGTCGGTCTGGTTGGCTGTCACGAGCGCCCCGACCGAGACCTCCGGCACCTCGGCCCAGCCCTCGATCGGGCTGCGGATGTCGGTGCGGTCAAGGTCGAGCTGCGCCGTCTGAAGGCTTGCCTCGGCGCTCTTCAGGTCCGCCTGTGCCTGCAGCAGCGTCGCGCGGGCGCTCTCCACGTCGGACTGGGTGACGCCGACGCCCTCGATGCGCGAATAGCGGTCGACCTGGCTCTGCGCCGTCTCCACCGCGACCTCGGCAGAGGCCCGGGCCGCCTCGGCGGCGGTCAGCGCGGCCTGATATGTGTCCTTCTCGATCCGGAACAGCACTTCGCCCTGCTTCACCGGGCGGCCCGCGTTATAGGGGATCTCCTCGATCACGCCGCCGACGCGGGGCCGGATCGAGGCGCTCTCGAAGGCCGCGGCCCGCCCCGGCAGGGTCTGTGTGTAGGGGACATCGGTTTCCGCGATCGTGACGATGCCGACCTCGGTCTGTTGCGCCTGCCCCCCTGCGGGGGCCTGCGCGGCCAGCGGACCGGCGGCAAGGGCGATGAGAGGGAGGGCGAGCAGCGCGCGGCGCGGGGAGAGGCCGGCGCGGGACGGGCGGGGAGGGAAAAGCGCGTGTTTCAAGTTCGTACCTTCATCAGCAATCGCGGGCGGTGAGGGGAGCCGCCGAGAGTATTACGCGGGTCGGGGCCATTTCCGTCGGAGAGGGGCGCAGAGTGTCGCGGTACAGCCGTGACGGGGCCTTGCGTCCGCGCCCTGATGACGGCCGCGAGGTCGCGACAGCAGATAGCCCACGGCCCGGGGGCGGCCAGTCACGTGACCGGCATGGCTGCCTCCCGGCGGGTGCAGTGCTGAGGCGGAGACGTGTCGGGAGGTTGGGGCCCGGGGATGGGGCCCGGTGATGGGGGCTGGCCGGCGGCAGAGGCCGCTGTGAGGCAGCGGGGCGGCCGGGCGCACGCGCCTGAGACACGGCAGGGATGGCCGGCCTCGGGCGGAGGGGACCGGGGGCCTGCAAGGCGCAGCCCCCGGTGAAGGCCTTACTTGGCCGCGGTCACGATGAATTCGACCTTGTAGTCCGGGGTGGCCAGCTTGGCCTCGCCGCAGGCGCGGGCGGGCGGGTTGGCCGGGTCGATCCATGCGTCGTAGATCGCGTTCATCTCGGCGAAGTCGGCCATGTCGGCCAGCCAGACGATGACCTGCAGGATCTTCGACTTGTCGGAGCCGGCCTCGGCCAGGATGGCGTCGACGCTGGCAAGCGCCTCGCGGGTCTGACCGGCGAGGTCCGAACCCGGCTCGCCGACCTGGCCGGCCAGGTAGACGGTGTCGCCGTGGATGACGGCCTTGCTCATGCGGGGGCCGGGGTCGAGACGGGTGATGGACATGGTATGCTCCTGTGCTCTGTCCGCAGGCCCTGTGGCCTGCCGGGGCGGCGCCGGGTGGCCGCCCCTTCCTGCTATATCCGGCGCAGGCGGGAAGTCGAGCCACCGCGCACGCCGGGGCGCCGTCAGGCGGCCTCGGCCACGGCCTCTGCCGCCGGGCCGCGCGGGGTCAGCAGAAGGAAGCTGCCCACGGCAAGGACGGCGGCGGCGATCATGACGCAGGCCATCGGCAGGGCCGTGCCCTCGCCCGCAAGCCCCACCAGCGGCGATGCGACCGCGCCGAGGCAGAACTGCAACGCGCCGAGCAGGGCCGAGGCGGTGCCCGCCGTGCGCGGCGTCTGGGAGATTGCGAGCGCACTGACGTTGCCGAGGATCAGGCCCAGCGAGGCCACCGTGCAGAAGATCGACGGCAGCATCAGCCCCGCCCCGGCCCCGCTCAGGACACAGGCCATGACCGCAAGCGCCCCGCAGGACATGGTCGTCAGGCCGATGGCCGCCAGCCGCTGCGGTGGCACGCGTCCCACGACCTTGGCCGAGACCGCGCTGACCACCACGAGCCCGATGGCGTTGGAGCCGAAGGCCAGCGAGTACTGCACCGGCGACAGGCCGAGGATGCCCTGGAAGACGAAGGGCGAGGCGGAGATATAGGCGAACATCACCGCGAAGGCGAAGCCGACGGTCAGCGTATAGCCGAGGTAGGCCCGGTTCGTGATTACGGTGCCGATCCCCTTCCACAGGGCCTTGGCGCCGCCCGGGGTCCGGTTTTCGACGGGCAGCGATTCCGTCACCTTGGTGAAGACACCGAAGAAGGACACTGCCGAGAGGATCGCCGTCACCACGAAGACTGCGCGCCAGCCTGCAAGGCTGACGATGCCGGTCCCGATGATCGGGGCCAGCACCGGGGCCAGGCCGCCGATCATCATCATGATCTGCATCAGCCGCGCCGAGGCGCCCGCATCCGTCGTCCGGTCAGAGATGATCGCCCGCGCGATCACGACACCCGCCGCGCCGCCAAAGCCCTGCAGCAGCCGCAGCGCGATCAGCGTCTCGACGTTCGGGGCCAGGGCGCAGGCAAGGCCCGCCACCACGGCCAGGGCCGTGCCCAGCAGAAGCGGGCGACGGCGGCCGAAGCTGTCGGAGAGCGGGCCGATGAACAGCTGCCCGAGGGCGAGGCCCACCATGAAGCCGGTGAGGGTCAGCTGCACCGTGCTGGCCCCGGTGGCGAGGTCTTCGGTCATCACCGGGAAGCCGGGCAGGTACATGTCGGTCGCGAGGGGCGCCACGGCGGAGAGCAGGGCAAGGACGAGGATCGCGATCAGCGGGAGCGGCGCAGGCGCGGGGGTACCGGCTGCGCGGGGAGAGGGCTGTGTCATCTGTCGGTCCGTTTGGTCGGAGGCGTGAGGACCCGACGCGGGGGAGGACCGGGCCGGGCGGGGGAGATCAATAGTGGGACACCGAGTGTATCGTATTGCGGTTCAGTGTATCACTATGGTATCCGCCTTCCCGCAGGCGGTGTCAACCCGGCGCCGCGCAACCGGTGGAGGCTCCATGCCTGACAGCGAGAAGACGGGCGGGATCCAGGTGATCGCGCGGGCCGCGGCGATCCTGCGCCTGATGGGGGATCATCCGCAGGGGCTCAGCCTCAGCGCCATCGCGGCGGAGGTCGACCTCGCGCGGTCCACCGTGCAGCGGATCATCCATGCGCTCGAGGTCGAGGGGCTGGCCGAACCCGCCGGACCGCAGGGGGGCTTCCGCCTCGGCCCGTCGCTGTCGCAGCTCGTCTACCGGCGGCAGATGGATATCGTCGGCGAGGTGCGCCCGCATCTGGAGGCGCTCTGCGCCGATCTGGGCGAATCGGTCTCGCTCTGCGGGGTGTCGGGCGACAAGCTGAACACCATGGACCGGGTGATCGCCGAACAGCCGCTGCGCGTGGTCTTCCCCCTCGGCACGATCCCGCATCCGGTCTGGGCGCTCGCGCCGGGGCGGGCGATCCTGGCCGAATGGCCCGCTGCCCGGGTCCGGGCGCTGCTTGCCCCGCAGATGAGCGCGACCGAGGTCGAGGCAGAGCTCTCCTCCCTCGCGGCGCAGCGCGATGCGACGCTCGACAAGTACCAGATCAACGAGGGGCTGGAGGCCTTCGCGGTGCCGCTGCGCACCCACATGGGGCTCTATTCCCTCGCCGCGATCCTGCCGGCCTGCCGGGCCGAGACCCGCGGGCCGCAGATCCACGAGGCGCTGCGCCGCCGTCGCGACGAAATCGAGGCTTCCATCGGCGTGGCCCCTGCCGAGGGGCGGGGATAACGGCCCGGACCTGATGGAGCGGGACAGGGACCGGTGAGCAAATGCTGGGGCCCCGCGCCGGGCGGCGGTTTTCCCGGACATGGCCGGGGTGGCCGGGGCAGCTCTCGGGCGCCTGTGGCCAGCCCGCTGGCGGTTGGTCGCAGAGAGACGGCCCGGGGGACCCGCCCACGGGAGGCCCGGCGGCGCGCGTCAGTCCCGCATGAATTTGCGGCGGGCTTCCTCGGCCATGGCCTGCTGCATCTGGATATGGGACAGCTCGGCCATGGCGGCGCGGCGGGCCACGGGATCGCTCAGCCCGGCCAACTCGGCCCGCTTCGCCTCAGCCAGTTTCTTCCAGCGGATCTCATCCGGCAGGGCGCCGGCCTCGGCCATGATGCGATAGCCCATCGCCTCGCCCGCATCGAGATGCGCCTCGCCACTCCGGTCGGGAAGCGGCTGGCCCTCGCCGTCCAGCCCCGAGAGGCCGCCCTCGGCGAGAGTCTTGAGGATGCGTCTTTCGGTCAGTCGCGACAGCCAGGACATGGGCAGGCCCTCCTGCCTTGAAATATGGGGGGCGCCAGCCTGCGTGGCAATCGTGGAACCGCTTGCACGGGCTTGCACGGGGCCCTGCGCGCGATTATGCCGCGCGGGTTCCAGACCAGCGGGAGAGCCCCCATGAAACTCATCATCGACACCGATCCGGGCATCGACGACGCCATGGCGGTCTTCTACGCCGCGCGGGATCCACGGATCGAACTGGTCGGGCTGACCTCGGTCTTCGGCAATGTGCTGACGCCGATCGCCACCCGCAATGCCCTGCGGCTGGCCGAGATGGCGGGCCTCGACATTCCCGTGGCCGAAGGTGCGCACCAGGCGCTGGAGATCGCGCCGACGCCGCCCTCCTCGCATATCCACGGGGTCGAGGGCTTCGGGGATATCGCCCCGGTGATCCCCGCCGCCGCCGCGCTGGACGAAAGCGCGCCGGAGTTCCTCTGCCGCATGGCACGGGAGCTGAAAGGCGAGCTGGTGCTCTGCCCCATCGGGCCGATCACCAATATCGCCCGCGCGATCCAGCTGGACCCCGCGTTCGCCACCAACGTTAAGGAAATCATCTTCATGGGCGGCGCGGCGCGGGTGCCGGGCAACATCACACCCCATGCCGAGGCCAACACCTACCACGATCCCCATGCGCTGAACGTGGTGCTGGGGTCCGGGGCGAAGGTGACGATGGTCGGGCTCGACGTGACCATGGCGACGGCCTTCACCGCTGCCGATTTCGAGGATCTCGCCCGGCGCGATCCGCATCTGGGCGCCTTCCTGCGCGAGGCGGGGCTCTTCTACCTCGAGTTCTATTACAGCCGGGGCCGGGATGGCGTGGGGCTGCATGATCCGATGACGATCATCGCGGCGGCGCATCCCGAGCTCTTCGTGACCGAGGAACTGCCGCTGCGCGTGGTGGAGACCGGCGAAGAGCAGGGCCGCACGCAGGAGGTGGCCCCCTCCGAGGCCGCCGGCATCGCGCGGGTTTGCGTGGGCGGCGACATGGAGGCGATCAAGCGTCAGTTCTCGGCGGTGTTCGGGGACTGAGAGGCCCGCCGCCTGTCGCCGTTTCTCCGTGGCGCGGGAAGGCTTTGGAAAGAGGCGCGCAGGGGGATCGCTGACAGCGAGAGTGGGGGCGCGCTGCCCTCACTCCCCCAGTTTCGCATGGACCTCGTCGAGGTCGATCTCTCCGACCGGCAGCTTGTTCGCCGGGTTCTCGAAATCGTATTTGAACAGCCGGAAGTCGCGCTTGTAGATCTCGTAGACCAGATGCATCGACAGGTCGTCGAAGTAGTCCTCCACCGGATGCGCGCGCTTGGGGCCATGGCCCTCGCTCTCGTTGAAGCGCGGGATCTCGGACAGGTTTACCGCATGGGGCGTCTCGATATTGTCGAGCACCTGCTGCATCCCCTCATTGAACTTCTCGGTCCAGAAGATCTGATCGTAGCGCCCGCCGTTCAGGATGAAGGTCGAGACATGGCCCGAGGTGGCGGACCAGTGAATGTCCGGGTCCATCGGGCGGCGCCAGCGGATGCTGTCGCGGGCGAAGAGCAGGAAACGCCGGAAGCTCTTGATCTGATCGAAGTCTTCCGACCCGTCCGCGCCGCCGACGTCGACGCCGTACTTCTGCGTCAGCAGCGGCACGAGGTTGCCGCGATAGCGCCGCCCGTTGCGCTGGATGCCGCAGATCTTGTCGAAGTAGGAGGACAGGATCCGGGTGTAGGGATTGCGTACGCAGGTGAAAGCGTAGGACTTGTGACCGGTCACATTCGCCTCGATCAGCGGCTGGGAGCCGTCGAGCGCCCACTTGTGCAGCCCCTCCTTCGCATCGTGGATATCCCCGTCATAGAAGGTGCCGTGATCGGAGTAATAGAGGATCTGGCCGATGGTGGAGCAGGCGCATTTCGGCACCACGCGATAGACGACGCTCTCGCTCTCGGTCATCCAAGTGCCGGGAAAACCCATGACTGCCGTACCTCCAGATCGCGGCGGTTGTGCCCGCCGTTTGTTGATGCACAGAAAAAACCAAACTTCTCGTGTATATTCAATCTCCGATGCGGGTTTCCCTGAGGGGCGAACCTGCGTATCAAGAGACGAAGCCCCAAGCGGAGAGCCGTTGTCGCCACATGGCCACCATTGCCTTCATCCTCCTGTGCCACAAGGATCCGGCGGCGATCATCGATCAGGCGACGCGGCTGACGGCGGCGGGCGACTACATGGCGATTCACTTCGACGCCCGGGCAAGGATCGAAGATTATCAGAAAATCCGCGCGGCACTGGCCGACAACCCCCGGGTGACCTTTGCCCGCAAGCGGCTGAAATGCGGGTGGGGGGAATGGTCTCTGGTGGCAGCCACGCTGCAGGCGGTCGAGGCCGCGGCGGAGGCCTTCCCGCGGGCCACGCATTTCTACATGGTCTCGGGCGACTGCATGGCGATCAAGTCTGCCGAATACGCCCATGACTTCCTCGATGCCGAGGACGTGGACTACATCGAGAGCGCGGATTTCTTCGACGATGGCTGGATCAAGACCGGCATCAAGGAAGAGCGTCTGATCTACCGCCACTACCTGAACGAGCGGACCCACAAGTGGTGGTTCTACAAGTCGCTCGAATGGCAGCGCAGGCTGGGTCTGGCGCGCAGGATCCCCGAGGATCTGCAGATGTGCATCGGCTCGCAGTGGTGGTGTCTGCGGCGGCGCACGATCGAGGCGATCCTCGACTTCACCCGCGAACGGCGTGACGTGATGCGGTTCTTCCGCACCACGTGGATCCCGGACGAGACCTTCTTCCAGACCATCGTGCGCCACCTGATCCCGGAGCGCGAGATCCGCTCGCGCACGCTGACCTTCCTGATGTTCACCGAATACGGGATGCCGGTGAATTTCTACAACGATCACTACGACCTGCTGCTGAGCCAGGACTTCCTCTTCGCCCGCAAGATCAGCCCCGAGGCCCATGCCCTGAAACGGCGTCTGGGGCAGCTCTATGCCGCCGAGGGCGTGCGTTTCCAGGTCTCGAACGAGGGTCGGAACCTCTACAAGTTCCTCACCGGGCGGGGCCGGATCGGGCAGCGCTTTGCGCCGCGGTTCTGGGAGACGGAGAGCACGCTGGGGCGCGACCGCGAGCTGATGATCGTGATCTGCAAGAAGTGGCACGTGGCCAAGCGGCTGATCGAGCGTATCCGTCAGGGCTCCAACCTGCCGGCGGTGGCCTATCTCTTCAACGAGGACCAAGCCGACCTGCCGGACCTCGGCGGGATCGAGGCCAATGTCGCCAAGCGCACCCGGCACCGGCGGGCGCTGATGCGGATGCTCTTCGACTACTACGACAGCGACCGGCTGGTGATCTGCATGGACCCCTCGGCGATCGACCTGATGAACGACTTCTGCTCGGACCGGGCCGAGACGCGCCTGCTTGAGATGGAATGCCAGTTCACGGACGAGTTCCTGATCGGCCATGCCAAGCGCGTGGGGCTGGCCAGCGAGCAGACCCCGCAGGAGGCCCTGCGCCGGCTGCTGCCGACGCTGCGCAACGACATCGCCTTCGAGGCCGACACCATCCGCGAGGCCGGCTTCGACCACCATTACCGCCTGCGGGAAATCGACGGCCCCGAGCAGCACGCCGAGGCGCTGATGCATTTCCTCGCGGTACCCCGACAGACGGCCGAGGATATCGCCGCACTGGATCACCTCTTCAGCGACTGAGGACGCAGCAATGCCCTATACCTACGACGATCAGAACATCTTTGCCAAAATCCTGCGGGGCGAGATCCCCAACAAGACCGTGATGGAGACCGAGCATACGCTGGCCTTCGAGGACATCCGCCCGCAGGCGCCGGTGCATGTGCTGGTGATCCCCAAGGGGCCCTATGTCACCTACGACCACTTCGCGCAGGAGGCCTCCGACGCCGAGATCGTGGATTTCACCCGCACCGTGGGCGCGGTCTGCGCCAAGATGGGGGTCTCGGCCGCCGAGGCAGAGGGTTGCCGCTTCATCTCCAACGCAGGCGATCATGGCGTTCAGGAAGTGCCGCACCTGCATATCCACATCCTCGGCGGACGGCCCCTTGGCCGGATGCTGGCCCGGGACTGACGCGCGAGAGGCGGCCCGGGGCCGCGCTTTCCGTGCAACGTGACGCAGTTCTCAGGCGGCGGCTTCCGGGCCGCCCCTTGACTTATTGCGGGCCCGGCCTCATGTGGGCGGGGTAATCGCCGGCACTTTACCGGTTCGGGCCGCGCCCGATCCTGCGATACTTGTTTCCCGCAAGCAGTGTTCCTGTCTCGCGAAGGGGCTTTCGCGATTACGACCGTTGGCAATCCGGCCGCCGGTCTCATCGCCGCCCGATCCCCTGCCGCGCCCGGATGCGCGGCGCAGAAGGGTCCCGCACCGCGGGCCCGAAAGGACCTATTACATGACTTTTGAAACGCTGGGGCTCGCCCCCTCCCTGCTCGCGCGTCTTGCGGAGCTGGAGCTGACGACTCCCACGCCGATTCAGACCCGCGCCATCCCCGAAGCGATGGACGGCCGTGACGTGATGGGCCTTGCCCAGACCGGCACCGGCAAGACGCTGGCCTTCGGCCTGCCGATCGCCGACAAGCTGCTGCGCGACGGTGGCCGCTGCGCACCGCGTCAGGCCCGCGCCCTCGTGCTGGCGCCGACCCGCGAACTGGCCAAGCAGATCCACGACAACCTGCGCGAGGTGCTGAAAGGCGCCCACCTGCGCAGCCAGCTCGTCGTCGGCGGTGCCTCGGTCAACGCGCAGGCGCAGCGTCTGGAACGCGGCGCCCACCTGCTGATCGCCACCCCGGGCCGCCTGATCGACCTGATGGACCGCCGCGCGATCGACCTGTCGGGCACCCGGCACCTCGTCCTCGACGAGGCGGACCAGATGCTCGACCTCGGCTTCATCCACGCGCTGCGCCGCATCGCGAAGGAACTGCCCTCGGAACGCCAGACGCTGCTCTTCTCGGCCACCATGCCCAAGCAGATGGAAGAGATCGCAGGCGCCTACCTGACCGATCCGGTGAAGATCGAGGTCTCGCCTCCGGGCCGCACCGCCGACAAGGTCACGCAATCGGTGGTCTTCGTCGAACAGGCCGCCCGCGTCGGCAAGCTGACCGGCCTGCTGGACGATCACCGCGAGGAACTGGCGCTGGTCTTCACCCGCACCAAGCATGGCGCCGAGCGTCTGAGCCGCAAGCTGGAGCAGTCCGGTTTCGCCGTCGCCGCGATCCACGGCAACAAGTCGCAGGGTCAGCGCAACCGCGCGCTGGAGAACTTCCGCTCGGGCGAGGTCCGCGTGCTGGTGGCGACCGATGTGGCCGCCCGTGGCATCGACATTCCCGACGTGCGCCATGTCTACAACTTCGACCTGCCCAACGTGGCCGACAACTACGTCCACCGCATCGGCCGCACCGCGCGCGCCGGGCGTGATGGCCGGGCCGTCAGCTTCGTCGGGATCGAGGAGATGGGCGATCTGGTCGGCATCGAGCGGCTGATCGGCCAGGAGATCGAGACGCTGGAAGGCCACCGTCCCGAGGCCCCGCGTGGCGGCCGCGGCAAGAGCGGCGGCAATGGCGGCGGTCGCGGTCGGCGCGGCGGCGGCGGTCAGGGCAAGCCCTCGGCGCAGGGCAAGCCGGGCGGTCAGGCCAAGAGCAACGGCGCCCGCAACCGCCGGCGCAAGCCCTCGGGTCAACGCAGCGCCGCGTGATCGCGAAACGCACGGTTTGAGAATGGCAAAGGCCCGGCTCGGTGAGCCGGGCCTTTTGCTGTCCCGCTGAGGCCAGCCAGGAAGCCGCGCATCGACGGCGCGCGCCGTCGATGCGCGGCGGCCTGCGGCCTTGTCCCGCGCGGGTGGCTTTCTGGGCTAATGTATGGAGCAGGGCATACCGATATCGCGTTGGCTGGCGAACGGCGTGGAGGCGGCATCTGGCGGTGCTGGAGCCAGCACCGGTCAGCTGCAAACCGGCCCGCCTCACCGCCCAAAGAAAAACCCCGGTCCTTTCGAACCGGGGTCTCCATATTCAGCAATCCGCCGACGATCAGGGCTGTTCGTCCTCGTCGTCGTGCTTGCCGCCGGGCAGCGAGAAGAAGCTGTCCGCGTCGGCGTAGTTCTTGTTGTCCTCATCCTCGTCGTCATCATCGGAGAGCGAGAAAGTCTCGAGCCCTTCGATGGCCGTGGGGATGCGGGGCTCTGCCGGCATGTCGAGGCTCTGCTCGGTCGAGAGCAGCTTGCGACGCTCGTCGTCGGTCATGGCTGCGCCCTCGGCGGCCTTGGCGGCGGCGGCCTTCTGCACGGCGGCGTCCAGTTCCGACTGCTTGCACAGGCCAAGCGCAACCGGGTCGATCGGCTGCATGTTGGCGATGTTCCAGTGCGTCCGCTCGCGGATCGACTGGATCGTCGGCTTGGTGGTGCCCACCAGCTTCGAGATCTGGCCATCGGTCAGCTCGGGGTGGAACTTCACCAGCCAGAGGATCGAGTTCGGACGGTCCTGCCGCTTGGACAGCGGGGTGTAGCGCGGGCCTCGGCGCTTTTCCTCGCCCTGGGCTGCGGCGTTGAACTTCAGCCGCAGCTTGTGCAGCGGATCCTTCTCGGCGCGGTCGATCTCTTCCTGCGTCAGCTGGTTGTGGCCGATCGGGTCGAAGCCCTTCACGCCGGTCGCAACGTCGCCGTCTGCAATGCCCTGGATCTCAAGCTCGTGCATGCCGGTGAAATCGGCGATCTGCTTGAAGGTCAGGGTCGTATTGTCCACCAGCCACACGGCCGTGGCTTTTGCCATAAGCGGTTTTGCCATGTCGCGTCTCCTTAATCCAAAATGTCCCCGAACCAAAACTTTCCCGTTGCCTGACTTGCAGGCGGCACCGTCTGGTGCAGGTTTCCGTTGTAGGGGAACTTGGCGCCTATATAGTCGGGCAAAGGCCGATTGGGAAGAGAGAATGCGCCAAACGCTGATTTTGCTGGTCTTTGCGCTCTGTCTTGCCGGGGCCACCGCCCCCTCCGCCCGGGCCGAGGGAGAGCGCGCGGGCGACTTCGATTACTACCTCCTGTCGCTCAGCTGGTCGCCGACATGGTGTGCGCTGGAGGGCGCGCAGCGCGGCTCGCCGCAGTGCGATCCGGGAAAGCAGTTCGGCTGGGTGCTGCACGGTCTGTGGCCGCAGAACGAACGCGGCTATCCCTCCTACTGCAATACCACCGTCCGCAACCCGTCGAAGACGCAGACATCGGCGATGGAGGATATCATGGGCGCGCCGGGCGTCGCCTGGTACCAGTGGAAGAAACACGGCCGCTGCGCCGGGCTGGAGCCGGAGGCCTATTTCGACCTCGCGCGCCGGGCCTATGCCAGCGTGACCCGGCCGCAGGTGCTGCGCGATCTGGGCCGCGACGTGACCCTGCCGGCCAAGGTGGTGGAGCAGGCCTTCCTCGAGGCCAATCCGCAGCTGGAGCCCGACATGATCACGATCACCTGCCGGTCGCGCCGGATACAGGAGGCCCGTGTCTGCCTGACCCGCGATCTGGAGCCGCGCCGCTGCGGCGCCGACGTGATCCGCGACTGCACCCAGAGCGATGCGCTGCTGGAAGCGGTGAACTAGGGCGAATCATGCCCCGTAAGGCGTCGGTCCGGGGCTGCCCCCGGACCGTGACCCGGCCTCAGCCGACCTTCAGGACGATCTTGCCGATATGGCCCGAGCTTTCCATCCGTGCATGGGCCTCGGCGGCCGCATCGAGCGGGTACTCGCTGTCCATCACCGGGCCGATGCGGCCCGCATCCAGCAGGGGCCAGACCTGCGCGCGCAGCTCCGCCGCGATCCGCGCCTTGGCAAGGTCGCTCTGCGGGCGGAGGGTGGAGCCGGTGATCGTCAGCCGTTTCACCATGACGAGGGCGAAGTTCAGCGCCGCCTTGGGCCCCTGCAGGAAGGCGATCTGCACCAGCCGCCCGTCCTCGGCCATGGCCTTGACGTTGCGCGGGATATACTCGCCGCCGACCATGTCGAGGATCAGGTCGGCCCCACCGGCCTTGCCCATGACCTCGACGAAATCCTCCTCGCGGTAGTTGATCGCGCGCTCGGCCCCAAGCTCCAGACAGGCTGCGCATTTCTCCTCCGACCCGGCAGTGACGAAGACCCGTGCGCCGAAGGCCCGCGCCAGCTGGATCGCCGTCGTCCCGATCCCGGAGGAGCCGCCGTGGACGAGGAACCGCTCTCCCGCCTTCAGGCCGCCGCGCATGAAGACGTTGGACCAGACGGTGAAGAAGGTCTCGGGCAGGCAGGCGGCCTCGTTCAGGCCCATGCCCGCCGGCACCGGCAGGCAATGGGCGGCGGGCGTTGCCACGTATTCCGCATAGCCGCCGCCGGGCAGGAGGGCGCAGACCTGCGTGCCGACCTCGGGCCAGCCGACGCCCTCGCCCACGGCCACCACTTCGCCCGCGGCTTCCAGGCCGGGCAGGTCGCTGGCGCCGGGGGGCGGGGCATAGCTGCCCGCGCGCTGCAGCGCATCGGGGCGGTTCACGCCCGCATAGGCCACGCGGATCACAACCTGCCCCGGACCGGGGGCAGGGACGGGCCGGGTGACCGGGATCAGCACCTCGGGCCCGCCGGGGGCCGAGATCTCGACCGCGCGCATGGTTTCGGGAAGCACGGACATGGCTCTCCTCCTCTCGTCGTCTTCTGCAAATGGGGGAGGGGCCCGGCGCGCGGACCCCGCAGGCAGGCGCGTGGTGGCTCAGTGCGACCAGCGGCCCGGCAGGCCGGTGCCATTGCCCGGCGCGCGGATCTTGCCGATCAGCGCCAGCGGCCCGGCCAGCACGGTCTGCGCCAGCTTGTTCTCGCGCAGGCTGGCCTTGGTCTTCTCGATTCGCATCACGCCCTCGATCCGGCGGTCGAGGAACTCCCAGGTCGCCTGGTGGCCCTCGCTGTCATCGCCCAGCCAGTAGAGCACCGTGGCCCCGTACACGCCCGAGAGCGTGGCCCGCTTGGTGTACCAGTTCACGTCCTGCGAGGTGTCGCCAAGCGCGGTCCAGATCCGGTCGGCCGTCTGCCAGATCGCCCGGGCCCCGTCGGCGGCATGCTGCGGCAGGGAAAAGAGCGTCGAGCCCCGGCGCACCAACTCCTTGTCCGCATCTTCCAGACGCAGCCGGATCGCCAGGGCGACCCGGTCGGAATATCGCATGTCCGACAGGTCCTTGGCGGCCATGGCCGTCATCATCTCGGCGTCGCCCCTGGCGTGGTAGGCCAGGGCCAGGTCCACGGCGCCGCGCGGGTAGAGCGCGCGCGCCAGCTCCGGCCCGACGCCCGCATCCTCTGCCGCGGCGCGGAAGGTGGTCTCGGACCAGCCGTCGAAGGGGACGTGCATCAGGGCGGCATCCAGCAGCGCCTCGCTGGGCGAGGGGGTGGCGGTCTGGCTCTCGGCTTTGGTCTCGGTGGTGGACATGGGGGCCTCCGGTGGGGCTAGGGCTGTTCTGTCTTGATAAATAGGGCGACCGCTGCTATACGGCCACCTCCTGCAATTTCATGCAACTCTAACTTAGGAAGGTGGTGACAACCACATGCAGGTCTCTGTTCGCGACAACAATGTCGATCAGGCGCTCCGCGCCCTGAAGAAAAAGCTCCAGCGCGAAGGCGTTTTCCGTGAAATGAAGCTCAAGCAGCATTTCGAGAAGCCGTCCGAGAAAAAAGCGCGCGAGAAGGCTGAAGCAGTTCGCCGTGCCCGCAAGCTGGCACGCAAAAAAGCGCAACGCGAAGGTCTCCTCTGAGTTTTCCTCAGACGAACACCAAGCTATTCGACGACCCCCGCGGCCCGGCCTCGGGGGTTTGTCATTTCTGGGGGGCCTCTGTCCGGCCGCTCCGCTGCACGGGGGCCGAATAGGGGGCGGGATCGTCAGGTCCGCCGGATGAGGCGGGCTCCCGGGGCGCAGGCCTGAAAGCTCAGGTCCAAAAGTCCAAAAGCCATGGCCCACAGACCGAAGGCCCACAGGCACGTCGTTTCCGGGCGACGAGACCGCTTCCGCCCTTGAGCCGCGTGTTTCTGCGCATTCCCGCACTCTTAGATCACACTGCTGCCCGGCCCCCGCGCCTTGACCTGAACCAAGGGGTTCAATTATGACAAATTCTTGAATTTTATATTGCAATCCCCGGTCGCAAGCCCCTTTCGCAGCCAGCGTCCCGGCCTCTTCCGCGCGAGAGACCCATGCCCCGCAATCATCCCCTTCTCCTGACGCTGCTGGCGCTTTTCGTCATCGGCCATGTGATCTCCATCGGTGTCGCGCTCTATGATCCCGCGCTCTATCCCGTGGCCATCGGCCAGGAGGACGGCCCGCTGGAATACCTCACCGCGGTCTTCCTCTTCCTCGCGGGGCTCGTGCTTTTTCGCCGGGCGGGCCAGCTCCGCGGGCAACTGCCGGCCTACACGGTCGCGCTGACGGCGCTTTACGGCCTCGCCTATGTCTTCGTGGCCGGCGAGGAGATCTCCTGGGGTCAGCGGATCTTCGGCTGGGCCTCGGGCGAGTACTTCGCCGAGAACAACTTCCAGGCCGAGACGAATTTCCACAACCTCGTGGTGGGCGATGTCCACCTCGCCTCCACGCTCTTCGGCAACTGGCTGACGCCGATCCTGCTGCTCTATCTCCTCGTGCTGCCGCTGCTCTGGCCGCGCGCAAAATGGGTGCAGGGCTTCGTCCGCCTTCTCGCCGTGCCGGTCCCGGCCCCGCGCGAGGCTGTCCTCGCCGTGGCAGCCTCGGTGATCGTGATGTCGCTGAACTTCGTCTACCGCAACTTCGAACTCTACGAATTCGCCTTCTCGATCATCTCGCTGATGATCTTCCTCAGCCCGTGGAACGCGGCCATGTACGGGCTTGAGCGCGGGTGCAGCGGGCAGGCGGCCCGGGCCACCTGACATCCACTGTTCCGAAATATCCTCGGGGGGTGCGCCCCCATGGGGCGCAGGGGGGCAGACAGCCCCCCTTTTGCGTTACGCCTCCACCCGCGCGTCCTCGAGGATCATCTCGCTCGCCTTCTCGGCGATCATGATGGTGGGCGAGTTCGTGTTCCCGCTGGTGATCCGCGGCATCACGCTGGCATCCACCACCCTGAGGCCGCCCACGCCCCGCATCCGCAGCCGCGCGTCCAGCGGCGCGCTCTCCTCCGCGCCCATGGCCACGGTGCCCACGGGATGGAAGATCGTCGTGCCGATGTCGCCTGCCGCCTGCGCCAGCTCCGCGTCGCTTTGGGCCGCGAGGCCGGGTTTCATCTCTTCCGGGCGGTAGGCCATCATCGGCGCCTGCGCCATGATCTCCCGCACCTGCCGGATCGCGGCGATGGCCACCTGTCGGTCGCCTTCCGTGGACAGGTAGTTCGGCGTGATCTTCGGCGCCTGCAGCGGATCGGGGGAGCCGATGGTGATGCTGCCCCGGCTTTCGGGCCTCAGGTTGCAAACCGAGGCGGTGATCGCGGGATAATCATGCAGCGGCTGGCCGAAGGCCTCCAGCGAGAGCGGCTGCACGTGGTATTCGAGGTCCGGCGTCGCCAGGTCGGGCCGGGACCGGGTGAAGGCCCCCAGCTGCGAAGGCGCCATCGACATCGGCCCCCGGCGGCGGAAGGTATAATCCATCCCGATCATCGCCTTGCCCCAGAGCGTCGCCGCCAGCGTGTTCAGCGTCTTGGCCCCGGTCAGCCGCCACGCGCAGCGCAGTTGCAGGTGGTCCTGCAGGTTCGCGCCGACCTGCGCCATGTCGCGCGTCACGGCGATGCCATGCTCTTGCAACAGGGCCGCGGGCCCCAACCCGCTGAGTTGCAGCAACTGCGGCGAGTTCACGGCCCCGGCCGAGAGGATCACCTCGCCCCGCGCCTTGGCCGTCTTGTCCACCCCGTCGTGGCGGTAGGCGACGCCGGTGACCCGCGTGCCTTCCATCAGCAGCTTCGTCGTCTGGGCCCCGGTTTCGACCTTCAGCTTCTCCGCGCGGGTGGTGCGCAGGAAGGCCTTGGCGGTGTTCATCCGCCAGCCCCCCCGCTGGTTCACCCGGAAGTAGCCGACGCCACCGTTGTCGCCGGTGTTGAAATCCTGCGTCCGGGGAATGCCCGTCGCCTCCGCCGCCGCGATCCAGTCGTCCAGCAGGTCCCAGTGCAGGCGCTGGTTCTCGACCCGCCACTCGCCGCCCGCGCCATGCATCTCGGACGGGCCATCGACGTAATCCTCGGAGCGCTTGAAATAGGGCAGCACGTCGTCCCAGCCCCAGCCGGGCAGGCCCATCTGCCGCCAGCCGTCGTAATCCGCCGCCTGTCCGCGCAGGTAGAGCATCCCGTTGATCGAGGAGCAGCCCCCCAGCAGCTTGCCGCGCGGGTAGAGCAGCGACCGGCCGTTGAGCCCCGGGTCTTCCTCGGTCCGGTACATCCAGTCGGTGCGCGGGTTGCCGATACAGTAGAGGTAGCCCATGGGGATATGCACCCAATGGTAGTTGTCACGCCCCCCGGCCTCCAGCAGCAGCACGGCATGACCGGCCTCCGACAGCCGCTTGGCCAGCACGCAGCCGGCACTGCCGGCGCCCACGATGATGTAATCCCAGTCCATGAAGGCTCCTCCCGCCGCGAGGGTAGCGGGCGGGAGGGCGCACGGGAAGCGGTCTGGTGGCGCTGCGGCCACCTGTCGCCGGGTCGTGGGTGCGGTTTGAGTATTTGGGGAAAGATGAAGCCCGGTGCCGCGTGGTCCCGCGGGGGGCGGGTCCTCAGATCGGCAGGGCGGTGGTCTTGAAGACCGTGCGCAGGGCGAAGGAGCTTTGCATCTGGGCCACGCCCGGCAGCCGCGAGAGGTGCTGGCGGTGGATGCGGGCGAAATCCTCGGTGTTCTCGGCCACGATCTTGAGGATGTAATCGGCCGTGCCCGCCATCAGGTGGCATTCCAGCACGTCCGGAATGCGCGAGACGGCGGTCTCGAAGGCATCGAGCGTGTCGTCGGCCTGCCCCTGCAGGGTGATCTCGACGAAGACCGTGGTGGCCATGCCGATCTTGCGCGCGTCCAGCAGCGCGACGTAGTCCTTGATGTAGCCCTCCGCCTCCAGCCGCTGCACGCGGCGGTGACAGGCCGAGGCCGAGAGCCCGACCTTCTCACTCAGGTCTGCGTTGGACATGCGCCCCTTGCGCTGCAACACGCGCAGAATGTTCTCATCAATCGTGTCGAGGGACATCGGGGCCGGATTCTCCTGCGAAATTCGTCATCCGCGGGAGATTATTCGAAAAGAGCCCCCTTTGGCGAGGGCTCTTTCTGCGTCACCTGGCGGCTTTCAGCGAGTCGCGGATCTCGAGCAGGACATCCAGCTCGGTGGGGCCCGCGGGTTTCTCCTCCGCCGGAACGGCCTCTTCTTCCTTGATCACGGAGTCCTTGGCGCGGTTCACCGCCTTGACCAGCATGAAGACCACGAAGGCCACGATCAGGAAGTTGATCACCGCCATCAGGAAGGAGCCATAGGCAAAGACGCCCGCGCCCGCCTCCCGCGCCGCCTCGAGGCTGGCGTAGTCGCCGCCATCGAGGGCCAGGAAGTTGTTGGTGAAGTCGAGCCCGCCGGTGAACAGCCCGATGATCGGGTTCAGCAGGTCATCCACCATGGATTTCACGATCGCGGTGAAGGCCGCACCGATGATGATGCCGACGGCCATGTCCATGACATTGCCCTTGGCGATGAAGGCCTTGAATTCCTTCAGCATACTCTGTCCCTCTATCTCTGGTCGCGCCGTTACGCGCGTATATGCACAGAGCATACCATCGAAATTCGGGACCGCATGGGGGTTTTACGCTGCCGCGCAGAATATATGTTGGCGTCATCCAACAGGAGAACCCTCATGCCTGTCTCAGACTATCTCATCAACAACCGCTGGACCGCGGAAACCCCCGATGTCCTGCAGCTCTACTCCTTCCCGACACCCAACGGCCAGAAGGTCTCGATCATGCTCGAGGAGGTCGGGATCCCCTACGAGGCCCACCTCGTGACACTGGCCGATGCGGACGTGCGCAGCCCCGAGTTCCTCTCGGTCAGCCCGAACAACAAGATCCCAGCGATCGTCGACCCCGACGGCCCCGATGGCGAGACCGTGGCGCTCTTCGAAAGCGGCGCGATCCTGATCTACCTCGGGGACAAGACCGGCTTCGGCCTGCCGAAATCCGGCGCCAAGCGGGCCGAGGTGATCCAGTGGCTGATGTGGCAGATGGCCGGTCTCGGCCCGATGTTCGGCCAGCTCGGCTTCTTCGTGAAGTTCGCCGGCGCCGAGATCGAGGACCCGCGCCCGCGTGAGCGCTACATCAATGAGGCCAAGCGCCTGCTGACGGTGCTCGACACCGCGCTCGAGGGCAAGGAGTGGATCGCAGGCGACTATTCCATCGCCGACATCGCGATCTGCCCCTGGCTCAACACGCTGGAGTTCTACGGCGCGAAGGAGATGCTGGGCTTCGACGGCTTCAAGAACGTCGCGGCCTATTCCGAGCGTTTCAACGCCCGCCCGGCCTTCCAGACCGGCCGCAACATCCCGGCGCGTCCCGAGTGAGCGCGCGCGCCTGACCCGGAAAACACGAAAGCCGCACCCGAGGGTGCGGCTTTCTTCGTCTTGGCCGTCAGGGCCTCAGGCCGGCAGCTGGCCGGTGAGCACGTAGCGCAGCATCTGCACCACCTGCAGCGGCGTCTCCGCCACGGCAAGCGCCGCCGCGTCCACTTCCTTCAGCGCATGCTGATGGTCCGGGCCATGCAGCACGATCAGCGCCTTGCCGAGCGCCGCTGCCTGCCCGGCGTCGAAGGCCGCGTTCCACTGCTTGTACTTCTCGCCAAAGCGCACCACGACGACGTCGGCCTGTTCGATGCCGCGCCGGGTGCGGATCGCGTTCAGCTTGGCGCCCTTGTGGTCGTGCCAGAACTTGCTGTCCTCCGCGCCCAGGATCGCCACGCCGCAATCATCGCTGGCGTCATGGTCCGTCACCGGCCCGTCGAAGCTGACGTCGAGACCGGCACAGCCGTCCATGATCTCCTTGCGCCAGTCGGTGTGGATCTCGCCCGACAGGTAAACCTTCATCTCGCATCCTCCTGATAGGGAAAGGGGGCCACGCGGCCCCCTCATTTTCTTGCCGTAGGTATTCGCGGCGCAAGCCGCCGTCCCGCGCAGGCTCAGCCGCGCAGCACGCCGCCGGTGGCCTTCACCACCTTCTCGACGATCTTGGCCGAGAGCGCCTCGATTTCCTTTTCCTTCAGCGTGGCGTCCTTGGGCTGGATGCGCACGGTGACGGCGAGGGATTTCTTGCCCTCCCCGAGGGTGCCGCCGATGAACTCGTCGAAGACGCGCACGTCCTCGATCAGCGCCTTGTCGGCCCCCGCGGCGGCATTGACCAGCGTCAGCGCCTCCACCTCGGCGTCCACCACGAAGGCGAAGTCGCGCTCCACCGCCTGCAGATCGCTCAGCGTCATCGCGCCCCGCGAGGCCGAGGTCGTGCGCGGCAGCGGCACCTCTTCGGGCCAGAGGGTGAAGGCCACGGCAGGACCCTTCACGCCCATCTCGCGCAGCACCTTGGGGTGCACCTCGCCGAAGATGCCCAGCACCTTCTTGGGGCCGAGGCAGATCTTGCCGTGACGGCCCGGGTGCCACCAGCCCTCGGCGCCGCGCAGGATCTGGACCTTGGCGGGGGCGCCGATGGCGGCCAGCACGGCCTCGGCATCGGCCTTGGCGTCGTAGAGGTCGACGGCACGGGCCGCGCCATGGACGTCCTTGGGCCCGGTGCGTCCGACCAGGAGGCCGCTCACCTGAGTCTTCTGCTCGCCCGGCTCGCCGCCGAACCACGTGGCGCCGACCTCGAACAGGGCCAGATCGTTGAAGCCGCGCGACTGGTTGCGGGCCGCCGCCTGCAACAGACCCGGCAGGAGCTGCGGGCGCAGGTGGCTCATCTCCGAGGAGATCGGGTTTTCCAGCATGGTCGCGTCATCGCCGCCGCCGAAGAGCGTGGCCGAGGCCTTGTCGATGAAGCTGTAGGTCACGCATTCGTTGTAGCCGAGCGCCGCCGCGGTGCGCCGGGCCATCTGCTCGCGCTTCTGGATCGGCGTCAGGATCGGCTTCGGCACGCCGGGCTGGGTGCGGGCCATGGGCTTCGGCTCGAGGTTCGAAAGCGAGGCCATCCGCGCCACCTCTTCCACGAGGTCCGCCTCACCCAGCACGTCGGGGCGCCACGACGGCACATGGGCCATGTCGCCGTCCATCACGAAGCCGAGGCGCTCCAGCGTGGCCCGCTGGTCCTCCGCCGGGATGTCCATACCCACCAGCGAGGCGCAGCGCGCGGTGTCCAGCTTGTAGGCGCGCGACACGTCGGGCACCTCGCCTGCGACCACAACCTCGGAGGGCTCACCGCCGCAGAGGTCCATGATCATCTGCGTGGCGAGGTCGAGCGCGTCCATGTTGAAGCCCGGGTCGATCCCGCGTTCGTTGCGGTAGCGCGCGTCCGAGTTGATCTTGAGTGCACGGCCCCCGGTGGCGATCTGGACATGGTTCCAGACGGCGGCTTCGAGGAAGACATCGACCGTCTCCTCGGTGCAGCCCGACACTTCACCGCCCATGATGCCGCCGATCGACTCGACGCCATTGTCGTCCGAGATCACCAGCACGCCGGCCGGGATCGCGTAGGTCTTGCCGTCCAGCGCCAGCAGCTCCTCGCCGCCCTTGGCGCGGTGCACCCGCACATCGCCCGACACCTTGGCGGCGTCGAAGACGTGCAGCGGGCGGTTTTGGTCGTAGGTGAAGAAGTTCGTCACATCCACCAGCGCGTTGACCGGGCGCAGGCCGATGGCGCGCAGCTTGTCTTGCAGCCACGCGGGCGAGGGGCCGTTCTTGACGCCCTTGATCAGGCGACCGCCGAAGACATAGCAGCCGTCCTTGGCGTCTTCGTCGATGGTGACGGTGACGGGGCAGGGGAAGCTGCCGGTCACATCCGCGGTCGGCGCGGGCTTCAGCGTGCCGAGGCCACGGGCCGCGAGGTCGCGGGCCACGCCGCGCACGCCGAGCGCATCGGGACGGTTCGGCGTGATCGCGATCTCGATCACGGGGTCGACCTTGGCCGGGTCGTTCTGGGCCAGCCAGTCGGTGAACTTCTGACCCACCTCGCCCGAGGGAAGCTCGATGATGCCGTTGTGCTCGTCCGACAACTCCAGCTCGCGCTCGGAGGCCATCATGCCGTGGCTTTCCACGCCCCGGATGTTGCCCACCGAGAGGGTCACGTCGATGCCCGGCACATAATCGCCCGGCTTGCACAGCACCACGGTGATGCCCTCGCGCGCGTTCGGCGCGCCACAGACGATCTGCTTCTCGCCCTCGTCGGTCTGCACCGTGCAGACGCGCAGGCGGTCGGCATCGGGGTGCTGGCTGGCCGCGGTGACCTTGGCCAGCGTGAAGGATTTCAGCTTGGCGGCCGGGTCTTCGACGCCTTCCACCTCGAGCCCGAGGTCGGTCAGCGTGTCGAGGATCTCGTCGAGGGTGGCCTCGGTCTCGAGATGATCTTTCAGCCAGGAGAGCGTGAATTTCATGTCATCATCCTAGTGGTTGAGCCGTTGGGCCAGGTCGTCCTTGTCGCCCATGCGGTAGAGTTTGATTTCCCGCACGAGGCGGATGGTCGGCTTGGCGGCAAAGAGCAGCGAGCCGATCAGGAAAAGCCATGTGCCCGCGGTCTGGAGCTTCTCGGAAAAGAAGAAGATCGAGCCGAGGACGAAGGTAAAGGCCGCGCCGAAGTCGACCAGGGTATAGAGGATCTCGAAGCGCGCCCAGAGGTCCTTGGATTCCTCGTTCTGCTGCCGGGTCTCGTGGCGGAAGAGTTTCATGCGGCGGTCCTCCCTGTGGTGGGTGCCAGGCGCAATCCCGTCACGCGCTGCACCAGATCAGTCGCACGGCGGCAGTGCCCCACGACGGCCGTGCCCGCGGCATGGCCAGCGCCCGACCGCCCCCATGGGCGGGCGCTTCGCGCCCCCCCGCGTCCGGGCTCCGGCCTTGCGTTTGCGCGGGCCGGTGCGGTCAGCAGGGTGCAGGTCATCCCCCCGCTGGCGGGTGCCGGTCGTACCGTCACGCGTGCCGAAAGGGATGCCATGCCGCCGATCCTGCCTGTCAGATCCCGCCGCGCAGCGTCGGCACCTGCAGCGAGGCAAAGCCGTAGTGCCGCAGCCACCGCAGGTCGCTGTCGAAGAAGGCGCGCAGGTCGGGGATGCCGTATTTCAGCATCGCGATCCGGTCGATCCCCATGCCGAAGGCAAAGCCCTGCCATTCCGCCGGATCGACGCCACCGGCCTTCAGCACATGCGGGTGCACCATGCCCGAGCCGAGGACTTCCAGCCAGCCGTCGCCTTCGCCGACCTTCACGGTGCCGTTTTCCCACGAACACTGGATGTCGACCTCGGCCGAGGGTTCCGTGAACGGGAAGTGCGAGGCGCGGAAGCGGGTCTTCACCTTGGTGCCGAAATAGGCCGAGAAGAATTCCTCCAGCACCCATTTCAGGTTCGCCATCGAGATGTCGCGGTCGATGGCGAGGCCCTCGACCTGATGGAACATCGGCGTGTGGGTCTGGTCATAGTCCGCGCGATAGACGCGGCCCGGTGAGATCGTGCGGATCGGCGCGCCCTGCGCCTGCATCGAGCGGATCTGCACCGGCGAGGTGTGGGTGCGCAGCACGTTCTGGGGACGGTCGTCGCCCTCGGCGCGGTGCATGTAGAAGGTGTCCATCTCGGCGCGGGCCGGGTGATGGTCGGGGATGTTCAGCGCGTCGAAGTTGTACCACGTGGTCTCGACCTGCGGGCCCTCGGCCACGGCAAAGCCCATGTCGCCGAAGATCGTGGTGCATTCTTCCCAGACCTGGCTGACGGGGTGGATCGAGCCCTGTCGCTGCGGGCGCACCGGCAGCGTCACGTCGAGCCATTCCTCGCGCAGGCGGGCGTCCAGCGCCGCGTCTTCCAGCGCCACCTTCTTGGCGGCAAGCGCCGAGTTGATCTCGTCCTTCAGCGCGTTGAGCGCAGGGCCGGCCGTCTGGCGTTCCTCAGGCGTCATCTTGCCCAGTTCGCGCATCTTCAGGCTGACCTCGCCCTTCTTGCCGACGGCCTGCAGCCGCAGCTCTTCCAGCGCGCCCTCGTCCGAGGCGTCAGCGATGGCCGAGAGGTACTTCTGCTTCAGATCGTCCATCCGATCCTCCTGAAACTGTCTGGCCTTCCTGCTACCCGGCAGGGCCGCGAAGGGCAAGGGGAGCAGGGGGGCGGAAGCGCTGTCCGCACTGGGGAAATCTGCGGTTTTCCCCCGAATCGGCGGCGCGATCAGAGGATCGGCCGCGCGGTCCGTCGCAGGGGTGCGGGTCGCCCGGCGTGCCTGTGCCGAGTCCCGCGCAGGGGGCGGTCGTGCTCACCCGGCGTTAAGGCCTCGCTCAGGGGCCCTTCATCTGTCGGCCCTATGCCGGGAGCACCGCCCGGGCTCCCGGGCGGTACTGCCAAGGAGGCCCGCGATGACCGTCTTCTCCCGAGTTGCCCGCGCAATGGGTGCTTTCGCGAATGGTGCCCTTGGACGCCGGCGCACGGCACGCGGTCGCGTTGCACTCGGGCGCGCAGCGACGGGGCTTGTTGCAGGCGCGCACCCTGTAAATGCGGCCTGTGTGGATGCCGGGCCCGCGATCGCCAAGAGACGCCTTCCGGGCATTCCGGCACTGCTCCTCGCACTCGCGGTCCCCGTCGCACCCCCTGTGGGGGCGCAGGAGGGGCGGGGCGTGATCTATCTCGCGGACCGGGAGCGCGGCACCATGGCCTATTCCCCGCAGCGTGTTCCCCTCGGGCCGGTGCAGAACCCCACTGCGATGCCCCTGCCGCTGATCGTCACCCGCAACGCCTTGCCGCCGTTGGCAGAGGGCAGCCGCCCCGTCGAGCCCGGGCGGTCCGCCGCGGCCCTGCCACCGGATGTGCCGCCAAATCTGGCCCGGCCCCGCAGCACGTTGCTGCCCGCGGACGGACCTCGCGGCGCAGGCCCACTGCGCGCCCCACGTCACGCGGCCCCCAGGATTTCGACGCAGGGGGCGCCTGCAGCGGTCCCCGTGCCTGCGCCGGGCGTTGGGCCATCAGGCGGGCAGGTGCTGCAGATGGACGGGGCCTCTGGCGGTGGGCAGTGGATGGTCACGGCGCAGGGCTGTACCTACTCGCGGGCGCAGGCCCCGGGACGTGCGCCCACATGGCACCTCGTCCTCAATCCGAACCACGTGGGGCAGCCGCCCTCCGGTAGAGGATGTGCGGCAATCCTGCGCTGAGGGGCGCCGCCGCCCCGGACGTCGCCCCGTCGTCATGCTGGCCTCCTATCGCCGGGCGGGCTTGGGATTTCGGGTCGTTCAGCCCCGGCGCCCCGAGGCATAGAGGCGACGGCACCCGAATGATGGGCCTTACGGCCCGGGCGGTGCGGGGCATCTGGGGCTGACAGCCAAGCTGAGATTTGAGGCGAGGCGTGGGACAAGGCGTGGGCGGAGGTCCGGGAGGCTGTCGGGGCGGCAGGGACGCAGTGCCTTCCGCGGCGCTCGTGCTCGCCTCCGCTCATACGCCCAAAGAAAAACGCCGCGGAGCGGGGCTCCACGGCGTTTCTGTCGGTCGGTCCTGCTGTCGCTTACGCGGGCAGGGCGGCCTTTGCCTGGTCCACGATGGCGCCGAAAGCTTCGGGCTCGTGCACGGCCAGGTCGGCCAGAACCTTACGGTCCACTTCGATGCCGGCCAGCGACAGGCCGTTGATGAAGCGGGAGTAGGTCAGCGCTTCGTCGTGTGCGCGGACAGCGGCGTTGATCCGCTGGATCCACAGCGCGCGGAAGTTGCGCTTGCGGGTGTGCCGGTCACGGGTCGCGTACTGGTTCGCCTTGTCGACGGCCTGACGGGCAACCTTGAAAGTGCTCTTGCGGCGGCCGTAGTAGCCTTTTGCTGCCTTGAGGACTTTCTTGTGGCGGGCGTGGGTCGTGGTACCACCTTTAACACGGGACATCTGGTGATCTCCTTATTTCGCGTAGGGCATCATCGGCTTGATGATCTTCTCATCAGCCTTCGACAGCGTGGTGGTGCCGCGTGCGTCGCGGATGAACTTGGTGGTGCGCTTGATCATGCCGTGGCGTTTGCCGGCCTGACCTGCGATGATCTTGCCAGAGGCAGAGACCTTGAACCGCTTTTTGCAGCTCGACTTTGTCTTCATCTTGGGCATTTCCGTCTCCTGTCTTTTGAGTGCGGTCAACGCGCGACTCGGCATGCCACTACCGGCCGGCCGCGCAACAGAGCGGCCTGATACGCGGTGATCGGCCAATAGGCAAGGGGAAAGGGCAGGTTTCGCGCGGTTTTCTGGCCGGCCCGCAGGGGCAGGGGCCTCAGCCCCGCCGCAGCGCGGCCAGAATCCGGCCCGTCACCCGGATGAAGGCATCGGGGATTTCGGCAAGGCCATAGCCCGCGGGTGCGGTCGCAAAGGCCCAGCCGAGAAGCGCCGCGCCGATCAGAAGCACGAAAACGGCCGCCCGCGGCGGGCGCCTGTCGGCATAGGCCGCCACCAGCGAGGGGATCGAGAGCATCAGCAGGATGACCCCCGTCACGACGACGAGGTCGGTGTCCGGGCGCAGCGCGCGGGCCTGCGCCCAGAGGTCCTGCAACGCCTCCAAGCCGGATCAGCCCGGATCGGTGGCGAAGATCAGGCGCTCTTCGCAGGGGGCGACGCGCAGGATGTTCGTCGTGCCAGAGGTGTTGAACGGCACGCCGGCCACGACGAGGATCTGATCGTCGGGCGTTGCGAAGCCACCGGAGCGGGCGGCGCGGGCCGCGTTCACGACCGCTTCCTTGAAGCGCTCCAGCTCGCCGCACATGACGCAGTTGGTGCCCCAGGACAGCGCCAGCCGCCGGGCGGTGCCGCGTTCAGAGGTCAGCGCGATGATCGGCACCCGGGGCCGTTCGCGGGCGGTCAGCAGCGCGGTGGTGCCGGTCTGGGTGAAGCAGCAGATCGCCTTGATGTTCGTGGTCTCGGCGATCTCGCGCGCGGCGGAGACGATGCCGTCGGCCACGGAGCTGCGGCTGATCTTGCGGCTGGCCTCGATGATCTCGCGGTAGTTCGGATCGCTTTCGACCTCGACCGCGACGGCATTCATCGTGCGCACCGCCTGCACCGGATACTGGCCCGCGGCGGATTCGGCCGAGAGCATGACGGCGTCGGTGCCCTCGTAGATCGCGGCGGCCACGTCCGAGACCTCGGCCCGGGTGGGCATCGGGCTCTCGATCATGCTTTCGAGCATCTGCGTGGCGACGATCACGGGCTTGGCGGCGGCGCGGCACTTGCGGGTCAGGCGTTTCTGGATCGCGGGCACGTTCTGCACCGGCAGTTCGACGCCGAGGTCGCCGCGCGCCACCATGATCCCGTCCGAGGCGGCGAGGATCGAATCGAAGGCCTCGACCGCGGCGGGTTTCTCGATCTTGGCGAGGATCGCGGCTCGGCCATCGGCCAGCGTGCGGGCCTCTTCGACGTCGGCCACGCGCTGCACGAAGGAGAGCGCCAGCCAGTCGATCCCCAGCGAACAGGCGAATTCCAGGTCGGCACGGTCCTTCTTGGAGAGCGCGGCCAGCGGCAGCACCACGTCGGGCACGTTCACGCCCTTGCGGTTGGAGATGGTGCCGCCCGCTATGACGGTGCAGCGGGCGTAATCGGGGCCGCAGTCCTCGACCTTGAGGCGGATCTTGCCGTCGTTCACCAGCAGCGTCGCGCCGGATTTCAGCGCGGCGAAGATCTCGGGGTGGGGCAGCTGGACGCGGTCCTTGGTGCCCGGCGTCTCGTCGAGGTCGAGGCGGAAGGTCGCGCCGTCCACCAGATCCTCGCTGTCATTGGCAAAGGCGCCGACGCGCAGCTTCGGCCCCTGAAGGTCCGCGAGGATGGCGATGGTGGTGTCGAGGTCGCGCTCGATCTGGCGGATGATGCGGTGCCGCTCGGCGATCTCTTCGTGGGTGCCGTGGGACATGTTCAGGCGGAACACGTCGGCCCCGGCCTCGAAGAGCGCGCGGATCATGTCATAGTCGTTGGAGGCCGGACCCAGAGTCGCGACGATCTTGGTGTTACGATGGCGTCTCATGGTGCTGTCTCCTCAGCTGTGCGGCCTCTGCCGGGCCGATCCCGGTCTTGTTCGGACGTACGAGGAGCAGTATTGCGCTTTTCGCTAACGTCAACAACCATTACCGATTTTCGGCGCCGGAGGTGACAGGGCCATGACAGAGCAGGCAGCGGGGCAGGCGGCAGAACGGGCAGGATATCAGCCCTACGAAATCAGCGGCGCGGAGCGGGCCTCCCGCTGGCTGGTGTGCTGCGATCACGCGGCCAATACCGTGCCGGCGTTCGTGGGCGGCGGCAGTCTCGGCCTGCCGGAGGCGGACATGGCGCGGCACATCGCCTTCGACCCCGGTGCGGCGGGCGTCAGCCGGGCGCTGGCGGCGCATCTGGACGCGCCGGTGATCCTGTCGAACTTCTCGCGCCTCGTGATCGACCCGAACCGGGGCGAGGACGATCCGACCCTGCTGATGAAGCTCTACGACGGGTCGATCATCCCGGCCAACCGCCACGCGGACGCGGCCGAGCGCGAGGCCCGGCTCGACGCCTGCCACCGGCCCTACCACGATGCGCTGGAGCGGCTGGCGGCGCGCCGCGACGACACGGTGCTGGTCTCGATCCATTCCTACACGCCGCAGCTGCGCGGCCGTCCGCCCCGGCCGTGGCACGTGGGCATCCTCTATGCGGCGGACAAGCGCTTTGCCCTGCCGCTTCTGCATCGGCTGCAAGAGGAGCCCGACCTCTGCGTGGGCGAGAACGAGCCCTACGGCGGCCACCTGCCCGGCGACACGATCGACCGCCACGCGATCGACAAGGGGCGGCCGAACGTGCTGATCGAGATTCGTAACGACCTGATCGCGACCGAGAGCCAGCAGGCCCACTGGGCGGCACGTCTGGCGCCGATTCTTGAGAATGTTCTTGCCGAAACGGGTTTGTGAACTTTCTTGTGAGGGGCACGCCCCTTGGCGTGTGACGGATGCGCGGATAGGCTGATCGCGCGCCGGTGAAGCGCCCGTGAGAGGAGCCCCCATGCCCGACCTAGACGAGCAGACCCAGCTGGAACTCGAAGCCGCGGCCTTCCGCCGTCTGCGCCAGCACCTGATGCAGGACCGTCCCGACGTCCAGAACATCGACCTGATGAACCTTGCCGGCTTCTGCCGCAATTGCCTGTCCCGCTGGTACCAGGAAGCCGCCGATGCCCGTGGCATCGAGATCGGCAAGGAAGAGGCGCGGGAATACTTCTACGGCATGCCCTATGACCAGTGGAAGGCGCAGAACCAGACCGAGGCCAGCCCGGACAAGCAGGCCGCCTTTACCGAAGCCTTCGAGAAGAATGTCGGCTCGACCTCCTGAGGGCGGGGCGGCGACGTATTGACTGAACCCATTTAGATCAACCGATGCGGCCATTGTTGCCGTGCCAACCGCCCGCAAGAGGCGGGGAACGAGGGAAGTTCGATGACAGTGCTGACCGGCCCCCGCGCCGTCCTGACGGCCGCCCTTGCGGCGGTGATGTTCCTGGCCTCCTGCGGCGGGGGCAGCGGCCCCACCGTCGGGCGGCTGGAAAAGCCCCGGACGCTGAACGCCGCGGATTACCGCGCCGCGGGCATTCCCCGCAGCTTCGGCGACACCAAGCCCCATGAATGGGACAGCATCCGTCCGGATCGCTACCCGATCCACGGCATTGATGCGGCCCGCTACCAGGGTGACATCAACTTCTTCGCGGCACGCAATGCGGGCATCAATTTCGCCTGGCTGAAGGCGACCGAGGGCGGCGATTACCTCGACCCCGGGTTCCCGCGCAACGCGCCGCGCGCACGGGCCGCGGGCGTGGCCGTCGGTGCCTATCACTTCTACTACTTCTGCCGCACCGCGCGCGAGCAGGCCCGCTGGTTCATCGAGAACGTGCCGCGCGTACCGGGTGACCTGCCGCCGGTGCTGGACATGGAGTGGAACCACCAGTCGCGGACCTGCAAGCGGCGGCCAGACGCGGCGACCGTGCGGGACGATATCCGCACCTTCTCCAGCATCGTGGCGCAGCACTACGGCACGGCACCGGTGGTCTACACGACGCCCGATTTCTACGAGCACAACCAGCTGGGCCTGCTGCGCGGGACGGAGTTCTGGCTGCGCTCGGTCGCGGGCCATCCGTCCGAGCGTTACCCGCAGGAGCGCTGGACCTTCTGGCAATACACCGGCACCGGCGTGGTGCCGGGGATCGACGGGATCGTGGACATCAACGCCTTCGCCGGGGATCCGGTCAGCTGGCGGGCCTGGCTGTCCGTGCGGCGGCAGAAATAGACCCGCTATCAGGCGACTGGCATGAGGGAGAGAGACATGAACGCAACCATGACACGGCGCGGAATCTGCGCAGGCCTCGCCGGCTTCGGCGCCATGACGCTGGCCGCCTGTGGCGGGCCGGGGGCGGTGTCCACCGGGGTCACGCGGCCCGCCGGGCTGCCGGATGACCTGCGCCCGGTGCGCGACGCGGGCTATGACGCCTGGGTCGCCTCCTTCCGGGCGCGCGCGCAGGGGCAGGGCATCTCGCCCTCCACGCTGAATGCCGCCTTCCGGCACGCGGGCTTCCTGCCCGGCGTCATCACCCGGGACCGCAGCCAGCCCGAAAGCTCCCGCACGCTGGAGGATTACCTCTCCATCGCGACCTCGGACGAGCGTGTCTCCAAGGGGCGGGCCGCCTATGCCCGCAACCGCGCCACGCTGAACGCCATCGAGGCGCGCTATGGCGTGCCCGCCAACGTGGTCTGCGCGGTCTGGGGGCTGGAGAGCTACTACGGCGAGCGGCGCGGCGATGTGCCGGTGATCGCGGCCACCTCGACGCTCGCCTACGAGGGGCGGCGCGGGGCGTTCTTCGAGAAGCAGCTGATCGCGGCGCTGAAGATCATCCAGTCCGGCGACGTCAGCGCCGACCGGATGACCGGCAGCTGGGCCGGGGCCATGGGGCATACCCAGTTCATCCCGACCTCCTACCTCGCCTACGCGGTCGACTTCACTGGCGACGGGCGGCGCGACATCTGGTCGGAGGACCCCTCCGATGCGCTCGCCTCCACCGCCGCCTACCTGCAGCGCTCGGGCTGGACGCCGGGCGTGAAATGGGGCGGAGAGCTGACCGGCGCCAACCCCGGCGGGCGGGTCCTGACACCGCAGCCGGGCGGTCCCAGCTTCTGGGTCACGGGGAATTTCAACGCGATCAAGCGCTACAACAACTCCGACCTCTACGCGATCGGCATCGGGCATCTGTCGGACCGGATCGCGGGCGGCGGGCCCCTGCGCGGGTCCTTCCCGCCGGATCAATACGGGCTGACCAAGGATGACCGCGTTGCGCTGCAGCAGCGGCTGACGGCCCGGGGCTTTGACACCGGCGGGGCCGATGGCGTGCTGGGACCCAAGAGCCGCGCGGCGATCTCCGATTATCAGCGCAGCATCGGGCTGCCGGCCACGGGCGCGCCTTCGCCCGATCTTCTGCGGCGGCTGGGATGAGGCGGGCGCTCTGGCTGGGGATGGCGCTGGTCCTTGCGGGACCGGCGGCCGCGCAGCTGGTGATGCCGTCGCCGCAGGACCGGCGGACGCCGCAGCAGGAGGTGCAGCGCCGGCTGGACGGGGTGAAGTCCGGTATCGACGCGCAGCGCCGCACGCTGGACACGGCGCCGAAGACACTGGGCACCCAGCTGCAGGAAGACAGCCGCCGGCAGGTGGAGGAGAACCAGAAGGACGTGGAGGAGCGCGAGCTGATCCTGCCGGATGTGACGCCCGAGTTGAGGTGAAGTGCGCTGAGGTGTGACGGGGTTGTGGGCGACTGTCTGCCCGGCAACGGTCGTCGACAGTGATGTCGCTCTTACTCATCACCGCTTGTGTTCATCCCCGCGCGGGACAAGGCCGCAGGCCGCCGCGCATCGCCGGCGCGCCCCCACGCGGCGGCGATTTGGTGAGGCTAGGCGGTCCCTCGACGGGACACGATATGCTTGGCTGCCATAAACTGCTCGCCAGACAGGTCCGGATCGCCCCCGCGCGCGCCAGCAATGCGCGGCTTCGTGTCTGGCCTCGCGGGTGCTGGCTGCGGCGGCCTGAGCTCTCGTAGAGCCTCCGCGCGCCGGAACGCGGGACTTGGCGAGGCCTAGGGGAGGGGGCGACGGACAACCGGCGCGGAGAGCGCCCAAACGAAAAGGGCGCCCCGAGGGGCGCCCTTCGTCGTTCGAAAGATCGGAGATCAGAGCGCGGCCTTGCGCATCTCGTCGATGTAGATCTCGCGCAGGCGCAGCGAGACGGGGCCGGATGCGCCCTTGCCCACGGCTTCGCCATCGATCTCGATGATCGGCGTCACATAGGCACCGGCGGAGGTGATGAAGGCCTCGTCCGCGGCCTTGGCCTCGTCCACGGTGAAGGAGCGCTCTTCGACTTCCATCTGCGCTTCCTTGGCGAACTTCAGCACCGAGGCGCGGGTGATGCCGTGCAGGATGTCGTTCGACAGCGCGCGGGTGATGATCTTGCCGTCCTTGACGATGTAGGCGTTGTTCGAGGTGCCCTCGGTCACGAAGCCGTCCTCGACCAGCCATGCATCATCGACGCCCGCCTTCTTGGCCATCATCTTGGCCATGGAGGGGTAGAGCAGCTGGACGGTCTTGATGTCGCGGCGATGCCAGCGGATGTCCGGAACGGTGATGATCTTGTAGCCGGCGCGGGCCTTCTCGCTCATCGCGTTGCCGGGCTTCGACTGGGTGAAGAGCACCAGCGAGGCCTTGGTGGTCTCGGGGTCCGGCCAGATGAAGTCACGGTCGCCGGCGGAGCCGCGGGTGACCTGAAGGTAGATGCCGCCCTCTTCGAGGTCGTTCAGCTTGACCAGCTCGCGGTGGATTTCCAGCAGCTCGTCGAAGGAGACGGGCAGGGTCATGTCCAGTTCCTTGAGCGAGCGCTCGAGGCGTTTGGCATGGCCGGGGTAATCCACCAGCTTGCCGTCGAGGACGCTGGTCACCTCGTAGACGGCGTCGGCCATCAGGAAGCCGCGGTCGAAGATCGAGACCTTGGCTTCGGTTTCCGGGACAAACTCGCCGTTCACATAGACGGTACGGGTCATCAGGAGAACTCCTTGTTGGAGGCCCCCGGGGGAGACGCGGTCAGGCGCCGGGGGCACGATTATGTGCCCCCGAAGGGGCGGAAAGTCTCAGCCCCAGAGCGCGGACGTGGCAGGGTGCACGCCGGCTTCGTCATAGACGAGGGCCGCATCGCGGTCTTTGGCCAACAGGAGCGGGCCGTCAAGATCCGTCACGAGGGCGCCCTGTGCCACGAGCACCGCGGGCGCCATGGCGAGGGAGGAGCCGACCATGCAGCCGACCATCACGTCGAAGCCGGCCTTCAGGCCCTCTTCCTTCAGCGCGAGCGCCTCGGTCAGGCCGCCAGTCTTGTCGCACTTGATGTTGATGACATCGTACTTGCCGGTCAGCTTGGGCAGGTCGGCGCGGTCATGGCAGCTTTCGTCGGCGCAGACGGGCACGGGACGGTCGATGCCGATCAGGGCCTCGTCCTCGGCCTGCGGCAGCGGCTGTTCGACCAGCGACACGCCCAGCTTCACGAGGTGCGGCGCGAGGTCCTTGTAGACGTCGACCGACCAGCCTTCGTTGGCGTCGATGATGATCTTGGACTTGGGTGCGCCGCGGCGCACGGCCTCGAGGCGGGGCATGTCGTCCGGGGTGCCCAGCTTGATCTTGAGCAGCGGGCGGAAGGCGTTCTTGGCGGCCTGCGCCTCCATCTCTTCCGGGCTGGCCAGCGAGAGGGTGTAGGCGGTGATTTCCGGGCCGGGGGCCTGTTTCAGGCCGGCCAGCTGCCACGCGGGCTTGCCGGCCTTCTTGGCTTCCAGATCCCACAGGGCGCAGTCGACCGCGTTGCGGGCGGCGCCGGCGGGCAGCAGGTCATAGAGATCCATGCGCGAGAAGGCGGCGGGCAGGCCGTTGATCTCGTCCGCGACGCTGTCGAGGGTTTCATTGTAGCGGGCGTAGGGGACGCATTCGCCCCAGCCGGTGACGCCACCGTCGGTGATGCGCACGGTGATGACCTTGGTCTCGGTGCGCGAGCCGCGGGAAATGGTGAAGACCTGCGCGAGCGGGAAAACGTCGCGGATGACCTCGATCTGCATGGGGGACCTCCTGAGAGAGAGGGGGCCCGCTGGGGGCCCCGGAAGAAAGGGGAGGTCGCCCCCGGCAGGTCAACGGCGCGGAAGGGGGACGCGCCGGACCCGCGGGGGCGACTGGCCTCAGCCGAGCGCGACCAGCGCGTCGACGAGACGACCGGCGCCATGGCGGAACGGATCCACCGTGGGAAGGCCCATTTCTTCTTCGACCTTGGCCAGGTACGCCTTGGCGTCTTCCTCGCTCAGGTGCTGGGTGTTGACCGAGATGCCCACGACTTGGACGTCGGGGTTCACGACCTTGGCCAGCGTCAGCGCCACGTCCTGCAGCGCCGTCAGGGTCGGCAGCTTGTAGGAGGGCAGGCCGCGCATGTGCTCGCGGGTGGGTTCATGGCAGAGGATCAGCGCGTCGGGCTGGCCGCCGTGCACGAGGGCCATGGTCACGCCCGAGTAGGAGGCGTGGAACAGCGAGCCCTGGCCTTCGATCATGTCCCAGTGGTCAGCATCGTTGTCCGGGGTCAGGTATTCCACCGAGCCGGCCATGAAGTCCGCGATGACGGCGTCGAGGGGCACGCCTTCGCCGGTGATCAGGATGCCGGTCTGGCCGGTGGCGCGGAACGACGACTTGAGGCCGCGTTCCTTCATTTCCTTGTCCATCGCCAGCGCGGTGTACATCTTGCCGACCGAGCAGTCGGTGCCCACGGCGAGGCAGCGCTTGCCGGTCCGCTTCTCGCCGTTGGCGATCGGGTACTGGACGGTGGGGATGCGCACGTCGTGCAGGGTGCGGCCGTTGGCTTCGGCCACGGCGACGAGGTCGGGCTCGTTGCGCAGCAGGTTGTGCAGGCCGGAGGCGATGTCGAAGCCTTCTTCGAGCGCTTCGATCAGCACCTTTTTCCAGGCCTTGGAGATCACGCCGCCACGGTTGGCAACGCCGATCACCAGCGTCTTGGCGCCGGCTTCCTTGGCTTCGGTCAGCGTCATGTCGGCCAGTTTCATGTCGGCTTTGCAGCCTTCCATGCGGAACTGGCCGATGGCGTTGTCCGGACGCCAGTCGCGGATGCCCTGGGCCACTTTCGCAGCCAGCGCATCGGGGGCATCACCAAGGAACAGCAGATATGGGGTCTCGATCATTCGGGCACCTGTTGGGGAGAGTTGTTGCGCCCGATTTTGGCGGATTCGCGGTGGGATTGCTTTGCAAATCCGCGGAACTCTGGGCGGTGGTTGCAAGTTTCTTCGCAGGATTGGGAATTCTGTCGAAGATTTTCGCATCGCCGTCGCAGGCTTTCACGCAGGTGCAGCGCCGACGATTCCGCGACGCAGCGGTGGATCGCGCTGCGTTTGCAAATTGTGCTTGCGGCCCGGCTTGTAATTTAATATCGCTCTCGGGCGAATTGAAGAAATATCCTTGCCCTTTGACCCGCTTTTCGGGCCGTTCCGCATGTGATGGAGATCGAGAGATGAGCTTCCGCCTTCAGCCCCCGGCCCCCGCCCGTCCGAACCGCTGCCAACTGTTCGGTCCCGGGTCGAACACCAAGCTGTTCGAGAAGATGGCCGCCAGCGCCGCGGACGTGATCAACCTCGACCTCGAGGATTCGGTCGCGCCCGACGACAAGGAACAGGCGCGCAAGAACATCATCCAGGCCATCGGCGACGTCGACTGGGGCCAGAAGACGATCTCGGTGCGGATCAACAGCCTCGACACGCCGTTCTGGGTGCGGGACGTGGTGGACCTGATGGAACAGGCCGGTGACCGGCTCGACATGATCATGATCCCCAAGGTGGGATGCGCGGCGGACGTCTATACCGTGGATGCCATGGTCACTGCGCTGGAACGGTCGAAGGGCCGCACCAAGCCGCTGAAACTGGAAGTCATCATCGAGAGCGCCGCGGGCATCGCCCACGTGGAAGAGATCGCCGCCGCCTCGCCCCGGCTGGAGGCGATGAGCCTTGGCGCCGCGGATTTCGCGGCCTCCATGGGGATGCAGACCACTGGCATCGGCGGCACGCAGGAGGACTACTACATGCTGCGCGAGGGCCAGAAGTACTGGTCCGATCCGTGGCACTGGGCCCAGACCGCCATCGTCGCGGCCTGCCGCACCCATGGCGTGCTGCCGGTGGACGGGCCCTTCGGCGATTTCTCGGACGATGACGGCTACCGTGCGCAGGCGCTGCGCTCGGCCACGCTGGGCATGGTCGGCAAATGGGCGATCCACCCCAAGCAGATCGCCCTGGCGAACGAGGTCTTCACCCCCTCCGAGACGAAGGTCGCAGAGGCACGCGAGATCCTCGCCGCCATGGAAGAGGCCAAGCGCACCGGCGCGGGGGCCACTGTCTACAAGGGCCGTCTGGTCGACATCGCGTCGATCAAGCAGGCCGAGGTGATCGTCCGCCAGTCGGAGCTGATCGCACAGATGTGAGGGGTCCCCGAGGGGATCCTGCCGTGCCGCGGTGAGGAGATCGCAGCGCACGGGTCGGGCGGGGGGCGCAGGTTCTCCGCCCTTGCTTTTCAGGGGGTTGTCGTGAGCCGGCGCGGGCTGGTGATCTGCCTGTGACCTGCGGGCCACGGCCGCGCGCCCGGGCAAGGGGCCCGCTGGCCCGCAGCGGCTTCGGCACTAGGTAACTTGCGCGATACGCCCCGCAATGGAATTGTGCGGACCGACCTGAACGGACCCAATCGGAGGATTCGCAATGCGCGCACTGCGCCGTCTCACCACCGCCTGCCTCATGACCAGCCTGATGATCGGAGCTAGCTCCGCCAGTCTGTCCGCGCAGGAGCGGATCGAGAATGAACAGGTCGTCATCTACAGCCAGCGCTGGCTGGTGTCCAAGGACCCGTCGCAGAACGGCCTGATGAGCTATCTGACCGTGCAGCGCGGCAAGGCGGGCGAGTATTTCTCGGTCACCTGCCGGCGCGAGGGCAGCCATGTCCTGCGTGGCCTGCGCCTCGGCTTCCCGGAGGAGCAGCCCTCCTTCGTCCGCGAGGGTGCGAAGTTCGCCCGGGTCGAGATCTCCGTGGATGGACGGGTGCAGCCGCTCGACATCAAGTACACCGGCACCACCGCCGATCAGGCCTTCGGTCGCGACTCGATCTATGGCTACGAGGTGATCTTCCCCTCGGTCGCCGCACGCGATGGCTTCATCGACGGGCTGCGCACCGGCAGCCACATGAAGATCAGCGGCCAGTCCCTGCCGGTGGAGCTCAAGGGCTCTTCCCTCGCGCTGCAGGGGCAGGAAGACTACTGCAAGTAACCGGGCAGGGCCGTGCTGACCCTGCTGCACACCGCCGAGGTGCACGTGGCGCGCTTCGCCGCGCTGCGTGATCGTCTCGCCCCGGGCGCCGAGTTGGCGCAGGTGGTCCGCGCCGACTGGTTGGCGCGGGCCCGGGCCGAGGGGGTGGAGGCTGTTGCCGACGAGGTCACCGCCGTCATCCGCGCCGCGAAAGGTCCGGTGATCTGCACCTGCACGACGCTGGGTCCGGTCGCCGAAGCCGCGGGCGCGTCACGGGTGGACCGGCCCATGATGCAGCGGGCGGCGCGCCTCGGCGGTCCCGTGCTTCTGGTCTACACGCTGGCCAGCACCGCGGAGGCCAGTGCGACCCTGCTGGGGGAGTATGCCCCTGACATCCGCACCCTCGACCTCTCCCCGCTCTGGCCGCTCTTCGAGGCGGGCCGGGGGGCTGACTTCGCCGCCGCCATCGCAGAGGGCGTCCGGGCCGAGCTGACGCGGCAGCCGGCGGTCGTCGTGGTGCTGGCGCAGGTCTCGATGAGCGATGCCGCGCCCCTGCTGGCAGGCCGCGGTGTGCCGGTGCTGAGCGCGCCGGAAACCGCGCTTCGGGCCGGTCTGGGCCTGTGATCGTCGCGCTCTGCTGCGGTCGCGGGACCCGCTGCCGCCGATGCGACCCGGGGCCCTGCCTGCCGAGTTGCATCCGGGCGCGGAGAAAGCCATATAGCAACAGTCCGGCAAGGAGTGTGAAATGACCAATTACCTCGATTTCGAGCGGCCGCTGGCCGAGATTGAAGGCAAGGCCGAGGAGCTGCGGGCCATGGCCCGGCAGAATCCCGAGATGAAGGTCGAGGAAGAGGCCGCCGCGCTGGACAAGAAGGCCGCGGACATGCTGGTCGACCTCTACAAGACATTGACGCCCTGGCGGAAGTGCCAGGTGGCACGTCACGGCGACCGTCCGCATTGCCAGGATTACATCGATGCGCTCTTCACCGAGTACACGCCGCTGGCCGGCGACCGGAACTTCGCCGACGACCATGCGGTCATGGGCGGGCTGGCGCGCTTCAACGACCGTCCCGTCATCGTGATCGGTCACGAGAAGGGCAATGACACCAAGTCCCGGATCGAGCGCAACTTCGGCATGGCCCGTCCCGAGGGCTACCGCAAGGCGATCCGCCTGATGGACATGGCCGATCGCTTCGGCCTGCCGGTGGTGACGCTGGTGGATACCCCCGGCGCCTACCCGGGCAAGGGCGCCGAAGAGCGCGGCCAGTCCGAGGCCATCGCACGCTCGACCGAGAAATGCCTCCAGATCAAGGTGCCGCTGGTCTCGATCATCATCGGCGAGGGCGGCTCCGGCGGGGCCGTGGCCTTTGCGACCGCCAACAAGGTGGCGATGCTGGAGCATTCGATCTACTCGGTCATCACCCCCGAGGGCTGCGCCTCGATCCTGTGGAAGGATGCCGAGAAGATGCGCGAGGCGGCCGAGCAGATGCGTCTGACCGCGCAGGAGCTGAACCAGCTGGGCGTGATTGACCGGATCATCAAGGAGCCGCTCGGCGGGGCGCACCGGGATAAGAAGGCGACGATCGCCGCCGTCGGCAAGGCGCTGGAGGCGATGCTGGGCGATCTCGACGAATCCGATCCCGCCAAGCTGGTGGACCAGCGCCGGAAGAAGTTCCTCGGCATGGGCTCGAAGGGGCTGGCGGCGTAACGCGAGGCCGACGATCTGGCCGGAAAATTCGAATTTTCCGGTCCGTTTTCTTCGAAGAAAACGGCAAGGGGGCCTTGGGCCCCCTTTTCTGTTGCCGCAAACAATAGGCCGTCATCGGCGGGAACGCGTGGCGTCTGCGCTGTCTCTGCGTCCGCCGTCCTGCCTCTCCCTCCCTGTCGGGCATCCAAGAATTTTCAAAAATTCTTCGAAGAGTGTTCTTGCGCCACGTGGAGGGCAGGGCCTCCCGCAAACGAAAAAGCCCCGCCGGTGGGGCGGGGCTTTCGCAAGTCCGAGGGGCCCGATCAGGCTTCCTTGGCCCGTTTCTTGATCGGGGCCCAGATCGCCTTGTTGGTCAGGTAGAGCAGGACCGAGAGGATCACGAGGAACAGAACGGCCGTGAAGCCCACCTGCTTGCGCGCCATCATCTTGGGTTCTGCCGCCCAGGTCAGGAAGGCAGCCACGTCCTCGGCCTCGTGGTGCAGTTCGGTCGAGTGACCGTCTGCGAACTCCACGTCCTCGCCCATCAGGGGCGGGGCCATGGCGATCCAGCCGCCGGCAAAGGCGGTGTTCTCGTAGTAGATCGTGCCTGCTTCCTCTTTCTCCTCGCCGGTGTAGCCGGTGAGGATCGAGACGATGTGCTCGGGCCCGCCGATGCCGTTGAAGAGCTGGCTCAGACCAGTGCCGTAGGGGCCATGGTAGCCCGCGCGGGCCTTGGCCATCAGGCTGAGGTCAGGCGCGTTCTCGAGGCTCGACATCGGGAAGTGGTCATTGGGCGTCCGGGCGCGGAAGTCATCCAGCTCGGGGTCCATGATCTCCGACAGGTTCGCGGCATAGGCGCGGACCTGGTCCTCGGGGAGTTCCGGCCCGCCCTCGTCCGAGAGGGTGCGGATCGGCACGTATCGCAGGCCGTGGCAGGCCGAGCAGACCTCGGTATAGACCTGCAGACCGCGTTGCAGCTGCATCTGGTCGAAGCTGCCGAACGGGCCCTCGAAGGAGAAGTCCACGTCGTGGGTGTGGCCACCTTCGGCCGCCATGGCCGCCCCGGCCGAAAGGCCGAGGGCCGTCAGGGCAGAAAGGGTGAGTTTCTTCATCATCTGTCTCAGACCTTTCTTATTCGGCTGCGGTCGATTTGCCGTAATGCGCATCGAAGTCTTCCTCGATGGTCGCCGGCGGCGTCGTCGGTTTCTCGATCACGCCGAGCAGCGGCAGGATCACGAAGAAGTAGCCGAACCAGTAGGCCGCACCGATCAGCGAGATCGTCGAGTAGGGCGGCTCTGCCGGCATCGCACCGGCCCACATCAGTACGATGAAGTCGATGCAGAGCAGGGCGAACCACCACTTGAACATCGGACGATACCGGCCCGAGCGCACCGAGGAGGTGTCGAGCCAGGGCGTCAGGGCCATGGCGATGATCGCGCCGAACATGGCCAGCACGCCGAAGAACTTGGCGTCCACGATGCCACCGGTGATCCAGTTGGCGAACATCACGACCCAGACGTCAGCGGTGAAGGCACGCAGGATCGCGTAGAACGGCAGGAAGTACCATTCCGGCACGATGTGCGCGGGCGTCGCCAGCGGGTTGGCCTCGATGTAGTTGTCGGGGTGGCCCAGGTAGTTCGGCATGAAGCCGACGATGGCGAAGAACACGGCCAGGATCACGGCAAGGGCAAAGAGGTCCTTGATCACGAAGTAGGGCCAGAAGGGCACGGTGTCCTTCTTGGCTTCTTCCTTCGAGCCGCGGCGCACGTCGACGCCGGTGGGGTTGTTGTTCCCGGTATTGTGAAACGCCCAGATATGGACCAGCACCAGGCCCGCGATTACGAAGGGCAGCAGGTAATGCAGCGAGAAGAAGCGGTTCAGCGTCGCGTTGTCCACGGCCGGCCCGCCAAGGAGCCAGGTCTGGATCGGTTCCCCGATGAAGGGGATCGCGCCGAAGAGCCCGGTGATCACCGTTGCACCCCAGAAGGACATCTGACCCCAGGGCAGAACGTAGCCCATGAAGCCCGTGCCCATCATCAGCAGGTAGATCAGCATGCCGATGATCCACGTGATTTCGCGCGGGGCCTTGTAGGAGCCGTAGTAGAGACCGCGGAAGATATGCAGGTAGACGGCAAAGAAGAACAGCGAGGCGCCATTCATGTGCAGGTAGCGCAGCATATGGCCGCCGTTCACGTCGCGCATGATGTGTTCGACACTGGCGAAGGCCATGTCCACATGCGGCGTGTAGTGCATCACCAGGACGATACCGGTGGCGATCTGCAGTGCGAGGCAGAAGGTCAGGATGATGCCCCAGATCCACATCCAGTTGAGGTTCTTGGGGGTCGGGATCATGATCGTGTCATAGACGAGCGCGACAATCGGGAGACGGGTGTGAACCCATTTCTCGATCCCGGTCTTGGGCTCGTAATGATCGTGCGGAATTCCAGCCATTCGTCGCTCTCCTCAGCCCAGGACGATTTCTGTTTCGCCCTCGAAGCGGGCAACCGGAACCGGCAGGTTCCGCGGGGCCGGGCCTTTGCGGATGCGGCCGGCGGTGTCGTAGTGGGAGCCGTGGCAGGGGCAGAACCAGCCGCCGAAGTCGCCCGAGGCATTGCCGAGCGGCACACAGCCCAGGTGGGTGCAGACGCCCATCATGACCAGCCATTCCTCGGCCGCGTCGCCCTCGGCGCCTTCCGGGGCCAGCGAGCGGTTCGCGTCGGTCGCAGGGGCCCCCGCGGCGACGTTTTCGTTCCGGGCTTCCGGGTCAGGCAGCGAGTTGACGTCCACGGCGCGGGCCGCTTCGATCTCGTCAGGGGTACGGCGACGGATGAACACCGGCTTGCCGCGCCATTTGACGGTCAGCTGGGTGCCGGGCGAGACGCCCGAAACATCGACGCGAATCGACGAAAGCGCCTGCACGTCTGCGGAGGGGTTCATCTGGTTCACCAGCGGCCAGATCGCGGCGCCGGCGGTCACAGCACCCGCGCCTGCCGTGGCGTAGTAGAGGAAATCTCTGCGGGTGCCTTCGTGGTCGTCTGCGTGGGACACGAGGTTTGCTCCATTCTTCGACCGAGAACGGTCAGACATACGGAGGCCGTCTAATTTCTCAACTCCTCCTCCCGGAGGTTTAGCGGCCCAATGTACTTGCGTCCACTATTCCGTGATCGACAGTCGGGGAAGGCGCCTAAGTGTCGCGCTTGTGACATTCTTTTACCGGGTGTATTCGGGTCTCACGATATATGCGCCACCTTTCCGGCCGTGTCTTGCGACTGGACCCGTCGAACGGAAGCCCCATGCTCAAACGTTTCAAATACGCTCTCGCGGCCCTCGTGCTGACGGCGGCCCCCGCCGCAGCCGAGATCGAGATCAACGCCTACACCGGGTATCAGACCGCCCCCCACAGCCGGATCAAGGGGGATTACCCCGATGCGGTCGGCGGCAGCTACTCTGCCCTCATCGGCTGGGACGGCAAGTCCTGGTCCATGCCGCCCTACTACGGTGTGCGCGCCACCTGGTGGCGGACCGAGACCCTGGGCTTCGGCATCGAGTTCTCGCACAACAAGATCTATGCCGATCACGGTGACATGGCCGCCGCGGGCTTCGACACGCTCGAAATGACCGATGGCCTGAACATCCTGACGCTGAACGTCGCCCGCCGCTGGCCGGGCATGTGGATGGACGGGGCGGTGACGCCCTACCTCTCGGCCGGTATCGGCATGGCGATCCCCCACGTCGAGACGACCGCCACCGCCGGCGGCCCCGAGACCTTCGACTACCAGGTGACCGGCCCCGCGGCGCGTGCCACTGCCGGTGTCTCCTACGCCTTCACCGACCGCTGGTCGGTCTTCGGGGAGTACCAGTTCATCTGGACCGACATCGACGCCGATCTGGACGGGGGCGGGTCGCTCAAGACGACCGTCTACAACAACGCCATCAACATCGGTGTCGGCTACAGGTTCTGACGTCTCAGACCCCCCGATTGCATCGGGTCGGAATTGCGAAAGGGCCGCGCGGATCGCGCGGCCCTTTTTCGTCTCGATGTGTCCGCAAGTGGTCGGCCCGGCCCGTGGTGGCCAAGGGGCCGCGGGAGATCACTCGGGCACAGGATCACTCGGGCGCAGGATCACTCTGGCATCGTGTCCTTCATCGCGGCGCGCTCGCTGAAGCTGGCGTACCAGTCGTCCAGACGGCCATGCCCCAGCCGCCAGTTCCGCGTCCCGTGCCGGAAGTCGAGGTAGCCGAGCGCACAGCCCACGGCGATATGGCCCATGTCGACGGGGCCGTTCAGATGCTCCATCCAGCGTTCCTCGATCGCGCCCACGGCGCGGATCGCCTTGTCCCACTGGGCCTCGATCCAGCCGTCGAAGACCTTCTCCTCCGGGCGCACCCGGCGCTCGTAGACCATGAGAACCGCGGCATCGAGCAGCCCGTCCGCCGTCGCCTCCAGCACCAGCGTGTCCCAGAGCCGCCCCTCGGGGTAGAACTCCGCCTCCACCAGCGTGTCGAGGTAGCGGCAGATCACCCGGCTGTCATAGAGCGTCTTGCCGTCGGTCGTGACCAGCGTCGGGATCTTGGCCAGCGGGTTCACCCCGGCCAGGCCCATGTCCGACTTCACTGCCGTGGTGGCGACGACCTTCTCGTCGACCTTGCCGTCCAGCCCCGCCTCGCGCAGCAGCACCCGGACCTTGCGCACGAAGGGCGAGGCCGGAGAGGCATAGAGTTTCATTGCGTGACCCATGTCTGTCCCCATTGTGAGTGGGGCCACCCTAGGAGGGGGGCGCAGACCTGTCCATTGGTTGTTGACGCCCGCTCCGGCACTTTGCGGAATAGGCTTCCGCAGGGGTGTCGGCGCCCGCCGGGGGGCGTTCAGCCCTCGGGGGGGCTGCGCATCAGGGCCGCCAGCGCGGGGTCCGAAACGCCTTCGGCCGCGCCCAGCCGGGCGCTTTCGGGCTTGTTCTGGGAGAGTTTCCACGTGCCGTCGACGCCGGTCACCTGCATCCGGGCGGGCAGGATCTGGCGCATCATCCGCTCGGCCACGCCCTTGGTCATCTTGTCCATGACCCAGGGCGTCTTGGGCCGCAGCCGGGTTTCGAACTGGTCGGACAGGCGGGTCAGGACGCCGGGCATCTCCTCCGGATCGAGCAGTTCGATCGTGCCGCTCAGATGGACGGCGACGTAGTTCCACGTCGGCACCTGGTCCTCCAGACCGTACCAGTCGGGCGAGACATAGCCATCGGGGCCCGAGACGATCAGCTTGGCGGGCAGCGGCCCGTCGCGCAGCGCCCGCGCGACCGGGTTCGAGCGCACGATATGCACCTCCACCTCGGTGCCTGCCTCGTTCAGCAGGAAGGGCAGGTGGCTGATCAGCGGCAGCCCCTCGGCCGAGAGCGCGAGGATACCGAAGCTCACCTCCCGCGCGAAGGCGAGGTTGGCGGCGTCGGAGCGGGTGTGGAAGATCGGATTCGGATGCATGGCCGCATCCTTGCCGCGCAGGCCGGGCCGCGGCAAGCGGGATCGCGGGCGTGGGGCGATGGCTCGGCTCCCGGCTGCCTCACCTCCACCCCTCGGCGCAGGTCAGGCGCCGGGGGAGCGCAGCGTGGGGCCCGTCAGCTCAGCGGCGACCCTCGCGCAGCCATGCGGCGAGGATCAGGCCGGCGGCCAGCAGCAGCACCAGCCAGGCGGGCAGCAGCGGGATCAGCCGCACATCCTGCGTCTCGTAGGCGTTGCGGGGGGTGAAGCCGATCCAGCCGCGCCCGGCCGCGGGCCGCCCGGCGCGCACGTCGCGCACCGCGGGCACGCCGTCGGAGAGCGCCATGATGCCTCCGCGGGTGCCATCCACCAGCGGCTCCAGCGCGGCGCCGTCCGCGATGGTCTGCTCGAACTCCCGCGGGGCGGCGGGGCCGAGGCCGATGACCGCGCTCTGGTCGTCGTTGGCAAGGCGGTAGAGCCCGATCTCGGGGCCGGTGTACTCGGCGGTGAACTGGCCCGGGGCGACCTCCTGCATCGGGAGCTCCACCTCCTCGCCCGACGGCGTGGTGATGGTCAGCGGGCCGACCTCTTCGCCCAGCGTCCGGCGGATGATGCGCATCTGCTGGCCGGTGGCCTCGGCGGTCAGGGCCTCCTCCTCCAGCTCGGGCTCCTTCATCATCCAGTGGGCGAGGCGGCGCAGCAGCTCCAGCTGCGGGCCGCCGCCCTCGAAGCCACGGTTCCACAGCCACGCCTGGTCGGAGGCCAGAAGCGCCACGCGGCCCTCGCCGACGCGGTCGAGGATCAGCAGCGGCTTCTCCTCCGCCCCGGCCATGACGGTCGAACCGCGTTCCGGCTCCAGCTCGATCTGGCGCAGCCAGCGGCCCCAGTCGCCCTGCCAGCCACGCGTCAGCCCGGCGGTCACCGGGTGGCGTTCGCCCAGATCGGTGACATGGGGGCGATAGCCCTCCTCGATCACCCGGGCGGTGGGGCGGCCCGGCAGCACTTCGGAAAGCGGCGAGCGATAGAGCGAATCGGCAGAGGCGAAATCGGGGCCCGCGTTGATCAGCAGCGCGCCGCCGTCCTCGACGTACTGGCGCACGTTGTCGAGGTAGAGCGCGGGCAGGATGCCGCGCCGCTTGTAGCGGTCGAAGATGATCAGGTCGAAATCCTCGATCTTCTCGAGGAAGAGCTCCCGCGTGGGGAAGGCGATCAGCGACAGCTCGGAGACCGGCACGCCATCCTGTTTCGCCGGCGGGCGCAGGATGGTGAAATGCACGAGGTCGACGGAGCTGTCGGACTTCAGCAGGTTGCGCCACGTCCGCCCGCCCGCGTGCGGCTCGCCCGAGACCAGCAGCACGCGCAGCCGGTCGCGCACGCCGTTCATCTGGACGAGGGCGGTGTTGTTGCGGTCGGTCAGCTCGCCATCCTCGGCGGGAACGGAGAACTGGATCACGTTGCGCCCGCCGTGGGGCAGGGTGATCGGCAGCTCGATGTCGCGGCCGGTCTGGACCATGAAGCGTTCCGGCTCGGCCCCGTCGACGGAAATGTCGAGGGGGGCCTCGCCGTTGCCCTCGGGGGCGGCGCCGCTGTCCTCGATCCGCAGGGTCAGGGTCACCGGCTCGCCGAGGATGGCAAAGGCGGGGGCGTTGCGGACGATCAGGCGGCGGTCCCAGTCCTCGGGCTGGCCGGTCAGCAGCAGGTGCAGCGGCGCGGGCATGTCGGGCGCCCGGTCGAGGTCATGCAGCCGCCCGTCGGAGAGCAGGATCGCCCCCGCGATCCGGCCGCGGGGTTCCTCGGCCATGGCCTCGGACAGGGCGGTCATCAGCTGGGTGCCGCTGTCGCCGGCCCCGTCGCCAAGGGTCACGCGGCGCACCTCGGTGTTGGGCTCGGCGGCGATCTCGGCGGCCAGGCGTTCGGCGGCGGCCTCGGTCTGCTGCGCCCGGTCCGAGAGTTGCTGCGAGGCGGAGCGGTCCTCCACCAGCAGCACGATGTCGGAGAGCGGCGCGCGGTCCTCCTGCCGGAGCGAGGGGCCGGTCAGCGCCCCCAGCACCACCACGGCGGCGAGCCCGCGCAATGGCCAGCCGCGCAGGCCACGCCAGAGCGCGAGGCCGATGAAGGCCAGCATCACGGCGCCGAGGCCCGCCAGAAGCGGCCAGGGCAGGAGCGGGTCGAAGATCACGGTCGAGGTCATTATTGTCCCAGACGGTCCAGCAGGGCAGGGACATGCACCTGGTCGGACTTATAGTTCCCGGTCAGCACATGCATGATGAGGTTGACGCCGAAGCGGTAGGCGATCTCGCGTTGCCGCTCGCCGGCATAGCCGCGGCCCACGGGGTAGAGCGGCGCGCCGGAGGTATCCACCGCCCAGGCCGAGGCCCAGTCGTTGCCGCCGATCACCACCGGGCTTACGCCGTCGTTGAGATTGCGGAAGGGCATCCCGTCGATCAGCTCGGCATCGGCGGGGGCGGCCTCGACCCAGACCTGCCCGCCGGCGTAGCGGCCGGGGAAGTCCTGCAACAGGTAGAAGGTGCGCGTCAGCACGTGGTCCGAGGGCACCGGCTCCAGCGGCGGCACGTCGAGGGGGGCGGCCAGCTGTTGCAGCTTGCGCCCCTCGGGGCTGGCGGCGCCGTAGCGGGCCACATCCGCGTCGCGGGTGTCGAAGAGGATCATCCCGCCCGAGCGCAGGTAGCGGTTCAGCTTGGCATAGGCCGCGGCGGAGGGCGCCGGCTGGTCCGGCGTGATCGGCCAGTAGAGGAAGGGGAAGAAGGCCAGTTCGTCGGTTTCCAGGTTCACGCCCATCGGCTCGGACGGTTCCACGGAGGTGCGGAAGAAGAGCGTGTCCGAGAGGCCGCGGAGGCCGGCCTGCGCCGTGTCGTCGATCTGGCGGTTGCCGGTCATGACATGGGCCAGCACCAGTTCCCGCGTGGCTTCGATTGCGCGGGCATCGGCGGCAGGATCGGAGGCGGGCGCCGTGTCCTCGGTGGTGTCCTCGGCCTCCTGCGCGCGGATCGGCGCGGCGGGCAGGGCAAGGGCGAGCGCCAGCAGGACAACGGCGGCCCCCGTGGCCCGGGGCCGTGCGCCGGTCAGCCGGCCGGAGAGCGCGAGCGAGGCGAGGATATCGGCCATCAGCAGCGCCAGTGCGAGGGCAAGGAGGTAGCCGCCGAGCGGGGTTTCCTCGGGCCGGGCCAGACCTTCGACCGGGACGGACGCAGGCCATGCGGCGGGTGCAATCGTGCTCTCGGCGCCCATGACGTTGCGGGCGATGCGGCGGTCCTCGCCCTCGTAGACGCCGGGGCGCAGGTCGGCGCCGAGCGGGTCGGAGAGCAGGACGGCGCCATCCACGCCGGGCAGCGTGCCCGCGTTGGAGAGCGTGCCGTTGGCCTCGACCAGCCGGACCGGCTGCCAGGTGGTGCCTTCGAGGTCCTCGGGCGCGGGGGCCGTGGCGGAGGAGGAGATCGAGAGCCGTTCCAGCATCTGCACGAAGAGACCGGAGAGCGGCAGGCTCGACCATTCGGCGTTGGCGGAGATGTGGAACAGCACGACCTGCCCGTCGCCGAGGTCCTTGCGGGTCACCAGCGGGGTGCCGTCGGAGAGCCGCGCGATCACGCGGGAGGCCAGCGTCGGATCGGGCTGGGCCATGACCTGCGAGGAAATCGTCACGTCCCCGGGCACGTCGAGACCCCAGAAGGGGCTGTCCTCGTCGAAGGGGGCAAGCGTCTTGGGTTCGCCCCAGCTCATCGCGCCGCCCACGTTGCGCCCGCCCGAACGCAGCCGCACGGGCATCAGGGGGTCTTCCTCGGCGCGGCTCACCTCGGAGGCGGCGAGGCGCGGCCCGGCGAAGCGCAGCAGGATGCCGCCGCCCTCGACCCAGGTTTCCAGCGCCTCCGTCTCGGCGTCCGAGAGGGTGGCCACATCGGCCAGCGCCACCACGTCGGGATTGGCGGGCAGGATGTCCATCAGCGCGCCTTCCAGCAGGTCGGCGTTGGGCTCCAGCGCCTGGTGCAGGTAGTGCAGCGGCGACAGCAGTTCGAGGCCCTCGCGGTCCTCCCGGCCGGCGATCAGCGCAACCTCGCGGCGGCGCAGGCTGTCATCGGTGGCGGCCACGGCCCCGGCGGTCCGGGCGCCGGCGATCTCGAAGTGGCTGAGGCGGCCGCGCAGCTCTGCCGGCAGGTCCATCTCGACGCTGGCCGTGGTTTCGCCGGGGGCGAAGGTGGCCGGTTCGATCGACAGCAGGCGCATCTGGCCGGAGGGATCGCGGCCATGGGCCTCGACCATCACCTCGCGTTCGGGGCCGGGAAGGGCGCGCAGGGCGGTCAGGCGGACGGCGCCGTCCTCGAAGGTGGCGGGGCGCAGGGCAAAGACCGGCCGGCTGCCCTCGTGGACGGTGACCGCGCCGTGATCCTCCAGCGCCGCCAGCAGCGGGTCGCGGCTGGCGCGGTCCAGCCCGTCGGACATCCAGTAGGTTTCGAATCCCTCGGTGCCGAGGCTCTCGATGAAGCCCTGTACCGCCTCCTCGCGCGGCTCCCAGGCCTGCGGGGCGAGGCCGGGCAGGCGGGTCCGCCAGACATCGGCGGACTGGAACACCGGGGCCTCCGGCGTGGTCAGGCGCACGACGGCGGCGGTGCGCCCCTCGCGGCCCGCCTCGGCCAGCAGGCCATCGACGAGGTCGGCCCTCTCGGACCAGTCGCGGGACGAGGCCCAGGACCCGTCGAGCAGGATCAGCAGCGGGCCGGAGCCGGTGCGCCCCTGCTGCTGCGGGTTCAGCACCGGACCGGCGAGGCCCACGATCACGGCCGCCACGGCCAGCATCCGCAGCAGCAGCAGCCACCACGGCGTCCGGTCCGATACCGCCTCGTCATCCTTGAGGCCCAGAAGCAGCGCCACGCCGGGGAAACGGCGCCGGATCGGCGCGGGCGGCACGGCACGCAGCAGGATCCACAGCAGCGGCAGCGCGGCCAATGCCAGCAGCAGCCAGGGTGCGGCAAATCCGATCGGGCCCAGCATCATATCAGGACGTCCCCCTGTCCATGGCGCGGTAAATCCAGAGCAGCGCCGATTGCGCCGAGTCACTGGTGTGATGGGTGGTGAACTGCCAGCCGGTGGCATGGCAGAGCGCCTGCAGCTCGTCCTTCCGCTCTGCCAGCCGCTGCTGGTAGCGGGTCTTCAGGTCGCCGGCCTTCAGCGTCTCGTGCAGGAGGCTGCCCCCCACGGATTCGAAGATCGTCCGGCCCTGGAATGGGAAGGCCTCTTCGCTGGGGTCGAGCACCTGCATCAGCACGCCGCGAACGCCGCGGTCCGCAGCCTTGGTCAGGGCCAGCTTAACCTCTGCCGGGTCCGCGAGGAAGTCCGAGACGAAAAGCGCCCGCGCGTTGGGGATCATGGCGCGGTGTTCGGGCACGCCGTAATCGGCGCTGTCCTCGACCGAGAAGAACTCTGCCAGCCGCAGGATCTGGTTCTGGCCGCGCCGGGGCGGCAGCAGCGTGCCGGTGAGGCCCACCCGCTCTCCGCCGCGCACCAGAAGGATCGCGGTGGCGAGCGCCAGCAGGCGGGCGCGGTCGCCTTTCTGCGGCAGCTTGTCGGTGGAGGAGAACCGCATCGAGGCGGCCTGATCGACCCAGAGCATGACGCTCTGCGCGATCTGCCATTCCTTTTCCCGCACGAAACGGTCGTCACCCCGGGCGGAGCGGCGCCAGTCGATCCAGCGCCGGGGGTCGCCGGGCTGTACGGGGCGGTATTGCCAGAAGTCGTCGCCGAGGCCCGAGCGCCGCCGCCCGTGGTCGCCCAGCAGGACGGTCCCCGCCAGATGTTCCGCGCGGGCCAGCAGGGGCGGGAGGCGGGCCGCCTCTTCCTCGGCCCGGCTGCGGAGGTGGCGGGGTTCGCTCACGCCGCGGCCTCGGCCCGGGTGACGGAGGCGGCGACATCTTCGATCAGCGCGGGCAGGCTGTCGCCGCGGGCGCGGGCGGCAAAGTTCAGCCCCATGCGGTGCACCAGCACCGGGCGCGCCATGGCGATCACGTCCTCGGTCGAGGGCGCAAGGCGGCCCTGCAGCATGGCGCGGGCGCGCACGGTCAGCATCAGAGCCTGCGCCGCACGGGGGCCGGGGCCCCAGTTGACCGTGTCGCGCACCTTCTGCGGGGCCGAGGGATCGCCCGGACGGCAGGCCCGCACGAGGTCGAGGATCTGCTCCACCACCGTCTCGCCCACGGGCATCCGGCGCAGCAGCTTCTGCGCGGCGATCAGCTCTTCCGGGGTGAAGACGGCATGGGCCTCCTCCTCGACGGTGCCGGTGGTGGCCATGAGGATCGCGCGTTCGGTGTCGCGGTCGGGATAGGCCACGTCGATCTGGACGAGGAACCGGTCCAGTTGGGCCTCGGGCAGGGGATAGGTGCCCTCCTGCTCGATCGGGTTCTGGGTGGCGAGCACGTGGAACGGCTGGCCCAGCGAGCGGTTCTCGCCGGCCACGGTCACGACCTTTTCCTGCATCGCCTGCAGCAGCGCCGACTGGGTCCGGGGCGAGGCGCGGTTGATCTCGTCCGCCATCAGCAGCTGGCAGAAGATCGGGCCTTGCAGAAAGCGGAACGACCGGCTGCCATCTGCCGCGGTCTCGAGGACCTCGGAACCGAGGATATCGGCGGGCATCAGGTCGGGGGTGAACTGGATCCGGTTGCCATGCAGCCCCATCACGGTCGAGAGCGTTTCCACCAGCCGGGTCTTGCCGAGGCCGGGCAGGCCGATCAGCAGGGCATGACCGCCACAGAGCAGGGCCGAGAGCGTCAGCTCCACCACGCGCTCCTGCCCGATGAACCGGGCGGTGATGGAATTCCTGGCCTCGGCCAGCTTCTCCTCCAGTGCCTCGATCTCGGCGACAAGGTCTTCGGACTGGGCGGCGGCCTCGGTCATGGCAATACTCCGGTCAGATCTATATCTATGGTTTCGAGTGTATCGCGCGAAATGATTTAGGCAAAAGCAATGTCCGCACAAAACTCCGTGAAACCCTCGGCAGAGTCGCTGGCTGCCTCCGCCAAGGCGGCGGGTGGCAAGGGGCTGCCGCCGGTCCACAAGTGGAACCCCCCGTTTTGCGGGGACCTCGACATGCGGATCGCGCGGGACGGGACGTGGTTCTACCTCGGCACGCCGATCGGGCGGCCCGAACTGGTGCGTCTGTTCTCGACCATCCTGCGCAAGGACGACGACAGGTATTTTCTTGTCACCCCGGTGGAGAAGGTCGGCATCACCGTGGACGACGCCCCCTTCGTGGCGGTGGATTTCGAGGCGGCGGGCACCGGCGCGGCGCAGCAGCTGACCTTCACCACCAACGTGGGCGACCGTGTCACCGCCGGGCCCGAGCACCGGATTCGCGTCACCCGTGACCCCGAGACCGGCGAGCCCGCGCCCTACGTGCATGTCCGGGCCGGTCTGGAGGCGCTGATTGACCGCAAGAGCTTCTATCGGCTGGTCGAAATCGGGGTGGATCACCCCTGCGACGGCAAGGACTGGTTCGGCCTCTGGTCTGACGGCACTTTTTTCCCCATCATAGAGTCTGAATTTCTGACCCAAGAATAGGACCGCCCGCTCGCTCCCCAGCTTTCCCTAGGGTGGACATCATCATATGCCCCGCTTTGCGGCCAATATTTCGCTTCTCTTCCGCGAGATGCCACTCGCGCAACGTGTCTTTGCCGCGGCCGATGCCGGCTTCGAGGCGGTGGAGGTGCTGTTCCCCTACGACGAACCGGTGCAGGACCTGCGCAGCGCGCTGACCCGGACGGGCCTGGCGCTGGCGCTGATCAACGCGCCGCCGCCGAATTACACCGGCGGACCGCGGGGCTTTGCCGCCGTGCCGGGCAGCGAGGAGCGGTTCCGCTCGGACTTCCGGCGCGCCCTGCGCTACGTGGAGAGCCTGAAGGCAGGCCGGGTGCATATCATGTCGGGCCAGACCGATGACCCGGCGGCGCGGGAGACGCTGATCGCGAACCTCCGCTGGGCCGCGGCGGAGGCCCCCGCGCAACCTCTGACCATCGAGCCGATCAACCGTGACGACATGCCGGGCTACTTCCTGAGCGACTTCGACCTCGCCGCGGAGGTGCTGGATGCGGTGGGGGCCCCCAACCTCGGGCTCCAGTTCGATGCCTACCACGCCCAGAAGATCACCGGGGACCTGCCCGGCACATGGGCGAAACACGGGGGCCGGGCGGTGCACGTGCAGATTGCCGGGGTGCCCGGCCGACATGAGCCGCTGAAGGGCGACATCGACTATCCCGCCTTCTTCGCGCGGCTCGATGCGGAGGGCTATGACGGCTATGTCTCGGCGGAATATGCGCCCGCGACCGATACGCTCTCCGGGCTGGGCTGGTTGAGGGAGGCGCAGGCCGCGATGGCGGCGACCGGTGCATCCGCCAGTCGCGCAGGCAGCCCCCGCGGCTGAGGGCTGGCGGTTTTCGCGACCCCCTGACAGGATGCTGACAGAATGCTGTCAGCAGGGCTGTGCGATGGTGCCTCCATCGCAACTCCTGAAAGGATGAAAATCATGACCTCCCCTGCTTCCCTCCCGCCTGTCACCGTCGTCTGGGCCGAGATCCCGGTGCGGGATCTGGCGGCCGCGACCGCCTTCTACAACACCGTCTTCGGCTGGGAGATGACCCCCATGACGATGGGAACCGAGACGGTGTCCGCCTTCGGTCGCGGCGGCGTCGGCGGCAACCTCGTCGAGGGGCCGGTGGCGGCCGGAAAGGGCCCGGTGCTCCACATTGCCGTCAAAGATGGCGTCGAGGCCGCCCGGGACCGCGCGGCGGCGGCGGGTGCCAGCTTCGAGGGCGGGATCACCGCGATCCCGCCGGGGCGCTACCTCGTGATGCACGACCCGGACGGCAACCGGATCGGCCTCTTCGAGCCCGCCTGATGCGCCGCGCCGACCGCCTCTTCCAGATCGTGCAGCATCTGCGCGGCGGTCGGCTGCTCACCGCGAAGGCCCTTGCCTTGAGGCTGGAGGTCTCGCCCCGGACGATCTACCGCGACGTGGCCGATCTCATCGGCTCCGGCGTGCCGATCGAGGGCGAGGCGGGTGTGGGCTACGTGATGCGGGCGGGCTACGACATGCCACCGCTGATGTTCCCGGAGGAGGAGATCGTGGCGCTGGTGGCCGGGGCGCGGTTGCTGCGCGCCTGGGGCGGGTTGCAGATGGCCGCCGCGGCGGAGGAGGCGCTGGTGCGGATCGAGGCGGTGCTGCCCGATCCCCTCAAGGCCCGCGCGGCGCAGGTGAAGATCCACGCCCTGACGCTGAACGACGAGATGAGCGCGGCGCAGCGCGCCCTGCTGGATCGGATCGAGGCCGCCTGCGACAGTCGCCACCGGCTGGAGATCACCTATCGCGATGCAGCAGGGGCCGAGACCCGGCGTGTGCTGCGGCCGCTGGGGCTGTATTTCTGGGGCAAGGTCTGGACGCTGGTCGCATGGTGCGAGTTGCGGGCGGACTTCCGGATGTTCCGCCTCGACCGGATCGCGGCGCTGGAACCTGGCGCGCCGTTCCGGGACGAGCGCGACAAGACGCTGGCCGCCTTCTACGCCACCCACCCGGAGCGCCGCCGGGACTAGGCGGGCCGGTGGCCGTCTGGCCGCCGGCGTGTCTGGCCGCCGGCGTGTCTCCCCGTTTTCTTCGAAGAAAACGGTCCGGAATTTTTGAAAATTCCGGGTACCGCCTCTCAGTTGCCGCTTTTCAGTGGCCGATGGCCTTGGCGTTCTGGCAGGCCGACCCCGCATCCTCCAGTTCCAGCACCGAATGGTGCAGTTCGAAGGTCTCGTGCAGCAGCGTCTTGAGCCGCTGGCGCACCACAGCCCCGTCGGCCCCCGCGGTCAGGACCACATGGGCCTCCAGCGAGGTTTCGCGTTCCTGCATCCGCCAGAGGTGCAGGTGATGGACATCGGCCACGCCCTCCTCGGCGCGCATGGCGTCGAGCACGGTCTGCGCGCCGGGTTCGTCCGGGGCGCCCAGCATGAGGATGCGGATCACCGGTCCGATCTCGACGCCTGCGTGCCACAGGATGTAGGCCGAGATGCCCAGCGTCACGATCGGATCCACCAGCCGCCAGTCGTAGACAAGGATCGCCACCCCCGCGACGATCACCGCGACGGAGCCGAGCGCATCGGCCACATTGTGCAGGAAGGCCGCGCGGATGTTCACGCTGTCCTTGGACATGGAGAAGACCAGCAGCGCCGTCACCGTGTCGATCACCAGCGCGACGCCGGCCACGATCACCACGGTCCAGCCCTCGACTTCCACGGGGTTGAAGAGCCGCTGCACGCCCTCGGCGGCAAGGTAGAGCGCGACCACGATGAGGGTGACGTAGTTCACCAGCGCGGCCACCACCTCGGCCCGGCCATAGCCGAAGGTCATCGCCGCATCGGCGGGTCTCCGGGCGATCCGGCGCGCGGCAAAGGCGATGACGAGGGAGAGCGCATCGGAGAGGTTGTGGATCGCATCGGCAATCAGCGCCAGCGACCCCGACAGGATGCCGGCCACGATCTGCACAAGGGTGAGGGCGAAGTTGACCCCGATGGCGGCCCAGAGACGCGCATCGCCGCCGCCCTCCGGCAAGGCGTGGTGGTGATGGTGGCCATGGGCATGTCCATGGGCGTGGCCGTGATCGTGGGGCATCGGGAACCTTCGGTCTGAAACTGTCGATGCCTGACTATCTAGGGTCTACAGCGACTGTAGGTTCAAGGGGAAATATCGTCCGATGTCCTTGACGCCCCGGAAGGCCCCGGATTGGTTCCCTGACCTGACCTGACCTGACCTGACCTGACCTGACGCTGCGCAGAGAGAGGCGCGCAGCTCGGATCGGAGGCGCGACCGTGGCGGACCTGCGGCCGCGCAGCATACCGGACCGGCGTACGGCCTCGCCGCGCCTCATCTCGCTGGGGTGGCGGGCAGGGCTCAGTGCGCCTGCGCCCAGTTGGCCCCGCGGCCCGCGTCCACCACCAGCGGCACGTCGAGCTTCACCGCCGGATCGGCGGCGTTCTCCATCACCGCGCGGGCGGCGGCGATGACCTCGTCCGCGGCGGCTTCCTCGACCTCGAAGAGCAGTTCATCGTGCACCTGCAGCAGCATCTTGGCGGGCAGGTGGGCGATGGCCTCGGGCATGCGGATCATGGCGCGCCGGATGATGTCCGCCGCCGCGCCCTGGATCGGGGCGTTGATCGCCGCACGCTTGGCAAAGCCCGCGCGCGGGCCCTTGGCGGCGATCTCGGGCGTGTGGATCTTGCGGCCGAAGAGCGTCTGGACGTAGCCATGTGCCTTGCCGAATTCCACCGTGGCGTCCATGTAGTCGCGGATGCCGGGGAAGCGTTCGAAGTAGCGGTCGATGAATCCCTGCGCCTCGGCCCGGGGGATGCGCAGATTGCGCGCCAGCCCGAAGCCGGAAATGCCGTAGATCACGCCGAAGTTGATCGCCTTGGCCTGACGGCGCACCATCGGGTCCATCCCCTCGACCGGCACGCCGAAAACCTCCGCAGCGGTCATCGCGTGGATGTCCTGCCCCTCGTGGAAGGCCTGTTTCAGCGCGTCGATCCCGGCCACATGGGCGAGGATGCGCAACTCGATCTGGCTGTAGTCGAGCGAGAGCAGCACCTTGCCCTCCTCCGCCACGAAGGCCTCGCGGATGCGGCGGCCCTCCTCGGAGCGGACGGGGATGTTCTGCAGGTTCGGATCGGTCGAGGCGAGCCGCCCGGTGTTGGCCCCGGTCTGGACGTAGGAGGTGTGGACCCGGCCCGTTTCGGGGTTGATGTGGGTCTGCAGGGCGTCGGTGTAGGTGGATTTCAGCTTGGAGAGCGCGCGCCAGTCCAGCACGCGGCCCGGCAGCTCATGCTCCGTCGCCAGATCCTCCAGCACGTCGGCCCCGGTGGCATAGGCGCCGGTCTTGCCCTTCTTGCCGCCGTCCAGCCCCATCTTGTCAAAGAGGATCTCGCCCAGCTGTTTCGGGCTGCCGACGTTGAAGGTCTCGCCGGCGAGCTCGTGGATCTCGGCCTCCAGCGCGGCCATCTTCTGGGCAAAGGCGTTCGACATGCGCGAGAGCGTGTCGCGGTCCACCTTCACGCCGTGCATCTCCATCTGCGCCAGCACGGGCGAGAGGGGACGCTCCAGCGTCTCGTAGACGGTGGTCACGCGGTCGCGGTGCAGCTGCGGCTTGAACAGCTGCCACAGGCGCAGGGTGATGTCGGCATCTTCGGCGGCGTATTTCACCGCCTCGGCCACGGGGACCTTGTCGAAGGTGATCGCGCTCTTGCCGGTGCCGAGCAGCGACTTGATCGGGATCGGCGTGTGGTCGAGGTACCGCTCGGAGAGCGTGTCCATCCCGTGCCCGTGTTCGCCCGCGTGCAGCGCGTAGGACAGCAGCATCGTGTCGTCGTAGGGCGCGATCCGGACGCCGTAGCGGGCGAGGACCTTTGCGTCATACTTCATGTTCTGGCCGATCTTGAGGACGGCCTCGTCCTCCAGCACCGGCTTCAGCGCGTCCAGCACGGCGTTCAGCGGCAGCTGGCCCTCGGCGAGGCTGTCATCCTGGAACAGGCCCTCGTCGCTGCCCCCGGCCTTGTGGCCCAGCGGGATGTAGCAGGCCTGACCGGCCTCGACGCTGAGGCAGATGCCCACCAGTTCGGCCACCATCTCGTTCAGCGAATTCGTCTCGGTGTCCACGGCGACATAGCCGCGGTCGTTGATCCGGTCGATCCAGACCTGAAGCGCCTCCATGGTCGAGACGCATTCATAGGCCTCGGGGTCGATCCTGGGGGCCTCGGGCGTGGCGGCGGGGCTGGCCTGCGTCACCTCGGGCTCGGGGATCGCGGGGGCCTCGACGTTCAGGGTCTTGGCGACGCGGGACGTGAGGGTGCGGAACTCCATCTCGGTAAGGAACTGCATCAGCACCTCGGGGTCCGGGTCCTTCACCTCGAGGTCTTCGAGGGTGAAGTCGAGCGGCGTGTTGCAGTCGAGCTGCACCAGCTTCTTGGACAGTTCGATCTGGTCGCGTTTCTCGATCAGGGTCTGGCGGCGCTTGGGCTGCTTGATCTCCTCGGCGCGGTCCAGCAGCGACTCGAGGTCGCCGTATTCGTTGATCAGGAGGGCCGCGGTCTTGATCCCGATGCCCGGCGCGCCGGGCACGTTGTCGACCGAGTCACCTGCCAGCGCCTGAACGTCGACCACCCGTTCGGGATAGACGCCGAACTTCTCGTGCACGCCGTCGCGGTCGATGCGGCGGTTCTTCATGGCGTCGAGCATCTCGACCCCGTCGCCCACCAGCTGCATCAGGTCCTTGTCGGAGGAGATGATCGTCACGCGCCCGCCGGCCTCGCGGGCCTGGCAGGCGAGCGTGGCGATGATGTCGTCGGCCTCGTAGCCCTCCAGTTCCTTGCAGGCGATGTTGAAGGCCTCGGTCGCCTGCCGGGTCAGTGGCATCTGTGGGCGCAGGTCCTCGGGCATCGCCTCGCGGTTGGCCTTGTAGAGGTCGTAAAGATCGTTGCGGAAGGTGTGCGAGCCCTTGTCGAAGATCACCGCCACATGGGTTGGCGCATCGGAGCCGGAGGCGTCCTCGACGTATTTCTGCAGCATGTTGCAGAAGCCCGAGACGGCGCCGATCGGCAGGCCGTCGGACTTGCGCGTCAGGGGCGGCAGGGCGTGGTAGGCGCGGAAGATGAAGGCAGAGCCGTCGATCAGGTGCAGGTGACAGCCTTTGCCGAACTGCGTCGCGGGCTGGTCCTTGGGGGTCTCGTTGCTCATGTCGCGCCTCCGTTGGTCGGAGACGGTAATGCCACGATCCGCCCCGGGCATCCAGCGGGCAATGGCGCCGCTGCGGACCCTGCGCGGATCGCGGCCCTTGCGGGGCGCGCGCCGTCAGCGGCAGGGCGACAGGGGCGCCGCGCGCGCGGAAAATTCTTCGAAGAATTTTCCCAAAACTTTTCGAAAAGTTTTGGTCGCCTCGCGGCGGCGGGTTACTTCGCCGCGGCGGTCAGCTCGGCCTCGGCCTTGGAGCCGCGCAGCACGTATTTCGCATCGCAGTAGCCGCATTCGACGAAGCCGGTCTCTTCCGGGATCGCCAGCCAGACGCGGGGATGTCCGAGCGCGCCTTCGCCGCCGTCGCACGCCACCTTGGCAGTATCCACGATCTTGGTTTCGGGCGCTTCAATCGACATGCTGGCGTTCCTTCCGACTGGGGCCTCGACGGGCCGGGCTTGCGGCGCCCGTCCTGTGGGCACGGGCTGGAATATGGGCGAAAACAGCGTCCGGGGCAAGCGGTGCGAGGGCCGGGCCGAACCGGGTTCTGGACATCGCCGCCGGGGCGCGCAAAGCTGCCCGCGCAAAGGCCCCGTCCCCTTGTCGGCGGGCTTTCATCGGAAAGGACATCATGCAAATCGCTGTCATCCCCTGCGGGTCTTTCGGCCCGGCACTGACCTGTGCCCCTCTCTCCGACCTGCGTGCCAAGGTGCAGGCATGAGCGCCCCCATTCCCGTGATCTTCGACCTCGACGGTACGCTGATCGCCTCGGCGCCGGACATCCGCGCGGGTCTCAACGCGGCGCTTGCCGAGGTCTCCGCCGCGCCGCTCGACCTGCCGACGGTGGTTTCCTTCATCGGCTGGGGGCTGCCCCGGCTGGTGGAACAGGCTTCCGATCACCTTGGCCTCGACCGGGCCGGGCTGCCCGCGCTGACCGAGCGGACGATGGTGCATTACAAGGCGCTCAGCGGCGGCCAGACGTCACTCTTCCCCGGTGTGGCCGAGGTACTGGAGGCGCTGGCGGCGGCGGGCCATCCGCTGGGTCTGTGCACCAACAAGCCGAAAGCCGCGACGCTGGAGGTGCTGACGCATCTGGGGCTTGCCGGGACCTTCGCCAGCGTGGTCTGCGGCGACAGCCTGCCCACGCGCAAGCCCGACCCGGAGATGCTGCGCCTCTCGCTGGGCGAGCTTGACGCCGCGCGCGCCATCTACGTGGGCGACAGCGAGATCGACGCCGAGACCGCCGAGCGCGCGGGCCTGCCCTTCGCGCTCTACACCGAGGGCTATCGCCATTGCGCGGTGGAGGAGATGACCCACGCCGCCGCCTTCGACGAGTTCGCGGCGCTGCCGGGGATCGTGGCGCGGCTCGCGGGCTGAGCGCCCGCGCGCCGCAGCGACGTCAGAGCAGCCAGGTCACGATGTAGGGCACGATCACGGCGGTGAGCAGGGCGTTCAGCCCCATGCCGATGCCCGCGAAGGCGCCCGCCGTCTCGTTGATCTGCAACGCCCGTGCGGTGCCCACGCCATGGGCCGCCACGCCGGTGGCAAAGCCCCGGGCGCGCCAGTCGGTCAGGCCGAGGGCGTTGAACGTTGGCGTCACCACGATGGCGCCGAGGATGCCGGTGATCAGCACCAGAACGGCGGTCAGCGTGGGCAGGCCGCCGACCTTCTCGGAAATGCCGATGGCGACCGGGGCCGTGGTGCTCTTGGGCGCCAGCGAGACCAGCGTGGTGTGATCGAGCCCCATCATCATCCCCACTGCGATCGCCACCAGCACGGCGGTGAGCGAGCCTGCCACCAGCGCCGCCAGCATCGGGATCAGTGCCCGGCGGATGTGCACCCGGTTGGCATAGAGCGGCACCGCCAGCGACACGGTTGCCGGGCCAAGCATGAAGTGGACGAACTGCGCGCCCTCGAAATAGGTGTGATAGGGCGTGCCGGTGATCAGCAGCAGCGCCGAAACGAGGATCGTCGCGATCATCACCGGGTTGGCATAGGGCGCGCGGTTGAACCGCTTGAAGATCGCATCGCCGATCACGTAGGCCAGCAGCGTCATGGTCAGCCAGAGCAGCGGTCCCTTGGCGAGGTAGGTCCAGATATCGGGCAGCGCGGTCATTGCTTGGCCTCCTTCGGGCCCTCGGTCAGGCGCGCCACGCCGACGAAGGTGAAGGCACCCACGATCAGCGCCAGCGTGGTCGAGGCCAGCACCGCAAGCAGCAGGCCGAGGCCCTCGCTCTCCATGATGGAGAGGTGCTGTACGACGCCGACGCCCGCGGGCACGAAGAGCATCGAGAGATGCGCCAGCAGCCCCTGCGCGGTGGAGGAGACCATCCGCGCCACGGCCGGGAACAGCAGGAAGGTGACAAAGAGCCCGGCAAGGCCCAGCACGGGCCCGGGCAGCGACAGGCCAAGCCCGCGCACGAGCGTCTCGCCCGCCAGCTGGAAGCCGAGAATGATGACGATATTCAGGATCATGGTCCGGGTCCCTTCAAGGATGCGTCGCGGCGCGTGGGCGCGGGAATGCGGGGCGATCTACTTTGTGACGTAACGTCTGAAAACCCCCGTCCGCTGCAGGGCCGCCTTTCCGAAACCGGGCACCCGGCGGCGGGGCTGTCCGTTTTCTTCGAAGAAAACGGGCCGGAGAATTCGAATTTTTCGGGCAGCGTGGCGGGTCTTGGCGCGGACGGCAAGCGGGGCGTTTCGGGGCCGGGGATGAAAAACCGGGCGCCCTGCTGCATTGGCAGGCGCTGCGGGAAGGGCGCGGGGCCGTCAGGCCGCCCCGGTCAGGTCGCGGGTGAAGGTGAGGCTGGTGGGCCGGTCGTAGCCCGCGTGCGCCATGCGCCCGGTCTCGGCAAAGCCCATGCGGGCGAAGATCGCGTGGTTCTCGGTCAGCTCGATCCGGGATTGCAGCACGATCCGGGGCAGGCCGAGGGCCTCGGCACGCGTCACCGCATGGTCCATCAGCTGCCGCGAAAGCCCCGTGCCCCTGGCGGCCTCCGCCACGGCGAGCTTGCCGAGGTAGAGGTGATCCGTCTCGGGCGTCAGCAGCACGCAGGCCAGCGGCGCGGGGCCGGGCCGGATCACCCAGAGCTCCTTCGTCGCCGCCTCGCGGGCGAGGCTCTCGGGCGTCATGCGGTGGAGGGAGGAGGGCGGATCGATCCGCGCCTCCATGTAGGCAAAGGCCGCGTGGAGCAGGGCATGGACAGGGGCCATGTCGTCCTGCGGTCCAAGGCGGACTGGCTGCATGATCAGCCGCGCGGCTTGCGGCGCGGACCGGACGGGGCGCCGTCACGGCCCGAAGGGGCGCCGGAGCGGGAACCAGACTTGAAGCTCGGCTTGGGGCCTGACTTTGGCCCCGTGCCCGTGCCCGTGCCCGTGCCCGTGCCGGGCTTGCCGCCGGACCGGGGGCCGGATGTCGGACCGGGCTTGCCGCCATCCCGAGTACGCGCGCCGGGCTTGGCGCCGGGCTTGGCATTGAAGCCTTCGCCCTCCTGCGCCCGGCCACGGCTGAAGCCGCCGGGCTTGCCACCTGTGCGGGAGCCCTTGCCGGGGGCGCCGCCCTCGGCGCGCGGCCCCTTGCCGGTGGACGCCCCACCCGACCGCGGCGCCTTGCCCGCCGGGCCGTCGGCCTTGGCGGCCCGGCCCGCGGTGATGCCCTTGCCGGTGAAGACCTTGCCTTCCCAGACGGGCGCCTCGGGTAGCGGCTTGGCGGGTTTTCTCGGGCGCAGCCCGGGCTTGCCCTTGGCGGCCCGCGCGGTGCCAATATCGTCGCCCAGTTCCAGACCCAGCTGGTCGCGCAGCACGCGGCGGCGCAGTTCCTCGACCGCGCCGGGCTTCAGCTGACCCAGCTGGAACGGACCGTAGCTGACGCGGATCAGCCGGTTCACGGTCAGGCCGATCTCGGTCATGGCGCGGCGGATCTCGCGGTTCTTGCCCTCGCGCAGGCCCACCGTCAGCCAGGCGTTCGCGCCCTGCTGGCGGTCGATGTTCACCGTCATCGGCTGGAACTTTTCGCCCTCGATGACGACGCCCTTGCGCAGCGGCTCGAGGTCGGCGTCCTGCGGCTTGCCGTTCACCCGCACCCGGTACTTGCGCAGCCAGCCGGTCGACGGCAGCTCCAGCCGGCGCTTCAGCTCGCCATCGTTGGTCAGCAGCAGCAGCCCCTCGGAGTTGAGGTCGAGCCGGCCCACGGACATCACGCGCGGCATGTCCTCGGGCAGTGCGTCGAAGATCGTGGCGCGGCCCTGTTCGTCCTTCGCCGTGGTCACGAGACCGGTAGGCTTGTGATAGAGCCAGAGGCGCGGCGGCTCGGCGGCGGCCAGCGGCTTGCCGTCCACGGTGATCTTGTCACGCTCGGTCACGTTCAGCGCGGGGCTGTCGATCTTCTTGCCGTTCACGGTGACGCGGCCGGCCTCGACCATCCGCTCCGCTTCACGGCGCGAGGCGACGCCGGCGCGGGCCAGCACTTTGGCGATCCGGTCGCCGGGGGGGGATTTCTGCTCCATCTTCCCGCGATAGCCGGATTCGGGCGCTTGCGGAAGACAGGACAGCGGGGCAGGAAGGGCCATGACATTCCGCAGCCACATGCAGATCGCGCTGGACGAGGCGCAGGCCGCAGGCCGCCGGGGCGAGGTGCCGGTGGGCGCGGTGCTCCTCTCGCCCGACGGCGCGGTGCTGGCGCGCGACGGCAACCGCACGCGGGAATTGAAAGATCCCACCGCCCATGCGGAGATACTGGTGATCCGCGCCGCCTGCGAGACCCTGGGGCAGGAGCGGCTGCCGGGCTGCGATCTCTACGTGACGCTGGAGCCCTGCCCGATGTGCGCGGCGGCGATCTCCAATGCGCGGATTGCGCGGGTCTATTACGGCGCGGCCGATCCCAAGTCGGGCGGGGTGGCGCAGGGGCCGCGGATCTTCACCCACCCCCAGTGCCACCACGTGCCCGAGGTCTATGACGGGATCGGTGCGGAGCCGGCCGAGGTGCTGCTGAAGGACTTCTTCGCCGCGCGGCGGTGAGGCGCTCCCCGGAAAATTCGAATTTTCCGGTCCGTTTTCTTCGAAGAAAACGGGCAGGGCCATCTGTGGCGTGCATCCAGGATTTTTCGAATAATCGTGGCAAAATTCTTCAAAGAATTTCGAGGGGCCGCGGGCGGCCCCTCGCAGGCATGGGCCGGGGCGATCAGATCTCGATCGCGGTCATCACCTCGGGCTCGATGACAGCGACGCCGGGCAGGGCGGCGGCCAGTTTCTCGGCCGATTGCTCCAGCGCGGGGAAGGTCTTGTAGTGCATCGGGATGACGGTCTTGAAGTCGAAGAAGGTCTTGGCCGCATAGGCCGCGCGCTTCATGTCCATCGTGTAGTGGCCACCGGCGCAGAGGATGCCGATGTCGGGTTCATGCAGCGCGTTGAAGACGCCCATGTCCGCCATCACGTCCGTGTCGCCGGAGAAATAGATCGTGTGACCCTCGCCCGAGATCATGAAGCCCGATTCGCTGCCGAGGTAGATCGGCCCGTCCGGCCCCTCGGTCGAGGAGGAGTGGGTCGCGTTCACCATGGTGACCTGCACGTTGCCAAGGTCGATGGTGCCGCCCTTGTTGAACCCGGTGGCATTCTTCACGCCCTTCTTGCCAGACAGCCAGCCCATCAGCTCGACCATGCCGAAGACTGGGATGTCCAGCTCCTCGGCGATGGCGGGCACGTCGGCGACGTGGTCGCCGTGGCCGTGGGTGCAGAAGATATGGGTCGCGCCCTTGATGGCCGCGTCGCGCTTGTCGTCCGGGAAGACGGGGTTGCCGGTCAGGAAGGGGTCGATCAGCAGCACCTTGTCCTCGATCTCGAGACGGAAGGAGCCGTGGCCCAGCCAGATGATTTTCATGTTGAACCTCCAACGGAAACGGCCACCCTTGGGGCGGGCGGCCCGGAAACACGGGGCAGAGCCTAGCGCGTGCCGTGAGGAAGGAAAGAGCCGATGGACTGGACCCGGGCGGTGGACGCCTATTGCGAACGGACCGGGCCGGAGTACTGGTCGGAACCGGTGAACGCCCTGACGAACCTCGCTTTCCTGCTCTCGGCGGCGGTGATGTGGCGACGCTGTGCAGGGCTGGCGACGGGCCAGATGACGGGCCGTGTGCTCTGCGCCATTCTCTTCGTGATCGGGATCGGCTCGTGGCTGTTCCACACCCATGCTCAGGCCTGGGCGGGGATGGCCGATACGCTGCCGATCCTCGTCTTCATCCTCGCCTATATCTTCGTGGCCAACCGGGACTTCTGGGGCATGCGCCCGCTTCATGCGGCCCTCGCGGTGCTGGCCTTCTTTCCCTTCGTGGCGCTGACGCTGCCGCTCTTCCGGCTGATCCCGGGCATCGGCTCCTCGGCGGGCTATGCGCCGGTGCCGCTTCTGATCGCGCTCTATGCCATCGGGCTGCGGGGGCGGGCGCCGGTGCTGGCGCGCAACCTCGCCCTCGGGGCGGGTCTGCTGGTGCTCTCGATCACCTTCCGGGCGCTGGACGGGCCGCTCTGCATCGCGCTGCCGGGGGGCACGCATTTCCTCTGGCACCTGATGAATGCGCTCATGCTGGGCTGGATGATCGAGACATGGCGGCGCCACCGCCTTGCGGGCGCGGGGCGCGGGCGGTAAAGGCTTTCGGGACCAAAGGAGAGACGCGCCATGTCGATCGACACCGATACCGCCGCCCGCGTGGCCAAGCTGGCCCGGATCAAGGTTGAACCCGACCAGCTTCCCGCGCTTGCGGAGGAGTTCAACAACATCCTCGGCTTCATCGAACAGCTGAACGAGGTGGACGTGGAGGGCGTGGAGCCCATGACCTCGGTCACCCCGCAGCGCCTGAAGCGGCGCGAGGACGTGGTGACCGAGGGCGACCAGCAGGACAAGATCCTCGCCAATGCCCCCGATGCCCGCGAAGGGTTCTTCGCCGTGCCCAAGGTGGTCGAATAAGCCACGCTGGCCCGGGGCCGCGCCTGCCTGCGCGCCCGACCCCCTGCCGCCCCCTGCCGCGCTGTGCCCCCACAGCTGACGATGTGCCTGCCGAGAGAGGCGAGACCCGATGACCGAACTGAACAAGCTGACCATTGCCGAGGCCCGCGACCTGCTGCGCAACGGTGACGTGACCTCGAAGGCCCTGACCGAGGCCTGCCTGAGCGCCGTCGAAGGTGCCGGTGCGCTGAACGCCTTCGTCCACAAGACCCCCGAGATCGCGCTGCAACAGGCAGAGGCCGCCGATGCCCGCCTCAAGGCCGGCTACGCGCCCGCGCTCTGCGGCATTCCGCTGGGGATCAAGGACCTCTACTGCACCAAGGGCGTGCCCAGCCAGGCGGCGAGCAACATCCTCGAAGGCTTCAAGCCCGAGTACGAGTCGACCGTCACGCAGAACCTCTTCGACGATGGCGCGGTCATGCTGGGCAAGCTCAACATGGACGAATTCGCCATGGGCTCCTCGAACGAGACCTCGGCCTATGGCAATGCCGTGAACCCCTGGCGGCGCGGCAACGATGACACCGCGCTGACGCCCGGCGGCTCCTCCGGCGGCTCGGCCGCGGCCGTGGCGGCGGACCTCTGCCTCGGCGCGACGGGCACGGACACCGGCGGGTCGATCCGCCAGCCCTGTGCTCTTACCGGCACCGTGGGGATCAAGCCGACCTATGGCCGCTGCTCCCGCTGGGGCATCATCGCCTTCGCCTCCTCGCTGGATCAGGCCGGGCCGATGACCAAGACCGTGCGCGACAGCGCGATCATGCTGCAGTCCATGTGCTCGCACGATGCCAAGGACAGCACCTCGACCGACCTGCCCGTGCCCGATTTCGAGGCCGCGCTGACCGGTGACATCCGGGGCAAGACCATCGGCATCCCGCGCGAGTACCGGATCGACGGCATCCCCGACGAGATCGACGCGATCTGGAAACGCGGCACCGAGATGCTGAAGGACGCGGGCGCCAAGGTGGTGGACATCTCGCTGCCCCACACCAAGTACGCGCTGCCCGCCTACTACGTGATCGCGCCGGCCGAGGCCTCCTCGAACCTCGCGCGCTATGACGGCGTGCGCTATGGCCACCGCGCCAAGCTGGCGCAGGGCGACGGCATCACCGAGATGTACGAGAAGACCCGCGCCGAAGGCTTCGGCCATGAGGTGCAGCGCCGGATCATGGTCGGCACCTACGTGCTCTCCGCCGGGTTCTACGACGCCTACTACAACCGCGCGCGCAAGGTCCGCACCCTGATCAAGCGCGACTTCGAAGAGGCCTTCGCGCAGGGCGTGGATGCCATCCTGACGCCCGCCACCCCCTCCGCCGCCTTCGGCCTGGGCGAGATGAAGGACGCCGATCCGGTTCAAATGTACTTGAACGACGTGTTTACCGTGACGGTGAACCTTGCGGGCCTGCCCGGCGTTTCGGTACCAGCGGGGCTGGACAAGCAGGGCCTGCCCCTCGGGCTGCAACTCATCGGCCGGCCCTGGGAAGAGGCAGATCTGCTGAATACCGCCCTCGCGCTGGAGACGGCCGCGGGCTTCGTGGATAAGCCGGCCAAATGGTGGTAAACCTGCCCGTCAGGAGCAGGCGATAGAGAGGACAGACATGTCCAAGCGGATGATTTCCTGCGGAGTTGTGGCCCTGGTGGCGCTCTCCGCATGTGCCCCGACGGTGCCCGACAGCGCCGCGGGTGTGGGCTTTGGCGACTACGACAGCTACCAGCAGCAGCGGGAAGCTGCCCTCGCCACCGGCGGCGGGCGGACCTACTCCCTGCCGCCGCAGCGCAACGGGGCCGCAGGCGGCGCCCCGATGTCCGCGATGACCAGCGACAGCCCGGTCAACGCCATGCCGGCCCCGGCCCAGATCACCGCGCAACCGCTGGACGGGGGCACCGTCAACGTGCCCTCGGGCCTGTCGCAACCGGTCGCCACCGGGTCCGCCGCCACTGCCGCGGGCGGGGCGGATGACATCGCCGCCGAGACCCGCGCAGCCCTGAACGCGGCGCAGCGGAACTCCGGCCAGCAGCCGCTGCAGGCGAGCCCGAACAACCCACCGCCCGAGGCCGTGGGCCCGATGGGCCTGTCGCGCGAGAATGACTTCAGCGCCGTCGGTGACCTGCGCTCGATCGAGGGCGACAAGGAACGCATGGCCGAGAACCGGGCCAACTATCAGGTCATCCAGCCCGAGGCCCTGCCCGAGCGGACCTCGACCGGGCCGAACATCGTGGCCTACGCGCTGCAGACCTCGAACCCGGTGGGCCAGCAGGTCTTCAGCCGCGGTGGCTTCAACGTGGCCGCACGCAACGCGCGCAACTGCGCGAAATACGCCTCGCCCGACCTCGCGCAGGAGGATTTCCTGAGCAATGGCGGCCCGCAGCGGGACCGCATGAGCCTCGACCCCGATGGCGACGGCTACGCCTGCAGCTGGGATCCGCGGCCGTTCCGCCGCGCCGGCGCCGCGGCCCGGCAGGGTGGCTGAGGACGCAAGCGTCCCGTCCGGCGTACCGGACGGGGCTGCCGCCGAGGGGCTGGCTGACTGGCAGGCCTCGCCCAACGTGAATGCCCGCCGCCACGGCGGTGACCCGGACATGGTGGTTGTGCATTACACCGCCATGGCCAGCGCCGAGGATGCCCTGCGCCGCCTCTGCGACGCTTGCCCGCCCGAGGGGCTGGGCCCCGTCTCCTGCCACTACCTGATCTCCGAAACCGGCCGCATCTGGCAGATGGTGCGCGAGCGCGACCGCGCCTGGCACGCCGGGGTGGGGGCCTGGGGCGGGCGCGAGGACGTGAATTCCCATTCCATCGGGATCGAACTGGCCAACACCGGCCTGCATCCCTTCCCCGAGCCGCAGATGGCGGCGCTGGAGGCGCTGCTGCCGGGTATACTCGCGCGGTGGGCCATCGCGCCCGCGCGGGTGATCGGCCATTCCGACATGGCACCGGGCCGCAAGATCGACCCGGGCCCGCGCTTCGACTGGCGCAGGCTGGCGCGGCAGGGCCTCTCCGTCTGGCCCGGGGCGGCGGGGGAGGGCGATTTCCACGCCGATCTGGCCCGCTTCGGCTACCCGGCGGTGGAGACGGTGGCGGAGGCGGACCTGCTGGAGGCCTTCCGGGCCCGCTTCCGGCCCCATGGCCGTGGCCCCGTCAGCGCCGAGGACCGTCGCATCGCGCGCGATCTGGCAGAGCGCTTCCCGGCCCGTGCAGGGGCGCACAGCCCCACCGCTTGATCGCCGGGCCCGGCCTGCGCCAGATGGCCCCATCGGCGCAGGAGGCCCCCATGGACGATCAGGTCTTTACCTCTCACATCCGCTGGACCGGGAACCGGGGCGACGGCACGGCCCATTACCGCGCCTATGACCGCACATGGGACGTGGCCGCGCCGGGCAAGGCGCCGATCCCCTGTTCGAACGACCCCATGCTGGGCGGCGATCCTGCGAAGATGAACCCGGAGGACCTGCTGCTCTCAGCCCTCGCCGGGTGCCACATGCTGTGGTTCCTGCATTATGCCTCGGATGCGGGGATCGTCGTGCTGGGCTACGAGGACAGCCCGCACGGGGTCGGGGAACATGGTGCAAGCGGGGCAGGGCGCTTCCTGCGGGCCGAGCTGCGGCCGCGGATCACCGTTGCGGCAGGGACCGACATCCATGTGGCCGATGCGATCCACAGGCGCATCCACGAGGTCTGTTTCATCGCGCGGTCGGTCTCCTTCCCGGTGGGTATCCGGGCGCGGTACCGCGTGGGGTGAGACCCGGGGGCTGTCTGCCCCCGGACCCCCGAGAGTACTTCAGGAAAGATGAAGCGGCTTACTCCGCCGCGACCTTCTGCCGATCGGCGAGGGTGACGATGTCCTTCATGATCGCGTTCAGCTCGAAGTCCTTGGGGGTGTAGACCTTGGCCACTCCCATCTCGAGCAGGCGCCGGGCGTCCTCGTCGGGGATGATGCCGCCCACGATGACCGGCAGGTGGTCGAGCCCCGCCGCCCGCAGGCGCGCGAGCGTGTCTTCCACCAGCGGCATGTGCGAGCCCGAGAGGATCGAGAGCCCGACCACATGGGCGCCCTCTTCCTGCGCGCGGGAGACGATCTCCTCCGGCGTCAGGCGGATGCCCTCGTAGCTGATGTCCATGCCGCAGTCGCGGGCGCGGAAGGCGATCTGCTCGGCACCGTTGGAATGACCGTCGAGGCCGGGCTTGCCGATGATGAACTTGAGTCGCCGCCCGAGACGGGAGGAGACGGTGTCCACCGCGTCTCGGATGTCCTCCAGCCCCTCGGTCTTGTTCGAGGGCGCGCCGGAGACGCCGGTGGGGCCGCGGTACTCGCCGTGGACGACGCGCATCTGGGCGGCCCACTCGCCGGTGGTGGCCCCGGCCTTCGCCGCCGCGATCGAGGCGGGCATGATGTTCTGGCCCTTTTGGGCGGCCTCCCGCAGGGCGGAGAGGGCGGCCTGCACGGCAGCCTCGTCCCGCTGGTCGCGCCACTCCGTCAGCCGGGCGATCTGGTCGGCCTCGACCGCCGGGTCCACGGTCATGATGCCGCCATCCTCGCCCATCAGCGGCGACGGCTCGGCCTCCTTCCAGCGGTTCACGCCGACGACGACGGTCTCCTCGCGCTCGATCCGGTTCACCCGGTCGGCGTTGCTGTCCACGAGGCGGGACTTCATGTAGTCGATCGCGCCGATCGCCCCGCCCATGGAGCCGAGGTTGGCAAGCTCGGCGCGCGCGCCGTCCTTCAGCTCCTCCACCTTCGCGTCGACCGCGGGGTTGCCGTCGAAGAGGTCGCCGAACTCCAGCAGGTCCGTCTCGTAGGCGAGGATCTGCTGCATCCGGAGCGACCACTGCTGGTCCCAGGGCCGCGGCAGGCCAAGCGCCTCGTTCCAAGCCGGCAGCTGAACTGCGCGGGCACGGGCCTTCTTGGAGAGCGTGACGGCCAGCATCTCGATCAGGATGCGGTAGACGTTGTTCTCGGGTTGCTGCTCGGTCAGGCCGAGGGAGTTCACCTGCACGCCATAGCGGAAGCGGCGGTACTTGGGGTCCTCGACGCCATACCGCTCTTCGAGGATCTCGTCCCAGAGATCGACGAAGGCGCGCATCTTGCACATCTCGGTGACGAAGCGGATGCCCGCGTTCACGAAGAAGGAGATCCGCCCGCAGAGCGCCGGGAAATCCTCTGCCGCCACCCGCGGGCGCAACTCGTCCAGCACCGCGATGCCGGTGGCGAGGGCATAGGCCAGCTCCTGCTGCGGCGTCGCGCCTGCCTCCTGCAGGTGGTAGGAGCAGACGTTCATCGGGTTCCACTTGGGCACGTGCGTGTAGCAGTACTCGGCCACGTCGGCGATCATCTTGAGCGAGGGCTTGGGCGGGCAGATGTAGGTGCCGCGCGACAGGTATTCCTTGATCAGGTCGTTCTGCACGGTGCCCTGCAAGGTGGTGGTGTCGACGCCCTGTTCCTCGGCCACGGCGATATAGAGCGACAGCAGCCAGGGCGCGGTCGCGTTGATCGTCATGGAGGTGTTCATCTCGGCCAGCGGAATCTGGTCGAAGAGGGTGCGCATGTCACCGAGGTGGCAGACCGGCACGCCGACCTTGCCCACCTCGCCGCGCGCCAGCACGTGATCGCTGTCATAGCCGGTCTGGGTCGGCAGGTCGAAGGCCACGGAAAGGCCGGTCTGCCCCTTGGCGAGGTTCGAACGATAGAGCGCGTTCGACTTCGCAGCCGTGGAGTGGCCCGAATAGGTCCGGAAGAGCCAGGGGCGGTCTTTCTTGGTCTCGGTCATCTTATCGGTCATGGCACCCTCGTGCGGCAGGGCGGGAGATCCCGGGTGAGCAACAATCTTACGTCGAGCGGGTCTTAGCGGACAGAATATGGCTTTGTCAATTCGCCGCAACGCGGCGTCACGGCCCATCCTACACCTGTTGCGCCCGTCGCGCAGGCGGTTGCCGCGCAAAGACAGGCCTGCAGGACGACGTTGGGGAAACTTTCCTGACGGTTTTACCGATTCTCGCGTATTTTAAGGGCTATGGGCCACAACCGGCAGCGGATCGCCGCGCCGGACCGGCCGAAACGTCGGTTTCAGTGCGACACAAAATTACAAAAGTTACGTTTCTGGCATTGCAAAGTTGCGTGGCGGATTATATCCGATGAGCACCCACCGCGATTCTGCATCGCGGCAATCGCATGAGGAGGCTGTCATGGCGCTTGATACGGAAACGGGCATCGCGGCTTACGACGCGCCCGAGAAGGACCTTTACGAGATCGGCGAGCTGCCGCCGCTGGGTTACGTGCCCAAGAAGATGTACGCGTGGGCGATCCGGCGCGAACGGCACGGCGAGCCCGACAAGAGTTTCCAGGTCGAGGTGGTGGATACCCCGGTCCTCGACAGCCACGAGGTTCTCGTGCTCGTGATGGCGGCCGGCGTGAACTACAACGGCGTCTGGGCCGGTCTGGGCGTTCCGATCAGCCCCTTCGACGTGCACAAGGCCGAGTATCACATTGCCGGCTCCGATGCCGCGGGCGTCGTCTGGGCGGTGGGTGACAAGGTCAAGCGCTGGAAGGTGGGCGACGAGGTCGTGATTCACTGCAACCAGGACGATGGCGACGATGAGGAATGCAACGGTGGCGATCCGATGTTCTCCGACAGCCAGCGGATCTGGGGCTACGAGACGCCGGACGGCTCCTTCGCGCAGTTCACCAACGTGCAGGCGCAGCAGCTCATGCCGCGGCCCAAGCACCTGACCTGGGAGGAGAGCGCCTGCTACACGCTGACGCTGGCCACCGCCTACCGGATGCTCTTCGGCCACGAGCCGCATGACCTGAAGCCGGGTGACAACGTTCTGGTCTGGGGCGCATCGGGGGGGCTCGGCTCCTTCGCGATCCAGCTGATCAATACGGCGGGCGCGAATGCGATCGGCGTGATCTCGGAAGAGGACAAGCGCGACTTCGTCATGAGCCTCGGCGCCAAGGGGGTGATCAACCGGAAGGAGTTCAACTGCTGGGGGCAATTGCCCAAGGTGAACACGCCCGAGTACAAGGAGTGGTTCGGCGAGGTCCGCAAGTTCGGCAAGGCGATCTGGGACATCACCGGCAAGGGCGTGAACGTCGACATGGTCTTCGAACATCCCGGCGAGGCGACCTTCCCGGTCTCCACCTTTGTCTGCAAGAAGGGTGGCATGGTCGTGATCTGCGCGGGGACCACCGGCTATAACCTGACGATGGACGCGCGCTATGTCTGGATGCACCAGAAACGCATTCAGGGTTCGCATTTCGCCCATCTGAAACAGGCCGCGGCCGCGAATAAATTGATGGTGGAGCGCCGGATCGACCCGTGCATGTCCGAGGTCTTCCCCTGGGAGCAGATCCCGGATGCCCATATCAAGATGCTGAGAAACCAGCACAAACCCGGCAACATGGCGGTGCTGGTCCAGGCCCCGCGCACCGGGTTGCGCACGGTCGAGGACGTCCTCGCCGCCCGCGCCTGACGCCTGCGCGCCGGTCCCTCACGGGGCCGGCGCTCTTATTGACGCGTGGTCTCCATTCCCCGGGGTGTGCAAGACACATTCTTATGACATGCGCGTTTTCGATTTTCCCAATGATTTAATGTATTTCCGCGCCAATCCTCCGAAATAGGGGGATTGATTGCTTGCCACTGACAATATCTAGTTGTCTCGCGACGCGATGATCCGTTGCCTTCCCCTTGTGCCGGTCCAGCTCACGGACTGATCGGGCAAGCGGTCCGACCCGGTGCGGTCTCCCTGCGGGGGCAGGGGGGCCCCTTTGTGCGACCAGTCCGAGAGGTCGGGCGGGAGGCGCGGATCTGGAACGTCGCAGTGCTGTGTTCGCGTCGGGGTAGTGCCGGCGTGACGGAAAAGGCCTTTTGGGATGCGATATTCGAGCGCCGACAGGATGGAGGCGAACTGTCAGACGGTAGAAGCCGTCGGCGGGAGCGATGAACTGCAGGAACTCCTCGTGCGGTTCCGGGACGACTTCGGGCTGCAGCACCTGTCCTACAACTGGGTGACCGCGCCGGTCCGCCCGTGCAGGTTCGGCACCCTGCCGGAGGCCTGGCTCGACTATTACAAGCAGCGCAACTACGCGATGATGGATCCGGTGATCCTCGGGGCGTCGCGGCATTTCGGCGTGGTGAACTGGGCCGATCTGGACTGGTCCAGCCGGATCGCCCGCGACATGCGCGCCGAGGCCAACGCCCATGGGGTCGGCTGGCAGGGGCTCAGCGTGCCGGTGCGTGGCCCGCGCGGGCAGTTCGCCCTGCTCACCGCGACCAGCGATGTCTCCGACGAGGACTGGGCGCTGTTCGTGCGCCAGCAGAGCAACGCGCTGCTGCTTCTGGGCCACACCATCCACCGCAAGGTGCTGGCGCTCTGCGATCACAGCGGGCCCGAGACGACAGCCCTGCTGTCGCCCCGGGAATGCGAGACGATGACCCTGCTGGCCCAGGGCAAGAGCCGCGCGCAGGTGGCGCAGGAGCTGTCGATTTCCGAGCATACGCTGCGGGATCACATCAACTCGGTGCGCAACAAGCTGAAGGCGGGCAATACCGTGCAGGCGGTGGCGCTTGCACAGGCCTACGGGCTGATCGTCGTCGTCTGACGCCGGCGCTGCGGAAACCTGTGGCGCAGGCACTGGCGCCCGCCCGCCGGCCCGGATAGATTGCCCCCATGGCCGGGACTTCGCTCACCTTTTCCCACGATCAGGCGGAGGCCTGGGACCGTATCGCCGAGATGCTCCGCGAGGCGGGCGTCGACGTCGAGGATGGCACGACACGTCCCGACAGCGGCACGAGGTCCCGCGTCCTGGCCGTCACCGGCAAGGCCGGCTCCGGCAAGACGCTGCTGCTGGCCGAACTGTCGCGCACCTGTGCCGAGGCCGGGCTGGCCGTGGTCTCCGGCGACTACGAGCCGAAGAAATCGAGGGAGCGGCGCACGCTCTCGATCCTCGCGCCCACCAACAAGGCGGCCTCGGTCCTGCGTCTGCGCGGCGTGCCCGCAACGACGATCCACCGCATCCTCTACACCCCGGTCTATGATCCCGAGTACGAGAAGATCGCCGAATGGCTGGCCGAGGATGGCGAACGCCCGGTGATCGAGGGGCTCAGCGATGTGGCGCTCGACCGGGCGCTGGCCTTCTACCAGACCAACAAGTCGATCCCCGGGGCGCTGGCCGCCGCCGGGCTGCGCGGCTCGGACTTCATCACCGGCTGGAAACGGCGCGAGGACCCGCTCGACGTGGGCTTCGTGGACGAGGCCTCGATGCTGGACGAGAAGCAGTTCGAGGACCTCAAGGAGATCTTCCCGACGCTGATCCTCTTCGGCGATCCGGCCCAGCTGGCCCCCGTGGGCCAGTCCGGGCAGATGGTCTTCGACCGGCTCCCGGAACCGGCGGTGCTCTCGCTGAACCGCATCCACCGGCAGGACGCCGACAACCCGATCCTCGACCTTGCCCATGCGCTTGCGGATCCCGACCTGACCTTCGAGACCTTCGAGCGCATGATCGAGGAGGCCTCGCACAAGGACGACCGTGTCCGCTGGGCCCAACGGGTCGAGGTCGACCTCATGGCACGGTCCCCGGTGCTGGTCTGGCGCAACGTGACCCGGATCAAGCTGATCAACGCCTTCCGCGCGGTCTACAATGCTCCCGACGACGCCCTCCTGCCCGGGGAGCCGCTGATCTGCGACGGGATCGAACTGCCCCTGAAACACCGCAAGAAGCGCCTCGATCTGGAGGCGCGCGGGCTGATCAAGGGCGCGCAGGCGATCTACCTCGGCCCCGGGCGCCGCGCCGGCTTTTCCCGGCTGCACCTGATGGGGGCGGAGGATCCGCAGCTCTCCGCCGCCTCGATCGTGAAGATCGAGAAACCGGATGAGGAAGAACCCTTCATCCCTTATGCCGCTCACATGGGCGCGACCTTCCTGCATGGCGCGGCGGTGACGATCCACAAGGCGCAGGGCTCGCAATGGTCCGACGTGCAGGTCTTCGCGCCCGACCTCTACGCCGCCGCCCGCGCAGGCCGCAACGAGGCCGGTCAGCCGCTCTGGAAACGCCTCGCCTACGTGGCGATCACCCGCGCCGAGGAGCGCCTGCACTGGGTCGTGCGCAACCGCCTCGCCCGGCCCAGCCACGAGCTGCGCCTCGACGATCTCAAGGCCGCCGCGCCCGCGGCCCTTCAGCTCGAAATGCAGGAGCCGGAGGGGGAGTAGCCCTCATCTTTCGCTTACAAATATCCCCGCCGGAGGCTTTAAATCTTCTGTTCCGACAGAAGAGATTTGAGGCCTCCGGCGGGGATATTTTCGAGCAAGAGATGGGCCAGGACAGCCCGCCCGATCAGCGGGTGGGAACCGGCGTTTCACCACGGTAATCGTAGAAGCCGCGGCCGGTCTTGCGGCCTAGCCAGCCGGCTTCGACGTATTTCGTCAGCAGCGGGCAGGGGCGGTACTTGGTATCGGCGAGCCCGTCGTGCAGCACGTTCATGATGGCGAGGCAGGTGTCGAGGCCGATGAAATCGGCCAGCTCCAGCGGGCCCATGGGGTGGTTCGCACCCAGCTTCATCGCCTCGTCAATCGAGCGCACGTTGCCGACGCCTTCGTAGAGCGTGTAGACTGCCTCGTTGATCATCGGGACAAGGATGCGGTTCACGATGAAGGCCGGGAAATCCTCGGCCGAGGCCGCGGTCTTGCCAAGGCGTTCCACCACGTTGAGGCAGGCCTTGTAGGTCGGCTCGTCGGTGGCGATGCCGCGGATCAGCTCCACCAGCTTCATCACCGGCACCGGGTTCATGAAGTGGAAGCCCATGAACTTCTCGGGGCGGTCGGTGCGGCTGGCCAGCCGGGTGATCGAGATCGAGGAGGTGTTCGAGGTCAGGATCGTGTCTGGCTTCAGCGCGGGCAGAAGCTCCCGGAAGATCTGGTCCTTCACCGTCTCCCGCTCGGTTGCGGCCTCGATCACGAGGTCGGTCTGGCCGAGGTCGGTCAGCGTCAGCGTGGTTGAGATACGGCCCATCGCGGCATCGCGATCCGCCTGCGCGATCTTCTCGCGGCTGACCTGCCGGTCGAGGTTCTTGCCGATGAGGGCGACGGCCTTGTCCAGGGCATCCTGGCTGATGTCCGTCATCATCACGTCGTAGCCTGCAAGGGCCATCACATGGGCAATCCCGTTGCCCATCTGCCCCGCGCCGATCACGCCGACCTTTTCGATCTCCATTTATCCCTCGCTGCGGTGGCTTGAAAACTGGCCGCAGAATAGGCCCCGGACGGGGGGAACCGCAAGGGAGGGGGCGGGTCCGGAGGGAAGTTAAATTTATCGGAAAATGAGAGACTTAGGCGGATGGAAAGTGTTTTGGGGGAATCTGGCCCGGTGGACTGAAGTGGTGGGAACCATGACTTACGAGAAACTGGGGCAAGAAGCCCTGGAATATTACCCGTGCCGGTATGGCCGGTCGAAGATCCTGTTCCGGGGGCCCAAGCGCGCGCTGGAAGGGGGCTACGTCGCCTTCCTCGGCGGGTCGGAGACCTATGGCAAGTTCATCCCGCGGCCCTTTCCGGGGCTGGTGGAAGATGCCCTGGGCACGACCTGCGTGAACCTCGGCTGGATGAACGCGGGCGTCGATGCCTTCCTGCATGACCCGGCGATCCTGCAGCTCGCCTCGGGGGCGAAGGCGGTGGTGATCCAGGTGATGGGGGCGCAGAACATGTCGAACCGGTTCTACGGGGTGCATCCGCGGCGCAACGATCGCTTCCTGCAGGCCTCGGACCTACTGCGCACCGTGTTCCGGGACGTGGATTTCACCGAGTTCCACTTCACCCGGCACATGCTGCAGCATCTGCGCACCCAGTCTGAGGAGCGGTTCGACATGGTGCGGAGCGAGCTGAAGGCGGCCTGGTCGGCCCGGATGGAGCGGCTGCTGTCGCGGATTTCCGCGCCGGTGGTGCTGCTCTGGCTGTCGAATCATGCGCCGGGCGATGCGGCGCTGGAGGCGGAGATGCGGTCGGACCCGCTCTTCGTGGATCGCGCCATGATCGAGGCCCTGCGGCCCCGGGTGCAGCAGGTTGTCGAGGTCGTGGTAAGCGCCGAGGCGCAGGAGCGACGCGGCGAGGGGATGGTCTTTGGCCAGTTAGAGGCGCCGGCGGCGGCAGAGATGCTGGGCACAGGCGCGCAGATGGAGGCCGCGGAGGCGCTGCGAGAGGTGTTGCCGGGATTGATCGAGAGCCGCGGAGGCCGGGAGCGCGGAGCAATGTGACGGGATGCGGCGGTCGCGGTGGGTTAACGGGGCAGGTTGCGGAGGGCCGGTGGCCGCATCGCGGGCTGGGGCGGGGCTCAGGGCCCAGAGGGGACGGCTGCGTGCGGATGGCATGTGTGGAAGACGTGCGCTGATGGCATGTGTTGAGGCTGAGCGCGCGCGACATGTGCAGAGGGCGCGCGCTGATGGCACGCGCGGACGGCAAGGATGGAAGGTAAGCGTTGAAGGTGGGACACGACGGCGCCCCCAGAAGGGACACGTTGCCGGCACTCGACGGGCCAGCGGACCCTCCGCCACGAAAAAGGCCCGCGCGGGGCGCGGGCCTTTCGAAAATCGGATCGGGCCGGAGCCCGCAGGATCAGAGCTTTTCGATCAGCGCGGGGACGGCCTCGAAGAGGTCGGCCACGAGGCCGTAGTCGGCGACCTGGAAGATCGGCGCTTCTTCGTCCTTGTTGATCGCAACGATGACTTTGGAGTCCTTCATGCCGGCGAGGTGCTGGATCGCGCCGGAGATGCCCACGGCGACGTAGAGCTCAGGCGCGACGACCTTGCCGGTCTGACCCACCTGCCAGTCGTTGGGAGCAAAGCCCGAGTCGACGGCTGCGCGCGAGGCACCGACGGCGGCGCCCAGCTTGTCGGCCAGCTTCTCGATCAGCGCGAAGTCTTCCTGAGAGCCCACGCCGCGGCCGCCGGAGACGACGACACCGGCCGATGTCAGCTCGGGACGGTCGCTCTCGGCCACCTTGTCCTCGACCCACTCGGAGATCGCGGGATCTTCGGCGGCGCCGATGGCATCGACCGAGGCGGAGCCGCCGGTGGCGGCCGCGTCGAAGGTTGAGGTCCGGAAGGTGATGACCTTGGTGGCGTCGGCCGATTTCACCGTCTGGATCGCGTTGCCGGCGTAGACCGGGCGCTCGAAGGTGTCGGCGTCGACCACGGCGGTCACGTCGGTCAGGATCATCACGTCCAGCAGCGCGGCCACGCGGGGGAAGATGTTCTTCGCGTCGGTGGTCGCGGGGGCCACGATGTGGCTGTAGTCGCCGGCCAGCGACACGATCAGCGCCGCGGTCGGTTCCGCGAGGCGGTGACCGTAAAGCGCGTCCTCGGCGACCAGCACCTTGGCGACGCCATCGATGGTGGCGGCCTCGTCGGCGGCGGCCTTGGCGGTGGCGCCAACGGCCAGAACGGTCACGTCACCGAGCGCTTTCGCCGCGGAAACGGCCTTGGCGGTGGCGTCCATGGACAGGGTGCCGTCCTGGATCTCGGCAAGCAGAAGAACAGCCATTACACGATCCCCTTCTCTTTGAGTTTCGCCACCAGCGTGTCCACGTCGGGCACGATTTCACCGGCCTGGCGGGATTCCGGCTCGGAGGTCTTCACGATCTCGAGGCGCGGGGCGACATCGACGCCGAGGTCGGCGGCGGTCTTCTCGTCCAGCGGCTTCTTCTTCGCCTTCATGATGTTCGGCAGCGAGGCGTAGCGCGGCTCGTTCAGGCGCAGGTCGGCGGTGACGATGGCGGGCAGCTTGACCTTCACGGTCTGCAGGCCGCCGTCGACTTCACGGGCCACGGTGGCGCTGTCGCCGTCCACGTCGAGCGTGTTGGCGAAGGTCGCCTGCGACCAGCCGAGCAGGGCCGCCAGCATCTGGCCGGTGGCGTTCATGTCGTTGTCGATCGACTGCTTGCCCGCGATGATCAGGCCGGGCTGCTCTTCTTCTGCAACCTTGGCGAGGATCTTGGCGACGGCGAGGGGCTCGATGTCGGTGTGCACGTCATCGGCGGCCACGACGAGGATCGCACGGTCGGCGCCCATGGCGAGTGCGGTGCGCAGGGTTTCCTGCGCCTGCTTGACGCCGATCGAGACGACGACGACTTCCTCGGCCTTGCCGGCTTCCTTCAGACGGATCGCCTCTTCCACGGCGATTTCATCGAAGGGGTTCATCGACATCTTCACGTTGGCCAGATCGACACCGCTGCCATCCGCTTTCACGCGGACTTTCACGTTGTAGTCGATCACACGTTTCACAGGTACGAGTACCTTCATAAGTGTGGTCTCCCATAGTGATGCCGCGCAAGATTCGTGCGCGGCGCATACTTCTCCCGCGTGTTGATATCGGCTTGGGGCCGGGGACAACAGTACAAAAACCGACGCTTGGCAGCCGGGAACGCCGCGTTTTCGCCTTTCTCACGGATTCGTTGCCGCAGTGCGGAAATTCGCGAGGTCGGATTTTTGCCCCTACGTCGCAAATGAGACGATTTGCGTCGGCTGGGCACTGCGGGAATCCGCTGGCCTGCTATCGCTGGATCCGCGTCCAGTTCAGGGAGTCCCTCGCGCCATGAAAACCCATGTCAAAGCCCTTGTCGTCGGCGGTGGTGCCGTCGGGACGGCGATCGCTTATCACCTTGCCAAGGCCGGCTGGTCCGACGTGGTCCTGCTGGAGCGGGACGAGCTGACCTCCGGCTCGACCTGGCATGCCGCGGGCCTGCTGCCGCTCTTCAACATGAGCTATGCCACGACCCACATCCACAAGTACTCGGTCGAGTTCTACAAGTCGCTGGAGGCCGAGACGGGCCTGAACGCCGGCTTCTCCATCGTCGGCAACCTGCGCATGGCGCAGACGCAGGACCGGATGGACGAATACATGCTCTATGCCTCGACCGCCGAAACCGCGGGCGTGCCCTACGAGTGGATGAGCCCGGCGCAGATCAAGGAGCGCTGGCCGCTGGTGAACATCGACGGCCTGAAGGGCGCGATTTTCCACCCGACCGATGGCTACATCAACCCTGCCGACGTCACCATGGCGATGGCCAAGGGCGCCCGGCAGCGCGGCGTCACCATCGAGCGCAAGTGGCAGGTCGACGCCTACGAATGGACCGGGTCCGAGTGGAAGGTCACCTGCACCAAGATGGGTGAGAAGGGCGGCAACCTCGTGCCGACCGAAGAGACCACGGTGGTCTATGCCGAACATGTCGTCACCGCGACGGGCAACCATGCGCAGCGCACCGCCAAGATGCTGGGCATCAAGATCCCCGCGATCCCGGTCGAGCACCAGTTCATCGTGACCGAACCCGATCCCGCGCTGGTCGAATTCCGCGCGAACGGCGGGGCAGAGCACCCGGTGCTGCGCGATGCCGACGCCAAGTGGTACGTCCGCGAGGAGCGTGGCGGCTGGATCCTCGGCCCCTACGAGCGTGGCGCGCCCGCCCGCTTCCAGTACGGTGTGCCCGACAGCTTCCGTGCCGACCTCTTCCCGCTCGACCTTGAGCGGATCGAGGAAGAATACATGTCGATGATCCATCGTCTGCCCTCGTCGGAAACGGTGGGCCTGAAGGACGATTTCAACGGCCCGATCTGCTACACGCCCGACGGCAACCCGCTGGTCGGCCCGGCGCCGGGCCTGCGCAACATGTGGCTGGCCGAGGGCTTCTCCTTCGGGATCACCGCCGCGGGCGGCACCGGCCACTACCTTGCGCAGATGATGGTGGAGGGCGAGGCCGAGATCGACATGGCCAGCCTCGACCCCAAGCGCTATGGCAGCTGGATGACCACCGAATATGCGGTGAAGAAGAACGAGGAAGCCTACGAGCACGTCTTCATCCTGCACCACCCGGACGAAGAGCGCGAAGCGGCCCGTGGCCTGCGCACCGCGCCCGCCTACGACCGCCAGAAGGCCCGTGGTGCGCAATTCGGTCAGGTGAACGGCTGGGATCGTCCCAACTACTTCGCCCCCGAAGGCTTCGACGATCACGCCGCGCGCTCCTTCCGCCGTGGCGGCTGGTGGCAATATGCCGTGGAAGAGGCCAAGGCGATCCGCGAGGGCGTCGGCCTTGTCGATGCGACGGCCTTTACCAAGCACGTGGTCAAGGGCCCCGGTGCGACGGCCTTCCTCGACTGGTTCACCTGCAACAAGCTGCCCAAGGTCGGCCGGATCAACCTGACCTACGCCCTGACCGCCGCCGGCACGACCCGCACGGAATACACCATCGTCCGCATGAAGGAGCACGAATACTACCTCGTCTCCGCCGGCGCATGGACGGCGTATGACGCCGACTTCCTGCGCAAGGCCGCCGAGGACAAGGCGGAGGAGTTCGGCTACATCGAGATCCAGGATGTCACCACGCAGTGGGGCGTCTTTGCCGTCGCGGGGCCGAAATCGCGTGACCTGCTGAAGGCCGTGATCAAGGATGCCGATCCGGAAACTGCCCTCTCCAACAAGCGCTTCCCCTGGCTGTCGGCGCGTCCGATCGAACTGGGCATGTGCCCGGTCAACGCGATCCGCGTGGCCTATACCGGCGAGCTGGGCTGGGAACTGCACCACCCGATCGAGATGCAGAACTACCTCTTCGACCTGCTCGAAGAGGCGGGCAAGCCGCTGGGGATGAAGCTGGTGGGCGCCCGCGCCCAGAACTGGCTGCGTCAGGAGAAGAGCTACCGCGCCTTCGGCACCGAACTGGGTCGCGACGCGACCCCGGCCGAGGCCGACCTGCCGCGCTTCATCGACCTGAGCAAGGAGTTCCACGGCAAGGAAGCCATGGAGAAGACCGGCATCCGCGCGAAATGCGTCACCGTCCTGATCGACGGGCCGGAAGATGCGGACCCCTGGGGCCGCGAGGCGCTCTATGTCGAGGGCACCAAGGTCGGTCGTCTGACCTCGGGCGGCTACTCGGTGGCCTTCGGCAAGTCCATCGGCATGGGCTACGTCAGCCCCGATCTGGCCGTGGTCGGCCAGAAGCTGAAGGTCAAGATGTTCGACCAGCTCTGGGACGCCGAGATCGTGGAGGACAGCCCCTACGATCCCACCAACGCCCGCATCCGTCAGGACGGATGAACGCGGCGATCAGCGCAGGATAAGACGGGGGGCCGGTCCGATGGGGATCGGCCCCAGTCGCATCATCCCCCCGGTGAAGGTCAGCGTGACGTTCAGCGAATTCCGGTTGCCCGAGAAACCCGCCAGCAGGGTCAGCCCCTGTTCGATGGCCTTGGCCACATCCGCGTTCAGCGCGTCCGAGCTGACGGCCATCTGCAGCATCTCGCGCCAGTGCTCGGCCTTGACCGAAACCTCGCCCTCGGGCGTGCCCTCGTCATCCACGTCCAGCGTGCCGGTGGCCTCGATTGCCATCTCGCCCCATTGCGCGCGGGCGGTCTTCAGCTCCAGCCGGCGCGGCTGCGGGCGGCTGTCGTCGAGGGCGTGGATATTCCACGGTCGGTTGAAGGTCGCCGTCATGTCCATCCGCACGTCGGAGAGTGCATCGGGCAGGGCCAGCCCCTCGGAAATCCGGTTGCGCCAGCCCTCGGGCGGGGTCAGCGCCGTGGCCGCGAGGCCGAGGTGGTAGGTCGCGGGCTCTGCCACCCGCTCGACGCCGAGGCGCAGCTCGTCCGCGTGCAGCGGATCGCTGCGCGAGCCGCGGGCGATGTCCATGCCCTTGCCGATGACGGTGGCGCGCTGCAGCTCCAGCGTGGGGCTGGCATCGGTGATCAGGCTGGCGCGCAGGTCCTCGTTGGTGACGACGTAGCTGTCCACCGGCGTGTCCATCAGGAAGGAATGGTCCGCCACCGCGATGACATGCTGCGGCTGGTAGGAGAGCATGAGGATCTGGAACAGCGGCATCTCGACCGCCCAGCCGGTGTCGGGATCGCCCAGCTTCAGCCCGGTCCACGTCGAATCGAACCGGTTCGGGAAGCCCTGCAACGTGAAGTCGGCATATTGCGCCTGCCAGCCGTCGGTCTGCCGGGCGGTGAACCACTCCTTGAACCCGGTGCGCAGCTTGCTGGCGCCCCAGTACCAGTAGCCGCCCCATGCGGCGGCGGCCGCGAAGATCAGGATAATCAGCAGGCTCAATGCGCGTTTCATGGCGTTCCCTCTCCGCGACCCCTTCAAATCGGGCCCATTGAGGTGTTTATAGGGCCCCATGCACGACACGCCAGAGACAGACGGCCCGATGTGGGTCTTCGGTTACGGATCGCTCATCTGGAACCCCGGCTTCACACCCGTCGAAACCGCCATCGCCACCCTTCCGGGCTGGGCCCGCAGCTTCTGCATGCGCTCCATCCACCACCGCGGCACGCCGGAGGACCCGGGCCTCGTGCTGGCGCTGGACGAGATGGAGGGGGCGGAGTGCCACGGCGTCGCCTTCTGCGTGGCCGAACCGGAGCGCATCCGCGTGCTGGAGTACCTCCGCGAGCGGGAGCTGGTCTCCTCCGCCTATCTGGAGACATGGCAGCAGGTGCGTCTGGCCGATGGCCGCACCGTGCAGGCGGTGACCTACGTGATCGATCCGGCCCATGTGCAATACTGCGCGCTTGCGCTGGAGGAGCAGGCCGAGATCATCGCCTCTGCCCATGGCGGACGCGGCCCGAACCACGAGTACCTCACCAATACGGCCGATCATCTGGCCGAACTGGGCATTGAGGACACAGACCTGACCTATCTTGCGAGACGTGTCCGGAGTTTACGGGATAACTCCTTGGCTTGATCCGGCGAAATCTCTAGAATCAGGCGCGAAATCAAAGTCAGGAGCTGTCCGCATGGACCAGCCCGCCCGCGAGGCAGAGCCGCAGTTTTCCCAACCCGTCCGCCAGATCCTGCTGATGCTGATCGTTCTGGGGCTGACGGGTGTCGTCGCCTTCTTCATCGCGCCGCGGGTCCTGCCGGTGTTCCTGTCGAACCCCTACCTGAACGGGCTGATCGGCTTCGTCTTCGTGGTGGGCGTCGTGTCCTGCTTCTGGCAGGTGGCACAGCTCGTCTCCTCCGTCCGCTGGATCGAGGCCTTCGCCTCGGACCGGCTGGAGGCCGAGGGCGTGCAGGCGCCACGCCTGCTGGCGCCGCTGGCCACACTGCTGCGCTCGCGCAGCAAGCGGATGCAGATCTCCTCCTCCTCCTCGACGTCGATCCTCGAATCCGTCGTGACCCGGATCGAGGAACAGCGCGAGATCACCCGCTACGTGGTGAACGTGCTGATCTTCCTCGGCCTGCTGGGGACGTTCTATGGCCTTGCCACCACCGTCCCCGCCGTGGTCGACACCATCCGCAGCCTCGCGCCGCAGGAAGGCGACAGCGGGGTCGAGGTGTTCAACCGCCTCATGACCGGGCTCGAAGCCCAGCTGGGCGGCATGGGCACGGCCTTCTCCTCCTCGCTGCTGGGTCTGGCTTTCTCGCTGGTCGTGGGCCTGCTGGAGCTTTTCGCCGGGCACGGCCAGAACCGTTTCTACCGCGAGCTGGAGGAATGGCTGTCCTCGATCACCCGCGTCGGCTTTGCCGGGGGCGAAAGTGACGGGCAGAGCGATCAGTCCATCCTCGCCACCGCCATGGACCAGATGGTCGAGAACATGCAGACGCTGGTGGAGATGAATGCCGCCACGGACGCGAACCGCGCCATGCTGGACGAGAAACTGGCCAACCTCGCGGATGCGGTGGAGCGGCTGGCCTATCGTCTCGGCGATCAGAACCCGACACAGGCCGCCCTGCTGCGTGTGGCCGAGGGGCAGGAGAAACTGATCGACCGCTTCAACCGCAGCGAGGCCGGCGAGGGCATCGATGCCGAAAGCCGGATGCGCCTGCGCTCGATCGACGTGCAGATGCTGCGCATCCTCGAAGAGATCTCCGCCGGGCGTCAGGAAACCATGTCCGAGCTGCGCACCGATATCGCCGCCCTGTCCCGCGTCGTGGCGCAGAGCGCCAGCGGCCAGCCGGGCGCGCGCCGCCTTGGCGGGCAGGTGAAGAAACCCAGCGGGCAGGAGGGCTGACCCATGGCGCTGTCGCGCCGCACCGGCAACCGCTTCCAGTCCTCGATCTGGCCCGGCTTCGTCGACGCCATGACCGGGCTGCTGCTGGTGCTGATGTTCGTGCTGACCATCTTCATGGTGGTGCAGTTCACCCTGCGCGAGACGATCTCGGGGCAGGAAAGCGAACTCGATGAGCTGTCGTCGCAGGTGGCCGAACTCTCCCGTGCCCTCGGGCTGGAGCGCGATCGCAGCGACCGGCTTCAGGGGGAGCTGGGGCAGCTGAACGCAACGCTGTCCACCGCGCAGGATCAGGTCGCCTCGCAGCAGGCGCTGATCGCCTCGCTGACACAGGAACGCGATGCGCAGGCCACGGCACTGGATGCGGCGCAGACGCAGATCACCGCCTTCGAGGCGCAGGTTGCCGCGCTCCTGAACCAGCAGAGCCGCAACGAGACCACCATCGCCGACCTGCGCGCCACGCAGGAAGACCTGGAGACGGCCCGCGATCAGCTGCTTTCGGAGCAGGAGGCGCTGAACCTCGCCCTCGCACAGGCCCGCAGCGAGACCGATGCGCAGGCCGAGGCCGCGCGCCTCGCCGCTGCCCGCAGCGATGCGCTCGACGCGCTTGTGGCCGACCTGCGCCGTCAGAAGGCCGAAGGCGAGGAGCAGCAGGCCGCGCTCTCGACGCAGGTCGACAGCCTGCAACAGCAGCTCAGCGACGAGGAAAAGGCCAAGCTGGCCGAGGCCGCCGCCGCGCAGGCCCTGCGCGCGCGACTGGCGAACTCGGAGGATGAGCTGACGGCGATGACGCTGGCGCTGGAAGAACAGCGCAAGAAGGCCGAGGACACGCTGACCCTTCTGGCCGCCGCCCGCGAGGCGCGCGAGGATCTCGCCGTCAAGCTGGCCGCCGCGCTGGTGGATCAGGACAGCCTGCCGCAACTGCGCGCCGACCTTGCGGCCCGCGAGACGGAGTTGGCCACCGCACGGGACGCCCGCAGTCAGGCCGAGGCCTCGCTGGCCGAGCTGGAGGCCCGGGTGGCCGCGCTCGAAGCCTCGCTCTCGGGCGCGCGCGAGGAGCGCGACGGCCTGCAGGAGCGCCTCACTGCCGCGCTCGACACGCAGGATGCCAACGCCGCGCTGGAGGCCGACAAGCAGGCGCTGGAGCAGGAACTGGCCACCGCGCGCGGCGCGCTCGAAGACGGGCAGGGCCGCGTTTCGGCGCTGGAGGCCCGGGTCGCCGCGCTTCAGGTGCAGCTCTCCGATGCCGAGCAGGCGCAATCGGACAGCGCGGCGAAACAGGCCGACCTCGAACAGCAGCTCGCCGCCATGATCGCCGCACGCAACGCCGCGCAGGCCGATGCGGTGGACATGGAGCAGGTGGAGCAGCAGCTTGCCGCGGCCCTTGCCGCCAAGCTGAAGGCCGAGCAGGCGGCGCAGGAGCAGCTGAGCGCCGCCGAACAGCGTGACGTCCTGCTGCAACAGGCCAACGCGGCGCTGTCGCAGGAAGAGGCCCGTTCTGCCGAATCCGCGCGGCGGGCGGCGCTGCTGAACCAGCAGGTCAACGCGCTGCGCTCGCAGCTGTCGAGCCTGCAGGCGCTGCTGGACGATGCCAAGGACCGCGACGAGGCCGCGCAGGTCGAGATGACCTCGCTCGGCAACGAGTTGAACGCGGCGCTGGCGCGGGCCGCGGCCGAAACCAAGAAGCGCCTCGCCCTCGAGGAGGCCGAACGCAAGCGCCTTGAGGCCGAGAAGCAGCAGCTTGAGAACTACCGGTCCGAGTTCTTCGGGCGGATGCGCGAGGTGCTGTCCGGCCTCGACGGCGTGCGCATCGTGGGGGATCGGTTCGTCTTCTCCTCCGAGGTGCTCTTTGCCCCCGGCGAGGCGACGCTGTCGCCCGATGGCGAGGAGCAGATCGCCCGGATCACCCGGGTGCTGAGCGATATTTCCGGCGACATCCCTGCGGGCATCGACTGGGTGCTGCAGGTCGACGGCCACACTGACAACGTGCCGCTCTCGGGCTTTGGCCAGTTCCGCGACAACTGGGAGCTCAGCCAGGCGCGCGCCCTGTCGGTGGTGCGCTTCATGTCGCAGAACCTCGGCTTCCCGCCCGGGCGGCTCTCGGCGAACGGCTTCGGGGAGTACCAGCCGATCGCCGCGGGCGACAGCGAGGAAGCCCGCGCGCTGAACCGCCGGATCGAGCTGAAGTTTACCGAGAAGTAAGGGGCAGGGGGCGGCGCGCCCGCGCGGAGCGGCCCAGCCGTGCCGTCCGGGGATGTATCCGCGCCTGCGCTCAGTCCGGGATCGTCAGGGTCATCTCGCGCGTCACCGGGGCCAGCCCGTCGCGCGTGAGCGTGACCTCGCCCCGGTATGCCCCGGCCTTCAGCGGCGCGTGCAGGCGTTTGCCCGCGGCCTGATAGTAGAGGATCTGCTGCTTCTTCAGGTCGACGGCGCTGTCCAGCAGGGGCCCGTCGGGCCCGTCGATCCGGAACTGAAGGCTGTCGCCCGGCTGCGCACCGTAGCCATAGGCCCACAGCACCAGCGCTGCCGCATCGCGCCCCGGGCGGACCTCCGACGCGATGCCTGACTTGATGGTGTCGTAGTCCGGCAAGCCGTCGGAAAAGCCGAGCGCGATGAGGCCGGTGGGCTGGTAGGCCGGCGTCTCGGCCCAGAGGGAGCGCCCCGGCGCGCCGCATCCGCCGCCGGCCGCGAAGGGGTCGACGACCGTGTCGCCCTGGCGCACGGACATGTGGACATGGGGAAACTGCGTGCGCCCGGAGAGTCCGACCTGGCCCAGCACGTCGCCGCGCGCCATCCGGTCGCCGGTCTTCACCCGGATCGAGCCCCGGCGCATGTGGCAGTACTGGGTCACCCAGCCGTCGCCGTGGTCGATGGCCACGCCATTGCCGCAGGCGGGGCGGTCGTCGCCGCCGGCCGGCATGATCCGGTCCTCGACCCCGTCGCGGGTGCCGATCACGCGGCCCGGCGCCGCGGCGATGACGTCGACGCCCGCGAGCATCGCGGCGATCGAGGGCAGGGCGAGGTCGGTGCCCTTGTGGCCGTCATAACTGAGGGCGCCGCAGGTGAAATCCTGCGCGCCCGGCCCGGCGTCGTGATCGACATATTGCTGGAAATAACAGGTCTCGCCCAGGGTGCAGTCGGCAAAGAGGGTCAGAGACGGTTCCGCCGCCGAGGGACCGGCGGCGGAAAGGCTTGCGAGGGAAACGCCTGCGAGGGAAACGCCTGCGAGGGTCAGGGCCGCGAGGGCCCCGACTGGTCTCATTCGGCCGTCAGGAGCGGCGGCTTGTTGCCCGAGAGGCGCGGATTGCCCGGCCCCTGGATCTGCAGGTCGATCTCGCCATTCTTCACAGCGACACGGACCAGGCCACCCTTGGCCAGCTTGCCGAAGAGCAGTTCCTCGGCCAGCGGCTTCTTGATGTACTCCTGGATGACGCGACCCAGCGGGCGGGCGCCCATCTTGTCGTCGTACCCCTTGTCGGCCAGCCATTCGGCCGCCGGGCGGGTCAGTTCGATGGTCACGCCGCGGTCCAGAAGCTGGGCTTCCAGTTGCAGCACGAACTTCTCGACCACCTGCAGGATGGTTTCCTTCGGCAGCGGCGCGAAGCTGATGACCGCGTCCAGACGGTTGCGGAATTCCGGCGTGAAGGTTCGCTCGATCGCGGCGGTGTCTTCACCCTCGCGACGGTCGCGGCCGAAGCCGATGGCCGATTTGGCCTGTTCCGCGGCACCCGCGTTCGAGGTCATGATCAGGATCACGTTGCGGAAGTCCACCGTGCGACCGTTGTGGTCGGTCAGGCGGCCGTGGTCCATCACCTGCAGCAGGATGTTGTAGACATCCGGGTGCGCCTTCTCGATCTCGTCGAGCAGGAGCACGCAATGCGGGTGCTGGTCGACGCCGTCGGTCAGCAGACCGCCCTGGTCGAAGCCCACGTAGCCTGGAGGCGCACCGATCAGGCGCGAGACCGCGTGTTTCTCCATGTACTCGGACATGTCGAAGCGCAGCAGTTCCACACCCAGCGTATCCGCCAGCTGCTTCGCCACCTCGGTCTTGCCGACACCGGTCGGGCCGGCGAAGAGGTAGTTGCCGATGGGCTTCTCGGGTTCGCGCAGGCCGGCACGGGCCAGCTTGATCGCCGAGGAGAGGGCCTCGATCGCGTTGTCCTGACCGAAGACCACGCGCTTCAGCGTGCCCTCCAGATCCTTCAGCACCTCTGCATCGTCCTTGGAGACGTTCTTCGGCGGGATGCGGGCGATCTTGGCCACGACGGCCTCGATCTCCTTGGGGCCGATGGTCTTGCGCCGCTTGCTCTCGGTGACCAGATGCTGCGCCGCGCCGGCCTCGTCGATCACGTCGATGGCCTTGTCGGGCAGCTTGCGGTCATTGATGTAGCGCGCGGACAGTTCCACAGCCGTCTTGATCGCCTCGGCGGTGTAGCGGATGTGGTGGTGATCCTCGAAGTATGGCTTGAGGCCCTGAAGGATCTTCACCGTGTCCTCGACCGAGGGTTCGCTCACGTCGATCTTCTGGAACCGGCGCGACAGGGCGCGGTCCTTCTCGAAGTGCTGGCGGAACTCCTTGTAGGTGGTGGAGCCCATGCAGCGCAGTTTGCCGCCCTGAAGTGCGGGCTTCAGCAGGTTCGAGGCATCCATGGCCCCGCCGGAGGTGGCGCCGGCGCCGATGACCGTGTGGATCTCGTCGATGAAGAGCACCGCATCGGGGTGTTCCTCAAGCTCGGTCACCACGGCCTTCAGCCGTTCCTCGAAGTCGCCGCGGTAGCGGGTGCCGGCCAGCAGCGCGCCCATGTCGAGCGAGAAGATGGTGGTGTTTTCCAGCACGTCCGGGGTTTCGCCGGCCACGATCTTGCGTGCGAGGCCCTCGGCAATGGCGGTCTTGCCGACACCGGGATCGCCCACGAGGAGCGGGTTGTTCTTGCGCCGGCGGCAGAGGACCTGGATGCAGCGTTCCACCTCGGACTCGCGTCCGATGAGCGGGTCGACATCGCCGATCCGGGCCTTGGCGTTCAGGTCCACGCAATACTTCGACAGGGCGCTCTCCTTCCCGTCAGATTGCTCGGCGGTGGAGGAGCTGGAGGAACTAGTGCTCTCGCTGTCCTCGTCGGTCGAGCCGGTGACCGGGCGGCTTTCGCCGTAGGCCGGATCCTTGGCCACACCATGGGCGATGAAGTTCACCGCGTCATAGCGCGTCATGTCCTGCTCCTGCAGGAAGTAGGCGGCGTTGGATTCCCGTTCGGCGAAGATCGCGACGAGCACGTTGGCCCCCGTCACTTCGGTCCGGCCGGAGCTTTGCACGTGGATGGCCGCGCGCTGGATCACGCGCTGGAAGGCTGCGGTGGGAACCGCTTCCGAGCCGTCAACATCGGTCACGAGGTTCGAGAGATCATCCTCGATGAACTCCACAAGCGTCTTGCGGAGATCCTCTGTGTCGACCGAGCAGGCTTTCATCACCTTTACGGCGTCGGGTTCATCGATCAGCGCCAGAAGCAGATGTTCGAGCGTTGCGAATTCGTGTCGGCGTGCATTGGCAAGCGCCAATGCCGCGTGAATTGCCTGTTCAAGCGTCGTCGAGAATGAAGGCACTCTGATGCTCCTTTCAACTGCGTTCTGGAGCGGGGTGCGGGCCCCGGTCCCACCATGGCCTCATAGTGTTAAAGTTTGGTCGAGTTTCGCCACGCTTCAAGGGTTTTCTGTGATCTCCCGTTCACATTTAAGATTTTGCTGCAACGCCGCGTGAGTTTGCGGCAGCGGGATAAGGGTCAGAAATTGTCCTTGGCCTTGCGCACGGCGGCGAAGACGGCGACGGGATCTCCGCCGGGCAGACCCACGGCGGCCTGGACCTCGGGTTGATCGACTCGGAGGAAGGGGTTGGTGGCCAGCTCCTCGCTGAGGAGGCTCGGCACGGTTGGGAGATTGTCGGCGCGGGCAGCGGCGACCTGTTCGATACGCGATATAAGCGCTGCGTTGCCGGGTTCAATGGTCAGGGCGAACTTGCCATTCGACGTCGTATATTCGTGACCGGAGCAGATCACCGTCTCGCCGGGCAGGGCGGCCAGCTTCTGGAGGCTGGCATGGAACATCTCGGGGTTGCCTTCAAACATCCGCCCGCAGCCGAGCGCCATGAGGCTGTCGGCGGTGAAGGCGATGCCGCTGTCGGGGAAGTAGAAGGCGAGGTGGCCCACGGTATGCCCTGACACGTCCAGAACCTCGCCGCTCTCGCCCCCCAGCACCAGCTTGTCGCCCTCGGCAAGGTCGACGTCGAGATCGGGCAGGCGGTAGGCGTCGCCGCGTCCGCCGTAGACCTTGGCGGGATGGGCCATGAGAACCTCGGCCAGCCCCTGCACATGGTCGTCGTGGTGGTGCGTGATCCAAATCTGGTCCAGCGTCCAGCCGCGGGTCGCGAGCTCTTCGAGGATGGGCGCGGCCTCGGGGATGTCGATCAGGGCCGTCTCGCCGCTTTCGGGGTCGTGAAGCAGGTAGGCATAGTTGTCCGAAAGGCAGGGCACGGTCACGAGGTCGAGGGGCATGGATTTTCACCGGTCGGTTGCTATTGTCCTCTCAGACTTGCAGCTAAGCGGGCCGAAGGCAAATGCATCTCGATGTTCAGGATCTGCGGAACTTCTACTACCGCTCCACCCTTGGTCGGGCGGCGCAGCACCAGGTGCGCACGCAGATGCTCAAGCTCTGGCCCGAGGCGCAGGGGCAGACCGTCGCGGGCTTCGGTTTCGCCGTGCCGCTGCTGCGCCCCTACCTGCCAGAGGCGCGCCGGGTGATCGGGCTGATGCCGGCGCCGCAGGGCGTGATGCCGTGGCCGGCCGGGATGCCCAACGTCTCGGTCCTCTGCGAGGAGACGAACTGGCCGTTGGACACGGGCCAGGTGGACAAGCTGGTGCTGATGCACGGGCTCGAAACCTCGGAGAACCCGACCGACCTGCTTGAGGAATGTTTCCGCGTCCTTGGACCCGGGGGCAAGGCGCTCTTCGTCGTGCCGCACCGGGCCGGGCTCTGGTCCCGGTCGGATCGCACACCCTTCGGCTACGGGCGGCCCTACAGCCAGGGCCAGCTTGAGGCCCAGCTCAAGCGGCACTCCTTCCTGCCCGAGACGGCGATCCACACACTCTACCAGCCGCCCTCCAGTCGCCGGTTCTGGCGCAAGACGGCGGGGTTCTGGGAAAAGGTCGGTGCCTCGCTCTCGATGGTGATCTCGGGCGGGGTGCTGATGGTCGAGGCGACGAAGCGGGTGCAGGCGCCCGCCGGCCCGGGCGAGCGGATCCGCAAGCCCTCCGGCCTGCGGGTGCTCGAGGGGCTCGGGGCCGCGAAGCCGGAGGGTGCGCTTTCCCGCGGAGAGGGGCGTTTCTGAGGGGGAAACGCGGGCTTTCGCGAATCCTGCCATCGCGTCATGCTGGCCCGCGGGCAGCGTTCGGTGCCTTGCAGGGGGCGCGAAATGCCGCAGGTAAAAAAAATATTGTCAGGCGTTAGCGATATCCGGTGCCCTTGCAACAGGCGCATGGGTCTATGTTAGCGCCTGACGGATTCGCAAAAGGTAAAGGAATCGTGAGTGTTTCCACCCGGATGCGCCCCCGTATCAGTCGTGAGAGACTGACGTGCGGCAGAGAACCGCCTGAAAAACAAGGCCGTCCGAATGCTCCCCTAATCATTGCAAGCAGGTTGATAGGCGGGGTGGGCTCTGCTAGACCCACGGCGATTTTGATGCTTCGGCGCGGCTTCGGCTGCGCTGTCTTGCTGCCAACCCCCCGGGCCCGCACCCTCACGGCGGATCGGGGCCTGACATCGGAAGGGTGGACGTGTCCGAACCAGCTTCGATCTCCTCCGGCATTGCGCACCGCTATGCCACCGCCATCTTCGAGATTGCCCGTGACAACAACAGCCTGTCTCAGCTTGAGACCGGCGTTGAGGATCTGTCCGCGGCTCTGGCGGAAAGTGACGACCTCAAGGCGCTGATCTCGTCGCCGGTCTACACGCGCGAGGAACAGGCCAAGGCGATTGCCGCCGTGGCAAAAAAGATGGGTCTGGCCGATGTGCTTGGCAATGCCCTGCAACTGATGGCGCAGAAGCGCCGTCTGTTCGCCCTTCCCCAGCTCGTCGAGGCGCTGCGCGCCCTGCTGGCGGAGCACAAGGGTGAAGTGACCGCAGAGGTCACCAGCGCCAAGGCGCTGACCAAGACCCAGTCCGAGAAGCTGGCCAAAGTGCTGTCGGCTTCCGTGGGCAAGGATGTGAAGATTGTGGCGGCCGTCGATGAAGCGCTCATCGGTGGCCTCGTTGTTAAGGTGGGCTCGAAGATGATCGACACCTCGATCAGCTCGAAGCTCAACTCCCTCCAGAATGCAATGAAAGAGGTCGGATAAGATGGGTATCCAAGCAGCCGAAATCTCTGCGATCCTCAAGGAGCAGATCGCAAACTTTGGCCAGGAAGCAGAAGTGGCCGAAGTTGGCCGCGTGCTCTCCGTCGGCGACGGGATTGCCCGCGTCTACGGTCTGGACAACGTCCAGGCCGGTGAGATGGTCGAATTCCCCGGCGGCATCATGGGCATGGCCCTGAACCTTGAGAGCGACAACGTCGGTGTCGTGATCTTCGGTTCGGACCGTGACATCAAGGAAGGCGACACCGTCAAGCGGACGAACTCGATCGTGGACGTTCCGGCAGGCGACGCCCTGCTGGGTCGCGTTGTCGACGGCCTCGGCAACCCGCTGGACGGCAAGGGCCCGATCGAGGCTTCCGAGCGTCGTGTGGCCGACGTGAAGGCGCCGGGCATCATTCCCCGTAAATCGGTGCACGAGCCGATGGCGACCGGCCTGAAATCGGTCGACGCAATGATCCCGATCGGCCGTGGCCAGCGTGAGCTGATCATCGGCGACCGTCAGACCGGCAAGACCGCCGTTGCTCTCGACGCGATCCTGAACCAGAAGTCCTACAACGAAGCCGCCGGCGACGACGAGAGCAAGAAGCTCTACTGCGTCTACGTCGCCATCGGCCAGAAGCGCTCGACCGTTGCGCAGCTGGTGAAGCGTCTCGAAGAGACCGGCGCGATCGAATACTCGATCGTCGTGGCCGCAACCGCCTCGGACCCCGCGCCGATGCAGTACCTCGCGCCCTACACCGCGACCGCGATGGCGGAATTCTTCCGCGACAACGGCCGTCACGCGCTGATCATCTACGATGACCTGTCCAAGCAGGCCGTGGCCTACCGCCAGATGTCCCTGCTGCTCCGCCGTCCGCCGGGGCGTGAAGCCTACCCGGGCGACGTGTTCTACCTCCACTCCCGGCTGCTGGAACGTTCGGCAAAGATGGGTGACGCAGCTGGCAACGGCTCGCTGACCGCACTGCCGATCATCGAAACCCAGGGCGGCGACGTGTCGGCGTTCATTCCGACCAACGTGATCTCGATCACCGACGGTCAGATCTTCCTGGAAACCGAACTGTTCTACCAAGGTATCCGCCCGGCCGTGAACACCGGTCTGTCGGTCTCCCGCGTGGGCTCCTCGGCCCAGACCAAGGCGATGTCCTCGGTGGCTGGCCCGGTGAAACTGTCGCTCGCCCAGTACCGCGAGATGGCCGCCTTCGCCCAGTTCGGTTCGGACCTCGACGCCTCCACGCAGCGCCTGCTGAACCGTGGTGCCCGCCTGACCGAGCTGATGAAGCAGCCGCAGTACCAGCCGCTGACCAACGCAGAGATCGTCACCGTGATCTTCGCCGGCACCAACGGCTATCTCGACAAGATCGACGTCAAGGACGTCGGCCGCTACGAGGCAGAGCTGCTCAAGTTCATGCGCACCAAGAAGAAGGACGTTCTTGACTGGATCACCAACGAAGATCCCAAGATCAAGGGCGAGCCCGCTGACAAACTGAAGGCTGTGCTGGACGAGTTCGCGGCAGACTTCGCGTAAGGGAGAGACTTAATGCCTTCTCTCAAGGACCTAAAAAACAGGATCTCGTCGGTCAAATCGACCCGCAAGATCACCAAGGCCATGCAGATGGTTGCCGCGGCGAAACTTCGCCGCGCGCAGGACGCTGCCGAAGCCGCACGCCCCTACGCCGAGCGTTTCAACGCGGTGATGGGTCAGCTGGCGGCCTCGGTCGGCGGGTCGGATACGGCGCCGCTGCTGCTGAAAGGCACCGGCAAGGACGACGTGCACCTGCTCGTCGTCATGACGTCGGAGCGCGGTCTGTGCGGCGGGTTCAACGCGAACATCGCCAAGCTGGCCCGTCAGCACGCCCGTGACCTGACCCAGAAGGGCAAGACGGTGAAGATCATCACCGTCGGCAAGAAGGGTCGCGAAGCAATGAAGCGCGACCTGGGTGAGCTGTTCATCGGCCACGTCGACCTGTCCGACGTCAAGCGTATCGGTTACGGCACCGCCACCGATATCGCCAAGGACGTTCTGGGCAAGTTCGACGCGGGCGAGTTCGACGTGGCGACGATCTTCTACTCGAAGTTCGTCAACGTCGTGACGCAGACCCCGACCGCCCTGCAGGTCATCCCGGCCAAGTTCGACGCCCCCGAAGAGACGGGCGCGGCCTCGGCCCTTTATGAATACGAGCCCTCGGAGGAGGAGGTCCTTGCCGACCTGCTGCCCCGTGGCGTGGCGACGCAGATCTTTGCGGCGCTGCTCGAAAACGCAGCCTCGGAACAGGGGGCGCGGATGTCCGCCATGGACAACGCGACCCGCAACGCTGGCGAAATGATCGACAAGCTGACCATCGAGTACAACCGCTCGCGTCAAGCCGTGATCACCAACGAGCTGATTGAAATCATTTCGGGCGCCGAGGCGCTCTAAGGAACCGGAGAAACGACATGGCAAACGCAAAAGGCAAGGTGACTCAGGTCATTGGCGCCGTTGTGGACGTGCAGTTCTCGGATCACCTGCCGGAGATCCTGAACGCTCTGACCACCGAAAACAACGGTAAGAAGCTGGTTCTGGAAGTTGCTCAGCACCTCGGCGAAAACACCGTTCGCACCATCGCAATGGACGCAACCGAAGGTCTGGTTCGCGGTCAGGAAGTCGTCGACACCGACGGCCCGATCTCGATCCCCGTCGGCAACGCCACCCTGGGCCGCATCCTGAACGTCGTCGGCGAACCGGTCGACGAACAGGGCCCCGTTGTTGCGGAAGAGACCCGCGCGATCCACCAGCCTGCTCCGGAGTTCTCCGAGCAGGCGACCGAGACCGAGATCCTCGTGACCGGCATCAAGGTGATCGACCTTCTCGCACCCTACTCCAAGGGTGGTAAGATCGGCCTCTTCGGCGGCGCCGGTGTGGGCAAGACCGTTCTGATCATGGAACTGATCAACAACATCGCAAAGGTGCACTCGGGCTACTCCGTGTTCGCCGGTGTTGGCGAGCGGACCCGTGAAGGGAACGACCTCTACCACGAGATGATCGAATCCAACGTCATCAAGCCCGACAACCTGTCGGAATCGCAGGTGGCCCTGGTTTACGGTCAGATGAACGAGCCTCCGGGGGCCCGTGCCCGCGTTGCACTGACCGGTCTGACCCTGGCCGAGCAGTTCCGCGACCAGTCCGGGACCGACGTTCTGTTCTTCGTCGACAACATCTTCCGCTTCACGCAGGCAGGTTCCGAGGTGTCCGCACTTCTGGGCCGTATCCCCTCCGCAGTGGGCTACCAGCCGACGCTGGCCACCGACATGGGCGCCATGCAGGAACGGATCACCTCGACGAAAGCCGGCTCGATCACCTCGATCCAGGCCGTCTACGTTCCCGCGGATGACCTTACCGACCCCGCACCGGCCACGACCTTCGCGCACCTCGACGCGACGACGGTTCTCAACCGTGCCATCTCGGAACTCGGCATCTACCCGGCGGTTGACCCGCTCGACTCCAACTCGCGGATCCTCGACCCGCAGATCGTTGGCGAAGAGCACTACAACGTCGCCCGTGAGGTTCAGGGTATCCTCCAGCGCTACAAGTCGCTGCAGGACATCATCGCGATCCTCGGCATGGACGAACTGTCGGAAGAGGACAAGCTGACCGTGGCCCGCGCCCGGAAAATCCAGCGTTTCCTCTCGCAGCCGTTCGACGTGGCAAAGGTCTTCACCGGCTCCGACGGTGTTCAGGTTCCGCTGGAAGACACCATCTCGTCCTTCAAGGCGGTTGTCGCCGGCGAATACGATCACCTGCCCGAAGCAGCCTTCTACATGGTCGGCGGCATCGAAGAGGTGAAAGCCAAGGCCGAGAAACTCGCCGCTGAAGCGGCCTGAGGGGTATCCTGATGGCGAATACGACGCAGTTCGACCTGGTCTCGCCCGAGCGCAAGCTCGTGTCGGGTCCGGTCACCGCCGTCGAGATCCCCGCGGCTGCGGGCGATCTCACGGCGATGCAGGGCCATTCGCCGCTGATCACCACCCTGCGTCCCGGCGTGCTGAAAGTCAGCGGCCCGGACGGGGAGCAGGAATACGTGGTCACCGGCGGCTTCGCCGAGATCTCTGGCGACAGCATCTCGGTGCTGGCAGAGACGGCGCTGCCCAAGGGGGAAGTCACCCAGGGTCACATCGATGACTGGGTCGCTCAGGCGCATGCTGCCAAGCAGGACGCACCGGAGCACCTGACCGAAGCAGCCACCAAGCTGCTGGCGGACATGGTTGCCCTTGGCACCCACATCGGTCTGGACCCCAACCAGCCCAGCATCTGATCCACGCGGATCTGACGCTTTGTGAAATTTCGGTAAAGGCCCCCTTTGCGGGGCCTTTTTCCGTTCTAGGATCTTGGCAGTGGAAACGGCCGACCTATCTACGGTATACGGCAGTATACAGTAGTGGGAAGACGCTATGATCCTCGACATGCACCATGTTCAGCTCGCCATGCCGCAGGGGCAGGAACCGGCGGCGCGTGCGTTCTACGGAGATGTCCTCGGCCTGGCCGAGGTGGTGAAGCCCGACCCCCTCCGGGCCCGCGGGGGCGTCTGGTTCGAACAGGGCGCCCTGCGTCTGCACCTTGGTGTCGAAACCCCCTTCAAGCCGGCCCGCAAGGCCCATCCCGCGTTCCGCGTCGCATCGCTGCCCGCCATGGTCGAACGGCTGGATGATCGCGACGTGAAGTGGCGCATGGACATCGACCTGCCGGGCCTGCGCCGGGTCTACGTGGATGACCCCTTCGGGAACCGCATCGAACTGCTGGAGACCGATCCCGACGGCGCAGACGATTATTGACCAGTCGGCAAAATTTTGCGCATTGTAGCTGCGCTGATCCAGACAGAAGACGACGACTTGACCACGCCCCTTGACCCGTATCGCGCGACGCGCACCCCAACCTGCGGCGGCGCGTCGGCATGAAGCGCCTTCGCAAGAGCATGATCGGCGTGGATCAGGGCGAAGACCTGATCTTCTCGGACTTCGAAGAGGGCGGCGACATGTGGACCGGTGACGGTCCGCGCGAACGCCGCCTCGCGATCACCTTCTCGGAAAACTTCCGCACGCCGCCGGTGGTGCATTGCGCGCTGTCACTCTGGGATGTCGGGCAGGGGGCCAACCTGAGGGCCGATGTGACGGCCGAGGAGATCACGCCGACCGGCTTTGACCTCGTGTTCCGGACCTGGGGCGATACCAAGATCGCCCGGGCGCGGGCCCGCTGGATGGCCATCGGCGAGCTGTCGGACGAGGACGAGTGGGACGTCTGAGTCGCCCCACCCGAAACGTTCTTACTTGAAGAAGCCTTCGTAGATCGGCTCCAGCGTGTTCGCCTCGAAGAGCGAGGACACGGAGGTGCCGTTCCAGATGTTCAGGATCGCCTGGGCGAACATCGGGGCCGTCGGCACGATGCGGATGTTCGGCGCATCCAGCACCGGCTGGGGGGCCGCGATCGAGTCGGTGATCACGAGGCTCTTCATGACCGAATTGGTCACGCGCTCCACCGCGGGGCCGGACAGAACGCCGTGCGAGATGTAGGCGTGCACTTCCTTCGCGCCGTGATCGACCAGCAGCTGCGCCGCCTTGCAGAGCGTGCCGGCGGTGTCGCACATGTCATCGACGATGATGCAGACCTTGTCCTGCACGTTCCCGATGACGGTCATCTCGGCGATTTCGCCCGGCTTCTCGCGGCGCTTGTCCACGATCGAGAGCGGCGCGTTGATCCGCTTCGCCAGTTCCCGGGCGCGCGCCACGCCGCCCACGTCGGGCGAGACGACCATGATGTCTTCCATCTGGCCGGCGAACTTGTCGCGGATATCCAGCGCGAAGATCGGCGAGGCATAGAGGTTGTCGACGGGGATGTCGAAGAAGCCCTGAATCTGCGCCGCGTGCAGGTCCATGGTCAGGACGCGCTCGATCCCGGCCTCGACCATCATGTTGGCGACCAGCTTGGCGCTGATCGGCGTGCGGGCCTTGGTGCGGCGGTCCTGACGGGCATAGCCGAAGTAGGGCACCACGGCGGTGATCCGGCTGGCCGAGGAGCGCCGCAGCGCGTCGGTCATGATCAGCAGTTCCATCAGGTTGTCGTTCGCCGGGTTCGACGTCGACTGGATGATGAACATGTCCTCGCCGCGGACGTTCTCGTAGACCTCGACGAAGATCTCCTGATCGTTGAACCGCTCGACCCGCGCATCGACGAGGCCGACGTTCATTCCGCGATGCATCGACATGCGACGGCAGATGGCATTGGCCAGGGGTTTGTTGGCGTTGCCAGCAATGAGTTTAGGTTCGTTCAGCATGGGCATCTTCGACTCCGGGAGGAACGGGTGACAGATTCGTGACGTTGACACCGCTTACCACCCGGATACGGTCTTGCCAAACCGCGACAGGGCCCTAGGAGGAGCAGATGGCACATATCGACTATTACTTTACGACGATTTCGCCGTGGACCTACCTCGCCGGGCTCCGGCTCGAGGACATCGCCGCGAAACATGGGGCCACGATCACCTACAAGCCCGTCGACCTGCCCAAGGTCTTCTCGCAGACCGGAGGGCTGCCGCTGGCCGAACGGCCCGTCGCACGGCGCAATTACCGGATGCAGGAACTGCGTCGGGGCGGGGCCAAGACCGGCCTGCCGCTGACCCTGCAGCCTGCGCATTTCCCGACCAATCCCGCGCCCTCCTGCTATGCGATCATCGCGGCGCAGGCGGCGAACGAGAAGGGCGCCGGCGGCGACCTTGCCGGGCTGGTGCACGGCTACCTGCGCGCCTGCTGGGCCGAGGAGAAGAACATCGCCGAAGACGACGTGATCCGTGCGGGCCTTACCGCCGCGGGCTTCGATCCGGCGCTTGCCGACAGCGGGTTGCTCATGGGGGCCGAGACCTTCGCCCGCAACACCGAGGAAGCGGTGCAGGCCGGGGTCTTCGGCTCGCCCTTCTACGTGGTGGACGGCAGCGAATGCTTCTGGGGGCAGGACCGGCTGGAGGACCTCGATCTCTTCCTCGCAGGCAAGCTCTGATGCCCAAGGACATGATCGCCGGCCGCACTGTCGGCTGGCGCGAATGGGGCACGCCCGGCGACCGTCCCGCGCTGATGATCCACTGCGCGCTCGCCCATTCCGGCGCATGGGGCCCGGTGGCAGAGATGCTGACCGACAGGCTCTGGATGCGGGGCTTCGACCTGCCGGGCCATGGCGGTACCGATCCCTGGGACGGCACCGGGACCTATCAGGAGGCCGCCCGCGACATCGCCATCCCCATGGCCGAGGAGATGGGGCAGGGCGCCCCCATCGACCTGATCGGGCATTCCTTCGGCGCGACCACTGCCCTGCGCCTCGCTGTGGACCGGCCTGACCTCGTGCGCAGCCTCGTTCTGGCAGAGCCGGTGTTCTTCACCCCCGCCTTCGCGGATGACCCGGCGCTCAAGACACGTCACGACCGGGAACAGACCCCCTATGCCGATGCCATCGCGTCGGGCGATGACGAGGCCGCGGCCAAGGCCTTCATGTCGGTCTGGGGCGGTGGCGTCAGCTGGGAGCTGCTGCCGGAGGAGATGCGCAAACAGTTCGTCGCGCAGATCCCCATGGTCGAGGCCTTCCGCGCCACCAACTACGGCGATCCCGCGGGCATGATCTCGCGCAATACGCTGGCGGATGTCTCGGTGCCGGTGCTGCTGATCGACGGCGGCGACAGCCCGATCTACATGAACGCGATCAACCGGGCCCTGGCGCGGCGGTTGCCGGATGCGCGGGTGATGACCGTACCCGGCGCGCGGCACATGGTGCCGATCACCCATCCCACGCAGGTGGCAGAGGCGATCCGCGATTTCCTCTGACGGTGCGCGCATGAAAAAGGCCGGTCCCGCGGGGCCGGCCTGTCGCGTTTCCGTGTCTCAGCCCTGCCGGGCGAGGTCGAGGTAGCGGTCGATATCCGCGTCCGTCAGTGCCCAGTCGGCGACGTAGCGCGCCATCAGCGGCTCCTCGTCCGGGCCGCTGTCGAGGTCGCCGTCATAGAAGGCATAGCGCGCGCCTTCGGCCTGAAGCTTGCGGTGCAGGCCACGCGGCAGCCAGGCAAAGAGCATGTTGGCTTCGGGCTCATGCAGGAAGCGGGCGCCGGGGATGTCGCGAAGGCCCGTCGCCAGCCGGGCCATGGCGGCGTTCGACCGGCGCGCGAGGTCGAGCCAGAGGTCGTCCTCGAGGTAGGCCATCATCTGGGCCGAGAGGTAGCGGTGCTTGGAGAAGAGATGCGCCCCGCGCTTGCGGCGCAGCTCGAATTCCCAGGATTTCGCGGGATCGAAGATCACCACCGCCTCGACGCCCATGCAGCCGTTCTTGGTACCGCCGAAGGACACGGCGTCCACGCCCGCCTTCCACGTCATCTCGGCCGGGGTACAGCCGAGCGCAATCATCGCATTGGCAAACCGCGAGCCGTCGAGATGCACCTTGAGGCCGAAGTCCCGTGCGACGTCGCAGAGCGCGCGGGTCTCGTCCAGCGAATAGGCGCGGCCCTTCTCGGTCAGGTTGGTGATCGAGACCGGCCCGCGCTGCGGCCCGTGCACGCCGCGGCTTTCCTCCGCCGCGATGGCGGTGCGCAGTGCCTCCGGGGCGATCTTGTCGGAACCGGGCACGAGGGTCAGCTTGGCCGCGCCCATGTAGAACTCGGGCGCGTTACACTCGTCCTCGTGGATATGGGCCACGGGCGAGCAGAAGGCGGTCTCCCACGGCTGGGTCAGCGTGGCGAGCGCCAGCGAGTTCGCGGCGGTCCCGGTGGCAACGAAGTGGACCATCGCCTCGGGCGCCTCGAAGACCTCGCGCACGCGCGCCTGCGCGGCTGCGGTCAGGTCGTCGGCGCCGTAGCTGGCGACATAGCCGGTGTTCGCCTTGGCCAGCCCGTCGAGGATCGCGGGGTGCACGGTGCCGGCGTTGTCGGAGGCAAAGAACATGTCAGAGAGGTTCCTCTATGATGTAGTCCTCCCACTCGTCCTCATCGATCTCGAACTCGGACACGGTCATGCCCTGCACCGAGACGCCCGCGCGATGCACCGTGGCGGGATCGCCCGAGATCAGCGGGTGCCAGTCATGGAGCGGCAGGCCCAGGTGCAGCAGCCGGTAGGCGCAGGTCTGGGGCATCCAGTAGAGGTTCTTCTCGATGTTCGAGGGGCGGAGCGTGATGCATTCCGGCACGAACTGGTGCCGGATCTCGTATTGGCTGCACAGGCAGGTGTCGTCGTCCAGCAGGCGGCAGGCGACGCGGGTCAGGGCGACCTCGCCGGTCTCCTCGTCCTCCAGCTTGTTCAGGCAGCACTTGCCGCAGCCATCGCAGAGCGCTTCCCATTCCTTCCGGGTCAGCTGCTTGAGGCTGTATTTCTCCCAGAACTTGGCGCGCAGGCCCTTCTTGCGCTCGATCGGGTCGGTCATAGGGCATCCAGAATGGCGCGGGCCTGGTCGCAGTCACGGTCCATCTGGGCGATCAGCGCATCGAGGCCATCGAACTTGAGTTCGGGGCGCAGGTAGTCGATCAGCGCGACGGAGAGCGTTGCGCCGTAGAGATCGCCGTGAAAGTCGAAGAAGTAGGTTTCGAGGTTCGGCTCCTGCCCGTTGAACATGGGTCGCATCCCGAGGGAGGCCGCGCCCTTGTACTGGCCCTTGTGGGGACCATCGAGCACATCGACCAGCACGGCGTAGACGCCGAACCTGGGTTGTTGCAGGCCGCGGATCCACATGTTCGCCGTGGGGAAGCCGAGGTCGCGACCGCGCTGGTCGCCGGTCACCACGGTGCCCTCGATCCGGTGCCAGTGGCCCAGCATCGCGGCGGCGTCGCGCGGGCGGCCTTCGGTCAGGGCCTCGCGGATCGCGGTGGAGGAGACATTGCCCGCCTCGCCGCGCAGCAGCGGCGCCACGGTGACGCCGAAGCCCATCTCGGCGCCGAAGGCCTGAAGGTCAGCGACGGAGCCGGCGCGGCCCTTGCCGAAGTGGAAATCGCCCCCCACCACGACGTGGCGCAGGCCGAGGCCCAGGATCACCTTCTCGGCAAACTCGCGCGGGCTGAGGGCGGCAAGGCCGGTGTTGAAATTGAGTTCATAGAGCACGTCGACGCCCAGCTTCTGCAGGCGGTGCGCCCGGGCGGCGGCACTGGTCAGGCGGAAGGCGGGGGCATCGGGGGCGAAGAATTCGCGCGGGTGCGGTTCGAAGGTCAGCACGCCGAGGGGGGCGCCGATCTCGGTCGCGGCCGTGCGGGCAAGGTCGATCACCGACTGGTGGCCGAGATGCACGCCATCGAAATTGCCGATGGCGACACAGGCGCCGCGGTTTTCCGGGGCCACGAAGTGGTAATCACGCACGATCCTCATGGGCCGAGGGTTAGCCCCGGCGTGCAGGGGGCGCAAGGGGACAAGCGCCTTCCGGCCGGCGGCGGACTGTGCGCGGGGCCACAGGGCAGGGGGCGGTGGTGCAGAACCGGGCTGTCTCTCGATCCCCGGCGGGGGGCGCCCAAGAATTTTCGAAAATTCTTGGCAAAATTCTTCGGAGAATTTTGCGTGCAGGGCCTCACATGGATCGTTCCGCTCGGGCGGCCCGCGGGTGGCGTGGCTGGGGTGCGGCTGGACCCGGAAAATTCGATTTTTCCGGTCCGGAATTCTTGAAAATTCCGGGTTTGAGGGCCCCGGGGCGCAGATGCGAAAACGGGGCCCAGTGGAGGCCCCGTTCTGCAGATGAGTATTTCGGGAAAGATGAAGGTCAGGCGGCGCGGGAGGGGGCCAGCACCATGCCCTCGCCGATCAGAACCTTCTTGCCGTCCACGAGGCAGCGGCAGTCGAGTTTCACTCGGCGCTTGGCATGGTTGATCTCGAGCACCTCGACCTCGGCGCGGACGATGTCGCCCGGGCGCACCGGGGCGAGGAAGGTGAGCGACTGGTTCATGTAGATCGTGCCATGACCGGGCAGCTGTTCGCCGATGACGGCGGAGATCAGCCCCGCCGTCAGCATGCCGTGGGCGATGCGGCCGTGGAAGATCGACTGCTTCGCATATTCGTCGTCGAGGTGCACCGGGTTGTGGTCGCTTGAGACCTCGGCAAACATCTCGATGTCGCGGTCGGTCACCTGCTTCTCGAGGTGGCGCGTCATGCCGACTTCGAGGTCTTCGAGGTAGATCGTTCCGCGCGGGGCTTGATCGAACATGGGACCCTCCGTTGGGTTGGTCGGGTAATTTTGTGCTGTAGCAAATCGTTGTTTCGGCAATTTAATTACCTCGCAGCCGCAGAAAGTCAAGGGGAGATGTGATCAGCGCAACTTCCCGATCGCGAAGGTCGGGGTGGATTTTTCCTTGTCCAGGTAGTCATTTAGCGCGGTTTCGTCGGGCTGGACCTCGGTCCTGGTCTCTTTTGCCGCAAGGCCGCCGGTGATGAAGAGGGAATCGATCCCTTCGCCCATGGCCCCGAGAATGTCGGTGCGGATGCCGTCGCCGATCGCGATGATGCTGCTGTCCGGGATGTCCTTGCCGGTGGCCGCGAGGCGGCGGCGGGCGAGGTCATAGATCGGCGGATGGGGTTTGCCGAAGTAAAGGCTTTCTCCACCCATTTCGGTGTAGAGTTCGGCAATGGCGCCGGCACACCATTCCCGGGTCTCGCCGCGGTCGACCACGATGTCGGGGTTGGCGCAGAGCAGTTTGAGCCCCTTCTGCTTGGCCAGCAGAAGCTGCGGGCGCAGTTCGGAGGGATCGGCGTGGGGGTCGAAGGGGCCGGTGCAGACGATGCCCTCGGCGTCGTCCAGCGCGACCTTGGTGACCTCGACCGGGTTCTCGATGATGTGCAGGGGCTCGAAGAAGGCGGTCTCTTCCGGCACGCCGATGTGGAACACCTTGGAGCCCACGGCGCCTTCGAACATCGCCGCACGGGCACTGTCGCCGGAGGTGGTGATCGTGTCCCAGGCGTCGCTGGCGACACCGAACTGGTCGAGCTGGACCTCCACGCTGGCGCGCGGGCGGGGCGAGTTGGTGACGAGCACGACCGTGCCGCCGGCGGCGCGGTAGGCCTGCAATGCGGCGACCGCCTCGGGCAAGGCCTTCACGCCGTCGTGGACGCAGCCCCAGAGGTCGACGAAGGCGGCGTCATAGTTCGTGGAGATCTCGGCAAAGGAGGAGACGATGCGGGTCATGGGGTCCTCGCGGGGTTGAAGGGGGCGATATCGAAAGGGTTCGGCCTTGGTATGGCGTATCCATGCGGCAGGGGCCAGAGCCGGCTGCCTGCGGTGAAGCGGTGAAGGGAATTGTCACCGGACTGTCATGTCGCTCGACGCGCCCGCGGATTCTCGTGACGCCGGTGCGGACGTCTGCCCGACCGCGAGCCTGTGGCGGGCGGACGTCACCCCGGGGGTGCGACAGAACGGCAGGGAACCGATGCCTCGTCGGACCGGTTGTTCCTGCAAAACGACCTGAGCAGGAGAAAAGGATGCAGTACGAAGTGACACAGACCTGGACTGCGACCGAGGCCGATCCGCTGCGCCTGCGCGCGGGGGACCCCATCGAACTGGAGGGCCCTGCGGATGAACGGGACGGGCATCGCTGGCTGCGCGTCCGGTCACGGACGGGCGGCGCGGGCTGGGTGCCCGAGGCGCTGCCGATGCCGCGCGCCGGAGGCTACGTGGCCGCGGTCGACTATACAGCGCGGGAGCTCTCCTGCCGCGCGGGCGAGCGCGTGCGGGCGCTGCGCGAGGGCCACGGCTGGGCATGGTGCGAGAAAGAGGATGGCACGAGCGGCTGGGTTCCCCTTGGCCACCTGCGCGAAACCCGGGCGGCCTACAGGGCGCATTGAGCGGCCAGGGGCGATCCTGGCCGAGGTCTTCGTGCGAGGGCGCTGGCTGGGATCCCTCCGCGCCCTGCCTGTCGGGCTGCCGGGATGGCGTGTCGTCAGGGGAGCGCGTCAAGGCCGCTGCCTCGCTGCATGGTCAGCTCAGAAGCTGGTCCCTGATACCGGTTCTTGCGCGACCAAGGGGCATCCGGTTCGCTCGCTCGCGAGTTTGGGCGTTGACCGCTCGTCTGGGCGGGGAGCGCACGCGTTCTGAATGCGAAGAGGGCACCCCGTGGGATGCCCTCTTGTCTGATCTGAAAGTGGCCGGGCTGTGATCGCCACGGGTGGGTAAAGCCAAGGCAGCGCTGTCTCCATCACATGGCCCCCCACCACTTGGTGCGGGGGAGGCCTCTGCCGCTTGGCTTCACATCCCCGGTTCCCGCGCCGCTCAGACTTTCAGCGACGGGATGATCTGCTTCTTGCGGCTCATGATACCGGGCAGCACCACGGTGTCGCCCTCGACGGTGGCGCCGAAGCTCTTCTCGGCCACGGTCTTCACGAGGTCATTGGGGACCATCAGGGTCGCTTCCTCGTTCAGGATGTCCACGACGAAGAGCAGCACCTGATCGACGCCATCCTCGGAGGCGACGGTCAGCATGGTTTCCATCAGGCTGTCCTTGCGGTCCAGCACGATCTTGGGCGCGGTGGTTTCCAGAACGGAAACGCGGAACTTGGTGCCGTCGACGGCATATTCCTTGCTGTCCATCCGCAGCAGTTCCGCATCGGAGAAGGCGGAGACGTCGGACTTGGCTTCGAACATCTCGGAGGCATAGGCCGAGAGGTCGAGGTTCAGCTCGGCCGCCAGTTTCACGGCCAGGTCCTTGTCCTGGTCGGTCGTGGTGGGGGAGCGGAATTCCAGCGTGTCGGACAGGATGCAGGAGAGCATCAGGCCCTTGACCTGATCGGTCATCTTGGCGCGGTTTTCGCCCATCAGGTTGTACATGATGGTCGCGGTGCAGGCGAGCGGCTTGATCGTGATGTCGATCGGTGCCTTGGTCTCGATCCCGCCGGAGAGCTTGTGGTGGTCGATGATCTGGATGATCTCGGCCTCGTTGATCGCGTCGGGCAGTTCGGCCGGGTTGTTGGTGTCGACGATGACGACCTTGTCGTCCGCGCTGATCTCCGAGATGATCTCGGGCTTGTCGCAGTTCCACTTCTCGAGGACGAAGGCGGCCTCGGTGTTGGGTTCACCCAGCAGCTTGGCCTCCGCGGGGGTGCCTTTCACCTCGGAGAGGTACCACGCCCAGATCAGCGGCGAGCCGGTGGAATCGGTGTCGGGGGACTTGTGGCCAAAAACCTTGATCGTCATGCAAAGATCCGTCGGTTGGAGATGTCTGTTGGGGCTGCCTTATAAGGCGCGGGCAGGGTGATGTCACCCGCCGCCAGCCCCGCCCGGGCGGGGCGTGCCGCGGCGCAGCGTCTCAGCCCGGTGTCCGCGCCGTCCGCGCCCGTCTCAGGTCCGTTTCACTCCCGGCTCCGTCTCGCCACCGTCTCAGCCGCGGGGCTTGGCGCGCAGCGTCGGGTCGGCCTGGGTCGGGTCTTCGGGCCAGGGGTGCCGGGGGTAGCGCCCGCGCATGTCCTTGCGCACGTCGGCATAGGACGAGGCCCAGAAGCCGGGAATGTCCATCGTCACCTGAACTGGACGTCCGGCCGGGGAGAGCAGCGTGACCCGCAGAGGCGTGCCCGCGACCTTCGGGTGGGTGGTCTGGCCGAACATCTCCTGCAGGCGCAGGGTGATGCCCGGGGCCTCACCGGAATAATCGATGGCGATCTGGCGTCCGAGCGGCGTGGTGAACTTCGCCGGCACCGCCCGGTCGATGGCCTGCATCTGCTCCCACGTCAGCCGGGCGCGCAGCGCGTCGAGCATGTCAAACCGTTTCCAGCCTTCCGCGTCCCGGAGGCCGGAGAGATAGGGCAGCAGCCAGTCTTCGGCGCTCTCCAGCAGGGCGGCATCGGTCATCTCCGGCAGGTCCGGGTCCTCGGCACGTGCCAGCGTCACCCGCCCGGCAAAGAGCCGGGCCGGTTCCGACCATGACAGGCCGAGGTCGCGCACGCCCTCCAGCATGGCGCGGGCCACGGCCGCCTCGGGCGCATCGCGCCAGAGCCGGTCCTGCAGGGCGATGGCGCCGAACATCTCGCGCTGGCGGGCTTCGACCCTCCGGTGACGTCTGGACCAGACCACGTGGTCGACCCATGCGATCTGCTCCGCGAAAAGCCCGCGCACCTCGCTCTCGCCGATCTGGGCCGCCTGCCGGATTGCCGCCTCGCGCGGGTCGCCGTCGGTGTCGGTGACGACGATCAGCCGGGCCCCGGCGAGCGCATCGCCGGGCTCCAGCTTCACGCCCTTGCCGCCCGAGAGCTGCCAGCGGGGCGCATCGCCCGGACGGCGCAGCCCGATCCGGTCGGGGTAGGCCAGGGCCACCTGTTCCGCGAGGGAGAGGCCCTTGGGGGCGGGCGCGGCCCGGGCCAGACGTTTGCCCTCGTCCCGGATGCGGTGCAGGGCGCCTGCGTTGGGGTCTATCCCGCGCTCCCGCGAGAAACGACGCGGATCGGCGAGGGCCTCGGCCCGCAGGGTCAGGTCGACGGAGGCGCCACGCGGCAGCGGGTCGCGGTCCGCGATGAGGGCGGCCATGCGGGCGGCATCGCGGCCCGCGCGGATCAGCATATGGGCGAGGCGCGGATGCAGCGGCAGCGCGGCCACCTCGCGGCCATGGGCGGTGATCAGGTTCTGGGCATCGAGCGCGCCGAGCATCCGCAGCAGGGCCTGTGCCTCGGCAAAGGCGCCCTCCGGCGGGGGCGTGAGGAAGGGCAGATCGCCCGGCGCGGCACCCCAGAGCGCCAGTTCCAGCGCGAGGCCCGCGAGGTCCGCGGCCTCGATCTCGGCTGGGGGGTAGGGGGCCAGCGCGCCCTCCTCGCCCCGGGTCCAGAGGCGATAGCAGGTGCCTTCCGCCACCCGGCCCGCGCGGCCGGCCCGCTGGGTCGCCTCGGCGCGGGTCACGCGCTCTGTCACCAGCCGCGCCATGCCCGAGCCGGGATCGAAGCGCGACCGGCGGGCCCGGCCTGCATCCACCACGACGCGGATATCCTCGATGGTGAGAGAGGTTTCGGCGATGGAGGTCGCCAGCACCACCTTGCGGCCCTGTTGCACCGGCGCGATGGCCGCGCGCTGGGCGGCGAAGTCCATGGCACCGAAGAGCTGGCGCAGCTGGCAGTCCCCGGGCAGGCGGGAGGAGAGCAGCGCCTCGGTGCGCCGGATCTCGCCCTCGCCGGGCAGGAAGACCAGCACGCCGCCCTCGGTCTCGGAGACGGCCTGCGCCACGAGGTCGGCGGTGGCCTCGGGCAGCCGCGTGCGGGGCGGCAGCGGCCGGTCGAGCCAGCAGGTCCCGACCGGGAAGGCGCGGCCCTCGGAGGTGACCAGCGGCGGGTCCTCCATCAGGGCGGCGACCGGGCCCGCGTCCAGCGTGGCCGACATGGCAACGAGGATCAGGTCCTCGCGCAGGGCGCCCGCGATCTCGAGGCAGAGCGCGAGGCCGAGGTCGGCGTTCAGGCTGCGTTCGTGGAATTCGTCGAAGAGCACGGCGCCCACGCCCGAAAGCTCCGGATCGGACTGGATCATCCGGGTGAGGATGCCCTCGGTCACCACCTCGATCCGCGTGGCCTTCGAGGACTTGGCCTCGCCCCGCACCCGGTACCCGACGGTCTGTCCGGCGCTTTCCCCCAGCGTTTCGGCCATGCGTTCGGCGGCGGCGCGGGCCGCGAGACGGCGCGGCTCCAGCATCAGGATGCGGCCCGGGGTGAGGCCGGCATCGAGGATCGCCAGCGGAACGCGCGTCGTCTTGCCGGCGCCGGGCGGGGCCTGCAGCACGGCACGGCCGCGGGCGCGGAGCGCGGCGATCAGGTCGGGCAGGGCGGCGTCGATGGGCAGGTGCATGGCGCCTTATCGGATATCGGCCCTGTCGCGGCAATGGGCCCGAGGGGCGGGGCGACGTCCCGAGATGAGGCCACCGGGGCGTGCGGCTCGCCTGACACGCAGGGTGCCCGGTGCCGGTGACCTGTGTCGGCCCGCGCCGGTCCCTTGCGTACGTTGGCGGACCGCGCCCGCTCTGTCCGGGCGGCCGCCCGTGTCGCGGGCGCCATCTCACGCCACCCCGCCGATACGAGGGAGGGCGCTCCTCCGCCTGCCTGCGCGATGCCCTGCGCAGCGCACGGCAAAAACCCTGCATCCCCATTGCGTTGTCCGCGAGAAACGTGCGTTATGCATCTGTTCGCGCGGGAGGGGGAGGCAGGCCTGCGCCGGGCCAATGCCATGCCTCCGACGCCGCCCACAGGGCGCCAGCCGAGCGGAGCCCCGCGATGGAACCCAGGAGCAACACCTTCGCGCCCTTCGCGAATCCGACCTTCCGGTCGCTCTGGCTCGCCTCGCAGGTCTCCAACCTTGGCGGGCTGGTGCAGATGGTGGGCGCAGGCTGGCTGATGACCTCGCTGGCCGGAACCTCCGACATGGTGGCGCTGGTACAGGCCTCCAACACGCTGCCGATCATGGTCTTCTCGCTGGTGTCGGGGGCTCTGGCCGACAGTTTCGACCGCCGCACCATCCTGATGAGCGCGCAGCTCTTCATGCTGGCGGTCTCGATCGCGCTGGCGGTCTGTTCCTACATGGACCTGCTGGGGCCATGGGGCCTGCTGGCCTTCACCTTCGCGATCGGCTGCGGCATGGCGCTCTACAACCCGTCGTGGCAGGCCAGCATGGGCGACATCGTCCGGCGCGAGAACCTCTCGGCCGCGGTCTCGCTCAACTCGATGGGGTTCAACCTGATGCGGTCGGTCGGGCCCGCGCTCGGCGGCCTGCTGGTGGCGCTGGCGGGGGCGGCGGCAGCCTTTGCCTTCAACGCGGTCACCTACCTGCCGAACATCCTCGCGCTCTGGCTCTGGAAGCCCGAGAAGAAGGCCGAGCGCCTGCCGCGGGAACCCCTGCCGCAGGCCCTTGGCGCCGGGCTGCGCTACATGTCGATGTCGCCGCACTTGGTCAAGGTGATGGCGCGCAGCTGCCTTTTCGGCTTCGCGGCCTCCTCGGCCATGGCGCTGCTGCCGCTGGTGGCGCGGGACATGCTGCAGGGCACCGCGCTGACCTATGGCCTGCTGCTCGGCTTCTTCGGGCTGGGGGCCATCGGCGGCGTGATGATCAACGGACGGGTCCGGTCGCGCTACCGCAACGAGCAGATCGTGGTGGCGGCCTTCCTCGGGTTCTCCGCGGGCATGGCGATCCTCTCTGCCGGGACGCATATCGCGATCTCCGCGGTAGGGCTGCTGATCTCGGGCGCCTGCTGGGTGCTGGCGCTGTCGCTCTTCAACGTGACGGTGCAGCTCTCGACCCCGCGGTGGGTCGTGGGGCGGGCGCTGTCCTTCTACCAGACCGCCACCTTCGGCGGCATGGCGCTGGGGGCCTGGACCTGGGGCCTCTTCGCCGAGGCGCATTCCGTCACAGTCGCCCTGCTGCTGGCCAGTGCGCTTTTGCTGCTGGGTGCGCTGGTGGGGCGCTGGATCGGGCTGGGGGAGTTCGGCGGTGTCGATCTCGATCCGCTCAACACCTTCCACGAGCCGGAGTTGCGGCTTGATCTGCGGGCGCGGTCCGGCCCGATCGTGATCATGATCGACTATATCATCGACGAGAAGGACGTGGATGATTTCCTCGCCGCGATCCACCGCCGTCGCCGGGTGCGGATCCGGGACGGGGCGCGGAACTGGTCGCTTCTGCGGGACCTCGAGAACCCGGACCTCTGGCGCGAGCGTTTCCACGTCGCGACGTGGAACGACTACCTGCGCCACAACGCGCGGCGGACCAAGTCCGACCTCGAAGGCTACGAGGCGTTGCAGGCGCTGCACCGCGGGCCCGAGCGTCCGCAGGTCCACCGGATGATCGAACGGCAGGCCGTGCCGCTGCACGAGGACCTGCCGCTGAAACCCTCCTCGGCGGAGATGCCGCATCACTGAGGCGCGCGCGGCGCCCGGCGGGGCGCCTGCCGTGTTGGTCGTCCTCCCGGTGCGTTACTTCGGCGCCATGCGCAGGGCGCCGTCGAGGCGGATCACCTCGCCGTTGAGCATCCGGTTCTCGAGGATATGTTTTGCCAGCGCCGCGTATTCCGCCGGATCGCCGAGACGGGCCGGGAAGGGCACGCTGGCGCCGAGGGAGTCCTGCACCTCCTGCGGCAGACCGGCCATCATCGGCGTGCCGAAGATGCCCGGCGCGATGGTCACCACGCGGATGCCATGGCGTGCCAGTTCGCGGGCGGCGGGCAGGGTCAGCGCCGCGACGCCCCCCTTGGAGGCCGCGTAGGCTGCCTGTCCGATCTGCCCGTCCTGCGCCGCGATCGAGGCGGTGTTGACGATCACGCCCCGTTCGCCATCGGCACCGGGCGCGTTCTTCGCCATGGCATCGGCGGCCAGCCGCAGCATGTTGAACGTGCCGACGAGGTTGATCTGCACCGCGCGGGCAAAGCTCTCCAGCCGGTGCGGCCCCTCGCGGCCCACGATCTTCTCGCCCGGGGCGACGCCCGCGCAATTCACCAGCGCGTCGAGTTGGCCGAAGCGGTCGAGGGCGGCGGCGACCGCGGCCTGACCGTCGGCCTCGCTGGTGACATCGCAGCGCTGGAAATGCGCCTGCGGGCCAAGCGCGGCCTGTTGCGCGGCGCCCGCCTCGGCGTTCATGTCCGCCAGCACCACGCGCGCGCCGGCGTCCACTGCCATCTGTGCCACGGCGGCCCCGAGGCCCGAAGCCCCGCCGGTGATCAGGATCACCCTGTCTTCAAGTTGCATGTGTCTCGTCCTCCCTTGCCGCGCGGGGGCGGCGCCTGCTTCCCGTGATAGGGGCGGGGGCGGGAGGGATCAATTCCGGCGCATGTCGCAGGGACCGGAACGCAGCGTGCCGGACCCGATCACGGGCCCGGCACGGCCTGTCTGGCGGTGCAGCGGGGCTCAGAGCCCGGCGATCTCGACACCCTCGGCCTCCAGCCCGCGGCGCAGGGCGCGGGCCATGTCGACAGCACCCTGCGTGTCGCCATGCAGGCAGATCGTGTCGATCCGGCACGGGATGTGCTTGCCGCTTTCGGTGATGATCGCGCCGGCCTTCAGCATCTCGAGGATGCGGGCCGTGATCGCCTCCGGATCGTGCAGCACCGCGCCGGGCTGGCCGCGCGCCACCAGCGTGCTATCGTCGTTGTAGGCGCGGTCGGCAAAGATCTCGCCCGCCCAGTTGCAGCCTAGGTCGCGCACCACGTCTTCCATCGCCGTGGCGGCCAGCACCATGATCACGACGTCGGGCTGCACCTTCAGCGCGGCCTCGTAGCAGGCCCGGGCCATGTCCGCGTCTTCCGAGCACATGTTGGACAGCGCCCCGTGCAGCTTTAGGTGGCGCACCTCGCCCCCGGCGGCGCGGGCCATCGCCTGCGCCGCGCCCAGCTGGTAGGTCACCATGTTGGCCAGTTCCGCGTGGCTCATGGGGATGCGCCGCCGGCCGAAGCCCTTGAGGTCGTTGAACCCGGGATGCGCCCCGATGCCCACGCCGTTCTCCAGCGCCAGCCGCATCGTGCGGGCCATCACGTCCGGGTCGCCGGCATGGAAGCCGCAGGCGATATTGGCCGAGGAAATCACCTCCATCAGCGCGGCATCGTCGCCCTTGGTCCAGTCGCCGAAGCCTTCGCCGATGTCGGAATTCAGGTCCACCTTGAGCATGTTCACTCCTCCAGCTCTCTTCCGGCCGTGACGCCGCTGATCAATGTATAGGCCAGCAGGTCGGGAATGCTGGCCGGGTCGCGCACCAATGGCTTGGCCGATCGGCGCAGGGTCTTGAGCCGCGCGGCATGGGTGGCGGCGAGGCGGTCCGCCTCGTCGATCCCGATACGCTGGAAGCGGAGCTGAGCGCCAAGCGGCGCCTGCGCCACGCGGGCGAGGTCGGGGCCGATGACGGTGCCGATGCGGGGGTAGCCGCCGATGGTCTGGCATTCCGCCAGCAGCACGTAGGGCTGCCCGTCGCCGGTCATCTGGAGATCGCCTTCTAGGATGAAATCCGACGACAGGCCCGAGGTGACCTCGGCCGCGAAGGGCTTGGCCTCGGTCTCCAGCCGCACGCCCTGCCGGTTGGCGGTGGCGGAGCGGGTGAAGGTCGTTTCCTCGAAACGCGCCAGCGTCTCGGGGGCGAAGAGGCCGGTCTGCGGCCCCTCGATGAAGCGCACCGTGCCGCCGGTGAACCGTGCCTCGGGGATGAGGCCCATGGCGGGCGTTTCGGGCGCGGGATCGGCTCCGAGGGGCAGGCGGTCGCCGTCTTTGAGCAGCGCGCCGAGGCCCGCGGTCAGATGCGTGCTGCGGCTGCCGAGAAGCGGCGTGGTCGCGATGCCGCCCGCGGGGGTGAGATAGCCATAGGTGCCGACCTCTGCCGCGCCGACGGTCAGGCGCTGGCCGGGTTCCAGCAGGTGGCTGGCGTTCCAGCGTATGTCGCGCTGATCGATGCGGGCCCTCATCGGGGCGCCGGTCAGGGCGATGCGCATGGGCACGTCGACCTCGAAGGTGCCGCCCATGCCCGCCATCTCGATGGCCGCCGCGGGCGCGCGCAGGCCCAGCAGGGCCGCCGCCTCGTGGAGGGCGAGGGGATCGGCCGCGCCACCGCGCGAGAGGCCGATATGCGCCATGTTCGGGCGCCCGGTGTCCTGAACGCTGACCCCCGGACCGGCAGAGCGGATGAGGAGCGTGGCGGTCATCGGCGGATCTCGCAGCGGGCGCCGCCCTCCGGATCATCCGCCGCAAGAAGGCCGTCCATCTCGCCGCCCGATACGGTGGCAAGCCGCAGCTCGTCACCGGCACGCAGCGGCACGGGGGCCTCTGCCTCGGGCCGGAAGGCGCGGAAGGCGCAGCGCCCGACCTGCCGCCAGCCGGTGGGCGAGGCATTGGGGAAAAGCACGAGCTGACGCACGGCAAGGGCGATGGCCCCGCGGGGCACCTGCGGGTTGATGCTGGACATGCGGGGCAGGTCCAGCGCCTCGGGCAGCAGGCCGAGGTAGGGCTGGCCGGGGGCAAAACCGATGGCCAGGACCCGCAGGGGCGTCTCGACGATGGTGCGGATCACCTCCTCCGCCGCGAGGCCCGACAGCTCGGAGACCGCGTCGAGGTCGGGGCCATGGTCCCCACCGAAGGCCACGGGAATGTGCCAGACCCGGGCCGCCGGCTCGGGCGTGGCCTCGCGCCAGTCGCGTCCCTCCAGCAACCGCTCGATCCGGGCGCGCAGCGCGATCCGGTCGGTGGTTTCGGGGTCATAGCGAAAGAGGACGGAGGTCAGGCTGGGCATGACCCGCAGCACGCCTTCGGGCGGATCGGCCTGTGCGCGGTCGTTGAGGACCTGCGCCGCGGCGGTCGCCCAGGGGGCGGCGGTCAGCGCGAATCGCACCAGCCAGCCATCCCGCCCGAGGGGCAGGATCTCGGCCGGTTGCTGCTCTGCACGGCCCGTCATGGCGGAGACGTCGTCGAACATGATCTGTTGTACCCTGTCGGTCGGTCCCGGCCCTGTTCTTATTGGCTTCCGGATTGATCGTGGAAGGGGCCTTGGGCGCGGGTTTCCAAGTTTTCGTTGACACATGATGCAAAATGCCGACAAATTGTCAACGTTATGACAGCGAGGTGAAGACAACTTCACCCTTTCGACAGGAGAATGAAGATGAACAAGTTCGTGCTCACCGTCGCCGCCGCGATGGGGATCGCCACTGCGGCCCAGGCCCAGACCTGGGACATGCCGACCCCCTATGGCGATGCAACCTTCCACACCCAGAACATCCGCGAATTCGCCGAGGACGTCTCGGAGGCGACAGACGGCGGCCTCACCATCGAGGTGCATTCCGCGGGCTCGCTCTTCCCCCACGGCGAGATCAAGAACGCCGTCCGCTCGGGCCAGGTCCCGGTGGGCGAGTTCTTCCTCTCCACGCTGGCGAACGAGGACCTCGCCTTCGGGATGGACAGCCAGCCCTTCCTCGCCACCAGCTACGCCGAGGCCGAGACCCTCTGGGCCGCCCAGAAGCCGGTGATCGAGGAGCTGCTGGCCAAGCAGGGCCTCAAGCCGCTCTTCTCCGTCGCGTGGCCGGCGCAGGGGCTTTACACCAACGGCGAAATCGCCACCGTCGATGATCTCGCCGGTCTGCGGTTCCGGGCCTACAACCCGGCGCTGGAGCAATTCGCCTCGCTCGCCAAGGCCGCGCCCGTGCAGGTCGAGGCCGCGGATATCCCGCAGGCCTTCACCACCGGCCAGGTCGAGGCGATGATCACCTCGCCCTCCACCGGCGCCAACTCCAAGGCCTGGGACTTCGTCGACACCTACACCCCGATCGACGCCTGGGTGCCCAAGAACATCGTCGTGGTGAACCAGCGGGCCTTCGACCGCCTGGGCGCCGACGTGCAGGAGGCCGTGCTGGCCGCCGCCGCCGAGGCCGAGACCCGCGGCTGGGAGATGTCCAAGGCCGAGGCAGAGGCCAAGACCGCCGAGATGCAGGAGAACGGCATGACCATCGCCGCCCCGAGCGCCGCATTGACCGAGGGGCTTCAGGCGATCGGTGCGCAGATGCTGGCATCGTGGAAAGAGAAGGCCAGCCCCGAGGCGCTGGCGATCCTCGAGGCCTACGAAGCACAGTGATCCGGGTCCGGCCCGTCCCTCCGGGGGCGGGCCGTTCTCCATCGCCGGGCCATACGCGGGCCATCTGCGCCGCAGGGTCCGGGCCGTTGCTTCGTGCGTCCCTGTCGGGTCACCCTGCGCCGATGGCCCTGAGCCTCGGGTCTAGGGCTCTTCCGACAGGTCCCCTGCCGCCGCGCGTCAGAGCGTCCGCGTGATGCGGGCCGATGCGGCGGTATCCCCTTTCCCCCAGCCCATCAGGGAGGCCCCGCCATGCGCCGCCTGCTCGATACGCTCTACCTGATCTCCGGTGCGCTTGCCGCGCTGTCGATCCTCGCGATCTGCCTGCTTGTCAGTGCGCAGGTCGGGCTCAATATCCTGGCTCGTCTCGGCGGGCCGTCGCTGTCCTACACGATCCCTTCCTATGCCGATTTCGCGGGCTACATGCTGGCCGCGGCCAGCTTTCTCGCCCTCGCGCCGACCTTCCGCCACGGCGGGCACATCCGGGTGAACCTCTTCCTGTCGCGGATGGGGGCGGGCGGGCGCTGGATGCTGGAGCTCTTCGCGCTTGCGGTTGCCGGCTGCGCCATGGCCTACGCGGCGTGGTACGCGCTCGCCCTGCTGCTGGAGAGCCACCACTACGGCGACAAGTCCACCGGGATGATCGCCATCCCGATCTGGATTCCCCAGATCGTCATGGTGGTCGGGCTGATCCTTCTGACCCTCTCGATCTTCGACCGGCTGGTGGAGAGCCTTCTGGCCCGCCGTCCCGTCCTGATCGACGACACGACCGAATGAGGCGCGCCTGACATGTCCGATCCCGTTGTCTTTTCGATCCTCCTCGGCCTTCTGCTGGTGCTGCTGGCCAGCGGTGTCTGGGTCGCCGTCTCGCTGCTGGTCGTGGCGCTGGCGGGGCTGACCTTCTTCACCAACGCGCCCACGGGGCTGGTGCTGGCCACCACGCTCTGGGGGCACAGCCACAGCTGGCCGCTGGCCGCGCTGCCGCTCTTCATCCTGATGGGGGAGATCCTGCTGCGATCGTCCCTGTCGAAGGACATGTTCAGCGGGCTGGCGCCCTGGCTGACCCGCGCGCCGGGGCGGCTGCTGCATGTCAACGTGCTGGGCTGCGCGATCTTCGCCGCCGTCTCGGGCTCTTCCGCCGCCACGGCGGCCACCATCGGGCGGATGTCCGTGCCGGAACTGACCCGCCGCGGCTATCCCGAAAGCCTGATCCTCGGCACGCTGGCGGGCTCGGCCACGCTGGGCTTCCTGATCCCGCCATCGGTGATCCTGATCGTCTACGGCGTGGCGACCGAGCAATCCATCGCCCGGCTCTTCATCGCGGGCATCCTGCCGGGGATCATGCTGGTCGCGCTCTTCGGCGGCTACGTGGCGCTGCGCGCGTGGATGTCGCCGGGTCTGATCCCGGTGGAGGAGGCGCAGTATTCCCTGCGGGAGAAACTGCGCGCGTCGCGCAGCCTCGTGCCCGTGGTGCTGCTCATCGGCGGGGTGATCGGGACGATCTACACGGGCGTGGCCTCGCCCACGGATGCGGCGGCGGTCGGCGTGCTCTTCTCGCTGATCCTCGCGGTCTGCACCGGCAGCTTCAGCCGCAGCGACTTCGTCGAGGCGCTGATGTCGGCCATGCGGACAAGCGCGATGATCGCCTTCATCCTGCTGGGTGCGGCGGTGCTCTCGGTTGCCATGGGCTTCACCGGCATTCCGCGCAACCTCGCCGCCTGGATCGGGACCTTCGGCCTGTCCTCCTATGCGCTGCTGGCGGTGCTGACGGTGTTCTTCATCGTGCTGGGCTGCTTCCTCGACGGGATCTCGGTCGTGGTGCTGACCACGTCGATCATCCTGCCCATGGTCGAGGCCGCTGGGATCGACCCGCTGTGGTTCGGCGTCTACCTCGTTCTCGTGGTGGAGATGAGCCAGATCACCCCGCCTGTGGGGTTCAACCTCTTCGTGATCCAGGGGCTGACCGGCTCCAACATCATGAAGATCGCCAAGGCGGCGCTGCCGTTCTTCGGGCTGCTGTTGCTTGCGGTGCTGCTGATCACGCTGGTGCCCGGGATCGTCACCTTCCTGCCCTCGGCCATGGGGAACTGAGCGCGCCGCCCGCGGCCAAGAATTTTAAGGAAAATTCTTGGCCGCGGTGAGGGAGAGGCTCTGCGGAGAGGGCCCGCGCCCCCCCCCCGGAAAATTCGAATTTTCCGGTCCGGAATTTTTGAAAAGTCCGGGGGCGTCGCATCCCCCGACGGGCCAGGGGGCAAGACCTGTCGCCCTCAGAGCGACGAGGCCGCGCGGCTGGCCTGATCGTAGTAGCCGGACAGGACCCGGAGCGCGGCAGCCAGCTCGCTGAGCTTTTCCCCCGCCATATTGCCGTCCAGCAGCGGTTCGAGCAGGCAGTCCTCGCGCACGGCGCGGTAGCTTTCGCACAGCGCGCGGCCCTTCTCGGAGGTGCGGTAGAAGACCTCCTTGCCGCGCTTTTCCGCCTCCAGGAACTCCAGCTTCACCAGCTTGCGCAGGGCATAGGTGACGGTGTGGCTGTCCTCGATGTTCAGCAGGAAACAGATGTCGTTGAGGCGCTTGTCGCGGTTGCGGTGGTTCGTGTTGTGCAGCACGAGGATCTCCAGCGGTGACATTTCGCCCCCGCCGGCCGCCGCCATGCACCGCTGCATCCAGCGCGAAAAGCTGTTGTAGGCGATGGTGAGCCCGAATTCGAATTCCGAGGCCTCGCCAGCGGGCCCCTCGGAGAGGTGCTGGGACGAGACGATGCGGCGCTGACCTGCAGCCATTGGGATCACTCCGTTCAATTCCTGCGATAACCTTCCCGTAATGCTAACGATTTCTCAATGTCTTGCCCATGGAAACCCGAACTGTCGCGGTGCGGCGCGTGGATTTGAGGCAGTGCGTGAGGGCGCAGGCGCGGGCCACGGTTAGGGCTTTACCTTCGCCGGGCTGGGGGGGAGGCTCTGCCCGACCAAACGAGAGGACCCCCGATGACCGACCACAGCCTTTCCGCCACGCCCGACACTGTCCACTGGGGCCGCTTCTGGTCCGACCTGCCGCCGGTGAAGGAGATCGACGCGGGCGACCGGATCGTGATCGAGACGCTGTCCGGCAAGGAGGAGGTCCTGCCCTCCCCGGAGAGCGGCCTGACCGTGACCGACACCCACCGGGCGATCCTCGCCGCCGACCTGCCACGGGTCGCGCATCTGCTGACGGGACCTGTGGCCATCAAGGGCGCAATGCCCGGTGACGTGCTGAAGATCACCATCGAGAAGATCGACCTCGGCGCCGATTGGGGCTTCAACATCGTGCGGCCGACCGCGGGCACCCTGCCGGGAGAATTCCCCGTCTCGGGCAAGGCGACCACGGTGATCCCGATCGACCGGGCGGCGAAGACCGGCAAGCTGCCCTGGGGCGCGACCCTGCCGCTGGAGCCCTTCTTCGGCGTCATGGGTGTGGCCCCGCCGCCCGAGTGGGGGGAGCTGGCCTCGACCCAGCCGCGGCTGCATGGCGGCAACATGGACCTGAAGCTGCTGACCGAGGGCTCGGTGCTCTACCTGCCGGTCCATGTCGAGGGCGGTCTCTTCTCCTGCGGGGATGGTCACGGCTGCCAAGGCGATGGCGAGGTCTGCATCACCGCGCTTGAGACGGCGCTGACCGGGACTTTCACCTTCGACGTGCTGAAGAAGGGCGAGACGCCGATCGACTTCCCCCGTGCGGAAACGGCGGAGGAGATCATCTCGATGGGCTTCCACGCGAGCCTAGACACCGCGCTCCAGATCGCCCTGCGCCAGATGATCGCCATGATCCGCGAGCATGTCGATATCACCGAGACGGAAGCCTACCAGCTCTGTTCCCTCGCGGCGGATTTCGCGGTGACCCAGTCCGTCAACCAGGAGAAGGGCGTGCATGGGCGGCTCAGGAAGGCGCTGCTGAAGCGGGGCTGAACCCGCGAAAGTGATCGCGAGGTGCCGGCTGTGTCCGTTTTCACCGGGCGCAGCCGCCCTGATCGGGGGCCGTGTCCGAGGCATTCTTGCACGTCTCGTTGCCGTTCCGAGGATTTCGCTCACCCAAGCCAGTAAAACATGGAGATTCGGCAAAAGCCTGCCGGCATAGGCGGGCGTGCCGAAATCATGCCTGTGAATTGGTGAAAATGCTTGTATACAGCATCTTTCCGCATCCCGAACTCTCCCGGGGGCACCGTGTCCGTTTACCAGTCCTGCAGCGAAAGTCCCCAGATGAAACGCTTCACCGACAGCCAGCGAGCGGCCGAGCGTCGCGCCAGCACCAGTCTCCGCACCTGCATCGAGGTGCCGGGCGGGGGCTGTGTCGTGACCATGGGCTTTCCCGGCCTGACCATCGGGGCGGGGGGGCACCCCGGTGCGGACCCGGAGCGGCTGGCGGCGACGCTGGATCACCCGGCACTTGCTGACTGCGGGCTGCTGGTGGTGCTGGTGGAAGAGGCGGAACTGCCTGAGGGCGCCTTTGACGGGCTGCGCATGGCGGCGGCGGCGCGGGACCTGCCTCTCGCCCATCTGCCGATCCGGGACTACGGCGTCCCGGGGCAGGAGTTCGCCGAGCAGTGGCAGGTGGTTGCACCGCAGGTGGAGGCGCTGCTGGCCGAAGGGCGGACCCTGGGGCTGTCGTGCCACTACGGTGCGGGGCGGTCCGGGACGATCGCGGCCAGCCTGCTGATTGACCGGGGCCTGTCGCTGGGAGAGGCGATCCTTGCCCTGCGCGAGCAGTTCCCGGATTCGATCGAGACGGAGGGCCAGATGGCCTGGCTCGATGCGCGGGCGCGTGCGGGCGGTGCCCCAGCCTGAGGCGGGTGTCGGGCGTCGGGGCGGACGGGCTTCGTCCGCTGAGGGCGGAAGCCGCGCGGGTCGCGGCGGAGCCTGTCGAAGAGACGGACGAGGATATGAAAAAGGGGCCGCTCTTGCGGCCCCTTTTCGTGTTTCAGGGTCTGGGGTGCTGGCTCAGTGGCCGGCGCCTGCGGCGCGCACGGCGGCCACGTCGGCTGCGGTGACGGCCCCGGCATCGTTGCCCCATGCGGAGCGGACGAAGCTGGCCAGTTCCGCGACCTCGTCATCGGACAGGCGGTCGGCGTAACCCTGCATCCGCAGCGTCATCGGGCGCTTGGCGGTGCCGGGCACTTCGGCGCCGTTCAGGATGACCGAGATCAGCGGCTTGGTCTCCGACCCGGTGACAAGCGCGTTGTGCGCCAGTTCCGGGAAGATCTCGGGCGCGCCCTTGCCGGTCACGAAGTGGCAGGCCGAGCAGTTGTCGAGGTAGAGACGCGCACCGAGCGAGATGTCGGGGTTGGCTTCGGTCAGCATCGTGGCCGTTGCCTCGCCTGCGGCATCTGCCGGGGCCGGCTCCATAGAGCGGTGGTCGGCCGCTGCGATGGTGTCCGGCAGGTCCACGTCAGCGCCGTCGATCCCCTTGAGGAACGCCGCCATGGCGATGTTGTCCTCGTCCGTCAGGTACTGGAGCGAATGCTCGACCACGAGACCCATTTCGCCGTTGGCGGCGGAATGCGCGTTGCGGCCGGTGGCGAGGTAGAGCGCCAGCTCTTCCGTGCTCCACTGCTGGGGCGCGGACTCGGCACCGCGCAGGGCGGGCGCGTTCCAGCCGTCGATCACGCCGCCGGTGAGGAAGCTCTCGTCCGAAGCGGTGATGCCGTCCTGTGACATGAAGGCCGTGCGCGGGCTGTGGCAGGCCGCGCAGTGGCCCGGCCCTTCGACGAGGTACTGGCCACGGGTCTCGGCTTCGGTCGAACTGGTGGGGGTGAAGCCCGGCTCATGGGTGAGCGCCAGCCAGTTCCACGCCCGGATGCCGAAGCGCAGGTTGAACGGGAAGGAGAGCTTGGTCTCTTCCACCTTGTTCGACACCGCGGGAACCTCGGTCATGATGTAGTCGTAGAGGGCGCGCAGGTCCTCTTCCTTCATCAGGCGATAGTTCTCGTAGGGCATCGCGGGGTAGAGGTGCGTGCCGTTCGGGGTCACGCCGTCCACCATCGCGCCACGGAAATCGGCATAGGACCAGTTGCCGATGCCGGTGTCCTTGTCGGGGGTGATGTTGGTCGACCAGATCGTGCCCATGGGGCTGGCGATGGCGCGGCCACCGGCCATGCTCTCGCCCTCGCCGGAGGTGTGGCAGGCCACGCAGTCCGAGGCATGCATCACGTATTCGCCCTGACCGGGTTCCGGCTGCCAGTCGGCGGCCAGATCGGTCGCCGGTGCGCTACGCTGCACCGGCACGAAGATGAAGGCCAGCAGGGCGACGACGCCCAGAACCACCAGCCCGGCAATGATACGGAGAAAAGTTTTCATCTACGCTCTCCTCAGACCAGCGGACGCGGGTTGGACAGGTACTGCGTCCGGATGGCGTTGACCGTGTGGTAGGCCAAGCCGCCGACGAGGCCGGTGGGGTTGTACTGGGTGTTCTGCACGAAGTTGCCGGCGCCCATGGCGAAGACGTTGTGCGCCTTCCAGGTCTGGCTGAACTTGTTCACCGCGCCTTCGGTCGGGTTCGCCGACATGATGTGGCCGCCGGTGTTGTGCGTGGTCTGGTACGGGCGCACGTCATATTGCGCGCCGATGCCCTTGAAGCCCGACTGCATGACGTCCGGGTTCAGGGAGGCCGCGAGCGGCTCCATCTGGGACTTCATGTACTGGTTCATCTTCAGGTCATTGTCCTGCCAGTTGAACGTCATCCGCATCAGCGGACGGCCATGCTTGTCCTTGTAGGTCGGATCGAGGTCGAGGTGGTTGTTGGCATAGGACATGTGCGAGCCGTGCGACCCGATCGACATGGCGTGGCCGTACCACTCGCCGATGCCTTCCTTCCAGCCTGCGCCCCACGACGGCGTGCCCTTGGGCAGCGGCATGTTGCGGATCGGCTGACCGTTGAAGGTGCCCGAACGCCAGTAGGAGCCCCCGATGAAGCCGAGCGCACCGAAGTCGTTCTGGTTGATCGAGAAGTCGTCGATGCACATCCCGTTCGCGCCGTGGCCGACGAAGGGGTTGAAGTTCTCGTCCTTGAAGAACATCGAGACGCCACCGTTCATCTGGTAGGCGTAGTTCTTGCCGAGCGTGCCCATGCCGGTCAGCGGGTTGTAGGCTTCGCCCAGACCCGAGAGCAGCATCAGGTGCACGTTGTTCAGCTGGTAGCTGGACAGGATCACGATGTCGGCGGGCTGGAAGACCTCTTCGCCGGCCTTGTGGTCCCAGTAGGTGACGCCGGTCGCGGTCTTGCCGTCTTCGGCCAGTTCCACGCGCAGCACCTCGGACTCGGTCCGGTAGGAGAAGTTGGGCTGCATCTTCAGCGCGTCCAGGATCGCCGTCTGGGGCGAGGACTTGGAGTACTGGTAGCAGCCGTAGCGCTCGCAGAAGCCGCAGAAGTTGCAGGGGCCCATCTGCATCCCGTAGGGGTTGGTATAGGCCGTGGAGGCGATACCGGCAGGGGCGGGGAACGGATGGTAGCCCGCGGCCAGGCAGGCCTCCTGGAACTTCGAGCTGTCGTAGGTCGTCGCCGTGGGGGGCATCGGGTAGTCTTCCGACCGCCAGCCCTCGAACGGGTTGCCGCCCTCCTGGATCTCGCCGTTCAGGTTGCCGGCCTTGCCGGAAATCCCTGCCACCTTCTCGAAGTGGGTGAAGAAGGGCTCCATCTCGTCATAGCTGACGGGATAATCGCCGAGGTTCATGCCCTCGGGGATGATCTCTTCGCCCCAGTTCTCGGCCACGTAGGACCGCAGGCGCAGTTCCTCGGGCTGGGGGCGCCAGTTCAGGCCATTCCAGTGCGTGCCGGCGCCGCCGACGCCGTTGCCGGGCAGGAAGGAGCCGAGCGAGCGGTAGGGCAGGGCCGTTTCGCCGTCGTTGCGGCGCACGGTCACCGTCTGCTGCGACGGCTTCTGCATCATCTTCAGACGGACGCCGTACTTCAGCTCGTCGATCTGTTGCGGGTACTCGAAGTTGGGGACGGTGCTCTGGTCATGGCCGCGCTCCAGCGCGACGATTTCGAGGCCCTCGCGGCACAGTTCGATCCCTGCGATCGAGCCGGTCCAGCCGAGGCCGACGATGACCACGTCCTTTTTCTTTTCCTGACGTGCCATTCTTATGCCCTTTCACCGCTGATCGAGACGGGACCAAGCGGGTATTTCACGTTGTGCCGGGTCGGCCATTCGCGGAACGCGGCGCGCGCGCCCGGGAAGCCGATGTAGACCCAGGACTGCATTTCGAAGTTCCCGCCGTATTGCGGGTCCGCGAAGTAGCCTTCCTTGGTGTTGGCGAGCAGGATGGTGAAGAAATCACGCACCTCTGCGGGCAGGCCGACCTCGCCCTTCTGGAGCGCGGTCAGGGCTTCATCCTGCTGCGCGGGTTCCAGCGCGGCGAACTCGGCCTGATAGGTCTCTTCGCACCAAGCGTTGAAGGCGGGGATCGCCTGACGATAGACCTCGGCCGGGTTCAGCGGGGTCTGCCAGCCGCGGGCCGGTTCGGCGCTCGCGTCGTGGGGGCCTTCCATGTACCAGTCGTCGGCGGTGCCGTAGTCACCGGCCAGCTGGAGGTCGATGAAGACCGGAACGCGGGCTTCGAGGGCGCCGGGGCCATCGCCCTCGGAGGGGATCAGCCGCGCGGTCGCGGCCATCACGAAGGCCCATTCATCTGCGGTCAGATATTCGGGCTGGTATTGGTCAAGCGGCACGGGAGAGGGCGCATTCTGCGCCGAGGCGGGCAGTGCGAGCCCGCTCAGTGCCATGCCGGCGGCGGAAGCTTTGAGGAAGCTCCGGCGGCTGGGGAGTCCGGGAATGTCGGTCATAATGTAGTCCTGCCGATCTGGGTGGGAGCGTCTGCGCGGAGATGCGCAGTGACTATCTGTCGCGTAGTCGGCGACAAGATGACGCGCAAGGCGGGGGGGAGAGGTGCATTTCCGCTATGATTTCAGCGAATAACGGCTGAGTCGCCGCCCGTGCATCGTGAAGACATCTCAAAATGCTGAAGAAAATGCGTCATTCTGAAGGATTTCCTTCAGAATGGCTGACGGATTTACCCTCACACAAGGGCAAAGTTGGCCCTCTGTGCGGGATGACTGTGTACTGATGCACACAATTCTCGATGCTTGTGATCACAAAAATTGGCCAGAGACCGGCGTTTGCGATCACAAAGAGACCGGCGCGGCACCGGCCGGACCTGCCCGGCCAGCGTACCGCTGTTCCCGCGATCTGTCCCGCGAGCGACGCGCCTGCCGCGTGGCGGGCTGCGGAGAGGTCCGTCAGCGCAGGGCTTGCGAAAATACCCGTTCCGCTCCCCTGCGCTTCGGTCTAGGCTGGGGGCGGAGACGGGTATTTCCCCGGAGGAGAAGACGGCAAAACGACGCGGGCGGGGAGGCCCGGGGCGAGGCGCCGGGGCCACGGGCCCGAAGCAGGCGCAGGGCAGCCCGGTGGAGCGGGCGCCCCGCACGACAGGGAGGAGACGTCGGATGATCCGCGATCTGGCCGGGGGCCTTGCCGCCCTCGCTTTCGCCGTTACCGCAACCGCCGCAGCCCCGGACCGGGCCGGGGCGCAGGGGCTGCCACAGCCGATCAATATCGCCAAGCCGCGCGTCGAACTGGCGCTGTCGCACTGGCTGCCCGCCGACCACCCGCTCGTCACCCATGGGTTCACCCCCTGGGCCCGGGCGATCGAACGCGCGAGCGGCGGGCGCCTGGAGGTGGCGCTCTATCCCGCGCAGCAACTGGGCCGCGCGGCGGAGCATTACGACATGGCCCGCGAGGGCAGTGCCGACATCGTCTTCATCAACCAGGGCTATTCGCCGGGCCGCTTCCCGCTGCTGTCCCTGACCGAGATGCCGATGCTGGTCTCGGACGCGGTGACGGGTTCGAAAGCCATCCAGCAATGGTACGCGGATTACGCGCCGCAGGAGATGGCGGGCGTCTATCCCTGCCTCGTCTTCCAGCATGATCCCGGCACGCTGCACGCGATGTCCGGCCCGCTGAGTGCGCCGGAGGACCTGAAGGGTCGCAGCGTGCGTCCGGCCAACGGCACGATGGTGGAACTGATCCGCGACCTCGGCGGCGAGGCTGTCCTCGCTCCCGCGCCCGAGATGAAGGCGATGCTGGAGCAGGGCGCAGTCGAGGTGATCGCGGCACCGTGGGACAGTCTCGTCACCTTCGGGCTGGACCGGACGCTGACCCATCACCTGGATATGCCGTTCTACAGCTCGACCTTTGCGATCCTGATGAACGCCGCGCGGATCGAGGCGCTCGCCCCCGAGGACCGCGCCGTCATCGACCGGCATTGCACGCCGGAGGCGTCGGAGCGCATGGCCGCAGGCTGGGTGGCGGAAGAGCACAAGGGTCGCGCCGTGCTGGAGGGACGCCCGGGCCACGTGACCTACAGGCCCTCGCCGAAGGAGATCGACGCGTGGAAGGCGGCGACTGCGCCGCTGATGGCGGGCTGGCGCAGGAACGTGGCGAACCAGACCGGTGTCGATCCCGACGTGGCACTTGCCGGACTGGAGCGCCGGCTGGAAGCGGCGGGCGCGCTCTACGAGTGAGGTCGCCCGGACGCCGCCCGGACGCCGCCCGGACGGGGAGGGGCGCGAGGGGGCCGCGAACCGGACCGGTGGTGCCGTGCGGGCTTGCGTGACTTCGGCGCCGCCCCGAGGGGCAGGGCGCCGCAAGAGATGTGCCCGGGACAGGACGTTCCAGCCGGTCCCGCGTGGCACGGCGGCGGAGGACAGGGGATGCCCTCCGCCGATCCATCGGCAGAGTTGTGCGGGGCGCAGGCACAAGGGGCGCGCCTGAAGTGGGCCCCCGAGGCCGGGCCACCGTCGGGGGCGGCCGCCCGATCGCCTGCCTCTCGCCTGCGACCGGGGTGCCGGGCTCAGGCTGGCAGTCGGGCCCGCAAGGGGCTGGCGAGCAGGATCAGACGCGGGTGCTGGCGCGGGCTGCGGCGACGCGGTTCAGCGCGGCGAGGATTGTCTCGGGCTCACCCGCCTCATAGGCCGCCTGCAGCGCCTCGATGTCCTTCTGGAAGGCCTCGAAGCTCTGTTCCAGATCCTGCTTCGACATCGGCATCCGCTCGTGCAGGTCGGCAAAGTTCTCGGCGCTGGTGGCGATCAGGTAGAAGGCAGCGGCGTGCTGGGGTTCGGCCACGGCCTTGGTGAAGGACTTCTTGGCCACCGCCTCGTAGGCGAGAATGCTGCGGCCCTGCTCCTTGAGCGTGTCGAGAATGAAGGTGAACATTGTCTATTCCTTTGGTCAGAAGATCAAGCGGCGGGAGCCGCCGTGGGCCGCGGACCAGTCCAGCGGCGCGTCGAGGAAGCTGGCGATACGGTCCAGTTCCTCGGGGGTGAACCATGTGCCTTCCTTGGCGACGGCAAGGATGTCACGCCAGGTGGCAAGGGCATGCAGCCGCAGCCCGTGGTCGGCAAGGGCGGCGCGGGTTTCGGGGAAGATGTCATACTGGAACAGCATGATCACGTCGCGCACCCGCACGTCGGCCTGCCGCAGTGCCTCGCAGAAGCGGATCTTGGAGGCGCCGTCCGTGGTCAGGTCCTCCACCAGCAGCACGCGCTGTCCGGGCCGGGCCTCGCCTTCGATCATCGCGGAGGGGCCGAAGCCCTGCGCGCGCTTGCGGACGTAGAGCATGGGTTTGCCGGTCATCGCGGCGATCCATGCGGCAAAGGGAATGCCGGCGGTTTCCGCGCCCGCGATGCTGTCGATCTGGTCGCGGCCGATGTCGGCGTCCAGCACCTCCACGGCAAAGCGCATCAGCATCTCGCGGATCGCGGGGTGCGAGATCACCTTGCGCACGTTGATGTAGACCGGGCTCGCCACGCCGGAGGACAGGATAAAGGGCCGCTCGCCGGCCAGTTCCACGGCGCCGATCTCCAGCAGCGCGCGGGCGGTGCGGCGGGCGAAATCCTGTCGGGTTTCGGGGGCGAGGGGCATGGGCAGGGGTCCGGTCATTCTTCGCCCTCCAGATAGGCGGAAAGCACCGCCGTGCCCACCATGAAATCGCTGATCTCCATCGCCTCGTCGGGGTTGTGGCTGCCGTTGCGGTTGCGCACGAAGACCATGCCCGCGGGAATCCCGGCCTGCGCAAAGATCGCCGCGTCGTGTCCGCCGCCCGAGGCCATGGTGAAATGATCGCCCGTGGCGCGGGTCATCGCCGCCTCCAGCCCTGCGATGATCTGCGGGTTCATCAGCGCCGGGGCGACGGCGACCTCTGCGCCGGTGTCGAAGCTGACGCCGCGCGACCGGGCGATGTCGTCCATCTGCTCGCGCAGGTAGGCGCGCATCTGGTCCAGCACCTCGACCTCCTGCGAGCGGATGTCGAGCGAGAAGGCCAGCTCATCGGGAATGCGCGAGATCGCGTGGCGCGCGGGATCGGTGCCCACGATGCCCGAGGTCAGCACGAGGTCGCGGCCGGTCTGCGACAGGTGCCGCCAGGTGTCGTCGAGCCGGTGCATGAGTTCGGCAAAGGCCAGCACCGGGTCGTGCCGGTAGGCGCGGGGCACGGCGCCGGAGTGACCGGCCTGACCGATGCAGCGGATCTGCCGGTGGCGGAAGTTGCCCCGGATGCCCGAGACGACCGCGGCGGGAATGTTGCGTTCGACCAGCAATGGACCCTGTTCGATGTGCAGCTCAAGATAGGCCTCGATCTTCGACAGGTCGCAGATCGGCTGGTTGGCCGCGATCGGCGCGGTGTCGATGCCAAGCGCGTCGAGATGCGCCCGCAGGGGGCGCGCGTCGGCCTTGTGGGTGGCGGCGAGTTCATCGGCAGGCAGCGACCCGGTCAGCATCTTGGAGCCGAGGTAACAGGCCCCGAACCACGCGCTTTCCTCGCCGCGCATGGCGAGGCATTTGACCGGACGGCGGAAGCGGCTGCCAGTGCGGGCGGCGCGGATCAGCACGATTAGCCCGGCCGCGACCCCGGCGAGCCCGTCGAAGTTGCCGCCCATGGGCACGCTGTCCACGTGGGAGCCGATGAGCACCCAGCTTTCGGCCTCTGCATCCTCGGGCAGGGAAAAGAGCAGGTTGCGGCCCGCGTCCTCCTCCACCGCCAGCCCGTTGCGGCGGGCGAAGTCTGCCAGCCAGTCGAGCGTCGCTGTCTCCACCTCCGAAAAGGCCGGGCGGCTGACGCCCGCGGCGTCGGGCGAGAGCGCGCGGATGCCGTCGAAGATCTCTTCCGCCAGCGAGGCGAGGGCGGTATCGGCCTGTAGGTCCTTCATTCGTGCAGCCCCTCTGCCGGGGCCTCGACCGTGCCGATGATCTGCGGCAGCGAGGTGACGCCCTGTGCCTGCATCCAGTCCGAAAGCTCTGCCACGAGACGCGCCATGACGGTGGGCGACTGGAAGGTCGCGGTGCCCACCTGAACGGCGGCCGCCCCTGCGATTAGGAACTCCAGCACATCGTCGAGCGTGGCGATGCCGCCGCAGCCGATCACGGGAATCCGGCAGGCCTGCGCGGTCTGGTAGGTCATCCGCAGGGCGATGGGTTTGATCGCCGGGCCGGACATGCCGCCCATGACATTGCCCAGCTTGGGCCGTCGGGTGTTGATGTCGATGGACATGCCAAGCGCCGTGTTCGCCACCACGAGGGCATTGGCCCCCGCGGCCTCGGCGGCCAGTGCGACCTCGACCGGCTCGCCGGTGTTGGGGGTCAGCTTGGCCCAGAGGGGCAGGTCGGTTTCCGCGCGCAGCCGGGTGACGACATCCTGGGTCGTCTCGGGGCGCATGGCGAAGGCCTGACCGTTGGCCTCGATGTTGGGGCGGGAGATATTCGCCTCGATCGCCGCCACGCCGGGCAGCGAGACCTCGGCGCAGAGTTGGGCGAATTCATCCATCGAATGGGCCGAGATCGAGACCACCAGCGGTGCGCCGTAGCGCGCCCAGTAGGGCAGCATCCGCTCGCGGAAATCCTCGATCCCCTTGGAGGGAATGCCGATGGCGTTCAGCATCCCGCCCTGAAGGTCGCAGACCCGGGGCGTCGGATTGCCGTCACGCTTGCCGTGCATGATCGTTTTCAGGACATGCGCGCCGAGGATATCGAGGTCGAAGACATCCGAGAGGTCCTCGGAAAAGGTGCCCGAGGCCGGCATGATCGGGTTGGCAAGGCGCAGCGCGCCCACCTGCGCCGAGAGGTCGGGGGTCATCAGGTCCTTCATCACATCGCCTCCGCAATGGGGAAGACCGGGCCTTCGCGGCAGACCCGGCGCTGGATCACGCGCTCGCCCACCCGGAAGGGGCGCACGCAGGCCTGACACATGCCGAGACCGCAGGCCATCTGCTGTTCCATGGCGATCTCGCCGGGGATGCCGTGGGTGCGGCCAAGGTCCTGCAACAGACGTAACAGGCGCGAGGAGCCGCAGGTGTAGAAGGCATCGACCTGACCTGCCGCGATCCGGGCCTCGATCAGCGGGCGCAGTGCCTCGGGGGTGGAGGAGCCATCCTCGTCATGGACCACGATCACCTCGGCGCCGTAGTCGCGGAACAGCTCGACCGACATGGCCAGTTCGGGCCGACGGGCGGAGCAGATGGCGGTGAGGCGGCGTCCCCTGGCCTGTGCCTCGCGCGCCAGCGGGGCCAGCGTGGCAAGGCCCACGCCGCGCGCCACCAGCATCAGGTTCTGCCAGTCCTCGGGCATCGAGAAGCCCTGACCCAGCGGCCCCAGCACGTTCAGGCTGTCGCCCGCGCGCAGGGTGGCAAGGCCCCGGGTGCCGGCGCCTGCGACCTTGTAGAGGAACTGGAGCCGGCCCGCCTCGGCGTCATAGCCATAGATGCTCATCGGGCGGCGCAGGAAGGGATGCTCCCCCTCCGGCGCGGGGCAGAGCAGCTGGAAGAACTGGCCCGGCTGGCAATTCAGCGCCTCGCGCGGCGCGTCCAGCACCAGCAGGCGATATTCGCCGTTCACAGGGGTGTTGGAGACGACGACGGCGCTTGCCTCGAGGCAACGGGCGCTCAGGCCCTCGGGCGCAGGCACCGAGAGGATCGTGGGAGACAGGGACATTTTGGACCTTTCTCAGCCGAAGAAGAGGCGCGGCACGAAGAGCGAGATTTGCGGGATGTAGGTGATCAGCAGCAGGACGATCAGGTTCACCAGAACGAAGGGCCAGACACCGGCGATGATCTGCGCCACCGGGCGCCCTAGCGTCGAGGAAGCGACGAAGATGTCGAGCCCGAAGGGCGGTGTGATCATGCCGAGGCAGACGTTCAGGGTGACGATCATGCCGAAGTGCACCGGGTCGATCCCGAAGCTGAGCGCGACCGGGTAGAGCGGCGGCACCAGCACCAGCATGGTGGAGTTCGGATCGACGAACATCCCCGCGATGAAGAAGCAGACGTTGACCGCGATCAGGAAGGTGATCCGCCCGGCGTCCGCCGCGTCGAGGAAGGAGATGATCGAGTTGGGCACCTGCGCCAGCGTGACGAAGAAGGAGATCAGCCCGCCCATGGCCAGCAGCACGAAGATGATCGCGGTGTTGATCGCGCTGTCCTCGGTGATCTTGAAGAGGCCCTTCAGGTCGAGGCTGCGGAAGACGATCATTTCCACGAGGATCGCGTAGACCACGCTGACGGCGGCCGCCTCGGTGGGCGTGATGACGCCCGAGTAGATGCCGCCGAGGATGATCACCGGCATGCCGAGCGCCCATTTCGCATCCCACATGGCGCGGAAGCGCGCGGACCACGGCAGTTTCGGGCCCGGCTCCACGCCGTCCTTGATGGCCTGCAGGTGCACGAAGACCGAGAAGGCGATGCCGAGGACGACGCCCACGGCGAGGCCGCCCGCGAAGAGTTGCGAGATCGAGGTGCCGGTGATCCAGCCATAGACGATCAGCGTGATCGAGGGCGGGATCAGCAGGGCGGTCTCGGCGCTGGCGACCAGCAGGCCGAGGGAGAACTTGTCGGAATAGCCTGCCGCGCGCATCTCGGGATAGACCATGCGGCCCATGGCGGCGACGGTGGCAGGTGCCGAGCCCGAGACCGAGCCGAAGGCCATCGAGCCGCCGACGACCACGTGACCGATGCCGCCGCGGGTGTGGCCCAGTAGGGCCTTCACCACGCCGACCAGCTGGCGTGCGATCTGACCCGAGCCCATGAGGTTCGCGGCGAAGATGAAGAAGGGGATCGCCAGCAGGGTGGAATGGTCGATGCCGCCCACGATCTTCTGCACCACCGCCGCATCGGGCAGCTTGCCGTAGAAGGCTTCCTTGTAGGCGAGCGCAGGCACACCCAGCACCAGCAGCATCTCGAAACCGGAGGCCAGCAGGACCACCGCGAGGAGGATAATCAGGGTGAGGATCATGCGTCGGACTCCTGCGGCGCAAAGCGGTCGATCACGCCGAAGAGGCTGAGGCCGTAACGCAGCGCCAGCAGGACGAAGCCCACCACCGGCGCGATGTAGATGTAGCCCATGGGCACGCCCAGCGTGGGCGAGCTCTGGCCGGTTTTCAGCACGAACTGCACGAGGCCCCAGCCCAGCCATGCGACGTAGAGGCTGAAGACGACCCCAACCACGTCGATGCTGCGCTGCACCAGCTTGTGCAGGTGGTCGGGCAGCTTCTCGCGCAGGTTGGTGATGCCGACGTGCTTGCCGCGCTCCAGCGCGAGGCCGAGGGCAAGGAAGACGAGGAAGAGGTTCATCAAGCGTACGGCCTCTTCGATCCAGGCGAAGCGGCTTGCGAAGGTGCCGCCGATTTCCCGCGTGATCACGGAACCGGTGTAGAGCAGCACCATGGTGAGGAAGAGCGTGACCAGCACGCTGCGTTCGATCACCCGGAGAAGGCGGAGGGCTTGCATGAGAACTCCTCTGAAACAAAGGACCCGGGCGCGGGGCAATGCCGGCCCGGGCAAGTCGGCCCGCCCGAAGGCGGGACGGGGAGATTTTCGGGGGCCGCTTACTTGGCGGTTTCTTCCATGTAGATGTCGAGCAGCTTCTGGCCGGCTTCGCCGGTCTTGGCGACATAGGCCTCGGAGGCCGGGCCGAACATCTGTTCGCGGAAGGCGGCGCGCTCTGCCTCATCCGCGACGCGGACGTTGGTGCCGGCGTCCTTGATGGCGTCCAGCGAGGCTTCGACGGCCGCGGCCTTGTGGGCGGTCATCTCGGGGATCACTTCGGCGAAGGCATCGGTGATGATGGTCTTGTAGTCGTCCGGCAGGCTTTCCCAGAACATCGGGTTGAAGAGGACGACATCCTCCATCGCGCCGTGATCGGAGACGACGAGGTATTTCTGCACTTCGTAGAACTTCATCGCGCGGATGGTGTCGAGCGGGTTTTCCTCGCCGTCCACGACGCCGGTCTGAAGCGAGGTGTAGAGCTCGCCGAAGGGCAGGGCGATGGCGGAGGCGCCAAGCGCGTTGAACTGTTCGATCAGGATCGAGCTGTCCATGACGCGGAACTTCTGGCCCGAGAAATCGGAGATCGAGTCGAGCGGCTTGTTCGAGGTGAACTGCTTCTTGCCGTTCGGCCAGAGCTCGATCGCGACGAGGCCCTTGTCCGAGAAGCTGTCGAGCAGCGCCTGACCGAAGGGACCGTCGCGCAGGGCGGCGGCGGCCTCGGCGTCCTCGGGGATCAGGTAGGGCACGTCGAGGATCGACACCAGCGGGTTGAAGCCGCCGAGGAAGGCGGCTGGGGCGACGGTGGCCTCCATCGTGCCGAGCTGCACGCCTTCGTTCATCTGGCGCTGGTTGCCCAGCTGGCCCTGCGGGAAGATCTGGAATTCGACGGCGCCTTCGGTGCGCTCCTTCACCAGTTCCGCGACCTTCTCGAGGTGGATGTGGCGGCTCTGCTGGGTGGATTCGAGATGGCCGATCTTCGCGACGTAGTCCTGCGCCATGGCAGGTGCGGCGAAGCCGAGGCCAGTTGCCGCGACGGCGGCGAAGAGGATGGAGGTGGTTTTCATTATACGCTCCCCAAGGGTCCCTTGTTGCGATGGATGCCTGAGCGTTCACTCTAGCGTGTCCTTCGTCAATGGGGAAAATCTCAAAAATGAGACGGCAGCGCAAGCCCTGACGTGCACGTTGGGTCACCTGCCGTGAATTTGGGCGCTTCGGCTCAGGTGATCCCGTGCTTCGCGATCAGCGATTCGACGTGCGCCGCGGCTTCCATTCCCTTGAGCGAGGTGGCCCAGAGCCGCTGCGCAATCTCCTCGTGCAACTCCAGCGCCTCGGGGGCCTGGGTGATCAGGCCGACGCCCACCCGGATGTTGGGATTGTGGCCCAGCCGGAAGGGGCTGATCGTCAGGGTCGAGGCGCCGCCCTTGCGGGCGATCTGGAACGAGGTCGAGGGGATCGGTTCGCGTGCGACACCGATCTGGATGCCGATATCGGGCTCGCGCAGCATCCGCACGATATGCTCCACCTCGGCCAGGGCCATGCGGCGGCGGGCCTGTCGTTCCTCCGGGGCGAGATCGAAGCGGCCTTCCAGCCCGTCACGCAGGAATTTCTCAAGGTCCTGGTCCGAGATGATCGAGGCCAGAAGCGGACGACGTTGTTGAAAACGCTGCTTTCTCTGTGACAGGATCGACAGGATCGTATCCACGTCCGGCGCGGCACCCCCGCCCACGGACTCACGCAGTACATCGGCCAGAACCCGGTCGTAGTTTTCCGTGGTGACGAGGTAGGAGATCGGGCTGAAGAGGCCGATGATCTGCTCGCTGTCGTCCTCGATCTGGCGCATGCGTTCGAAGAAGCCGACGGCATTGGCGACATATTCGATACCGACGCCCAGCAAGGTGGGCAGCGAGACGTGAAGCTCGTCCGCGATGGCGGTCAGCATCTCGATCTTGGCGATCTCGCCCTTCTCGGCGCGGTAGAGCGCGGCGCGGGAAATTCCCAGCCTCTGCGCCAGGTCCTCGGGGGAGAGGCCGCGGCCCAGCCGGTGGGCGCGCAACCGCGCCCCGACTTCGAGGAAGTTCACCTTGCTGGACTGGGTCACCTTGTTTCCGCCGTTCGATCCGCCTTGCGGCTCGTTCTGCCGCGTCTCGAAAATGATCCAATCATGTGTCGAGCCGGTCTGCAACGGGGGGACCCAACGGCGGGCGCGGGCAGAATCAGAGAATATGCCCGTGTTGTCAGGGCTGCGCGCCGCCTGTGGGCCTGCCTCGAATTCTGGACGTCCGAGGGAGGCTGCCGGGTTTTCGGGCATTTTGGCTCTGGCCGGGCGCGGTGACCCCGTTCTTCTCACTCCTGAGACGGCGCGGGGAAACGGGGCGCCCGGAGGCGCCCCGGGGCCTCAGCCCATGCGGAAGTCGCGGATATGCGCGGGCATCTCGACGCCGTCCAGATTGCGCGGATCGGGAATCGGCTCGCCCACGACGGTCTGCACGGGAATCACCCCGGCCCAGATCGGCAGGGCGTAGTCCTCGTCCTCGTCCGACGGCTGGCCGGTGCGGACCTTGGCGGCGCCCTCCTCGATCTTCAGGCCCAGCACCATCGTGCCCTTCAGGTCCTGTTCGTGATCCGGGCGCAGCCCTTCGTAGCGGCCCGGGAAGAGGCCGTTCACGAAGCGCGTCAGCTTGGCCAGTTTCTCCACCGGGTCCTCCACCTTGAAGGCGGTCCCGAAGAGCGTGACCGAGCGCGAGTTGACCGAATGGTGGAAGCCCGACCGCGCCATGACGAAGCCGTCGAGGATCGAGACCGAGAGGCAGACCTCGGCGTCCTTGCCCGTGCGCAGCGCGCGGCTGGCCGAAGAGCCGTGCCAGTAGACGTGATCGCCCTCGCGCCATTGCAGGGTCGGCGTGACATAGGGCTTGCCGTCCATGACGTATCCGACGCTGCACAGCGGCTGCGCGTCGAGGATCGCGTCGATGGTCTCGCGGTCGAAATGCCCCCGCTGGTGCGAACGGCGCAGGCGGCTCCGGTCCGTGACGGGAAGGCTGTCGGCCATGGGATGTTCCTTTCTCTTCGATTGCCCGATGGGGGATATCGAGGTATTGGCGTGTTCGACATGTCCACATCTGCGATTTCTCACCAGTCCAATCTGGACGCCGCCCTGTTCCGCCTGACGCTGGACCGGCAGGGGGCGCAACCGCTGCAACAGCAGCTGGCGGAAGAGTTGCGCGGGCTGATCCGCACCGGGCGCCACGCGGGCGCGCGGCTGCCGGCGAGCCGGACGCTGGCGGCGGAGCTGTCGGTCTCGCGGATGACGGTGACCACGGCCTACGATCAGCTCACCGCCGAGGGATACCTGGTGGCGCGGCGCGGGGCCGGGACCTACGTCGCGGCGGACCTGCCGCATCTGGCGCCGCCGACCCCGCGCCGGGCCCCGCCACTGGCCGCGCCGGCGCCCTACCTGCCGTTCCAGCCGGGCGTGCCGGACCAGCGGCTCTTTCCCCATCGCCTCTGGGCGCGGCACCTCGAACGGGCCTGGCGGCGTCCGCCGCCCGCGCTGCTGGCACGCGCCGATCCCTTCGGCTGGGGCCCGCTGCGGGTGGCGATCAGCGAGCACCTCGCCGCGTGGCGCGGGCTGGAGGCGGCGCCGGACCAGATCGTCATCACCGGCGGCGCATGGGATGCCTTCGACCTGATCAGTCAGCAGGTCACCCTGCGCGGAGGCGCGATCGCGGTGGAGGACCCGGGCTGGCCCACGCTGCACCGGCTGCTGACGCGGCGCGGGGTGACGCCGCATCCGGTGCGCATCGACGAGAGCGGTTTCGATCCGGCGGCCTGTCCGGCGGGGACGGCGGCGGCCGTGGTCACGCCCTCGCGCCACTATCCGACCGGGCGGGCGATGCCGTTGTCCCGGCGGCTGCAGGTGCTGCACTGGGCCGAGGCCGAAGGCGCGCTGGTGGTGGAGGACGACTACGACAGCGAGTTCCGCTACCAGGGCCAGCCGCTGCCCTCGCTCGCGGGTCTCGATGGTCTGCGTCGCACGATCTACATGGGCAGCTTTTCCAAGCTGCTGAGCCCGGCGCTGCGGATCGGCTACCTCGTCCTGCCCGAAACGCTGGTGGGGGCGGTGCGGGAGGACCTTGCCGTGACCGGGGTGCGGGCGTCGCTGCTGCCACAGCCCGCCCTGGCGGAGTTCATGGCAAGCGGAGACTTCGCCACTCACCTGCGCCGGATGCGGCGGGTCTATGCCCGGCGGCAGGGTCATCTGCTGGCCGCGCTGGAGGCGGCAGGTGCGGGCGCGGCACTGGCGTTGAAGCCGGACCCCTCCGGGATGCACCTGGTGCTGTCCCTGTGCGACGGGAAGAGCGATGCCGCCATCGCCGCCGCGGCGGAAGCGCGGGGGATCGGGCCCCGGGCGCTGAGCTCCCACGCGCTGCTGCCGGAGGCGCCGCAGGGCCTGATGCTGGGCTACGCGGCCTTCGAGCCGGAGGAACTGGATGCCGCGGCCCGCGTGTTGGCAGAGGTGCTGGCGCAGGGCTGAGGCACGGGACGGGCGACGTGGCGCGCGTCCGGCTGGAGGACAGGCGGGGCTCCGCTGGCGGGACCCTCTCGGGGCGGTGACTCTTGTCCGCCCTGCTAGGTCGGGCTAGATCAACCCTTGGTTGTTTTAATCGCGCGTTGGGTTGATCGGGCAGTGCGCCGCTGACATGGGGCCTGGGCAAGGCGTGCGGTGGTCCGCATGCCTCGGTATAGGCAAGGCTGCCTTTGCCCGATCAGGAGGGTTTTCGCCGGGTGCCCCGGCCCGGTATCTGTTAACGTGTTGGGGATGCAGGTATTCGAAGGCGACGGGCCGACACCCGGCCCCGCAGAGCCCTGAAGGGGCCAGGTGAGGCGAGGACGTGACATGACAGGCCGCAAGACAATGGATCGGGCCGCTGTAGCGGCATGGGATCGCGCCGCCATGGCGGTATGTCTGGGCGCGGGGCTGGCCCTGCTGCCCGCAGGGACCCTGCGGGCGGACGGGCTGTTCTTCAAGACCGACGTCTCGGAGAACAGCGTTGACACCGTCGGCGTCATGGCCCGCGGTCCGCTGACCTTCGGCGTCAACTACTCCGATTACGTGGGCGGCCACTCGGTGAGCCTGACGGCGACCTATGCGCTCCCGCTGGGGGATGTCGCGACCTTGCGGGTCGGTCCCAGCCTGGGGCGCGCCTATGGCGACGGGGCTGACGAGGACTGGCGGCTGGGGGCGAAGCTGGCGGTGGACCGCTACCAGACCACGGGCTTCGGCTATGTCTACCTGCTGGGGGAATACAACACGATCGACAACGACTGGTACGTCGGCGCCCAGGCTGGCGTGCCCTCGGGCTGGGGCATCGAGGTCTCGGCCGGGGGCAGTGACGCCTATGACGCGCGCACGGTGGCCCTGACCCGCCGGATCGGCGAGGGGCCGGTGACCCTGCGCGCCGGCTACAAGCTGCTGGCGGAAGAAGCCTTCATCGGCGTCTCGATCAACACCTTCTGAGCTGCCTTAGGGACCCGTTCCCGGGCGCAGAGAGCCGGTCGGGACACTGGCCACAGACCAACGGAACAGAGCGATGACCGACACCTCCCACACCTCCGCCCTGCCACGCCTCTCGCTCCGGCGGGCGGCGGCGCTTTTCGTGCTGGTGACCGTGCTGCTGGCCGGTCTCGCGATCACGCTGATCTTCGGCAACCGCAGCGATGACCTCGTCGATCAGGCGCTGGACCGTGCGGTGACCCTGCGCACCTCCGCCGCCGGCGAGGTCGTGGCCCGCGCGATCCAGGACGATTGGCATGACCTCGTGTTCCTGTCGAACATGCTGGCGACGGCGGACGAGGAGCGGATCACCGGGATCATCGAGGGGCTGCAGGGCGAGGGCGCCCGTCTGTCCTGGGTCGGCTACGCCGGAACGGACGGGATCGTGCGCGCGGCCTCCGACGGGCTTCTGGTGGGCGCGGACGTGAGCCAGCGGCCGTGGTTCCGCAACGGGCTGCAGAACGGCTTTGCCGGAGACGTGCACGAGGCGGTGCTGCTGGCCAACGCGTTGCAGAAGGAGGGCGAGGAGCCCCTGCGCTTCATCGACCTCGCACAGCCGGTGCGCGATGCCGACGGCACCGTCGTCGGCGTGGTGGCGATGCATATCAACGTGAACTGGCTGGTCGAGACGGTGCGCGAGACGGGCCGCGTCATGGCGATCGACCTCTTCCTGATCAACGCGGCCGGCGATGTCATCGTCGCACCCGAAGGCACCGCGCCCGGGGCCGAGGAGCTCTCGCTGCTGCGCGCGGCGCGGATCGGGAGCAGCAGCGCCACGCGGGCGACATGGCCGGACGGGCAGGATTACTTCACCTCCCTCGTGCCCAGTGTCACCTATGGCGATCTGCCCTCCTTCGGCTGGCGCCTGGCCGGGCGGATCGAGAGCGACAGCTTCCGGCCCGGCCTGTCCAGCCTGCGCTCGACCGTGCTGATAGCCGCCGCCGTGGTGGTGGTGATCTTTGCCGTGATGACCGTGCTCTTCTCACTGATCGTGCTGCAACCGTTCCGGGTGCTGGCCACCGCGGCCCGCGGGCTGGCAGAGGGCCGCGATCCCTATCTGCCCGAAGGGGGTGTCACCCGCGAGGCGGCCCGGATCGCCTGGGCGCTTGCGCGGCTGCAATCCGGGCGGCCGAAGTCTCCGGACGCCTGAGCCCGTTCGGCGGGCCTCCGGCGGCTCCGGTCCGCTTCAGTCGGAGCGCTGTGCCCGCGACAGCCGCTGGACGACGTCACGGATCAGGGCCGAGCCGCGGACGCTGATCACGCCGGGGGCCTCGCCCTCGGCGTAGAACCGCACGAAGAGGGCCTCGCGCTGCGCTGCGTCGGGCAGCAGTTGCAGGCGCACGCCGTCCTGCGTCGTGCCGATGACATAGGCGGCGAGGTCCCCGGGCACATCCGCGATCTGCAGCGTGCCCCGTGTCTCGATCGGCAGCGAGACGCCGCGCAACTTGACGGTGTCCGAAGTCAGCGAGGAAATCCACAGGAACCAAGACACGCCCTCGGCCTCGAAGGTCACGCGCTCGGGCTTGTCGCTGACGTGGATCTCCTGCCGGGGCAGTTCGATGCACGCCATGGTGGTCACCGCCAGCACCAGCAGGTTGTAGAGCGTCCAGAACAGGATCACCCATTTGCCGTCGCCCGCGTCGTAGAAGGCAAAGCTGTCCGACACGATGCCGAGGCACAGGCCGACGAGGGTCAGGACGAAGCCGATCGCGAAGGGGGCCATCAGGCGCCATTGCACCTGCACCTTGGATCGGTCGCCCCCCTTCGCCGTGACCGAGAAGGGGTGGCCGTAGGGCTTGAAGAGCCCGGTGAAGGCCGCGCGTGAGATCGGGATCGCGCCGAGCAGCTGGCTCACGTCGTTGAGGATCGGGACGACCATGCCGCGGCTGAGGATGTTCAGCACGGCGATGATCCAGATGTAGTAGCAGCCGAAATAGCTGATCACGTCGGGCAGGCGCGCATCCACCACGGTGATGTTGAAGTACCAGTAGAGCAGGGGAAAGACGATGGCCGCGATGCGGAACGGAAAGGGCGTCGTCCAGTAGAAGATCGAGTCGATCACGCTCCACCGGTCGCGCAGGCGCAGGTTGTGCTTGGCCAGCGGGCCGAGGCTGGACCGGGCGATCTGCATCAGGCCGAGGCACCAGCGGGCCCGCTGGGTGACGTATTCCTTCAGCCCTTCGGGGGCGAGGCCCTCGGTCAGGGGTTCGGACAGGTAGACCGTCTTCCAGCCGCCGTTCTGCAGCACCAGCGTCAGCATGAAGTCCTCGGTGACGCTTTCGGTGTTGAAGCCGCCCACGTCGCGCAGCGCCTCCCACCGGCAGATCGAGGAGGTGCCGCAGCAGAAGGCGATCCCCCAGCCATCGCGCGAGGGCTGCATGTGGTCGAAGAAGAAGCGCTGCTCGTCCGGGTAGGAGCGGGTCAGGCCGAGGTTGTGCTGGATCGGGTCCGGGTTGAAGAAGTGCTGCGGCGTCTGCACGAGGCCCACCTCGGGGTCGTGGAACAGGGCTAGCGTGCGCGACAGGAAGCCCCGGTGCGGCACGAAGTCCGCGTCCAGCACCGCGACGTAGTCGGGCACCACCGGATCCTCGGCCAGCCGGTCGAGGGCGTGGTTGATGTTGCCCGCCTTCTGGCCCTTGTTGTCGGGCCGGCGCATGTAGCGCACCTGCTGCTCGGCGCAGAAGTCGCGCAGCCAGTCGCGGCGGCTGTCGTCGCAGACGATGACCTCCTTGTTCTGGTGGCGCAGGGATTTCGCCCCGACGATGGTCCGCTCCAGCACGTCGCGGTCCTCGTTGTAGGTGGCGATCAGGATCGCGACGCGCGGCTCCTGCTCGCCCCACCAATGGGCGTGTTCATCGGCTTCCTTGCTGCGCTGCGTGACCCGGGACAGGATCACGAAGGCCGAGAGCGACCCGATCAGCGAGAAGAGTTCGAGCCCGAAGAGCAGGCGGCTGGCGATGGCGTCGATGCTCAGCTCCAGCGGGGCCAGCGTCTCGGTCCCGCGCCACCACGCGTAGCGCAGGATCAGCAGGTAGGCGAGGCCGAAGAGCAGGCTGCGGTGCAGGTTGCTCTCGCGGTTGATCACGTAGGGCAGCAACAGGGCGAGACCGGCCACCAGCGAGACCTGCGTGACGCTGGAGCCCAGCTCTCCGAGGTGCGGGAAGGGCAGCATCAGCCGCGCAGCCAGTCCAGCGGGCGGCGGTCGAAGAAGGCGCGGCCGGTGCGTCCGATGGCACAGGCGAGATCCGGGTCCGTGGCGAGGCCGGGCACCAACAGCGTCACGTCGTAGCGTTCGAGGTGGCGCTGGCTGGGGGCCACGGCGAGGTGTTCATAGATCGTCGCCGCCCCGCTGCCGGCCAGCCGGGCCACCGTCGCGTCGAAGACCTGCGCGCTGCCGGCGAGGCGGAACTCGGCCGTGTCGCCGACGGTGAGCGTGTTGTAGATCCGCTCCGTGACCGAAAGCGTGACGATGACATGGTCGCAGTCCAGCAGCCGCAGGATCGGGTCGCCGCGCTGCACGTTGACGCCATCGGCTTGCAGGACCTCCCAGTAGCGCCCGTTGACCGGGGCGGTGATGTCGCCGCCGCCCTGCTGGTTCACCTGCACCTGCGCCCGGGACAGCCGGCTGGCATAGGCGGTCTGGCGGGCCTGTGCCTCGGTCAGGCTGTTTTCCAGCTGCGCGATCTGGGAGTCCAGCTCGGTGGCGCGCTGTTCCGCGTTGGGGCTGTCGTTGTAGCCATCCCCGAGGAAGACGCCATCCTGCGCGGCGCGCAGGGCGATCTCCAGTACGGCGACCCGTTCGCGCGCGTGATCCAGCGCGAGCGCGTCGAGGATCGGCTCCGCGGGCAGGCGGTCCGGGGTGTCATCGACCGCGTCGCGCAGCCGCTGGCGCGTTGCATCGGTGCCTGCGCCGTTCTCCAGCAGGTCGAGCCGGCTGCGCGCGTGGTCGAGCCGGGTCTCCAACTCCTCGATGCGGGCGCTGCGGAAGGTCTCGGTCCGGTCCAGCAGCGCCTCGCGCAGGGCGCGGGTCGCGGCGAGGTCGGCCTCGGTCCGGGTGGTCTCGGCCCGGGTGAAGTCCAGCTCCATGGCGAGGTCGTCGAGGCGGATGCGGTCCACGCGCGGGTCGATCACCTGCGCGATGGTTTCGCCGGCCTCCACGCGGGCGCCGAATTCGCGGTCGGGCAGGGTCAGGTCACCGGCGGTGCCGGCGCGGATCGTCACCACGGGGGCGTTCACCACAGCGTCCGCGCTCGCGCCGGACATCTGTTCCCCGACGATCACCCAGAGGGCGAATACGATCGCGGCCAAGCCGATAATAATGCGGAATATTTTCATGATTTTCGTCCCGGTCTTCCTGCTGCAACAGTCTAGTCGCGCGCGGTCTTCTGTCGAGGGAAACACTGTTTTGCGGTGCGCTATTGGCTGTTTCCTGCTGTGTACCGGTCACGCCGTCCGGCCACGCTTTCAAGCACCGATGTCCGGGCCGCAACGGCGCGTCAGGCGCCCGCTTCCGCCTGCGCCACCTGCGCCAGCAGAAGCAGGGTTGCGGGGTAGTAGGGTTGCGCGGCGATGGCCTGTGCATCCGCGTTGATCCTGCGACCCGCGGCCAGCTCGGCGATGGCGCGATAGCCGGGGTCCGTACTGGTCCCGCGCAGGCTTCCGTCGCGCGCCCGGTCGATGGCGATCTCGCCCGGGGCGGTGTCCGCCGTGAGGCTGCGCAGGGCCTGTTGCACCGCCGGATGCGCGGGCAGGCCCGACCAGCACAGGTAGAGCGGCACGCGGATCGCGTCATAGCTGCTGCCCGTCGGATAGGCTTCTGGTGCCTCGAAGCCCGCCTCGGTGACGCGAACCCAGTCGGGCATCGGGCCGGCCTGCGCCAACTCTGCCAGCAGCGTCGTGCCGTGGTCCGCCGTGCGGATCAACGCATCGATGGCGGCCGCCTCGCCCAACTCCCGCAGGGCGCGCGGCAGGATGTAGGACGGATTCACCAGCACCCGTCCGGGGGTATCCTGCAACTCGGCCCCGGGAGAGAGCAGCCGTTCGTCCGGCGCGCGCGGATCGGCCGCGAGGCAGAGCGCGGCAATGTCCCGCGCGATCGCATCTCCCCGGCCCTCCGAGCCCGCCCAGCCGGAATCGCGCGCCGCCCGCAGATGCGCCCAGGCCCGGAACAGGTCGCCGTCGGTGGCATTGTGCCAGTCGGTCACGCCCTGTCCCGGCTCCCATTTCCAGCCCATCAGCCGGTCCTGCCGGATCGCCAGGTGGCGCTGCGCCCAGTCCTCGATCCGGTCAAAGGCGTCCCGGTCGCCGTAGGCCTGGGCCAGCAGGAGGCCATAGCCCTGGCCCTCGGAGTGGCTGATGCCCTGCAGGTCGTCCTGCACCCGTCCATCAGCCGCCACGAAGCGGTCGCGCCACAGGGTCCAGGCGGGGGACGGTCCGGCGTGGCCGGGCAGGGACAGGAACGGGGTGAGCAAGGGAGCGATCAGGAGGCTGCGGCGGTGCATGGCTGTGACAGGCAAAGCTCTAGGGGGCGAAGCTGAGGGGGCAGGGCTGCGAGGGGCGGCGTTGACAGGGTTTCGCCCTCTGTATCACAGGCGGGCCTGCCACGCGCCGGTCCCTTGCCGTCGATGACCTGACATCGGCGCGCCACCGCTCGCAGGGCGCGAGGGGCCGGAGGCTCAGGTCACGCCCCGGGTGCGGAAGGCCATCACCCGGTTGCTGTAGGCCCGCTGCGCCGTGACTTCCTGCCCGAACCACTCCGGCGGGACGAAGGCATGGGCGGCTTCCTCGCTGTCGAACTCGACCTCGACCATGGTCAGGGGCGCGAGCGGGCCCTCGAAAACATCGAGTTCGAAGATCAGGCCGTTCTCCAGCGCGCCGATATGGCGGGTCTTCTCGACACTGCCGGCGACGCCCTGCCAGAGGACGTCGAAGGTGGCTTTCGGGATCGGGGCCTCGTGCTCCTCCCGCACCAACCCGGCCTCTCCCTTGATGGTGATGAGATAGGCCCCGTCCTTCTGGCGCAGCCGGACTTCGCAACTGTCGTCGGGACGGGTGATGTAGCCCTGCCGGATCGCCACGGCGCGCAGGGGGGGCCAGATCGGGCATGCGGGCGACAAGGAACTTGCGTTCGATTTCGGTGGCCATGGCGGGGCGGCTCCCTCTTCGGGTTGGTCCGGGACAGGGTTACAGCCCCACGCGGGCAGGTCCAAGCCGAATGGCAATGCTGCGATCCTCTGTCCCGAGGGAACCACGGGGGTGCCGCCCGGGGAGGCATGGCGCACCCGACCGGTGGGGCGGGGCGCCGCGCGCCACGTGGCGTCCCTTGTCAGGAGTGTGTCACGCTCCATCGGGCAGGAAATCGCGGCGCGGGTCGGGAAACCTCTTGCGTGATCTCTTTATTTTGGTATTTCGCGAAATATGGAAAAAGAGATTCCCGATCAACTCGCCACCCTCGGCCACCCGCAGCGCCTCGCGGTGTTCCGACTGCTCATGCGCCGGTATCCCGACCGGGTGCCGGCGGGGGAACTGGCCACGGTTCTCGACCTCAAGGCCAGCACGCTCTCCGCCTATCTCGCGGCGCTGCAGCGGGCCGGGCTGGTCCAGCAGACCCGGGTGGGTACCTCGCTGCGCTACACGGTCGACATGTCAGCGTTACAGGCACTCTTTACCCATCTCTTCACCGATTGCTGCCGGGGTCGCCCCGATCTCTGCAGCCCCTTCCCAACCGGAGCGACCCCGATGGCCGACAGGACGTTCAACGTACTCTTCATCTGCGTGGGCAATTCCGCCCGCTCGATCTTTGCCGAGTCGATCCTGCGGGCGACCGCGGGCGACAGGTTCACCGTCTACTCCGCCGGCACGCGCCCCTACTCGGAGCTGAACCCCTTCGCGCTGCAGGTGCTGCAGGACAAGGGGCACGACATCTCGGTCCTGCGGGCGAAGAACGTCTCGGAATTCTCGGGCCCGGGCGCACCGGACCTCGATTTCGTCTTCACGGTCTGCGATCTGGCCGCGAACGAGGAATGCCCGGCCTGGGAAGGCCAGCCGATCAGCGGCCACTGGGGCATGCCCGACCCGGTGAAGGCCGAGGGCACCGAGGCCGAGAAGGCGCTGGCCTTCCAGCAGGCCTATGGCGCGCTCAAGAGCCGGATCGAGGCCTTTGCGGCGCTGCCCTTCGAGAGCCTCGACCGGATCGCCCTGCAGAACGCCGTCGATGACATCGGCCGGACCAAACCCGAGGATCAAGCATGACCACCTACGCCCTGAACGGCCTTGGCCGGATCGGCAAGCTCGCCCTGAAACCGCTGCTGGAGCGCGGCGCCAAGATCGCGTGGATCAACGACGCGGTCGGCGACCCCGAGATGCACGCGCACCTGCTGGAATTCGACACGGTGCATGGCCGCTGGGATGCGCGTTTCGATCACGACGCGGAGAGCGTCACGATCGATGGCACCCGGCTGCCCTTCATCGGGACCGGGGACCTCTCCGCGCTGCCGCTGGAGGGCGTGGACGTGGTCATCGACTGCACCGGCGTCTTCAAGACCGAGGCCAAGCTGGCGCCCTACTTCGCCGCCGGCGTGAAGAAGGTCGTGGTGTCCGCCCCGGTGAAGGACGGGGCGACGGCGAACATCGTCTACGGCGTGAACGAGGCGACCTACGATCCGGCCCTGCACCAGATCGTTACCGCGGCCTCCTGCACGACGAACTGCCTCGCCCCGGTGGTGAAGGTGATCCACGAGACCTTCGGGATCCGGCACGGCTCGATCACCACGATCCATGACGTCACCAACACGCAGACCATCGTGGACCGCCCCGCCAAGGACCTGCGCCGGGCGCGCTCGGCGCTGAACTCGCTGATCCCGACCACGACCGGCTCGGCCACGGCGATCACGCTGATCTACCCGGAGCTCAAGGGACGGCTGAACGGCCATGCCGTGCGGGTGCCGCTGCTCAATGCCTCGCTCACGGACTGCGTTTTCGAGGTCGCGCGCGAGACCACCGCCGAGGAGGTGAACGCTGCCTTCGCCGCCGCCGCCGAGGGCGAGCTCAAGGGCATTCTCGGCTACGAGACGCGGCCCCTCGTCTCGACGGATTACACCAACGACGCCCGCTCCAGCATAATCGACGCGCCCTCGACCATGGTGATCAACGGCACGCAGGTGAAGATCTACGCCTGGTACGACAACGAGTTCGGCTATGCCAACCGGCTGGTCGACGTGGCGTTGATGGTCGGCGCCGCGCTCTGAGCGCCCGCCGTCCGCACTCCCCCTCTCCAACCCCGCGCGAGACCTTGCCATGACCGCCCAGACCAAACCCCAGGAGGGCCTTTCGGCCTATGTCGCTGTCACGGCGGCCTACTGGGCCTTCATGCTCACCGACGGGGCGCTGCGGATGCTGGTGCTGCTGCACTTCCACACGCTGGGCTTCTCGCCGGTGCAGCTGGCCTATCTCTTCGTGCTCTACGAAGTGGCGGGGATGGTGACGAACCTCGCCGCCGGGTGGATCGCTGCCCGGTTCGGGCTGACCTCGACGCTCTATGCCGGGCTTGCGTTGCAGGTCGCAGCCCTGCTGGCGCTGACGCAGCTCGACCCGGCGTGGAGCGTGGCGGCCTCCGTGGCCTTCGTCATGTGCGTGCAGGGGGCGAGCGGCGTGGCCAAGGACCTGGCCAAGATGTCCTCCAAGTCGGCGGTCAAGCTGCTAGCGCCCTCCGAGGGGGGCGGTCTCTTTCGCTGGGTGGCGGTGCTGACCGGCTCCAAGAACGCGGTGAAGGGCGTGGGCTTCCTGCTGGGCGCGGTGCTGCTGGCCTCATTCGGCTTCGTCTGGGCGGTGCTGGGCATGGCCGTCGTGCTGGCGTTCATCCTCGTGGCGGTCATGCTCTTCATGCCCGCGGGCCTGCCGCGCGGCCGCAAGGGCGCGAAATTCTCCGAGGTCTTCTCGAAATCCGCCAACGTGAACTGGCTCTCCGCCGCGCGGGTCTTCCTTTTCGGGGCGCGGGACGTCTGGTTCGTGGTGGGCATCCCGATCTACTTCTACGCTGTCCTTTCGGACGGGACCGAGGCGGGCAACCGCGCGGCCTTCTTCATGATCGGCACCTTCATGGCGCTCTGGATCATCCTCTACGGCGCGGTGCAGGCCAGTGCGCCCAAGGTCCTGCGCGCGGCAAGCCGGCCGGAGGGCGCGCTGATCCGTGCCGCGCGGGGCTGGGCCGCGCTGCTCTGCGCGGTGCCTGCGGTGCTGACGGTGGCGGTGCTGGCGGCGCCCGGGCCGGCGCCCTGGCTGACCGTGACGCTGGTGGTCGGGCTGCTGGTCTTCGGGGCGATCTTCGCGATCAACTCCTCGCTCCATTCCTACCTGATCCTCGCCTTCAGCCGGAGCGAGCGGGTCACGATGGACGTGGGCTTCTACTACATGGCCAATGCGGGCGGGCGGCTTCTGGGCACGCTGCTTTCGGGGCTGACTTACCAGTTGGGCGGCCTGCCTCTCGTGCTGGGGACCGCAACGGTGATGCTGGCGCTTGCGGCGCTGATCTCGGGCCGCCTGTCGGACGAGACGCCTCTCGCGGCCTGACGCAAGTCGGGCTCACAGCCGGGCGAGGCTGAGCCGGCTGAGGCTGGCGGTTTCGAGGATCGAATCCATCGCCATCTCCAGGCCCTTGTCCACGTGGGCGCGGGCCACCGCCTCGGCGCGGGCCGCATCGCCCGCCTTCAGCGCCTCGACGATGCTGGCGTGATCCCGGCGCATGGCCTGAAAATTCGGGTTCTTCACGAGGCCGACGAAATAGAGCCGGTCGATATCGTCGATCACCTGCTTGGCGATGGCGCTGATCCGGGGGTTCCCGGCGGCCTCGACGATATGCATGTGGAAGCAGCGGTTGTGGTCGAGAATGCGGCGCGTCAGTTCCTTCTCCCCGATGCCCGTCAGGGGCGGGGCGGTGTCGCGCAGGTCCTCGAGGTAGGCGATGTCCACGCGGCCCACGGCCATCCCGGTCGCGGGCGGTTCGATCAGGCGGCGCAGGCCGAAGACCTGATGCACATCGGCCACGGTGATCGGGGCCACCTCGTAGCCGCGGCGGTGGATCGGCGCCACGAGGCGCAGCTGGATCAGCCGGTCGAGGGCCAGCCGCAACGACCCCCGGGCGAGGCCGAAGCGCTGTTGCAACTGGGGTTCGGAGAGCACTTCGCCGGGCAGCAGGTCGCAGGTGACGATCGCGTCATGGAGCAGGTCGAAGGCCCGGTCGCTGACCTTCTCGGCGCGCTGCGGGTCCGTGGCGAGATCGGTCATGTAAGGCGGGTCCCCCGGGAGATGCCCCGAAAGCCTAGCGCAGCGCTGCGCCCCGGGCAAGAAACTGACATTTCACTGTGCCGCAACGTTGCGGCGATGCCCCGGGCGGCCCGCTCAGGGCCGCCCGGAGACGGGATCACATCGCGTCGGCTTCGCTGCGCAGCGCGGCCTTGTCGAAGTCGTTGATCTGCTCGACGAGGTCGTTGGTGTAGAGGCTGTCGACGTCGATCTCGGTGCTGTCCAGCTGGCCGCCGGTGTGCAGCACCTCGATGAAGTTCTCCCAGCCTTCACGCGGGAAGGCGCCGTACAGCTCCTCGCCGCCCTGGAAGTCCGAGAACTTGGCGGTGCGCGAGGTCATGACCGTCACGTTGGAGGCCAGTTTCTCTTCCTCGGTGCCCTCCGAGGGCTTCTGGTTCGGGTAGGCCTCCCAGAAGGTCTTCACGCAGACCTCGGGGTTCTCGTCGCAGACCACGGTTGCCTTGGCGAAGGCGCGGCCGAAGGCGGCCAGCACCTCGGGCTTCTCGGCCAGCGTGTCCTCGTGGGCGATGAAGCTGTTGGAGAAGAGGCCGGTGTACTTGGCGCCCATGTCGAGGCGGCGGATCTCGGTGCCGGCGGCTTCCATGGTGGCGTGCTGGGTGTCGAAGAGGTTCAGCGCATCCACGGTGCCGTTTTCCAGCGCGAGGAAGGCCGGGCCGCCGACGCCCACGGGCACCATCTTGATATCCTCGCCGACGCCATTTTCGCTCAGCAGGGCGGTGGTGATCGGGATGTTGCCCCAGGTCATGGCGCCCACGCCGAGGGTCTTGCCCTTCAGGTCGGCGATGGTCTGGATGTCACTGTCGGCGGGCACGACGAATTCCCAGCCCGAGACCCGGGTGACGTCATAGAAGAACTTCAGCGGCAGGTGTTCCTTGCCCGGCTGGCGCGAGATGATCAGCGCATCCGGGTTAGGGTAGCCGATGTCGACGCGCTTGGCGACGATCTGGGGCAGCAGCACGCCGGTGCCCTTGAACTCGAGCACTTCGACGTCGAGGCCCTCGTCCTCGAAATAGCCTGCGTCGCGGGCAAAGATCAGCGGCGCCAGCGAGATGCTGATCGAGGTCGGGTTGCCGAAGGTGACAGGGGTCAGGTCCTGTGCCGCGGCGGGCAGGGCTGCGCCGAGCGAGAGGCTGAGGGCGAGCGCGCTGATCGCGCCACGTAGCTTGGTCTGTGCAGTGGTCATGGGTAGCTCCGTTGTCGGACTGGGGGGATGCGGCCGCCGCAGGATTGCGCCGGCCGGAGGGGTGCCTGCCGGTTAGCCGGTCTTGGGCACGTAGTTGGCGCGACCGATGGCCAGCAGCTTGCCGTCCTCGTTGGTCACGTCGATATCGACCACCGCGATCGACCGCCCCATGCGCCGCACGGTGGCGATGCCGATCAGGTCGGTGTTGATGGCCGGACGCATGTAATCCACGCGCATGTTGGTGGTGGGCACGCCGCCGCCAACCATCATCCCCACGGCGAAATCGCCCACCGTGTCGATGAAGGCCGCGATGGCACCGCCGTGGAACTGGCCGGTGCCGACCCCGCGCGCCAGCTCGTCGCGCAGCGGCATCCGCGCGGTGAAGACCATGGCGTCGTAGTCCACCGTCTCGGCCTTGAGCCCCATGAAGGAGATCATGGCCGAGCGATCAAAGATCGCCTGGATCGCGGGAACGTCGAGTTTCTCGGGTGCGTCGCTCACGGCGTCACCACGACCTTGCCAAAGACCTTGCGGTCTTCGATCAGCGCGAGCGCCTCGTTGGAGGCTTCCAGCGGGAAGACCGTGTCGATCATCGGGGTCAGTTCGCCGGCGGCGACCATCTCCAGCAGCTTGTGCAGGTCTTCACGCTTCCAGCCATTCGAGCCCTGGATCGTCAGCTCGTAGGTCCAGATGAAGCGCAGGTCGGTCTTGGGATCGTAGCCCGCCGTCGCGCCGCAGGTCAGGATGCGGCCGCCGGGACGCAGGGTGCGCATGCAGCGGGCCCAGGTCTCGCCACCGGTGAAGTTGATCACCACGTCCACGCCGTTGCCGGGCTTGTGGCGGTGCGGCTTGCCGTAGCGGCTGTAGACGGCCTTGGCGATGTCTTCCTCGACGTAGTTGATGCAATCGTCCGCACCGAGGTCCTTGAGGCGGTCCATCTTCTCTTGCGAGGACGCGCAGGCGACGACTTCGGCGCCCACGGATTTCGCCAGCTGCACGCAGCAGGTGCCCACGCCGCCCGAGGCGCCGAGGATCAGGACGCGTTCGCCCTTCTTGATGTGGCCCTGCACCATCATCATCCGGTAGGCGGTGCCATAGGCCACGGGCAGCGCCGCCGCCTGTTCCAGCGTCACCTCGTCGGGCACGGGCACCAGCGAATGGGCCTCGGCGCGGCAGTATTCGGCCAGACCGCCGTGGACCATCTCACCCATCAGGCCGCGCTTGCCTTCGCGGTCGACGGGATCGACCAGCACGCGGTCGCCGATCTTCCAGCCTTCCACGCCTTCGCCCAGTTCGGCCACGGTGCCGGCCACGTCGATGCCCATGATCATGGGCATCGGCACCTTGATGCCGGGCATGCCGCGGCGGGTGAAGACATCGTGGTAGTTCAGCGAGGAGGCGCCGACGCGCAGGATCACCTCGCCGGGGCCGGCGGTTGGCTTGGGGAAGTCCTCTTCCAGTTTCAGGACCTCGGGGGCGCCATGTTCGTGGATTACAGCTGCTCTCATGTTCGGGTCGTCCTTCGTCATGTCATGTCAGGGGCGCCGCAGGGGGCGCGATGGCAATAGGGGGGCAGGCGGCGGCCTCGTCGGCGGCGCGCCGGGTCAGGGCGGCACGGTCGACCTTGTTGGTGCCGGCCAGCGGCATCTCTTCGAGGAAGATCACCCGCCGCGGGTGCTGGTAGGAGGGGCCGTTCTCCAGCGCGAAGCTGCGGATCTCGGCCTCGGTCGGGGTGCCCTGCGGAACGACGAAGGCAACCGGCTTCTGGCCCTTCACCTCGTCCGGGACCGGCACGACACAGGCCTGCGCCACGCCGGGATGGCGGTTCAGCATGTCCTCGACGTTCTCGGGATAGATGTTCTCGCCGCCGCAGGTGAACATGTTGTCGGCGCGGCCCACGAAGTAGAAGAAGCCCTCCGCATCGCGACGCATCAGGTCGCCGGTGGCGTACCAGCCTTCGGCATCCAGCACGCTGGCGGTCTTCTCGGGGTTGTTCAGGTAGCCGCGCATGACGGCGGGGGTGCGGATCAGCAGTTCGCCCCGGGTCTCGCCGCCGCGCAGCTGCAGGTCCACGTCCGGCAGGGGATAGCCCAGCGACAGGGCCGGTTTCGGCAGGCCCTCGGGGTGGGCGCCGAAGGCACAGGGGCCGCTTTCCGTCGTGCCGTAGCCGAGCGAGACGATCGCGTTCGGGAAGGCCGCCTTGGTCGCCTTCACCAGTTGCTCCGTCACCGGGGCGGAGCCCATGCCGACGAAGCGCACGCCCGACAGGTCCGCCGCGGCCAGGGCCTCCGCTTCGCGCAGGGCGAGGGCGATCATCGTGGGGACGGAGGTGACCATGGTCACGTCATGGTCCGAGATCGCGGTCACGAAGCCCGCCGCATCGAAGCGGCGCATCAGCACCAGCCGCGCGCCGGAGGCGAGGGCGACCTTGGCCGTGAAGAGCGCGTTCATGTGGTAGAGCGGCGCCGCCGCGATCACCCGGTTGCTGCCGTAGGCGGGGCTGTTGTGCAGCCGGTTGCGCAGGGCCCAGAGCTGCCCGTCATGGGACAGCGGCACGCCCTTCGGCAGGCTGGTGGAGCCCGAGGTGTAGAGGATCATCGCATCGGCCCCGGGGGCGGGCAGGGTGGCGGCGGTGCTGCCGCCCGCGGCTTCCAGCGCCGCCCAGTCGTGGTCGAAGTTGATCTGTGCCAGCCCGACCGGGCAGAGGTCGCGGCGCGCGTCATCGGTGAAGACGAGCTGCATCTCCGCATCGCCGCAGAGCCAGGTGACCGTGTCGCGCGGCAGCTTGAAGTTCACCGGCACGGCGACGAAGCCCGCGGCCATGATGCCGAGGTAGGCGGCGATGTACTCCCAGCGGTTGCCGGAGATCAGCCCGACCCGTGCGCCGGGGGCGAGGCCCCGTGCCTGCAGCTGCGCGGCGACGGCATTGACTGCCGCGCCAAGGCGGGCGCGGGTGATCTCGGTCGCCGGGCCGGTCGAATCGGGATCGACCTCGATCAGGCAGGGATCCTGTCCGGCCGGGGCGAGCAGGGCGCCCAGATTGCGCAGCGCGGCCACGTCTTCAGCGGTGCGGACGGGGGCCTTGGCCACAGAATCCATCGTTTTACATCCCTTGTTCGATTTAAGTCGGTTTTCTAGGAGCATCATGTTGACCGGTCTAAAATGTCAACATACGAATTTAGACAAATCAATAGGCGATCCACTCAGGCGTCGCTGCCGGTCACTTTCTGGTCGCCAGAGCTGATCGACGGGTTAGGTGTCTGGATCGATTGCCAAAAGCTGACAGGAGTACTGCCGTGGCACAGCTGAACAGGGCGCGTATCGACTCGGTAGCGGAGGTTTCCGGGCGTCAGGACCCTCTGGGGACGCCGCTGGTGGTGTCCAGAGATCTCGATGTGACATTTCAGACCAAGAAGGGCCGCATCGAGGCCGTGAAGGGCCTCTCGCTCAACGTGGGCGATGGCGAATTCGTCTCGATCCTCGGCCCGTCCGGCTGCGGCAAGTCCACCCTGCTGCGGGTCGCGGCGGGCCTGCTCAAGCCCTCGGGCGGGGCGCTCTCGGTGGGCGGTGAGACAGTCACGGGCCCGCGCTCCGACGTGGGTGTCGTGTTCCAGAAGCCCGCGCTGCTGCCGTGGAAGACCGTGCTCGACAATGTCACGCTGCCGGTCCGGAGCCAGGGCCTGAACCGCAAGGCGGGGGCCGAGCGCGCGCGCCGGCTGCTCGACATGGTTGGGCTGGCGCAGTTCGCGGACAGCTATCCGGCGGAACTCTCGGGCGGGATGCAGCAGCGCGTGGGCATCGTGCGCGGCCTCGTCAACGATCCCAAGGTCCTGCTGATGGACGAGCCCTTCTCGGCGCTCGACGCCATGACGCGCGAAACCATGATGGACGACCTGCAGCGGATCTGGACTGAGACCCGCAAGACGGTGATGTTCATCACCCACTCCATCCCCGAGGCGGTCTACCTCTCGGACCGGGTCATCGTGCTCTCGCCCCGCCCCGCGCGGCTGGTGGAGGACCTGACCATCGACCTGCCGCGCCCGCGCACCATGGACACGATGTCAGAGGCCCGGTTCACGGATTACACGCGCCACCTGCGCGGCATCTTCTCGCATCTGGATAAGTGAGGCCCGACATGAAAGAGAAACTGACAGGCGCGCTCTATCCGCTGATCACCTTCGGGGCGATCCTCGCGCTGTGGCTGGTCGCGGTCTATGTCTGGGACGTGCCGAGCTACGTCCTGCCCAAGCCACTGGCCGTGCTGGGCGCGCTCAAGACCGGCTATATCGACGGGCTGTTCTGGCACCACTTCTTCTACACGCTCTCCTCGACCGCCATGGGCTATATCATCGGTTGCGTCGCGGCGATCTGCGTGGGGGCCATCGTCTCGGAGTGGCGGATCGCGGAGCGGCTGATCAATCCGCTGGTGATCGCGCTGCAATCCATGCCCAAGGTGGCGCTGGCGCCGCTGATCCTCGTCTGGTTCGGCTTCGACCAGACGTCGAAAGTGATCATGGTGGTGCTGGTCTGCTTCTTCCCGGTCTTCGTGAACACGGTGGTCGGCCTCAAGCAGACGCCCGCGGACCTGCTGGAGATGGCGCGCGCCGCCAACACGGGCCGCTGGCGCACCTTCTGGGAAATCCGCTTCCCCAGTGCGGCGGGCCATATCTTCGCCGGTCTTCAGATCGCCATCGTCCTCAGCCTGATCGGCGCGGTGGTGGCAGAGTTTGTCTCCTCCTCCGAGGGGCTTGGCTACCTGATCAACGCCTCGGCGCTGACCATGGAGGTGAACGTCATGTTCGCGGCCCTCGTCAGCCTCGCCGCCATGGGGGTGATCGGCACGCAGATCGTGCGCTTCGCCCATTCCAAGCTGGTGTTCTGGGAAGGCAGCCTCGCCGCGACCGTGCAGGAGTGATCCCGCATCCCCGGCGGGGCGGCATCAGCCCCGCTGGGTTTCGAGCCTCAGACTCCGGAACATCTCGCTCGACAGGATCGCGTCCATCACCAGCCGGCGGGAGGTCAGCACCTCTTCCCGGGTGACGGCCTCCACGGCCTCGCCATCCTCGCGCCGCAGGGCGTCGATCAGGGCGCTGTGGGTGGTGCGGTCATCGCGGCTGCGGTTCTGGTGGCTGAGCCCGAGGTGCAGCACCCGGGTCGACTCGTCCAGCACCCGCGCCAGCGTCTCCGTCATCAGCGCATTGCCGCAGAGCCGTACGAGGTAGAGGTGAAACTCGCGGTTGGCGACGAGGTAGTCCATACGGCCATCCGTCGTCCCGTCGCGCCCCGCCCTCAGGCAGGCGTCGTTCAACGCCTCCAGATGCGCGAAATCCACCTTCCCCACGGCCTTCCGCAGGGCAGCGGGCTCCAGCAGCAGGCGCATCTCGAAGACGTCGCGCACGGTCTGAAGGGTCAGCGGCGCCACGATATAGCCCCTGCGCGGCACCGCGCCGACGAGGCCATGCTGCTCCAGCCGGGCAAGCGCGGCGCGGATCGGGGCAAGGCCCAGTCCCAGCCGGTCACAGAGCTGCGCTGCCGAGATCTCGGCCCCCGGTTCGAGGTCCGAGCGCAGGATCAGTTTGCGGATCCGCTCGAAGGCCTGATCGGTCAGCGAAGGTTCTGGCGCGGCGTGTGTCATCTGTCGTCCCGGTTGTCCTCCCAGCCATAGAGGGCCGGTGGCGGGGCGGCAAGCCAGAGCGCGGTCGCATGGCGGGCGGGGGCGGTATCCGGGGCGAGGGGCGGTACCCGTTGTCGAGCCGCTCAGGCGGCGTCGTTCAGGTGGCAGGCGGCCTGATGATCCGTCGCGACCTGCTTCAGCACCGGGGCCTCCTTGCGGCAGCGGTCGAAGGCCAGCGGGCAGCGGGTGTGGAAGCGGCAGCCTGCGGGCGGGTTCAGCGGGCTGGGCACATCGCCGGGGATGATCCGCCCGGCTTCCAGCCGCCGCTTCGGGTCCGGTACGGGCACCGCGTCCAGCAGGGCGCGGGTGTAGGGGTGGCGCGGCTGCGCGAAGAGGCTGCGCTTCTCGGCCAGTTCGACGATCTGGCCAAGGTACATCACCGCGATCCGGTGCGAGATATGTTCCACCACCGCAAGGTCATGGGCCACGAAGAGCAGGGCGATGCCATGCTCCCGCTGCAGCTTGGTCAGCAGGTTGATCACCTGTGCCTGCACCGAGACGTCGAGCGCCGAGACCGCCTCGTCGCAGACGATGATATCGGGCTGCAGGCCGAGGGCCTTGGCGATCACGAGGCGCTGGCGCTGCCCGCCGGAGAACTGGTGCGGGAAGTTGTCCATCTGGTCCCGGCGTAGGCCCACCTGCCGGAAGAGGTCGGCGATGATCTCGCGTGTGACCGGGCGGCCGAAGTTGCGCAGCGGTTCCGCCACGAGGTCGAAGGCCCGCATCCGCTGGTTCAGCGAGGAATATGGGTCCTGAAAGATCGCCTGAAGGTTCTGGCGATGGGCCCGCATCTCGCCCCGCTCAAGGTGGGTGATGTCGGTGTCGCCCAGCAGGATCTTGCCCCGCGTCGGCTCCACCAGCCGCAGGATCGAGCGGCCCACGGTGGACTTGCCGCAGCCGCTTTCCCCCACGAGGCCCAGCGTTTCGCCCTTGCGCAGGGTGAAGCTGACATCGTCGGCGGCATGGACATATTGCACCTGCCGCCCCAGCATCCCCTTGCGGACCGGGTAGTGGACGGTCAGCCCCTCGACGCTGAGAACGGTGTCCTGCGAAATCTGTGCGGCATCAAGCATCGGCCGTCTCCTTGGTGTCGGCCAGCAGGCGCTGGTATTCGTAGCAGGCGGTCTTGCGGTCGCTGCCGGTGCCCATCGGGTCGATGGAGGTCAGCGGCGGCGCGGTCTCGCGGCACTTGGGCTGCACGTAGGGGCAGCGGTCGGCAAAGCGGCAGCCGGCGGGCATCTCGGTCAGGGCGGGGACCTGCCCGGGCAGTTCCGGCAGCGGCGCGGCCTCTGCCTCGATCGGGCGGCCGGGGTCCGGCAGGCGCGGGATCGAGTTCAGCAGGCCTTTCGTGTAGGGATGCAGCGGGCGCTCGAAAATCTCGGCGACGGAGCCGCTTTCGACCACTTCACCGGCATACATGACGCAGACCCGGTCACAGGTCTCGGCCACGACGCCGAGGTCGTGAGTGATCATCAACACGCCCATCCCCAGTTCCTTCTGGAGGTCGGCGATCAGCTGCAGGATCTGCGCCTGGATCGTCACGTCGAGCGCTGTCGTCGCCTCGTCCGCGATCAGCAGGGCAGGGCGGCAGGCGAGCGCGATGGCGATCATCACCCGCTGGCGCATCCCGCCGGAGAGTTCGAAGGGAAACTGCTTGAGGCGCCGTTCCGGCTCGGGGATGCGCACGAGGCGCAGGATCTCGAGGATGCGTTCGCGGGCGGCCTCGCCGCGCAGGCCCTGGTGGCGGCGCACGGCTTCGCCGATCTGCCAGCCGATCCGCAGCACGGGGTTCAGGCTGGTCATCGGCTCCTGGAAGACGATGCCCATGGCATTGCCGCGCAGCTCGCGCATCCGGGACTCGCTGGCGCCGACGAGTTCCTCGCCCAGAAGGCGGACGGAGCCGGCCGCGATCCTGGCGTTGCGCTTCGGCAGCAGTTGCAGGATCGACAGCGCCGTGACGCTCTTGCCCGAGCCGCTCTCGCCCACGAGGCCGAGGGTTTCGCCCCGGCGGATCTCGAAGGAGACGTTCTGGATCGCCGCGACCGGTCCCTTGGCGCCCGAGAAGTGGGTTTCGAGCCGGTGGACAGCGAGGACGGGCGCGTCGGATGGCTGTGTCGTCTCCCGTGCCGGTACGGCGGCGGGTCCTGCGGCTGTGGCCTCGGCCATGGCGCGCTCCTCTGCGTATTGGCGGTGCAAGTGCTGGCTTTTCCAGCAGGCTTGTCCGGATATCTCGGATTTCTTGTTCTTCGTACAATAAATGTCTTTTGATTAAATCAAAAAACGATCAACCCTCGGGTATGTAGGCAGGATTACCTATTTCTGCCTTGCAATTGACCAGTCCCCGCTGACGTCGGCGGGGATCATGGTGACGCATTGTTTGCGTCGTAACAAAAATAAACAATACAACAGGGAGCCAATAATGGCTGTACAAAGTTTTGGAAGGACTGTGTCCGGTACGATCCGCATGGCGCTCGCCGCCGCGGCCATCGCCGGTGGTCTGACCGGTCCGGCGCTGGCGCAGGACAAGGTTCTGAACGCGGTCCCCTACGCCGACCTTCGCAACCTCGATCCTGTCTGGACAACTGCGATCATCACCCGGCACCACGCCTACGTGATCTATGACACGCTGTTCGCGATGAACAGCAAGCTGGAGCCGAAGCCCCAGATGATCGGGGACTACTCCATCTCCGATGACGGGATGAGCTATTCCTTCACCCTGCGCGACGGGCTCAAGTTCCACAACGGCGAACCGGTCACCACCGCGGACGTCATCGCCTCGATCACCCGCTGGGAAGCGCGTGACAACGCGGGCGGGGCGCTGGCCAATGCGACCGAGAGCCTGACGGCCGTCGACGACAAGACCTTCGAGCTCAAGCTGGCCTCGCCCTTCGGCCTCGTGCTCGACACGCTGGCCGGTCTCTCCGGCCCCTTCATCATGCCCGAGGCCGTCGCCCAGACCGATCCCTTCGAGCAGGTGAAGGACTACACCGGCTCCGGTCCCTTCGTCTTCAACGAGGCGGAATGGGTGCCCGGCAACAAGGTCGTCTATGACAAGTTCGAGGACTACGTGCCCCGTGACGAACCCGCCGACGGCGCCGCGGGCGGCAAGGTGGTGAAGGTCGACCGCGTGGTCTGGTCCTACCTGCCCGATCCCGCCACCGCGCTGGCCGCGCTGCAGACCGGCGAAATCGACTTCTGGGAAGCGCCGCCCGCCGACCTGCTGCCGGTGGTCGAAGCCAACCCCGACACCGAGGCCGGTGTGCTCGATCCCTTCGGCCTGATCGTGATCCTGCGTCCGAACCACCTCTACCCGCCCTTCGACAAGAAGGAAGCGCGGCAGGCGATGATGTATGCGGTCAAGCAGTCCGACTACATGACCGCCATGGTCGGCAACCCCGACTACTGGCAGGAATGCCCCTCGCTGATGATGTGCAACACGCCGATGGAAACCAGCGCCGGCGGTGGTGAGATCATGCTCGACAGCGACATGGACAAGGCCAAGGAGCTGATGTCCTCGGTCTATGACGGCGAGACCGTGATCGTCATGCACCCGACCGACCACCCCTCGGGCCCGACCGCCCTGCTGACGGCCGACCTGCTGCGCCAGATGGGCGTGAAGGTCGAGCTTCAGGCGATGGACTGGGCGACGCTGACCTCGCGCCGTTCCTCGAAGAACGCGCCGGATGACGGCGGCTGGAGCATCTTCCACACCCGGACGGGCGTGGGCTCTGCCTCGCCGATCTCGCATTCGGGCGTGGCTGCCGGTGAAACCGCTTGGTTCGGCTGGCCGCAGAACGAAGAGGTCGAGGCCCTGCGCGCCAAGTGGGCGGCAGAACCCGACCAGGCCAAGCGCTTTGCCATCATGGAAGAGCTGGAAACGCTGATGATGGACACCGCGCCCTTCGTCATGCTGGGCCAGATCACATCGCCCTCCGCATGGCGCTCGAACGTGTCGGGGATGCTGTCCTCGCCGGTGCTCGGCTTCTGGAACATCGAGGTCGAATAAGACCTTCCGGGCCAAAGTCAGGGTCGGGGCCTTCGGGTCCCGACCCATCTCCAAGACCCCTTAAAGACCCTTCTCAAGACAACGGACGCGATACTGCCCATGCTCGGCTACATCCTGCGACGCCTTCTGGCGACGATCCCCGTACTTTTCGTCGTCTCGGTGCTGATCTTCATGCTTCTGCACCTTGGGCCCAGCGATCCCGCCGCCGTCATCGCGGGAGACTTCGCACAACCCGAGGACGTGGAGAAAATCCGCGTCCAGCTCGGCCTCGACCGGCCGCTCTACATCCAGTTCGGGGATTGGATCCTCGGCGTGCTGCAGGGCGACCTCGGGTCGTCCATCTACTCCGATATGCAGGTCTCCGCGCTGATGATGCAGCGGATCGAACCAACGCTGTCGCTGACCATCACCACCATCAGCTTCGCGATCCTCGTCGGTGTGCCCGCGGGCACCTTCGCGGCGTGGCGTGCCGGCAGCCTCTTTGACCGGGGCGTGATGATGACCGCGGTCATGGGCTTCTCTCTGCCGGTCTTCGTGCTGGGATACGTGCTGGTCTACCTCTTCGCGCTCAAGGCGCAGATCCTGCCGGTGCAGGGCTACAAGCCGATCTCGGGCGGGCTCTGGCCCTGGCTGCGGTCGCTGATCCTGCCGACGCTGTCGCTGGGGATGATCTACGTGGCGCTGATCGCCCGGATGACCCGGGCCAGCGTGATCGAGATCCTCGGCAACGACTACATCCGCACCGCCCGCTCCAAGGGGCTCTCGACCCCGCCGATCCTGATCTTCCACGCGCTCAAGAACGCCGCGATCCCGATCGTCACCACGATCGGCGTGGGTATCGCGATGCTGATTTCCGGCGTCGTGGTGACCGAGACGGTCTTTGCCCTGCCGGGGCTGGGGCGGCTGACCGTCGATGCCATCGTGCGCCAGGATTATCCCGTGATCCAGGCGATGCTGCTGGTCTTCACCGTGGCCTATGTCCTGATCAACCTGCTGGTCGATCTCAGCTACTCGCTGTTCGACCCGCGCATCAAGTACCAGAAGTGAGCCCGCGATGAGCGATCAGACCTCCCCCGCCGTCCCCCGGTCCGTGCTGGCGCCGCTGCGTGCCGTGCCCGCCTTCGTGGCCGAGAACATCTGGCTCTCCTTCGGGATATTCCTGCTGGGCGGGCTGGCGCTGCTGTCCTTCGGGGCGCCGCTCTTCACCGCCTTCGATCCCGTCGCGCTGAACGTCACCCAGCGGCTGAAACCCGCGGCCGAGGGCCAGCCCTTCGGCACCGACCTGATGGGCCGCGATGTCTTTGCGAGGGTGCTCTACGGCGGGCGGATCTCGCTCACCGTGGGGCTGACGGTGGCCTGCGTCGCCTCACTGATCGGGCTGGCCATCGGCATCGCCGCCGGGCTGATCCGCTGGGTCGACGTGGTGGTCATGCGGGTGATGGACGGGCTGATGGCGATCCCCTCGGTGCTGCTGGCGATTGCCTTCATGGCGCTGGCCGGCTCCTCGATCCGCAACATCGTCATCGCGATCACCATCCCGGAGGTGCCCCGCGTGGCGCGTCTTGTCCGCGGGATCGTGATGAGCGTGCGCGAACAGCCCTTCGTCGAGGCGGCGGTGGCCGCCGGCACGCCGGACAAGCAGCTTGTGCTGCGCCATATCCTGCCCAGCACCCTGACCCCGCTGGTGGTGCAGGCGACCTACATCTGCGCCTCCGCGATCATTTCCGAGGCCTACCTCAGCTTCCTCGGCGCGGGCACCCCGCCGGAGATCCCCAGCTGGGGCAACGTGGTGGCCGAAGGACGCTCTATGTTCCTCGTGAACCCGGGGCTCGTGCTCTATCCCTCGCTCTTCCTCGCGGCGACGGTGCTGGCGGTGAACATCGTGGGCGACGGGCTGCGCGACCGGCTTGACCCGCAGATGACCAAGGCGCTGCGCTGACCGGGAGGGGGCTTTGGCCTGTGCAGATCGCGGCGCCGCCGGGCATCCGTCCCGGCAATTGGGGCCTCCGGCGACGCCCTTGCCCGCCAGCCCTTGCCTTCGCGCGGGTTCGGCACATTTAGTGCGTCTGACAGTCAACAATCGCAGACCCCATGGATAACGTCTCGAGCCTGCCTTCAGCGCTTGCGCAGTACCTGAACAAATCGACGGTGGCCCTTGCCCTCTCCGAGACCGGAGGGGACACGCCGCTCGTTCTGGTCAATGACGCCTTCTGCAAGCTGACCGGCTATGACGCGGACGATGTGCTGAACCGCAACTGCCGGTTCCTGCAGGGCCCCGAGACGACCGAAGAGACCCGCCGTGCGCTGGGGGATTTCGTGCGCGGGCAGGGGCCCGATCAGGGGCGTTTCCCGATCCTGAACTACCGCAAGGACGGCACGACGTTTCACAACTACGTCTTCATGACCCGGCTGAAGGACAACGCGGGCCGGACCCGCTACATCCTCGCCTCGCAGTTCGACATTACAACGGCGCTGATGCGCTCCAAGTTGCGCGCGAACGACGAGAAGCTGCGCCGCGCCCTGACCGACGTGGAGCAGATCGGACGTGAAAGCGGGCTTGCAATGATGGAGTCGGCCAAGCTGCTTGCAGACAGCGTCGCGGTGATGGCACAGCTTTCGCTTCGGGATACCGAAACGTGACGCGACAACAGGCGGGCCTGCCACGCAGGCATGAGGCATGAGAGACGAAGACGAGACCCTCCGCGACGGCGGAAAAGACACCCCTGACCGCGAGCGTCTCTGCGTCGTGGGTATCGGGGCCTCTGCCGGTGGGCTGGAGGCGATCCGCGAAATGCTGGCGGGCGCGCAGCGCGACAACAACCTCGCCTATGTCGTGGTGCAGCACCTCGATCCCAACCACGAGAGCCTGCTGGCCGAATTGCTGGCGCGGCACACGGATCTGCCGGTGCGGCAGTTGTCGGGGGGCGAGAAGGTGACGGCGGGCCATGTCTACATCATCCCGCCCGGCTCGGGCCTGTCGATCCGCGACGGGGTGCTGGACCTGACGGAATTCCGTCAGCCGCGCGGGTTGCGCCGACCGATCGACGATTTCTTCGAGAGCCTCGCGCTGGATCAGGGCCGCTTTGCCGCCTGCGTGATCCTGTCCGGCACCGGGGCCGACGGCAGCGCGGGCCTGCGCGCGATCAAGGAACATGGCGGGCTCTGCATCGTGCAGGACCCCGAGACCGCCAAGTACGACGGCATGCCGACCTCGGCGCAGGGCACCGGGCTGGTGGATTTCGTGCGCCGTCCCTCGCTGATCGTGGAGGCGATCCAGCAGTTCTACGCCCACAGCTTCCTCGACAAGTCGGACCGGGCGCTGGCCAGCACGGTCGAGAGCAACCTTGCCGATATCTGCACCGTCGTGCGCAACTTCGTCGGCCACGACTTCTCGGGCTACAAGAAATCCACGCTGGTGCGTCGGGTTCAGCGCCGGTTACAAGTGCTCGCCCTCGAGGATGCGGACCAGTACCTGCGTCACATCCGTGCCGACCCCAGCGAATGCGAGTTCCTGTTCCGCGACCTGCTGATCAACGTCACCCGCTTCTTCCGGGATGAAGAGCATTTCGAGCAGCTGCGCGAGCGCTGCGTGAAGCCGCTGGTGCGCGGCAGTGGAAACGAGGACGAGATCCGGGTCTGGGTGCCGGGCTGCTCCAGCGGCGAAGAGGCCTATTCCATCGCCATGCTCTTCGCCGAGGAGTGCCGGCTGCAGAAACGATCGGTCAACATCCAGATCTTCGCCACCGACATCGACGAGCAGATGCTGCGCCTCGCTCGGGAGGCCTCCTATCCGCAGGCGGCGCTGGTCGATATCCCGGAGGAGATGCGCGACACCTACACCGTGGCGCGGGACGGCCGGTTCCAGATCTCCGCCAAGATCCGCGACATGATCCGCTTCTCGGTGCACAGCATCGTGCGCGATCCGCCGTTCTCGAACATCGACCTGCTGTCGTGCCGCAACCTGCTGATATACTTCGGCGACCAGTTGCAGGCCGCCGCATTGCCGATCTTCCAGTACGCGCTCAAGCCCGGCGGGACATTGTTCCTCGGCCCCTCCGAGACGGTGGGCCGGTTCGACCATGCCTTCCGTCCCATAGAGCAGGGCGCGCGGATCTTCGAGCGGACCGAAGGGCGGCCGGAATATCCGCTGCACCTGCGCGGGCAGGACGGGCGCGACATGCCGGCCCGCCGCCGACCGCGCGAGGACGATCAGCGCTCCACCCGGCTGGAGTGGGGCGACGGCGGGGCGATCGAGCGCATCCTCGCGACCTATGCGCCGCCGACCCTGCGGGTCTCCTCCAGCGGCGAGATCCTTCGGACCACCGGCCGGCTGGGCAAGTATCTCGACTTCTCGCACGGGGAGGAGGGCAACCGCTTTGCCCCCGCGGTCGCGCGCCCCGGCGTGCGCGAGGGGATCTCGGCCATGATCCGGCAGATCAGCCGAAGCAAGAAGCGCACGATCTCGCGCGGGCTGGTGGCGCAGTCCGAATTCGGGCGGCAGGCCTTCGACATGATCGCCGAGCCGCTGACCGACGGCACCTTCCTCGTTGTCTTCCGGGACACCGACCGTTTCGAATCCGCCGAGGAGGATGATTTCGACTCCCTCGAGCCGATGGACAGCCACGTCCAGAGCCTCGAGGACGAGCTGCGTTCGACCCGCGTCAGGCTGCACACCACGGTCGAGGAACTGGAGACCGCGAACGAGGAGCTGAAGAGCTCCAACGAAGAGATGATGTCGATGAACGAGGAGCTCCAGTCGACGAACGAGGAGCTCTCCACGGTCAACGACGAGCTCAAGGGCAAGGTGGACGAGCTCTCCGTCGCCAATGCCGACCTGTCGAACTTCTTTGCCTCCACCGCGATGCCGCTGCTGGTGCTGGATGCCAACATGGACATCCGGAACTTCACCGACGCGATCCAGTCGATCTATCCCTTCCGCAGCTCCGACCGGGGGCGTCCGTTGACCGAGGTGACGAGCACCCTGCGCCAGAACGACGAGGTGCTGGAGGCCACGCGCGAGGTGTTGCGCGACGGCAAGGTCCGTCACCTGCGGGTCGCCGACCGCGAGGACGAACGCACATGGTCCCTCCTGATCACGCCCTATGTCAGCCGCGACAAGGACCTCGACGGGGCCACGCTGGTCTTCAGCGAGGTCACCGATGCGCTGCGGCTGGAAGAGGCGCTTCAGCAGGAGGGGGAGCGGCTCCGCCTCGCCCTCGACGTGTCGCTGCTCTCGGTCTGGGAATGCGATCCGCGCGCCCGCACGATCCGGCTGGATCACACCGGGTCCTCCATGCTCGCGGCCTCGGACCCCGAGCTTGCGATCGCGGAGTTCATCAACACCGTGCACCCGGAGGACCGGGACCGCGTGGCAAGGGCCTTTGCGGACGTCAGCGAAGACGGCGATGCCATCGACATCACCTTCCGGATCGACGGGGAGGGGCCGCGCTACACCTCGGTCCAGATGGTGGGCAAGCGGATGCACAGCCGCCGCACCGCGCGCATCCTCGGCGTGGTCTTCGACGTCACGAACGAGCAGGAAGACCGCGACATCCGCGAGATGATGCTGCGCGAGATGAACCACCGCGTGAAGAACATGTTCTCGATCATCTCGGGCATGGTGCGGATCGCCGGCCGGTCCACCTCCTCCGTCCCGGACCTCGTACAGGGGATCCAGTCGCGGGTGAACGCGCTGGCCCGCTCCCATGACCTGACCCAGCGGTCCCATGCCAATGCCCGGCAGGTGCTGTCGCTGGAGGATGCGGTGCGCGCCTCGCTGGAGCCCTACGACGGCCTCGCGCCCATGGACCTGCAGGGCCCCCTGATCGAGATCGGCGGCCATGAGCTTACGGCGCTGTCGCTGCTGCTGCACGAGTGGGCCACCAATGCCGCGAAATACGGCGTGCTTGGCCAGCCCGGCGGGCGGCTCGAGGTGCGCTGGTCCCGCGATGCGACCGGAGAAGTGCGGATCGAGTGGAACGAAATCCACGCCACGCGTGTTGACCCGGGTGAAGAGAGCAGCGGTTTCGGCTCCACCCTCATCCAGTTGTCGGCAGCCCAGCTGAACGGACGGATCGACGTGGTGTATACCGGGACCGAAAGAAGGATGACCCTAGCCTATGTCCCTGACGCAAGCAGCTGAAGATCGCAAGAAACGTGTATTGGTCTGCGAGGACGAGCATATCGTCGCGCTGGACCTGAAGCTGCTCGTGGAAGAGTTCGGCTACGAGGTGATCGGTCCCTTCGCAACCGTATCGAGCGCGGCCCGGATCATAGAGCGGGAACGCCCCGACATGGCGATCCTCGACGTGAGCCTGAAGGACGGCGAGGTCTATCCGCTGGCCGATCAGCTTGACGGCATGGGGGTGCGGCTGGTGTTCCACTCGGGCCATGTGAACGATGCCGAGATCTCCGAGCGCTATCCCGGCGCGGCCTGCTGCCAGAAACCGGTGAACACCGGCGCGCTGCAGGATGCCCTGAGCGAGGGCTGAACGCTGCCACGCAGGAGCAGGTGTCGCTGAGATCTGAGTCCCGGCTGATTTCCTGCGTCGGGGTCCTGTTTTCGCCTGACCCTGTGTCTGCGAACCTTATGTTTGCCACCCCGATGTCTGGGACTGCTCTGGCCTTCGTGCCGCCTTCGTCCCGCGGTCGCGGCTTCCGGCGAAGCCCTCCCGAATGGTATTGAAATTCTCAATGCGCCCCATGGTCAAAGAATAGTGGCCTTCACCTCCCGCGCTGCCCACCTTGGCGGAAAGTTCCTCTGCCCCAGTTCCTCTGCCCCGGTGAGCCCATGACCCAGAACCTCCTCTTCATCTTTTCCGACCAGCACCAGTCCACGGCGCTGTCCTGTGCCGGGCATCCCTATGTGAAGACGCCGAACCTCGACCGGCTCGCCGCGCGGGGCCAGCGGATGACCTCGGCCTATACGCCCTGTCCGATCTGCGTGCCGGCGCGGGCCTCCGTCCAGACCGGGAGGCACGTGCACGAGACGGGCTGCTGGGACAACGCGATGCCCTATACCGGCACGCCGACCGGCTGGGCCCATGACCTCGCCGCCACCGGGATGCCCGTCGAGTCGATCGGCAAGCTGCACTTCCGCAACGTGATGGATGACACAGGCTTCACGGCCCAGACGGTGTCGATGCACGTGAAGGACGGGATCGGGATGCTCTGGGGCTCGGTCCGCGATCCGATGCCGCCGCGGCGCGAGGACGTGGTGCTCTTCGACTATATCGGGGCCGGGCATTCCTCCTACAACATCTTCGACGAGGCCGTGACCGAAGCCGCCACCGCGCGGCTGAGGGAGTTGGCCGCCAGCGGGCAGCGCTTCTTCCTGCAGGCCGGCTATGTCGCGCCGCACTTCCCCCTCGTGGTGCCGCAGAAATACATGGACATGTATCCCGAGGACGCGCTGCCGCTGCCTGATCTGATGCCACGGGACGGCTACGTGCGGCATCCCTGGGTCGAGACGATGGAACGGTTCTTCGACACCGATGGCGAGTTCGGCGCGGACGATGCGCTGCGCCGCCGGGCAATCTCGGCCTATTTCGGGCTCTGCAGCTTCCTCGACGATCAGGTGGGGCAGCTGCTCGACGTGCTGGAGGAGACCGGCCTCGCCGAGACGACGACGGTGATCTACAGCTCCGACCACGGGGAGGACCTCGGCAAGCGGGGCCGCTGGGGCAAGTCGCATCTCTACCGCGAGGCGACCGAGGTGCCGCTGATCGTCGCCCGTCCGGGTGAACGCCCCGGCACCTGCGACACGCCGGTCTCCCTGATCGACCTCGCGCCGACCTTCCTGCAGCACTTCGGCCTTTCCGACGACAGCCTGCCGGGCAAATCGCTCTTCGATATCATCGACGGCGCCCCGGCGCCGGACCGGGTGGCCTTCTCCGAGTATCACGCGGTCGGCGCCGAAAGTGCGGGCTACATGATCCGCAAGGGGCCGTGGAAGTATCACTATTACGTGGGCTTCGCGCCCGAACTCTTCGACCTGCGCAGCGATCCGGACGAGGCGGTGAACCTTGCCGGAGACCCGGCCCATGCCGCGCGGCTGGCCGAGATGGAGGCGGAGCTGCGGCGCATCTGCGATCCGGAGGCGACCGACCGCCGCGCCAAGGCCGATCAGGCCGCCCTCGTGGAGCGCCACGGCGGGCGCGAGGCGGCCTATGGCGTGGGGCCCACGGGTGCGACGCCGGCCGTGGTGGAGACGGGCCCTGCTTGACACCCTCCGCCCTGGTGCGAATGTTCCGGAGGGACCGGCGCGCGAGGACGGGTGCCGCATCCCGCCGAAGGAGACGACCCGGCCCATGTCGGACAGAGGCAGAGTATCCCGCCATCTCGACTGGAACCTGCTGCGCAGCTTCGTGACCATCGCGCAGTCGAGCTCGATCACGGATGCGGCGCAGCGGCTCAACCTCACGCAGCCCACGGTTTCCGTCAGCCTGCGGCGGCTGGAGGAGCAGATCGGGCGCAAGTTGATCGACCGCAGCCCCACCAGCTTTGGCCTGACCGAGGCGGGGCGCGTGGTGCTGGCCGATGCGATGGAAATCCACGGTTCGGTCGAGCGGTTGCAGGCGCGGCTGGATGCCGCCGACAACGTGATCCGGGGCGAGGCGCGGATCGCGCTTGCCAGCTACGTGGTGAGCGATCTCTTCGACGCGGCGCTCGCGCTCTTCACGAACCGCCACCCGGAGGCCAGCCTGTTCCTCGACGTGGTGTCGAGCCGCGTGGCGCTGGGCATGGTGGCGGCGCGGGAGGCCTCGCTGGGCATCTGCCTCGTCTCCGACCGCGATCCGATGCTCGACTACACGTACTTCTATCGCCAGCACTACGGCCTCTTCTGTGGCCCTCGGCACCGGCTCTTCGGGCAGGGCGGGCTGGCGCTGGAGGACCTGCGCGACGAGGTCTCGGTCGGCTTCATGGCGGATCGCACCGACAAGGCCTTCCTCGAAGTGGCGGGGATGCGTTTCCGCGCCGGGCTGCGGCCCGAGGTGGCGGGGCGCTCGCGCAACCTCGAGGAGGTCCGCCGCATGATCGTGGCCGGGGTGGGCATCGGTCCGTTGCCGCTGCACGTGGCCGCGCCCGATTGCGCCGCCGGGCGGCTCTGGCGTCTGCCGCCCTATACCGACACGCCGATGACCGAGGTCAGCATCGTCAGCGCGGCGGATGCGGCGCTGAGCCCGCTGGAACGCGCCGTGAAGGCGGCGTTCCTCGACGTGCTGGCCGATATCGCACCGGAGGACCGGGTCTATGGACTCTGAGGCGGCACCGAAGGCCTGCTGCGGCGGCGTGGGGCAGGGGACGGGGTGTGGTGCAGGGCAGGGCGTCGGCGACGCATTCGAGGCGGCCGCGCTGTCGGTCCCGGCGGCAGACGCGCAGACGCGGTCCGCGCTGCGGGCAGAGCTGAAGCCGATCCCCGGCGGTATCTTCGAGATGGGCGCGCGGCAGTCCCGCTATCCACAGGACCTCGACAGCCCGCGCCGCAAGCTGCGCGTCTCACCCTACCTGATGGCGCCGACCACGGTGACGAATGCGCAATACGCGCGGTTCGTGGCGCAGACCGGCTATCGCACCGTGGCCGAGGCGGAGGGCTGGAGCTTCGTGTTCCACCTCTTCGTGGCCGATCTGGCCGCCGCGCCCGTGCATCCCGCAGGCCTGCCGTGGTGGCGGCAGATCGAGGGCGCCTGCTGGCAGGCACCCGAGGGGCCCGGCTCCGACTGGCGGGAGAGGCCCGATCATCCGGCGATCCACATCAGCTGGTACGATGCCCTCGCCTATGCCACCTGGGCCGGGCTGCGCCTGCCGCGCGAGGCGGAGTGGGAACGCGCCGCACGGGGCGGGCTGGCACGGATGAAGTTTCCCTGGGGCAATACGCTGGTGCCCGCGGAGGGACATGCGATGAACACGTGGCAGGGCGTCTTCCCGGAAGAGAACAGCGCCGAGGACGGCCACGTGGGTCCCGCGCCGGTGCGCAGCTTCGCCGCCAATGGCTATGGCCTCCACGAGATGACGGGCAATGTCTGGGAGTGGGTGCAGGACCGTTTCGGTCCGCTGCCGGGCCGGCCCGGGGCCCGCCCTGTGCTTGATCCGCAGGGGCCCGGGGAGGGGGAGGAGCGGGTCCAGCGCGGCGGCTCGTTCCTGTGCCACGAGAGCTACTGCGACCGCTATCACGTCCATTCCCGCACCCGGAGCCATCCGGACAGCTCGACCTCGAACAGCGGGTTCCGGGTGGCCGCCGACGCGTGCTGAGCGCGTTGGGGCGGAGGGCTTGGACCGGTCCGGCGCAGACCGTCTGAGCGGATCGGACCGGGCCGGACAAACAGAAAAGGCCCGCGCGGCATACACCGCGCGGGCCTCTATCAGTCTGGTGCCGCGATCAGTACTTGATGACCGAGCGGATCGACTTGCCTTCGTGCATCAGGTGGAAGGCCTCGTTGATCTCTTCCAGCGGCATCGTGTGGGTCACGAAGGGCGCGAGGTCGATATCGCCCTTCATCGCATCCTCGACCATGCCCGGCAGCTGGGTGCGGCCCTTCACGCCGCCGAAGGCGGTGCCGAGCCAGCGACGGCCGGTGACCAGCTGGAACGGACGGGTCGAGATCTCCTGACCGGCGCCCGCGACGCCGATGATCACCGACTGGCCCCAGCCACGGTGCGCGCATTCCAGCGCGGCCCGCATGACGTTCACGTTGCCGATGCACTCGAAGGAGTGGTCGACGCCCCAGCCGGTCATCTCGACGATGACCTCCTGGATCGGCTTGTCGTGGTCCTTGGGGTTCACGAAGTCGGTCGCGCCGAATTCCTTGGCCAGCTCGAACTTGTCGGGGTTGGTGTCGATGGCGATGATCCGGCCGGCCTTGGCCTGACGCGCCCCCTGGATCACGGCGAGGCCGATGCCGCCGAGGCCGAAGACCGCGACCGAGTCACCGGCCTGAACCTTGGCAGTGTTGTGCACGGCGCCGATGCCGGTGGTCACGCCGCAGCCCAGCAGGCAGACGTGTTCGTGGTTCGCTTCCTCGTTGATCTTGGCCAGCGAGACCTCGGCCACGACGGTGTATTCCGAGAAGGTCGAGCAGCCCATGTAGTGATAGATCGGCTCGCCGTTGAAGGAGAAGCGGGTGGTGCCATCGGGCATCAGGCCCTTGCCCTGCGTGGCGCGGACCGAGATGCAGAGGTTGGTCTTGCCCGACTTGCAGAACTCGCACTCGCCGCATTCGGCGGTGTAGAGCGGGATCACGTGGTCGCCCGGCTTGACCGAGGTCACGCCCTCGCCGACCTCGATGACGACGCCTGCGCCCTCGTGGCCCAGAACGGCGGGGAAGATGCCTTCGGGGTCGTCGCCCGACAGGGTGAAGGCGTCGGTGTGGCAGACGCCGGTGTCGGTGATCTTGATCAGCACCTCGCCCTTCTTGGGCGGCGCGACGTCGATCTCGACGATTTTCAGCGGTTCGCCGGGGGCGAATGCGACAGCGGCACGGGATTTCATGCGCAGGCTCCTTCTGGCTTTCAGGCTTGGCGGGCTGGGCCGCCGGGGCGGTTATTTCAGGTAGGTTCTCACAAGGCCGATCAGGTCGTCGACCTTTTCTCCGCCGTGTTGGGTGTCAGTTGCGAACTCTTCACGGACATGGGTTTCCAGCACTTCGGCCATCAGCCCGTTCACGGCCCCGCGCACGGCGGCGATCTGCTGCAGGATCGGGCCGCAGTCCGCGCCCGATTCGAGTGCGCGCTCCAACGCCTCGCACTGGCCCTTGATGCGGCGCACGCGTGTCAGGACGCGTTTCTTGGCTTCGGGCGAATGGGGCATGGCGGGCCTGCTGTGCTATACTGGGGTATAGTATAAATTCGAGGTCCGACAATGGCAACCGGCTCTGATGCGCAGGGCACGTCGTGACGGTCCGGGCACGCGATCACGCGGCCCGGCCTCCTGTCTCGCTGGCCGCTCTCTCTCTCAGGCCGCAGCGCCGGAGAGGCGGCCGCGGTCCCATCCCTCCTTGTGATAGGCGCTGTCCCAGAACCGCCATTCATGCCAGCAGCAGCGGGCGAAGGCGTGATGCATCCGGGCCCGGCCCGCATCGGTCGCGGCAGCGCCAAGGCGGTCGGTCAGCGCAAGCATGCGGCGCACGCTTTCGTCGAAGGCATCGCCGGAATAGGTGGCGATCCACGCGGCATAGGGGTTTTCGTGTGCGCTGTGCTGCGCGATCTCGCGCCCGACGTCCCGGTAGATCCAGAAACAGGGCAGCAGGGCGGCCACGGTCTCGGCAAAGTCACCGGTTGCGGCCACGCGTAGCAGGGAGGACACGTAGTGGTCGCAGGCGGCAGAGGGCTCGGTCGCCGCGAAATCCACCTCGGAGACACCGAAGAGCCCCATGTAATGCCCGTGCAACTCGCGCTCGACGGCGATGGCACCTGCGGCGGAGCCCGCCAGCTGCGCGACCGTGGGCGCGTCCGGCGCCTTGGCGGCGGCAAGCGCGAGCGCCCGGGCGAAGCCTTCGAGGTAGTGGGCATCCTGAATGATGTAGCCCCGGAAGATATCCGGGGCGAGCGTGCCCTGCGCCAGTTCGCGGTTGAAGGGCATCGTGTGGATCTGGTGACGGATCGCGGCGGTCTCCCGCGCGAGGTCTTCGGTGAAGGTCATGGCGTGGTCCGTTTCATGGCGTGGAAATGGTGGACGGGTCCGAAGCCGGACCCGACGGTCAGCGCATCCGCGGCGGCGAGCGCGGCGGTGAGATAGCTCTTGGCGCGCTGCACGGCCTCGGGCAGCGCAAGTCCCGCCCCGAGCGCGGTGGCAAGCGCCGAGGACAGGGTGCAGCCGGTGCCATGGGTGTTGCGCGTGGCGATGCGCGTGGCGTCGAAGCGCTGCAGGCCATGGTCGGTCACCAGAAGGTCGGGGCAGGCCTGCCCGGCAAGGTGGCCGCCCTTCAGCAACACCGCACGCGGGCCGAGGTTCCGCAGGGCCCGGGCCTGGGCCGCCATCTCGTCGAGGGTCCGGGCCTCGGCGCAGCCCAGCAGGTCGGCGGCTTCGGGCAGGTTCGGCGTGATGACATCGGCGCGGGGCAGCAGCCCGCGCAGGGCCTCCACCGCCTCGGCCTGCAGGAGCCGGTCGCCGCCCTTGGCAACCATCACGGGGTCGAGCACGACCGGGCCGTCGATCCCGTCGAGCCCCCGTGTCACGCAGTCGATGATCGCCGCATCGCCGAGCATCCCGATCTTGACCGCGTCGATCCGGATATCGGCACGCAGCGCCTCGATCTGGGCCGTGATCATGTCCGTGTCGCAAAGCCGCACCGCCTGAACGCCGCGGGTGTTCTGGGCGGTCAGCGCGGTGATCACGCTCATGCCATAGCCGCCATTGGCCGAGATCGCCTTGAGGTCGGCCTGAATGCCGGCACCTCCGGAGGGGTCCGAGCCGGCGATGGAAAGGATGTTCGGGATCATGCGGTCCTCCAGGCGGTGCACAGGGCGCGGGCGGCCCCCGCCATGTCATCGGCCCGCGAGATGGCCGAGATCACGGCCAGACCGGCGCCGCCCGCGGCCTTCAGCGCGGCGGCATCATCCGATGTGATCCCGCCGATCGCGAGGCAGGGCAGGGCGGTGGCGTCACGGATCGCGGCAAAGCCGGCGTGGCCGATCGGCGGGGCATGGTCGGGTTTTGAACCGGTAGCATGGACGGGCCCCACGCCGAGGTAGTCGACCCCGCCTGGCACCGCGGCGATCTGGGCCTCCTCCTCGACCGACAGGCCGAGGATCATCCCCGGCCCGATGCGGCGCCGGATCGTGGCAGGATCGCCGTCGCCCTGACCGATATGCAGCCCGGCTGCGCCGCAGGCGACGGCGACATCGACCCGGTCATTCACGATCAGCGGCACACCGAGAGGTGTCAGTGCCGAGATCAGCGCCCGGGCCAGCGCCGCGAAATCCTCATCCCTCAAGGTCTTGTCGCGCAGCTGGACCCATCCGGCGCCACCCTGCGCGGCGGCGAGGGCCTGTTCGATCACGGGGCGGGCGGCCCCGGGATCGGTGATGAAGCAGAGCGGCGGGATCATGCGATGCTGATCCGTGCGCCCGCATCCAGTTCCTCTGGTCCCACCCCCGACAGCGCATCGAGGAACGCCGGCTGGAACGAGCCCGGCCCCTGCGCCCCGGCGCCGGCCCGCTCTCCGGCGAGGCCGTAGTAGGCGAGGGCCGCGACGGTGGCCTCGAACCTGGGTTGCCCGGCGACGAAGGCGGCGACGAGCCCGGTCAGGGAACAGCCGAGCGCGGTGACCCGGGGCATCAGCGCATGTCCGTTGGCGATCCGTGCCGCGCGCGCGCCGTCGGTGACGAAATCCACGGGGCCGGTGACGGCGACCACGGCGCCGCTGGTCCGGGCAAGGGCTCGGGCCGCGTCCTCGGCGGTGGCGACGGTCTCGGTGGCATCGGCCCCCTTGCCGGCCGCGGTGGTCCCGGCGAGGGCGAGGATCTCGGAGGCATTGCCCCGGATGACCGTGGGCCGCAGCGCGAGGAGACGTGCCCCAAGGGCCCGGCGATACGCCGTCGCGCCGACGGCGACCGGGTCGAGGACCCAGGGCACCTCCTGCGCGGCCGCGGCCTGCGCCGTCGCCTCCATCGCCTCGGCCCAGGGCGGGGAGACGGTGCCGATGTTGAGGCTGACCGCCTGCGCAAGCCCGGCGAATTCCGCCGCTTCCTCGCGGGCGTGGACCATCGCGGGCGAGGCACCCGCCGCCAGCAGCACGTTCGCCATGACGTTCATGGCCACGTAGTTGGTGATGTTGTGCACGAGAGGCGCGGTCTGCCGCATCTGTGCAAGGTATGAGCCGGGATGTTCCATCGTATCTCCTCCACGCGCCGGACGGCGGGAGGAACGCGAGGGGGCGGGCGGGGTGCGCCTGACCATCTCATGCGCCTCCCTCCGCCGGCATTATCCGGTTCAGGTTCTAAGGGTTCGTCTCAGCCCGGTTTCCCGAGCGCCCCTGTCGCTTCGCCTGCAGGGATGACATCCCCGCGACCGGGCGTCAAGCCGGGCCGGGGAGGCGGCGCCCCGGCGTCCCATGATCCCTGCGGTGCGGGCCGCAGGGGGCACCACTGCCCGAGGCGATGGCCGAAATGGCTGGGGGCGGGGCCGCGCACAAGGGGCAGCGCCCGCGCCGGCTGGCACGACGGGGGCGGCGTCAGAGCCATGGGCCGGTTGCTGCACGGTGGCGCCCGCGACGTCGCATGTAAGCCATTCTTTGCATGTGATTTTACGCTGCGTCACATGGGGCGTCGGGGGCTGAACAAACCTCGTCGACTCGCTCCAAACGTGTGCTACGCTGACTTTGTTAATTTTTGATTCCAAGATCTTGAAGTTAGGAGCAGAGTCATGTTTAGGACTTACGTCCTCGCGCTTCCCGTCACGGCCGCGTTTATGGCAGGAGCGGCCGTCGCGCAGGAGACAGCGGAGCAGCCGAACATACTTGTAATCTGGGGCGACGACATTGGCTGGTCCAACGTCTCTGCCTACGGGATGGGGATGATGGGCTACACGACGCCCAACATCGACCGGATCGCGAACGAAGGCATCCGCTTCACCGATCACTACGCTCAGCCCAGCTGTACCGCAGGTCGGGCGGCCTTCATCACCGGCCAGTACCCGATCCGCTCGGGCATGACGACGGTGGGGCAGCCGGGCTCGGCGCTCGGGCTGCAGGCGGGCTCGCCCTCGCTGGCGGAAGAACTGAAACAGGTCGGCTACCGCACCGGCCAGTTCGGCAAGAACCACCTCGGCGACCGAAACGAACACCTGCCGACGGTGCATGGCTTCGACGAATTCTTCGGCAACCTCTACCACCTCAACACGCAGGAAGAGGCCGAACAGCGCGACTACCAGAATTTCGGCAAGGAATTCTCCGGCTCGCTGGAGGCCTATGAAGAGCAGTTCGGCACCCGTGGCGTGCTGCACACCTTCGCCACCGACACGGACGACTAGACCGAGATGCCGCGCTTCGGCAAGGTCGGGATGCAGACCATCGAGGACACCGGCCCGCTGACGCAAGAGCGGATGAAGGCCTTTGACGAGGACGAGATGATCCCCAAGGCGATCGACTTCATGGCCGCCGCCAAGGAGGCGGGCGAGCCGTTCTTCGTCTGGCTCAACACTTCGCGGATGCACCTCTACACCCGTCTGAACGACGAGTGGCGTTATGCCGCGGAGCAGTATACCTCCGAGGCGGACCTCTACGGCTCGGGGATGATGCAGCATGACCATGACATCGGCCTCGTCCTCGACTGGCTGGATGAGCAGGGCCTGACCGACAGCACGATCGTCTGGTACTCCACCGACAACGGGCCGGAGCACAACTCGTGGCCCCATGGCGGTACGTCGCCGTTCCGCGGCGAGAAGATGACCACCTACGAAGGCGGCATCCGGGTGCCCTCGATGATCCGCTGGCCGGGCCACCTGCCCGAGCGCACCACGCTGAACGGCATCCAGGGCCACCAGGACATGTTCACCAGCCTGGCCGCCGCCGCCGGGATCGAGGACGTGGCCGCCGAGGTCATGGAAGAGAAGCAGCAGTATATCGACGGTGTGAACAACCTGCCCTACTGGATGGGTGAACAGGACCGCTCGAACCGCACCAGCATCTTCCACTACTATGAGAGCAAGCTGACCGCCGTGCGCATGGGGCCGTGGAAGTTCCACTTCTCCACCAAGGAAGACTACTACGACAACCTCGTGGGTCGCACCGCGCCGATGGTCTTCAACATCCGGATGGACCCCTTCGAGAGCTATTCCAGCGTCGATGCCTACGGGCACCTGATGCAGAAGGTCTCGTGGCTGATGCAGCCGATGAACGTGCTGATGCAGCAGCATCTCCAGACGCTGGCAGAGTATCCGCCGGTGCAGGGGGGCGCTTCCTTCGACATGTCGAACGTGGTGGAGCAGTTCATCAGCAAGTCGATGCAGTAACGCCGGCTTTTCCCGGTTCTGTTTCCCTCGTGCGGGCGGCATGCGCCCGCCGTCTCCTCTCTCCCGGGCCCTCGTGGTTCGGGAGTTTTTTCATGCCTTCAGTGTCGTGGTCGACGGGTGTGCCCGTCGGCGTTTGGCATCTACGTGACGGGCGTTTCGCCCTCGGTGTCCGGGCAAGGAAACTCCGAACGAAGAAACTCCGGGCAAGGAAAGTCCGGGCAAGGAAAAACGCCCCGCGCGGTCATCGCGCGGGGCGTTTCAGTCGTGTGTCCGGGTCTCAGGCGAGGGCTTCCATCTCCGGGTGCTTGCGCTGGAACAGGCCCAGCGTCACCATCGTCACCCCGCTGGAGATCAGCTCGATCGCCAGCAGGATGCCCAGCATGGTCAGCGAGGCCTGCAGGAAGTTCGAGAAGACCATCAGCGCGAGCGCCACGGAGACCACGCCGGAAATCAGCGACAGCCAGAAGAGCCCGGTGCCGCGCAGGCTGAAGGCCAGCACGATCTTCAGCACCCCGTTCACGAGGAACATCACCGCGACCATCATGGTCAGCGTGACGATGCCCACGAGCGGGTGGAAGAGGAGCCCCGCGCCAAGCACGAGGTAGGCCACCGCCAGCACGAGGCCGAAGATGCGGCCGCCCCAGCCCTCGTTGCGGAAGGCGGCGACGAACTGCATCACGCCACCTATCAGGAAGCACCAGGCCGCGATCTGCTCGGCGGCGACGGTTGCGGCGAAGGGGTTCATCAGGGCGAAGATGCCCCCGATGATGAGCAGGATACCCGCGATGATCCAAAGTAGGCTGTTCTTCATGTCCCGTCCTCCAGACTGGGTGCCGCACGCGGCCCGCTCCGGCTCCGGGAGAACAAGGACAGGCGGCCATTCAAATTCCGGCCGGATGGCACTCTTACCCGGAATGGGCGCGCAGGGCTCATTCCTCTACAAATGCAGGCCTCTCGAAACAGAGGCGGGTGGAGCGCCGGGGCGCAGAACGGATCGCGAAACAGATCCCGCCCCGGGCTACGCCCGATGTGGACGCCACCCGGGGGAAGCTTAACGCGGAACCGACGGGCTGCGTTACCTAAAGTTGCGAAATCCCCGAAGTAATCCGCCTTGGGGCAGGTTTGGACGCAACGTTTCTCGACCCTTACGGCGAGCGGCGCGGCTGGGGCGCTTCGAGTTGCGCCAGCAGGTCACGCAGCACCGCGTTGTCCGGGTTCGCGCCGATGGCCCGTGCGAGGATGCGCACGGCGGCCTCCTGTCCTTCCGTCGCGGCGGCGATCCGGGCGCGCATGACCCAGGCATCGACGTGCTGCGGGTCGAGCCGTGTCACCTCGGCGAAGGCCTGCGCGGCGGCGGGCAGGCGGCGCATGGAGAGCGCGATGCCCCCGAGTTGCAGGTGCGTTTCCGGATAGTCGAGGCGGGCCATCATCGTCGCCTGCCATTCGCCCTGCGCCCGTTGCAGCGATTGCGCCATGGGTCCGGGCAGATGGGCGATGGGCGCGGCCAGCATCGCCTTGGCCGCCGCGATCCGCACACTGCGGGAGGGATCGTCCAGCATCCCCGCCACGCGCATCACCTGCTGCGGATCGCCCGCGCCCTGCAACGCGCCGACGGTCGCGGCGCGCACCATCGGGTCGGGATCGGCCAGTAGCGTCTCGATCATCCCGGGCGCCATCCGGCTGCCCTCGGCCCCCATGAGCCAGAGCGCGGTCGCCCGGGCGATGGCCGGCTGATCGGGCTGGGAGGCGAGATCGGCAAGGTCGTCCCAGGCCTGCGCCGGGCTCTCGATCCCATGGGCGAGGGTCTGGCCATAGTGCGGCCCGCGGTGGCTGCTGTCGGGGAACCACTCCTCCAGCACGTCGGCGGCCCATGCGGGCGTCCGATCCGCGTGGCAGGTGGTGCAGGCATCGGGCGCACCGGTCTCGGCGCTCAGGTCCGGGCGCGGAATGCGGAAGGAGTGATCCGCGCGCCAGTCGTTGCCCATGTAGACCTGCTCGGGCATGTGGCACGACTTGCACTGCGCGCCTGCGCTGCCCTCGGGATGGCGGTGATGCGCGGGCGTGTCGAATTCCTGCAGCGGCAGGCTGGGGAACTCCGGGTTGCCGGCGGGGCTGTGGCAGGTGGCGCAGACCGCGTTGCCCTCGGCGATCAGCGTGGCGCTGTGGGGCGCGTGACAATTGGTGCAGGTGACACCCTTGGCGTTCATCTTCGACTGCAGGAAGGAGCCCAGCACATAGACCTCGTCGCGGATCTGCCCGTCCGGCCAATAGAGCCCGGGGCGCAGCAGCGCGAGGTTGTAGGCGTCGTGGTAGGCCGTGCCCGGGGGCGGGGTGCCGCCGTAGAAGGCTTCGCGCCGGGAATGGCAGCCGCCGCAGGTGTCGAGGAAGCTGGCCGGATCGGAAAGGTCCACCGGCAGGCCGTGGTTGGGCGGCGGCGCGGCGCGGGTCGTCTCCCATTGCTGTGCCCAGTCCACATGGGCGGCGGCGGGACCGTGGCAGCTTTCGCAGCCCACGCCGATCTCGGCCTGGGTGGAGGCATAGCTGCGGGTCTGCTGGTCGTAGTTCGTCTCGTAGCCGGTGGCGTGACAGGTGGCGCAGCGTGAATTCCACGTCTTGTAGGGCCCGGTCCAGTGCAGCGCGTCGCGGGGCGGCGGGTTGTCCTCGGGATAGAGGTGGAACCACGCGCCCTTCTCCGTGTCCCAGACCACGTCGAAGCTCTGAAGTTTGCCGGGCTCCGTCTCGAAGAGGTACTGCTGGAGCGGCGCCACGCCCACCACGGAGTGCACGGGGTAATCGGTGGTCTTGCCGTCCAGCTCCGTCACCGAGGCGATGTGCCGCCCGTCGCCGTCGATGCGGAAGGCCACCTCCATGTCGCCAAGCGCGAAGCGCGTGCCATCGAAGTCGGCGAGGATGTTGGCGGGCTCCGGTTCGGTCCAGGCGAGCGCGTGGTGCGAGCCCTCCCAGGCCTCGGTCTCCGAGGCGTGGCAGGCGGCACAGACCTGCGAGCCGACATAGGCCGCGTCCTGCGCCCGGGAGGCACCCGGTACAAGCGCAAGGGCGAGGGCCGCGACGATGGTGCGCGCGATCTGGGGGAGGGGCGCTGCGGGCTGGTGGACCATGCGGGGAATTCCTGTGTCGTGCGGGAGGGCCGTCGCACCGCTTTGCGGGGCTCTGACCGGGCAATGGCGCCGAAAGCTGGCGCCTGGAATGGGCTTGTCGAAATAGGGTTGGACCGCGGCGGGCCGCGCGAATGGGGGCTCTCGCAAGAGCTTAGGGGAGCACGTCAAAGTTGTGCAAGCCCGACGTCTGATTTTCCGCAGCGTCGCGGCAAGGCGGCGGGCGCGGGCGGCATTTTTCTTGACGCCCCGGATGTTTGGGCCAAGGCTGCGGATGCAGAGGGCCGGGGACGCACGCCTGTCCTGCCCTCTGATGACGGTGTTGGCGGCATTCGGTTTGCCGGGTCATGGGAGGTTCAGGGATGGTCACACGACGCCTCGGGCGCACGCTGGGAAATCTGGCCCTCGCCCTTCTGAATGCCACCCTGATCCTTCTTGCCCTCTGCCTGTGGCTGGCGTGGAGCCTGACCTCGAAGGTTGAACATGTGACCGCCAACATGGCCGAGGTGACCGGCGCCATCCTCCCGGTCCGGTCGGAACTGCGCGATCTCACCACGCAGATCGGCGGCGCGCGCGAGGGTCTGGCCGGGTTGCGGGACGGAGACGGCCCCGGGCTGCAGGTCTGTACCGAGCTGGAGGGCGGGCTCGCGCAGGTCGAGACGCGGCTCGCGGAGCTGAACACCACGTTGCAGCAGATCGAGGCGGGCGTCGGGCCCGCCGTGGAAGAGGCCGTTGGCACCGCCTTCGGGGACTTCGGTCGCGGCTTTGCGGCGGGGCTGATGGGGGCCATCGGCCTCACCGGCGCCGCTGGAGACCAGGGCGCCGCCGCCCGCTGACCCAAATCCGGACGCATGGGGGGCGGCGCCCGCGTGAGGCGCCGCCCGCCGTGCGCCGTCCTCCGCAGGGCCCGTGCGGCCCGGCACACGGGCCGTTCCCTGTCGGATATCGCCGTCCCTGCCACCTGCCGCCGGGGGGCAAGACCCGGGGACCGGCGGCCCGCTGCCACTCCCCGCCGCGGGGGGCCGCCATTCCGCTCCACGGGCCGCAGAAGACAGGTGCGCCCGGTTGTTTTTCTGCTATTTCCGACACATGGACATCATCCTCGTCACGACCGTCATTGCCTCGCTCTTCCTCGTCATCGGCGCTGCCGAGCCCTTTGCCGCGCGCCTGCGATTGCCTTACAGCGTGATCCTCGCGGTGCTGGGCATCCTGATCGGGGCGGGCGCGACCTTCTTCCTGCGGACGGACCTGACGGATGCCCTCAATCCCGTGGCAGAGGCGATCCTCGGCCTGCCGATCCGGTCCAATGTCTTCCTTTACGTGTTCCTGCCGACCCTGCTGTTCCAGGCGACGCTGGAGATGAACCTGCGGCGGATGCTGGACGACTGGGTGCCGATCCTCGTGCTGGCCGTCGTGGCGGTGGTGGTGGCCACGCTCTCCGTCGGCTACGCGCTGTCCTGGGCGAGCGGGCTGCCCCTCGCGGCCTGCCTGCTGGTCGGCTCCATCGTCTCGACCACCGATCCCTCGGCCGTGGTCTCGATCTTCCGCTCGATCTCGGCGCCGCGGCGGCTGGCGCGGATCATCGAGGGCGAGAGCCTGCTGAACGACGCCGCGGCCATCGCGCTCTTCGGCCTCTTCATTGGCTTCGTGATGCTGGGCCTGCCGGACCCGGACCTGGGCGATGCCTTGGCGCAGTTCCCGATGCTCATCCTTGGCGGCGGCGTGACCGGCTGGCTCGCCGCGCGGATCGGTGTCTGGGTGATGGCCGGGTTCAGCCGTCACGAACTGGCCCAGCATTCGATCTCGGTCGCGCTGCCCTATCTCGCCTATATCGTGGCCGAACAGGGGGTCGGGGCCTCGGGCGTGATCGCCGTCGTGGCCGCCGGCCTGACCCTGAACCTGACCGCGCCCGGGCGGCTGCCGCCACAGGCCTGGGCCAACCTGCGCGATCTCTGGGGCGTGCTGGCGCATTGGTCGGGGGCGCTGATCTTTATCCTTGCCGCGCTGTTGATCCCGCGCCTGCTGGAGGAGATCCGGCTGTCCGATGTCCTGCTGGTCGGTGTCGTCGTGATCGCGGCCATTGTCGCGCGCACGGCGATCCTCTTCGGGCTGATGCCCCTGCTGACGGCGCTGAAGCTCTCGCCCACGGTGGAGCGGCCCTACCGGGTGGCGATCCTCTGGGGCGGGCTGCGGGGGGCGGTGACGCTGGCCCTGGCGCTGGCCGTGACGGAGAGCTACCGGGTGCCGGACGATATCCAGCGGCTCGTCGGCATCCTGGCCACGGGCTTCACGCTCTTCACGCTGCTGGTGCAGGGGACGACGCTGCGGTGGGTGATCGGGCGGCTCGGCCTCGACCGGCTCTCGCCCATCGACGAGGCCTTGTCGCGGCAGGTGGTCGCCGTGGCCCTGCAGACCGTGCGCGAGGACGTGGCCCGCACGACCGAGAACTACGACCTCAACCGCGACACCGTGCGCTCCGAGGCCAAGCGTTTCGGCGAGCGGCTCGACATGGCGGTGAAGACGGCGGAGGAGAACGCCGACATCCTCGACCGGGACCGGATCGCCCTCGGCCTCATCGCCCTCGCGGGGCACGAGCGTGACACGATCCTCGCCCGGGTGCGGGAGCGCACGATCTCCTCGCGGATGGCGGACCTCGTGCTGTCCGACGCCGACCGGCTGATCGAGGGCGCCCGGACGCAGGGCCGCACCGGCTACCAGCGGGCGGCGCGGCGGAGCGTGGCCTACGGGCAGGCCTTCCGGACCGCGGTCCGGGTGCACGCACGCTTTGGCATATCGGGCCCGCTGGCCCGGCTGACCGCCGACCGGTTCGAACTGCTGCTGTCGCAGCGCCTGATCCTGCGCGACCTCGGCACGTTCATCGACGGCCGTATCCGACGCATCCACGGACGCCGCGTGGCGGAACTGCTGCATGAGCTGCTCTCGCGTCGGATCGAGACCGTCGAGACCGCGCTGGAGGGGCTGCGCCTGCAGTATCCCGGCTATGCCGAGGAACTGGAGCGGCGCTTCATCCGGCGTACGGCGCTGCGGCTGGAGGAGCGGGAATACGTGGCGATGCGCGATGACGGGCTGATCGGGGCCGAGGTCTATACCGCGCTGATGCAGGATCTTGGCGCGCGCCGCGTGGCCGCCGAGGAACGTCCGGGCCTCGACCTCGCGATCCGGCGGGCGGATTTCGTGCAGCAGTTCCCGCTCTTTGCCGATTTCGACGAGGGCGTGATGAAGCGCCTCGGGCGGTCGCTGCAGACCATCTATGTCGATGCGGGCGAGGTTGTGCTGCGCAAGGAAAGCGTGGCGCGGAGCGTGTTCTTCATCGCCTCCGGCGCCGTGGAACTGGAGACCGCGGGCCAGACCTGGCGTCTGGGGCGAGGCGAGATGTTCGGGCAGATGGCGATCCTGACCAACAAGCGCCGCCGCGCGGATGTCCGCGCCATTGCGCCGACAACGCTGCTGGTGCTCGACGAGGACCGGTTCCGCCGCCTGCTGGAGCGCAGCCGCGCCCTGCGCGAGGCGGTGCGCGCCAGTGCCGAGAAACGCGGCATCGACCCGGCCCGCCTGCTGCCGGACGAGTGAGCCCGCGCGGCGTGATGCGTCGAGCGGGCCCGATCCGGGTGATCCCGATCTTCTTGATGCCGGTCTTGTCGGCTCCGGTCCGGGCTTGCACCGGACCGGCTTGCCGGGGCTCGGCTTACTCCGCCGCGATCTCCGTGGCGGCGTCGCCGGGCCGGTAGTTGAGGACCGGGGCAAGCCAGCGTTCGACCTCCTCGACCGCCATGCCCTTGCGGGCGGCGTAATCCTCGACCTGGTCGCGTTCCACCTTGGCGACGCCGAAGTAGTAGGCATCGGGGTGGCCGATATAGAGGCCCGAGACCGAGGAGCCGGGCCACATGGCCATGCTCTCGGTCAGTTCGACACCGGTGTTGGCCTCGGCGTCGAGCAGCTTGAACAGGGTCACCTTCTCGGTGTGGTCGGGCTGCGCCGGATAGCCGGGGGCCGGGCGGATGCCGCGATAGGGCTCGCCGATCAGCTCCTCAGGGGCAAAGCGCTCGTCCGCGCCATAGCCCCAGTGCTCCTTGCGCACCCGCTCGTGCATCATCTCGGCCATGGCCTCGGCGAAGCGGTCGGCGAGGGCCTTGACCATGATCGAGCCATAGTCGTCGCCGCGCTTCTCGTAGCCTTCGGCGATGGCGATCTCCTCGGGCCCCGCCGTCACGACGAAGCCGCCGACCCAGTCGGGCGTGCCCTCGGGCGCCACGAAATCGGCGAGCGCGAGGTTCGGGCTGTCCTTCCGCTTGGAGGTCTGCTGGCGCAGGGTGAAGAAGGTGTCGAGCGCGGTGTCCCGGCTGTCGTCGGTGTAGAGGCGGATGTCGTCGCCGACCCGGTTCGCAGGCCAGAAGCCCACCACGGCCCGGGGCTTGAACCACGCCTCGCCGATGATCTGCTGCAGCATCGCCTGCGCGTCGCTGAAGAGGTTGCGCGCGGCTTCGCCGTATTTCTCATCCTCGAGGATGCGGGGATAGACGCCCTTCAGCTCCCACGTCCGGAAGAACGGGGTCCAGTCGATGTAGCGGGCGATCTCGGCCAGATCCCAGCCCTCGATCACCTTGGGGCCGGTGAAGCGGGGCGCGGTGACCGCGTAGTCCGTCCAGTCGATCTTCATGGCATTGGCGCGGGCGGCGGCCAGCGGCAGGCGCTGCTTGGCCCGTTCGGCGCGTTCGTGACGCTCGGCCACCTCGGAGTATTCCGTCCGGATGCCCTCGATATAGCCCGGCTTCTGGGTCTTGCTCAGCAGCGAGGAGACGACGCCGACGGCGCGGCTGGCATCGGTGACGTAGATCGCCTGGCTCTTCTTGTACTGCGGAGAGATCTTCACCGCCGTGTGCACCTTGGAAGTGGTGGCGCCCCCGATCAGCAGCGGCACGTCGAAGCCTTCGCGCTCCAGCTCGGTGGCGAGGTGCACCATCTCGTCCAGCGAGGGGGTGATCAGCCCGGAGAGGCCGATGATGTCGACGTTGTGGGCCTTGGCCTCTTCGAGGATCTTCTGCGGCGGGACCATGACGCCGAGGTCGATGATCTCGTAGTTGTTGCAGGCCAGAACGACGCCGACGATGTTCTTGCCGATGTCATGGACGTCGCCCTTCACGGTCGCCATCAGGATACGGCCCGCGCTTTCGCGCTGCCCTTCCTTCTCGGCCTCCATGTAGGGCAGCAGGACGGCGACGGCCTGTTTCATCACGCGGGCGGATTTCACCACCTGCGGCAGGAACATCTTGCCCGCGCCGAAGAGGTCACCGACCACGTTCATGCCCGCCATCAGCGGGCCCTCGATCACGTCGAGCGGCTTCTCGGCGGCCAGCCGGGCGGCTTCGGTGTCCTCGTCGACGTATTCGGTGATGCCGTTCACAAGGGCATGTTCCAGACGCTTCTCGACCGGCCATTCGCGCCACGTCAGGTCCTTCTCGCGGCCCTTGGCGCCGCCCTGTCCGCGGTATCTCTCGGCCACGTCCAGCAGGTTCTCGGTCGCGTTGCCGCCGTTCGCGGGCGTACGGTTCAGCACCACGTCCTCGCAGGCCTCGCGCAGCTCCGGGTCGATCTGGTCATAGACTGCCAGCTGCCCGGCGTTCACGATCCCCATGTCCATGCCGACCTTGATGGCATGATAGAGGAAGACCGCGTGCATCGCCTCGCGCACCGGCTCGTTGCCGCGGAAGGAGAACGACAGGTTCGAGACCCCGCCGGACACGTGGCAGTGGGGCAGGTACTTGCGGATCCATTCCGTCGCGCGGATGAAGTCGACGCCGTAGTTGTCGTGCTCCTCGATGCCGGTCGCCACGGCAAAGACGTTGGGATCGAAGATGATGTCCTCGGGCGGGAAGCCGACCTTCTCGGTCAGCACCTTGTAGGCCCGTTCGCAGATCTCGATCTTGCGCTCGTAGCTGTCGGCCTGACCGCTCTCGTCGAAGGCCATGACCACGACGGCCGCCCCGTAGGCGAGGCAGAGCGAGGCCTGTTCGATGAAGTTCTCCTCGCCTTCCTTCAGCGAGATGGAGTTCACCACCGGCTTGCCCTGCACGCATTTCAGACCGGCCTCGATCACCTCCCACTTGGAGCTGTCGATCATGACGGGCACGCGGGCGATGTCGGGCTCGGCGGCGACGAGGTTCAGGAAATCGATCATCGCCTGTTTCGAGTCGATCAGGCCTTCGTCCATGTTGACGTCGATGATCTGGGCCCCGTTCTCGACCTGATCGCGCGCCACGTCGAGCGCGGTGGCATAGTCGCGGTTGGTGATCAGCTTGCGGAACTTGGCCGAGCCGGTGACGTTCGTCCGCTCGCCCACGTTCACGAAGGGGATGTCTCTGGTCAGGACGAAGGGCTCGAGCCCCGAGAGGCGCAGCAGCGGTTCACGCATCGGCCAGCTCCTTGATCTTGCGCGGGGCATAGCCCGCGACATGGTCCGCGATGGCCGCGATATGCTCGGGCGTGGTGCCGCAGCAGCCGCCTGCCACGTTGATCAGGCCTTCCTTGGCAAAGACCTCGACCAGTGCCGCGGTCTGGTCCGGCGTCTCGTCGTACTGGCCGAAGGCATTGGGCAGGCCCGCGTTGGGATAGGCACAGATCAGCGTGTCGGCCACGCCGGAGAGTTCCGTCAGGTGGGGGCGCATCGCATCGGCGCCAAGGGCGCAGTTCAGCCCCACGGTGAAGGGCCGCGCGTGGCGCACGGAATGCCAGAACGCCGTGGGGGTCTGCCCCGAAAGGGTCCGCCCCGAGGCATCGGTGATCGTGCCCGAGATCATGATCGGCAGGCGCTTGCCCACCTTGGCGAAGCTTTCCAGCGCCGCGAAGATCGCCGCCTTGGCGTTCAGCGTGTCAAAGATCGTCTCGATCAGGATCAGGTCCGACCCGCCCTCGATCAGCCCGTCGATCTGCTGTCCGTAGGCGGTGCGCAGGTCATCGAAGGTCACCGCGCGGTAACCGGGATCGTTCACGTCCGGGCTGATCGAGGCGGTCCGGTTCGTCGGCCCGACGGCCCCGGCGACGTAGCGCGGCTTGCCGTCGGCGGCCTGCGCACGGTCGGCGGCGCGGCGCGCCACCTGCGCCCCCGCGACGTTGAGGTCATGCACCGCGCCTTCCAGCCCGTAATCGGCCTGCGCGATGGTGGTGGAGGAGAAGGTGTTGGTCTCGAGGATGTCCGCGCCCGCGAGGGCGAATTTCAGCTGGATGTCCTCGACCGCCTGCGGCTGGGTCAGCACCAGCAGGTCGTTGTTGCCCTTCTGCGGGTGATCCGAGTGGTGATGCCGGCAGCCGGGGCCATGGATATGGCCCTGTGCCGTGAAATCCTCCTCGGTCATGTTCAGCGTCTGGATCATCGTGCCCATGGCGCCGTCGAGGAGGAGGATGCGCTCGCGCGCGGCGGCCTGGAGCGCCTTGAAGCTGTCCGTGGGGGGGAGCGAGAAGTTGATCATGTCGAATCTGCCTTTCAAGTCGCCTCGATAGGACAGATTTGCACCGAGTGCCTAACTCATAATTTTCGTAACGGATATGAGGTTCGCTCACATTCGCGGGGAGGGTGTCACGTCAGTGCCCTCTGCCTGGGGGCTGAATGGGCGCCTCCATGGCCCGGTATTGCTTCAGCGCCCTCAGTGCCCCGGTATTACATCGGCGCCCTTCGGGCCCCGGTTTTACATCAGCGCCCTCCGGGCCCCGGCTTTACATCAGCGCCCTCCGGGCGCGGGCCCCGCCCCGGCGTCTTGGCAGCGGCAGGGGCACCTCGACCGGCTGGGCGCGGCGCGACAGGGACTCGCGCACCAGCCGCGTAAAGACCGCGATGGCCGGATCGGTGCCCTCGAAGGGGGCGGCCAGGGTCAGGGCGCGCCGCGCCTCCTCGAGATAGCTCGCCTCGGGTCTGAGCAGCATCATCCACTGCAGGAACCCGAGCCGACCCAGTTCACGGGCGCGCTCGGGGCTTTCGGCCCGGGATTGAAGTGTGGTGAGTGTGCGTTCCAGAAGCATGGCGCCCTCCGCGCTGCGACAGCGGGACAGGGGCGAGTGGCCTGGGACCGGCAGAAGAGAAGTCCATGTCTTGCCTCCGCGCCCCCGGCTCCCCGCCAGGATCAAGGTGACTGCAGCGCGGGAACCGCGCCGGAGATGGCAGGTCTCCTGACTTGCGGGTCGATGCTGTTCCGAACCTTCCCGGACCCTGGTCCAGTGGCGTTAATCGGAACCGCTCTCCGCCTACAGTTGCGGGGGCAGTCACGGAGTTGGGCAGAGCCCGTACCGTGTTCCCTTTTCAGCCGCACCCGGAGGATGCGGCACCATCGGGCGTGAAGGTGGCATGGCCCGGGGCCTGTGTCCAGCCGCAACGCCCGGGTGGCTGCAAGGGGCGCGGCGGGCGGAGGCGATGGGAGCGGGGCGAGGGAAGCGGGGCGGGGCTCTCAGCCGCGCAGGTCCCCGCACCCCTCGACAGGTCCTGTCCGGCTCAGAGCGCGCGGACGATGGCCTCCAGCACCTTCTGGGCGCGGTCGCCGGCCACCCAGCGAAGCACCACGACCACGTCGTGATCCGGGTCGATCCAGATCTGGTGCGTGCCTGCCCCCTGCGCGGCGAAGGCGCTGGAGGGCAGGGCGGGATTGGCCGCCGGCCCCTTGTTCAGCCACCACAGGAAGCCATAGTTCGCCAGCGTGGGCGAGGGGGTCACCGCCTGCGCCATCCAGCCCTCGGGCAGCAGGCGCTGGCCCGCGTGGACGCCGTCCCGCAGGATCAGCTGGCCGAAGCGCGCATGGTCGGAGGCCGAGATGAACAGCCCCCCGCCCCAGTGCCCGCCGCCGGGCACCGACTGCATGCGGCGGCCGTCGATCTCGACCCAGGAGGTTTCGTAGCCTTCCCACCGCCAGTCCGGCGAGGCGCCGATCGGGTCCATGATCCGCTCGCGCAGGACCTCGGGCAGCGGGCGGCGGAACAGCGACATCAGCGCGAAGGACAGGGCGTTCACGCGGACGTCGTTGTATTCGTAGAAGGTGCCGGGCGTCTTCATCTCGCGCATCTCGCCCTTGCGGCTGTTGTCGGCGCCGACGCCGATCTGGCGGTAGTGATCCACCTGGTCGGCCTTGCCGAAGAGTTCACCGCTCCACTCGCTGTTCATGTTCAGGAGGTGGCGCCAGGTGATCTGGCCATTGTGCGGGCCCTCGAAGGCCGGGCCGGGCACGCGGGTGCAGACCGGCTCGTCCAGATCCGGCAGCAGGCCGTCACCATGGGCCACGCCCGCGAGGGTCGAGAGGTAGCTCTTGGCGATCGAGAAGGTCATGTCGGCCCGCTCCACATCGCCCCAGCGGGCGATTTCCTCGCCGCCGCGCAGGATCAGCCCGGCCGGGCCGCCGCGGGGTTTCACCGGGCCGACGATCTCGGTCCAGGGGCCGGTCTCGTTCCACTCGACGTTCCCGACATAGCTGCCGTCGTCGTAGTACATCGACCGCGGCCAGGGGGACTCGCTCTCCTGCGCGAGGGTGACCGCCTGGGCGAGGAGATCGGGATCGAAACCGGAGGTCATGCTGTTTTCCTTTACAGTGTCAGTGACATCACCGGCTTGACGCCTGCGCCCCGCAACCGCAAGGGGCGGCGGCCCGGGCAGCGCATGGCCCTGCCGCAGGTCATGATATTCGACCGATATTTCGGCGTCCTCCGATCCCGCGACGGGACCGGAGAGGGGCCCGCAGGCCGGGCAGGGGCGTGGCGGCCGGCGCCACGCCCCCCGGGATCACGCGAGGATCACGTGGGGATCGCCCGAGGGTCAGGCTCAGGTCAGGGTGATCGTCGTACCCCAGTCGTCCTCGTAGCGGCGCGTCTCGCCGGGGGTCCGGCGCAGCAGGTCCACGCTGTCGAGCCCGGTTTCCCGGTCCGAGCGTCGCCCGGCGCCGGCGCTCATCCACTCGTTCACCGCGACATGGTGGTGATAGCCCCCGGTTGAGAGGAAGACCGCATCGTCCCGGGCGTTCACGGCGTCGAAGCCCAGCGTCTCGCGCCACCAGCGCCCGGCCTGACGCGCGTTGCCGACCTTCATGTGGACATGGCCGACGCGGGTGCCGGCGGGCGCGCCGCGCCAGCTGGGCGGGAGCAGGCCCAGCGTGCCCATGATGCCGTCCACGTCCATGGCGAAGGTGCCCATCTGCACCTGCCCGTCGACCCATTGCCAGCTGTCCTGCGGCCGGTCGGCATAGATCTCGACCCCGTTGCCTTCCGGGTCGGTCAGGTAGATCGCCTCGCTCACCCGGTGATCTGCGGTGCCGGTGACGGGCACCCGCTGGTCGATCGCCATGGCGATCCACATGGCGAGGTCCCGGCGCGTCGGCAGCAGGAAGGCGGTGTGAAACAGGCCCGCCGCCCGAGGCCCGGCGAGGGAGAGCCCCTCGTGTTGGGTCAGGGTGAGCAGCGTCTCCCCTCCCACGCCCAGACGGATGGTCGCGCCGTCGCGCCCGGTCTCCCGCAGGCCGAGCGCCTGCTGGTACCATGTCGAGAGCGCCTCGGCGTCGCGGACCCGCAGGCCGACGTGCCCGACGTGGATCGGGGCCTCGACCGGCAGGCTGTTGGCCGCCTGCGCGGCCCGGGGCAGGCTGCCTGCAAGCGCCGCCGCGCCAAGGCTGCCCAGAAGGGTTCTCCGGTCCATCACAGCTCCTTTCCGAGCAGCCGGTCGAGCGAGTAGCGGCCTCCGCCATGGGCGAGGAAGCTGAGGGTGACCGCGGACCAGATGAGCGACAGCTCGGCCCCGCGGTAGCCCTGATCCTTCACGATCCAGTGGAAGTAGATCGTGGTCAGCAGGACAACCGAGGTGCCGCCCGCAGCAAGACGGGTCAGCAGCCCGAGGGCGAGCAGGAGGCCGCCGGTGAATTCCGTCACCGAGAGCAGGATGGACCAGAGCCATCCGGGGGCGAAGCCGAGGCCGGTGACCATCTCGGCCGCGCCGGTGGGGTTCTGGATCTTGGGCCAGCCGTGGATCATCAGGGCGACGCCGCTGATGACACGCAGCCAGAGGGTCGAGAGCGGGCCCGCGACGGCATAGACGAGGGCGAGAGCCGGCAGCAGAAGTGCCGGGCGTTTGGGGGTGGTGGTCATGGTCATATCTCCAAAGGGGCGAGCGCCGGGGGGCGTCGCATCAGGGCTGGTGCGCGGGGCGCACCGGTTACCGGGGATGGAGATCAGGCGCGCGGAGGGCGCGCGTCGGGCGGGATGACGCGCCCGGACCCCTGCGGGGCCTCTGCCGCGACATGGCGCAGCGGCCAGGCGAGGGGGCCCGGGGGCAGCGCGGCGGTGTCGGTCAGGGCACAGCTGAGGCAGGGCTTCTTGGCCGGGGCCCGGTCCGGCAGGGCGGCTCCGGGGGCGTAGCAGACATCCACCTGGGCCCGCGCGCTGCCACAGCCGCTTGTCTGAGGGACCTGCGCCGACACGAGGGTCGTCAGGAGCAGGACCGCGAGGGTCGCACAAAGGGTGGCGTAGCGGAGCATCCGTCGTCCCGGGTGGCTGTCGTCACGGGTGTTCTGGGGCCCGCCCGCCTTGCCCGCAAGCCTGCGGCCCCGAGTTCACAAGGAAGTTACGGGCCCGGGAAAGCCGCCGCGCGGAGCGGTGCCGACAGAGGTGAGGGCCGAGGATCGACGCCGCCGCCCGAAGCCGGGCGCGGCCCTCGCCTCAGCTGGCCGGTGTGCCGGTCATCTCCACGATCCGTTGCACCAGCAGGTCGAAGGAGAAGGGCTTGAGCAGCACGTCCGCCTCGCCGAGCGCCGGGCCCGAGGCCGCTTCCTCGTCATAGCCGGTCATGAAGCAGACCTTGAGGTCGCGGTAGAGTTCCCGCGCCTTGGCGGCGAGGACGCGGCCCGTCATGCCGCCGGGCAGGCCCACGTCGGTCAGCAGGACCGAGATCTCGGGCCGTTCGCTCAGCCGCTTGAGGCCCTCGGCGCCGGTGCCGGCCTCGACGACATCGAAGCCCGCGTCGGTCAGGGCCTCGACCACGACCATGCGCACCAGCACCTCGTCGTCGACCACGAGGATCGTGGTGCCGCTGCCGTCGGGCACCTCCGCGCCCTGATGCGCTTCTGCATGAGCCACGGGCGCCGAGCTGGAGCGCGGCAGGTAGAGGTCCACCGTGGTGCCCTCGCCAACGGTCGAGCGGATCACCGCCGCACCGCCGCTCTGCCGCGTGAAGCCATAGACCATCGAGAGCCCCAGCCCGGTGCCCTTGCTGCTCGGCTTGGTGGTGAAATAGGGGTCGAAGGCCTTCTCGATCTGCTCCGCCGTCATCCCGGTGCCGCTGTCTTGTACCGAAAGCCGCAGGTAGTCACCGGGATCAAGGGCGTCGTTCCCCGCGCCGATGGTCTCGTTCGCGACTTCGATCCCGATCCGCCCGCCCTCCGGCATGGCGTCGCGGGCGTTGAGGCAGAGGTTCAGCAGCGCGTTCTCGAGCTGGTTTGCATCAACCATCGCCCCCCATGGTGCCTCGGGGAAGCAGGTCTCGACCGTGACATGCGGGCCGATGGAATGGCGGATAAGGTCCTCCATCCCGCGCACCAGCTCGGGCACGTCGGTGGCACTTGGCAGCAGCGACTGGCGGCGCGAGAAGGCCAGCAGCCGCTGGGTCAGCGTCGCCGCCCGCTCGGCCGAGGATTGCGCGGCTTCGAGGAAGCGGGCGGCCTCCTCGGTGCGCCCCTCGCGCAGCCGCGAGGTGATCAGGTCGAGCGAGCCGGAGATCGCCGTCAGGAGGTTGTTGAAGTCATGCGCCAGCCCCCCGGTGAGCTGCCCCACGGCCTCCATCTTCTGTGCCTGCCGGAGGGCCTCTTCCTGCGCCATCAGCTTGGAGGTCTGCTGTGCCACGCGCTCCTCCAGCGTCTGGTTGAGGCGGAAGACCTCCGCGGTGGCGCGGTCGCGTTCTTCGAGGATCGCGAGGCGGTCGTCGAGGTCCATCAGCACGCCCGCGAAGACGCGGGTGCCGCATTCCTCGACGCGACCGTTGGTCTCGATCCAGTGGTAGCGCCCGTCGGCCTGCCGCACCCGGAACTGGAAGGCGATCGGCACGCCATCCTCGATCGCGCGGTCGATCGCCTCCATCAGGGCGGGCTTGTCGTCCGGATGGACGTGTTCGGCGACAAGGTCGAGGGTCACGGCCTCGGGGGCGAGGGCCGGGTCCAGCCCCATGGCGGTCGAGAACCCCTGGTCGAGCTCGAAACGATCCGCGCCGAGCTCCCAAGCCCATGTGCCGAGGATCGCGCCCGCCGACAGGGCGCGAGCCACGTGGCGGGCGTTGCGCACCGCGCTCTGCTCGCTCTCGCGCAGCGCTTGCTCCGTCCGCTTGCGCTCGGTGATGTCGCGGAACAGCACGGCGACCTGTGCCTTCTCGACCGGTTCGACCAGCGTGGCAGAGACCTCGATATAGCGGTCGACCTCGGCAAAGCGGCGTTCGAACCGGATCGGGCGCCCGGTCTCCAGCACGACCCGGTAGATCTTCACCCACTCGGCCCCGTCCTGCGGCGAGACGTCGAACACCGACTTGCCGACGATGTCGCTGATGCCGGTGTGGCGCTCGTAGCCGGAGTTCGACTCGATGTGGATGTAGTTGCTGAGCGGTCCGTCGGGGCCGTCGATGAACTGGATGATGCAGAACCCGTCGTCGACGAGGTCCATCAGAGCCTGGTAGCCCGAGGCGGCCCCCGGTGTCTTCTTCTGTCCGCTGAAGCGAAGGCTGTCCCGCAGGTTCACGGTGCTGGTCTCTCCAAGAGAGTTTCTACGCTGCCACAAGCTAGGCCGATTCCTGCCGAAAACAACGGGGCTTGTGCCGGACGGTACGTCATCGTGGCGGGCTGCCGGCGAACCGGGGCCCCGGCACCGTCACGCCCGCCCTTGCACAAGTCGCCGGCCCGGCTGCGCGGACCTGCGGGCCCCAGCGGAATAACAGCGGAACAAGGGTCGCGGGCCGCTGTCGCGTGGTCATGCCCGGGGTGGCCGTCAAGTCTGCTCTTGTGAACGTGATGAAGTTGGACCTAGATTTGCCGCAGTCATTTCAATGGAAGTTGGGAGCTACCATGAAACACATGAAAATTATCGCCGGCGTCGCCCTGGCCCTGGGCCTCTCCGCCCCGATGGCAAGCGCGCAGGACATGGCGTTCTTCCGCATCGGCACCGGCGGCACCGCCGGCACCTACTACCCGATCGGCGGCCTTCTCGCGAACGCGATCTCGAACCCGCCGGGCTCGCGCGCCTGTGACCAGGGCGGCTCCTGCGGTGTGCCCGGGCTGATCGCCTCCGCGCTGTCGGCCAACGGCTCGGTCGCCAACATCAACGCCATCGCGGGCGGCTCGCTCGAGTCGGGCTTCTCGCAGTCCGACGTGGCCACCTGGGCCTACACCGGCACCGGCATCTGGGAAGGCAAGGAGCCGGTCGAGAAGCTGCGCGCCATCGCCAACCTCTACCCCGAGAGCATCCACCTCGTCGCCAGCGCCGCATCGGGCATCGCGAGCGTCGCGGACCTGAAGGGCAAGCGCGTCTCGATGGACGAGCCCGGCTCCGGCACGCTGGTTGACGCCAAGATCATCCTCGAGGGCTACGGCATCGCCGAGGGCGACATCCAGCCCGAGTACCTGAAGCCCGACCAGGCCGCCGACCGCATGCGCGACGGGGCGATGGACGCCTTCTTCTTCGTGGGCGGCTACCCGGCCGGCGCGATCTCGGAGCTGGCCAGCCAGCACGAGGTCAAGCTGATTCCGATCACCTGTGACGAAGCCCCCAAGATCTGCGAGGACTTTGGGTTCTTCGCCCCCGACACCGTGCCCGGCGGCACCTACGAGGGCAACGCGGACGACGTGCAGACGCTCTCCGTCGGCGCCCAGTGGGTCACCAGCGCGGACCAGCCCGAAGAGCTGATCTACGAGATCACCAAGGCGCTCTGGAACGACAACACCCGCAAGCAACTCGACGCGGGTCACGCCAAGGGCAAGATGATCACCAGTGACACCGCCCTGAACGGTATCGGCATCCCGCTGCACCCCGGCGCCGAGAAGTTCTACAAGGAAGCGGGTCTGCTTCAGTAAATCGGTCCGGCGCGGCTCTGTTCCGCGCCCGCCCATTTTCAGGGGGTTGCGAGCATGATCGCGGCCCCCTTTTTCCTCTACCCTCACAGGAGCGTCGCAGATGACCGAGGACCGCAGCAAGCCGGGCATGGACGATGTCCGTGAACTGAGCGCCGATGAACTGCAGGCCATCGAAGAGGAGTTCGACCCGGAACTCCGCTTCCGTGTCCTGGTCTGGCCGCTGACATTGATCAGCGCGGCGATCCTGTTCCTGCTGTCGTGCTACCACTTCTACACCGCGGGCTTCGGCATCCCGCAGGCGACCGTGCACCGCGGGTTCCACCTCGGGGTCACGCTGCTGGTCGTCTTCCTCAGCTTCGCGGCCTTCGGCCGCAAGGAGATGGGCCATGGCTGGCGCTCGCCCTTCGGGCTGCCGCTGCTGGACTGGGTGCTGGCCATCGCGGGCATCGTCAGCGCGCTCTACGTGCCGTGGATCTACAGCGAACTGGCCTTCCGGGTCGGGAATCCGCTGCCGATCGACGTGGCCATGGGGACGATCCTGATCGTCGTGCTGCTGGAGGCGGTGCGCCGTTCCATGGGCTGGCCGCTGCCGGTGATCGCGATCCTCTTCATCGCCTATGCCTACTTCGGCAAGTCGATGCCCGGCATCCTCGTCCATCCCGGGGCAAGCTGGTCGAACATCGTCAACCACCTCTACCTGACCTCGCAGGGCATCTACGGCACCGCGCTCGGGGTGATCGCGACCTACGTGTTCCACTTCGTGCTCTTCGGCGTGATGGCAACGCGGATCGGCCTCGGCCAACTCTTTATCGACATCGCCTCGGCGCTCGCGGGGCGCTATGCGGGCGGCCCGGCCAAGGTCTCGGTCCTGTCCTCTGCGCTGCTCGGCTCGATCTCGGGCTCCTCGATCGCGAACACGGTGACCACCGGCGCGCTGACGATCCCGGCGATGATCCGCATCGGCTATCCCCGCCACTTCGCCGCCGCCGTGGAGGCTGCTGCCTCGACGGGCGGGCAGATCACGCCGCCGGTCATGGGGGCCGTGGCCTTCCTGATGATCGAATACCTTGGCGTGCCGCTGACCACGATCCTGACCGCGGCGCTGGTGCCGGCCTTCATGCACTTCTTCGGCGTGCTGGTGCAGGTGCACCTCGAAGCCCGTCGACTCGGCCTGCGCGGCCTCTCGGCGGCGGAGCTGCCGAACGCGTGGAAGGTGCTGAAGGCGGGCTGGCTCTCGGTCGTGCCGCTGGTGATCCTCGTGGCGGTGCTGCTGTCAGGCCGCACGCCCTTCGCGGCGGCCTTCTGGTCGATCTCCGCCTGTATCGTCGTGCTGGCGATCCAGCAGATCCGCGCAGGCGGGCTGATGGACGGCCTCAAGGGCACGGCGCATGGCATCTGGGAAGGCTTCATCCTCGGTGCCAAGCAGTCGCTCTCGGTCACGGCCGCGGCGGCGCTGGTGGGCGTGGTGATCGGTGTCGTCACCCTGACCGGTGTCGGCTTCAAGATCGCCTACATGGTCACCAGCATCGCGCAGGGCTGGGCGACCTCGCTGCACGAGACGCTGGCCTTCCTGCCGTTCGAGCTGATGACCGTGCCCTCGCTGACGCTGCTCTTCACGCTGATCCTGACGGCGATCGTCTGCATCCTGATGGGCTGCGGCATCCCCACCACGGCGAACTACATCATCATGGTGGCCGTGGCGGCGCCGATCCTCGGCATGCTGGGCGTGGAGCAGATGGTCGCCCATTACTTCGTCTTCTACTACGGGGTGCTGGCGGATGTGACGCCACCAGTGGCGATGGCGGCCTATGCGGGCGCGGGGATCGCCGGGGCGAATGCCTTCAAGGCGGGCAACACCGCCTTCCGGCTCAGCATGGGCAAGGCGCTGGTGCCCTTCGTCTTTGCCTTCCAGCCCGCGCTGCTGATCGTGACCGACGGCTTCACCTGGCAGGCCTTCGCGCTCGCCTTTAGCGGGGCGACGCTGGGCATCTGGATCCTCGCCTCCGCCGTGTCGAGCTGGCTCTTCGCACCGCTCTACTGGTTCGAGCGTCTGGTGCTGGTCTTCGCGGCGCTGCTGCTGGTGGCACCCGACCTGACGGCCAGCGTCATCGGCCTGCTGCTGGTGGTGCCGATCGCCCTGCGGCAGTTGCTGCCGAAGTGGCGTGGCGGGGCGGCCGCCTGACCCGGCAGCGAGGCCGGGCCTGACTGCACGGCCGCTAATCATTGGCCTGAAACGCGAGAGCCCGGGGGCGACATCCGTCACCCCCGGCTCTTTTGCGTCAAGCGGTCTGTCGGCGGGCGCAGACCACCGGGCCTGTCGCAGGTGTCAGCCCGCCAGTAGCCTCGGCACCAGCAGGGTCAGCGCGGGGAGGGCGAGGATCAGCCCGACGCGGATCACCTCGGCGGCGAGGAAGGGCAGTACGCCCCGGAAGACTGTCGACATCGGCGTGTCCCGCGCGAGCGAGGCGATGATGAAGACGTTGAGGCCCACCGGCGGCGTGATCAGCCCCAGTTCGACCACGATCAGCGCGAGTATCCCGAACCAGATCTTCAGGCTGTCGCTGTCCATGCCGAAGGCCGCCGTGTCCGCCGTGGCGTAGTCTCCGCCGTTGAGCGCGATGAGCGTCGGCCAGAAGAAGGGCACCACGACGAGGATCATGGCGAGGCTTTCCATGAAGCAACCGAGGATGACAAAGGCCACCAGCATCAGGATCAGCACCAGCATCGGGTCCAGCCCGCTGGTCGCGGCCCAGTCGCTGAGCGCCTGCGGCAGGCCGGTGCGGGTGAAGAAGCCCTTCAGGACCTCTGCGCCGAAGAGGATCAGGTAGATCATCCCCGCCGTGACCGCCGTGGCGCGGATCGCCCGCAGCAGACCGCCGAGGCCCAGCCCCTCGCCGGTGCGCCAGCGCAGGACGAAGCCGTAGACGGTGATCACGAAGACCCCGATCGAAGCCGCGGGCGTCGGCGTGAAGAGCCCGAAGCCGAGGCCGAGGATGATCGAGCCGAAGATCGCAATCACCGGGATCAGGCGGCGCAGGGCGATGCGGCGCGCCTCGGGCGCCATGGGCGCGGGGGCAGGGGCGCTCGACGGGTTCAGCCGGACCGTCACGGCGATGACGAGGATGAAGCCCAGCACCGCCAGCAGGCCGGGGACGATGGCCGCCTGGAACATCTTGAGGATCGAGCCCTCGACGATGATGGCGTAGATCACCAGTGCCACCGAGGGCGGGATCAGGATGCCCAGCGTGCCGCCCGCCGCCAGCGCACCGGAGGCCAGCCGGGGCGAATAGCCGAGCGCGCGCAGTTCCGGCAGGGCGACCTTGCCCATGGTCGCCGCCGTCGCCAGCGACGAACCGCAGACCGCGCCGAAGCCGCCGCAGGCCGCAACCGCGGCCATGGCCACGCCGCCCCGGATGCGCGACATCAGCGCCTCGAGCCCCTTGAAGAGGTCCGAGGACAGGCGTGCCTCGGCGGCGATGTAGCCCATCAGGACGAAGAGCGGCACGACCGAGAGGTCGTAGTTCGCCACGTTCTCCCACAGCAGTGACTTGAACTGCCGGATGTAGGGCACAAAGCGCACGAAGGGCACCGCGAGGCTGAGCACCCATGTGCCGCCGATGCCCACGAGGATCATCGCGATGCCGACCGGCATCCGCAGCAGAAGCAGTACGAAGAGAACGACGAGGCCCAGAACCCCGATGGTGATCGGATCAGCCATGACGCAGGTCCCCGCGGATCTGGACCAGCGCCACGAGGCCCCAGAGGGCCATCGACAGGATGCCGGGAATGTAGAAGGGCCAGACGCTCCAGCCGAGGACCGAGGTCACGGCGCCGTCCTCGCGGGCCTCGATCAGGCCCTGCACCATCCAGTAGGCGAGGAAGACCGCCATGCCCGCGGTCAGCAGCAGCCAGAGCTTGTCGACCGCGCCCTGCACGCGCTCGGGGAGGCGCTCCATGAAGAGGTCGACCGAGACGTGACCGCGGTTGGCCTGACAGAAGGGGAAGAACATCAGGGCGATGCCGCTGATGGCCAGCTGGACGAAATCCTCGTAGCCCGGCAGGCCGGGCACGTCGACGCCCAGCGGGCCGGTGATCCGGTCGAGGATGAAGGCCCCGGTATTGGTCGTGGTCACGGCCACGATCACGAAGAGCGCGACACCGGCCAGCACGGCGAATAGGTCCGCTGTTCGCCACAGAACGGCAGTCATCTTGCGCCCCCTTTGAATAGCTTGGTTTCGATGGGTCCGGTGGGGCGGGCGCTGTGGCCGGCCCCGTCCGGTCGCAGGGCCGGTGAGGTTTCCGGCCCTGTCGGAAGCCTGCGGCGTTACTTGGCCGCGGCGATCGCCGCGCGCGCGCCCTCGACGAGGGCCGCGCCGTCGATGCCCTTGGAGGCGACGTCGTCGACCCACTGCTGCACGACCTTCTCGCTCACCGCGTCGAACTTGGCGCCTTCCTCCTCGGAGAGGACGATGCGCTCCACCCCGGCGCCGTCGAGCGCGGCAATGCCGGTGTCCTCGAAGCCCTCCCAGAGCGCGCCGATCTCGGCCGCGACATTCATGCCGGAGTTGGCGTCGATCACGGCCTTCAGGTCGTCGGGCAGGTCATCGTAGATGTCCTTGTTCATCGCCAGCATGAAGACCGAGGTGCCGAAGCGATCCCCGTTGGGCAGTTCGGTCGTGTACTTGTCGAGCTCCTGCAGGTTCAGCGCCGGCACGATCTCGTAGGTGGTCAGCGCGCCGTCCACGACGCCCTTCGACATCGCCTCGGGCAGGGCGGGCACCGGCAGGCCGACCGGTTCGGCGCCCATCTCGGTGATTTCCCAAGCGCCGGTGCGGCTGGGAGTGCGGAGCTTCATGCCTGCCACGTCCTCGAAGCTGCGGACCGGCTTGGTGGCGCTGTGGATCAGGTTGCCCTCGTGGCTGTGCAGGAAGAGGACCTTCACGTCCTTGAAGTCCTCCGCCAGCATGTCGAGGGAGGCGTTGAGCGCAATGGTGGTCTGCCGTGCCGATCCGGCATGGACCAGCGGCAGCTCGAAGACCTCGCTGCGCGGGAAGACGCCGGGGGTATAGCCGAGGATCGTCCAGATGATATCGGCCGCCCCGTCCCGGACCTGCCCGTAAAGCTCGTTCGGCTTGCCGCCCATGGACATCGACGGCGCGATCTCCACGTGGATGCGGCCATCGCTCTCGGCCTCGATCTTCTCGGCCCAGGGGGCGAGCATGTCCTTGTGCGCGTTCGAGACGGGCGGCAGGAAGTGATGCATGATCAGCGTGACGTCCTGCGCCGCGGCCGATCCGGCCAGGGACGCAACAGCCGCCGCCGTGCACAGAAGTTTGGTAAGTCCCGACATCCACTCCTCCTTTGGATGGCTCAGGCCGTGCCCGGCCTTTAATATGTAGACTTATCATACCCGACTTGACTAAGCTTGGGTCAACAGAAAAAGTAAGTTGACGTTTTATTTTTGGTAACGCTCTGCCATAGAACGATTTAACGGAAGAATACGCCGTTTCGGCGCAGGGGCCCGGGTGGGGGACGCGCCGGAATCACTCCGGAAACCGGCAGCGTGGACCGGCAAGGCTAGCCGGCAGGGCGCGAGGAGACGAGATGACCGTTCACGATATGGCAGGGCACCTGATCCGCAGGATGCACCAGACTTCGGCCCATGTCTTCGCGGCTCAGACCAAGGCGGCCGGGCTGGACGTGACGCCGGTGCAATTCGCCGCCATGGATGCGATCCGGGACAATCCCGGGATCGATCAGGCCGGGATCGCCGCCGCCATCGCCTATGACCGGGCGACCATCGGCGGGGTGATCGACCGTCTGGAACAGAAGGGCTGGATTTCCCGCAGTGTCAGCAAGCGCGACCGCCGGGCGCGCGTCGTGACCCTGACCGATGCGGGCACCGCGATGTTCGAACGTATCCTCCCCGTGGTGCGGGACCTGCAATCCGATATCCTACCCGGCCTGACCGAGGAGGAGCGCCGCCATTTCCTCGAACTGGCGCATAAATCCTCGACCGCCGCCGCCCAGTCCTGACGGCCGCGCAGCCCTTTTCCGAATCGCGAATTGATCCGAGTGTGGTCCGCCTTGGCGGAGGCGTCTGTTTGATTGTTAATAAATTACAGTGGTTTGACGTAATTTGAGAAGTACACTTATCAGTCTTGACCCGAGATAGTAAGTATAGCTACCATATGCCTCGTCGGGGCGCTGGCCTCTGGCTGCATGGCGAGGAGGAGCGAGGATGCAGTATTATCTGAACGGGTTTCGCGGCGGGGATCCCGACCTGCAGGATGCGGCCGCCTGCCGCCGTGAGTACGGGGCCTTCGCCCCCCTGCCAGAGACGGTGGATGTGCTGATCGCGGGCTGCGGGCCGGCCGGTCTCTGCCTCGCGGCCCAGCTGTCCCAGTTTCCCGGGATCGACGTGATGATCGTCGAACGCAAGCCCGGCCCGATGGAGAAGGGGCAGGCCGACGGCGTGAACACCCGCTCGATGGAGATGTTTCAGGCCTTCGGCTTCGGCGAGACCGTCAAGCGCGAGAGCTACTGGGTGAACCAGACGACCTTCTGGACCCCGGACCCGGCCAACCCGGCCTATGTACGTCGCGTCGGGCGGGTGCAGGATGTCGCGGACGATTCCTCCGAGATGCCGCATACGCTGATCAACCAGGCCCGTATCCACGAGCTGTTCCTAGACGTGATGCGCAAGTCGCCGACACGGTTGCAGCCCGACTATGGCTGGGCCGTCAGCGACCTGAGCATCGACACCCGCACCCAGGACCACCCGGTCACCGTCACGCTGGAGAACACGGGCGTCAACGCGGGTACCACGACCACGGTACGCGCCAACTACGTCGTCGGCTGCGACGGGGCGCGGTCCACTGTCCGCAAGGCCATCGGCGGCACGCTGCACGGCGACGCGGCACATCAGGCCTGGGGCGTGATGGATATCCTCGCCAACACCGATTTCCCGGACATCCGGCAGAAGTGCATCGTCTCCTCCGCGACGGAGGGCAACGTGCTGATCCTGCCCCGCGAGGGCGGTTATCTCTTCCGGATGTATGTCGAACTCGACAAGCTGAACCCGGACGAGCGGGTGTCGAGCCGCAACCTGACCTCCGCGCACATGATCGCCGCCGCCAACCGGATCATGGCGCCCTACACGATCGACGTGAAGGAGGTGGTCTGGTGGTCGGTCTACGAGATCGGGCACCGGATGACCGACCGGTTCGACGACGTGCCCGAGACGGAGAAGGCCACGCGGACGCCGCGGGTCTTCACCGCGGGGGATGCCTGTCACACCCACAGCCCGAAGGCGGGGCAGGGGATGAACGTGTCGATGCAGGACAGTTTCAACCTCGGCTGGAAGCTGGCCCATGTGCTTCAGGGCCGCGCCGGGCCCGAGCTGCTGCACAGCTACTCTGCCGAACGCTGGGCCGAGGCCAAGCGGCTGGTGGACACGGATCACAAGTGGGCGCGGATCATGTCGGCCCCCCCGGGCCAGTCCGCGCTGGACGGCGCCGACATGCCGCGCGTGCAGAAGCAGTTCATCGAGAACCTCGAATTCACCGGCGGCCTCGCGGTGCATTACGCGCCCTCCGCGCTGATCGGCCCGGCGGACCACCAGGCGCTGGCTGAGGGGCTGACCATCGGCAAGCGGTTCCACTCCGCCCCCGTGGTGCGTCTGGCCGATGCGATGCAGATGCAGTTGGGCCATGTGGCGCAGGCCGATGGCCGCTGGCGGCTCTATGCCTTTGCGGGGGCCGGGGATAGCGGCCAGCCGGGGGGCGCGATCCATGACCTCGCCGAGTGGCTGCTGCGCGATCCCGCCTCGCCGGTGGTGCGTTTCACCCGTCCGGGAGAGGACATCGACAGCGTTCTCGACCTGCGGGCGGTGTTCCAGCAGACCTTCGAGGCGCTCGCCTACGAGGCGATGCCGCCGCTGCTGAAACCGGCGAAGGGCCGCCATGGCCTGCAGGATCACGAGAAGGTCTTCTGCACCGATCACAAGGGTCTCGGCGATATCTTCGACATGCGCGGGATCGACCGGGCGATGGGCTGCATGGTGCTGGTGCGCCCCGACCAGTATGTCGCCCATGTGCTGCCGCTCTCGGGGCGCGAGGCGCTGGCCGATTTCCTGTCGGGCGTGCTGAAGGGATAGTGGCGCGCGGCGTCCCCGGCGCCGGGGCCCAGAGCAAAGGCCCCACCGGACCGGCGGGGCCTTTCTCGTGGCGGGAGGTGCCAGTCAGGCCAGCGTCAGGCGAGCTCGGCCACACTGCCCGGGCTCCAGGGCATGTGCCGCGCTGCCCGCATCTGGGTCTGGCGGATCTTGCCCGGGGCAAAGAACATGGTGCGCGTCGCGCCATGGCTTTCCGAGATCTCGCGGGCGACCGAGCCGCGCAGGAGCGAGAACCGGGTCTCGGCCCCCTTGCGGAACCGCTTGGCGAAGTCGGGGAAGAGCGTCGCGATCTCCGAGCGCAGCGAGGGCGCGAGGTTCTGTGCGGTGTAGGGGCCGATGTACATGCTCTCCGCGGGGAGGTTCTCGGCCCAGATCACCTCGTGGGTGGGCAGGAGGATGTGGAAGTAGGTGATGTCATCCGGCTGCCGGACCACGCTGATCCCGCTGAGCTTGGTCAGATGCTTGGCCGCGATCAGCCCCGCCGCGCAATCGGCGACCTCCTCAATGGCCTTGCCGTTCACGTAGATCCGATGCTGGGGCGAGACCTCCACGTCGCGGGCCGGGAACCCCTTGCCGAGCGCGTTGCGCTTGATCCGGATCGGCCAGAGGTTCGGCAGCAGGTCGAGGCGCGTCGCGTCGAGGTGGCTGGAACCGACCCAGAGAATGGGCGCAAGCCCGCCCTCCAGCGTGCGCAGCAACATCCCCTCGCGCAGGTTCTCGACGGCGATGTAGCCCTCTTCGGTCAGGATGCGGGTGCCGGCGCGGAAGCAGACGATGGCTCCGGGATAGACGAAGGTATCGCCGGAGAGATAGGCCGAGGGATCGGCCTGGTAGATCAGGTAATCCGCCGCCGACATCTCGACGTTCATGACCACTGTCTGTTCGAGAAGCCCGGCGGAGGTCAGCGTCAGGATGCCGGTGCCGCTGTCGTAGCTGCCGTTGTCCCAGTTCTGCCCGCCGAGGTCGAGCGTGTCGCCCGCCTGCATCCCCGTGACGTCGAAGCTGATCGAGCCGAGGATCGAGACCGCGGGAGGATCGTAGACGAAGGTCCCCACGTCCGTGCCGGAGAAATCGACGGTGTAGCTGTTGAGCAGGTTCGTCACGTCGCTCAGCAGGTCGAGGGCTGAACCGTCGAGGGTGATCATCCCGTCATCGACGATGTTGAAGGTCATGGAGTTCAGGGCGGCGATGTTCAGCAGCCCCTGGTCGATGGTGAGGTTGCCGCCGTTCTGGGCCTGGAAGGTCGAACTCGACGCGGCTTCCACGCCGGCGATGCTGTCCAGCGAGACCGTGACCCCGTCCACGATGAGCGTATGGGACCCGAGGGCGTCGACGGCAATGGTATCGCCGTCGTTGGCGTTGCTCTGATCGATGGTTGTCGTCCCGGAGCCGCCGAGATCGAGGTTGATAAGTGCCATGCAGCCTCCTGCCTGTCCGGCCGGACCCGAAGGCGCAGGCCGATAGGAAATTGGATGCAAGTACCCAGAGGCCGGGCGCACGGAGGCACACGGACCTGGAAAGGCTGGAGAAGATCCACCGCTTGGGCGTCAGAACAGGGCGTCAGAGACGCTGATCTGTCGCGTGGGGACGCGGACAGGACAGGTGCGGATGCACCCACCTGCGGTGTGGTCTGCTTAGGGGAGAAGTCCTTCTGCGATCATACTCGTAACCATCCCGCAACATGCGGGTACCTGCCAAAAAACACGCGGGCACGTTGGACTTGTTTTAACATATGTGTGCCCGTCTTCAGGATGCCGGACTTGGCTCAAAATGCAACCTTTAATAGAAGCCCGCGAAATACACCTTTCGGGGTGTGGCGGGTTTGCGCAAATCCATCGCCGCACTGCGGCGGGCCGGACATGCCCCGCTCTGCGATCCCCGGCGGGGCGCAGGGGCCGTCGTCCGCGACGCGGCTGCGAGGCGGGCAGGGGCCATTCCGGGGGGCGTCACACCCTCCGCGTGGTGCGAATTGCCCACGCTGGGGCTGTCAGCACTGGCCGCGTGCCGCTCGCCGCCTATAGTCAACCGGAACACGGACAACCGCAGGGCACCATGAGCTACGGCATTCTCGCACTCCTCGACGACATCGCGGCCCTCACCAAGATGGCGAGCGCTTCCCTCGACGACATCGCGGCGCAGTCGCTCAAGGCCAGCAGCAAGTCGATCGGCGTTGTCATCGACGACGCGGCGGTGACGCCGAAATACGTGACCGGGGTCAGTCCCCGGCGCGAACTTCCCTCGATCTTCCGCATCGCCAAGTGGTCGCTCTTCAACAAGACGGTGGTGATCACCCCGGCGGCGCTGCTGTTGAGCGCCTTCGCGCCATGGGTGATCCAGCCGCTCCTGATGCTGGGGGGGCTCTACCTCGCCTTCGAGGGGGCGGAGAAGGTGATGGAGATGCTGGGCCTCGTGTCCCACCACGGGCCTTCCAAGGCGGAGACACCGCGCAGCCCCGAGGCGGTGGAGAACGCGACGGTGAAATCCGCGATCCGCACGGATTTCATCCTGTCGTCGGAGATCATGGTGCTGACGCTCTCGCAGGTGTCCGAGCTGGAAATGGTGGTCCGGGTCGGCGTGATGCTGGCGATCGCGGTGATGTTCACCCTGGGCGTCTACGGCGTGGTGGCCGTGATCGTGCGGGCCGATGACTTCGGTCTCGCCCTCGCGAAACGGTTCGAGGACCGGTTCCTCGGACGGCTGGGGCGCGGGATCGTGCGCACGGTGCCGCCCTTCCTGAAGGCGCTGACCGTGGTTGGCACGCTGGCGATGCTCTGGGTCGGCGGCAGCCTGTTGCTGCACGGGATGGCGCACTACGGCTACGACGCGCCCGAGCACTGGATCGCCCATCTGGCCGAGGTGGCGGCCCATGCGGTGCCCGCGATCGGCGGGGCGCTGAACTGGCTGGTGACGGCGGCGCTGTCCGGTGTGCTGGCGCTGGTGGTCGGCGGCGTGCTGGCCGCGGTGATCAGTCTCGTCTCGGGCGAGAAGAGCGCCGAAGGCCAGCACTGACACCTGCACGTCCCCTCGGCATCTCCGCCGCGTTGCCCGGTCCTGCGCCGCTCCCGCGCCAATCTGCCATGGATGGCCCGTGGCGGACGCATGGTCGTGTGCGATAGAACCTACACCCCGCCCTGCAACTGTGCGAGGAACCGGGAAAAGGGCGCGCCACGCGGCGCAGGAGATCAGGAGCGGACATGACGGTCAAGGTAGCGATCATCGGGTTGGGGATCATGGGGCGGCGGATGCTGGAGCATATGCAGCGCCACGAGGGCTATGCGCCGGTCGCGCTCTGGGACCCGTCGGCAGAGGCCTGCGACGCGGCCCGCGCGATCGCGCCCGAGGCGCCCATCGCAGGCTCGCCCGAGGCGGCGATCGCGGCGGCGGACCTCGTCTATCTTGCCTGCCCGCCGGTGCCGCGCAAGACCTACGCCCTCGCCGCTGCGGCGGGGGGCAAGGCGGTGTTCCTCGAAAAACCGCTCGGCGTCGATGTGGCCGAAAGCGAGGACCTCGTGGCGCAGCTGGAGGCCGGGGGCATCCGCGCCGCGGTGAACTTCACCCAGGCCGCCGGCGAACCGCTGGCGCATATCTCCGCCGCGGCCGCCGCGGGCGAGATGGGCGATCTGGCCGGGGTCGACATGGTCGTCACCTATGCCGCCTGGCCGCGCGACTGGCAGGTCGCGGCCGACTGGCTCCGCTTCCGGGACGAGGGCGGGATGACCCGCGAGGTGCTGTCGCATTTCCTCTTCTTCACCCAGCGTATCCTCGGCCCGCTGTCGGTGGTCTTCGCGCATCCGACCTATCCCGCCGATCCGGCGCTCTGCGAAACCGCGCTGCTGGCACGGCTGGAGAGCGGCGCAGGCGTGCCCGTGTCGATCCTTGCCAGCGTGGGCGGGGCCCAGCCGGACCGGCAGGAGTTCACCGTGAAGGGCAGCCGGGCCAGCCACCGGGTCTCGAACTTCTCGGAGCGGTCGGTTTCGGACGGCGGCGTCTTCGTCCCCGTGGCGGAGCTTCCGGAAGACCGCCGCGCCGTCGCCCTGCGGGCGCAGCTCGACGACCTGCTGCTCTGCGTGGCGGGGCAGCCGCACCGGCTGGCCACCCCGCGCGAGGCGCTGAACGTGCAGCGCCTCGTGGAGGAGATGCTGCGCGGTCAGGGCTGATCGGGGCCTGATCCGAAGGTCATCCCGGGGCGTGGTCAGAGGGATCGGATCACGACCACCGCGCCCCAGAGGATCAGCGCCGCACCGGTGACGCGGGCAATCCGCGCGCCCTGCGGCGCCAGTTTCTCCACCGCCACGAAGGCGGCGAGGCCGACGATCCAGTAGAGGTTCATGATCCCGCCGACGAAGAGCAGCGCCATCAGGAACCAGCAGCAGCCGAGGCAATAGGTCCCGTGGTCCATGCCCATGCGGAAGGCCCCGGTGACCCCGGGCCGCCGCCGGTCGGTGAGGAAGCGGATCGGGTCGCGGCACTGGGTCAGGCAGGCGGCCTTGAGCGGGGTGAACTGGAAGGCCCCCGCGGCGATCAGCACCAGCCCGCCGGGCAGCGTGTCGATGAGCGTCATCATCGTGGCCGAGACGATGCCGCGCGCTTCCAGCGCCCATTGCGTCAGCGTCGCGATCAGGCTGAACCCCGCCCAGACGGCGAGGTAACCGCCGAGGAAGGCGGCGGAGATCGCCGGGACCGCCTGCGCCTGCCCGGCATGGCGCCGAAGCGCCGCGTTGAGCAGCACCGTGGGGGCCACGCTGGGCAGCATCATCGCCACCATCATGACCCACCACATCAGGAAGACGAGCAGCGCATGGCCCGCGCTCCACGCCCCCGGTGTCGCCATGCCCGGCATGTCCCGCATGTCGCGCATGGCCGTCATCTGCAGCGCCGTCATCTCCATGCCCAAACCAAGGAGCGTGTAGAGCCCGGCCAACAGGAACAGCGTCGAGATCAGCGCGACTAGCAGCAGCCGGTCGCGCCGCAGGGCGCGTTCCATCAGGGGAATGTCCTGCATCTGGTCTGCGCCCGGATCAGGCCGCTTCGAGGACGCCGGCGTTGTTCATGTGCAGCTCGCAGAAATGCGCGTGGCTGCCCGTGTTCTCGGTGATCGCGATTGCCCCGGTGGTCGTGGTGGTCGCCTTGGCGACCTCTGCGAACCGGTATTCGAACCCGTGGGGCAGGTTGATCCGCGCCCGGTGCTCGACCCCGGTGATCGGGTTGGTCAGGGGCTCGAAGGCGGTCTCGAAGACATCCGGCACCTTGGCGGAGCCGCTGCGGCCGTCGAAGTCCATCTTGATGTCGAGGGGCTTGTAGAGGGTTTCGAGCTTGTGCGGGCTCATCGCGGAATAGACCCACCAGAAGGTGGCCATGTCCTCGGTGTCCTGCCCGGTGGCGATCTTCTCCAGCGCGTCGCGTTGTTCGGGCGTCGCGCTCTCGTCGATGATCGTCTGCATCGTGCCATTGCCCTCGTGCACCGCGCCGGGCCACTTGAAGACCTGCGCCAGCCTGGTGCCGGAGAGGTCGACATCGCCGTAGTGCCCCTTTTCGATGATGAAGGCGACCGCGGCCTCGCAATGGCCCTTGGTCGGAAGCGACATGAACTGGCACGGGCAGCCCGTGTCACAGTTGCAGTTCGCCAGTTCGAAGCCGTGAATTTCCCAGGGTGTCATGTCAAATTCCTTATGAAAACTGCGCCAGCTGTATACCGGTTGTAACATAATTATTCACGATTCGTGAATAAATGGCGGCCAGCCTCAGGCCGAAATCCGGTCAGATCAGGGGGGCGACGGAGGACAGCATGCCTGCACGAAGCCCGTGGCTGGGCGCCGCGCTGTGGTGCTGACCGGCCAAGCAGGGCAGGACACGCCCCGCGGTCGGGGCGCGGGGGATACTCGTGCGATATTGAGTGGGCTTATGTGGCGCTCCATGTGACATGAACTATTCGCACCTAAAAAACCTTTTATTTTCAATATAAACTGGTCACGAGGGCACATCTTATTGATACAAAATTTCATAAAGAATGGCCTTAATCCTAAGAGCTTGATGCGACCAAGGGGCGGACCGTCCTGCCTTTCTCTGGGGCGAGCCAGGACACTCCACGTATGTTGGCAGTGCGGCAGCAGCGGAAACCCCTCTTCGGGCACAAGCTCAGGTACTGCTCCGGGCTTCTGCACGACAGCCATCGCTACCGCGCAATACAATCGAACCTACCTTTCGCGGCGACGTACGGTATTGCCCGGCAGGTGAATACCACCGCAGCGATCAGCTCAGCCTACCGGCCTATTGCTAGAAAGCCTGCCAACTTCACCTATGTGGGAGAACGCTCATTCATCAGCGACTAACGGCAAGAACGCCAGTTCATCCAAACGTGCAGAGGCTTTAAAGACACCGCCCTTTCTCGCGCTATCAGGTCCAGCGCTATCAAACAGGTTCAGAAGGAGGTCGTACACCGGCTCAAAGTTGTCAAACCCGTCCGGTAGCGCCTGAATTGCTCTGGCGATCGCACGATCATCTTCTTCCTCTAAAAGGCCTGCGAAATCCGCGTCAATCATCCTTGCGAGAATTGGCACAGCTTGCCCTCCGGCGGCGCTGAACGCGCTTCTTTCACCTCTCAATCGCTCCAACGCGTTGGCTTTGCTGTTTGCGTAGACCGCTACGGTTCCACCCAATGCCTCAATTGCTTGAGCTTTCGTTGCCCCCGCATTGTTCAAAAAGCAAAACATCGGCAACCACTGGCGCTGAACTTGGGCAGATACGGTAACATAGTCTAAAGGCGTCCGAACGTGCGCCTTGGTCAGAAAGGCTTGTAAAACGCCGTCGGCAGTAAGCGCACGTCCTTCGATACGTTCCAAGGCCTCACCATCGGCATCGACTGCCTTGACGTCTCCGACGAGGCGAAGAGCGGGAGCACCTTCAACTTCTTCAAATTCACCCTGCCGAATAAAGTCTAGCTGGTCAGCCAGCTTTCGATCAATGGTAAGCTTCATGTCGGAAGTCTCCATGGTCGCAGCATTTGTGTCGACGATGAGCGACCGATCAGTACCAATGTCAGCAAGTCGTTGAGCGGATTGAAGCAGCACACTTTGGCTGGCTTGGTCTCTCTCCCGAAGCATCGCGTGAAGATCGCCAAACTTTATTTTTGACGATTGCCCAGGATAACGAAATAAAATGCTACCGTCTTCCAGCCCGTCGCTATCTCGGCATACCACTACCGGAGGCACGCTATACTTCTCGACATACAGAACGCCGACATTCATGCCGCCAATCTGGATGGTCTCTTTGACGAAGTCTGGCGTTGGAACTAAAAAGGTCTTCACCTTGTCGCTTATTCGCACAATATCGGTATTGTCAAACACATCATCAGGCAGCCCGACAACTTGGCATCCTGCGTTGCTTACGCCAAGAAAAATAAACCCACCTTTATTGTTCGCTAGCGCAGCAATTGCCCTAACAAGGGGATTCATTCTCTTGGGGTCGAACTCCGCCTTGCACTCCTGATCATTCGTCTCCCCATCACTTAAATACCAGTTTCCGTCAACTTTCAGCTCGAATCGCTGCGCAGCACGTTCAGCGATTGTCAGTGTGGCTGCGCCTTGATTCGCGATGCCAATCGCAGCAGCTTTGAAATTATCAAGAAAGGCTGCGAGGTCATCTTGTGATGCAGCAGGGACGTTTGGCCCATATGTTCCATTACGAATTTGGCTTATGCGCCCGGAGTTAACTGGTCTATCTTGCCGGTTGAAATAGAACTGTATATCTACATTACGCTCGCCCCTGGCGAGCAAGGCCTTTATTAAGCCGATTTCTTCATCAGTGATGCTTCTGGCCACCTAGATACCTATCGCAATGGAACAACGTCAACTTTCATCCCTCGGAGAATAGCCAGATGCATACTTCAACGGAAGTTATCATTGACACGCTCGAGTGCATACGGCGATACACCCACAGCATGTGGCCATCCAAAGCCTGATCAGCCTACCCACTAACAGAGCTAAAACTTCACTCGCAGGCCAAAAACCTCTAAACCATCGCAATGCGGTAACGGGTAATGACCAATAGATGACGCGGGCTGCGACGGCGGCGTTGGAGCACCGAACGTCCGCTACACTACCCATTCTCGTCATTCGTTCAATGCTCCGAAACGTTGGGAAACCCGGAAGGCTGCAATTTCACTGATGTATGAATGTCTCCTCCCAGCAACCTTGACAGAGATCACCACCCATATCGGCTTCGATACCCGGTGTTAGTCTCTGGCCACACACTCGACATTCTCCCTTGGGATCGTAACCGCAAAAAAAGCAAAACGGCTCATCTATCGCGAGGACGAAGGTCTCGCGATCGCATTCTGGACATTCGACCCAAGCAGGTTCTCCACCCTGCGTCATCGCAAGATACGCGTCAGAAAAGAAGATGTCCTTTACAAGAAGCTCAACAAAATCTTCAGTACCATATGTAGCGCCACAGCCGTGGCAAATGGCGTCGATCCGCTGCGGATCACTGTTGTCAGGATCTGATTGCGTCAGAAGACCTAGACCGCAAGCCGGGCATGCCGCTGGATCATTCTTGGTCAAGTACATGGCCCAGGGTAGTTTCGACAGAGAAGACAGGCAGCCTGTGACAAGTTTCGAATAAAGCTGTTCCTGCTCTGCCATAAACGTCCACGATTCTCCCAAGCGACCTGCTGGGCTTTCGCCCAAGATGTCAAAGAAATCAGCTACGATTGGGTAGCAAGCACCGACCGTCTGTTTGATAGCTGCCTGGGAGTGAGAATGCGAAGAGTGCTCTACGGCATTTCGAGTATTTCGCAGAGCGGCAAACGCAGATTTGGCGTCCCCTGTTACCCACTTTATTCCGAAGTCTTTGAACCTTTGCTCGAGATCATGAACATCAATCGTGGATGCCCCTTTGGCCTCGAACCGAATATTTCCAACCCCATCCGGAACAACTTTGTACTTTGCTGCTAGTATCAATTCAGGATCGGCACTCTTCGCTTGATTCAGCAAACATGCCTTACCCAGCAAAAGGACTCCCGCATAAAAGTTACGGATTGCGCTCAATGCTCTCTTTGGGTCGTCTGATTGAATATCTTCGATACCAAGCGTTATAGAGTTAGCCGCATTTTCAAGAATTGTAGTCACGGTTCGTCAAGCCTTTCAAAATTCCCTGCGGTGTACAAAGTGAGCGTTAGAGGCTTATACTGCGTCTGCCGCAGATTACATAGACGAGCTGAACAACGGTCGCTCCATTGATCAAACCAGACATCACAGGTCAGGCCAAGCGACCTCATCGTGTTGCTCAAATCGCGAGATTATTTCCCTTTCCTCTCGACCATTGGACACGTCCGCGCGCAAGAAGACACGCCCCCTACCCGCTGGTGACAATGGCAACGGCTTCAACCCGATTGCTTCGAGCTGATCACCAACACTCCGCGTGCCTTCCCCTTCGAATTCAGCAAGATGTTTGCAGGGGACATATCGCTCCAGGAAACGATCGACGGATTCGTAGGTCACAACTTTGATCGACTTCCGCGAGTGCGGGTGCCGTGCCCGAACTTGCGTCAGGTAGCCCACCTCCACCAAATACCGGACGGCAGTTTCATTGATTCCCAGATAACGTGCTAGCGTGGACCGAAGGTAGCCTTCTGGCTTGAGCAGACGCAACGCCTCGGCAACCTCTTGTGGGTCCAGCCGCACAGACAGGTAGCCACTTCCCTCAGATGACTTGGCGACAGTTTTCAGCGCCCCCTGCTGGATCAAGCGAACGACGTCAGCCGCGCCTGCGACGGCTTTCCGGCAGCTCGTCTGAATCCCGACCAAGCGCTCAGCACCGCTGTCACCTTCGCACAGTTCGACACGAGGTCTGATGCTGGCAAGAAATTCATCCAGCTGGCCTTCATCGTAATATGGACGCCCGACGGGCGATCCGGCAATCGGTGACAGGATACCGCCCGCAACGAGTGCATCGAACTGAGCCCTGGGAGCATTGACCCTTCTTTGCGCAGCAACCTGGCAAATGGCCCCGGAGAAGCGCTCGACGATCGGCTTCAGCGCCCGCGCATCGAGAAGCGCGCCCTTGCCGACATCGCCACCAGACGTCAGGAAGCCGTTGGCCTGCAACAGCTCCAACGTTTGACGATATCCCAGTCCCAGATCACGACGCAGAGCTTCGACACTGTAGACGCGCCGACCGGCACAAGGCTTGCCGAAGAGCATGTCCCCTTCACCGATGGGGTACGTCTCCGCCATGAAATCCCGCACGATGGCTCTTAAGGGTTCATATTGATCCGCGTGTGACTGCTCCAGCCAGTTGAACAGACAGCCATAGTGCCTGCGGGACAGGGAGACCGGCGATCCAGCGTCACGATGGATCGCCTCAAGCAAATCCCGCAGCCCGCGCTCACCCCGCGACAAGATTTCAAAGCCTCGCGCACCTGCCTGGCTCTTGTCGCCTGCCGACAAGAACTTCGGCTTCGCCCCCACCCCAAAGAGGTCTACGATACCCAGAATCTCGGCACCGAGTGCAACGGCGATGAAGCCCAGATCATCTAGCCAGCGGTCCTGGCGTTCACCTGCCATTCTGCGAGCCAGATAACTTTCCAGACCGGTAGGTGCCTGAGGAACGACCAGTTGTTCCAGTTGCTCAGGCTCAAGCCCCAGGTCGCGAATGCGGCCAGCAAAGTCGTGTGGGCCCCGGCTATGCGAATAGCTGTCGTCCTCGTGGAGCCTACATCCATGCTGCGGGCAGGCCCGGATCGAAGGGATGTGCCAAACGCACCGTTGGGCGGCACCACCGGCCGCAGACGCAGCTATGTCTTCGGCCACGCATTTCGGGCAAAACCTCAGCCGCCGACGAGTGATCCACCGTTTCTCAACAAGTTGCCCGGCGACCAGGTACTGACCCGTCGAGGTCTTGGTCACGAGCCCTCGCAAGAGCTCAGCGCGGTCGACACCACCAAGCTGAGCAAGGATGGACAGCGCGCGCTCCTTGCCATCAGCAAGAGATTGCAGCGCAAAACCCTGATCAGCACAAAACTCCGATGCGAAAGAAAGGCCGTTGGCCCAGGCCAGCCGTGACGCGAAGGAGGCCGGGGTTTCCCCCGGCACCAACGCTACCAGGATCGGTAAGCGACGGATCATGCCGCGCCCCTCGTCTTGACTGGCGGCGCCTCGAGGTCCGCGCCGCCCAACAGCTGCCCGGTGTTGATGGCGCGGAAGTTCTCCACGATGAAGGGGTTCAATGCGTCCACACAGCCTTTCTGCTTGCGATAGGCGGTCGCAAAGTGCGCTTGTTCCACCGAAGCACTCCCCTCAAGCAACGCGATTTTGATGGCTTCGATGATCAGTCGCGTCGTCAGCCCGAACTCGTACCGGGAAGCATGTAGCAGACGCTGAACGGAGGACGCAGCCTGAAAAGACTGACCTCGTCCCAGCTTCGCTGCCGAGAGATAGGCCTCCAGCACCCCGACGACTTCATGGCCATGCGCGGCGTATGTCATCGGGGCGAAATGAACGGGCTCAAACCGTCGCTTTAGCTGATCATCCCGATTGATCAGGTCCAGGAGTTCGCAGGTCCCACTCAAGATCAGGCTGACAGGCCAGGTCGCGTATTCCAGACAGGATTTCCACACGAGCATAACCTGGTCCAGATCATGCTTCGACTTGGATCTCAGGATGTGCTGAGCCTCATCGAAATGAAAGAACAAGGTCTTATGCGCACGGGCTTGGCGCATCACCTGCTGCCAGATGGAATGCGCGTTACGCTCGCTCTTACTCTCGTATCCAAAGGCATCGAGAGTATCGACGCCAACCCCTTTGATCGTTGCGCCAGTCTCAAGCCGAACGGTCAGTGCTTCTCGCAGGGGCGACCCATACGATATTTGGGGATGCTGCTCCAAAGCATGCTTGGTGCTGACCGTCTTGCCAGCCCCGGCATTCCCGATAACAACGATGCCCCGTTCCGCGGGCATCCGCCCGGCGGCCATGTGCGCCTTACGGCGATAAAAGATGTCATCGATCTGATCCTGGAGGTCACGATAGGCGTCGTGAGCGATGAAGCGGCTTTCAAGGTCAGCCACGATGTGGCTGACCTCCTCACGTGAAATACGGGTCATTCACCCTCCTCCATGCGCCACCGCGGCCGTTGGGAAGAAGGGGTACTGGCCATGTCATCTTCCGATGGAAGAACGGTCGGGGGTGCCGGAAGCGCGTTCTCGGCCTTGGGGATCACGCCGGACAGCAGCCCACGCTTCTTTCTGGAAACCGCAGGACAGTGCCCGGCAACGACATCCAGACCAAGCCAAAGCTGCTGCCGATTACGCTCGACGTCGGCCCGTGTCGGCGCGAGAGCGGAAATACCAAGCCGTTGCGAGGCTGCACGATCCTCGTCCGAAAAATCGGCGAGTGCCTGATCAATGACATCTTGCGTCAGCTCCGCCTCTGCCTCGAAACGCCGCCGCAGGTTGGTGCAGGCTTCCGTCCAAAGATCCAGAGACAGGCCGTCGAACCCCTTTGCGCGGGTGCGCGCCACGACCCATACACCATCAAGGTGAACCTCAATCAGCCCCAGGTCTTCATGATCTACCCGGATTTCGACTTCGAGATCAGGGTTGGAGAGGAAGTAGTCCTCCACCGCCTGGCAGGTATAGAAGATACCAGCAAATCGAACACCGCGCCCGGAAATGGTCCGGGTATACTTCCGGCCGAACGCACCCAGCCGCTCGAACCGGCCCGGCTGCCGGGGCTTCCCGACCGTTGAGCACAGCTCCCGCCAACAATTCAGCGGTGTCTGCCCACCAAGGCCTCCATGGGGCTTGTTGTTGTACACGTCGACAACGAAGCGCACCAAGATCCGTGTCAGCTCGTCATCGGCAAGCGCCGCATAGTCTTCAGGCTCGAAGTCGCCCTTCTCAACAATATTCGAATACGTGCGCGCACTCAGGCACTGCATCAGCTCCACACCGAAGGTCCGGAAACATCGTTCGACATGCCCCCGCAACTTGGGCACGCCCGCGGGAGGAAACATGACCGTACCACGCAGGTCAGTCACAGCAGCCCGGAAGTCGAAGTTCGCAAAGGCAACGCCCTGGTCAGAGGCAACGGTCTCGAATCCAGTCCCCGGCCAATAGGGCAGTTTGCACCCGAATAGCTTTGCCAGTTCAGTCTTGTCGCGCGTCGCAAGGTCCAACGCGGCAATCGCGTCTTCAGTGTTAGGGGCAGCACATACCTTCACCGAGAGGATCAGCCGCGTTCGGACATCGATCACCACGTAGATCCAGCGGCGCCCCTTCGGCAACGTCTTGATCTGTTCTTCGGTCAGATGCCCGAACACGCCGGCTTCCGCGAAAAAGGTGATCAGATCGACCTTCCACTCATCAACCTCCAGCCGCTCTCCGGGACGCAGGACGTTGAGGCCCTCTCCAATGATTGCAAAATGCCTGTTGGCCGCCTCCAGCCCCTGGCGTTGGCACATGACATGATAGGGCTCGAGACGGTTGATCTCCCTGTAGATGGTACTGTCGGACGGCACTGCCAAAGCCGGTAGGCCGCGGTCTACCCGAAAGGCATTGGCCAGCCGAAACGCCCGCTTTGCCTGCCGAATGACACTTTTCTTGGAGGGTCGTTTGAAGCTGGCATATACGAAGCAGGGCGAACGCTTCCGCTGGCGACAAACCAGTCATGATCTCGGAAACCGCCACCTTGGCTTCGACCGGGTCCAAGTGGATCGCGGCGAACCCGTCCACGCCCACCACTCGCACCACATTCTGAAGGCACCCGCCCAAGATGAGATGTACGATCTCGACCGCTGGGGCGTTCGACTTCATCGCCGCTTTCGCGAGATCGACCATTCCTCCAGGAACTTTCTCGACCGAGTTCGCGCACGCGCGAAGTCGGCGAAGCAGTCCCTCGACCTCCTTTGCATCAATACCTTTTTTCTTGCGGCCCCGGGCATCCGAGACCTCGTCGACGATCGGTGTCAGGATCCGCTCGGCAACGAGTTGTTGTGCGAGAGGACGTGTGCAGCCAAGCAGCTTCGGCAGCCGCGAAATCGGAACGATCCGGCGGACACTTTGCGCAACCTCGCGACCGAGGGTGGCGTCGAAAACGTGGTTGCTATCGAGGGTCGCAGTGTCCGGAATGAGCCGCTTTGCGATGAGCATGTGCCGGAGCGTGCGCGGGTCCAGGCTGCTCTCGCTGGCGAGAGTGGCGTAAGTATGAAGGCGACGCTCAGCGAGCTTCTCGCCAAGCACAGGTGCGCCCGCGGGCATTTCCATGTTTTCGACGATGTAGTCACGAAGGATCCGCTTGATGTCCCCAGGATCCTTCTTGGCTCGGGACCGCGAAAGCCACTGATACAGGCGCCCGAACACGGCCTGGGGACCAAGCTTGCCCCCCTTCCGGCTTGCGCGTGCGTGGATGTCTGCGAGAGCGCGACGGATACCTTCTTCACCTTGGGAAGTGATGGCGAAACCTGCGGCGCCCGCACGATCCCAATCGTCCTCGGTGAGCTTGTCGAGGTTCGGCTTTGCGCCGAACAGGACTGTGAACAGGCATGGAAAACTGACCCTGTAGCGGGGTGATCGGCGTCCAAAAATGACCCCCTTACATTGATGGTCATCATGCTCCCGGGAACAACCGGGAGCAGTTTTGGGATGTTGGTCGTGGAGACTATCGCGAAGATCCGTCGGGCGTATTTCCAGGACGGCAAATCGATCAAGCAGATCTGTCGTGACCTGCGTGTCTCGCGGAACACCGTCCGGAAAGTGGTCCGTTCTGGTGTGACGGAACTCACCTACGAGCGCAGTGTCCAGCCGCAGCCGAAGATCGGCCCCTGGAAGGCCGAGCTTGATCGGATGCTTGAGGAGAACGCGCGCAAGCCCAAGCGCGACCGGCTCACCCGCATCCGTCTGTTCGAGGAGTTGCAGGTCCTCGGCTACGCAGGCGGATACGATGCGGTGCGGCGCTATGCTGCGGCGTGGGCGAAGTCGGAACGCGAGGCAACAGCCTCCGCATATGTGCCGCTGACCTTCGCGCCTGGAGAAGCCTACCAGTTCGACTGGAGCCACGAGATCGTCCTGATCGATGGTGTGACCATGACGGTGAAGGTCGCTCATGTCCGGCTGTGCCATAGTCGAATGCTCTTCGTCAGGGCCTATCCACGCGAGACGCAAGAGATGGTCTTCGACGCACACGACCAGGCATTTGCATTCTTCGGTGGCGCCTGTGCGCGGGGCATCTACGACAATATGAAGACAGCGGTGGAGACGATCTTCGTTGGCCGGGAGCGTGCCTACAATCGCCGCTTCCAACAGATGTGCGGGCACTATCTTGTCGATCCGGTGGCCTGCACGCCTGCATCGGGATGGGAGAAAGGCCAGGTCGAGAACCAGGTCGGTGTGGTGCGTCGGCGCTTCTTCGTGCCGCGACCGCGCTTCAAAAGCCTTGCCGAACTGAATGCTTGGCTGCGAGATCGCTGCTTGGCCTGGGCCAAGTCCCACCCGCACCCCGAGCTGCGCGAGCGATCGACCTGGGACGTCTTCGAGGCTGAGCGCCCAAGCCTTGTGCCCTATGCTGGCCCCTTCGACGGATACCATGCGGTGCCGGCCTCGGTCTCGAAGACCTGCCTCGTCCGGTTCGACAACAACCGCTACTCGGTCGAGGCTCATGCCGTCGGCCGTCCCGTCGAGATCCGCGCCTATGCTGAACGCGTCGAGCTCTGGCAGGATGGAAAGCTCGTGGGTGAGCATGCGCGCGTCTTCGGACGCGGCAAAGATGTCTACGACCCGCTGCACTACATCCCTGTGCTCGCACGGAAGCCCGGTGCCCTGCGGAATGGTGCCCCCTTCAAGGAGTGGGAGCTGCCACCTGCCATGCGGCGGGTCCAACGCAAGCTGGGGAGAGCACCCAATGGCGATCGGCAGATGGTGGATGTTCTCAGCGCGGTTCTGACGGATGGGCTGGATGCTGTCGAAGCAGCGTGCGCTGAAGCGCTCGAGGAAGGCGTGCATTCCTCCGCCGTTGTTCTCAACATTCTGGCGCGCCGTCGGGAACCCGCGCCAGCCCTGACAATCACCACGCCGGACGCGCTGCGCCTACGCTGCCAGCCGGTTGCCGATTGCACCCGCTACGACAGCCTCAGGAGACGAGATCATGGAAAGATCAAAGGTTCTGGACGCGATGGGCCAGCTCAAGCTCTACGGAATGAGGGCGGCATATGACGAGATCATCGCGACCGCGGTGAAGCGCCAACACGAACCTCAGCAGATCGTGGGCGACCTTCTGCATGCCGAGATCAACGAGAAGCAGGCACGCTCGATCAAATACCAGATGACCATCGCGAAGCTGCCACTTGCCAAGGAAGTCAACGAGTTCGACTTCGAGGAGACGCCGGTCAATGAAACGCTGGTGCGCGACCTCGTCAGCGCGGAGTTCCTCGAGCAGCAGCGTAATGTCGTGCTCATCGGTGGCACCGGGACCGGCAAGTCGCATCTGGCTGTCGGGATTGCCCGGGCCTGCATCCGCAGCGGCAAGAGGGGCCGCTTCTTCAACGTTGTCGACCTGGTGAACAAGCTCGATGCCGAGGCACGCGACGACAGGCAAGGACGCATCGCCGATCTCCTCTGCCGGATGGACTTCGTGATCCTCGACGAGCTTGGCTACCTGCCATTCGCCCAGACAGGCGGGCAACTGCTGTTCCACCTGATCAGTCGCCTCTACGAACGCACTTCGATCATCGTCACCACCAATCTGGACTTCGGTGAATGGCCCAGCGTCTTCAGCGATGCAAAGATGACGACCGCGCTTCTGGATCGCCTCACCCACCACTGCGACATCATCGAAACCGGCAACGAGAGCTGGCGCTTTAAGACACGCGCCTGATCAGCTTGCCCGAGCCGGCTGCGCGACTTGGGGGCTACGCCGCCCCGGGCAAGCTGTGCCAAACGAGGGGGTCATTATTGGACGCCGATAGGGGGTCAAAGTTCGCTGCCGATTGACAGAACAGGACAAGCACACCGAGCATTTCGCTTGCACGAACTGCTTGCTCGAGGCCTTCGCCGTCGAGCCAGGCAGGGCCCTGCTTCCCTTCCAGCCGCCCGACGGCGTAATCTTGATGTGGCGAGGTCGAACGTGGCTGAAGCTCACTGACCAGAGCCGCGAGATCGTCGCCGGTTTCAGGGACCATGATCGCGAGCTCGTGGTATCGGTCCCCCGAGAAATCCGCCTTGCGACGCATCAGGGGAAGACCGTGGTATGGGCATGTCCGAACGACAGCCAGTTGCCAGATCCACTGGTGACGCCGCTCACCGGTGCGACCAGCAGATGCCTGATCATCCGCCAGCAGGCACGCCGGACAGAATACGGTATGTGGCGACGACAGGAATTCCGCCGACACATCCTCGCCGCGCAGGTCGTAGTGCCGCCGGTCCAGGCTCCGAGGGGCGTTGGCGAAGAGCTGGGCCGGCGAAACGCCAGCCCAAGCCGCCAGCCGATGGACGGCATCGGCTTCCCCGCGCGCGAGTGCCGGGAGTTTGATCCCGTTGTCTCGCAAGAAAGCCCCGGTCCGACCGCCGGTGTGGCGGGATGCGAGGCGGGTGGCGAACCCCATCAGGGATTCTGCGGGATCATGGGCGATGTGAGGTGAAAGCATTGCCATGAAGATGAACCTCACGCGGCTTCGTGGACTTTGGTGAGGTCGATTTCGGCCCACCGCGGAGACTGGAAAACGTTCTTGCCGGGCATGACCCCCTCCTGCATCGCCCACGAATACGCGAAATGCTGCGCCGTAAGCTGGCTGTCGCCGTTCAGGAGCGCCACTTCGATCGCGGCGATGATGTTCTCGATGCAGCGGCCGAAGCGGCCACGGCTCGCGTAGACCAGCCGCGCGATCAGGTCCGCATGCGCCGGGGGCTCGAGAGCCGCCTTCGTGCAGAACCCGTCCATCAGGCCGCGCAGCATCTTCTCGTGGGTGGAGGCGGACATCGCAGGAAGCGTGACCTTGGAGTAGCGCCTTTTGACCTGGTCGTCGTAGGACGCGATGTTCCATAGGGTGTCGATGCCGGTGAGGATGAGGATGACCGCCCCCTCCCCCTGCATGACCGACTTCAGCATCTTCAGGATATCCTCGATGCCCTTGCCCGCCCTGAACAGGTCGTGCGCTTCGTCGATCCAGAGCACGACCGTCCCGAGCTCCTGCATGCGGAAACGGACGAGGCGCCAGATGTCCCATTCCTTGCGGGATGTCGAAACCTCCGGGTATCCGGTCTCCCTGAGGATTTCGAGGCCGAGGCTCTTCAGGGTCGCGGGGCTCGGGACCCGCACGCCGACCCATGGCTTGCATGCGGGGTCATCGCTTTGCAATGCGGCGTGGTTCTTCAGAACTTGATGCACCAGTGACGTCTTTCCGCCTCCGGGCCCCTCGACCAGGACGATGCCGTGCGTGTCTCCCGTCGACGTGAACGTCACGGGTTTCGCCAGCGGCAGCCCTTCGGCGTCGTGCCGCAGGAGACGGTCGAGATGTTGCTGGAGAATCCTGTCGCGGGGTGTCGTTATGTAGGTGTCGCGCAGGTCCGCAATCATGGTGAACGGATCGGTTACGAGCTTTGCCATGCTTTTGGGCTCCGAAAAATGTTGGTTTCCGCCAGCCGACGCGCGTCGTTTCGATCACCCGCCGGCCTGTACCCGGGAAGTGCGTTCATCGAAATTTCTGCGGAAATTGAAGTGACGCTACGTCATTCGCTGAGGTCAGCATTTTCGCTGCTGTCGGGACGGACGGGCCCTCAGTTGACGATGAATGTCGAGCTTCGGCTGGCTCTGCGCGATCGTGTCCGGCTCTTCATGACAGTTCTCCTCTTTCGTCGCGCTCAAGAGGTTGGCCGAGTGGCATGGAGAGGAAGAGGATTTCACATGAAATCCGGAATCGCGGAGATAGGTCCGTTATTCGCGGCACATGGTTCGCTGTCCGATCAATGCCGATGACCCATCGCGCAGACATATGTTCGGCGCTTCCAGACAGCGTCACCTTTCGGAATGACAAGGCCTTCGGCACCTCTTACCGTGCCAACATGAAAACAACGGATTGGTCCAATTTTGAAAATGACGCTGTGGTGGCAGTGTATTTCTCGATGCTCAGCGACGAGCTATCGGGTCGGCGCTACAACAAGGCCGCCCAGAACCGCGCGTTGCAGGACCAGATCGACCGCAGTCGGGGTTCCATCGAGTTCAAGATGTGCAACGTCTCCGCCGCCATGCGCGGCCTCGGATTGCCAATCATCAAAGGCTATGCGCCCCGGTTCAACTTCCAGATTGCGCTCGCCGAGGCTGCGGCCCGCTGGCTGGCGCAACACCCGGAGTGGGAGAACGCGCTGCATCGGAGGGAGAAGCGCCAGATGGCCGAACCCGCACCGATTTTTATTGGCGTAGCCCCCACCCTGCGGAATGCACCGCCGCCGGACGAGTTGGAACAGATGCAGCGTATCGCCCGCCGCTTCGACGCCGCGGGGCGCGATGAGCGCAACCGCGCCCTGGGCTCCGCCGGGGAAGAGCGTGTGTTTCATCATGAGCGTGCGACCTTGGACTCGCATGGCCGAGATGACCTCGCCCGGCGCGTCCGATGGGTGTCGAAGGAGGACGGCGACGGTCTGGGCTACTACATCGCCAGCTTTACGCCTGATGGGCAGGATCGGTTGATCGAGGTGAAGACGACCAACGGATGGGAACGCACGCCATTCCATATCTCCCGCAACGAGTTGGAGGTCGCAGATGAAAGGCGAGACCATTGGCACCTGTTCCGCCTTCACGACTTCGCCCGGGATCCCAAGGCGTTCGAGTTGCGGCCCCCGCTGGACGCACATGTCTCGCTGACAGCCACAAGTTTTCGGGCGAGCTTCGAATGACAGGCGAAAGTCGCATGTTTCGCCGGACGATCGGCATCGACTATTCAGGCGCTCAGACGGCTGAAACCAGCCTGAAAGGTCTCAGGATCTACGAAACCCAAGACGATGGCCCACCGGTCGAGGTCCAGCCTCCACCCAGCCCGAGGAAATACTGGACGCGCCGAGGCTTGGCCGAGTGGTTGATCGCGGAGCTCGACCCCGGCATCCCAACCATCGTCGGCATCGATCACGGCTTTTCTTTCCCTATGCGCTATTTCGAGAAGCACGGTATCGCCCCGGACTGGGATGTCTTCCTGGAGGATTTCTGCACTCACTGGCCCACGGATGCCCCGCACACCTATGTAGATTTCATCAGGGACGGGAGTGTCGGAAACGGCGCCGCACGCAGTGGCCAACGGGCATGGCGCCGACTGACGGAAGAGGCAACCGGCTCGGCGAAATCGGTGTTTCACTTCGACGTCCAAGGGTCTGTCGCGAAATCTACACATGCCGGAATCCCGTGGCTGAGGCGGATCCGGGCGGCACACCCGGGACTGCATTTCTGGCCCTTCGACAAATGGGAGCCCGCCGCGGGCAAATCAGTGATCGTCGAGGCTTACCCACGGCTCTGGAGCGCCAACTACCCGCGCGAAAACCGAACCCAGGATCAGCACGACGCCTACGCCATTGCACGTTGGCTGCAGGACGCCGACCTGACAGGAATGCTCAGTGCAGCTCTTCAACCGCCCCAGCCGGAAGCAATCGCTGGATATGCCGCCGTCGAAGGCTGGATCTTGGGCGCAAACTGGCCGCCACAACAGAAATCCGCTCGCCGCCGAACGGCTGTTGGCCGCGATGTAGGGACGACCACGAAGCCCGGATACGTAAGCAGAAACCGGCAGCAGGTTCTGCATAGCACGGGTCTCCCCGGGAATGATCACAACCAGGTCGTCTATCTGTTAGAGTGCCACGATTGTGGCCACCGCTACGGCGCCAACGGATCCGATATCTTTCAACGAAAATGTCCTGTTTGCGGAGGAGGTCGACCTGGCTTGTAAGGGCGGATTCCGGACACTCGCTGCGATTTTCATGAAGGTCGGCTTTGCGGCGCCAGTGCTGAGTTCGACCAGTTCTTTTCTTATGAGAATGCTCCAACTGTGCTTGCAGGTTTGCTCGTTCCACTGGTTGTTCCTGGAAACGGAAGGCCAAGGCTCAGCTTGTAGAAAACGCCCTGAAAAACTGCCTGAGGGGCGGATGTGACGAAGTCACCTTCCCATGTCAGTCCGTCGTGCGACACAGGCAGGAAGAACCGAGGAGAACATCATGCCTTCCGCGTCAGGATGCTCGGCCAGTATCTGGTCTCGCGTCGCTTCCAGTCGATACGGAGCTCATGAACCCCTGCAAAGAGCGCGGCTGGGGCATTTACCGCCGCAGCGGCCGATTGGCAAACGGGCATCCATACTTGAATACCTTCCGGTCACTTCAAGCACCGTCGAGGCTCCTTGCATGGGATCGTTCAGATGAGCAGCCAGGCGGACGCGGGCGTGCTGATCAACGCTGTAACCGCCGCCGGGGGCGACCCGCGCAAGGGACCCGTCGGCGACGTCGCCTTCGAATGGAACGGCCCGCCACGTTCCTTCGTCCTCCTGACCCGGGGGAGTCTTTGCGTCAGCTTCCGCACGCGAGGCCGGCAGGTGCCTTGGGCCGAATGCCGCGCGCTCGGCGGGCAGGATTGCATGCCGGTCACCGCGGCCATCCTGGCGCGGGCCGAACTCGCCGTGCGCGCGGTTTGCCTCAAACCGAGCGCGTGGCTGGTGCTGCCCCCCGAAGACTTCCGGTGCATGGTTTCGGAAGATGTCGCGTTCCGCCGCGCTCTCTTCCGGCAGCACGCCTCCCGTCTTCCCGCCTTCTTCGCGCGCACGACCGGCGGCATGAGCATCGATCAGAGGCTGGCGAAGTGGCTTCTGGACAGGCCGCTCGACACACGGATCGAGGTCACGCATCAGCGGATCGCCAGCGATCTCCTTACCGCTCGGGAGGTCGTGTCCCGCACTCTGAAACGTTTTGCCGACAAGGGCTGGATCGATCAGGGCCGGGGATGGATCGAGGTGCTGTGCCCCGCAGCGCTTGCGCAGCTGGCTCTCCTGTCGCCCGGGTCGGCTTGCCGAGACGGGAATGCCGCGTCACAACCGGCCGGAAGACCGGCATCCTGAGAAACGATGAAACGACCCGTCACGTCTGACAAGGCAAGCCCGAGGCTGCGCGCGAAACAGCGGATCATCGCGCCCGTCGCGCAGGACCTGAACCGCGCCGGCGGGCTGGCGGTGCTTGCCGGGATGCTGTGGCCGGTGCAGGCTGCAGCGATAGCCTGGGCGATCGCGGGGTGGGCCGAGGGCGCCCGCGACCTTGACGGCACGATCCTCGTCGCCGTGGTTTTCGTCGCCCTGGGCAGTCTGCGCGCCCTACTCGACCATCGCGCGGGTGCGTTCCTGTTCCGGGCGGCGGACAGAACCATCGCGCGGGAACGGCAGGCCATTCTGCGGCGGGAGGCGCGGCGGCCGGCCGACCCCGGCTCCGCCGCCATCGCCTCTCTCGCGGTGCAGAAGCTGCCGCTGCTTCAGCCGTGGATCACCCGCTATCACGTCGCCATGGTCCGCGTCTCGGTCCTGCCGGCGCTCCTTCTCGTCTTGTCGTTCTGGCTGTCCTGGGTCGTCGGCCTGACCCTCCTGGTGGCCGGGCCGCTGATCCCGGTCTTCATGGCGCTTGTGGGCATGGCGGCGGAGGACGCGTCGCGCCGGCAGATGGTCGAGATCGGCAGCATGAACGACATGCTGCTGGACCGCCTCTCGGCCATGACCGACATCCGGCTGCTGGGCGCGGCGAACAGAGCGGCCGAGGATTTCAGGCGCCGAGCCGAGGCGCTGCGCGCGCGCACCATGGCCGTCCTACGCGTCGCCTTTCTGTCCTCCACGGTGCTGGAGCTCTTCGCCGCGATCGGCGTCGCGCTGGTGGCTGTCTTCGTCGGCTTCACCCTTCTGGGCGAGATCACCTTCGGCTCCTGGGGCACGCCGCTGACGGTGGGCGAAGGCGTCTTCCTCCTGCTGATCGCGCCGGAATTCTTTGAGCCGCTGCGCAACCTCGCCGCCGCCTGGCACGACCGCGCGGCGGGGTTCGCGGTCGTCGAGGAGCTGGATGCGCTGGACGAGGCCGAACGGTCGGAACTGGTAGGGAAAGGAGAGCGCGCGGCGCCGCTTGCCGGTGCATTCCACTTGCGCAGCACCGGGGCCGTCGCGTCCCTGCCGGGACGGCGGGTGCACTTGCCCGACCTCTCCCTCGGGGCCGGAGAGACCCTGGCCCTGACCGGCCCGAGCGGCGCGGGAAAATCCATCGCGCTGGCGGCGATCGCGGGACTGGTGCCGCTTGCCTCCGGGCGGATCGAGGTGTGCGGCCAGCCGCTCGACCCGGACACGGCCGATGCCTGGCGCGCCCGGATCGCCCTGATCCCGCAGCAGGTGCATTTCCCGGACATCGCCTTGCGCAACTGGCTCGCCCCGCTTGGGGATGACGCCGATCAGGCCCGCGCGCTGCACATGGCCGATGCGGCCGGGATCGTGGCGCGCCTGCCCTACGGGCTGGACACGCGGCTTGGTGAGACCGGCGGCGGCATCTCGGGCGGAGAGGCGCGGCGGCTGATGGTGGCGCGGGCGATCCTGGCGGGGGGCGACCTTGTGCTGGCGGACGAGCCGACGGCGGACCTCGACGAGGTGACGGCGGGCCGGGTCATAGCCGCGCTGCTGCGGCTCAATGCCGAGGGGCGGGGGGTGATCGTGGCCACGCATGATCCGCGCCTGGCCGCTGCGATGGACCGGCAGGTGGAGGTGGGCGCATGAGGCCGCTGCTCCATGCCCTGCGCCTGCTGCTCGGCGCTGCGCCGTGGGCGATGGCCCGGGGCGCCGCCCTGTCGGTTGTCGTCCTCCTGATGGGCGCCGCGCTGTTGGGGCTGTCGGGCTGGTTCATCACAGCCACCGGCATGGCCGGTCTCGCCGGGATCGGCATCGCCTTCGACGTGTTCCGCCCGTCCGCCGGGGTGCGTTTCCTCGCCCTCGGCCGCACGGCGGCGCGCTACGGCGAACGTTTGCTCACGCACGACGCCACGCTGCGCGCCCTGGCGGCTCTCCGGGTGGTCCTGCTGCGCGCCCATGCCCGGCAAGGCGGGCGCGACCTCGCCCGATTGCGCGGCGAAGGCGTGCTGACGCGCATCGTATCGGACGTGGACGCGCTCGACGGGGTGGTCCTGCGCCTCGCCCTCCCGGCGATGGCGGCGCTGGTGACGCACCTGCTGGTCTTCGCCGTGCTGGCCTGGCTGGTCGGCTGGGCGGTCGCCGGCGTCGTCCTGGGCACCTACCTGCTGGCCGCCGCATTCATCCTGGCATGGTTGGGCAGCAGGACGATGGGCCCGGCGGCCGAGGCGGAAACGCTTGGGCAGGCGCTGCGCCGCGGGGTGATCGACATGATCCGGGACCGCGAGGCGCTGATCCTGTCGGGCGGTCTGGGCGACGCCGAGGACCGGCTGATCGCGCAGGATGCGGGCGCGCGCCAGTCGGCTGCCGCGCTCGACCGGGCGGAGCGTTATGCGGGACTGGCCCTTTCGGTGACCGTGGCCATCGCCGCATCGGCCGCGCTCGTCGGCGGCAGCTGGCTCCTCGTGGCGGGCGCGGTCGATCGGGCGACGGCCGTGATCGGCTTCTTCGTCGCGCTGGCGCTTGCCGAAACGCTGCTGCCGCTGCGCCGTGGCATCGCCGAGCTCGGGCGGATGACGGGCGCGGCGGCACGGGTGATGGCCCCGCGAACGGACACGGACCAGGCCGGGACGACGCGTCCGGTGGACCACGGGGAACACCTGCTGACGGTCTCGATGCCCGAAGCCCGGTTAGACCTCGGCCCAGGCGAGGCCATCGCGCTGACCGGGCCGTCCGGATCGGGCAAGACGACGCTTCTCATGCAGATCGCGGGCCTCGCTCCATCGGAAGGCGTGCGCGTCCTCGGCATGCCGCCAGCCGAAATGGACGAGACCGACTTGAGGCGGATCCTCACCATGCTGCCCCAGCGATCCGCCCTCATCGCGGGCAGTGTGCGCGACAACCTGACGCTCGCCGGCCCGGCGGAGGAACCGGCATTGTGGGCGGTGCTGGAGGCGGTGTGCCTGGCCGACACCATCCGGGAGCGGGGCGGACTGGACGCGCGGCTTGGCGAGGGCGGCGCCGGGCTGTCGGGCGGACAGGCTCGCCGCCTCGCCATCGCGCGTGTGCTGCTGCGCAAGCCGTGCATCCTGTTGCTGGACGAGCCGACCGAAGGTCTGGACGCCGGGACCGCCGACGCGGTTCTCACCGGGATCCGGTGCATACTGCCGGACGCGGCCATCCTCGCCGCGCTGCACCGGGGCGGAGACCACCCGGTATTCGGGCGAACCGTCAGCCTATCGCGAGCTTCTGTGACGAAGTCACCGTCCGCGACGAACCTGTTTCGCTAATAGACCTTTGCATGCAGGGGACGTCCGAGTCGCCCCCTCGGACAAAGGAGAACTCGAAATGGAGCTCGATATCGTCGAGCTGTCACGCCTGCAATTCGCGATGACGGCCATGTATCACTTCCTCTTCGTGCCGCTGACGCTGGGACTGTCCATCCTCGTCGCGATCATGGAGACCGTCTACGTCATGACGGGCCGGCCGATCTGGCGGCAGATGACGAAATTCTGGGGCATGCTGTTCGGCATCAACTTCGTCCTCGGCGTCGCCACCGGCATCACCATGGAATTCCAGTTCGGGATGAACTGGTCCTACTATTCCCACTATGTCGGCGATATCTTCGGCGCCCCCCTCGCCATCGAGGGGCTGATGGCTTTCTTCCTGGAGGCGACCTTCGTTGGCCTGTTCTTCTTCGGCTGGGACAAGCTGTCCAAGGTGGCGCACCTGGTCGTGGCCTGGCTGGTCGCCATCGGGTCCAACTTCTCGGCGCTGTGGATCCTGATCGCCAACGGCTGGATGCAGAACCCGGTCGGCGCGCGCTTCAATCCCGACACGATGCGGATGGAGATGACCTCCTTCTTCGACGTGGTCTTCAACGAGGTCGCGCAGGCGAAATTCGTGCACACAGTCTCGGCCGGCTACGTCACGGCCTCCGTCTTCGTGCTGGGCGTGTCCGCGTGGTACCTGCTCAAGGGCCGGCACACGGCGCTGGCCCGCCGGTCGATCACCGTCGCCGCATCCTTCGGCCTGGCCTCGGCCCTGTCGGTCGTCGTTCTCGGGGACGAAAGCGGCTATTCGGCCAGTCACACCCAGCGGATGAAGCTCGCCGCGATGGAAGGAATGTGGGAAACGCATCACGCGCCCGCCCCCTTCACGCTGGTCGGCATCCCCGACGTCGCGGCGCGGGAGACGCATTATGCGATCGAGATCCCCTGGGTGATGGGGCTGATCGGCACGCGGTCGCTGACCCAGGAAATCCCCGGGATCAACGACCTGGTGGCCGAGGCCGAGGACCGGATCGAAAGCGGCATCCTGGCCTATGACGCGCTGATGACCATCCGCGAAGAGCGGGACGCCACCCCGGCCGGGGTGCGCGAGACCTTCGAGGCGAATTCCGACAACCTGGGCTTTGCCTTCCTCCTCCTGCGCTACATGGAGGATCCGCGCGACGCGACGCCCGAACAGATCGCCCGCACGGCCGAGGACACGATCCCCGGCGTGCTGCCGCTCTTCTGGGCCTTCCGCGCCATGGTCGGCCTGGGCTTCGGCTTCATCGCGGTTATGGCCTATTTCTTCTGGCGCTCGTCCTTCCGGCAGCAGAGCTATCCCCGATGGGCGCTGCGGCTGGGTGTGGCGATCATCCCCGCCCCCTGGCTCGCGGCGGAACTTGGCTGGTTCGTGGCCGAATACGGCCGCCAGCCCTGGACGGTGGACGGGGTGCTGCCGACCGCGCTGTCGGTCAGCCACCTGAGCATCCAGGACCTCCTGCTGACCATCGCCGGCTTCATGATCTTCTACACCGTGCTCTTCATCGTCGAGATGGGGCTGATGCTGAAATACATCCGCCGGGGTCCGACCGAGGACGTGGAAGAGACCGAAGCCTGGGAGGCGCGGCACGAACATCGCCTGCGCACCCATGACGGCCAGGGGCCGTTCGCTACACCTGCGGAGTAAGACACATGACCCTCTATGAACTTCTTTCCTACGAGGTGCTGCGCGTCATCTGGTGGCTGCTGCTGGGCGTGCTGCTGATCGGGTTCGCCCTGACGGACGGCTTCGACATGGGGGTGGGCGCGCTTCTGCCCTTCGTCGGCAAGACCGATGTGGAGCGGCGTGTGGTCATCAACACGGTCGGCCCGGTCTGGGAAGGTAACCAAGTCTGGTTCATCCTTGGCGGGGGCGCGATCTTCGCGGCCTGGCCGCCGCTCTACGCGGTCAGCTTCTCGGGCTTCTACCTCGCCATGTTCGCCATCCTCGCGGCGCTGATCCTGCGGCCCGTAGGGTTCAAGTATCGTTCAAAACGCGACAGCGCGGCCTGGCGGAACGGCTGGGACTGGGCGCTCTTCGTGGGCGGTGCGGTACCCGCTTTGATCTTCGGCGTGGCGGTAGGCAATGTCCTGCAGGGCGTGCCGTTCGAGCTGACACCGGATCTCTTCTCACGTTACGAGGGCAGTTATTACGGCAAGTTCTTCGGCCTGCTGAACCCCTTTGCCCTGCTGACCGGGATCGTGTCCCTGGCCATGCTCGTCACGCACGGCGCGGCCTGGCTGTCGCTCAAGGCCGAGGGGCCGGTGGCCGACCGGGCGCGGCGCTTCGGCACGGTGACCGGGCTGGTGACCATCGCCGGCTACCTGCTGGCCGGGCTCTGGCTCGCCGTCGGGATCGACGGTTACGCCATCGTCGGCGAGGTCGTCACGGACGGCCCGTCCAACCCGCTCTATTCCGAGATCGAGCGCACCGGGACCTGGCTTTCGGCCTATGCCGACAGGCCCTGGATCGTCATCGCGCCGGTCGCCGGGCTGGCGGGCATGGCCCTTGCCGTGCTCGGCCTGCGCGCCGGGCGCGAGGTGTCGACGCTGCTGTGGTCCAAGCTCGGCATCTTCGGCGCGATCTCCAGCGTCGGGCTGACGATGTTCCCGTTCATCCTGCCCTCGTCGCTGGACCCGAAATCCTCGCTAACCGTCTGGGACAGTTCGTCCTCGCACATGACGCTCTTCATCATGCTGGTCTGCACGGCGATCTTCATGCCGCTAATCCTCATGTACACGGCGTGGGTCTACAAGGTGCTCTGGGGCAAGGTGACCGAGAGCGACGTCACCGGCCCCGGCCACAGCTACTGAAAGGAACATCGCATGTGGTATTTTGCCTGGCTTCTCGGCCTGCCACTCGCCGCGATCTTCGCCGTGATGAACGCCATGTGGCTGGAATTGCAGCGCGACCGGGTCCTCGCGGACGAGACGGACACCCGGCCGCCCGCCGTGGATGACTGACATTGCAGGATGGCCGGCAAGCCGCCGGCCATCTTTGCATTCTCTTATCGGAATGTGACCAAGTCACACACTTCCTGCCCGCCCACGCGGTAGACAGATGCATACCGACTCGCGGCCCCTGCCATCGCCCGCAGGCCCACCCGCGACTCCCGGACCAGGAGGACATGACCGGATGAAACGCAGAGATTTCCTGAGCCTCGCCGCATCGGTCGGCATGGCCGCCGCCGCGGTGCCGCTGGCCGGGGCGAAACCCGCACGGGCGCAGGTCGCGACCTCGGCGCGCATCGTCATCGTCGGCGCCGGGGCCGCGGGCACCGCGCTTGCCAATCGCCTGGTCGATCGGCTGGACGGCGCGACGATCACCATAATCGACCCGCGCACCACGCATCTCTACCAGCCCGGCTTGACGCTGGTGGCGACGGGGCTGAAGCCCGCCGACTACGTGACCTCGGCCGAAAGCCACTGGCTGCCCGGAGGCGTCGAATGGATCGCCGAGAAGGTCGCCGCCGTGGACGCGGAGGCCAAAACCGTCAGCACGGACGGTGGTCAGACGATCGCCTATGACTGGCTCGTCCTCGCCCCCGGCCTGGTGCTGGATTACGACGCCATCGACGGCTTCTCGACCGACATGATTGGCAAGGACGGCATCGGCGCGCTCTACGGCGGGCCCGACCATGCCGCCCGCACCTGGCAGGCGGCGCAGAAATTCACCGAGGAAGGCGGCACCGGGTTCTTCACTCGCCCGGCGACCGAGATGAAATGCGCGGGCGCCCCGCTCAAGCACACCTTCCTGATCGACGACATCGCCCGCCGCGCCGGCAATGCCGACAAGATGAACATGGTCTACGCCGCGCCGCAGGGCTCGCTCTTCGGGGTGCCGATCGTGGCCGAAAAGGTGCGGATGCTGTTCGAGGACCGGGGCGTCGATACCATGATGGGCCGCACGCTGACCGCCATCGACGCAGGCGCGAAGCGCGCCACCTTCGCCACTACCGACGGGACCGAGGAGGTCGATTACGACTACATTCACGTCATCCCGCCGCAACGGGCGCCGGACTTCATCCGCCAGTCCGGCCTGTCATGGGCGGACAAGTGGACCGACCAAGGCTGGGTCGAAGTCGACATGTCCACATTGCGTCACCTCCGTTACCCGGAGATCTTCGCGCTCGGAGACGTGGCCGGTGTGCCCAAGGGAAAAACGGCGGCCAGCGTGAAATGGCAGGTGCCGGTCGTCGAGGATCACCTCGTCGCCGCCATCGACGGCCGCGAGGGGACTGAGCGTTATGACGGATACACTTCCTGCCCGCTGATTACCCGGATCGGCCGCGCGATGCTGGTAGAGTTCGATTATCACAACAACCTTGTTCCTTCCTTCCCGGGCATTATCGCGCCCCTCGAGGAACTCTGGATAAGCTGGCTCATGAAGGAGGTGGCGTTGAAGGCCACCTACAACGCCATGCTGCGTGGCGAGGCCTGAGGAGGACCTGATATGAAAGACATGACTTTCGGCACGCTGATTGCCGTTTTCGAGGAAATCTTTGGCCGCGGCCTGTTCTGGCTTATGGTAGCGGCTGCGGTGGTCGTGACGCTGGCCTACCTTTACATCCTGATCCGCGACCGCTCCGTCAGTTGGAAGAAATTCCTTCTGGCGCAACTCTCCATGCCCGCGGGGGCTGTGGCTGCAGTGTGGTTTCTAATGGTGATGACCCATTCCCACCTGTCCGACATGGGGGGGCCAATTGACATCATCGTCCTGCTGGGCGTGGCTGTCGCGGGTGCCATCGGTATGGCGATCCTCGTCTACACCGCAGAGGCGCTGATCGGCAGTGATCGCACCAAGGGCGAAGAAAACCAGTAGCCTTCATCTCATGTAAAGGAGACCTATCATGTCCAACGAAAAGATCATCGAATACCTGCAACGCGCTGTGAAAATGGAAATGACGGCAGCGCACCAGTATCAGCTTCACGCCCATACGCTCGATGATTGGGGGCTGACCAAGCTCGCGGACCAGATGCGCGAGGAAATGGCCGAGGAGCTGGGCCATTCCGATATGTTCATCGAACGACTGATGTTCCTCAAGGCCAAACCGGAGCTGGGCTTCGACAAGGCGCCCGTCGCGGCTGAGACTTTGCCAGCCATGTTCAAGGGCGACCTCGCGGATGAGGAAGAGGCAATCACCTACTACACCAAGGCGGCCATGCACGCGGCCGAGCTGGGCGACATCGGCACCCGGACGTTGTTTGAAAAGATCGTGCTGGATGAAGAGGGGCACAAGGGCTGGCTCGAGCTGCAACTCGACCTGATCGAGCGGCTTGGCGAAAAGACCTACAGCGCCAAGCTGGTCTCTTTCGGTAACGAAGACGAAGACTGACGCGGACGCAAAATCATGAGCGCACAGGCCGAACACACTCCGCTGCCGACACGTCTTGAGCATTTCCCGATCAGCGTCTTCGGGATGACCATGGGTCTGTTCGGCCTGGCGCTTGCGCTGCGTTCCGGTGGTTTCGTGGGGCCCAGCACGGTCGCCGGCTATGTCGCGCTTGCCGCGCTGGTAGGCCTGGGCTGCGTCTTCGCGGTTAAGGCCGTCCGGCACCCCGCCGCAATCGCCGCGGAATGGGCACACCCCGTGCGGCTGGCCTTCTTTCCGGCCATCTCGATTTCGCTGCTGCTCTTCGCCGCGTTCCTGCGGGACGGCAGACCCGACCTCGCCGGTTCGATCTGGATGATCGGCGCCGGGGCTCAGGCGATCCTGACACTGGCGGTCATCAACGCCTGGATATCGCATCGCGCCTTCGGGCCGGGACAGCTTTCACCGGCCTGGTTCATTCCGGCCGTGGGCAACGTCATCGTGCCGCTGGCCGGCGTCCCGCTGGGTCATGTCGAGCTCAGCTGGTATTTCTTCGCCGTCGGAATCCTGTTCTGGATTGTCCTGCTGACGCTGGTCTTCAACCGGCTGATTTTTCACGACCCGCTGCCCGGCAAGCTGCGCCCGACGCTGGTCATTCTCGTGGCCCCGCCCGCCGTCGCATACCTGTCTTGGCTGCTACTGAACGGTGGCGAGGTCGACGCGACCGCGCGTCTGCTGCTCAACATCGGCTATTTCTTCGCGGCGCTGGTGGCGCTGCAGGTGCCGGCGCTGGCGAAACCGCCCTTCGCACTGTCGTTCTGGGCGCTCTCCTTTCCGCTCGCGGCGTTGACTACGGCCAGCCTTCACCATGCGGCGCTGACCGGATCAGGCTTTCACCGAGTGTTGGGGCTGGTCCTTCTCGGACTGCTGGTCTTAACCATCGCGGGGCTGGTCGTTCGGACAATACGCGCCGCGATGGCGCACGAGATCTGTCAACCCGAGTAAACCTGAAAGGATCGCAGACATGAAGAAATTCCTCCTCGCCACCACCTTGGCAGCCCTTTCCGGCCTTGCCGCGACCGCCTCCCTCGCGCAGGACGCCGTGGGCAAGGTGGTGACCGTTGTCACCTCCCCCGAACCGCAGACCCAGCTGATGGCCATGGTCCTGACCATGCAGGCGGCCCAACAGGGCGCCGAGGCGTATATCCTGCTCTGCGGTCCCGCCGGCGACATCGCGCTGAAGGAAGCGCCCGAGACCGCCACCGCCGGACAGCCGCCACGCGACATGAGCCCCCAGGGTCTCATGCAGGCGATCCGGCAAAAAGCCGGCGGCACTGTCGAGGTCTGCGCGATCTACCTGCCCGGTCTGGGCAAGGACGCATCGGTGCTGCTCGACGGCGTGGGCGTTGCCGATCCGTCCGAGATGGCGGCACGTCTGATCGCGGCGGATACCCGGGTTCTAAGCTTCTGAACTCGCGATCGCGAAGGCCTCCCGCCGCCAAAAACGGTCCCCGGCAGGACGCAGGTCCTCGGGGATCACGCGGCAGGGGTCGGCCGGTGCACGCCTTCTTCGAGTCCGGGGTTGAGGAAAGCGCGCACATCGGCCAACCTCAAACCCGAGAAGGTGTGATTTCCCGAGCTGATCCCTCTGGCCGGGACTGTCGTGGCAGTGCAGTCTGTCGCCGTGTAGGAGGCATGCTGCATGACTGTTGACCCGATGAGCCGATCCGAGGATTGGATTGACCGTTTCGAAGGCTTGAAAAGGCTACCGGAAGACATTCGCGCCGACCTGATGAATGGCAGCCAAATCGTCAAGGTTCCCGCTGGGACACAAGTGTTTGCACCGGGACAGTCGGCGGATAATCTCATGCTTCTCCTGGAAGGCTCCGTCCGCGTCCAGCAGAGGTCCGAGACTGGACGCGAGGTCTTCCTATACCGGGTCCATGCGGGAGAAAGCTGCGTTCTGACGACAGCGTGTATGCTGGCGTTCGAGGAATACTCGGCCGACGGGATCGCCGAGTCGGAGGTGACGGCCGTAGTTATTCCTCGCACCACATTCGACGACCTCGTAGCAAGATCCCGGATATTCCGGGAGTTCGTTTTTGCCGCCTATTCCCGCCGGATTACCGATCTCTTCACGCTGATCGACGATATCGTCTTCCAAAAGATGGATGTTCGGTTGGCATCCCGGCTTCTCGAATTGGCGGACGATTCAGGCACGGTGCATGCCACGCATGCCTTTCTGGCCTCAGAACTCGGCACCGCCCGGGAAGTCATTTCGCGCACGCTGGCTGAGTTTCAACGCCGCGGATGGATCGAACAATCCCGGGGTAGAGTCGACCTCGTGGGCCGAGAAGGCCTGACACGACTGGTGCGCTCGGCCGGCGCATGATCCCGCGGCTGGAGCCGCCCGCGTTGCCGATTATGGCCCATTGACGTAGCGCAATGCCACAAGACAGCGACAGGAGTGGCGCACAAGCTTTTCCTTTGGTTCCGACCGAGCTCAGTCTAAGCTCCCTCGAAACAGATTTCGTCTTCGGTCGGACGCGTGACTTGAAGGTGATGAATGATCTTCCTGTCTACCGCCGGCGTGGAAGGCATTCATTTGATCATTTGGCTCCGACCTCAGCACCATATGGGAGAGACCGATTATGCAAGGAAGTCAAAGCGGAAAGCACACTTCGATTATCAAGGTGCCTGAGGCGGTTGGGGTCTTCGACAGCTTCGAAGCACTTCAGCAGGCATACTACGATCTAACCATGGTCGGGTTCAGCCGCCATGACATCAGCCTTCTCGGCTCGGAATCCGCCCTGCGAGAAAAGCTGGGAGACCGCTTCTGGCATTCCAAAGACCTCGAAGACGATCCGACCGCGCCGCGCGCATCCAAGGAACGCGAGAACCTGGCGATCAAGATTCTGGAAGGCCATTCGGGACGCGACGTGCATGTGCACGACTGGAGCACTTGAAAGCAATATCTTGTCGCCAGGTTGCATACACGCGCGCCCATCGACGCGAGTTTGCAGGGAGCCTTTTAGGGAGGGATCGGATGACTGATAGCGAACGATTTGAGAAGGCGTTGCTCGACCCACCCGATATTTATGAGAGCCCCCAAGAGGTACTTGCGGATGCGCAGCTGACGACTGAGCAGAAGATCGAGATCCTGCGTCGCTGGGCCTACGATGCCAGCGAAATCGACGTGGCCGAAGGGGAAGGCATGCGCGCATTGGATGAAGAGGTGTTTCACCAGGTCATGCTCGCCTTGGAAAAACTCGGTGCCAAGATCGATCCCAGTCGAAGGCCGCCGACGCGCCAAGGTGGCTATGATCGCGAATCTCTGCGAAAAGATGATTCCAGTTCTTGAGACGCGCGGTCCCGAAACCAATCGTGGCCTATTTGATCAGTTCGCTACACTACTTGTAGAGACTTTCAGCCTCGATTTCGACCTCCAGAAAAATGGGCGGGACAACTCCAGGCAACTGGACTCATCCCGCATGGTCACTCAGGCTCAGCGGCTCTGGAAGTAATTCAGTGGCAACTTGAGGTAGGACCTCCCGTTGTTTTCCGCTTCGGGCAGTCGTCCGCCGCGGATGTTCACTTGCAGGGCAGCCAGCATCAATTTGGGCAATGGCAGGGTCGCGTCGCGGGCGTCCCGCACCGAGCGGTATTCAGCCCGCGACGGCGCGCCTTTCCAATGTATGTTGCTGGCACGATGTTCTGCCACAGTGGCCTCGCATTTCGCCTCGCGCCCGGGCGCGTAATCGTGACCGACGAAAACCCGCGTCCCTTCGGGCAATGCCAGGATTGCCGAAATGCTGTCATAGAGCGCATCAGAACTGCCGCCCGGGAAATCGGCGCGGGAGGAGCCGCTGTCAGGCATCATCAGGGTATCGTGCACGAATGCCGCATCGCCCGCGACATAGGTGATCGAGGCCAGAGTGTGCCCCGGCGAGAACACGACCTTGACCGGCACATTTCCCACCATGAAGCACTCGCCATCGGCGAAGAGGCGATCCCATTGGCTGCCATCCACAGGGAAGTCTGAGGGGAGGTTATAGATGTCCTGCCAAAGTTTCTGAACCCCGATCACTTTCTCCCCGATTGCCGTAGGAGCGCCGGTCTGCTCCTTGAGCCATTGGGCGGCGGAAAAGTGGTCGGCGTGGGGATGGGTGTCGAGGATCCAGACCAGCTCGATTCCCGTTTCCCGAATGTAGTCGAGCAGTTGTTGCGCGCTATCGGTCGAGGTCGCCCCGGCCAGCGGATCGAAGTCGAGGACGGGATCGACGATTGCGCCCTTCATGGTCTCAGGATCGTGGAAGACATATTGCCAGCTTCCGGTGGCCTGGTCCCAGAAGGATTTAACGATGGGATTGCTCATGGCTCTTTCTCCTAATGGGGAGTGGTCTGGTTCGGTGGGCCTGGAGGGCCCACCCGGGTGCTTCAGAGCGCGCGGGTAGAGAAGTACCAGTCCACCGTGTTGTAGCCTTCTCCTGCACGGGCTTGCGCGGCTTCCGGGGTGGGTGGCGTTGGGACGATGACCTCGTCGCCGGGGACCCAGTTCTCAGGCATGGCGCATTTGTTCTCATCAGCCGTCTGGAGCGCGACCAACAGGCGATGAATCTCTGCGACCGACCTGCCTGCGTTCATCGGGTAGTAGACCATGGCGCGCAGCACGCCTTCCGGATCGATGATGAAGGTGGCGCGGACGGCGGCGGTATCCGAAGCACCCGGCTGGATCATGCCATAGGCTTGGGCCACTGCCATGTTCAGGTCGGCGATGATCGGGAAGCGCACGTCTACGCCGAACTTCTCCTTAATGTTCAGCACCCATGCGATATGGCTGTAGTGGCTATCGATTGAGAGCCCGAGCAGCTCGGTGTTCAGTGCGGCGAATTCATCTTGGCGCTTGGCGAAGGCAATGAATTCCGTGGTGCATACCGGGGTGAAATCCGCCGGATGCGAGAACAGGATCAGCCATTTGCCGCGATAGTCTTCGAGCTTTTTCTGTCCATGGGTCGTCAGTGCATCGAAGGCCGGGGCAGGTTCGTTGAGGCGGGGCCCGACCGGGCGAGTTTCTTCGGTCATTGCTGGATTCCTTCTCGTCAGCGTTTCGATGGGAAACAGATAATCGCTTCAATCTGATAGATGAAATTGAAAGAAGCTCTGCCTGTGATAGAGTAGGTCTATAAATGATCACGCTGCGCCAACTCCGGTTTCTGACTGCCGTCGAAGAGACACTCAACTTCTCCCGTGCGGCCGAACTCTGCTTCGTCACGCAGCCGACCCTCAGTGCCGGCATCAAGGAGCTTGAAGACCGGCTTGGCATTCAACTGATCGAACGCACCCGGCGCAGTGTCCTTCTCACGCCGGTGGGCAAGGAAGTGGCAGCTCGCGGTCGGCAGATGTTATTGGATGCGGGCGAGATCGAGACACTTGCGCGGGCGCATCGAAACCCTTTCGAAGGCGAACTCCGGCTCGGGTCAATTCCGACGATCGGTCCTTATCTGCTTCCCCGCATGATGCCCGCGTTGCGGGATGCGTTCCCGGACCTGCGCCTCTACCTCCGCGAAGAAATGACCGAAAGCCTAATCGAAGGCCTGAATGCTGGTCGTCTCGATCTGGTGCTGATCGCCTTGCCCTTCGACACGGGATCGCTCGAAGTGATGAAGCTGTTCGAAGATGGTTATCAACTCGCTTCGCCGGGGCGCTGGCCGGCCCCCAGCGGGTCCGAGGCGCTTGTCGAGAGCGGCCAGTTGATGCTGCTGGAGAAGGGTCATTGCCTGCAACGACACGCCCTTGCGGCCTACCCCGGGCGCCTCGTGGCGCCGGAGGACAGTTTCGCGGCGACCAGCCTGACGACGTTGATTGCGATGGTCTCGGAGGGGCTCGGCATCACCCTGCTGCCGAACCTCGCTGTAGAGGCCGGAGTGGTCGGCGCGGCAGACGTCCGACTGACACCTCTGCCCGACGCATGTCCAAGGCAAGTGGTGCTTGCCTGGCGCCCAGGCTCTGCCCGTAGTGACTTGTTCAGGATGCTGGGGCGGCTCTTGAAAGAAAACGCGGGCCTGCGTTTTGCCGGATAGGCTGCAAGCCTCAGGCCATTCGGACATGGCCAGTCGACCTCCGGCCGTCGGCGGTGAGCAGGTGGCACAAGATGCCACATGTCGAATGAGCCGTGCGCTCCAGCACTTCGAAATCGCTGTGCCTTCGGGACGGCACTGATAGTGTCGCAAAATGAACAGAAAGTCGCTCGTCATCGCCACGGGTCTCCTCGCCCTGTTGGCCCCCACGATCCTGCCGGCACCGACAGGCCTCGCCGCACCCGCATGGCTGGCCACGGGCCTCACGTTCACGATGGCGCTCTGGTGGCTGACTGAGGCTCTGCCGCTGGCCGCAACGGCTCTCCTTCCGCTTGCCGCTGCCCCGCTTCTGGGACTTGCTGCCCTGGACCAGGTCGCCAGCGCCTACAGTGATCCGATCATCATATTGTTCTTGGGCGGGTTCTTCGTGGCAAAGGCGATCGAAATGTCGGACCTGCACCGGAGGTTGGCCTTTACGCTGATCAATGCTGCGGGAACACGGCCTGATCGTGTCCTGGCGGCCGTCATGGCAGCGACGGCATTCCTGAGCCTTTGGATCAGCAACACGGCATCGGCAATGGTTATCGCGCCCGTCGCCGCGGCGATTGCTGCGACACACGACGAACGGCCGGAATTCGGGACGACCCTGATGCTCTCGGTTGCTTTCGCGGCGACGTGCGGTGGAATGGGGTCGCTGATCGGGACCCCGCCGAACGCGATATTTGCCGCGCATCTAAAGGCAAGCTACGGGATCGAGGTAAGCTTCGTGCAGTGGGCTCTCCTCGGAGTGCCGGTGGCACTCATTCTTCTCGTCGCGACCTGGATCGTGCTGAAGCGATTGGTGCCACAGGGGAAGAGCGGGTCCTTGACGATATCGCTGCCTGACCAACCGGGCCGTATGACGCGTGCGGAACGCCGAGTGGCCACCGTCGCCGCCTTGACCGCGGGGGCCTGGGTCTGCCGACCGCTGATCGACTGGCTGTTTCCGAACCTTGGCCTGACAGACGCCGGCATCGCGATGATCGCCGCCGTTGCCCTGTTCCTCGTCCCGGATGGCGCGGGCGGCCGTCTGCTGAATTGGGAGGGAGTCGCAACGGTCCGCTGGGACGTCCTGATCCTCTTCGGCGGCGGTCTGGCACTGGCCGCGCTGCTCGACCAGACCGGACTTGCGACGTGGATCGGTGTGCAGGTCGAAACGCTGAAGCACCTTTCTTCGTTTCTTCTTCTGCTCATCATTGCTGCGCTTGTCGTCTATATCGGGGAGCTGGCGAGCAACACCGCCATGGCGGCGCTCTTTCTACCGATCACCGGGGCGGCGGCCGTGTCGCTGGAACTCGAACCGATCGGGTTTATGCTGCCGGTGGCTCTCGCTGCTTCTGTCGGGTTCATGCTGCCGGTCGCGACACCGCCGAATGCGATCGTCTTCGCCAATCCGGCGGTCTCGCGCCAGGCCATGCTTCGCGCCGGCGCTCCTCTGGACGTCATCGGAATAATTATCGCCGTAGGTGTCGGCTCGCTTCTGGGACCAGCCATCCTCAATTGATCTGCATGCGATCCGTCCCTTGGGTATTTTTGCCATAAAAAGCACCGCGTGAATTTGAACAACGTCGGAACCGGACATTCAAAGCGCCGCACATGAATGTCCGCTGCGGGCCGGAAGCGACGATCTCCTCAACCGCGGCTGGGGTCGTGAGTGCCGCACCGCCGCATGACCGCTTCGAGCCCAGATTGACCGCGTTGATGTAGGGTGCGTTCGCGGTTGCAGCATAGGCGCGCCAGTCGCGACCAGCCCAGAGCCGACCTTCGTGCCGAGCAGCGCGGATGACTGCTTTCGGCCCTACCACTCGACGTCGGCACGTTCTCGGCAAATGGGTCCTACCCATTTAAGGACCTAAGTTATAGTTTTCCGGAAATAGCGACGGTGACATTGATGGTCAGACAAAAAAGCGACATTCAAATGCAGAGTCATGATGCGTTTCTGGCTGGAGCGCACGATTTCCAGGCCGATATCGAACGCCTCGCGGAAAGCGAGTTCGTTACGACCATTCTCGAAACCGTCATGCTTGCGACGAACATGCGCTTTGCTGGGGTCGCACGGGTGACGGCCGACAGATGGGTCGCATGCCGCACGATCGACGAGGTCAAGTTCGGCCTCGCGGAAGGCGATGAGATCGCGATAGATTCCACCTTCTGCCAGACTGTCCGGGAAACGTCCGAGATGGTCATCTTCAGCGACGCCGCCACCGACCCCGTCTACCAGGGCCACCCAATTGCCGCGGCCTTTGGCATCGTCAGCTATGCCTCGGTTCCGATCCATCGAAGCGACGGGAGCTTCTTCGGCACCCTCTGCGCGATCGACCCCGAACCGAAGGACGTCAAAAGCCCCCGCGCCGTGGCGATGCTGAAGATGTTCGCCGAACTTATCGGACGCAGCCTGGAAACCGAAGAGCGACTGGAAGCACAGGAGCAGCTGATCGAGCACGAGCGCAAGCTGGTTCAGATCCAGGAGGAATTCATGGCGATCCTCGGTCATGACCTACGAAATCCGGTCGCCGCCTTTGGCGCGGGAGTCCGTCAACTCGACAAAGAGCCTTTCACGGGCCGCGGCCGAGAAATCCTGGTTCTCATGCGGGCATCATTGCACAGAATGAACGAACTGATCGACAATATGATGTTGCACGCGAAATCGAGGCTCGGCGGTGGTATCGCCGTCACTGCTTTGCCGGACGTGCCTCTGGCGGAGACGCTTCACCAGGTGGTTGAGGAAATCCGTGTCACCGCCCCTGAAAAGGAAATACATCTGAATGTGGAACTGGAGCGCCCAGTCAGTTGCGATCCGGACCGTATCGGGCAAGCAGTCTCCAATTTGCTTTCCAATGCGTTCATGCACGGAGCCCCCGGCACGCCAGTTCAACTCACAATCAGAAGTGGTGAGGAAGAGGCCTATATCGAAGTGAAAAACGAAGGAGAACCGATCCCGCCAGAGGTTCAGAAGACGCTTTTCGAACCATTCCGTCGCGGGAACGAGACCAGCGAGGGTGTCGGTCTGGGTCTGCATATCGCATCTTCAATAGCAAAGGCACACGGCGGGCGTTTATCGGTTCTGAGCGAGAATAATACTACCACCTTCCGGCTGGAATTGCCGACACTCGACCTTTTATAGTTTTTATCGCGGCGCGCCATGCGGCCAACCGCACTCTGGTGGGCACTCTGCCGAACTAACACTGATTTCCTGAGTCGCTGTTACAGGTCCGCCCCGATGATGAGGTTGCGACCGACCGGCCGGTTCTCACGTCGGCCCCTCCCTTTTCGCGCGGCGGATCTCAGACAGCTGCGGAGGCGATCACGCATGAGCTAATCCTACCCCTCTCGACAGGCGTGGGATACAGACGTTCCGTCAGTATAAAGCGAATGTCGTCTGTCTTCCCTTTCACGACCGAGTCTGCTCCCGGCCCGAAGTGGACATTCTTCACCCTTTGGAGTGCAGCACCGCAGCTTGCCGATTGTGGACATTGGTTCAAGCAAGACGATACCGTCGGGACTAAGAGAAGTTGGCCGCGCAAGGTGGCCTGCGGCGCATTGCTCTCGAGATGCGAGGGGGAGGTATCCAGTGTTCCAATTTCACGAATTTCTCGAGCGATGCGGATACGATCCTCGGAGAACGCGGCTTCTGCGCCACGATGCCCGGGGCGGCTTGGCTTGGAGGCGCGGGCAAGATGCTTTCCTCTGCTTCGCTTCGTTTCAGACACGAGCAAACTCACCATACAATGGGGCCCCTTCTCGCGCATGTCATTTCATTGCCGGACCCACGATTGACGGAACAGCAACGGCACTCTTTGTCGGGACAACGGCAGTTGGAAACGGACGTCCATGGGATCAAGAGGAATTGCCTCTTGTCCGTGACGAAGAGATAGTTGCCCAGGAACGTGCGAGCCTGCATCCACTGGACCTATTTGACCTTTCTTGGTGTGCGGAATGCAGCACCTACGTTGAACGGATATTGATTGATTGGGGGCCAGGAACGCGGTCATGGTCGCAGTGGGCACATCGAGGAAACAAACAGATCTTGGAGCTACGGCTCGATGCCCGAGAAAGACCTTTTCCTGGTTTTGGTGGGTTTCGTGAGCGCATTAGTTCATTGTCGGGATTGCCTGAAAGCTGGCGTGCGGCGCTTGAGAACGTCCGTGGCGTCTACCTCTTGGTGACGGAGAATGGCCAACAATACGTCGGGTCGGCATATGGCGTCGACGGGTTCCTTGGCCGCTGGCGTCAGTATGCTGCGAACGGCCATGGTGGGAACCGAGAGTTGATGAGGCTTGACCGCGATGGACGCGACTACCAAGTTTCTATCCTCGAAGTAGCCTCCCCCGAGATGTCAGCCGCCGACATCATCGCAAGAGAAGTTGCGTGGAAGGAAAAACTCGGCGCCCGCGCACATGGTTTGAACGCAAACTGAGGCTCTCGGCCCGGAGCCGAAATTCGAGCAGAAAACGGTAACGGTCCGATGTTGACCCGACGAAGATAGGCTTGTTTCAAAACATAGCCGCGATCGATGAGTTGTTAAGGTGCGTGATACTCAGGCTTTCAGTGACATTGTAGGTTAGCCAGGAAATCTGAAACACTTTTTGACCATCTTTGAAGGTGCGGAGGTCGCGGCTTATAAGGATCAGTGCTACAAATTGTAGCCCAAAGCTCTCCAAGCTCATGGCACCTTTCCAATTCGTCCATGTAGACTGGGCCAACTGCGCGAATGAGTTGCCCCTCAAGCGCGCGAACCTCAAAGTAGCCGTTGGAGAGATCACGTATATTCTCGTTCGAACCGCATAAACAAGCCCAATAGTCTGCGAGTTTGCGAGCAATGTGGGTCGTGTCCTCAATTTCTGAGACGTCCATATTTGTCAATCGCGCGCGATAGGCGTGTTTGAGTGAGCGAAGGCGCAGAAGCGCATTCCGCTCTGATAGGGTAAGTCCGATGGTTGCGCATATCCACGCGATCAAGCTTTCAAAGTCAAATTCTGGCTCCGCGACAGTTGCCTTATGAAGAATGCACGCGTTTCGAACGGATACATAGAGAATATCAGCTTGAAAAAGCTTTCCCCAATAGCTCTGCTCAATCTCGCGAATTGAGCGGATCGGATCGATAGCTGCGGCCAAGCTATTGGTATAGTCTCGCCTTGGTCTATAATTTTTCAATGTCTCTCTAAGAAAGCCTTGATCGTCTCTTACAAGCACCCCGTCCTGCTTCACATGCTGAACAAATAATGAGTGAGATCTCGCCATTTCAACAAATTCGATCCGGGAATACTGCGTTACGTTCCAGCCACTGGATCTATACTCTGTAATCGCGGCATCCACGTCGTCCGAGCTCCCGATCGCGAGCAAGTCTTTGTCACTCAATTGGTCGTTCTGACCTCGTGCCATTGAACCAATTTCACAGATAGATATCATTTTATCCTCAGCTCGTGATTTTTTTGAAAGCCATCGATACAAGTAGAGCGAATGTCAAGAACCCAGTAATCGCTTCGCAAGCAATTACAAATCTCCCTAAGTTGGTGCCTGGCGTGATATCGCCAAAACCAAGTGACGTTACTACGATGGTGGAGAAGTAGAACGCCTCCGTAATGCTCGCAATAGGTTCACCCCCAAGTTTGAGGCCAAGTTCTGATCTGAAGCAGTAGTTGAAGGCCGTTATAGCGACAAGTATCAAAGTGGACGTAAGTGCGAGATTACTGAGTCTCGTTCCTGAACCTGTTGTTTTCTCAAAAATCCATGAGGGAAATATGGCAGCTCGTCTGAAAATCTTTCTCCAGCATGCTGCATCTGAAATCGCTATTTCATTTAGCCTGAAGTATCTTTTCCACCTCATGAAGTGATATTGAGAATAGTTTGAAAAGTCAGGTTGGGCTTGCTGTCTGCTGTTGTGTAGCAATTCTTGATATAGCCCAACGCCTATATTTGCGTGCTTTTTGGGGTTTAGGCATTTCGAAAATGATCTTGGGTCAACAAAACTGTCTCTAATCTCAGCTCTGTAAAAGTTGCAACTTTCAAATTGGCAATTGTTAAAGCGGCACTCGGAAATTATGGAGCCGGTAAAGAGGCAGTTTTCAAATTTGCAATTTGTAAACTCAACTTGGGAAATTACTGTTTTGGCAAATGACACATTGTTGAAATTTTTATTCCGCACCCGCCATTTGTTGGGCGGCTCAACGCTTTCAAGTCTGCTTGGCCGGTAAAGCAGATCTTTTATGTCCTTGCTTTCGTCGCCTTCTACAGCTTTCCAAAACTCCTTAGGTCCAGTGAGTTCATTGTAGGGCTCTGTCAATACAAAGAAGTCATCCGATGCTTTGCTCATGTCAAACTATACCGCTATTCACGGAGGGAAGAAGAGGATGCATTTTTTAACATTGGGGTAATCACCTGAGGAGAGTTTTGATCTGGTTGCTACTTGTTTAGAGCACCTCACACAAACGCGCGCAACTTTGATTGCTCAACAGGCGCATCGCTGATCTTGTCGTCGCGTCATTGTCTTGGGTGCAGCAGCGCCAGTGGCAGGTGCGGCTTCGAGCGTTCCAGATTTCATTTTCGACTCTTAGCTGGCATTCACCCCTGGCGCAGCGAACGACCGCTCCCCGCCCTTCTGGATGGTCCGGCGGCTGGAAGTGATACCCCAAACTTCGCTTAGAGCAAGAGGGCCAGAGCGTAGGGCGGATCAGATCCAGAAGCGAGCCGGTTGGTTCGGCTTTTGGGAGCGACCTCGCCTCCGACATCTTGCATGCGCACGAGCGTCTTCATCTGTTCTTCAAACGAGCAAGAATGGCTGCCTGCAGCCTGAACAAGAAAAGTGTTTCGGAAAGCTGCACTTCGGCCAACCTTCTTTTCGAGACAGATATCAGAAACCCGAACACTTAACGAAGTTTATGCGACTGAAGGGGGCAGCCATCCATAGCACAACGGGCACACGATGCACTTCGCAGGTCGCGAAAAATCGTCGACTGAGCGTCTACCCTGACGAGTTCGGCCCTGAACAGGATATCTGCGATGTGACGCTCTGGCTTCAAGGTAAGTTCGGGATCCGGTCTTTGCACCTTTGGGTCGATCGGCACTACACACAGATCGGCCACGAGGTCGCCGGCGTTACGGTCATGGCGCGACCGAGACCCAGCAAGCTGCTTACCCCCGCTGCCAGGGAGGCATTCCTGGCGCTTGGTTATCTGATCGAGGATACCGGCGCGGACATCTATGCCTTGCAGTTTTGCAGCGGATGGCACTCGCAGCACGAAGCCCTGCACGCCTACGCAAGGGTTGAGGCCGCTCTCAGCGCATGGCGGAACTCCTCTTAGATACACTGTGGCCGTGCAGGCTGGCCGGGACGCTTTACTCCAGCTCAGAAATTATTATTCTTCTCAGATACTTACACGCCCCCCCCCCAACTATTCCTCGCCACCACCCCCCTTTTGGCTTCCGGAATTCCCGCTTCGACCAAAATTCTTCTCGAGCGAGGCGCTCCTGGGACAGGCCCAGAACAGAGAAGGAACAGAGAAATGGCTCCCCCCCTGAACAAACATTGCTCCGATAGGAGCCAAACAGGCGACCACAATGGCCTCGTCATCGAGGTCACATCCGAGCCGGATACCGATGCCGTGTTGCCTGCACGTCCTGCCACTGACCGCACCCCCGGTGTCGGCGCAAAGAAACACTTCTCCTGCGCCTTTGTGCACGGGCCGGGCGCAGGTTCCGTGATGAAAACGGATAGCCTCACCGAGAAGCGTGTCGCGTTTGTGCTGCAGGCGCGCGCAGACGTCGCCGACCTGGAAAACCAGGTTCTATTCACGTGGGGACCGGAGGACGGGCCCAAGGAACGGCACTTTTTCGACTTCCGGGCGACGATGACAGACGGCAGTCGGGTCGCGATCATGGTCAAGTATGACGAGAAGCTCAGCGACGAAGAGTTCTTCGCCAAGAGTTCCCGGATCGCAGCAAAGGTGACCGCCGACTTCGCGGACCGCGTGACCCTGATGACAGAAAAGCACCTCGACCCTGTCGCTGTCCACAATGCGACACTGCTGAATGCGGTGCGCAAGCCTGACCCGGACGCAGATGCCATCATGCGGGATATGGTGTCCAACCTGATCGGGGCAGCAAAGATCGGAGATCTGATCGCACATACCGGCCTCGGCGGCCGTGGCTTCCGGTCGATTGCCCGGCTCATCGGCGCGCATGAGTTGGAACTGCGGGGCCGGGTGCGGATCGACTACGACAGCCATGTCATGCGGAGGGCCGCGTGATGCTCGATGTCCAGTTCAGCCCTTCGCTGCCCCGTTTCGCTTTCGGCAAATACGACGAAATCATTATGGACGGGATTTCATACCGTTTTCTGGAAAGCAACGAATTCGGTTACACGCTCGAGCGAACCGATCGCACAAGCGTTGCCGAGGCATTTACTCACGCAACTCTGTCGCAACGGGTGTCTTCGGGCGAGATCGAACATCGGCGCGACGCATTCCTTCCGGATCATGCGAAACGCAGGTTGAGGCTCCCGACACAAGAATTGTCCTCGCTTCCGTTGAAGAAACAGCAGAAGGCCAAATACCACGAGTCCCTGGTCCGTGCATTCCTGGAAATGGAAGCCGAGGGTAAGGTCAAACGCACCGAAAACGCCGTGAAGGCCGCCTTGCCCGAGATAAAATTCCGGGCCGGGAAATTCCTCTCGGTGCCGAGCGAAGGCGACCCGTCCACGGGGAGCGGCAATACCATGATCGTCCCCACGAAGATCAGCGCGAGCCGGCTCCTGAAACTGGCTGCGCGCTTCCGCCGGGATGGCATGGCAGCCCTCTATGGTCAGGGCGGTCAAGGACGTCGCAGCCGTCGCCTTGGCCCGGACGAACTTGCTCTTCTGGCCCGAACGGTCCGCAATTACCTCACGATGGACCAGCCGTCTGTCACGCAAGTGGTAGAAGACGTGGACCACGCCTTCATTGCCGAAAACCTTCGTCGCGAAGAACTGAGAAAACGGGAAGCGGCCGGGGAGAAGCTTGGCGAGAGCACGAGGCCCCTCGTGACACCGTCTCGGGAGACGATCCGCCTCGCGGTCAGGAAGCTCGACCCGTTCGAGGTCGACATAGCGCGTTTCGGACTGGAAGAGGCCCGCAAGCGCAATGCGCCGGTCGGAAAGGGGCTGGAACTGACCCGTCCGTTCGAACGCGTCGAGATGGACGAGTGGAAGGTCGATCTCATGTCCCTCTTGGCGGAGTCGGGCATCTGGTCGATATTGAGCCAAGAGGAGAAGGCCAGCCTCGGCCTCGAGGACGGCAAGAAGGCACGCTGGTTCCTGACGGCCGCCATATGCTGCACAACTCGCTGTGTCGTAGCGATGAAGCTCTCACGGGCCCCGAGCAAGCGCAGCGCGATGCAGACAATCGACATGATCGTGCGTGACAAGGGGGTGTGGGCAGACGCGGTCGGTGCACATTCTCCATGGAACATGTCCGGAACGCCCGAGCTCATCGTCACCGACTGCGGCTCCGCTTTCATCGACTTCGACACACGGGTCGGGGCGACCGATCTCGGGATCAATATCGACGCCGGCCCGGCCGGGATGCCGGAGTTCCGGGCGCGAATCGAGCGCCTGTTCGGAACGATGGCGAACAACTTCATCGGACGGTTCACAGGGAGAACCTTCAGTAACACCGTCGTCAAGGGCGACTATGATGCCGAAGCCCGGGCAGCACTGACAGCCGAGGATCTCAGTGAGGCCCTGGTCCGCTGGGTGGTCGACGTGTACCATCGCCGCCCGCATGCGGGCCTGAACGGGGAAACGCCCCTCAATTGCTGGAACCGGCTCGTCGGGCGGTATGGCGTCGCGCCGATGCCCGCGGTCGGGCTGCGGCGCAGGGCACTCGGCACCCGGCTGCAACGGACGGTGTCCAAGAAGGGCATATCGGTTCTGGGCATTCGCTACCATTCAGAGGCGCTCGCCCGCTGGTTCATGCACAACACCAAGAAGGAGGTCCGTATCCGCTGGTATTCGGAGGATCTCGGCGCGATCGCGGTGGAACTGGACGGTGAGTGGATCGAGGTGCCCTCCGTCTTCGAACGCTTCCGCGGAGAGCGTGCGCAAACCTGGATGTTGGCGGTGCGTGAGGTCCGCGCTTCGGTCGCGGCACAGAAAAAGATCGACCAGGAAGTTATCTTCCACGCGATGACCCGCATCCGCGAGATCAACGCCAATGCCATCGCCCGCCAAGGGCTGTTCGTCGACGACTATTCCAAGGAGCGCATCGCGGAACTCGAGGACCGCTTCCTGATCGGGTTCGAGGTGGACGAGTCGCCGAATAACATTCGGATGCAGCCTGCTACCGACGGTCTGGGCATTGACCTGCCCACGGCGCCATCAGTCACGCAACCCTCGCGCCCGGCGAGTGATCCAGTTCTCGCGGCTCCGAACCATGCCTCCGAGGCGGCTGGCGCTCCCGATCCCTTTGCGGACCCCGACGCGGATTGGTCATTCGGGGACAAGTAGGCCGAATGCCCGGAACACGACAGGCCCCCGCAGTCGACGCCAACTGCGGGGGCCTTTCTTTGTTTCGTCGCTGGGATCTATCAGACGCGGACGGCGCTCCCGGTTCAGCATAGCGCGCACAGGTCCAGCAGCCGCACCGAGATCCCCTTTGGATCGGCGCAGAAGCGCGACGGCATGACCAGCATCTACCCGAATGTTTTTTCTTCGTTCCGGCGCCTTGTGGCCAATCTCCTTGTCGGAAGGAGTAACCCTACTCCGCAGCACATGAAGCAGGAGCACCCTCACGGAAAAAGCGACGGACAGTCTTGACGCTGCCGGAATTGGCAGACGCGCAACAACGGAGGAACACATGCTGCGCCGACTACCCACAAAGACCCTGTCCCTCGACCCTCAACTCGCTGCCGTCCGGGCACATTGTGCCGAGCACGGAGATGCTCTGTGCAACGCTGCCGCGCTGATCGACGGCGATGCCGGAAAAGCTCGCGTGCTGCGGCTCATGTCCGAGTTGCGAGACGTATCACGTCTCGATCGGACAACCCGTCTCCGGTTGGTCGACCTGCACAGGCTGCTTTCACTCGACCCGGTCATCGACGCGTTCGAACCCGACCTCTCGTCCTGGGTTCTCCTCGACCCGGCCAGCCCGGAGGTGGAGGAGCTCTGCCTTGTCACTGACCGGCTCTACGATCTTCTCGTCGAGATCGGCGAACTGGACGATGCCGGGGATGCCCGAGCGCTCGCCCGCCAGGTCAACGATGCAGCCTGAAACAGCAGGTCAACCGGACACGGTCGACCGCTCGCCACATCCCAGCAACGAGACGAGGACACTGCCATGAAATACTTCGACCAAATGACAGACAAAGAACTCTGCACGCGCATTCTGCGAGGGCTCGACGTCCTGCACGATCAGGTCCAACGCAATGATGCGGAGCTGGCCGCGACCGACCTCAATACGGTTCTGCAAGCCCTATCCGCCTTGCGCCGGCACGGACCGCTGTCCGAGGCGGCGGCCAAAGAAATCGGATGCATCGAAGATCTTCTCGACCTGGCCATCACGCAGGAAACCCTCGGCTTCCAGAACGTCTTCGACGGCACGGACGACCCCGTACGCGGCGCCGTCGGTCGTGTCTCCGCTGCCCCTATTCTTTCTGAAACGGGCGCTGCTCGCGACAGGCTGCGGCAGGGCTTCCGGCAGATCCTCGCGATGCGAGACCTACTGGTAGCCAGGATCGATGCCGCCCTCATGATGAAGGGCACAGAGGCCGCGTGAGGCCACCAGACAGACTGATGTGAGGGCGCGCCGCCACTCATGAAAAACTCGAAGGCCGCGGGGACACTCGCGGCCTTCTTGCTTTCGGCGATGCATACTGGCACGCAAAGATGCTCTCCGAGCGGAGAACGGCCCCGACGCCGGATCGCATACCAGAAAATCACAAAAACTTCGGATATCGGTTTGCGTAGAGTTCCTTGCGGACCCATGTTCCAATCAGTGGCGTTCCGGCTCGAGAATTGCTTCGGTGCCTCCACAATAACGGCTTTTGGAGAGGTCTTCTCCAATAGCCGTCCTTAACTTGTGAAATGGCCGTTTTATCCGGAAAATGGCCGAATTTAGCTTGTCATCATAGCACGGCGCAGCCGCTCAGCCGCATTTCGAATGTCCGCAGGACGTACAGGTCATGCAGCCTTCGATCATCTGCAACGTGTACTGGCCGCAGGACGGGCAGGCCTTGCCGCGCTTGCCGCTCTCCAGTCCGATCACCTTGGCCTGCGGGTCGGTCTTCAGGCCGGTGCCCTCGCCCTCGATGAAGCCGATGGAGACGAGGTGCGTCTCGATCACACCGCCGATCGCCGCGAGGATGGAGGGGATGTACTTGCCCTTAACCCAGGCCCCGCCGCGCGGGTCGAAGACGGCCTTGAGCTCCTCCACCACGAAGCTCACGTCGCCGCCGCGCCGGAACACGGCCGAGATCATCCGCGTCAGGGCGACGGTCCAGGCGTAATGCTCCATGTTCTTGGAGTTTATGAAGACTTCGAAGGGCCGCCGGTGGCCGTTGATGACGATGTCGTTGATCGTGATGTAGATCGCGTGCTCGCTGTCCGGCCATGTCAGCTTGTAGGTGTTGCCCTCCAGCGCCTGCGGCCGGTCCAGCGGCTCGGACATGTAGACCACCTCTCCGCCCTCGCCCGGCAGCGGCAGGTCGATGCTTTCGCCCGGGGCGGCCTCGGTCGTTTCCGAGACGGAGAGGACGGAGCCGGTGACATCGTTGGGCCGGTAGGTGGTGCAGCCCTTGCAGCCCAGATCCCAGGCCTGCATGTAGACGTCCTTGAAGGCATCGAAGGAGATGTCCTCGGGGCAGTTGATCGTCTTGGAGATCGAACTGTCGACCCATTTCTGCGCGGCGGCCTGCATCTTGACGTGATCGGCGGGGGGCAGGGTCTGGGCGTTGACGAAGTGATCGGGCAGGGGGCTGTCGCCCTTCAGCTGGGTCCAGAGAGAGACGGCGTAATCCACCACCTTTTCCTCGGTCCGCGAGCCGTCCTTCTGCAGCACCTTGCGGGTGTACTCATAGGCAAAGACCGGCTCGATCCCCGAGGAGACGTTGCCGGCGTAAAGCGAGATCGTGCCGGTGGGCGCGATCGAGGTCAGCAGGGCGTTGCGGATGCCGTGCTCCGCGATGGCGGCGCGCACGTCCTCGTCCATCTGCCGCATGGTGCCGGAGTTCAGGTAAGGCTCCGCCTCGAAGAGCGGGAACGCGCCCTTCTCCTTCGCCAGGTCGACGGAGGCGAGGTAGCTTTCGCGCGCGATGAGGTGCAGCCAGTCCTCGGTCTGCTGCGCGGCCTCGTCGGAGCCGTAGCGCAGCCCGACCATGAGCAGCGCATCCGCCAGCCCGGTGACGCCCAAACCGATGCGGCGCTTGGCCTGCGCTTCGGCAGCCTGCGCGTCGAGCGGGAATTTGGAGGCATCGACCGTGTTGTCCATCATCCGCACCGCTACCCGCACGAGGTCCGACAGCGCGGCGGGGTCGAGGCGCGCGTCCTCGGTGAAGGGATCGGTGACGAGACGGGCCAGGTTCACGGAACCCAGCAGGCAGGCCCCATAGGGCGGCAGAGGCTGTTCGCCGCAGGGGTTGGTGGCCGCGATCGTCTCGACGTAGTTCAGGTTGTTCGCGGCATTGATGCGGTCGATGAAGATCACGCCCGGCTCGGCGTAATCGTAGGTCGCCTGCATGATCTGGTTCCACAGGTCGCGGGCCTTCAGCGTGTGATAGACCTTGCCGTCAAAGACCAGCTCCCACGGGCCGTCGGCCTTGACCGCCTCCATGAAGGGATCGGTGACGAGGACGGACATGTTGAACATCCGCAGCCGGGCCGGGTCGGACTTGGCGGCGATGAAGGCCTCGATATCCGGGTGGTCGCAGCGCATGGTTGCCATCATCGCCCCCCGGCGCGATCCGGCGGACATGATCGTGCGGCACATGGCGTCCCAGACATCCATGAAGGAGAGCGGGCCGGAGGCATCCGCCGCCACGCTCTTCACGTCCGCGCCCTTGGGCCGGATGGTCGAGAAGTCGTAGCCGATGCCGCCGCCCTGCTGCATGGTCAGCGCGGCCTCCTTCAGCATCTCGAAGATGCCGCCCATCTCGTCCGGGATCGTGCCCATGACGAAGCAGTTGAAGAGCGTCACCTTGCGCCCGGTGCCCGCCCCGGCAGTGATCCGGCCTGCAGGCAGGTACTTGAAGTCTTCCAGCGCGGCATAGAAGCGGTCTTCCCAGTCGGCGGGCTCGGCCTCGACGGCGGCAAGGGCGCGGGCGATACGCCGCCACGTATCCTCGACAGAGCGGTCGATGGGCGTGCCGTCGGCCTCCTTCAGCCGGTACTTCATGTCCCAGACCTGTTCTGCGATGGGGGCGGCGAAACGGCTCATGACGGGCTCCTCGGCACTCTGGTCGTCACACTTGGCGGCGTCAGTCTGGCGGGCCGGGCGGTTGCTCTCGTCCCGCAGACACCTAATATAGACGCAAGACCTTGGAGAGTCAGCCCTTGCCCCACGTACATATCGTCAAACTGTCGGTCGGGACCGAAAGCGTCGCGGATCTCGCTGCATGGCAACAAATGCGCATCGCGCAGGCCCCGGACGGCCTGCCGCGGCATGTCACGCGCATGTGGCCCAAGCGCGAGGCCGAGATCCTCGACGGCGGGTCGATCTACTGGGTGATCAAGGGCGTGATCCAGGCGCGGCAGAAGATCCTGCGCCTTGACGAGGTGATGGGCGAGGACGGGGTGCGCCGCTGCGCCATCGTGCTGGACCCGGAACTGGTCGAGACAAGGCCCGCCCCGCGCCGCCCGTTCCAGGGCTGGCGCTACCTCAAGCCGGAGGAGGCGCCCGGAGACCTCGACGCGCGCGCGCGGGAAGAGGCCGACCTTCCGGCAGAACTCCGCGCGGTTCTCAACGATATCGGCGTGCTTTGATCTGACCCCGCTGCGGCCGGGGCGGCGCAGGGGAGCCCCTGTCCCGTCAGGTCAGCCGCCGGATGCCATTCGGCGTGGCGATTTCCGCCACCAGCGACAGGGCGCCGGTGCCGATCTCGATCCGCTGATCGTCGAGCCAGGGTTTGAGCGTGGTCGCGATCTCCGGGCCCTCGGGGTGGCGGATTTGCAGCCGGGTCAGGGTGCAGCCGAGGTCGGGCATCTGGCGCGGCGGCAGGGTGCCGGGCGTCCACTGGATCAGCGTCGGAAAGGCCCCGCCATAGGGCAGGGCGCCGTCCTCGGGCACGGTGATCTGCCAGCGCAGATCGCCCCGGGTGGCTTCGATCGCGGGCCCCGAGGCGGCGGGCAGGCCGGGGTGCAGCGCCGCCATGTCCACCGTGCGGATCACCCAATGCGCCAGCCGCGGCTCGGCCGGGGGCTGGTCCAGGCCGAACCACCGCGGGCGGCCGGGGGCCGGGGCCCCGGGATCGGGGGCGATCACCTCGAGGAAGGAGGCCGGGCCGATCCGCATCAGGCAGTTGTGAGTGCCCATCATCGGATGCGCGCCGCCCTGCGGCACCATCACGCCAAGCGCGCGGCCCACGTGGGCCAGCCCGCTCTTCAGGTCGCGGGCGGCGACGACGATATGGTCGAATTCGGCTAGTGGCATCGGGGCTCCTCCTGCCGCGCAGCCTGCGCCCGCCCCGCGCTGCGGGCAAGCGGAAACGCTTCGCCACCGTTACAAGCTCGGGGGCAAGAACGAGGCAAGCCTGCGCGAGAACGGCAGAAGGGCGGACCCTGGGTCCGCCCTCTTTTCCGTCGTTGCCGATGGCCTGCCTGCGTCCATGACGGACGGTCCGGACGGCCGTGTCAGTCCCGGGTCACTGCAGGTCGCCGAAGGCCTGCTGCAGCCGGCCCACCGCCTCCTCCACCAGCGCGCGGCGGGTGGCGAAGTTGAACCGGTTGTAGCTCTCGCCGCCCTTGCCGAAGGGCACGCCCTCGTTCACGGCGATCCTGGCGTCCTGCGAGATGCGCTTCATCACCTCGGCGCGGTCCATGCCGGTGCCCGAGAAATCGACCCATGCGAGGTAGGTGCCCTGCAGCGGCATCGAGGTCACGCCGGGGATCGCGTCGATGCCCGCGTCGAAGATCTTGCGGTTGCCGTCGAGGTAGAGGCAGAGCGCGTCGATCCATTCGGCCCCTGCGGGCGACATGGCGGCGGTGGCCATGTGCAGCCCGAAGGCATTGGGCGAGATGCCGAGACCGCCCATCACCGCGGCGAAGCGTTCGCGCAGCTTGGGATCGTGGATGATCACGTTGCCGGTATGGGCGCCCGCGATGTTGAAGCTCTTCGTCGTGGCGGTCATCATCACGAGGCGATGCGCGATCTCGGGCGCGGCCACGGCCATGGGGATGTGCTTGTGCCCCGGCAGGATCAGGTCATTGTGGATCTCGTCCGAGACGAGGATCAGGTCGTGCTTCTCGGCGAAGGCCGCGACCTGCTGCAGCTCTGCCTTGCTCCAGACCCGGCCGCCGGGATTGTGCGGCGAACACAGCAGGATGATCTTTTCCTTGCCGGTCATCAGCGCATCGTAGGCGTCGAAGTCCATCTCGTAGCGGCCGTCGGTCAGCGCCAGCGGCAGCTGGGTGATGCCGCGGTTCGCCGCCGAGATCACCCGGTGGAAGGCGTGGTAGACCGGCGTGAAGAGAACGACCGCATCGCCCGGCTCGGAATAGGCCTCGATGCAGAGGCCCGCGCCGTTGACGAGGCCATGGGTGGTGAAGACAGCATCGGTGTCGATCTCCCAGCCGTGGCGGTTGGACTGCCACCAGCGGATCGCTTCGAGATAGGCGCTGTCATCGCCGAAGTAGCCGTAGACGCCGCCGTCGACGTAGCGGCGCAGCGCATCCACCACGCAGTCCGGCGCACGGAAATCCATGTCCGCCACCCACATGGGGATGCCATCATCAGGCGACACGCCCGACACCGTTTCCATCTTGTCCCATTTCGCGGAGTGGGTGCCGCGACGCTCGATCACTTCGTCAAAATTCATGGAGGGGCCTTTCCGTCAGCATCCGGCGGAGGCTATCGAAATAGATGACAGGCGCAAGTACCTCTGCTGCACAACTCGCAAGGGCCGTTGCGCGGCGGCAGGGCATCGCCTAAATGGGGCGCATGAAACGCCCGATCCTGATCCACCCCGATCCCCGCCTCAAGAAGGTCGCCGCCCCCGTCGCAGATCTCTCCGACGAGCTGCGCGTTCTGGCGGATGACATGCTCGAAACCATGTACGACGCGCCGGGCATCGGCCTGGCCGCGCCCCAGATCGGCATGGGGCACCGGCTGATCGTGTTGGATTGCGTCAAGGAAGAAGGCGAGACGCCGCGCCCGCTGATCATGTTCAACCCCGAGGTCATCGCGAAATCGGATGAGACCAGCGTCTACGAGGAAGGCTGTCTCTCGATCCCCGAGCAATACGCCGAGGTGACCCGCCCGGCCGAGGTCGAGGTGCGCTGGATCGACCGCGACGGCAAGGAGCAGACCGAAACCTTCGATCACCTTTGGGCGACCTGCGTCCAGCACGAGATCGACCACCTCGATGGCAAGCTCTTCATCGACTACCTGACGCCGATGCGCCGCCAGATGATCACCCGCAAGATGCAGAAGCTCAAGCGCGAGCGGGCGCGGGACTGAGGATGGCCGTCCTGCCGATCCTTGCGTGGCCCGATCCCCGGCTGGCCCGGACCTGCACCCCGCTGGAGCACGGCGAGGACGTGACCGCCCTCGTCGCCGACATGTTCGACACGATGTATGCCGCGCCGGGCCGGGGCCTTGCCGGGCCGCAGGTCGGCGTGATGAAACGCCTCTTCGTCATCGACGTGACGTGGAAGGAGGGCGACAGGAGCCCCGTCGCCTGTCTCAACCCCGAGATCGTCGCAGCCTCCGGGGAGCTGTCGACCGCGCAGGAGGCCTGCCTCTCGATCCGCGGCGTGGCGATGCCGGTGGCGCGGCCCGCACGGATCACCCTGCGCTGGTGGGATGCCGCCTGGCAGATGCACCAGCAGGAGATGACCGGCGCATGGGCCACCTGCGCCCAGCATGAACTGGATCACCTGGACGGCACCGTGATCTTCGACCGCGTGGCGGCAGAGCTGCGCGCCGGACTGGAAGCCGATTACGCCGCCGCCAAGGAGGCCTCTGCATGACTGCCCGCCGCTGTATCCCCTGGCCCGATGCCCGCCTGCGCACCGCTGCCGAAGACGTGACCGAGATCGACGACGAGGTCCGCGCGATCTGGGACGACATGATCGACACGATGGAGGCAATGCCCGGCGTCGGCCTGGCCGCCGTGCAGATCGGCGTGATGCGTCGCCTCGCCGTGGTCGATGCCTCCGAGGAGCGCGGCAAGGTCGTGCGCATGGCCAATCCCGAGGTGCTCCATGCCTCAGTCCAGCTGCGCCCGCACGAGGAGGCCAGCCCGAACCTGCCCGGCGTCTCGGCCCGGATCGAGCGGCCCCGTGCCGTGACGGTGCGCTTCCTGAACGCGGCGGGCGAGGTCGAGGAGAAGGATTTCGTCGGCCTCTGGGCGACCTCGGTCCAGCACCAGATCGACCACCTCGCGGGCAAGATGTATTTCGACCGGCTGTCGAAGCTGAAACGCGACATGCTGCTGCGCAAGGCCAAGCGCCTCAAGAACTGAGCGGCTGCCTGAGCGGCCACCTCGGTGGCCGGCCCGCGGAACTGCGCGGCCACGGGCGCCACACGCACGGAAAGGGACACGCGATGCGGATCATCTTCATGGGCACGCCCGATTTCTCGGTTCCGGTACTGGAGGCGCTGGTCGGCGCCGGTCACGAGATCGCCGCGGTCTATTGCCAGCCGCCGCGCCGCGCTGGTCGCGGCAAGAAGGAAACGCCCACGCCCGTCCATGCCCGGGCCGCCGAACTGGGGCTGGAGGTGCGCCACCCCGTCCGCCTGAAGGGCGCCGAGGAGCAGGCGGAGTTTGCCGCGCTTCAGGCCGATGTGGCCGTCGTTGTGGCCTATGGTCTGATCCTGCCGCAGGCGGTGCTGGACGCGCCGCGGCTTGGCTGCCTCAACATCCATGCCTCGCTGCTGCCCCGCTGGCGCGGCGCCGCGCCGATCCACCGGGCGATCATGGCGGGTGATGCCGAAACGGGCGTCTGCATCATGCAGATGGAGGCCGGGCTCGACACCGGGCCGGTGCTGCTGCGCAAGGCGGTTGAGATCGGCACGGAGGAAACCACGGCAGAGCTGCACGACCGGCTCTCGGCGCTCGGCGCCGGGGCGATCGTCGAGGCGCTAGGCCGGATCGACAGCCTGACGCCCGAGGTCCAGCCCGAGGAGGGCGTGACCTACGCCAGCAAGATCGACAAGGCCGAGGCGCGGATCGACTGGACCCGCGACGGGGCCGAGATCGACCGGCTGATCCGCGGCCTCTCGCCCTTCCCCGGCGCGTGGTGCGACTGGGAGGGGGAGCGGCTGAAGCTGCTGGCCTCCCGGGTCGCAGACGGCTCCGGCACGCCGGGCACCGTGCTCTCTGCCGGTGATACAGGCCTCGTGGTGGCCTGCGGCACCGGCGCCGTGGCCGTGACCCGCGCACAGCGCGCAGGCCGCGGGGCACAGGAAATCGGGGAGTTCCTGCGCGGATCGCAGATCGCACCGGGCGACACGCTGGCCTGATGGGCGGTTGCGTGGCGGGATGTGGCCTGCCGGGTGGCCCGAGTGAGAGGTTGCCCTGCCTGACCGGAGGCCCCCCAAGCGCCTGAAGATAAGGTGACTGCGCCTTTCGGGACGCTCCGTCGCGCCGGCCCTCGCGGGGTTGCGCGTCGGCGTCCTCTGGGGAATGCTGGACCCGTCAACGAGGGAGACACGCAGATGGCCATCGTCTGGTTGCTGATCATCGGGGCTGCGGCCGGGTTCTTTGCCACGCGGATCATGAACATTCAGGCCAACGTCGTCACCACGGTCGTCATCGGCATCGGGGGCGCGCTGATCGGCGGGCTGGTGGTGCGGATGCTGCTGACCGCCATGGGGATGCTTGGCGGGCTGATCGGGGCCGTGCTGGGCGCGATTGTGCTGATCTGGCTCTGGCAAACCTACATCGGGCGCTGATCCATGCTGGCGCAATTCCTGATCGGCTCGGGGCTGACCATCGTCTCGACGATGATCGCGGCGCTTGTCTTCGGTGGGATCAGCTACGTGTTGGGCCGGCTCCGCGGCTGGCTGGAGCGGCCCCCGCACGCGGGCAAGCAGATGCTCATGCTGGCCTTCGGCCTCGTGGGGGCAATGCTGATGATCACCGCCTCGGTCTGGGTCTGGGCGGCGGCCTACCGTCAACTCGGCATCTTCGAGACGCTGGAGGAATCGCTCTACTTCTCGCTGGTGGCCTTCACGACACTGGGCTTCGGGGACATCGTGCTGCCGCAGGAGTGGCGGCTGCTCTCGGGGCTGACCGCGGTCAACGGCATCCTGAACGTCGGCGTCACCTCGGCCATGATCATGAACCTGCTGCGGGAGATGCGGCCGAACCGACCCGGCCCGCGCCTCTTCTGATCCTGCGCCACGGCATCAACCTTGCCCGTTTTCTGCGAAGAAAACGGTCCGGAAAATGCGCATTTTCCGGGTAGGGCCGCGCTGTTGCGGCCCCGTCGGGCGATGGATCAGGACTTGAAGGGCGCCATGCCCGCGCGCGCCAACTCGTCGGCGCGTTCGTTCTCGGGGTGGCCGGCGTGTCCCTTGACCCACTTCCACGTCACCGCGTGGCGCTTCTGGGCCTCGTCGAGGCGCTGCCAGAGCTCGGCGTTCTTCACCGGCTTGCGGTCCTTGGTCTTCCAGCCGTTCCGCTTCCAGCCGTGGATCCAGCTGGTCACGCCGTTCTTCACGTAGGCGCTGTCGGTCACCACGGTGATCGTCGTGTCCCGGCCAAGGGCCTCCAGCGCCGAGATCGCCGCCAGAAGTTCCATCCGGTTGTTGGTGGTGTCCGCGTCGCCGCCGTTGAGCTCGCGTTCCTTCAGGACCGACTCGCCTTCCTTGGCCTGCAGCAGTACGCCCCAGCCCCCGGGGCCCGGATTTCCGGAACAGGCGCCATCGGTATAGGCGTAGAACTCAGGCATATTGTCTCCGATCCGTCAGGTCGCGCGGGCGGTCAGGAAACACCATGCGAAGCCGGCCTCGTCAAGCCCGGTTCCGGTGCCCGTCCTGGTGCCCGTGACGGCAAAGCCCGCGGCGATCACCAGCTCGGCCAGTTCCTCCTCGCCATAGTAGGCGTAGAACCGGCCGAGGGTATCGCGGGCCTCGCCTTCGCCCATCTTCATGCCGAGGTGCAGCAGGCCGCCGTCCTTCAGCGCGCGCCGGATGCGGGCGAGGTGGCCGGGGAACTCCGCCTTGGGGGCGTGGAGCAGCGAGAAGTTCGCCCAGACGGCGTCATAGGCTGCCTCGGCCGCGAGATCCGAGAACGCGGCCTGCCGGGCCAGAAGCCCGTATTCGCGGGCCGCATGGGCAACCATTTCGGCGGAGGCATCGACCGGATCGGGGGAGAGGCCCGCCCGTGCCATGGCGGCAGAGAAATGCCCCGGCCCGCAGCCGAGGTCGAGCACCCGCGCCCCGGGGGGCAGCGCGTCGATCATCGCCTGAAGGGCGGCGCTTTCACTGGGTTCGCCCTGCGCCCGGGCGGCGTAGCGCGCCGTCTGGCTGTCGTAGACATCGAGGGTCTGACGATCGGCCATGGCGCGCTCCTCTCAGGCCGGGACCCGCAGGACGCGGGGCACCTTGAACTCGACGTTTTCCTGCGCCGTCTCGACCAGCTCCTGCGTAACTTCGTAGCGGTCGGAAAGCGCGGCGATGACCTCGTCCACCAGCACCTCGGGGGCGGAGGCCCCGGCGGTGATGCCGATGGCGCGGATGCCCTCCAGCGCGCGCCAGTCGATGTCACCCGCACGCTGCACCAACTGGGCATAGCCGCAGCCGTTGCGCGCCGCGACCTCGACGAGGCGGCGCGAGTTCGAGGAGTTGGGCGCGCCCACCACAAGCATCGCGTCGATCTGGCCGGACATGGCCTTCACGGCCTCCTGCCGGTTGGTGGTGGCGTAGCAGATGTCTTCCTTGTGCGGGCCCACGATGGCCGGGAAGCGCGCCTGCAGCGCGGCCACGATCCCCTTGGTGTCATCCACCGACAGCGTGGTCTGGGTGACGAAGGCCAGCTGCGCCGGATCGCGCACGTCGAGCGTGGCCACGTCGGCCTCGGTCTCCACCAGCAGCACCTCGCCCTGCGGCAGCTGGCCCATGGTGCCGATCGTCTCGGGGTGGCCGGCATGGCCGATCATGACGATCTGGAGGCCGTTCTCATGGTGCCGCTCGGCCTCGATATGGACCTTGGAGACGAGGGGGCAGGTGGCGTCGACATAGATCATCTCGCGGCGGGCGGCCTCGGCCGGGACGGCCTTGGGCACGCCATGGGCCGAGAAGATCACCGGCCGGTCGTCGGGGCAGTCGTCCAGCTCCTCGACGAAGACCGCGCCCTTGTCGCGCAGCCCGTCCACGACGAACTTGTTGTGCACGATCTCATGGCGGACATAGACCGGCGCGCCCCATTTCTGCAGCGCCATCTCGACGATCTTGATCGCGCGGTCGACGCCGGCGCAGAAGCCGCGCGGGGCGGCGAGGTAGAGGGTGAGGGGCGGTTTCTGGGTCATCGGTCCTGTTTCCGGTGCGTCCCGGGGCGGGATCCTGCGGGTCTGTCCCGGATCTAAGGGTCACACCCCGGCGAGTAAAGAGGCGGTGCCGAAGAGCTGCGCCGTGAGCGCCGCCAGCAGGATGTATCGCAGGGTCTTTGCCAGTCCGACGAGCGTCAGGAAGAGCCAGAGCGGCGTGCGCATGATCCCCGCGATCACGGTGATCGCATCCCCCAGCGGTGCCCAGGACAGCAGCAGCGTCCAGATGCCCCAGCGGCTGTACCACTCCTGCGCGCGGGTCAGCTGCGCCTCGCTCACCGGGAACCAGCGGCGGTGGCGGTAATGTTCGATCCCGCGGCCCAAGGCGTAGTTCACGGCAGAGCCCAGCGTGTTGAAGACGCTGGCAACGATGATCAGGGGAACGAGGGGCGCGGTGCCCTGGGTCTGGAAGGCCGCGAAGACCACCTCTGACTGGAAGGGCAGGAGGGTGGCGGCGCCGAAGGCGGCGAGGGCCATGGTGGCGAGGGCGGCAAGCGGGCTCATGCGCTCCGACGTGGGCTCGATGGCGCTGTCGTCAAGTCCGGCGCGCGGAGGCCCCGCCGGGTGGGGCGCAGGTCCGGGCTTGTCGTGGGCGGAGTGACGCCCTGACTGGCCCCGACGCGCCCCGATGGCGGGACTGTCCGGTTGCCGGCTGTGGGTGCCCGGGGCCGGAGGGCCGGCCCGCGGAGGCTGTCAGTGGTTCGCGACGGCGCGCACGCGCTCTTCGTCGGTGTTATGCTCGCGCGGAGGGCGGCCGATCACTTCCTTCAGCTCGTCGAGCTCGATGAAGTTGTCGGCCTGGCGGCGCAGCTCGTCGGCGATCATCGGCGGTTGCGAGCGGATGGTGGAGACCACCGAGACGCGCACGCCCTGACGTTGCAGGCTCTCCACCAGCGGGCGGAAATCCCCGTCGCCCGAGAAGAGAACGATGTGATCGACGCGCGGGGCGAGTTCCATGGCATCGACGGTCAGTTCGATGTCCATGTTGCCCTTGACCTTACGGCGGCCCTGGCTGTCGGTGTATTCCTTGGCGGGCTTGGTCACCATGGTGAACCCGTTGTAATGCAGCCAGTCCACCAGCGGCCGGATCGGCGAATATTCGTCGTTCTCGAGCAGCGCAGTGTAATAGAAGGCTCTCAGCAGCTTGCCGCGGCGCATGAATTCCTGGCGCAGAAGCTTGTAGTCGATGTCGAAGCCGAGTGCCTTCGCGGCAGCGTACAGGTTGGACCCATCGATGAACAGCGCGAGCCGTTCGTCCTTGTAAAACATAAAACTACCTTTCTGGTCAAAATCCCGCACGCTTGTCCGTGAGTGTGTGAGTGGTAATGAATTCAGCGGCGGAATAAGGGTGGAAAAATAGAAGTGCTTCACTCTTACCGCAAGAGTGGCGCCCCGTCCAAAAGTATAGGTTGCAGGAAATTTATGGGAAGTTACCTCGTCGCCTTCGGAGGCAATTTAGATTCCAAAGTCGGGAAACCCCTTGAAACATTGCACGCTGCGGTTGATGAGCTGTCCGTTTCAGGGGTAAATATTCTTAATATAAGCAGATTTTATGCCACTCCATGCTTCCCCGCCGGGGCCGGTCCGGACTACGTCAACGGTGCGCTGGAGGCCGAATCACCCCTCGAACCCACCGCATTCCTCGCCCTGCTGAACCGCATCGAGGCACAGTTCGGCCGGGTCCGTGCCGGTCGCTGGACCGGGCGCACGGTCGACCTGGATGTCATCGCCTGCGGTCAGGCGATCCTGCCTGATGCCGCCACGCAGACCCTCTGGCGCCGCCTGCCGCCGGACGAGCAGCAGCGACAGACCCCGGACCGGCTGATTCTGCCCCACCCGCGGCTGCAGGACAGGGCCTTCGTCCTTGTCCCCCTGATGGACGTCGCACCGCACTGGCGCCACCCGCTTCTCGGTGCTACAATCTCCGAAATGTGTGCGGATCTGCCCGTGGAGGAGCGGAGATCCGTCGTCCCGCTGTGACTCTTGCCTTGTCAATAGGCAGCAGGGGCTTTACACACACATCCTCTAGCCGCCCAAAGACCGGAGTGCCCCTATGGCCCGAGTTACCGTTGAAGATTGTGTCGACAAGGTTCCGAACCGGTTCGAGCTTGTCCTTCTTGCCGCCCACCGCGCCCGTGAGATCTCCTCCGGTGCCGCGATCACCGTGGACCGCGACAACGACAAGAACCCGGTGGTGAGCCTGCGCGAAATCGCAGACGAGACCCAGTCCGCCGACGAGCTGCGCGAGCGTCTGATCGAGGCCAACCAGAGCCAGATCGAGGTCGACGAGCCCGAGGACGACAGCATGGCCCTGCTCATGGGCGCCGAGGCAGACCGCCCGGCCGAGGACGACATGTCCGAGGAAAAACTGCTGCGCGCCCTGATGGAAGCACAGGGGCAGGGCTGACAGGGTCAGCCTCTCAGGGGAAAGGCGCAGTAAGATGACGTCCGCCGACGATCTGGTTGGTCTGGTCCGCGCCTACAACCCGAAGTCCAATGCAGACCTGATCCGCGCGGCCTATGATTTCGGCCGCGCGATGCACGAGGGGCAGTTCCGCCACTCGGGTGAGCCCTATTTCACCCACCCGGTCGCGGTGGCGGTGATCCTGACCCAGCAGAAGCTGGACGATGCGACCATCATCACCGCCCTGCTGCACGACACGATCGAGGACACCAAGGCCTCCTATTCCGAGGTCGCCGACAAGTTCGGCCGCGAGATCGCGGATCTTGTCGATGGGGTGACCAAGTTGACCAACCTGCAGCTCTCCTCGAAGGAGACCAAGCAGGCCGAGAACTTCCGCAAGCTCTTCATGGCGATGTCCCGCGACCTGCGGGTGATCCTCGTCAAGCTGGCCGACCGGCTGCACAACATGCGCACGATCAAGTCCATGCGCCCCGAGAAACAGGCCCAGAAGGCCTGGGAGACGATGGACATCTTCGCCCCGCTGGCGGGCCGCATGGGGATGCAGTGGATGCGCGAGGAGCTGGAAGACCTCGCCTTCAAGGTGCTGAACCCCAAGGGCCGCGACAGCATCATCCGCCGCTTCGTCACGCTGCAGAACGAAGCCGGCGACGTGGTCGAACGCATCAAGACCGACATGCGCAGCCTGCTGGCCGAGAGCCAGATCGAGGCCGAGGTCTTTGGCCGCGCCAAGAAACCCTATTCCATCTGGCGCAAGATGGAGGAGAAGGCGCAGGGCTTCTCGCGGCTCTCCGATATCTACGGCTTCCGCATCATCACCCGGACCGAGGATGACTGCTACCGCGCGCTCGGCGTGATCCACCGTCGCTGGCGCTCGGTCCCCGGGCGGTTCAAGGATTACATCAGCCAGCCGAAGTCCAACGGCTACCGTTCGCTGCACACCACCGTGTCGGGCCGTGACGGCAAGCGGGTGGAGGTGCAGATCCGCACCATCCAGATGCACGAGGTCGCCGAGGCCGGCGTCGCCGCGCACTGGTCGTACCGGGATGGCATCCGGGCCGAGAACCCCTTTGCCGTCGATCCCGCCAAGTGGATCGCCTCGCTCTCCGAAAGCTTCACCGCCGAGGATGATCACGAGGACTTTTTCGAGGCGGTCAAGCTGGAGATGTACACCGACAAGGTGTTCTGCTTCACGCCCAAGGGCGAGGTGGTCAAGCTGCCGCGCGGCGCCACGCCCATCGACTTCGCCTATGCGATCCACACAAGGATCGGCAACGCCTGTGTCGGCGCCAAGATCGACGGCATGCGCGTGCCGCTCTGGACCCGGGTGAAGAACGGCCAGTCGGTCGAGATCATCACCGCCGAGGGCCAGATGCCGCAGGCCACGTGGCTCGACATCGCGCATACCGGCAAGGCCAAGACCGCCATCCGCCGCGCCCTGCGCGAGGTGGACCGCGAGCGCTTCATCAAGCTGGGCCGCGAACTGGCGCGGGTCGCCTTCGAACACGTGGGCCGCAAGGCCACCGACCGCGCGCTGGAAGCCGCCGCCGACAAGCTGCGCCTTGCCGGACCCGACGAACTGCTGGCCCGTCTCGGCTCGGCCGAGCTTTCGGGCCGCGAGGCGGTGAATGCCGTCTACCCCGATCTGGCCCCGGTCGAGGGCGAGGCGGTGGAGTGGGACCGCGCCGTCATCGGCCTCTCCGAGGGGCAGAGCTTCGAGCGCGCGAGCTGCTGCCAGCCGCTCCCGGGCGAGCGGATCGTGGGCATCACCTTCCGGGGCCGCGGCGTGGTCGTGCATGCCATCGACTGCGAGTCGCTGGCCGCCTACGAGGATCAGCCCGACCGCTGGATCGACCTGCACTGGCACGACGGCAAGCACCAGGCGATCTACCCGGTGACGCTGGAAGTCACGCTTCGGAACGATGCCGGGGTCCTTGGCCGGATTTGCACATTGATCGGAGAGCAGAAGGCCAATATTTCCGACATGACATTCAGGGATACGAAACCTGACTTTCACAAAGTGGAAATAGATCTGGAGCTGCGGGACGCCGAGCACCTGCACACGATCACCTCGGCCCTCGCGGCGGAAAGTGACGTGGCCGCCATCGAACGGCGTCGCCGGCCGGTCTATCAGGACCGCCACGCAGAAACGACAGAAGGAGAGACCGTTGGTCTTTAAACGCCGCGACAAACGGCCATTCTGGATCATCCTTCGGGATTTCCTGTGGCCGCGCGGGGGGTGGACCCGGGCCTTTCACTACGTCAAGCATCGCCTCCGTCGTCTGCCGGACACGCCGCACCGCATTGCACGCGGCATCGCGGCGGGGGTCTTCACCGTCTTCACGCCGTTCTACGGGCTGCATTTCGTGGTCGCCGCCACGCTGGCATGGATCCTGCGGGGCAATATCCTCGCCTCCCTGCTGGGGACCTTCGTCGGCAACCCGCTGACCTACATCCCGATCGGGGTGATCTGTCTGCAGACCGGACATTTCCTGCTGGGCCGCCCGCCCAAGCCCGAGGGCGAGATCCGCGACGGGATCGCGATCAAGTTCCTTCATGCCGCCGATGACCTGAAGGACAATTTCGCCGCGATCTTCACCGACCGGCAGGCGGAATGGCATGGGCTGTCGATCTTCTACCACGAGATTTTCTTCCCCTACATGATCGGCGGGATCATCCCGGGGCTCATCGCGGCGGCAGCGGCCTATTACGTCAGCCTTCCGCTGATCAAGGCCTATCAGGCCCGGCGGCGCGGTGCTATTCAGGCCAAGCTGAAGGCCATCAAGGCCAAGACCCACAAGGTCGAGGGCCGCTGAGACCTGCACGACAGGAGAGACCATGAACGACGCCCCCAAACTGCGCCTCGGCGTGAACATCGACCATGTCGCCACTGTCCGCAACGCCCGTGGCGGCGCTTATCCCGATCCGCTACGCGCCGCGAAACTGGCCGAGGACGCCGGCGCCGACGGGATCACCGCCCACCTGCGTGAAGACCGCCGCCACATCTCCGACGCCGATATCGACGGGCTGATGGAGGTCCTCTCGGTGCCGCTCAACTTCGAGATGGCCGCGACCGACGAGATGCAGGCCATTGCCCTGCGCCACAAGCCCCACGCCGTCTGCATCGTCCCCGAGAAGCGCGAGGAGCGCACGACCGAGGGCGGGCTGGAAGTGGCGCGCGAAGAGAACAAGCTGGCCCATTTCATTGCCCCCCTGCGCGACGCGGGCTGCCGGGTCTCGATCTTCATCGCCGCCGACCGGCCCCAGATCGAAGCCGCGCACCGCATCGGTGCCGAGGTGATCGAACTGCACACCGGCGCCTATTGCGACGCCTATGCCGAGGGCCGCTTCGCCGAGCGGGACGCGGAGCTGGAGCGCCTGCGCGAGATGGCCAGCTTCGCCCATTCGCTGGGGCTCGAGGTCCACGCCGGGCACGGGCTCACCTACGAGACCGTGGCCCCCATCGCCGCCTTCCCCGAGGTGCGCGAACTCAACATCGGTCACTTCCTCATCGGCGAGGCGATCTTCCGCGGCCTGCAGCCGGCCATCGCCGAGATGCGCCGCCTGATGGACGAAGCCCGCGCCTGAGGCCTCCGCCTCTCCGCCTGACATCTCGAAGCCGCGGCGCCACGGAAGGCTCCGCGGCTTCCTCTTTCCCCAAGTCTTCATCCCATGCCCGAGGCCGCGAGCGCCTCCTTGAGCCATGCGCGGAACTGCCGCTGAGGCGTCGAGAGTGACCGGTCCGCCGCAGAGACCAGCCAATAGCTCAGCCCCGTCGGGTGATAGCGGGGGATCGGCGCGCTGATCTGGCCGCGCTCCAGCGCATCGTGGCAGAGCGTCTCGAAAGCCAGCAGCACCCCTTCGCCCGCCATCGCGGCGTCGAGCCCCAGCGAGGCCTCGTTGAAGACCGGCCCCTCGCCGAGGATCGCCGCGCTTTCGCCCTCCGGGCGCAGCCAGACATCCCAGTCGAACATGGCGCGGGCATCGCGGATGACCGGTACCTTTCCGAAATCGGCGGGGGTCTTGATGCGGGCGGCCCAGTCGGCGTTGCAGACCGGGATCACCAGCTGGTCCAGCAGGTGATCGGCGGTCAGCCCGGGGTAGGGGCCGCGCCCGATGCGGATCGCGAAGTCCACGTCGCCCGCATTGGGATCGACCAGCGTCACGTCGGAATCGAGCCGCACCTTGATCTCGGGGTGGGCGCGGGTGAATTCCGGCAGGCGCCAGATCAGCCAGCGGGCGGCAAAGATCGGCGCGACCGAGATCGTGAGGATCTGCGCCCGATCGCGTTTGGACAGGTCCACCGCCGCCGCGATCCGCCCGAAGCCGTCCGAGAGCAGGCGCATCACGTCCTCCGCCCCGGGCATCACCTGAAGGCCGCCCGGTGCCCGGTCGAAAAGCTGTCGTCCAAGCGCCGCCTCGGTGCGGGCGACCTGCTGGCTCACTGCCCCGGTCGAGACACCCAGCTCCTGCGCGGCGGCCCGCAGGCTGCCCAGACGGGCCACCGCCTCGACCGCGCGCAATCCGTTCAGGGGGGCGTTCCGCAATCTTTCCATTTTAGAAAAGCTAAACAGGATTTCAGCTCTTGGCCAGTTTTAAGGCGAAAGCGGATGCCCCATATTGCCAATATCTGAAACCAGAACAGAAGGAGAAGACCATGACAAACTGGTTCAAGACGTTCTTTGCCGCCCCGGCCCGCCCGGACGGGCATCGCGGAGATCCCTTTGCGGACCCGCAGATCGCCCGGATGAGCCACCGGGACCTGGCAGATCTGCCGCTGACCCCGCCGCCGGCCCCGGGCCGTGCCGCGGAGACGGCGGCACGCTGCGCGCAACCGCGCGTGCAGCGGGCCTGAAGAGGGCCCCACACGGGCCCCACACGGACCACATACGGGCCTCGCATGGGCCTGGCCCACGCCTCCCCCCTGACAATCGCGCCCCGGCGCGGTAAGCGGGGCGGGACCAGCGAAAGGGCCCCAACATGATCCTCGGCATCGGCAGCGACCTAGCGAACATCGACCGGATCGGCGGCACGCTGGCCCGCTTCGGCGATCGGTTCCGCACGCGTGTCTTCACCGAGGAGGAGCGCCGCCGCTCCGACCGCCTCGCCGATCCGGTGGCCAGCTATGCCAAGCGGTGGGCGGCCAAGGAGGCCTGCTCGAAGGCGCTCGGCACCGGGCTTGCCATGGGCATCTCCTGGCGCGACATGAGCGTGACCAACCTGACAAGCGGACAGCCCGTGATGCATCTGACCGGCTGGGCTGCCGAGCGGCTGGCCGCCCTGACCCCCGCGGGCCATATCTCCCATGTTCACGTGACTTTGACCGATGATGCCCCCTGGGCGCAGGCTTTCGTGGTGATCGAGGCCCGCCCGGCGGCCTGACGACGCCTTGACACCATTGTGCCCGCCCCGCATGAAGCCCCCGACGGCTTAGCAAAGAGGCAGGAACATGGCTTCCAAGGACGGCTCGGGCAACGCGATCTGGGAAACGATCAAGACGATCTTCTGGGCTCTGATCATCGCGGGGCTCTTCCGCACGATCCTGTTCCAGCCCTTCTGGATCCCTTCGGGCTCCATGAAGGACACGTTGCTGATCGGTGACTTCCTCTTCGTGAACAAGATGGCCTACGGCTATTCCTACGCCTCCTGCCCGACGATCCGCATCGCGTCGCTGGGGGTCGAAGTGGACGCCAAGGACATCTGCGGCTTCCTTGACGGCGACAACACCCGCCTGCTGGGCAGCGAGCCCGAGCGCGGCGACGTGGTGGTCTTCCGCCACCCGGTGACCGGGCAGGACTACATCAAGCGGCTGATCGGCCTGCCGGGCGACAAGATCCAGGTCCGCGACAGCGTGCTCTACATCAACGACGAGGCCGTCGGTCTCGAAGATGCGGGCAACTTCTCCGAGGTCTACGAGCGTCAGGGGCCGGAAGGCCGCTACCCGCGCTGCGAGAACGGCCCGGTGGGCGAGGGGGCGGAATGCCTCAAGTCGCGCCAGACCGAGACGCTGCCCGGTGGCTCCTCCCATGACATCCTGAACATCGGCTACCAGCCGCGCGCGGATGACACGGATGTCTTCACCGTGCCCGAGGGCCACTATTTCATGATGGGCGACAACCGCGACAACTCGACGGACTCGCGCTTCTCGCAGATGGCCGGCGGCGTCGGCATGGTGCCCTTCGAGAATATCATCGGTCGCGCCGACCGGATCATGTTCTCCTCGGCCGGGCGTTCGATGCTCTTCTTCTGGACCTGGCGCGGCGACCGGTTCTTCAAGGCGATCGAGTGAAACTGTCGGCGGAACTGAAGGCCTTCCAGGGCCGGATCGGGCATACGTTCTCCCAGCCCGAGCTCCTGGCGCGCGCGGTGACGCACTCCTCGATGGCCTCGGTCCATCGGGATGACAACCAGCGGCTGGAGTTCCTCGGCGACCGGGTGCTGGGCCTCGTCATGGCGCAGGCCCTGCTGGAGGGCGATCGTGCCGCCTCCGAGGGGCAGCTCGCGCCGCGGTTCAACGCGCTCGTGCGCAAGGAGACCTGCGCCGACGTCGCGCGCGAGGTCGACCTTGGCGCGGTGCTGCGGCTGGGACGGTCCGAGATGATGTCCGGCGGGCGGCGCAAGCTGGCCCTGCTGGGCGACGGGATGGAAGCGGTGATCGCAGCGGTCTACCTCGACGGTGGTCTCGATGCCGCGCAGGCGATGATCCTGCGGCTCTGGGGCGACCGGATCGGCAAGGTCGAGGCCGACGCCCGTGACCCCAAGACCGCGCTTCAGGAATGGGCGCAGGCCCGCGGGCTGCAACCGCCGACCTATGTCGAGACCGGCCGGCGCGGCCCCGACCATGCGCCCGTCTTCACCATCGAGGCGCGGCTGGAGAACGGCGAGAGCGAAGCCTCCACCGCCGCCTCCAAGCGCAAGGCGGAACAGGCGGCGGCCAAGGCCCTGCTGGACCGGCTCGAGGGCGGGGCTTGAGCGACAACGCCCGCGGCGCGCTCTTCATGGTCCTCGCCATGATGGCCTTCGCCGGCGAGGACGCCTTCTACAAACATGTGACCGCCAGCCTGCCGCCGGGCTTTGCGCTGCTGCTCTTCGGGCTGGCGGGGCTGGCGATCTTCTCGGGCCTCGCGCTGCGGGCCGGGCAGGCGCCGCTGCACCCGGCGTCCTTCTCGCGGCCGCTGCTGATCCGCTCCGGCTTCGAGACCGCAGGCCGGCTCTTCTTCGCGCTCAGCCTTGCCTACACGCCGCTCTCCACCACCTCGGCCATCCTGCAGGCGACGCCCCTGGTGGTCACGGCAGGGGCGGCGGTTCTGCTGGGCGAACAGGTCGGCCCCCGGCGCTGGATCGCCATGTCGGTGGGCTTCCTCGGCGTGCTGCTGATCCTGCGCCCCACGCCCGAGGCCTTCCGCGCCGACGTGATCCTCGCGGTGATCGCCATGGTGGGCTTCGCGGGCCGCGACCTTGCCACGCGCACCAGCCCCCCGGCGGTGTCCCGCTGGCAGTTGGGCGTGCTGGGCTTCGGGGTGGTCGCCCTCTCCGGTGCGGTACTGATGCTGATCGACCCGGCCCCGCCGCGGATGCCCGATGGCGAGACGCTGCTCTCGCTGGCGCTGACCGCCGCCTTCGGGGTGACCGCCTACACGCTGCTGACGCAGGCGATGCGCACCGGCGAGATCTCGGTCGTGGCGCCGTTCCGCTACTCGCGGCTACTGGTTGCCCTCGTCATCGCCATCGTCTTCTTCGGGGAACGGCCCGATCTCTGGACCCTCGCCGGGGCCGTTCTGATCGTCGGCAGCGGGATTTACACCCTCCTGCGGGGCGCCCGCGTGCAGAGGACCGCAGACAGGGCTGGCCGTGCAGGTTAAACTGCCCTATGAGGCCCGCCAGCCAACAAAGGACATCCCATGACCACTCGCGCAGGTTTCGTCGCCCTGATCGGAGAGCCGAACGCCGGTAAATCCACCCTGCTGAACCGCATGGTGGGGGCCAAGGTTTCGATCGTGACGCACAAGGTGCAGACCACCCGCGCCCGCATCCGCGGCGTGGCCCTCGAGGGCGAGGCGCAGATCGTCTTCGTCGACACGCCCGGCCTCTTCAAGCCGCGCCGCAGGCTGGACCGCGCCATGGTCGCCGCCGCCTGGGGCGGGGCCGCCGATGCCGACGTGGTCGTGCTGATGGTCGAGGCGCACCGCGGCGTGACCGAGGGCGTCGAGAAGATCCTCGAAGGGCTTGCCGAGATCGGCAAGGGCCGCACCGTTGCCCTTGCGATCAACAAGATCGACCGGGTCGAGGCGCCCGTGCTGCTGGCCCTGACCGAGAAGCTGAACGCCGCCTATGACTTTGCCCAGACCTTCATGATCTCGGCCGAGAAGGGCTATGGCGTCGACGACCTGCGCAAGTGGCTGGCGGGTGAAGTGCCCGAGGGCCCGTGGCTCTACCCCGAGGACCAGATCGCCGACCTGCCGATGCGCATGATCGCCGCCGAGATGACCCGCGAGAAGCTGACCCTGCGCCTGCACCAGGAGCTGCCCTACCAGCTGACGGTCGAGACCGAGAACTGGGAAGAGCGCCCCGATGGCACCGCCCGGATCGACCAGATCGTCTATGTCAGCCGCGACGGCCACAAGGGCATCGTGCTGGGCAACAAGGGCGAGACGATCAAGGCCGTCTCCAAGGCCGCGCGCGAAGAGCTGGAGGAATTCCTCGGCCGCCGGGTCCACCTCTTCCTGCAGGTGAAGGTGCGCACCAACTGGCTCGACGAGGCCGAACGCTATTCCGAGATGGGCCTCGACTTCAAGGACGGGAACTGAGCCCATGTCCCCCCGCCTGACGGCGCAATTCTGGGTGCAGGCCTACCTCGCCCGGCTGCGGCTGGCCGACATTCCGGCCTTCGTCGTGGCCCATGGCGACGACACGGCGGGCGCGGTGCTGGTGAAGCTGGCGACGCTGGACGGGCAGGCACGGGCCTTCACCCGCGGCTTCGACCTGATGTCGGGCGCGCGCCGCTGGGAGGTGCTGGCCGAGGGCGCCGAGGCCGAGGTGGATGCCGCCGTCACCCGCCAGCGGGGCTATGATCCCGATCTCTGGGTGATCGAGGTGGAGGACCGCCACGGCCGCCACCTGCTGGACGAACCGGGCCTGTCGGAGTGAGGGGCCGCGCCCCGGAGCGTGGCCTTGAAAGAAAGGCGTAGGGCGGCGAGAAACATCGCCCCGCGCCCGTTGACTCCCCGCAAATCCCGCGTATAAGCGCGGCTTCATTGGTGTTGGTGGGCCCCGCAAGGGGATTCCTGTCATGGGTTCACGCCCAAGAGGACAACGCCCTTCATGGCCGCCCCCGGGCGGCGCTCTGACGAAGGAGATCAGCCGTGACCAAACGCACGTCTGCCAAGTACAAAATCGACCGCCGCATGGGCGAAAACATCTGGGGCCGCGCCAAGTCCCCGGTCAACCGCCGCGAATACGGCCCCGGCCAGCACGGTCAGCGCCGCAAAGGCAAGATGTCGGACTTCGGTCTGCAGCTGCGCGCCAAGCAGAAGCTGAAAGGCTACTACGGCGACCTGACCGAGAAGCAGTTCCGCCGCATCTTCGCCGAAGCAGAGCGTGTGAAGGGCGACACCGGTGAGAACCTGATCGGCCTGCTCGAGCGCCGTCTGGACGCCGTCGTCTACCGCGCCAAGTTCGTGGCGACCATCTTTGCTGCACGTCAGTTCGTGAACCACGGCCACGTGACCGTGAACGGCCAGCGCGTGAACATCCCCTCCTACCGCGTGAAAGAGGGTGACGTCATCGAGGTCCGCGACAAGTCCAAGCAGATCGCCGTCGTCATGGAAGCCACCCAGCTGCCCGAGCGTGACGTCCCCGACTACATCGAGGCCGACCACTCGAAGATGACCGCGACCTTCGTGCGCACCCCGGCCCTGGGCGACGTTCCCTACGCCGTGCAGATGGAACCGCACCTCGTCATCGAATTCTACGCGCAGAACTGATCCTGCGCCGATCCGATCCGGAAAGGGCCGCACCTCTGGTGTGGCCCTTTTTGCTTTTGTGGGTTCGGCTGGTCAGGGCGGGGGTCTGGTGAGGGGTATTGCCGGGCGGCGCGGGCGCAGTTTTCCGGGACCTCGGTCGTGTCGCGCCCCGTGTCGCGCACCGTGCCTCAGCCCGCCGCAGCGATGATCCCGGCGGCCTGCCGCAGGTCGGCCTCGAAGGCCGCCTCGGCCTGCGGACGCTCCGACGGGGGCAGGCGCAGCAGGTAGGAGGGGTGCACCGTGATCAGCACCGGTGTGCCGTCCTCCGCCGCCTCCAGCCGACCGCGCCGTTTCATCAGGTCGCGCCGGTCGCCGGTCAGGCTTTCCAAGGCCGTGGCCCCCATGGCGAGGATCAGCCGGGGCTTGACCATCTCGCGCTCCAGGTCGAGCCACCAGCGGCAGTGCCGGATCTCGCCGCCATTGGGGGCCTGATGCAGTCGCCGCTTGCCGCGCGGGGTGAACTTGAAGTGTTTCACCGCATTGGTCACGAAGGCCCGGTCGCGCCGGAGGCCCGCCCGCGCCGCCACCACGTCGAAGAGCTGCCCCGCCGGCCCCACGAAAGGCCGCCCGGCGAGGTCCTCGTGATCGCCGGGCTGTTCACCCACGATCATCAGCGGCGCATCCAGCGGGCCCTCGCCCGGCACCGGCTGGGTGGCGTTCTCCCACAGGGGACAGCGGCGGCAGCCTGCCAGCCCGGCCTTCAGTGCGTCGAGCCCCTGCGGCACCTCGGCCGCCTCGGGGGCGCGCAGCCGGGCCCCGATCCTGGCCGCGCGCGCCGGGGCCAGTGTCGGCGCGGCCTCGGCCATGGCGCGGGCGCGGCTCTGCGCGGTGGCGATCAGCTCGGGGATCATCTCCGCCTCGGGCATGTTGCGCCAGTACTTGCGCGGCATCTCGGCCTGCATCGCCTTCACCTTCAGCCGCGCGGGGTTGAAGATGTTGCGGAAGTAGGTCCGCCAGAGCTCCTCCGCGGCGTCCTGCGGCAGGTCGGGCCGGGCCACGGCAGGCTCGAGCCGGGTCTGTCCCTCCACGAAATGCGCCGTCAGGTCGGGGGTGAAGATCGACCAGTCCATGTCGCCGAAGCGTTTCTCGAAGAAGGGTGCGGTGGGTTCAAGGATCAGGTGCGTCGGCTCGAACCACGCGGCAAAGCGGCGGCGCGGGCCGTCATGGCCGAGGTCGCGGAAGCGTACGAAGGCGGTCATCTTGTGCTTGTCGCGGCCCACCTCCTTGGCCATGCGGTTCAGCCGGTCGACGCGCGGATCGCCCCGGTCCTCCAGCAGGCCACGGCTGTCGCGCAGCGCCCACAGCAAGGCGTAGAGCCGGGCGAACCGTTCGGGGTCGCGGTGCCAGACCACCATCCGGGCCAGCTGGACGAAACCCTTGGGTACGGTGACGGCTTTGGCGGGCGGGGCCGGTGTACCGCCGAAGAGGTCGCCGGGCAGGCCCTGCGCCGGATCGTCCCCGCCTGCGAAGAGGTCAGCCTCTGCCGCGCCGCGATGCCACAGCACCTGCTCCGGCGGCACGCCTTCGGCCAACAGGTCGCGCGCGGCGGCGCGCCAAGCTTCGAAGGTGCCGATCTCGGGCAGGGCGACGCGGCGCATCAGATCAGCTGCAACTGCTCGGGCGGCGGGGCGAAACGGGCGCGCAGATCGGCGGAATCGGTCAGCGCGCGCGGATGCCAGTCCAGCGCCGTGAGGAAGGGCCGGGCCTGCTTCATGTTGGCCCCGATCCGCACGAGGTCCTCGTAGCGCAGCGTCCGGTGCCGCCGCGTGGCGAGGATGCGGTTCACCGAACGTACCCCGACGCCGGGAATGCGCAGCAGCATCTCGCGCTCGGCCCGGTTCACGTCCAGCGGGAAGAGATGCCGGTTCGCCAGCGCCCAGGCCAGCTTGGGGTCGACCTCCAGGTCGAGGTTGCCCGTGGGCGCAGCAGCGGCGATCTCCTCCACGTCGAAGCCGTAGAAGCGCAGCAGCCAGTCCGCCTGATAGAGCCGGTGCTCGCGCATGAGCGGAGGTTTCACCAGCGGCAGCGCGGCAGAGCTGTCGGGGATCGGGGAGAAGGCGGAGTAATAGACCCGCTTCAGCCGGTAGGAGGAATAGAGCCGGGTCGAGCTGCGCAGGATCGTCGTGTCCTGCGCCCCGTCCGCACCGACGATCATCTGCGTCGACTGGCCCGCGGGGGCAAAGCGGGGCGGGCGCTTGCCGGTGAAGCTCTTTTCCTTGCGGGCCTCCTTGAGCAGGCGCACGTCGGCCATGGCGCGGCGAATGCGTTCGGGTGATTTCTCGGGCGCGTAATCGGCCACGGCCTTGTCGGTCGGCAGCTCCACGTTGATCGACAGCCGGTCGGCGTAGAGGCCCGCCGCCTCGATCAGCTCGGGCGCCGCATCGGGGATCGTCTTGAGGTGGATGTAGCCGCGAAACCCGTGCTCCTGCCGCAGCATCCGGGCGATACGCACCATGTCGGCCATCGTGTCGTCGGGGCTGCGGATGATGCCGGAGGAGAGGAAGAGCCCCTCGATGTAGTTGCGGCGATAGAACTCCAGCGTCAGTTCCACCACCTCCTCGGGCGAGAAGCGGGCGCGTTCCACGTTGGAGGAGACACGGTTCACGCAATAGGCGCAGTCGTAGATGCAGAAGTTCGTCATCAGGATCTTGAGCAGCGAGATACAGCGCCCGTCCGGCGCATAGGCATGACAGATGCCCGACCCGGTGACCGAGCCGATGCCCTTGCCATCGCGCGAATCCCGCCTCTGCCCCCCGCTGGAGGCGCAGGAGGCATCGTACTTCGCCGCATCGGAGAGAATCGCGAGTTTCTGATCGAGAGATTTCTTACCCATGTGTTCATGGTATGTTCTGCATGGCGCCCGATCAATGGCTTGCATCCCTACTCGCGCGCTCTGCACCGTCGCAGGCGATCACATCTGCGCGGGCGGTCGGGGCGGCGTCCGCCGCCGACCGCTTTCGTCAGGAGATCGCGGACGATTGCGCGCGGGGCCATTGCATGGACGGCGCGATTGCGCACTCTAGGTTCAGACCGGACCGCCAGCAGGAGAGAGCCCGTGACCCATCCCGTCCATGCCCGTATCGACGGCCCCGTGATCCTGATCGGCTTCGGCTCGATCGGCCGGGGCACGCTGCCGCTGATCGAGCGTCACTTCGACTTCGACCGCGAGAAGCTGGTGGTGATCGAACCCAACGGCGCCGTGGCGGCAGAGCTGAGAGAGCGTGGCATCCGGCATCTGGAGGTGGCGCTGACGCCCGAGAACTACCGCGAGGTGCTGGGCGGGCTCTTCGAGACGGGCAAGGGCTTCGTGGTGAACCTCTCGGTCGATACCTCCTCGCTCGATATCCTGCGGTTCTGCCGCGAGAAGGGCGTGCTCTACATCGACACGGTGGTGGAGCCCTGGGCGGGTTACTACTTCGAGACCGAGGACAATGCCGCGCGCACCAACTATGCCCTGCGCCAGAAGGTGCGGGACGAGAAGGCGGCCAACCCCGGCGGCACCACGGCGGTCAGTTGCTGCGGGGCGAACCCGGGCATGGTCTCGTGGTTCGTGAAGGAGGCGCTGCTGAAGCTGGCCGAGGACACGGGCCGCGACGCGACCCCGCCGACGGACCGCCCGGGCTGGGGGCGACTGATGCGCGACCTCGGCGTGAAGGGCGTCCATATCGCGGAGCGCGACACGCAGGTCCGCCTGACCCCGCGCGAGCCGGGGCAGTTCGTGAACACATGGTCGGTGGAGGGCTTCATCGCCGAGGGCTTCCAGCCCGCGGAACTGGGCTGGGGCACCGCCGAGACGTGGAAGCCCGACAATGCGCATGGCTACGACTACGGCTGCCTTGCGGGCATCTGGCTGGAGCAGCCGGGCGCCAACACCCGCATCCGCACATGGTGCCCGACCCCGGGGCCGCAGTTCGGCTTCCTCGTGACCCATAACGAGGCGATCTCCATCGCGGATTACTACACCGTCGGCATGGTCGAAGCGCCGGAGTTCCGGCCCACCTGCCACTATGCCTACCACCCCTGCGACGATGCCGTGCTGTCGCTGCACGAGATGTTCGGCTCGGAGCAGATCCAGACCGATCACCACATCCTTGGCGTCGACGAGATCGAGCCCGGCGGGATCGACGAATTGGGCGTGCTGCTCTACGGCCACGAGAAGAACGCGCTCTGGTACGGCTCGCGACTGTCTAACGAAGAGACCAAGACCCTTGCCCCGGACCAGAACGCGACCGGCTTGCAGGTCTCCTCTGCCGTGCTGGCAGGGATGGTCTGGGCGCTGGAGAACCCCGAGGCCGGCATCGTCGAGACCGATGAGATGGACCACGCCCGCTGTCTGGAGATCCAGAAGCCCTACCTCGGCCCGGTCGAGGGGCATTACACCGACTGGACGCCGCTCACCAATCGCCAGACCCAGTTCCCGGAGGAATTGGACGAGGAGAACCCCTGGGCCTTCCGCAACGTGCTGGCGGGCTGAGGCCCCTGCGTAGAAAGATTGGGGCGCAGATGGATCAGGGCGCGGCCAGCAACTCGTTCGGATAGGCGCCCTCGCCGATGCGGAAGACGGTCTGGCCGATGCTGACGAAGCCGCAGGCGGCGTAGAAGGCCAGCGCCCCGGTGTTCTCGGAGTTCACCGCCAGCCACGGGCGCGGCAGCCCGCGTGCCTGCGCCGCCTCCAGCCCCGCGGCCAGCAGGGCCCGGCCCAGCCCGACGCCGTGGAAGCGGGGGCGGACATAGAGTGTGACGATCTCGGCCTGCGAGACGCCGGGTGCCATGACCGGGGCAGGGCGGGCCTCCTCCAGCCTCAGGTAACCTACCGGCCCGGCGGTGTCGCGGGCGACGAGGAACACCCCCTCCGGCGCGGCGATCCAGCCCGCCACCGCCTCTGCGGTGAAGTGGCGCAGCGCGTAGTCGGCAAAGACCGGGGCCACGCCCTCGCGGATGTAGGTGCCGAGCCAGACCTCGATCGACAGCGCCGCCAGCGCCGGGGCCTCCTCGGCCCGTGCGGGCCCGATCTGCGGGCTGATCCCCGGGCCGATCTCTTTGCCGATCTGGCCGCTTGTGCTGGTGTCCGGCATGTCCCGCCCTTCTCGACCCGTTGAGCGGCGACCCTAGACCGGGCAGCACGGACGAAAAAGCACCCCCTGCGACCCTGTTGCAACCCTGCCGCAATGACAGGGCAGACATGATCGGCCTATGCTGGTCAGACCGGTCGGCCCTCGCTATGCAGGGCCGATATTTCAGGTGAGACACATGACCCATTCGATCAGACCTCAGCCCGGCATCATGGACATCGCGCTCTACCAGAGCGGCGCGTCCAAGGTCGCAGGCCAGACCGACGTGGTGAAACTCTCGTCGAACGAGAATCCCTTCGGCCCGGGGGAAGCGGCCGTCGAGGCCGTGCGGCGCTCCGTCTACGACCTGCACCGCTATCCTTCCACGGATCATGCCTCGCTCCGCCGGGCCATCGCGGACACCCACGGGCTCGACCCCGAGCGGATCATCTGCGGCGTCGGCTCGGACGAGATCATCGCCTTCCTGTGTCAGGCCTATGCCGGGCCGGGCGAAGAGGTGCTCTTCACCGAACATGGTTTCTCCATGTACCGGATCTCGGCCCTCGCCGCGGGCGCGACGCCCGTCGAGGTGAAGGAGCGCGAGCGTGTCACGGACGTGGACGCGCTTCTGGCGGCCTGCAACGAGCGCACGCGGCTGGTCTTCATCGCGAACCCGAACAACCCCACCGGCACGATGATCGGCGGCAACGAGGTCGCGCGGCTCGCCGCCGGTCTGCCGGAGCAGGCGCTGCTGGTCCTCGATGGCGCCTATGCCGAATATGTCGAAGGCTTCGACGGCGGCGCCGCGCTGGTGGACAGCCGGTCGAACGTGGTCATGACGCGCACCTTCTCCAAGATCTACGGCCTCGGCGGGCTGCGGATCGGCTGGGGCTATGGCCCGCAGGAGGTGATCGACGTGCTCAACCGCATCCGGGGGCCGTTCAACCTCTCCTCCACGCAGCTGGCCGCGGCCGAGGCCGCCGTGCGCGACCGTGCCCACGTGGACCGCTCGCGCTCGGAAAACGCCCGCCTGCGGACATGGCTGGCCGAGGCGCTGGCCGAGCACGGCGTGCCCTCCGACACGTCGACGGCCAACTTCATCCTCGCGCGCTTCGCCGACGAGGAAGAGGCCATGGCCTGTGACACTTACCTGAAATCCCAAGGCCTGCTCGTGCGCGGCGTGGCGGGCTACAAGCTGCCGCATTGCCTGCGCATCACGGTGGGCGACGAATCCAGCTGCCGCCGCGTGGCCCATGCCATCGGCCAGTTCAAGGGCGGCGCACGATGACCACCGACGTGACGACCCCGGCCGCCGCGGCCCCCGTCTATCCCAAGCTTGCGCTGATCGGCCTCGGCCTGATCGCCTCGTCGATCGCATGGGCCACGCAGCGCGGCCAGGTGGCGGGCGAGATCATCGGCTATGACCGCGACCCGGGGGTGCGCGAGACCGCCCGCCGGATCGGCCTCTGCCACACCGTCGCCGGCACCGCCGCCGAGGCCGTGGCCGACGCGGACCTCGTGATCTTCTGCGTGCCCGTGGGCGCCATGGGCGCCGTGGCCGAGGAGATCGGCGGCGCGCTGAAGCCCGGCGCCACTGTCTCCGACGTGGGCTCGGTCAAGAAATCCGTCATCGACGCCGTGGGGCCGCATATCCCCGAGGGCGTGCATTTCGTCCCGGCGCACCCGCTGGCAGGGACCGAGCATTCCGGCCCCGAGGCGGGCTTTGCCGAGCTTTTCGACAACCGCTGGTGCCTGATCGTGCCCTCCGAGGGCTCCGACGCGGAGGCGATCACGACGCTGCGCCGGTTCTGGGAGGGGCTGGGCGCCAACGTCGACGAGATGGACGCCGAGCATCATGACCTTGTCCTTGCCGTCACCAGCCACACGCCGCACCTCATCGCCTACACGATGGTGGGCGTGGCCGACGACCTGCGCCGGGTGACCGACAGCGAGGTGATCAAGTATTCCGCCGCCGGTTTCCGGGACTTCACCCGGATCGCCGCCTCGGACCCGACCATGTGGCGCGACGTCTTCCTCTCGAACAAGGAGGCGACGCTGTCGATCCTCCAGCGCTTCACCGAGGAGCTCTTCCGCCTGCAGCGGGCGATCCGGCGCGACGATGGTGACCTGCTCTTCGATTACTTCACCCGCACGCGGGCGATACGGCGCGGCATCATCGAGGCCGGTCAGGACACCGCCGCCCCGGACTTCGGCCGGGGCGGGCCGCGTCAGCCCAAGGCGCCCGACGCATGACGGCCCGGGCGCGGGTCGCGGCGGCTCTGGCGCTGGCGGGATGTCTCGCCGCACCGCTGAGCCTGCTGGCGAAGGCGCCCGATCAATCGCTGCGCCCCGTGGCCCGGGGCCAGATCGTGCAAGGGCAGGTCCTGCCCGCAGAGGCCTTCATCTCGCCCGCGGACCTCGGGGTTGCGGAAAATGCCGTGCCGCCCGGGACCAGCCAACCTGCCACGCGCCCGCCCGCCCGGGAGGCTTCCCCAAGCACCTTCGGCGTCCGTCCCGAGGCCGAGCCGCTCGACCCCAACCGCTTCGCCGCGATGCGCCCCCACGCGCGTCCGCCGCAGGTCACCGAGACCGCCCGCCGGGCCGAGGCGCTGCAGCGGCAGGGCGCGGTCTGTGGCGATCCGGCGCTGCAGGGCATCCACGTGGGGCAGGTTTCGGGCAATTCCGGCTGCGGCATCGACGATGCCGTGCGGCTGCGCGCGGTCTCGGGCGTGGCGCTCTCGACCCATGCGCTGATCGATTGCACGACGGCCAGAACGCTGAAGACATGGGTCGACGGCGCGCTGAAGAAAGAGGTCGGACGGCGTGGCGGCGGTGTGTCCGAACTGAAGGTCGCGGCCCATTACGCCTGCCGGCCGCGCAACAACCAGCGCGGGGCCAAGATCTCGGAGCACGGCAAGGGGCGGGCGATCGACATCTCGGCCATAAAGCTGCGCGACGGGACCGAGATCACGGTGCTGGACGGCTGGAGGACCCGCAAGGACGGCAAGCTGCTGCGCCGCCTGCACAAGGCCGCTTGCGGGCCCTTCGGCACGGTGCTGGGGCCGGAGTCCGACCGCTTCCACCGCAACCATTTCCATTTCGATACGGCCCGCTACCGCTCCGGCTCCTACTGCCGCTGAGGCAAGGGGCTGACAGCCTGTCGCCTCTGCAGGGCCGTGTCCGAGCGTCTCTGTGCAGGTGACCCGACCGGCCCCGGGGGCCGCCGCGTGTACGGGGCCGGGCTCGACGTCGGGGCCTCAGTCGGAGCTCAGTGGCCGGAGGACAGCTGTCCTCAGCTCGGTCCGGGGGTGTCGGCGCTCCGCGAGGCCCGTCTCATTCCCACCACGGGTCGATCCGCGCGATCTCCGCATCCGACCAGCCGAAGTGATGGGCGAACTCGTGGATCGTGACGTGGGCGATCAGGTCCTCCAGCGTCACGTCGCCCCGATCCCGCCATTCCGCGAGGATCGGCTCCCGGAACAGCCAGACCGCATCGGGCTGTGTCGGCAGGTCCCAGATGGATTTCTCCGTCATCGGGATGCCCTCGTAGAGCCCGGTCAGTTCCAGCGGGTCGTCGATCTCCAGTTCGGCGAGGATCTCCGCATCCGGGTAGTCGGCGACGAGGATCACCACCTCCCGCGCGCCGGCGCGGAAGGCCTCGGGCAGATCGGCCACGGTGCGGTTGGCGATCTCTTCGAAATAGGCAAGGGAGATGTTCTGGGCCATGCCTTCGATATGGCGCAGCAGGGGGGCTCTGGAAAGGGGGCAGCGCATGGGTGACCAAGGGGAAAGCCTCTGCATCCCCGCACAGCGGGTTTGCGCCGGTGCCTGTCGCCGGAGGGCCGGGGGCGCCCTACCTTCTGTTGCAACAGCCGAAAGGAGCATCCCATGGCACAGCCGAAAATCGTCGTTCCCTTCTATTCCACCTACGGCACCAACCACGCCGTCGCCCTCGAGGCCGCGAAAGCCGCCGAGGCCGCCGGCGCCGAGGTGCGCCTGCGCCGCTTCGCCGAGACCGCGCCCATGTCGGTCGTCGAGGGGCAGGAGGCCTGGAAGGCGCAATACGACAAGATGCAGGACATCCCCGAGGTCACGCTCGACGACATGGTCTGGGGCGATGGTTACTACTTCATCTTCCCGACCCGCTACGGCTCCGCGCCCAGCCAGGTCCGCGCGTTCATCGACACGATGGGCGGCATCTGGAACGAGGGCAAGCTGGTGAACAAGGCGGTCACCGCCTCTACTAGCGCGGGCAACGTCCACGGTGGGCAGGAGACCACGCTGCTGAGTTTCTACATTTCCGTGATGCACTGGGGCTCGGTCATCGTGGCACCCGGCTACACCGACGGGGCGATTTTCGAGGCCGGGGGCAACCCCTACGGTTATTCCGCCAAGGCCGGTGAGTTCGACGATGCCGGCAAGGCCGCCGTCGCCCACCAGGCCAAGCGCCTGACCGAGATCGCGGCGAAGCTCTCCGCCTGATCGGAGCCGCCTGATCGAAAAAAAACCTCCGGGGCCGGTGGACACCGGGCCCGGAGGTGGTCTTCTCTAGGTCTCTAGGTCTCTAGGTCTCTAGGTCTCTAGGTCTCTAGGTCTCTAGGTCTCTAGGTCTCTAGGTCTCTAGGTCTCTAGGTCTCTAGGTCTCTAGGTCTCTAGGTCTCTAGGTCTCTAGGTCTCTAGGTCTCTAGGTCTCTAGGTCTCTAGGTCTCTAGGTCTCTAGGTCTCTAGGTCTCTAGGTCTCCGAACTGAGGCAGCACGCGCATTCCTCTGCATCGCTCCGAAACATTCCGCACCGCCGCCTGCGACCCTCGGGGTCCAACGGACGCCCCGTCGCTCTCTTCACGAGACCGGCCCCAAAGCGGCCCTCGCTTCCGACGCACCCCGCTTTGGGCCGATCATTGAACCGTCGCGCTGCCGCCGCCGAAAAGCCGGCCCGTCGCACCAGCCACAGCCCGCTCCTCAGATCGCAACCGGCTCTGCCAGCCTGTCCCTCAACAATCCAGCCAGGCAGGCCACGTCCCCTCCATGGGCGGCCCCCTCCCGGCGTGTGGCCTCCAACCGCTCCAGCACCCGCAACAGCGCCACGTCCTGAGCGCCGCGCGCCACGCCGAGCAGGAACTGTCGGGCATAGTCGACCACTTCGACCGGCGCGCCGGGCGCCAGCATCCCGGCCAGGTGGGCCATGTCGTCCCGATAGGCGATCGGATCCGGCTCGACCCGGTCCGAGAGCACTTCGCGCGGGCCGCGTGGATGAAACTCGGGCGGGAGGTGGCGCAGGATGGCATCCTGAAACGCCATGACACTCACCAAGGGCTTGGACAGGAACCCGTCGGCCCCCGCCGCGAGAGCCCTGTCGCGCAGCTGGTCCTCCCCGCTGGTGGCAAGGATGACAGCGATCCGGGGTCGGGCGTCGGCCAGCGTGGCGATCAGGTCAAGGCCGGTGCCGTCCGGAAGCCCGAGGTCGATCACGATGACAGAGGGCCGGTAGACCCGCAGGTGGCGTTCCGCGGCCGCCAGGGAATCCGCCCGGCGTATCCGGGCTCCGGACCGCAGGCAGAGCAGTCGCATGGCATCGCTGGCATAGCGGCTGTCCTCGACCACCAGAACCGTGAGGCCCAGAAGCGGGCGGTCCCCGGTGGGGGCCGGCCGGCCGGACTGTCGCTCTACGTCATTCATCGCCTGTCTCCCTCGATGGCCCGTTCCCGCCGACCGCACGCATCCCCAAACGTCTGCCCGGCGCGTTCCGGCCCCTGAAGGGTAGCGATCCTCGGCTAATGAAAGCTTAAGCCATCTACGGGGGGCGACGCCGTCGCAGACCCGTCCCTGCGCGGACCTGTCGCTTGCGTGGCCAGACGCAGCCGCGCATAAGGATCGAAAGGAAGAGGAGAGAGATCATGATCGGTCGCCTGAATCACGTCGCCATCGCCGTGCCCGACCTCGAGGCCGCGGCGGCACAGTACCGCGATACCCTCGGCGCAGAGGTCGGCGCGCCGCAGGATGAACCCGATCACGGCGTCACCGTGGTCTTCATTGACCTGCCGAACACGAAGATCGAGCTGCTCTACCCGCTTGGCGACGCCAGCCCGATCCAGGGATTCCTCGACAAGAACCCCGCCGGTGGCATCCACCACATCTGCTACGAGGTCGAGGACATCCTCGCGGCCCGGGACCAGCTCAAGGAAGCCGGCGCGCGGGTCCTCGGCACGGGCGAGCCCAAGATCGGCGCCCATGGCAAGCCGGTGCTCTTCCTGCATCCGAAAGACTTCAACGGCTGCCTCGTCGAGCTGGAACAGGTCTGATCCATGGCGATCACCTCTGCCCTCGTGCTCTTCGCGGTGATCTGGTTCCTCACCCTGCTGGTGGTCGTGCCGATCAAGCTCAAGACCCAGCAGGACATGGGCAAGGTCACGCCGGGCACCCAGTCCGGCGCGCCCGAGCACCACTACCTCAAGCAGAAGGTCTGGATTACCACCGGGGTCACGCTGGTGCTCTGGGCCATCGTCTGCGGCATCATCCTGTCGGGCTGGGTGACCATCGCCGACATCGACCTCTTCCACCGCATGAACCCGCGCGGCCCCGTCAACTGACGGTCACTTGACTATCTCCTGACCATCACCTGACCGGTACATCTTTCGCTCGGAAATATCCCCGGGGGGCTTGCCGCCCCGCAGGGCGGCAAGGGGGGCAGGCAGCCCCCCGCGCGCGGCGCAGGCCGCGTCAGGCGTCGTGTGCGGCGCAGCCGCTCCGATCGGTCAGGCCTGCTTCAGGCCCGCTTCAGGCCGCCATCCAGCCGGTGGAAGATATGGGTGAAGGTCGCCGCCCCGAAGATCGGGATCACGAGGTTCACCAGCGGCACCGACAGCGGCACCGCCATCAGCACGCCCGCCGCCCAGATCGACAGCCAGTTGCGGCCGCGCAGGCGCTTCGCCTCCTCCCGGCCCACGCGCCGGATCGCGGCCAGCGTGTAGTATTCCCGCCCCAGCAGGAAGCCGTTCAGCCCCCAGAAGATGAAGAGCGCGAAGGGCGGAAACAGGACGTAGAGCACAAGCGCCACGATGTTCGCCCCGATCAGCACGCCGAGGAACCCCAGCGAGTCCTTGATCTGCTCCGGGATCGGCAGCCGGGGCACCGCGGGCAGGTGGGGATAGTGCCGGTCCTCCACCGCCTGCGCCACGTCGTCGAGGAAGAGCGAGGTGATGGCCGAGGCCACCGGCACCATCAGGAAGACCGAGAGCGCCATCATGGCGAAGAAGCTGGACCATGTGACCAGCTCTCCGACCCATGTCACCTCGCCGATCAGCGGCAGGGTGGCGCTGTCGCCCACCAGCCACTGCAGCAGGCCGAGGAGGGCGGCATAGGTCGCCACCAGCAGTGCGAAGGTCAGCACGATCCCGAGGAAGAGCACCCGGCGGAACCGCCGGTCCCCGGCCTGCGACAGCGCGAGGGCAAAGCTCTGCAGGATCACTCCGACTGCCATGTCACCACCTTGGCGAGGTCCGGGCGCGGGCGTTCCGGCGGGGCGGCGGTTTCGGTGCCAAGGTAGACCAGACCGGCGAGGCTCTCCTGCGGGGCCAGCCCCAGACCCTCTTCGAGGAACGGCCGGTCGAAGGCGTGCCAGCCGGTCAGCCAGCCCGCGCCCCAGCCCGAAGCCAGCGCCGCGTTCACGAGGCCGAGGCAGACGGCGCCCGCCGAATAGGTCTGCTCGATGACCGGGATCTTGGGGCTTTCCTTCGGGCTCTCGACCACGGCGACGCAGATCACGCCATCCTCGAACTGCTTGGCCGCCTTGGCGATATCGGCCTCGTCCTTGCCGAGTGCCGCACCCCGGGTCCGGGCCAGTCCCGCGAGGCGATCCAGCGCCGCACCGTCCAGCACGATGAAGCGCCAGGGCTCCAGCTTGCCGTGGTCGGGCACGCGGGCGGCGGCGGTCAGGATCACCTCCATCTCGTCGCGCGACGGCCCGGGGGCGGTCAGCGTCTTGGGCGGACGGGACCGGCGGGTCAGCAGGAAATCGAGGGCGGCTTGGTTTCTTTCGGGCATAGATCACTCCTGTCGCTGCCCCGACATGTCGGCGCTGCGGCGCGGGGATTCAAGCTTTAAACCCACGAAAAGCCTCAGGATCGCACCCGCCCGTCGCCACGGGAGGACCCGGCACCGCCCCAAGTACGGTAGAGCGGACGGTCGATCGGACGACTGATCGGACGGCGAAGGGCGGAGGAGCGGGTGGGGCAGGGCGCTGCAATCGCGGCCCGGTGCTGGGCACCGGAGGCCGCCCGCAACACGCGAGGGCGGCCGGTGCCTGCGATCTCAGGAGGCGCGGGCAGCGGCGAGGCGGGCCTGCGCCTCGGCGTCGCCGTTGGCGGCGCGGCTGATGAGGATGTCGGGCACGTGGTTCTGTGCCCAGATGCAGATCTGATCCATCAAACCGGCCAGTTCCTCTCCGAGCGGGGTGAGTTCATATTCCACCCGCGGCGGCACTTCCGCATGGACGGTGCGCAGCACCAGACCGTCATGTTCCAGACCGCGCAGGGTCTGGGACAGCATCTTGGGCGAGATCCCCTCGATCTTGCGTGCAAGCGCGGCGTTGCGCATCCGTCCCTGCCTCAGCGCGGTGACCGTAAGGTAGGTCCACTTGCCCGAGAGCAGCTCAAGCACCATGTGCGAGGCGCAGTGCCGCTTGAAGACATCGAAAGGATAGCTTTCTGCCGCATTGCTAACCATGAGGTAACTACTTTCCAAAAAGGTGCCTACTTCACAAACGGAAGTTATGGTGGAATCAAGGCGCTCGTCAACGTCGCATAGAACGGCAGGAGCATTTCATGCAGATCATTACTCAAGAACGCACGGGCAGTGCGCAGGTCTTGCAGTTGTCCGAGAAACCCACACCCGAGCCGGGACCGGGCGAGCTGCGCGTGCGTGTCGTGGCCGCGGGGGTGAACCCGGTGGATGCCGCCGTGCGCGCCGGGGATTTCCCCCTCATCGGCGCGCCGCCCTTCACCCTTGGCTGGGATCTGGCAGGCGAGGTCGAGGCCGTGGGCCCGGGCGTGCGCTGGTACCGCCCCGGTGACCGGGTGGCGGGGCTTGCGCGGTTCCCGCAGCAGGCGGCGGCCTATGCCTCCCATGCCATCGTGCCCGAGGAGGAGATCGCCCGCGTGCCCTCGCAGGTAGACCTGCAGCAGGCCGGGGCCCTGCCGCTGGCCGGGCTCACCGCGTGGCAGGCGCTGGTGGTGGCCGGGGGCCTCGCGCCGCGCCAGCGGGTGCTGATCCATTCCGGCGCCGGGGGCGTCGGGCATCTCGCGGTCCAGATCGCCAAGGCGCGGGGCGCCCATGTCACCGCCACGGCGAGCGCCGGCAAGCTGGAGCTGCTGCGCGAACTGGGGGCCGACATCGCGGTGGACTACCACCGGGCACAGCCGGTGGGGCCCTTCGACCTCGTCCTCGATCCGCAGGCCGGGGTGCAGGCGGAAACCTCCGTCGCGCTCACGCGGGCCGGGGGCAAGGTGATCACCCTGCTGGACTTCACCGAGACGGCGGCACAGCTGGCGCAGGCGCGGGGCGTGCATCTGCAACGGATCATGGTGCGGCCCGGGGCCCATCACATGGCCGCGCTGATGACGCTGATGGCCGAGGGCGCGCTGCGCGTCGTGGTCGACCGGACCTTCCCGCTGGCCGAGGCCGGGGCCGCGCAGGACTACCTCGCCGAGGCCCGCCCGGCGGGCAAGGTCGCCCTGATCCCCTGAGAAGCGCCGCGGTCCGGTGCAGGCGCGCGGGCCCGGGCGGGATCAGCGCAGAAGGGCCCGCAGGCCCGTGCCTGGCGTCCAGAGCCGGGCCTGCCAGCCCGCGGCCTGTGCGGCTTTGACGTTGGCCGGGGTGTCGTCGACGAACATGATCTCGGGGCCGGGCAGGGCGATGGCGGCCTGCGCCTTGGCAAAGAAGGCGGCGTCCGGCTTGGCCGCGCCGAGGGCGGCGGAGAACAGCATCCCGTCCACATGGGCGCCGAGCCCAAGCTCCTCCATCAGGTAGCGCGCCCGCAGCGGTTCCTGATTGGTGGCAAGGAGGACGCGCCAGCCCGCGGCACGCAGGGCATCGACCTCCGCCAGGACGGCCGTATCCACAGCCGCATCGCGGGAAAACCAGTAGTCGAGGACCTCTGCCACCGTCAGGTCGCGGTGCAGGGCCGGCAGGCAGCGCGCGAGCACGGTGTCGAGCGCCTCCCGCCCGGTGAGGATCGCGGACCAATGCGGGCGGAAGAAGAGCCGTTGCAGGGCCTCCGGGTCGATCCGAAGGTCCTGCGCGATGGTTCCGGCCCAGCTGCCGCCCTGACGCGGATGGACCAGAACCCCATCCACGTCGAGCATCAGGCAGCGCGGGCCGGGGCCGGTCTCAGCCAAGATGGGCCGCGGCCATCTCGTCGATCAGGGTCGAGTGGAAGGCGCGCACCCGTTCGTTCGGCTGGCGGGTGGCCACGGTCTTGGCCATCGGGTCCGGCGCGACATGCGCGCTGCCCGAGAGGGTCTCGATCACCGCGTGGCCGCAGAACGGCACATAGGCCTCGGAATAACCGCCCTCGTGCACGGCCAGCAGTTTGCCGCCGCAGTGACGATCGGCGGCGGCCATCATCAGCCGGGTCATCTCGGCATAGGTCTCGGCGGTGCACATCATGTGGGCTAGCGGGTCGAAGGGCCCGGCGTCGAAGCCGCAGGCGATGATGATCACGTCCGGCTTGAAGCGGTCGATGGCGGGCACCACGATCTTCTCCATCACCTCGAGGTAGCCGTGATGGCCGACGCCCGGTGGCAGCGGGATGTTGATGTTGCAGCCCTCGCCCGCGCCTTTGCCGCGCTCTTCCACTTCGCCGCTGTCGAGCGGGTAGTTGTGTTCCTGATGGATCGAGATCGTCAGCGTGTCGTCCCGATCGTAGTAGATCGCCTCGGTCCCGTTGCCGTGGTGCACGTCCCAGTCGACCACAACGGCACGGCCCAAAAGACCCTCGGCCCGGGCGGCTTCCAGTGCGACGGGGATGTTGGCCAGCAGGCAGAAGCCGTTGGGCCAGTCGGGCAGGCAGTGGTGCCCCGGCGGACGTGAGAGCGCATAGGCGTTCTTCACCTCGCCTTTCAGGATGGCACGCAGCGAGGCCGTGGCCAGCCCGGCCGAGAGTGCCGCGATCTCGTAGCCGCCCTTGCCGAAGGGCGTGCGCAGGCCCAGCTCGCCGCCGCCCGCGTCGGAGGTTTCCTTGAATGTGTCGAGGAAGGCGGCGGGGTGGATGCGCTCCAGCTCCTCGCGGGTGGCCTGCGGGGCCGAGGAGACATGCAGGTCGCCCATCAGCCCGGTCACGTCCATCAGGTTCTTGAGCCGCCGCTTGGTCTCGGGGCTTTCCGGCAGGCCGCCCGCCGCGAGCGGCTGGACGAGGTCCCCCACCGGCAGGGTCAGCGCGTAGTTGCCGCCCGAGTGCCAGAAACAGCGTTCGTCCCAGTAAAAGCCCGTCTTCATCGTCGTCTCCATCGTCGTTCGGCGCGATCCGACCACTCCGGCGCGGGATTGGCAAGGGGAGGGGCCGCGGGGAGGAGGCGGCAAGTGGCCGGTGCACGCCCGGACCGGTGGGGCGTGTGGCCGTCGAGGTGCGGTCCGGCCGCCTGTCGAGGGCAGGTTGGGGGCAGGGCCGTGGCGCGGCGATTGACAGGCGCGTGGCCAGCCGCCATGCCGGGCCCATGGCACAGCTTCCAGACCTCACCGACCTTGCGCAGCCCGGCACCGAGATCGCCCTGCGGGTCACGCCCAAGGCCTCGCGCAACCGGATCGAGCGGGGCGAGGACGGGGCGCTGCGGGTCTATGTCACCGTGGTGCCGGAGGACGGCAAGGCGAACGTGGCGGTGCAGAAGCTGCTGGCCAAGGCCATGGGCTTCGCGCGCTCGCGGCTCACGCTGGTGCGGGGCCAGACCGCGCGGGACAAGGTCTTCCGGGTGGAGTGAACCGCCTCAGCGCGCCTTGGGCGGCAGGACGTAGCTGCCCTCGGGCAGGTTCAGGGCCGCGGCGAGGTCGCGCAGCTGCGAGGGCGAGAGGGTGATCTTGAGCACTTCGTCGGTGCGGGCGTCGTATTGCTCCAGCGTCACGCATTCGGTGAAGGCATTGATCGAGATGTCTTCCTGCAGCGGCGCCGGGCCATCGTCGACCAGCGTAATGACGGTTGCATCAAACTCGTGCTCGATCGTGAACATGATCTACCTCTTGGGCTGACGGTGTCTGTCCTTGTCCCTCGGGCGGCCCCGGGGCGCAGGCTGACGCGCGCCCGAATGGCCCGAATGGCCGGTGTCTTAGCGGCCCCCACGGTGCTTGAGAACTGCCAAACCTGCAAGCAGGCCCTTGCACGAAGCCCGCCGTTTCAGCGCGGGAGCGGCCTTGCCGCAGTCAAAACTGGCGCGACAAATCGGGAAAATTATTTTCCTAGAGGAAAATTTATACGCTAGAAGTTTGGGCAGAGAGGGCGCGCTCCGGCGTCTTCGGGATCAAACCGGGGAGACATCTGTGCGGATTGCAGTGATCGGTGCGGGAATCATCGGCGTCAACGTGGCGCTGGCGTTGCAGGCGCGTGGCGCCGAGGTGACGGTCTTCGACCGGTCGGCGCCGGGGCAGGGGGCCTCCTTCGGCAACGCGGGCTGTTTCGCCTTTTCGGAGGTCACGCCGATCGCCATGCCCGGCCTCGTCTGGTCGGTGCCGGGGATGCTGGCGGACCCCCATGGCCCGCTGGCGATCCGCTGGTCCTACCTGCCCAGGCTGGCCCCCTGGCTCGCCGCCTTCCTCAAGGCCGGTCGCCCGGGGGAGGTCGCGCGGATTTCCGATGCGCTGACGGCGCTCTGCAGCCGCGCGAAGGAGACATATGCCCCCCTGCTCGCCGCCTCCGGGGCGGAGGCGCTGGTGCGGCGCGAAGGCGCGCTCTTCATCTTCCGGAACCGCAAGGCGCTGGAAGCCGAGCTGCCCGAGTGGGAGATGAAACGCGCCCGCGGCATCGCGATCGAGGAGATCGGGCCCGAGCGCCTGCGCGAGATGGAGCCCGCGCTGTCGCCCGAGTATACCTGCGCCTTCCACGTGCCCGACTGGCACCACACCGTGAACCCCGAGGCCATCGTCACCACGCTGGCCGCCCATCTGCGGGCGCAGGGCGGGCGCATCCGCCGGGCCGAGGTCGACCGCATCGAGATGAAGGGCGAGGGCCCGCAGCTGAAGCCCGCAGGCGCCCCGGCCGAGAGCTTCGACCGGATCGTCATCGCCTGCGGGGCGCATTCCCTGAAGCTCTGCGCGCCGCTCGGCTACCGTCCGCTGCTGGACACCGAGCGCGGCTACAACCTCACGCTGCCCGATCCGCAGGTCAGCCTGACCCGCCCGGTCTGCGTGATGGACAAGGGCTACTTCATGACGCCGATGGAGATGGGTCTGCGCGTCGGCGGCGGCGTGGAACTGGGCGGCCTTGCGGCCCCGCCGAACTGGGACCGGCCCGAGCGGATGGTGGCCCATGCCGAAACCGTGGTGCCGGGCCTGAACCGCGAAGGCGGGCGGCAGTGGATGGGGTTCCGTCCCTCGATGCCCGACAGCCTGCCGGTGATCGGGCGGATGCCCGGGCAGGACAAGCTGCTGGTGGCCTTCGGCCATGGCCACATGGGGCTGACACTGGGCGCCGTCACCGGCCGCCTGCTGGCCGAGATCGCCTTCGATGTCGCGCCCTGCACCGATCCCGCGCCCTATGATCCGGCGCGCTTCACCTGACCGGCCCGCGCCCTGACGGCCGCCAGCCGGCTGGCCCCAACCGACTGGCCCCAACCGACTGGCCCCACCCGACTGGCTCCCAACCGACTGGCCCCAAATTCGACTGACCGAGGAGACGACCATGGAAACGATGACACTCACCCGCGATGACCTTGCCGCCCTGCTGGCGAAGGTCTTCACCGCCAACGGCTGCAGCGAGACCGTCGCGGGCATCCTCGCCGCCAATGTCGCGGGCGCCGAGGCGGCGCAGTCCTACAGCCACGGGGTGTTCCGCATCGAGGGCTTCGTCAGCACGCTGCGCTCGGGCTGGGTCGACGGCACGGCGGTGCCGGTGGTCGAGGACGTCGCCCCCGGGTTCCTGCGGGTCGATGCGCGCAACGGTTTTGCACAGCCGGCCCTCGCCGTCGCCCGGGACGCCTTCGTGGCGCGGGTCCGGCGGCAGGGCGTGGCGCTTCTGGCCCTGCGGGACTCGCACCACTTCGGCGCGCTCTGGCCCGATGTGGAGGCCTTTGCCGACGAGGGGCTGATCGCGCTCTCCATGGTAAACAGCATGACCTGTTCGGTGCCCGCGGGGGCGGTGAAACCGGTGCTTGGGACCAACCCCATCGCCTTTGCCGCGCCGATCGCGGGCAAGCCGCCGCTGGTCTTCGACTTCGCCACCACCACCATGGCCCATGGCGACGTGCAGATCGCCGCGCGCGAGGGGCGCAGCCTGCCCGAGGGCACCGGCATGGACAGCGCGGGCCAGCTGACCGGTGATCCCAAGGCGATCCTCCACGGCGGGGCGCTGGTGCCCTTCGGCGGGCACAAGGGCTCCGCCATCTCGTTGATGGTGGAGCTGATGGCGGCGGGGATCTCGGGCGGCAACTTCTCGTTCGAGTTCGACTGGTCCGGCCATCCCGGCGCCCAGACCCCGCGCACGGGGCAGATCCTGCTGGCCATCGATCCCTCCCACGGTGCGGGCACGGCCTTCGCCGACCGGGGGCGCGTGCTGGTGGACCAGCTGGCCGAGGCGGGGTTCACCCGCTACCCCGGCGCACGGCGCCGCGCCGTGCCCGTCGGGCCCGGCACGGAGGTGCCGCTGGAGGCCCCGGTGCTGGCCCGGCTTGAGGCGCTCGCCTCGGGCGCGGCCTGATCCGATGGCGGGCGCGGTCGAGCCCCAGCTGTCCCTGCCCCCGCTCGGCGAGCGGGTGCAGGCATTGCGCAAACGGGCGGGCCTGACGTTGAACGATCTGGCCGGGCGTGCGGGGATTTCCGCCTCGGCGGTCTCCAAGATCGAGAACGGCCAGACCTCGCCCACCTACGAGACGCTGCTGCGGCTTGCGCTCGGCCTCGGGGTGGACGTGGCAGAGCTCTTCGGCGGCGCGGCGGAGAGCCCGGTGAACGGGCGCCGCACGATCACCCGCGCCGGGCAGGGCGCGGTGCAGTCGACGCCGCAGTACGACTACCGGATGCTCTGCACCGAGTTGGCGACCAAGGCGTTCAACCCCCTGCTGACGAAAATCCGCGCCCGGTCGATCGCCGAGTTCGACGGGTTGCAGAGCCACCGGGGCGAGGAGTTCTTCTATGTCCTCGATGGCGAGGTGGAACTGCACACCGAACATTACGCACCGGTCCGGCTGGGGGTGGGGGACAGCTCCTACTTCGACAGCGCCATGGGGCACGCGCTGATCTCGGTCAGCGCGCAGGAGGCCACGGTGCTCTGGATTGCCACGCGGGTGCATGGCGTGCTGGAGCGCTGAGACGGCTGCGCCAACATGTTGAAACTGTTCGGCACACTGGCCCTGTCCGTCGTGCGTGTTCGCAGGCGGCTGGCGGACGTCGGAAGGGGCTCCGGGGGCAAGGATGAGCCACTGATCCCGCGGGGGAGGCCCTTTGCGAGGTCTGCGTCGGGGCGACGCCAGACCGGCATATGGGACGGTACACGGCGGCGGGCTTTGCGCTGACAGGCCCCTGTTCGTGGCGGCCTGTCGACGGAGGGGCCGGGTGACAGCGCGCCGGACCGGTTCCGGCGCCGCCGGTGGCAAGACCGCCGAGGGAGGCCCCGGCCGCGCCGCTTCCTGCCGGAACTGCCTGTGATAGTGGCAGATCAAAGAAATTCGGGCCCGGCGCTCCCTTACAGCGCAAAGCCGCGCGCCTCGAATCGGAAAGCAAGCTATTCAGAATCTCGATTGAATTGAGGAATTGGTGCTTGGCCCGCGCAATACCTTGGGGCTCGCCACCGTGGTATTACGATGAATCGAATTGATGGCCTTCAGTGGGGCAGAGGTATTGCGGCAGTGCTTGTCGTGCTGTGCCATGCCATAGCGCACCCGCTTCCGTCCCAACCGGAACTGACCTGGACGATCGGCGTGGCTGGCGTCACGCTCTTCTTCGTGCTGAGCGGCTTCATCATGGTCGTGACGACAGGCCATGGCCGCTTCAACCCGGGGGCCTTCATGACGCGCCGTATCCTGCGCGTGGTGCCGCTTTACTACGTGATGTCGATCCTTGCGGCGGTGCTGGCATTGGCTCTGCCCTCCGCGTTCAAGGGCACCGTTTTCGACATCGGTCACCTGGTGAAGTCGCTCCTGTTCATCCCGGCGGAGCGCCCGGGGTCCGACGAGATCGTTCCGGTGCTCAAGCTGGGCTGGACCCTCAACTTCGAAATGTACTTCTACCTGATCTTCGCGGGGTTCGCATGGCTCGACGCCAGACAGCGCGCCCTCGCGGTGACCCTGTTCTTCGGAGCCTCGGTCGTGATCGGCGCGCTGACCCACTTCGAGAGCCCCGTGCTCGAGTTCTACACCCGGCGCGACACGCTCGCCTTCGTGGCAGGTGTCTGGATCGGCATCCTCCATATCAATGACAGGTTGTCGAACTGGGAACCTCTTGCCCTCGCAGGGCTTGTGGCGGGGGTCGTGCTGGTCATGGTGAACATCTATCTGGTCGACGTTCCGTTGATCGACCTGGTGTCGTCGGTGACGCTTTTCTGCGCCTGCGCGGTCCTGCTCCTCGCAGGGAGGGTGAACCGCTACGCGGACCGGGTGCCGCGCTGGTTCCTGCTGTCGGGCGATGCGTCCTACTCGATCTACCTTGCGCATATCTTCGCGATCGGGGCGGTCTATTTCGCCCTGTCCGGTCTGCCCTACCTGGTTCAGATCGTCGTGGCCTTCACGGCTGGCACGGCGGCGGGCTTCTTCGTGTATTTCGCGATCGAGCGCCCGCTGACCCGTGCGGCGCAGCGGGCGGTGTTGCGTCCGCGCAGGCGGGCGGCGGCGCATGTCAGCCCCGGTGCCGCGGAGTGAGCGCCGCGCCCGCCAGGTCCGCCCGCCAGTGCGGCGGGATCAGGTGCTGATCCAGCGAGAGGCGCCTGCGCACCCGGAACGGTGACCGACGCACATTGCCCCTGACATCACGGTTGATCCCCTGGCCACACGCTGCCCGCATGGTGCCATGCGGGGGCGCTCCGGCCCCCGGGGTTATCCGTCGAGTGCCTGGCGGGCATTGGCGGCCTTTCTAAACAGCAGCGCTGCCATGACCGCCTGCCCCGCCAGAACGCCTGCCAGGGACCAGACCGGCGCCGCGATCAGCAGCAAGCCGACCACCAGCACGACAGAGAGGCCGCCGGAGACCGCGCTGGCCCATGCGAGGGGTCGGAATTCACCGAGGGCCTGCAACAGGAGGCTCTCGGGCGTGCGGGCCGTCGTCAGCCCCGCGATCAGGAACCAGAGCGTCAGGCCGGCGATCAACGTGCCGCGGTCATACTCGGGCGGGAAGATCGTGTCGGGCAGCCAGATCCAGAGCCCCCCGGCAAGCAGCAGGGTCATCCCGTAGATCACGAACAGCATCCGGCGCAGCGTGCTCACCCGGTCGAAGGCATCATCGTAGCGGCCATTGGATAGCGCGGCCGCCAGCGGGGGGCGCTCGAAGTTGCCGAGCGCGTTCTGGGTCAGCGTGATGGGACGGATCAGCAGTTGTGCCGCGGCGATCGGGGCGAAGGCGGAGGGCCCCACGATCAGCGTCACGAGGTAGGCGTGGGCGTTCGCGGTGGCCTCTGTCGTGATCACCCCCAGCAGGGACCAGCGCGCATAGTCGCGCCAGACCTTCAGGTAGTCTTTCAGCGCACCGAGCGAGACACGGTAGAACTGGTGCAGAAGATAGCTCGGGCCGAAGGGAAGAAGCGCGGCGAAGGCGCTGAGCAGCAGCAGGCCGAAGGCCTGTGCGAGGCTGAACCCGGGCAGCCCGCGGATCGCGATCGTGCCGGCGATGACCATGGCGCCATAAGCTATGTCCGAGTAGGCGGCGCGCATGGGCTGGGCGACGGAGTAGGCGTGCGACCGGGCGAACCAGCGCAGCAGCATGACGACCGTGTAGGCCAGCAGCACCATGTTCGCCGTCGCATCAAGACCAAGCGCCAGCCCAACCATGCCGAGCACCACCGACCCGGCAAGGGCATAGAAGAGACTTCCGCTCATGAAGCAGCGGACCACCTCCTGTCGCGTGGTCTGGTCTTCGGCCTTGCCGAGCAGAAGGGGATAGGGCGCGCAGAGCAGGGCGCTGCTGATGCCGTAGCCCAATTGAACCGTGATCAGCAGGAAGGAGAAGGCGCCGAACTCCTCCGGCGGCAGCGTGTGCAGCAGTTGGAGGGAGAGAAAGAACTGTGAACCGGCAGAAGCGACCTGTCCGAGGGCAGGTGGCAGAAATCGGAGGTACTTTCGCAAGGTTTTTGCCATCTATGGTTGAATTTAAAAAGCCGGCAGGTGACGATCTCAAAAGTTGAAGTCAGTAAATTGCGTGTCGGCGCATTGCGCACGCGTTGAAGTCCTCAAATTCACTCCAACTCCCGAAGATCCTCGAAACTTGAAACGATATTGCGCCCGGACTCTGCGAATGAGGCAGGAAACCGGCGCCGGACACGGGACTTTCTAGGGTATCGCCCTGCGTCGCACAGGAAATGGGCTTGTTTCCAAGCCGTTGGCCTGCGCGTGCACAGCCGGGGTGCGCCCGACGACCCCCGGGTGCTGCCGCTGTCTTTCCTTACTTGTACCCAACTTCTGCAAGCTTTCCTCGACAGGTTGAGCGCGATGAATTCTGCATGGAGCCCATACACAATGGCCGAATACCAGAATACCCTCGAGTTCGATGTCTCGCCCGCACCGGTCCTGTCATGGACGGAGGGGGAGATCGCTGATTTCCGGAATTCCGACGTCATGAGCGGCGGCAGTATTTCACAGGTCACGCAGGCGATCAATTTCACCACGGGGACAGACGTGCTTGGCCTCCAGGTGCTCTATGAACAGGGCGGAGCCAGCAGCGGCCTGAACATCTACATCGAGGATGGTCAGCTCTTCGCTGCGGTCTGGGACGTGAATGACGGTGGCTGGGGTGTTGTGGAACTGTCGGCGGACATAGCCGGTGAGACACAGTACGAGGTGGCGCTGATCCTGGATGCGACGGTGGCAGATGGCGGGCTGGTCGCCTTGGTCCTGAACGGTGTCCAGGTGGATGCGGCCAGCGGTGTCGGTGCGATCCGGTCACTGGCGGATTCCATCGGGCTTGGCGAAGTGTCCGGCAAGACACGTATCGATGGCGCGGCCATTACCGATGACGCCACGTTCGGCGGGACGATCCACTGGGTCGAACAAATCCATGCCGTCCCGTCCGCGGCGTCCTATTCCGGCACGCCTGAGGTGGAGGGGCATGATGCCCTGATCGCCAGCCTGTCCGACGCGGCGCTCATCTTCGAATGGCAGGACGGTGACGATGCCACGATCGACAGTTCCGAGGCGCTCAACGGGGGGCTCTTCGACGAAAAGACCCAGATCGTCAGTTTCACGACCGGCGATAACATCGACGATCTCCAGATGCTCTACGAACAGGGCGGCCGGACGCGCGGGCTGAACCTCTTCATCGAGGGCGGGACGCTCTATGCGGCTGTCTGGAACGGGGCGAAGGATGCTTGGGACTACACGGAACTGTCCGCCGCCGTGGAAGCGAACACGTCCTATGACGCGGTTCTCGTGATGGACGGGAACGCGGAGCAGACCGGAACAGCCTCGCTCTATCTCAACGGTGCTCTCGTGGATGAGGCCGGAGGGATCGGTGTGCTCCGCTCTCAGACCGGGGACGGTGCCGTTGGCCACGTGGACGGAAACACGCTCGTTCATGATCAGCGTGTCGGGGACGATGCCAGTTTCACGGGCACGATATCCTATGTGGCGGGCTACAACGACGCGGCGGATCCCGAGGGCGATACGGGCGGGGGCTTCGAGGAGCCTCCCGTCGAAGAACCGCCCGTGGAGGAGCCACCTGTGGACGGGGGCGATGATGAAACCCCGCCCGATCCGGAAGAGGGGGGCTCCGACGGTTGGGCCTTCCAGGGCATCAGCCTCGACTACGCCCGCAACGGGCTGGCCGTCCTGGCGGAATCGCAGCTTGCCATGGACGGGGTCGTCGAGATCAACGCGAACGCGGTTGCGATCGTCTCGCGCTACCAGGTCGCCCATCAATGGGCGAGCGATGTCTATGCCGATGACTACTACACGGAGTCGCTGGCCAACATCACGCAGGCGATTCAGGACGCGCAGGCCCGCGGGCTCCAGATCCTTCTGAAGCCGCATCTCGGCGGGGCCGACGGCACCTGGTCGGGGAACCTGACGCCGAACGACGCGGACGCCTTCTTCGAGAGCTACAAGGCGCATATTCTCGACCTGGCGCGGATCGCGGAAGCCAATGATGTCGAGGTCTTCTCGCTCGGCAACGAGATGGGCGAACTCTACGGCCCGGAGTACACGGACTACTGGCTCGATATCATCTCGGACGTGCGCGACATCTACAGCGGTGATGTGACCATCGCGGCGCAATACTGGCAGGCGGGCAATATCGAGTTCTGGGACGAGCTCGATTTCATCGGGATCAACGGGTATTTCCCGCTTTCCGATGCGCCGGTGCCGACGGTGGAGAAGCTCATCGCGGCCTGGACGACCATGGACTCGGGTCTCGCGCAGTGGCTCGGAATGTCGGTGGTGGACTATACGCAATCGCTCTCGGAGCAATATGACCTGCCGGTCATCTTCACGGAGATCGGCTTCCGCAGCATCGAAGGTGCGGCGAGCGATCCCGGGGACTACGACCTGGTTGGCGAGGTCAGCGAGGAGGCCCAGGCCAACATGATGGAAGCCTTCATGCAGGTCTGGGGCGAGCAGGGCGACTGGTTCGAGGGCAGCTTCCTCTGGGGCTGGAACGTCGCGCAGGGCCAGGACAACGACTACTCCGTCCAGGACCGGCTGGCCGAGGAGATCGTCGCCGACGCCTACGGCGCACAGGACGGGATCCTGCTGCCCGAGGACGAGGGCGGCCAGACCGAGATCACGCTGCGCGTGTCCGGGAAAGGGCCCGAGGACTTCACGCCGGAGCTGCTCGTCAACCTCGACGGGCTGGACGTGGCCCTGCTGGACGTGACCGCAGTGCGCGCGGAGGGGGATTTCCAGGAGTTCACCATCACCGTCGACGACGCATCGCCCGAGGAATTGCGCCTGTTCTTCACCAACCCGGTCGACCAAACCGGGATCTACGTGGACTGGATCGACGTGAATGGCCTGCACATCGAGGGGGAAGATGCCACTGACAACGCGGCCATTCCCGAGGGCTACCAGGACAACTCTGAATTCGCGTCCCTCTTCATGAATGGCGCGCTCAGCTTCTCGCTGGTCGATTCGGAGCTTCTGCTGCTCTGAGAGCGGGGGGCGCCACGGTGGCTCCCGGCCCGGTATCGCAAACTGCCGGAAAATCACGCACCGCAGCCATTGGCTGCGGTGTCTTCGTTTTTGTGAACGGAACGTCAGAAGGTTTGCCGGGCCGGCCCTTGGCAGGCCGAGCGGGCCGCTCATACGATGCGGGCAATACTATGACCGATTACTAAAAATGCTTGTTCGACCACTCTGGATGGATTGCTAGAGATGAAATTGACCATTGGCATCAAGGCTCTCAACGAGAGCGAACATATCGAGAAGGTCCTGCAGAGCGCGCTGGCCGCGGCGGCGCCCTGGGGCGGCGAAGTTGTCCTTGCCGATAGCGGGTCGACCGACGGCACGGTGGAAATCGCCAACCGCTACCCGGTCCGGATCGTTCAGCTGACGAATTTTCAGGATCGCTCCTGCGGGGCGGGCGCGCAACTCGCCTTCCAGAATGCGCTGGGCGAGTATTTCTACCTGCTCGACGGGGACATGGTGCTGGACCCGGGCTTCCTGGACGAGGCCATTCCGCTGCTGGATGCCACGCCCGAGCTGGCGGGCGTCGGGGGGCAGGTGACCGAGGTGAACACCGAGGGGCACGGCTTCAAGATCCGGGCGATGGCCATGGCCGGACGGAACTGGCGCTCCGGCCCGGTGGATCATCTCGATTGCGGCGGGCTCTATCGCGCCGAGGCGGTCCGTTCCGTCGGATACCTGGCGGATCGGAACCTGCATGCCTTCGAGGAGATGGAACTGGGCGCGCGGCTGCGCGCCGGTGGCTGGTCGCTCGCACGTATCGACCGTCACGCCGTGGATCACTACGGCCACCAGCAGAACGGCTATCACCTCCTTCTGCGGAGGATGCGCAGCGGCTATGCCGGTGCGGTGGGCGAGGTGCTTCGCGGGGCCGTCGGCCGATCGCACCTGCCACAGGTGCTGGGCGCTTGCACCCATATCCGGAATGCCGCGATCGTGGTGGTCTGGTGGTGCCTGCTGCTCGTCGCGCTGCTGGGGCCCTGGTCGTGGACGGCCGGGGTGCTTGCGTTCCTCGCGCTCGTCGGGGTGCCGCTGGCGGCGCTCAGCTGGCGGCGCGGGTCCCTGAACTTGGGGATGTATTCGCTGGTGTCGTGGAACGTCACGGCAATCGGGTTGATCTCGGGCTTCTTCCGGCACCGTGTGCCCGCCGAGACCCCGCTCAACTGCACGGTCCTCCAGGACCCCGAGACCTTCTCTGCGACCGCGACATGACCTTTGTGACATCCGCAGCCAGTGCGCTTCGCGCCGTTGCTTCGGTGTGCCTGCTGTCCACCGTGCCGGCCGCCCACGCCGAGACCTACGCCTGGAAAGAGGTCGCCATCGGCGCGGGCGGGTTCATCACCGGCTATTCCACCGACAGGACCGGGGAGACCCGGGTCATTCGCGCCGACGTCTACGGGGCGTACCGCTGGGAGGACGATGCGGACCGATGGGTGCAGATCGTCACCAGTGATGCCATGCCGGACGCGTTCCGGGACCAGAACGGCATGGTCGAGGGCGTCTATGCCCTGACCGTCGCGCCGACGGACCCGGATCGGCTCTACATGGCCGCACGTGACCGGCTCTTCACCTCTCGGGATGCGGGCCGGAGCTGGGCCGTCGCGGCACCCCCGGCCGCGGGAGAGCTGGAGTTCGATCCGAACGATGCCTTCCGTCATTCCGGGCCCGCGCTTGCGGTCCTGCCCGACGACCCCGATCGCGCGTTCTTCGGGTCTCCGCAGCAGGGTGTCTGGCGGACGATCAACGGCGGCGACACTTGGGAGCATGTCCCGGACATACCGGCCTCCGCGCCGCCCGCCGACGCGCCCGAAGCAGGCCTGCCCGGGATCCCGATCTGGACGCCGGGACCGGCGCAGGTCTGGGCCTATCCGCCCGGCGGCGGCCTCTATGGCTCCACGGACGGCGGGATGACCTTCGCCAAGGTCGACACGGTGGGGGACACCGCGCCCTATCGCATCCGGCGTGCCGCGTTTCGGGGGAATGACTTCTATGCTGTCGGCGATGGCATCGACGGACGTCCCGGCATCTGGCGGCTGAGGGACGGCACATGGGCGAACCTTGCCGATCGTGCGGGGCTGTCGCCGCGGCGTGCCTTCGCGGGCATTGCCATGCTGGGAACGCCGGGGCACTTCATCGTCTCCGGCATCGGCGGCACGATGATGGTCACGCGGGACGACGGGCGCAGTTGGGCCCCTCTCGGGCGCGATGTCGTGATCCCGCCGAAGGAGCCGCCCTGGTTGCGGGTATCGGATCGCAGCTATTTCTCGGTCGGGTCCGTCATGACCGATCCGCTGGACCCGGACCTCCTGTGGCTGCCGACAGGGGTCGGCGTCTTCTCCGGCCGCGTCATCGGTGGCGAGATCCGCCTCGAGAGCCAATCCCGCGGGATCGAGGAGCTGGTCGCGAACGACGTGATCCACCCGGCCGGTCAGGCGCCGCTCTTCGCGGCCTGGGACTTCGGCATTCACCGCCGCGAGGACCTCGACAGTTTCTCGACGGGCTATGGTCCGCGGGAGCGGGTTCTGATCGCCGCGCAGCAACTGGACTGGAGCGCCGGAACACCCTCCTTCATCGTCACGAATGCCTCCGACACGCTGAGATGCTGCGACTATGACGGGGACGCGGTCCTGGCGGGCTACAGCGAAGACGGCGGGCGGACCTGGCAGAAGTTTGCGACCCTGCCGACGCCTCCGGGGCAATCCGCCGACGATCCCTTCCGCATGTCCTTCGGCAGTATCGCGGTGGCTTCGGATGACGTGAACACCATCGTCTGGATGCCGAGCTTTGGCCGGGCCCCGTTCTACACCCGCGACCGGGGGAAAACCTGGGCCCGGGTCGTCTTCGAGGGCGAGGTCCTGCCCAACACCGGTGCGCATCAGGCCTTCTATCTGAACCGCAAGGTCGTCACGGCGGATCGGACCCAGCCGGGCACGTTCTATATCCTTCATGATGGCGGGGCCGAGAACGGGCCGCTCGCAGGGCTCTGGCGGTCCGAGGACTACGGCCAGAACTGGCAGCAGGTTCATCGGGGCCCGGTGGCCGGAGACAGTGGCCAAAGCGCCAAGCTCCGCAGTGTTCCGGGGCACGCCGGCATGCTCTACGCCACGCCGGGCACGGCCCATGACGATCCGGGGCTGTTCCGGTCCACGGACGGGGGCGCACATTGGGAGCGCCTGCCGCGGATTTCCCAGGTCGACGACATTGCCTTCGGCGTCGCCGCGGAGGGCGCGGAGTTCCCGTCGATCTACATCTCGGGCCGGGTCGAGGGTGTCTTTGGCATCTGGCGCTCGGTCGACGAGGGCGCGACTTGGCACAGGCTGGTCGATTTTCCCCTCGGGCGGCTCGATCAGGTCACCGCGCTCGCTGCGGACCCGACGGATGAATTCGGCCTTGTCTATATTGCCTACCGGGGGTCAGGATGGGTCTATGGCCGACCCGAGGCCTGTTCCTCTGGCGCCTTCGAGCAAGGCGACACGTCCTATTGTTTCGAGGTTGAGGGTCAATAATAGATATTTCGGGCGTTGTTCTGTTATTGTGCTCAATTCGCCGCCTTTTGTCATAAAGTTCCAAGGCGCCTGCCATGTTTGATTGTTTTGTTGCTTGCCTGGCGCGCAATTTCCGGCTGCTCTAGGTCAGGTTTATCGGTCGCGGGGCCGTGGAGGGGGGATACCGTCCACAGCTTTCAGACGGCAGCGTGGCGTGAGTGCCCGAGGGCTCCCATGAACACAATGCGCCATGTCTATGCAGGTCCTGCGGGCAAAGGAGGGAGGCCGGTCGGGGGAGGACCACGGTGCCGGATGAGCGATCTGCCTGATCGTGCGCGCCGGAGGAGGCACCAAATCGCATGAATTGTGGGCTTTCGATTCGCCTTTTCGCGAGGCGGGTTCATTTTTTGCGGTTATTCACCGGCTGAAATCACCTCTTGGTTGTGCGAGGCGCTGGCATTGTGTTTCACTGTGCAGTGTAGATGCCTTGAAACCGCGCAATTCCGGCGCTTTCCCGAGATTTCCGGCGTCCTGCCTGCTGTATACGGCTGCCGATCTTGCCGCACTGCAGAGATTAAGTTTTGATTAAGACAAGAATGCGGCTGAATTTCGTCGCGCCCAAGCTGCCAACTTTCATCGACTGCATTTTCATGGGGATTTCTCAATGAATGACTATGCAATGAGACAAGAAATTTTTCCTTTGGTGTCAAAGCCTCTGACCTGGGGTGACGCCGTCAAGGGTCGCTCCGCAATTCGCTCCGATGTGCCCAGTGTCGACGAGATGCATACACTGCCTCGCGTCATCTTGCGCCGTTACACCGGGCACGCCTACGACCAGTTTCCCGGCGACCGCCACGACGAGTGGCTCATGCGCCTGCAGGACATCGTCATCGCCTCTGCCGCGCTCTTCCTTCTGTTGCCGTTCTTCATCGTCGCGGCCCTGGCCATCAAGCTCTCCTCGCGCGGCCCGGTGTTCTTCCGGCAGGACCGGTACGGTCTGAACGGCGAGATTTTCCGGATCTACAAGTTTCGGACCATGAAGGTCGACCAGGGGGATGCCAGCGGGCGCCAGCAAACCGTGCGCGACGACCCACGCGTGACCTGGATCGGGAAGTTCCTGCGCAAGTCGAGCCTTGATGAACTGCCTCAGCTGCTCAACATCCTGCGCGGTGACATGGCTGTCGTCGGGCCGCGTCCCCATGTTCCGGGCATGATTGCCAACGGCGTGACGTACGAGAGCTTCGACGAGCGTTACATGGACCGCTGCAAGGTACGCCCCGGCCTGACCGGGCTGGCGCAGATCAAGGGGTTCCGCGGCGAGACGAACAGCGAATACACCGCCCGGATGCGTCTGGAATACGATCTGCAATATATCGCGGAGCGCAGCGCACTGCTGAACCTCAAGATCTTCGTCGCGACACTGCGCGTCGAGTTCATCGGCGGTGGCGGTTACTGAAGCAGGTAGATCAAGAACCGGACCGTCAGGCCGATCATGATGGCACAGGACCCCCAGACCAGGAGGTTCTTGAAGAACAGGACGGCACGGTGGTTTTCGCCACGCTCGTTGCCTGCCGGGCCCGAGCGTTGTGAGGCTGGCTTGCCTGCCGAATACTCAACAGAAGTGTCGGTTTCTTCCGTCATCTACCGCCTGTCAACTATCGGATTGCACAAAAATCACTCGGACCTTGTTCAACCTAAGGCGCCAAGAGTTCTCTCGTCAACAACTACCGCCCCGTCGCGCCCGCGGGCAGACGTGACCGACACCGCCACAGAACTCCTTTTTTTCAAAGTCTCTAACACCAGAAATCGATCGGAAGCCCATGCAGGAAAAAGATGCTCTTTATGATGTGATCTCCTCGATCTGGCGTCGCAAGTGGGTCGCCGTCGGTGTATTCGCGGCGATGATCGTTCTGCCCGTCGTCTATGTCTCCCAGTTGGAAGACGAATACACGGCGCAGTCGAAGGTGCACATTGCCCACATGCCGGGGCTGGACCCGGGCAACCGGTCCGCGGTGCAGGTCTACAATGACCCGATCTCCCTCCAGACCGAGGTCGAGGTGCTCAAGAGCGATCCCATCGCCCTGGCGGTCATCGACACCCTCGACCTGGCCGCAGAGCCCGAATTCGCGCCGCAGGGCGTGCCGCTCTCGACCCGTGTGAAGACGTTGCTGGCGTCGGTCCTGCCGATCGATCTGGGCGTCGCGGAGGCGGAGACGCCCGAGGAAATGCGCGACCGCGTGTTGAAGGAATATTACGGCGGCCTGAAGGTCAGCAATGACGGGCGCTCGGCGCTGGCCGAGATCGATTTCACCTCCAAGGACCCGGCGCTGTCCCGCGAGATCGCGAATGCCCATGCAATCGCGTATATTTCCAACCGGTCCGAACGCCGCATCGATCCCTACGACGCCACCGCTGCCCGCCTGCTCGCACCCGCGCGCACGCCGGCTGCATCGAAGCCCGGGTCCGCCAAGATGGTCCTTGGCCTCGGCGTGCTGATCGCGTTGGTTGCCGGGGCGCTCGCGGCCCTGTCGCGCGATCACTACCTCCGCCGGGACCGGCGGCTGGAAGCGGTTTCGGAAGAACTCGGGCTTGGCGGCCTCGCGGCGCTGCCCGTCAATCTGGCCAAGGTCATGGCGCCCAAGGCCGGTCGCTACCGGACCTTCTTCGACGAGCGCTGCCGCTCCGTGGCGCGGATGCTCCATGAAGATCACGTCGGTGAAAAGCGCGTCTTCATCGTGTCCTCGGCGCTGCCGGGCGAGGGGGCTGCCGTCGTCGCGCACGGCCTTGCACAGGGTTTCGAAGCGCTCGGCAAGCCGGTCTGCCTCGTGGATGCCGACCTGCGGGGCAAGGGCCTCAGCGAGCAGTTCGAGTTGGAACCGGGCGCCAAGGGCGTCTCGGAATGGCTGCTGGGCGGGCTCCAGCTGCCCGAAACCAAGCGCAAGGGGGGGCTGCTCGTGCTGCCCTCTGGGCAGCGGCGACAGGACGCGGCCCGTGTGATGACGCGCGACCTGTTCGAGCGCCTGTTCACCGATCTCGCCAAGGGCTTCGACAACGTCGTCGTGCTGGCGCCTCCGATGGAGCCTCTGCCCGACGTCATGCTGATGTCGCCCGAAGCGACGTCCACCGTGCTCGTGGTGCGCTCGGACGCGCGTGATCTGCAGGCGAGCAAGCGCATGATCACCAAGCTGCGCGACCGGCATGCGGCCCTGTCGGGGGTGATGCTGGCCGGGAATGACCCCGAGATCGAGGACCTGCTGTCCAACCGCGCCACCCGCGCCCTGGTCGAGGTGACGCCGGCAGACAGCCTCTCGGCACGGGGACGTCGTCCGCGTGGTGTTCTGTTGGTGGCCCCCCGCCTCGCGGGCGGTGAGGCCGCGCGCACCGGCGAACCGGTCATCACGCAACTGCCCAACTTCAAGCGGAGCGGGCATGTCGGGGCGGCGGAATGAGCCGCAACGTGATTTTCCTGCAGCGTGCGTCGCTTGCGGCCTGCCCGGAAGGAGCAATGACATGATGAATTCGATGCGTGGAGCCTTGATGGCCGTCCTGAGTGCGGTTCTCCTCACGCCAGGCGTGGCTTCGGCCCAGGGGCAGGAGGAGATCCTGCTGGGCGTCGAGGATCAGCTCACGGTCAAGATCTACCAGTGGCCGGAGCTTTCCGGGGAGTTCAGCATCGGGGCCGACGGGCAGATTTCCCTGCCCCTCGTCGGGTCGATCCAGGCCGCCGGTGTGAGCACGGATGAACTCGGGCGGCGTATCTCCGAGTCCCTCAAGCAGCGCGCCCGCCTGTCCGAGGCTCCGGAGGCGGCAATTGCGGTGACGGAATATCGCCCATTCTACATCCTCGGGGACGTGGAACGTCCGGGCGCCTATCCCTATCGGCCCGGGGCCGTCGTGCTGAACGCCGTGTCGCTGGCCGGAGGGTACTATCGCAAGAAGACCAGCGATTGGCAGCGCGCGGAACGTGACGCGATCCAGGCGGTGGCCGACCGCGAGATCGTTGTCGGACAGATCCTGCGCCAGTCGGTCCGTCGCGCGCGCCTTGAAGCGGAGCTGGACGGGGCCACGGCCTTCGAGGTACCGCCGGTCGCGGCAAACAGCCCTGCGGCCCAGCCGATCATCGAGGAAGAGCGGCAGGTCATGGCGGACCGGGCCGAGCGGTTGGCCCTTTCGCTGAGCGCGATCAGCGCAGAGCGCATGGCGCTGAGTGGCCGGCTGCAACTGATCGAGGCCCAGATCGGCGAACGTGCCATCGAATTGGAAGCGACCCTGAAGCAGATGGAGTCGACCAGTGCGCTGGTGACCAAGAAACTGACCTCGACCAGCGAACTCTACAACATGCAGTCGCAGGCCTCGACGGTGCGCCGCGAACGCAAGGAACTGGAAGTCCAGCTCCTCGACACCCGGCAGCAACTGCGCAAGCTGGACGAGGAGGAAGAGCGTGTGCGGCACGACTTCAAGGCCGAGGCGCTTGTGGACCTGCAAACGGTGCGCGGCACGCTGGACGATCTCGAAACGCAGCTTCAGGAGGCCCGCCAGCTCTACATGGAGGCAACCCTGGCCGGGATCGACCAGAATAGCGCGACCCTCGAATCGGAGAGCGAACGTCTCTTCACGCTCGTGCGTCAGGACGGGGCCGAGAGCCGCGAAATGGCCGTGGAGGCCACGACGGCCATCCGCCCCGGAGATATCATCACGGTGAGGACGGCGCTTCCGCTGCCGACAGTCCCGAGCCAATGACGGATATCCGGGCCAATGGAACGGGTGGCGCGGTCGGCCATGGGGCGACCGGCGCGCAGAGCGAGGCCGTGAGGCGCATCCTGCTCTCCAGCAGCCATGCCTCGGAGGGCGGTGTTTCCGTCTATCTCGATATGCTGGCACGGGTCATGCGGGCCCGTGGCTGGGATGCGCAGACAGCGGCGCTCTACCGGTCTCCGCGCCCCGATCCGCGCCGGTTCGACGAGATCATGGTCGAGGTCGACACCCTCGGGGCAACCGGCTACGGGCGGGCCTTCTGGCGGTTCCTGTCGAAGGTGCGGCGGGAGAAGCCGGATGTCGTTCTGGGGGCCATGCCGCTCAGCAATGTCATGGCCGGTACGGCGGCGCTTCTGACGGGCTCGAAGGCGATTGCCACCCATCACAGCCCGCTGGAGACCCACAGCCGCCCCATTGCCATGCTCGATCGCTGGCTGGGAAGCCTCGGGGCCTATGACTCCGTGATCTGCGTCTCCGAGGCGGTGGCCCGGTCCTTCGGCAATTATCCCGAAAGCTACCTGAAGCACCTTCAGGTGGTGGCAAATGGGGTCGTGCCGGTCCGGGCGTCCTGTGACCGGGCCGACATCGTCGAGAAATACCAGCTGAACCCCGATCTGCCCTTCATCGTGATGGCCGGGCGCTTCGCGCCGCAGAAGAACCCGCTTGCCGCGATCAAGGCGGTCTCGAAGGTGCCGGGCGTCCAGCTCGTCATGGCGGGGACGGGGCCTCTGCGTCCCGATGTCGAAGCGCTCATCGCGGAGCTCGGCCTGTCTGACCGGGTGTTTCTAGTCGGCCTTCTGGATCGGCCCGACCTGCATGATCTGATGGGCACCTGCGACGCCTTCATGCAGGTCAGCCTCTACGAAGGGCAGAGCCTTGCCCTGCTCGAGGCGGTGTCGGCCGGACGCCCGATCATCATCAGTGACGTCCCGACACAGGTCGAAAGCGTGATCGGGGCCGATGGCGGGCTCGGCGCGACGATCTGTGATCCCGAGGACCCGCAATCCATTGCCGACGCGATCACGCTGGCGCTCTTCGATGACGTGCACCGCGCGCGGGTGTCGAAGACGGCCCAGGCTCTCGCGCAAGACGTTCGGACCGATGAGCAGATGCAAAGCGACTATGCCGAGTACTTCTGCTCCATCGTGGGGCGGACGGGCTGAGGCCTGTCGGCGCAGCGCGGTTTCCAACCACCAAGATCAGGAATTCTGATGCTCCCGCAGCGGCGGGAGGACGGTGTCAGCCGGGTGTCGCCTGACGCCGCGCCTTGTCCACGAGTTGCTGGGTCAGCGCCCCGCCGATCAGCGTGAACAGCCAGACCTCGGCGTCGCGGTTCATCATCGTGCTCTCTGACAGGTTGTGCATCAGGCCAAAGAACAGGAGCGCGAGCGGCAGTGCGCCGTCGCGCGATGCGATGCCCCGGGTCAGGATCAATTGCCCGATCGGAATGAGGAACACCGCCGCGATGGCCAGGGCCAGCCCCGGAAAGCCGATGGCAACGAGGGTGTCCAGGTATCCGTTGTGTCCGTTGGGCGAGACTTCGACCCAGTTGTCCGCAAGCTGATGGATCGGGCTGGCATCGTTGTAGGTCCAGAACGATCCGCTGCCTGCGCCCGTCAGCGGATGCGCCATCGCGTATTCGATCAGGAAGGCCCAGATCTGCGTGCGCCCGGTGAGGGAGTCCGGTTCATTCAGATAGGCATCGAGCTTGGCGCTGAAGAGGAAGGAGCCGATCTGGTACAGGCCGACCGCGGCGAGGAGGCCGATCACCAGCACCAAGCGCCGGTTGTGCGGAGGTGTGTAGCGATAGAGAAGCCCGATGAGCAGCGCCGCGGACCCGACGCCCATCGAGGTTTTCGACTTCGACATGTAGAGAAAGACGCCGGCGGCGACGATCGCGAAGACCCTCAGCAGGGTGCCGACCTTGAACGGGCTGAGCAGGTAGAAGAGGATGGCCGTCGCGCAGATCGCGCCCGCCAGGTTCTTCTGCTCGCTCAGGCCCTTCCAGTTGCCGATCAGCTTGGGGTCGACGACGCCGTACTGGTGGATCGCCGAGAGCGGGAACAAGGCCACGGCGACAAAGTCCGCCAGGACGAGCCCCAGCAGGACGATCTGCAAGGTCTTGGTCGTGCGCCGGTAGCCTGCCGCATCGGTGGACAGGAAGATGGTGACCACCATGATGATCGTGAGGCCGAGCCGCTGAAGCCCGGTCATGGGTACGAGGGACCAGCTCAGGCTGATCAGGCACCACGCGAAGAGAAGCCAGTAGGGCGTCGGGACCCGGGCGAGGCGGCTGGGAAAGCTCAGCAGGTTCTGAAGCCAGACGATCAGCACGAAGACCGTCATGTAAGACAGCTGGCGGCTGGCATCGCCCCCCTGCATGTCCCGCGGCGAGGGCAGGGCAAGGGGGTTGAAGCCGACACAGGCCAGGAACAGCACCACCCCCAGTATCAGGCAACCGATGGTTTCGCGGTGGCGGGCCACGAAGGGCCGGGAGGAGGCCTGCCCCATGGCGGGGGGATCGGCGAGGGCGCTGGTCTGGCTCGACATGGCGGTCAGGCTTCCCGACCGCGGATATAGGCGTTCAGCCGGTTGACGAAGGCCTCCGGGGCATGATCGCTGAACTGGTCAGGGCCCGCCACGCTGTCCATTGCCTCGCTGATGGCCTGCTCGATCCCCGTTTCGTCCTCCGCGACGAAAATCCCGTCGCGGCCGCGCAGCCAGTTCGCCGTGGCGAGTTGGTGGTCCGTCGTATGTTCACCCAGGGCCTTGCGCCGGGGCATCATCACCAGCGGCGTCCGTGCCCCGGCGGAGGTCAGGTAACTGCCGATACCGGCGTGGGCGACGACCACCTCGGCCGCTTCGACCTTCTCGCGGAAAAGGCTCGGCGCGAGGCTGCGGTCCCACTCCATCGACTTGGGCAGGTAGGTGCCGCTTCCGATCTGGGCGAAGACCGCAGTCCCGGGATGGGCGGCGGCCCATTCATCGAGCGCGATGATCAGGCGATCGAAGGGCATGACGGTTCCGACGGTTACGAAGATCATATCACGGCCCCCCAGTAGTCCGGCCCGTCCGGGCTGCTCAGGTGCGGCCATTGAGTCAGGAAGACATCCGCGATCCGGGACGCGTGCCGCCCCGACACCGAGATCTGTTCGGAGTTCGCGATCGAGTCGATCCAGATCGTCTTGGAGCGGAAGAAGAGCTTGCCCAGCACCAGCGCGGTCAGCCCCGGCAGGGCGCCCGTCGTGATGATGGTATCGGGGCGTTCTTTCATAAGCGCCCGCATCACCGTGTAGAGCGTGCGCGGCATCCGCTGCAGCGATTTGCTGTTCACTTCGCCCACCACGTAGAAGCGGTGGCCCGGAACGTCCTTCTCATAGTCCGCGCGCGTGCAGGCGTAGGCCACGTCCAGACCTTCGAAGCTGCGCTGCAACCGCATGAGTTGCATCCAGTGACCACCGGAAGAGCAAATGGCGAGAACTCGTTGCGTCATCTCAAATCTCCTGAACGAAAGGGGCAGGCGCAGGCGTCGTTTCGGGCGCATCCATCGGGCTCGGGGCTGACGACGAGGGGGAGTGCGCCATCAGGCGACGGACAGCGCCGCCCGTCACGGCCCGCGGCGGGGAGGCTGTCGCAAGGCCAGAGCGAGCGGCTGCAACAGGCGTCGGCCTCCCGGCCCGGTGGGGCGCGGCGTGCCTGGCGCACGTGACGGCGAGGGGGGCGTGCTGAGGGAAAGAAACCTGCGGATACATCGTGAAATCATTTCGGGCAAAAAGTCGCGTTCCTCAGCGTAACCCGCACAAAAGAAGGGGGATAAGGAATTCGCAGTGGCCGAAGGGGGAAGTCGGGCAGGACCCGGTTACGCCTATTCCGGCGGCGCAGCGCGGGCCAATCGTTCAAAACGACAGCATCCGTGAATCGCATTTTCTCGGCCAAGGCCGGATGGGGGAGGCAAACCACCATCGTCCCGCGCGACATGGCGGGAAAGCGCTGCCAAGCGCAGGCAGATTGCGACTCGCGGCAGGCAGGCGGTACCGCCACGGGCGTCAGGGGGCAGGGCGTCAGGGGGCGGGGGCGTCAGGGGGCGGGCCCCCGCATCGGATCAGGCGGGGTCGGCCAGCCCGGGTATCCGGATCGCCCAATCCTCCAGCCACTGCAGCGTGCCCGTGAGCACCGCGTCATAGACCGCGCGGCCCGCGGCCTCGCCCGCCGCGGTGTGCAGCCCGCAGTAGGCTTCCGCCCCGGCGGGGGCGGCGACGGCGATGCAATCGGTTCCCGTGCCCGTGGCGCGGCCCGTGGGCAGGCGCATCGCGGCCTCGATCACCGCGGCGGTGCGGGCCTGTGTGGCGATGGACAGCGCCTCGATCAGCGCGGCCTGCGTAATTCCGCAGGAGAGCCGCAGCGCCACGTTGATCGTCCCCCAGTCGCGGCCCGTGTAATCCATCCGGTGGCCGACGCGCTCGGCATTGGACAGGCCGACGGTGGCGACGGCGGTGGCACGGATGCCCTCCACCTCGGCCTCGGCGACCTCGTAGGCGCTGACATCGCGGGAGGTGAGGAAGGTCACGGCATTGCTGTCGCCGACCTCCTCCAGCCGCGCGGTGAGCCACGCCGTCACGTCCAGCTCCGGCGTCAGGTCTGAATTGCGGACCTCGCGCCAGAGGATGCGGTCGGCTGTGACAAGGCCGGAACGGTGCGGCGCCCAGCTGAGCACCTGCATCTCGCGGCCCAGGTCGAAGCGCAGCCAGGGCCGGTCCAGCGTCACGCTCATCCCAGGACCCCCATCGGCAGGAAGACCGGGCCGTCCTCGGTCTCGGCATGGTAGATCGAGACGCCGAAGGCCTCGGCCATGCGGGCGGGGGTCAGCACCTCGGCGGGCGTGCCGTCGGCGAGGATGCGACCGTGGGCCAGCAGCACCAGCCGGGTGCAATGCCGCGCGGCAAGGCCAAGGTCATGGAGCGAGGTCACCACCCCGCGCCCCTCGGCGGCGAGGCGGGCGAAGACCTGCATCGTGGCGATCTGGTGCGCCGGGTCCAGTCCCGCGACCGGCTCGTCCGCCAGCAGCAGCGGGCATTCCTGCGCCAGCGCCCGGGCGATCAGGGCGCGGGCCTGTTCCCCGCCCGAGAGCCGCGTGGCCGTCCGGGCCCGCAGGGGGCTGAGCTGCATCTGGGCCAGGGCGTCCTCGATGGCGGCGGTATCGGCCTCTGTGCCGCCGCCGTGGGGCAGGCGGCCAAGGGAGACCAGCGTCTCGACCGATACGGGCCAGGCGATCTCGCGGGCCTGCGGCATCCACGCGGCCTGTTTCGCCCGCGCGGCGGGGGAGAGGGCGGCCAGTGACGATTGCCCCGCGAAGGGCACCAGCCCGAGGGCCGCACGCATCAGTGTCGTCTTGCCCGCACCGTTGGGGCCGATGAGGCCCACGAACTCGCCTTCGCCCACGGAGAGCGTGATGCCGTCCAGCACCGGACGGTTGCGCAGGGTGACAGAGAGGTCGGAGAGCGAGAGCAGCGTCATGCCTGCTCCCCCTTCGTCTTCCAGATCAGGTGCAGGAAGAGCGGCGCGCCCACGAGGGCCGTCACCACGCCGAGCTTCAGGTCCCGGTCGGGCATCACCACGCGCACCGCGATGTCGGCGGCCAGCAGCAGCGCCGCCCCGCCCGCGGCGGAGGTCCAGAGCAGGGCCGAGGGCCGCGCGCCCACAACGGGCCGCAGCAGGTGCGGCACCACGAGGCCGACGAAGCCGATGGCGCCCGCAACGGCGGTACCCGCGCCCACGACGCAGGCGGTGCCCAGCACCAGCGCCAGCCGCAGCCGTGTCAGTTGGACGCCCATGGCGCCCGCCGCATCCTCGCCCAGTGTCAGTGCGTCGAGCCCGCGGCCCGTCCGGGCCAACAGCAGCGCGCCAAGCGCCATGAAGGGCAGGGCCAGCCAGACATGGACCATGGACCGGTCGGCGAGCGAGCCCATCATCCAGAAGACGATCTCCCCGGCGGCATAGGGCGAGGGCGAGAGGTTCAGCACCAGCGAGGTCAGCGCCGAGGCCATGGCCGAGACGGCGATGCCGGCCAGGATCAGCGTCAGGGAACCGCCACGTGGCCCGGCCAGCAGGACCAGCAGCAGAACGGCCCCCACGGCGCCCGCAAGTGCCATCAGCGGCAGGGCGAGGGCAAAGGCGGCGGAGAGGCCGGTCTGGATCGAGATCACGGCGCCAAGCGCGGCAGAGCCGGAGATGCCGATCAGCCCCGGCTCGGCCAGCGGGTTGCGCAGGTAGCCCTGCATCGCGGCCCCGGCGAGGCCGAGCGAGCCACCGATCAGGATCGCCAGCAGCATCCGGGGCAGGCGGATTTCCCGCATCACCAGCGGCAGCGGGCCATCGCCACCGGCCACAAGCGCCTTGAGCGCGGCCAGCGGCCCGATCTCGGCCGGGCCGATGACGAGGGAGGCCAGTGCCAGCAGGGCAACCAGCGGCAGCAGGACGGCAAAGGCTTTTTTCACTGCGCGGGCCTCATCCGCTCGCGCATGTCGGTCAGTTTCTTCATCGCACCCAGGACTTTCGGGGTTCCGCAGATCCAGTCGGCATCCGACATGATCGCGCCGGGGACGGCATCGCGCAACCGTTCCACCACGGGATGTTCGAGGATTTCCTCCGACCGCGATCCGCCGGGATAGGCGCGCGATGTGATCAGGGCGTCGGGTTCGGCCATGGCGAGCAGTTCCAGCGGCATCGGGCCGCCATGGGGGAAACCCGCCTCGGCGGCGACATTTGCGAAACCGGCGGCGGCGAGGATCTGGCCCGCAAGGGTCTGGTCGCCGGTGGTGTATCCATTGGCGTAATAGAGCGCGGCCCGGGGGCGCGCGTCGCCCGCAGGCGCCCGCAGCGCGGCGAGATCGGCATCGAACTGCGCGGTCAGCGCCTCGGCCTTGGCCTCGCGGTGCAGCAGCGTGCCGACCTCCGCGATATGGTCGCGGACCTCCTCCAGCGAATTGGCCGGCGCGATCTGGGCGACGCGGACGCCGAGACGGCGCAGCATGGCCACGGCGGCGAGGGAGGAATACTGCCCGGCGAGGACCAGGTCGGGCTGCATCAGCCAGACTTCCTCGGCAAGGGCGTGGTTGATGTCGTAGGCCTGCGCCTCCTCCACCATGGCGGAGGACCGCGGATCGGTCGCCAGCATGGAGACCGAGTGCAGCTGCCCCGGCGCGGCCAGCATCATCGCCAGCTGGTCGGTGCAGAGGTTGATAGAGACGACCCGGCGCGGCGCGGCGTCTTGCGCCTGCGCTGCGGCCGGGACGCCGAGGCAGAGGGCGGCCAGAAACGCCCGGGCGGATCGCATCCCTGATCCCCGGCCCGGACGTGGGGCTTTCCGGCCGTACCGCACCGCCTCTTACCAGGACGAGCTCAGGCCGACATAGGCCGTGCGCCCGCGCGAGGCATAGCCCCAGGTGTCGGAGTAGTCTTCGTCGAAGAGGTTCAGCACCCGGCCCGTCACCTTCACCGTATCGGTCACCGCGTATTGCGCCGAGACGTCCACCACCGTGTAGTCGGGCAGCTTCTCGACAGCGTAGCTGCCGAAGTACTGCGCGTCGTAGTTGCCCGCGACATAGCGCAGGTCACCGTTCAGCAGCAGGCGCCCGTCGAGCGAGGTCCAGGTCGCGCCGAGGGTGAGCGTATGCTCGGGGCGGCGCTGCTCGACCGAGCCATCGGGGTTGGTGGCGTCGAGGTAGGTATAGGCGGCGCGCAGGCTGAGCTGCTCCGTCGCCTCGAAGCGGGCCGCCAGTTCCACACCCTGCCGGTCGCTGTCGCCGGTCTGGTTGATGTAGGTGTAGGTCGTGGCATCGGCCATGACCGAGGTGATCTCGTCGGTCAGGGTCTCGTTGAAATAGGTCACGTCGATCGTGCCACGGCCCGCGGCGAAGGGCACCTCGACACCGATGTCGAAGGAGGTGTTCTCCTCCGGCTTCAGGTCGGTGTTCCCGGTGTAGGTGATGCCGCTGTAGGTGTCGTTTGCGAAGAGCTCGTAGTAGCTGGGATTGACCGAGCCCTTGCCCGCCGAGGCGTGAAGCCGGATGCCGCTGGCCAGCGTGTAGCTGACGCCCGCGTTCCAGGTGGTCACGTTGCCGAACTGGTCGTTGTCGTCATGCCGAATGCCGACCTGCAGGTCGAGACCGGGCGCGAAGCTGCCCCGGTACTCCGCCGCGATCGAGTTGGTCTCGCGGTTGTAGAGCGAATTGGTGGTCGAGCTGTCCTGCGCGTTCTCCAGCATCAGCGTGACCATGTGGTCCGCCGCCGCCACGGTGCCGTCGATGCCGTAGGACAGGCGGTACTTCAGCACCTCGGTTTCGGTCTCGGTCGGCGCAAAGCCGTTGTAGCCCTGGTCGTAGTCGGTGCGCTCGTAGCTCAGCCGGTTGACCATGCGCCCGCCGAGGCTCTCGTATTCCAGCCAGACCTGCGCGGTCTGCTCCTCGCGGTCGCTCCACTGGGTCGGATCGTCCACGACGTATTCACCGGCGGTGGCCGCCGTCCAGGACTCGCTGTCGTAGTCGTAGGTCTCTTCGGAATGGCGGAAGGTCGCGCCCATGGTCAGGCCGGGCAGCAGCTCGTAATCCGCGGCGAACTGCCAGGTCTCGCGGGTGATGCCGTCCTTCTCGCCGTTCGAGCCGGAGTAGTCGTAGCCCTCGTCGTGGCGCTTGGCATAGGTCAGCGAAACGCCACCCTTTTCGCCCCGGTGGGTGACGAAGCCCGATACGGCCCAGCCGCTGCCGGCCTCGACGGTGCCGCCGTAGTGCAGGCCGCTGCCGCTGGATTTCTTGGTGATGATGTTGATCACACCGGCCGAGGCATTGGAGCCGTAGAAGGCGGACTGCGGCCCGCGCAGCACCTCGATCCGCTCGATATTGACGGTCTCGAGCCCGGTGAGGATGTATTCGCCATCGCCGCCGGCGGCCTCGATGCCGTCGATCAGGATCAGGGTGTGGCTCGACTCGCCGCCGCGGATGCGGACCTGCGTGTAGCTGGCGCCGCTGCCCGAAACGCTGACGCCCGGTACGAGGCGCAGGGCCTCCTGCACCGAGGCCACGCCGCGCTCTTGCAGCTCCTCGCCGGTCAGCACGGTGGCCGAGCGCCCGTAGCGTGCGGCGTCGATCGGGGTCAGGCCGCCCGAGACGATGATCTCGTCCAGTTCGATCATGCTCTGCGCGCGGGCGGCAAGCGGAGAGGTGGCGGCGGTGATGGCCAGAACGGCCGTGGTCATCTTGAGTGTCATCTCTGTCCCTTCCGGGCGCCCCGTTGGTCGGGGCAGGTGCTTGCGTTCAGCAACCGGAAATGGACAGGTGACCCCCCGGCAGCGGTGCGGTGTCACCACATACGGACAGGTCCGTTGCCCCGGGCGCCCTCCGCGCCCCGAACAGGGTGAACGGCTTCGACAGGTTTCCTGACTTGCGGGTCATCGCCTTACCGGGCCTTCCCGCCGCGCCCTTGTGGCGCCGCAGTGGCATGATCCGGCATCGCTCGCCGCTTACAGTTGCGGGGGCAGTTGCGGCATTGGGCCCAAGGCCCGCACCGCATTCCCTTTTGCACCGGGCGTGGGGACACCCGGACCGAAGCTGGCCGGGACCCTAGGGCAGGAGGGGCCTGCAGTGCAAGAGCGAAAGCCCTGTCACCCGCCCTGAGACCGGGGCCTGCATCCCCCGCGCCCGCGCCGTGACGCCCTACTTGCGCCTGCCCTGCGTCTGGCGGTCACATGGGGCGCGTCGCCCCATGCGGCAGGAAGACCGCTTTCCCGAAACCTGCAATCAGATTAGACCTTTGCGGGAAAGGACGGCCCCCATGTCCCGGACCTCTGCCCTCACGCGCCTCGTGGCGCCCGCCGCTGCGCGGCATCTGCGTCTCGCCTCCGGCCTTGGCCTGGCGGCCGGGTTGCTCTGGCCCGTGCAGGCGGCCGCGATCGCCTGGGCGATTCCGGCGTGGATCGAGGGGCGCTGGGTGGCGGGGCTCTGGGCCGCTGCGCTCTTCCTTGCGGCCGCGCTGATCCGGGCCGGGCTGGAGGCCCTGGCCGCCCGCCGGGCCTACCGCGGCGCGGACATGGTGATCACCGAGGCGCGCGGGGCGCTGCTCGACCGCGAGGGGGGGCAGCTCTCGGGCGGCGTCTCCTCCGCGGCGCTCGGCGCGATGGTGGCGCAGAAGCTGCCGCTGCTCTCGCCCTATCTCACCCGCTACCAGACCGCGATGGTGCGCGTCATGGTACTGCCGCTGCTCTACCTCTGCCTCGTCTTCCCGGTGTCCTGGGCGGCGGGGCTCGTGCTGCTGGTGGCGGGGCCGCTGATCCCGGTCTTCATGGCCCTCGTCGGCATGGCCGCGAAGGAGGCAAGCGACCGCCAGATGGCCGAGATCGGCGACATGAACGCGCTGCTTATCGACAATATCGCCGCCCTGCCGGACATCCGCCTGCTGAACGCGACCGAACGGGCACGTACGGACTTCGCGGCCCGGGCCGAGGCGCTGAAGACGCGCACGATGGCGGTGCTGCGGGTGGCCTTCCTCTCCTCCACCGTGCTGGAGCTCTTCGCCGCACTCGGCGTGGCGATGGTGGCGGTCTATGTCGGCTTCTCACTGCTGGGGGAGATCCCCTTCGGCGCCTATGCCACGCCGCTCACGCTAGGGCAGGGGCTCTTCCTGCTGCTCATGGCGCCCGAGTATTTCCAGCCGCTGCGCGACCTTGCCGCCGCGTGGCATGACCGGGCCGCGGCCCAGTCCGTCGCCGATGAACTGGAGGCGCTGGCCGCCCGGCCCGCCGATCCGATCCTCGGCACCGGCGGCCTGGCCGCGCCGATCCCCGGGCCCGCCACGCTTGCCATGCACGGTGTCGTCGTGCAGCGCGGGACGCGCCGGCTGGTGCTGCCCGAGATCACGCTGGAGCCGGGCGAGATGGTCGTTCTGGCGGGCCCCAGCGGGGCGGGCAAATCCACGGCGCTCGACCTTGCGGCGGGGCTGCTGCGGGCCGGGGAAGGAGATATCACGGTGGCGGGACAGGCGCTCGACCGGCTCACCGCCGATGGCTGGCGTGCCCGGATCGCCTATATCCCGCAGGCCGTCCGGATGCCCGATGCGCCGCTGCACGAGATCCTCGACCCGCATGGGCGGGGCGGCGACATGGCGGCGGCGCTGCAGGCGGCGCGGGCCGATCACGTCGTGGCGGCCCTGCCCGAGGGGCTGGAGACACGGCTGGGCGAGACCGGCGCAGGCGTTTCGGGCGGCGAGGCGCGGCGTCTGTTGCTGGCGCGCGCCTTCCTTGCCGGGGCCGAGGTGATCCTCGCGGACGAGCCCACCGCCGACCTCGACCACGCCACGGCGCGGCAGGTGATCGACGCGCTTGCCGCGCTGAAGGGGCAGGGGGCGGCGCTGCTGGTGGCGACCCATGACCCGGAGCTGATGCACCGCGCCGACCGGGTGCTGCGGATCGGGGAGGATGCGGCATGAGACAGCTGTGGCGCGTGTTGCGCCTGCTCTGGTCCGCGCGGCCCTGGGGCATGTGGCGCGGGGCGATCCTGTCGGTCGTGGTGCTGATCATGGGGGCCGCGCTGCTGGGGCTGTCGGGCTGGTTCATCACCGCGACGGGCATGGCGGGGCTCGCGGGCATCGGCATCGCCTTCGATGTCTTCCGTCCTTCGGCGGGGGTGCGGATGCTGGCGCTTGGCCGCGCCGCCGCACGCTACGCCGAGCGGCTGCTGACCCATGATGCGACGCTTTCGGCGCTGGCGGTGCTGCGGCTCGACCTGCTCAAACGCCTCTCCGCCCGTCCGCTGGCCGAGCTGCGCCAGCTGCGCGGCGGCGTGGCGCTGACGCGGATCACGGCGGATGTGGATGCGCTCGACGGGGTGGCGCTGCGGCTCGCGTTGCCGATCGCCTCGGCGCTGCTGACCCATTGCTTCGCCTTCCTGATGCTCTGTTGGCTGGTGACGCTGCCTGTCGCGCTGACGGTGACGGCGGGCTACCTCGGCGGGGCGGGGGTGATCCTCTATCGCGTGGGGCGTCGCGGCTTCGGCCCGTCCTCGCGGGCCGAGGCGGCCGGGCAGGAGATGCGCCGCGCGGCGATCGGCCTCTTCCGCGGGCAGCGCGACCTGATCCTGCAAGGCCGGATGCCCGCGGCGCGGGCCGCCCTCACCGGGGCCGAGACCGAGGCGCGGGCGGCCCATGACCTTCTCGACCGGCTCGATGCGCGGGCGGGTCTGGCGCTGGCCACGCTGGTGGCGCTGGTCACCACCGCCGTGATGCTGCTGGCGCTGCGCGCGGTGCAGAGCGGCGCGGCGCAGCCCGCGGCGGCAGCCATCGGGGTCTTTGCGGCACTGGCCTTGGCCGAGACGGTGATGCCCCTGCGCCGCGGGCTGGCGGAGCTGGGCCGGATGCGCGATGCCGCTGAACGGGTGCTGTCGCAGCCCGAGGCCGCCGTCGCGGCGCCGAAGGCTCCGCTGGCCGCTGACACCGCCGCCGGGCTGCGGGTGCAGGGGCTGACCCTGACCCGTCCCGACCGGCTGAAACCGCTGGCGGAGGGCCTCTCCTTCGTGGTGGCCATCGGGGAAACGGTGGCGATCCGCGGCGAGAGCGGGTCCGGCAAGTCGACGCTGCTGGATGTGCTGGCGCGGGTCACGCCCTCGGCCGGGGCGGTGCACCTTCTGGGGCAGCGGCTGGAGGACTACCCAGAGGACCAGCTGCGCCGCCTGCTGACGCTGGTCCCGCAGCGCAGCGCGCTGATGGGCGGCACGATCCGCCAGAACCTCGCCCTCGCCCGGGCCGACGTGAGCGATGACGCCGCGTGGCAGGCGCTGCGCGCCGTGGCGCTGGACGGTGTGATTGCCGAGCGCGGCGGGCTGGAGGCGATGCTGGGCGAGGGGGGCGCGGGCCTCTCCGGCGGGGAGGCGCGGCGGCTTGTTCTGGCCCGCACTCTGCTGCGGCGCCCGGCTGTGCTACTCTTGGACGAGGCGACCGAGGGGCTGGACGATGTGACCGCCCGAAAGGTCCTCTCCGGCATCCGCGAGACCCTGCCGGAGGTCGCCCTGCTGCTGGCGGCTCACCGCCATGCGGAACTGGAATTCGCGGACCGGATCATTCAGCTTTAGAAGGGAGTGTTCAAAAAACACAAGCCTGTGAATGGCATAACGTCACATTCCGCAAATCGCATCCAGTTGATGCAGATCAAACGCACACGGATTGGCGGGGTGTATTGCGCGACAGAAACCTGCATTTTCGAGACACTATACGGTTTCGGGTAACCACGGGAGTTCCCTCATGGAGTTCGACGTCGTCGAGCTGTCACGCCTCCAATTCGCGATGACAGCGCTATATCACTTCCTCTTCGTGCCGCTGACTTTGGGTCTGTCGATCCTCGTCGCGATCATGGAGACGGTCTATGTCATGACCAACCGCCCCATCTGGCGCCAGATGACGAAGTTCTGGGGGACCCTCTTCGGGATCAATTTTGTCCTCGGCGTCGCCACGGGGATCACCATGGAATTCCAGTTCGGCATGAACTGGTCCTACTACAGCCACTACGTGGGCGACATCTTCGGGGCGCCGCTCGCCATCGAAGGGCTCATGGCCTTCTTCCTCGAGGCGACCTTCGTGGGGCTCTTCTTCTTCGGCTGGGACAAGCTGAGCAAGGTGGCCCATATGATCGTCGCGTGGCTGGTGGCCATCGGGTCGAATTTCTCGGCGCTGTGGATCCTGATCGCAAACGGCTGGATGCAGAACCCGGTCGGTGCGGAGTTCAACCCCGACACGATGCGGATGGAGATGACCTCCTTCTTCGAGGTGATGTTCAACGAGGTGGCGCAGGCCAAGTTCGTGCACACCGTCTCGGCCGGCTATGTCACCGCCTCGGTCTTCGTCCTTGGCGTGTCGGCGTGGTACATGCTGAAGGGCCGTCACATCGAACTGGCGCGGCGTTCCATCGCGGTGGCCTCTTCCTTCGGTCTGGCCGCGGCGCTCTCGGTCGTGGTGCTGGGGGATGAGAGCGGCTACTCCGCCTCCCATACCCAGAAGATGAAGCTGGCCGCGATCGAGGCGATGTGGGAAACCCACGAGGCGCCCGCGCCCTTCACCATCGTCGGCTTCCCGGACCAGGAGGCGCGCGAGACCCATTACGCCATCCACGTGCCCTACGTGATGGGGCTGATCGGGACCCGCTCGCTGACGACCGAGATCCCCGGCATCGAGGACCTCGTCGCGGAGTCGGAGGACAAGATCCGCTCGGGGCTGATCGCCTATGACGCGCTGATGACGATCCGCGCCGAGCGCGACGCAACCCCCGCCGACGTGCGCGCCACCTTCGAGGACCATTCCGAGGACCTCGGCTATGCCCTGCTGCTGAAGCGCTATGTCGACGACCCGCGCGATGCCACGGAAGAGCAGATCGCCATGGCCGCGGACGATACGGTGCCGCACGTCTGGCCGCTGTTCTGGGCCTTCCGGATCATGGTCGGCCTCGGCTTCTGCTTCATCGCGGTGATGGCCTCCTTCTTCGTCATGGCACAGATCAAGGGCATGCGCTTCCCGCGTCCCGCGCTCTGGCTGGCGGTGGTCATGATCCCCGCGCCCTGGATCGCGGCCGAACTGGGCTGGATCGTCGCGGAATACGGGCGGCAGCCCTGGACGGTGGACGGCATCCTGCCGACCGCGCTTTCGGCCAGCCACCTCAGCGTCGGCGATCTGCTGATCACGCTGGCGGGCTTCGTCATCTTCTACTCGGTGCTCTTCATAATCGAGATGGGTCTGATGGTGAAATACATCCGCAAGGGTCCGCAGGAAGACGTCGAGGCCACTGAGGTCTGGATGCAGAAACACGAACGCCGGATGCGCAGCTCCGGTGAAGTCAGCCCCGCGGAGTAAGTGACATGATCCTTTACGAACTGATCGACTTCGACGTGCTGCGGGTCATCTGGTGGGTCCTGCTGGGCGTTCTGCTCACAGGCTTCGCCCTGACCGACGGCTTTGACATGGGCACCGCGGTGCTGCTGCCCTTCGTCGGCAAGACCGACGTGGAACGGCGCATCGTCATCAACACCATCGGCCCGGTCTGGGAAGGCAACCAGGTGTGGTTCATCCTCGGCGGGGGCGCGATCTTCGCTGCCTGGCCGCCGCTCTACGCGGTGAGCTTCTCGGGCTTCTACCTTGCCATGTTCCTCGTCCTGGCCGCGCTGATCCTGCGGCCCGTGGGGTTCAAGTACCGCTCCAAGCGGGACGGCGTGACATGGCGCCGGAACTGGGACTGGGCGCTTTTCGTCGGCGGTGCCGTGCCTGCGCTGATCTTCGGCGTGGCCATGGGCAACGTCCTGCGCGGCGTGCCCTTCCACCTGACCGAGGACCTGATGCCGATCTACGAGGGCGGCGTGCTCTGGAAGCTGCTGGGCCTGCTGAACCCCTTCGCCCTGCTGGCCGGTGTGGTCTCGCTCTCCATGCTGACGATGCACGGCGCGGCGTGGCTGTCGCTCAAGGCCGAGGAGCCGGTGGCGGGCCGTGCCCGGGCCTATGGCGCCAAGGCGGGGATCGTGGCGGGCGTTGCCTATGCGCTGGCCGGGCTCTGGCTGGCCTTCGGCATCGACGGCTATGCCATGGTCAACCCGGTGCCGGCTGACGGTCCGTCGAACCCGCTCTACAATGAAGTCGTGCGCGGCGGGTCGTGGTTCGCCGCCTATGCCCAACGGCCGTGGATCGCGATTGCGCCGATCGCGGGCTTCGTCGGCATCGCGCTGACGGTGCTGGGCCTGCGGGCCGGGCGCGAGGCCTCGACCTTCCTCGCCTCCAAGCTGGCGATCACAGGGATCATCTCCTCGGTCGGGCTGGTGATGTTCCCCTTCATCCTGCCCTCGCGCACCAACCCCGACAGCTCGCTGAGCGTCTGGGACGCCTCCTCCTCGCACCAGACGCTCTTTGTCATGCTGGTGGCGGCGGTGATCTTCATGCCCATCATCCTCGCCTACACGGCGTGGGTCTACAAAGTCCTCTGGGGCAAGGTGACGGCGGATGACGTCACCGGCGAGTCCCACAGCTACTGACCGAAAGGAACTGAACGATGTGGTATTTTGCCTGGCTCCTCGGCCTTCCGCTGGCCGCGATGTTCGCGGTGCTGAACGCGATGTGGCTCGAACTGCGCGAAGACGCGCGGATGGCCGAAGAGGGCGAAGAGTGACCTGACGGGCCCCGCGCCCCATGAGACACCGCCGCGCCGCGTTCCGCGCGACGGCACTGGCCGGGCAGGGCAACCTGCCCGGCTTTTTTGTCTGGTGCAGGGGCGGAGGTGAGGGCCGCCGCCAGCGCCGCGCGGCGGGGGCCTTGGGTGAAGCAGGTCTGATACAGGCCCGACATGGGCTTTGCTCAGGCTGGTCGCAGGGGCTCCACCACGGCCGCATCCATCTGCGCGAAAGCGGCCCGCGCGGGCCTGACTTCCCGGTTCCGCGGCATCCGTTCGGTGCAGGATGAGGCGCCCTCTCACCGCATTGCTGCCTCCCGGAATTGACTCTGGTCTCTCCCCCGGTGCGCCGCCATGATCCGCGCGGGCGCCCCCGCGCCCCAATCCCTCCTCCGATCCGACAGGCTGTCATGACCCCGACTTCCCCCCTCACCGCCGCCGCTGCCCACAGCGCCGGTGCCTCGATCCGTGCCTATTTCTCCCTCACCGAACACCGCGCGCCCGCGATCAGCGGCGATGGTGGCCGGATGGTCTGGCTCTCCAATGCCAGCGGCTTCGCGCAGGTCTGGGAGGCGGACGGGCAGGGCGGCGCCGTGCAGTTGACCCGGATGGACGAGCCGGTGGGCAAGCTCAGCTTCGTGCCCGGCAGCCGCGACCTGATCCTGACCACCGACCGGGGCGGGAACGAGCGGCACCAGATCTGGCGCCTGCGTGACGGGGACACGGTGCCCGAGCCGCTGACCGACGCGCCCCGCGTGGTGCACGGCTTTGGCGCGATGTCCGCGGATGGCGGGCTGATGGCCTATGCCGCGAATGACCGCGACCCGGCCAAGATGGACGTGCTGGTCCGTGACATGGCGAGCGGGACGGTGCGCCGGGTCTGGCAGGGGCAGGGCTTCGGCGAGGTGCTGGCGGTCTTCCGCGATGGTGCGTCGCTGCTGGTGAAAACCTCGGAGGCGTCGAGCCGCCAGACCCTGTGGCGCGTCCGGATCGACGATGGCACCGCGACGGAGGTCTTCCCCGGTGACGGCCCGACGCAATACCGGACCATCAAGCTGCTGAAGGACGGCGTGACGATGCTGGCGCTCTGCGATCGCGGGCGGGACCGGGCGGCGCTGATGCGGGTCTCGCTGGAGAGCGGCGCGGCGGAGGTGCTGGCTGGCTACGACGCGGCGGATATCGACGGCTTCGCGCTCAGCGGGGATGAGGCCACCGCCGCCCTGCTGGTGAACCGCGACGGGCTGCACGGGATCACGCTGCTCGACATTGCACAGGGGACGCTCACCGATCTGCCTGCGCCGCACCCCGGTGTCCTCTCGGTGCCGGTCTTCCATCCGGCGAGTGGCGCGCTGGTCTTCTCGGCCGAGGGCGCCTGCGACGCGCCCGCGCTCTGGACGCAGGCGCTTGACGGCAGCCCTGCCACGGCGCTCGCCAAGACCCGGCCCGAGGGGCTGCCCGCCTTCCGCGAGCCTTCCCTCACCAGCTACACCAGCTTCGACGGGCAGCAGGTGCCCTGCTTCCTCTACGATCCCGAAGGCCCCGCGCCGGAGGGCGGCTGGCCGGTCATGGTGATCGTCCACGGCGGGCCGGAGTTGCAGTGGCAGCCGACCTTCCGCGCCGATGTGCAGTGGATGCTGGCGCAGGGTATCCGGGTTGCGGCGCCCAACGTGCGCGGCTCAACCGGCTATGGCCGCCAGTGGCACGAGATGGATGACCTCGGCAACCGGATGGACAGCGTGAAGGACCTGCTGGCCCTGCGGGGCTGGCTGGCGGCGCAGACCGAGGTGGACGCCGCGCGGATCGGCGTCTTCGGACGCTCCTACGGCGGCTTCATGGTGCTGGCGGCGATGGTCGAGGCGCCGGAAGCCTGGCGCATGGGCGTGAACTTCTACGGGATCGCCAACTTCTCGACCATGATGCAGACCACCGGCCCGTGGCGGCGGGACCTGCGCGCGGCGGAATACGGCGACCCGGAGGAGATGGCCGAGGCGCTGGAGGTCTTCTCGCCCATTCACCGGATCGAGAAGATCGCCGCGCCCCTGCTGCTGGTCCATGCCTTCGAGGATCCGCGCGTGCCGATCGGCGAGACGGAAATGGTCCATTCCTGCCTGACCGGGCTGCAACGGGATGTGGAATACCTGCGCATCGCCCACGAAGGCCACGGATTCGCCCGGACCGAGAACCGGCTGACCGTGCACGAGCGTCTGGCCGACTTCATCACCCGAACCCTCTGATCCAGCCCCCGCACGGCCCCCGCACGGCCCGCCTGCGGGCGACGGAGTTGCACAGGGATTGCGCAGCATGGCGTTTTCCGTCCTCGCGGGCGGTCACGCCGGCGGCATTTTCTTGACGGCGTATAGGGTTTTTCCTCAATCGTAATTTTGTATGACAATATGGAAATAGACTGATGCCGAAGGATTCTGTGATCGGGGCCATCTCGTCCGAGCGGGCGCGCAAGCATGTCGAGGTGATCTGCAAGACGATCCCCCACCGCGCGGCCGGGGCCGAGAACGGCAAGCGGATGGCGGAATATTCCCGCGATGCGCTGCTGGCGGACGGGATCGCGGATGCCACGATCTTTGACCTGCCCGCCGTCGTCTCCTTCCCTGAACCCGCCGGGTTCAAGGTCACGGCCACCGGCGAGGAAATCCCTGCCAACACGCTGGGCCACAGCACCGAGACCGGCCCTGAGGGCATCACCGGCGAGCTGGTCTATGTCGGCTCCGGCGCCTTCGAGGACTACGAAGGCCTCGACGTCACGGGCAAGATCATCCTGACCGAGCTGTCCTATGCCCCCGGCCGCCACGAGAAGCAGCGCATCGCCGCGCTGAAGGGCGCCATCGGGGCGGTGATGATGAACTGGGGCGGACCGGAGAACCCGGCGGTGCCCATGGGCTCGGTCAAGCCGAACTGGGGCTCGCCCACGCCCGAGGGCATGCGGGACGAGATGCCCACGATCCCCTGCATCGGCATTGCCCGCGTCGACGGGCTGCGCCTGAAGGCCGAGGGCGAGAAGGCCCCGGTCGAGATCTGGATGCGCCCCGTGGTCGAGAATGGCTGGCGCCCGGTGCAGATCACCGTGGGCGAAGTCGCCGCCCCCGAGACCTCGCCCGAGGCGGAGGATTTCGTGCTGATCGGCGGGCATCAGGACAGCTGGCCCGGCGAGGCCGCCACGGACAACGCCGCCGGCAACGCCTGCATGCTGGAACTGGCCCGCGTGATGAACGAGAACCGCGACAAGCTGCGCCGCGGTGTCGTCTGCGGCTTCTGGACGGCGCATGAGACCGGCACCATGGCGGGCTCCGCCTGGTACGCGGATCATGAATGGGCGCGGCTGCGCGACCATGCGGTTGCGTATCTCCAGATCGACCAGCCGGCCTGCGTCGGCACCGATACGCTTTGGGCCGCGGGCTCCAACGCCGAGCTGAAGACCTTCCACGAAAGCGTCGCGGTCGAGCATCTGGAGGGCCGCGGGCAGATCTGGCACCGCGCCGCGAAACATGGCGACAGCTCCTTCTTCGGCCTCGGCATCCCGGCCTTCGCGGGCAACGGCTCCTTCACCGAGGATGAGTTGAAGGCCACCGCGCTGGCGACGCTGGGCTGGTGGCACCACTCGACCGAGAACACGCTCGACAAGCTCGACTGGGGCTGGATGCAGACCCACCTCGAGATCTACGCGGCCTGGGTCTGGGAACTCTGCACCGCGCCGGTGCTGCCCTTCACCTTCACCCCCGTGGCGGGGCAGGTGAGCGCGCGTCTGGAAGAGCTCTCGGCCCCCGGCAAGCTGATCGGGCTGGAGGCGGCCGAAGCCGCCGCCGCGCGCTTTGCCGAGGCGGCTGCCGCCTTCGACGCCCGGGCCAAGGCCGCGGCCGAGGCCTTCGACGGTTCGGACGCCGCAGAGGCGATGGCCAAGCGGATCAACACCTGCATGAAGCGCCTGTCGCGCATCCTCGTCCCGCTGCAGAGCACCTCTGTCGGCAAGTACGGTCACGACACCTACGGCTACACGCCGCAGGGCTCGATGATCCCGATCCTCTACGACCTGCCCGAGCTGGCAACGCTGGAGGAGGGCGAGGACTTCTGGATGCTGCGCACGAAACTCATCCGCAACCGGAACAAGGTTATCGACGGGCTGGACGAAGCAACAACCCTGATCGCCGACACGCTGGAAATGATCGGCGACTGACCCAACTCCGGCGGGGCGTCTCCCCTCCCGCCGGGCCAACAAGGAGAACGACACGACATGACATTCCGCACCCTTCTTCTGGCCGCGACCACTGCGCTCGCCACGGCCACGATCTCCGTCTCGGCGCAGGCCCAGACCGAGATCGTCTGGGGCGAAGGCACACCCAAGGGCCTCGACCCGCACGTCGTCTATGACGTGCCGATGCAGCTCTACATGCTGAACGCCTACGACAGCCTCTACCGCTACATCGGCAACCCGCCGGAGCTGAGCAACTGGCTGGCCGCAAGCCACACCGTCAGCGAAGACGGCCTGACCTGGGAATTCACCCTGAAGCCGGGCATCACTTTCACCGACGGCACCCCGATGACCTCGGAAGACGTGGTCTATTCGTTCCAGCGCCTGTTGGAGATCGGCAAAGGCCCGTCGGGCGCCTTCAAGCCCGTGCTGAAGCCGGAAAACGTTTCCGCCGTGGACGAGCTGACCACCCGCTTCGTCCTCGACAAGCCCTACGCCCCCTTCCTGTCGACGATGCCGCTGGTCGCGATCCTGAACAAGGACGTGGTGCAGGCGCATGAAACCGATGGCGACATGGGCGCCGCGTGGCTCTCGACCCATCAAGCCGGCTCGGGCTCCTACATCCTGGATGAGGACACCTACAAGCCGCTGGAAAACGCCGACTTCAACCGCAACGTCGATCACTTCTACGGCTGGGACGACAACGCGAGCCCCGTCGACGTCGTGCACGTGCCGACCTTCACCGAAACCTCGACCCGGGTTCTGGCGCTGCTGCGCGGTGACACCGACGCGACCGACGGCTACCTGCCGACCGACCAGGTGGAGCGCATCAAGGCCGCCGACGGCGTCCGCGTGCAGAGCGACGAATCCATGCGGATCATGCTGATCCGGATGAACAACCAGAAGCCGCCGTTCGACAACGTGAATTTCCGTCGCTGCGTCAGCTACGCCTTCAACTACGATGGTTTCAACGAGGTCGTCCTCGGCGGCCTGGTGAAGCGGAACGTGGGCCCGCTGCCCTCGAACCTCTGGGGCGTGGACGAAAGCGTCGAAGGCTACAGCTACGACCTCGACAAGGCGCAGGAGTTCTGTGACCTCGCCCGTGAAGAGGGCGCCGACATCGACCGCAAGATCGAGATCAAGATCCTCTCGGGCCTCGACCAGACCACCCAGGCCGCGCAGGTCATGCAGCAGGGTCTCGACGAGCTTGGCCTGAACGTCGAAGTCGTGGGTGATACCTGGGCGAACCTCGCCACCTCGACCGGCACCGTTGAATCCACCCCCGACATGTGGGTGCACTGGGTCTCAACCTACTTCGTCGACCCTGAAAACTGGATTGGCCAGATGTATTCGAGCCAGTTCAACGGCACCTGGAAAGCGTCGTCCTGGTACGTGAACCCCCACGTCGACGACCTGCTGCAACAGGCCCGCGACGTGACCGATCAGGCAGAGCGCGAAGTGCTCTACAAGGAAGCCTATCGCACCATCGTGGACGAGGCGGCCGACGTCTGGATCTACAACACCGTCGCCCTGCGCGGTCTCAGCGATCGCCTCGACGGCTTCAAGTTCTCCCCCGTCGGCTCTGGCGCCGACTTCCGCTGGCTCTCCGTCAAAGAGTAAGCGGCACTGCCCGGCCGGTTCCCCTTCCCGGCCGGGCCTTTTCTGCACGACCCGACAGGCCCCTCCCCAAAGGCACCGATCCTCCCCATGCTGTTATTCCTGATCCGCCGGCTTCTGCTGATCATCCCCGTCCTCTTCGGCCTGCTGCTGCTGACCTTCTTCATGCTGCGGCTTGGTGGCAACGATCCCGCGGCCATCATGGCCGGCGACAACGCCACGCCCGAGATGATCGCCCGCATCCGCGAGGAGCTGGGCCTGAACCAGCCGCTGGTGGTGCAGTTCTGGGACTACTTCCTCAGCGTTCTGCGCGGGGATTTCGGGGTCTCCCTCTTCTCCCAGCGGCCGGTGAGCGAGGACATCCTCGACAAGCTGCCGGCCACGCTGGAACTGACCCTCGTCGCCCTCGTCATCGCCACGGTCCTCGGCATCCTGCTGGGCACGCTGGCCGGTGTCTGGCGCAACTCGATCTTCGACCACACGGTGCGGATCGTCTCGGTGGCCGGCCTGGCCACGGCGTCGTTCTGGTTCGCGATCATGCTGCAGCTGGTCTTTGCCATGGGCTTCGAGATCCTGCCGCTGCGCGGGCGACTGCCCACGGGCATGGCGCCGCCGCCGGACATCACCGGCATGTATATCTTCGACAGCCTCGTGACCGGGCATTTCGCCACCATGTGGCAGGCGGTGCTGCACATCATCATGCCCGCTGTCACGATCTCGCTTGGCGGTGTCGCGACGGTGGCGCGCTTCACCCGCTCCGCCGTGGTGGCCTCGCTGCAGAGCGAATACGCCAACTACGAACAGGCCGTTGGCTATCCCCGTCGCCGCGTGGTCTTCCCTTACGTCCTGCGCAACTCGCTGGTGACGCCGGTGACGCAGGTTGGCCTGCTCTTCGGTGGCTTCATCTCCAACGCCGTCGCCGTGGAGGCCGTCTTCGACTGGCCCGGCCTCGGCTCCTACCTCGTGCAGGCGATCTTTACCTCCGACTACCAGGTGGTGCTGGCGGTGACGCTGGTGATCGGCGCGATCTATGGCGTGGTGAACATCCTCGTCGACATGACCCAAGGCTTGCTCGACCCCCGCGTCGCCGAGAAAATGTGAAGGCTCCCGCATGCTGATCCTCAAGAAATTCCTGCGCGATGTCCCCGCCGTTCTGGGCGCGCTCATCGTCCTGGCCGCGGTTATCCTCGCGATCTTTCCCGAGCTGCTGGTCGACAATGTCGACCGCATCAACCGCGGCAACATCATCATGCGGCTGCAGCCGCCCTCGGCCGACATGCCGTTCGGCACCGATGACCTTGGCCGCAACATCTTTGAACGGGTGATCGTGGGCACACGCTCGGCGCTGACGATCTCGCTCTTCGTGGTGGTCGTCTCGATGATCGTGGGCGTGCCGCTCGGCCTGATCGCGGGCTACCGCAGTGGCTGGGCCTCCAGCACGATCATGCGGGTGACCGATGTCTTCCTCGCCGTGCCCCAGCTGATCCTCGCCATCGCGATCGCGCAGCTCCTTGGTCGCGGCCAGATCAGCGCGATGATCGCCCTCGCGGTGACCTACTGGCCGTTCTTCACCCGCACCGTCTATGCCGAGACGCAGAAGGTGCGTGCCTCGCTCTTCGTCGAAGCGCTGGAGGGCTACGGCGCCTCCAAGACCCGGATCATGCTGTTCCACATCCTGCCCAACGTCGCGGCCCCCGTCATCGTGCGGGCCACGGTGGGCATGGGCTTCGTGATCCTCACCGCCGCCGTGCTGGGCTTCCTCGGGGTGGGCGCGGTGCCGCCGGCGCCGGACTGGGGTCTGCAAATCTCGGAAGGACGCAAGTACCTGCCCGAGCAATGGTGGTACGCAACCTTCCCCGGCCTCGCGATCCTGCTGCTGGTGCTGGGCTTCAACCTGCTGGGCGACGGTCTGCGCGACCTCGTCGATCCCCGACTGCGGAGGTCCTGAACATGAGCGACGCAATCCTCTCCGTCCGTGACCTGAAACTCTCGGTCAAGGGTGACGCCGGTCTGGCGCAGATCCTCGACCACGTCGATTTCTCGATCCACCCCGGCGAGGTGCTGGGGCTGGTGGGCGAAAGTGGCTGCGGCAAGTCCACCCTGATCCGGTCGATCATGGGGCTGCCGCCCAAGGGCGCCCGGATCGAAAGCGGCTCGGTCACCTTCAAGGGGCAGAGCCTGATGGACCCGAAGATCGCGCAGGGCCTGCGCGGTCGCGAGATCGGCTTCATCCCGCAGGACCCGTTCCAGGCCTTCAACCCGGTCTTCACCGTGGGCGACCAGATCCTCGAGATCCTGCGCTGGAGCGGCCTGCCCGACGACCCCAAGGGCGGGCGCTACACCAAGGAGCTGCGCGCCAAGCACCGCGCCCGGCTGATCGAGGTGCTGCACGCCGTGCAGATCCCCGACCCGGAAGAGGCGCTGACCCGCTTCCCGCACCAGTTCTCGGGTGGGCAGCGGCAGCGGATCCTGATCGCCGGGGCCCTTGCCTCGCGGCCTTCGGTCATCCTCGCGGACGAGCCTACGACCGCGCTCGACGTGACCACGCAGATGCAGATCCTGCGCCTGCTGCGGGAACTGGCCAAGGACTTCAACGTGGCGATGCTCTTCGTCACCCACGACTTCGGCGTGGTGGCCCAGATCTGTGACCGGGTGACGGTGATGTACGCGGGCCAGACGGTCGAGACCGGCACCACCCGCCAGATCATCGACGCGCCGCGTCATCCCTACACCGGCATGCTGATGGCCTGTCACCCCGAACGCGCGACCGAGATCACCGGGATCCCCGGGCAGGTCACCTCGCCGCTGACACCGCCGCCGGGTTGCCGGTTCGCCCCGCGCTGCCCGCGCGCGACCGAGGCCTGCACCTCGGCGCGCCCCGGCCTTGACCGGCGTGCCGATGGCCGCCGTATCGCCTGCATTCACGAAAAGGAAGTCGCATGACGCGCCCCCTTCTGGAAACCGTAGACCTCAAGAAACACTACGGCGGCACGCGCAAGCTTCTGCAACGGCCCAAGCCGCTGGTGAAGGCCGTGGACGGGATCGACCTGCAGCTGGCCCCGGGCGAAGTGCTGGGGCTGGTCGGCGAAAGCGGCTGCGGCAAGTCCACCCTGGCCCGCACCCTGCTGGGGCTGGAGCGCGAGACCGAGGGCACGATCAGCTTCGACGGGCAGGACGTGGGGGGGCGCGGCGCCTCTGCCGCACGCGAGATCCGGTCCGACATCCAGTACGTCCATCAGGATCCGGGCGCGGCGCTCGATCCGTGGTGGCGCATCGGCGACACGCTGCACGAGACGCTGAAGATCCACGGCGTCACCGACAAGGCCGAGCGCGATGCCCGGATCGAGGAGATGCTGCTGGCCGTGGGGCTGAACGACAGCTTCCGCCGCCGCTATCCGCATGAGCTTTCGGGCGGGCAGCAGCGCCGCGTCGGGCTGGCGCGGACGCTTTCGCTGCGGCCCCGGCTGGTGATCCTCGACGAGCCGACCTCGGGCCTCGACCTATCGGTGCAGGCCACCGTGCTGAAGCTGATGCTGGAACTGCGGGCGCAATACGACCTGACCTATCTCTTCATCAGTCACGACCTGTCTGTGGTGGAGCGGCTCTGCGACCGGGTGGCGATCATGTACCTCGGCCGGATCGTCGAGATCGGCGCGGCGGAGCAGGTCTTTTCCAAGCCCGCGCATCCCTACACGCAGGCGTTGCTGGCCTCGGCCCCGACGCTGGAGCGTCAGGAGGCGGGCAAGCCGATCGAGGGCGACCCGCCGAGCCCGACCAACCGGCCCGAGGGCTGTCCCTTCCACCCGCGCTGCCCGATGGCAGAGGCGGCCTGCCGGCAGGTGGTGCCGGATCTCGCGGACCTGGCGGCGGCCCATCGTGTCGCCTGCCCGCCCGCGCTGCGGACGCTGACCCCGCAGTGAGAGGGCGACCGGAACGGGGCGCAGCCGGGCGGGCGCGCCCCGTCTCCGGGAGCGGACCGGGGGATGTCGGTCTCGATGGCTGCGGAGGCAGGCGGAGGGCGGCGCAGCGGGGCAGGGGCCCCGCGCGAGACCTCAGGGGCTCAGGCGCCTTCTTCCTCGTTGAACCGTTCCAGCGCGTCGCGGGCGGCGTTGGCCACGTAGTGCCGCATGGCCGCATCCGCCGCATCCGCATCGCGCGTCACCAAGGCCTCGATGATCGCGTCGATCTCCTCCAGCGAGTCGTGGATGCGGGTCGGGTTTTCCATGGCGAGGAACCGCAGACGGGAAATCCGCGCCAGCAGGCTGCGCAGCAGGTCGCCGGTCACCTGAAGGCCGGAGACGGCGATCATGTGCTCGTTCAGCTGCACCATCATCCGCACCAGCCCGATCAGGTCGCGCTTCTCGGCGCCGGTCTTGTGGGCCCGGTGCAGGGCCATGAGCATCGCGTCCTCGCCCTCCGGTGCCTGCTCGCAATAGGCGCGGGCAAGGCGGGCTTCCAGCTCGGCGCGCAGGCCGAAGATCTCGGCCGCCTCGGCTTTGGTCAGCCGTGTGACGGCGGGGCCGCGGTGGGTGGTCACGGTCACCAGCCGCTCGTTCTCCAGCGTGCGCAGCGCCTCGCGGACCGAGGTGCGCGACGCCCCGAGCGCCTCGCAGATCTCGCGCTCTACCAGCCGCTGGCCGGGTTTCAGCCGGCCCTCGATGATCGCGGTGCGCAGGTTCTCGACCACCGCCTCGCGGACGGTCTTGGGCTGCACAAGAGCAATGCTCAGCCCGTCGGCCAGCGTGTTCTGCTCGGCGAGCGTTTCGGTCAGGGCGGCGTGGGTGGTGATCTCGGTCAAACGGGGCCTGTCGGTCTGGGGCCGGGCCCTTGCGGGCGGCGGCAGGCCCGGCAGATCGCGGGCACTGGAACGGAATACAGGGCCGCGGACCGGGTCGATTCGAGGCCTCTTGAATTATCATACAATATGACAAAGCTAGGCAAGCCGCATCGCTCTGGCGGTGCCGCAGCTGGGTCCGGCGATACCCATAGGAGGTTCACATGATGAATGGCAAGGCGTTCCAATGGTCTGCGGCAGAAGCCGCCGCATCCGAAGCCGTGGCGCAGTGGTCGGCGGACGGCCCGGGCGGGGCCATCGTCGGCTTCGACCGCGACGGGCTGCGTTTTGCCGTCTCGGGCGGGCTGGCGGATCTGAACCACGGGCTGCCCTTCACCCCCGACACCGTGTCGCGCTGTGCCTCGGTCACCAAGCACCTGCTCTGCGCCATGGTGCTCTCCCACCCCGAGGCGATCGGGTTGGACGATCCGCTCGGCAAGCATCTGCCGGAGTTGGCCCCGGCGCCGGCGGCGGTCACCGTGGCGCGCGCGCTCTCCATGACGGGCGGGCTGCCCGACACGCGGGAGAGCCTGTCGCTGCTGGGGCTGCCGGCCGCCGCGCCTTCCGGGGCGGAGGCGCTGATGGCCTGCCACGCCCGCATGACCGGCCTGAACTTCGCGCCCGGGGCCGAGGTCTCCTATTCCAACGCCGGCTACCGGCTGGTGGAGGAGGCGCTGAAACGGCGTGGCCTGACGCTGGCGGGCTTCGTGGCAGAGGCGATCAACGGCCCTCTCGGGACGCGCTTCGCCGTGCCGGAGCATTGGGGCGACCCGGTGCCGGGCCTTGCGCCGGGCTACTGGTACGATGGCGTCCGGTGGCAGCCGGGCGGGCAGGGGATGCATCTGAGCGCGGCAGGCAGCCTTGCCGCCTCGGCCACGGACATGGCCCGCTGGATCCGGGCGCTGCTGGCCGGGCAGGGGGCCTTGGCCGGGCTCTGGGACGGGATGTCGGCGCGGCGCAGCCTGGGTGACGGCAGCGAGACGCCCTATGGCCTCGGCCTCTATCGCGTGCCGCTTCGCGATCACCTGCTGATCGGTCACAGCGGGGCGCAGGCGGGCTACCGTGCGCAGTTCCTGACGTTGCCCGAGGCCGGTGTGGGCGTCGTGGTGCTGTCGAACCGGGACGACGTGAAGGCGCTTTCGCTGGCACTCGCCACCTTCGCGGGCCTGCTGGATGCGCCGATGCCGACGCCGGTCGTACCGGGCACCTTGCCCGAGGGTCTTTATGTCGAAGAGGACGGCCCGCGGTGGGCCGAGGTGAAGGCCGCCTCGCTGGTGCACATGGGCACCGAGGAGGCGCTCTATGACGGCGGCGACGGCTGGGCCGAGAGCTGCTCCGGCACGGCGCCCATGCGCCTGCGCTGGACCGGGGCGGCGCTGGAGGGCACCATCGGCCATGCGCCCTGCCGCCTGTTGCCCGTGCGGGGGGCGGCGCTGCCTGACGGGCTCGACGGGCACTGGCATGTGCCGGGGGAGGGGGCGGTTCTGGAGATCCGGGACGGCGCCGTGATCTGGGGCCTCGGCCCGGCGCGGACTGTGGCGCCTCTGACGCCGCTTGGCGGCGGGCGGGCGCTCTTCACCCTGACCGATGGGGCGTCGCGCCGCCCGGTCTGCCTGCACAGGACCGGCGCGGACAGCCTGACGCTGGGCCTCAACCGGGCGCGGGCGGTGCCCTACGTCCGGTTGAGCTGATCGGGGCGTCCTAGCCGAGCAGGGCCCGCTGGCGCAGCGGGGCCGCGATCGCGGGCACCGCGCCGAAGGGGGCGACACCCGGCGGCATCGCCGGCGCATGGGCCGAGGCGAAGGCGGGCTTCGACGCGGGGCGCGGGGTATTGGCGGGTGCCTGCGGTGCCTTGCGCCCGCGGCGGGCCGACCGGGCCGAGGCCTCGCGGCACCAGGCCAGCATCAGTTGCAGCGCCAGACCCAGCGGCGGCAGCACGATGGCGGGCCAAAGCAGGTGCGGATGGGTCTGCACGACGGTCTGGAACAGCAGCGCCAGCAGCGTGCCCGCGGCAAAGACCTGCAGCCCGTGGCGGCCCATCAGGCGCAGCGGCGCGGTCCAGCGGCTCTCGGCCACCGTCACAACGAAGGGCAGGCAGGACAGCACGTAGGCCAGCGACAGCGCATGGGCGAAGCGCGGCAGGGCGAGGAAGGTCTTGTCCTGGTTGGTGATGTGGAACGGCACGCCGCTGTCGCGCAGCCAGGTCATCGCCGCATCCATCCGCGGTCCCATGCCGGGCAGGTAGAGCCAGGCCAGCGAGAACAGCAGGTAGCCGACGCAGGCCCAGAAGAGGCCGCGATACACGGGCACGAAGCGTTCGCCGCGCCGCATGAAGATGCCGGTCAGCAGGCCGACGGTGAAGAGCGCCTGCCAGGCGAAGGGGTTGAAGAACCAGCCGCCCTCGTTCGGGAAATTCGGCAGGTTCAGCCGCAGGAGCCCGGTGACGAACCACAGCGTCAGCGAGGCCCCGAGCGTGGCATAGGGAAACCTCTCGGCCAGCGGGATCACCGCGGGCAGCACGAAGAGAAGCACCGCATAGGCCGGCAGGATGTTCACGTAGCCCAGCTGGTGCGTCATCAGCGGGATGCCGATGACGGCCTGCAACGGGGTCTCCACCAGCGGCGCGAGGTTGATCTGCTGCAGCAGTTCCGGCGCGCGGAACATCAGCACGCCGCCCGCGAAGATCGCGATGGCGGTCACGGTCAGCAGCACGTGCACCACGTAGAGCAGCCACGCCCGGGACCAGAGCGGCGCCATGGCCTGCCAGACCCCCGTGCGGTCCACCCGCTCGGGCAGGAAGCGCCCGGAATAGGCGAGGCCCGCGGCGATGCCGGACATCAGGAAGAAGGCCTCGGCCGCATCGGAGAAGCCGATGTTGCGGACGGTGCCGTATTCATAGGGATTGCCGGGCACGTGGTCGATGAAGATCATCGCGAGCGCCAGACCGCGGAACATGTCGATCCGCAGGTCGCGCTTGGCCTTCACCGAGCCTTGGGTGCCGGGCATGGCGATCAGCTTTGCCTCAGGCTGTGACATGGGTGCCTCCTTCACCTGTGTCGGACTCGGGTGCGGCCTGCGGCTCCAGCGTGGCGGGCCAGTTGGCGGCGACCCCGTGGTAGAGCGTCACGACACGGGCGGCCTCCAGTTCTCCGGGCACGCGGAACAGGCGCGAGCGCGCGGGCCGCGAGGACCAGGCCAGCAGCACCGGCGCGGCCATCATCGGCACGCAGACCGGCAGCAGCCACAGCGCCAGCGTAGGCGCGAACTGGGTCAGCGCCGCCAGCACGAGGGTGCCCCAGGTCACGATCCAGCCGCTTGCGGCCCAGGCCTCGCGCAGGCTCAGGCGGCCTTCGCCGCGCTGGTTCGCAGGCCAGCCGCCGTCGCGGCCCATCAGGACCTGCAGCACGGCGCGGGACTGGTACATCAGCATCACCGGCGCCATCAGCGAGGACAGCAGCAACTCGCCCAGGACCGAGCGGAAGGTGGTGAAGGCGCCGCCGAAGCCCTTGGTGCGACGGGTCAGGATCGCGTGCACGAGGATCAGGAACTTGGGCAGGATCAGCAGGCCGATCACACCGATGCCCAGCCCGACGATCTCACGGGTGCGGTCCGAGGGGAAGGAGGGGAACAGCTGGTAGGGATCGGGGAAGTAGTTCGGCAGCGGCGCGGTCACGAAGGCCACGAGGCTGACGATCAGGAAGGCCGCCCAGATCAGCGAGACGATGTAGGCGGTGATCCCCTGAAGGAAGACGAAGCGGCTCCAGAACCGCAGGCCGGGAGCGGTCAGCAGGCGGGAGTGCTGCAGGTTGCCCTGGCACCAGCGGCGGTCACGCTTGGCATAGGAGACGATGTTTTCGGGGCCTTCCTCGTAGGAGCCGGTCAGGTCCTCGTCGAGCCGCACGATCCAGCCCGCCCGGGCCAGCAGCGCGGCCTCGACATAGTCATGGGACAGGATGTGCCCGCCGAAGGGCGGACGGCCCTTCAACTCGGGCAGGCCGCAGCTTTCGGCGAAGGCGCGCACGCGCACGATGGCGTTGTGGCCCCAGAACGGGCCGGTGTCGCCCTGCATATGCGCCAGCCCGCGGGAGAAGACCGGCGAGAAGAAGTTCGACGAGAATTGCATCGCGCGCCCGAAGAGCGATTGCGCGCCGACGATCTGCGGCAGGGTCTGCAGCAGGCCGAGGCGCGGCTCCGCCACCATGCGGCGGACCATCTCGGCGACGGTTTCACCTTCCATCAGGCTGTCCGCGTCGAGGATCACGGCAAATTCGTAGGCGCCGCCCGAGCGGGTGATGAATTCCTCGATGTTGCCCGCCTTGCGGCCCCAGTTGTCGGTGCGGCGGCGGTAGTAGATGCGGCCCGCGCCCTCGCGGTCGCGGTGCAGCTGGTCGAACCACTGGCGCTCGACCCGGGCCAGCGTGTCGTCACGGGTGTCCGAGAGGATGGCGAAATCGACCGCGCCGGTCAGCCCGGCCTCGGCGAGGGAGATGTCCATCGCTGCCACCCGGGAGAAGGTGGCGCGGGCGTCCTCGTTGCAGATCGGCACGAGGATGACGGTGCGGTGGTTGCGCGGATCGATCCCCGACAGGTCGCCGGCGCCGATGCGGCGCGGGACCAGCCCCAGAAGCGCCTGCGCGGCGCCCCAGGCCAGCCAGGAGGTCGTCATCCAGATCAGCAGCGCGCGCAAGACGTCCGTGGTCTGAAGCCCGTCCTGGATGGAGGCCTCGAAGACCAGCCCCGCCGCGCCGAGCCCGAGCAGGCCCGCGAAGGCGATCGCCGTCAGACGCGACGCTAAGGTATTGGCTTTCAACGGTGCACGGTCCGGCATGTTGCAAAACTCCCCTGAACGCCCGGCAACGGGCGCCATGCCGGCGCGGCCGGCGTCATCCCCAATGGTGAAGCGCGCCGGTGAGAGCTGCGCTGCAAAGCGATGTGGCGTGGCTGCCTTGACGGTCCGCTGTCGGGCCGCCGGGATCAGCCGGGCAGGTCAGCCCTGCGCCGCACGCCCGCCGAAATGCATGAGCCGGGCCAGGACGCCGGGCGCGCGGACGGGGGCGCCTTCGAGCTGCTGGCGCGGCATGACCAGCGGCGCCTCGGGGGGCGCGATGCTGACGTGTGCGTCGGTTTCGGGGGCCTTCTCGAACAGATGTGCTTCGTTACTCATGCTTTGATCCACTGGTTGATCCATGTCTCGGTCAGGACGCGGTCGAAACCTTCGACATGGGCTTGCAGTTCCACGACGGCGCCGTTCGCGGCCGCCACCTCGATCACCAGACGCCACGTATCGCGGCCGGGGATCTTCGACAGGATGGCCTCGACGAGGTCGCCATTTTTCACAGTCACTTGTGGTTTAACGGCTGCGTCGGCGGGAAGTTCCGCCATCAGGCCGCCGGCGAAATCAATGACGAATTTCCGCTGATCCTCGACCGCCTCGCCGCCGGAAACGCCGCCGTGACCGGCCAGCGTCCGCAGCACATGGGCCGTGTTCACGGTATCGTCGGGGGGCAGGTCGCCCCAGTGCATCCGGTAGGAGAATTCCAGCGCCTCGCCGGCCTTGGGTTGGGCCTCGGGGACCCAGAAGGCGACGATGTTGTCGTTGGTTTCCTTGTCGGAAGGGATCTCCACCAGCCGCACGGTGCCCGCACCCCAGTCACCGATCGGCTCGATCAGGCAGGAGGGGCGGCGCTCGTAGGCCGCGCCGGCATCGAGCTGATCGCTGAAGGCGCGGTTGCGCTGCATCAGGCCGAAGGCACGGGGCGAGCGGCTGCCGATGTAGGAGTTGGCCAGCCGCGGTGGGTTGTTCAGCGGCCGCCAGAAGCGCCGGCCATCGGCGTTGATCAGGGTCAGCCCGTCGCTGTCATGGACCCGCGGGCGGTAATCGTCGAAATCGCCCATGTCGCCCGGCCCGAAGAGGAACATCGAGGTCAGCGGCGCCATGCCGATCTGCTCCACGTCCTCGCGCAGGTAGAGACGTGCGGTCACCTCCATGCGGGTGTCGGCGCCCGGGGTGATCAGGAACCGATAGGCCCCGGTGAGCGACTGGCTTTCCAGCGTGGCATAGACGGCGATCGTGCCCTGCCCGGCGGCGGGGCGGTCGATGTAGAAATTCGAGAACCGCGGGAATTCCTCGCCGGAGGAGAGGCCGGTGTTGAGGGCGAGGCCCCGGGCCGACAGCCCGTAGGCGTTACCCCGGCCGAGGGCGCGGAAGTAGGAGGCACCGAGGAAGGCCACGACCTCGTCATAGATATCGGGCCGGTTCATCGGGGCCGTCAGGCGCATCCCGGCGACGCCGGACAGGGCGGCATGCTCGGGGATCTTCTCGCTGAGCCCGTTCATGTAGTCGAAATCGTCGGTCGAGAAGGTCAGCGGGTGGGCCATGCCCTCGGCGACCTCGAAGACCTGCACCGGCTGCTTGAAGAGCCAGCCGAGGTGGAAGGCATGCAGCTGGAAGCGGGCGCCGGTCTCGTGCCAGACGGCGCGTTCGGGCAGGAAGCGGATGTTCTGGTAATCGTCGTAGTCGAGATCGGCGACGAAACCGGAGGGCCCCTCGGGCGCCTTGTAGGCCTCGCCCGCGAGGGCCTGCATCCGGGCGCTCAGGTCGTCGAAGGAGAAGGGCGTGCCGGCAGGCGCGGCATCGGCGGCAGGCGCGGCCGCAGGGTCGGCCGGCGCGGCCGTGTCCTGCGCACGGGTCAGCCTCGGCAGCACGGTCAGACAGCTGGACCCCGCCAGCAGGCCAAGCATGCGGCGGCGGTTCAGGACAGGTTCGGTGGCAATACAGCGGGAAATCGTATTGTCAGAATACAAAGGTCAGGCCTCTTCACACGACGGTTTCCTTAGCAAAGCCAAAGACCGTCAGGGTTGCAATCGCTGGGCTGCGGCGCGGCAATTTCACGCCATTTCCCCGGGGCTTACCGGCACAGACCCGCGACCCCACAGCGCTTTAAACGCATGAGAACTCAGCAGGTTCCACGGGGTTTCTGCACCTGCGCGGATCTTCGCCGCAGCGCAGGCACGATCCCGCGTACCGGGTGTGGGTGCCGCCTTCGGATCGGACACCCACGGGATTGTCGGAAGATAAGCTCAGGCGCTTGGGTTGCAGAACAGCCTGTAAAGCAGCGCGATCACCTCTGAGGTGGCGTCGCTGGCGAGGGAATAGTAGATCGTCTTGCCGTCGCGCCGGGTCTGCACGAGGCCCTCCTCGCGCAGGCGGGCCAGCATCTGGCTGACCGCAGCCTGCCGGAAGTCCAGCAGCTGTTCCAGCTCGCCCACCGATTTCTCGCCCGAGCCGAGGTGACAGAGGATCATCAGGCGCCCCTCATGCGCCAGCGTCTTGAGAAACGCGGCGGCATTGCCCGCGGCGCGGGCCATTTCGGCAGGAGGGGCTTTGACGTCGGTCTGGTCGTCCACGGTCGTATCGGTGTCGGAGGTTACGGTGAGCTGTATGTAACACCTTTGTAGCGCGTTTTTAAGATGGGCCATGAGACAGCCGCACCGCAGCACGATAAATTTTTCGCGCTGCGGCGTTCATGTCACCGGTATTGACCCATCAGGGACTGCGCCGGGCTCTCAGCGCAGCAGGAGCACGTTCCGCCGGGCGGTGCCGGTGACGGTATCGGCGATGGCTTCGTTGATCTCTTCCAGCCGCCAGCGGCCCGAGATCAGCTCGTCGAGCTTGATCCGGCCCTGCTGGTAGAGGTCCACGATCCACGGAATATCCCGGCGGATGATGACATTGCCCATCATCGAGCCTTCGATCCCCTGTGCCTGCCGCGCCATCAGCATCGGCGAGTAAGTGGATGATTTGTCGAGATGTGGCATCCCCACGGCGATCACCCGCCCGGTCGGAACGAGGTAACGCGGGGCGGTGTCATAGGCCGGGGCCGCCCCCACGGTGACCAGCACGCTGTCGGCGCCCTTGCCCAGAAGGGCCTTCACGGCGGCCCAGGGCTTGCCCTCGGCCAGCACGCCGTTTGTGGCGCCGAACTCCCTGGCGATGGCCAGTTTCTCCTCGGTCATGTCCACGGCGACCACGCGGCGGGCCCCGGCGAGGCGCGCGCCCTGGATCGCGTTCAGCCCCACGCCGCCCGCGCCGATCACCACCACGTCCTGTCCGGGGCGCACGTTGGCGGCGTTCACGGCTGCCCCCAGCCCCGTGATGACCCCGCAGGAGACGAGCGAGGCTGCCTCCATCGACATGTCGGAGGGAATCACCACCACCTGGCTCTGGTCCACCACGACCTTCTCGGCGAAGGCGCCGCAGGCCATCGCCTGGTAGATCGGCGTGCCGTCGGGCAGCGACAGCGGCCCGGGCTGCGGCACCGGCGTTTCGCAGGTCGTCGGGCTGGCCGAGGCGCAGCTGCGGCAGTGACCGCAGGCATGGATCAGCGTGACACAGACATGATCGCCGACCGACAGGCCCTTCACGCCCTCGCCCAGCTTGGTGATGATACCAGCCGCCTCGTGCCCGGCAACCGTCGGCAGGGTGCCGCCGAAGCCGCCCTGCAGGAAGGAGATATCGGAGTGGCAGATCGCCACTGCCGCGATCTCGACCTCGATCTGTCCCTCGCCGGGCGGGGCCAGCAGAACCTCCTCGATGGTGAGGGGTGCGTTATGTTCGCGGCAAACGGCCGCCCTGATCTTTTCCACGTCTCAACCTCCCTGGCTGCGGGCCCAGAGAACGGCCCGCAGATAGGGGTTACAATAGTGGAATAAAATTCCGCATTGGAAGGGGCTTTGAAAATCGACCTCAGCCGCGGATGCGGGCAGCGAAGGCGCGGGCCTCCTCCGGTGCGGTGCCAAGCTGGCGCGACATGTCGAAGAGATCGCCGAGATCGCGGTCGGGGAAGACCTTCTGCGCCTCGGTGGCGAGGTCCGAGCCCTCGGCCATCACCGTCTTGCAGATCTCCTTCACCTGCGCCTGCGCCTCGGGGCGGGGCATGTCGGCGGCAAGGCGGAAGGTCAGCGCCTCGGCCAGCATCAGGCCCTGACCGGCACCCAGCGTGCGCTTCATGGCGACAGCATCGGGCTGCACCCCCGCCGTCACCTCCTGCGCCACGTTCAGCGCGGCGGCGGTGGAAAGGATCAGCTGCGGCAGAGTCAGCCATTCGGTGAACCACGCGGCCCCGTCACGCTCGTTGCGGGGCATCGCGGCGCTCTGCATCGTGGCGTTCAGCCCCGCGACCTGACGGCCAAGCGCCACGAGGGCGGAGGGCTGCACCGGGTTTTGCTTCTGCGGCATGGTCGAGGAGCCGCCGGTCGCGCCAAGGCGCACTTCGCCGATGCCGCTCATGGTCAGGGCGATGAGGTCCTCACCCATCTTGCCAAGCGCAAGGGCGAGCCGGGCCATCCATGCCGACAGCGCCAGCACCGGGCTGCGGTCCGCGTGCCACGACCGGCCCGGATCACGCAGGCCAAGCGCCTGCGCCAGTTTCGCGCGGGTCTCGAGCGCGGTGTCGCCAAAGGCCGCGCCGGTGCCTGCCGCGCCCGAGAGCGAGACCCAGAGCACCTGCTCGCGCAGCGCGGGCAGGGCATCGCGGAGGTCCGCCAGCGGCGCGCCCCAATGGGCCACCACCGCGCCGAAGCCCACGGGCGTCGCGTGCTGGCCGTAGGTGCGGCCCGCCATGGGCAGGTCGGCATGGGCCTCGGCCAGGTCGGCCAGCGTGGTCAGCAGGGCGGTCAGGCCCTTTTCGGTCAGGTCCAGCACCTGCCGCATCCGCAGCATCAGCCCGGTGTCGGCGATGTCCTGCGAGGTGGCGCCCCAATGGACGTATTGCGAATGTTCCGGCGCCTGCATCTCCTTGCGGAAGGCGGCGACGAGGCCGGGGACCGGCACACCATTGGTGGCCACGGCCTCGGACAGCCCCGCGGGGTCAAGCGGGATCTCGAGGCTGGCGCGGTGGATCGCGGCGGCCGAGACCTCTGGGATCACGCCGAGGCTGCCCTGCACCTTGGCGAGCGCCCCTTCGACCAGCAGCATGGCGCGGACCTCTGCGCTGTCGGAGAAGAGCTTGCCCAGGTCCCCTGCCGGGAACAGGCGGTGATAGATCGAGCTGTCGTGCACGGAGCCGGCCATGTCAGTGCCCTCCCGCGATCTGGTGCAGCAGCGCGGCCAGCCCGCGCGGATCGGAGAGGAAAGGGGAGTGGCCGGTGGGCATGTCGTATCTGTCCTTCGGGTCGCAATCTGCCGCCATCTCCGCCTGATGGGCGGGGGCGATGGTCAGGTCCTGTGTGCAGCGGATATAGGACCGCGGGGTGTTTTGCCAGTTCGCGCCCAATTGGATCGGCGTGGCATGGGGCACCATGGGTTCGCGGACCAGCCGGGACTGCGCGATGCGGCGCAGGTCTTCGGGCACGTCGTGGTAGAAGCGCAGGTCGTCGGCACCGGGGTCGACCTCATAGCCATCTCCCTGACGCCGGGCGATGCCCTTGAGCGGTGGCTGGGGCCAGCTGTCGGCCATCTGGACCAGCGAGTGCCCGTCACGCGGCAGGAAGGCGCAGAGGTAGACAAGGCGCTGCGCGACCTCGGGCGCCAGTTCGGCCGCGCGGGAAATCGCAAAGCCGCCGGCGGAATGCCCCACGAGGATCGCCGGGGCGCCAAGATCCGTGGCGGCGTCGATCACCGTCTGCGCGTAGTCATCCAGCGTGATGTCGCCGTGCGGGCGCGGGTCGGCCCCGCGCCCGGGGAGGTCCGGGGCGACAGCCGCATGTCCCCGGGCCTCAAGCTCGGGGATCACGCGGTGCCAGCACCTGCCATCGTGGCAGGCGCCGTGGATCAGCACGAACCGTGCCATTCAGAGGTCGAGGAAGACCGTCTCGTCCTTGCCTTGAAGGACGATATTGAAGCGATAGACGCCGTCGGCCTCCTTCTTGGCGATCAGGGTGTCGACGCGGGGACGCTGCTCGATCCGCTTGAGCAGGGGATCGTTGCTGTTGTCCTCGTCCTCGAAGTAGATGCGCGTTTGCAGACCGGTGTTGATCCCGCGGGCCACGACCCAGACCGAGATGTGCGGCGCCTGCATGCCGCCGCCGCGCATCGGCACGGGGCCGGGCTTGACGGTGCGCAGGGTGAACTCGCCGGTGGTGCCATCGGCGGCAAAGCGGCAGAAGCCCGAGACCTTGGGGTCCGCACCCTCCTGACCGGGGAACTTGCCCGCGGCGTCCGGCTGCCAGCTTTCCATCATGGCATCGCGCAGCGCCCAGCCGGTGCCGTCAAAGACCTCGCCCTTGATGGTGATGATCTCACCGGCGCAGCCGTCCTCGATCGGGCTGGTGCCGATCTCTTCCTCGTAGGCGCCGGCATTGCCGGCATGGGTCGGCATGCAGCCGATATGAACGTACGGGCCCGCGGTCTGCGAGGCGCTTTCGGTCAGGCGGTTGTTGAGCGGTTGGACCATCTTACATCCCCTCCAGCTTGTTTTCGAACATGGTCTGGCGACGGCCGCGCAGCACGATGTCGAACTTGTAGGCCAGGAAATCCATCGGCCGCGACATGGCCATGTCGAGCGGCGCCACGAGCGCGTCGAGCTGGCCGCGATCCTTCACCGTGTGGGCGATCGGGCAGAGGTCGATCAGCGGATCGCCCTGGAAGTACATCTGGCTGATCAGCCGCTGGCCGAAGCTGTGCCCGAAGATCGAGAAGTGGATGTGCATCGGGCGCCAGTCGTTGCCGCGGTTGGGCCAGGGGTAGGCGCCGGGGCGGATCGTCAGGAACTCGTAATAGCCGTTCTCGTCCGTCAGGGTCCGGCCGCAGCCGCCGAAGTTCGGATCGAGCGGCGCGAAGTAGGTGTCCTTCACGTGGCGGTAGCGCCCGCCCGCGTTGGCCTGCCAGATCTCCACCAGCGTATGGGGCACGGGGCGGCAGAATTCGTCCAGCACGCGGCCGTGGACGAGGACCCTCTCGCCGACCGCCGGGCTCTCGCCCTTGGTCCAGTTCAGGATCAGGTTGTTGTCCAGCGCCTGGATCTTGTTGTGCCCGAACCGGGGGCCGGTTTCCTCCGAGGGCGTGGATTCCATCGACAGCAGCGCCTGGTTCGGCGAGCGGACGACGCTGGTCTTGTATCCGGGGTCATAGGCGGCGGGATGCGCGTCGCGGTTGCGCGGCACCAGCGGCCCCAAGTCGCGGGGGCTGTCAGTCATTCTGGGTCTCCTCCATTTCGGCGTAGGTGGCTTTGGCAAGTTTCAGCGCGTGGTTCGCCTTGGGAACGCCCGCATAGATGGCGACGTGCTGAAGGGCTTCCTGAACATCGCGCTTGCTGGCGCCCGTGCGGGCGGTGGCGCGGATGTGCATGGGGATTTCCTCGAAGTTGCCGGTGGCGGCCAGCAGGGCCAGCGTGATCATCGAGCGTTCGCGCTGCGTGATCCCGTCAGAGGCCCAGACGGTGCCCCAGGCGCCCTCGGTGATGAGGGTCTGGAACGGTTCGTCGAATTCGGTCTTGGCGGCTTCGGCGCGGTCGACATGGGCGTCGCCCAGAACCGAGCGGCGCACCTCCATGCCTCGGTCGAACTTGGCGGTTTTCTCAGCTTTGGTGTCGGGCATGTCCGGTTCCCTTGATGAAGTCGGTGAGGAGGGCGGCGTAGGCCTCGGGCTGTTCGGCGCAGGGCAGGTGGCCGGCCTTGCGGATGACCTCGAAGCGCGAGCCGGGGATCAGGTCGATCGTCTCGCGCACGAGGTCCGCCGGGGTCGAGCCATCATCGCTGCCCGCGATGCCGAGGGCAGGCATCCGCAGCCCCGAGGTGGGGGTGTAGAAATCCGTGCCCGCGATGGCGGCGCAGCAGCCGGCATAGCCCTCGGCGGGCTGCCGGATCAGCATGTTGCGCCAGCCGGAGAATTCCTCCGTCTCGCGGAAGGCGGGGTGGAACCAGCGCTCGAGGATGGCATCCGCCATGGCGGCGATGCCCTGCTCCTTCACCGTGCCGATGCGCTGCTGCCACATCTCGGCGGTGCCGATCTTGGCGGCGGAGTTCGAGATCACCACGGCGCGGATCAGGTCGGGCCGTTTCACGGCGAGGCCCTGAGCGATCATGCCGCCGATGGAGAGACCGACGAAGAGCGCGTCCTTCACACCGAGGTGGTCCAGCAGGCGCTCGGCGTCGCGCACGAGCGCGCCCATGGAATAGGGACCCTCGGGGCAGTCGGTCAGGCCGTGGCCGCGTTTGTCATAGCGGATCAGCCGCAGGCCCGCGGGCAGCAGCGGCAGCACCGCATCCCAGAGCCGCAGGTCGGTCCCCAGCGAATTGGCAAAGACGACGGGGGCGCCGTTCGGGTCGCCCTCGTCGGTGTAGTGGACCCTGAGCCCGTCAAGATCGGCGATGTTCATGCGTGACGTTTCCTTCCTCCGGAGCCGGTGCGGGCCGAAGCCCCGCCGGACCATGTGCAGACAGGATCCCAGCCCGCGGGCAGGCTGTCAAAGCCTCCGCTCCGCGCGGGCCAACGGCCCGGCGCGCCATGCCACAGGCATGGGGCTCGCCCCGAAATGCGCATGATGTCCTCCCTGTTCGCCACAGGAAGGAACCAAAAGTGGTTGTCTGTGTCAATTAAAATGCGCGGCAGGACGTCGCGGGAGCAGGTGCCGGCCTAGCGCCGCAGGAGCAGCCCGGGCAGGCGCCGCAGTGCGGCACGGCTGAGATCCCCATATTCGATTTCGCCGCCAAGCAGTTCAAAAGTCAGGCGGCGCAGGCGTCCCGAGGGGCGCTTGAAGGCGGCGACGATGGCGCGTTGCATGGGGCGTGCATAGACCAGCTTGCGCAGCAGGATGGCCTGCCGCAGGTCGTTGTGCATCGGGCGCAATGCCACGCGGTAGCGGGGCAGGGCGTCATCGGGATGGCTGTGGGCGAGGGCTGCCACGGTGGCCTCGGCCGCCAGTTGCCCCGATTTCATGGCGAGGGCGATTCCCTCGCCGGTGAAGGGATCGACCAGCCCCGCCGCATCGCCCGCCAGCAGCACGCGCCCCGCGCCGGGCACCCGCCGGAAGTCGCCTGCGGGCAGGAACTGGCCCTTCACCTTCACATCCGCACCGCGTCCGATCTCGGCGACGTAGCTGGCCATCGCCTGTTTCATCGCGGGGTTGCGGGACAGGATGCCGCCGATGCCCACGGTGGAACTGACGGCCTTGGGAAAGTGCCAGCCATAGCCATAGCGCACGACGCCGAAGTCGATCCGCACCGGTGCATCGGGGTTGTCCGCGGCGGGCGGGGCCTCGACCTCCAGCCCGAAGCCCACGTGCCGCCGGTCGAAGGGCTGGCCGAAGAGGGAGCGCGCGACCTCGCTGTTCACCCCGTCCGCCCCGATCAGGACCCGGGCGCGAAGCACCCGCCCGTCCGCCAGCGTGACCGACGGCGCCGCAGGGTCGATGCCGGTGATCCGCTGCCCGGTGACATCCTCGGCCCCCGCCTCCAGCGCGCGGCGGCACATGTCCGCGTCCAGCGTGCGCCGCATGGCAAGGTGGATGGGGGGGATGTCCTCCAGCACGCCGAGGGCATGGCCATGGGCGTGCAGTTCCACGGCGGTGTGGGTCTCGATCAGGTCCGGGGCGATCTCCTCGCCGAAAACCTCGTGGAAGTAGCGGTAGCTGCGCCCGGTGAAGCCGCCCCCGCAGAGCTTTTCGCGCGGGTGGCGGTGCCGGTCGATCAGGGCCACGCGCAGGCCGGCGCGCGCCGCGGTGAAGGCGGCTGCAGAGCCCGCGGGCCCGGCGCCGAGGACGATCACGTCCCGGAGGGTGGTGTCAGTCATCTTCCAGCCCGAAGAACCTGTGGATGTCGTCGAAGAGCGTGGGCGCCGTCACGAAGAGCAGGTGCCCCTGCTCGGGATAGGTATAGAACGCATCGGCCGGGATCTCTCCTGCGAAGCGGCGGGCGCGTCTGAGCGGGAAGAGGTTGTCGTCCCCCCCGTGGAAGAGCGCGATATTGGCGCGTTCAAGCTTGGGATCGGGGTGATAGACCCATCCCATCAGGCTGCCCGTATGGGCCAGCGTCATCTTCACCGAGGGCGTGGTGATATGGCCGCGCTGCTCCTCGGCGAGGGCCTCGCTCTTCTCGGCCAGCCCGGGCTGGTCGTAGTGCTTCCGCCCGTAGAGCAGGGTGCGGTAGTTCTCCAGCCATGCGGCGTCCATGGATGTGCCGCCCGAGCGGATGAAGGCGCTCGCCACGTCGACCGCGCCTTCCGCCGCCGCCACCAGCGTGTCCGGGAAGGAACTGGCGGAGGACACGAGGGCGACATGCACATCTGCCGTCTCCACCCGCCGCGCGGCCTCCAGCGCCACCGGGCCTCCGGTGGAAAAGCCGATCAGGTAGAGATGCTTGGGCCGGATGCGGTTGACCGCCTCGGCGATATAGGCGCCGGACTGCAGGATATCGACCCGGTGATCCAGCGGCAGCCCGTCGAGGCCGGGGAACCGGAAGGCGAGGATCGAGCTGTCGCTGTCGTCCCAGCCCAGGACCGGGCTGAAGATGTCCACCGTCGCCATGGCGCCGGGTACCAGCACGATCAGCTTGTCGACCTCGTCGTTGAGGTTCGGCTCATGAATGATCGGAGAGCTTTCTGCCTGCTGCGGGGGCGGCAGCGAGGAGCAGGCGACGGGTCCGAGGCAGAGCAGGGCGAGGGAGAGAAAACGCAGCATCTGCCCCTTCTTGACCTGCAGACCGGAGCCTGTCCAACGTCTTTTCACGCCCGCCCTCCGGGAAACCGGGCCGAGGGGCTTTTCGGTGCCTGCGGGTGATCATATATCGTATCTTGAATGAGATTATGGAGGCCGCGATGGCTGGCAAGAAGATCACGTGCCTGGACTGCGGACAGGTGAACCGGGTGCCGGAGGACAAGCTGATGTCCGCGCCCAAATGCGGGACCTGCGGCGCGCCGCTGATCTCGGACAAGGTGCAGGAGGTGGATTTCGCCACGCTGCAGAAGGCCGCGCGCACCGACGAGGTGCCGCTGGTCGTCGATTTCTGGGCGCCGTGGTGCGGCCCCTGTCGCATGATGGCGCCGGAGTTCTCCAAGGCGGCGGTGGCCATGAAGGGGCAGGCGCGGCTGGTGAAGCTGAACACGCAGGACCATCCGCAGGCCGGTCAGGCCTATGGCATCCGCGGCATTCCGACGATGGCGGCCTTTGCCGGCGGGCGCGAGAAGGCCCGCCAGTCCGGCGCGATGCCGGGCGCGCAGATCGTCGACTGGGTCAAGCGCGCACTCTGAGCGGCGCGTCGCCAAATCGAAACCGGGGGCCTGCGGGCCCCCGGCGACACACCTTGCAGGGCGCATGATCAGAGCACGGTCACCTTGGTGCCGATCGGCACCTTGTCGTAGAGCGCGCTGACATGTTCGTTCAGCATCCGGAAGCAGCCCGAGGAGGCATTGTGCCCGATGCTCGAGGGCTGCACCGTGCCGTGGATGCGGATGTAGGTGTCCTTGCCCCCCTCGTAGAGATACATCGCGCGGGCCCCCAGCGGGTTGCCCGGGCCGCCCGGCATCCGGTCCGTGTTGCCCTTGAACTTGCCATAGCTCGACGGGTTCTGCGCAATCATCTCGTCCGTCGGGCGCCATGTCGGCCATTCCACCTTGCGGCGGATCGTGGCGCTGCCGGTCCAGCCGAGGCCCGGCTTGGCGACGGCGATCCCGTAGCGGGTGGCCACACCCGGGGCGGTCACGTGGTAGAGGAAGTAGGCGCGCGGCAGGATCACGATCTCGCCGGGCTGGTAGGCCGCGTCGAAGGCGACCTCCTGCGGTTGCAGGATCGCGGGAAGCTGGAATGCCGCCTGGGCGAAGCCGGGGATCGCGGCCAAGCCGGTTGCTGCGGCGGCCGTGGCGAGGAAGGAACGGCGGGTGGTCATGCAAGAGTACCCTTCTATGACTTACCTATCAAAACGCCAGTTTCGCACGGTGGTTCCGATTCGCAATGCAAACGCCCCGGACACCCTCGGGTGAACACGCAGAAGTGTGGCCGACTTGCACGTTTCGCGGATAACGGGTGGGGCGCAGGGCGGGCGGAGGCCTGCCATCCGGCAGGTCCTCCTGCGCGGCAGGCCGCCAGCGGTGCGCGCGGCGGCGGTCGCTCGCCACGTGGCGGGGGCGATTCTGGCGGGGGCTTGCCGGTACGGGGTACGGGCGGGGCGACGGCCTTGTGTGAACTGCGGGGCGGCATAGGTCGGTGGGGACGCCGCGGAGGTTCCGCGGTGACGACCAGACCGAAAGGAAACGCTATGACCCTTCGCGCAAATGTTCTCAAAGCCGGTGTCATCCTCGGCCTCGCCGCCACGCCGCTCGCCCCGCTGATGGCGCAGAGCGCCGATCCCGCGGCGCCCGAGACCTCGGCCACGCCGCCCGCCGCCGCAGAGGCCCCGGCAGAGGATTACAGCGACGCGCAGCTCGACACCTTCGTGACCGCTGCGCTGGATGTGAGCGCCGTGCGTCAGGACTACACGCAGCAGATCGAGACCGCGACCGACGAAGGTGCCCGCGCCGAGCTGGTGGAAGAGGCGAACCAGAAGATGCTGGATGCAATCTCGGCCGTCGAGGGCATGGACCTCGAGACCTACAACGAGATCGGCGCCGCCGCGCAGGCGGATCAGGAACTGAACACGCGGATCATGGAAATGGCGCAGGCCAAGATGTCCGCCCAGCAGAACTCGGGCGAGGGCTGAGCGCGTCCTTTGACCCGACGCCCGGACCACCCCGGCCGGGCCGCGCCGTCCCCTCGGGGGCGGCGTTTTTATGCGCGGGGGGATGTGCGTCTTCGTGGGCGGAGGGGTGACGGTGGGCTCTCTCATATCTACCAAGCTTCGGCGGCAAGGTGTCCTATAGCCAACAGCGGGTCTTTCACCGCGCTTCGGCTTCAGGTGGTGCCACCGACATTGGCGGACGCAACGCCCAATTCAGCCCCAAAGCACCGTCCCCTCGAAATGTCCCGCCCGGCCGTGAGGCCGGGCAGCGCCGACCCGCCCCCCGTCGCCATAGGGGCTCGGACCAATGGCGCACCAATGGCGACCGGCGCTACTGCGCCACCCCGCGGGACGGCGCTGCCCTATCTGAAGGCCGGAGAGCAGTGAGGCGGACGCGTCCCGGCGTGCCGCTTTTGGGGCAAGGGATAGCTCTGTTCAGAAAGGATAACTCTGTTCAGGCCTACACAGGCCCACCCCCGCAACGAAAAACGGCGCCCTCGCGGACGCCGTTTTCCCGTTCCACCCGGTTGCCCGGGCCGCCTCAGCGGGCGAACTTCTTGTACTTGATCCGCTTCGGCTCCAGCGCGTCGGGGCCCAGACGGCGCTTCTTGTCCTCTTCGTAATCCTCGAAGTTGCCTTCGAACCACTCCACGTGGGCGTCGCCTTCGAAGGCGAGGATGTGGGTGCAGATCCGGTCGAGGAAGAAGCGGTCGTGCGAGATCACCACCGCGCAGCCGGCGAAGTCCACGAGGGCGTCTTCCAGCGCGCGGAGCGTTTCCACGTCGAGGTCGTTGGTCGGTTCGTCGAGCAGCAGCACGTTGCCGCCCGAGCGCAGCAGCCGCGCCATGTGCACGCGGTTCCGTTCACCGCCCGACAGCAGCGAGACCTTCTTCTGCTGGTCGCCGCCCTTGAAGTTGAAGGCCGAGCAATAGGCCCGGGCGTTCACCTCGGCGTCGCCCAGCTTCACGATGTCCAGACCGTCGGCGATGGCTTCCCAGACGTTCTCGTTCGGGTTCAGGTCGTCGCGCGACTGGTCCACGTAGGACAGTTTCACCGTGTCGCCGTATTCGACGGTGCCCTCGTCGGGCTGTTCCTGCCCGGTCAGCATCCGGAAGAGCGTGGTCTTACCGGCGCCGTTCGGCCCGATCACGCCCACGATGCCGCCCGGCGGCAGCGCGAAGGACAGGTCCTCGATCAGGAGCTTGTCGCCCATGGCCTTCTTCAGCCCGTTGACCTCGATCACCTTGGAGCCGAGACGGGGCCCGTTGGGGATGACGATCTGGGCGCGGGTGATCTTCTCGCGTTCGGACTGGTTGGCCAGTTCGTTGTAGGAGTTGATCCGGGCCTTGGACTTCGCCTGGCGGGCCTTGGCGCCCTGCCGCATCCACTCCAGTTCGCGCTCCAGCGTCTTCTGGCGCGACTTGTCCTCGCGGGCTTCCTGCGCGAGGCGCTTGGCCTTCTGTTCCAGCCAGGCGGAGTAGTTGCCCTCGTAGGGGATGCCCCGGCCACGGTCGAGTTCGAGGATCCAGCCGGTGATGTCGTCGAGGAAGTAGCGGTCGTGGGTCACGATCAGGATCGTGCCCTTGTAGTCGATCAGGTGCTGTTGCAGCCAGGCGATCGTCTCGGCGTCGAGGTGGTTGGTCGGTTCGTCGAGCAGCAGCATGTCGGGCGCTTCCAGCAGCAGCCGGCAGAGCGCCACGCGGCGCTTCTCACCGCCCGAGAGCTTGGTCACGTCGGCATCGTCCGGCGGGCAGCGCAGGGCTTCCAGCGAGATGTCGATCTGGCTGTCGAGATCCCAGAGGTTCTGGGCGTCGATCTCGTCCTGCAGCTTGGCCATCTCGTCGGCGGTCTCGTCCGAGTAGTTCATGGCCAGTTCGTTGTAGCGGTCGAGAATGTCCTTCTTCTCTTTCACGCCCAGCATCACGTTGCCGCGCACGTCGAGGTTCGGGTCCAGTTCCGGCTCCTGCGGCAGGTAGCCGACCTTGGCGCCCTCGGCGTGCCAGGCCTCGCCCTGGAAGTCCTTGTCGAGGCCGGCCATGATCTTGAGCAGGGTCGACTTACCGGCGCCGTTGACGCCGACAACGCCGATCTTCACGCCGGGCAGGAAGTTGAGGTGGATGTTCTCGAAGCATTTCTTGCCACCGGGATAGGTCTTAGACACCCCGGACATGTGGTAGACATACTGATACGCGGCCATGGGAGACTCCCCGACTGGGTGAAAAGGTTCGGGGGTTGATACATAAGGCAGCGGTCAGGAGCAATCGGGATGGCCGGCGCCGGAGCGTTATCCGGCGGATATTCGGCGCGGTGGGACCTGTGGCGGGGTCTGTCACTGGGCCTAGACCGGGCCTATGGCCGGTTCCGCCAAGGGTGGCGCGGCGCCGGCAGGAGCGAGGGGCGCGCGTTGCGGGTCCTCTCCGGCGGGGCGCGGAGGCCGGGCGCGTGCATGTGAGTATTTGCAGAAAGATGAAGCGGGCCGAGGGGTTGCGCGGTCAGGCTGCAGGGAAACGCGCGAAAGCTTCAGGAAAACCTCATGTTTCCGGAACTGGCGACTGCACCGGGCGTTGGGTCGGGTATCACGAGAGGAGAGGACAGATGGGCCAGCCATCCGACAGCCACGCCCCCGCGCCCGGCCGCGCCGCCGCGACCGATGAGGCGCCACGCGCCCCCTCCGACGACCCCGGTCAGATGCCGCGCCAGATGGGGGCCGAGGACGAGAGCCACACGCCCCGCCCGGTGATGCGCCGCCCGCCCGCCGCGCCCGGCCGCGGCAATAACGGCATCGGAGGTGACGGTTCCGGCGATGGCCCCGGTGAGGGGCCTGGCGGCATGGGAGGGCGGCCCGCGGCGCCCGTGACACCTCCTTCGGCATCTGCGGCACCGGCGGGCAAGACGACCGCCGACCGTCTCGCGGCGCTTGGCCGGATCGAGTACATGCTGGCGGGCCTTCTGGTCATCCTCGCGCTGTGGTCGATCTATGTCGCCAAGGTGGTGATGCTGCCGCTCGTGCTGGGGTTCCTCATCGCGCTGACGCTGGCGCCGCTGGTGCGCTGGATCGCCCGCACGGGCATCCCCGAAGGTGTGGCGGCCGTGGGGTTGATCCTCTCCATCGGCGGCGGCATGGCCCTGGGGCTCTACCTCATGTCGGGTCCGGCGGCGGACCTCGTCGATGCCATGCCCGGCATTCGTTACGAGCTCAACATGAAGCTGGCCGGCCTGACCGAGCAGATGGAGAGCGTGAAGGAGGCCTCGGAGGAGATCGAGGCGCTTGCGGGCGGCGAGGACCAGCCGGGGCAGGTGGTGATGGAGGCGCCCTCCATCGTGAACAAGGCCGTCGCCTCGCTGGCGGGGACCGGCACCGCGCTGATGATCGCGATGATCCTCGCGATGTTCCTGCTGGGCTCGGGCGACATGTTCCGCCGCAAGCTGGTGGAGAGCCTGCCGCGGTTGCAGGACAAGAAGCGCGCGGTGCGGATCTCCCACGACATCGAACGCCAGATCAGCCGCTATCTTGGTGCGATCACCGTGATCAACGCCTGTCTGGGCCTCGCCATCGGCGGCACGCTGCACGTGCTGGGGATGCCCTATGCCTATCTCTGGGGCGTGGCGGCCTTCCTGCTGAACTACCTGCCCTACCTGGGCGCGATCATCGGCGCAGGCGCCGTGGGGGCCGTGGCGCTGGTGACCTTCGACACCACCGGCGAGGCGCTTCTGGTGCCCGGGGCCTACCTCGTGCTGACCTCGATCGAGGGCCAGATGATCACGCCCTGGCTGGTCGGCCGCCACCTGTCGCTGAACGCGGCGGCGGTCTTCATCGCGGTGATCTTCTGGGCCTGGCTCTGGGGCGTGGCCGGGGCGCTGATGGCGGTGCCTTTCCTCGTCTTCCTCAAGGTGCTCTGCGACCATGTTCCGGCGCTGAACGTGATCGGCAACTTCCTCAGCGGGCGGGAAGAGGTGCTGGCCGAGGAGTGAGGCCGCCCGGGACATGCGCGCTCGCCTCGGCGAGGGCCGCCTGCGGCGGTGTCGGGGCGAAGTCCGGAAGGAGCCTGTCGAAGGTGGTGCCATCGAGCCGGTGGGGCAGGGACCAGAGATAGCGCATCTCCACCAGCCCCCGCAGGAAGGGCACCGCGGGCGCGGCCAGGCGCAGAGGCAGCCAGGGCATCCGCGTGGCGCGGACGGGCTGGCCCCGGGCCGCGGTCAGCAGGGTGGCCATCTCCGCGGCGCTCAGCGTGTACCCCGGCATCGTGACCTTCTGGAACGCGGGCAGGTCGTTGCGGATCGCGGCGAGCCCCGCCGCCGCGCGGCCCGCGTCCTTCAGCCAGGCCCAGGCATGGGGCACGTCCAGCGCGCCCGGATAGCGCAGCACGCCCCGGTCGAGCCGGGCCGCGATGATCCGGTCGAACCAGCCGCCGGTCGGCGCCTCGTCGAGGAAATCGCCCATGGTCAGCACGATCGTGCGGCAGGTGTCGCGGTACATCTGCTCCAGATCGATCCTGAGCTGGCCGAGCGGGTTCGTGGCCCGTTGCGGGCTGTCAGGCCCCCAGGGCATCGGGCTGTCCGGGCCGTAGACATAGACATTGCCCGGCAGAAGCACGGGGAGGTCGGCGGCGCGGGCCGCCCGGGCCACGGCGCCGTGCAGCGGCATCAACTGGCGCGCCCAGAGGTGATAGGAGGGCGGGTTCGCGGCCATCACCACGATCTGCTTGCCTGCCATCGCCTGCGCGAGGTCGTCGCGGGCGCGGTCGAAGCGAGTGATCTGCCAGCCCTCCGCGGCCAGCGCGGCGGTTGCGTGGCGCCCGAACTTGCCGGAGGCGCCGATGACGAGTGCATGGGGCATTGGATGTCCTTTCCGTCGGAAGCGGGAGAGTCGTCGGCAGGATGCGCTCATCGTAGCTGAAGCGGAATTGCGTGAAATCCGGTATCTGGTATTCATTATTGCATGGATCAAGACCTCGACTGGGCACTCGTACAGATCTTCCTCGCGGTGGCGGAGGGCGGATCGCTCTCGGCGGCGGCGCGCAGCCTCGGGCAGAGCCAGCCGACGCTGGGGCGGCAGGTGAAGCGGCTGGAGGACCGGCTGGGCCTTGCGCTCTTCGAGCGGCATGCGCGTGGGTTGGATCTGAGCGAGGCCGGGCGCCGCCTGCTGCCTGCCGCCCGCGAGATGGCCGAGGCCATGGGCCGGATGCGCCTTGCCGCCGCCGGTCAGGACGGCGCGTTGCAGGGGCGCGTGCGGATCACCGCGAGCGAGGTGATCGCCCATCACCTGCTGCCACCGCTGATCGCGCAGATGCGGGAGGACCTGCCGCAGGTCGGCATCGACCTCGTGCCTTCGGACGCGACCGGGAACCTGCTCTTCCGCGAGGCGGATATCGCGCTGCGCATGTACCGACCCCGGCAGCTCGACCTCGTGGTACAGCACCTGGGCGATCTGCCGGTCGGGGCTTTTGCGGCGAAGCGCTATGTGGCGCGGCGCGGAAGGCCCGCTTCGGCCGAGGACCTGCGGGATCATGACCTCGTGGGCTACGACCGGTCCGAGCTGATGCTGCGGGCGATGCGCGGGCTGGGACTGGAGATGCAGGCCACCGATTTCGCGCTGCGCTGCGACAGCCAGGTTGCCTACTGGGAGCTGATACGGGCCGGCTGCGGCGTGGGCTTCATGCAATGTGGCGTGGCGCGGCGCGATCCGCTGGTGGAGGAGCTGGAGATCGGGGTGGAGATCCCGCCGCTGCCGGTCTGGATCGCGGCGCATGAGGCGATCCGTCCGGTGCCCCGGGTGGCCGCGGTCTGGTCGCGACTGGTGGCGGGGCTGGGGGCGTTGACGGTGTGAGCGCGGGGGGCTTCGGTCGATGGGGAGGCTGCGGCAGGTGGGCTGGCGTTCGCGGCGGGTAGGTTTCGCGCCTGCGGCGGGCGGGGCGAGGGGGCTGTCTGCCCCCTCTTGCGGGCTTTGCCCGCAATTCACCCCCGAGGATATTTGGGAGCAAAAGATGACATCTGGTGCCTGCTCATGGGGGGGCGTGTGACGGGCGGGTGGATGGAGTTGGGAGAGGGCGGGGCGCGTGGACCGGCTTTCTTGACGCAACGTGGCCTTCGGGATAGGCGATGCGGGACGTGATTTCAGGAGGATCGCCCCATGTCTAACCCCTCGCTTCTCATCCTCGCCGGGGACGGTATCGGCCCCGAGGTGATGGCCGAGGTCCGCAAGATCATCGACTGGTTCGGGACCAAGCGCGGCATCAGCTTCGACGTGACCGAGGACCTGGTCGGGGGCGCGGCCTACGACGTGCACGGCGTGCCGCTGTCGGATGCCACCATGGAGAAGGCGCAGGAGGTGGACGCGGTCCTGCTGGGCGCCGTGGGCGGGCCGAAGTACGACAAGCTCGACTTCTCGGTGAAGCCCGAGCGTGGCCTGCTGCGCCTGCGCAAGGAGATGGACCTCTATGCCAACCTGCGCCCGGCGCAGTGTTTCGACGCACTGTCGGACTTCTCCTCGCTGAAGCAGGAGGTGGTTTCAGGCCTCGACATCATGATCGTGCGCGAGCTGACCTCGGGCGTCTACTTCGGTGAGCCGCGTGGTATCATCAAGGAAGGCAACGAGCGCGTGGGTATCAACACGCAGCGGTACACCGAGAGCGAGATCGCCCGCGTGGCGCGCTCGGCCTTCGAACTGGCCCGCAAGCGCGGCAACAAGGTCTGCTCCATGGAGAAGGCCAACGTCATGGAATCGGGCATCCTGTGGCGCGACGTGGTGCAGGAAATCCACGACGCCGAATACCCGGACGTGGAGCTGAGCCACATGTACGCCGACGCCGGCGCGATGCAGCTGACCCGCTGGCCCAAGCAGTTCGACGTGATCGTCACGGACAACCTCTTCGGCGACCTGCTCTCGGACCTCGCGGCGATGCTGACCGGCTCGCTGGGCATGCTGCCCTCCGCCTCGCTGGGGGCGCCGATGGCCAACGGCCGTCCCAAGGCGCTCTACGAGCCGGTGCATGGCTCCGCCCCGGACATCGCGGGCACGGGCAAGGCCAACCCCTGCGCCTGTATCCTGAGCTTCGCCATGGCGCTGCGCTACAGCTTCGACCTCGGCGCCGAGGCGGATCGGCTCGAAGCGGCGGTCAACGCCGTGCTGGCCAAGGGCATCCGCACCGCGGACCTGCTGAACGCCGAGGGCGTGACCCCGGCCTCGACCTCGGACATGGGCGATGCAGTGATCGCGGCCCTCGACGAGAGCCTCTGAATTCATCCCTCCCGGGGATGACAGCGGCGCGGCCCCCGGGGCCGCGCCGTTTTTCGTGGGGAAATCCGCCGCTTGGACGGATGGCCCCTTGCGTCCCGCGCGCGGCTCGGCTGATGCTTGGGCTGCGAAGCGGGGCCGCTGGCAGGCCCCGGTCGCGACAGCAGCCGGAACGGGACAGCACAGACATGGGTACAACGGGCAGCGGCATTCTCTTCGCCCTCGGCTCCTTCGCGATCTACGCCTCGCAGGACGTGATCGTGAAACTTCTGGGTGGCAGCTATGCGCCGTTCCAGATCGTCTTCTTCTCGGTCCTCTTCTCCTTCCCGCTGGCGACCGTCCTGCTGATGCGGGACGCGCAGAAGAGCAACCTGCGCCCGGTCCACCCGTGGTGGATGGCGCTGCGCACCGCGGCGGCCGTGGGGGCGGGGGCATTTGCCTTCTATGCCTTCTCGGTGCTGCCTCTGGCGGACACCTATGCGATTCTCTTCGCCTCGCCCCTGCTGATCACCCTGCTGGCGATCCCGATCCTCGGCGAGCGGGTGCGCCTGCGGCGGGGACTGGCGGTGGCCGTGGGCCTCGTGGGGGTGGGGATCGTGGTGCAGCCCGGTCAGACGGCGCTCAGCCTCGGGCACGCGGCGGCGCTGGCTTCTGCCTGCTGTTCGGCGACCTCCTCCGTGGTGGTGCGCAAGATCGGGCGCGACGAACGCTCGGTCGTGCTGCTGCTCTACCCGATGATGGCGAACTTCCTGATCATGGGGGCGATCCTGCCCTTCGTCTACAAGCCGATGCCGATCGAGGCCCTCGGCGGCATGGCGGCAATCGCCTTCTGCTCCTTCATTGCGATGCTGGGGATCATCGCGGCCTACACCCGGGCCGAGGCGGCGCTGATCGCCCCGATGCAATATTCGCAGATGCTCTGGGCGCTGTTCTATGGCTGGCTGATCTTCGGGGAATGGCCCTCGGCCACGACGCTGGTGGGGGCCGGGGTGATCATCGCCTCGGGGCTCTACATCGTGTTCCGCGAGAGCCGGGGCGGCACCTCGAAGACCACGCCGGTGCTGCGGACGCGGACCCGTCCGGGCACGCCGGCGGCGCTTCGGATCGGCCCGTTCCTGCGCCGTGAGAAAAGCACCGAAATGCTGTCGTGAGGGGCTTGCAAATGCCTGCGTAAGGGGATAGTTCGCCCTCCACGGTCGGAGTGTAGCTCAGCCTGGTAGAGCACTGTCTTCGGGAGGCAGGGGTCGGAGGTTCGAATCCTCTCACTCCGACCAGATAAACAAGGCGCCCTAGGGCGCCTTTTTTATTGGGTGTGACGGTGCCGCAATGATATCCGCAACGTTTGCAGTCGGTTCTGTGCGCTGTTCGTTCTCATTCTCACGGAGACAGACGGGACGCGTCACGACAGCGGAGCCAATCTCGTCGCAACATCTATAAGATTCGGTCCATGATCGCCGCGGCCTCTTTCTGAGCGTGCGGGCTGTAAGATCGGTACACATCCTCCAAGGTGTCTCTTGAGGTGGCGAAATAGTCGGTAGCTTGCTCCAGCGTCATTCCAGCCATGAAGGCCCACGTGACTGCGGTATGTTTGAGGGTGTGTGGGGTGACGTCCACTAGGCCTGCACGTCTCGCGGCTGCCGCGAAAGCCTTCTTGATGTCAGCGACAGGATGACCCTCATAGCTGATCACAGTGGGTGTGTCCTGATCCCATGTCTTCATGTCTTGCCGGAGTTTCTCAGGGATCCGCACCAAGCCCTTCTTCTTTTTCGACTCTTCCTCCGCCTTGCCCAAGAAGTGTATAATGCCACGGTCTAGATCGACCCAGCCGTGTGAGAGGGAGGGTATCCATCTTAGGCCTAGTATGGCGCCTTTTCGGCGGCCCGTTGCGACTGCTATTCGAATAAAGCGTTGCACATGGGGAGCTGAGTGGGACAGGAGCTGGGCAAGCTCATGATCCTTCAACCAGCGATCCTTTGCGGCGCCTTTGGGGGGCAGTTTTACCGGCGGCGCATATGGAATGCGTCGGCGTTCAGCGGCTAGCCTTAGTGCCGCGTTCAGCGTTCCCATTTCTCGTCGCATCGTCCACTCAGACTTGCCGCGCCAGCGGGTGTAGACCTTGCATGTCGCGACATTGACGTCAGCAACGCTCTTGTCCGCCCAGTAAGGGGCCAGAGCACTTATGGCGTTCAGGAGCCGTTCTGGGTCCTTCACATCATCCACTCTCTCTTCGCCGTAGCGAACGAGAATTTCGCCGATCGAGATCTTGTGCGGTTCGACCGTGACGATCTCTTTGGTCATTCGCTCCCGAATGTACTGGGCTAGTGCTTCTTCTGCCTGCTCACGAAGCCCTTCACCAAATCCTGTCCGGATGTGCTTGCCGCCATCGATGATGACCCAAGCCCCGTCGTCTTTTCGTTGGAAGAGCCGTGCCGGTTTTCGTTTGCGTGGCATGATACGTACCTCTGGAGTTCGCCTTGCTCGATGTACAAGCGGCGACCTATCCTAGTCGCCCTCAGCTCTTTGCGTCTTATTGCGGCGCGTATGGTGCTAGGCCGAACTGTCTCATGGATCTTCATGGCGGCTTCCTCCACCGTCATGAGTTCTGGAAGTGGCTGGGGGGCAAAGCCCCCCATGCCTCGGGATTCGACTTCGATGTTACTCGGCATCGACCGCACCCTTAAGGTCATAACGTTTGGCGCGTCAGCGCCTCGAGTAGATCCCGAACACGGACCTTCTTCTGGAGCCATTTGTCACCCGCGACTTTTGGTGCTCGATCTGAGAAGCCAGTCACCAGTTCGCTGGTCAGCACCTGCTGGGCTTCCTCAGAATAGATGTCGCCAAAGATGAAGGCGTCATTCCATGTTGTGGTCGGCACAGCGCCGACGTCGTCGCCTAGTGCATCCACGAAAGTGGCGGTGTCTGCAGCCTGAACCTGGTCGGGGCCTTCCTCGACAAGTCCAACCCGGACATTCTCACCACCGACGCCGTCTTCCGTCACATCGACTACATGGCCGAACTGGTGGGCATCGATCATGTCGGCTTCGGCTCGGACTACATCCCCAACATCAACTTCACCGCCTCGCTGATCCAGACCCCCATGGGCGCGGCGGTCTTCCCCGATGGCGGCTACAGCGCGGAAATGGGGGCCAAGGGCGTGCCGACGCCGGCCCCGTACCAGATCGCGGCAGCCCTCGTCGATAAGATGCTCGAGCACGGCTACTCGGCCGAGGATTGCAGCAAGTTCCTCGGCGGCAACATGTACCGGGTGATCGGGGAGGTCTGGCGGTAACGCGCCCGAAACGTCGGGGTCAGCCCGCGGCGCGACGACGGCGCGGACGACCCTCCTTGCAAACGCGGCGGTGCAACCGGCCCCCTGCCTCCGCGCAGGCGCCATCTTCACCGCCTCGTCCGAAACCTCTGACGATCAAGGCATAGACCAGCCATTCACTTTCCGGAGACCGATCCAATGACTGACGCTCCTATTTCCCGCCGCGAGTTCAATGTCGGCGCAACCGCCACCGTCGCCGCCGCCAGCCTGGCCGGAAGGGCCATGGCCCAGGCCTCGGCCCCCTTTGACCTTGTGATCCTGAACGGTAGGGTCATGGACCCCGAAACCGGCTTTGACGAAGTCGCGAACGTGGGTGTGAAGGATGGCCGGATCACCGCCATCACCGCCGACGCGCTGGAGGGCACCCGCCAGATCGACGCCACCGGCCACGTGGTCTGCCCAGGCTTCATCGACACCCATTTCCACTGGGTCCGCACGATGGGCCACAAGCTGGCGCTGCGCGATGGCCGCACCACGGTGATGGACCTCGAGATGGGCACGCTCGGCACGCTGGTCAACGACTGGTACGCCATGCGGGAGGGGACCACCCAGATCAACTATGGCTGCTCCTCCTCGCACGAGATGGCCCGCGCCTACGTGCTGGACGGGATCACCACCATCGACTGCCCCGAGGCGCTGAACCACCGCGGCTCGGACAAGACCGGCTGGGCCCTGACCCGGCCGGACATCGAGCAGGGCAATGAAATCCTGCGGGTCATCGACGAAGGTCTGGCGGCCGGTGCGGTCGCGATGGGCTCGACGCTGGGGTACATGCGCGACGGTGCCAGTGCGCGCGAGGTGTTCGAGCTTCAGAAGACCGCCGGGAACTATGGCCGCCCCTCTGCCTTCCACTTCCGCTACACGCCGGGCACCGACACGACGGAGTCGAACGGCATCCAGGAGATGCTGGCGAATGCCGCAGCCCTGGGCGTGCCGGCCATCGCCTGCCATTTCAACAACCCCGGCTACAACCTCGTGCACGAGCTGCTGACCCGCATGCGCGAGCGCGGGATGAATGTCTGGGGCGAGCTTTACCCCTATGCCGCGGGCTCGACGTCGCTGAACGCCGTCTTCCTTGAGCCGGAGGTCTGGGTCGACCAGCTTGGCTATCGCTACGAGGACACGATCCAGGACGTTCTGACCGGCGAATGGTACACCGCCGAAAGCCGGGCCGAGATGGTCGCCAAGGAACCCGCCCGTCTTGTCCTCGTCTACAAGATGCCGCCGGAGGCGATCGTCGACTGGCTGAAGATGCCCGGCGTGGCGATCGCCTCGGACACCGTGCCGATCATCGGGGATATTCCGTGGGACACGCCCTACGAGGACCTGCCCAACAGCCACCCGCGCGGTGCCGGCAGCTTTGCCAAGGCCCTGCGGCTGGGCCGCGAGAACGGCATTTCGCTGATGCAATCGGTGGCCCAGACCAGCTGGAACTCGGCCCGCCCGTTCAGCGAGATGGGCCTGAAGGCGATGCAGGAACGCGGCCGGATGCAGGAAGGCATGATCGCCGACATCACGGTCTTCAACCCCGAGACGGTGACGGACAACGCGACCTACGAGCAGGGCACGCTGCCCTCGACCGGCATCCCCTATGTCATCGTGAACGGCACCGTGGTGGTGGACGACTCCGAGGTGCTCAAGGACGTGAACCCGGGGCAGCCGATCCGCTTCGAGCCGCAGGAGAGCCTGCTGGAGCCGCTGGAGGTCAGCACCTGGACCCAGACCTTCTACGAAGTGCCCTATGACTTCGGTGGCGGCGTGCCCGGCACCCAGCCGAAGCACGATCACCGCATCATCAACTGCTGCGAATGAAGACGGTGCCCCGAGGCAGGCGGGACAGGGGTATCGGGACAGGGTGGGGGCATGCGCACCCCGCCGGAACCCGGGACCTCTGCGCCTGCGGATCGGTGCTATACTGCGCGGGTTGTCCCGGTTTTCCGGGGCCCCGCATCGACGGGCAGGATCGGCCGCTCTGCGTGCCGGTCGCTGCCTGGCCCGACACAGGGGCGAGGTGCCTTTGTGGTTCACGTCAGCTGCGGTCCGGCGCCGCGGCGAAGGGTTCGAATTGGAGACCTGTTCAATGCCTATCCGCAAGCTTCCCGTCGTCTCGGCGCTCGTCCTCGGGGCCTTTGCCCTGCCGGCGGCCGCGCAGGACAACCCGCTGCAGAAATACCTCGAAGTGCCGGGCGCCATGACGACGCTGCCCGTCGAGGCTGCGAAGGAGCCGTGGTCGCTCCAGTTCTCCCGCGATGCCCGGGCCGCCTTCGAGAACTTCCACTACCAGATGGGCGGGGATCACGCGCTCTACTACAACCAGAACCTCAGCGAGATGCTCCCCACGGCCTATTCCTCGCCGCATCCGGAGTACATTCCGCTGGAACGCGCCATCGACGACAGCATCGGCGAGAAGGTGGTCTGGTCCACGTCCGAGGGCGACATGCCGCTGTCGGAGTACATCGTGCACCCCCACCACCGGGTGCAGGGCATGATGATGATCCACAAGGGCAAGGTCGTCTACGAGCAGTACCCCGGGATGGGCCAGATGGACCGCCACGCCTGGATGTCGCCGGGCAAGGCGACTGTCGGACTGATCCTCGCGCTGCTCGAGGAGGAGGGCAAACTCGACATGTCCAAGGACGTGGTCGACTACGTCCCGGAACTGGCCGGCACGAACTGGGACGGCATCTCGGTTCTCGATGCCGCCAACATGGAAACCGGGCTGGCGCTTGAGGAAACCCTCGACGCGATCATTGACCCGTCCTCCATCATCGTGCGCTTCTTCGCGGCCGAGTTCGGATCGCCGAACCCGCTGACCGGGGAAATGGAGAACTGGCTCGACATCCTGAAGACAGCCGAGAAGATCGAGGGCGAGGAGCCCGGCGAGGTCTTCCGCTACTCCTCCGCGGTGACGCAGGTCAGCGTGCTGCTGGCCGAGAACCTCGACGACAAGACCTGGGCCGACCTGTTCCAGGAACGGGTCTGGGGCAAGGTCGGCGCGCGCGAGGACATCATGTTCCACCTGATGCCGGACGGCACTGCCGTGACCCATGGGCTGATCTCCACCACGCTGGAAGACTTTGCCCGTTTCGGCCTGATCTTCACGCCCAGCTGGGCCGCCACCGCCCATGAGGACATCGTCTCGGACGCGGCGCTCGAGCGGATGCAGAACGCGGGCAACCCCGAGGCCTTCCGCCGCGGGTCGAAGTTCGCCGGTCTGACCGACGAGTTCGGCGAGGAGCCGAAATCGAACTCGATGCAGTGGGACGCGGTCTTCGAGGATGGCGCGCTCTACAAGCACGGCAACGTCGGGCAGGGGCTCTATGTCGATCCGGAGCGGGACTTCGTGGGGGTCTACTTCTCCACCAACGGCTACATCCCGCCCTACGGCGAGGACCGGGCGCAGGGCTTCCTGCGGCAGGCCGCGAAATACCTGAACGGCGAATGATGCGCAGCGGCTGTCCCGGGGGAACTTTCCAGTGACCGGGGGCAGCCCACCCGATGCGGGGGCCGCGCGGATGGTGCAGTCCCGGAGACGGCGTCGAAAGGCGCACAGACAGAGGCGCAGGCCCGGGGCTGACCGGGCCACAACCCAAGGAGTGACCAGTATGGCTTTCAAGGCCTTTCCACCCAAGGCGCCCCGGCGACATCCCGCCGCCGTGGCCCTTGCCCTGACGACCGCGCTTGTCGGCCTGTCGTCGCCCGCCGTCGCGCAGGAGGAGACCTATCTGCCGCAGGCCCAGAAGAACTTCGAGGAGGTCAACAACGGGACCAACCCGACCCTGCTGACGACGCAGGCGGGCATCCAGTACCAGTTCAACCGGGTGACCTCGGACCTCGACTTCGGCATGACCGAGCTGCTCTATACCCAGCCCTTCGGCGGCGGGGACAAGGCCTTCCGCTTCACGCTGCCCTTCGGGAATTCGGTCTTCGATTCCGATCTCGATCTGGGTGACATCAGCCTGACCTACATCGACGTCATGCATGTGAACGCGAAGACCGGCTCGGCCTATACGGTGGAGCTGTTCCTCGACACTGCCGGGCGGGACGATCTGGGCTACGGGCAGTTCGCGATGGAGACCTCGGTCTTCTACGCGTGGTTCCTCAAGGGCGGCTCGATCTTCGCGCCGGCCTGGGTCCAGACCTTCGGGCTCGAAGGCGGCAATGACGCCGGAGGCAAGCTGAACACCACGACGGTCGATTTCTACTATGTGCCGAAACTCCCCAATCCGAAGTACTTCATGACCGTCGACCCGGCTGTGGTGCACGACTGGGAGGCGGACAAGACCTTCGGCAGCCTGTCGGTCACCATGGGCATGATGACCGGCAAGGCCTTCGGCGGCGACAGTCAGGTCTTCATCAAGCCCGGCGTGCTGATCGGCGGCGACCGACCGGCCGACTGGTCGGTGCAGGTGGGCTACAAGGTCCTGAACTTCTGAGCGGCACGGCCCGGTCATCCTGCCCCTGCTTTCGGACCCCATCCCGTGACGGCGGGCCGAAAGACTGGATCTGCGCGCGCGGACGGGTGACAGTGTCAGGATCGCCCCGGTGTGTTCGCCCGTGTGGCCGCATGGCGCGCCGTGCCCCGCCGGGACCGTCCCTGACCCCAGCATTGCAGGCCCCATGATCTCTCTGTTGCTCACCACCTACCGTCTTCTCAAGGCGATCCTGCGCTCCTGGAAGATCGCGGAATTTCGCGCGGCGCTGCTGCTGGCCGTTGCCATCCTGCTGTCGGGCACCGTCTTCTACCGCTCGGTCGAGGGCTGGGGCTGGGTGGACTCGCTCTACTTCAGCGCCACCACGATCTCGACGGTCGGGCTTGGGGACCTCTCGCCGCAGACCGAGGCCGGCAAGCTCTTCACCGTTCTCTACATCTTCGTGGGCGTCGGCATCTTCGTCGCCCTCTTCGCGCAGCTGGCCCGGGCGCTGATCCAGCCGGCAAAGAAGGAGGAGAAGGCCCCGGCCGAGGACCGGCCCTGAACGGCACGGCCCTTGGCTCCCAGTCCCTCAAGGTGCGATGACCTGCGCGCCCGGGCACGGGTCCTGCGGCGCGGACCTGTGCGCATGACGCCGGTGGCGCCGCTCATGGCCCGGACGCGACGGGCATCCCGCTGGACCTGCGCCGCCTATCCGCTAGTGTCGCCCCGGACATGGAGCGCTGTCCCGCTCCCGCGCATGATAGGACCGCCTGATGACCACCGCCGACACGCTGCTTTCCAATGGCCACCTCAGCCTCTCCGTTGCCTCGCTGGGGGCCGAGATGCAGGCGCTGCGCACCGCGACCGGAGGCAGCTACCTCTGGACCGGGGACGCGGCCTTCTGGACCGGGCGGGCGCCGCTGCTCTTTCCCATCGTGGGCCGGGCCCCGGGGGACGTGATCTCGGCCGGGGGGCAGGAGGCCGCGATGAGCCAGCACGGCTTTGCCCGGCGCAGCCTCTTCGATCTGGTCGAGGCGAGCGAGACCGCCTGCCACCACGTCCTGCGCGCCTCGGAGCAGACCCGGGCGGTCTATCCCTTCGACTTCGCGCTGCATGTGACGCATCGCCTCGACGGGCGCACGGTGCAGTGCGACGTGACGGTCGAGAATGCGGGTGCGGTGCCGATGCCCTTCGGCTTCGGCTTCCACCCCGCCTTCCGCTGGCCCCTGCCGGGGGCGGAGGCCGCGCCCCACGTGGTGACGCTGGCCTCCGGCGGAAATCCGGACCGGCGCGCGCTGAACGACGGCCTGCTGGAGCCCGCGCCGCTGCCCGGCCCCTTCGTGGCGGGCCGGCTGGAGATCGAGGAGGCGCTCTTTGCCGAGGGCGCGCTGGTCTTCCCCAACGGGGCGGAGGCGCTGCGCTACGGGCCGGAAGACGGGCCGGGCCTGCGCTTCGCCTTCCGCAACCTGCCCGATCTCGCGCTGTGGAAACCGGTGGGCGCGCCCTTCCTGTGCATCGAGCCGTGGCATGGCACCGCCTCCTACGTCGGCGACGGGCCGGAGATCGCCGCCCGGCCCAACAGCCTGACGCTCGCCGTGGGCGAGACAGCCGCCTTCGGCTACTCCGTCACGCTCGAAGCCTGATCCCGGGCCGCGCGGGTGACTGGGTGCCGCCCGCAGCGGCCCGCTCTCCCGGCAATGGCCAGAAACAGAAAAGGGCGCGCCGGATATCCGGCGCGCCCTCGGCGTATCCCTGTTGGCCGAAGCCGGGCGTCAGTTGGTCGGTGTCCCGATCTTCTCCCGCGCGCCCAGGTCCTCGCGCATCTGCGCGACCGCTGCCGGGGCGACGGCGGCAGCGCCGTTGCCCCAGTTGTTGCGCACGTAGGTCAGGATCTCGGCGACCTGCGCGTCGGACATCTTCCACGCGAAAGAGGGCATCCCGGCGGCGGTCTGAAGCGCGCCGGTGTGCGGGGCGCGTGCGCCCTTCAGCATGGCGTGGATCATCCCCGTCGGGTCCGAAAGCATCGCCTTGTTGCCCGCGAAGGCCGGGACCATGCCCGTGATCCCTTCGCCCGCCAGCCCGTGACAGGCCGAGCAGTTGACCTCGTAGTCATCGGCGGCGCGCTGCATCTCGGCGGTTTCCAGAGAGAGCGGCGCGACGGGCGCGACATCGGAGGCATCGAGCGAAGTCAGGTAGCTGCCCACGGCAAGTGCGTCTTCCTGCGTCAGGTACTGCAGCGAATGTTCCACCGCCTCGGCCATCGGGCCCGCCGCGACCGAGGTGCCGTCGGAGCCGGTGCGCAGGTAGTCGGCGATCTCCTCGGCGGTGCTGCCGCCCAGACCGACGTGGGGGTTCTGGGTCAGGTCGGGGGCGTACCAGCCGTCCACGACGCCACCCTCGAGGTAGGCCGAGGCCATCTCGGCGCCCAGTTCGTTGCGCGGGCTGTGGCAGGCGGAGCAATGGCCCGCGCCATCCACGAGGTAGCGGCCGCGCTCGGCCTCCGGGTCGCCGTCGAAGCCGGCGTTGTCGAAGAACAGCATGTTCCAGCCCGCCATGGCGAGACGCTGGTTGTAGGGAAAGCGCATGCCGCCGTTCTCGTCGATCGGGTTCGAGACCGGCTCGACCGTGGACATGTAGTCCCAGAGGTCGTGCATGTCCTGATCGGTGAGCTTGGCATAGGCCGTGTAGGGCATCGCCGGGTAGAGCATCCCCTCGGAGCCCTGACCGTGACGGACCGCGTTGAAGAAGTCGCGCTCGGTCATGGCGCCGATGCCGGTCTCGACGTCGGGCGTGATGTTGGAAGAGACCAGCGTGCCGAAGGGCGTTGCGATCTCGTAGCCGCCGGCGAACGCGCCCGCGCCCCGGGTGTGGCAGGCCACGCAGTCGCCCGCGCGCATGACGTATTCACCGCGCGCGATGGCGTCCTGATCCTCGCTGGTGAACTCGGCCAGCGTGAGGGTGTCATCCGCCACGGCCGAGCGCGAGGTGTTCAGCGTCTGGTAGGCCCAGACCCCCGCCCCGGCGGCGGCGATGACCGCCACCCCCAGAACGCCCGCGCCGATTTTCTTGATGCTTGCCATGGGTTACGCCTCCACCAGCGGGCCGGGGTTGTTGATGTAGGTTTCGTGGATCGCGCGGGCCGCGCGCACAGCGAGGGCGCCCACCGTGAGGGTCGGGTTGTAGCCGCCGTTGTTCGGGAAGGCGGAGGCGCCGACCGAGAACACGTTGTGGCAGTCCCAGCTCTGCAGGTAGGGGTTCAGCGCCGAGGTGCTGGGATCGGAGCCCATCACGAGGCCACCGATCGTGTGCGAGGAGTGCTGCTTGTAGGGGTTCCATGCCGCTTCGGCCTGGTTGTCGACCATGAGGTCTTCGCCGCCCGCTTCCTTCATGATCTCGATTGCCTTCTCGGTGGCGTAGTCGATCATGGACTTGTCGTTGCGGTTCCAGTCGAAGGTCAGGCGCAGCAGCGGCTGGCCATGGCGATCCTTGTAGGTCGGATCGAGCGAGAGGTAGGCGTCGCGCGTGGGCATCGAGGTGCCCTGGCAGAAGATGTTGGCCACCTCCTGGTAGTCCCGCGCATAGGCTTCCTTCCACTCCGAGCCCCAGCGCTTGTTGCCCGGACGGATGCCGTTCATGTTGGCGATCGGGCGCCCGTTGGTGGAATAGCCCATGATCCCCGCACCGCCGATGAAGTCGAGGTCGGCGTGGTCGAAGTTGTCGCCGTTGTAATCGTCGATCTGCACGCCGAGCGCGCCGCCGCCGATGAACGGGTTCATCTTGGCACCGGAGAAGAAGCCGGTGACCGAGGAACAGGTCTGGTAGTTGTAGTTGCGCCCGATGGTGCCCCGCATGGTGGTCGGGTCATATTGCTCGCCGATGCCCGAGAGCAGCATCAGGCGGACGTTGTCCATCTGGTAGGCGGTGATGCAGACCACGTCGGCGGGCTGGAAGCCTTCTTCGCCGTCGCGGGTGACGAATTGCACGCCCTTCACGGTCTTGCCGTCCTCGTGCTTCACGGCGTGGAGCACTTCGGTCTCGGTCAGGACGGTGAAGTTCGGGCGGCGCATCAGCGCGGGCAGGATGCAGGCCTGTGGGCTCGACTTGGAGAAGTTGCCGCAGCCGTGGAAGTCGCAGAAGCCGCAGTAGGTGCAGGGCCCCATCGTGACGCCCAGCGGGTTCACGTAGGACTGCGAGATGTTGCCCGCCGGGATCGTGAACGGGTTGTAGCCCATGCCTTCCGTGGTCTCACGGTACATGCGCATCCAGTTCGTGTCCTTCAACTCGGGCGTCGGGTAGTCCCGCTCGCGCGGGCCTTCGAAGACGTTGCCGCCCTTGATCCGCTCGCCGTTCAGGTTGCCCGCCTTGCCGGAGGTGCCCGCGATCCGCTCGAAGCGGTCGTAGTAGGGGGCCATCTCCTCGTAGGTGACGCCCCAGTCCTGCAGTTGCAGGCCCTCGGCCATCAGGCTGTCGAGGCGTTCCTGGCCGTAGCGTTCGGCGGTCTGGGTCGCGACCTCGAAATCCCACGGCAGGAAGCGCCAGGACATGCCGGCCCAGTGGGTCCCGGCGCCGCCGACGTTCCAGCCGAACTGGAAGGCGTTCCAGTTGCGCACGGGCGCGGCGGTCTGGCCGGTCTTGTTGCGGAAGGTGGTGGTTTCCACGCTCATCGGCTGCAGCAGCTCGCGGCGGGTGTGCCAGCGCAGCTCGTCAGGGTCGACGGCTGGGGGGAAGTCGGTCGAGGTGTCGCGCCATGCGCCACGTTCGATTGCCACGACGTTGAGGCCTGCGCGGGTCAGTTCCTCGGCCATGACCGAGCCGGCCCAGCCGAGACCGACGATGACCACGTCGGCCTTGGGACGTTCGTTTGCCATTTGGGTGTCTCCTTGGCCTTAGTCGTTCGGGATCAGGCTGACGGGCGTGAGGTTCAGCTCTTCGCCGCGCTTGTCGATGTAGGGGCGGAAGTCGTAGCGCGCCCCCGGGAAGCCGATCATCTTCCAGCCGGCCATGTCACGGTTGCCGCCATAGAGCGGGTCCGCGAGGTAGCCCTCGCGGGCGTTCTGCAGCATGAGTTCGAAGAAGGCCTGACCGTCCACGTCATCGCCGAGGTCGATCTCGCCCGCTTCCAGCCCGGTCAGGATCTCGTCGATCCGGTCGGGGGAGAGGGCTGCGAAGGCGGCGCCGTCGGTGGCCTGCGCATAGGCCTCCAGCGCGGGCAGGCCGGCGGCGTAGCGGTCGCGCGGGGTGGCAAAGACCTGTGCAGCCCCCATGATCGCCGCTTCGCGTTCCCGGTTCATCGGCCCGTCGAGGTAGAGCGCCGCGCCCTCGCCGTAGGGGCGCGAGAGCTGGTCGTCGAGAAACTCGAGGCAGCCTGCCTCGGAGGCCGAGGGGCCCTGGTCGTCTGCGGGGATCAGCCGGTCGAAGGCGGCCTTCAGCGTGGCGCGGTCGGTTTCGTCCGTGAGGATGCGGAAGCTGCCGCCGCGGTGGGCGGGCACGGGCAGGTGGTCTGCGGACATGGCGGTTTCATGGGGGAAACCATGCAGTTCGGCGGCGCGGCCCGTCGTGGCGAGGCCAGTGGCCGCCGCCGCGGTGCCGATCGAGAAGAGCGCCTGCCGCCGGTTCATGCCGGGGGACTTGCGGGAGGTCATGGGGACACCTCTGTCTGCTGTCGCGCGGCCCCGGGCGCGCGACGGTCTGGCCCGCCGGAGCGGCCGGCAGGGGACCGTCCGGCATGGGACGGAAGCGACATGGGTTTTCGTATGGTCAGGCCGCGCCGGAGGGACCAGCCGGTCTGTCGGGAGGACGCACAGCCGGACAGGAGGGAACGCGCCGGATGCACTTCTGTGTCCTGCGGTATGCCGCGACGGCCCAGGCGGCAAGGCGGGACAACCGGTCGCACCCGGCGGGGATCGCTTTTGCGTCACCGTGACGGGTGATGACGGTTTTGACGTGTCAAATTGACGGGCCGTGATAGACTGGGCTTGCAGGTCCGTCGCTCTCCTGCTTAAGGGCCTGCCAGCCAGAGGCGGGGCAGGGGCCCCGCGGCAGCCGGAGGTGCCCCTTGGCCCAGCGACTCACCATGGCTGATCTCGCCCGCGAGGCGGGTGTGAGCCTCTCCACCATCGACCGCATCCTGTCGGGGCGCGGCAAGGTGAAGCCTGCCACGCTTGACCATGTGCTCTCCACCGCCGAGCGGATCGGCTTCCACGCCGTGGGCTCGATCCGGTCGCGCCGCGACATGGCGGTGCCGGAACGCACGCTCGGCTTCCTGCTCAATGACCGGGCGCGCCATTTCTATCAGGCCTTCAGCCAGCAGCTCTCCAGCGAGGTGGCGGCGCAGACCAGCATCCAGGGCCGGGCGATCTTCTCCCACGTCACGGATCTCGACCCGGCGCGAATGGCCGACGCGCTGCTGACGCTGGGCGAGAAATGCGATGCCGTGGCCGCCGTCTGCATCGACCACCCGCGGATCAACATGGCGGTGAAGGAACTCGCGGCGCGCGGTGTGCCGGTGCTGCCGATGATCTCGGACATCTCGGCGCCGGAACGCGCGGGCTTCGTGGGCGCGAACGACTGGCAGCTGGGCCGCTCGGCGGGCTGGTTCGTGCGCCGTCTGTGCCCGCGCGGCGGCAAGATCGGCCTCGTGCCCGGCAACGTGCGCTACACCTGCCAGCAGTCGCTCGCCGCCAGCTTCCGGGGCTTCATCTCGGAGATGCCGACGCCGCGGTTCACGGTGATCGACGCCCCCTCGAGCGAGGAGAGCGACCTGCGCGCCGAGGAGGTCGTGACCTCCCTGATGCGGGAACATCCCGACCTCGTGGCGATCGTCCTCTCGGGCGGCGGGCTTCAGGGCGCGGCGCGTGCCGTGCCGTCGCGTGGTGCCGCGGCCTCACCCACGCCTCTGCTGATCGGCACCGAGATCACCGAGAAGACCCGCGCCCTGCTGGTGGAGGGGCGGATCGACATGATCCTCGCCCATCCCGGCAAGGATATCGCGCGCGAAGCGGTGCGGGCGCTGGTGCGCCAGATGGAGGGGCTGGAGAAGCGGCAGGGCGTGCAGCGGGTGCTGCCCTTCGAAATCCTCATCGGCGAGAACTGCTGAGGCCCGGCCCCGGGCGCGAGATCAGACGCGACGTGCCGCCCGTAGCCTGACCCAGTCCCTGATACAGTCCCGGGCCGCGCCTCAGACCCGGATGCCGTAGCGGCTGATCTTGTCGTTCAGGGTGCGCCGCGCCATGCCCAGCGACCGCGCGGTGCGCTCCGTGTTGCCGCGGCAGCGCTCCAGCGTCAGGCGGATCTCGCGGGCTTCGAAGGCGGCGACCCGGTCGGCGAGGCTCTCGGCTTCGGCCGGGGCCGCGGCGGGCCCCTCAGGCATGTCGAGCCCGAGGGCGAAGCGTTCCGCCAGCGCCTTCAGCTCGCGCACGTTCCCGGGCCACGGGCGGCGCAGCAGCGATTGCTTCAGGGCGTAGTCGATCTCGGGCAGGGGGCGGCCATAGCGCGCGGCGGCGAGGCCCGCGTAATGCGAGAAGAGCAGCAGGATATCGTCGCCGAGGGCGCGCAGCGGCTCGACCGCGATCTCGGCACCCGCGAGGCGGTAGAAGAGATCCGCGCGGAAGGTCCCGTCCAGTGTCAGCGACCGCAGGTCGGTCTTGGAGGTCGCGATGATCCGCAGGTCGAGCGGGCGCAGACGGTTCTCGCCCAGCCTCTCGACGGAGCGCTCCTGCAGGGCGCGCAGCAGCTTGGGTTGCAGGGCGGCGGGCATCGCCTCCACCTCGTCCAGCATGAGCGTCCCGCCGGAGGCCGCCTCCAGCTTGCCGGGCTTGTCCTGCGCACCGGGGAAGGCGCCCGCGACATGGCCGAAGCATTCGATCTCGAAGAGCGTCTCGGGCAGGGCGGCGCAGTTCACCGCGACGAAGGGCCCGGCGGCGCGCGGGCTGGCGGCATGCAGGGCACGGGCCACCAGTTCCTTGCCGGTGCCGGTCTCACCGGTCACGACGATGTCGATCTCGGTGGGCGCAAGGGCGGCGATCCGGTCCCGCAGGGTGGTCATGGCCGCCGACTGGCCCAGCAGGCCACCGCCCTCGGTCCGGGTCATGCTGTCCTGCAGGCGGCCGATCTCGGCCCGGGCGGCGCGGCCGCGCAGGGCGCGTTCGATGACGGTGACGAGGTGCATCCCGTCATAGGGTTTCTCGAGGAAATCCTCGGCCCCCGCCCGCATCGCCTGCACCGCCTGCGGCAGGTCGCCGTGGCCCGAGATCATGATCACCGGGCAGTCGGGATCGCGTTCCAGCGCGGCGGAGAGCACGGCGTGCCCGTCCATGCCCGGCATCCGCAGGTCGGTGATCACGAGGTCGGGCCGGGCCTCGGCGGCCATGGCGGCGCTGCCGCCGGCAAAGCCCTCGGCCCGGAAACCGGCGGCCTCCAGCAGGTCGCAGAGCGCGAGGCGGTGGTCGGTGTCATCCTCGACCACGTGGATCAGCGGGGTCATTCGGCGGCCTCCTGTCCGCTCTCGTCGGGGGCGTCCCGTTCCAACATCGGCAGCAGGACCGAAACCTCGGCGCCGCCCTCGGGACGCGAACGGAAGTCGAGCCGCCCACCGAACTGCTGGACCACCTCGGAGGAGATCGCAAGCCCCAGTCCCAGCCCCTCGCCGCCCATCTTGGTGGAGAAGAACGGCTCGGTCACGCGGGGCAGCACCTCGGGATCGAAGCCGGGGCCGTTGTCGCGCACGGCGATGCGCAGCAGCCCGTCCTCCTCGGCGAGCGCGATCACGACCTCGCCGTGGCCGGGCTCCACCGCCTCGATGGCATTGCCCAGAAGGTTGACCAGCACCTGCTCCAGCCGCGCCGTGCCGGCCTGCACCACGGGGTTGAACGTGGGCGTCTCGAAGCGCGGCTCCAGCCCGGCGACATTGGCGCGCGGCAGGACCAGTTGCAGCGCGGACTGCACCACGGGCACCACGGTGACGGGATGCAGCGGGGCGACCTCGCGGCGCGAGAAGTTCTTGAGGTGTTTCGTCATCCGCTGCATCCGCCGGATCAGCCCCCGGGCCGATTGCAGGCGGTGGGAGGTCTGTTCCGGCGCGCGGGAGAGGCTGAACTCGGCCGCCGTCAGCGTGGCCTCCATCGCGGCGAGCGGCTGGCTCACCTCATGCACGATGGCGGCGGACATCCGGCCGAGGGCGGCCATCTTCTCGGTCTGGACGAGGGTTTCCTGCGTGGCGCGCAGGTCGGCCTCCGCCTGCCGGCGGGCGACCACTTCGCGGGCCAGCTCGGCGGTGCGGACCTGCACCTTGCGTTCCATCATGTCGGTCTGGCGGATGCGCAGCGCGATCAGCCGTAGCCGGTGACGGCGCATGTCGGCCAGCGCCAGCCCCATCAGCCCTGCCAGCAGGACGAAGCCCGCCGTCAGCGCGGCGGCGGCGCGGGCAGGCAGCACGGGGGCGGCGGCGATCAGGCGCCAGCCCTGTTCGAACCCGGTGGAGCGCAGGACGGTGGTGCGGCCAAGGCCCGCGACCATCAGGGCGCTCTGCCCGTTCTGCATCAGCGGATCGGCCTCATCCAGCGGGGTGGAGAAGTAGAGCCGGGATTCCTGCAGCCGCGCCAATGCCGCCTCTCCCAGCGGGTAGAGCGGGCGATAGCGCCACGCGGGCAGGGAGGAGAGGAAGATCACCCCGTCACGGTCGGTCACGGCGACATGCTGGCCGGTCTCGATCCACGCCGCCTCGAGCGGGCGCAGGTCGATCTTCACCACCATGACGCCCACGGGCATGCCGGTCTCGCCGCCGATGCGGGAGGCGATGAAATAGCCCGGCTCGCCGGTGGTGACGCCGATGCCGTAGACCGCGCCGCTGCCGGTGGCGAGCGCGTCGGTGTAATAGGGCCGGAAGCTGTAGTCGGAGCCGACATAGCTCGTCTCGGTCTGCCAGTTCGAGGCGGCGATGGTCACCCCGTCGGCGTTCAGCAGGTAGAGCTGCCCCGAGCTGGAATAGCGCGTGACCCGTTCGAGGTAGCGGTTCGCGGCGTCGATGGCGCGTGGATCGTCCGGGGCGATCAGCGCCTCGCGGATGCGGTCACTCTCGCCGGCGACGCGGGGCAGGTAGCGGAAGCGGTCGATCTCCGTCTGGAGCGCGTGGCTGCCGACCTGCAGGGTCTGTTCCAGCCCCTGCCGCGTCTGGAGCAGCACCCATTGCCATGCCAGCCCGCCGCAGAGCAGGGCGGCCATGGCCACCACGGCGAGCCGTGCCCACCAGACCGACCGGAGCCGGTGCCGGAAACGGACCCGGTCACGCCCGCGCATGGCTCAACTGCCGTCGCAGGGGGCGAGGTGGATGGGCGCGCCGGAGGTGGCGCCAAGCTCGACACACTCGGCACCGCAGAGCGTCCAGGCCGAGGGCGTCTCGCCGGAGGCGGCGAGCGTCAACGCGCGCACCGGGGGCAGGTCGGGCGCCCAGACCCACCAGCCGTCTTCGAAATGGCCGCCCTCGCCGGGCTCCATTCCCGCGCCGGAGCCCTTCACCGCGGCCTCGACGAGGTGAAGGCGACGGTCTCCCGTCGCCTCCATGGTCTTTGACGGGATCACTTCCCAGGTCTCGCGCCAGGCCTGCTTCTCGACGGAGTGGGTCCACTCCAGCGAGAAGCGGTCGCCTGCCGCAAGCGAAAGCACCATCGCCCCTGCCAGAAGGCAGCTGCTCACGATGCCACCGGCGCCTTGCGGCGGAACCACAGCAGGGCGGCGAAGATCGCCACGAGGGCAAAGCCGATCTCATCCGTGATCGGCAGCGCGGCCACGAGGGTGAAGGCCCCCGCCACGGCGATGGCACGTTCCCAGATCGCCAGCGGACGGCCCAGCCAGCCGATGACCGACGCCCCCCAGAGCCCGAGCGCCAGCAGCGCCTTGATCAGGATGTAGGCGACCGCCGGCCAGTAGCCGATGGCATCCGCCAGCGGGCCGCCGTCCTGCAGCATCAGGGCGGGGGTATAGACCGCCATGAAGGGCACGACGAAGCCGGCTGCCGCCACCTTGATCGCCTCGAAGCTGATCTTCAGGCCGCTTTCCTTGGCGATCGGCGCGGCTGCGAAGCAGGCCAGTGCCACCGGCGGCGTCAGGTCGGCGAGGATGCCGAAGTAGAAGACGAACATGTGGCTGACGATCAGCGGCACCCCGAGGTCCAGCAGCGCCGGGCCCGCGATGGAGGAGGTGATGATGTAGTTCGGGATCGTCGGGATCCCCATGCCGAGGATGATGCAGGTGATCATCGTCAGGATGAGGGAGAGGAACAGGCTGTTCTGCCCGACCGAGACGATGAACTGGCCAAAGGTGTTGGCCGCACCGGTCAGGGTCATCACCCCGATGATCACGCCCACCAGCGCACAGGCGATCCCGACGGGCAGGGCCGTCTTGGCACCGTCCGCGAGGCTGTCGCGGCAGATGGCCAGCGTCTCGCGTCCGCCCTTGGAGATCGCGTTGGCGGCGATCAGCAGGCCCAGCACCAGTAGCAGCGCGTTGATGCCGAACTTGAAGAAGGCCGAGGCGCCGATGCCGAGGATGATCCAGAAGATCACCCGCACCCCGGTCGAGCCCATGCCGAGCGCGATGGAGGCGCCGAGGATCAGCATGCCGGTCAGCGCGAGGCCGATGGTGCCCGCGAAGAGCGGCGTGTAGCCCGAGAACAGCAGGTAGACGAGGACGGCCAGCGGCAGGATCAGGTACCAGCCTTCCTTCAACGCCTTGCGGGCCGAGGGCAGCGCGTCGCCGGAGAGGCCGCGCAGGTCGCGCTTGCCGGCTTCGAGGTGGACCATCCAGAAGGCGCCCGCGAAGTAGAGGATCGCGGGCACGAGGGCCGCTTTCACCACTTCGATGTACTGCACCCCCAGCGTCTCGGCCATGATGAAGGCCACGGCGCCCATGACGGGGGGCATGATCTGGCCCCCCATGGAGGAGGTCGCCTCGACACCGCCGGCGAAGGCGGGGCGGTAGCCGAAGCGCTTCATCAGCGGGATGGTGAACTGGCCGGTGGTGACCACGTTGGCCACGCCCGAGCCCGAGATCGTGCCCATCAGGCCCGAGGAGAGCACCGAGACCTTGGCCGCGCCGCCCATCTTGTGGCCCACGAGGCCCAGGGAGACATCGGTGAAGAGCTTGATCATGCCCGCCTTCTCGAGGAAGGAGCCGAACAGGATGAAGAGGAAGATGTAGGTCGCCGACACGTAGGTCGGGATGCCGTAGATGCCTTCCGTACCGTAGGCGATCTGCTCCACCACCTGTTCGAAGGCATAGCCGCGGTGGTTGAAGGGCGAGGGCAGGTGCTGCCCGAAGAGCGCATAGGCGAGGAAGAAGCCGCAGATGATCGGAAGGGCGGGGCCCATCAGCATCCATGCGGCGATGAAGACGGTGGCCACGGCAACGCAGCCGAATATCAGGTCGACCGTGGTCGGGTCACCGGCCCGCATCAGCAGGGGGACATACTCGATCCACTGGTAGGCGGCCACGGCGACGCCGGCGGCGCCGAAGAGCCAGCACAGCGTGCGCACGGGCGTGGAGAAGCCGCGGCCGATGGCCAGCAGCGGGAAGCCGAGCGCCATCAGGAAGGCCACGTGCACGGCCCGCATGACCTGGCTGGGCAGGTCGAAGACATGGGCGGCAATCGCGATCTGGTAGAGCGAGAAGGCAACCGCCAGCCAGAAGAGGAAGCGGCCCGCCGCGGAGGCGGGGAAGCTGTTGGCCAGCGGATCGTGGATCTCGTTCGATTCCTCGGTGCGCGTTTTGGCCGAAGTCGTAGGTTCTGTCATGATACCCTCCCGAAACAACAAAGGCGGCCCGGGGGACCGGACCGCCTTACGGTGTTGCCGGTCTTACATAAGACCTTGTTCTTTGTAGTACTTCTCGGCACCCGGGTGGAGCGGGATGGGCGAGTTTGCGATCGCGTCTTCGATGTTGATCGCGCCGGCTGCCGCGTGGGCCGCCTTCATCTGCTCGAGGTTCTCGAACAGCAGTTTGGTCATCTCGTAGGCCAGTTCATCCGACACGTCGGTGCTGGTCACGAGGATGTTGGTGATCGCCAGGGTCGGGATGTCCGCGTCCTGACCGGGGTAGGTGCCCGCGGGGATCGTGCCGGCCGCGTAGGGCGCGCCGAGGGTCTCTGCCACTTCCGCCGGAACCGACACGTAGGTCACGTCCTGGGTCGAGGAGAGGTCCTTCAGGGCTGCGGAGCCGAGGCCCGAGCTCTGCAGGGTGGCGTCGAGCTGACGGTTCTTCATCAGTTCGACCGATTCGGCGAAGGGCAGGTATTCCACCTTGCCGAGGTCGTCGTAGGTCATGCCGAGCGCGCCGAAGATCTTGCGCGCGTTGACCTCGGTGCCGGACTTGGCGGCACCGACCGAGACCGACTTGCCCTTGAGGTCGGTCACCGTGGTGGCGCCCGACGCGGCTGCGGCTGCGATCTGGATGTAGTTCGGGTAGATGGCGGCGATGGCGCGCAGCTTGTCGAGCGGCTTGGAGAAGCCGACGTCTGCGTTGCCTTCGTAGGCGTCTTTCACCGAGTCGCCGAGCGCGAAGCCGATTTCGCCACGGCCCTGCTGCAGCAGGTTCAGGTTCTCGACCGAGGCTTTGGTCGACTGAACCTGCGTGCGGCTGTCGGGAATGCCCTTGGCATAGATGTCCGACAGCGCCACGCCGAGCGGATAATAGACACCCGAGGTGCCGCCGGTCAGGACGTTGATGAAGTCCGTTGCCATTGCGGCAGGGGCGGACAGGGAAAGGGTGCCGGCGACAAGTGCGCCGAGCCCAAGGCTCTTGAACATGGTAATCCTCCCAGATTCAACGCGTTCCAGTACGCGTGCGGCGCCATTCTTGGGCAGGGACTGCCCATGTGCAAGGCGGCTGACGGGATCTTGTTGCGGAATCTTCGCGGGGTTCTGCCACGGGCGGGGCGGAAATCTGCCCCGCGCCCCGCGCGGACCGGGTGCCGCAGGGACATCCGGCATCCGGCCCGTGTGGGCGGGCGCGGTACTGCCCGTCCCGGTTGCGGGCCTTCGGTCGGGCCGCGATGTGGGCCCTGTTGGCCGCGGTGCGGGTTCCGGTGCGCGGCGTCCTGCGCAGGGCGGCGTCGCCCCTCCGTGCAGAGCCCCCGCGCCCCGCGCGCGGGTCAGTGGAAATCCCGGCTGGGGAACAGCCGCTTGGCCTGTTCGCGCGGGTGCCGCGCCGTGGGCTTGGTCCGCGCGGGCCGGGGGGCGTCGTCGGTGACGGGATTGGTGATGCCGATCGCCTCGTCCATCGGGTGGCCGAGCGCGGAGAGCCGGTGCGACACGTCCTCGATCCGCTGCGCGATGACATGGGTCACGATCCCCTCGCGCTGGAGGTAACCGCTGATCCGCAGCAGCCGCCCGCCCATGACCTGCCGCCGATTCGCCTCGTAGACCTTGGGCCAGACCACCACGTTGGAAACCCCGGTCTCGTCCTCCAGCGTCAGGAAGATCACCCCCGAGGCGGTGCCGGGCCGCTGCCGCGTGATCACGAGGCCGCAGACGGTGACCTGCCCCAGCGGGGCCTCCCGCAGGCGGTCATGGGGCAGCAGGCCGGGCGTCTCGGGGACCAGTTCGGGGCGCAGCAACTCCATCGGATGGGCGCGCAGGGTCAGCCGGGTGGCGACGTAATCCTCCACCACCTCCTCGTTCAGGTGCATCTGCGGCAGGTCGACCTGCGGCTCGCGGATCGCCTCGCCGTCGATGGGATCGTCGAAGAGCGGCAGCGGCTTGCGGTCGCGGATCGCGCGCGCCTGCCAGAGCGCATCGCGCCGGGTCAGCCCTGCGCCGAGGAAGGCATCCGCCTCGGCCAGCCGTTCCAGCACCGCGGGCGCGACGCCCGCCCTCAGCCACAGCTGTTCGGGATCGCGGAAGCCGTTGCCCCGGCTGGCCGTGATCCAGCCCGCGTCCTCCTCGCGGAACCCCTTGATCTGGCGAAACCCCAGCCGCAGCGCCAGCGCCCCGTCGGCGCGCTTCTCCAGCGTGCAGTCCCAGGCGCTGGCATTCACGCAGACCGGGCGCACCTCGATCCCGTGTTCGCGGGCGTCGCGCACGATCTGGGCGGGGGCATAGAACCCCATCGGCTGGGAGTTCAGCAGCGCACAGGCAAAGGCCGCCGGGTGGTGGCGCTTCAGGAAGGAGGAGACATAGGTCAGCATGGCGAAGGCCGCCGCATGGCTTTCCGGGAAGCCGTAATCGGCGAACCCCTCGATCTGGGAAAAGCAGCGTTGCGCGAAATCCGGGGTGTAGCCGTTGGAGAGCATCCCGGCGATGAACCGGTCACGGAACGCCCCGATGGTGCCCATGCGCCGGAACGAGGCCAGCGAGCGGCGCAGCCGGTCGGCCTCTTCCGCCGTGAAACCGGCGGCCACCACGGCGATCTGCATCGCCTGTTCCTGAAACAAGGGCACACCCAGCGTCTTGCCCAGCACCCCCTCCAGCGCGCGGGAGGGGAAGTGGACCTGTTCCAGACCCTGCCGCCGCTTGATGTAGGGCTGCACCATGCCGCCCTGAATCGGGCCGGGGCGCACGATGGCCACCTCGATCACGAGGTCGTAGAAGGTGCGCGGCTTCATCCGGGGCAGGAAGTTCATCTGCGCCCGGCTTTCCACCTGAAACACCCCCACCGCATCCGCGACGCAGAGCATGTCATAGGTCGGCCTGTCCTCCTGCGGGGTGCTGGCCAGCGTCAGCTCGCGCCCCTCGTGCTGCGCGATCAGGTCGAAGCTCTTGCGCAGGCAGGTCAGCATCCCGAGGCTGAGGATATCCACCTTGAGAATGCCGAGCGCGTCGATATCGTCCTTGTCCCACTCGATGACGGTGCGGTCCTCCATGGCCGCATTCTCGATCGGGCAGAGATCGTCGAGCCGCCCGCGGGTGATGATGAAGCCGCCGACATGCTGGCTGAGGTGGCGCGGGAAGCCGATGATCTCGCCGATCAGGCGCAGGGTCTGGGACAGGCGCGCATCCTCGGGGTCGAGGCCCAGTTCGCGGATGCGGCCCTCGTCCGCGCCCTTGTTGGACATGCCCCAGATCTGGCCCGAGAGGGCGGCGGTGACATCCTCGCTCAGCCCCATGACCTTGCCGACCTCGCGGATCGCCGCGCGGGAGCGGAAGTGGATCACCGTGGCGCAGAGCCCGGCCCGGTGGCGGCCATAGCGTTCATAGATCCACTGGATCACCTCCTCGCGGCGCTCGTGTTCGAAGTCCACGTCGATGTCCGGCGGCTCGCCCCGGTGTTTCGAGACGAAGCGTTCAAAGACCATGGTGATCTGGTCCGGGCTGACATCGGTGACGCCAAGCGCCCAGCACAGGATCGAATTCGCCGCCGAGCCGCGCCCCTGACACAGGATGCCCCGGCGGCGCGCCTCGGCCACGATATCATGCACGGTCAGGAAGTAGGCGGCAAAGCCCAGATCGCGGACCATGGCCAGTTCCTTGCGGGCCAGCGTGTCGTAGCGTTCGGGAACCCCGCCGGGACAGCGCCGGGCCAGCCCCTCGGCGGTCAGCCGTTCCAGCCGGGCCTGCGGGGTTTCGCCCTCCGACATCTCGTCGGGGTATTCGTAGCTGAGTTCGTCCAGCCGGAAGGCGCAGCGGGCCGCGATCTCCAGCGTGCGGCGCAGGGCGGCGGGATGGGCGTGAAACACGCGGGCCATGTCGTCATGGCCCTTCAGCCGCCGTTCCGCATTGGGCAGGGCGCGGGTGCCGATGGCATCTATGGTGATATGTTCGCGCAGGCAGGTCAGCACATCGGCCAGCTGCCGCCGGGCGGCGCGGTGCATCAGCACGTCACCCACCGCCACCATGGGGGCGGAACACTGCCGCGCCAGCCGGGCGCATTCCGCCAGCCACGCCTGATCCGATCCGTCGTAGCGCGGCGCCGCGCCAAGGTGGACATGGCCGGGAAACCGCCGCTGCAACCGGCGCAGCGGGGCGGCCGCCTGCCGCAGGTCGTCGGGCGGCAGGGCGATCAGGATCATGCCCGCGCAATGGGCCTCCAGATCGGCAAGGTCGAGGTGGCACTGCCCTTTCTCGGCCCGCCGCTTGCCCAGCGTCAGCAGCCGCGACAGCCGTTCATAGGCGGCCCGGTCGCAGGGCAGGGCAATCCACGCCACCGGGCAGTCGCGCAGCACGAGGCGGCAGCCGGTGATCAGCCGGGGCAGGCGCGTTACCTGCGGCGCGGTGAGGGGCCGGGGCTGGCCGATCTCCTGCCGGGAACAGGGATCGACCCGGTGCTGCGAACGGATGCGCACCTCCTCGGCGGCCTGTTCCTCGACCGCGCGCTGCAATTCCTTCAGCGCCGAGAAGGCCCGCACGACGCCGGCCAGCGAATTGCGGTCGGTGATGGCGATCGCCTCCAGCCCCAGCTCGGCGGCGCGGGTCACCAACTCCTCGGGGTGGGAGGCCCCGGTGAGGAAGGTGAAGTTGCTGGTCACGCAAAGCTCGGCATAGCTCATGGGAATTCCCCCTGAACGAACCAGCCGGGGTTTTGCGGCGTGTAGAAAAGCCACAGGCGGCGGCCCTGCCGGGTCTCGACCTGCCAGTAATCGCGCAGACCGCTGCGCCAGGCCTCGTCGCTCATCCACCATTCCGGGGCGATCCGTTCCGGGCCGGTGGCGCGCCCCGTTTCCAGCGCCATGCGCCGCCAGCGGAACCGCGCGGGCGGGCGCGGGCCGGTGCCGCCGATGGCCTCGGGCGGGAAAAGCCGCAGCGGACGCGGGCGGGGGCTGGCCCATGGGCCGCCCGGCTCGGACCATGCGGCGGGGGCGATCAGGAAGGCGCGTTCGGGGATATGGCTGTCGGCGGGCAGGAAGCGCTGGACGTTCTCCAGCCCGATGCGGGTGCCGATCCGGGTGATCAGGTCGCCCAGCTGGTCGCTGCGCCCTTGAGGGACGGAACTGACCTGCTGCACCGGCAGCGGTTCGACCTGTACCGCGGCCAGCCGCAGCTGGTCGATGCCAAAGCCCGCCTCGACCTCGCCCACCCCACGCTCGAAGAGCGGCAGGATGCGGGCGGCCTCGCGCAGGGGACGGGCGAGGCGCAGCTCGACCTCCTGCGCGTCCTGATCGACGCGGCGCAGGGTCAGGCGGAACATCCGCGCGCCCGCCTCCTGCACCTGTAGCTTGGCGCAGAGCCGCTCCAGCAGCCGGGCGAGGCCGGCCATCACGTCGTCCTGCAATCCGATCGGTTCGGGCAGGGTCATGCGCACGCCGTAATGGGGCGGATCGGACAGCGGGGTGACCTGCTCGGGCTGGCGCCCCAGCGCCTGATCCAGCCGCATCATCACCTCGGGGCCGAAGCGGCGGGTCAGGGGCGCGCGGGCGGTGGCGGTCAGATCGCCCACCGTCCGCAGGCCAAGCCGTTGCAGCGCCGTGGCGGTCGCGGGCTCCAGCCGCAGGGCGGCGACGGGCAGGGGGGCCAAGGCCGCGGCCATGCGGCCCGGCGGGGCCTCGCCCTCGCCGAAGCGGGCCAGCGCCCAGGCCGCGCCGCGGGTGTCGGCCAGCCCCAGCCGGACGCCAAAGCCTGCGCGAGCCAGCCGTTGGCGCAGATCGGCCAGCAGCAGCGGCTCGTCCCCGAAGAGATGCGCCACCCCGGTGATGTCCATGACCAGCCCGTCCTCGCCCTCGATCCCGACCCAGGGGCAATAGCGCGTGGCCCAGCGACGCAGCGCATGGAGGAAACGGGTGTCGCCCGCGGGATCGGCAATGCGGGTCTGGAGCCCGGGGCAGAAGGCGCGCGCGTCCGAGACCGGCATCCCGCGCTCCAGACCCGCGCGTTCGGCGGCGTGGTTCAGGCAGTGCAGGCGATTGGCGTTGCCGACCTGAAGCGTCAGGGCAAAGGGCCCCTCAACCGGTCGCGTGCGCAGCGCCCGGTCGCTCGCCAGGCGCGGAAACCACGCGGAGACGATGCGTCTCCCGGTGCGCCTCTCGGTCCCAACGGACATGCCAAAACCCCAGTGTTCCTGATTTGTTCTTTATAAGATCCCAGTGCTGCAGAGTCGAGTCCAGCCCCTCCGGGTCAAAGGTCGGGGTGCAGCGCCAGCGGGTCTCGGCGGCATTGCTGCCATTGCCCTCGGAGATCAGGCAGAGCCCGGTGCTGCGCCCGTCCTTGGCCGCCAGTTGCAGCCGCCGGCCCGGGGTCAGGCCCAGCGGTTCGCCCAGTTCGGCCACCACCAGTTTGAGCGATCCGTCGCGCAGCGCCTCCTCCGCCACGGCGAGGGCATCGGTCTGGTCCTTGACCTGCGCCACCAGCAGCCGGGAGGGATCGAGGATATCGCTCAGCCCCAGCGGGTTCAGCGCCTCGGGCCGCCAGTATTCACGGATCCAGAGCACGGGCCCCTCCAGCTGCGCCGCTAGCATCGCGGCAAAGCCGGTCATGCCGGGACCACAGGCCTCGTGCACGCGGGCGCGGCGGGGCGGGAAATGGGAGGCAAGATCGGCGGACATCGGTGGACAGGGGGCCCTCTGGCGGGATTGGCTGGGGTGGCGGACAGCGGGGAATCGCCCGGGGACCCCTCTGAAGAGTCGTCCGGGGATTCGCGCCCTGCCCATTGGAACATAGGGGGAACATTTCCGGCAAGGGGGCGTCCTGTGACAGTGTGCAGGTGGCTTCCCGCCGGGCCATGCGCAGGGTCTTGCCCATTCCGGGGGCCGCCCCGATCGGGGAGCTAACGCAGGGCGGCCCGCATGCTAAATCCCGGGCCATGAAAAGACTTCTTCGAAAACTCTTCCTTCTGGGCCTCTTGGCGGCGGGGGCCGTGGTGGCCTATGGCGCCAGCGGCTTCCTTGCCGCGCGGTCCGAGGCGCTGGCGCTGCGGGACCGGGCCGATGCGCTGATCGCCGCCGAGCAGGGCGGGGCCGCGCTGGGCCCCGGACGTCAGGCGCAGCTGCTCGAGGTGCAGGACCCCGGCTTCCTGCGTCACGGCGGGGTGGACCTGATCTCGCCCGGGGCGGGGGCCACGACGATCACGCAGGCGCTGGCACAGCGGCTGGACGCGGGCCCGCTCCCGCCCGAGATCGACCGCATCCGCCAGACCGGCTTTGCCTTCGGGCTGGAGACCCGGCTGGAGAAGGCGCAGATCCTCGCACTCTGGCTCGACGAGGCCGAGATGGGCCGCGGCCCCGAGGGCATGATGACCGGCTTCTTCGACACCGCGCGCACGGTCTATGGCAAGCCGCCGCAGGAGCTGACGGAGGAGCAGTACCTCTCGCTCGTCGCGGTGCTGATCGCCCCGGGGCGCTACAGCCTGCAGGCCCCCGGCCCGGCGCTGGAGGAACGGCGCGACCGGATCGCCCTGCTGGTCTCGGGCAAGTGCCGCCCCGCGGGCCATGACGATGTCTGGCTGGAAGGCTGCGACCAGTCCTGAGCTGGTCCTGAACCGGCCCCGAGGCCTGCCCAGGCCTCCGGGGCCGCGGCAGGCCCTAGCGCAGGAAGCTGCGGAACCGGCCCAGCGCGAGGGCGAAGAGCGCCACGGTGATCACCGCCATCGCCACCAGCTGCGGCCAGACCTCCGCCAGACCCGCGCCGCGGAACAGCACCGCCTGCGAGAGCGAGACGAAATGCGGGTTCGGCGTGAACTGCATGACGAAGCGCACCGCGGCGGGCATGTTCTCGGCCGGGGTCATCCCGCCGGAGAGCACCTGAAGCGGCAGCAGCACCAGCATCAGCAACAGCCCGAACTGCGGCATCGACCCGGCCATGGTGGCAAGGAAGATGCCCATGCAGGTCGAGGCGAAGAGCATCAGCAGCGTCCCGGCAAGGAACAGCCAGACCGAGCCGATGATCGGCACCCCCAGCAGCAGCTGCACCACCACGAGGATCGCCACCGCGGCCCCCACCAGCACCACCGCGGCCATGGCCCAGATCTTGGCCAGCATGATCTCGATCGGGCGCACGGGCATGACCAGCAGGTGCTCCACCGTGCCGTGCTCCCGCTCGCGGATCAGCGCCGCGCCGGTGAGGATGATCGACAGCATGGTGATCGAGAGGATCACGCTCTGGATCGAGCCGAACCAGCCGGCGTCCAGCGTCGGGTTGAAGCGGCTGCGGATCACGATCTCCACCGGGGAACTGCTGGCGGTGCGGGTGTGGTTCAGGAACTCCGTCACCTCCGACGTCACGATCTGCTGCACGTAGGAGGTGCCGGTAAAGGCCTGCGTCATCCGTGTCGCATCAACATTGAGCTGGATGTCCGGCGTCTTGCCGGCCAGCAGGTCGGCCTGGAACCCGGCTGGGATCACGAGAGAGAAGGTATCGAGCCCGGCATCCATCCGCGCGTCCATCTCGGCCGCGTCGATCAGCCGGGGGGCGACGAAGTAGGGCGGATAGAAGGCCGAGACGATCATCGTCGAGGCCTGCGAGCGGTCCTCGTCCACCACGGCGATGGGGGCGGCGTTCAGGGTCTCGGGCTGGGCCTTGGCGGTGGTGTAGATGTCGAGGGTGAAGGAATAGAGGATCAGGATCACCAGCACCGTCTCCTGGAAGAGGCCGCTGAGTTCCTTCAGCCCGAGGTGATAGACATGGCGCCAGTTCATCGGGCTATTTCTCCTGCTTGCGCAGCATCAGCGCGCCGATCAGCAGCAGCACCGGCACCGAGGCCAGGAGCGGCCAGAAGGCCTCGCCCAGATCCCGCAGGCCAAGCCCCTTGGAGAAGGTGCCCCGCGCGATCGTGACGTAGTGGGTCATCGGGTAGACCTCGCCCACCACGCGGCCGAAGCCTTCGAGCGAGGTCACCGGGTCCAGCAGGCCGGAATACATCGTGCCGGGGATCATGGTGATCATCGCCGTGGCAAAGATCGCCGCGATCTGGCTGGAGAGGAAGGAGGAGATCACGAGGCCCATGCCGGTGGAGGCGAGGGCATAGATCGCGGTCGCCACGATCAGCGCGGGCATCGAGCCGGTGAAGGGCACCCGGAAGACGAGGATCGTCACTGCCAGCAGGATGAAGAAGCTCATCAGGGTCAGCACAGCGTAGGGCAGCTGCTTGCCCAGCAGGAATTCCAGCCGGGTGACGGGGGTGACGTAGAAGTTGGTGATCGAGCCCAGCTCCTTCTCCCGCACCACCGACAGGGCCGAGAGCATGGCCGGGATCAGCAGCAGGAGCAGCGGCATGACGGCGGGCGCCATGGCGGTGAGCGAGTCCACGTTGGGATTGTAGCGGAACCGCATCTGCACGTCGAAGGCGCCGGTGGCCGCCGCCTCGCCGTAGGCCTCGCGCGCCCGCCGGGTCAGCCATGTGGCGTGCAGCCCCTCGACGTAGCCCTGTATGCTCTCGGTCAGCGCCGGGTTGGAGCCGTCCAGGAAGGCCGCGACCTGCACGTCCTCGCCCCGGGCCACACGGGCGGCGAAATCGGGCGGGATCTCGAGGCCGAAGGAGATCTCGTTGCGCTTCAGCCGGTCGTCCATGTCGGCGTAGCTGTCCAGCGGCGGCTGTTCGAGGAAGTAGGTCGAGCCGGCGAAATCGAGGATGTAATCCTCGCTGACCGTGGTCCGGTCGCGGTCGAGCACGGCGAACTTCACGTCCTCCACGTCCATGTTGATGCCATAGGCGATCACCAGCATCAGGATGACCGAGCCGAGCAGCGCCATGGTCGCGCGGATCGGGTCGCGCTGAAGCTGAAGCGCCTCCAGAACGGAATAGCTGAACATCCGCCGGAGCGAGAAGCCGCGCCGCGGGGCGGGCGCCTCCTCGGCCACGGGGGCGGCGGGTTCGGGGGCGGTCTCGGGCGTGCCGATGGCCTCTTCGAGGTAGGCGATGAAGGCGTCTTCCAGCGTGGCGCTGCCGCGGGTCTCGATGATCGCCTCCGCCGTGTCGCTGACCAGAACCTTGCCCGCATGCATGAGCGAGATCCGGTCGCAGAGCAGGGCCTCGTTCATGAAGTGGGTCGAGACGAAGATCGTCACCCCGTCCTGCCGCGACAGGTCCGAGAGGATCTGCCAGAATTCGTCGCGCGCCACCGGGTCCACGCCCGAGGTCGGCTCGTCGAGGATCAGGATCTCGGGCCCGTGGATCATTGCCACGGCAAGCGACAGCCGCTGACGGATGCCGAGGGGCAGGGCGGCGGGACGCGTGTGCAACACGCCGGTCAGGCCGAACCTCTCGGCCATCTCCGTGACGCGGGGTGGGATTGCCGCCTCCGCCATGTCGAAGAGCCGGGCGTGCAGTTCTAGGTTCTGCTTCACCGTCAGCTCGGTATAGAGCGAGAAGGCCTGCGTCATGAAGCCGACCCGGCGGCGCACGTTCATGTCGCCCGGATCGACCGGCCCGCCAAAAAGACGCGCGGTGCCCTCCGAGGGCTCCAGCAGGCCGGTGAGCATCTTCATCGTCGTGGTCTTGCCGCAGCCGTTGGAGCCGAGGAAGCCGAAGATCTCGCCCTTGTGGATGCGGAAGGAGACATCGTGCACGGCAGTGAAATCGCCGAAGCGGCGGGTCAGGTGCTGCGCCTCGATGGCGATCTCGCCGTCCCGGTCCGGGTCGCGGGGCGGGATCTCGATCCTGTGGTGATCGCGCCGGGCATCCTCCGGCAGCAGGGCGATGAAGGCGCGGTCGAGGTCGGGCGCGCCTGTCTGCGCCAGAAGCTCCTCCGGCGTGCCGGTGTCCAGCACGCGCCCGCCGTTCATCGCCACCAGCCAGTCGAAGCGCTGGGCTTCCTCCATGTAGGCGGTGGCGACGATGACGCTCATCTGCGGGCGGGTCAGGCGGATGCGGTCGATCAGGTCCCAGAACTGGCGCCGTGACAACGGGTCCACCCCGGTGGTCGGCTCGTCGAGGATCAGGAAATCCGGATCGTGGATCAGCGCACAGCAGAGCCCCAGCTTCTGCTTCATGCCCCCCGAAAGCTTGCCCGCGGGCCGGTCCCCGAAGGGCGACATGCCGGTGGCGGCCAGCAGCTCCCGGATGCGGCGGGTGCGTTCGGCCGTGTCATGGCCGAAGAGCCGCCCGAAGAAGGCGAGGTTCTCGTTCACCGAGAGCGTGGGATAGAGGTTCTTGCCCAAGCCCTGCGGCATGTAGGCGATGCGGGGGCAGACCCGGTCGCGGTGGCGGGCGTTGGCGATATCGCCGCCCAGCACCTCGACATGGCCCGCCTGCATCCGCCTTGCGCCCGCAAGCAGGGACAGCAGGCTCGACTTGCCCTGGCCGTCCGGGCCGATCAGCCCGACCATGCGGCCCGCGGGGATGTCCAGCGTCACCGCGTCCAGCGCCTGCACCTTGCCATAGCGCAGGCTGACGCCTTCGATCCGCGCGACGGGCGCGGACATGTCGTCCGCGCGCGCCATCACTGACCTGCCGCGCGCGGTTCAGGCAGCTCCACCCGCGTAGTGGCGACCTCGGGCCAGTCCACGCCCGGCGATGTGCGGACATAGACCACGCCCGGCAGGCCGGTCTTCACGTAGGCCGTGTATTGCGCCAGAAGGGCGCGGTCGATCTGGGCGCGGACGCGGAACATCAGCTTGGTGCGCTCGTCCTGCGTCTCGACGCTGCGCGGGGTGAACTGGGCCACGTCCGCCACGAAGGAGATAGTCGCCGGGATCGCCACCAGCGGCGCGGCATCCAGCACGATGCGGGCCTCGTCGCCGATTTCCAGCCGCCCGGCCTGTTCGGTGGGCAGGAAGAAGGTCATGTAGACGTCGTTCAGGTCCACGAGGTTCAGCACCCGCCCGCCCGCGGCCACGATCTCGCCCGGGCGCGCCACGAGGTACTGCACCCGCCCGTCGATGGGCGAGGTCAGCGTGGCATCCTCCAGCGAGACATTGATCGCGTCGAGCGCGGCCTGCTGCGCCTCCACCGCGGCCTCGGCGTCGATGACGGCGGCCTGCGCGGCGCTGACACCGGCTTCGGCGGCGGCCTGCTGCGCCTCGGCGGCGGCCACGGCTGCCTCGGCCTGATGGGCCGCGGCGATGTTGTCTTCCAGCGTCTGCTGCGAAACCGTGTCGCTCAGCGCCAGCCTGCGGCTGCGGGCAAGGCGGCTGTCGGCGGCGGTCTTCGTGGCCTCGGCCTGCGCGACGGAGGCGACGGCGGCGCGGACCTGTGCCTCGGCCTGTTCGACATTGGTCTTGGCGGTCTCGACGCCCACCTTGGTGCGGCGCAGCGCGGCCTCGGCCTGATGCTTCTGGGCCTCCAGCTGATCGGTGTCCATCTGGACGAGCGGCGCGTCCTTCTCGACGTAGTCGCCCTCGGCCGGGAGGATCTCGCGGATGCGCCCGGCGGCGAGGGCCGAGATGTCCACCTCGGTCGCCTGGATGCGGCCGTTGCCGGTGGCGATGCCCTCGGGCAGCTTGTCGGCATTGACCGAGCGCAGGATGAAGAGGACCACGAGGGCCGCCGCGACCACCGCCGCCCCCCACAGGAGATTTCGACGCGTGTGTTTCATGACCGGCTCAACCCCGCACTGGTGACTCGCGCCGCCCGACGGGGCGGCCCTTGGGTCAAGAAAACCTGCCCCGACGGTGAACTGTCAAGTTCAGCGGTGCAGCATCCGGGGGACGAACCGTCGCATCCGACGCAGCGTTACGCCACCGTAGGAGGGTATTGGGGTCCGGAAATCAGAGGGTTATCCGGGCGGCAGCTTTTCGCTGGACCTGACGGGGCGCCGCCGCGGTGCAGCGACGCCCGGGTCTCAGGTGTCCTCGGCGAGGAAGCCGCCCGACTGGCGCGCCCAGAGGGAGGCATAGATGCCCTCCTTCGCCAGCAGCTCGGCATGGGTGCCGTCCTCGACCACGCGGCCCGCGTCCAGAACGACGATCCGGTCCATCTGCGCGATGGTGGAGAGCCGGTGCGCGATGGCGATCACCGTCTTGCCCTCCATCACGCCATAGAGCGTCTGCTGGATCGCGGCTTCCACCTCGCTGTCCAGCGCCGAGGTCGCCTCGTCGAGGATCAGCACGGGGGCATCCTTCAGGATCACCCGCGCGATGGCGATCCGCTGACGCTGCCCACCCGAGAGCTTCACCCCGCGCTCGCCCACATGGGCGTCATAGCCGCGGCGGCCCTGCGGGTCCTCCAGCGTCCGGATGAAGTCATCTGCCTCGGCGCGCTGCGCGGCGGTGATCATCTGCGCCTCGGTCGCCTCGGGGCGGCCGTAGAGGATGTTCGCCCGGACCGAGCGGTGCAGCAGCGAGCTGTCCTGCGTGACCATGCCGATCTGCGCGCGCAGGCTGTCCTGCGTCACCGCGCCTACCTCCTGGCCGTCGATCAGGATGCGGCCCTTCTCGGCATCGCGGAAGCGCAGCAGCAGGGTCACGAGGCTCGACTTGCCCGCGCCGGAGCGCCCGATCAGGCCGACCTTCTGGCCCGCGGGAATCGTCAGGTTGATGGCGTTCAGCCCGCCCTTGCCCTTGCCGTAGTGGTGGCTGACACCCTCGAAGCGGATCTCGCCCCGGTCCACCCGCAGGGCAGGCGCGCCGGGCCGGTCGACCACTGCCGGTTCCTGCGCGATGGAGCGCAGCCCCTCGCGGATGACGCCCGCATGTTCGAAGAGCCGGATCGTGATCCACATCAGCCAGCCCGACATGCCGTTGATCCGGATCGTCAGCGCCAGCGCCGCCGAGACCTGCCCGACGGAGGCCGTCTCATTGGCCCAGAGCACCACGGCAGGTGCCACGACCGAGACGATCAGCAGCCCGTTGAGCACGTTCAGGCCGAACTGCATCTCGGTCATCAGGCGCATGAAACGCTGGAACCGCAGCCGCAGGCGTTTCATGGCGGAGAGGGCATAGGCCTCTTCCCGCGCGCCATGGGCGAAGAGCTTGACTGTCTCGATGTTGGAATAGGCGTCCACCACGCGCCCCGTCGCCAGCGAGCGCGCGTCCGAAAGCCGTTCGGAAGCATCCGAGACCCGCGTCGCGATCCAGCGCACGTAGGCGATGTAGAGCACGACCCAGAGCGCCAGCGGCGCCATCAGAAGCGGGTGGATCTGGCTGAGGATCAGCAGTGCGCCGAGGATATAGGCCGCGCCGTACCAGAGCCCCTCGAAGGCGATGAAGATGCTGTCCTCCACCGCCGGGCCCATCTGCATGACCCGGTTCGACAGCCGTCCGGCAAAGTCGTTCTGGAAGAAGCCGGTGGATTGCCCCAGCAGGTGCCGGTGGGCCCGCCAGCGGGCCTGCTCCGACAGGTTGGAGGACAGTGTCTGGCCGAGGAAGGCCGCGTTCAGCGCGATCAGTAGCGGGCGGATGAAGAGCACCGCGAGGGCGGCGGCGACAAGCTCGGGCCAGTGACCGGCCCAGAAGGCGGCGGGGCCCTCGGCGGTCATCAGGTCGATCAGGCGGCCGCCGTAGTAGGTGAGCCACGTCTCGGCCAGCGCCACGATGATGCCTGCCGCGCCGATGACCGGCAGCAGCCGGTGGTAGGGCTTCAGGTGGGTCTTGATATAGGGCCAGATCCGGTCCGGTGGCGTGTCACGGCCAGCGTCGGCAAAGGGATCCACGAGGTTTTCGAAGAAGCGGTACATGGGGCCCTCCATGGGGCGGGGAAAGACGTGCGAATGGAAATGCGGCGGGCGCGTGGCCAGCCTTCAAGGACCGGCGTCTCAGGCGCGGAAACAGGTCCTTGGGTCATTCATTCGCGGCTCTCCTTCATGTCCGTGATCGTGCTGTAGCCGAGGGGTCTGGCCCTGCCAAGCCTTCTGTTGTGCATTGGCGGACAGAGGGCGAAGGATCGCCGGTAGATGTGCACGGAAGCGGCACATGGGGGCGGGGGACCTGTCGTGACGGAGGACCTCTCCCCCAAGCCGACAGCAAGGCTTTGCATCTTCTGAGACATGAAGAGGACAGTCTCCGTTCCCTCCGGATGTCCCGCCCGGCCGACAGGCCGGGCAGCGCCGACCCGCCTCCATGGGGCGGCGCTCCTGCGCCACCCCGCGGGCCGGCGCTGCCCTACGCGATTGCCGGAGAGTGTGGCGGCGGCGGACCTCAGGCCGCACTCAGTCTTGCATAGCGCCCCGCCGCCTGAGCCAGTTCCTCGTGGCTGCCCAGTTCGACGATCCGCCCCTGTTCCATGACCGCGATCCGGTCGGCGTTGCGGATCGTGCCCAGACGGTGCGCGATCACCAGCGTCGTACGCCCGACCGAGAGCGCCTCCAGCGCCGCCTGAATCTGGCGCTCGGTCTCGGTGTCCAGCGCCGAAGTCGCCTCGTCGAGGATCAGCACCGGCGGGTTCTTGAGGAAGGCCCGGGCGATCGCCACCCGCTGCTTCTGGCCACCTGACAGCATCACGCCGCGTTCGCCCACGACGGTATCGAGCCCCTCGGGCAGGCCCTCGATCAGGTCGGCCAGCTGGGCCTTGGCGGCGGCGTCGAGGATCTCGGCCTCGGTACAGCCGAGACGGCCATAGGCGATGTTCTCGCGCAGGGTGCCGCCAAAGAGGAAGACATCCTGCGACACGAGGCCGATCTGCTGGCGCAGGCTTTGCAGGGTCATCTCGCGCAGCGGCACGCCGTCGATGCGGATCTCGCCCGAGGTGGGTTCGTAGAACCGGGGCACCAGTGCCAGCAACGTGGTCTTGCCCGCGCCCGAGGGGCCGACGAAGGCCATGGTCTCGCCGGGTGCCACGTCGAGCGAGATGCCCTTGAGCACCGGACGACCGTCGCCGTAATCGAAGCCGAGGTCATCGAAGGTCACCCGCCCGGTGAAGGCCGGCGCGGGCTGCGCGCCGGGGGCGTCGGCGATGTCGGGGGCGGTGTCCAGCAGCTCCTGATAGCGGCGGAAGCCCGCGATGCCGCGGGGATAGGTCTCGATCACCGCGGCGATCTTGTCGAGCGGGCGGAAGAAGACGTTCACCAGCAGCAGGAAGGCCACGAAGCCGCCCGTGGTCAGCTCGCCGCGCAGCACGAAGACCGCGCCCGCGACCATAACCACCACCTGGATGAAGCGCATGCCCATGTAGTTCAGCGCCGAGGAGGCAGCCATGACCTTGTAGGCGGCCAGCTTGGTGTCGCGGTACTTCTCGTTGTCTTTGGCGAAGAGCTTGCGCTCGTGGTCCTCGTTGGCAAAGGCCTGCACCACGCGCATGCCGCCCACGTTCTCTTCCAGCCGGACGTTGAAATCGGCAACACGGGCATAGATCGCGCGCCATGTCGACGTCATCCGCCCGCCGTAGACCGTGACGATGGCCACGCAGGCGGGCACGATCGCGGCGGTGATGAAGGCCAGCTCGGGGTTGATCGTCAGCATCAGGAGGAAGGCGCCGACGAAGGTCATCACCGCGATGAACAGATCCTCGGGCCCGTGGTGGGCGACCTCGCCGATCTCCTCGAGGTCGCGGGTCACGCGGGCCACCAGCTTGCCGGTGCGGACCTTGTCGAAATAGGAGAAGGACAGCCGCTGCAGGTGGTCGAAGGCGCGGCGGCGCATCTCGGTCTCGATGTTGATGCCCAGCATGTGACCCCAGTAGATCACGATGGCCATCAGCCCGGTGTTGAAGACGTAGACCGCCAGCAGGCCCACGGCGGCCAGCACCGTCATGGCGATGTCGCCACTGGGCAGCAGCCGGTCGATGAAGGCCTGAATCGCGAGAGGGAAGGCCAGTTCCAGCAGGCCGGAGGCGACGGCGCAGCCGAAGTCGACCCAGAACAGGGTGCGCCACGGGCGGTAGTAATCGAAGAATTGTCGCAGCATGGGGGCTCGTGCAGCAGGGCCCGGTGCCGACGGGTGCGGGCGAGGTTGAGGGATGCCCTCGGCCCTAGCACCGGCCCGCGGTCTTGGCGAGAGCCGAGGCACACGGAAGCCGCCCGGTTCTGCGCGGGGGCGCACGGCTGTCAGTTAATGCGTCAGATCATGCGGCGCAGCAGCCCGAGAAGCTGGCGCTTGCGCGGAGTCACCGGCGGCTCCATCAGGCGGCCCGCGTTCAGGCGCGGCTGGATCATCACCGGTTTCATGTGGCTGAAGGTCTCGAAGCCCGCATCGCCGTGGTAGGCACCCTGACCGGAGGGGCCGATGCCGCCGAAGGGCAGCGTGTCAAAGGCCACGTGCAGCACGGTGTCGTTCACCGTCACCCCGCCCGAGCGGCTCTGCGCCAGCCAGAGGTCGATCTCCTCGCGCCGGGTGCCGAAGACGTAGAGCGCCAGCGGCGCATCCCGGGCCGCGACGAAGGTCAGCGCCTCCTCGGGCGTGTCATAGGGCACCACCGGGAGCAGCGGGCCGAAGATCTCCTCGCGCATGATCTGGAGACCGGGGTGGGGATCGACGACGATGGTGGGCGGGAACTTGTGCTGCTGCGCCGGGATCGCATCCGAGGGCAGGCGGATCACCTCGGCCCCCGAGGTCTCGGCCTCGTGCAGCATGCTGCGCAGCCGGTCCCGGTGCCGCGGCGTGATGATGGCGGCGAGGTCGGGGCTCGCCGCGCCCTCGGGATAGAGCGCGAGGAAGGCCGCCTCCAGCCGCCGTACGAAGCGCGCCATCTGCGGCCGGGGCACCAGCACGTAATCGGGCGCGACGCAGACCTGCCCGGCATTCACGCCCTTGCCCCATGCGATCCGCCGCGCCGCCCGGTCGAGATCGGCGGAGGGCGTCAGCACGGCGGGCGACTTGCCCCCCAGTTCCAGCGTGACGGGCGTCATGTTGCGGGCGGCGGCCTCGGCCACCTTGCGGCCCACGGCGGTGGAGCCGGTATAGAGCAGGTGATCGAAGGGCAGGGTGGTGAAGGCGGCGGCCTCCTCCGGCCCGCCCTGCAGGACGCAGACCTCCTCGGGGGGGAAATGCGTGGCGATCGCCGCCTCCAGCGCGGCCGCGGTCTGCGGGGTCAGCTCCGAGGGTTTGACCATCGCCCTGTTGCCCGCCGCGAGAGCGGCGGCCAGCGGGGCCACGGCGAGGTAGACCGGGAAATTCCACGGCGCGAGGATGCCCACCACCCCGAGAGGCTGGGGCATCAGCCGCCCGCGCGCGGGCATCAGGTGCAGCGGCGCCCGCACCTGCCGTGGCCGCATCCAGCGCCCGAGGTTGCGTCGCGCGTGCCGTATCTCGCGCAGCGAGAGGGTGATGTCGAAAAGCTCGCAGTCGGCGGCGGGCCGGTAGGAAAAATCGCGGCTCATGGCGGCGATCAGCGCCGGGGCGGCCTCTGTCAGGGCGGTTTCGAGCCGGGTCAGACGGTCGGCGCGCAGGGCACGCGGCACCACGGGATCGGCCTGCGCTGCCGCGCGCTGGCTCGCAAAGATCGCCTCCATTACAGGGCGCGTGGCTGGTCGCAAGATCTGGTCCATGGGCACAAATCCGTCACGTGCAGTTGCAATGTCGTCTTGTCCCCTCGCGTTCAGCTTGTCAGCTTTGCCGCGCTGCGTCCAGTCGCACAGGGCGGAAAGGCGGGGAAAATCCGGCATGACGGATGGATGCCGCGGGGCAGGGCGGTCGGTCCGATGTGACGCGGTCGGGGCCGGCAGGCCCCGCGTGGCGCGGGCAGGCCAGCCCCTGCGCAGTCGCCGGGGCCGTCTGGGGAGGCCCGTGGAAGAGGGCCCGTGGAACAAGGCCGATGAATCAAGGCCGGTGGGGCTGGCCTGAGGTCAGGCGGCCTGTGCCGCGGCCAGCAGGCGATCCATCTCGGCGGGACCGCGGGCGACGATGCCTGTCGGGTTCAGCGCCTTGATCGAGTAGTAGCCCTGACGGATGTGGTCGAGGCTGACGGTGGAGGCCACGCCGGGGGTGTTCAGCATCCGCACCATGTGCCCGTGGAGCCCGGCATAATCCGCCAGTCGCCGCACGTTGCACTTGAAGATGCCGTGGTAGGCCGCGTCGAAGCGGATCGAGGTGACGAAGACGCGGATGTCGGCCTCGGTCAGCCTGTCGCCCAGCAGGAAGGGCCGCCCGTCGGAGAGCAGGTCTTCCAGCCGGTCCATCTCGGCGAAGAGCCCGTCGAGGGCTTCCTCGTAGGCCGCCTGGCTCGAGGCGAAGCCCGCCTTGTAGACGCCGTTGTTGTAGAGGTCGTAGGTCCGCGCGTTCAGCCTGTCGATGTCGCCGGCCAGATCGGCGGGGTAGAGCCGGTGATCGCTGTGCACCAGCCCCTCGAAGGCGGTGTCGAACATGCGCAGGATATCGGCGCTTTCGTTGTTTACCATCGTGCCGGTCTTCATGTCCCAGAGCACCGGAACCGTGGCTCGGCCGGTATAATGCGGATCGGCGTCGGTATAGAGCTGGTGCATGTAGGTCGCGCCAAGCTGCGGGTCCTCGTTGGCGCCGGGAAAGCCGCCGAATTTCCAGCCCTGATCGCTGAGCACCGGGTTCACGACGCTCACCGGGATGACGCCGTCGAGGCTTTTCAGCTTGCGGGCGATCAGCGTGCGCGAGGCCCAGGGGCAGATCAGCGCGACATAGAGCCGGTAGCGCCCGGCCTCGGCCTTGAAGCCGCCCGTGCCGGTCGGGCCGGCGCTGCCGTCCGGGGTGATCCAGTTGCGGAAGCTCGACACCTGCCGCACGAAACGGCCCTTGTCATCGGCCTTCTGCACGGGCTGCCAGTCAGCGGTCCATTTTCCATCGACGAGCATCTCAGGCCTCCTTTTTCTCGGTCAGGGTGAAGGTCAGGCCCCAGGGATCGGTGACCCCGGCATCCGCCGCTGTGCCGGCACGGGTGCGGATCTTCGCGATCTCCGCGCTGTCGCCGAGGATCTCGACGCCGCTCAGCCCGGCCATGCCCGGGGTCCGGGCCTTTGCGCCGCGGCTGTTCCAGATGTTGGTGGCAAGGTGGTGGTGATAGCCGCCCGAGCCGTAGAAGAGCGCGCCCGGGTAGTGGCTGGACACCGGGAAGCCCAGCGTCCCGGCATAGAAGCTTTCGGCCTCGGCGAGGGTGCCGGTCTGCAGGTGGACGTGGCCCACCACGGTGCCTTCGGGCGCGCCGGTCCAGCCTTTGCGGGCCGAGGACGCGAGGCTTTGCACATCCAGCGGATCGGTGGACATCTCCACCTCGCCGCCGTTCAGGATCCACTGGCTGCGGGGCCGGTCGATGTAGATCTCGACGCCGTTGCCTTCCGGATCGCCGAGGTAGATCGCCTCTGAGACAAGGTGATCGGCGGTGCCCTGCACGGGGAAGCGCTTCTCGACCACGTATTGCACCCATGCGCCGAGGTCGGCGCGCTGCGGCAGCAGGAAGGCGGTGTGGAAGAGACCGGCCTCGCGCGGGGAATTCGGCCTGGCGGCCTTGTCCTGCCGCAGGTCCAGCAGCACGGTGTCGCCCGCGCCGTAGAGGGCCTGCTCGCCGTCGCCGGAGAGCCGTTCGAGGCCCAGCACGTCGGCGTAGAAGCGGCCGACCTTCTTCAGGTCGCGGACGGTCAGCGTCACGCGGCCGATTTCAAGCGGTGCGGTAGCGGTGGACATCTCGGGTCTCCTCGAAAAGGCGGGTGCCGGGCGATGGCCCGGACACCCTGTCATACTCTGCCCCGGTTGAGGGGCCTTTCGTTGAAGCTTTGCCAGCCCTGTCGCGGTGTCAGGCTGTGGGCAGCGTCGGCTTGAGCGCCTTGGCCCCGTCGCCGATCAGCGCGATGGCCAGCTGAACGAGGCCCCACATCACCGGGTATTCCCAGCCGCCGTTCTCGTTCGCCCAGCCGAAGCCGTTGGGCAGGTGGGCGGTGATGGCCGCGCCGAAGAGCACGAAGGCCAGCACGAAGGAAACGGCGCGGGCATAGAGGCCGAGGATCAGGGCCACGCCGCCGGCGATCTCGAGGATCATGGTGACGATGCCGAGCCAGCCGGGCAGGCCGAGCGACTGAAAGAAGCCCATCGTGCCGGCGGGGGTGAAGACCAGCAGCTTGGTCAGGCCATGGACGAGGAAGAGCACACCGGTGGTGATGCGCAGGAGGAGGATGCCGTAGGGGGCGAGCTTGGTATCGATCATGGGTCTCTCCTTGGGACGGCCGCCGCGCGGCCCGGTCCGGATCGGGGTCAGTCTGGCACCGGCCGCAGGGCCCGTGCCTTTGAGGGCAATATGCGCCTTGCTCTTTCCCAACGAAATGGAGAATGTGTGGAATAACTTCCCATGAGGTGTTCCGAATAGCATGGATATCAGCGATCAGGTGCGGGCCTTCGTGGCCACCGTTCAAACCGGCTCCTTCACCGGGGCGGCAGAGCGGATGGGCATCTCCAACCGGCTGACCTCCAAGTACGTGGCCGAGCTGGAGCAGAGGCTGGGCGTTCGGCTGCTGCAACGCACCACCCGCAAGGTCGGGCTGACGCCCGCCGGCGAGCAGCTGATGGCCCGCGCACCGGCCTGGCTGGAGGAGATGGAGGAGATGCTGGGCGCGGTCTCGGAGGAGACGCGGGGCTTTTCCGGTACGCTGCGGATCTCTGCCCCCGTGACCTTCGGAGAGGTATTCGTCACCGACCTGCTGCGCCAGTTCTCTGCCCCGCACCCGGAGCTGCGGATCGACCTGCGGCTGTCAGATGCCTTTGTCGACCTCGCCTCGGCCGGGATCGACCTCGCCTTCCGGGTCGGCACGCCGACGGCGACCTCGGTCGTGGCGCGCAAGCTGGGGGAGATCCGCTCCGTCATGGCGGCGGCGCCGGCCTATCTCGCGCGGCAGGGCCGGCCGTGGCAGCCCGGGGACCTGCGTGACCATGCCTGCATCCTCGACACCAACCGGCGCAGCGGCACGCATTGGACCCTGCACCCGAAGGGCCAGCCGGAGGCGCCCGTCTCCGTCGAGGTGCCGGGCCGCTTCATGGTGAACAGCGCCCGCATCGCCCGCGATCTCGCGGTCTGCGGCGAGGGCATCGTCTTTGCGCCGGAGTTCATCCTGCGCGACGACCTGAGGGAGGGGCGGCTGGTGCCCCTGCTGGAGGAGTACGACTCGCCCACATCGCCCCTCAGCGCGGTCTATCTTGAGGGCGCGCGCCTGCCGCGCAAGGTCCGGGCCCTGATCGATTTTTCGGTCAGCTACGCCCGCGAGCGGCTTTGACCGGGGCAGGGCAGGCGGGCCACGTCCCGGTTCCGGGTGGCTTGCGAGAAAATATCCGTCCAGACGCATTTTTCGGGGAACCGGATCGAACCTGCGGCGTTTACGCGGGAGTGCCCCACCAGAAGGGCCTTCGACAGCTGGAGCGTAAGATTTGATCACCCCCCGACGGCGCGCCCCCCGCAAAGAGGCCGCCAACCTGCGAGACGCGCTGCGCCTGCACACCACGGATGTTCACGAGGCGCTCGATGCGCGCCTCTCGACGCTCGACCTGACGTCCCCCGAGGGGCGCCGCCTTTTTTCCCGAATTCAGCTGCGCGCCTACCTGGGCCTTGCTGCCGCCTGTCAGGGCGAGGCGGCCGAGGCCACGGCGCAGCTCTCTCTCGTGATCGACGCGCTTCAGGCCGACCTGGGACGCGACGCCTGCGCCATGTCCCCGCCGCTGCTGCGCCCGGCGCTCTGCCCCGATGCGGTGGCCTATGTCACGCTGGGCTCGCAGCTGGGGCTCGCCGTTCTGCGCCGGGGCGTGCCCGAGGAGGACCGCGCCGGTCTCTTCGCGCTGACGCCTGACACCGTGGCCTGGCGGGCCTTCTGCGAACGGATGCGCGACACCTCCCCCGAGGGTCCCGCCGCCGAACAGGTTCTGGACGACGCCATCGGCGCCTTCCGGGTTTTCGACGAGGCAACCCGCGTCGAGCTTCTCTCCCATAGCGAAAAGATCCAGCGACCGATTTCATGACGGACCCCTTCATCTCGACCGACACGCCCGTGGATCTGACGAACTGCGACCGGGAGCCGATCCACATCCTCGGCAACGTCCAGAGCTTCGGCGCCCTGATCGCCATCTCCGCCGACTGGATCGTGCGCCACGTCTCTGCCAACAGCGCCGAGGTGCTGGGCTTTACGCCGGAGGAGATCATCGGCCGGCCGCTCGGGGACTTCCTGCCGCGCGCCACGCTCGCCCGCCTGCGCGAGAAGCTGAGCGGCGCCTCCCACGAGCATTCCATCGGGCGGATCTTCGGCTTCGATGTTTTCGAGAACGGGACCTACTACGACATCAGCGCGCATCAGTCCGGCCTGAGCTTCATCTTCGAGTTCGAGGCCAAGTCGCGCGGCAACGATCATGACGAACTGGCCATGGTCACCCCGATGCTGAAGCGGGTCGCGGCACAGACGGACCTGCAGAGCGGGGCCGAGGTCGCGGCGGAGCAGCTGCGCGAGCTGACCGGCTTCGACCGGGTCATGGTGTACCAGTTCGGCCCCGAAGGCGACGGCACGGTGATCGCCGAGGCCAAGGACAGTCAGGACAGCGAGAGCTACCTCGGGCTGCATTTCCCGGCCTCCGACATCCCCCGTCAGGCGCGCGCGCTCTACAAGCGCAGCCTGCTGCGGCTGATCTCGGACGTGGATGACACGGTGGCGCCGATCGTGCCGCAGGTCAGCCCCGAGGGCACGCCGCTGGACCTGTCGCTGGCGGTGACCCGTGCGGTCTCGCCCATCCACCTCGAATACCTGCGCAACATGAAGGTGCGGGCCTCGATGTCCGTCTCCATCGTGATCCGGGGCGAGCTCTGGGGGCTGATGGCCTGCCACCACCGCGCGCCACTCTACATCGACTACGAACGCCGCACCGCGATCGAGCTTCTGGCACAGTTCTACGCCTACGAGGTCGAGCGGCAGGAGAGCCGCGCCGCGAGCGAGACCGCGGGCAACGCCCAGAAGCTGCATGACCGGCTGATGATGCGCATGTCCTCGGGCGAGAGCCTCGGCGATGCCTTCCCGGCCATCGCGCGCGAGATCGGCAAGGTGATCCCCCATGACGGCATCGCGCTCTACAGCGACGGGGAATACATCGGCGAGGGCAAGATCCCCGAAAAGGCCGATTTCGAGGTCATCGCCCGGTTCCTGAACACCTCCGCCGCCTCGCGGGTCTATGCCACGGACAACCTGCTGGCACGGCTGCCGTCGATGGAGCACGTGGTGGACCGCTGTGCGGGCATCCTCGCGATCCCGGTGTCGCGCCGGCCGCGCGACTACATCGTTCTCTTCCGGACCGAGGTCGCGCAGCAGGTGAACTGGGCCGGCAACCCGAACAAGCCGGTCGAGGTCGGCGCCTTCGGCACACGGCTGACCCCGCGCAAGAGCTTCGAGCTCTGGCAGGAGGATGTGCGCAACCGGTCCGAGCAATGGTCGCCCGCCGCGCTGCGCGCCGCCGAGGCGATCCGCATCACGCTGCTGGAGGTCGTGCTGAAGCTGGCGGACGAGGTGAATGCCGAGCGCAAGCGCGCACAGGACCAGCAGGAACTGCTGATCGCCGAGCTGAACCACCGGGTGCGCAACGTTCTTGGCCTGATCCGCTCGCTGGTGGCGCAGTCGCGCAAGACGGCCACCTCGTTGCAGGAATTCACCGCCGCCGTCGACGGGCGCGTCCATGCGCTTGCGCAGGCCCATGACCAGCTGACCAACACCGAGTTCCGCCCCGTGGCCTTCCGCGAATTGCTGCGCGTGGAACTGGAGGCCTATATCGCGGGCGACGAGAGCCGGGTGGAAATCACCGGCCAGCCGATCCTTCTGGCGCCCGAGGCCTATGCCACCATGGCACTGGTGTTCCATGAGCTGGTGACCAACTCGGTCAAGTACGGCGCGCTGTCGGTGCCGACCGGTCTGGTGCGGGTGGACGTTGAGCAGAGCGGCGACGGCTTCTGGCAGATCCGCTGGAGCGAGAGCGGCGGCCCCGCCGTGCGCCCGCCGGAGCGGCGCGGCTTCGGCACCACGATCATCGAGAAGTCGATCCCCTTCGAACTGAACGGGCAGGCGAAGACCGATTTCGCGGTGACCGGCCTGCGGGCGGAGTTCGTCGTGCCCGAACGCTACATCACCGCCGAGCCGCGCCAGATCGAGGTGGGCGGCAGCGACCTGCAGGCCGCGCCCGCGCAGGATGCGCCGGACCGGCTGTCGGGGCTGGCGCTGGTGGTCGAGGACAACATGATCATTGCCATGGACGCGGCGGATATCCTCACCGACCTCGGGGCCGACCGGGTGCTGACCGCCTCCAGCGTCAACGAGGCGCTGCGGATGATCGAGGCCAACACGCTGTCCATCGCCGTGCTGGACGTGCACCTCGGCTCGGAGACGAGCCTGAATGTGGCCCGGAAGCTGGACGCGCGGAAGATCCCCTTCATCCTCGCCAGTGGCTACGGCAGCAGCTCGGACTCGCTGGGCCAGTATCCGCCGGCACCGGTGATCAACAAACCCTTCACGGTCGAGACACTGTCCCGCGCCGTGCTCAGGGTGCAGCAGGGCGCGACCGGCCCGGTGTAAGCGGCGCCTGATGTCTCTTCGGCTCTTGCCTGTCTGACGCCCGCCCCCGGGGCGGGCGCAGATCAGGCGCAAATCTGGCCGGGACCGGACGCGCCGCCGTGCCTCAGCGCCCCTTGCGGGCGTGGAAGATGAAGCCGAGGAAGTTCAGCAGCAGCTGTGCGGCAAGGATCTGCGTGCTCTCCGTCGGATCATAGGCCGGGGCGACCTCCACCAGGTCGATGCCCACCACGTCGCCCCGCTGCGCCAGCCCCTGCAGGATCTCCAGCACATCGTAATAGAGGAAGCCTCCGTGGCTCGGCGTGCCGGTGCCCGCGGCGATCGAGGGGCAGAAGGCGTCGATGTCGATGGTGACGTAGTAGCGCGCGCCCTCGGGGATGCGGGCCAGCACCGCCTCGGTCCCCAGCTTGCGGACCTGCCGGACGGAGAGGATGTCGGAACCCCGCGCCCGCGCATCCTCGTAGCCGTCCCGCGCGGTGGAGGAGACGTTGCGGATGCCCAGCTGGGTCATGCCCGAGACGTAGTCCTTCTCGATTGCGCGCCGCATCGGGTTGCCGTGGCCCGCCGTGACCCCGTGGCGGACATCCACGAAATCGAGATGCGCGTCGATCTGGATCACATGAACCGGGCCCTTGGCGGCGCAGTCGGCGGCAAAGGCCTCGACACAGGGGATGTTGATCGAATGATCGCCGCCGATGACCACCGGCAGGGCGCCGGCGGCGAGGATTTTCTCCACCCCCAGCCGGATGCCGGCATGGCTCTCCTCGGTCTTGGTGTGGATGATGTCGGCGTCCCCGATGTCCACGATCCGCACCGAGCCGTCGAGATAGGTGGCGTCATCCTCGTGGTCGTAGGCCCCCGCATGGCCGAAGCTGAAGAGGGTCGAGGCCTCGCGCACCGCGCGCGGGCCGAAGCGCGCCCCGGGCCGCCACTGGGTGCCGAAATCGAAGGGCGCGCCGAGCACCGCCACGTCGGCCTCGATCGCGTCCCAGTCCTGCACGTAGGGCGCCTTGGCGAAGGTCGAAATGCCCACGAAGGGCAGGTTCAGGCGCCCCGCGTCGTAGCTGTGTCCGGTCATGCTCTGATCCCCTCTCTCTCTGGTCGGGGCATTGAAGGGCAAAGTGCTGCCGATGCCAACCGTGGAGCGCAGGGCAAAAGAGGCCCCGTGGGGCCTCCTGCTGTCGTCGATGTCCGATCCCGGGGGCTCAGGTCATCCGGTCAGGTCCACGGCCCGGGTCGCCCCGTGCGCTTGCCGGAGCGCGGCACGCGGGTGGCAGAGGTGGCCGGGTCCTGTGGCCCCGGCGCGGGCGCGCGGGTGGCGCGGGCGGGCTGGCTGCCCATCTGCGCGGCCAGTTCCTTCAGCGCGGCCACCCGGTTCTCGGTCGCGGGGTGGGTCGAGAAGAGCTTGTCGCGCCCGCCGCCATGGAGCGGGTTGATGATGAACATGTGCGCCGTCGCCGGGTTCCGCTCGGCCGCGACGTTGTCGATCCGGGCCGCGCCCTGCTGGATATGGACCAGCGCCGAGGCCAGCCAGAGCGGGTTGCCGCAGATCTCGGCGCCCGCCTTGTCGGCGGCGTATTCGCGGGTCCGGCTGATCGCCATCTGCACCAGCGCCGCCGCGATCGGGGCGAGGAACATCATCGCCAGCGTGCCCAGCAGGCCCATCCGCTCGCGGCTGCCGCCGAAGAAGAGCGCGAAGTTTGCCAGCATCGAGATCGCACCGGCGAAGGTGGCCGTGACGGTCATGATCGCCGTGTCATGGTTGCGGATATGGGCCAGCTCGTGGGCGATGACGCCGGCCAGTTCCTCCCGCGGGAGCGAGCGCATCAGCCCGGCGGTCACCGCCACGGCGGCGTTGCTGGGGTTGCGCCCGGTGGCAAAGGCGTTGGGCTGTTCGGTGTTGATCAGGTAGACGGCGGGCATCGGCAGGCCCGCGTTCTGCGCCAGCTCCGCGACGAGGCTGTGCAGCCCCATCCGGTCATTCGGCGTCACCGGCTGCGCATTGTGCATGCGCAGCACCATCTTGTCGGAATTCCACCAGGTGAAGACGTTCATCAGCGCGGCCACGATCAGCGCGATCAGCGCGCCGCCCGAGCCTCCCATCAGGTAGCCAAGCCCCATGAAGAGGGCGGTCATCGCCGCCATCAAGAGGGCCGTCTTGAAATATCCCATCGTCAACCTCCGACACATCCGTTCCAGGGGGAACGCATAGAGATATAGGTGGGGTCCATCGACACACCAGAGGGTGATGCGGTTCTGCGGGCCAGCTGCGGGTGACGGCGCGGATATCGGGTTCGAGAGAGGCACCGGGGCAGGCCGGCACAGGCCGCACGGGCTGGTACAGGGGCGCCGCGGATCAGCGCCCCGCGACATTTCCCTTGGCGACCGAGACGGCCTTGAGCACGGCAAAGACCCTCTGTCCCGGCGCCAGCCCCAGCCCCTCGACCGAGCGGCGGGTGACGCGGGCCAGCAGGGCGGTCCGTCCCATCGACAGCTGCACCAGCGCCCCGGGTCCATCGCCCCGGCGGATCGCGCGGATCTCGACCTCCAGCAGGTTCAGCGCCGAGATATGCTCGGGCCGCCGTGTCGCCAGCATGACATCCGCCGCCTCGACATAGACCCGCAGGGTCTGGCCGGGCGCGGCGGAGACCCGGGGCAGCAGCAGGCGCTGGCCCTCGACGGACAACTCGCTGAGCCCGTCCGCATGATGCGCCACCACGCGGCTTTCCAGCAGCGCGCCCGCGGCATGGGCCCCCAGCGGAGTCACCTCCGGATCGCCCAGCACCTCCGCCGCGGCGCCCTGCCGGATCACCCGGCCGGCCTGCAGGACGACGACATGGGTGGCCAGCCGCGCCACCTCTGCCGCGGAATGGGAGACATAGAGGATCGGCGTCTCGACCTCGTCGCGCAGCCGCTCGAAGTAGGGCAGGATCTCGGCCTTGCGGGCCTCGTCGAGGGCGGCCAGCGGTTCATCCGCGAGGATCAGCTTCGGTGCGGCCAGCAGGGCCCGGCCGATGGCGACGCGGCTCTTCTCGCCCCCCGACAGGGCCCCGGGGCGGCGCGCCAGCAGCGGGCCGATGCCCAGCATCTCGACGACCCGCGCCTCGCTCTCGCGCTTGGCGCCCTTCGGCGCGAAGAAGCCGCCATAGCGCAGGTTCTGCTGCACGGTCAGGTGGGGGAAGAGCCGGCCTTCCTGAAAGATATAGCCCAGCCGACGGCGGTGCGGCGGCAGGAACCGCCCCGCGGCACTGTCGAGCAGCACCCAGTCATCGACCGCGATACGGCCCGTGTCGGGCCGCAGCAACCCGGCCACCGCGTTGACCAGCGTGGTCTTGCCCGAGCCGGAGCGCCCGAAGAGCACGGTCAGCCCCGGCGGGGCCTCGAAACCCACGTCGAGGGCGAAGCTGCCGAAATCGTGGCGGAGCGCGACCGAGAGCGTCATTGCCCCGCCACCCGTTTCGCCACCCGCCGCGCCAGCAGTTCCGAGGCCAGCAGCGCCGAGAGCGCCAGCACGACCGAGATCAGCACCAGCCGCAACGCCGCCCCCTCGCCCCCGGGCACCTGCAGGAAGGCATAGATTGCCGAGGGCAGGGTCTGGGTCTGGCCCGGGATGTTGGAGACGAAGGTGATCGTCGCGCCGAATTCCCCCATCGCCTTGGCAAAGGCGAGGATCGCGCCCGCGATGACGCCGGGCAGGATCATCGGCAGGGTGACGGTGGCAAAGACCCAGAGCCGCGGCGCGCCGAGGGTTGCGGCGGCCTCCTCCAGCTTGGGGTCCACCGCTTCGACCGAGAGGCGGATGGCGCGGACCATCAGCGGAAAGGCCATGATGCCAGCGGCCAGCGCGGCGCCCGTCCAGCGGAAGGCGAAGACGATGCCGACCTCCTGCAGGAGCCCGCCCACCGGGCCCCGGGTGCCGAAGGTGAGCAGCAGCAGGTAGCCGGTGACCACCGGCGGCAGGATCAGCGGCAGGTGGACGAGGCCGTTGAGCAGCTCGCGCCCCGGAAAACGCCAGCGGGCGAGGGCGTAGGCGGTGAACACGCCAAGCGGCAGGCTGACCAGCGTCGCCCAGAGGGAGACGCGCAGCGACAGGGCCACCGCGCTCCATTCCGCCGGGGACAGCGGCTGTGTCAGCCCGTCGAGCATTCAGTCTCCTGCCATGGTAAAGCCGAGGGCGGTGAAGACCGCCTCGGCCTCCGGTCCCTTGAGATAGTCGAGGAAGGCTTGGGCCGCGTCGCTGCCCGCGCCGAGGGTGGCGGCAGGATAGACGATCGGCGGGTGGCTGTCCGCCGGGAAGGTGCCGAGGACGCTGACCCCCGGATCGGCGGCGGCATCGGTGGCATAGACGATGCCCATGGGCGCCTCGCCGGTCGAGACGAGTGCGAGGGCCGCGCGCACGTTGTCGGCCTGCGCGACCGAGGGTGCGACGCCGTCCCAAAGCCCGAGGTGGTCTAGCGAGGCCTTGCCGTAGATGCCCGCGGGCACGGCATCGACCAGCGCCATGGCCAGCCGCCCGCCGTCCAGCCGCGCCGTCAGGTCGAGGGCGGGGGTGATCTCCACCGGGTCGGCCCCGGCGCCGTGGCCGATCAGCACGATGGCGTTTTCCAGCAGGTCGGTGCGGGTGCCCCCGGTCAGCAGGCCCTCGTCCTCCAGCGTGTCCATCCAGCTTTCATTGGCCGAGATGAAGACATCCGCCGGCGCGCCCTGCTGGATTTGCCGCGCCAGCGCGGAGGAGCCCGCCAGCGCCACGGTTGCCTCATGGCCTGTCGCCTCGGCGAAGGCGGGCGCGATCTTGTCCATGGCGTTCTTGAGGCTGGCCGCGGCGAAGACGGTGATCTGGTCGGCGGCCGCGGGCAGGGCGGGCAGCGCCAGCATCAGGCCAAGGGCGAGGGGACGGAGCGCGGACATGGGGGACCTCCACTGGGAATGCGTCTGGATATGTTTCGCAGAACATATCGTTGGCGCGGGATCGGGCAAGCGTTATTTTCCGTCGGATATATCCCTGACCATGGCGCGCAGGGCGGCGATCTCCTCGGCCCCGGCGCGGGCGGTGACCTCCTCCAGCCGCCGGTAGTGGGCGAGAACGGCCTCACCGGTCTCGGTCAGGGCGGTGCCGCCGCCCTGTGCACCGCCCCGGTTGCGCTCCACCAGCGGCGCGTGGAAGGCGGCGTTCATCTCTTCCACAAGCGACCACGCGCGCTTGTAGCTCATGGACATCGCCCGTCCGGCGGCAGCGATCGAGCCGGTCTCGCGGATGTTTTCAAGCAGATCGGCCTTGCCCGGCCCCATCATGGCGTTGCCGAAATGGATGCGCAGGCGCAGGCGGGGATCGGTGTCATGTGTCTCGCTCATGGGCGGATCATTCCCGAAGCGGCGCGGCGGGGCAAGGGATGGCGCATTTGGGTCGCCTGAAACGGCAGTTTGGAAAGGGCGAGAAAAATGACCCTCGAAGTGCCTGCGAAAAGATCAAATGATATGGTTTTGCCTCTCCGTGCGAGGAAATCGGTGAAGCAATTTGCGCGAAAGCTGTCAAACTCATGGAAACCCTCAAGGAGTCTCTCCTCATGACCGCTCTCGACCAGTTCAAATCCTCGCTCTCGCGCGCCGACCTCTGGTCGTGGATACGCGGCGGGCTGATCGGGGAGAAGGCGGTGGTCGAAGGGCCCTGGGGCGAACATCCGATGATCTATGCCGATTACGTCGCCTCGGGCCGCGCCCTGGCGCAGGTGGAGGATTTCGTCCGCGACGAGGTGCTGCCCTATTATGCCAATACCCACACGCAGGCTTCCTACTGCGGGGCGCGCTCGACCAAGCTGCGCGAGGCCGCGCGGGCCGAGATCGCCCGTATCGTCGGCGCAGGCGAGGGCACCAGCGTTGTCTTCACCGGCTCCGGCGCGACGGCGGGGCTGAACCGGATCGCGGGCCTGCTGGACATTCCCGGCGTGCTGGCCGCGGGCGGCCGCGCCGTGGTGCTGGTCGGACCCTATGAGCACCATTCCAACCTCCTGCCCTGGCGTGAGAGCGGGGCCGAGGTGATCGAGATCGCCGAGGCCGCCCATGGCGGGCCGGACATGGCGCAGATCGAGGCGGCGCTGGTGGACAACGCCGGGGCCGACCTTCTGGTGGGGACGTTCAGCGCCGCCTCCAACGTGACCGGGATCGAGACCGACACCGTGGCCGTCACCCGGCTGCTGAAGGCCCATGGCGCGCTGGCGGTCTGGGACTATGCCTGCGCCGCACCCTATGTCGCCATCGACATGGGCGAGGACACCGATGCCGCCAAGGACGCGGTCGTCTTCTCGGCGCACAAGTTCGTGGGCGGGCCGGGCGCCTCGGGCGTCATGGTGGTACGCGATGCCATCGCCCGGCGCCGCACGCCCACGCTGCCCGGCGGTGGCACCGTCAGCTTCGTCTCGCCCTGGGGCCATGTCTATTCCGACGATCTTGCGCATCGCGAAGAGGGCGGCACGCCCAACGTTGTGGGCGACATCCGCGTGGCCCTCGTCATGCTGGTGAAGGAGGCCCTTGGCGTTGCGGCATTGGTCGCGCGGCAGGAAGAGCTGCGCCAGCGGGCCCGGGCCGTCTGGGAGCAGAACGATCGGATCGAGATCCTCGGCTGTGCCGGGGCCGACCGGGCGCTGCCGATCTTCTCCTTCCGCATCCGCGACGCAGAGGGCGGGCTGGTGCACCACCAGCTCTTCACCCGGATGCTGAGCGATCTCTACGGCATTCAGGCGCGCGGCGGCTGTGCCTGCGCGGGCTCCTATGCGCACCACCTGCTCGGGCTCGACAAGGCGGCCTCCGACGCCACCTTTGCGGCCATCGCGGCCGGGCAGGAGACCCAGAAACCCGGCTGGGTGCGGCTCAACTTCTCGGCCCTGCTGAGCGACGAGAAGGCCGAGACGATCATCCGCGCCGTGGATGAACTGGCCCGCACGGCCGAGGCCAATGCCGCCCATTACGAAGCCGATCACGCCAACGCCCGCTTTGCGCCCATCGTGGCAGAGGCACGGCGTAGCGCCTGAGGCCCGACGCCCGCCGGGGCCGTGCCGCTCGCGGCGCGGACGGAGGGAGCGGAGCCCTTGTGTATCGCCCGGTACTCCGGGGACAATGGGCTGTGCCTGCCCAGCGGACCAGCCGACGGGGATCAGCCAACCGGGTTCTGCACGTCTGGACCTGCCAATCGCGCCGTTGCATTCCGGCGCGATATACGGCTTTGCTACCAAGGACCTGACCGGAACCTCCTGCGCGTCGTCGCGCCCCGCAAGGGGGCGGGCGCCGCCGCGTCCGGGCCCGGACAGGCCCAGAGGTACCCATGCGTTTCGTCATCTTCATCAACGGGCTGGTGCTGGTCTTCTTCGCGGCGCTGATGGCGCTGGATGCCGCGCTCTTTCCCGATACGGCCGAGGTCTTCGGCCTTGCCGCGCTCTGCACCGGGGGGATCGGCACGCTGATCGCGGTCGCCTCCTCGGGGGGCTTCGAGGACCTCGACCGGCTGCACACCTTCCTGCTGACCTCCTCGGTCTGGCTCTCGGCGGCGCTGGCTGGCGCGGCGCCGCTCTTCTTCTGGGCGCTGACCCCGGTGGACGCGCTCTTCGAGGCGATGTCGGGGATCACCACCACCGGCTCCACCGTGATGAGCGGGCTGGACACCACGCCGCGCGGGGTCATCCTGTGGCGGGCGCTGCTGCAATGCGTGGGCGGTGTCGGCTTCATCGTCACCGGGATCGCACTGCTGCCGATCCTTAAGGTGGGCGGGATGCAGCTCTTCCGGACCGAAAGCTCCGAGAAGGGTGGCAAGGAACTGCGCAATGCCACGGTCTTCGCCTCGGCCACGCTGCAAATCTACCTGGGGCTGGTGGCGCTCTGCACGCTGGTCTACCTCGCCGGGGGCATGTCGCCCTTCGATGCGATCACCCATGCGATGACGACGCTCTCCACCGGGGGCTACTCGGGCTATGACGCCTCCTTCGGCCATTTCGAAAGCCCCTTCCTGCAATGGATGGGCACGCTCTTCATGCTGCTGGGGGCACTGCCCTTCGCCTGGTACATCCGCGCGCTGCACCGGGGCGGGGTCCGCAGCGAGCAGGTGGAGGCGATGCTGCTGACGCTTGCAACGGTGATCGGCGGGCTGACGCTCTGGCTGGTCTGGGCGAAGGACATGGAGGTCTTCACCGCCCTGCGGCAGGTGGCCTTCAACGTGGTCTCGGTTGTGACGACCACGGGCTTTGCCTCGACCGACTACACGCTCTGGGGGCCCTTCGCGGCGGTGGCCTTCTTCGTGCTGACGGCGGTGGGGGGCTGTACGGGATCGACCGCGGGCGGGGCCAAGGCGATGCGGTGGCTGGTCTTCAGTCGCGCGATGGGGGCGCATCTGCGCAGCATCCGCTATCGCCACCGGGTCACCTCCATGCGCTACGAGGGCCGCCCGATCGAGGAGGATGTGCTGTCGGGCGTGATCACCTTCTTCGTGGTCTACATGGGCACCTTCATGGTGCTGTCGATCGTGCTGGCGTTCTACGGGCTCGACTTCTCGACCGCCACAAGCGGGGCGCTGACGGCGCTGGCGAACGTCGGCCCCGGCGTGGGTGACATCATCGGGCCGGCGGGCAATTTCGCGACGCTGAGCGACCCGGTGAAACTGGTGCTGACGCTTGGGATGTACCTTGGCCGTCTTGAGATGCTGACGGTCTACGTGCTCTTCACGCCGCTCTTCCTGCGTGAGGCCGCGGCGATGGGCCCGCGCCGCTGACGGCGCGGGGCGGGCAGGGGCCGGCGCACCGGCCCCCGCGCAGGATCAATCCACCAGTGCGGCGGGGATCACCTGAAGCTCCAGCGCACAGCCTTCGCCCAGGTGCAGCGTGTTCTGCGCCACCCGCAGGTCGCGGGCGGTGCCTTCCGGCGCGCCGGTGTTCGGGTTGATGTCGTACTTGGGGAAGTTCGACGACGAGATGTCGAGCCGCAGCCGGTGCCCCTTGGCAAAGCGGTTGGCGGTGGCGAAGGGCTCGATCGCGATGTCGAAGGCGCCTTCGTCCGCGGCCACCAGTTCCGGCTTGTCGAAGCCCTTGCGGTAGCGCACCCGAAAGATGCCATCGGTGATGATCATCGCATAGCCGCGCGGGTAGTCGGCGGAGGGCGGGTAGACATCCACCAGCTTGGCGGTGAAATCCGTGTCCGGCGCATCGGTCGAGACCTTCAGGCGCACGGTCACGGGGCCCGCGACGATCAGGTCTTCCTCCAGCGGCGCGGTCTCGAAGCTGACCACATCGCGGCGTGCGATCAGCGGCATCCCCGGCGTGTCGCAGCCGAAGAACGCGGCGCTTTCGGTCTGGTCCACCGGGCCACCGGCAAAGATCGGCTCGCCCGAGGTCAGTGCGCCACCCAGCGTCGGCACCGGGTTCGCCGGGTCGTAACTGTAGGTGATCGTGCTCTCGGCATCGGCCGCGCCAAGGCTCATGTCCGCGCGGGGGTAGAGCGTCAGCGGCGTGGCCTCTGGCACCGGCCAGTCGGCGGTTTCGATCCATTTGCCGCCGTGGTCCAGATGGCCCTGCGCGGTCTTGGTGCCGCTGCCGCCACCCATGATGAAGAGGTGCACGCGTTCATCGCGCGGGCTGACCTCCTCGCCCTTCAGCCACTTGGCAAAGAACTTGAGCCGGAAGGCGAGCCAGTCCTCGTCCACCTGCCCGTCGAGGGTCGCGGCGGGGCCGAAGTCCACGTCGCCAAAGACCGAGCGGGAGCGGTTGCCATGGGTCCACGGCCCCATGATCAGCGTGAGGGGACGATTGGCATTGCCCTTCAGACCCTCGAAATTCTCCGTCGTGGTGCGGACATAGGCGTCGTACCAGCTGGACATGAAGATGATCGGCACCTCGGGGAAGTCGTGGTAATAGCCCGCCGCCCAGATGCCCGCCTTCTTCCAGAAGTCATCGAAGGTTCCGTGCTGCCACTGGTCCAGCAGGTAGCTTTCGTAATCCGGATCCCAGCGGACCGGCGAACGGCCCTTGGTCCAGGGCGTCTGCTTCATCCAGTCGTGCAGGCTCTCGGCCTGGATCGCGCCGAGGATGCGGGGCTCCTGCGAGGCGAGAGGCGCCTCCATGGCGCGGTTGTAGGCCCATGTCGCCTGTTTCATCTCCAGTGCGCCGCCCTGACGGATGCCGCAGGTGAAGGCGTTGGAGAACCCGCCCGAGTCCACGGCCATGCAGGCCAGTCCCGGCGGGTTGAGGCAGGCAAGCGCCATCTGCACGTGGGCGTCATAGCTCAGCCCCATGGTGCCGACCTTGCCGTTGCCGAAGCTCTGGCCGTCGATCCAGACCATGGAGTCGTAGCCGTCTTCGGCCTCGTTCAGGTACTTGGTGAAACTCCCCTCCGAGGCATAGCGCCCGCGGCAGTCCTGCCAGATGACGACATAGCCTTCCTGCACCAGCTTGATCGCCAGATCGGGACGGGAGAGCGGTTCGGGGCGCGCCACGGACTTCTCGGTCCGCGGCGTGCCCGCCTTGTCATAGGGCGTGCGCTCGAAGATCACGGGGAGCGGCGTCTCGTCCGGGCCGCCATCCGCGCCCGCGGGGCGGTAGATGTCGGTGGCCAGATGCACGCCGTCCCGCATCGCGACCATCACGTCGCGATGCACGACCACCGGCCCCGCCGGCTGGGCCGGCGTGAGAGTCCCGGGGGAAACAATTGGGGCGGGGGTGGTCAGCGTCGTCATTTCGTGGAGCTCACGTTCTGGGGAAGGGTCTGTTCGGAAAGGCCGGCCTCGATGTCGAGGCCATCCTTCAGGCCCCAGTGCACCTTCTGCCAGTAGAGCGGCACGATGGGCGTTTCATCGAAGGCGATCTTGGTGGCGTCGCGCAGCTTGGCCAGACGGGTGTCCTCGTCAAACTCCTGCAGCGCCTCGTCGAGGGCCGCATCGAAGGCCTCGGAGGAGAAGCGCGCCCGGTTGAAGGCACCCTTGCCGGCTTCCTTGTCGTAGGTGTGCAGCAGCGACTGGAGGTTCGGTGCCGAGGTCGGCGTGGAGGAGCCCAGCGAGAAGACGAAGGCGCCGTAGTCACCGGCGGTGGCCGCCTTGGAATAGACCGAGTAGGGCAGCGCCTCGACGCCGTTCACCTTCAGCCCGCCGCGCGAGAGCATCTGGCCGAGGGCTTGTGCCAGATCGCTGTCGCCGGGGAAGCGGTCGTTCGAGGAATAGACCGTCAGGCCGAAGCCTTCCGGGTAGCCTGCCTCGGTCAGCAGTTCCTTGGCCTTGGCGACATCGGGGGTGTCATAGCCGATCTCGGGGTTGTAGCCGCCCAGCACCTCGGGAACCAGCTGGCCCGCGGGCACGCCTGAGCCGCCGAGGATGCGGTCCACGATCAGGTCGCGGTCGATCATGAGCGAGATCGCCTTGCGGACCTTCGGATCCTTGAAGGGGTTCTCGGCCAGTTCGGCGCCGTTCAGGTCGGTCACGCCCGGCGCCTGATCGAAGCGCATGGAGAGGCCGAGGTAGATCACGCGGCCCGAGGCCTCGGAGACCACATGGGTGCCTTCGCCGCCGTCGAGGCGCTGCACGTCCTGCGGCGGCACGGCGTCGATCACGTCCACGGCGCCCGACAGCAGGGCCGCCACGCGGGCCGCGTCGTTCGAGATGTAGCGGATTTCCACGTCCTTGAACTCGGGCTGTTCGCCCCAGTAGCCGTCATAGGCATGCATGGTCAGGGTCTCGCCCGGCTTCCACTCGTCGAAGACGTAGGGCCCGGTGCCGATGGCCGCGCCGGTGGCGAAGTCTTCGCTCGCCTTGCCCTCGGTCGCGGCCTTGGAGACGATGAAGACGCGGCCGATGCTTTCCATCAGGGCGGGGTTGGGCACGTTGGTGATGATCTTGACCGTCAGGTCGTCGATCTTCTCCATGCTCTCCAGCGAGGACACCATGTCGGTGTAGGGCGCGGGGGAGTTCGGCACCTCGTCGGCGCGTTCCAGCGAGAAGATCACGTCATCGGCGGTGAAGGGCGAGCCGTCGTGGAAGGTCACACCCTCGCGCAGGTGGATCGTCCAGGTGGTCGGATCGTCGTTTTCCCAGCTTTCCGCGAGACCGGCAGAGATCTGCAGGTTCTGGTCGAAGTTCACCAGACGGTCGAAGAACATGGTCGAGGTCATCTGGTTGTTGCCGGTCCGCGAGAACTGCGGGTCGATCGAGCTCTGCTCGGACGAGCGGCCGATGGTCAGGTCCTGTGCCCAGGCGGGCGCCAGCATCGTGCTGGCCAGCAGCGCGGCGAGGGCGGCGGTTTTCGCCAGTTTCATGAGGATACTCCTTGTTGGGTTTGTTGTTGTGTCGTTGCGGGCAGGTGTCCGGTGCCGCCGTTCAGGTGGCAGGCGACGGTATGGCCGGTCTCGGCCGTGACGAGCGGCGGGCGCTCCTGACGGCAGATGTCCATGGCGAAGGGGCAGCGCGGGTGGAAATGGCAGCCCTTGGGCGGGTTCACCGGCGAGGGGATTTCCCCCTTCACGGTGTTGAACCGGTGGCCGCGCCGGTCGATCCGGGGGATCTCCTCCAGCAGGGCCTGGGTGTAGGGATGGCGCGGGCGGTCGAAGATCTGATCCGTCGGTGCGCTTTCCACCACCCGGCCCAGGTACATGATCACCACCCGGTCCGAGATGTAGCGCACCACCGAAAGGTCGTGGCTGATGAAGAGCAGCGTCAGCCCGAGGTCCTGCTTGAGCTGGACCAGAAGGTTGATCACCTGCGCCTGGATCGAGACGTCGAGCGCCGCGATGCTTTCGTCGCAGACGAGGAAGTCGGGGTTCACGGCCAAGGCCCGGGCAATGCCGATCCGCTGGCGCTGCCCGCCCGAGAACTGGTGCGGATAGCGGTTGACCATGGCCGGGTCGAGGCCGACCTGACCCATCAGCTTCTCGACCAGCGCGGGCACCTCGCCGCGCGGCACGATGCCGTGCAGGCGGGGGGCCTCGCCGATGATCTCGCCCACCTTCTTGCGCGGGTTGAGCGAGGACATCGGGTCCTGGAAGATGATCTGCGTGGCAAGCCGGTTGGCCTTGGCCGCGCGGCCCTTCAGCGTGGCGATGTCCTGTCCGTCGCGGGCGACGGAGCCCGCGGTCACCGGCAGCATCCCGGCCACGACGCGGCCCAGCGTGGACTTGCCGCAGCCGCTTTCCCCCACGAGGCCCACGACCTCGCCCTTGGCGATCTCCAGCGAGACCTCGTCGAGGGCGTGGACGATCTTGGGCTCCTCCGCGAGGCCGGCGCGGATCGCGATCCGCTCGGCCACGTCGGTCTTGCGGACGAAATGCTTGGTGACGGTGTCCACCTTGATCAGCGGCTGGTTCATGCAGTGACCTCCTGCGCAAGCGGGTGGAAGCAGCGCCAGCCCCGGCTCAGGTCGCCGGTCTCGGAGGGTTCCGACAGGCAGGCATCGGTGGCAAAGCCGCAGCGCGGGCGGAAGGGGCAGCCCTCGGGCCGTCCCAGCGGCGGGGGGGCATTGCCGGGGATCTGCTTGAGCGGCTGGCCGCGGTCGTTTTCCATCGGCAGGCTGTCGATCAGCCCGCGGGTGTAGGGATGCATCGGCGTGTCGAGGACCTGATCCACCGTGCCGCGTTCCACGATCCGGCCCGCGTACATGACGGCCACGTTCTGGGCCAGTTCGGCCACCACGCCGAGGTCATGGCTGATCCAGATCAGGCCCATGCCCATCTCGCGGGTCAGCTTCTGCACCTCCGAGAGGATCTGCGACTGGATCGTCACGTCGAGCGCGGTGGTCGGTTCGTCCGCGATGATCAGGTCGGGCTTGTGCAGCAGCGCGATGGCGATGGCCACCCGCTGGCGCATCCCGCCCGAGAACTCGTGCGGATAGGCGTCGATCCGTTCCTCGGGGCGCGGGATCCCCACCATGCCAAGCGCGTCACGCGCCATGGCGCGGGCCTCGTCCTTCGACACCTTCGCATGAGCGCGGACGGTCTCGATCATCTGGGTGCCGATGCGCAGAACCGGGTTCAGCGTCATCATCGGGTCCTGGAAGATCATCGCGATCCGGTCGCCGCGCAGCGCCTGCAGGCGCCGCGCAGAAGCCGCGCGCAGGTCTTCGCCCTTGAAGAGGATCGAGCCCTCGACCACCTTGCCCGGCGGGTCCACGAGGCCCAGCAGGGAGAAGCCGGTGATCGACTTGCCCGACCCGCTTTCGCCCACTAGGCCAAGGATCTCACCCCGGTTCAGCGTCAGGTCCACGCCGTCCACGGCCTTGACCGTGCCCTTGGGCGTTTCGAACCATGTCTTGAGGTTGCGCACCTCCAGCAGTGTCTCGCTCATTGGGCCAGCCTCGGGTTCAGGATCTCGCGCAGGCGGTCGCCCACGATGTTGACGGAGAAGACGAGCACCAGCAGCAGCAGGCCCGGGTAGACCGACATCCAGTAGAGCCCGGCCAGCATGACCTGGTAGCCGTTCGAGATCAGCAGCCCGAGAGAGGGCTGGGTGATCGGCAGGCCGATGCCGAGAAAGGAGAGCGTCGCCTCTGCCGCGATGGCCGAGGCCACCTGGATCGTGCCGATGACGATCAGCGGCGGCAGGCAGTTGGGCAGGATATGGGCAAACATGATCCGCCACGCCGGAATGCCGAGGCAGCGCGCGGCTTCGGCGTATTCCTTGCCGCTTTCCACCAGCGCCGTGGCCCGCACCGCGCGGGCGAAATAGGCCCATTGCACGAAGACCAGCGCAAGGATCACCTTGTCCACGCCCTGCCCGAAGACCACGAGGATCATCAGCGCCACGAGGATCGTCGGAAAGCCCAGCATCAGGTCGACGAAGCGCATGATCACGCTGTCGATCGCCCCGCCGCGGTAGGCGGCAAGCAGCCCCATGGCGGTGCCGACGACCATGGCCAGCACACCGGCGGTGACGCCCACGGCCAGCGAGGTCCGCAGCCCGTAGAGCATGGCCGAGAACATGTCCCGGCCCTGTCCGTCGGTGCCGAGGATATAGGTCATGCCGTTGTAGCCCTCGCTCATCGGGGGCAGCTTGGCGTCGAAGAAGTCGATCTCGTTCAGGTCATAGGGGTTCTGGGGCGCGATCACCGGCGCAAAGAGCGCGGCGAGGATCAGCACGAGACAGACGATGAAGGCAATGGAGGCCTTGGGGCTGCTCAGCATGCCGCGGGCAATGCGGGGCACCATGCCCTCGCCTTTGAGAAGGGCGATGCTCGTCATGCGCGGCTCCGGATGCGGGGGTCGAGCAGCGAGTAGAGCACGTCGACGATCAGGTTGATCAGGATGAACATCGTGACGATCACGAGGATGTAGGCGACCACCACGGGCCGATCGAGCATGTTGATCGAGTCGATGATCAGCTTGCCGACGCCGGGCCAGGCAAAGATCGTCTCGGTCACCACGGCGAAGGCGATCAGGCTGCCGAACTCGATCCCCAGCACGGTGACGATGGGGATCAGGATCGTCTTGAGCACGTGCACGAAGAGGATGCGGCGTTCGCTAAGGCCCCGGGCGCGGGCGTATTTCACGAAGTCGAGCGGCATCGTCTCCTGCACGCCGGTACGGGTCAGGCGGATGACGAGGGCGATTTGCGCCATGGCGAGGTTCAACGCCGGCAGCAGCAGGTGCACGAAGCCATCCCACGTCGCGTAGGAGGTGCGCAGCCCCAGCACGGTGCCGGTGTCGCCGCGCCCGGTGGAGGGCAGCCAGCCCAGCCAGACCGAGAAGATCATGATCAGCATCATGCCCTGCCAGAAATTCGGCAGCGAGAAGCCGAGGATCGAGCCGGTCATGACGCTCTCATCGGTGAGCGTCCCCGGCTTCATCCCGGCCCAGAGCCCCAGCGGCAGGCCAATCACCAGCGACAGCACCAGCGAGGTCGTGACCAGTTCCAGCGTCGCGGGGAGCCGTTCGAAGATCACCTCCAGCGCCGGGCGGTTGTAGACGAAGCTGCGCCCGAAATCGCCCTGCAGGGCCGAGGTGACGAAGTTGAGGTATTGGAGCGGCAGCGGCTGGTCGAGGTGCAGCGAGGCGGCCACCTGTGCGCGTTCGGCCATGGAGGCGTCGGCGGGCAGGAGGATCTCCAGCGGGTCGCCGATGGCATAGACCCCGAGGAAGACGATAAGCGACGTGATGGCCAGCACGAGGATGGCCTGAAGCACGCGGCGAAGGATGAAGACGGTCATTGTGGCAGGCCCCCCGAGGGGCGCGGCGCCGGGTCTGGTCGCATGGCGGTGTAGCTGTGTCCCTGTTTCGGAAAATCTTGCGAGACGATTCGAGTCTATGCAAGATTATGACGAAAGCGGCGCAGCCTATGCGGTATGGGAATATTTGAGCGATGCAACTCGGCCTTCTGGAGACCTTCCGCTCGGTGATCGAGACCGGTTCGACGCAGGCGGCGGCGGCCCATCTGGGGATCACGCAATCCGCCGTATCGCGCCGGATTTCTCAACTTGAACAAGAGCTTGGGCTTGACCTGTTTCTGCGGGACCGGGGCCGCCTGGTGCCCACGAAGGAGTGCCGCCTGCTACAGGGGCAGATCTTCGGGCTGGTGGACCGGGGGGCGCAGCTGGCGACCGTCGCGCGGGAGTTGAAACAGGGCAACTCGGCGGCGATCACCCTGCGGGTGGCGGTGCCGGGCAGCCTGACCCTGTCGATCATGCCCGGCATTCTGCGCGATTTTCTGGCAGAGAACGACCTCGTGCAGGTCGAATTGCACACCGGCCCCTACGACACGATCGAACGGATGCTGCTGGATGAGCGCGCCGAGGTCGGGTTCCTGCGGATCCCGATCCAGCGGCCCGGTCTGACCGTCACGCCGGTGATCCGCGCGCGCACCGTCTGCGTCATGCCCGATGACCATCCGCTGACGGCGAAATCCGAGATCACGGTGAACGACCTGAGGGGCGAGCCGCTGATCCTGCTGGGCCGGATGCGCGCGCCCCGGCGAGAGATCGACGAGACCTTCTGGACCGCGGGCCTCAAGCCGCAGGTGCGGGTCGAGGCGCATTCCGTCATGTCGGCCTGTTCGCTGGTGGCGGCAGGGCTGGGGGTCACGCTGGTGAACGAGCTGATGGCCCATGACTACGACCACCTGCCGATCACCCACCGGCCCATGTCGCCCGCGCTGAGCCACAACTTCGCCTTCGCGATGAGTGCGGAAACGCCGCTCAGCCAGGCGGCGCAGGCCTTCGTGGACCTCAGCAGCGCCCGGTTGCAGGCGCTGCTGAGACCCTGAGTGTCAGGTCAGGCTCAGGACGGCTTCACGACGCCGGTCTGGGACGAGATGAGGCCGTAGTGCTCGATCCGGCGGTGGGCGGCGAAGTTGAACACGTTCTGGCGGTTGAAGGCGCATTTGTCGAAGTCCGCCTCGGCCACGATCAGCTCGTCGCCCTCGCCCTCGGCCTTGGCCAGCACGGTGCCTTCCGGGCCCACGATCAGCGTGCCGCCGATCATGTGGTTGCCGTCCTCGGTGCCGCATTTCGCAATGCCCATGGCATAGCAGGCGTTCTGGTAGGCGCCGGCGCAGAAGCTTAGCTCGTTGTGGTAGAGGTTCTGCTCGATCTGAACCTCTTCGCCGTGGGTGTTCTGCGAGGGCGTGTTGTAGCCGATGGTCACGAGGTCGACGCCCTGAAGGCCCATCACGCGCCAGGTTTCCGGCCAGCGGCGGTCGTTGCAGATCGCCATGCCCATCAGCACGCCCTGGTTCTCGGCGACTTGGAAACCGGTGTTGCCGGGCAGGAAGTAGCGTTTCTCGAGGTGCTGGTAGGCACGGTTCTCGTCGTACTCCGCATGGCCCGGCAGGTGGGTCTTGCGGTACTTCAGGACGATCTCACCCTCGGGCGACACGATGATCGAGGTGTTGTAGTGCTCGCCTTCCGGGGTCAGCTCGCAATAGCCGAAGGTGAAGCCCATCTTGTACTTCTGCGCGAGGTCGAAGAGCGGCTGGGTCGCGGCGTTCGGCATCTCGGTCTCGAACCAGCTGTCCATCTGCGCGCGGTCCTCGACGTATTCGCGCGGGAAGAAAGTGGTCAGCGTCATCTCGGGGTAGGCGAGGAATTCGACGCCCTTCTCGTGCGCTTCGTCCATCAGCTTCATCATCCGTGCGACGACCTCTTCGCGGGTCTCTGCCTTCTGGATGCCGCCAATCTGCGCGGCGCCGATCATCAGTTTCGTCATGTCGTAGGGGCCTTTTCGGAAAGCGCGGCGGGCCCTCGGGCCCGTGCCGCCGGAAAACGGGGGTGCTCCCTTCGCCCGCGTCGCGGCGGCCAAGGCCGGGACGGGCGTGCAGGTGAACAGGGCGAACCCTGTCAGTCGTACTGCGTAAAGGGAAGGGGAGGATGCGGGATTCCGAGGGCCGGGCCCGTCTGTGCCGCAAAGTTCAGCGCCCCGGGGGCAGGGCGGCGGGCGAAAGCCACTGGCGCGGCCCGGGAAAAGATCCTACGAGGGGCGGCGTGGCCCCTTAGCTCAACTGGATAGAGCAGCGGACTTCTAATCCGCAGGTTGAGGGTTCGAGTCCTTCAGGGGTCGCCACTATTCTAAAACGCCTTTGATTTTATTGGACAAATCTCCAAAGTTGGAACTTTGGTTGGGAGAGTTGGAACTTTCCGTTCCTGAAATGATCTTCTGAAGGTCTGCGCTCTTGCTGTATCTGGCTGCTTCAGCCTCGGTTTCGTGGCCCAAGATGGCCATGCGCTGCTCCGGGGCCGCGCCATTTTCCTTGAACACGCTGGCCCGGTGTTTTCTGATTCCGTGAGCGCTCAGGTGCGCTAATCCTGCGTCTGTGCAGGCACGGGAAAACCACTGCGCCGCTGACTTGCTGGACTTGGAAGCGCCGCCCCTGGTGGTGATGAAGGTCATGTGCTTTGGGGCGAGGGCTAGGCATGTCGCGAGGTGGTCATCTGCTTCGAACCACATGGGGCCCGGGATCGTGAACGGGCAGGTCGCCTCGGACCCGCTCTTGCTGCGCCGGTAGCTGAGCCATCCCTCCCGCACCATGCCAGGGCCGAGCCGACATGCATCACCGATGCTCGCGCAGGTCCTGTGCATGAGTTCGAATGCAAGCCTCTGGGGCGTGTCATGCCCCCAGTGGGCTCTGAAGGCATCGACGTCCTCTCTGGTCCATGCCGTGAAGCCATCTGTCTTTGGCGTGGGCCGTGCGCTGACTGCGCGGGCGGGATCGGCATCGAGGAGGCCCGCGTTCAATGCCCATTTGCAGAACCCGCGCCAGACCTTCAGCCGATTGTTCGCTGGGTGCGGATCGAGCCTGGCGAGGTCCTGCCTGATGTGACGCGAACGTAGCTCCTCGAGGTCGCCCCTCGAATAGCGCCGCTCCATGTCCTCGATCGAGCGGCGCCGCGTCTGCCTGGTCTTTTCTCCGAGGCATAGGAAGGCGTCCGAGGCGAGGTAGGCGCGGAGTGCCGCGCCGATGCTTCCTGTCCTGTGCGTGGCATGAGGTGAAGGGGCTCTGCCTTCGTGTTCTTGCAGCAGGGTGCTATAGGCCGCGACCCACTGTGGGTGATCAGTGGGCAGATCCGGTAGGGGCGTTCCGCTCTTGCCTTTGGGGCGGAAGTAGTACCGCGCGTTTCCGCTGGGAAAGGATCCGGAGCGGTTCAGGTGCTTCACTCTGATGCCCCCGCGAACAGCTCGTCGCATGAAGTCACTCCAGTCTCAGGCTGCGAGGACGATACCCCCGGCGCCTTGCTGGGGACAAGGCGGATGACGCCTTGGCGCGGATGGACCTCGACGGTCATGCCGAACTGCTCCGCGACTTCCGCGACCCTGCGCAGCTCTGCTGCGGTGAACGCGGGGGCGCCCATTACGCCGCCTCCTGTGCTGCGCTCACCGTCAGGTGCCCGCAGTTCGCACGCGCCAGCGCCTCGGCCACCGGGGGGCAGACGCTGTTGCCCACGCAGGAGACCTGCACGTCCTTCGGGAAGCTGGTGAAGGTCCACTCGCCCTCATGCTCCGTCCAGGTGCCGTCGATGACGTAGTCGGCGGGGAAGCCTTGGGCGTTGAACAGCTCGCGCGGGGTGAGCATCCGCATGCCCACGTCGACGATCACGAAGGTGGCGCCGTCAATTTCGACGGTGACGAACTCCCGATCATCCCAGAGCCCGTGCGTGCGCATCAGCTCTGCGACCTCGCGGGCCCGGTCCGCGTGCGCTTCGGTGAAGGGCGGCGCGTCGAGCTGGGCCTCGATATGACCCATGCGGTCCTTGACCGTGATCGTGTGTAGCGGGGCATCCGCCCGGGCGCCGTCTCCGGTGCCGTAGTACTTCGCGAAGAAGGCGGAGACCGGGCTCTGCGTGCAACCCTTTCCGACGATAGTCGAGAGAGGGTCTGTCGCGTGGTGCCCGACGAGGCCGGTGTTCTGCTGAGCGAGGAAGGCGGCAATCGGCGCGTGCTTCACGCCACCCGCGACGATCGTGCCGAGCGGGCGGCCGAGGTCGAGGCTACGCGGCGCCTGACCGGCGCGCTCGCCGTATCCGGTCTGGATCAGCGAGGCGGCGATCACCGCGTTCTGGTCCTTCTTGCTGGCGCAGATCGTGTGATGCGGCGCCTTGATGTCGCGGCAGCGCCCGCCCTGCTGTGCGTAGGTCAGCACCGGCGCGAGGAGGGCAGAGTGCCCGCCGCCCGCCAGAACGGTCGGGTGCGGCGTCGTCGCGGCGCTGTCGCGGCGGGAGGTGCCTTTCAGGCTCATGAGGCTCGCTGCCAGCAGGCCGAGAGGTGCGGCGCCGCCCGGTCGCTTGATGTAGCTATTCGCCGTGACCGTCGCCATGGGGTCGGTGATCGCATGCCCGGTCGCACCGCTGTTGAAGCGCGCGATCGAGGGGGCGATGACGGCATGAGCGATGCCGCCTGCCGTGGTGGTGCCCATGGGATCGGTGAGGGGGTACTCGCGGCGGCCACCGCTGTAGCCGTGCGCGACGCTGGCAAGGCAGGGGGCGACGATGCACGCATCCGCCTTGGCGGTGACTGTCGCGAAGGGCTCATCAACGCTGCGCGGGCGGCTCTGGGCGGCGCGGCCTCCACAGCCGACTATGGTCGGCACGACGACGGCCTTCTCGCCTCGGTGAGCCCCGGTGATAGTGCGCGCGGGGGCCGCCACGTCCTCGCAGCGCCCACCGTGGGTGAGGTTCACGAGGAAAGGCCGCTCGGCCTCTAGGACGTAGCGATGCAGGCCGCGGGCGACCCGCGCCAGCGTATTGTCGGCCAGTGGGCGCTGCGCGCGCAGGCCGTGCTTCTCCATGATCTGGGCCTTCGTGTCGAAGACCGAGGGGCAGGGCAGCGACCAGTCAATGCATTCCGCCGCCGTGCGCCATGGTTTCAGCCTGCCGGCCTTCACCTGGCGCGACTCCGGGTCGCCGTGGGTCTGGGCGGGCCAGACGATGGGCTTGCCGTCGAAGCGGATGATCACGAAGAGCCGCTTGCGGATCGTGGGTGCGCCATAGTCGCAGCCGCGCAGCTCGCGGCGCTCCAGCTTGCCGCCAAGTCGCCTTATCCGCTTGCACCAGGCCGCGAAGGTCTCGCCCTTGCGGTCCGGGCAGGGCATCGGTCCCTTGTCGGTCTCGATCAGCGGGCCCCAGCCTGCGAACTCCTCGACGTTCTCCATGATCACGACATCGACCTTGCCGCCGCTCTTCATGATGCGCTCGATCCAGCCCGGGATGATCCATGCCAGGTCCCGGATGTTCCGCGCCACCGGCTTGCCGCCCTTGGCCTTGGAGAAGTGCTTGCAGTCGGGGCTGAACCACATGAGGCCGATGTGCCGCCCGGCAAGGTGATCAAGTGGGTCCACCTTGTAGACGTTCTCCGACAGGTGCAGCGTCTCGGGGTGGTTCGCCTCGTGCAGGGCGAGCGCGGCCGGGTTGTGGTTGATCGCGATGTCGGGCGACCGGCCGAGGGCCATCTCGATCCCGGTCGAGGCGCCGCCGCCACCGGCAAAGCTGTCGACGATCAGCGGCGCGCCAGCGTAGGCGCGGACAGCGGCACCATCCACTGGAAACTCTACGAGGTAAGCTGATCATGGCGACATGGTATCGAACAGGGACGGCGAGCGTGACCAACGGCAGCGCCATTGTCCAGGGCAGCGGAACGGCCTGGGTCGCCAATGCCCGCATAGGCGAGGCCTTCCGACTTGAGGGTGGGCCGCTCTACGAGATCGCGGCCGTGGTCAGCGATACGCAGCTGACACTGGCGTCCCCCTACCTCGGCAGCACTCAGGCAGGTCAGGATTACGAAGTGGTCCCGATCAAGGGCTTCCTGAAATCCGCTTATGACGCCTTCACGGCGGCACTGGCCGAAATCCAGAGCCACTTGAGCGGGGCGCTGGCGGGGCGCTTTCAAAACGGCACTGTGGGCGCTCCATCGCTAAGCTTCATCAACAGCACGACGATGGGCCTCTACCGGGCGGCGTGGGATCAGATCGGGTTCTCGACCAATGGCGTGCGGCGGGTGCTGCTGGGGTCCAGTGCTATGCAGGTCGATGTGCCGATCACCGGATCGGCCGTGCAGTCCAGCTTGTCCGACGCCACAAGCGGCAAGCTCCTTAAGGTGGGGGCCTTTGGGTGCGGCGGGGAGGCGATCAATATCACCGGTGCGACGCCGCTCGCCGAACGCGACCTTGGCTCGGGTATCTACATGTTCGTCGGTTCTGACACCCCCGGCGGACCAGAGACATCGGCATATTTCTACGTGCTGCAGGTTTCGAAGAGCAGCTCGGGCCGGCGGCATCTCATGTGCTGGCGGGACGGCAGCTCCCCAGCGGAGCCGCGGATCTGGACCGGATCTCAGGCCGCTGACGGGAGCATTGTCTGGAACCGCGTCCTGACGCGAGAGTACGGCATCTTGGGGACGGTTTCGGAAGACGGCGGGGAGCCGACGGGCCAAATCATTGAGCGCAGCAGCAACGCCAATGGGGAATATGTGAAATTTGCCGATGGGACGATGCTCGCGTTCTCACCGACATTCACATCTGGCGCCATCGCAACTGCCGCCGGGAATGTCTATCGAGACTCAGTACAAATAAGCTGGACCTATCCGGTCTCCTTTGTCTCAGCCACGACATCACTGAACGTCTTCGCGAGCCTTGGGAACGTCAACTGCTGGCCAGCTGTCGGGACATTCTCCGGCTCCGCTAGTTGCTACGTGATGTCCCATCTTAACACTCAATCAAACGTACCGGTTCGCTTCATGGCGATCGGCCGCTGGTTCTAAGGAGCAAGAAGATGAACATCACGTTTTCGCCTGTCGCCGGGCTGCCCGTTCTCGCCGTATCCAAGAGCGGTGACGTTCTCACGCTGAACGGTGAGACCTTCGACTTCACCGATCTGCCCACCGGCGCCACCCTCCCGAAGGAGGCGATCACCTGCGAATGGATTTCGGGCGATGTCAGCCGCGACGAAAGCGGCGTGCTCACCGTGCCGATGATCTTACCGCACGGCCCGAACGCTCCCGAAGCGACGCGCTTCCCGGCCCCGATCAACGGAGTGCCGGACGGCGAGATCGCAATGCCCGCTTATGATGAAGAGGAGCCCTTAGCATGACCGGCAACATCGACTTTTCTCAAGTCATCACCGCCGAGGACAAGGCGGCAGAGGTGCAGGCCGGTCGCAAGGCCGCCCTCTACGCCGAGCGCACGCGCCGCTTGGAGGCGGGCACGACGCTGGCGCTGTCCTTTGCCTTCATCCCGGTGCGCGGGCGGCCCTTCGATCAGACCGTGATGCTCGGGATCATGCAGAAGGCAATGGCGCTGCAGGCCTCGGCCTCGACCGATACGCTGACCTTCCGCGACGACGCGAACACGATCCACCAGCTGACGGCGGCGCAGGCGATCGAGCTGGCGTCCGCGGGTGTGGCGTGGGTCGAGGCGGTGATGGCCGCGAGCTGGGCCATGGTCGACGGGGGTGCGATCCCCGAGGACTTCGCAGCTGACAGCCGGTGGCCTGCATGAGCCAGTACACCGGCGCGAAGAGCTGGTGTCTCCCCATCGGGCGGGGCCTCTATCTAACCACCGAGCCGCTCGTTTGGCACGTCGGTACGCTCGACAGCGGGTGCGCCGTCATGGTGCCGTGGGGCTTCCAGTTCGACGTGACGATCCCGCGCCTCTGGTGCTGGCTCTTCGATCCCAACGCGCCCGAATATCTCAAGGCGGCTGCCCTCCACGACTGGCTTCTAGACGAGGGATGGGACCGGCTCAGCGCCGGGGCTGTCTTCCACAATGCCTTGAAGGCGGACGGCGTGGCCGTCTGGCGGCGACTGGTAATGTGGCTGGCCGTCTCGCTCTACCACTACAATTGACGGAGGTCCCCGTGACCAAGGAAGACTTGCTGCCGCGCACCCGCACGGTAATCGGACTGCTGCGCGATCTTTTCTGGATCGTGACCGTGGTCACGCCCCTCATGCTGCTCATGCTGGCGGGGCTCTACATGATGAACCGGGAGTGGATCGTCTCGACGGTGCGCGAGGAGTTGGGCTTCGAGCGTCTCGCGACCGAGGGCGCGGTCCAGAAGCTGGTGGCGCAGGTCGAGGTGCTGTCTCAGGACGTGCGCCGCGCGACGGGCGAGGATCGGGTGATCAGGCAGCCCCAGGGGCTCTCCTACGTCGAGGAGCCGGTGAAGTCTGGCGACCCAGTGGTGCTCTGGTTGACGGTCGCACGGACCCGGCTCGGCAAGGACTGCCGCCTCGTCGACTGGACGCCACTCTTCAGCGACGTGCGCAACGTGCCTCTCGCAGGATCGCGCATGATCAAGGGCGGCGTGCGCCGCCAGATCGGGGACAGTTTCGAGAAACTCCGCATCGAGATCGCGCCGCCGGCCGATCTCTTCCCGGGGCGCATCGAGCTCTACCTGGTCCTGGACTACGAGTGCGGCGGGAAGCGTGTTCCGGATCGGACTGACGTGGTGCCGTATCAGCTGCTGCCGGGGTGAGCGCGGGGCTGCTGCATATGCCTTCGATCACCGTGAATGGGTGCAAGAAAAGCCGAAATCACGGCCCTCTGTCGGTGATCGCTGCCCCGCGCTCAATAAGCCGACTATAGAACGAATCCGCGGAGTGCACGACCGGACGTTGCGGTAGACGGAAACGGTCTGTTGCAAGCTGGGTGAGCGCGGTGCGGCGGTTGCGGGTTCGCGATGGGGGTCGCTGGACTGGGCAGTACGGGATGAAGCTCCAGTCGTAATGCGCCGCAATCCGCGCTCGATATCGACTTTGGCGCAACTTTAATGCGCAGTCCAGAATAACCGAATTTGCCGAAATCTCGGAAGCGGTGAGCGCGGAACTGTCCTCTGGGTTGTGCAGAACAGAGGACTAGCCAAGCCGGGCGAGGCGGCCATGCTCCGCGCTCGCATTCTGGGTAGCACCAGCAATCTGATCCGAAAACAGAAATCGGCCTCGCCCTGCCAGCATGTGGGGCTTCTTCACATGGAGAGACGATATGGACCTGAACCTCGGGCGCACGCGCCTGATCCTTGAGGCGTGCGCGGCGCACGGCCTCACGCTGCCGCAGGCGGCCTACCTCCTCGCGACGGCCCGCTGGGAGACCGCTCACACCATGGAGCCGGTGCGCGAGGCCTACTGGCTCTCGGAGGAATGGCGGGAACGCAACCTCCGCTACTACCCGTGGTACGGGCGCGGCTTCGTCCAGCTGACCTGGCGGGAAAACTACGTGTTGGCCGGGCTCAAGTTGGATCGTGACCTGACGGTCGATCCAGACGTGGTGATGCAGCCAGACATCGCCGCAGAGATCCTCGTGCGTGGCTGCATGGGCGGCTGGTTCACCGGCGCGAAGCTCTCCGACTACGTGCGCGAGGGGTACGTCGACTTCAAGGGCGCGCGCCGGGTCGTGAATGGCACCGACCGGGCGTCGGAGATCGCTGACCTCGCGGTGAAGTACCAAGCCGCGCTGGTGGCCGAGAAATGGGGGCAGGGGGCGCAAGTCACCCCGCCCGTAGTCAACACCTCACGTAACCCTCTGGCGGCGCTCTTCGCGGCTCTGCTGGGCGCTATCGCCATCATCATCGGAAAGGGAAAGGCATGATCGAAATCATCCGCAAGCCGCAGGTGCAGGGCGCTCTGCGTCACCTGCTGACGGCGCTGGGGCCACTGCTCGCCGCGCATGGCATCACGTCGGACGCCTATTGGCAGGCTGGCGTCGGCGCCTTCATGGCCGCGCTCGGCTTCTACCTCAGCGTCACCGCCCCGGAGAAGAAGCTGTGACCGCCCGCGCCCTGGCCGTGCTTGCCTCCGCTCTGACGATGGTCGCGCTCTTGGCGGGTGTCTACTGGCTCGGGGCGCACAACGCACGCCGGGCGGCCAAGGTCGAGGCCTTGGAGGACTTCATCACCACCACGGAAAGGATGAACGATGAAGACGCTGATCTGTCTGATGCTGCTGCTGTCCGCCTCCGGCTGTGTGAAGCCGCAGGTCTCGATCCCTGCCCTGTGCTCGGGGACGGTGGATGACCGGCGCGAGCATGCTCGCGCGCTGATCGAGGACGGCGGGCCAAGGTCTGCCGCCACAGGGGCGGCGCTGCTGGGGAAGCTGGCCCGCGGCTGCAGCGAATGAAGAGGGCCCGCCCGGGAGGCCGAGGCGGGCCTTTCTCGTTTCCGAAGACCGGGCGGTTTTACGATTGTTGCCGTTCGAGTTGTTCGGCGCGGGCAATTAGGCGGGCGGCTTCCTTCCTCATATCGGCTGCTGTCTTCTTCGTCCCCTTCGTTGCCCTTTCGAGCGTCAGCCCGTTCCTGCGCGCTGTCGCCCGCACGTAGTCAGCGGAGCACACACCGGGGATCGCCTCCGCGATCTGGGCACCGTCCAGTCCGGGTTCTGCAGGTGCAGGTCGATCACCTTTATCTTGGTCGCCATGTCGGCCTCCGGCGCGTTAGCTGGACTGGCCAAAGCGTGCGATGCGCTGATCCAGCATGTCGCGGTATCCGCGCACCAGCACGATCTGTTTCGTCAGGAGCAATTTGTCCTAAAGGTCCCGCGCATCGAATGTCTCGGTAGTGAGGGTCATGCCAGCAGGTCCCAGACCTCTCCGTGGCTCAGGACATTTATCTCCGACTGCGCGGCGCCATCGACAAGGGCCCAGAGGATTTGCCCAGTCGGGCGAAAGACCACGAAGGCTTCTGCAATGGAGGCATCGCCTGCGCCGGGGGTGGTGCCATAGTTGACCTGAAGAAAGTCGTCGATCACCATCCTTGCCTGCAGCACGTCCCCCTCTTGGCTGTTGTAATCCTGGATCCAGTCGGAGCCGTGGCCCTCGACACCGAGGTGATAGAACTGGTCTGCTCCCGTCCCGCCGTTCAAGCGGTCGTGGCCGAAGCCGCCGTTGATGAAGTCGTTCCCCGCGCCGCCGAAGATCGCGTCGGACCAGGTCTGGCCGGTCAGGGCGTCATCGCCATCACCGCCGATCACCGTGTCCGCCCCGTAGCCTCCGATGATCGTGTCACTGCCGCCGTCGCCGCGCAGCTCGTCGTTGCCATAGCCGCCGTCGATACTGTCGTTGCCCTCGCCGCCGTAGATCAGGTCGCGCAGATCGGCCGCGGAGGCTCCGCCGGAAATCACGTCGTCACCGTCGCCGCCAACCAGCGTGTCCGCTCCGTCGTCGCCCCGGATCGTGTCGTCGCCGCCCATCCCGGAAATGGAATCTTCTCCTGCTGTGCCGACGAGCAACTCGGATAGGTCGGTCCCAAGGATCGGATCGTTGGGCGTGACTGTCGCTGGCAGCGAGGCGAACCAGATGAATTCTCCCGACGCATAGCCCGATCCTGCGGTGACAGGTTGCACCTGGGCCCCGGCCAGGAAGGCGTTGAACGCGCCGATGGAGCCGAACTCGGGGAGAGGGTCCGGCCCGAATGAGAAGATGTAGGTGAAATTCTCGTTCAGCAGAGGATTGTCATCATCCCGCTCGGCAGATTCAATGTAAACATATGCCTCATTGGCGCCGCCGTTCCATCGGATATGCGCGATCTCTTCATTGGTCGGGTAGTCGACGGCGGCGGAACCCGCCAGCGCGCCATCAATATAGACGACTAGGCTCGTGGGGGAGACGGCGAACGAGGCGTCGCCTGTGCCGTCGATTGCTACGGAGTAGGTGAAGTATTGCTCAGTCGTCGTAACGAACTCCAGCGATGCTGGCCGGATGTCGATCGGATTGTCATCGTCATCCTCGCGCACGCGATATCCGTTTAGTGTGTATCGGGGCATGCAAAAACTCCTGGGCCTGAAATTGGTGCAATATGTCTTGGGGTGTCCGGCCGGCGACGGGACGGCATTTCCCGATGCCACCCTCCCAAGTTTTATACGGCCGGTTACAGCAGGCAATAAATATCATCGCAGATGAGCTGACGGCTCACCCGGTTGACCACTGGCGCTGACGGCACGCCCCTCGCAGGGGCGGGGATTCCTGGGCTGAATGCTCAATGCCGCTAGCTGCCTAGGGCTGCCGATCGCGTAGAGATAAGCAGGCTGGCCGGTATCCGCAGTAAGGGCGGTTTCTGGAGTTAGGTCCTCAACTCACCGTTCACGCAACACAAACTTCCTCCCAAGCCCCCTCGGCCTCGCGAAATCTTGCGGGCGCGTCATCCGGGCTTGAATCTCTTTCAACAGCGTCCTCAGCTGCCTTAAGTATGGCGCGAAGCTTGTCCTCAGGAATGATGCGAAGGATGATCAGCACCCGGAGCAGCCTATCCGCCGGCCCGGAAATCTGTGTCGAGCCTTTCTCATAGCGGGCAATGGTCTGTCCATCGACGCCAATCTTGGTGCCGAGTTCATCTTGCGTCATTCCGAGTTCGGTTCTGAGGAAGCGAAACTCTTTCGGCGAGAGGGCCTTCTTGGCGGTTATGATGTGGAGGGCGATCGCGTTATGCAGTGCGTCAACCGCGTCGATCGACACGGCATCTCCGTACTCGGTCTCATGACGTGTGAAGCCGTTAAGAAGAACAACATCGTCGAGCCCTGAAAGCCGGTAGACGTATGGTTGGTCTGCCTTATCCATGCCGTCCATATAAAACTTAGAGGTCATCTGCCATCTTCCCATTCTACTGTGACGATGATCAGTTTCTCGGACTGTTTCACCACCGTCACGACGCCAACGTGCCGTCGATTCGGCACCTGGTATGTAACCTTGGCTTTGAAGTCGCCAGGCTGTTTTGCGGGCTCAACGCTGCCATAGATCGAGCCCCTCCGCAGGACGTCGAAGAGCATCCGAGAGGTTATGCCGCGTTCGTACATCCTCTCTTCTGCGTGATTTGTGATGATCACCTGAGACGACTCTTCTGCGAGAAACTGTATCAGTTTGATCAACGCACCGGGGTGGGGCAGGTTCCGATCTCCGTCTTGAGATGGCTCTTCCATGTAGTGTCCCACCAGTGTTTCGACTGCCTATCAGTCTGATAGTTATGCACACGGAGCACGCAAAAAAGCTATACACAAGATATGGTGCTTTTGCCGCTGACTTTCCAATATTGTCTAGATGTTGATTTCTATGGCGCCGAATCTGTGCGGACGCGTCGTCGACGCAGAAGTTTCCCACAGGTGCCGTTCGGTGAATTGAGTGCCTGACATTATGGCATGAGCCAGATGATGGGCTCGCCTTGGGGGCAGATAGTCGCCAGTTCTGCGGTCTTCTAGCCGGGCGGTTACTGGACTGGTTTCGGTTGGCCCGGCGCGGGGCGATCCGGCCAGACCTCGTGGAAGGTCTCGGGGTCGGCTGCGTAGACCATCTCGCGGTCATCGCTATCCATGTCGCAGACGTTGATCAGGCAGTCCTCCTCGCCGCGGATATCTCGGACCCAGAGGATTTCCCCGGCCCGCTGGCAGGCCGGGTGCGTTTTCCATGTCCATGCCTCGCCGCCGTCTACGCATCGCGCCCGGCGATAGGTCGTGCCGGGCGCGATCTCGCGCAGGCAGCTGTCGCAGCGGTGTGGCTTCCTGGCGGTCGGCGTTTCCGAGCTGATGACGGTGACCATGGTACCTCCGGTGGCGCTCAGACGGGATTGAAGGCGGTGCAGCTGGGTTGTCCGTCGGGACCGATCCGCCATTCCTTCGGGTAACCATCCTCGTCCTTGTCGAAGCACATGGCGGCAAGCCATGGGGATGTGTCGCGCTGGCAAAGCGCCAGTCCAAGTAAGGAGCGAGTTAATGAAGACAGTTACCATTAAGCATGAAGACGGGACGGCCACCCAATTCGTGGGGACGATCGTGGAATTTTCGGAGAGCATCGACGCAGTGAGCCACGCGACAGTCGACGGGCGTACCGAGAATGTCCGCGTCGGAACGGGGACGGTCTCTCTGACAATCAGGTATGTCAATGGGCCGATCGATCTGCCTGCCGGAGAATCCGCATAGGAGGGATGAGGACATGGCTCGGAAGTCGAAGGCAAAGATCGCTGCGCGGCGTCTTCCTGCTAACATGCAGGCCGTAGCGTTCACGAAATTCAGCGCCAAGGCGGAGCGCAGGAGGCGGGAGAGGGGCTCATTCGGTGCGGCTAGTGCTGTGCGCGTCATCGACCCGAAGACCGGCGAAGTGATCGAGACGATCGAAGCCACGTAGGAGGGCATGTCGATTTTGGGGGCTTTCCCGAATTCCGGGGTTTTCCCGTATTTGACTTGATCAGCCACGGGCTGAAACGGTGATCAGAACAGGATGCGCGGGTATCACCCTATGGCCCAAGAGCCGCGCGTCTGCCGAAGGAAATCTCATGCGCTTTACGCTGATCTCATTGCTCGTCGTCCTCGCTGGGCCCGCGGTCTCCATGCCAATCTGCCCGGAGCACGGCAAGCGCATCTCGTGCGTGGTGGATGGTGACACGATCTGGCTCAAGCGCGAGAAGATCAGGTTGCTTAGCATCGACGCCCCCGAGCTGTTCACCCCGAAGTGCAGACAGGAGGCATTGCGGGCCAGAGAGGCACGCGATCGCCTGGCTGAGCTGCTGAGCGGAGACTTGCGGGTCGAGCGTGAGGGCGAAGATCGGTATGGCCGCACGCTCGCGCGCGTCTTTGTCGATGGAAGTGACGTTGGCGAACTGCTCATCCGGGATGGCTTGGTGCGCCGTTGGCGATCTCGCTGGGCACCACCTTCGTGGCTGCGGCGGCAGCTGCCGTGCGGCAGGCGGTGGCGCTCGAACTGGCGCTCGGGGCGACCTCGACCAAGGCGGCCCTTGCAAGTCTCAGCATCAAGGGGATGGCGGCGGCGCTGCGCACGCTGCGCGGGGCGATCATCTCCACCGGGATCGGCATCGTGGTCGTGGGCGCCGGGGAACTGATCTACCAGTTCGGGCGGCTGGTCAGCGCCACCGGCGGCTTCGGCACGGCGCTGGGACTGGTGAAGGACGTGGCGGTCGAGGTCTGGGAGCGGATCGGGAACGGGGCCGACTTCGTCTACCAGTCGATCAAGACCATGATCTACAACGCCAAGGCGGTCTTCGTTGGCGGCCTCAATGCGATGGTCGGCGCGTGGATTGACCTGACGTGGACGGTGGCAGATGGCCTCAACAGCCTCTTCGGGACCAACCTGCAGGGCGCCTCTGCCGAGATCACGCAATCGCTCGCGGCGATCCAGACGGCGGCAGAAGATGCCGCAGGCGCGGCGAAGGCCGATGCAGAGGCTGCCGCCAAGGCCTTCTCGGCGCCGCTCGAGTCCGTGCAGGCGCTTCGCGATGCGGTGGCCAAGACCCAGGAGACCACAGAGGATGGAGCCAGTGCCGCGGATCGGCTGAACACCTCCCTGCAGGGGGTGGGCGATGGCGCGGGCGCGGCCTCCAAGGGCCTGAAGGACGCGGCCAAGAGCGTGAAGAGCTTCGACCAGGTGCTGAAGGACGCGGTGAAGACCGCTGCCGAGATGGAGGAGGAAGGTGCGCGCTCGGTAGTCTCCGGGATCGGCAGCATCTCCGACGCCTTTGGGGACTTCCTGCTCGATGGCGCCCGCGACTTCGACGGCTTCATGGACAGCATCCTCGGCGGTTTCAAGTCGATGATCAGCGAGATGATCTCGACCGCCGCGCGCAACAAGATCCTCATCAACATGGGCACGGCGGGCACGCCCGGCGTGTCCGGCACCCTCAGCACGTCCGGCGGCGTGGCCGGGGGCGGGGGCGCCTTCGGTGGCGGCGGGTTCCTCGGCAGCGCGCTCGGGATCGGCAGCAGCTTCCTCTCCGGCGCCTCCGGTCTCGTGACCTCGCTCTTCGGGGCAGGGGGCGGCCTTGGGTCCGCGGCCACCTATCTCAGCGCCGTGGTCGGGGGCGCGACGGCCAGCCTCGGTGCCTTCGCGGCGGCCATCGGCGCGATCGCCGGTCCGCTGGCGTTGGCCATTCCCCTGATCACCGGGCTCTTCGGCAAGACCAAGCTGCTGGACGCGGGCCTGCGCGTGACGATCGACGGGATGGACGGCCTCGTTGAGACCTTCAAATACGTGAAGAAAACGGCGCTCTTCGGGCTGATCTCGTCGAAGAAGTACAGCTACTCGCCTGCCGATGCAGAGGTGGCCGACCCGGTTCTGCTGGCTGTGCAGCAGGTGCAGGAGGGCGTCGTTGCCGCGGCGGGCGCCATCGGCGTGGCCTCCTCGGTCTTCGATGACTTCGCCACGCAGCTGATCATCTCCACGAAGGACCTCGAGGACGACGAGATCGCGGCGGCGGTGCAGGAGGCCCTGTCCGGCATGGCCGACGAGATGGCGGACCTGGTGCTGGCGGGGCATGACGTGATCATGGCTGGCGAGACCTCCTCGGAGGCCCTGTCGCGGCTCTCCGAGCACCTGACGGCCACGGCGGCGGTCTTCGACACGCTGGGCCACAGCATGTTCGAGGTCTCGATTGCGGGGGCCGATCTGGCCTCCTCTCTGGTGCAGCTCTTTGGTGGCACCGATGCCTTCAACACGGCGGCCAGCACCTACTTCACGGCCTTCTACTCGGAGGCGGAGCGGGTCGCGGTCTACACCCGTCAGGCCACCGAGGCGCTGGCGGAGTTCGGTATTGCCCTTCCTGCCTCTCGCGCGGCCTACCGCGATCTGGTGGAGAGCCTCGATTTGACCACCTCCAGCGGGCAGGAGCTATACGCCGTCCTCCTGCAGATGTCCGGAACCATGGATCAGATCCTCCCGGCGGCGCAGAGCTTCACGGAGGTGATTTCCTCGCTGGTGGGCACCACGACCGGGATCGTGGGCGAGATGATCAGCGACGTCACATCGACCGCCCGGGCGGCGGAGCAGGCGGCGACCGCATGGTATCGCGTGGCCGACAGCCTGCGCGACCTGATCCTCGACATCACCGGTGCATCGAACAGCAGCTTCGGGGGCGCGGCACGCCTGCAGGCGCTCCAATCGGCGCTGGAGACGGCCTATCAGGGCGCGCTCGGCGGGGATCGTGGGGCGGCGGAGGACTTCACCGCAATCTCTGGCGACTACCTGGCGGCTGCCCGGGCGCAAGCGGGCACTCTGATGGAGTACCGCCGGGCGGAGGCCGCCGTCCTGTCGCAGGCCAACATGCTGGCCGGGGTGTCGGAGCTTCAAGGTTCGGCTGAGGACGCTATCGTGACGCTCTCCCAGCAGCAGCTTGATGTCCTGAACGAGCTGAACACTTACCTGCAATCGACCGAGACCCTCGACGAGGAGGACCTGCAGTGCTTCGAGGACACGCTGACCGCGCTGCAAACGGCGATCGAGGACCTGCAGGACTTCTCCTATGCGGACCTCATGGCGCAGCTGCAGGCCAACATCGAGCTGATCCCCACGGCGGACGTGCCGGAAGATGTCGCGCGGCTGCTCTACGCCGCCACCTCCGGCATCCAGTCCGAGATCCAGTTCGCGGTGGTCACTCAAGGGCTCACCCCGGATCTGCGCTGGCTTGCGGTGAACGCCGCCTCCGAGCACATGAAGACCATCGACTTCGTGCTGGGCGAGGAGCTGCCTGACGACATCATGCGGCTGGCGCTGGACGACGTGACGACCCTGACCCGCACGGTCAGCCTCGTTGCGACCTCCGATCTTTCCGCTGACGAGATGCGCGTGGCGCTCGCGGGCTCCTCGGAGCTGTCCCGCGTGGTCAACGTGGCGCTGGCCTCCGACGCCGACCGGGCCGCGATCAAGCTCGCGCTCGGCAATCTCGGCGCCTACGCCGTGACCATCCAGGCGGCGCTGCAGGCGGTGCCCGAGGTCCGCTCGATCATCATGGAGGATGCCGGCCTCTTCGCCCTCACGGTCGAGGCGGCCTTCGTGCAAGACCTCGATCCGGAGATCCGGCGCGTGCTGCTGGATCAACAGGGCGGCTACGTGGTCAACGTGCTGGGCATCCTGTCCGAGGCCACCTCGCCCGAGATCGCGCAGCTGCTGCTCGACGCCAACACCGAGGCGCTGCGCGGGATCACCGTTGGCCTCGCCTTTGCCGACAGCGTGAGCGATGCCGAGCGCGAGCTGCTGCTCTCCGACAGCATCACCGTGCTGCACGCGATCACCGCGTTGGTGAACCCGCTGGGAATCACCACCTTCGACGTCATGTTCCTGGACCAGCTGCAGCGCGGGGATGGGGCCGTGGCGCGGTCGGTGAACGGCTACCTCGACACCCGCATGATCGGGGGGCTCGGGCGGACCTTCATCGCGGAGCTGGCCTCGGGCGATGGCTCGGTCTGGCGCAGCGTCGTGGCCAACATCCTGATGAGCGGCGTCACCTCGCTGGGCTACACCTACCTGAACCAGCTGGCGCAGGGCGCGGGCTCGACCTGGCGGGCCATTCAGGGCGGGCTGCAGTTCGGGTCGGTGTCGGATTATGGCTGGCGCTACCTGAACCAGCTCTTCCAGGGCACAGGTTCGATCGCGCGCATCATCCGCGCCGCGGTCGATGGCACATATGTCGGCCATTGGGCATCGAGTTACCTCAACCAGATCTTCGCGGGCAATGGCTTCACGAACCGGTACATTCGCGCCGCGACCAGCGAGGCGTTCCTAAGCGATTGGGGCGCGCTCTATCTGGAGCAACTCTTCGCCGGCAACGGCTACACCAACCGCTATATCAGGGCTTCTGCAGACCTGACCCGGATCAACGGTGAGGCCGCGGCCTACCTCGACCAGCTGACGGAGGGTGGCGGTTACACGACGCGTGGCATCTGGGGCCGGGTAAACATCTCTGACGTCAGGGGGTACAGCGCGCGCTATCTGGAGCAACTCGCAGCCGGTTATGGCTATACCACTCGCGGCCTCTGGGGACGGGTGAACATCTCCGACGTGCAAGGCTATAGCGCCCGCTATCTGGAGCAACTTGCGGCAGGCAACGGCTACGCCAACCGGTATCTGCGCGCATCGGTGGACGCCAGGTATGTCGGTGCATGGGCCTTCGGCTATCTGAACCAACTCTATCAGGGTAACGGCTCCATCACGCGGACGGTTCGCGCCGGGCAGAACTTCTCGGCTCTCAACGGATTTGGTGAAGCCTACCTGGGGCAGCTCTTCGCTGGCGGTGGATATGTCACCCGGACGGTTCGGGCGGGACAGAATTTCTCCTCGCTGAATGGGTTTGGCGAGGCTTACCTGCGGCAGCTGTTTGCTGGCACTGGTTCTGTTTACCGCGGGATCTCGGCAGCCGTGAATGCAGGCGGGATCTCCGGGACCGGAGCGACCTTCCTGCAGAACATCACTGCCGGTGCCGCGCGGATCGCTCGCACTGTCAACGGTGCGGTTGACCTGTCGCGGGTGTCCGGTCGTGGACTGACGCTGCTGGATATGATCCAGAACACCACCACCGGCACCGTGACCATCGGCGGTGGTGTCGTCTTTGACCCGTCCCGCGACTTCTCGGTCTGGTTCGAGCGGTCCATGCAAACCAGCATCACGACGCCGATCGCTACCCTGCGCTCTGCGCTCGGGGAGTTGCGGGCCGCGATCCTGGCAGACATGGCCTCGCGGGAGCGGGACGCCACGCTGGCCGCGCTGCAGCAGCAGTTGTCCGACAAGGTGGCGCAGCAGTCCTCAGTGGCGGCCCGGGCTTCCTCGATCATGGGGCAGATCAGGGCGCTCGAGGCCGCGACGGGCGTTGATCTGCGCAACGGGAACCAAGACGCCACGCTCAAGGTCATAGACGACAAGTGGATCTCTTACCTCGCCACTCACGTTGACTACGGCGCGAACTCCGACCTCGCGACGTTCCGGCAGGCCTTCTGGGGGACAGGTGGCCTGCAGGATCAGCTGAATGCGCTGATCGGGCAGCCGACCGCCATCTACACTGCTGCGGCGAACCTGCGCGAGCAGATCCGCGCCATGGGGGCTGTCCCTGCCTATGCCGCTGGTGGCTTCCACGCCGGGGGGCTGCGGATTGTGGGGGAGAACGGGCCAGAGCTCGAAGCGGTCGGGGCGGCGCGGTACTACAGCGCCCCGCAGACCCGTAACCTGCTGAATGGCGACAGCCAGCTGCAGCACGAGCTTCTTGCTGAGCTACGCGCCTTCCGCGACGAACAACGCCAGCTCGGCCTTGGGAGCAACCGGAACACCACCAAGCTGCGCAAGCTGGCAGAGAAAGCAGACCAGCTCGGCACGCCTGTGCGTAACCCGGACGACGGCACGGCCCTGCAAGTGGAGAGCATCTGATGCGGATCATTTCCCCGATCACGGTGACGGAAAGTCTCCTGACGGACACGAACCTGACAGAGGACGATCACGACGAATGGGACGTCAGCACGACCTACAGCGCAGAAGACCGCGTGATCGTGCTCTCCACCCACAAGGTTTACGAGAGCGTTTCCGGGTCCAACCTCGGGTACGATCCAACCACGGATGATGGGACATGGTGGATCGAGGTCAGCGCCACGAACAAGTGGAAGGCCTTCGACCTGAGGCTGTCCGATCAGGCCGAGAATGCGGGCACCATCACCTATGAGATCACTGCAGCGAGCCTGATTACCGGGATCGCCTTCTGCGTGACACGCCTGCCGTCTACTTCGCCGCCGATACCCTCGTGCAAAGCCACGGCGCGATCACCTTTGGCCTCTTCCAAGACTACGAAATCCCCCTGCGGGCTAACGGGGTTTCGATCGTGCAACTCGAAATCGAAGGACTGACCTGATGGCATTGGATTTTACCAACGCGCCGACCCTCCCGAGCCTCAATGACCCGGCGACGTTCAATGAGCGGGCGCTCGCGCTTTTTGCCTGGCTCACCGGGACGCATATCAATGAGTTGGAAGCCATTACGGCAGCCGACTTCATTGGGCTGATCCTCGGTACCGTCTCGCTGTCGGGCGGTGTTCCGACTGGCGCAATTTTCGAGCGCGGCAGTAACGCAAATGGTGAGTACGTGAAGTTCGCCGATGGGACGATGATCTGCTTCTCGCCGACGTTCACATCTGGGTCCATCGCCACTGCTGCCGGGAATGTCTATCGGGACTCGTCTAGCATCTCGTGGACTTACCCGGCCACTTTTACTTCGATGACCACCTCGCTGAACGTCTGCGCGAGCCTGAGCAACGTCAACTGCTGGCCTGCGACCCAAGCAGGTTCCACGACTGCCGCCTGCTACGTCATGTCCCACCTGAACACGCAGACCGCAGTGCCGGTCCGCTTCTTTGCGATCGGTCGCTGGGCCTGAGGAGCTGCGCAATGAACATCACGTTTTCCCCTGTTGCCGGGCTGCCCGCTCTCACCGCATCCAAGAGCGGTGACGCTCTGACGCTGAACGGCGAGACCTTCGACTTCACAGCTCTGCCCAACGGCGCCACGTTGCCCCGTGATGCGATTTCGAGCCCGTGGGTCGCAGGTGATGTCACCCGCGATGGGGAGGGGGTGCTGACTGTGCCGCTGACCCTGCCGCATGGCCCGAACGCGCCGGAGGCAACGCGCTTCCCTGAGCCCGTGACCGATGCGCCGGATGGGCCCGTCGCGCTGCCCGCCTATGATGAAGAGGAGCCCCAGGCATGACCGAAAACATCGACTATTCGCGGGTCGTTACCGCTGAGGACAAGGCGGCAGAGGTGCAGGCCGGTCGCAAGGCCGCGCTCTACGCGGAGCGCGAGCGCCGGCTCGAGGCCGGCACGACGCTGGGGCTGTCCTTCGGGGCGGTGCCGGTGCGCGGCCGGCCCTTCGATCAGACAGTGATGCTGGGGATCATGCAGAAGGCAATGGCGCTGCAGGCCTCGGCCTCGACCGATACGCTGACCTTCCGCGATGACGCGAACACGATCCACCAGCTGACCGCGACGCAGGCGATCGAGCTGGCGTCCGCCGGTGTGGCCTGGGTCGAGGCCGTAATGGCGGCAAGCTGGACGATGGTCGACGGGGGTGCGATCCCCGAGGACTTCGCAGCTGACAGCCGGTGGCCTGGATGAGCCAGTACACCGGCGCGAAGAGCTGGTGTCTCCCCATCGGGCGGGGCCTATATCTGACCACAGAGCCGCTCGTCTGGCATGTCGGCAAGCTCGACAGCGAATGCGCTGTCATGGTGCCGTGGGGCTTCCAGTTCGACGTGACGATCCCGCGCCTCTGGTGCTGGCTCTTCGATCCAAACGCGCCCGAATATCTCAAGGCGGCTGCCCTCCACGACTGGCTCCTCGAGGAGGGATGGGACCGGCTCAGCGCCGGTGCTGTGTTCCACAACGCGTTGAAGGCGGACGGCGTGACCGTCTGGCGGCGACTGATCATGTGGCTGGCCGTCTCGCTCTACCACTACAACTGACGGAGGTCCCTGTGACCAAGGAAGACTTGCTGCCGCGCACCCGCACGGTGATCGGACTGCTGCGTGATCTCTTCTGGATTGTGACCGTGGTCACGCCGCTCATGCTGGTCATGTTGGCTGGGCTCTACATGATGAACCGGGACTGGATCGTCGCCACGGTGCGCGAGGAGCTGGGCTTCGAGCGGCTCGCGACGGAGGGCGCGGTCCAGAGGCTGGTGGCGCAGGTCGAGGTGCTGTCTCAGGACGTGCGCCGCGCGACGGGCGAGGATCGGGTGATCAGGCAGCCGCAGGGGCTCTCCTACGTCGAGGAGCCGGTGAAGTCTGGCGACCCAGTGGTGCTCTGGTTGACGGTGGCCCGGACCCGGCTCGGCAAGGACTGCCGCCTCGTCGACTGGACGCCGCTCTTCAGCGACGTGCGCAATGTGCCTCTCGCAGGTTCGCGCATGATCAAGGGCGGAGTGCGCCGCCAGATCGGGGACAGCTTCGAGAAGCTCCGCATCGAGATCGCGCCGCCGGCCGATCTCTTCCCGGGGCGCATCGAGCTCTACCTGGTCCTGGACTACGAGTGCGGCGGGAAGCGCGTGCCCGATCGGACCGACGTGGTGCCGTATCAGCTGCTGCCGGGGTGAGCGCGGGGCTGCTGCATATGCGGGTGATCACCGTGAGTGGGTGCAAGAGAAGCCGAAATCACGGCCCTCTGTCGGTGATCGGGGCCCCGCGCTCAATAAGTTGATTACCAGACGAAGCTTTTGGGCGCACGACCGAACGTCGCGGTAGGCGGAGAGCGGCTTTCTGAAGCGTGGTTGAGCGCGGTGTGGCGCATCCGGGATCGCGATGGGGTCGCTGGACTGGACCTGGTGGGATGTAGGCACCAGTCGTTATGCGCCTCGATCCGCGCTCGAACTTCAGGGTGACGCAATGCTGACTTCGAGTCTAGCGAATCCCGTATTCCCGTGAACTGGCGGTGTGAGCGCGACTTCGACCGGCCAAGGGTGTGCTGTCACTACATGGTCCGCGGTGGGTCGCTATGACCATGGTGGCATTCGCCAGCCCGCGCCGCGCTCAATGTCGAGCGTGCGCGACGGACACTGCACGGTCTACGTTTCCCTTGCGTCATGGAAGGTGGCTATTTTGTGGCGTCCACAGGTGAGCGCGAAGCTATCCCGGAAATGCGAAAACAGGACCGGCCGTGCGGTGTGATGCGCGTCGACCGTGCTCCACGCTCGGAAACAACCTTAGCACGACTGACATAATCCTCAAAATGAAGGGACCATGCCATGGACCTGAACCTCGGGCGCACGCGCCTGATCCTTGAGGCGTGCGCGGTGCACGGCCTCACGCTGCCGCAGGCGGCCTATATCTTGGCGACGGCCCGCTGGGAGACCGCTCACACCATGGAGCCGGTGCGCGAGGCCTACTGGCTCTCGGAGGAGTGGCGGGAACGCAACCTTCGTTACTACCCCTGGTACGGGCGCGGCTTCGTCCAGCTGACCTGGCGGGAAAACTACGTTCGGGCCGGGCGTGAACTGGGCCGCGACCTGACCAGCAATCCGGACGTGGTGATGGAGCCGGACATCGCCGCAGAGATCCTCGTGCTCGGCTGCATGGGGGGGTGGTTCACCGGGAAGAAGCTCACCGACTACGTGCGCGAGGGGTACATCGACCTCAAGGGAGCGCGTCGGGTCGTGAATGGCACCGATCGGGCGGCGGAGATCGCTGACCTCGCGGTGAAGTACCAGACCGCGCTCGTGGCCGAGAAATGGGGGCAGGGGGCGCAAGTCACCCCGCCCGCAGCCAAGACCTCACGTAACCCACTGGCGGCGCTCTTCGCTGCTCTGCTGGGCGCTATCGCCATCATCATCGGAAAGGGAAAGGCATGATCGAAATCATCCGCAAGCCACAGGTGCAGGGCGCTCTGCGTCACCTGCTGACGTCGCTGGGGCCGCTGCTCGCCGCGCATGGCATCACGTCGGACGCCTATTGGCAGGCAGGCGTCGGTGCCTTCATGGCCGCGCTCGGCTTCTACCTCAGCGTCACGGCTCCGGAGAAGAAAGCGTGACCGCCCGGGCCCTAGTTGTCCTGGCGTCCGCGCTGACGGTGGTCGCGCTTCTGGCCGTCGTCTATTGGCTCGGAGCGCACAACTCGCGCCGGGCGGCCACGGTCGAGGCCTTGCAGGACTTCATCACCACCACGGAAAGGATGAACGATGAAGACGCTGATCTGTCTGATGCTGCTGCTGTCCGCCTCCGGCTGTGTGAAGCCGCAGGTCTCGATCCCTGCCCTGTGCTCGGGGACGGTGGATGATAGGCGCGAGCATGCCCGTGCGCTGATCGAGGATGGCGGGCCGAGGTCTGCCGCCACGGGGGCCGCGCTGCTGGGGAAACTGGCCCGCGGCTGCAACGAATGATGCAGGCCCGCCCGGGAGACCGAGGCGGGCCTTCCCCGTTTCAGACTACCGGGGAAGGGATCTCGACTGGTGGCAGCGGGGCTGCCAGGCCTGCAGGCCATGGGGTGGGCGTTTGTCCCTGGCCGAAAGCAACGCAAGTCCCCGATCCAATACGACAAGCGCCACTACAAACGGGGCAACCGTATCGAGATCATGTTCGGAAGGCTCAAGGACTGGAGGCGTGTGGCAACCAGATACGACAGATGACCCAAACCGTTCTTCTCTGCCATCGCTCTCGCTGCAGTGGTCATCTACTGGCTCTGAAACTCAATGGGTCCAGAACCTAAGACTATGATAGGTTGTTTCTTTGAGGCTTTGCGATTATCCAGTCAAAAAGAGATGCAGATTTCTATTTATTTGCTCTCAGAGGTTCATTGTGTTGTTGATTTAGGTTGAGATTCTAAAATGATCACAGCGCCATCTGCCAATCTGGTTCGATATTTTTACGTAGGTGAGGGGACTTTCCCCGTCACGATCCCCGAGGTGATCGTTGACTGGGATACGAGTGCTGTAACCAACATGCGACAGACCTTCGCAGCCCAGCCCGGTTTCATAAACCCGATGAATCTGGACATTGGGGGGTGGGATACGAGTGCCGCTGCCACAATGGAGCTCATGTTTTCCAGTGCAACCAGCTTCAATCAAGAAATCGGAGGATGGGACACCGGTGACGTTTCAAATTTCATTGGCATGTTTGCCAACGCCTTGCAGTTTAATCAAGACATAGGCGGGTGGAGCCTAGATAGTGCCACACAAATGGCTAATATGTTCAAAGGCGCTTCATCCTTCAATCAAGACCTTAGTAGTTGGGACATGAGCAATGTCAGTGGTGTCGTTGGTATGTTTCAAGGTGCCTCTTCCTTTGACCAAAACTTGGGCGCATGGGACATTTCGTCCATCGATGATGCGAGATGGATGTTCGACAATTCCGGCATGAGTATGGCCAATTTCGATGCCACGCTGGCCGGTTGGTCTCAGCTTGGCGCCGATGAGGCTCAAATCCAAAGCGACCTGACACTGGGCGCTGAGGGGCTGACCTATTCCAACTGGGATGCGGTGGATAACCTGACGACCCAATACAACTGGACGGTCAGCGGGGTGACTTATGCCTTTGCGGGCAGCGATGCTCATGACACGATTGATGGTTCAGAAAGCCTCTATCGCGTTGTGACTGATGGGCTTGCAGGCGATGATCTGCTGACGGGCAGCGCGATGAATGATCGCCTCTCAGGCTCAGAAGGTATTGATACGCTTAACGGCGGGGGCGGGCTTGATACTCTCATTGGCGGCAATGGCGATGATTTCATTTTTGGCGGCGCAGGCGAAGCAGACTTGCGCGACGTTGTTTATGCCGGTGCCGGAAATGACTCGGTTGATGGTGGCTATGGCAACGATGAACTACGCGGTGACGAGGGCAACGACACATTGCTGGGCGGGTTCGGAGCAGACACGTTAATTGGCGGATCGGATGACGATGTTCTCAGCGGTTCGGCGTTGAGTGATGTGATTTTTGCCGGTTCTAGTGATGACTTCATCAACGGCGGCTTTGGTTTTGATCGCCTGAACGGTGGGGCGGGTGCGGATCGATTCTTCCACCTTGGGGCGGAGGGCCATGGCACCGACTGGGTGCAGGATTATGCCGCCGAGGAGGGCGATGTCCTGATGTTCGGCGGCGGTGCGGCAGTGGCCGAGGATTTCCTCGTGCAGCAGGCGAACACGGCGAACGCGGGGGGCGCCGCTGTGGATGAAATCTTCGTCACCCACCTGCCGAGCGGGAGCCTGCTTTGGGCGCTGGTGGACGGCGCGGTGCAGGGGCAGGTCATCGTGCAGGCGGGCGGCGAAAACTTTGATATTCTGTGATCCGCGCGCCTGATCGGTGTCGCTGAGGATTGCACCACGGCTCGCCACGCTATCTCGGCGGTATGACCTGGACCCGCATCTCAACCGTGATCGGCGGCAGCGCCGCGCCTGATGGCTGGACCGTCCTACGCAACCGCTGGACGGTTGGCCGGGTGAGCCGCCAGCCGCAGCATGGGCCAATTGATCCCGCCTGGCTCTGGGCCTCAGCAAACGATGAAGGCCCGCCAGATGCACCGGCGGGCCGTCTCTCGATCTGATAAGCAAACTCAAGCAAGCAGATCGAGTTCTGTTCCTGCAATGTTGAGCATGATGCTGTCCTGCGCGCCACCATCCACCAGGGCCCAGAGGACCTGACCCGTCGGGCGGAAGATGACGAAGGCTTCGGCTACGTCGGCCTGACCGGCCCCGGGGGTCTCGGCGAAGTTTACCTGGTAGTCGGAGAGCACTGCTGTTGGGGCCAGCACAAGAATGTCGTCGGCGGCCGCATCGTAGTCTTGCACCCAGTCGGTGCCATGGCCGGGCTCACCCGCGTGGAAGAACCGGTCCGCCCCCGCGCCCCCGTGCAGCCGGTCGTGGCCGAAACCACCGTTCAGGAAGTCATCGCCTGCGCCGCCGGCGAGAACATCCCCAAGCGCGCCGCCTGAGATCACGTCATCGCCAGCCTCCCCGACCAGCGTGTCGGCCCCGTCATGACCATCGAGCGTGTCGTGGTCCGCCCCGCCATAGACGAGGTCGTTGCCGTAACCCGCGTAGATGAAATCATTCCCCGCGCCGGCGTAGATCGTATCGGAAAGATCCGGGTGCGGCACCCCGGTTGCGAGCCCGCCATAGATCGCGTCGTTGCCCGCGCCGCCGTCCAGAACGTCGGCCTGATAGCTGCCTTCGAGATGATCCGCTCCGTCGCCGCCACGCAGGGTGTCACTCGAGATGCCGCCGTCCATCCGGTCGTCTCCCGCCCCGCCCAGCATGCTGTCCCTGCCGCCGGCTCCGCCCAGCGTATCATCGCCGTCGTTTCCTATCAGCGTATCCGAATTGTTGCCGCCGGTGATCGCGTTTGCATTGGCATCACCGGTCAGTTGGTTGCTGACCGTGCGGAACCCCACGAGGTGCTCGATGCCCTCGATCGCGACATCTCCCTCAAGCGGGCTGACCGAGAGATCGGCCTGCGCCGCGCGCAGCGTGTCCATGCCTTCGCCGCCGTCGATCCGGTAGGTGCCGCCATCCAAGGTGAAGTGATCGTTCCCGGCGCCTCCCATGGCCACGCCACCACCCCTGTAAAGCAAGAACTGGTCGTCGCCGTCGCCGCCCCGCAGCGTATGGTCATCCGTCGTACCGCCGTCGCCGTCGAAGTCGACCGATATCGTGTCATCCCCGGCCTCGCCGTCCACGCTGTCGGACCCGGCGCCAAGGCTGATCACATCGTTTCCGTCCCCGCCGAGCAGGGTGTCATTCCCCGACGCGGGCAGGATTTGCCCCAGCTGAGAGCCGAGCTCGGACAGGACGTCATTGCCTGCCCCGCCGCTCAACAGGTCGTCGCCATCGCCGCCGCTGAGACTGTCGTCGCCGGTCTCGCCGAAAAGGCTGTCATCACCGATGCCGCCCGAGAGCGTGTCATTCCCGTCGCGTCCGGCAAGGCTGTCGTTGCCGGCTCCACCTGCGGCACTGTCGTCCGAAGCACTGCCGATGACGGTGTCATCTCCGCCAAGGGCATCGAAGGGCGCCATCAGGGGCACCAATTGCGCAAGATCATTGCCCTCCGTCGCCACGGGCACCAAGTCGGCGTCAAGATAACCTGCGAGGCTTTCAAGCGCGATCGTGGTGCCGGGCACGAAACGCTCGGAGGGAATGATCTGGCTGATGTCGATGAGGCCCTGCACCTCGTTGGCCGGAAAGTCGGCCAGATCGCTCTGCTCGATCATGTCGCCGTCCAGGTAGAAATAGTTTTGCGCCACGCTCGTATAGGGGCTGTCGCCCAAAACCGTCCAATGGCGCAGCAGATAGGTCAGTTGGCTGAACGCCTCCCCCCAACGCAGGGCGATCACATCAGCCTCACGCCCTTCGAGCGTCAGGCTGTCCTGTGCCGTGGTGGCGGTGGGGCGGTCGTAGACACCGATACTGCTGTAGGTGATTTGCGCCCCGGGTCGCGCAAGGGTCACGGTGTCGTCGCCGATGATCAACTCGGGTGCGCCGGTGCCGCCTTCGAAGGTCAGCCGCGCCGGACCGACCCAATGGCGGCCCGTGAGCGGACCGCTTGCGATGTGGACGAAGCTCCACCCTTTTATTGAACCTGACATACCTGCCTCCTATTGCACACATCGGTCACTCATAATCATCTCAGGCCAGCATACCGGGGCGCGGCTGGCTCGGATATGATCTGCCTCATGCAGTCAGGATGTCACAGAGAGGCAGAAGGTTCCGGCGCCCTCAAGGCCCGTGTTGAGGTCAGGCGCCGCGCGACGGATGACCTGACGGCGGCGGTGCAGCGGGTGAGGTGAGAAGCTTTGTGCACGCCTGAAAATTTATCGTTGAAACTCAATGCGGACCCTTTGTGCGCGGGTCGTCCATAACTGACTGAAATCGCTTACTTCGTGCACACCTTCAGGGGTCGCCATCTCCGCAGTAGTGATATCGTCTGCAGCCCGCTGTCTGGCAGCCTGGGGCGCAGGCGCACTTGCGTGGCCCATGATCCCCTCTGCGAGAATGGGCCGGCACAGCCTGGCGCCGGCCCGGTCGCTCATCCGCGCAGCGCGGTTTCGACCCAGCCTGCCACGGCGAAGAGCCCGGCATCGGCGTCGCGCGTGCCGATCAGTTGCAGGCCAAGGGGCAGCCCCTCCGCCTGCAACAGGGGCAGGCTCAGCGCCGGGGCGCCGAGAAGCGAGGCGGGCACGTTCATGGAGGGATCGCCGGTCCAGCTCAGCCCGACCGGGGCAGGGCCGGTGGCGGCCAGCGTGATCAGCGCGTCGAAATCGCCCATGAGGCGCTCATGCTCGGCCCGGATGGCGGCCCGCTGCGCGATATCCTCGGCATAGCTGTCCTGCCGCGCGGGCACGGCCCAGAGGGCACGGTCGCGGATGGTCTCGCTCATCTGGTCGGCGTGGCGGGTGGCATAATCCGCCGCGGGCCAGGCGCCTTCGCGGGTGTTGATCCGCTTGCTGAGCGGCAGGGCGACGGCGATGGAGGTCGTGAAGGCCGCAAGGGCGGCGTCGGTGTCGGGCGTCAGGATCGTGCAGCCCGCTGCGCTCAGCCTGTCGAGCGCCGCCTGGAAGGCCGCGCGCGCTTCGGGGCCGACCTTGTCCCAGCCCTCGGGCAGGAGCACGCCCAGGCGGGCGGGGGCCTGCGCGGGGGGCAGCGTGTCGGGGCCGGTCACGCCCACGTGGCCGGGATCGCCGCCCGCGCGCGAGGAGATCGCCCGCGCCGTGGCCCAGGCCTGCGCGAGGGTGGTCGCGAAGACGCCCATGCAGCTCTGGCTGAAGTGGTCGAAGGTGCCGCAGCGGTTCAGCCCGCCGACGCTGGGCTTGTAGCCCACCACGCCGCAGTAGCTGGCCGGGCGCAGGGTCGATCCCACCACCTGCGAGCCGAGCGCCACATCTGCGAAGCCCGCGGCGACCGCCGCGCCGGAGCCCGAGGAGGAGCCGCCGGGCGTGCGGGCGGGATCGTGGGGGTTGGTGGTCTCGTGGAAGGGTTCGGTGGCGGCGAATTCCGTGGTGGTCACCTTGCCGAGGATCACGGCCCCGGCGGCGCGCAGCGCCATGATGGCGGCGGCATCGCGCCCGGTGTGGCGCCCGGTCCAGATCGGGGAGCCCTCGCCGGTGGGCATGTCATGGGTCTCGACGATGTCCTTGGCCACGACGATCATGCCATCCACCGGGGAAAGAGGCGCCCCGGCGGCCCAGCGGGCGCTGGAGGCCTCGGCGGCGCGCAGGGCCTCCTCCCGGGCGATGGCGGTGAAGGCGCGGATGCGGCCCTCGTCGGCGTCGATCCGGGCAAGGCAGGCCTTCAGCCGGTCGAGCGGCGTGGCTTCAGTCGTGGGCGCGGGGGCGGTTTCGGTGGTCATGGGCGCTTCCTTTCAGGGGCCGGGCGCCGCGTACCGGCCTGTGCATCGGCCCGTACATCGGCCCGTGCTTGGGCCCGTGCTTGGGCCTGTACCGGAGGCGCCCGTTGCCGGTGTATAGGAGCAGATCGGGAAAGATCCCGCGTCTCGCGCTGTTTCAGCGGTCCTGCGGTGCGGGATGATGGTTTTTCAGGCGCTCGGGAGGCGGCCTGTCGTCCGCGGTGGCGCTCCACGCCCGGAAGGGCCTTGGTCGAGGTGCCTTGCGTGGCGGTCCGGCCGGACCCCAAGGGCGGGGCGAGGCGGTTGTCACCCTGTCGGCCCGTGAGGTCGCCGGGGGTGCAGCGGTTTGACGGTGCGGAGCGGTTTCGCCCGGGGCAGCTGGAGGGCGGGACCTGGACAAAAGGAACCGTAAGACGGGAGGCCAGAAAAGCGACGGGGCGGCCCGTTGGTGCCGCCCCTCGCGTGGTCCAGGCCCGATCTGGGCGAGCGCCGAGGGGATGGGTCAGATCACCCGGACCTGCGTGCCGATGGGACAGATCTCGAAGAGCTGCGCGATCATCTCGTTGTAGAGCCCGATGCAGCCATCCGAGGACCGGCGGCCGATCTTGCGCGTGTCATGGGTGCCGTGGATGATGTAGGCAGGCCAGCTCAGGTACATCGCGTGGGTGCCAAGCGGGTTTTCCGGCCCCGGGGGGATCGGCTTCCAGTCCGGGAAGCGTTCCATCTGCGAGGCGGTGGGCGTCCAGGAGGGGCCGACCTTCTTGCGCACGATGGAGGTATAGCCGCGCTTGGTCAGCTCGTCCGAGATCGGAACCGAGGTCGGGTAGACCCGGTAGTCGCTGCCATCGGCGTTCCAGTAGTGCAGCGCGCGCGAGACGGTATCGGCCACGATGGTCGACTTGCCCAGATCATCGAAGTGATCGCGCCAGTCCTGCGCTGCGAAGCTGGAGATGTTCCGGCGCGACTCGGCGCGCAGGACGCCGGGCAGGGCGAGGGTGCCTGCGGCGGCGAGGCCGCCTGTCAGGGCGGCGCGGCGGGAGAGGGGGCTGCTCATGAGGGCTCCTTTCGGATTCGTTCTGTGCAGCCTGCTCACCAGCCCTGCCTTAACCCAGCCTTAAGGGGTGCGGCTCAGGCCGCGCGCGCGGCCCGGATGGCGGAAAGCAGCGTATCGCGGTCGATCGCCCCGGGGTAGAGCACCTGCCCGATCACGAAGGACGGTGTGCCCCGGAAGCCGAGAGCGGTGGCCTGCTGGTCATTGCGGCTGAGCAGGCGCTCCCATTTGCGGCGCTCGGCGTAGAAGGAGTTGTTCGCGTCCTCTACGGGGACGATGTCCTTCAGGGCCGCCTTGATCGAGGCGTCATTGAGCCGCCCGCGCGTGGCCATGAGCGCATCCACCGCCGCCGGGTACCGGCCGAGGGCGACCGTGCCGAGCGCCAGTTCCGCTGCCCGCTGGGAGCCGCGGCCGAAGATCGGCCAGTCCTTCATCACGAGGCGGACGTTGCCATCCGCCTCCACCACGTCCCGCACCAGCGGGTGCATGGATTTGCAGTAGCCGCACTGGTAGTCGAAATACTCGACAAGGGTGACATCGCCCTGCGGGTTGCCCATCACCGGCGCATCGGGATCGCGCAGCACTTCCTCCACCGTCGGGGTCTGCGCATGGGCGGCAAGAGGGGCCAGCACGACGGTCGAAGCCGCCGCGCCGGTGAGGGACAGGAATTGCCTGCGGGTCGATGTCACGGGTGTGGTCCTCACATCTGGCCTTGCATCTGAACAGGGATCGGCTCACCGGCGGGCCGGGTCCACTTGCCGATCTCGTCGGCGGTCAGCACGATCACCTTGGTGCCGTTGTCCACCCGCTCGGCCAGGTACATGGCGTCCTGGTTGAAGAGCCGGATGCAGCCGGAGGAGACCGCATGGCCGACGGACCACGGGTAGGGCGTGCCGTGGATGCGGTAGAGCGTGTCGCGGCCGTTCTTGTAGAGATAGAGCGCCCGCGCGCCGAGCGGGTTGTCCAGCCCGCCTTCCATCCCTGCGCGGTAGGGCTCGTACTTCTCGGGCTCACGGCGCAGCATGTTGCGGGTCGGCGTCCAGGTCGGCCAGTCGCGCTGGTAGGCGATGGTGGCCTCGCCGGCGAAGGCGCGGCCTGCCTCGCCCACGGCCACGGCATAGCGCATCGCCTGATTGTCACCGAGCAGTTCGTAGAGATGCTGGTCCCCGGTATCGACCACGAGCGTGCCCACGGGGTAGGGCGCGTAGTAGTAGACGCGCTGGCGCGGGTTCTCGCCCGTGAGATACTTGGCAGGCACGGCCGGCACGACCTTCTCGCCGTCGAGGACCTCGCTGTACATCGCCAGCGTTTCCGCGCTGGGCGGCGCCACCGTCGGGACGTTTTCCGAGGGCACATTCGGCGCGCCGCAGGCCGCAAGGGCGAGAACGACGGGAAGGGCCAGCAGGGCCAGGGATTTACGGACGAGGGGGTTCGTCATGCGGTGCCTCCAAAATCTGGGTCGGTCCGCCTGAGGGCGGCGCGGATGGCCCGCCCTTGCGGACGGGGTGCCAGCCGTCCGTCAGGCCATGCGGCGGGCGACAGGCTGCCCCAGGAGGCGCGAGGGCGCCGGCGGGACTTCTGGAAATCTAGCCGGATCCGGGCAGAGGCAAGGGTCTCAACCCTGCGCGCGCGAGTCCGTGATCCGAATCTGTGGCTTGAATGTGACTCCTCGCCCTCACGAGCGGTCACGGAAACGCGCAATTTCATCATGATCGACGTGCTGGACGGGAAAGCTTAAGTCAGTCTTAAGGTTCGCCGGCTCCTGTGGGCCGAGGACATTTGGGCGCGCAAGCGGGGAAGACATGCGGATTCTGGTGGTCGAGGATGACGCGATACTGGCGGACGGGATTTCCGTCGGGCTGCGGCTGAGCGGCTTCACCGCCGATCCGGTGGAAACCCTCGCCGATGCCCGGGCCGCGCTGGAGGCGACGGCCTTCGATGCGCTGGTCCTCGACATCATGCTGCCCGACGGCACCGGCCTGACCCTGCTGGAGGAGATGCGGCGCGCGGGCTCCACCCTGCCGGTCCTGCTGCTGAGCGCCCGCGATCAGGTCCGCGACCGGGTGCGGGGGCTCGACCTCGGGGCGGACGACTACCTCGGCAAGCCCTTCGATCTCGAGGAACTGGCCGCGCGGCTGCGCGCGATGCTGCGACGGCGGGGCGGCCAGCCCCGGGCCGAGCGACAGTGCAACGGGCTGAGCGTCGATCCCGCCACGCTGACCGGGCGGATGCACGGGGCCGAGCTGCGCTTCTCCCGGCGGGAGTTTGCCCTGCTCTGGGCGCTGATCGAACACCCCGGCACGATCATGTCCAAGCCGGTTTTGGAAGAGCGTCTCTATGGCTGGCAGGAAGAGATCGAGAGCAACGCGGTCGAGGTCCATATCCACAAGCTGCGCGCCAAGCTGGGGCGCGGTTTCATCGAGACGGTGCGCGGGCTCGGCTACCGGGTGCCACGGCAGGACGGGGCGGCCACGTGAGCGGCTTTCGCACCATGTCGCTGCGGTTGCGGGTCTTCCTGCTTCTCGTGCTGGCGACTGCGGTGGTCTGGCTCTCGGCGGTGCTCTGGATCGAGACATCGACCCGCGCGCAGGTGGAACGGGTGCTGGACGCCCGGCTGGCGGAGGCGGCGCGGATGGTGTCCTCGCTGGTTTCGGATCACCGGGTGGAACTGGCCGCTGCCGATGGCGGGGCGATCCCGCTGCCGCATCCCTTTCGCTTCGGCGAGGGCTATTCGCGCCAGCTGTCGTGCCAGATCTGGTCCCTCGACGGGCAGCTGGTGGGCCAGTCGGATGGCGCACCCGACGGACAGCTGAGCACGGGCGACACCGAGGGCTGGTCCGACTCCGTCGTCGACGGGGAGCCGTGGCGGGTCTTCTCGGTGGTGAACGCCGACCTTGGCCTGCGGATCATGGTGGGCGACAGCATGGCGGTGCGCGATGGCCTCGTGCATGACGTGATCGAGGGGCTGGTGCTGCCGGCGCTGATCCTGCTGCCCCTGCTGGGCGGCCTGATCTGGCTCAGCGTCGCCCGGGGTCTCGCGCCGCTGGAGCGGCTGGCCGCCGCGCTGGCGCAGCGCAGTCCGGCGGACCTGAGCCCGCTGCCCTCCGGCCCCCTCCCGCGTGAGGTGCGGCCGGTGCGCGAGGCGCTGGACGGGCTCTTTGACCGGCTCTCGGCGGCGCGCGACGTGGAGCGCGATTTCACCACCTATGCCGCCCATGAGCTGAAGACGCCGCTGGCGGGGCTGCGGACGCAGGCGCAGGTGGCGCGGATGGCCCCGGACGTGGCCACGCGCGATGCCGCGCTCGCGGCGATCGAGACCTCGGTGGCGCGGACCGATCGCATGGTGCGGCAACTGCTGGACCTCGCGGAGGTGGAGCGGGCCGAGATCGTGGCGGCGCCCTGCAATCCGGCGGCCCTGATCGCGGCGACGCTGACGGATCTGCAGCCGCTGGCGGCGCGGCGCGGTGTGACCCTGCGCTGCGAGGGCCCGGTGGAGGGCAGCGAGCAGCGGGAGTGGCTGACGAATGGCTTCCTGTTGGCGACCGCCCTGCGCAACGTCGTGGAAAACGCGGTGCTGGCCTCGCCCGAGGGCGGGGCGGTGGTGATCCTTTGGTCGGGGCATCCGGGCGGTGGCGAGATCACGGTGCAGGACAGCGGGCCGGGCATCCCCGAGGCGCTGCGCGACCGGGCCACCGACCGCTTCGTGCGCGGCGCGGGCGGCGCGCCGGGCGGCAGCGGGCTGGGGCTTTCCATCGTGGCAAGCGCCATGGAGCGGCTGAACGGCACGCTGCGGCTGGACCCGGGCGGGCCCGGCCAGCGGGTGTCTCTGGTGCTGGGAGAGATGCGCGGGACGTGAGGGATCGCCGCCAGAGCGGATGCGCAGCGCGTGAGGGAGCACGGCATGGGGGCTGGTGCGGGGACCGAGGCTGAAAGGTCTGGTGGCGGGGCGCCGCACGAGACGCCGGAGAACGCCGGACCCGGGATACGGACCCGGGACACGGGCGCAGGTTCTGGGCGCAGGTCTCGGGCCCGGCCCGCGGCATCAGGGACGTCTGGCCCGGCGGGGTCGCAGGGACACCTGCCATGACACCGCAAGCGCGCCCCGGAGGGCCGCCTGCGGCCCGGTGGCGTCAGCGGCCTGCGAGGAAGGCGGCGAAGGCTTCGAGGGTCCGGTCCGAGACGTGATGTTCGATCCCCTCGGCGTCGATCTCGGCGGTTTCGGGCGGCACGCCGAGGGCCAGCAGCAGGTCGACCACGGTGCGGTGTCGGGCGCGGACGGCCTCTGCCAGGGCGGCGCCGTCCTCGGTGAGGAAGATCCCGCGATAGGGCCGCGAGGTGGCCAACCCCGCCCGTTTCAGCCGCGCGACGGCCTTGGTGGCGGTAGGCTGCGCCACGCCCATGCGCTGTGCGAGATCCGCGACCCGCGCCTCGCCGTGGGCTGCGATCAGGTCACCGATCATCTCGACGTAATCCTCCAGCACGGCACGGGCCTGTGCCTCGCGCGCGCGGGCAAAGCGGTCCGCCTGCGCCGAGGCGGCGCTGGCCTCGCAGCCGGGGGTGGCCGGGCTGCCGGTGCTGTCGTCCTGCTCTGTCATGGTGCTTCCCCTCCCGGTCCCTGTCGCACGATGGGCTCCTTCGCTAGCATAGGGAAGCACGGGAAAACAATATAGCCCAAGGCATACGTGGCGCCGGGTCAGGCCTCTTTGCCTATCCCGGAGGCAGCGCGGGCGCAGCGGGCGGTCCTGCATGGTATGCCGCGTTGCCAAGAGTGTAGCCGAGGCTATATCTGGCTCTTGAACGCAAAGAGGCCAGCAGGCGGGCGCAGGACCATGAACTCCACAGAACGAACCCGGCAGGGGATGGCCGCTGTGCTGGCGGGCGAGCGGCGCGGCCTCCTTGGCAGGCTGCTCTTCGCGGGGCCGGCGGTGATCGCCTCGATCGCCTACGTGGACCCGGGCAACTACGCCACGAACATCCAGGCCGGGGCGGGCTATGGCTACCTGCTGCTCTGGGTCGTGCTGCTGGCGAACCTGATCGCGATGCTGTTCCAGTCGCTCTCGGCCCGGCTGGGCATCGTCACCGGCAAGAACCTGGCCGAGATGTCGCGCGATCACTTCCCGCGCCCGGTGGTCTGGGTGATGTGGGCGGTGAGCGAGGTGGCCGCCATGGCGACGGACCTCGCGGAATTCCTCGGCGGGGCGATCGGCCTTGCGCTGCTCTTCGGCATCCCGCTCTTCTGGGGCATGGTCGTGACGGCCATCGTGACCTACGGCATCCTCATCTTCGAGCGTCAGGGCTTCCGCCCGATGGAACTGATCATCGGCGCGATGATCGGGATCATCAGCCTGTGCTACCTCGTGGAGGTGTTCCTCGCCCCGATCGACTGGGGTGCGGCGGCGGTGGGGCTGACCACCCCGCAGATGCCGGATGCCAAGGCGCTGACCATCGCGGTGGGGATCATCGGGGCCACGGTCATGCCCCACGCGGTCTACCTGCACTCCGGCCTGACCCAGTCCCGCGCCGTGGTGCGCGACGACGCGGACCGGTGCCGGGTGCTGCACTTCTCCAACGTCGAGGTGGTGGTGGCGCTGGCCGTCGCGGGCATGGTGAACATGGCGATGGTGATGATGGCGGCCTCGGCCTTCCATCAGGGCCACAACGAGGTGGCCGAGATCGAGACCGCCTATCACCTGCTGACGCCGCTGCTCGGCTCCGCGGCGGCGGCGGTCTTCCTCGTCTCGCTGATCACCTCGGGCGTGTCGAGCTCGGTCGTGGGGACCATGGCGGGCCAGATGATCATGCAGGGCTTCCTGCATGTGCGGGTGCCGATCTGGCTGCGCCGGCTGGTGACCATGGCCCCGGCCTTCGCGGTGGTGGCGCTTGGCTACAACGCGACGGACGCGCTGGTGATGTCGCAGGTGGTGCTGTCCATCGCGCTGCCGGTGCCGATGATCGCGCTGATCGTCTTCATCTCGCGCCGGGACATCATGGGGGATTTCGTGGCCGGGCCGCTGATCCGCGCCCTCGCGCTGGTGGGGGCGGTCGTGGTCCTCGGCCTCAACTTCGTCCTGCTGGCGCAGACCTTCGGCCTGCCGATCCCGTTCCTCGCCGACTGACCCGGAGGGCGGCCCGAGGCAGGTCAGTCGCCCGCGCTGCGGCTGCCCGGCGCTGGCAGGGCGTGTTCCTGCAGGACGCGCAGCGGCACCACGTCGAGCGCGCGGCGGTGGGTGGAGGCAAGGCTGACCTGCGGGGCGCAGCCCTCGTCATGGGCCTGCAGGAAGCGCGCGGCACAGAGGCACCAGCGATCCCCCGGGCGCAGCCCCTCGAAGCCGAACTCGGGGCGCGGGGTCGAGAGGTCGTTGCCGACGTACTTGGAATAGGCGAGGAACTCCGCCGTCATGATGGCGCAGACCGTGTGGCTGCCGGTGTCCTCGGTGCAGGTGTTGCAGGCGCCATCGCGGAAGTAGCCGGTGAGCGGATCGAAGGAGCAGCTTTCCAGCGGCCCTCCGAGCACGTTGACCGGAAGATCCTGTCGGATCATGACATCTCTCCTGCATGGCGCGTGGCTGTCGGAAGGGTAGCACGAATGCGGCGCTGCGGCGAGAGGCGGCTGGTCCGGACGCCGGGGCGGGGCCTGTCGCGGCGCGCGCCCGGCGGGCGGCACAGGGGGAACCGCCGGCGCTGACCGCTCCCGGCCGGTCCGTGACGGCGTTACTTGAACTTGTCGGCGAGCCGCTGCAGCGCGCTGCGGGTGTCCTCGGGGCTCTCGGGCTTGGGGGCCGACTTCGCCGCAGGAGAGGCCGACGTCGAGGATGGGGCCTCGGCCCGGGATGCGCTTGCCTGCGCCGATGTCCCGGCGGGTCCACTATCCCGAGGCTTGGCCGCCGCGGGCTTGCTGCCGCCGGAGGAGCGCGGCGGGGCCACGCGCAGGGCCACGGCGTTCAGGAACTTGGCCCCGTCGCCCTTCGCCAGCGCGCCCGCCCCGTCCGAGATGCCGCGCAGCACGTCGTCCAGCCAGCCCTGTTCCTGCTTGGCGAAATCCGACAGCACGTAGCCCGCGACCCGGTCCTTGTGGCCCGGATGCCCGATCCCGAGGCGCACGCGGGGATACTCCGCCCCGATATGCTGGTGGATCGAGCGCAGCCCGTTGTGGCCCGCGTGGCCGCCGCCCTGCTTGACCCGCACCTTGCCGGGGGCAAGGTCGAGTTCGTCGTGGAAGACGGTCACATCGGCCGGGGTGAGCTTGTAGAAGCGCATCGCCTCGCCCACCGACTGGCCCGAGAGGTTCATGAAGGTGGTCGGTTTGAGCAGCAGCACCTTCTCGCCGTCGAGGGTGCCCTCGCAGATCTCGCCCTGAAAGCGCGCGCGCCACGGGCTGAACCCATGGTCCGACGCGATCTGGTCCAGCGCCATGAAACCGATGTTGTGGCGGTTGCCCGCATATTTCGCGCCCGGATTGCCGAGCCCCACGAAGAGCTGCATCTCGCCCCCGTCTTAAAGGAATGTCAGGAGGGGATGTAAACCGCCGGGGGCGTGGTGGCAAATGCCGTGGCGCCTTCGGATGCCCTGCGTCCGGGGTGGGGTGAGTCCCATTTGCCCCACCGGCGGCAAAAATGTCGGGGCCGTCTTTCCAAGAGGCCTCCGTACTCCCCATTCTGGGGGGAGGGCGGCTCAGACCGCCGGTGATCTCGAGGCAAAGGACGACACTGTGATCGTTGCGGATTCGATCGGCTTTGCGGCCACTCATACCATTTGCGGTATCCTGTCGGAGCTTCCGGGCTTCGACGTCTCGCACGGATCCCAGAATTTCGAGACCAAGGCCCCCATCGGCCCGGATGGCCAATCTCCGGCGGCCTTTACCCGCAGCATGGCCGCCGCCGCCGCGGCCGGTCGACACCCGGTTGCCGTTCATACCAACTTCCCGCCGAAGGCGATGCAGGCGGCCTGCGTGGGCGAGGGGATCACCTATCGGCTTCTGGTGCGCGATCCGCAGGCCCAGATCGAAAGCTGCTATGCTTGGATCGCCAAGAAGGTGCTGGACGGCGATGCGCCCGGTTTCCTCGGCGCGCTGAAGGTCAGCCTCGCGCCGCTTCAGGGGGCGCAGATCGCGGCCAGCCTGCCCAACGTGCTCTATGCCTTTGCGCTGCAGCATGTCTGCGGCTTCAACCTGATGGGGCTGCAGACCGGGGCGGAGGTGCTGCGGATGGAGGACCTTCTGAGTGAGGAGGCGGCCTTCCGCGCGGCCTTCGAGGTGCCCGCCGATTGCGCGATCCCGCATTTCGAAGGCGAGGAGAAACGCCTCGCCTCGCATCGCAGCAGGAGCCAGCTCGAGGCCCTCGGCGCGCCGGAACGCGAAGTGATCCTCGACCGGCTGAAGGCGAGCGCGGGCGGGATCAGCCTGCCTGTGAGCGAGATGACGAAGCGTCTCGGCTACGCCTGACGCGCCGGTCGCGGTCTCCCGGCGCGAAAGCCCTGGCACGCGAAACCCGACACGCGAAACCTGACACGAGACCCCGTGAAACGCGAAACGCCCGGTCCGAGGACCGGGCGTTGCTCTGTCTGCCTGTGGCAGGATGCGGTCGGGCGGGCTTCAGTCGGCCTGGCGGCCTTCCGTGTCGCCCATGTCGAAGCCGAGGTACTTGGCCACGGTGAAGATGTCCTTGTCGCCCCGGCCACACATGTTCATGACGATGATGTGGTCCTTGGGCAGATCGGGCGCGATCTTGGTCACATGGGCAAGCGCGTGGCAGGGCTCCAGCGCGGGAATGATGCCCTCGGTCTCGCAGCTCAGCTGGAAGGCGGCGAGCGCCTCCTTGTCGGTGACCGAGACGTATTCCGCACGCCCGATGTCATGCAGCCAGGCGTGCTCCGGGCCGATGCCCGGGTAGTCGAGGCCCGCGGAGATCGAGAAGCCTTCGAGGATCTGGCCGTCGTCGTCCTGCAGCAGGTAGGTCCGGTTGCCATGCAGCACGCCGGGCCGCCCGCCGGTGAGCGAGGCGCAGTGCTCCATCTTCTCGTCCACGCCCTTGCCGCCGGCTTCGACGCCTATGATGTTCACCGAAGGGTCGTCGAGGAAGGGGTAGAAGAGGCCCATGGCGTTCGAGCCGCCGCCGATGGCCGCGATGATCGTGTCGGGCAGGCGGCCTTCGCCTTCCTGCTCGGGCAGCTGCCAGCGGACTTCCTTGCCGATGATCGACTGGAAGTCACGCACCATCGCCGGGTAGGGGTGCGGGCCGGCCACGGTGCCGATGCAGTAGAAGGTGTCGCGCACGTTGGTGACCCAGTCGCGCAGCGCGTCGTTCATGGCGTCTTTCAGCGTGCCACGGCCGGAGGTGACGGGGATCACCTCGGCGCCCAGCAGGCGCATGCGGAAGACGTTGGGCGCCTGACGCTGGACGTCATGGGCGCCCATGTAGACGACGCACTTCAGGCCGAACTTGGCGCAGACGGTGGCGGTGGCCACGCCGTGCTGGCCGGCACCGGTTTCCGCGATGATCCGGGTCTTGCCCATGCGGCGGGCGAGGATGATCTGGCCCAGCACGTTGTTGATCTTGTGCGCGCCGGTGTGGTTCAGCTCGTCGCGCTTGAAGTAGATCTTGGCGCCGCCCAGACGTTCGGTCAGGCGCGAGGCGTAGTAGAGCGGGCTGGGCCGGCCGACGTAGTGTTTCCACAGGTCGTCCATCTCGGCCCAGAAGGTCGCGTCGGTCTTGGCCTTCTCGTACTCGGCCTCGAGGTCGAGGATCAGCGGCATCAGCGTCTCGGAGACGAAACGTCCGCCGAAGAGGCCGAAGCGGCCGTTCTCGTCCGGGCCGGTCATGAAGGAATTGGGTTGATCGTTCGCCATCGCGCACCCCCTCTCGTGGTCTCGGGACTGCATAAGTGGCGGGAGGGGCAATTTCCAGCGGATTCGCCGGAAAGCGTCGGAAGGGGGAGGGGGCTGGCCGGAAAATTCGAATTTTCCGGTCCGTTTTCTTCGAAGAAAACGGGCAGGGCGGCGAGGTTGCTGTGGACCAGAGGCCGGGGGCCCGGGCCGCGCGGCGCCGGGCAGAGGGGCAGACCTGCACTCGCACCGGGTGAGGAAGACTTTTCGAAAAGTCTTCCCAAAATTCTTCGAAGAATTTTGGCCGCTCAGACGAGGCGGGGCGGGGCCTTGTCCTCGGCGCGCGCGGCGCGGGCGAAGGCGGCGATCTGCGCGGCATCCTTCACGCCGGGCGCGCTTTCCACGCCGGAGGACACGTCGACCTGCCGCGCGCCGGTCAGGCGCACCGCCTCGGCCACGTTTTCGGGCGTCAGGCCGCCGGCCAGCATCCAGGGCCTGGTCCAGTACTTGCGCCCCTGCAGCAGGCGCCAGTCGAAGGCCAGTCCGTTGCCGCCGGGCAGGGTGGCGTCCTTGGGCGGCTTGGCGTCGATCAGCAGCTGGTCCGCCACCTGGGCGTAGAGATCGATCGCGGGCAGGTCGGCGGCATCGCGGATGCCCACGGCCTTCATCACTGGCAGGCCGGTGCGGGCGCGGACTTCCGTGACACGCTCGGGGCTTTCCTGACCGTGGAGCTGGATCATGTCGAGCGGCACGGTCCCGGTGATCGCGTCGAGCAGGGCGTTGTCGGGGTTCACCACGAGGGCGACCTTGGCCAGCCCCGGCGGCGTGTCGATGGCCAGCATCCGCGCGGTCTCGATCGAGATGTTGCGGGGCGATTTCGGGAAGAAGACGAAGCCGCCATAGACGGCGCCGGCCGCGGCGGTGGCCGCGACGTCCTCGGGGCGGCTGAGGCCGCAGATCTTCACGCGAATGTCCATGGCTGAGGGTGTAGGGCGGACGGGCCCGAAAGGGAAGGTGCCTGTGGCGGGGCGGGGGTGAGTATTTGGGGAAAGATGAAGGCGGGCGGGAGCAGCCGGGCAGTGGGCATGGAAAAGGGGGCCGTGGGCCCCCTCTGGTCGTCGATCTGGCGCTGGCTCAGTTGTCGAGCAGGGCCAGCACCTCGTCCTTGCCCTGGTGCTTCTCGCCCTTGAGGCGCTTCACCTCGCGTTCGAGCTTGCCCACTTCCTTCTGCTTGCGGTTCACCTCGGCGCGGTGCTTGTGCTCGCGCAGCCACTCCCAGATGAAGCCGATCAGCAGGCCCGCGAGAATGCCGGCGAAGATGATCAGGAAGAGCGGCAGGTCGATCGTCGGATTCTGACCGGCGATCCGCGCCAGCCCCTCGGGCAGGAGCTGCAGCGTCACGATCTGGCGGTTTGCCAGGGCGACGGACACCAGGACCACCGCGAGGATGGCGAGGAAGGCGTAGCGGATATAGCGCATGGTGGTGTGTTTACTCTCCGTTCAGGCGGTCGCGCAGCAGCTTGCCGGTCTTGAAGAAGGGCACATGCTTCTCCTCCACTTCGACCGCCTCGCCGGTGCGCGGGTTGCGACCGGTGCGCGCGTCGCGTTTCTTGACCGAGAAGGCCCCGAAGCCGCGCAGCTCGACCCGGTCGCCCCGGGTCAGCGCATCGGTGATCTCTTCGAATATAGTGTTCACGATCTTCTCGACATCCCGCTGATAGAGATGCGGGTTCTCGTCAGCAAGTTTCTGGATCAGTTCGGAACGTATCATCCTGGTACTCTCCCCCGGCCGCCTTTGAAAAATGCACAACCTTGTCAGGGGACTATAGGTAGTTTGGTTACATTCCGAAACAGAAAGGCTTGGGCGGGGGCGGAAAATGACCGGTCGAAATGGGGTCAAACGGGCGTTTCGTGGCGGAAGACGGGGCGCAGGGGTGAAGGGACAGCCCTGTCCGCTGCCTGCGGGCCCCTGCCCGTCGAAAACGACGCCCCCCGATTCGAGGTGCGGCGCAGGTGCTTGGCACGCATGGAAAAACGGCCCCGCCGGTGGGCGGGGCCGTTCGAATTGGCTCTGGCGGACCGGAGGCCGGTCCGGGGCGGTGGATTACTCGTCGCCCTTGAGGGCTGCGCCCAGGATGTCGCCGAGCGATGCACCGGAGTCCGAGGAGCCGTACTGTTCCACGGCTTCTTTCTCTTCGGCAATCTCGCGGGCCTTGATCGACAGGCCGAGGCGACGGGTCTTGCTGTCCACGTTGGTGACGCGCACGTCGACCTTGTCACCGACCGAGAAACGCTCGGGGCGCTGGTCGGCACGGTCGCGGGCCAGGTCGGAGCGGCGGATGAAGGACTTCATGCCTTCGTATTCCACTTCGATGCCACCGTCTTCGATCGCGGTCACTTCGACGGTCACGATCGAGCCGCGCTTCACGCCGCCAACCGCTTCCGCGAACTTGTCGCCGCCGACGTTCTTGATGGAGAGCGAGATGCGCTCCTTCTCGATGTCGACTTCGGAGACCACGGCCTGAACCATGTCGCCCTTGCGGTAGTTCTGGATCGCGTCTTCACCGCGCTGATCCCAGGAGAGATCGGAGAGGTGAACCATGCCGTCGATCTCGCCGGGCAGGCCAACGAACAGACCGAATTCGGTGATGTTCTTGACTTCGCCTTCCACGACGGTGCCTTCGGGGTGGGTTTCCGCGAAGACTTCCCACGGGTTGCGCATGGTCTGCTTGAGACCCAGCGACACGCGGCGCTTGGCCTGGTCGATTTCCAGGACCATGACGTCGACTTCCTGCGAGGTCGAGACGATCTTGCCGGGGTGCACGTTCTTCTTGGTCCAGGACATTTCGGACACGTGAACGAGGCCCTCGACACCCGGCTCCAGCTCCACGAATGCACCGTAGTCGGTGATGTTCGTGACGCGGCCCTTGTGGACCGAGGCCAGCGGGTACTTGGCGGCAACCAGATCCCACGGGTCTTCCTGCAGCTGCTTCATGCCGAGGGAGATACGGTGGGTGTCCTTGTTGATCTTGATGACCTGGACCTTGACGGTCTCGCCGATCGACAGGATCTCGGACGGGTGGTTCACGCGACGCCATGCCATGTCGGTGACGTGCAGCAGGCCGTCCACACCGCCGAGGTCGACGAAGGCGCCGTATTCGGTGATGTTCTTGACCACGCCGTCAACGGCCTGACCTTCTTGCAGGTTCGAGATGACCTCGGCGCGCTGTTCGGCACGCGACTCTTCGAGGATCGCGCGACGCGAGACAACGATGTTGCCGCGACGACGGTCCATCTTGAGGATCTGGAACGGCTGCTTGAGACCCATGAGCGGGCCAGCGTCGCGCACGGGGCGGACATCGACCTGCGAACCGGGGAGGAAGGCAACGGCGCCGCCGAGGTCGACGGTGAAGCCACCCTTGACGCGACCGAAGATCGCACCTTCGACGCGGGCGTCGTCGGCATAGGCCTTCTCGAGGCGATCCCAGGCTTCTTCGCGGCGGGCCATCTCGCGCGAGATGACGGCTTCGCCACGGGCGTTCTCTGCAGCGCGCAGGAACACTTCGACTTCGTCACCGACGGTGATGTCGGGCGCTTCGCCGGGGTTCGCGAATTCTTTCAGATCAACGCGGCCTTCCATCTTGTAGCCGACGTCGATGATGGCCTGGCCCGCTTCGATCGCGAGAACCTTGCCTTTGACAACCGAGCCCTCTTGGGGGGTGTCGATTTCGAGGCTTTCATTAAGGAGGGCCTCGAATTCCTCCATGGACGTGTTCTGAGCCATGTGGTCTCTGTTTTCCTTTTTCATCGTTTTCTGGCCGGGCGGTTGTCTCCGCCGGTCTTGCGGTTTGTTTGGTCAGGGGGATGCGCAAACGAAAGAGGGCCGGTGTAGTTCCGACCCTGCTCGATCTTTCGTCTGCGGTTGGCTCCGCCTTGTCGACGGGGGCGATGTAATCCCTGAGAGGCAATGTGGCAAGGCTTTTCTGGCCCGGCGGGGGGAATGCGCTGACCCGGGGGGAGGCTGTTTCGGGTCCGCAAGACCGGGGTGTGTCGCCGTCCCGGCGGACTGTCCTGCCGGGGCGCGGGGCCGGGTCATGCCGACTCGCATCATCGCCTGCGGGTCGCGCAGCGCGGGCGTTCGGGGCTGTCGCGGGCCGCTTCGGGATCGGCGGATCTGTCGGGACGGTGGTGAGGCAGGGCGCGGTGCGGGCCTGCGTCCGGCACCCGTCGCACGCCCCGCGCGCCCCGGGCCGCGGCGCCGCCCGTCAGACCGCTTCCCGCGACGTACCCCAACCAGCCCCTTGATCCTTCCGGCAAAACCCGGTCTCTTTCCGCAAGGGAAGAGCCGGGGAGGGCCTCCATGCAAGACACACCCAAGCTGGGCCTGCCGGGAATGCAGGCCGTGACCCTGCCCATGCTGGGCGAGGCGCTGCGCCGGGCCTGGTCCGACATGCGCCGCGCGCCGCTTTACGGGCTCTTCTTCGCCTCGGCCTATGTCCTGATCGGCTGGCTGCTGGCGGCGATCACGTGGGGCACCGGGCAGAGCTACTGGCTGATCTTCGCGGCGGTGTCCTTCCCGCTGATCGGGCCCTTCGCCGCGGTGGGGCTCTACGAGGTGTCGCGCCGGCTGGAGCGCGGCCGCCCGCTGGTGCTGCGCGAGATTCTGACCGTCGTCCTGCATCAGAGCCGCCGTCAGCTGCCCTCGATCTGCGCGATCGTGATCTTTCTCTTCCTGTTCTGGTTCTTCCTCGCCCACATGATCTTTGCCCTCTTCCTCGGGCTGTCGACGATGACGAACGTCTCGTCCTCCTACGAGGTCTTCCTGACGGTGAACGGCATGACCATGCTGCTCGTGGGCTCGATCATCGGGGCGGGCTTTGCCTTGCTGCTCTACATGATCACCGTGATCTCGCTCCCGCTGCTGCTGGACCGCGAGGTGGATTTCGTCACCGCGATGATCGTGTCCTTCACCACGGTGACGCTGAACCCGGTGCCGATGCTGGTCTGGGCGGTGTTCATCGCCCTGACCACCTTCGTGGCGCTGCTGCCCGGTTTTCTCGGGCTTTTCATCACGCTGCCCCTGCTGGGCCACGCGACGTGGCATCTCTACGATCAGATCCAGACCGGCGAGGTGTCTTTCAGCCCCCGCGCCCGGGCGGGGGGCTGAAGCCGCGTCACTTGCTGTCGGGCGGGGGCGTCATGCCGCCGCCGGGGCCTCCCGGACCACCGGCCCCACCCGGGGGCGGGGCCATCTGGGCGCTGCGGTCGGCGGTGAAATCGACCGGGATCGTCACGGTGCCCGTCAGACCCTCGCTCATGTCACCGCTCACGGCGAGCGTCTGCTGGGCGATCTCGGCGTCGGAATTGTCGCCGAACACATTGTCCGAGGGGATCGTGATCCGCCCGAGGTTCCGCGTCCCGTTGGAATAGCGCGCATCCGTTTCGTAGACGGCAGCGGCCTCTTCCTCCGGCAGGGCGATCTGGGCGGTCAGGACGGAAGCCTCGCCGCTGACGGCGGCCTCCGCGCTCTCGAAGACCTCGAAGTGGATATGCGGCCAGCGGCCGTCATAGCAGCCCGGGAAGATCGTGGTGAACCGCACCTTGCCCTCGGCATCCGCCATGCCGACGCCGCGCAGGTAGTTCGCATCCGTGGTGTCGTAGAGCGAGTAGAGCCCCGTGGTGTCGCAGTGCCAGACATAGATGGCGTAGCCCTCCAGCGGGGTGCAGCCGTCGGCATTTTGCAATGTCAGTTCGAGATCGAGCTTCAGCCCCTCTGCCACCGGGGTCATCTCGCCGAAGGAGGGGCGCAGGTCCTCGCGGATCACGCCGGCCTGGGTCAGGGCGTTGACGGTCTGGCCGTCCTTCACGTTGGATCCGTCGGCGGGGTAGGGGCCCGCGGTTTCCCACGGCAGGGCCACGCATTGCGCGGCCAGCGCGGGCAGCCCCGAGGCGGAGGCCAGTCCGAGGCCGCCCATGAGGGAGAGCAGCCTGCGGCGTCCGATCATCCGCGGCAGGTCGTGGGCAAATCCGAGGTCATGGTCATGGGGGCGGTGGTCGGAATGGTCGGTCATTCCCGTCTCCTTGCGATCAGCTTGGGTATGAGGGTCTAACGCGCGAGCCCCTTCAATCTGTCGCAAGTTACGTTACGAAATCTGGAAACGGAGCGAAGCCGCCCGTTGCCTGACGTGAAAACGGGGCCTGACATGAAAACGGGGCCGCGCGGGCCCCGTTCTCCTGTGTCTGCTCGGGCGCGTCAGTAGTCGCGCTGGAAGTAGAGGCCGAGGCTGGTGTTGCCCTCCGAGGAGACCGAGCCCTTGGCCGTCAGGTCGTTTGTCACGTCGAGGTTGATCGAGAACTTCGTCTCGCCCGAGCTGATCACCTCCACGTCGGTATAGACGTTCTCGTTGAGGTACTTGCCCGCCCGGACCGAGGTCTCGCCCTCGTTGTTCTGCGAGATGTCCAGATCGTCGACGCCGAGGCCCCGGCGGATATCGCCCGCGATCCCGCCGTCGCCATCGCCGGTCAGCTGGGTGACCGCCGCGGCCATCTGCGCCGCCTGGAAGGCGGAGAGCGAGGCGATGTCGCGCTCGAAGAAGAGCTGCGCCAGAACCTCGTCCTGAGGCAGGTCTGGATCGGATTCGAAGACCACCTCGGGGGCGGAGACCGGCCCCTCGATCACCACGCGGATGGTGTAGTCGCTGGTTTCGTTCTGGGCCACGAAGCGCACCAGCGGGTCGAGCGTGCCTGCCAGTTGCAGCTGGCCCTCGGTCAGGTCGAGCCGCTTGGCAAGGATCGAGAGGCGCCCGCGTTCGAGGTTGAACGTGCCCACCGGCCGGGGATCGGCGGTGGTTCCGCCCACCCGCAGCTTGCCCGACAGCTCCGCATCGAGGCCGCGGCCCCGGATGAAGATCGGCTCGTCCGCGACCACGGCGATGTTGAGGCCGAGGGCGGCGCCGCCACCGCCACCACCGCTGGTGGTGGAGCTGCCATCCTCGTCGATGAGGCCGGCGCGCTTGCGGGTGGTGCGACTGGCCGAGGTCTCGCCCACATGGGTGATGTCGGGGATCGCCTCGACCCCGCCGAGGCCACCTGCCGGCACCCGGATCTCGGTGTCGCTGAGGCCCACGCCGCCGCTGATGCTGCCGCCGCCGGTCAGGCCGCCGCTGATGGTCAGGGTGCTGTTCACGCGGGTCTTCACGATGCCCAGCTGTTCCAGAACGACGTCGCGGATGGCGATGTCGAGCCCGGCATTGAAGGGCGCGCTGAGGCCCACCGGGCCGTCGATCGTGACCTGCCCGCCGCCCACGGTGGCGGTGAGGTCCACGTTCGCCTGCCCGCCGTTGAGCCCGATCCGACCGCCGAGGTCTTCGACCACGATCGAGGCGGAGGGCACCACGACCCGCGAGCCGTTGATGGTGACGGTGCCCGCAAGCGCAGAGAGACCCGGCTGGCCGTTCATGGTCAGGTCGAAGGCGGCATTGCCGGTGATCGACTGCGGAGAGATGAAGCCGTTGGCGAGCGCCAGCGGAGCGGTGCCGTTGATCGTCAGCCCGACGGAGCCGTCGGGGCGCCCCACGGTGCCCGCAACGGTGGCCCCGGCGCTGCCCGGGCCCTGCGTCCGCAGGTTCAGCTGGTAGCCGTCCGAGACCTGCGTCACGTCGCCCGCCACGGTGACCCCGCCGGAGAGCTCCGGCGTGATGCGGCCCACGTTGTCGATGCTGGCTTCCAGCGTCAGCGCGGTGTCGGTGGCGCCGGCCTGTCCGCTGACCCGCGCGTCGATGGCGGTGCCGTCGAAGGTGGCGGTGTCGATCTGGAGCAGCCCCTCGGCGAAACGGGCGCGCAGGGTGATGTCGCTCTGCCCCGTCAGCAGCGGGTCGACCGAGCCGTTGCCGATGCCGTTGCCGATGCCGATGTTGGTGCCGTTGCCATCGAGGCTGATGTCATAGCCGCCGTCGCGTTCCGCGACCGAGCCGGTCAGCTCCAGCGGGCCGGCGGTGCCGCCGGTAAAGACGGCGGTATTGGCCAGACGGGCGTTCAGGTCGATCTGCCGCGCGCCGGAGGTCAGGTCGCCCTCGGCCTCGACCCGCAGCTGCGGGTTGGTGATCAGCGCCTTGTTCAGCGTCAGGACAGAGCCGACCACGGCGTCGATGTCGAGGTCGGTGCGCCCGCGCAGCAGCCCGTCCACGGCCTCGATCCCGGTGCCGATGTCGGTGCCGCCGCCATTGGCAGTGATGCGCCAGTTCTGCCCCGCCTGCCGCGCGGTGGCGGTCAGCTCCAGCGGCCCGGCGGTGCCGCCGGTCAGCAGGGCGGAGTTGCTCAGCCGCAGCCGCGAGGTGACGGCGCGCGCGCCCTCGGTCAGCTCGCCCACGGCGGTGAGGTTCAGCTCCGGTGTGGTGACATGCAGGTCTTCCAGCAGGATCTGCTCTCCGGCGGTCAGGCGCCAGCCCAGATCGGCGCGGCCTGCCAGCAGCAGGTCGGCCTGTTCGATGCCCACCCGCAGGTCGGTGCCGCCGCCCGAGCCCTCAAGCGTCCAGACGTCATCGGCCTGCGTCGCCGTACCGTCGAGGGTCAGCGGACCGCCCTCGGCCCCGGTGAAGATGCCCGAATTCTCCAGCCGCGCGGCATAGACGAAGCGCCCGTCGGTATTGCCGGTCTGGCCCGATGCGGTCAGCGAGATCTCGTCATTGCGGATCTCGAAGGTTTCCAGCGCGATGCCCTCGGCGGTGCGGTTGGCGGCCAGTCGCAGCGTCGCGGGCGGGGCCAGCAGCGGGTCGACCTGCTCGATGCCGAGGGCGAGCCCCTCGGTGGTGCCCGCGGCGCCGAGCGAGAAGGTGCCCGACATCACGTCGGACTTGAAGTTCGCCTGCAGCGCGGCCTGCCCCTGAAGCGCCAGCCCGGTCAGCGGCGCGAAGGCGGACAGGTCACGGGCATCGAGGCGGGCGTCGGCCTCGACGGTGATGCCGGTGGCGGTGTCGTCGTCCGATGCGGCGGCTTCGCCCGGGGTCACGGTGGCGTTCAGCAGCGCGCCATAGGAGGCGCCGTCGATGCGGAACTCGGTCAGGCGCAGCGGCGCGCCCTGCGCCCAGTCGATGCGGCCCGCGCCGGTGATCTCGGAGCCGAGCGCCTGTGCCACGTCTGCGTCGTCGGATTGCAGGCCCTGTGCCGCCAGCGTCATGTCCGCGCCCACGGTCAGCGTGCCCTCGGTTTCGATGGTGCCATCGAGCCCGAGGTCGAGCGCTTCGGCGGCATAGCCGGGCATGGCGAAATTCGCGACCTGCGTGGAAAGGGTGAAGGCCTCACCCGCGTCCGCGTCGAAGGTGGCGGCCAGCGTGGCGCGGTCGAGGGAGATCTCGGTGCCGGGCAGGGTGACGCGGTCGCCGCCGGTGTCCGCGATGTCGCCCGAGAGGTCGAAGCTCTGCGGCTTGCCGTCGGCGCCGATGGCGGCCTCGCCACTCAGGCGCACGCTCGCGCTCGTCAGGTCCAGCTCGCTCAGCGTCAGGGCGCCGTCGCCCGCGCGGGTGCCGTTGACCGTGAGGCCCACGTCCGTGCCGAAGAAGTCGCGGTACTGGGGCAGGAAGAGCGCGGTGATGTCCCCGCCGATATCGGCCCCGAAGTCGAGCCCGTTGGCCCCGTCGCCCTGCAGCGTCACGGCGCCCTGAAGGCGCGGTTCGCCATCGGTCAGCAGGTTGATATCGGCGCGGTAATCGTCGACCGGGCCGGTGCCCGCGACGGTCAGGTTGACCGAGGGCCGCCCCGGCAGGCCCATCAGCCCCGAGATCAGCCCCTCCGCCGGTTCGTCGACCGCGAGGTTCAGCGTGATGTCCTTGCTGTCCGGCGCATAGGCCGCCGCCAGCTCGATGTGGCCCGGGCTGTCCTGCCGGTCGATGTTCAGGGTCACGTCCGCGCCGCCGTCCGCAAGGCTGGCCGCCCCGGTGAGCGAAAGCGTCGCCGCCTCGCCCAGAACCGTCTCGCCCAGCACCACCTCGCGGGCATTGATCTCGCCCACGTTGATCGCCACGGGCAGGTCGGGGATCGAGAAGGGCGTGGCCTCGGCGCTCGGCGCGCTCGGCTCGTCGCTTTGCGGCAGGCGCTCCAGCACGATCCGGTCGGCGGTCAGGGCGTTGACGTTGAGCCGTCCGCGCAGCAGGGCCGCGCGGCTCCAGTCCAGTTCGGCCCCTTCCAGCGTCAGCCAGATGCCCTGATCGTCGGCGATGGTCATCCGCTCCATCGTCGCGGTCGAGGAGAGTGCGCCGCGGAAGCCGGTGATATCCACGTCGCGGCCCGCGCTCGACAGCTTGTCCTGCAGCAGGCGGGTCAGGAAGTTCTCGCCGTCGTCATCCTGCGATTGCGCCGGGATCGGCAGGAAGGTCATCCCGGCAAGAAGGGCGATGGTCAGATAACGGAACGGTTTCAAAACGCCTGTCCAATCCCGACATATAGTTGAACATTATCAATTTTTTCCCCGAGGGGCACGGCCACGTCGAGGCGCACCGGACCGATCGGGGTGAAGTAGCGCGCCCCGACACCGGCGCCCGCGTGCCACTCGCCGTTCTCGAAGGTGGAGGAGCCGGCGATGTAGCCGGCATCCACGAAGCCCACGACGCCGATCGACTTGCCGACATCCGCGCGCACCTCGGTCGACACCCCGAAGAAGGAGCGCCCGCCGACCGTGTCGCCGTTCACCTCGACCCCGAGGGACTGGTAGCCCTGACCGCGCACCGTGTCGCCGCCGCCGGAATAGAACAGGTAGTCCGAGGGCACATCCTCGATGTCCGGCCCGAGGACGCTGCCCAGTTGCAGCCGCCCGGCCAGCACGAATTTCTCGCCGAGGGCGCGGTAGCCGCGCAGGTCGCCCTCGAAGCGGATGCCCGACTTGGAGCCGTTCACGCCGACGAAGGGGGTCAGCTCCGCCTCGGCATAGGCGCCCTTGGTGGGGTTCAGCTCGTTGTCGCGGTTGTTCCACGTCAGGCCCGCGGTGCCGATGACGTGGTAGAACTCGCGCGAGCCGAAGGCGTCGTCGGTCTGGGAATAGCGCACCCCGAAGCCCAGCGTCCCGGTGAGCCGCTCGTTGATGTAGCGCTCCACGCCCACCGCGCCCTCGATGAGGTCGGAGGTGTAGCTCGGCTCGTCCTCGTGTTCGATGTTGGCGCCGTAGTAGAGCGTGTTGTCCGGGTGCAGGAAGGCCGGGCGGGTGAGCAGGGCGGAAAGCTTGTAGTCCATCCCGCCGCCGTTCAGCCCGCCGATGCCCGCGACCTCGCCGTCGATGCGCAGCCGTTCCGCGCCGCCGAAGAGGTTGCGGTGAATCCAGTAGGTCGTGATCGTCAGCCCGTCGTCGGTATCAAGCTCGATCCCCGCGCCGATGCGGCGGCGGCGGGCGTCCTCGACGTCGATGGTGACTTCCTGCGTCTGGTTCGGGCCCACGCCCTCGTCTTCCTGCACGACGACGGAGCGGAACGACCCGGCGCGCTGCAGGCGGCGCTCGGCGGTCTGGACCGCCTCGGGCGAGAAGGTCTCGCCCTCGGGCACGCCGGCGATGGCGAGGATGCGTTCCGGGCGCACGCGGCTCTTGGCGCTGTTGGGCGAAAGGTGCACCTCGCCGAAGGTCAGTTTGGGGCCGGGGCTGATGTTGAAGCGGGCGTCGACCTCCTCGGTCCGGTGATCGGCGGTGATCGACTGGCCGGAGGTCTCGGCCTTGGGATAGCCGCGGTCCCGCCATGCGGTCACGGCGTCCCGCGCGGCGGTGCGCATGATCGGTGTCTGGGCCAGCTTGCCGGGCGCGAAATCCTCGGGCGGGGTGACGCCTTCGGGCAGGGGGGCCACCACGGCCTCGCCGAAGCGGAAGCGCGGGCCGGGATCGACGCTGATCTGGATCGTGTCGACGGCATTTGGTTCGTTCAGCACCGACATGTCCGCGGCTTCGCGCCCGTTGACCCGGATCGAGACCTTGGGCCCATAGTAGGCGTGGGAATAGAGCGAGGCGACCAGCCGTTGGTAATCCGCCTGTGCCGCCGCAAGCAGTTCCTGCGGATCCGTGACCTCGTCCTGCTCCACCGCCTTGACCGCCAGCGAGGCGGAGCGCAGGTCGTCCTTCAGCCAGTCGGCGGCCTCGGGCGCGTCGAGCGTGACCTCGGTCGCCCATGCGGGCAGCGCTGTCAGCACCAGTGTCAGGGCAGCGAGGCGGCCTCGGGCCGGGCGATGGCGTTTGGGCATGGGTCCGGTCGTTTCCACAGTGTCAGGTATTGTTGAAACCCTAACCTGCCCTTTGGGCAAGGACCAGCCGAAGCTCCCGGATGCGGCCAGATTTCGGGCGGAATTCCGCGCTTGCGCGGATCGCGCAAGCCGCCTCTTGGCCGATATCTCGAGCAGTCCTCCGCGCTCTCTGCGGCACCCGCATCCACGGGCCGTTTCCGGTCCGGGTCAGGGGGCTCGCGCCTGATCTCGGCCCGATCCGCGGCGGTCCCTGCCATGGGCGGGAGCGGGGACCGCTCAGGCGGCCGTCTTCACCGGTATCACGTCGACCGAATGGCTGCTTTCCTGACCACCGGCCGTGCGCAGCACGCCCTTGACCGGGGCCACGTCGGCATAGTCGCGGCCATAGGCCACGGTGATGTGGTCGCGCCCCACGATCAGGTCGTTGGTCGGGTCGAACTCGATCCAGCCGCCCTCATGCCCGGTCCAGGCGCGGACCCAGGCGTGCATGGCGTCGGCACCGGCCAGACGTTCCTGCCCCGGTGGCGGCAGGGTGCGCAGGCAGCCCGAGACATATCCCGCCGGGATGCCGAGGCTGCGCAGGCAGGCGATCATCACGTGGGTGAAATCCTGACAGACGCCGCGGCGCTGTGCGAAGGCGATGGCAGGCGGCGTATCCACGTCCGTCGCCTCGGCGTCGAAGGTCATGTCCCCGTGCAGTGCCTTGCCAAGCGCCAGCACCACCTCCAGCGCGGTGGCGCCGGGTTTGACGTGGTCACGGGCATAGGCCGCCATGGCCGCATTGGGCGTGATCCGGGGCGAGGGCGCGAGGAAATGGTGCGGCGAGCGCGGGCCGATGTCGTTCAGTCCCGCCAGTTCGCGGGCCAGATCGGGCAGCCCTGGCGAGAGGTCCATCGGCGCGGCGGCGGTCACCAGCCGTTCGACCCGGGCGCGCAGGTGGATGCGGATCTCCTGCAGGGGGCTGTGCCAGCAGACCTCGGTCACCGGGTTGCCGAAGAAATCCATCCGGTCGCGGCGTTCGTCCGGGGCCGGGTCGCAGGTGATGACGCCCTGTTGCAGTGTCTGCCGCCCGACCAGCGTCAGCGGCAGCAGGTGCAGCAGGTTGCGCGCCCCGTCGGAGGGCGCGTCGTATTCGTAGTCGATGCCGAGTTCCAGATCGTAGAGCATGGCCGTCCCCCCTAGCCAAGATAGAGCGAGGCCAGCAGCCCCGCCAGCGACAGCAGCCGCCCGCGCAGGGCGATCAGCCGCGCGCTGTCCCAGTCGGCGGCATCGGTGGTGCGCAGCTCGGTGTCGATTTCCAGCAGCGCGCGGGCCAGCGGCGACAGTCGCGCGGTGCCCGGCAGTGGCGGCAGCGCGGCCTCCAGCTGGCGCATGGCGGCGATCTGGAACAGGACTGACCGCGGATTGTCCGGGTCGAGCAGGATCAGGTCCAGCACCGTCTCGCGCCGCGGGTCGATCCGGTAGCGGCGGCGGTGGGTCATCATGCTGTCGCCCAGCTCGGTCATCAGCTCGGCACTGCCCTGCGGGGCCTCCGCGTCGCAGAGCTGCGCCAGCAGCATGGTGGTATGCTCCGACCGTTCCAGCGCCCGGCCGAAGCTGAGGAAGCGCCAGCCGGTGAAGCGGTACATGTTCTCGTGCACGAGGCCCGAGAAGCCGGTGACCCGGCGCAGCAGCTGGCCCAGCTCGCGCGAGGCCCCGTCTCCGGCCCGCGATTTGCCCGAGATCAGGTTGGCGAGGTACGAGAGTTCCCGCAGTTCGGTCCAGGCGTCGACCGAGAAGCGGTCCCGGACCTGCCCGGCGCAGTACCGCGCGGAATCGAGCTGACCGGTCAGCTGCTGCGGCACCCGCTGGTCGGGGTCGAGGCTCATCAGCTCCAGCAGGCCGTTCAGCGCCTCCAGCCGCGGGGCCTCCGGGTCGCCGGTCTCGTCCAGGCGCAGGTGCCAGGCGCGCAGCATGCGGATCGTGCCCTCGGCCCGTTCCACGTAGCGCCCCAGCCAGAAGAGGTTGTCCGCCGCCCGCGACGGCAGGATCGAGGGCCGCCCGCGCAGGCCGGGGCCGTAGTCCTCGATCATCGTGTCCTGCGGCACTTCCTTGTCGGAGACGATCCAGACGTCCGCGACCGAGCCGCCGCGCTGCATCGCCAGCGCCGAGGCATCGTCGCTGCGTCCGATACGGGCATAGCCGCCGGGCATGATCTGCCACCCCGCGGGTGTGCGGGCGGCAAAGACACGGACCGTCATCGGACGCGGCTCAAGCTTGCCGTCGTGCCAGACCGGCGTGGTCGACAGCGTCACCGCCTCCTGACCCACGAGCGTCTCGCCCATGGCGTCGATCTGCGCGGCAAGGTCGGTGCCGGGCGGCAGCATCGGGTCGGGCTCGAACGGCAGTGAGGTGGAGAGGGCGCGGCCCATCATCATCTGGTCGATGTTCGCCTCGACATGGGCGCGTTCCTTGGGCTGGCCGCACCACCATGTCGCGATGTTGGGCAGCGCCAGCGGCTCCCCCAGCAGGGCGTGGCTGATGCGGGGCAGGAAGGCCATCAGCGCGCGGCTTTCCAGCACCCCGGCGCCAAGGGCGTTGACCATCGAGAGCGTGCCCTGCCGCAGTGCCGAGACAAGGCCCGGCGTGCCGATACGCGAGGTTTCGTCCAGTTCCAGCGGATCGGCGAAATTGGCGTCGAGCCGGCGCCAGAGCACCGAGATCGGCTTCAGCCCGGACACGGTGCGCACCATCACCTGCCCGTCGCGCACGGTCAGGTCCTCACCCTCCAGCAGCATCAGGCCGAGGTAGCGGGCAATGAAGGTATGTTCGAAATAGGTGTCGTTGCCCGGGCCGGGGGTCAGGATCGCGGGGCGCGCCGCATCGCCGGTGAAGCCCGCGGGCGTGATCTGGCCCAGCCCGTCCATCGCATCGCGGAAGGCGCGGAAGAAGGTGGCGACCCGGTGGATGTTCGACTTGCGGAACTGCTCGGGGAACATCCGCGTGCTGGCGACGCGGTTCTCCAGCGCGAAGCCCGCGCCGGAGGGCGCCTGCGCCCGGTCGCCGAGCACGAACCACGAGCCATCGGGCGAGCGTCCGATCTCGAAGGCGAGGAAATGCAGGTAGCGGCCCGAGATCGGCGGCACGCCCACCATGGGGCGCAGCCATTCCGGGTTCTGGGCGATCAGCTCGGGCGGGAGGTAGCCCCCGGAGATCAGCGATTGCGTGCCGTAGAGATCGGCCACGATCTTTTCCAGCAGCTCGGCCCGCTGGACGAGGCCCGCGCTGATGCCGGCCCATTCGTCTTCGTGCAGCAGGACGGGGACGTAGGACAGCGGCCAGGCCCGTTCGCCCATATCCTTGTCGGAATACTGGCGATAGAACACGCCCGCATCGCGCAGGTACTGGTCGGCGCGGGCAAAGCGGGCCTCCAGCGCCTCCACGTCGAGGGTGTCGAACTGGCGCAGCAGCCAGCGCCATGCCGGGCGCATGTTGCCCTCGGCATCCACCAATTCGTCGGCCACGCCGGGGCGCGGGCTGTAGCGTGCCAGAAGCGCCTTTTCAGGCGCCTCCGATGGTTTGGCCGGTTTGCCGTTTCCGGCGGGCTGGCCTTGGGATTGGCCCTGCGACATGGGTCAGACTCCGGGGGACCGCCGCAGGTCCAGCGTGTGCGGGAACTCGGGGTGCGTGCTTTCCGATGGCGGCTGGTACGATCCGGGCGTGTGCCCCTTGGCCTCGAACCGGGCCAGGCGGCGGGCCTCGGCCTCGTTACCGTTCACCGGGAAGGTGTCGTAGTTGCGTCCGCCGGGATGTGCAACGTGATACGTGCAGCCACCGATCGCCCGGCCGGTCCATGTGTCGTAGATGTCGAAATGCAGCGGCGCGTTCACCGGCAGCACCGGGTGCAGCGCCTCGGGCGGTTGCCACGCCTTGTAGCGCACGCCGCCCACGAAGGTGCCCGAGGTCTCGGTCCCCGCCAGCGGCACGGTGCGGCCATTGCAGGTGACGGCATAGCGCCCGGGGTTCTTGGTGGAGAGCTGCACCTGAAGCCGTTCGACCGAGCTGTCGGTGTAGCGCACCGTGCCGCCGATGGCGCCGGTTTCGCCCAGAACATGCCACGGCTCCAGCGCCTGCCGCAGTTCCAGCGTGCAGCCCTCGTAGGTGACCTCGCCGCAGAACGGGAAGCGGAATTCCTTCTGGGCGATGAACCATTCCTCCTCGACCGGGTAGCCGTGGTCCTCGAGGTCGCGCAGCACGTCGCGGAAATCCTCCCAGACGAAATGCGGCAGCATGAACCGGTCGTGCAGGACGGTGCCCCAGCGGACCGGCTTGCCCTTGATGGGCGCATGCCACATCCGGGCGATGATCGCGCGGATCAGCACCTGCTGCGCGAGGCTCATCTTGGCATCGGGCGGCATCTCAAAGCCGCGGAATTCCACGAGGCCCAGACGGCCCGTGGGCCCGTCGGGGGAGTAGAGCTTGTCGATGCAGATCTCGGCCCGGTGGGTGTTGCCGGTGACATCGGTCATCATGTTGCGCAGCAGCCGGTCCACCAGCCAGGGCAGCGGCTTGGGGGCGGCCTCGTCGGGATCGGGGATCTGCGACAGGGCGATCTCCAGCTCGTAGAGCGTGTCGTGCCGGGCCTCGTCGATCCGGGGCGCCTGCGAGGTCGGGCCGATGAAGAGGCCGGAGAAGAGGTAGGACAGCGAAGGGTGCCGCTGCCAGTAGAGGATCAGCGAGCGCAGCAGATCCGGGCGGCGCAGGAAGGGGCTGTCGTTGGGCGTGGCCCCGCCTACGACGACGTGGTTGCCCCCACCGGTGCCGGTGTGGCGCCCGTCGATCATGAACTTATCGGCGCCAAGGCGGGTCTGCCGGGCCTCCTCGTAGATCGCCATGGTGGTGTCCACGCAGTCCTGCCAATTGTCGGCGGGGTGGATGTTCACCTCGATCACGCCGGGATCGGGGGCGACGCGGATCACGTTGATCCGGCTGTCATGGGGCGGCGCGTAGCCCTCGATATGCACCTTGAGGTCCAGCTTGCCGGCGGCCGCCTCGACCGCGGCCAGCAGGTCGAGGTAATCCTCGACGTCCTCGGTCGGCGGCAGGAAGACCGACAGCTTGCCATTGCGCGGCTCGACCGAGATCGCGGTGCGCACGGCGCCGCCCAGTTCGGCGGTTTGTTCCACGATGGTCTGCCCCACCGGCGTGGCGGTGAACGAGGCCGTGGCCTGATGCGCCCGCGCGGCATCCGCATCCTCGGGCAGGTCGTAGTCGGGCAGCGGCGGTTTCGCCTCGGTCGGGTCCGAGGGGTAGATATAGGGATAGGCCGAGGGCTTGACGTGGGACAGCGATCCCAGCGGCAGGCGATAGCCCACGGGGCTGTCACCGGGCACCAGGAAGATGCGGCCACGGCGCAGGGACCAGCGTTCGGTCTGCCACTTGCGCCCCGACGCCCGGCCCTGCCAGGCTTGGACCGGCAGCACGTAACCGGACGGCGTGGTCAGGCCCCGTTCGAAGACCTTGGCCATGCGGTGGCGTTCCTCGGGGTCCTTCAGCTTGTTGTTCTCGGGCGTCACGTTGTCGGGCAGCTGCGCTTCTTTCAGCAGCCATTCGCCCGGGTCCTCCCAAGCGGGTTCAACGAACTCGGGGCCCAGTTCCAGCTGGTTGGCGACCTCGTGCAGCAGCGCCTGCGCGTTCTCCGGCGTGGCGTGGTCGTAGGTCTGGTCCTCCTGCGCGATCAGGTCGGCGTTGCGCCAGATCGGCTTGCCGTCCTTGCGCCAGAAGAGGCTGAAGGTCCAACGCGGCAGGGTCTCGCCCGGATACCACTTGCCCTGACCGTAATGCAGGAAGCCGCCCGGGGCGAACTTCAGCCGTAGCTTGCGGATCAGCTGATCCGCAAGGCCGCGCTTCATCGGGCCCACGGCGGCGGTGTTCCACTCGGCGCTTTCGAAATCGTCGATCGAGACGAAGGTCGGCTCGCCGCCCATGGTCAGGCGGACGTCGCCCTCGGCCAGCTTCTCGTCCACCTTCTTGCCGAGCGCGTTCAGCCGCTCCCACGAGGCATCGGAGAAGGGCTTGGTGATCCGCGGATGCTCCGACACCCGGTCGACCTTCATGTCGAACTGGAAATCCACCTCGGCATAGGAGGCCATCCCCGCGATCGGCGCGGCAGAGCGGTAATGCGGCGTGGCGGCCAGAGGAATGTGGCTTTCGCCCGTCAGCAGGCCCGAGGTGGGATCAAGCCCGATCCAGCCCGCGCCGGGGATATAGACCTCGACCCATGCGTGCAGGTCGGTGAAGTCGTGATCCGTGCCCGAGGGCCCGTCGAGCGACTTGAGGTCGGGCTTCAGCTGGATCAGGTAGCCCGAGACGAAACGCGCGGCGAAGCCGAGGTTGCGCAGCACCTGCACCAGCAGCCACGAGCTGTCGCGGCACGAGCCCGAGACCCGTTGCAGCGTCTCGTCCGGGGTCTGGACGCCCGGCTCCATCCGGATCGTGTAATCGACGTGGTTCGCCACATGGGCGTTAAGCCCGACGAGGAAGTCGATGGTGCGGTCCTGATCGCGCGGGATGCCCTCCATGAATGTCGCCAGCAGCGGCGTCATCGGCTCGGGCGTGGAATAGATCGACAGGTCGTTGCCCAGCTCCAGCGGGGCGGGGAAGGGCCATGTCTCGGCGCTTTCCTCCACGAAGAAGTCGAAGGGGTTGTAGACCGACATGTCGGCCACGAGGTCGACCTCGATCTTGAACTCGCGCACCGGCTCCGGGAAGACGAAGCGCGCCATCCAGTTGCCGTAGGGATCCTGCTGATGGTTCACGAAATGCCCGCCGGGGCTGACCTTCAGTGAATGGCTGATGACCCGGGTCCGGGAATGCGGCGCCGGGCGCAGACGGATGATCTGCGGGCCGAGCGTGACCGGCCGGTCATACTTGTAATGGGTCAGGTGGTAGATCGCGGCGTTGATCGACATGGAACGTGTCACCCTGAGTTGCTGCGCGGTGCCTTGCATCACATCCGGGACCGGGCCGGTCAGGCAAGGACAGATGTACGCTTCCCAAAGGGATAGGGGATGTGGGGACGAAAAAACAGGCTCTTGCGCGGAGACGGCGGCCACAGGTCGTGACCTCTACGGTGGAGAGGGAGCGCCAACGGCATGGAACCGCTTGATTCGGGCCGGTTCCTTGCCCGGGGTGACGCAGGGTTTGCGCAAATTCCCGGCAGCTGCCTATGATGGAGGCGGAAATTCCCGCTGCGCCGCGTGGTCAGAATCGCGCATCCCGCGGAAAGCTGGAACTGTCGGGCCTGCGGCGTCGCGCCCTGATGTCCCGAGTGGTCCTGCACTGGACCTGCCTGTATGCAGGCTATATTGATCGGGACCGCGCAACGCTCGGATGAAGGGAGAACGAGGGTGGCATGACGGACAGTAAGTTCTTTGACGAAATGATGAATCCCGGCGGGGACGCCCGCCCGCCCTATTCCAATTACGCAGACTGGTTTTCCGGCGAGGACCCCAAGAGCCTCCTGAAGAAGTCGGCCGAGGCCGAGGCCTTCTTCCGTCGCATCGGGATCACCTTCAACGTCTACGGCCAGTCCGAGGCGGATGAACGGCTGATCCCCTTCGACATCGTGCCGCGGATCATCTCGGCCAGCGAATGGCGCCAGCTGGAGCGTGGGATCGAACAGCGGGTCCGGGCGATCAACGCCTTCCTCGCGGATATCTACCACCGGCAGGAAATCCTGAAGGCCGGGCGCATCCCGCCCGAGATCATCAGCGGGAACGAGGCCTACCTGCCGCAGATGGTGGGCGTCACGCCGCCGGGCGGCGTCTATACCCATATCGTCGGCACCGACCTCGTGCGCACCGGCGAAAACGAATTCTACGTGCTGGAAGACAACGCCCGCACGCCCTCCGGCGTCTCCTACATGCTGGAGAACCGCGAGACGATGCTCCAGATGTTCCCGGAGCTCTTCACCCAGATGAAGGTGCGGCCGGTTTCGTCCTACCCGGCCGAACTGCGCCGTTCGCTGAGCGAGAGCGCACCGCCGAACTTCTCGGGCAGCAAGCCGACGCTGGCCGTGCTGACGCCGGGCATCCACAACTCCGCCTATTTCGAGCACAGCTTCCTCGCCGACCAGATGGGTGCGGAGCTGGTCGAGGCGGGCGACCTGCGGATCGTGGACGGCAAGGTCAACATGCGCACGATCCGGGGCTACAAGCCGATCGACGTGATCTACCGCCGGGTCGACGATGCCTTCCTCGATCCGCTGACCTTCAACCCGGAAAGCCTGCTGGGCGTGCCGGGGATCATGGATGTCTACCGCGCGGGCAACATCACCATCGCCAACGCGCCGGGCACCGGCATCGCGGACGACAAGGCGCTCTACAGCTACATGCCGGACATCGTCGAGTTCTACACCGGCGAGAAGGCGATCCTGCAGAACGTGCCGACGTGGCGCTGCTCGGAGCCTGACAGCCTTGCCTACGTGCTCGATCACCTCGCCGAACTGGTGGTGAAGGAAGTGCACGGCTCCGGTGGCTACGGGATGCTCGTCGGGCCCGCCGCCTCCAAGAAGGAGCTGGCGGAGTTCGAGGCCAAGCTGCGTGCCAAGCCCAAGAACTACATCGCCCAGCCGACGCTGGCGCTTTCGACCGTGCCGATCATGACCAAGGCGGGGCTCGCGCCGCGCCACGTCGACCTGCGGCCCTTCGTCCTCGTCTCGCCCAAGAAGGTCCACATCACGGCGGGCGGGCTGACGCGGGTGGCGCTGAAGGAAGGTTCGCTCGTCGTGAACTCGTCGCAGGGCGGCGGCACGAAAGATACCTGGGTTCTGGGGGACTGATCGGAATGGCAATGCTGGGAAGAACCGCCGGGGGCCTGTTCTGGATGTTCCGCTACCTCGAGCGGAGCGAGAACACCGCCCGCCTGCTGGAAACCGGGTTCCGGATCGCGCTGACCTCGTCCAACGAGGCCGAGACGGAATGGGAGAGCATCGTGACCACCGCCGGTGTGCGCGAGCTCTACCTCGAGAAATACGACACCTTCGAGCAGGGGCATGTGATCAACTTCCTCCTGCGGGACAAGGACAACCCCTCTTCGGTCATGAACTCGATCGAGATGGCGCGCCAGAACGCGCGGATGGTGCGCACGGCCCTGTCTGCCGAGGTCTGGGAAGCCACCAACGAGACGTGGATGACCCTCAAGGCCGCGCTCGCGCGCCCGGTCTCGGTCAAGAACCTCGCCGAGGTGCTGACCTCGGTCCGCCAGCATTCGGCGGTGGTGCGCGGTGCCCTGCATGGCACCATGCTGCGCAACGAGATCTTCGACTTCGCCCGGATCGGCACCTTCCTCGAACGCGCGGACAACACCTCGCGGATCCTCGATGTGAAGTACTACATCCTGCTGCCGTCCTCGGCCTTCGTCGGCTCTTCGATGGACAACACCCAGTGGGAGACGATCCTGCGCTCGGTCTCGGCCCTGCGCTCGTTCCGCTGGCTGAACGAGGAAGAGACCTCGGCCATGGGGATCGCCAAGTTCCTGATCCTTGACAAGCGGATGCCGCGTTCGCTGGCGTTCTGCGCGTCGAAACTGGCGGGCAACCTCGATTACCTCCAGCGCGACCACGACGGGCCGCTGCCCTGCGTCGAGATGGCGGCACAGGTGAACGCCGAACTGGCCGCGCTGACCGTGGAGCAGATCTTCGACGACGGGTTGCACGAATTCCTCGAACGCAGCATCGTGAGGATTGCCGACCTCGCGTCGCAGATTCAGCAGGACTTTCGGTTTTACGGGTGACCCATGCGGTTGAAGATCACGCATACGACCAGCTACTCCTATGATCAGCCGCTGCATTACGCGCTGCTCCAACTGCGGCTGACGCCGCGCGACGGGCACGGGCAACGGGTCTACAGCTGGTCGTCCCATGTGACGGGGGCCACGCCGCAGGTCTCCTTCATTGATCACTTCCGCAATCACGTGGACCTCGTCCTGATGGACGAGGCCGCCCAGAAGATCGAGATCACCTGCACCGGCGAGGTCGAAACCGAGGACCGCAACGGCGTGCTGGGGCAGGACAAGGGCCACGCGCCGCTGTGGCTCTTCCTTCAGAAGACCGCCGTGACGACGCCCGGTGCCGCTGTCCGCAAGCTGGTGAAGGGGCTCGAGGGCGATGTCGCGACCGACACGCTGGCCGCGATGCACAGGCTTTCGGAGCTGGTGGGCGAGGCCGTCGCCTACGAGAAGGGCGTGACCACGGCCGCCACCACCGCCGAGGAGGCACTGGCGGGCGGCAAGGGGGTCTGCCAGGACCACGCCCATGTGATGATCGCCGCCGCGCGGCAACTGGGCGTGCCGGCGCGGTACGTCTCGGGCTACCTGATGCTGCAGGGCATGGACCAGCAGGAGGCCGCACATGGCTGGGCCGAGGTCCACGTGGGCGCCCTCGGCTGGGTCGGTTTCGATGTCTCCAACGCGATCTGCCCGGACGAGCGCTATGTCCGCGTCGCGGTCGGCCGCGACTATGGCGAGGCGGCACCGGTGCACGGGCTGCGGCATGGCTCTGCGAAGGAAGAGCTTTACGTTTCGTTGCAAGTACAGCAATAGGATCCGGTTCCTTCTCTCGGAGTTGCCCCTATGACCTATTGCGTGGGTATCCAGCTTGATCGCGGCATGGTCTTCATGTCTGACACCCGGACCAATTCGGGCGTCGACAACATCTCGACCTTCCGCAAGATGCACACCTTCGAGGTGCCGGGCGAACGCTCCATCACGATGATGACGGCGGGCAACCTTGCCACCACGCAGGCGGTGGTCAGCCTGCTGCAGGAACGCACCAAGACGGTCGAGAACCGCGAGCCCGAGATCCTGCGGCTCGACTCCATGTTCCAGGTCGCGCAACTGGTGGGGTCCACCCTGAAGGACGTGATCGCGACCCATGCGGACGTGGGCCAGAAGGCCGACTCGACCTTCAATGCGACGATCATCCTCGGCGGGCAGATCAAGGGCGGCGCGCCGCGGCTCTTCCTGATCTACCCGGAAGGCAACTTCATCGAGGCCGGCGCCGACACGCCCTTCTTCCAGATCGGCGAGACGAAGTATGGCCGTCCGATCCTGATCCGGGCCTATGACCCGGAGATGACCTTCGAGGCGGCGATGAAGTTGCTGCTGGTCTCCTTCGACAGCACCATCAAGGCCAACCTCTCGGTCGCGCTGCCGCTGGATTACCACATCTACACGCTCGACAGCTGCACCACCGGAACGCTGGGGCGCATCAAGGTCGACGACAGCTATTTCGAGACGATCTCGAACGGCTGGGGCGTTGCCCTGCGTGACGCCTTTGGGGCGCTGCCGGATTTCAAGCTGCCCGAGGGCGAGTAGTCCAGGCCTGAGCCCCAAGTCTCTGGTTCAAGCCTCAGGTTCAAGTCACGGGCCCCAGTCACTGGCCCAAGCCGGACGTCCGGGGCTAAAGACGCTTCTCCATCCGGAAATTCTCCAGCATCACGCCGCGCCGCTCGATCTGCTGCGCGGCGATCACCTGCCAGCCCTGCCGCAGCAGGAAGGGCCGGGCCAGGTGACTCGCCTCGCTGGTCAGCCGGGGCAGGCCCCGGGCGCGGGCCTCGGCCTCCAGCGCGCCGTAGAGCCGCGCCGCAAGCCCGCGTCCCATCCACTCCGGCGCGACGAAGGCAAGGTCGAGATGGCCCGTGCCTTCCATGGTGACGAAGCCTGCCAGCGTCTCTCCCTCCCACGCCGTGACGCCGAATTGTGCCGCGAACCTGCGCCGCCAGTCCTCGGGATCAGGCGGGGCAGGGGCCCATGCGGCGCGTTGTGCGGCATCGTAATGCGCCACGGTCCCCTCGCGCACCGCGCGGAAGAAGAGCGCCGCCGCCGCCCCGGCATCATCGGGGGTGAGGGCGCGGAGAGTGAGCGAATCCATGGATAACCCGATGATCTCGGACGGTTCTGCGCCGAATATGGCGAGTGTGACACCAACCTGACCAGTGCCGAAATCGACCTCTTGTGATGCTGAAACGGCATCCAGTCATGCGCCCTGCGCACAAGTCTTGGGCGCTATACGCTGTATCTGCCACGATCCTGAGCAGGCCCGCGCGATTTGCACCGTCGAAGGTGCGGTATACAGGTCTTTTTTCCCCAAGGCCGCGGAAAGGCATTTTAGCTGGGCCGGCGGTCTTGGGCCGCATGAAGGGTGTGCGGTGACGAACCTGCTTGGCTGGTCGGTCGCCACCGCACGAATGCAACAGAATGTCGCCTTTGCGATATGGGGGGAAATCGGGGCGTTTCAACGACCGCGATACCATTCCTGCGCGGTGCCGGCGGCATTTCGAAGGGGTTTATTGAAACATGTCGAAATTTCTGAAGTCGATGCTCGGGGCCGCTGCCGGCTCCCTCCTGCTGAGCACCGCCGCCTTCGCGCAGGACACCATCAAGGTTGGTATCCTGCACTCGCTCTCGGGCACCATGGCCATCTCGGAGACCACTCTGAAGGACACCATGCTGATGCTCATCGACGAGCAGAACGCCAAGGGCGGCGTGCTGGGCAAGCAGCTCGAAGCCGTCGTGGTCGATCCGGCCTCCGACTGGCCGCTCTTCGCCGAAAAGGCGCGCGAGTTGCTGACCGTCTCCAACGTGGACGTCATGTTCGGTTGCTGGACCTCGGTGTCGCGGAAATCCGTGCTGCCCGTGATCGAGGAACTGAACGGCCTGCTGTTCTACCCGGTCCAGTACGAGGGGGAGGAATCCTCCAAGAACGTCTTCTACACCGGCGCCGCTCCGAACCAGCAGGCGATCCCGGCCACCGATTACTTCCTCGACGAACTCGGCGTCGAGAAGTTCGCGCTGCTCGGCACCGACTACGTCTATCCGCGCACCACGAACAACATCCTCGAGTCCTACCTCGAATCGAAGGGTATCGCGAAGGAAGACATCTTCGTGAACTACACCCCCTTCGGCCACTCCGACTGGTCCAAGATCGTGTCGGACGTCGTGGCGCTCGGCGCGGACGGCAAGAAGGTCGGCGTGATCTCCACCATCAACGGCGACGCGAACATCGGCTTCTACAAGGAACTGGCGGCGCAGGGCATCTCGGCGGATGACATCCCCGTCGTGGCCTTCTCGGTCGGCGAGGAGGAACTCTCCGGTCTCGACACCTCGAACCTCGTGGGTCACCTCGCGGCGTGGAACTACTTCCAGTCCGCCGACACCGAGGAGAACGCCACCTTCGTCGAGCAGTGGAAAGCCTACGCCGGTGAAGAGCGCGTGACCAACGACCCGATGGAAGCCCATTACATCGGCTTCAACATGTGGGTGAACGCGGTCGAGGCTTCGGGCACCACCGACGTCGACACGATCATCGACGCGATGGTCGGCCAGACCTTCCCGAACCTGACCGGCGGCACCGCCGAGATGCTTCCGAACCACCATCTGACCAAGCCGGTGCTGATCGGCGAGATCCTCGCGGATGGCCAGTTCGACATCATCTCGGAAACCGATCCCGTCCCGGGCGACGCCTGGACCGACTTCCTGCCGGAATCGGCCAAGCTGAAGTCCGATTGGCCGGGCCTCGGCTGCGGCATGTACAACACCGAGACCGAAAGCTGCGTGCAGCTTCAGTCCAACTACTGATCCGCGTCTGACGCTGATCACGCGGCCCGGGCGGTTCATCCCGCCGCCCGGGTCCTGAGCGCCTCTCCGCGTGCCGCCCGCCCGGCGCGTCGCACCCCGAAAGGATCAAGTGGGTCTGATGCCGCGTAGACTTCTTTCGGCACTGTTGTGCCTGATGTCCCTCCTTGCCACGCCGCTCGCCGCCCAGGAGGGTCCGCTGCAGGACCTGCTGCAGGGCCAGCGCGAGCTGATCGAACAATCCTCCCGCCGCACCATCGGCCCGGCCATCGAGGCGATCCGCGACAGCGGTCTCGACGGCGCCGCCCTCGTGCTGGAGAAATGGGAGGCCCGCGAGATGTGGCAGCGCGAAAGCGACGGCCTCTTCTTCTACGCCGAGGAGGTGAACCGCGACACGCTGCACCTCCATGCCTTCGACGGCCCCACCGATCTCGGCGAAGTGCCCGACGAGGGCTTCGACCAGCTCAAGCCGAACTCGGGCATCCGGGGGCTGATCGCCTCGGCGCTGGTGCAGTTCCAGCTCTCCGATCCCGATATTTCCCGCCGACGCGCCGCCCTCGACGCGCTCGCCCGCGACGGCAATGCAGAGCATCTGCCGATCCTGCGCGCCGCGATCGAGAACGAGCCCGACGCCGGCATCCGCGCCCAGAAGGACCGTCTCGAACGGCTGCTGACGATCCGCTTCGGCGCCACGGACGAGGCCCGGATCGAGGCCATCGAGTCCTTCCGCGGCGATCTGGCCGTCGATGTGCGCGCGGCCCTCAACCCGATCCTCTCGACCCGGCGCGAGGTCTCCGCCGGCGATCCGCCCGCCGAGGCCAATATCGCCGCAGTGCTGAAGCCCGGCAGCGAGGCCCTGTCGGCCGAGGACGCCTATGCGCTCCTCGTCTCCGCCGGCCTGGCGCCGGCGCGCCTCACCGCCGAGGCCCAGCGTCAGGCGCTCGCCGCGCACATCGCCGACGGACGTGTCGGCGGTGTGCCGGTCGCCGACCTCTCCGATCCGGCCGCCCGCGACCGGGCCTATGACGCGCTGGAGGCCGCGGGCACCGTTCCCGCCGCCGCCACCCAGTCCGAGGTCGAGGCGGCGCTTGCCGCGCACAGTTTCTATGACCGCTACGGCGAACCCTCCGCCGCCGTCACCGATGCCGCCGAGGAGGCGCTGAACTCGATCGAGCTCAAGCTCGCCCTGAACCAGTTCATCGATCTTGCGCTCGACGCGCTGTCGCTGGCCTCGATCTACTTCCTCGCCGCCATCGGCCTCGCCATCACCTTCGGGGTCATGGGGGTGATCAACATGGCCCATGGCGAGTTCATCATGATGGGCGCCTACACCGGCTACGTGCTGCAACAGCTGATCCCGAACTACACCGTCTCGATCCTCGTCGCGATCCCGGTGGCCTTCGCGGTGACCTTCGCGGCGGGCGTGGCGATGGAACGGCTCGTGATCCGCTGGCTCTACGCGCGCCCTCTGGAGACGCTGCTGGCCACCTTCGGCATTTCCATCGCGCTGCAGCAGCTGGCTAAGAACATCTTCGGCACCCAGGCCCGCCCGCTCACCGCGCCGGGCTGGCTCGACGGCCAGTGGGTGATCAACGACATCATCGGCATCTCCTGGATCCGGGTGGCGATCTTCGTCCTCGCGCTGATCTTCCTCGGCATCTACCTCTTCATCATGCAGCGCACCCGCCTCGGGCTCGAAACCCGCGCGGTGACCCAGAACCCCCGCATGGCGGCCTCCATGGGCATCAACCCCGACCGGGTGAACATGATGACCTTCGGCCTCGGCTCCGGCATCGCGGGCATCGCGGGCGTGGCCATCGGCCTCTTCGCACAGGTCACCTCCGAGCTTGGCCAGGGCTACATCGTTCAGAGCTTCATGACCGTGGTCGTGGGCGGGGTCGGCAATGTCTGGGGCACGCTGGCGGGCGCCACGATGATCGGCTTCCTGCAGAAGGGGATCGAATGGCTGAACCCGTCGAACACGCTGGCGGCCCAGACCTACATGATCATCTTCATCATCATCTTCATCCAGTTCCGCCCCCGCGGCATCATCGCCCTCAAGGGCCGCGCGGCAGGAGATTGAGCATGACCAAAGCCCCGTCGCCCAGGCCCCCCCTCTCGTTTCCGTTTCCCAAATATCCCGGGGGGAGACGCGCAGCGCGCGTCGGGGGGCTGGCCCCCATGCCCGCCCGCCGCAGGCGCAAGACCCGAGGGCGTCAATGATGCCCCACACCCAGTCTCAGACCCACGCCCACGCCCAGGCCCACGCCCCGAGGACCCGGCCATGAAGAACACATTCATCGCCCGCCATCCCTCGGTGCTGGTCTTCCTCGCCTGCCTCGCGGTCTTCACGCTGGTGGTGACGCTGATGTCCCACGCCTATGGCACGGGCGGCCTCTCCACCTCCTTCGTCAAGACGCTCGGCCGCACGCTCTGCCTCTGCCTCGTGGCCCTCGCCATGGACCTCGTCTGGGGCTACTGCGGCATTCTCAGCCTCGGCCATTTCGCCTTCTTCGGGCTCGGCGGTTACATGATCGGCATGTGGCTGATGTACGCCCGGACCGAGATCATCGTGACCGAGAGTCTCGCCAATTCCCCGATCCCGCCCACGGCGCAGGAGGTGCAGGATGCCATCGGCACCCAGATCTTCGGCGTGGTGGGCTCCTCCGACTTCCCGCTGATCTGGTCCTTCGCCCATTCCCTGACGCTGCAGCTCCTGCTGGTCCTGCTGATCCCGGGCGTTCTGGCCCTCGTCTTCGGCTGGCTTGCCTTCCGGTCCCGGGTGACCGGCGTCTACCTGTCGATCCTGACCCAGGCCATGACGCTGGCGCTCTCGCTCTACCTCTTCCAGAACGAAAGCGGGCTGCGCGGCAACAACGGCCTCTCGGGGCTGCAGAACCTCCCCGGTGTCAGCGCCGGTCAGGATGCGATCTCGGTCTGGTTCCTCTGGGCCTCCGCGCTTGCCCTCGGCCTCGGCTACCTGCTGGCGGCCTGGGTGGTCTCGGGCAAGTTCGGCTCGGTCGTGCGCGGCATCCGCGATGACGAGGCACGGGTGCGCTTCCTCGGCTATTCGGTGGAGGGCTACAAGCTCTTCATCTTCACCCTGACGGCCATCATCGCCGCCATCGCCGGCGCGCTCTACTACCCGCAGGCGGGCATCATCAACCCGGGCGAAGTGGCCCCCATCGCCTCGATCTACCTGGCGGTCTGGGTGGCGATCGGGGGCCGGGGCCGGCTCTACGGCGCCGTCATCGGGGCTGCGGTCGTCTCCCTCGTCTCCACCTGGTTCACGGGCGGTCTCGTGCCCGCGCTGAACCTCGGCTTCTACCGGATCGACTGGGTCGACTGGTGGCTGGTCCTGCTCGGCCTATCCTTTGTCCTGGTCACGCTCTTCGCGCCCAAGGGCATCGGCGGGCTCTTCGACCTCGTCACCGACCGCATGGCACCCAACCGTCACGGCGCGGACTACGGCCCGGACAAGGGCAGCTTGCGCGAAGGGGAGGGGCAGGAATGAGCACGCTTCTCGAAGTCTCCGGCGTCTCCGTCACCTTCGACGGCTTCCGCGCCATCAACAACCTCTCGTTCCAGATCGGCGCGGCGGAACTGCGCGCGATCATCGGCCCCAACGGGGCGGGCAAGACCACCTTCATGGACATCGTCACCGGCAAGACCCGCCCCGACGAGGGCCGGGTGATCTGGGGCGAGAAATCCGTGAACCTGCTCAAGATGAACGAGGCCAGGATCGCCCAGGCGGGCATCGGCCGCAAGTTCCAGCGCCCCACCGTCTTCGAGGACCAGAGCGTCTACGACAACCTGCTGATGGCGGTGAAGAACGCCCGCGGCCCGCTCTCGGTGCTGTTCTACAAGCCCACCTTCCGGGACCGCGGCAAGGTCGAGGAACTGGCCTCCGAGATCGGCCTCGCGGATGAGCTCTCGCGCAAGTCCGGAGAGCTTTCCCACGGTCAGAAGCAATGGCTCGAGATCGGCATGCTGCTGGCACAGGAGCCACGCCTGCTGCTGGTCGACGAACCCGCCGCCGGCATGACGCTGGCCGAGCGCGAACACACCACCGACCTGCTGGTCGAGGCCGCCAAGACCCGCGCGGTCGTGGTGGTGGAACATGACATGGACTTCGTCCGCCGGCTGAACTGCAAGGTGACCGTGCTGCACGAGGGCTCGGTCCTGGCCGAGGGCTCGCTGGATCACGTCACCGCGAACCAGCAGGTGATCGATGTCTACCTGGGGCGCTGAGACATGCTGACAACCAAGGACCTTACCCTCCACTACGGCCAGAGCCAGATCCTCCACGGCATCGACGTGGAGGCCCGCACCGGCGAAGTGACCTGCATCATGGGCACCAACGGCGTCGGCAAGACCTCCCTGCTCAAGGCGATCTCGGGCACCCATCCGCTCTCGGGCGGCACGGTCACCCTCGACGGGCACAGCGTCGGCGGCCTGCCGGCCCATCGCCTGGCCCACGCGGGGATCGGCTACGTGCCGCAGGGCCGGATGATCTTCCCGCTGCTGACCGTGAAGGAGAACATGGAGACGGCCTATGCCTGCCTCCCGCGTTCGGAACATCACATCCCGGACGAGATCTACGAGCTCTTCCCGATCCTCAAGGAGTTCCTCCACCGCCGCGGCGGCGACCTCTCGGGCGGCCAGCAGCAGCAACTCGCCATCGCGCGCGCCATGCTGACCAAGCCCAAGCTCCTTCTCCTCGACGAGCCGACGGAAGGCATCCAGCCCAACATCATCCAGCAGATCGGCCGTGTGATCGAATACCTGCGCGACCAGGGCAACATGGCGATCATCCTCGTCGAGCAATACTTCGAATTCGCCTATGCCCTCGCGGACCGGTTCTACGTCATGAAGCGCGGTGCGGTGACCTCCTCGGGCACCAAGGGCGAGATCGCCAAGGACACCCTGATGGCCGAAGTCTCCGTCTGACGGCCCATCTTTCGCTCCGAAGTATCCTTGGGGGGAGGGCGCGCAAGCGCCCGGGGGGCAGACAGCCCCCCAGCCCCCTCACATCCGCACCCACGCCCCGGGGGCCACGAAGCTCACCCCGCTGCCCGGAATTTTCAAAAATTCCGGACCGTTTTCTTCGAAGAAAACGGATGCCCCCTCAAAGTTTGCGCACAACAGCCACCCCGCGCACGCAAGAATTTTCGAAAGTTCTTGCCAAAATTCTTCGAAGAATTTTGCCTGCCCTGCCGCGCGCGCAGACCTGGGTCAGATCTCCATCCAGATCGTGGTGGGCCCGTCGTTGACCAGCTCCACCGCCATCTCGGCGCCGAACTCCCCGGTTTCCACCTTCGGGCCCAGCCGGGCCAGCTCTTCGGCAAAGGCCTCGTAGAGTTTGCGCCCCTCCTCGGGGCGCGCGGCGGTGGAGAAGCCGGGGCGGTTGCCGCTGCGGGTGTCGGCGGCGAGCGTGAACTGGCTCACCACCAGCGCCTCGCCCCCGATATCCAGCAGCGAGCGGTTCATCTTGCCGGCCTCGTCGCGGAAGATGCGCATCTTGGCAATCTTCGCCGCCAGCTGGGCCGGTTTCGTCTCGTCATCGCCCTGCATGGCGCAGACGAGGATCATCATCCCTTCGCCGCACTGGCCGATGATGTCGCCGTCCACACGGACGGAGGCGCGGGAGACCCGCTGGATGAGCGCGCGCATGGGCTCTCCTTACTGGTTCATTGCGTAGAAATAACCGACGACCCCGGCCACGATCAGCCCCAACCCGACGGCCAGTGCGATCTTCCAGCCGGACCAGGGCCGTTCGCCCTGCACCCGGCCGGTGCGCCCGTTCACCACGAAGCGGTAGGTCCTGCCCCGGTACTTGTAGGCCGCCAGCCAGACCGGCAGCAGGATATGCTTGAAGGTCACATCCGAGACGGCGGTGTCGACCGAGGTGATCTGCTGTGCATCGCCGCCGATGTCGAACTTCACGTCACGCTCGATCACCCGGTCCATCCGCACGCGGGCCTCCTCGTAGCCTTCCAGCAGCTCGACCTGGTAACCCTCGGCCCGGAACCCTGCGAGGAAATCGGGGCGGTAGGGCTCCAGCGCGGCAAGGTCCCAGGGCTCCAGCGCGTCGGTGTAGCGTTTCGGCAGCGCGCGCGAGGCCAGCACCAGCACGTCGTCGAAGAAGCGCGCCACCCGGCCCGAAACCGGGCGCCAGCGGATCTTCTGCTGGCGCACCTGCTTGGGCTTGCCGTCCTGCATCACCGTGGTGGTGACGTAGTAGATCGTGCCGCGCATCCCGGCATAGCGGCTCTCGGTCTGGGCGTCGAAGGTCCAGTAGGGGACGTAGATGCCCTGCATCCGCCGCCCCTTGCGGGCATAGTCCTGCAACCCGTTGGGCGCGAACCACAGCCGGCCCAGCCAGTCGGTCATCTCCTTGCGGGCGCTGCCCTCGTCGAGGGCGAAGGGCAGGACGCCGCGCGGCTTGATCACCCGGGTGGTGCCGGTGTCCACAACCACGGGCGTGGCGCAGAAGGGGCAGTCCTTGGAATGGATGTCGCCGTCGAATTCCAGCCGGGCGCCGCAGTTCGGACAGGAGGTGGTGCGGACCTCCTGCGTCTCGGCCTGGGGCAGGCGGGCCTCCAGCGCGGCGCGGAAATCCAGCTCGCGGATCGCCTGCGGATGGGCCGCATGGGGCGCGGGCGCGCCCTCGATCGCCTCCGTGTGGCCGCAGAAGTCACAGACCAGGCGGCCCGCGGCGGGGTCGAAACGGTAATCGGCGCCGCATTGCGGACAGGGGAAGCGGTGCTCCTCCTCCGGGGTCGGAGGCGGCGGCGTGCCGTCGTAATCGCTCATGCCGTCAGACCCCGGGCGGCGGGGGCGGCGGCAGGATGGTGAAGAGCTGCGCCAGTTCGGTCACATCCCCGGCCTTGAGCCAGCCGTCCTGTCCGGCGGTCCAGACATAGGTCTCGCGGGTCAGGGCGCCATCGGCGGCCATCCGGCCCAGCGTCGCGCGCGAGAAGGGGCCCTTGGTCTGGCCATTCTCGGCAAGGTGCCAGACCTTCTCGACCGGGGGCGGCGGCGGCGCGGCCACCGGGGCGGCAGCGGCGGGGCGGGGGCCCCAGGGCCCGGCGGCGCCCGCCATCTGGCTTCCCATGGCCATGCCCATGCCTGCGCCCATCCCGGCCGCCATGCCGGAATTCGGCGTGGTGGCGGCGGCGGTCATCGCCTCGGCCGCGGAGAACTGCGTGTACTTGCCCAGATCGCCCGCCAGCCCGACCGAGGTGCGCTTGTCCAGCACCGCCTCGACCGCCTCGGGGAGCGAGATGTTCTCGATGTAGAGCTCGGGGATCTCCAGCCCGTAGTCGGTCAGCGTAGGCGCGATCTCCTTCGCCACCAGCTTGCCGAGATCGGCGGTATTGGCCGCCATGTCCAGCACCGGGAGGCCCGAGGAGGCGATGGCGCGGGAGAATTCCTGCACGATGATGTTCCGGATCTGGTAGCTGATCTCGTCCATCGTGAATTCGCCGTCGGTGCCCACGATCTCGCCGAGGAAGCGGGCGGGATCGGAGACCCGGATCGTATAGGTGCCATAGGCGCGCAGCCGCACCGGCCCGAACTCCGGGTCGCGGGCGATGATCGGGTTCTTGGTACCCCACTTCAGGTCCGCGAACCGCGTCGTGTTGACGAAATAGACCTCGGACTTGAAGGGCGACTGGAAGCCGTGATCCCAGTGCTGAAGCGAGGTCAGGATCGGCATGTTGTTGGTCTCGAGCATGTAGAGACCGGGGGTGAAGACGTCGGCCAGCTGCCCCTCGTGCACGAAGACGGCGGCCTGCCCCTCGCGCACGGTCAGCTTGGCGCCGTACTTGATCTCGTGGCCTTCGCGCTCGAAGCGCCAGACCATCGTGTCGCGGGTGTCGTCGGTCCAGTGGATGACGTCGATGAACTGTCCGCTGAGGAAATCGAAGATGCCCATGGTGCTGTCCTGCTGGTCGTTGCTGTCGGTGCCGGCCCTCTCGGGGCCGGTGCGCCGCCCCGTGGCGGCAGGCTAGCGCCAAGTCCTGCCGAAGGTAAGACCGTCGCGCATGTGTCGTGTGGCGGGGCGGGGGCTCAGCCCTCGACCTCGCCGGTCAGTTCCTTGGCCATCTGCTGCACCATCGGGCGCGCGTCCTCGGCGGTTTCCCCGATCGAGAGGCGCGGATCGTAAAGCATCCGCAGCAACAACTCGTCATGGCTGGTCAGAAGGGCGAATTCATCGTCGTCGTTGAAGATCGAGGGCCGGGCCGAGAGGCTGTCGTTCGCCAGCCCCAGCCCCTGCGCCAGTTCCTCGTGGACGCAGGCGCGGCGCATCAGCGGCGGATGCTCCGTCCGCACTAGGGCAATCGCCCGGCGGTAGTCGTATTCGCTGTCATCGCCCGAGAAGGCCAGCACGAGACAATGGATCTCGCGCGGAAGGTCCCGGAAGATGTCGAGCGAGCTTTGCGAGATGTTCGGCACCAGCTGCTTGATCCGGCTGATCGCCTGCGGGCGGTCGTCCTCGCTCATGAAGAGCACGTGGAAGTTGCCGCCCCGGGTCACCAGGCTGATCGGATGGGTCGTGAGAGACGCGAGGCGCGTCACGTAGCCGGCCACTTCCGCCGTGTCCGAGGCGCGTTCCTCGGCCGAGACGGAGGCCCCGAATTCCACCCGCATCCGCACCGGGCCGGACCAGCGGCGCAGCCCGCCGGGGGCCGCGCCCTCGCTGCTGCGCAATCCGCCGCCCCGGGCGTATTCGTCGTAGAAGGCGATGCGTTCGAAGTTCCGGGCGACTTCCCGCGCGCCATAGGGCGTATCGGGGCCGCCGCCGTCCTGCCGCATCAGCCCCTGCGCCAGCAGGTCTGCCTGAAGCTGCGCGTAATAGGTCCGCAGCGCCCGGCTGGCTGCCGAGGGCGCTGCCGGTTTGGCGGGTTTGGCCAGCCCGGCGGGCCGCGCCTGCGGCGGGGTGCTGGGGGTCGTGGGCGGCGTGGGCAGACAGGCCGCGGTGAGTGCCACCGCGGTCAGCCCGGCCATCAGCAGAGGAAAGCGGCTGCACATCCGCGATCAGGCCTGCGGCACCGAGGTGGCCGTCGTATCGCCCAGCCCGTCGGCGCGGGCCTTGGCGGCGGCGAGCGTGTCGCGCAGTTCGGCTTCCATCTTCTTGAGGTCTTCCTCTGCGGCGGCGCGCTTGGCCTTGCCCTCATCGGCGATCTGCAGGCTTTCCTGGATCGTGCCGATCAGGTCGGCATTGGCCTGTTTCACGGCCTCGATGTCGAAGACGCCGCGCTCCATCTCGGTGCGGATGACCTTGTTGCTGTCGCGCAGGTTCTTGGCGTTCGCGGTCAGCAGCTCGTTGGTCAGGTCGTTGGCCTCGCGCACGGCCGAGGCCGCCTCGGCGCTGCGCTGGATCGTGACCGCCTGCGCCAGCTGGGTTTCCCACAGCGGCACGGTGTTCACCAGGGTCGAGTTGATCTTGGTCACGAGGCTCTTGTCGTTTTCCTGCACCAGCCGGATCGAGGGCAGCGACTGCATCGTCACCTGCCGCGTCAGCTTGAGGTCGTGCACCCGGCGCTCGAGGTCATCGCGGGCGGCGCGCAGGTCGCGCAGCTCCTGCGCCTTCATCACCTGCTCGCCCTCGGGCGCGGCCTGGACCTCGGCCTCCTTGGCGGGGATGTCGGTGCTGTCGAGCTCCGCGATCTTCGCCGCGCCGGCGGCGATGTAGAGCGCCAGTTCGTCGTAGAAGGCCAGCGTCTTTTCATAGAGCAGGTCGAGCGACTTGATGTCCTTGAGCAGCTTGTGCTCGTGACCCAGCAGGTCTTCCGTCACCTTGTCGATCTGGTCCTGCACCTGTTCGAAACGGGCGGTGAACTGGGCGAAGGGCGCGGCGCGGCCCATGATCTTCTCCCAGAAGCTGCGCTCGCGGCGCACGTCCAGCTCGCTGACGGAAAAGCCGCGGATCGTGCCGACGATGTCGCGCAGGCTGTCGCCCGCCGGGCCGACGTCCTTGTTGCGCACCTCGGCCAGCATCGACTGGCTGATCTCCTGCAACTCCGCCTGCGCGGCCGAACCGAAGCGCACGATGGAGCCGGTATCGCCCATGTCGAGCTCGGCCATGCGGGCGCGGATCGCCTCGCTCTGGGGCGCGTCGGCGGCCTCCAGCGGGGTGATCTCGCCGCCGGGTTCGGGCAGGATGACCGCGGTCACCTCGTCGACTTCCTTCAGGCTGGCTTCGGCCTTCTGGCGGATATTGTCGGTCATGTCGCTGTCACTCCGAGGTGGGGGCCATCGCCACGCCTTCGCGGGCAAGGCGGTCGCGCAATACGTCGATTTCGATATTCATGTCCGCGCGGTCGTCGGACAAGAGCTTGCTGGTCCGGGCGGCGAAGTTCTGCTCCAGATCGTCCAGCAGCGCGATGAAGTCGGCCCGCGCTGCGGGATCGGGGCGGCGCTGGTAGAGATCGGAGAACTTGATCGCGGCATCCTTGGCGCCCATCAGGTAGACGCTGAGATAGCGCCGCGCGGCGGTCAGGTCGCGGGGATCGTTCTCCACCGTGCGAAAGAGCGCGCGGGCAGTGGTCTGGAACTGCTCGACCCGCGCAATGACGGTGCGGTCGCCTGCGCGCTGGATCGCCTCGGACATGGCGGCGAGGTGCTTCTCGGCCTGGTCCACGGCCCGGGCGACGCGGTCGGTCTGGTGCAGGTCGACGCCGTCCATGCCCTTGTTGCGCAGCGGGTCGGGCCCGAAGGCCATGAAATGCAGCGCGGCCCCCACCACGGCATAGATCACCGGCGCGGCGATCCCGCCGGTGCTGGCCCAGCCGGCGATGGCAAGGCCCGCGCCGGTCAGCAGCGAGCCCGCGATCTTGCGGGGAAAGGCGGGGCGGCGGGCCACCTTGCGGGCCTCGTAGGCTTCCTCGGCCTTCAACCCCTCGCGGGTGAGCCATGCGGACAGCAGCAGCATGCCGAGCGCTGCGAGGTTCAGCGCCAGCCCGGTGGGGCCGGAGGTGAAGGCGCGCAGCGCCAGCGGCAGGGGCGCGAGGAACAGCAGGTTGACCCGGCCACCGGCACGGGTGCGGCGCGCGCCATGGTAGGCGCCCGCCGGTGGCGTCGCCGCATCCTCGGTCGCGTCCCGGGACGTGTCGGGGGAGTAGGTGCCGCCGTAGCGCCGGGCCATCATACCCCTCCCGCGATGGACACGAAGAGGATGAGGACGATCAGCAGGACGAAAGCCAGCTTCTGTAACCCGGTTCCGGACAAGGTGTCCTCCGAACAGCGAAATAACTCTGTCCGAAACCTAAGTCATGGGGCGGCGCAGTACTAGTGGCTCTGCCGCTTTTGTTCCGCCGCGCCGGACAGTTGCAGCTCGGGACGTTGCGTTTCGGCCTGTGCGGCGGGGACCGGGCGGGCTGGCACGATGCGCGGCGGCGTGCGCAGGGCGGTCTCGCGGGCGCAGGCGGCGCAGAAGATGTCGAGCTTGTGGGCGAATTCCTCGCGCGCTTCCAGCGTGTTGGCGGCGCGTTGCCGGGCGGCGAAGCGCTGCGTACCGGCCACGGCGTCGTCGAGCTGGCGGGCCAGCACGTTCAGCTGGGTCGCGTCGTTGCGGATGGTGGAGAACAGCGTCTCGACCTCGCCGCGCACGCGCTGCATCCGCTGGTTCAGCCCCGCATCGCGCATCGGTGTCAGCTGGCGCTGCATCTCGTCGAGCTTGTTGACCGTCATGGCGGCCAGCTTGCGCTGGCGCAGGGCGTCGGGCACGGCTTCCTCGGGCGAGAGCTTCCGGCTGCGGCGCCAGCTCAGCGGTCCCAGCTCGCGCCCGGCGTCGGCTTGGGCCTGCCGGCGCAGCTTGTGGACGGCATACAGACCGGTGGTGCACAGCGTGGCGATCGCCAGATGGCTGAGGGACAACATGTTTTCTACCCTTAGAATTTTTCTCTTATGCGAGCAAAATCCACGGCGATTTGGACATGAATGAGGCGTGGCAGGTGTAACATTGGGGCCAATTCGGGCGCGCCGGTGCCCGTTGCGGTGCCTCCCGGGCCCGGCGCGCAACCTATGCGGTCAAAGGGCCGGGCGGGCCTCAGGCCAGCCGCTTCTCCATGAAGACCGAGACGCCGTTGTCGGGATAGTCGCCGAAGGCCCCGCGCCGCACGAAGCCGTGCCGCTCGTAAAGCCGGCAGGCCGCGTCGAGCTTGTCCGCCGTCTCCAGCCGCAGCAGGGTCAGCCCGTTGGCCTGTGCCTCCTCCTCGACCCGGGCAACAAGCGCCGCGCCGATCCCCATGCCTCGGGCCTCGGGGGAGACGAAGAAGCTTTTCACCTCGCCATAGCCATCCTTGATCTGCAGCGCGGCGACGCCGAGCGGCGCCGCCTCGGGACCGGCTGCGAAGAAGCGGATATCGGGCGCCCGGAGCGCCTCGTGCGAAAGGAAGTGGTTCTCTTCGGGGTTGAAGAGCGCCCGCATCAGGGCGTGGCTGGCATCCAGCAGGGCGGCGCAGCCGGGGCTTGTCGGGTCAGCGGTACGGACGGTGGGGGCCGTGGGGGTCGCGGAAGCGGGGGCAGTCGTCATGGGGAACCTCGTAACCTGTTGCCCCTTTCTGACCCGAAGCCGCGCAGGCCTCAAGCCGGGCGCGCATGAAGGACAGACCAGCCGACGCAGGGTTTCCCGCAAGGGTGGCGCAATATCTTGTGGAAAACTCCGCTCATCCTGCCAGATGCTGGGTTGGGGCGTTGACTCGGCCTGCAAGGATGCCCCACCTTTTGGGGATGTAACGGAATCAGCAGGATTCTCCCATTGCGCTTCACGCGGCTCAGACTCCAAGGCTTCAAGAGCTTCGTCGACCCGACGGACCTGATCATCCATCAGGGCCTGACCGGTGTCGTCGGGCCCAATGGCTGTGGCAAGTCGAACCTGCTGGAGGCGCTGCGCTGGGTCATGGGCGAGAATCGCCCGACCGCGATGCGCGGCGGTGGCATGGAAGACGTGATCTTTGCCGGGGCCGCCACGCGGCCCGCCCGGAACTTCGCCGAAGTCACCCTGCACATCGACAACGCCGACCGTCTGGCGCCCGCGGGCTTCAACGACGAGGACCAGATCGAGATCGTGCGCCGGATCACCCGCGATGTGGGCTCTGCCTACAAGTCGAACGCCAAGGACGTGCGGGCGCGGGACGTGCAGATGCTCTTTGCGGATGCCTCCACCGGGTCGCATTCGCCCGCGCTGGTGCGGCAGGGGCAGATCTCCGAGCTGATCAACTCCAAGCCCAAGGCGCGGCGCCGCATCCTCGAAGAGGCGGCCGGGATCTCGGGGCTCTATGCCCGGCGCCACGAGGCGGAGCTGAAGCTGAAGGGCGCGGAGCAGAACCTGACCCGCGTCGATGACGTGATCGACCAGCTTGCGGGCCAGCTGGCCCAGCTGGAACGGCAGGCCCGTCAGGCTCAGCGCTACCGCGCCATCGGGGCCGAGCTGCGCCAGTCCGAGGGCATGCTTCTCTGGCGGCGCTGGCGCGAGGCCGACGAGGCCCGGGCCAAGGCGCGCGACCAGCTGCGCGAGCTGACCGTGGCCGCCAGTCAGGCGGAGGCCGCCGCGCGCAAGGCCGGCGAGGCCCGCGCGAAGATCGAGGAAAGCCTGCCGCCCCTGCGCGAGGAGGAGGCGATTGCCTCGGCCATCCTGCAGCGGCTTCAGGTCGAACGGGATTCCCTGAAGGACGAGGAGGGCCGCGCCCTTCAGGCCATCGAGACCCTGCGCAACCGGATCGATCAGCTGATCCGCGACATGGAGCGCGAGGCCGGGCTGAACCGCGACGCGGGCGACACGATCGCGCGGCTGGAATGGGAACAGCGCGAGCTGATCAAGGCGGGCGAGGGCCATGCCGAGAAGCTGGAAGAGGCCGCCGAGGCGGCGCAGGAGGCAGGCGATGTCCTGACCGAGCGCGAGGCGGACCTGTCGCAGCTGACCGAGGACGTGGCCCGGCTTGCCGCCCGGCACCAGTCGGCGCAGCGCCTGCTGGAAGACAGCCGCCGCACGCTGGCCCGCGCCGAGGCCGAGGCCGCGAAGGCCCGCGAGGCGGTTCTGGCCAGCCGCGAGGCCGTGGAAGAGGCCGCCGAGACCTACGAGGCCGCGGTGGAGGAAAGCGAGATTTCGCAGGCCACCGCCGAACGGGCCGAGGAAACCCTGCTCGCCGCCGAGGAGGCCCGCGCCATGACCCAGTCGCGCGAGGCCGAGGCCCGTGCCGCGCGCTCCTCCGCCGAGGGCGAGGTGAACGCGCTGAGGGCCGAGGTGACGGCGCTTGCCAAGCTGGTGCAGCGCGACACCGCCGAGGGCGGGCAGATCCTCGACAGCGTCCGGGTGAAGCCGGGCTACGAGAAGGCGCTCGGGGCGGCGCTGGCCGATGACCTTCGCGCGCCGGAAGTGGCCGGCGACGGGCCCTCGGGCTGGGTCACGCTTGACGCCTATCCGCAGGCGCAGCCGCTGCCCGACGGGGTGGCCGGCCTCTCGAACTACGTCACCGTGCCGGGTGTGCTGGCCCGCCGCATCGGCCAGATCGGCCTTGTCGACGCCGCCGATGGCCCGCGCCTTCAGGCGCTGCTGAAGCCCGGCCAGCGTCTGGTGACGCTGGAGGGCGATCTCTGGCGGTGGGACGGCTACCGGGCCTGGGCCGAGGATGCGCCCTCTGCCGCCGCGCTGCGGCTGCAACAGCTCAACCGGCTGGAAGAGCTGAAGCAGGAGCTGGAGCGCGCCTCGGCAGAGGCCGATGGCGCCCGCGCCGCCCACGAGGCTCTGACCAAGCGGCTCTCGGACCTGACCGCCGCCGATCAGGCCGCCCGGCAGGCCCGCCGCGATGCCGACCGTCTGGTCGCCGAAGCCGCCCGCCGGGTGTCCAAGGCCGAGGCCGAACGCTCCATGGCGGAAAGCCGGCTGGAGAACCTCGGCCTCGCCGTGAAGCGGCACGAGGACGATGCGCTCGCTGCCCGCGCACAGGTCGCCGAGGCCGAGCGGGGGCTGGAGGAACTGGGCGATCTGGATGCCGCACGCCACGCCGCCGAGAACATCAAGATGACGGTCGAGGCCGCGCGGATGGCGATGATGGCCCGCCGCGCCGCCCATGACGAGCTGCGCCGCGAGGGCGATGCCCGGCTGCGCCGCACGCAGGAAGTGACCAAGGAACTCTCCGGCTGGCGGCTGCGCCTCGACAGCGCGGGCAAGCGGATCGCGGAACTGGAAGAGCGCAAGCTGGAGAGCCAGGAAGAGCTGTCCGAGGCGTCGGCCCAGCCCGAAGAGATCGCCGCCCGCCGCGAGGAGCTGAGCGCCTCGATCGAGGACGCGGAGGAGCGCCGCGCAGCCGCTGCAGATGCGCTTGCCGGGGCCGAGGCGGAGGCCCGCGAGGCCGTGGCCGCCGAGCGCGACGCCGAACGGACCGCCTCGGAATCCCGCGAGGGGCGTGCCCGGGCCGAGGCCCGCGCCGATGCCGCGCAGGAAAACGTCGAACACGCCGCCGAGCGGATCGCCGAGGCGCAGGAGATGACGCCGAAGCAGCTGCTCGAAAGCCTCGACGTGGACCCGGACAAGATGCCGCCGTCGGATGACATCGAGAATGACGTGAACCGGCTGAAGCGCCAGCGCGACGCCCTTGGCGCCGTGAACCTGCGCGCCGAGGAGGACGCCAAGGAAGTGGCGACCGAACACATGCAGCTGGTGACCGAGAAGGAAGACCTCGAGAACGCCATCCGCGAGCTGCGCAATGGCATCTCCAGCCTCAACCGCGAGGGGCGCGAGCGCCTGCTGACGGCCTTCGAGCAGGTGAACTCGAACTTCTCGCTGCTGTTCCGGCACCTCTTTGGCGGCGGCGAGGCGAACCTCGTGCTGGTGGAAAGCGACGACCCGCTGGAAGCGGGCCTCGAGATCATGTGCCAGCCGCCGGGCAAGAAGCTCTCGGTGCTCTCGCTGCTCTCGGGCGGGGAGCAGACGCTGACCGCGCTGGCGCTGATCTTTGCGGTCTTCCTCGCCAACCCCGCGCCGATCTGCGTGCTGGACGAGGTCGACGCGCCGCTCGACGACGCCAACGTGACCCGGTTCTGCGACATGCTCGACGAGATGTGCCGCCGCACCGACACGCGGTTCCTGATCATCACCCACCACGCCGTGACCATGGCGCGGATGGACCGCCTGTTCGGCGTGACGATGCAGGAACAGGGCGTGAGCCAGCTGGTTTCCGTGGACCTCAAGAAGGCCGAGGCGCTGGTCGCCTGACCGGGGCGCGACTTCGCCGGGACAGGGACGGGGGGCTCCGCCCCCCGCCGTTTTCTTGCAAGAAAACGGTCCGGAATTTTCGAAAATTCCGGGCAGGGTGGCGAGGGCATTGCACGCCCCGAACCGGGCCGAACCGGGCGCGCGGGGCTGGCCTACCGAGCATCGCGCCAGAGGCGGCTGATCGTACACTCTGGCGTCTCGGCGCAGGCCGTGGCAGGACGGGCGCGATACAGCCCGAAAGGATCCCGCCATGAGCCGGTTCTGGAGCCCCCTCGTGTCCACCCTCGTGCCCTACACGCCCGGCGAACAGCCGCGCGACCGGGTGTTCATCAAGCTGAACACGAACGAGAACCCCCATGGGCCCTCGCCCAAGGCGGTGGAGGCGATCCATCGGGCCACGGGCGACGGGCTGCGGCTCTATCCCGATCCGCTGTCGGGCGATCTGCGCGCCTCGCTGGCCGCCGGCATGGGGCTGTCCCCGGATCAGGTCTTCGTCGGCAATGGCTCCGACGAGGTGCTGGCCCACGCCTTCAACGCCTTCTTCACCGGCAAGGCGCCGGTGGCCTTCGCGGATATCACCTATTCCTTCTATCGCACCTATTGCGAGCTCTACGGCATCGAGAGCCGGCACGTGCCGCTGACAGAAGGCTTCGGCGTCGACGTGGCTGACTACACGGGGGAGCAGGGTGGTGTGGTCCTCGCCAACCCGAACGCGCCCACGGGCATCGCCCTGCCGCTGGACGCGGTGGAGCAGGTCCTGAAACAGAACCCCGATTGCGTGGTTCTGGTGGACGAGGCCTATGTCGACTTCGGGGCCGAAAGCGCCGTCTCGTTGATCGATCGCTACGAGAACCTGCTGGTGGTTCAGACCTTCTCCAAGTCGCGGTCCCTCGCCGGGATGCGCGTGGGCTTCGCCATGGGGCAGCGGCCGCTGATCGAGGGGCTGGAACGGGTGAAGGACAGCTTCAACTCCTACCCGCTCGACCGGCTGGCACAGGTCGGCGCGCAGGCGGCGTGGGAAGACCATGGCTGGTTCGACGCTACCCGCTACGCCGTCATGGCCGAGCGGGAGCGTCTGACGGTGCGCCTGCGCGGTCTGGGTTTCAAGGTGCTGCCCTCGGCGACGAACTTCGTCTTCGCCTCGCACCCGGGCCACGCGGCGGCGGAGCTTCAGGCCGCGCTGCGCGAGGCCGGGATCCTCGTGCGCCACTTCGGGGCCGAGCGGATACGCGACTGGCTGCGCATCTCCATCGGCACCGCCGAGGAATGCGACGCGCTGGTCGCGGCGCTGGACGAGATCCTCGCATGACCGGCTAACGCCTGATTAACCACACCCGCCTACCGTCCCTTCGTCGCGACACATCGCGGCGGAAGGAGATGAGGAACTTTGAGCGATGAATCGTATCGTCGGTGGATGGTGCTGATCGCGGTCGTGACCGTGGTGCTGGCCATCATCCGGCTCTGGATCGGCCGCTAGGCTGAAACAGAAAGGCCCTGCGGAGCGGCAACTCCGCAGGGCCAGATTGTGAAGTGAGGTGATGAACCCCGTATCGTCGTCGCTCTGGAATATACCCCAATCCCTACCGCTAAGTAAACGACGGTGCCGTCACCGCTCCCGGCTCACATCCGTTGCAGCAGCCCGGGCGTCGGCCAGGCGTCGGCGGGCAGGCCCATCTGCTTCTGCACCGCCTGCACCGCCTCGCGGGTCTTCTCGCCCAGGATCCCGTCCACGCCGCCCACGTCGTAACCGCGGTTCACCAGCTTCTGCTGAAGCTGCTTCATCTGTGCCCCGCTGAGGCCCGTGTCGGGATTGCCCGCATTGAAGACCGGCGCGCCCTCCAGCCGGGTGCCGAAATAGGCCGCCGTCAGCACATAGACGAAGCTCTTGTTCCATTCGAAGAGAACGTTGTAGTTCGGGTAGACGAGGAAGGCCGGGCCGTGACGGCCCTGCGGCAGCAGGATCGAGGCGGGCAGGTTCGGCGCCAGCATCGCGCCCGAACGCGGCCTGACCCCCATCGAGGCCCATTGCGACGCGCGCAGCTGGGTCTGGAGCCCGGTCTGCGTCCAGTCGAGGGTCTCGGGCACGGTCACTTCCTGCAGCCACGGCTCGTTCGGGCGCCAGCCGAGGGAGCGCAGCATCTTCGCACCGGACATCAGCGCATCCTGTGCGCTCTCCTTCAGGCGGACATGGCCGTCGCCATCCCCGTCGACACCGTTCTCGACGATATCCTCGGGCAACATCTGCACCTGCCCGATCTCGCCTGCCCAGGCCCCCTTGGTGCCGGTGGGAGAGAAGTCGCCGTGTTCGTAGAGTTCCAGCGCGGCGAAGACCTGCGGGCGGAAAAGCTCGGGCCGGCGACAGTCGTGCGCCAGCGTGACGAGGGCGTTCAGCGTGTTGAAATCCCCCTGGTAGCCGCCGTAGTCCGTTTCGAAGGCCCAGAAGGCCATGAGGATGCCGCGCGGCACGCCGTAGGTCTGCTGGATACGCTGGAAGGTGCCCGCATATTGCTGGGCCTTGCGGGCGCCCACCTGCATCCGGTTGGCCGAGATCAGCCGCCGCGCGAAGGTGGTGAAGTCGAGCTGGAAGACCCCCTGCGCCCGGTCAGCCTTGAGCACGGCGCCGTCCTGTCGGGCGCTGGCGAAGAAGCGGTCCACCGTGGCGCGGTCATGGCCGCGGCTGACCGCCTCGGACTTCAGCCCGGTCACGAAGCTGGAGAAGGAGCCGCCGCATTGCTGCGCGGCGACGGGCGCAGCGGTCAGCAGCAGGGCGGCGAGGGCGGCGGGGAGAAAGCGCATGAAGAACCTCGTGATCAAATCCACGAGGGGAAGGGTAGCGATCTGACCGCGCGGGGCAATGGACGATCAGAGCAGCGCCAGCAGGAGCCCGCCCACCAGCAGCGCGCCCCAGACCCGCCAGAGCAGCCGCACCGCGCCCTCGATGGCCTGCGGTCCGGGCGTGCGGTCGCCCTGCGGGTGGACCCATGGGAACTCCCGCATCTCGCCGCCGTAGGCGCGTGGGCCCGAGAGCGCGGTATCGAGGGCGCGGGCCATGGCGGCCTCGGGCCAGCCGGCGTTTGGCGAGCGGTGCTGGCGCGCCTCGGCCACGATGGCGGGCCAGTGGCGCAGGCCCCCGGTCAGGGCGGCGAGGATCAGCGCGGTCAGCCGCGCGGGGATCAGGTTCAGCAGGTCATCGGTCCGGGCCGCGGCCCAGCCGAAGCGTGCGTGCCGTTCGCTCCGGTAGCCGATCATGCTGTCGGCGGTGTTCACGGCCTTGTAGACCAGAATGCCCGGCAGCCCGCCGATCAGGAACCAGAACGCGGGCGCCACGACCCCGTCCGAGAGGTTCTCGGCCGCGCTTTCGATGGCGGCGCGGGTGATCGCGGGCCCGTCCATGGCGGCGGTGTCGCGCCCGACGATCCGCGCCACGGCCATGCGCCCGTCCGCCACGCCAAGCCGCAGCGCGTCGGCCACCGCCTGAACGTGATCGGCCAGCGAGCGCTGCGCCAGCAGGACCGCGGCGCAGAGCACCTCGGCCCAGGCCCCGAGGGCGGCAATCGCCTGGCCGATCAGGGCCGCGCCCGCGGCGAGGGCAAGCAGCAGCAGGAGCCCGCGCAGCCGGCGCGCGGCACCCCGGTTGAAGCGCCGGTCGGCCCAGCCGATGACGCGCCCGATCAGCACCGCCGGATGCGGCAGGCGCGACCAGAGCCAGTCGGGTTCGCCGAAGAGCGCATCGAGCAGCAGGGCAGGGATCAGCAGCAGGGCGTGGGACATCGGGGTACTCGCGCAACGGGTCGCGCCGGTTCAAGCGGATTTGTGCCGCGCGGGCAAGAACCCTTGCGGTGGCCCGGCGCGGTTAATGTTTTATTAATCAAACTGACCGAAGACTTCACCAAGCCAGCCAGAATGCGGCGCGTCAAAAGAAACGACCGGGAAGACGGGAAGACGGGGGCGGGATCAGGGAATGCCGGGGAGGTCTGCGGACCTGTCCGGTCGTCCGTCAGAATGAGGACAGAAGTATGAGCAGGGTATTGATCGTGGAAAGCGAGCCGGGCCTCGGGCAGGCTTGGAAGCGCCACCTTGAAGCGGAGCATGTGCGGGTCTCGCTGGCCCGGGGCCAGCAGGAGGCGGTGACGCAACTGCTGCTGTACGAGTTCGACGTGATCGTGCTGGATCTCTTCCTTGCGGAAGGGTCGGCGCTGGCGGTGTCGGATTTCGCGTCCTACCGGCAGCCGGGGGCGCAGGTGATCGTCGTCAGCGGCGGGCCCGTCTTTGCCGACGGGTCGATCTTCCGGCACTGCAGCAACGCCCGCGCGATGATGCGCACCGATGCCCCGGTCGAGGACCTTGCCGCCATGGTCGAACATTTCGCCGTGCATTGAGGCCTGCATTGAGGGCCCCGGTAGAGGCCCGCGACGCGCAGTAGGGCACGGAGGGCGGTGGCACGCGCCGTGGGCCTGCCCTGTGGACCTGTCCTGTGGCCCTGAGGCGTGGACTGGGGACCGGGCCTCGGTGCGCCGGCCCCGGGACGGGGCTCAACCGCCGATGGCGGCGCGCCCGTGCGGCGCGTCGTAGTCCAGCACCGGGTTGATCGGGATGATCCGGTAGGGGTTAATCGTATCGTGGCTGTAGTGGTAGTGGCGGACGAAGTGATCCACCTTCACCGTCTCGGCCACGCCGGGCCACTGGTAGAGCTCACGCAGGTACCCCCAGAGGTTCGGGTAATCCACGATCCGATGCCGGTTGCACTTGAAGTGCAGGTGATAGACCGGATCGAAGCGGATCAGCGTCGGGAACAGGCGCCAGTCGGCTTCGGTCACGCGGTCGCCGGTGAGGTAGCGCTTGCGGCCCAGCAGGTCCTCCAGCCAGTCGAGACTGTCGAAGAGCGGGCCGACGGCCTCGTCGTAGGCCTCCTGCGTGGTGGCGAAGCCGGCCTTGTAGACGCCGTTGTTCACCGTGTCGTAGATGCGCGCGTTCAGGTCCTCGATCTCGCCGTGCAGGTCTTCGGGCCAGAAGTCCTGATCGTCGCCGGTGATCCCGTCGAAGGCCGTGTTGAACATGCGGATGATCTCGGCGCTTTCGTTCGAGACGATCGTCTCGCGCTGCTTGTCCCAGAGCACCGGCACCGTCACCCGGCCAGAGGTCTTGGGGTCGGCCTTCAGGTAGATGTCGCGCAGGTAGGGCAGGCCGAAGAGGTCATCGCCCGTGGTGCCGGGGAAATCGGTGCGGAAGGTCCAGCCCTCGCCCAGCATCTCGGGGTGGACGACAGAGACGCTGACATGATCCTGCAGTCCCTTCAGGGCGCGGAAGATCAGGGTGCGATGGGCCCAGGGGCAGGCATAGGAGACATAGAGGTGATAGCGCCCGCTCTCCGCCTTGAAACCCGCCTCGCCGGAGGGGACGGCGCTGCCATCGGCGGTGACCCAGTTGCGCCACTGGGTGGTCGAGCGCACGAACTTGCCGCCCGTCTTGGCGGTGTCATACCATTTGTCCTGCCAGATGCCGTCGACCAGAAGTCCCATGTCACGCTCCTTTGCTTCCGGGCCCTCAGGTGGGGCCCCGCTTGGAAAGGTGACGTAGCGGCGGCGCACCCAAGGGCAAACCCCGATGGGGGCGCAACCCGCGTGCGGCAGTGCACAAAGGCGCGCGGGACGGGGCGCCGGCCCCGTTTACATGAGCGTTAGCAGGGGTGTGCAAAGGGCTGGGGCCCTGTGCTGATGCAGGCAGGGCACAAGCTGCATTGCAGCGCAAAACGACTCGGTGGAATTTCCCAGCCCTCCCGCTATCTTAGGCTGGTTCACGGCAATTTAAGGATGCGCGAGGCATCCTCCGTGAGTGCCTGGAGGATGGCCATGGAAACCTATCTGCCGAAAGAGATCCGTGAAGGTCTGGACGCGGCCCGCCGCAAGGACGCGCGCCGCAAGAGCCGCCTGCGTGTCCACGTGGGGGACGAGACCTTTCCGGTGCTGCGCCTGTGGCACGACGGCTTTGCCCTTGCGATCGAGGATGCGCCGCACCTGCGCGGGCTGATCGATCTCTACGATGGCGGCCGCCACCTCTCGCAATGCCTGATCGTCGCCTCGGAGGAGGAAAACGGCGAGATGGTCTATGAATTCAAGCGCGCCACCGCCGCCGCCGATGCGCCGCCTCTGGATTTCGCCCGCGAGGACGATGCGCCCGTGGCCCTGATCGGTCGCGAGAGCGCCTGACCCCCGGGCATCGGCTGAGGACCGCGACGGGCGGCTGAGCCGCCCCGCGGGGCGCCACCACAGCCGGCCCCGGCAAGGGGGCGGTCCAATTTGTCGCAGGCCCCCCGGCGGGCCGTTCGCGCTCACATCCCGAAGAGCCCCGCAGCCCGCCTGCGGGGCTTTGTCGTTTCTGTGCCGAATTTACTTTGAAAAACGGGGCGTTCTCAGGGAAATTTACATAAACCTGCGCGATTCGAAAATTGATTGACAGAAAAAGCGCGGCAATCCCGAAGGTTATAGGATCGTTTTCACCTTGTGTTAATGTGACGTCAGGAGAATCCGCCGGAGACACCTCGGCGGGGAGGGACGGGCCATGGGCCCGGAAGGAACGAGGAGGAGTCTCATGGAGGCAGAAACCATGACGCGGCCCGCCGTGCTCATCCTGCTGGGCCCGCCGGGGGCCGGCAAGGGGACGCAGGCGCGGATGCTGGAGGAGCGCTTTGGCCTCGTCCAACTCAGCACCGGCGACCTGCTGCGCGCCGCCGTGGCCGCGGGCACCGAAGCCGGGCAGCGCGCCAAGGCTGTGATGGATGCGGGCGGGCTGGTCAGCGACGAGATCGTGCTGGCGATCCTGCAGGACCGGCTGGCGGAACCCGACGTGGCCAAGGGGGTCATCCTCGATGGCTTCCCGCGCACCGAAGGCCAGGCCGCCGCGCTGGATGACCTGCTGGAGAGCACCGGTCAGAAGGTCAACGCTGCCGTCTCGCTGGAGGTGGACGACGCCGCGATGGTCGACCGTGTGGCCGGGCGCTATACCTGCGCCGCCTGCGGCGAGGGCTATCACGACAGCTTCAAGCAGCCCGCCGTCGCGGGCACCTGCGACAAGTGCGGCGGGATCGAGATGAAGCGCCGCGCCGACGACAACCGCGAGACGGTTGGCTCGCGGCTCGCCGCCTACCACGCACAGACTGCGCCGCTGATCGGCTACTACGACGCCCGCGGCGTGCTGAGCCGCGTGGACGCCATGGGCGAGATCGACGCCATCGCGCAGTCGCTTCAGGACATCGTCGCCGCAGCCACGCGCTGAGGCCCCGATAGATTTCACGACAGGACCGCAGGCCTCTCGGGGCCTGCGCAGGAGGAGGGTGCGCCGTTTGCGGCGTGCCCAGGGACATCACACAGAGAGGGAGGGGGCCGCCAATGGCCGATAACTCATCCAAGAACAGCTACTGGTCGGCGAACCTGCGGCTGATCATCATCAGCCTCATCATCTGGGCCATCGTGCCCTTCGGCTTCGGCATCCTGCTGCGCCCGGCCCTGATGGGGATTTCCGTCGGCGGCGCGGACTTCGGGTTCTGGGTCGCGCAGCAGGGGTCGATCCTCGTCTTCCTGGCGCTGATCTTCTTCTACGCCTGGCGGATGAACAAGCTCGACCGTGAACACGGCGTCGACGAGGAGTGATCGACCATGGACCAGTATACCCTTAACCTGCTGTTCGTGGGCGCGTCCTTCGCGCTCTACATCGGCATCGCGATCTGGGCCCGCGCGGGCTCGACCTCCGAATTCTATGCCGCCGGCCGGGGTGTCCACCCCGTCACCAACGGCATGGCCACCGCGGCGGACTGGATGTCCGCGGCCTCCTTCCTGTCCATGGCCGGCCTGATCGCCTTCGTGGGCTACGACAACTCGACCTTCCTGATGGGCTGGACCGGCGGCTACGTGCTGCTGGCGCTGATGCTCGCGCCCTACCTGCGCAAGTTCGGCAAGTTCACCGTGCCCGAGTTCATCGGCGACCGCTTCTACAGCCCGACCGCGCGCCTCGTGGCCGTGATCTGCCTGATCGTCGCCTCGGTCACCTACGTGATCGGCCAGATGACCGGCGTGGGCGTGGCCTTCTCGCGCTTCCTCGAGGTGTCGAACACCGCGGGCCTGCTGATCGGCGCCTGCGTCGTCTTCGCCTACGCCGTGTTCGGCGGCATGAAGGGCGTGACCTACACCCAGGTGGCGCAATACTGCGTGCTGATCATGGCCTACACGATCCCGGCGATCTTCATCTCGCTGCAACTGACCGGCAACCCGGTGCCGCCGCTCGGCCTGCTGGGCGAACACCAGGGCTCGGGCGAGGCGCTGCTCAAGACGCTCGACCAGATCGTGACCGACCTCGGCTTCAACAGCTACACCGGCCACCACTCCAACACGCTGAACATGGTGCTCTTCACCCTGTCGCTGATGATCGGCACCGCGGGCCTGCCCCACGTCATCATCCGCTTCTTCACCGTGCCCAAGGTGGCCGACGCACGCTGGTCCGCCGGCTGGGCGCTGGTCTTCATCGCGCTGCTCTACCTGACGGCCCCGGCCGTGGGGGCCATGGCGCGCCTGAACATCATGACCACCGTCTACCCGAACGGCGTGACCGAGCAGCCCATCGCCTATGACTCGCGTCCGGACTGGATGAAGAACTGGGAAGTCACCGGCCTGCTCTCCTTCGAGGACAAGAACGGCGACGGCCTGATCCAGTTCTACAACGACAAGAACGCCGACTTCACCGTCACGGCAGAAGCCAACGGCTGGACCGGTTCGGAACTGGTGGTCAACAACGACATCCTCGTGCTTGCCAACCCCGAGATCGCACAGCTGCCCGGCTGGGTCATCGCGCTGGTCGCCGCAGGCGGTCTGGCCGCGGCCCTGTCCACCGCGGCAGGCCTCCTGCTCGCCATCTCGTCCTCGGTCAGCCACGACCTGATCAAGGGCCAGCTGAACCCGAACATCTCGGAAAAGGGTGAACTGATGTCGGCCCGTATCGCCATGGCTGTTGCCATCGCGGTGGCGACCTACCTCGGCCTCAACCCCCCGGGCTTTGCCGCGCAGACCGTGGCCCTGGCCTTCGGGATCGCCGCGGCCTCGATCTTCCCGGTGCTGATGATGGGCATCTTCTCGACCCGGGTGAACAACAAGGGCGCCGTGGCAGGCATGCTGACCGGCCTGATCTTCACCGTGGTCTACATCTTCCTGCACAAGGGCTGGATGTTCATCCCGGGCACCAACTCGTTCCCCGACACCGTGGATGGCTCGCTTCTGGGCATCACCTCGGTCTCGATCGGGTCGATCGGTGCGGTCCTCAACTTCGCGGTGGCCTTCATCGTGTCGCACATGACCGAGGACACCCCGCAGGAGATCAAGGACCTTGTCGAGAGCGTGCGCATCCCCCGCGGGGCCGGTGCGGCCACGGATCACTGACGATCCTCCCCGGTGTGCGGCCTGAATGAGGGCGGGCCGCGCATCGGACAGCCCGGTCCTTCCTCCTGTGGGGATCGGGCAGCGACGGGGGGACTTCGTCCTCCCCCTTGTCAGGGACGGCGCGGGCAGTCTTCATGACCCCGCGCCGTTTCCGTCTCTCTTAGCTTGGGGAGGGGCCCATGCCCGAGGACACCCAGACCTTCCTTGCGGGGATACATCCCTACGACACGCTGCCCGCCGAGGAGCGCGCGCAGCTGTGCGGCATGTTCCGGCGGCTGGACGTGCCTGCGGGGCAGGTGATCTTCCGCTTCGGTGAACGGCTCGACGGGCTCTACGTCGTGCGCGCCGGTCACGTCCGGATCGAGGGCGAACAGGGCGAGGTCCTCTCGCACCTCATGGCCCGGAATTCCTTCGGGGAACGCGGGCTGATGCGCGACGGCTTCGCCGCCTCCACCGCCATCGCCGAGGAGGACTGCACGCTCTTCCTGCTGCCCGCCGGGCGCTTCCTTGCGCTGATCGAGGCGCACGAGGCCTTCCGCCGCTTCTTCTCGCGCGGGAAGGGCGAGGCGGCAGCACCACGCCGCCCGGCGCTGACCGACATGCGCGTGGCCGAGCTGATGGCCGCCGATCCCACCACCTGCGAGGCCGACACCCCGATCCGCGATGCGGCCGCCCTGATGCGCGAGCGGCGCATCTCCTCCCTGCCGGTGCTGGAGAAGGGGGCGCTGGCCGGGATCGTCACGATCCGCGACATGTCCAACAAGGTCGTCGCCGGGGGCATCGATCCGACCGGCCCGGTGGCCGGGATCATGACGCGCAATCCCCTCGTGCTGGCGCCCTCCGCCATCGGCTCGGACGTGCTGCACGCGATGATGGAGCACCGGATCGGCCATATCCCGGTGGTCGAGGCCGGCCGGCTGGTGGGCATCGTCACCCAGACCAACCTCACCCGGGCGCAGGCCGAAAGCTCCGCCCACCTCGTGCGCGATCTGGCGCAGGCGCAGGACGTGGCCGGGCTGGCCGCCGTCACCGCCAAGATCCCCGCGCTGCTGCGGCAGCTGGTGGGCGCGGGCAACCGGCATGACGTGGTGACCCGGCTGATCACCGATATCGCCGACACGGTCACCCGCCGCCTGCTGGCCATGGCCGAGGCAGAACTGGGCCCGCCGCCCGTGCCCTACCTCTGGGCGGCCTGCGGATCGCAGGGCCGGCAGGAGCAGACCGGCGTCTCGGATCAGGACAACTGCCTGATCCTCGACGATGCCGCGAGCGAGGCCGACATGGCCTATTTCACCCGGCTGGCGCGGATCGTGAGCGACGGGCTCAACGCCTGCGGCTACGTCTATTGCCCCGGCGACATGATGGCGACCAACCCCCGCTGGTGTCAGCCGCTGGCCGCGTGGCGGCGCTACTTCGCGGGCTGGATCGCCAAGGCGGACCCGGAATCGCAGATGCTCTCCTCGGTCATGTTCGACCTGCGCGGCATCGGCGGGCAGGGCGCGCTGCTGACCCGCCTGCAGGAAGAGACGCTGGGGGCCGCTGCCCAGAACACGATCTTCGTGGCGCAGATGGTGGCCAATTCGCTCAAGCATACGCCGCCGCTGGGGCTGCTGAGGGGCTTTGCCACCTTCCGCTCGGGCGAGCACAAGGACACGATCGACCTCAAGCACAACGGCGTGGTGCCGGTGACGGACCTTGGCCGGGTCTATGCGCTGCAGGGGCGGCTGCCCGCGGTGAACACCCGGGCGCGGTTGCAGGGTGCCATGGCGGCGGGCATCGTCAGCCCGGGCGGCGGGCAGGACCTGCTGGATGCCTATGACCTGATTGCCCAGACACGGCTGGAGCATCAGGCGCGACAGGTCGCCGCCGGGGAGGCGGTTGACAATTTCATGGCCCCGGCCCGAGTGTCGGACTTCGAACGCAGCCATCTGCGCGACGCCTTCGTGGTGGTGCGGCGGATGCAATCGGCGGCCGGGTCAGGCCGTGGGGTGCCGGGGTAACGGCCGGGGAATAACCGGCACAATGGGGAAGACCCGGGTCACCCGGGGGAGGAGAGAACAGGCATGTTTCTGGAACTGATCGCCACGTTCGTGGCCGGGCTTGCCGCGGCGGGTGTCGTGCTGCTGGTGAACCGGATCGTCGGCGGGCGGCTGCCCAAGTGGATGATGCCGGTGGCGGCGGGTCTGGTGATGATCGGGATGACGGTGTCGAACGAATACACCTGGGCGCCGCGTACCAAGGCGACGCTGCCCGACACCGCCGAGATCGTGACCGAGGTGGAAACGCAGGTCTTCTACCGGCCCTGGACCTATGTCCGGCCCTATGTCAGCCGCTTTGCCGTGGTCGATCACGCGGCCACGCTGCGCAACCCCGAGCAGCCCGCGCTGCGGATCACCGACGTGGTCTTCTACCAGAGGTGGGGCGCGGTGCAGCGCCTGCGGGTGCTGGTGGACTGCGACGGCCACCGCCGTGCGGCGCTGGAGGACGGCGTGACCTTCGGCGCGGGCGGCGCGGTCGAGGGCGCCGGCTGGATCGACGCGGGGGCGGAGGACCCCGTCACGCAGGCGGTTTGCGCGGAGGGGTGAGATGACGCAGCGCTGGGTCGAGAGGATGTCACTGCGCCAGCGGGTGCTGCTCTTCTTTGCGGTGCTCGGTGTCGGTGGGCTGGCCCTGATCGCGCTCGGCCTGTGGTTCGGATGGCGGCACGGGGGCGGGGCCTCGGGCTATGTGATCGCGGGGCTGGTGGCGGGCTTTGGCCTCGCCGGTCTGGTGGCCGGTGTCTGGCTGCTCTTCGACGAGAATGTCGCCAAGCCCATCGAGAGGCTGGCTGCCGACATGCGCACCCGCGCGGTGGCGGGCGTGCGCTCGGACCTCGACGCGGGGCCGGCGCGCTACCTCGGGGACCTCGGGCCCGCGGCTTCGGCCCTGACGGCGCAGCTTGGCACCGCGGACCTGCAGGCGGCCGAGACGCTGGCCCGGCACACCTCGCGGCTGGAGACCGAGAAGGACCAGCTTGCCGCCGTCCTGTCCGAGATCCAGCTAGCGGTGCTGATCGTGGCGCCGGATCACCGGATCACGCTCTACGATGGTCACGCCGCCGCCTCGCTGGACGCGATGGGGCCGCTCGCCCTCGGCCAGTCGGTCTTCGACTATTTCGACGAGGCGAAGCTGCGGGAGGCGGTCGCGGACCTCGACAGCCGGGGCTATCGCCGCGACCGGGTGGTGACCCTGCCGCTGGCGGGCAATGCCTCGGGCTGGCGGGTCACGCTGCATCCGCTGAAGGCGGGGGGCTATGTCCTCTCCTTCCCGCCGGAGGAGGGCATCCACGCGGAACGTCCCATGGCCTTCGACTTCTCGGCCACGCTGGGGGAGGTCCCGGCCTCGATCAGCGACACGCCCCTGCGGCAGCTGATCTACGTGGTGATGGACACCGAGACCACCGGGCTGATCCCGATGCGCGACGACATCGTCCAGATCGGGGCGATCCGCATCGTCAACGGCCAGTGCGTGCCCGGCGAGGTGGTGGACACGCTGGTCGATCCCGCGCGGCCGATCCCGCCGGGAGCGACGCGGGTGCACGGGATTTCCAACGCCATGGTCCATGGCGCGCCGACGATCCCCGAGGCGGTGGCCCGGCTGCACCGCTTCTGCCGTGGCGCGGTGATCGTGGCCCATAACGCGCCCTTCGACATGGCCTTCCTGCACCGCTACGGCGCACGGCAGGACCTGAAATTCGACCATCCGGTGCTGGACACGGTGCTGCTCTCGGCGATCCTATTCGGGGCCTCGGCGCCCCATACGCTCGACGCGCTCGCCGGGCGGCTGGATATCGAGATCCTCGACCGCGACCGGCACACCGCCATGGGCGATGCGCGGGCGACCTCGGAGGTGCTGCTGAAGATGATCCCGCTGCTGGAGGCGCGGGGCCTCGCGACCTTCGGGCAGGTGCGGGCCGAGATGCGCAAGCACCGGCGCCTGCTGGCCGACGCCAACGACATCCACGACGCGGGCGACAGCTGAGGCGAGGGCGCCCGGGGGCGCCCTTCGCATGGTGCGATCCGGCAGGAGAACCGGCAGGAGAACGGGCGGGCGATCCGGCGCGGCCGTCGGATGAGCCGCCCGAGACCCCGCCCGAGACCCCGCCCGAGTTCTGGCCCGAGTTCTGGCCCGAGACCCCGCCCGTCAGGCCGGGCGCAGGCCCAGCATCTCGCGCGCCTGCGTCGTGGTGGCGACGGGGCGCTCGTACTTATCGCACAGGTCGGTGATCCGCTTGATCAGCGCCGCGTTGGAGGGCGCCAGCGTATCGCGGTCAAGGCGGATGTTGTCCTCCAGTCCCGCGCGGGCATGGCCGCCCGAGGACACGGCCCAGTCGTTCAGGGTGATCTGATCCTTGCCGATACCGGCCGCGCACCACTCGCTGTCGGGCAGCAGGCGCTTCATCGTGGCGATGTAGTAGTCGAAGACATCGCGGTCCACGGGCATGGCGTTCTTCACCCCCATGACGAACTGGACATAGGGGCTGTCGGGCAGGCGGCCGTCCTTGAACATCTTCGCCGCCTGATGGATGTGCGAGAGGTCGAAGGCCTCGACCTCGGGGCGGATGCCATAGGTCTTCATCTCGGAGGCGAGCCAATCCACGAGGTCCGGCGGGTTCTCGTAGACCCGGGTCGGGAAGTTGTTCGAGCCGACCGAGAGCGAGGCCATGTCGGGCTTCAGCGGCAGCATCCCGCCCCGCGTCTGGCCCGCGCCGGAGCGTCCGCCCGTGGAAAACTGGATGATCAGCCCGGGGCAGTGCTTCTCCAGCCCTTCCTTCAGGGCCGCGAACTTTTCGGGGTCGGAGGAGGTGGTGCCGTCGTCGTTGCGCACGTGGGCGTGGCAGATCGCGGCGCCGGCTTCCCAGGCCTCCTGCATGCTTTCCACCTGTTCGGGCACGGTGATCGGCACGGCGGGGTTGTCGGATTTCTGCGGCAGCGAGCCTGTGATGGCACAGCAGATGATGCAGGGTTTGGTCATGGGGCCTCCTCGAAGCTGACGTCCTCTGTCTCCCGCTCTTTATCGGGGTTGGGGGCGGCTTTGCCAAGGAAGCTTGCAGAGGGCAAAGAGCCCCGGCAGCGCGGGCTGCCGGGGCTCTCTTCATCGTGCGGGGCTCAGGGCCGGGGGCGGATCACTCCGCCGCTTCTGCATAGTCCGTCATGGGCGGGCAGGTGCAGGTCAGGTTGCGGTCGCCCCAGGCGTTGTCGACGCGGTTGACCGGCGGCCAGTACTTGTCGACGCGGAAGGCGCCCGGCGGGAAGCAGCCCTGCTCGCGGGCATAGGCCCGGTCCCAGTCGCCCACGAGGTCCTCGACCGTGTGCGGCGCGAACTTCAGCGGCGAGGCGTCGGGCGCCATGGCGCCGTCCTCGATCTCCGCGATCTCCGCCCGGATCGCCAGCAGCGCATCGCAGAAGCGGTCCAGCTCGGCCTTGGTCTCCGACTCGGTGGGCTCCACCATCAGCGTGCCCGGCACCGGGAAGGACATGGTCGGCGCGTGGAAGCCGCAGTCGACCAGCCGCTTGGCGATGTCGTCCACGGTCACGCCTGCGGTCTTCTCGAAGGGCCGCGTCTCGAGGATGCACTCATGCGCCACCCGGCCCGAGGGGCCCTTGTAGAGCACGTCGTAGGCGCCCTTCAGGCGGCTGACGATGTAGTTGGCGTTCAGGATTGCCACGCGGGTGGCCTGCGTCAGGCCGGCGCCGCCCATCATCATCGTGTAGGCCCAGGAGATCGGCAGGATCGAGGGCGAGCCGAAGGGCGCCGCCGAAACCGCGCCCTCGGTGCCGAAGAGCGGATGGCCCGGCAGGTGTTCGACCAGGTGCGCCTGCACGCCGATGGGGCCCATGCCGGGGCCACCGCCGCCATGGGGGATGCAGAAGGTCTTGTGCAGGTTCAGGTGGCTGACGTCGCCGCCCAGATCGCCGGGACGGGACAGGCCCACCATGGCGTTCATGTTGGCCCCGTCGATATAGACCTGACCGCCGTGATCATGGGTGATCTGGCAGACCGAGCGCACCGTTTCCTCGAACACGCCGTGGGTCGAGGGGTAGGTGATCATGCAGGCGGCAAGATCGGCCGCGTGCTTCTGCGCCTTCTCGAGGAAGTCGTCGAGGTCGATGTCGCCGTTCTCGCGGCTCTTCACGGGGACGACCTTCCAGCCCACCATCTGCGCCGAGGCCGGGTTCGTGCCGTGGGCCGAGACCGGGATCAGGCAGATGTTGCGGTGCCCTTCGCCGCGCGCCTCGTGGTAGCGCGCGATGGTCAGCAGGCCCGCGTATTCCCCCTGCGCGCCGGAGTTCGGCTGCATCGAGAAATCGGCATAGCCGGTGATGTCGCAGAGCTTCTTGGTCAGGTCACCGATGAGGTGGCCATAGCCCTCGGCCTGATCGGCGGGCACGTAGGGGTGCAGGCTTGCGAATTCATCCCAGGAGATCGGGATCATCTCGGCCGCCGCGTTCAGCTTCATGGTGCAGGAGCCGAGCGGGATCATTGCGCGGTCCAGCGCCAGGTCCCGGTCCGCGAGGCGGCGCATGTAGCGCATCATCTCGGTCTCGGCCCGGTTCATGTGGAAGATCTCATGGGTGAGATAGCTCGTCTCGCGCATCAGCCCTTCGGGCAGCTGCCAGCCGGTGGGCTCTTCCGACACGTCCGTCAGGCCAAAGGCCTTCCAGACCGCGCGCAGGGTGTCCAGCGTGGTGCACTCGTCGAGCGTGATGCCCACCATGGTCTCGCCCACGGCGCGCAGGTTGATGCCCTCGTCCACGGCGGATTTCATTACCGCCGCCTGCAGGGGGCCGACCTCGACGGTGATCGTGTCGAAGAAATGCTCCGGCATGATCTCGAAGCCGCCGGCCTCCAGCCCCTTGGCCAGCAGGGCGGTGCGCTCGTGGATGCGCTGCGCGATGCCCTTCAGCCCGTCGGGGCCGTGGAAGACCGCATACATCGAAGCCATGACCGCCAGCAGCGCCTGCGCGGTGCAGACGTTCGACGTGGCCTTCTCGCGGCGGATGTGCTGTTCGCGGGTCTGAAGCGCCAGCCGGTAGGCCCGGTTGCCGCGCGCGTCGATGGAGACGCCGACGATCCGGCCCGGCATCGAGCGCTTGTAGGCATCGCGGCAGGCCATGTAGGCGGCGTGCGGGCCGCCGTAGCCCACGGGCACGCCGAACCGCTGGGTCGAGCCCACGGCGATGTCGCAGCCCATGGCGGCCGGTTCCTTCAGCAGGGTCAGCGCCATCGGATCGGCGATCATCACGGCAATCGCCTTGGCGGCGTGCAGCCTCTCGATCACGCCGGTGAAGTCGCGCAGGCCGCCGTAGGTGCCGGGATACTGGAAGATCGCGCCGAAGACGGTCTCGGGGTCCACGGTTTCCGGGGCGCCGACGATGACCTTGATCCCCAGCGGCTTGGCCCGGGTCTGGATCACGGCGATGTTCTGCGGGTGGCAGTTCTCGTCCACGAAGAAGCCCTTGGCCTTCGACTTGGCGACGCGCTGCGCCATGGTCATCGCCTCGGCGGCGGCGGTGGATTCATCCAGCAGCGAGGCGTTGGCGATGTCGAGACCGGTCAGGTCCGAGATCATCGTCTGGTAGTTCAGCAGCGCCTCCAGACGGCCCTGCGAGATCTCGGGCTGGTAGGGCGTGTAGGCCGTGTACCATGCCGGGTTCTCGAGGATGTTGCGCTTGATCGCGGGCGGCGTGATCGCCCCGTGGTAGCCCTGCCCGATAAGCGAGGTGAGGACCTTGTTCTTGCGCGCCACGCGGCGCATCTCGACCAGCAGTTCCTGTTCGGAGAGCGCGGGGCCGAAGGCCAGCGGCTCGACCTGGCGGATGCCCTGCGGCAGGGTCTGGTCGATCAACTCGTCGAGGGAGGAGACGCCGATCACCGCGAGCATCTCCTCCATCTCCTTGGGAGAGGGGCCGATGTGGCGGCGGTTGGCGAAATCGTAGGGATCGTAGTCTGTCTTGGTGAAGGGCATCGGAAGGCTCCTTGCCGTCTAGCTGAGATGGGTCAGGACGTTGATCAGGCGGTGGTTAGGCCGTGGGCGGGATCGTGCAGCATGAGGCGACGCACGCCCCACGGCTCATCCACCGGGCCATAGGCGATGGCGATCGACCGGGCGCGGGCGGCGTCGAGCACGGGGGCCAGATCGTCGACCTCGATCGAGAGGGCGGGCACCGGGGTGCCCGATCCTCCCTCGGAGGCCAGCGCGAGCTGGACGTCCTGCTGCGCCGCCGCTCCCAGCGTGACGATGAAGCCAAGGTCCATCGCCACGTCGAGGTCGAAAAGCGCGCGGTAGAACACCGCGAGCGCCTGCGGATCGTCACAGGCGAGGTTCGCCACGATCCGCCGCACCGCCACGGGCTCAGCCGATCAGGTCGAGGTATTCCTGCTCGGACATGTACGCTTCCATCTGGGAGGCGTCCGAGGGCTTGATCTTGAAGAACCAGCCTTCGCCCATCGGGTCGTCGTTCACGGCCCCGGGGTTGTCGGCCAGCGCCTCGTTCACTTCGACGATCTCGCCGTCCAGCGGCGCGAGGATGTCCGAGGCGGCCTTGACCGACTCGATCACCACGACCTCGTCTTCCTTCGAGACCTCGGTGCCCACTTCAGGCAGTTCGACAAAGACGATGTCGCCCAGCTGGGTGGCGGCGTGTTCGGTGATGCCCACGACGATCAGGTCGCCCTCGGGGTTCAGCCATTCGTGTTCTTCGGTGTATTTCATGAGGAGTGTCTCCCAGGTCTCAGCGTTTGAAGTTGGCGGGAACGAAGGGCAGGCTGTCAACGGTCAGCGGAGCCCGCTTGCCCCGGAGTTCGCCGGAAAGCGCCGTTCCGGGCGCTGCCATGTCCGCGGGGACATAGCCCATCGACATGGGCGCCCCCAGTGTCGGGCCGAAGGCGCCCGAGGTGATGGTGCCGATGGTCTCGGTGCTGTCCGCATCGGCGAAGAGCGCCACGCCCTCGCGCATGGGCGCGCGGCCCTCGGGGCGCAGGCCCACGCGTTTGCGGGCCGGGCCCTCGGCGATCTCGCGCAGGATGCGCTCTGCCCCGGGGAAACCGCCCTCGCGGGCACCGCCTGCGCGGCGGGCCTTCTGGATCGCCCAGATCAGCCCGGCCTCGATCGGGCTGGTGGTCTCGTCGATGTCGTGGCCGTAGAGGCAGAGCCCGGCTTCCAGCCGCAGGCTGTCGCGCGCGCCAAGGCCGATGGGCAGGACGCTCTCATCCGCCAGCAGGGCACGGGCCAGTTCCTCGGCCTGCGCGTCGGGGACGGAGATCTCGTAGCCGTCCTCGCCGGTGTAGCCCGAGCGCGAGACCCAGCAGGTCACGCCTGCCAGCGTCACGTCGCGCACGTCCATGAATGTCATCTCGGCCACCTCGGGGGCGAGCTTCGCCAGCGCCGCCTCGGCCGCGGGGCCCTGAAGCGCCAGCAGCGAGCGGCCGGTGATTTCCTCGACCTTGATACCGGGCAGGTTGGCCGTCATATGCGCAATGTCGGCGGCCTTGCAGGCGGCGTTTACCACGACGAAGAGGTGATCGCCCCGGTTGGCGAACATCAGGTCGTCGAGGATTCCGCCGGCCTCGTTGGTGAAGAAGCCATAGCGCTGACGGCCGTCCTTCAGCCCGATGGCATCCACCGGCACGAGGCTTTCGAAGGCGGCGGCGATGGTGGCGTAATCCGCCCCGCGCAGGATCACCTGACCCATGTGGCTGACGTCGAAGAGGCCCGCGGCCTCGCGCGTGTGAAGGTGTTCCTTCATGACGCCGGCGGTGTACTGCACCGGCATCTCGTAGCCCGCGAAGGGAACCATCTTGGCCCCCAGTTCGCGGTGCAGGGCTGCCAGCGGCAGCTCTTCCAGATCGCTCATAGCGTCCCTCCGATTCGAGGGGCGGGATGACGGATTGCGCCCGGCACCGCGCCCGCGCAGGGGGTATCCCCGCGCCGCGATGCCCCCTCTGTCCGTTTGCCTGAGATCGCTATCCCTTCGGCGGACCCCATATCAAGGGGCCTCTCTCCAGAGTTTCAGTATCGGCAGGTCCGTGGGGCCTGAGAGTTTCCGGGGCGGTTGCTCCTTCGGCACCGGCTGGGCCGGTTCTCCCTGTCCGATTTCGTCAGCGATAGCCAAGCGCGCGCGCTGTGGCAAGGGGGGACGTCAGGCGTGAAGCGCGGGACGCGACATGCAGGCCGCCGGTGCCATGATTTGCATCAGCGAGTCGTTGCCGCAGACCAGTTCCGAGAGCAGCATCCCGTCGAGCTCGTGGTAGAAGGCCTCGGTCGCGCGGGCAATGGCCGGACGCAGCTTGCAGGCCGACACCAGCGGGCAGGTGTTCTCGCCCTCGGCAAAGCACTCGGTGATCGGCACGCTGGATTCGACGGCGCGGAAGACCTCGCCCACGGTGATCTCTTCCATCGGACGGCCCAGGGTGATGCCGCCGTTGCGGCCGCGCTGCGTATGCAGGAAGCCGAGCTGGCCAAGCCGGTTGATCACCTGCGCCAGATGGTTCTCGGAGGTGTTGCAGCACTCCGCGATTTCGGATTTCGTGACAAGTCGATCATTGTTCGCGCCGCAGTACATCAGGACGCGCATCGAAATATTGGTCCGTTTCGTCAGCCGCATAACCGTGCCTCCACTGGAACATGAGAACTCAAAAGAATGCGGAGAGGATGCAGGGCGCGAAAAGATGACTACATGATTCAGATCAAGTTCCGGAGAAAAGATGCAAAATAATCCCTACTTTTTCGGCTACGGCTCTCTGGTGAACCGCACGACCCACGATTACGTCGATATCCGGCCTGCCACGGCGCAAGGCTGGCGGCGGCTCTGGCGCCACACGGCACTGCGTCCCTTCGCGATCCTGACCGCCGTGCCCGCGCCCGGGACCGAGATCGAAGGCCTGATCGCCGCGGTGCCCGGCGCGGACTGGCAGGCGCTCGACGACCGGGAATTCGCCTATGACCGGGTGGCCCACGGCGGGGCGGTGCTGCATGACCTGAGCCATCCGGCCGAGATCGCGATCTACACCATCCCCGAGGACAAGCATCCCCGGGCGGACGCGCTGCATCCGATCCTGCTGAGCTATCTCGATGTGGTGGTGCAGGGCTACCTGCGGGAGTTCGGCGAGGACGGCGCGGAGCGGTTCTTTGCCACGACGGACGGCTGGGACAGCCCGGTTCTGGATGACCGCGCCGCCCCGCTCTACCCGCGCCACCGGGAGCTGGCGGCGGATGAACAGGCGTTTGTCGATGCGATGCTGGCGCGGCTGGGAAGCGAGCTGCGGCCGGTGGGTTGAGGCGGTTGGGCGAAGCTGCGGCTGCGCGGACGTACATCTACGGCGCGCGACCGCACGACTAGACACGGAGCCGCGCATTGCCGGCGCGCGCGGAGGCGATCCGAACCTCTCTGGCGAGCAGTTTATCTCAGCCAAGCATCTCGTGTCCTGTCGAGGACCCACCCCACCTCACCAAATCGCCGCCGCGTGGGGGCGCGCCGGCGATGCGCGGCGGCCTGAGGCCTTGTTCCGCGCGGGGGGTAATCAATGAACCGGGAAGAGGTGCCGCTGCGACGGTGGGGCAGGGGTCGAGGCGGCACAGTTGCAGCGGCGACCGTTGCGCGGACGTCGGCGGTTCCGCAAGACCGGTAGGTCTGGGTGGATGCAGCGCTCCTGCCTTCCGCCAATGAAAAAGGCGCGGGGTATCCCCGCGCCCTCTCCTCAAATCCTGAGCTTCAGAGCCTCTCAGCCCTTGGCCTTTACCTTCTGCAGCAGCGGCAGCACGGCGGACATGTCCGGCCCGTGGGCCTGACCGGTCAGGGCCTTGCGCAGCGGCATGAAGAGCCCCTTGCCCTTGCGGCCGGTCTTCTCTTTCACCTCGGCGGTGAACTTGCCCCAGGTCTCGGCGTCGTAGGGCGGCGGCGGCAGCAGGGTCATCGCCTCGGCGATGAACTCCTTGTCCTCCTCCGCGATGTCGGGCTCCGCGCCTTCCGCGAAGAGCGTCCACCATGCGTGCATGTCGTCGAGCACGGTGATGTTGTCGCGCACGACGGTCCAGAACTGCTCGGCCTTGTCGGCGGGGACGCCGGTGGCCAGCACGCGGTCCTTCACCTCGTCGAAGGATTTCTGCTGCAGGATATGGGCCGTCAGCGGGAAGAGATCGTTCTCGTCGAACTTGGTGGGCGCCGCGCCGAAATGCGTCAGGTCGAAGCCTTCCAGCAGGTCCTCTGGGCTGTCGCGCAGCTCCACCGGCTGGGACGACCCGATCCGCGCCATGAGCGAGAGCAGGGCCATCGGCTCGACACCGCGGTCGCGCAGGTCGCGGATCGACAGGGCGCCAAGGCGTTTCGACAGGGCCTCGCCGGCCGGGCCGGTCAGCAGCGAGTGGTGGGCGAAGGCGGGCGCGGTGCCGCCGAGCGCCTCGATGATCTGGATCTGCGTCGCGGTGTTGGTCACGTGGTCCGAACCGCGCACGATCGAGGTCACGCCCATCTCCACGTCATCCACCACGGAGGCGAGGGTATAGAGCACCTGACCGTCGCCGCGGATCAGCACCGGGTCCGAGACGGAGGCCGCGTCGATGGAAATGTCGCCGAGGATGCCATCGGTCCACTCGATCCGCTCCTGCTTGAGCAGGAAGCGCCAGTGGCCCTGGCCGCGCTCTTCGCGCAGCTTGTCCTTGTCGGCCTCGGACAGCGTGAGGGCGGCGCGGTCATAGACCGGCGGCTTGCCCATGTTCAGCTGCTTCTTGCGCTTCAGGTCCAGCTCGACCGGGGTCTCGAAGCATTCATAGAACCGCTCCATCCCGCGCAGCTTTTCGGCGGCCTCGGCGTAGCGGTCCAGCCGCAGCGACTGACGCTCCTCGCGGTCCCAGGTCAGGCCGAGCCATTCGAGGTCGCGCTTGATGCCATCGACATATTCCTCCTTCGAGCGTTCGGCGTCGGTGTCGTCGATCCGCAGGATGAAGGTGCCGCCGGCCTTGCGGGCGATCAGCCAGTTGAACAGGGCGGTGCGCAGGTTGCCCACGTGGATGTGGCCGGTGGGCGAGGGGGCGAAACGTGTGGTGGTCATGGACAAACTCCTGTTGCGCGCGCTTTGTCACGAAATGCGGCAATTGTCCATTCCGGCCAATGAAAGACGCGGGGCCTGCAACTGGCAGACCCCGCGTGATGGACGGGTGGCCGTGGGGGCGGCGCCCGCCCGGGAGGCCCAAATCAGAGGAAGTCGCAGAGATCTTCCTCGGGCTCCTCGTCGCACCATTCCTCCTCGTCATGGCCGTATTCGTCATCCAGCAGACCTGTGGACAGCAGGCCGCCCGGTCCGAGCAACTCATCCACCGCCCCGCCGTCGCCGAGGAGATCGTCCACCACGCCGTCGGTCTCGCTGTAGTCGGGGTGGTCATCCCCGGTGAGGAGATCGTCCACGAGGCCGCCGTCGCCCGCCAGTTCGTCGACCAGACCGCCTTCGCCGGTCAGGTCGTCCACGGCGTCGTCGGTGCGGGTGTTGTCGGGGTGGTCGTCGCCGGTGAGCAGGTCATCGACCGTGCCGCCGTCGCCCAGCAGTTCGTCCGCGATGCCGCCTTCACCCACGAGGCTCTCGGCCAGGTCGTAGGTCCGCGAGCCGTCAGCCTCGTCGTCGCCGGTGAGGAATTCATCCACCACGCCGCCGTCGCCGGCGAGTTCGTCCACGATGCCGCCCTCGTCCAGCAACCCGTCCACGATGCCCGAGGTCTCGGTCCCGTCGCTCTCGTGGTCGCCGTTGAGCAGCCCGTCGGCCAGCCCGCCATCGCCCAGAAGCTCGTCCACGGCCCCGCCCTCATCGAGGAGGTCGTTCACGACGCCGTCCTTCTCGCCGTAGTCCACGTGGCTGTCGCCGTTGACCACGTCGTCCAGCGTGCCGCCGTCGCCGATGAGTTCATCGACGGTGCCGCCATGGCCCAGCAGGCCGTCCACCACGCCATCGGTCTCGGAATGATCCGAATGGCGGTCGCCGGTCAGCAGGTTGTCCACCGTGCCGCCATCGCCAAGCAGTTCGTCCACGGTGCCGCCTTCGCCCAGCAGGTCGTCGACCGCGCCGTCGGTTTCGGAATAATCCGGCTTGTCGTCGCCGGTGAGGAACTCGTCCAGCACGCCGCCATCGCCTGCGAGTTCGTCCAGGATGCCGCCTTCGCCCAGCAGGTCGTCGTCGGCCCCGTCGGTGCGGGAATGGTCCTCGGTCTCGTCATCGTTGAGAAGATCGTCGACCACGCCGCCGTCGCCCAGCAGGTCATCGACAAGGCCGTCTTCCTCCAGCAGCCCACCCAGCCCGGACCCGTGCGGGTCCGAGCTGTCGTCGTTGGACAGAAGTGTTTTGAAGATCTTGAACATGGAAATGCGCTCCTACTCGTTACCCAACCCGGACGGGATCCGGGACTACAGGCCCTCCTCCGGGCCGGGCCGCAAACACGCTGCCTGACCCTATACGGGGGGCGGAACGGGGCGTCGCGCTACCGCCAAAATCGCAACAATGGATTTCGCGGCTGGAAACATATATTCCAAAATCAAGATTTATTTTTGAATAATATTAGTCTAGAATGCACCTAAATCCTGACAAACTTGGGACAAGATTGCGATCGGGACGGCGCTCGGCGCACTCGCTCAAGTTGACCGCAACCTCCTGAAAACACGCGAAGGACGCCGGATGCATGCTTCCGTCATGTGATCGATTTGGCCAATTGGGGCGAAAAGGTGACTCAATTGTGGCGAATATGTGTCGAAATCAGACCGTCGCCCGCGAATCGCCCGCTTGCGTCCCGGCCTTTGAGGCACGCGCGATCACCGCGTGCACGTAGTCGAGCTTCTCGATCACCGGCTGATTGATCACTTCCGGGACAAAATCCAGCAGCCCCATTTCCCGGTTCAGCTCGTTCAGGATCAGCCCGAGGGACTGGTAGCGTCGCACCATCATCTCGGCGGTATCGGCGGGCGGGCCCAGCGTGACGCCAAGGGCGCCGGCCGTGTCCAGTACGCTGGCGATGTCGAGGTAGAGCGCCCAGGTCTCGGCCCAGTCCTCCCAGGCGTGCATCGTGGCATAGGCGCTGATGTAGCGCTGCTGCCAGTCGGGCGGCGGGCCTTCGGCATAGTGGCGTTCCATCGCGGCGGCGTAATCCTCGTTCGGATCTCCGAAGAGCGCGGCAAAGGCGGCTTCGTCCTGTCCCTTGATCAGCAGGTCCCAGTAGTAGTGGCCGACCTCGTGGCGGAAATGGCCGATCAGGGTGCGGTGGGCCTCGCCAAGATCGACGCGCAGGCGGGTGCGCTCGGCGTCATCGGCCTCGGCAATGTTGATGATGATATGGCCGCCCGCGTGGCCGGTATAGACGCGCTCCTCCGGCCCGGCAGAGCGCCAGACCTCGTCGCCTTTCAGGGTGTCGCCCATGAAGGAAAAGCTCAGCGGCGGCTCCAGCCCGCTGTCCGCCCCGCCCCAGGGCAGGCCCAGCCGGTCGAGCGCGTAGATCAGCCGCCGCTTGGCGGCCTCCAGCCGGGCCCAGCGGTCGCGGTTGCCCTCGACGCCCAGGTCGGGGATCGTCTCGTTCAGCGCGCAGCAGTCACACAGGCCCGGGCCCTGCGCCTCGGGGATCATCCGGTTGCACACCCCTTCGCCCGCGTAGTTGGCGCAACTCAGCAGCGTGCTGTCGCAGGTGGTGCAGCGCCAGCGGTCTTCGCCCATGCCCTCCAGCGAGGAGATGCCCGCGCAGCCGGGGCACCAGCCGACCCAGCGACCGCAGGCGGTGCAGGTGACATTGTCGAAGAAGAGCGGGTTGCCGCAGGTGCAGTTGAAGACGCGCATCGGGTGGTAGTGCCTCCGGATCGGTTCGGGTTCCTGCGGTCTAACGTATCTCTATGACACCCTGTTCCGTCACGATCAGGTCCAGCGGCTGATCGGTCTCTTCCATCGGCAGCGCGTCGGCTTCCTGCGCGGCATAGGCAAAGCCGATGGCCAGCACGCCGTGGCGCTGCCGCAGCCGTTCCAGCGTGCGGTCGTAGAAGCCGCCGCCATAGCCCAGCCGGGCCCCCGCCCGGGTGAAGGCCACCAGCGGCACGATGAGGATCTCGGGATCCACGGGCACGGGATCGGCGGGGACCATGGCACCGAAGGGGCCCGCGATCATCTCCGCGTCGGGCTCCCACGCGTGGAAGTCGAGCGGCTGGCCCGCGCCGCGGATCACCGGCACGCCGACGGGGCCGTGGGCCGCGGCCTCCGCCATGGCGGGCAGGGGGGAGATCTCGGAGCGGATCGGCATGTAGCCCGCCAGCGGCACGCCGCGATAGCCGGCCAGCACCTGCGACAGGTGTCCGGCCCGGCCCGCGCCGCCCGCCGCGTGGGCGGCCTTGCGCCGGGCGAAGGCCGCCTTGCGCGCGGCTGCCTTGGCCTCTGCGAGGCTCACAGCAGGATGATCCCGGCCAGACCGAGGAAGGCGAAGAAGCCCACCACGTCGGTGACGGTGGTCACGAAGGTGCCCGAGGCCAGCGCCGGGTCGACCTTGAACTTCTCCAGCACCACCGGGACGACGGTGCCCGCCAGACCGGCGACCAGCAGGTTGATCACCATGGCCAGGGCGATGACGAGGCCCAGCTTCGGCTCTCCGAACCAGACCATGCCGATGATCCCCATCACCACAGCGAAGGCGAGGCCGTTCATCAGCCCCACCAGCGCCTCCCGCCGGATCACCCGCCAGACGTTGGACCCGGTAAGGTCGCGGGTGGCGATGGCGCGCACCGCGACGGTCAGGCTCTGCGTGCCCGCATTGCCGCCCATGGAGGCCACGATGGGCATCAGCACGGCCAGCGCCACGAACTGCGCGATCGTCCCCTCGAAGAGCGAGATCACCAGCGAGGCGACGATCGCCGTGGCGAGGTTCACCGCAAGCCAGGGGAAGCGTTGCTTCAGCGTCTGGAACACCCGGTCGTTGAGCGAGCTTTCCTCGCCCACACCGGCGAGGCGCAGGATGTCCTCCTCGTGTTCCTCGTCCAGCACGATCATCGCGTCGTCGATGGTGATCACCCCCACCAGACGCTCGTCCTCGTCCACAACGGGGGCGGAGATCAGGTGGTACTGGTTGAAGGCATAGGCCACCTCGCCCTCGTCCTGATCCGCGGGGATCGTGCGGAAGGAGGGTTCGGTGATCTCGGCCAGTTTCGAGGCCCGGGGCGCGGCCATCAGGCGGCCGAGCTGGACATGGGCCACCGGCTTCATCCGCGGATCGACGAGGATCACGTGGTAGAACTGGTCCGGCAGGTCGTCGCGCTCGCGCATGTAGTCGATCGCCTCGCCCACGGACCAGAACTCCGGCACGGCCACGACCTCGCGCTGCATCAGGCGGCCGGCGGATTCCTCGGGATAGGTCAGCGCCTGTTCGACGGCGACCCGGTCGCTGTCGTCGAGCGCGTCGAGGATCGCCTCCTGTTGCGGCTCCTCGAGGTATTCAAGCAGGTCGACGACGTCGTCCGAATCCAGTTCCCGGACCGCGTCGGCCAGCACTTCCGGCTTCATCAGCCGGATGACTTCCTCGCGGATCGATTCCTCGAGTTCCGAGAGGATCTCGCCGTCGAGTTCCCGGTCGTAGAGCAGGACGATCCGGCGCCGGTCGTAGGCGTTCACCTGTTCGAGGATGTCGGCGATGTCGGCCGCGTGCAGCGGCTCCATCAGCTCGGTCAGGCTCTCGCGGTCGCCGGTTTCCACGGCATAGAGGATCGCCGCGATGGTCTTGCGGTCGATATGGTAGGCCGGGGTGTCCTCGGCCTCGTCGTCCTCGGCGTCATGGGCGGCCTCGGTCGCCTGAGCGGCGCGCGCCTCGGGGTCCGCGGCCGTCTCGGGCCGGGTGCGGGACAGGTCGTCTTCGCGGGTCTGGTCGTCTTTTCTGTCGCTCATGTCCTGCCCGTTCTGCTTTGATCCGAGAATAGAGGAGACTGCTGGCGAGACAATGCTTGGTGCGGGTTTTCAACGCGGATTTGCACGGGAGCGGACGGGCAGGGGCGGCCGTCCGGCGCTGACGTCGCGCGGCGATTTACCCGGGCGGCGGCAGGGGCTAGGCTGCCCTGCGGTGCATCGCATGGGTGCAGTCAGACCGGAGGGCGCGCAATGGGCGAGATGACACTTCTGCTGGGCCAGACACTCAGCGTGAACGGCGATCCCTTTGCCGCGGGCTGGGAGGCGGTGGCTCAGGTCGAAAGCCGCGGCGGCGTCTTGATCGAGGACGGGCTGATCCGCTCCGTCGGGCCCGCGGACGAGCTGCGCGCGGCCCACCCGGAGGCGGAGCTGCGCGATTACGGCGACGGGCTGATCCTGCCCGGCTTCATCGACGCCCATGCCCATTTCCCGCAGACCGCGATGATCGCGTCCTGGGGCAAGCGGCTGATCGACTGGCTCAACACCTACACCTTCCCCGAAGAGATGCGCTTTGCCGATCCGGCCTACGCGGGCGAGATCGCGAAACGCTACTTCGACCTGACCGCCGCCCATGGCACCACGACGATGGCCAGTTTCTGCACCATCCACCCCGCCTCGGTGGAGGCCTATTTCGCCGAGGCCGAGGCCCGCGGGCAGCGCGTCGTGGCGGGCAAGACCTGCATGGACCGGAACGCCCCGGAGGGGCTGCGCGACACCGCGCAATCGGCCTATGACGACAGCAAGGCCCTGCTGGAGACGTGGCACGGACGCGGACGGATCTCCTACGCGATCACGCCGCGCTTCTCGCCTACCTCCACGCCCGAGCAGCTGTCAGCCATGGGCGCACTCTGGGCCGAGCACCCCGAGTGCCTGATGCAGACCCACCTGAGCGAGCAGACCGACGAGATCGCCTGGGTGAAGGCGCTCTTCCCCACGGCGCGCGATTACCTCGACACCTACGAGGCCCACGGGCTGCTGGGGCCGGGGGGGCTCTACGGCCACGCGATCCACCTGGAGGCGCGCGAGATCGACCGGCTGAAGGAGGTCGACGCCTCGCTGGTGCATTGCCCGACCTCGAATACCTTCATCGGTTCGGGGCTCTTCGACATGATGGGGCTGGCGTCCTGGGGGCTGCGCGTGGGGCTGGCGACCGATACCGGCGGCGGCTCCTCCTTCTCGATGCTGCGGACCATGGCGGCGGCCTACGAGATCGCGCAGCTGCGCGGCGAGGCGCTGCATCCCGCGCATCTGGTCTGGCTCGCCACCGGCGGCTCGGCCCGGGCGCTCAGGATGGAGGACCGGATCGGGCGGCTGATGCCGGGGATGGAGGCGGACCTCGTGGTGCTCGACCTCGCCTCGACCCCCGCCATCGCGCAGCGCGCGGCAGAGGCCGACGACCTCTGGGAGGCGCTCTTCCCCACCATCATGATGGGCGACGACCGCGCGGTGCGCGCGGTCTGGATCAACGGGCGCGCGACCTGAGGGGGGCGCGCCCCGGGCAGGGGCGGGGGGCTGTCTGCCCCCCGTGCCCCCCGAAGATACTTGGGAACAGTGGATGAAGGCGGTTGTGGATCGCCTTTCGGCTTCCGATATGGTTTAGCAGGGCAAACCGACGCTTTTTGGAGAGAGAACGATGTTCAAGGGTCTGGGACAGATCGGCGACATGGCCAAGATGATGAAGGCCGCGCAGGAAATGCAGCAGAAGGTGACCGAGCTGCAGGCAGAGCTGGAAACGCTCGAAGTGCAGGGCGAAAGCGGCGCGGGCCTGGTCAAGGCACGTTGCACCGCCAAGGGGGTTCTGACGGGGCTCGATATCGACCCGTCGATCTTCAACCCCGACGAGAAGGAAGTGGTCGAGGACCTGATCCTCGCGGCGATCAAGGATGCGCAGCAGAAGGCGCAGGACAAGTCGCAGGCCGAGATGTCGAAGCTGACCGAGGGCCTCGGCCTGCCGGCCGACATGAAGATGCCGTTCTGAGGGCATCTTGACCGAGGCCACCTCTGATATCGACGCGCTGATCGAGATGATGGCGCGGCTTCCCGGGCTCGGGCCGCGCTCGGCCCGGCGGGCCGTGCTGCATCTCATCGCGCGGCGGGACCTGCAGCTGATCCCGCTGGCCGACCAGATGGCCCGGGTGGCCAGCACGGTGCGCGAATGCGTGGTCTGCGGCAACCTCGGCTCCGCCGACCGCTGCGACATCTGCCTGAGCGAGAAGCGCGCCAATGGCGAGCTCTGCGTGGTGGAGGACGTGGCCGACCTCTGGGCGATGGAACGCTCGGGCGTGTTCCGGGGGCGGTATCACGTCCTCGGCGGCACGCTGAGTGCGCTGGATGCCGTGGGGCCGGACGAGCTGGGCATCCCCAAGCTGGTGCGGCGCGTGGTGGACGAGGGGCTGAGCGAGGTGATCCTCGCGCTGAATGCCACGGTGGATGGCCAGACCACGGCGCATTACATCGCCGATCAGCTGGAGGGCCGGGTGCGGCTGACCTCGCTGGCGCAGGGCGTGCCGATCGGGGGGGAGCTCGACTACCTCGACGACGGGACGATCAGCGCGGCGCTCCGGGCCCGCAAGGACCTCTGAGCGACGCAGCTCTCCGACGCACCGGACGCTGAGCCGGCGGGGGGAGCGCACGAATTTCGAAAATTCTTGCCAAAATTCTTCGAAGAATTTTGACGCGCTCGTGGCGCTCGTGGCGCTCGTGGCGCTCGTGGCGCCGGGGAGGCGCGGGCCGCTCGCGGGGCCCGCGCTCCGGGATCACTCCTCGGCGTTGGCCTCGGCGCGGGACTTGCCACTGACGTCCATGGCCAGCGTTGCGGCCATGAAACCGTCGAGCGCCCCGTCGAGCACGCCGGAGGTGTCCGAGGTCTCGTGGTTGGTGCGCAGGTCCTTCACCATCTGGTAGGGCTGGAGCACGTAGGAGCGGATCTGGTTGCCCCAGCCGGCCGAGCCCTTGTTCTCATGCGCCTCGTTGATGGCCGCGTTCCGCTTGTCGAGCTCCAGCTGGTAGAGCCGCGATTTCAGCGCCTTCATGGCGATGTCGCGGTTCTGGTGCTGGGACTTCTCGGACGAGGTCACCACAATGCCCGTGGGGTGGTGGGTGATCCGCACCGCGGAGTCGGTGGTGTTCACGTGCTGGCCGCCCGCGCCCGAGGAGCGGTAGGTGTCGATCCGGATGTCGGCGGGGTTCACCTCGATCTCGATGTTGTCGTCGACCACCGGGTAGACCCAGACGGAGGCGAAGGAGGTCTCGCGCGTGCCCTTGCCGAAGGGGGAGATCCGCACGAGGCGGTGGACGCCGCTTTCGGATTTCAGCCAGCCATAGGCGTTGTGGCCGGAAATCTTGTAGGAGACCGACTTGATGCCCGCCTCGGCGCCCGCTTCCTCCGACTGCAACTCGACCTTGTAGCCGCGCTTCTCGGCCCAGCGGACGTACATCCGCTGCAGCATCGAGGCCCAGTCACAGGCTTCGGTGCCACCTGCGCCGGCGTTGATCTCGAGGAAGGTGTCGTTGGCGTCGGCTTCGCCGTTGAGCAGCGCTTCGAGTTCCTTCTCGGCGGCCTTGGCCTTGAGCGCCTTCAGGGCGGCCTCGGCCTCGGTCACCACCTCGTCGTCGTCCTCCATCTCGCCGAGCTCGATCAGCTCGACGTTGTCGGAGAGCTCCTGCTTGATGCCGTTGTAGATCGCCAGCTGGTCCACCAGCGCCTGACGGTCACGCATCAGCGCCTGCGCCTTGGCCGGGTCGTCCCAGAGGTTGGGGTCCTCGACGCGGGCGTTGAATTCCTCCAGCCGGTATTGTGCCGTCTCGAGACCCATGCGCTGACCCAGCAGGGTCAGGCTCTTCTCGATGTCGGAAACGATGTTCTGGGCCTCGGTGCGCATGTCACAATCCGTCTGCTTCTCGGTGCCGCGTGATAGCAGCGGACCGGGGCCGCGGCAAGCGGCAGCCCCGGTCGCGCAGCCCTGCGGCCCGCTGTTTTCCTAGTAAAGACCGCCCGAGGAGACCGAGCCGAAGCTGGCCTTGGGCCCGACGACCGCGCGTTTGCCGGTGGAGGTGGTGACCTCGCGGGCGGACTGGCCGACCTCCTCGAAGAGGGGCAGGTTCGAGCCCATGGCAAAGCCGCCGTCGTAGAAGACACCGAAGACGGGCTCTTCGCCGTCACGGAAGTATTCCGCCACCACGTTGTTGCCCGAGGCATCGTCCGACAGGCGCGCGCCGGTGAAGCGGTCGATCTTGATGAAGTGACCACCCGGCGGGACCTTGAACTTGCCGCCACCGTATTTCTGGACCGCCTCGGTCATGAATTCCTGGAACACCGGGCCGCACATGCCGCCGCCCGAGGCACCCCGGCCCATGGGGCGGGGATCGTCGTAGCCGATGTAGCAGCCGGCGACGATGTTCGAGGTGAAGCCGAGGAACCAGACGTCGCGGGCGTCGTTGGTGGTGCCGGTCTTGCCCGCGGTGGGCACCGGCAGGTTCACGGCGCGCGAGGCGGTGCCGCGCTGGACCACGCCCTGCATCATCGAGGTCAGCTGGTAGGCGGTGATCGCGTCCATCACCCGCTGCCGCTTGGACACGATCGAGGGCGCCGCATGGGCGGGCAGGTTCGGGTTGGCGCAGTCGACGCAGTCCCGCTGGTCGTGGCGGTAAATCGTCTTGCCGTAGCGGTCCTGCACGCGGTCGACGAGGGTGGGTTCCACCCGCTCGCCGCCGTTGGCGAACATCGCGTAGGCCGAGATCATCTTGTAGAGCGTCGTCTCCTCGGAGCCGAGGGCGTTGGCGAGGTAGCGGCCCATGTTGTCGTAGACGCCGAAGCGCTCGGCGTAGGAGGCCACGGTGTCCATGCCCACTTCCTGCGCGAGGCGCACGGTCATGAGGTTCCGCGAATGCTCGATCCCGGTCCGCATCGGCGTGGGGCCGTAATACTGGTTCGAGGCGTTCTTGGGGCGCCACATGCCCTGCGGGGTGTTCACCTCGATCGGGGCGTCGATGATGATCGTCGCCGGGGTGTAGCCGCTGTCCAGCGCCGCGGCGTAGACGAAGGGCTTGAAGGACGACCCGGGCTGGCGTTCCGCCTGCGTGGCGCGGTTGAAGACCGAATGCTGGTAGGAGAAGCCGCCCTGCATCGCGATCACGCGACCGGTGTTCACGTCCATCGCCATGAAGCCGCCCTCGACCTCGGGCACCTGCCGCAGGGTCCAGCGGATGAAGCTGCCGTCGCTGTCCGAGGTCATGGCGCGCACCATGACGACGTCGCCCACCTCCAGCAGGTCGCCGGCGGTGCGGGCAGCAGAGGCAAGGCGGCCGTTTTCCAGCCGCTTGCGGGCCCATTGCACGTCATTGGCGGGGATCCAGTGGCCGTCGGCATCGTCGTCGACGCCCTCGATGCCGATGCGGGCATCGCTGCTGCCCACTTCCAGCACCACGGCGGGATGCCACTTGCCATCGACCTCGATGTCACGCGGGGCATTGAAGGAGGCGAGTGCGTCGCGCCACTTGTCGGCAGTCAGGTTCTCGGCCTCGATGGTGCCGAGACGGCCATGCCAGATCCCGCGCGAACGGTCGTATTTCTCCAGCGCGTGGCGCAGGGCCACGGCGGCCTCGACCTGCATCTCGGGGTCGATCGTGGCGCGGACGGAATAGCCGCCCGAGAAAAATTCGCCCTCGCCGAAATCCTTGGACAGCTGGCGGCGGATCTCGTCGGTGAAGTAGTCGCGTGGGGGCAGGGTGCCCTTAAAGCTGTCGAAATCGCCGTTCTGGACCGAGCGCACGGGCTCCGCGATCTCGTGCTCCATGGTGGCCATGTCGATGTAGCCGTTGTCTTCCATCTCGCGCAGCACGTAGTCGCGGCGTTGCTTCAGCCGCTCCTTGTTGCGCACCGGGTGGAAGTCCGAGGGCGCCTTGGGCATCGAGGCGAGGAAGGCGGCCTCGTGCGGCTCAAGGTCGGCCAGCGACTTGTTGAAGTAGGTCTGGGCCGCGGCGGCGACGCCGTAGGAGTTCTGGCCGAGGAAGATTTCGTTCAGGTATAGTTCGAGGATCTTGTCCTTCGACATCGACTCCTCGAGCCGCGAGGCAAGGATGATCTCCTTGATCTTGCGTTCGATCTTGCGGTCACCGGAGAGCAGGAAGTTCTTCATCACCTGTTGGGTGATCGTCGAGGCGCCCCGCACGTTCTTGCCGCGCGACTTCACCGCGTCGATCCCGGCGGCCAGCATGCCGCGGGTGTCATAGCCGCCGTGGGTGTAGAAGTTCTTGTCCTCGGCGGAGATGAAGGCTTCCTTCACCAGGTCGGGGATCTCGTCCGCGGGCACGAAGATCCGGCGCTCGACGGCGAATTCGTCGATGATCTGGCCCTCGCCCGAGTAGATCCGGCTGATCGTCTTGGGCTGGTACTGCGCCAGGCTCTCATGGCTGGGCAGATCCTGCCCGTAGATCCAGAACACCGCGCCGATGCTCAGCGCGACGACCATGATCCCCATGGTGATCAGCGTGAAGATGCCGCCGAAGAAGGAAAGAATGAATCTCAGCAAGGTCTGCCCCCGATTGTTGAGGCAGTATATAGGCGCGCGTGCTGGCGCGGTCAAAACACATAGGGGTCAGGACGGGGCCGCGACGCGCCGTTTCCCTGCATGTGGTGGGTGCAGGCAGGCTGTGGCCCGCCGGTCGGGCATGGATGGGCGGAAACCCGCGGCTACTGGCGCACCAGCGGCGCATTGGCGGCATCCGCCACGACCCAGGCCTGCACCGCGTCGCGAATCGCCCCGGCCAGCCGGGCGCGGAAGGCGGGATCGGCAAGGTTGGCGCGGTCGCGGTCGTTGGAGAGGAAGCCCGCCTCGACCAGCACCGATGGGATGTCGGCGGCCTTGAGCACCGAGAAGCCCGCCGCCCGGATCGGGTGGGAGTTCAGCGGCACCTCGGCGGCGGCGATCTTGTCGGCCAGCGTCCGGGCAAAGAGTGCGGTGCGCGGCTGGGTCTCCATCCGGGCGAGGTCGAGCAGCACATCGGCCACCACGTCGTCCTTGCCGGTCAGGTCCACGCCCGAGAGCAGGTCATCGCGGTCGTGCCGTTCGGCCAGCTTGGCCGAGGCCGCGTCGGTCGCCGCCTCGGCCAGCTTGTAGACCGTGGCGCCGCGGGCCTTGCCCTCGGGCAGCAGGTCGGCGTGGAGCGAGATGAAAATCTGCGCCCGGCTCTCGTGGGCGATGGCGACGCGCCGTTCGAGCGAGACGAAGCTGTCGTCGTCCCGCGTCAGAACCACCTGCACCCCGTCGGAGCGCAGCAGCGCGTCCTTCACCTCGCGGGCCAGCGTGAGCATGAGGTCCTTTTCCACCAGCCCGTCGAATTCCGCGCCCGGGTCGATGCCGCCATGGCCCGGGTCGATCACCACGGTCACCGGGCCGTCGCCGCGCGGTTTCGGCGCGGTCAGGCTGGGTTCGGGCAGGTCCCACGCGGGATCGCGCGGCGCGCCGGAGCGGGCGGCAAAGGTCTCTGCCTCGGTCGGCGTGAAGCGGGCGGTGAGCCGCGCCCGGCCGGAGGCGGTGTCGATGGTGGTGCCGACCCGGTGCAGCGCATAGGGCCCGGCGAGGTCCATCACGAGGCGCGACCAGCCCGGCCGGAAGGGGCCGAAGCGCAGGTCGGTGACCCGGTCGGAGTTCAGCAGGTTCACCTTGGCGACGCCGTCCCAGTCGACCTCGCGGAAGTCGATCACGGCGCGCGGCGGGTTGGTCAGCGTGTAGACCCGGTAGGGCACGCCCTGGCTCAGCTTCAGCTCCAGCCGGATGCCGTCGCCATCGTCGATGATCTGGCTGCCGGAGAGGTCGACGCGGGCGAGCGCGCTGAAATCCTGTTGCTGGGCGCGGCTCTGCGGGGTGCAGAGGCACAGCGCGGCGAGCGCTACGAAAAGCGCGCCGAGGGTCCTGCTCATGTCCTGCCTTTCCGGCGTTTGCTGTTTGCGCGGAGTGTAGCGGATGCCGGCGAGGATGGGAATCTGCGGATCGGGAAATTGCGGTGGCGGTGCGGTGGTGCCGATCCGCCGCTGGCGGGTAACGCCGCGAGTGCGGAGCCATGGATCGCTTGAACTGCTCGGGAAACTCTTGGCGCGCTCTGCTGTCAAGTATGGCGGTATCGGCCTCTTAACGTTTGTACGCCTGAAGTCAGCGTCCCCGCACGGTGCCCTCGATATGTCCCGCCCGGCCGAGAGGCCGGGCAGCGCCGAACCGCCCCCACGGGGCGGCGCTCTCGCGCCTCCCCTCGGTTCGGCGCTGCCCTTCCCGCGAGCCGGTGGATGCAGGACCTGCGTTTGGGCGCAATCGGGAGTGTTCGGCCCTGCCCGTTTTTCCCGGTCAGGGGCCCGGTCAGGGGAACGTCCGGTCCCGGATCCCCGAGAGCGTCCGGCTGGCCGAGATCGCTTCCTTCTCCAGCAGGCAGTGCAGGATTGCGGGCTTGCCGCTCTCGACGGCCCGCTCGAAGGCTGCGGGGAAGGCCGCGGTGGTCTCCACCCGTTCGCCATGGCCGCCATAGGCCATGGCCAGCGCCGCGAAATCCGGGTTCGTCAGGTCCGTGGCCGAGACCCGCGCGGGGAACTCCCGCTCCTGATGGGCGCGGATCGTGCCGTACATGCCGTTGTCCACCACCACGACCACCACCGGGATATCGTGGTGCACGGCGGTGGCGAATTCCTGCCCCGTCATCATGAAATCCCCGTCGCCCGCGATCGTCACGGCCATACGCTCCGGGTAGGTGCGCTTGGCCATGATCCCGGCCGGCAGCCCATAGCCCATGGAGCCGCAAGTTGGCGCCAGCAGGGTCTGGTAGCCCCGGAACCGGTAGTAGCGGTTGATCCAGGTGGCGAAATTGCCCGCGCCGTTGGCGATGTAGTCGCGCGGGCCCAGCCGGTCGCGCAGCCAGCAGATGATCTCGCCCATCTGGAGCGGGCCGGGATTGGGCTGCGGCACTTCGGACCAGTCGAGGTAGGCACCGCGGCAGGCCATGGCCCAGTCTCCCGAGGGCAGGGCCGAGGGCGTCAGCCCCTCCAGCGCCAGCATCAGCCCCATGGGCGTGGCGGTCAGCCCCAGCGTCGGCTGGTAGACCCGGCCCAGTTCCTCCGGGTCGGCATGGACATGGACCACCTGCTGCCCGGGCGTCGGAATGTCGAAGAGCGTATAGCCGTTGGAGGCGATCTCGCTCAGCCGCGTGCCCAGCATGAGCACGAGGTCCGAGCCGCGGATCGCCTCGGTCAGCGCCGGGTTCGGCCCGAGGCTGAGGTCACCCACGTAGAGGTCATGATCCGCAGGGAAGAGCCCGGTGCGCCGGAAGGAGACCGCCACCGGCAGCGCCCAGCGTTCGGCGAAATGGATCACCGACTCGCGCGCCTCGGGCGACCAGCCGCCGCCGCCGAGGATGACGATGGGGCGCTGCGCGCGTTGGAGCAGGTCCTCCAGCCGGGCGATGTCCTGTGCAACCGGTGCGATCTGCGGTGCTTCCACCCAGGGCGCATCGGGGACCGAGACCATGTCGGCCAGCATGTCCTCGGGCAGGGCGATCACCACCGGGCCGGGGCGGCCCTGCATGGCGGTGCGGAAGGCGCGGGCGACGATTTCGGGGATGCGGGCGGCGTCGTCGATCTCGACCGTCCACTTCGTCATCGTGCCGAAGACCGCCTTGTAGTCGAGTTCCTGAAACGCCTCGCGCTCCTTCATCTCGCGGGCGACCTGCCCCACGAAGAGGATCATCGGGGTGCTGTCCTGCATCGCCACATGCACCCCGGCAGAGGCATTGGTGGCCCCCGGTCCGCGGGTCACGAAACAGATGCCGGGACGGCCGGTCATCTTGCCGTGGGCCTCGGCCATCATGGCGGCGCCGCCCTCCTGCCGGCAGGTCATCAGGTCGATGCCGCTGTCGATCAGCGCGTCGAGAACCGAGAGGTAGCTTTCGCCCGGCACGCATGTCGCGCGCTCCACGCCCTGCGCCAGCAATTGATCGACCAGCACCCGCGCGCCGCTGCGCGCGCCCAGTCCGGTGGCGGTTTCATCCTTCATGGCCGGTCCTCCGATCGTCGGTGTGACAGGAGGACTGTGGCGCGAATTCCCCTGTCCGGCAAGCGCGCGGGCGGACGGGCGCCGGTCGCAGCCCCGGGGCGGGCCGGGCGCGCGAGGCCGTGCAACCGGGCGCGGGCTCGGAAGACTGGTGAATGATAAGGGCGAAGAGCGCGGGCGCAGGACACCGGTCCTGGTTTGGAGCCGCGCCGCAAGGGGCCGGGGCCTGGGCCCGCTGCCGGCAACTGGCGCCACGGGCAAAGCAACACGGGCAAAGAAAAAGGCGCGGCCCCGGAGGGTCGCGCCTGATCTGAAGTCCGGTCGGGACGCGGCGGGATTACTCCTCGCCGGCCTCCTCTTCGCTTTCCTCGGCGTCGCCCGACGACCGCAGGCCCGAGGGCGCGGAGATGTTGGCGATGACGAAGTCACGGTCGATGGTCGGCTTGGCGCCTTCCGGCAGGGTGATGTTCGAGATGGTCAGCGTGTCGCCGATGTCCATGCCCGAAATGTCTGCAACCAGTTTCTCGGGGATGTCGCCAGCGGTGACGACCAGTTCCACCTCGGGGCGGACCGTGGTCAGCACGCCGCCCTTGCGGATGCCCTTCGAAGCCTCTTCGCCGACGAATTCGACGGGGATGAAGAGGTTGATCTTGCTGGTACGGCGCAGGCGCATCAGGTCGAGGTGGGTCGGAAGGTCCTTAACCACGTCACGCTGCACGTTGCGGCAGATCACGCGCACGTCTTCCCGGCCTTCAACCTTCAGGTTGAACAGGGTCGAAAGGAAGCGGCCTTGCTTCAGGCGCTTCAACAGGACGTTGAACGGGATCTGAATCGACAGCGGGTCTTCGCCACCACCGTAAACAATACCAGGAACCATGCCGTCACGACGAGCTTGGCGAGCGGCGCCCTTGCCCGTCCCCGCGCGTTCCTGGACAACGAGATCAGGAATCTCTCCAGCCATAATTGTCTCTCCTAAGAACAGTTGGGCGGGCATCCTCCAAGGCTGTATGCCCGCATGAAGCCGCGCCAATACACGAGTCCCCCCAGCTTGCAAAGGGCAAAAGCGGCCTCCTCGCCCGGAAAGAGGGGCGGAAGCGCGGTGGAGGAGGGGCGATAGGCCGGGGGAGGGCCGGGTGCAAGGTATCTGCCATCCCGGACCGCGCGCCGCCGGTCCGGTCTCAAGGGCCGCACGAGGCCCAGTACGCCAGCACGGGCGCGGTGCGGCACGGCAGGATCGGGCCGTCTCCCGGTACCCGGGCGCCGCCGTTGGCCGCTGCCATGGGCCGCCTGCGGCGTCTCCGGTGGCGGGCATTCAAGACCTCTTGACCAGACGCCCCGCGCGGCCCTAATGGCGCCTGCACCCGCTGGGTGGTGCGCACGTGTCTCTGCCGCGTGGCCGCAAGGCCAACGAGCGGACCCCATTGAAAGTCAGCATCATGGCGGCACACAGCCTGTCGTCCGGCAACCTCATTGTCGATCGCCGCCTCGGTTTCGCCGAGGGGCTGGCGCGCGCGGGGGATCCCGCCGCTGCCGCGGATCTCCTGACCGAGGCGCTGGAACTGGCGCCCGACTGGGCCGCGGGCTGGTATCGCCTCGGCGAGTTCCGCGAGGCCGCGCAGGATGCCCCCGGCGCCGTGGCCGCGTGGGACGCGGCGCTGCGGCTCGATCCCTCCGACCGGCTGGGCGCGGGGCTCAAGCGCGACCTGATCCGCCGCGTGCCCCTGAGCGAGGCCATGCCCTCGGCCTTCGTCGAGGCGCTCTTCGATCAATATGCCACCAAGTTCGAGGCGGCGCTGGTCGATCAGCTCGACTATTGCGCGCCCGACCTGCTGCGCCGCAGGCTGGAGGGGCAGGGGCAGGGGCAGGGGCAGGGGCAGGGGCAGGAGGCGCAGGGGCGCTTTGCCCGGATGCTCGACCTCGGCTGCGGCACCGGGCTGGCGGGCGTTGCCCTGCGCGACCTCTGCGACTGGATGGCGGGCTATGACATCTCTGCCGGGATGCTGGCCGAGGCCCGGGCCAAGGGGCTCTACGACCTGCTGGAGAAACGCGACCTCTCGGCGCTGGAGCCGGTGGAGCCCTCTTACGACCTGATCGTGGCGGCGGATGTCTTCATCTACCTCGGCGCTTTGGAGCAGATCGTGGGCTGGTGCGTCGGCGCCCTGCGGCCCGGCGGCACGCTGGCCTTCACAGTGGAGCGCGGCGAGGCGCCGGTGGCCCTGCGCGACAGCCGTCGCTTTGCCCATTCCGCCGACTACGTGGCGCAGTTGCTGCAAGACGCGGGGCTGGCCGAGGTGACGCTGGTCACCGCGACGCTGCGGCGCGATCGCGGGGCGGATGTGGAAGGCCTGGTGGTCACGGCGCGCCGCGCGGCGCAGCCGGTCAGCCGCCTGGGCGATGGCGAGGATCTGGCGCTGGCGTGAGCGGCCCGGCCCGAGGCATGCCGGGTGGCACCGGGCCGCAGCGGCCCGGTGCAGCAGTGATCAGGCCCAGTTGCCCGAGAAATCTGCCGGGATCTGCAGGACCGAGCGGTCCAGCTCGTCGATGCGCCGCTTGCCGCAGAGCGCCATGGAGATGTCCATCTCCCGGGCGATGACCTCCAGCGCGCGCGTCACGCCGGCCTGCCCCATGGCGCCGAGCCCGTAGACGAAGGCGCGGCCGATGTAGGTGCCCTTGGCGCCCATGGCCACGGCCTTCATCACGTCCTGCCCCGAGCGGATGCCGCCGTCGAGGTGCACCTCCACCTGATCGCCCACGGCCTGCAGGATCGGGTCCAGCGCGCGGATCGAGGAGATCGCCCCGTCCAGCTGGCGCCCGCCGTGGTTCGAGACGATGATCGCATCCGCGCCCACCTTGGCGGCCATCACCGCGTCCTCGGCATCTAGGATCCCCTTCAGGATCACCTTGCCGCCCCAGTACTCCTTGAGCTTGGCGACCTTGTCCCAGTCGAGCGCCGGGTCGAACTGCTCGGCCGTCCAGGACGAGAGCGACGAGAGGTTGCTGACCCCCTTGGCGTGGCCCACGATATTGCCGAAGGTCCGCCGCGGCGTCTGCAGCATGCCCATGCCCCAGGCCCATTTGGTCGAGAGGTCGAGGATATTCTTCGGCGTCATCTTGGGCGGGGCGGTCAGGCCGTTCTTCAGGTCCTTGTGCCGCTGGCCGAGGATCTGAAGGTCCAGCGTGATCACGAGGGCGGAGCAGTTCGCCGCCTTCGCCCGGTCGATCAGGCGATAGACGTAGTCCATGTCCTTCATGGTGTAGAGCTGCATCCAGAACGGCTTGCTGGTGTGGGCGGCCACGTCCTCGATGGAACAGATCGACATGGTGGACAGGGTGAAGGGCACGCCGAAGGCCTCTGCCGCCCGCGCCGCCTTGATCTCGCCATCGGGCGACTGCATCCCGGTCAGGCCCACCGGGGCCAGGGCCACCGGCATGGCGACCTTCTGGCCGATCATCTCGCTTTCGAGGCTGCGGCCGGTCATGTCCACCGCAACCCGCTGGCGCAGGTGGATCTTCTGGAAGTCCGTGGTGTTCTCGCGGAAGGTCTGTTCGGTCCAGCTGCCGCTCTCGGCATAGTCGTAGAACATCTTCGGTGTGCGGCGGCGGTGCAGTCGCTTGAGGTCGTCGATACAGGTGATCACTGGCATGGCGGAACCTTTCCCTTTGCGCGGGTCACGCCTGTCTTAGAGCCCGCGATGAAGACGGGCAAGGGAGCGCAGCCCCGCCCTCTCATCCGTCCCGCCGAAACGTCAAAGGGGGCCGCAGCCCCCTCATCCACTGTTCTCAAATATCCCCGCCGGAGGCCCCGATCTGCCGCGCAGCGGCGACCAGCAGCCCGGCACAGCGGGTCAGGCGCGGTGCGCGCCTTCCGCGAGACCGCGCACGAAGGCCTCGATCTCGGCGATCAGCTTGCCCTTGGCCACTTCGCCCACGATGGCGGAGCCAACGACGCAGCCATCCGCGACCGAGGCGATCTGCTCGGCGGTCTCGGGGGTGCGGATGCCGAAGCCCACGATGACGGGCAGGTCGGTCTTGGCCTTGATGCGGGCCACTTCCGGGCCCACGTCCACGGCCTGTGCCGCCGCCGCCCCGGTGATCCCGGTGATCGAGACGTAGTAGACGAAGCCCGAGGTGTTCTGCAGCACCTTCGGCAGGCGCTTGTCATCGGTGGTGGGCGTGGCGAGGCGGATGAAGTTCAGCCCGGCCGCCTGCGCGGGAATGCAGAGCTCGCTGTCCTCTTCCGGGGGCAGGTCGACGACGATCAGACCGTCGATCCCGGCCTCCTTGGCATCCGCGAGGAAGGCGTCCACGCCGTGGCTGTAGATCGGGTTGTAGTAGCCCATCATCACGATCGGCGTCTCGTTGTTGGTCTTGCGGAAGGCGCGCACCATGTCGAGCACCTTGTTCAGCGTCATGCCGCTTTCCAGCGCACGCTGGCCGGCCAGCTGGATGGTGGGGCCGTCGGCCATGGGATCGGTGAAGGGCATGCCCAGTTCGATCACGTCGACACCGGCGCGCGGCAGGCAGGCCAGCACCTCGGCCGAGGTCGCCTCGTCCGGGTCTCCGGCCATCATGTAGGCGACGAAGGCCTTTTTGCCTTCCGAACGGAGACGGGCGAAGGTGTCGTCGATACGAGTCATGGGCGGTCCTTTCCGATACGCCGGACGGGTTTGCAGAATGGCGGCGGGAAAATCAATGGCCCGGCGCATCTGAGGCAGCGCGGCGGGGTGTCTTTGTGGGCAAAGCGGGGCGGTTTACACCTTGGCTGGCCCCTGCGCGCTGGCCGCGGAGGCCTCACGCCTGCCGTGCCGGCGCGGCAGCCCGGCAAAGGAGTGGCAAGCGGCATCGCGCGGAGCCGGCCCGGCGAAGGCCCCGCGAAGGCCGGGCGATACCCAACCTGACGCGTCTCAGCCGGGCGGCGTTGCGCGCGATCCCCGCCTGCCTGCGCGTGACGGGGCGCTGTCAGTCCTCGGCGCTGTCCTCTGCGGGGGCGCTGTCTGGTGCGCTGTCGGGCGCGCTGCCGGGGGCGCCCGGGGCCTCGGTGGCGTCGCTGTCGGCGATCAGCATCCATGTGGTGCCGAACCGATCCCGCACCATGGCATAGCCCGGCGAGAAGAACGTCGGCCCGAAAGCATGGATCACCGCCCCGCGTTCGCGCAGCGCCTCGAAGAGTTCCTCGGCGCGGGTCACCTGCTTGAGGGTCAGCGTGATCACCACCGCCTGCTGCGGCAGCCCCTCGACGCCTGGCGGGTAATCTGCCGCCATCAGCAGTTCGCCATCCGCGAAGTCGAGCTGCGCATGCATGATCTTCGCGTCCTCCTCCTCGGTGCTGGGGCCGAAATCCGCCTCGGGCGGCGCATCGGCATAGCGCGTCAGCGTCAGCTCCCCGCCGAGGATCTCGTGGTACTTGGTCATTGCTTCTTCGCAATTTCCCATGAAATGGATGTAGGCGGTCAGCATCTTCCGGCCCTCCCTTGGCGTCGGCGCCATAGGTGTCGCATTCCCGTGCCGGAACCGCAACGGCTGCTTGCCCCACTGGGGCTTTGCGCATAGAAGCACCGCGATTGCTGGAAAGGATGCACCATGGGTTTCAAGATGGGGATCGTGGGTCTGCCGAACGTCGGCAAGTCGACCCTCTTCAACGCGCTGACGAAGACCGCCGCGGCCCAGGCCGCCAACTTCCCCTTCTGCACGATCGAGCCGAACGTGGGCGAGGTCGCCGTGCCCGATGCGCGGCTCGACACGCTGGCGGAGATTGCCGGGTCGAAGCAGATCATCCCCACGCGGATGACCTTCGTTGACATCGCGGGCCTCGTGAAGGGCGCGTCGAAGGGCGAGGGCCTCGGCAACCAGTTCCTCGCGAACATCCGCGAGACCGATGCCATCGCCCACGTGCTGCGCTGCTTCGAGGACGGTGACGTGACCCACGTCGATGGCCGCGTCGATCCCGTGGCCGATGCCGAGACCATCGAGACCGAGCTGATGCTGGCCGACCTCGAGTCGATCGAGAAGCGCCGCGCCAACCTCGCGCGCAAGCTCAAGGGCAACGACAAGGAAGCGCAGCAGCAGGACCGCCTGCTGGCCGCGGCCCAGGCCGCCATCGAGGACGGCAAGCCCGCCCGCGTGGTCGAGGTGGATGCCGAGGACGCGAAGGCGTGGAAGATGCTGCAACTGCTGAGCACCAAGCCGGTGCTCTACGTCTGCAACGTCTCCGAGGAAGAGGCCGCCGAGGGCAACGCCCATTCCGCCGCCGTGGCCGAGATGGCCGCCGCGCAGGGCAACAGCCATGTCATCATCTCCGCCCGGATCGAGGAGGAGATCTCCCAGCTCGACGCCGAGGAGGCCGAGATGTTCCTGGGCGAGATGGGGCTGGAAGAGCCCGGCCTCGACCGGCTGATCCGCGCGGGCTACGAGTTGCTGCACCTCGAGACCTACTTCACCGTCGGCCCCAAGGAGGCCCGCGCCTGGACCATCCGTCAGGGCACCTCGGCCCCGCAGGCCGCAGGCGTGATCCACGGTGATTTCGAGAAGGGCTTCATCCGGGCCGAAACCATCGCCTACGCCGATTTCGTGGCGAACAAGGGCGAGGCCGGGGCCAAGGAAGCAGGCAAGATGCGCGCGGAAGGCAAGAGCTATGTCGTCAAGGACGGCGACGTGCTGCACTTCCTCTTCAACACCTGATCGGGCCCGTCCCGAATGTGACAAGACCCCGCCCATGTGGCGGGGTCTTTGCGTTTCCGGGGTCTGGCTGGGCGCCCCCACTCAGGGGCCCATTCGGGGCCCCACTCGCGGCTGCCTGTTGAGCAGCCCGGTTGCGGCCCCCGGTTCGGGTCTCCGGTTTGTGCCCCCCGGGTCCGGGCCGCGCTCGTGGCTCAGCCGCGCATGTCGCCGGTGTCGATGAACCGCTGGTGCCAGCTCAGCGACTGGCCGGGCAGCGAGGGCGCGTGTTTCCCGTAGGAGCCCACAAGCGCACGCTTGTAGTAGTCGCGCAGCATCGGGCGGTAATCGGGGTGGGCGCAGTTCTCGATGATCACCTCTGCGCGCTGCCTGGGCGAGAGGCCGCGCAGGTCCGCAAGGCCCTGTTCCGTCACGATCACCTGCACGTCCTGCGCGATGTGGTCCACGTGGCTGGCCTGCGGCACGATGGCCGAGATCGCCCCGCCCTTGGCTGTGGAGGGCGTCATGAAGATCGAGACATAGGCATTGCGCGCGAAATCGCCCGAACCGCCGATGCCGTTCTGGATCCGCGAACCCATGACGCAGGTCGAATTCACGTTGCCGTAGATATCCGCCTCGATCAGCCCGTTCATGGCGATGCAGCCAAGGCGGCGCACCAGTTCGGGGTGGTTCGAGATCTCCTGCGGGCGCAGCACCAGCTTGTCTCGGAAGAAGGCGGCGTTTGTGTTGAAATGCTCCGCCGCATCAGGCGAGAGCGAGAACGCCGTGGCCGAGGCCATGCGCAGCTTGCCCGCCTCCAGCAGGTCGAGCATCCCGTCCTGCACCACCTCGGTGAAGGAGGTCATGTCCTCGTAGGGCGCCTCCATCAGGCCCGAGAGCACCGCGTTGGTCACGTTGCCCACCCCCGATTGCAGCGGCAGCAGGTTCTCCGGCAGCCGCCCACGGGCGACCTCATGCGCGAAGAAGTCGAGCAGGTGGCCCGCGATGGCATTGGCCACGGCGTCGGGCTTGGCGAAGGGCAGGTTGCGGTCCGGCGTCGAGGTCTGAACCACGGCCACCACCTTGGAGGGATCGACGCGGAAATGCTGCTGGCCGATGCGGTCGTCGGGCTTGACCAGCGGGATCGGCTTGCGGTGCGGGGGCAGGGCGGTGCCGTAGTAGATGTCATGCATCCCGTCCAGCATCTCGGATTGCCACTCGTTCACCTCGAGGATGATCTTGTCCGCGGTGTCGAGCCAGGTCTTGTTGTTGCCGATGGAGGAGGAGGGGATCAGGTCACCCCCGGCAGTGATGCCCGAGATCTCGACCACGGCCACGTCGAGCGGCCCGAGGAACCCCTGCCATGCCATCGGCGCGACCTGGCTCAGGTGCATGTCGAAATAGTTCATCTCGCCGTTGTTGATCTTCTCGCGGGCGATCGGGTCCGAGTTGTAGGGCAGGCGGAACTCGATCCCGTCGGCCTTGGCCAGTGCGCCGTCCAGTTCGGGACCTGTCGAGGCGCCGGTCCAGATGCGGACCTTGAAGGGATTGCCCTTGGCGTGTTCGCCCTCGATCCGCGCGGCGAGGGCCTGCGGCACGGCCTTGGGGTAGCCCGACCCGGTGAAGCCGCTCATCCCGATGGTGTCGCCATTGGCGATCAGGGCGGCGGCGTCCTCGGCGCTCATCAGTTTGGCGCGCAGGGTCTCGTTCTTGATGCGTTGGTCGGCCAGCATGGCGGTCTCCTCCGGTCGTGGCGAGGCGACGTATCGCCTTTCGCTAATGCGATATCTGTCGCGCGCCGCCGCGAGGCTGTCGAGAGCTATGCGTCCAGAAATAGGGTTTTGCAGATTTGCCATGACTGAGGTGCATGGCTTGGCATGCAATTGCATGCCGAATTCTTGCCGCCGGGCACCGGCAAGGGCCCGCGCGGGGTCAGAAGACCGCTTGGCGCAGGGGCCGGGGCAGGCTATCCCGGTGGCCCCAACGTGCCTGAGCAGAGAGAGACATGCCGATTCCCTCCGATCCCGTCGCCCGTATTCCCGCCCTCATCGCCCGCGACATCCAGGCCACGCCGGATCAGGTCCGCTCGGCGGTGACGCTGCTCGACGGGGGCGCCACGGTGCCCTTCATCGCGCGCTACCGGAAAGAGGTGACCGGCGGTCTGGACGACACCCAGCTGCGGACGCTGGAAGAGCGGCTGACCTACCTGCGCGAACTCGAAGACCGCCGCGCCGCCGTGCTGAAGAGCGTGGACGAGCAGGGCAAGCTGACCGACGACCTCAAGGCCGACATCCTCGGCGCCGAGACCAAGGCGACGCTGGAAGACATCTACCTGCCCTACAAGAAGAAGCGCCGCACCAAGGCGATGATCGCCCGCGAAAACGGGCTGGAGCCGCTGGCCCGCGCCATTCAGGAGGATCGCCGCGCCGATCCGGTGAAACTGGCCGAGGGCTATATCACCGAGGCCGTGGCCGACACCAAGGCCGCCCTCGACGGGGCGCGTGATATCCTCGCCGAGGAACTGTCGGAAAACGCCGACCTGCTGGGCCGCCTGCGCGATCACCTGCGCCGCAATGGCCGGATCACCGCCAAGGTGGTCGAGGGGAAAGAGCAGGAGGGCGCCAAGTTCTCCGACTACTTCGACCATGCCGAGGGCTGGCAGGACATGCCCAGCCACCGAGCGCTGGCGATCTTCCGGGGCCGGAACGAGGGGATCCTGACCGTCGATCTGGACTGCGGCCCCGAGGATGACGGCGTGCAGGCCGAGGCGATATGCGCCGCCGCGCTGGAGGCCAAGGGGGATCAGCCGGGCGACCTCTGGCTGCGCAAGACCGCAGGCTGGGGCTGGCGGGTGAAGCTGCGGCTCTCGCTCACGCTCGACCTGCTGGGCGAGCTGCGCAGCCGCGCCGAGGCGGATGCGATCGACGTCTTTGCCCGCAACCTCAAGGACCTGCTGCTGGCCGCGCCGGCGGGCGCGAAGGCGACGCTGGGCCTCGATCCCGGCATCCGGACGGGCGTGAAATGCGCCGTGGTCGATCACACCGGCAAGCTGCTGGAAACGGCGACGATCTATCCCTTCCAGCCCAAGAATGACACCCGCGGGTCGATGACCACGCTGGCCAAGCTGATCGGCACCCACGGGGTCAAGCTGATCGCCATCGGCAACGGCACGGCCAGCCGCGAGACGGAAAAGCTGGTCACGGACCTGCTGTCCCACGCGCCGGGCGAGAAGCCGACCAAGGTGGTGGTGAGCGAGGCGGGCGCTTCGGTCTACTCAGCCTCGGCCCTCGCGGCGCAGGAGTTCCCGGGCCTCGATGTCTCCCTGCGTGGCGCGGTCTCCATCGCGCGGCGGTTGCAGGATCCGCTGGCGGAGCTGGTGAAGATCGAGCCCAAGAGCATCGGTGTCGGCCAGTACCAGCACGACGTGGACCAGTACCGCCTCGGCCGGTCGCTGGATGCAGTGGTCGAGGATGCGGTGAACGCGGTGGGCGTGGACCTCAACACCGCGTCCGCGCCGCTGCTGGCGCGGGTGGCAGGCATCGGCCCCTCGCTGGCCGAGGGGATCGTGACCTACCGCGACATCCACGGCGCCTTCGGCAAGCGGAAGGACCTGCTGAAGGTTTCGGGCCTCGGCCCGCGGGCCTTCGAGCAATGCGCGGGCTTCCTGCGGATCACCGATGGCGAGGAGCCGCTGGATGCCTCGGCCGTGCACCCGGAAAGCTACGAGGTGGCCCGCCGGATCGTCGCCGCCTGCGGGCGTGACCTGCGCGCGCTGATGGCCGATCCCGCGCCGCTCAAGCGCCTCTCGGCCGAGGATTTCGTGGCTGACGGCGTCGGCCTGCCCACGGTGCGCGATATCCTTGCCGAGCTGGAGAAGCCCGGCCGCGACCCGCGCCCCGAGTTCAAGACCGCGACCTTTGCCGAGGGCGTGAACGAGATTACCGACCTGCGCCCCGGCATGTCGCTGGAAGGGACGGTGACCAACGTGGCGGCCTTCGGGGCCTTCGTCGATATCGGCGTGCATCAGGACGGGCTGGTCCATGTCAGCCAGCTGGCGGATCGCTTCGTGAAGGACCCGCATGAGGTGGTGAAGGCCGGCGACGTGGTGAAGGTTCGCGTGGTCGAGGTGGATGTGCCGCGCAAGCGGATTGGCCTGACCATGCGCAAGGACGGCGGCGCGCAGCCCGCGGAACGTGGCCAGAAGGACAACCGCGGCAAGGGCGGCCCCGGTGGCCCCCGTGGCAAGGGTGGCAAGCCCGGCCCGCGCGGTCCCATGTCCTCGGGGCCGAAGAAGCAGGACAGTGTCGGCGGTCTGGGGGCCGCCCTGCTGGACGCGATGAAGAAGTCCTGATCCGGACTTGGAAGAACGGACAAGCCCGGTCGCTCTGGCCGGGCTTTTTCGTGGTCTCTAGCGGGGCGTGACGGGGGTGACCTCGGCGACCTGCGCGAGGATCGCCTCTGCCGCCGCGCGCGTGCCGGGCTGCGCCTTCATGTCGGCGGAGATCCCGGCGAGCCGCCCGGCCATCGCCGTGTCGTCCAGCAGGCCCATCACCGTGTCGCGCAGCGCCTCCGCCGTCCAGTCGGAGCGGTGCATCCAGCGTCCCGTGCCCGTGGCCTCGGCCCGCTGCGCATTGTCGTGGCCGTCCCAGCAGTAGGGCATCACCAGCGAGGGCACCCCGTGGTAGAGCGCCTCGCAGAAGGAGTTGTTGCCGCCGTGGTGGATGAAGAGCGCCGATTGCGCCACCACCGAGGGCTGCGGGAACCAGCTGGCGAGGTAGACATTGTCCGGCACCCGGTCATAGCCTTCGAGGAAGCCGCCCACGTTCACGAGGAACTGCGCCGGCAGCCCGTCGAAGGCGGCAATCATCCGGCGGATCAGCGCGGTGTCGATCGCGCCGAGGCTGCCGAAGGAGAGGTAGACCAGCGGCCCGCCCGCGCCCGGCAGCTCCGGCATGTCGAACTGGGTCTCCTCGCGCACGCAGCCTTCGAGATATCGGAACCTGTCGGGCGGCAGGGGCTGGGCGCGGTCATAGCGCACGGCGGCGGGCGACAGCAGCAGGTTCATGTGGGGAGAGGGCTCGAGGAACAGCCCCTCGGCCAGCGGTGCAAGGCCGCGCGCCTTGCGGAAGGCGTTGTAGCGCTGGTGCGCCGGGGCCGTTGCGGCGAGGTAGGCGGCCTCGAAGCCGGCCCGCGTCGCGGCGTCGGGGGCAAGGCCCGAGAGGTAGGGCGGTACGTTGGTGTCGGGCAGCTCCGTCTCGGCACAGGAGACGACGCGGATCCACGGCACCCCCGCCCGCACGATGGCGGGGAACTGGATCACGTTGTCGAGCACCACCGCATCGGGGCGGATCTGGTCGAGCAGGGCGCAGAGGCCGGCCTCCGCATCCATCGCGGTGTCGACGATCGCCTCCCACGTGGGGGCCACATAGGTCGGCAGCTGCGCCGCCGGGTCTAGGTCGAAGTGCGGCAGGTGGGTGTTGATGAACTCCTGCCAGTAGTCCTGCGTCTTGTCGGCACTGGAGCGCGGCGGCTCGGGCAGGTGGTATTCGCGGAAGCCGTAGTTGGCAAAGACCCCGTTGAACCCGGGATGGCAGAGGAAGACTGGCGTGCCGCCCATGCGGCGCACCTCCTGCGCGATGCCGACGCAATTGAGCGCGGCGCCGAAGCTCGCCTCGGGAAAGAAGGCGATCACGGGGGCGGGGCGGGATGTCATCGCGGGCCTCTCGTCAGCGGCGGGATACCGCGGTTGGCGGCCTCGGGGCGGCGGCGGCGCGAGCGCCGCAGGTGCAGCGTCATCAGGTCGGCGGCCACGTCGAACTGCATCTGCTCCAGCGCGTCGAGGATGTCCAGATGTTCCTCCAGCGACTGGCGCAGGCGGAAGTCGGGGATCGAGAAATCCTTCTGCGTCGCCTTGCGGAGCCGCTGATGGGCCATCAGCGCACCACGCACGAAGCGGTTGCCCGAGCCTTCGGCGACCAGCATGTGGAACTCCACGTCGAGCCGCAGGAAGCCCGCGTTGCCGATCCCGCCAGCCGCACTTTGTAGCGCCTCCTGCATCTGGCCGCGCAGAAGGCCCGCTTTCTGGGCATCGAGGCGAAACCCCGGGGCAAGGATCGCCTGCGGCTCCAGTTGCAGGCGGAAGTGCAGGCTCTCATCCGTCGCGTTCGGCGTGTCGAGGATCGGCTGAAAGGCCCAGGATCGCCCGGGCATCTGGGTCACGATCCCGTCGCGTGAAAGTATTTTTAGCGCATTTAGTACTGACGTGCGCGATGTGCTGTATCTTCGGGCAAGCGCGCTGACCGATTGCAGGTCGTCGATCCGCCGGGCGGCCCGATCGGTCAGGATGCGGTGGGCCAGGCTGTCCTCCAGCGACTCCAGTTCCTGCGCGGCCTCGTCCAGCCCGTCATCGCGCCCCAGTTCGAGGAAGAAGCCCTCCTCCTCGCGCCAGCTTAGAATTCCTTTCTCTTCCAGAAGCTTGAAGGCAGAGCGAATGGGGGTTCTCGACACGCCGCAGGCTTCGGAGAAACTCTGCTCCGGCAGGTGATCGCCGGGGGCCATGTTCCGCTCCCGCACGATGGCAAGGATGCGCATCGCGAGGCTCAGGTGGTTCTGTCGGGCATTGCGTCGGGACTCTGGCATCATCCCTCCTGTGGGGCGCATCCGTGCTTGCCGTGATCCGGCGGCACGTAAAAGAACAGCGAATACAGTTTGACGTATTTTTGATCTCAACAATACTGTGATTATCAGCGGTCAGCAAGAACCGCACCAGATATGCCCCGCGCCGCAGACCGGAGGGCGGGGGTCCAACAGTCCATACCGGAGGAAGATATGAAATCTGATCCGTCGACCCTGATCCCGTCCCTCGCCGCGCTCTGCGCGACGCTTGGTCTTGCCGGCGCTGCCGCGGCCGAGGACCTCGTGATCTCGAACTGGGACGGCTACATGGCGCCCGATGCCGTCGACAGCTTCAACAGCGCCACCGGCAACAGCGCCGAGCTGGTCCTGCACGGCACCAACGAAGAGATCATGGGCAAGCTGATCGCCTCCAAGGGCGCGGGCTATGACGTGGTCTTCGTCTCCTCGCCCTTCGCGGAAATCCTGCACAAGATGGGGCTGGCGGAGGAGCTGGACCATGCCAAGCTGCCCAATATCGCCAACCTCTACGAGGCCGCGACCCAGCTGCCGCATGACCCGGGCAACACCTTCTCGGTCCCCTATGCCTGGGGCACCACGGGGCTGTGCTACCGCTCGGACCTGCTGGCCGAGGCGCCCGACAGCTGGTGGGACCTGCTGACACCCTCCGAGGCGGTCGCGGGCAAGACCACGATGCTGGCCACCGACCGCTGGCTGCTGGCCGCGGCCCAGCTGGCCGAGGGCTATTCGGTCAACACCACGGACGAGGCCGAGCTGGCCAAGGTCAAGGAGGACCTGATCGCCGCCAAGAAGACCCTGCTGGCCTATGACGACACCACCTTCTACGCCAAGCTTGTATCCGGCGAGGCAGAGCTGGTGCAGGCCTGGGACGGCTGGTGCAACTACGGCATCGCCGAGAATGCGGACATCAAGTACGTCGTGCCGAAAGAGGGCTCGGACCTCTGGGTGGATGAGATGGTGATCCTCAAGGCCTCCGAGCACAAGGAGGCGGCCTATGCCTTCGTCAACTGGATGCTGGATGCCGGCAACCACCGCTGGGCGGCCGAGAACATCCTCTACAAGGTGCCGAACGAGGCCGCGATGGAGGGTCTCGACCCCGCGCTGATCGAGCAATACCCGAACATGGGCATGAGCGCCGAGGACCTTCTTGGCTACGAGTTGCTGATGGACGTGGGCGAGGCGCAACGCGCCTATGCCAAGACCGTAAGCGAGATCAAGGCGGCGAACTGATCCGCCTGATATCCAGCCATCGGGTCCGGTGATGCAGCTGCTTGCGCTGCGCCGGGCCCGGGGCGCGGCCCGATGCCCCTGCCTGGGGTGGGTCGGGTGTATCGGGCCGCGACCCCATCGGAAATGTCCCCCGTGAAAGACCGCAAACCGCTTTACCTGATGACGCCGGCTCTGGCGTGGCTCACTGCCTTCATGGTGGTGCCCTGCCTGCTGATCCTTGCGCTGGCCTTCTTCCGGCGCGGGATCTACGGCGGCGTCGAGTATGTCTTCACGCTGGAAAACCTCGCCATGGTGGTGGACCCGCTCTATGCGCGGATCTTCCTGAAATCGGCGGGGATCGCGGGGCTGGCCGCCGGGATCGCCGTGGTGGTGGGCTATGCCGCCGCCTATGCCATCGCCGCCATGCCGCGCCACCGCCAGCCTGCGCTGCTCTTCTTCGCGGTGCTGCCCTTCTGGTCGAACTACCTGATCCGCACCTACGCCTGGATCGTGCTGCTGAACCGCGAGGGGCTGATCGTGCACCTCTTCCGCTGGTTCGGATACGAGGGCGAATTGCCCCAGATGCTCTATACCGAGACGGCGGTGGTGATCGGGCTGGTCTACAACTACCTGCCCTTCGTGATCCTCGCCTGCTACGCGCCGCTCTCACGTCTGAACCCCGAGGTGGCGGAGGCCAGCCATGACCTCGGTGCCTCGCAGTGGACGACCTTCCGGCGGATCACCCTGCCGATGACCGTGCCGGGGATCGCGGCGGGTTTCGTCTTTGTCTTCGTCCTCTCCATCGGCAACTTCGTCACGCCGGCCCTGCTGGGCGGCGGGCAGTTCCAGATGATTGGCAACCTCGTCTACGCGCAGTTCCTGACGGCGAACGACTGGCCCTTCGGGGCCGCGCTCTCCATGGCGCTGATCGCGGTGATGATGGTGCTGCTGACTGCGCAGACCTTTGCCAGCGAACGTGCCTCGGGGCAGGGGGGACGCGATGCCTGAGCGTGGCAAGACCCGCCTGATGCTGGCGATCCTCGCGGGGGTCTTCGCGTTTCTCTACGTGCCGATCTCGGTGCTGATCGCGCTCAGCTTCAACGCGGGCGGGTTGCCGACCGCCTGGACCGGGTTTTCGGTGAAGTGGTACGGCGCGCTTTTCGCCAATCGCGACATCATGCACGCGGCGCTGAACACGCTGATCGTGGCCGTGGTCTCGACCCTGCTGGCGACGATCCTGGGCACGCTGCTGGCCGTGGGCGTGGAAATCCGCCGCCGCAAGGGCCGCTTCCTCGAAACCATCATCTTCGCCCCGATGATCATCCCCGACATCGTGCTGGCCATCGCGCTGCTCAGCTTCTTCTCGATGCTGAACGTGAAGATGGGCCTGCACACGATCATCGTCAGCCACGTGGTCTTCAACTTGGCCTTCGTCTGCTCGGTCGTGCGGGCGCGGCTCAAGACCTTCGACTGGTCGATCGTCGAGGCCTCGGCCGACCTGGGGGCCTCGACCGCCACGACGCTGCGCCGGGTGGTGCTGCCGGTGCTGATGCCCGCGGTGATCGCGGGGGCGCTGCTGGCCTTCACGCTGTCGGTGGACGAGTTCATCATCGCCTTCTTCACCGCCGGTGCAGGGCGGTCGTCGATCACCCTGCCGATGCAGATCTTCGCCATGATCCGCTTTGGCGTGACGCCCGAGATCAACGCGCTTGCGACGCTGGTCATGCTGTTCAGCGTGATCGCCCTTGCGCTTTCCCAGAGACTGAACCGCGGGGGTCTGCCCGGACAATGACGCAAGTGCTGCTCTCCCTTTCCGACGTGGAAAAGCATTTTGGCCGGGTGAAGGCCGTGGATGGCGTGTCGCTCGACATCGTCGAGAACGAGTTCTTTGCCCTGCTGGGCGCCTCCGGCTCGGGCAAGACGACGCTGCTGCGGATGCTGGCGGGGTTCGAATTGCCCACCGGAGGGCAGATCGTGCTGGATGGCAAGGACGTCTCGCAGGTGCCGCCGAACCGCCGTCCGGTGAACCTGATGTTCCAGAGCTACGCGCTCTTCCCCCACATGTCGGTGGCAAAGAACATCGCCTACGGGCTGGAGATGGAGGGTCTGCCCCGGCGCGAGATCACCGCGCGGGTGGGCGAGATACTGGAGGTGATCCAGCTGGCCCCGCTCGCCAATCGCAAGCCCGACCAATTGTCGGGCGGGCAGCGGCAGCGGGTGGCCCTGGCCCGCGCGCTGGTGAAGCGCCCGCGCCTTCTGCTGCTGGACGAACCGCTTGGCGCGCTCGACAAGAAGCTGCGCGGCGAGATGCAGCTGGAACTGAAGCGCATTCAGGCGGAGTTCGGCATCACCTTCATCGTCGTGACCCACGATCAGGAGGAGGCCCTCGTCATGGCCGACCGGATCGCGATCCTGAAGGATGGTCGCCTGCTTCAGGCAGGCACCCCGCGTGAGATCTACGAATACCCCGAAACCCGCTATGCCGCCGACTTCATCGGCCAGATGAACTTCATCCCCGTGACCCGGTCGGGCGGCCTGCTCTTTGCCCGCAATGGCGCGCGCATCGGCGGCATGATCCCGGCGGAGGCGCCAGAGAGCCTCGTGGCGGCGGTCCGGCCCGAACGGCTCTACCTCGATGCCGAGGCCGAGAACGTGGTGACGGGCACCGTGCGCTCCATTGCCTACCTCGGGCTCGACCTGCACCTGCACCTCGACACGCCGCTCTGCGACCAGCCACTGATGGTGCGGCTGACGGCGGACGCGGCCGAGGGGCGCGATATCACCGAAGGCGCGCAGGTGACGCTAGGCTGGTCCGCCCGCGACACCCGCGTCTTCCCCGCCTGACATCCGGGGCCCGCCAATCCAAGGCCCCGAAACTCAAAGGCCCGAACTCAAAGGCCCGAACTCAAAGGCCCGCCAGAGGCCGCCCCACCAGAGGAGACCCAGATGACCCAGAAAACCTTCGCCTTCTTCCCCGAAGCGGCCTTCGGCCCCGCGCTCAACTCCGTCGGCATTGCGCAGGCGGTGGAGCGGATGGGTCACAAGGCCGTCTTCCTCTCCGACCCCGGCTTTGTCGATGTCTACAAGGGCTACGGCTTCGAGGCGCATCCCGTGAACCTCTCCGAGCCGATGCCGGCCGAGCAGATGGCGAAGTTCTGGGAGGATTTCATCAACGGCCACATCCCCAACTTCCGCAAGGCGCCGATCGACCAGATCGACAACTACGTCAAGGAATGCTGGGAGGCGATCGTGGACAGCGCCAAGTGGGCCGAGAAGGACCTGCCCGCCGTGCTGGCGAGGATCAAGCCGGACGTGATCAGCGTGGACAACGTGATCCTCTTCCCGGCGATCAAGCAATACGGCGTGCCGTGGGTGCGGATCATCTCCTGCTCGGAAAACGAGATCGAGGATGACGCGATCCCGCCGCACCTCTCGGGCATGTCCGAGACGGATACCGAGGGCCACGCCGCCTTCCGGGCGAAGTTCAACGAGGTGATCAAGCCGATCCACGACGATTACAACGCCTTCCTCGCCACCACCGGCGAAGACCCCTATCCGCTGGGCCAGTTCTTCGAGGCCTCGCCCTACATGAACCTCCTGCTCTACCCCGAGCAGGTGAAGTACCACCGCTCCGAGCCGCTGGACCCGGCGCAGTTCCAGTACCTCGAAGGCTGCGTGCGGCAGGACAAGCCCTATGCCGTGCCGACCTTCGCGGCGAACAACGACGGCCCGCTGCTCTACATCTCCTTCGGGTCGCTGGGGGCGGGGGATACCGACCTGCTGAAGCGGCTGATCACGCTGATCGGCAAGACCCGCTATCGTGCGCTGGTGAACGTGGGCGACTACATCGGCGAATATGACGACATCCCGCCGAACGTGGTCATCGACAGCTGGTTCCCGCAGCCCTCGGTCATCCCGCAGGTGGATGCGGTCATCCACCACGGCGGCAACAACTCCTTCACGGAATGCCTCTACTTCGGCAAGCCCGCGATCATCATGTCCTATGTCTGGGACGGCCACGACAACGCCATGCGGGTGCAGGAAACCGGCCACGGCTTCCGCTCCGAACGCTACGACTGGACCGATGAGGAACTGATCGCCAAGATCGAGGCCTGCCTGACGGACGCCGACATGGCCGCGAAACTGGCTGCGACCTCGGCCCATATGCAGGGCCAGAACGGGCAGGAAAAGGCCGCGAAAATCCTCGTTGGTCTTCTGGAGTCGCAAGCATGACGAACCTCGCCTCCTCCGCGCCCCATATCCACGGGGCGTGCGACTTTGATGACCTCGTGGACTGGGGCGCACAGCCCGACGCGCTGGACGGCGCCTCGCATTCCACCGGACGGCTGCTGCACAAGGGGCCGGGCAATATCCCCGAGACCGGCATCTGGGATTGCACCCCGGGCCGCTGGCGGCTCTCCGTCCCGCGGGACGAGTTCTGTCACTTCGTCTCGGGGCGCGCGAGCTATGTCCGCGATAGCGGCGAGGTGATCGAGGTCACCCCCGCCACCTGCGTCCTGTTCCCGGCCGGCTGGACCGGCACCTGCACGGTCCACGAGACCATCCGCAACATCTACATGCTGAGTTGACCCAATGACGACACCCGTTATGACCAAGCCGCTCGAAATCACCGACACGGTGGACTGGGGCGTGATCCCGACCATGATCGAGGGCGAAAGCCGCACCTCGGGCAAGCTGCTCCACAAGGGGCCGAACGGCGAGAACGAATGCGGCCTGTGGATCTGTACGCCCGGCAAGTGGGAATGCCACGTGACCCGGGACGAGTTCTGCCACTTCCTCGAGGGGCGCTGCACCTACGTCCACGAAAGCGGCGAGGTGATCGAGATCACCCCTGACACCGCCGCCTTCTTCCCGCAGGACTGGAAGGGCGTCTGCACCGTCCACGAGACGATCAAGAAGGTCTACATGATCCGCTGAGCGGATCGGGTTAACCCTGTCCGGCCCTTCGTGACGGCGGGCCGGGCGCCGCCGCGCCGCAGGGCAGGCGAGATACCGAAGGATCCGCGCGCCGGATCGGGAGAGAACAGATGTCCGATATCGACACGCCCCGCTATTACCTGACGCCCGGCCTGCGCGAGAGCGCGGGGCGCAGCGTCGACGTCATCGACCCCGCCACGTTGGAGCGCGTCGGCACCCGCGCCGTGGTGGGCGAGGGCGAACTGGCCGAGGTGCTGGCGCAGGTCAACGCCGCGCAGGCGGGATGGGCCGCACTGGACGCCAAGACGCGGGCCGGGCACCTGCACCGGCTGGCGAACCGGATCGAGGCCACGGACATGACCCGCTGTGCCATCCTGATGAGCCGCGAGATGGGCAAACCCTATCCCGAGGCCATCGGCGAAGTGGCGAACTGCGCCTCGATCTTCCGCTACTACGCCGAAATGGCGCGCGACGAGGCGGGCAAGATCGCGGGCTCCACACAGGCGGGCTCGTTCCAATATGCGCGCTACGAGCCGCTCGGCGTCTCGGCTCATATCATGCCGTTCAACTTCCCCGTGCTGCTGATGTGCTGGACGGTCGCGGCCTCGCTGGCGGCGGGCAACGGCTGCGTCGTGAAACCGGCGGAGGCGACGACGCTGTCTACGCTCGAATTCATGAAGGTCTTTGACGAGATGCCCGCGGGGCTCATCGCCTGCCTGCCGGGCGACATAGAGGTGGGGAAGGCGCTTGTGGCCTCCGACCTGACCCACGCCGTGGCCTTCACCGGCTCCGTCGCCGGGGGGCGTGCCGTGGGGGCCGCGGCAGGTGGTCTGATGAAGCCGGCGATCATCGAGGCGGGCGGGTCCGACCCGATGATCATCACCGATCACGCGCCCCTTGCGGTGGCGGCGGCGGGGGCCGTGACCGGGGCCTTCCACCTCTCCGGGCAGGTCTGCACCTCGACCGAGCGGCTCTTCGTCACGGAAGGCATCCACGACGCCTTCGTCGCGGCCTTCGTCGAGGAGACGGCGGCCCTGCGCATCGGCAACGGATTGGACAAATCCGAGATCGGCCCGCTGGTCAGCAAGGCCGCGCGGGACAAGGTCGAACGGCTGGTGGCCGATGCGATTGCCAAGGGCGCCAAGGTCGAGATCGGCGGCGGCGCGCCTGCGGGCCAGAACACCGGCTGGTTCTATGCCCCCACGATCCTCACCGGCTGCACCCCCGAGATGGAGATCATGCACGAGGAGATTTTCGGCCCCGTCGCGGCGATTGCCAAGGTGAAGGACTTCGACGCGGCCATCGCGGCAGCGAACGACAGCCCCTTCGGCCTCGGCGCCTCGATCTTCACCACCTCGCTGGAAGAGGCGCAGGAGGCGGCGGAGCGGCTGCAGTCGGGCATGGTCTGGGTCAACAACCCGATGATCGACAACGACGCGCTGCCCTTCGGCGGCTGGAAGGCGTCGGGCATGGGGCGGGAGCTGGGGCGGCAGGGGCTGGATGCCTTCCGCCGCACCAAGATGGTGATCATGGATCACCGGCCCGTGCGGCAGGACTGGTGGTATCCCTATCCGGACGAGTGGTTCCTCGACGCGGGTGGGCGCAAGCACGTCTGACGCAAAACGCCCCGGCCTGAGCGGGCCGGGGCGTTTCTTTGCGCGATGGCTGTTGGTCAGCGGCGGCTGGCCGCGGCGGCAAGGATCATCCCGCCCATCACCAGCGTCAGGCCGATCAGGAAGACGGGCGACAGCTGGTTGTCGAGCAGCAGGACCGAGGCGGCGACCCCGGTCAGCGGCACGCCGAGGGTGAAGTTCGACATGGCAAAGGTGCTGATCCGGCGGCCGTATTCGGAGGAGATCACGAAACAGGCCGAGGTGGCGATCGGGCCGATGTAGATCAACAGCTGCACGAGGTGCCCGCTCCATGCGATCTGGTGCGGCGCGCCGTGGACGACAACGGCGGCAATCGCCAGCGGCACGGTGGCCAGAAGCATCTGCCACGGCGCCAGCGACAGCGGCGAGGACACCCACTTGTGCCGCTTGACGTGCAGGATGACCAGCGACCAGGCGATCGCGCCGATCAGGAGGAAGCCCGCGCCCATGAAGGCGCCGGGCTGGGTCCAGTCGGTCTCCAGCGGCGAGACGATCAGCGCGACGCCTGCGATGCCCACGGCAACGGCGGCCAGCTGCGCGCGGCTGGGACGGGTCCGGAAGAGCGCCCAGGCCAGCAGCACCGACCACAGCGGCGTGGTATAGGCCAGCAGCACCGAATGGCTGGTGTCGGTCTTGGTCATGGCGATCATGCCGAGGCCCGTGAAGGTCATCATTTGCAAGAGCCCGATGCTGAGCACGATGGGCATGTCCGCCTTCCTGGGCAGGCGCAGCTCACCCCGGACCGCCACGAAGGCAAAGAGGCAGAGCGCGGCCGAGCCGAAGCGGAAGGCCGCGAGCCAGAGCGGCGGGACCGAGACCAGTGCGATCTGCGTCGCGGGCCAGCTGAGCCCCCAGAGCAGCACCATCGCCATGAGCCACAGCCGCGTGGTGTTCGCGTCATCCTGCGCGCCGGTGGAGATGCGGCCCCGGAGGGCGCCCTGAATGCTGGCCATGGTCTGTCCTGTCTCGCTGTCGTTAACAGACTGCCTCCTATACGGTGGAAAATCCTGTCTTCCTTTCTGCGCCTGCGAGAAATATAGGAGAATTTTACCGTCATATTGCGCCAAGGAGGAAAGACATGCCGAGAAATGCCGTTCATCTGGATGATGCCAGTCTCCGCATCCTCGACGTGCTGCAGAAAAACGCCGAGATCAGCAACGCCGAGCTGGCCGAGACGGTGAACCTATCCGCCTCGCCCTGCTGGCGCCGCGTGGCCGAGATGCGCGACAAGGGCGTGATCCGCGGCTCGGTCGCGCTGGTCGATCCGGTGCAACTGGGGCTGCTGGTGAACGTCTTCGTCCATGTCACGCTCAGCCGTCAGGACAAGGCCTCGCTCAAGGTCTTCACCGATGCGATCGAGGGCAGGCCCGAGATCATGGAGTGCTACCTCATGACCGGCGAGGCGGATTACATGCTGCGCGTCGTGGTGGAGGACCTGCTGCAATACCAGGAGCTCGTGCTCGACTGTCTGACGCAGATCCCCGGCGTCTCCAACATCCGCTCAAGCTTTGCCCTCGACCAGGTGAAATACACCACGGCGTTGCCCACGGGCCACCTTTCCGGCGGACGGTGAGCGGGGCAGGGGCCGGGCCTTGATCCGCAGGGCCCCCGGTGCCAGATTGCGGCGCAGAGGACGACCTCTCCGCAATGGTGAATGGCCGGGACGACCCGGCGCTCAGGAAAGGTCTCCCCATGGCTTGGGCCTCTCTCTTTATCGCCGGACTGCTGGAAGTGGTCTGGGCCACCTTCATGAAGAAATCCGAAGGCTTCACCCTGCTGGTGCCCTCCGTCGTGACGCTGGTCGCCATGGCGGCCAGCTTCCTGCTGCTCGCCTCCGCCATGAAGCAGCTGCCCCTCGGCACGGCCTACATGGTCTGGACCGGGATCGGGGCCATCGGCGCCTTCGCGGTCGGCATCGCCTTCCTCGGCGAGGCGGTCGGCCCGATGCGCCTGGTGGCGGCAGGGCTGATTGCCGCGGGCCTCCTGCTGATGAAGCTGGCCGAGGGCTGAGGGGATACGAAAAAGGGCCGGTGCGATGCACCGGCCCGTTCGATCTTGCGGGGAGACGGGCTTACGCCTCGCCCCAGATCTCCTTGGCGAGGTTCACCACCAGCTCCAGCTTCTTGCGCTGATCCTCGACGGTGACCTTGTTGCCGTGTTCGGTGGAGGAGAAGCCGCACTGCGGCGCGATGCCCAGCTGATCGATGTCCACGAACTTCGAGGCCTCCTCGAACTTGCCCTTCAGCCAGTCCATCGGCTCCAGCTCGGGCGTCTTGGTGGTGATGAACCCGGCCATGACGCGCTTGGAGCCCTTGGGCAGCAGCTTCAGCGGCTCCAGACCCCCGGCGCGGTCGGTGTCATACTCCATGAAGTAGACGTCCACGTCGGTCTTGTTGAAGATCGCATCGGCCGCCATGTCGTAGCCGCCTTCGGCGACATGGGTCGACTTGAAGTTGCCGCGGCACATGTGCATCCCGATGATCATGTCCTCGGGGCGGTCCTTGATGCATTCGTTCAGCATCCACGCGTAGCGGTCGATCAGCCAGTCGGGGTCCTGACCCATCGACTTGCGCATCTCGCGCTGTTTCTCGTCGCAGAGGTAGGCGAAGAAGATGTCATCCAGCTGCAGGTAGCGGCAGCCTGCGTCGTAGAAGGCCTGCACCGCGTCCTTGTAGGTGGCCGCGATCTCGCCAAAGAAGACATCCGCATCCTGGTAGGGCTTGTGGCGGTTGTTCTCCGGCGTGACCCGGAAATGTACACATGACGGCCCGGGGATCGAGATTTTCGGGCAGACGGAGGTATGCTCGGCCACGAACTTGAAGTGGTCCAGCATCGGGTGATCGGCGGGGAAGCTGAGCGGCCCGTTGATCACCGGGTAGACCTCGGGGTTGGTCACGCCCTGGAAGCCCAGACCGGCGCCGTCCTGCGTTTCGAGGTCGAAGCCGTTGAGCATCCCCATGAAGTCATAATGCCAGTAGGCGCGGCGCGCCTCGCCGTCGGTGACGACCTTCAGGCCGACCTCTTCCTGCATCTTGATCAGCGCCGGGATCGCGGCGTCCTCGATGGCTTTCAGCTCGGCGCCGGTGACGCCTGTCTTGCGCGCATCGGCAATGGACGTTGGGCGCAGAAGCGATCCGACATGGTCGGCGCGGAACGGCGGTTTCAGCGTTGCATCGCTGGGAAGGTCTTTCACGGCTGGGTCCTTTCCCCGGCTCGGGGCCGGTCGGTTGAAGGGCGGGCGCCCGGTCTTGCCGGCGGCCGCAGTGGGGCGGCACGGGCCGGCGCTGATAGGTCTTGGGACAGGAAGATGCCGGCCGGTGGGGCCGGTTGAAACGGGTGCGTGCTCCTCCTCCTCCTGCCGCCGGGGACGGGCCCGGCGCGGCTCCGGCACAACCCGCGAGGGCGGCCCCCGAGGGGCGTGCAGTGGCCGTCACGGGCCCCGCGCACCGGAGTGTCATATCTGTTCCCTGTATACGCGGCGGTGTCAAGGCAAGCCCCGGGGCGCGCGCCTGCGGGGGCCACGTCCGGTCGCGCCGCGGTCCTGTCACGGTCCAGCCGCGGGCTTGTTGCATGGGAAGCATTGCATCGGAGGAATATCGCACGCGGCGGGTTTTGCGGCTGCAGCACCCGGGGACTTCGGTCTAGATTGGTCCTGTCTCCAGACCTTTCCGGTATCGGACCTTTGCCCATGACCGCCCTGCGCCTCCTCCTCGTCGCCCTGTTCGTGCCGCTTCTGGCAGCCTGCGACGTCACCACCACAGGTCCCGTGACCGTGACGCCGGGGGCCTCTGCCCCCCGGAGCCAGCCGCGCGATCAGGCTGCGTTGCAGGCGCAGGCCCGGCAGGCGGTGAACCAGTTCGTCATGGTGGCCGACCGGCTGGAACCGGTGATGGAGCGGGAATGCCGTCGGCGTGCGCCGGAGCTGAACTGCAACTTCCAGATCGTCGTGGACCGCTCGCTGACCGATCCGCCCAACGCCTTCCAGACACTCGATGACACCGGCCACCCGATCCTCGCGGTGAACATCGCGCTGATCGCCTCGGTCGAGAACGCGGACGAGATGGCCTTCGTCATGAGCCACGAGGCGGCGCACCATATCTCGGACCACCTCGGCCAGCAGCAGGCCAATGCCATGGCCGGGGCGCAGGTGCTGGGCGGGTTGGCGGCCGCGGGCGGGGCCAGCGGCTCCGGGCTCGAGATGGCGCAGCAACTGGGCGCGGCGCTCGGCGCGCGGCGCTACTCGCAGGACTACGAGCTTCAGGCGGATGCGCTCGGCGCGATCATCGCGCGGGCGGCAGGCTTCGACGCGCTGCACGGGGCGGAGTACTTCAACCGCATCCCCGATCCCGGGAACAGCTTCCTCGGCACCCACCCGCCGAACGCGCGGCGGCTCGAGACGGTGCGTTACGCGCTCGCCAACGGCGTGTGAGAGGCCGCCGCCTGGCCTCTGTCGCGATATTGATCAGGATCAAGGTGCCCGAGTCGCCCCCGGCGTAAACCCTCTTTCAACGAAACGAGGGAAACGCCGATGAAGCCTCTTGGAGATGTGAAAGAGCATTTCTGGCTCGTCCAGCGGATGGCCCGGGCCACGGGCACCGATCTGGACGCTGCACAGGACTGCGGTGCGCTGACGGTCGAGGACTGGTCCGCCATGGTTACCCGCTGCCGCGGATGCACCGGGCCGGAGGGCTGCCGTGACTGGCTCGACCGGGCCGAGCGCGCCGAGGCCGATCCCCAGCCCGCACCGGGTATCTGCATGAACCGCGCCGTCTTTGCCCGGCTGGGCACGGCGCAGGACCGGAAGGAGACCGTGACATGCTGACGAAGTTCTTCGAGCGCCTCGATGCGCGGGCCGCGCTGGTCTCGCAGATGGCCGACCGGGTTGGCGTGGATTTCGCCGAGAACATCAATCGCTCACCGGAGGTGGTGGGCGATTACCGCGCCGCCGTGATGCGCTGCACCGGCTGCACCGAGGCCGACCGCTGCGCCAGCATCGACGCCAGCGTGCACGAGGTCCCCGGCTACTGCCGCAACAAGCGCCTGCTGGACCGGCTGGCGGTGGCCTGAGGAGAGATACCGCCCGGAAGAGCGGGACGGATTGCCAAGATCGATGTGCGGTAGATCGGACGCTGGGGAGCGCCGCCGGTCGAGAGGGACCGCGTCTGCATTGATCCGAGCAAGCGCGCCGACGTGGATGAGGGCCACGTCGGCGCATTTTTTTATGGCGCAGGAGTCATGGCGGCCGACCGCGGTACCATCGGCCTCTGCCGTCTGACGCGCTCCCGCCATCTGCTCACACCGCGCGGCCACGCTCCCGGACGTCAGGCCTTCGCGCGACCGCGGGACGCCGGATCGATCAACCCGGCCGCCTGCCGGGCTCAGACGGCCCCGGCTTCATCTTTCCGGAAATACTCAGATCCCGCCGCCAGCCTCGGCCGGCAGCCTCTCGTCCGAAACGCTCCGCTAACAGGATCAGGCCAGCCGACCCCAGAGGTCATATTCGCCCGCCTCGTCCACCTCGACCGTGACGATTTCACCGGGTTTCAGTGCTTCGAAGCCCTCGTCGATGAAGAGGTTGCCGTCGATCTCCGGGGCATCGGCCATGGTCCGGCAGGTGGCGGCCTCGTCGTCGACCTCGTCCACGATGACCTCGATCCGCTGGCCGACCTTGGCGGCCAGCTTGGCCTCGGAAATCGCCTGCGCCTTCGCCATGAAGCGGTTCCAGCGGTCCTGCTTCACCTCGTCCGGCACGTGATCGGGCAGCGTGTTGGAGCGTGCCCCGTCCACGTTCTCGTACTGGAAGCAGCCGACCCGGTCGAGCTTCGCCTCGTCCATCCAGTCGAGCAGCGTCTGGAATTCCGCCTCGGTCTCGCCGGGGTAGCCGACGATGAAGGTGGAGCGCAGGGTGATCTCGGGGCAGTCGCGGCGCCAGGCGGCGATCTCGTCCAGAGTCTTGGCGGCAGCCGCAGGCCGCGCCATGCGCTTGAGCACATCCGGATGGGCATGCTGGAAGGGAATGTCGAGGTAGGGCAGCACCAGTCCCTCGGCCATCAGCGGGATCAGCTGGCGCACGTGGGGGTAGGGGTAGACGTAGTGGAGCCGCACCCAGGCGCCGAGCTTGCCCATCTCGCGGGCCAGATCGGTGATATGGCTGCGCACCTCGCCATCCTTCCACGGGTGCAGGTCATGCTTGCGGTCCACCCCGTAGGCCGAGGTGTCCTGGCTGATCACCAGCAGTTCCTTCACGCCGGCCTCGACCAGCTTCTCGGCCTCGCGCAGCACGGCATGGGCCGGGCGTGACACCAGGCGCCCGCGCATGTCGGGGATGATGCAGAACTTGCACTTGTGGTTGCAGCCCTCCGAAATCTTCAGGTAGCTGTAGTGGCGCGGCGTCAGCGACACGCCGCTCGCCGGCAGCAGGTCGACGTAGGGATCGGGTGAGGGCGGCACGGCGGCATGGACCGCGTCCAGCACCTGCTCGTACTGATGCGGCCCGGTCACGGCCAGCACCTTGGGATGCACACCGGTGATGTACTCGGGCTCCGCGCCAAGACAGCCGGTGACGATCACCCGGCCGTTCTCCTTCAGCGCCTCGCCGATGGCCTCCAGGCTCTCGGCCTTGGCGCTGTCGAGGAACCCGCAGGTGTTCACGATCACCGCGTCGGCGCCGGTGTAATCCGGGCTGATGGCATAGCCCTCGGCCCGCAGTCGGGTCAGGATACGCTCGCTGTCCACCAGCGCCTTGGGGCAGCCGAGGCTGACCATCCCAAGCGCGGGTTGGCCGGGGCGGGCGGGCGCGTCGCCCAGGCGGGCGGCGGGGGCAAGGTCGGGGCGGAGGTTGGGCGGATTCTGGGACATGGGCGGCCTATAGCGCTAAACGGGGCACTTGGGAATTGTTTCGGAACGGGGCCAGGCGGCGGGTTGGACGCCCGCCTTTCATCTTTCCCCATATACCTCCGGGGTGAATTGCGCCGCCCTGCGGCGCAAGAGGGGCAGCGCCCCTCCCGGATTCTTCGAAGATTCCGAACCGGAAAATGCGCATTTTCCGGACGGCGTTTCCAGCAGAGTCCAGACCACTCCAGCAAATCTCGCGCGAGACGAGGCGCGCGGCCCCCGGGATGGTCTCTCGACCGGGGCACCCGGTCTCCACTGCCGCGGAAAATTCTTGGACGCGGGCCGCGCCGGGAGGCTTGCCGGGGGGGGGGCTTACCGTTTCCGGTCGCGGCGCGAGGACATGGGCTGGAAGGCCACGCCCACGTGGGCCTCGCAATAGGGTTTGCCGGGCTGCACGGGCAGGCCGCAGAACCAGAAGTTCGGCGTCGCCGGGTCGCCCACGGGCCATTTGCAGGTCCGCTCGGTCAGGTCCATGAGGTTCAGCTTCCGGGCCTTCTTCTCCACTTCGCTCACCTTGGCGAGGGCCTCGGGGCTGATCTCGTTGGCGGAGGGCTGCGGCGGCAGGGGCTGGCCTGCGGGAATGATCTGCTTGCGCGCGGGCACGGCGGCGGGTTCCTCGGCCTTGGCCTCTTCAGGCTCTTCCTGCTTCGGCGCGGGGGCCGCAGCGGCGGGGCGCGGCTCGCGCTTGGGCGCGGCGGCGGGCTTGGGCTTGGCCTCGGGCTTGGGTGCGGCGGCGGCAGGGGCCGCGGCGGCGGCCGCGGGGGCTGCGCCTCCGGCACGGTTGGACAGGCCCAGCCGATGGACCTTGCCGATCACCGCGTTCCGCGTGACGCCACCCAGTTCCTTCGCGATCTGGCTGGCGGATTGTCCCTCGCTCCACATCTTCTTGAGAAGTTCGACGCGTTCATCCGTCCAGGACATGTGTTTTCCCCAGCGTGAAAGGGCGGCGCCCGCAGGCCCGCCCGGTTCCGATCAGGGGGCCATATTAGCTGTGCTGCACGGGGGTCGCAAGGTGGTGGGCGATTCTATCGCATCTGCGGCGGAGACAGGGCGCGGCGGCGCCGCTTGACGCCGGGGCGGGGCAGGGCCGGGGGCCGGCCCTGCGCAGCGATGTCAGGCCAGCAGGCGGCGGGCGATGACCTGCGCCTGGATTTCAGCGGCGCCTTCGAAGATGTTCAGGATCCGCGCGTCGCAGAGGATGCGGCTGATCTTGTACTCCAGCGCGAAGCCATTGCCGCCGTGGATCTGCAGCGCGTTGTCTGCCGCCGCCCAGGCCACGCGCGCGCCAAGCAGCTTGGCCATCCCGGCCTCGAGATCGCAGCGGCGGTCATGGTCCTTCTCCCAGGCGGAGAAATACGTGAGCTGACGCGCGACCATGATCTCGACCGCCATCATGGCGAGCTTGGAGGCCACGCGCGGGAAGCTCACCAGCGACGCGCCGAACTGCTTGCGGTCCTGGGCATATTGCAACCCGGTGTCCAGCGCCGCCTGCGCCACGCCGATGGCGCGGGCGGCGGTCTGGATGCGGGCGCTCTCGAAGGTCTGCATGAGCTGCTTGAAGCCCTTGCCCTCTTCGCCGCCCAGCAGGTTCTCGCCCTTCACCTTGAAGCCGTCGAAGCCGAGTTCGTATTCCTTCATGCCGCGGTAGCCCAGCACCTCGATCTCGCCGCCGGTCATGCCGGGGGTGGGGAAGGGATCGTCGTCTGTGCCGGGTGTCTTCTCGGCGAGGAACATCGACAGGCCCTTGTAGTCCGAGGTCTCGGGATCGGTGCGGGCCAGAAGGGTCATCACGTGGGTGCGTGCCGCGTGGGTGATCCAGGTCTTGTTGCCGGTCACCGTGTAATCGCCGTCCTCGCCCTTCACGGCGCGGGTGCGCAGCGAGCCGAGGTCCGAGCCGGTGTTGGGCTCGGTGAAGACGGCGGTGGGCAGGATCTCACCGCTGGCGATCCGGGGCAGCCAGCTGGCCTTCTGGTCCTCGGTGCCGCCGGCGAGGATCAGTTCCGCCGCGATTTCGGACCGGGTGCCGAGGGAGCCGACACCGATATAGCCGCGCGAGAGTTCCTCGGAGACGACGACCATGGAGGCCTTGGACAGGCCGAGCCCGCCGTGCTCCTCGGGGATGGTCAGACCGAAGACGCCCATCTCGGCCAGTTCCTCGATGATCTCCATCGGGATCAACTCGTCCTTCAGGTGCCACTCGTGGGCATTGGGCTCCACCCGGTCGAGGGCATAGCGACGGAACTGTTCGCGGATCATCTCCAGTTCCTCTTCGAGGCCGGAGGCGCCGACGGTGATATTGGCGGACTGCTCGATCATCAACTCGACGAGGCGCAGGCGCGCGGGCTGCGTGTTGGCCGCGTGCATCAGCATCCGCGTCTCGGGCGTAAAGAGACCGGCGATCTCCTCGCCGCTCAGGCCGAGGTCGGGCAGGCGCATGATCTCGCCCTGGCTCATGGGGATGCCGCCGGCGAGCTGGTTCAGGTACTCGCCAAAGGCGATCTGGAGGATCAGCTGCTCGATCTCGCCCAGCTTGCCGGCTTCCTGAAGGCGCAGCGCCCAGGCCTGCATCTGGCGCAGTGCCTCGACATAGGTGGCCAGCCACGCCAGCCCGTGGGTCGCGCCCTGCGCGGCCTCCACGGCGCGCGAGGAAATCCGGCCATCCACGCTCAGCTCCGCCGAGAGGCGGGCGCGGGCGGCGTCCAGAAGCGCTTCTGCCGGGGCCACGGAGGCCGCGGTGAGCGAAAGAAGATCGGGAAGAAGTACCGGTCCAGCCATCGGGACCTCCTGTCCATCATGTGCCATGAATCATACCTTTCCTTGGTCGATCTGCACATAGATCATTTCGCAGTCGCAGCGCAATATAATTTCCGATGCGCGCAACAATTGGTCGCTTTCTTTCGTGCGCGATTTGCGCTGTTTCCTGCATCGGGCAATGATATGAGGCGAGCATGGATATGCTGACCGATCTGATGTCGCCGGGGGCGCTGGCCCTGTGTCTCGCCATTGCGCTGCTTGCGGGGGTGATCAAGGGCATGGTGGGCTTTGCCATGCCGATGATCATGATCTCGGGGCTGTCGTCGGTCGTGGGGCCGGAACTGGCCCTCGCAGGGCTGATCCTGCCGACGCTGGTCACCAACGGCTGGCAGGCGCTGCGGCAGGGGCCCGAGGCGGCCTGGGAATCGGTCAAGCGGTTCCGCCTCTTCCTGTTTGTGGGCGGCTGTGCGCTGATCGTCTCGGCCCAGCTGGTGCGGCTGATCCCGGCGAACGTGCTGCTGCTGATCATCGGCGCGCCGATCGTGGTCTTCGCGATCACCCAGCTGATGGGCAAGGCGCTGCGGCTGTCGGGCTATCCCTCGCACCGGGTCGAGGCGACGGTGGGCGGGCTTGCGGGCTTCATCGGTGGCATGTCCGGCGTCTGGGGGCCGCCGACGGTGGCCTACCTGACCGCGATGGACACCCCCAAGAAGGACCAGATTCGCATCCAGGGCGTGATCTACGGGCTGGGGGCGCTGCTTCTGGCGGTGTCCCACGTCGGTTCGGGCGTGCTGAGCCTCAAGACGCTGCCCTTCTCGGTCGCGCTGTTGCCGCTGGCGCTGGTGGGCATGTGGATGGGCTTCCAGGTGCAGGACCGGATCGACGCGGTGGCCTTCCGCAAGGCGACGCTGGTGGTGCTGCTGGTGGCGGGTGCGAACCTCGTGCGCCGCGCGCTGATGGGCTGAGGCCCGCGCGGGGCCGGGCCGCTCAGGACAGCAGCGACGGCCCTTCACACATCTTGACCGAGATCAGCGTGTCCCCCGGCGGGACGACCGTGAAGCTCTGTCGCAGCAGGGTTTCCTCCTCGGTGACGATTTCCATTACCCAGAGGCCGGTCTGGATCTCGTAGTCCTCGGAGAAGACGAACTGCGAGAGGGAAGGGGTCTCGTCCAGCGTGACGACCCAGCTTTCGCGGGTGACCTGCGCGGGGCCGATGGGGGGATGGGTGATCACGATGCGGGCCTGCCGCGGGGCCGCGCCCTCGGCCAGCTTGAAGCGGATGCCGAACCCCATGCCAAGCTCGGCCGGGGCCACGTGCGTGGCGAAATCGACCCGCGTGCCCGCGGGCACGAGGTGGATGTAGCCCAGTTCCGTATCCGGTGCCTCGGCCCGTCCCTGGCTGTCATGGGGGCAGAAGAGGCCCGATTCGATCAGGTCGAGAGGGGCAGATACGAAATCGCCGGCCTCGCTCTGCGCGGGGCCGGCGAGCCAGCCCAGAAGGGCTGGCAGGATCAGTGCCGAAGGGGCGATCCGGGGCAGCATCAGCCGATGGCTGCCGCTTTCACGTCTTCGTCGATGTAGGGCACGTACTGCTCGAAGTTGTCGGCGAACATCTTCACCAGCTTCGCGGCCTGTGCGTCGTAGGCTTCCGGGTCCGCCCAGGTCTGGCGCGGGTCCAGCAGCTGGGTCTTCACGCCGGTCACGGCCACGGGAACGTCGAAGCCGAAGTTCGCATCCTTGCGGAATTCCGCATCGTTCAGCGAGCCGTCAAGCGCCGCGGTCAGCAGGGCGCGGGTGGCCTTGATCGGCATCCGCGAGCCGGTGCCGAAGCCGCCGCCGGTCCAGCCGGTGTTCACCAGCCAGCAGGTTGCGCCATGCTTGGCGATCTTCTCGCGCAGCAGGTTGCCGTAGGCTTCCGGGCGACGGGGCATGAAGGGCGCGCCGAAGCAGGTCGAGAAGGTCGGGATCGGCTCCACGACGCCGCGCTCGGTGCCCGGGGTCTTGGAGGTGAAGCCCGACAGGAAGTGGTACATCGCCTGCGCCGGGGTCAGCCGCGAGATCGGCGGCAGGACACCATAAGCGTCACAGGTCAGCAGGATGATGTTCTTCGGGTGGCCGCCAAGCGCGGTGTCCGACGCGTTCGAAATGTAGTCGAGCGGGTAGGCGCAGCGCATGTTCTCGGTCAGCGAGCTGTCCTCGAAGTCGAGTTCGAAGGTCTCGGGATCGTAGACCATGTTCTCGATCACGGTGCCGAACTTCGAGGTCGTCGCGTAGATCTCGGGCTCGGCCTCGGCGCTCAGGTTGATGGTCTTGGCATAGCAGCCGCCTTCGAAGTTGAAGGTGCCGCGGTCCGACCAGCCGTGCTCGTCGTCGCCGATCAGCGTGCGCGAGGGATCGGCCGAGAGGGTCGTCTTGCCGGTGCCCGACAGGCCGAAGAAGATCGCGGTGTCGACCGGGTTGCCGACGGCATGGTTGGCCGAGCAGTGCATCGGCATCACGCCCTTCTCGGGCAGCAGGTAGTTCAGCAGGGTGAAGACCGACTTCTTGTTCTCGCCGGCGTATTCGGTGCCGCCGATCAGGATCAGCTTCTTGTCGAAGTTGAGCGCGATCACGGTGTCCGAGCGGCAGCCGTGCTTCTCGGGGGTGGCCTTGAAGCTGGGGCAGTTGATGATGGTGAAGTCGGCGATGTAGGCGTCCAGCTCATCGCGCGCGGGGCGGCGCAGCAGGTGCCGGATGAAGAGGTTGTGCCAGGCCAGTTCCGACACGACGCGGACGTTGATCGCATAGGCCGGGTCGGCACCGCCGACGAGGTCCTGCACGTAGTAGTCCTTGCCCTTCATGTGGTCGATCATGTCGGCGTAGAGCGCATCGAAGCCCTCGGGCGACATCTCGGCGTTGTTGTCCCACCAGATCGTGTCCTTGACCGAGTCGGTCTTGACCACGTGTTTGTCCTTGGGGGACCGGCCGGTGTACTTGCCGGTGGTGACGAGGAAGGTCCCGCCGTTGCCGAGCGCCCCTTCGCCGTTCTTGATGGCGGCCTCGATCAGCGCGGGCTCGACCAGGTTGTAATAGACATCGCCCAGGCCGTTGATCCCCTGATCTTCAAGCCGGAATGCCGGGTTTACCCGTCCAAATGCCATTATCAATGCTCCTGTAGCCGCAGCGCGGGCGGCAGTGTCCGTTCCGGCGGAGCGCGCCCGCCGATCAGCGTCGACGGCGCCGATGAGGGGCCTCATAACATGTCGTTTATAAAAAGGAACAGGACGGTTTTGCGCAGTTAGCGCAACCAAGTCCGGTTTAGCGCAATCACCCGCCGACGCCCTGCTACACCCTGCCGCAGCGGCAGGCGAAGCGGGGGCTCTTCAGTCTTGTGTAAGACCTTTTTGCCACATTTTCGCCACGCTCGCATGGCCGATTCGTGTTTTGGGATTGATCGAACGTCGCGAAAGGGCGCATATTGAAAGAAAAAATCAGGCAATTAGAGCAGCACGAGGAAATCTTTCATGTCGAAGATCGCTCTGGTCGACGATGACAGGAACATCCTGACATCCGTTGCCATGACCCTTGAGGCGGAAGGGTTCGAGGTAGAGACGTACAACGATGGCCAGGCCGCCCTGGACGCGTTTAACAAGAAACTCCCGGACATGGCCGTTCTGGACATCAAGATGCCCAGAATGGATGGCATGGACCTGCTGCAGCGCCTGCGGCAGAAGACGACCATGCCCGTCATCTTCCTGACCTCCAAGGATGATGAGATCGACGAGGTGCTCGGCCTGCGCATGGGCGCGGACGACTACGTCAAGAAGCCCTTCTCCCAGCGTCTGCTGGTCGAGCGCATCCGCGCGCTGCTGCGTCGGCAGGACGTGCAGGCGGGCGAGGTCGTGGCCGAGACCGAGGACACCAAGGTCATGGTCCGCGGTGAGCTGCGGATGGACCCGCTGCGCCACTCCGTCGCCTGGAAGGGCAAGGACGTGTCGCTGACGGTGACCGAATTCCTGCTGCTGCAGGCCCTGGCCCAGCGTCCCGGCTTCGTGAAGAGCCGCGATCAGCTGATGGACGTGGCCTATGACGATCAGGTCTACGTGGATGACCGCACGATCGACAGCCACATCAAGCGCCTGCGGAAGAAGATGCGGACGGCCGATCCCGATTTCTCGGCGATTGAGACGCTCTACGGCATCGGATACAGATACAACGAAGAGTAATGGCACTCGTCGAGAGGTTCAGCTTGCGCGATGTTGCGTCCGAACGCAGCGGAGATGTCGTGCTGGGCGACGATTATGTTGCCCCCAACGCATCCGCCGAAGAGTCCCTGCGCAGCCGTCGCGAGCGGCGCAGTGTCTTTTCGTTGCGGGCGTCCCCGCTCACGCGGAAGATCATCATCTTCAACCTGATCGCGCTCAACGTTCTGGTTGCGGGTATCCTCTATCTCAACGCCTCGCGCGATTCCCTCGTGCAGCAGCGCGTGTCCTCGCTCGTGAGCGAATCCGAACTGCTGTCGAACATCTTCGAGGCGCAGTTGCCGGTCTCCGCCGGTGCACCGCAACTCAGCGACGGGGCCGACATCACCCGCACCCTGGCCGGGCTCGACCTGCGTCCGGGGCTGGAACTTTACGTCTTCGACGCCGAGGGGGCGCTGATCGGCAAGACCGCCGGCACCATCCTGCCCGCGACTGCCACCCAGGGCCGCACGGTGATCACCGATTTCCTGACCTTCCTCTGGGACGGCATGACCTCGGTCTTCTCCTCCGGCCGTCGCGAGATCGCGCCGCCGGCGCTGACCGACCAGCTGCGCGCACTTTCCAATGCGGCCCTGACGCAGGGCACGGTGGTGGAACGCGAGGCGCGCACCGGGGACGGCTCCACCACGCTTTTTGCCGCCGCCTCGCCGATCCGGCAGGACGGGCAGTCCGTGGGCTCGGTCGCGCTGGCTTCCACCGGCGGTGAGATCGACGCGCTTGTGCGCTCCGAACGCGAACGCGTGCTGCAGATGTTCGTGATCGCGACGCTGGTCTCCATCGGGCTCTCCATCGTGCTGGCCTCGACCATCGCCAACCCGCTCTCGGACCTTGCCGCCGCGGCGGAAGTGGGGCGTGACCGCGACACCCGCAAGAAGGCGCCGAGCCGCGTGCGCATCCCCGACCTCACGGCCCGCCCGGACGAGATCGGGCGCCTTTCGGGTGCGCTGCGTGGCATGGTCTCGGCGCTCTATGACCGGATCGACGCGAACGAACAGTTTGCCGCCGACGTGGCCCACGAGATCAAGAACCCGCTCGCCTCGCTGCGCTCTGCCGTGGGCTCGCTCCGCTTCGTGAAGAAGGAAGAGCACCGCGAGAAGCTGCTCGACGTGATCGACCACGACGTGCGCCGTCTCGACCGTCTGGTCAGCGACATCTCCAATGCCTCCCGCCTCGACAGCGAGCTGGTGAAGGAGGACGAGGAGCCCTTCGACCTGCTCAAGATGCTGGGCAACCTGAACCAGTACCTCGGCGATCAGGCGGCGGAGAAGGGGATCGACTTCATCTCGGACCTGCCGGACGACAAGATCGTGATCAACGGTCTCGAGGCCCGTCTGGCGCAGGTCTTCGTCAACCTGATCACCAATGCCACCTCCTTCTGCGAAGAGGGCGACGCGATCCGGGTCTGGGCCCGGCGCCGCGAGAACCGGGTGCTGGTGGTGGTCGAGGATACCGGCCCGGGCATCCCGGACCAGTCGCTGACGAAGATCTTCAAGCGCTTCTACTCGCACAGGCCCGAGAATGACTTCGGCAACAACTCCGGCCTCGGCCTCGCGATCTCCAAGCAGATCGTCGAAGCCCATGGCGGCGTGATCTGGGCCGAGAACATCCGCCCGACCGATGCCGACATCACCTCGGAGCCGCTTGGCGCACGGTTCGTCGTCGGCCTGCCGGTCTGATCCATGATGCGCGAGATCGCGCAGGCGGGCGATGCGCCGCTGATCCTGCACGCAAGCAGCGTGGCCCTCGCGGGCCGCGCTGTTCTCGTTCTGGGGGCCGCCGGGCGCGGCAAGTCGGCGCTGGCGCTGGAGTTGATGGCCATGGGTGCGGGACTGGTCGCCGATGACCGGACCTGCGTGGCTGCGCGGGAGGGTCGGGTCTGGCTCGACGCGCCCGAGGCGATCCGCGGCCGGATCGAGGCCCGGCAGGTGGGCATCCTGAATGCCACGCCCTGCGGACCCGCGGCGCTGGCGCTGGTGGTCGATCTGGATCGGCCCGAGGGCGAACGGCTTCCGCCGCAGCGCAGAATAAAAGTGCTGGGGTCGGACTACCCTTTGCTTCACAATAGTCCCATGCGGCACTTCCCGGCCGCGATTCTGCAATATCTCAAGGCCGGCCGCCACGCCTGAGGCGAGGCTGGCGCAACGCCGGAACGACCAGATGACCGACCAGCCCCCCACCGACAGCGCCGCCCCCGGCCCGGATCACCCGCGCGAGCAGGCCACGGGGCCACGCCTCGTCCTCGTCACGGGGCCCTCCGGGGCGGGGCGCTCCACCGCGCTCAGGGCGCTGGAGGATCTCGACTACGAGACCATCGACAACCTGCCGCTGTCGCTGCTGCCGCGCCTGCTGACCGGGCCGCTGCCACGCTCGCTGGTCCTTGGCATCGACGTGCGGAACCGGGATTTCTCGCCGCAGAAGATGGTCGAGATCATCGACGAGCTGGGCCGTGATACGGTGGTGCCGCTGGAGGTGCTCTACCTCGACGCCCGCGCCGACATCCTCCAGCGCCGCTATTCGGAAACCCGGCGTCGCCACCCGCTGTCCTCCGAGGAGACCGCCGAGGCGGCCATCGCGATGGAGCTGGACCTGCTGGGCCGCATCCGGGCCCGCGCTGACGTGCTGATCGACACCTCCGAGATGACGGTGCACGACCTGCGCGACGAGATCGGCCGCTGGTTTGCCACCGATGCGGAGCAGACGCTGGCGATCTCGGTCGAGAGCTTCAGCTACAAGCGCGGCCTGCCGCGGGGCGGGGACATGCTGCTCGACACCCGCTTCCTGCGCAATCCGCACTGGGACCGGGCGCTGCGACCGCTCGACGGGCGGGACCCGGCGGTTCAGGACTACGTGAAGGCGGACCCCCGGTTCGCACCTTTCTTCGACAAGCTCCTCGATCTGACCGAGATGCTGCTGCCGGCCTACGTGGCGGAAGGCAAGAGCTACTTCACGATCGGATTCGGGTGTACCGGCGGGCAACACCGCTCGGTTACCTTGGCGGAAACGCTGGCGAAGACCCTTGCGGAAAAGGGCTGGCAGGTGTCAATTAGACACCGAGAACTGGAACGGCGTCAGACCGCCGCCACGAAGTGAGATGCCAAGGCGCGCGGAAGGAAACCCGGCTTTGATCGGAATCGTCATCGTCGCACATGGAGGGCTGGCCACGGAGTACCTGGCCGCCATGGAACATGTGGTCGGGCATCAGCCGGGTATCCGCGCCATCGCCATCGAACCTAACCATGACCGGGGCAGCAAGCAGGCCGAGATCTGTGCGGCGGCGGACGAGGTCGACCACGGCGACGGCGTTGTCATGGTGACCGACATGTTCGGCGGCTCGCCCTCGAACCTCTCGCTGCGGGCCTGCCAGCCGGAAAACCGCCGAATTCTCTACGGGGCCAACCTGCCGATGCTGATCAAGCTGGCGAAATCCCGCCATCTGGCCTTGCCCGACGCGGTTCGGGCTGCCACGGAGGCGGGCAGGAAATATATCGACAGTCAGAATGTCAGCGGAACCTGAGGCTTATGAGCACGACCATCACCCGCAAACTCAAGATCATCAACGAGAAGGGGCTGCACGCCCGCGCCTCGGCGAAACTGGTGGAAGTGGCGGAAGGCTTCGACGCGCGCGCGGAAATCGCCCGTGACGGCATGTCCGCCTCCGGCGACAGCATCATGGGCCTTTTGATGTTGGCAGCCTCGAAGGGAACCACTATTGAAGTCGAAACCTCCGGACCCGATGCCGAGGCCCTCGCCGATGCGCTCGAGGCGCTGGTGGCCGACCGGTTCGGCGAGGAGATGTGACGGCGCCCCGAGGGGCCAACGGGAAGAACAGGTGGCGGCCAAGTGGTAGACTCGTATCATGGCAACCGGCGGAATGCGGGCAACATCGTGAGGCCTGATAGCGGGGCCCAGACGGGCGTCCAGTCGGGCGGTCAGACGAAGTACGACCGCCGCAGCCTGACCTATTCCAACACCTTCGAAGACCCGCTGCCGCGCAACCTGATCCGCGCGATGGAGTGGATGACCGGCAAGCTGACGATCCTGCGGCTGATCCGCAAGTTCGAGAAGCAGGGCGCCCCGCAGGGGCAGGCCTTCTGGCGCGCCTGTCTGGATGTCATGGGCATCCCGCTGACCACCCCGCAGGCGCAGATCGACCTGATCCCCGAAACCGGCCCCGTGGTGCTGGTGGCGAACCATCCGCACGGCATGGTCGACGGGATGATCCTTGCCGATCTCGTGGGCCGGCGCCGGCTGGATTACAAGATCCTCACCCGCTCCGTGCTGACCGGCATCGACGAGGTGGCCTCCTCCTACATGATCCCGGTGCCCTTCCCGCATGACGTGGACGTGCAGCGCAAGTCGGTCGAGATGCGCGCCAACGCCATGGCCCACCTGAAGGAGGGCGGGCTGATCAGCCTCTTCCCCTCGGGCGTCGTGGCCTCGTCCGAAACCATGTTCGGCCCGGCCATCGAGGCAGAGTGGAACGTCTTCACCGCGCAGATGATCCGTCGCTCGGGTGCGCGGGTGGTGCCGGTCTTCTTCCCCGGTTCGAACTCGCGCTGGTACCAGATCGCCAATCGGCTGTCGCCGATCCTGCGGCAGGGCCTCCTGCTGCACGAGATCGTCCACGCGCTGAACAAGCCGCAGGCACCGGTGGTGGGCAAGCCGCTGACCGATGCACAGATGGAGCGGCTGCAGAGCGATCCGCGCGGCTTCATGGCCTGGCTGCGGCAGCACACGCTCGACCTCGGACAGTAACTGGTCTCTCAACGCCTGTCGGGCCTGCAACATGGCTGCGCCACGGCCCCCGGGGTCAGCGGCGGAACCAGCGGAAGACGGCAGAGGCCAGCCAGCCTGCCACGACCGCGATCACCAGCGACAGCACGCCGTAAACGACGGGCTGGTTCCTCGACAGCACGAAGAGCCAGCGTTCGAGGCCGACCTTGCGCACGTCGATCACCGTCTCGAAATCCGCCACCACGGCACCGCCGCGTGTCAGGAAGATCCGCGTGGGATAGGAGCCTTCGGTCAGGTTCGAGGGCAGGGTGATCTTGGTCCGGAACAGCGTCTGCTGGTCGAAGGTCACCTCTCCGTCGAGCTGCTGGTAGACGCCCTCAGTCTCGCGGATGCGGATCAGCGCATCGGTGAAATTGCCCGGATCGGCCACCACTTCGCTGACCCCGACGGAGCGCACGGCGCGCGGGATCGAGACCTCGTGGCGCAGGTCCTCGGTCTGGGACAGGATCTTGTCCAGCGGGCCGGTGGTGGCCACGGCGTAGAAGCTGGGCGCGCGGTCGATCCGCACCGTGTCGGCGTTGACCCAGATGCCGGCCTTGCGGGCCTTGCGGTGCAGGGTCACGGGGCCATCGGGGCCGGCGACGGTGATGATCACCTCCATCGGCTGTTCGGGAATCGGCGCCTGCCGTTTCACCGCGCCGAAGACGAGGATTTCCGAACCGTCGAAGCTGGCGGTGATTGCCACCCGGTTCTGGGACAGGCCGAGGACGACTTCCTCGTCCTGCGCGCGCAGCGGCAGGGCCGAGATCAGGAGCAGGAGGAGGCTGGCCGCGAACCGCATCTCAATCCCCGATCGTGTAGAGTTCGGAGGGGGTGAGCAGCAGGTCGAGGGCGATCTTGCCGCAGACCATCAGCACGAGGCCCGCCAGCAGGATGCGGAGCTGCTCGGCCTTCATCCGCGCGCCGATCCACGTGCCCGCCTGTGCGCCGATGACCCCGCCAAGCAGCAGCAGCACCGCCAGCGCCATGTCCACCGTCTGGTTGGTGATCGCGTGCAGCATCGTCGTGAAGGCCGCGACGAAGATGATCTGGAACAGCGAGGTGCCCACCACGACCTTGGTCGGCATGTGGAGCAGGTAGATCATCGCCGGGACCATGATGAAGCCGCCGCCGACGCCCATGATGGCGCCCAGCATCCCCACGGCCGCCCCCACGAGGAAGGGCGGAATGACCGAGATATAGAGGCCCGAGACCCGGAAGCGCATCTTGAACGGCATCTTGTGGGCCCAGTTGCGGTGCCGCTTGTGCGGCGTCGCGGGGCCCGCGCGCTTGGCGCGGCGGATGGCGTTCAGGCTTTCGACGAACATCAGCGCGCCGATGATGCCGAGGAAGATCACGTAGCAGAGCTGCACCAGCAGATCGACCTGGCCGATCGACTTGAGCAGGTTGAAGATGTAGACGCCGATGCCTGAGCCCGCGAGGCCCCCTATCAGCAGGACGAAGCCCATCTGGAAATCGACCGCCTTGCGTCTGACATGGGCGAAGAGCGCCGAGACCGAGGAGGCGACGATCTGGTTGGCCGAGGTGGCCACGGCGACCGCGGGCGGGATGCCGACGAAGAACAGCAGCGGCGTGATCAGGAAGCCCCCGCCGACGCCGAACATGCCCGAGAGAATCCCCACCAACCCGCCGATCCCCAGCAGGAGAAAGGCGTTCACTGAAACCTCAGCAATGGGCAGGTAGATCGTCATGGCCTCTCCTAGCCCCAAATGCCGCGTTGCCGCAACGGGGGATGATCTATGGCCGCCATAGAAAAACGCGCCCCTTGGGGCGCGTTCCGTCAGCGTTCCTTGATGTAGGGCTGGCTGGCAGCCCGGGGTGGCGTGGCCTTGCCCACGAAGCCGGCGAGGATCACCACCGTCAGGATGTAGGGCAGGGCATCCATCACCTGCACCGGGATGACGATCCCGCCGAGGTTGATGTTCTGGTAGCGCAGTGCCACCGCCTGCAGCAGCCCGAAGAGCAGCGTCGCATAGAGCGCGTACCACGGCCGCCACTTGGCGAAGATCAGCGCGGCGAGGGCGATGTAGCCCCGCCCTGCCGTCATGTCCTTGGTGAAGCCCGCCTGCAGCCCGGTCGCGAGGTAGGCCCCCGCCAGCCCGCAGAGCACGCCGCAGATCACGATCGCCGCGTAGCGCAGCCGCACGACCGAGACACCGGCGGTGTCCACGGCGGCGGGGTTCTCCCCCACGGCGCGCAGACGCAGGCCGAAGCGGGTGCGGAACAGCACCCACCACGTCAGGGGCACGCAGAGGAAGGCCACGTAGACCAGCATGGAATGGCCCGAGATGAGCTCGTAGTAGAGCGGGCCGAGGACGGGCACGGGCTGGAGGCTCTCGGCGAAGGGCAGGGTCAGCGGCTCGAAGCGGGCGCCGCCGAAGAGCGAAGGCGTGCGCCCGCCCTGGCTGAACCAGTGCTGCGCGATCAGCACGGTGATGCCCTGCGCGAACATGGTGATCGCCACGCCCGAGATCAGCTGGTTGCCGCGGAAGGTGATCGAGGCCAGACCGTGCACCAGCGACAGCATGGTCGAGGAGACGACCGCGGCCAGCACGCCCAGCCAGACCGATCCGGTGACATAGGCGATGGCTCCGGAGAAAAGCGCGGCGATCAGCATCTTGCCCTCGAGCCCGATGTCCACGATCCCCGCCCGTTCCGAGTAGAGCCCGGCAAGGCAGGCCAGCAGCAGCGGCGTCGCAAGGCGGACGGTCGAGTCGAGGACCTGGAGCAGCGTCATGTAATCCATGGCTCAGCCCTCCTGCCGGCGGCGCAGAGCGAGGAACAGCCGTTCCAGCGGCAGGCGCACCATGTTGTCGAGCGCTCCGGTGAAGAGGATCACCAGCGCCTGGATCACCACGATCAGCTCGCGCGGGATCTGGGTCCAGAGCGCCAGCTCGGCCCCGCCCTGGTAGAGGAAGCCGAAGAGGATCGCGGCCAGCAGCACGCCGAAGGGGTGGTTGCGCCCCATCAGCGCCACGGCGATGCCGATGAAGCCCGCGCCTTCGGTCGAGTTCAGCACGAGGCGCTCTGCCTCGCCCATGACGTTGTTGACGGCCATCATGCCCGCCAGCGCGCCCGAGATCAGCATCGCGATCATGATGATCTTCACCGGCGAGATCCCGGCATAGACCGCCGCGCTCTCGCTCTTGCCATAGGCGCGGATCTCGTAGCCCAGCTTGGTGCGCCAGATCAGCAGCCAGACCGCGACGCAGGCTAGGAGGCCGATCAGGAAGGCCACGTTGGCCGGGGCCGCCTTGGAGAAGTTGATGCCGATGGGCGCTAGGATTTCGTGCAGCGTCGGCAGGTTGGTCGCCTCGGGGAAGCGCGCGGTGGCCGGGTCCATCGAGCCCATGGGCTTGAGCACATTGACCAGCAGGTAGTTCAGCAGCGCGCCCGCGATGAAGTTGAACATGATCGTGGTGATCACGATATGGCTGCCGCGCTTGGCCTGAAGGTAGGCCGGGATCGCGGCCCAAAGCGCGCCGAAGGCAGCCGCTGCAAGGCCCGCGCCGAGCACCGCCAGCGTCCAGTGCGGCCACGGAATGAAGAGGCACATCAGCGCCACGCCAAGGCCCCCCAGCGTCGCCTGACCTTCACCGCCGATGTTGAACAGCTGCGCATGGTAGGCGACCGAGACGGCCAGCCCGGTGAAGATGAAGTTGGTCGCGTAGTAGAGCGTGTAGCCCCAGCCGTAGGTGGAGCCGAGCGCCCCGTCGACCATCAGCTTGACCGCCGCCCAAGGGTCTTCGCCGATGGCGAGGATCACCAGCGCCGAGATCAGCGCCGCCAGCAGCAGCGAGATGAGCGGGATCAGGACGATATCCGCCCATGCCGGCATCTTGTCCATGGATCAGGTCTCCGTTGCGGGAAGGGGGGCGGGGGCGGTGTGACGACGGGCCGGGGCGGTCGGACGCACCGGGCCGCGACGGGCGGCGGAAGGGGCGGTGCGGGGATCAGCCATTGGGCGGCGTGCCCCCGTCTTCCACGGCCTTCATGTTTTCTTCGATTGCCTTCCACTCGGGCTGGTCGGGTTCGCCCTCGATCCCGGCCATCAAGAGGCCCAGTTCGCGTTCGTCCGCCGTGGCGGGATCGCGGAAGCCCATGATGCGGCCATCGAACATGACCGCCACCCGGTCGGAGAGCGACATGATCTCGTCCAGTTCGACCGAGACCAGCAGGATCGCCTTGCCCTGATCGCGCAGGCGCACGATTTCCTGGTGGATGAACTCGATCGCGCCGATGTCCACGCCGCGCGTGGGCTGGCCCACCAGCAGCAGGTCCGGATTGCGCTCGATCTCGCGGGCGACGACGATCTTCTGCTGGTTCCCGCCCGAGAAGTTCTTGGCCGCGAGGCGCGGGTTCGGCGGACGCACGTCGAAACGCTCCATCTTGCCTTCGGTCTCGCGCAGGAGCCCCGCGTTGTCCATCAACAGGCCCTTCTGGTAGGCCGGATCGCGGTGATAGCCGAAGGCCACGTTCTCCCACGCGGCGAAGTCCATGATCAGGCCCTCGCGCTGCCGGTCTTCGGGCACATGGGCGATACCCGCGGCACGCCGCGCCATGCCGTCGGCACTGTGGCCCGACAGGGCCAGCGGCTGACCGTTCAGGGTGATTTCGCCCTTGGCGTTCAGGATCTGGCCGCCCAGAACCTGCATCAGCTCGGACTGGCCGTTGCCCGCCACCCCCGCGATGCCGAGGATTTCGCCCGCGCGGATGTCGAGGGAGATGCCGCGCAGCCGTTCCACGCCCTGGCCATCGGTGACTTGCAGGTTCTTGACCGACAGCACCGTTTCGCCCGGCGTCGCGGGTGTCTTGTCCACGCGCAGCAGCACCTTGCGGCCCACCATCAGCTCGGCCAGCTCCTCGGGGCTGGTCTCGGCGGTCTTCACGGTCGCCGTCATCTCGCCGCGGCGCATCACGCTCACCGTGTCGGTGATCTCCATGATCTCGCGCAGCTTGTGGGTGATCAGGATGACCGTCTTGCCCTCCTTGCGGAGGTTGTCGAGGATGCGGAATAGGTGGTCGGCCTCGGCCGGCGTCAGCACGCCGGTGGGCTCGTCCAGGATCAGGATCTCGGCCTGCCGGTAGAGCGCCTTGAGGATCTCGACACGCTGCTGGTGCCCGACGGAGAGTTGTTCGATCACCGCGTCGGGATCGACGTTCAGCTCGTATTCGCGCGACAGGTCCGTCAGCGAGCGCCGCGCCTTGGCCAGCGAGGGGCGCAGCAGGGGCCCGTCCTCGGCGCCGAGGATGACATTCTCGAGGACGGTGAAATTCTCGACCAGCTTGAAGTGCTGGAACACCATGCCGATGCCCGCCGCGATGGCGGCCTGGCTGTCGGGGATGGAGGTGGGTTTGCCGTCGATCAGGATCTCGCCGCGGTCGGCCTTGTAGAACCCGTAGAGGATCGACATGAGCGTGGATTTACCGGCGCCGTTTTCGCCGATGATCCCGTGGATCGTGCCCTTCTTGACCGAGATCGAGATGTCCTTGTTGGCCTGGACGGGTCCGAAGGCCTTGGAGATCCCTCTCAGTTCAATGGCTGGAGCGGCAGTTGCCTGCCGCTCCTCTGTCTGCGTTGCGCCGGTCACGGGATTACTGGACCGGGCAGGTGCTGTCGGCCATGTAGTCGTGCACCTCGATCTCGCCCGAGGCGATCTTGGTGGCGGCATCGTCCACGGCGGCTTTCATCTCGTCGGTGATCAGCTCGGCGTTGAACTCGTCGAGGGCATAGCCCACGCCGCCGTTGCCGAGGCCCATGACGTTGATGCCGACCTCGAGGTCGGTGCCCGCCTTCATGGCGTCATACACCGCGTTGTCGACGCGCTTCATCATCGAGGTCAGGACCGAACCGGGGTGCATGTAGTTCTGGTTGCTGTCCACGCCGATGGAGTAGATGCCTTCGTCCGCGGCTGTCTGCAGCACGCCCACGCCCGAACCGCCGGCCGCGGCATAGACCACGTCCGCGCCTTGGCTGATCTGCGCCTTGGTCAGTTCCGAGCCCTTCACCGGGTCGCCCCATGCGGCGGGGGTGGTGCCGATCATGTTCTGGATCACGGTTGCATCGGGGTTGGCCGCCTTGACGCCCTGCGCATAGCCGCAGGCGAACTTGCGGATCAGCGGGATGTCCATGCCGCCGACGAAGCCCACGGTGCCCGACTTGGAGGCCATCGCGGCCAGCATGCCGACGAGGTAGGAGCCTTCGTGCTCGTTGAAGACGACCGAGCGGACGTTGGGCTGATCGACGACCATGTCGACGATGGCGAACTTGGTGTCGGGGTAGTCGGGGGCGACTTCACCCAGCACGTCGCCGAAGGCGAAGCCGGTCATGATGATCGGGTTGGCGCCCGATTCGGCGAAGCGGCGCAGGGCCTGCTCGCGCATCGCTTCCGAGGTCATCTCGATCTCGCGGAAGCTCTCGCCGGTCTCGTCGGCCCAGCGGGTCGCGCCGTTGAAGGCGGCTTCGTTGAAGCTCTTGTCGAACTTGCCGCCAAGATCGTAGATCAGCGCAGGCTCGGCGGCGACGGCACCGGCGGTCAGGGCGAGGCCTGCGGCCGCGCCGAGGAATTTCGTCATCAGGGTCATTGTCGTCTCCCGGTTGGTGTCAGGCGCCCGGTGCACTTGTCCGGCCCGGTCGCGCCTGCGGATCTTGGTTGATCAGACACGATTTAGGACTGAGCCCCCTTTGGGGGTCAATAGCAAACTCACCCGCCCCGGCGTCGGATTGCCTAACGGAACCGGGGGTTACGTCAATTGCTTGCTCATGATTTCAGCATCCACGGCATCGCCTTGCGGCGGGTGGTAATAGCCCCGGCGCCGTCCCGTGAGTTGCCAGCCCGCACCGGTATAGAGCTGGCGCGCCGCATCGTTCGTCACCGCCACCTCGAGGAAGGCGGTCGTCGCCCCCCGTGCCCGTGCCGTCGCCTCGAACGCCGCCAGCAGGCGGGCGCCGCTGCCCCGGCGACGGGCGGTGGGTTCGACGGCGATGGTCAGCAGTTCGGCCTCATCCGCGATGACGCGGCCAAGGATGAACCCCGACGCGCCGTCCGTCTCGACAAAGCAGAGCGGCGAGGCGAGGAAATCCGCGAAATCCCGGGCGGGCCAGGGCGCGGGCATGACGAAGCTCGCCCCGTGGATGCGGGCGAGGTCGTCGGGTGTCATATCGGGCGTCATCCCGGGCGCCATTTCAGGCATCATCGAGAATACGCGGCGCCGGGTCGCGCGGCGGGGCGGCATCGGCGGGCTTGAGGTAAAGGGGCGCGGGGGCGGTGAGCCCCTCGGTCCCGGCCTGCGCGGCGACACGGGCGATGGCCTCGGCCAGCGTGGGGCCCGCTGGGGGCAGGGCGGGATCGCCGGCCTCTGCCGCGGGCAGGAGTTCGGGCGTGCCGCCGGGGGCGAGGACATAGAGGTGATCGCGCGGGGCCGATACGGCGGCGGTGCGCCCGGGGGCCAGTAGCGCGATGGCCTCGAAGGTGCTGACCCCGACCGCGGGAATGTCGAGCGAGAGCGCCAGCCCGCGCGCGGCGGAGACGGAGATGCGGATGCCGGTGAAATTCCCCGGGCCGACGCCCACGCCGATGCGGTCAAGCTCGGCCCAGGTGACGCCGCCCTCGGCCAGCACCTCCTCCAGCAGGGGGAAGAGCCGTTCGGCCTGGCCGCGGGTCATCTCCTCGGCGCGGGCCACCAGCAGGGTGTCACCCCGCAGCAAAGCGGCCGCGCAATGCGCGGCCGATGTGTCGAACCCGAGGGTCAGAAGATCGGACATGAGACCGGGTCAGACCGCCACGGGGCGGACTTCGGTCACTTCCGGGATGTAGTGCCGCAGCAGGTTCTCGATCCCCATCTTCAGCGTCAGCGTGGAGGAGGGGCAGCCTGCGCAGGCGCCTTGCATGTGCAGGTAGACGACGCCGCGGTCGAAACCGTGGAAGGTGATGTCGCCACCGTCCTGCGCCACGGCGGGCCGGACGCGGGTGTCGAGCAGTTCCTTGATCTGGCCCACCACTTCGCCGTCGGGGCCGTCATGCTCGGCATGGCCTGCCGGTGCGACGCCCTCGCCCGCCATCACGGGCTGGCCGGACTGGTAGTGCTCCATGATCGCGCCGAGGATCGCCGGCTTGATATGGTCCCATTCCGTTGCTTCGGTCTTCGTCACGGTGACGAAGTCATTGCCGAAGAAGACACCGGCAACGCCGGGCACGGAGAAGATGCGGGTCGCGAGCGGCGACGCGGAGGCGCCCTCGGCGGTGGGGAAATCGGCTGTGCCGGTGTCCAGCACGGTCTGACCCGGCAGGAACTTCAGCGTGGCGGGATTCGGGGTGGATTCGGTCTGAATGAACATCTGTGGCCCCTGTTTTGCTGTGGCAACCTATATGCGCCTCGTCCCGCTCCGGGTCAAGGTTTGGAATCATTCTAAATTGGCGGCCATCTCTCGAGGGCCCGTCAGGTGATGGCTTCCAGCCGTTCCTTGGACATGTCGCCGGGAACGATGGTGACGGGCACCGGCAGGCTGCCGGAATTGCGCGACATCTGGGTGACGAGCGGGCCGGGGCCCGCCTTCTCGGTGCCCGCCCCGAGGACGAGGACACCGATCTCGGGGTCTTCCTTGATCTGCGCGAGGATCTCGGGCACCGCCTCGCCTTCGCGGATCACCAGCTCCGGGTCGACGCCCTGCCGGTCCCGCATCCATTTCGCGAAGACCTCGAAATGCGCCACGATGCGCTCGCGGGCCTCTTCGCGCATGATGTCGCCCACGCCGAGCCAGTGGTTGAACTCCTCCGGCGCGATGACCGAGAGAATCGCCACCCCGCCGCCGGTGTTGGCAGCGCGCATGGCGGCAAAGCGCATGGCGTTCAGACATTCACGGCTGTCATCGAGGACGACGAGAAACTTGCGCATGGTGATATGACCCCTCTTCGGCGCGGATCATGACAGCCGGGCGAGGGGCAGGCAATGGGCTAGCGCCATGCGCGAATTGCAAGGCGCGTCCGGCAGGGCCGCCCCTTGTTGATGCCGCACCCGCGGAGACCGGCAGGGGCGAATGGGGCCAACAGGGCTTGCGCGAAACCCTCCTTGCGCTATACCCCGCCCTCGCGCGGAGGGCCGGATGGCCGCGGCAGCCTGCTGTCGAGGAAAGTCCGGACTCCACAAGGCAACGGTGCCGGGTAACGCCCGGCGGGGGCAACCCCAGGGAAAGCGCCACAGAAAACAGACCGCCCTGGCCGGACCATCGGGTCCGTCTTCGCAAGAAGGGGCAGGGTAAGGGTGAAACGGTGGGGTAAGAGCCCACCGCGGGACGGGCAACCGGACCGGCACGGCAAGCCCCACCGGGAGCAATGCCAAATAGGGACCCCGTCGCGGGCCGGTCGCGCAAGCGATACCGCCGCAGGATCGCCTTGGTTCGAGGGTCCGGGTTGGCAGCTACAGGCGCGGGGGCAATCCCGCGTCCAGATGAATGGTCATCCAGGGGATTTTTTCCCCGGACAGAATCCGGCTTACAGGCCCTCCGCGCAAAAAATTCCAAGCCTCAGGGAACCCGTTGCAGGCGTTCCGGAAAATCACGCCGCCGTGCGGCCCCGGGAGGGGCGCGTGATCCATTTTCCGCCGATGATTTCGCGGCTGACAGGCGCTAACGTGCCTGCGTCCAATGATTTTTTCGGGGAACCGCAAGAGGGGAGGCGGGTTGTGCTGCCGATGACAACGCGGCCTGCCTCATCCCTCGAACGGCGGGCCTTCCTGAGGAGGACCAAGTTATGAAAACGATGTTCCAGACCACCAGCCGCGCCGCCCTGATTGCCCTGATGGCCGCAGCCCCGATTTCCGCCGCCTACGCACAGTCGGCGACCGAAGAAGCCCCCGCTGACGCACAGGTCATGCCCGAAGCCGATGCCGCCGCCTCCGCCGAGGCAACGGCGCCTGAGGCCGGTGCCACCGACGAGATGGCTGCCGAAGAGACCATGCCGACCGAGGAGTCGACTGACATGGCCTCGGACGAGGCGATGCCCTCGGACGAGTCGACCGACATGGCCGCCGACGAGATGACCCCTGCTGACGGTTCCACCGACATGGCGGCCGACGGCACGATGCCGGCAGACAGCGCCACCGGCATGGGCACCGATACCGCCGCCGACACGGACATGGCCGCGGCCGAAGAGCCCGCCAAGCCGGTGGACGGTCAGATTACCATGCAGGACGGCGACACGATCCTCGCACAGGATCTGCTGGGCGCCACCGTCTACAACGACATGGACGAGAACGTCGGTGACATCTCCGACTTCATCATCTCCATGGACGGCAACGTCGAAGGCGTCGTGATCGGCGTGGGTGGTTTCCTCGGCCTCGGTGAGAAATCCGTTGCCATCGAGATGGCCGCTCTGGACGTGGTCGCCGACGATGCCGGCAACCCGCGCCTCGTGACCTCGGCCACCCAGGCCGACCTCGAAGCGGCGCCCGAGTTCGTCACCGCCGACGAACAGGCTGCAGAGGCCGACAACGATGCCATGATGAACTCCGGTTCGGCTGGCACCACGGCCCCGGTGGAATAATCCGGCCCGACACTTGGGGCCGCACTGGCGGTCCCGCGCAGGGGGTGGCTTCGGCCGCCCCCTGTTTCGTTCCGGCCTGCTCCCGCCGGGAGGGGCCGTTTTTCTGCCTATTCCGCCAAAAACCTCGCCGATGGTGGTTGACTCATCGTCGGGCATCGGTAAAAGGCGGGCTTCATGAGATTTCACGGGCGACGTGCACCCTTCAGGGTGCCGCACCCCGCGCAGGAGAAGACAAATGGCGAAGCCGACCACCATTAAGATCCGCCTGAACTCGTCCGCGGGCACGGGCCACTTTTACGTGACCAAGAAGAACGCTCGCACGATGACCGAGAAGATGACCGTACGCAAGTACGACCCGGTCGCGCGGAAGCACGTCGAGTACAAGGAAGGCAAGATCAAGTAAGCCCTCCGACGGACTGACAAGATGCAAAGCCGCGCCCTTCCAGAGCGCGGCTTTTCTCTTTCCGGGTCGCGCCCTGTCTCCCTCTTCCGACAGGACATGATCCCATGTGTGACACGCTCACGATCCGCCCCGCCGCGCCCTCGGACGCCGACGCCCTCAGTCGGTTGCTCAGCCGGTCCTACCGCGCGCTCCTTGCCGCCGACTATGCCCCCGCGCTCCTGACCGAGGCGCTGCCCTACATCGGGCAGGCCCGGCCCGCGCTCTTGGGCTGCGGCACCTATTTCCTCACCCAGGACAGCGATGGCCGCCTGCTCGCCGCCGGTGGCTGGACGGACACCTCGCCCCACGGGCGCGCCGCCCGCACCGGCGAGGCTCATATCCGCCACGTGGCCGTCGACCCCGACGCCGTCCGGCAGGGCCACGGCCAGCGGCTTCTGGGCCATATCCTTGCCCATGCCCGCCACGCCGGTGTCACACGTGTGCATTGCCTCTCGACGCTCACGGCCGCAGGCTTCTACCGCGCGCAGGGCTTCGAGACGCTGGCGAAGGTCGAGACCCGCCTCGTGCCCGGCCTCTACTTCCCGGTGGTCCAGATGCAGCGCAGCCTCGCCTGACGCCCCATCCACTGTTTCCAAGTATCCTCGGGGGAGGGGCCGCCGGCCCCGGGGGGCAGACAGCCCCCTCCCGCGCCCGAGGCCCGCGCAGGCGCGTCCTCGCCACGGATGCCTTGCCCGAGGCGCGGCCTTCCCCTAAGAGGCAGGGGCCGAAAAGTGGTGGGCCGGTTGGTTAACCCGGTCCCCTGTTGCCCCGCGCGGCAGGCACGCACCTCGCCCGAGGATCCCGCGGCATCCACCCGACACCGGGGGATGCTTCGTCGTGACCTGCCGGGCCCGCTGCATCTCCCCTCAAGGAGCACAGAATGCAGCACACGAAATCCCTCGTTCTCACCGCCCAGGTCTTCATCTCCCTGATGATGGCCGCCGCCATGACACTGATCATGGGCTACGTTCAGGCCGGGCCGCAGCCCGACTGGCTGGCGCACTGGGGCTGGAGCTTCCTCCGCGCCTGGCCGATCGCTTTCGTCCTGTCGCTGGCCGTAGGACCATTGGCCTTCCGCCTGGCCGTCCTCGTGCATCGCTGCCGCACCTGACGGGTGCGGTCGCATGCAGATGCGGAGGCAAAAGGCGCAGTCCCAACCAGACAGCGCCGCAAATGAAAAGGGCCGGTCCCGCAGGACCGGCCCTCGAAAGGCGTCAGGCTGGAAGGGCTTACTCGCGGTTGCCCATCAGCTGAAGCAGGAACATGAACATGTTGATGAAGTCCATGTAGAGGTTCAGCGCGCCCATGATCGCGGCCTTGCCCAGCCATTCGCTGTCGCCGGTGTGGGCGTGCTGCAGGTAGGTCACCTTGATGTTCTGGGTGTCATAGGCGGTCAGGCCGGCAAAGATCAGCAGGCCGAGGATCGTGATGCCGAAGGCCAGTGCGCCCGAGCCGATGAAGATGTTCAGGATCGAGGCGACGATCAGGCCGATCACACCCATGATCAGGAAGGAGCCCCAGCCGGAGATGTCCTTCTTGGTGGTGTAGCCCCAGAGCGACAGGCCCGCGAAGGAGATCGAGGTCACGAGGAACACCTGGGCGATCGACATGCCGGTGAAGGCCACGAAGATCCAGCTCAGCGACAGGCCCATGACGGCTGCGAAGGCATAGAAGAAGAGCTGCGCGCCAGCGGCGGACAGCCGGTTGATGGCTGCACCGAAGGCGAAGATCATGCCCAGCGGGGCGAACATGATGATCCAGCCGAGGATGTTCGGCTTGAGGGTCATCGGATCGCGGAAGACGCTCAGAAGCTCGGGGCTGGAGCCCACGGCCCATGCCACGAGGAAGGTCAGGAACATGCCCACGGACATCGTGCCGTAGACCTTGTTCATGTGGGCGCGAAGGCCCTCGTCAATCGCGGCGCTGCGCGTGCCGGCAGCGGTGCGCATCGTGTTGAATTCAGCCATTCAAGCCTCCCGAAAACAGGTCAATGTCCCATGCGGGACCGTTCGCTTCGAAATATCGGGAAGGAAGGGGCACATTTCAAGAACTTGTGTTCTCGAAATGGTGTCATCTGTCTGACAATTACGTCAGCGCCCGCCGGTCCGGCCAAATGGGCCGCTCCGGCGGGCGTGCGGCCCGCGCAGCGGGCCGACGAACCGGGCCAGTCGATCTGGCGTGGATGCCCGCGGGACGCAGCGAGGGGGCGCTGTCCGCGGGCGGTCCGGTCCGCAAGGGGCGGGGTCAGCCGCGCAGGCCGCCGAGATCCCAGATCGGGCGCTGCGCTTCCTTGAGCGCCTCGGCACGGGTCACCCCGATGTCGTTGAGCAGGGCGTCGTCCAGTTCGGCCAGCTTGGTGCGGCTGCGGGACACGGCCATGAGGGTGAACAACCAACCCAGAATCGCAAATTGCGGCCGGGGGGTCGTCACGGTGCGGGTGTTAAGTTGCGTGAAGGTCGCCATCTCTTCCATCCTTTCCGTTTGCTGATAAGTCCGGCGTATTGAATTATTTCTGTTGATGGATATGGCGCAGTATGATCAATATTGAAAATGAATGTTCTTTCGGTCTGGCATCAATATTGGTGATGATATGAGAAACCTCGACATGACCGCCCTGCGCAGCTTCGTGGCGGTGGCCGACCATGGCGGCGTCACCCGGGCGGCGGGGGTGCTGAACTTCACCCAGTCCGCCGTCTCCATGCAGCTGAAAAGGCTGGAGGATCTGCTGGGTCTTGCGCTGCTGGACCGGGCCAACCGCCGGGTGGCCCTGACCGCAGAGGGCGAGCAGCTGCTGGGCTATGCCCGCCGCATGGTGGAGATGAACGACGAGGCCATGTCGCGCCTGACCAGCAAGGTTTTCGAGGGCGAGATTCGCCTCGGCGTGCCTCATGACATCGTCTACCCGGTGCTGCCGAAGGTGCTGCAGCGTTTCAACGCCGAGTTTCCGCGCATGAAGGTGCATCTCGTCTCGGCCTACACGACCGCGCTCAAGGAAGATTTCGCGCGGGGCGAGCTCGACATCATCCTGACCACCGAGGTCTCGGTGGGCGAGGGGGGCGAGACGCTGGACCAGCGCCCGCTGGTCTGGATCGGCGCGCCCGAGGGCTCGGCCTGGCGGCAGCGGCCGCTGCGGTTTGCCTCCGGTCGGAACTGCCTGTTCCGGCCCCGCGCGATTCGCGCGCTGGAGGAGGGGGGCATCGACTGGGAAAACGCGGTCGAGACCGACAGCGACCGCACCGTCGAGGCGACGATCTCGGCCGACCTCGCGGTGGGGGCGATGATCGAGGGCACGGAGGCCTCCTACCTCTCGACCATCGATCACGGCGGCGACCTGCCTCAACTGCCCGCGCAGAACATCAACATGTACCTTCAGCCCCGCACCGCCGGCGAGGTGACGGAGCGGATGGGAGACATGCTGCGCGCCCACTTCCGCTGCAAATAGGTCAGATCGTGATCACCACCTTGCCGGTGGAGCGGCGGGTGCGGAGCAGGTCCAGCCCCTCCTCAGCGCGCGCCAGCGGCAGCAGGTGACTGATGTGAGGCTTGATCCTGCCCTCGCCGTGCCAGGCGACCAGCTGGGCGAGGCTCTCGGTGATCACCTCGGGGCGGAACTTGAGGTAGCCGCCCCAGTAGAAGCCCATCAGGTCGATGTTCTTCACCAGCATGTGGTTCGGCTTCACCTCGGGCAGTTTGCCGCTGGCGAATCCGATCAGCAGGATTCGCGCCTCGGGCTTGCAGGCCCGGAAGGCCGCGGTGAAGAGATCGCCACCCACCGGGTCATAGACCACGTCGGCCCCGCCAAGCGATTTCACCACTTCGCGGAGGTCGTCGGAGCCGCTGTCGATCACGTGATCGGCACCCGCATGACGTGCAATCTCCAGCTTCTCGGCGCCGCGGGCGCAGGCGATCACCCGGGCGCCCATCAGCTTGCCGATCTCCACCGCGGTCAGGCCCACGCCCCCCGCCGCCCCCAGCACCAGAAGGGTTTCACCGGGCGCCAGCCGTGCTTTGTGCTGCAAAGCAACGTGGCTGGTGCCATAGGCGATCTGCAGGGCGGCGGCGTCTTCGAAACTCATCGTTTCCGGTATCGCAACAACCCGTTCGACGGGGAAGCACCCGTATTCGGCGAGCCCGCCCGACCCACCGTAGATCGCGACTCGTGTGCCGGGCGCCGGTCCGGTGGTGTCGGGGCCAAGGGCCTCCACGATCCCGGCGACCTCCATCCCCATGGTGATCGGCAGCGGTGGCATGTCCTGATACTTGCCCTCGATCATCAGCGTGTCGGCGAAATTCAGGCCGCAAGCCTTTATCCTCACGAGGATTTCCCCGGACGCGGGAATCGGTGTCCCGGTTTCGGTCCAGACCGGCGCCGCGCCGAATTTTTTGATTTGCAGGGATTTCATCAGAACCTCATCCTGTGGAGCCGGTGCAGCCTAGCGGCGGAGGCGCCCGCGGCGCAACGCTCCTCCGGAAGGGCTGAAAACAAGGGGTTTGGCCGTCTATTGTCGCATCTGGAGACAGCTATGCAGGGTTCCCGCTAGAATTGTCGCCGCTGCGCGGAGTTACTCGCGTGTCGTGTGTATCTTTCTTGATTTGAAGGTCAAAGCTGTTACGATCAACGCCACGCTGAAGGGATGCACGGCGTAATTTAACTAGGGACTGGGTTGGGGCGGCGTTCAGGCGCTCCTCTTCTTATGCCCGCACTAGTAAGGTAGTTGAAGGAGCCGCCATATGACTCACCCTGTAGATGTTCATGTTGGTAAACGCATCCGTCATCGTCGCTGGCTTGTCGGAATGACCCAGCAACAATTGGCAGAGCGTGTCGGGATCAAGTTTCAGCAGATCCAGAAGTACGAGACCGGTGCCAACCGTGTCAGCGCATCCCGCCTCTGGGACATCGCCGATGCGCTGGACGTGCAGGTCAGTTTCTTCTTCGAAGGGCTGGAAGACGGTCAGACCGAACGTGAACAGGGCAATGTGCCCGCCGACCTGATGGGCGACAAGGAAGCCCTGGACCTGATCCGGTCCTACTATTCCATCCCGGAGAATCAGCGTCGTCGCCTGTTCGAGCTTGCCCGCGTCCTGTCCGACGTGGCTTGAGCGAAACGCTCTGCTGCGGTAGCCCTGCCCCTTGTACCACAGAGGCGGGGCGGACATGACACCTGAGCAGATCGCAGACATCATCGACACGGCCCATGCGTTGGCAGATGCCGCACGCCGGGCCGTGTTGCCCCATTTCCGGCGCACCGATCTGACCGCGGACAACAAGGATGCCGCGGCCTTCGATCCGGTCACGGTGGCCGACCGCGCCGCCGAGGCCGCCATGCGCGAGATCCTCGCCGCCCGCCGTCCCGAGGATGGCATCCTCGGAGAGGAGATGGGCAATTTCGAGGGCACCAGCGGCCTGACATGGGTGCTGGACCCGATCGACGGCACCCGCAGTTTCATCAGCGGCACGCCCACCTGGGGCGTCCTGATCGCGCTGTCCGACGACAGCGGCCCGATCTTCGGCATCATCGACCAGCCCTATACCGGCGAACGTTTCGTCGGCGGCCTTGGCGTCTCCGAGATGACCGGCCCGCTGGGCAAGGTCGCCCTCGGCGTCCGGCCTGCGCGGCCGCTTGCCGAGGCGACGCTCTTCTCCACCTTCCCCGAGGTCGGCACCCCCGCCGAGGGCGCGGCCTTCCGCGCGGTGGCCGGCGAAGTGCGCCTCGTCCGCTACGGCACCGATTGCTACGCCTATGCGCTGCTCGCGGCGGGGCAGATCGACCTCGTGATCGAGGCCGGGCTGCATCCCTACGATGTCGGTGGGCCGATTGCCGTGATCGAGGCGGCGGGCGGCATCGTCACCAACTGGGCGGGCGGCAAGGCCCATGGCGGCGGCCGGGTGCTGGCGGCGGCCAATGCCGAGGTCCACGCGGCGGCGCTGGCGATCCTGTCCGACGCCGGTCTCGACTGATCGGCGCGGGCGGCGTTCTTCAACTGCCCTGCCTCAGATGGCCGGCCTCGACAGACCGTCGCTGGCCGCCACCGACCGTGTCCAAACGGCGATCCGCTGCCTCTGACCCGTGCACATGGACGTGCCTACCCGAGGCCTCGCCATCCGCGTTGTCCCCTGCGGTCCCGCTCCGCCGCCCGGTCACACTGGCGTCGGGCGGGCTCTTCTGCGTAACTTATCCCGATCCCGCCACCGGAGGAGCGCCCCATGCCCGAGACCTTGATCCGCGGTGCAGACCGCATCCTCACAATGGACGACGACCGCAGCGAGCTGTCGGGCGCGGATATCCTGATCCGCGACGGCAAGGTTGCCGCCATCGGGCAGGGGCTGGAAACGACGGGCGAGGTCATCCCGGCCAGCGGCTGCGTCATCACGCCCGGCCTCGTGAACACGCATCATCACCTCTACCAGAGCCTCACCCGCGCGGTGCCCGGCGGTCAGGACGCGCTGCTCTTCGGCTGGCTGCGCACGCTCTACCCGATCTGGGAACGCTTCGGCCCCGAGGAGATGCATGTCTCCGCCCTCACCGGGCTGGCCGAGCTCGCGCTCTCCGGCTGCACGATGACCTCGGACCATCTCTACCTCTATCCCAACGGCGCGCGGCTCGAAGACACGATCGCCGCCGCGCGCGAGATCGGCCTGCGATTCCATCCCACCCGCGGCGCCATGAGCATCGGCGAAAGTGCGGGCGGCCTGCCGCCGGACAGCCTCGTGGAGCGGGAAGCCGCCATCCTCGAGGACATGATCCGCGTGGTCGATGCGTTCCATGATCCCTCCGAGGGCGCCATGGTCCGCGTCGGCCTCGCGCCCTGTTCGCCCTTCTCGGTGAGCCGCGAGCTGATGCGTGACGCCGCGCTGCTGGCCCGCGACAAGGGGGTGATGCTGCACACCCACCTGGCCGAGAACGACGAGGACGTGGCCTATTCGCTGGCGACCTTCGGCTGCCGCCCCGGACAATACGCCGAAGACCTCGGCTGGACCGGCCCCGACGTCTGGCACGCCCATTGCGTGAAACTCGATGGGCAGGAGATCGACCTCTTCGCCCGCAGCCGGACCGGCGTCGCCCATTGCCCCTGTTCCAACTGCCGCCTCGGCTCGGGCATCGCGCCGCTGCGCGCCATGCGCGACGCGGGCGTGCCGGTGGGGCTCGGCGTCGACGGCTCGGCCTCGAACGATGCGGGCAACCTCGTGCTGGAGGCGCGCCAGGCGATGCTGCTGCAACGCGTCGCCCGCGGGGCCGATGCCATGTCCGCGCGCGAGGCGCTGGAGATCGCCACCCGCGGCGGCGCGGATGTGCTGGGGCGGCCCGACTGCGGCCGCCTCGCCCCGGGCAAGCGCGCCGATATCGCCGTCTGGGATGTCTCGGGGGTGGAGAGCGCGGGCAGCTGGGACCCGGCTGCGCTGCTCCTCGCCGGTCCGACCCGGGTGCGCGACCTCTTCGTTGACGGGCGCGCGGTGGTCCGGGATCATCACATGGCGACGATTGACCTTTCCTCAACCCTCGCCCGGCAGACTGCCCTCGCCCGGGCCCTGATGGGCTGAGCGGGGCCTGACATCGCGAACACATCCAGCTGGCGCTGACGGCCGGTATCCCTGCCGCGCGGCGGCTGCTGATCGGAAGACACATGAGACAGAACCGGACCCGCGCGCAAAGGCCCCCTCGGCAGGGCGACGTCCAGACGGCGCGCGATCCTGCGCGTGATCCCGTGTCGGGCCTTCTGCTGCTTGGCGCGCTGCTCCTGCTCCTCTTGGCTGCGCTTCCGGTCGCCGCTTCCTCGGTGCCGACGGGCCTGCGCTTCACCGTCGATCCGGCCGCACAGGGCCAGTCGAGCGCCTCTCTCGCCGGGGAGGTGAACGAGATGCGCCGCCAGCAGGGGCTGCCGCTGTTGCGCAGCCTCTCAGAGCTGGACCGGATCGCCGCAGCCCGCGCCGCGGACATGGCGCGCAACGGCTACTTCAGTCACTACGATGGCCGCGGCGAGACGGTGGTCAAGCGCGTGCGCGAGTCAGGCCTCTCCGCCTGCCGCACCTCCGAGACCATCGCCTTCGGTCAGGACACGCCGCGACAGACCGCGATCGAGTGGATGCGCAGCCCCGGCCACCGCACGGCGATGCTCGACACGCGGGTCGACCATATCGGCACCGCCCGCGCGGTCGCGCAGGGCCGGGCCTACTGGGTCGCCGTGTTCGCGCGTCTCTGCTGACCGGCCAGTGCCGACCGCGTCTGCCGACGGGGGCAGGGGCCCTTCATCCACTGTTCCAAAATATCCTCGGGGGGAGTCGCGCCAGCGACGGGGGGCAGACAGCCCCCTTCCACCGCTGCGGACCGCACGCCGCCCGAGGGCGTGCATAGATCGCCCAAGGCAAGCGCCGCCTTCGAAACGGGACCCTCGCCCACATTTCCGTCTTGCACGTAGTGCCCAGCCGTGGCCCGGTCATCCCGGGTCACGCATGGGCGGGGGCGCCGCGGTGAGGCGCGCGCGTCAGTCTTCCTCGAAGGGATCCCACTCGTCCTCGACCTCGGGCAGGGCCTGCGCCTCCGCCTCCGCGGCGAGCGCCTCGGCGGTGCGCACCTCGACGATCTTGGCTTTCGGGAAGGCCGAGAAGAGCGCCTGCACCAGCGGATGGGACGAGGCCTCGGCCTCGATCGCCAGCCGCTGCGCATCGCGCTTCTGGGCGATGGTCTCCTCGCCCGGTTCGTTGCTGACGATCACGGCCCAGCGGTTGCCGGTCCAGCGCTGCAGGGCGCTGCCCAGCTTCTGGGCGATGTCCTTGGGGGCATCGTCGGTGGGGCGGAACTCGATCCGGCCGGGGCGATAGCTGACCAGCCGGACAAAGGTTTCCGCCTCCCATTGCAGCTTGGCGTCGCGATGGGCGCGGATCAGTTCGATGACATGGTCGTAGGTCGGATAGCGGGCGAGCGCCGCCTCGGCCTCCTGCGCGCGCAGGGCAACCGGGCCGCCGCCCCCGCCGCCGCCCGCGGGACGGCCGTAGGCCATGGTCCCGCCCGTGGCACCGGCGGGCATTCCGCCGCCCCCGTCGGGCCCGCGCCCGGGACCACCGCTCGGGCCCCCATTGGACCCGGCCCCCGGTCCGCCCGCGGGCCCGGAGGGCATCGGCGGCGGCGGGCTGTCCTGCAGCCGCCGGATCAGGTCCTCGGGCGAGGGCAGTTCGGCCACGTGGGTCAGGCGGATCACGGCCATCTCGGCGGCCATCATCGCGTTCGGCGCGACCGAGACCTCCTCCAGCGCCTTCAGCAGCATCTGCCACATCCGGGTCATGGCCCGCATCGGCAGCTGCTCCGCCATGGCCAGCCCGCGCTCGCGCTCGTCGGGGCTGACGGTCGGGTCCTCGGCGGCATCGGGGGTGATCTTCACCACCGAGATCCAGTGCGTGATCTCGGCCAGGTCGCGCAGCACCGCCCTCGGGTCGGCGCCGTCGGCATATTGCGCGGAGAGCTCGGCCAGCGCCGCGGCGGTGTCGCCGCGCATGATCGCCTCGTAGAGGTCCAGCACGCGGCCCCGGTCGGCGAGGCCCAGCATCGCGCGCACCTGTTCCGCCGTGGTCTCGCCCGCGCCATGGCTGATCGCCTGGTCCAGCAGCGAGGTGGCGTCCCGGGCCGAGCCTTCGGCGGCCCGCGTGATCAGCGACAGGGCGTCATCGGTGATCTGGGCGCTTTCCGACGTTGCGATCTTGCGCAGGAGCGCAATCATCACCTCGGGCTCGATCCGGCGCAGGTCGAAGCGCTGGCAGCGCGACAGGATCGTGACCGGCACCTTGCGGATCTCGGTGGTGGCAAAGATGAACTTCACATGGGCCGGCGGCTCTTCCAGCGTCTTGAGCAGCGCGTTGAACGCGCTGGTCGAGAGCATGTGCACCTCATCGATAATGTAGATCTTGTAGCGCGCCGAGGCCGCCCGGTAGTTCACGCTGTCGATGATCTCGCGGATGTCATTGACGCCGGTGTGCGAGGCGCCGTCCATCTCCATCACGTCGACATGGCGGCCTTCCATGATCGCGCGGCAGTGTTCGCACTGGCCGCAGGGCTCGGTGGTGGGGCCGCCCTCGCCGTCGGGGCCGATGCAGTTCATGCCCTTGGCGATGATCCGGGCCGTCGTCGTCTTCCCCGTCCCGCGGATGCCGGTCATGATGAAGGCCTGCGCGATCCGGTCGGCGGCAAAGGCGTTCTTGAGCGTGCGGACCATCGCCTCCTGGCCGACGAGGTCGGCAAAGGTCTCGGGGCGGTATTTCCGCGCGAGTACCTGGTAGGCGGGTTTGCTGTCTGTGGCGTCGCTCATGTTCGTTCCGGGCCCTGCTTCACCGCGCCAAGGTAAGGGGAGGGCGCGGCAAGATCCACCCGATAGCGGCTTCCCCCGCGCGGCACCTGTGATAGGCTCCGCCCATGCAGGCCGAGACCCCGGAAACCGCTTCGACATCGCGCGATTCGCGTGCGCCCTCCGCGTCCCTTTACTGGACGCTTTTCGCCATTTGGGGGCTGGCCTTCGTCGGCTCGTTCCTCGTGCCGCACCTGATCCCCGCGGGGCCCGGGATGCTCGTCTCCGGGATTGGGCGGGCCTTCTGGCTGGCCGGGCTGCAGTGCCTCGCCTCTCTGCTGGCGCTTGTGATTCTCGTGCGCGCCCGCGATTTCGCACCGGGCAGCCTGCCGCGCCGGGTGGCCTGGGGGCCGGCCGGGCTGGCGCTGCTGGTGGTCTGCGCGATGCTGCTGATGACGGTGACAGGCGCCTAGGGATGGTCCGGCGGGCTGCGCGGAATGCGCGGGATGCGGCCATCGCGGGCACCTTGTCGCAGCCGGGCCCGGAGAGGGCCGGTGCGCCTTGCCACCGGGCAGGGGGCCATGCATCGTGAGCCCGCGGGCCGGCGGGCACTCCGCCGCGGTTCGCAAAAGGCCCATAGGTTCAATGGTGTGCGCGTGTGATGTCTCCGGTTCTGGTGCTGGATAACCTCTCCTTCGGATGGCCCGGAGCGCCCAGGGGCGTGCTCGACATCCGCAGCCTCTCTCTGGCGGCGGGGGAGAACCTGTTCCTGCGCGGTCCCAGCGGGTGCGGCAAGTCCACGCTGCTGTCGGCGATCGCGGGTATGGTCAACGTGGGCCCCGGGCAGATCCGCGTCGCAGGTATCGATGTCGGCACGCTGAAAGGCGGCGCACGGGACCGGTTCCGGGTCGAACACATCGGGATGATCTTCCAAGTCTTCAACCTCGTGCCGTGGATGAGCGCGCTCGACAACGTGCAACTGCCCTGCCGCTTCTCCGCCGCACGGCGGGCCCGCGCGGGCGGCGATCCCGGGGCGGAGGCGCATCGCCTGCTCAGCGCGCTGCACCTGCCGGAGGCGGCGCACCGGGCCCCGGCCCGCACCCTCAGCATCGGCCAGCAGCAGCGCGTCGCCGCGGCCCGGGCGCTGATCGGCGCGCCGGAGCTGATCCTCGCGGACGAGCCGACCTCGGCACTGGACGAGGACGCCAAGGCGGCCTTCGCCGACCTGCTGGCCGCCGAATGCGCGGCGGCGGGGGCGGCGCTGCTCTTCGTCAGCCATGACCGGGGGCTGGAGGGACGCTTCGACCGGGCGCTCGACTTCCGCGACCTGAACCGGGGGATCGCGCCATGATCGGTGTCGCGCTCGGCAGCCTGTGGAACCGGCGGTTCGTGGCGGCGCTGACCATGGCGTCGATCGCCCTCAGCGTGGCCCTGATCCTCGGGGTGGAGCGGCTGCGCACCGAGGCGCGCGACAGTTTCGCCAATTCCGCCTCGGGCATCGACCTGATCGTCGCGGCGCGGGGCAACCCGGTGCAGATCCTGATGGCGACGGTCTTCGGCGTGGGCTCTGCCGGGCCCGGGATCAGCCGCGACACCTACGAGATGGTCGCCGCCCGGCCTGAGGTCGCCTGGGCAGTGCCGATGCAGATGGGCGACAACCATCGCGGTTTCCCGGTGATCGGAACGACCGATGCCTATTTCACCCGCCTGCGCCACAGTGGCGGCCAGCCGCTTGTCTTCGCGCAGGGTGTCCCCTTCGAGGAAGGGGATGCGGCTGGCGCCGTGGTGGGGGCCGAGGTGGCCGCGCGGTTCGGCTATGCGCCCGGGACAGTCATCGTGAATGCCCATGGCGCCGGGGCCGTCGCCTTCGATGTGCATGAGGACGCGCCCTTCACCATCACCGGGGTGCTGGAGCGGACCGGCACCGCCGTGGACCGGATCGTGCTGGTGTCGCTGGCCGGGTTCGATGCGCTGCACGCGGCGCGCGGGCCGGTGGCGGCGGATCCCTTCGACGATCCGCTGGCCGGAAGTGGTCTCGCCGCGCCGGGCGCCGGTGAGCCCGCCATACCGGAGGCGCTCGCCGTGGAAGATGATGCAGCGCCGGAAGGGCACGGGGGGCATCCGGTGGACCATGACCCGGAGGCCGAGGCGGCGCAGGACGCCGATCATGCCCATGACGTTGATCACGCGCATGAGGCCGACCACTCCGCAGCCGAAGATCACGAGCATGACCCCGACCACGATATGGCGACGGACCACGCCCATGATGTCGACCCAGCTGCCGGGGGGGCAGAGGGGCAGGCGGATCACGGTGATCACGATCACGACGACCCCGAGCATGACGACCACGACGGCCACGACCACGACGACCACGGGCACGGGGCGGAGGATGTCCCCGATGCGCACGCCGGTCACGAACACACACCCGACCTGCTGAATGCGGTCTACGTCGGGCTGGCGGATCGCGGGGCGGTCCTCGGCCTCCAACGCGCCTTCTCGGAGTACCGGGGTGAGGCGATTTCGGCCGTGCTGCCCAATGTCGCCCTGCTGGAACTCTGGTCGATCACCGGCACGGCGGAGACGGCGCTGCAACTGATGGCCTGGGCCGTGGCGTTGGCGGGGATCACCGGCATGGTGGTCATGCTGAGTGCGACGCTGGAGGCCCGACGGCGCGAGTTCGCGATCCTGCGGTCGGTGGGGGCGACGCCCGCGCGGGTCTTCGCGCTGATCCTGATCGAGGCGGCGGTTCTGACGCTGGGCGGGCTGGCGCTCGGCTCCCTTCTGCTGACCCTGGCGACCCTGCTGGCCGATCCGATCCTCTCGGCCCGCTTCGGGATGCGCATCGGTGCGGGCTTGGCGGGGCGGGGAGAGCTTGCCATGATGGGGGCGATCCTGCTGGCGGGACTCGCCGCCGCGCTGCTGCCCGCGCTGCGGGTCTACCGGATGACACTCGCCGACGGGTTGAGCCCGCGCATGTAACACTGAACGGGACCAGGGCCGGGCTTCCGGCGGAGATGAAGGGACCCTACCGATGACGACGCGACCTCTGCTGCTTTCCGCCTTCCTCCTCGCGGCCGGCGCCTCGGCCCTCTGGGCCACACCGCGCGAGCTTTCCTGGGCGGATCTCTCCCCGCCGAGCACGGCGCTGGAAAATCCCTTCGAGAACCTGACGCCCGACCAGCTCGACACCCTGCGCGCCATCGTGCGGATCGAGAGTGGCGGCGGTGACATGGAGAAGGCGCAGGCCCTGCGGGCGGAGATGGCCACGCAGGGGCTCGACGTGGATGCCCTCTTCACGGCGCGCACGGCGATCATCGAGAACCGCAGCCGTGCGGCTTCGGCGGTCAGCACCGACCTGCTGGGCGAGGACGTGCGGATGCCGGGCTATTTGCTGCCGCTGGAGTTTCGCGATGGCAAGGCGGTGGAGTTCCTGCTTGTTCCCACGGTGGGCGCCTGCATCCACACCCCGCCGCCGCCCGCCAACCAGATGATCCACGTGCGCTATCCGGAAGGTATCGAGGTCGCCGGGCTCTATACCGCAGTCTGGATCGAGGGCACGCTGGCGATGGAGACCTCGGTCCAGACGGTGCGCTATTCGGACGGCCAGTCCAACGTGGCGGTAAGCTACATGATGCAGCCGGACGCCGTGACGCTCTACTGACAGCGCGCCTCCGGAGCGCCGTCGCCGCGGGACGGACAGCTCTGCATGTCACACCCGACGACACCGCGTCGGGTGCGGCTCCACGGCGCTGCTGCCGCAGGACGGCAAGCCCGGCAGTTTCGCCCGGGCCGTCTGAGCCCGCATCAGCGACACGCCCCGGCAAGACGCGGAGGGCCCCACGACATGGCGGCCTATCTCGCCGACGAAAGGGGAGATAGGGTGAGAGGCCGGATATCTCCGCCTCTCGCCAGTGCTGTTTGAACCCGCATGCTTAGATGCCAATTTGTAGCGTTTGTCGCTCTGCACGTGTCGTTCCTTGTAGCCGCGGTGGAACGGCAAGCGCTTGGCTGCGCGCTGAAAACAGGCCCGCCGCGAGCCAACGGCGGACCAGATGAGCATTCGGTTTCAGACGCGGGCAAGGCGCGTGCATTCAGATCAGAACGAACTTTCCGGCATCTGGGCATGAAACGATCGAGGACCGCTACGACCGTTGCGTCATGGTTCAACGACACGAAAGGAGCCGTCTCATCAGCGGTGAAGATCTGACCGTCCTCCTTCGTGGCTCTTCGCAGCCCCAACTTGGCACATCGATGCCGTCGGGGGCGGTCACATCGCCAACGCCACTGGAAACGCCACATCATCGGTCCATCCTCCTCAGTGACGGAAAGGACAGGCGATGGACCACGATCATTCCCATGACACTGCCAGCCAGGGCCTCCTCCGCGATCCGGTCTGCGGCATGGTCGTGGACCCCGACGCGGGAAAGCCCTCGGCCGAACACGCGGGGCACAGCTATCATTTCTGCTCTGATCGGTGCCGATCGAGGTTCCTCGACGATCCGGAGGCCTATCTTACGGCGGAGGACCCTGTCTGTGGCATGGAGGTGGACCGCGCCAGCGCCGAGCACATGATCAAGCACGAGGGGGCGCAGGTCTACTTCTGCTCCGCCAAGTGCCAGTCGACGTTCGAGGCCGCCCCGGAAGACTACCTTGGCGACCGGCGGGCCGCAGAGCAGATGCCGGAGGGCACGCAATACACCTGCCCGATGCACCCGGAGATCATTCGCGACCAGCCGGGGGAGTGTCCGAAGTGCGGCATGGCACTGGAGCCGATGACGCCCTCGGCCGAGACGGGACCGAACCCGGAGTACGTGGATTTCAAGCGCCGGCTCTGGATGGCCGGCCCGCTGGCCCTGGCCGTCTTCGTTCTGGAGATGGGCAGCCACATCGGCATCCCCTTCGCGGAATGGATCGGCCACAGGGTCTTCGGCTGGCTCCAGTTCGCGTTGGCCACGCCGGTGGTCTGGCTGTGCCGCACCTTCTTCAAGCGCGGGTGGGCCTCGATCGTGAACCGCTCGCCGAACATGTGGACCCTGATCGCTCTCGGCACCGGGGCAGCCTATGCCTTCTCCATCGTTTCGCTCGTCGCGCCGGGATTGCTGCCCGCGCAGATGGCCGACGGCATGGGGATGACGCCGGTCTACTTCGAGGCGACGGCGGTGATCCTCGTGCTTGTCCTGATCGGGCAGGTGATGGAGCTGGCGGCGCGGGAACGTACCGGGGACGCCATACGGGCCCTGATCGACCTTGCGCCCAAGACGGCGCGCCGGGTGCGGGACGGCAAGGAGGAGGACGTGGAACTCGCGGTGCTCGCCGCCGGGGACATCCTCCGCGTCCGTCCGGGCGAGAGCATTCCGGTCGACGGGGTGGTGACCGAGGGGCGCTCCTCCGTCGATGAAAGCATGATCACCGGCGAGCCGGTCCCGGTCGAGAAGACCGAGGGCGAGGCGGTGACGGGCGGCACGCTCAACAAGTCCGGCAGTTTCCTGATGGAGGCACGCAGCGTGGGCGAGGAGACAACGCTCAACCGCATCGTGCAGATGGTTGCCTCGGCGCAGCGGTCGCGCGCCCCGATCCAGGCCGTGGCCGACCGGGTGGCCAGCTACTTCGTACCGGCCGTGGTGGCGGCGGCCCTGCTGGCCTTCGTGGCGTGGTGGGTCTTCGGGCCGTCGCCGGCCCTCAGCTATGCCTTCGTCGCGGCGGTTTCGGTGCTGATCATCGCCTGCCCCTGTGCACTCGGCCTCGCCACGCCGATGTCGATCATGGTGGCCTCGGGGCGCGGGGCCCGTGCCGGGGTGCTGATCCGCGACGCCGAGGCGCTGGAACGTTTCGCCAAGGTCGATGTGCTGCTCGTGGACAAGACCGGCACGCTGACCGAAGGCAAGCCGACGCTGACGGATGTCGAAACGGGCGAGATGGACGAGTCCGAGGTCCTGTCGCTGGTCGCCGCGCTGGAGCGCGGGTCGGAGCATCCGCTGGCCGAAGCTCTGGTTGCCGGGGCCGAGGCGCGCGGGGCACGGCAGGTGGAGAGCCGTGATTTCGAGGCGGTGACCGGCAAGGGCGTGACCGGCAGGGTCGACGGGCGCCGCGTCGCGCTTGGCAATGCCGCGCTGATGGCGGACCTTGCGGTCGATCCCGGCGCACTCGCGGAGCGCGCCGAGGCGCTGCAGGCCGAGGGCAAGACCGCGATGTTCGTGGTGGTGGAGGGGGCTGCCGCCGGGCTGGTGGCCGTGGCCGACCGGATCAAGGAGACGACGCCGGAGGCGATCCGCGCCCTTCACGGCCTTGGCCTGCGCATCATCATGGCCACCGGCGACGCCAGGGCGACCGCGCAGGCCGTGGCGGGCGAACTGGGCATCGACGAGGTGCATGCAGAGGTCAGTCCCGAGGACAAGAACGCCCTGGTCCGCAGGCTCAAGGACGAGGGGCTGTCAGTCGCAATGGCCGGGGACGGCGTGAACGATGCCCCGGCCCTGGCCGAGGCCGATGTGGGCATCGCCATGGGCACCGGGGCGGACGTGGCGGTGGAGAGCGCAGGCATCACGCTGGTGAAGGGCGACCTCGGCGGCATCGTCCGGGCACGTCGGCTGGCAGAGGCGACGATGCGCAACATCCGCCAGAACCTCTTCTTCGCCTTCGTCTACAACACCGCCGGCGTGCCGCTCGCGGCGGGGATCCTCTATCCTTTCCTTGGCGTCTTGCTGTCCCCCGTCGTCGCGGCTGCGGCCATGAGCCTGTCGTCGGTCTCGGTCATCGGCAACGCTCTGCGCCTGCGGGCCAAGCGGCTCTGAGCTGCGGTCGCGGGCGGACGGAGCCGAATGCAGGCGGCGTCACCCGCGGCGGGTGGCGGGCGGCTTGGGGCGAGGCCTGTCACAGGCCCCTGCCACAGGTCCCAGCCACAGGCACCAGCCACAGGCCGCCGCCGCTCTCTCTCAGCGCGGCGCGATCGCCCGATTGACCCGGCCCCCTCCGCCACGGCATAGTTTCCGCCAGAACCGGAGGTCCCTTGTCGCGCATCCTTGCCATCCTCTTGCTGATCCTCTCCACCTGGGTCCTGGTGCCCGGCGCGGCGCAGGCCCATGAGGCCGCGCCGGAGATGGCCCATGCCATGGCCTGCGACGATTGCGCCGACATGGCGGGGACCACGCAGGGCGACCACGCGAAGGACTGCCTCCATGGGGCGGGCTGCCTTGGCTACGTGCTGATCCCGCAGGAGATGTCTGTCTCGGCGTCCCGCCTTGCCGTCCGGATGGCCCGTCCGCGGACGCCGCTTGCCCTGTCGTCGGTGGCCGTCAGGCTGGACGTGCCGCCTCCGCGTGCCTGACGTCATCCCGGACCAGCCCGCGGCGCTGCCGCGACGATGACACAGAGCACGACAGCGACGTCGTGCATCAGGACAAGACCCATGAACAAGTTGATCCCGGCTGCCCTTGCAGCCGCCGCCGTTGCCATAGGCGCCGTCTACATGACCCGCCCGCCCGAAGCCCCCGAGACCCCGGTCGGGCCCGTCGAAACCGCCTCGCCCGGGCAGGGCGATCCGCTCGTCTCCATCGCCCTGCCCGAAAGCCTCAGCGCCGAGGCGGCCCTTGGACAGCGCGCCTTCGAGGCGACCTGCGCGGCCTGCCACGGCGAGAACGCGACCGGCAAGATGGGCTTTGGCCCGCCGCTGGTCCACAAGATCTACGAACCCTCGCACCACGCGGACATTGCCTTCCAGATGGCGGTACAGAACGGGGTGCGGGCGCATCACTGGCGGTTCGGGGACATGCCGCCGCAACAGGGGCTGACCCCGGCGGATGTTTCCAACGTAGTGGCCTATGTCCGCAGCCTGCAACGCGCCAACGGGATCGAGTGAGATGGGCAGGACACTGACACGCCGCGCCTTCTGCGCCGGAACCGCCGGCCTCGCCGGGCTGGCCGCCGTGCCGCTGCGCGCACAGGTGCCTTCGGCGCTGACCGCCCGCGTGGCCACGGTGCAGATCGCCCCCGCCGGCTATGCCCCGACCGAGGTCTGGGGCTATGACGGCCTGCTGCCCGGGCCCGTCCTGCGCGTGCCGCAGGGCGGGCGGCTAACCCGGCGGCTGGTCAACGCGCTGCCGGTGCTGACCTCGATCCACTGGCATGGCATCCGTATCGACAACGCCATGGACGGTGTCGCCGGGCTGACGCAGGACCCGGTCCCACCGGGCGAGAGCTTCGACTACGAGTTCACGGTGCCGGATGCCGGGACCTACTGGTATCACGCCCACACCAACTCGATGGAGCAGGTGGCGCGCGGGCTGGCGGGCGCGTTGATCGTCGAGGAGGCCACGCCGCCCGAGGTCGACCGGGACGAGGTGATCTTCCTCGATGACTGGCTGCTCAACCCCGAGGACGCGCAGTTCATCGAGCCCTTCGCCCACCCCATGAGCCTGAGCCACGCAGGCCGGACCGGCAACCTGCTGGGCGCGAACGGGACCTATGACCCGGTGATCGGCACCCGCCGGAATGAGCGGCTGCGCCTGCGGCTGATCAACGGCGCCAACGCACGGATCTTCGTGCTGCGCCTGCATGGGCTGACCGGTTGGACCGTGGCGCTCGACGGGATGCCGCTGGCGCAGCCCGAGGCGGTCGAGGGTGAACTGATCCTCGCCCCGGCGCAGCGCATCGACCTGATCGTGGATGTCACGGCCGGGGCAGGGGAGGAGGCGGGCCTTCTCCACCTTGGCGATGACGACAGCTGGCAGGTTTTCGTGCGGATGCCGGTGGAGGGCTCTGCCGCCGCCACGGCGCGCGGGGTCCCCGCCGCGCTGCCGCCCAATCCCCGCATGGAGGTGCCGGGGCTCGACACCGCGACGCGGCTGGAGATGACCATGGAGGGCGGCGCGATGGCAGGCATGGCCTCGGGCCGGTTCGAGGGGCAGGAGATGGACTTCCGTTCGCTGATGGAGCGGGGGCAATTCTGGGCCCTGTCAGGGCAGGTCGGACGGAGTGACACGCCCTTCGCCCGCCTCGGCCTTGGCGAGACGGTGCGCCTGACGCTGACCAATGCCACGGTCTTTCCCCATGCGATGCACCTGCACGGGATGCATTTTCGCGAGGTGCGGCAGGACGGAAGCCTTGGCCCGCTGCGGGACACGATCCTAAGCCTGCCCGATGTGCCGCTGGAGATCGCCTTCGTCGCGGACAATCCCGGCAAATGGTTGTTCCACTGCCACATGCTGGCCCATGCCGCTGCGGGCATGACCACCTGGATCGAGGTCTCATGACCCGCCAGATCGTTTCAACAGGAAGGAGACCAACAATGAAGACCCCTTGCGTCATGGCCATGATCCTGGCCGGCACGGCTGCGCTTTCAGGTCGCCAACGTCCGCCTCTGTCACAACCGGATGCTGTTCGCGGGGACCGATAAGGGGCCTCGATCCTCGTGACGACCCCTCTCGACTTCGGGGAATGGCCTTCGGCGATAAGCAGATGACACCTGCAGTGCCCGACCGCCTGACCCATCACTGCGACATCGTAGAAATCGGCAACGAGAGTTGGCGCTTAGAGGGGGGCTTTGGGGATGCCGATTTGGGGTAAGGATTGGCTGCCGAGTGACAGCGCGGCTGGCCAAGCGATGTTGTGTCGTATCAGCTGCAGGATAGGTGAGCTCGGGGCGACCGCCTTTGCGTTCGATCACCGTGAGTGGGTGCAAGAGAAGCCGAAATCACGGCCCTCTGTCGGTGATCGCAGCCCCGCGCTCAAAAATAAGCTATCACGCAGTGTTCTTTGCCACACGACCGAAGGGCGCTGTAGGCAGGAAGCGGCTTGCTGAAACGATGCCGGCACGGTGTGGGACCCTCAGAGGTTCAGCGTGCGCAAACACCTCGTCGCTCTGGTCGAGGGTCGCTCTCCTAGCGGATGGCGAACAGATCGCGCAGCGAGGTGGCGATGTCGAAGAGGTCCCCATCCCGGCCGGTCCGTCCTACCAGTTGGAGCCCGATCGGGCAGTGGTTCGGCCCTAGCCCCAAGGGCATGCTCAGCACGGGGACCCCGAGGAGGGAGTAGAGCGTGTTGAGTGCGCTGCTGCCCGTGCTGGCCAAGCCCAGCGGGGCCTCGCCATGGGCAGAGGGGGTGAGGATGACGTCGTAATCGCCGGCCAGCGCATCGAACTCGGCGCGCAGCATCTGCACCTGGGCCAGGGCGTCCTGATACGCTTGGGCACTCACGTTCAGGCCTGTCTGCATCCGCCCCAGGCGTAGGGCAGTGCTGAGCGCATCGTTGTGGGTCAGCCGCTCCCAGCTGAGGCCGCGCGCGAACTCATAGCCGGAGACCGTGGCGTGCAGGTCCGCTGCCGCGTCGAAGCTGCGCGGCAGGTCCAGCGTTGTCACCGTGGCGCCGGAGGCGGAGTAGCGCGCGCCGGCCTGCTGCAGCAACGCGATCATGCAAGGCTCGGGCTCTTCCGGGGCCGGGCCCTTGAAGAGAGCGACCCTCAGGCCCGTGGCGGCTACGGTGCGCAACGGGCGCAGGCTATCCCGGCACAGTGCGGCGCGGAGCAGGGGCAGATCGGGCAGCGCATGGGCCATGACTCCGACCGTGTCGAAGCTGGGCGCATTGGGCAGAACGCCAGAGTTGGAGACGTCACCGCGCGTCGGTTTGTACCCGTAGACCCCGCAATAGGACGCCGGCCGCAGGGTGGACCCGGTGGTCTGGGTCCCAAGGGCAAAGGGCACCATGCCGTCCCCAACGGCGGCTGCACTGCCCGAGGAAGACCCGCCGGGCGTGCGGTCTGGATTGAAGGGATTGCGGGTCTTGCCGGGGGAGACGTGACCCAGCTCGGTCGTGACGGTCTTGCCAAGGCAGATGGCGCCGGCTTCCTTCAGCAGGGCGACACAGCCGGCATCGCGAAAGGCGGTGACCGGGCCGTAAAGCGGTGTACCGAAACCGGTCGGCATCCCTGCGCAGTCAATGATGTCCTTTACCCCGAAGGGCACGCCGTGCAGCGGGCCGAGAGAGGCGGGCAGGGCATCCAGTTCGGCGGCGCGGGCCAGCGCACCCTCGGCATCTACATACTCCCATGCCGCGACCTCCGGTTCCCGTGCGGTGATCCGCGCGAGGCAGCTTTCGACCAGTTGCACGGCGCTGAGAGTTCCGTCGGCAATCGCACGGGCCGCCTCAGCAACTCCGATGTGCACGGGGTCTTGTGCGTCTGCTTGGGCGGTGCTGGTCATGGAATGGTCCTTGCGGGGCGTTTGCGAGCACTTGCCTGCTCTGCGGTGGGTCGGGGTGAACAGACCGCAGATTTCTCTATGTGACAACGCTTTTCGAACCGGTAACCCGCAGTTCTACATGGGAGAATCAGACTCGCCTCTTTTGCCTGCACGCTGGTCCCGTCGCGCAGGCTGGCAGATGGCCGGGAGCGTACCCTTGGCGGCCGACCCCACTGAACAGCCCCGTGCTGTTCCGTTCGGCGTCATGCATGGGCCGTGCGCCGCGATGGGAGACGCGTCGCTGAAACGGTACATTGCCGTCCAGCGCCGCAAACGCCGGGGCAGGGGGCAGAAAGGTCTCCACCCTATACTTCAAGGTGATTGTTCAGTGCTCAATTGATTATTCTTGCGTCGCTGGCGACGTTACGTCAGTCGAATGACACCAAAAGTATGCCGAAGGCATTGAAACGGTGTGTGGGTGCGCATTCGGTATACCGCGCGTATCCTCAAGAAATGGACCTCCCACATGATCAAGATCACACCCCTCGTGCTGGGGCTGACGCTCGCCGGCAGCCTGTCCGCAACCGCCGCCGACATCTCGGAGATGACCGTCGCCGCGGTGACCCAGCCGGTTCCGACCAACCCGCAGTATCTCGACGTCGATGTGCCCATCCTCAAGGACAAGCTGTCCGAACTGTCGGGCGGCAAGATCACCCTCCAGCTGTCCAGCCACGCCGAGCGCAACCTCGGTGGTGCCGAGATCGTCCGCCTAGTGCGCTCGGGGCAGGTGGAAATCGGCGCGGGCACGCTGTCGACCCTGTCCGGCGACGTGCCGATCCTCGACGGTGTCGACCTCAGCGGCATGAACCCCGACATCGACAAGGCGCATGAGATCGCCGACAAGATGATGCCGATCGCCAACGAGAAACTGGAACGCTTCGGCACCAAGTTGGTGGTCATGTACCCGTTCCCCGCGCAGGTGCTGTTCTGCCGGGACGAGTTCAAGACGCTCGAAGACCTGAAGGGCCGCAAGGTCCGCACCTTCGGCAACTCGCTGGTCGACCTGATGTCGGGCATCGGCGCACAGCCGGTCTCGATCGGCTTCCCCGAGGTCTACAGTTCGCTTGAACTGGGCGTCGTGGACTGCGCCGTGACCGGCACCGGCTCCGGCGCGGCCGCGAACTGGCCCGAGGTGTCCTCCTACATCTCGAACCTGCCGCTCAGCTGGGCCGTGGCCGGCTACATGGTCAACCTCGACTGGTGGAACGGCCTGTCGGCGGATGAACAGGCTGTCTTCCAGGAAGTGTTCGACGAGATGAACGACACCCTGTGGGACCTGGGCCTGGCGGCCACGCAGGACGGGATCGACTGCAACATCGGCAACGCGGACGCCTGCAAGATCAACAAGCTGACCGACTCCCCGATGACCGAGGTCAAGGCCACTGACGCCGACCGTGCCCTTGTCTCCAAGGTCATGGAAGAGTCGGTCCTGCCGAATTTCGTCGAGCGTTGCGGCCCCGAGTGCGGTGAGATCTACTCCGAAGTGATCGCCCCGATTTCCGGTGTCGAGCTCGCTAAATGACCGGGACCAACCTGGCACCGTCGCCCGCTTTGCGGGCGGCGACCGGCCTGAGGCGCATCGTCGACAAGATCGCCGCCTTCATGAACATCGTCGCAGGCTGGATCTTCGTGGCCTGCGCCGCCTTCATCTGTCTCGACGTGCTGGCCCGCTCGGCCTTCAATGTCTCCTCCGCCGCCACGGTCGAGCTGAGCGGCTACATGCTGGCCTGCGGCATCTCCTGGGCGCTGGCCCATACGCTGAGCGAACGCGCCCACGTGCGTGTCGACGTGCTGGTCAACAACGCGCCCATCCCGCTGCAGGCCTACCTGCATGTCTTTGCAATCGCTCTGTTGCTGGCGTTTTCCTCCTTCATGACCTGGGCGGGCTATTCTCTGGTCGCTGAGTCGCTGCTGTTCCAGGCCCATGACACCTCGGCGCTCTATACCCCCCTGGCGATTCCGCAGACGATCTGGGTCATCGGGCTCGGTGGTCTTACAGTCATGTGCGCCGCGCTGCTGATCGAAGCCCTGCTGCTGCTGTTGGCCGGGCGCCTGATCGACGTGGTCGACCTGCTGCACAACCGCACGATCGACGACGAGGCGCAGGAAGCGCTCGAGGCCGTCTCTTCCTCCTCTACCTCCGGAAAGGACGCATCATGATCGCCATCATCTTCCTCGTGGCGCTGCTGATCCTGCTGATGGTTTTTGCCCAGGGCACCGGCGTCGACCTGCCGATCTGGGAAATCGGCGGCCTGGTCGCGCTGTTCATCGTCTTCTTCGGTGCGGGCGTCCACATCGCGACGATCCTTGGTGGGGTCGCCCTGATTTCGGGCCTGGCGTTTTCCGACCGCGCCTTCTGGCTGTTCGCCGGCCAGACCTTCTGGTCGCCTTCGACGAACTTCGTGCTGGTGGCCGTGCCACTGTTCCTGCTGATGGGCGAAATCCTGTTGCGCGCGGGCTTGTCGGAACGCCTGTACCGGGCGCTGAATGCCTGGCTGAACCGCCTGCCGGGCGGCTTGCTGCACACCAACATCGCGGCCTCGGGCCTGTTCTCGGCAATCTCGGGCTCTTCCATCGCGACGGCGGCCACCATCGGGTCGGTCGCGCTGCCCTATTTCGAGAAGTCCGAGTACGACCAGAAGATGGTGCTGGGCTCGCTCGCGGGCGGTGGGGCCATCGGGATGCTGATCCCGCCGGGCATCACCTTCATCGTCTACGGGATGATCACCGAAACCTCGGTCGGCAAGCTCTATGCCGCCGCGCTGATCCCTGCCGCCGTGGTGATCGCGCTGTTTGCACTCGTGATCTACATTCACGGCAAGCGCCATCCCGTGACGATGCCCGAGCGTATCCCGCTGAAGCAGAAGCTTCGCATGTCGCTGGACCTGGTCCCGACCGTGCTGCTGATCCTGCTGGTGCTGGGCTCGATCTATGGCGGGTTCGCCACCCCGACCGAGGCCGCGGCGCTTGGCGTCGCCGGTGCGGCACTCTTTGCCGCCTTTGACCGGCGCCTGTCGCTGCGCATGGTGCACGAGGCGGCCAAGGCCACCGCGCGCAACACCGCGCTGCTGGGGCTGATCATCCTGGGCGCCTACCTGCTGAACTACATCCTGACGCTGATCAACGTGCCGCAGGCCGTGGCCGGGCTGATCTCGGACCTGCCGATCCCCGACTGGGGCATCATGCTGGCGATCATCGGAATGTACCTGGCGCTGGGGACGTTCATGGAAGGCTTCTCGATGGTCATCACCACGGTGCCGGTGATCTTTCCGGTCGTCGTGGGCCTGGGCTACGACCCGATCTGGTTCGGCGTCATGGTCACCATGCTGGTGGAAATCGCCATGATCTCGCCGCCCGACGGGACGGTCATGTACGTCCTGCAGGGCATGCGCCCGAAGCCGGGTCCGATCACGGACATCTTCAAGGGCGTCGTGCCCTTCGTCCTGGTCTACCTGGTGGCTGTCGGCGTCCTGATGGTCTTTCCGGAAATCACGCTTTGGCTGCCGTCGATGATGCAATGACGGCTGCCATCCTCCCTCATGAAAATTGACTACCCATTGGAGCTATCGTGACCAAGAATCCCCATATCCGGGTCGGCATCGACATCGGAGGCACGTTCACCGACCTGCAGTTTCTGGACGAAACGACGGGCCAGGTGTTCAGCGCCAAGACCCCGACCACCCCGGAAGATCCCTCTGTCGGGCTGATCAACGGACTGCGCATCGCGGCCGAGCGCTATGGCTTTGAACTGTCGGACATCCGCCTGCTGCTGCATGGTACCACCATCGCCACCAACGCCGTGCTGGAGCGCAAGATGGCACTTGGCGTGCTGGTGACGACCGCCGGCTTCGAGGACGTGCTGGAGATCGGCCGCCACACCCGGCCCGACATCTTCAGCGCCCGCCAGATCAAGCCAGACACGCTGATCCGCCGCGATCGCCGGTTCGGCGTCAGCGAACGGATGCGCGCCGACGGCAGCGTCGAACGCCCGCTGGACGCGGCCGATGTCGAGGCCGTGGCACAGCAGATCGAGGCCTCCGGCGCGCAGGCGATCGCGATCAGCCTGCTGAACTCCTACATCAACCCCGCGCATGAACGTGAACTGGGCGCGATGCTGGAAGCGCGCTTCCCCGGCATGCCGGTGTCGCTGTCCTGCGACGTCAGCCCCGAAATCCGTGAATTCGAGCGGACCTCGACCACCGCGCTGAACGCGTTGCTGATGCCGGTCGTGGGCGCCTACCTCGACGGTCTTGGTGCGCGGCTCAAGGCCGAGGGCGTCGGTGCCCGCCTGCTGCTGGTGCAATCCAACGGCGGCGTCTGCAGCGCCCAGATGGCCAAGAACCAGCCCGCCCGCCTGCTGCTGTCCGGTCCCTCGGGCGGGGCGCTGGCGACGCGGCAGATGGCCGGTGCGCTGGAACGTCCCAACCTGATCGGCGTGGACATGGGCGGCACGAGCTTCGACGTCTGCGTGGTCAAGGACGGGGATGTCACCGCTGTGACCCAAAGCACGATCGACGGCCTGCCGGTGCGGATGCCGATGATCGAGATCCGCACCATCGGCTCGGGCGGCGGCTCCATCGCCGCTGTCGACGATGCCGGGCGTCTGCGGGTCGGCCCCCACAGTGCCGGATCGACCCCCGGCCCCGTCTGCTATGGCCGTGGCGGCACGGAACCCACCGTGACGGACGCCAACCTTGCCATGGGGCGGCTCGATCCGCGCTATTTCCTGGGCGGCAAGATGGCGCTGGACCTTGACGGGTGCCGCGCGGCCATCGCGGACCGGCTGGGCGCGCCGCTGAACCTCAGCCTCGAAGAGGTGGCCGAGGGGATGATGAAGGTGACCAACACCTCTCTGGCCACTGCCGCGCGGCTCAGCCTGTTCGAAAAGGGGCTGGACCCGCGCGATTTCACCGTCATCTCGTTCGGCGGGGCCGGCGGCCTGCACGCCATCGAGGTGGCGGAGGAACTGGGCGTGGACGAGGTGATCTTTCCGCCCGATGCCTCGACCTTCTCGGCCTATGGCATCCTGCATTCGGACCTCGTGCACAACCTGGCCCGCAGCCGCATGATGATCTGCGGCCCCGACGTCCTGCCGGTGCTGGCCGAGATGCTGGAAGACCTGACCGCCCAGGGGGCCGCCCTGCTGGACGAGGACGGCGTGCCCGAGGACCGGCGCCGGTTCCAGTGGTCGCTCGACCTGCGGTATCGCGGGCAGGCCTCGGAACTGGTCGTGCCCTGGGACGAGGCCGCGGCCACGCCCGAGGCGCTGGAGCAGGTCATGGCCCGGTTCCACGCCGATCACCGCGAGCGGTTCTCCTACAGTGATCCCAAAGCGGCCGTCGAACTGGTGGCGCTGCGTCTTGCCGCCGTCGGTGCGCTGTCGGACGAGCTGGACATCACCCGCCCTGCGGCCGAGGCCGGCGACAGCCTGTCCGAAACCCGCCCGATGCTGATCGACGGCGCGTGGCATGACACCGCCGTGCACCGCCGCCCTGCCATCTCCGGCGCCATCACCGGCCCCGCGCTGGTCGAGGAAGAATACACCACCATCCTGCTGAGAGGGGGCTGGACGTGCGAGGCCCATGCCTCTGGCGCGCTCATTGCCACGCGCAGCGAAGGAGCCGTCGCATGACCCCAGCCTATCCCTTTGATCCCGCAACCGCCCCCGAGGTCGGTCCCGTCACGCTCGAGGTTCTGCTGAACGCCTTCACCTCGGTCGCGGCCGAAATGGACGTCACGATCTGGCGCACCAGCCGCTCGACCATCGTGCGCGAGATGCTGGACTATTCCACCGCCGTCTTCGACCTGAACGGCTACAACATCGCCCAGTCGGCCCGGATCCCCGGGCACCTGAACTCCATGAGCGCGGCCCTGCGGGTCGTGGTCGGCGAGTTCATGGATATCGACGACTGGGATGACGGCGACGTGGTGATCACCAACGATCCCTACTGCGGCGGCCAGCACATCCCCGACATCATCGCCTTCCGCCCCGTCGTGGTCGACGGCAAGCGGGTCGCGATTGTCGGCACCCTGTGCCACCACCTGGACATGGGCGGCATGGCCGCGGGCAGCTACGCCGCCACCGCGACCGAGGTCTTCCAGGAGGGGCTGCGCATTCCGCCTCTCAAGCTGCTGCGCAAGGGGCAGATGAACGAAGATGTCCTGGCGATGATGAAGCAGAACGTCCGCCGTCCCGACATGCTGATGGGCGATCTGCAGGCACAGCTTGCTTCGCTCCACGTCGGGGAAGTGGGCATGCAGGGCCTCGTGAAGCGCTTTGGCGCCGATACCATCGTGGTGGCCAGTCAGCAGCTGCTGGACGGCTCGGAAAAGGCGATGCGCGCCATGATCGGCCGGATTCCCGACGGGCACTACAGCTTCGAGGATTTCCTGGACGATGACGGCATCCTGCCCGATCCGATCCGCATCCACACTGCCATCGAGGTCAAGGGCGACGAGATGATCGTCGACCTGTCGGGCTGCGGCAAGCAGGCCCAGGGGCCGGTCAACGCCACGCCTGCCTCCTCGGTCTCGGCCGTCTACTACGCGGTCATGGCGATTTCCGACAAACCCTTTGCGGCCAATGCCGGCTGCTACCGCCCGATCAAGGTGATCGTGCCCGAGGGCCTGATCGTGAACCCGCGCCACCCGGCCCCGGTCGCGAACCGCGTCGCCGTGGGGCACCGGCTGGCCACCAACGTTTTCGCGGCGCTGCACCAGGCGGTGCCGGGTCGGGCGCCGGCGGCCTACTACGGCGTGTCCTACGTCTGTTCGTTCCAGACCATCGGGGACGAGGGCGAGCGCGGCGTGCTGGTGGAGATCGAAGTCGGCGGCACCGGTGCCTACGAGGATCAGGACGGCCTGTCCGCCTGGGCCTTCGGGATGCACAACAACGCCTCGATCCCGATCGAGATGATCGAGGCCGACGTGCCGCTGACCATCACCGGCTATGGCCTGGTCGATGGCTCGGGCGGCGCGGGCAAGCATCGCGGTGGCCTGGGGCTGTTCCGCCAGTGGCGGATCGACAGCGCCGAGGCCGTGTTCACCGCCAACCTGGAGCGGTTCAAGTACCAGCCCTATGGCCTGGAAGGTGGCGAGCCGGGCCGCGCCGGGCGGCTCTACCTGATCCGCAACGGTGAAACGACGGCGCTGGGGTCCAAGGTGAACAACCTGCCCCTGAAGCGCGGTGACGAGATCCGGCTGGAAACCTCGGGCGGGGGCGGTTACGGCGCACCTGCCGAGCGGACGGAAGCGGACCTCGAATTGGATCGCCTCTGCCACTACGCCTGACGGCTTTCAGTTCAAACATGCGCGACACGACCGGGTCACACTCGGTCGTGTCGAGGTTTCCAACCTTGCCCTCCAGAACAATCTCATGAGTGTGGCCCGCTCCGGTCGCGGCGCGTCACGCTGGTGTCGGTCGCGGCCACGAAGGCGCTGCGTGCCTCTTTCACCGGGCTCGTGCAGTCCATTGCGGATTCGACCTTCTCCAAAGCGGCCTGGCGCGCATCGTCCAAGACGGGCCATTTGCGGCGCAGCCAGTGACGCGCCTTTTCGATCGTGCTGAAGTGTTCGGCGACGCCATCATGCGCAGGGGAGAGGGTGATGGGGGGCATTGTATTTCTACCATTCATTTGTCCTTGTGCAGGTCACGCGATATCGGTGCAGCCTGCCCGGTATGGCAGCCCGCAGCGCTCATCGAAGAAGGAGGAGCTCGCTTGTTCGGCGCGACGATGGTCGCGCCTTGTCCCGCTTCGGGGACGCTGTCGGCTCCGCATATCCGGGACCGACCTTGACCCGCTGCTCCGGACGCCGGAGGCAGAAAAGTCAAAACGCTCAGCTTGCCGTCTCGTCCGGTTTGAGCTTGGCGGTCGGCGTCGCGGTCGGCGCGGCCGTTTCCGTTTGCTTCCTCATCATGCCAAACTTGCTTTTGTAGGGACGTTTCTTCGCAGGCGTGCTCAGGAATTCCGTGAGATCGAGCTGCTTCTTCTGCGGGGAATAACCCATCGCCGTCTCCTTGTGGGGTCAAGGATACGATGGGCCGCACGACGTTCGGTCGACGAGCGGGCGGTCGAAGAGGGGGGTGGTCGAAGAAGGGCGTGCCGGCGGGCACGCGGGAGGCGGCGATGTGGGGGCGACGATCAGTCGTCGTCGCCCTTGTCGCGTTGCTCGCGGGCGGCTCTCAGGCGTGCCGTCTTTTCAGACCGGGCCAGAGCCTCGTCGTCCAGCAAGCGCTTGGCGCTTGCCGTCGTCTTGTCGAGCGCAGTCATCGGCTGAGCAGATTTTTCCGCCGGAGTGGAAGCAGTGGGGGACAGGAGTCGCCCACCGTTTCCCTCTTGGGCTGGAATACCTTTAAGCAGGTCTTCCAACTTCTCCGTCAAGCGAGTGCCAGGTTGGTCGCGGATTCGCGACCGTCCCGACTGGTTTCGCTGTCGAAGGTGACAGCCTGACCATCTTCGATGCGGCTGATCCCGGCGCGTTCGACGGCAGAGATGTGCAGGAAGATGTCCTTGCTGCCGCTTTCAGGCTGGATGAAGCCGTAGCCTTTGGTTGCGTTGAACCATTTCACGGTGCCATTGGCCATGTCCGTGGTCTCCTTGATAAACGCTGCCCGCAGGATTGCGGCAGCCCGGCAAAGTCGATCCAAGCCGATCAACCGAAACCAGACCACTGGCGGCGGAATAACGAAGAGAAGAAACGTAAGCTCGACACAGATGGGGGTCAGCGAGTTCTTTTGCAAGAACCAATTCATATCCCCCGGGTCGGTGTCACGTCGATCCGGCGCTGACAAGTCGGACGGCGGAGTGGGGCTGTTCGCACGTTCTGTCGTTTTTTGACGCCATACGGGGGCCAGCGCCAAGGCGAGCCAAAGACTGCGATCTGCCATGGGATCGCAATACAGAAATCGCCGGTAGCCGGGCATTAGAGCGGTCTGCGCAGGGTTTCCCCTGCGGGCCTCGACCCGCGCATGCCTGTGATCACGCCGCTCATCCTCCGCCCCCCGAGCACCGGGGCAGGGACCGGGGCCGCGACCGAGACCTGCGGCTCCACATAGTTGGCCTGGTTGCGGGCCCCTCAGGCAGCGCCCATGTCTTCAGCCCTTCATGTCCATCTGATCAAGCGTTTTGCGCAGATCACTGGACGCTCTTTCAGGGCTATCCTGCCGCATGGGCCAGAAGCAGGCTGGTTTCCGAATTTACCACACCGGGAACCTCTCGAACTTCACGCAAGATACGGTCGAAGCGCACGAGGCTATCCGTTCGAATGTCAACGACAAGGTCCCAGGCACCGTTGGTGGACCAGACCGTCGTGACGCCCGGTATCTTCGATAGTGCACGGATGACCTGCCTCGACATGCGGCCCTGCAGTTCAACCATCGTGATTGCACGAATTTCGCCTTCGACATCAACGTCGGTCTCGATCGTAAAGCGCCGAATGCGTCCAGACCGACGCAGGGCGTCGAGCCGGGTCTTGACGGTTGTCCGTGAGAGGCCGGTGACTTTTGCCAGCTCTGTCACCGTCAGCCTGGCATCGTCCTTGAGTGCTGCGAGCAACGCGCCGTCACTCGGCAACAATCTGTCGTCGCCGGGGTGGTCTGAAGATGCTGATGTGGCCATATTGCTCACCTTGATGTTCATACTGATCAGAAGTAGTACCAAAGTTATCATATTAACAGTCAAATAAGCCATCTCCATTCGTCATCTTCTGGCAGGCATAGTGGAAGACAAGGATGATCCGATGACGAAAAGCTGTACCCTTCTTGGTGCCCCGATCGAAACGGGTGCCTCGCAGCGTGGTGGCATCATGGGGCCAGACAGCCTGCGGACAGCAGGCCTTGGTGAACAGATCGCAAGCCTCGGATGGCAGGTCTCGGATCTTGGCGATGTGTCCGTTCCAGCACAGGCTCCGCTGGACCACGCGAACCCGGCTCTGCGTCATCTGGCGGAAACCCGTGCATGGATCTCTGCGCTGACCGACGCGGCGCTGCAGGCTGGAAAGCAAGCGGATGTGCCGGTGTTCCTCGGCGGTGACCATTCCATGGCGGCCGCGACACTTCCGGCGATGGCGCAGCGGGCTGCGGAGGCGGATCGCCCGCTCTTCGTGCTCTGGCTGGACGCGCATCCCGATCTGCACACGCTGCAGACAACAACCAGCGGCAACCTGCATGGCACCCCCATGGCCTATGCCCTGGGTATGCCCGGCTGTGACGCCTATCCGGCCTGCGCACACCCGCTGTCGGCGTCGAATGTCTGCATGATGGGTATCCGCTCAGTCGACGGCCCCGAACAGGAGGTCATCTCCCGGTTGGACATCGAAGTGCACGACATGCGGGCCATCGACGAGACAGGCGTGCTTGCGCCGCTCCGCGCGTTTCTGACGCGTGTCGCCGAAGCTGGTGGCATGCTGCATGTCTCGTTCGATGTGGACTTCCTCGATCCGGCCATTGCGCCGGCAGTCGGCACGACCGTGCCCGGCGGAGCGACCTTCCGCGAAGCGCATCTCATCATGGAAACGCTCTGCGACAGCGGCCTCGTGACCTCGCTCGATCTGGTCGAGCTCAACCCGTTCCTTGATGAGCGCGGGCGCACTGCGAATTTGCTGTGCGACCTTACCGCAAGCCTCTTCGGCCGCCGCGTCCTGGATCGTCAAACAAGGAGCTTTGGATAATGTCGACCGCCCCTTCGCAACTGGCCTATGTGCCGTTCGTCTCCGTCGAAAACATGATGCGGCTTGTGCATCACGTCGGCATCGAAACCTTCCTGACCGAGCTTGCCGGCTACATCGAGGATGATTTCAAACGCTGGCCGGAATTCGACAAGACGCCGCGCGTGGCGGCGCATGTCCCAGATGGCGTGATCGAGCTGATGCCGACAGCGGACAATGCACTCTACGGGTTCAAGTACGTCAACGGGCACCCCAAGAATACCAGAACCGGTCACCAGACCGTGACGGCCTTTGGCGTCCTCGCCGACGTCGACAACGGCTATCCCGTCTTGTTGACCGAGATGACGGTTCTGACCGCGCTGCGCACGGCGGCGACTTCGGCGCTGGTCGGGCGCTATCTCGCGCCGAAGGGGGCGCAGGTAATGGCCATGATCGGCAACGGCGCGCAGTGCGAGTTTCAGGCCATGGCTTTCCGCGCGATCTGTGGCATCAACAGCCTGCGGCTTTACGATATTGACGCGAAGGCCACCGAAAAGGCCGCGCGCAACTTGACGGCACAGGGCTTCGAGGTGGTTTCGTGCAAGAGTGGCGAAGAGGCCGTGACCGGTGCGCAGATCATCACAACCTGCACCGCCGACAAGCAATATGCGACGATCCTGACCGACAACATGGTTGGCAGCGGGCAGCATATCAACGCCATCGGTGGCGACTGTCCCGGCAAGACGGAACTGCACCGCGATATCCTGCTCCGGTCCGACATTTTCGTTGAATACCCCGAACAGACCCGGATCGAGGGCGAGATCCAGTCGCTGGATGCTGATCATCCGGTGACGGAACTGTGGCAGGTCATGCGCGGTGAGGTGGATGGGCGTCGCGATGACAAACAGTTGACGCTCTTTGACAGTGTCGGTTTCGCGACCGAGGATTTTTCGGCGTTGCGTTACGTCCGCGAGAAGATCAAGGGCACGGAGTTTGCTGTCGAGTTGGACATGCTGGCCGATCCGGACGATCCACGCGATTTGTTCGGAATGCTTGTCCGGTCCGCGCAATGAGGCAGCAGCCTCTCGCGCCCATGGCGACACCGACACCGACATCGACACCGACATCGGCGCCGGCGAGCGCCGGCGCGTCTTTGACGCCGTCTCCCACCATCATGACTGGTCCGGGCTTGCGTCCGCGCCTCCCCAGAAGAACCCTGCCGTCTCGTGTCAGGTCAGCGCGTATCCGGTCATCGGCGGCAAGAGCGTTTGAACAATGTGCCGTGGCCGCGACCGAGTGTGCCAGCTCCGGCGCGCCTCTTTGCGCCACCAAGTGCTCGGGAGTTTCGTCGGTCTCAGGAGAAAGCGGTTGATGACGCCGAGAGCGGTCCACTCTCGTGCAATTTGTTCGAAGGCAGATGGCTTTCGAACAGCTCTGTCTTGCCTATGATCGGGACCGGTTCGTCAGGAACTTTAATCCGAACGCTCTATTGCTTGCGGATATACGGAAGGCATTTCGTTCCTGCCTCGTAGTCCCGATTTGTACCAGACCTTGCAGCACAGGCCCCTGACAACCACGCCGGTTTTGCGTTTTCAAAGGGCTGTAGGAGGGTGGGGTGAGAGGCTGGACAACGACCCAAGCGGGGCTCGTTACGGCTGCTTCCTTCCGGACCTGACCGGGTTGGCGAGGTGCCTGCCCGCGCCAACCTCTCAAGCGGCCATATAGGAAAGACGGGCGCGCAATGCAACCCGTCCCATCCACTGTTCGAAAATATCCTCGGGGGGTGCGGGGGGCAGACAGCCCCCGCCCTCGATCCGGAGCGCAGGGCTCAGAGCGTGATGCGGAACCGCGCGAAACCGTCGGGGCCCTCGCCCGCCGGTTCGATCTGCACGCCCTTCACGTCGGCGGCATATTGCGTCGCCTTGGGGCCGGTGTCGAAGAGAACGGTCGTGCCGGCCATCGGCGCGAAGGTCCAGTTGGCATCGGCGGAGGGCTCGATGGTGCCCTGTTCCACGATGTAGCGCACGATCACGTCGCGGTTGGTGTCCGGGCCCTCGAAGATGATCGTGTCGCCCATGGCGCCGGGGAAGCTGCCGCCGCCGGAGGCGCGGTAATTGTTGGTGGCCACGACGAATTCCATGTCGTCGGTCACCGGCTGGCCCTCGTAGGTCAGGTTCACGATCCGCGTGGCCTCCGCATCGGCCAGCTCGCCCTTGGCGGTGAAGCGCGAGGGCTGGCTCAGGTCGATCTGGTAGCTGACCCCGTCCATCACGTCGAAGTTGTAGCTCGGGAACGCGGTGTTCAGCAGCAGTTGGTCCGCCTCTCCGGGGGTGATCTGGTTGAACATCCCGGCGGACCGCTCCAGCCAGCCCTTGAGCTGCGCGCCGGTGATCTTCACCGCGCGGATCGTGTTGGGATAGAGGTAGAGATCGGACACGTTCTTGATCGCCACGTCGCCTACTGGAACGTCGGTGTAATAGTCCGGGCCGCCGCGGCCACCGGCCTTGAAGGGCGCCGCAGCCGAGAGCAGGGGCAGGTCGGCGTATTTCGTGCCGGCCAGCATCTGCTTGATGTACCAGGTCTGCGCGATCGAGACGATCTGCACCGAGGGATCGTCGGCTACGAGGGCGAAGTAGGAGTAGAGCGGGGCCGAGGTCTTGCCCACGGCGCGGCGCACATAGGCCAGGGTTTCCTCGTGCTGCTGCCGGACGGAGCTTTCGACCGTGTCAACGCTTTCCACCAGCGGGGTGATCGAGCGGTCCTCGTTGCGCTTGTAGATCGGCCGGGTGGCGACCTCGTGCATCAGCACGCGCCAGCCGCCGCCGTCGCGTTCCAGCATCAGGTCGATCACGCCGAGGTGCGAGCCCCAGAAGCCGCCCATGGTGGCGGGCTTGCCGTGGATCTCGCCTTTGGTGGCGTCCACGGCGGCAAAGCCATCATAGGTGGGCGACGGGAAGACGAGGTGCGAGTGGCCGGTGAGCAGCGCGTCGATTCCCTCGACCTCCGCCAGCGGGACGGAGGCGTTCTCCATCCCCTCGGTGTGATCGGCTGACCCGATGCCGGAGTGGCTGAGCGCGATGATGATGTCGGCGCCTTCCTCTTTCATCTGGGGCACGTAGGCGCGGGCGGTCTCGACGATATCGCGGGTCTTCACGTTGCCTTCGAGGTGCTTGCGGTCCCAGTTCATGATCTGCGGTGGCACGAAGCCGATCAGGCCGACGCGGATCGGATGCTCCACGCCCGAGCCGTCGGTGACCATCCGGTCGAGGATCACGTAGGGCTTCATCAGGGGTTTGTCGCCGGTCGGGTTGGCGGCCATCTCCTTGACCACGTTGGCCGAGATGACGGGGAAGTTGGCGCCCGCGACCGACTTCATCAGGAAGTCGAGCCCGTAGTTGAACTCGTGGTTGCCCAGCGTCGAGGCATCGAAGCCGAGGGTGTTCATGGCGGCGATCACCGGGTGGAGGTCGCCCTCCTTCATCCCGCGCTCATAGGCGATGTAGTCCCCCAGCGGGTTGCCCTGCAGGAAGTCGCCGTTGTCCAGCAGCATGGAGTTGGTCGCCTCGGCGCGGATGTCAGCCACATGGGCCGCGGTGCGCGCCAGGCCCACGGTATCGTCGGGCCGGTCAGCGTAATAATTGTACGGGAAGACATGCACGTGCAGGTCCGTCGTCTCCATGATGCGGAGATGGGCCTGGTTCACGGCCGCCCGGGCCGAGAAGGGGTGCAGGCTGAGCAAGGATGCGCCCGCCATGGTCTGTGCCAGAAAACTCCGGCGCGAAAGGACTTTGCTTCTAAACGTGGTCATCGCCTGCTCCTTGATTCCTCTGCTGGAATACTAGACACCAGCATGACGCAGGTTTGACGGACAGGTCAAAAAACAACGTTGGGATCAAGGCGACGTGACGACAGTCCCTCTGGCCGCGGCCCGGGGGACGCGGGCCAAGGGCGGACCGCCTGTTTGCGGGGCCACGCGGTCGGAAAGGACAAGATGGGCGGACTTCAGGACGAGGTGACCTTCGGCGGGTCGGGGCTGGACCGGGCGGCGGAGCTGCGCGGGCGCGATGATCTGGCGGCGCTGGCCGGGGCAGGGGGTGCCTGCCTGCTGTTCTGGCGCGGCATGGTGCTCATGGCGGGTCCGCGCGTGGCGCGGCTGCCGCTGGACCACCCGGTGCTGCAGGACCGCGAGACCCGGCCCACCCTTCTGGGCCGCGAGGAGGGGGCGCTGACCTTCGCCCTCGATATCTCGGAATGGGCACCGGACCTGCCGCCGGACTGGCACCCGGGGATGCCCCCGCCGCCGCACCCCGAGATCGAACCGGGGTCTGCCTTTGGTGACCTGCGCGCCGTCATGGCCGATCTCACCCCGCGCGAGGCGGAACTGGCGGCCACGGCGCGGGCGCTCTTCTCGTGGCATTCCACCCATCGTTTCTGCTCGCAGTGTGGCCAGCCGTCTGTCGTGATCCAGTCGGGATGGCAGCGGTCCTGCCCGGCCTGCGGCGGGCAGCATTTCCCGCGCACGGACCCGGTGGTCATCATGCTGATCACGCGGGGAAATTCGGTGCTTCTTGGACGGTCTCCGGGCTGGGCCGAGGGGATGTATTCCCTGCTGGCGGGCTTCGTGGAGCCAGGCGAGACGATCGAGGCGGCCGTGCGCCGCGAGGTCCGGGAAGAGGCCAGTATCGAGGTGGGCGCGGTGCGCTACCAGCTCTGCCAGCCCTGGGCCTTCCCGAACTCGCTGATGTTCGGATGTACCGGCGAGGCGCTCTCGGAGGAGGTCACGCTGGACCCGGCCGAACTGGAGGATGCGCGCTGGTTCCACCGCGACGAAGTGGCCGAGATCTTCTCGGGCCTGCACCCCAGTGTGCGCCGCCCGCGCAGGGGCGCCATTGCCGAGTTCATCCTGCGCAACTGGCTTGCGGACCGGCTGGATTGACGCCAGATTGCCCCCGGGGCAGAGCTAAGGAACAGGACCGCCATGAAACTGACGGTGAAGGAAGATATCGAGGCGCCGATCGAGTATGTCTTCGACCGCTGCGCCGATTTCGAGACCTTCGAACGGGGCGTGCTGCGCCGGGGTGCCAAGATCGAACGCAAGGGCGGCGCGACCGAGATCGCGCCCGGCCTGACCTGGGCCGTCTCGGCGGAGTTCCGGGGCCGGACGCGCAACTTCGACGTGACCCTCAAGGAATATGACCGGCCGAACCGTCTGGAATTCCTCGCGGAATCGGACAGCTTCGGGGCCGAGACGGTGCTGGAGTTCGTGGCCCTCGCCCCCGGGCGGACGCGGATTTCCTGCAGCTTCGAGGTCAAGCCCAAGACGCTGTCGGCGCGGCTGATGGTGCAATCGGTGAAGATGGCCAAGTCCAACCTGACCAAGCGGCTGTCGCTGCGGCTGGCGGACTTCGGCGAGGAGATCGCGGCCAGCTACCGGGCCACCACGCCCTCCGCCTGAGGCCCCCGGGGCCGTTCCCGGATCGGAACATGACAAAGCCGCGCAGGGTCCTGCGCGGCTTTTGCATTTTCATGGGCCCATGTCACGAGCGCGGGCACCGCGCGAGCGGTCAGGCCCGGCGGGCGTCCGCCGGGTAGACGCCGAGGATCTCCATCTCCTTGGTGAAGAAGCTCAGCTCCTCCAGCGCGCGCTGGACGGGCGGATCCTCGGGGTGGCCCTCGATGTCGGCGTAGAACTGCGTCGCCGTGAAGGAGCCGCCCTTCATGTAGCTTTCCAGCTTGGTCATGTTGATCCCGTTGGTCGCGAAGCCGCCAAGCGCCTTGTAGAGCGCGGCCGGGATGTTGCGGACCTGGAACACGAAGGTGGTGACCATGCCGTGCTCGCCGCGCCGGGTGGTGTCCATCTCGGGCGACATGACGAGGAAGCGGGTGGTGTTGTTCTGGAAATCCTCGATGTGCCGGGCCAGCACGTCGAGGCCGTAGATCTCGCCCGCCAGCTCGGAGGCCAGCGCCCCGAGGGAGGGGTCGCCCACCTCTGCCACGTGACGGGCCGAGCCCGCGGTATCGGCACCGGTTTCGCGGTGGATCTTGTGTTCGCGCAGGAAGTCCTGGCACTGGCCCAGCAGCACCGTGTGGCTCATCGCGGTGCGGATGTCCGACACCTTGGTGCCCGGCATCCCCAGCAGGTTGATATGCACCCGCACGAAGGCCTCCTCGATGATGTGGAGGCCGGATTTCGGCAGCAGCGTGTGGATGTCCGCGACGCGGCCGTAGGTGGAGTTCTCGACCGGCAGCATGGCCAGATCGGCCTCGCCCTTGCGGACGGCCTCGATCGCGTCCTCGAAGGTCCGGCAGGGCATTGCTTCAAAGTCGGGCCGCGCCTGTCGGCAGGCCTGATGAGAGTAAGCGCCGGGTTCCCCCTGGAATGCGATGCGTCTGGTCATGGAACTGTCTTTCGGTTAAACCTTTTCCCGGGAGGAGGCCCGGGCGTTTGGTCGCGGTTCGTACACCTTGCCAGACGCGAGGGGAAGCGGGTAGATACGCGCTGGAGGGCTACCGACATTCATTGAGAAGGCTAGGGCGCGCATGTTCGACACGATGACGATGACCAAGGTACTGGGGGGATTCTGCGGGGCGCTTCTCGTGTTCCTGCTGGGCAAATGGGCCGCGGAGGAAATGTATACCATCAGCGGCGGCCATGGCGCTGAACACGCCCAGGCCTATGTGATCGACACCGGCGCCGACGAGGGCGGGGCTGCCGCCGAAGAAGGGCCGAGCTTCGAGGAGGTCTTCGCCTCCGCAGATGCAGGCGCCGGCGCGCGCGTCTTCAACAAGTGCAAGGCTTGCCACAAGATCGACGGCACCAATGCCACCGGTCCGCACCTCGACGGTGTCGTGGGCCGCGCGATCGATAGCGTGGACGGCTTCGGCTACTCCGGCGCGCTGGAGCAGGTCGGCGAGACCTGGACTCCTGAAAACCTGAGCCATTTCCTCGAAAACCCCAAGGCAGCGGCGCCCGGCACCAAGATGTCCTTCGCCGGTCTGGGCAAGGTCGAGGACCGCGCGAACCTGATCGCCTACCTGCAGGGTCTCTGATCGCTGCAGCCTGAGGGCACGGATTTCAGGGCCGCTCCCACCCGGGGGCGGCCTTTGCGATTCCGCCGCCGCGCTGTCCGGAAAATGCGCATTTTCCGGTCCGTTTTCTTCGAAGAAAACGGGCAGGGCGGCAGGGTTGGGGCCTGCAGGCGGGCGGTGGTGTCCCGTTCACGTGAGTGTCACGCATTCTCGCCTTGAAGTCCTGCGGGGCTCCTTTAGCTTGTGACCCCAGATGTTTCTGTCGTCTCACCGGAGGATCTTGATGCGGACTTTGCCCCTTACCCGGACCCGTCCGGCTGCTGCGACGGCCGCGAGAGCGCTGGACGCGAGGGAGGGCCGCCTGCGGCGTCAGGTCGCAGGGCTCCTGACCCTCGGCGCCCTCGTCACGGGGCTGGCGCTGGCCAATGCCGCCCGCGCGCAGGACGCAGGCGATGACCCGGTCATCAAGAGCCACGGCTATTCCTACTTCGGCGAGCTGAAATACCCGGCCGACTATGCCCATTTCGACTACGTGAACCCGGAGGCGCCCAAGGGCGGCGAGCTGGCGATCTCGGCGGCGGGCACCTTCGACAGCCTCAACCCCTATTCGGTGCGCGGCCGGGCCGGCGCGCTCTCCTCGATGATGTACGAGAGCCTGCTCGACGGTACGGCGCCCGCCGATGAATACGGTGCGCAATACGGGCTGCTGGCCGAGAGCCTCGAATACGACGCGGACAAGACATGGGTCATCTTCCACCTGCGCCCCGAGGCAACCTTCTCGGACGGCACGCCGGTGACCGCCGATGACGTGGTCTTCTCGCACAACCTCTTCCTCGAACAGGGCCTGCCCTCCTATGCCGCCGCGGTGAAGAAACGCGTGCTGACCGCCGAGGCGCTGGACGACCACACGGTGAAGTTCACCTTCGCCCCCGACATCTCGCGCCGGTCGCTGATCGATCAGGTCGGCTCGACGCCGGTCTTCTCCAAGGCGTGGTTCGAGGAAACCGGCGCCCGGCTGGACGAGCCGCGCATGGAAACCTCGCCCGGCTCCGGCCCTTACATGCTGGACAGCTACGACGTGAACCGCCGCATCGTCTACAAGCGCAACCCTGACTATTGGGGCGCGGACCTGCCGGTGAACATCGGGCGGCACAACTTCGACACCATCCGGGTCGAGTATTTCGCGGACGAGGCGGCGGAGTTCGAGGCCTTCAAGGCCGGGGAATACAGCTTCCGGACCGAGGGCAACTCGCGCCAGTGGGCGACGGGTTACGACTTCCCCGCCGTCCAGAAGGGCTGGGTCAAGACCGAGGACCTGCCCGACGGCACCCCGCCGGACAACTCCGGCTTCGTCTTCAACCTTGGCCGCGACATCTTTGCCGACAAGCGCGTGCGCGAAGCGGTGGCGCTGGCCTACAACTTCGAATGGTCGAACGAGAGCCTGCAATACGGTCTCTTCAGCCAGCGGTCCTCCTACACGCAGGACACGCCGCTGATGGCCGAAGGCGTGCCGGAAGGCGAGGAGAAGACCTTCCTCGAAGAGCTGGGCGACCTCGTCCCGGCCGAGATGCTGACGGAGGAGCCGGTGACGGCCCATACCTCCGATCCCGCGCGGCTGAACGATCGGCGCAACCTGCGCCGGGCTGCGGGCCTGCTGGAAGAGGCCGGCTGGACCATGGGCCCGGACAACATCCGCCAGAAGGACGGTAAGCCGCTCCGCATCCAGTTCCCGATCAACTCCTCCGGTTCGGCCACACTGAACTCCGTGGTGGAGACCTACGCCCAGAACCTCGCCCAGATCGGCGTGGACCTGCAGGTGCAGAAGGTCGACCCCTCGCAGTTCACCCTGCGCCGCCGCGAGCGGGACTACGACATGATCTATGCCGCCTACCGGTCCTTCCTCGGCACCGGCACCGGGCTGATGCAGATGTACGGCTCGGCGGAGGCGGCTTTCTCGGTCTTCAACCCGGCCGGGCTGGCCAGCCCGCTGGTGGACGAGATCATCGAGAAATCGCTGCGCACAGAAAGCCTCGAGGCGCAGGACGTCTCTCTCCGGGCGCTGGACCGCGCGCTGCGCTACGAGTTCATCATGGTGCCGACGTGGTACAACCCCAGCTACTGGGTGGCCTACTACGACATGTACGAATACCCCGAGGAGCTGCCGCCCTACGATCTGGGCTACATGGACTTCTGGTGGGTGAATCCCGACAAGGAAGCGGCGCTGAAGTCCGCCGGCGCGCTGAGGTAAGCCGACCCTATGGGAGCCTACATTCTTCGCCGCCTGCTGCTGGTGATCCCCACGCTGCTGGGGATCATGGTGATCAACTTTGCCCTGACGCAATTCGTGCCCGGCGGGCCGATCGAACAGATCATCGCCCAGCAGGAAGGGCAGGGGGATGTGTTCTCGGGCTTCTCCGGGGCCGGGCAGGACGGGATGAACTCCGCCGCCGCCGCGGGGAGCGAGACCTACGCCGGGGCGCGGGGCCTGCCGCCCGAGTTCATCGAGAAGCTGGAGAAGGAATTCGGCTTCGACAAGCCGCCGCTGGAACGCTTCCTCACCATGATGTGGGGCTACATGCGGCTCGACTTCGGCGAGAGTTACTTCCGCTCGATCTCGGTCGTGGACCTCGTGCTGGAGAAGATGCCCGTGTCGATCACGCTGGGGCTCTGGTCCACGCTGATCGCCTACCTGATCTCGATCCCGTTAGGGATCCGCAAGGCGGTGCAGGACGGCTCGAAGTTCGACACATGGACCTCGGCCGCCGTGATCGTGGCCTATGCGATCCCGGGCTTCCTCTTCGGCATCCTGCTGCTGGTGCTCTTCGCCGGGGGCTCCTACTGGCGCATCTTCCCGCTGCGCGGCCTGACCTCGGACAATTTCGCGGACCTCTCGCTGATCGGCAAGATCCTCGACTACCTCTGGCACATAACCCTGCCGGTGATCGCCTCGACCATCTCGGCCTTTGCCACGCTGACGCTGCTGACCAAGAACTCCTTCCTCGACGAGATCAAGAAGCACTACGTCATGACCGCAAGGGCCAAGGGCCTGAGCGAACGCCGCGTGCTCTATGGCCACGTCTTCCGCAACGCGATGCTGATCGTGATCGCGGGCTTCCCCTCGCTCTTCATCGGCGTCTTCTTCGGCGGCTCGGTGATCATTGAGACGCTGTTCTCGCTCGACGGCCTCGGCCGGCTGGGCTTCGAGGCGGCGGTGGCGCGGGATTACCCGGTGATCTTCGGCACGCTCTTCGTCTTCGGCCTCATCGGCCTCGTGGTGGGCATCATCTCTGACCTCATGTATGTCGTCGTCGATCCGCGGATCGACTTCGAGAAGCGGGAGGGCTGACGGATGGCGCTTTCGCCCCTGAACCAGCGCCGCTGGCGCAACTTCCGCCGCAACAAGCGGGCCTATTGGTCGCTGGTGATCTTCACCGTGCTCTTCGTGCTCTCGCTATTTGCCGAGTTCATTGCCAACGACAAACCCATCGTGGTCCGCTACCGCGGCGAGTTGATGGCGCCGATCTTCAACTTCTACCCCGAGACGGCCTTCGGTGGCGATTTCCAGACCGAGGCGGTCTATTCCGACCCGGAGGTGAAATGCCTCATCGTGTCGGGCGGGCTGGATGCCTGTTTCGATGACCCCGAAGGGATCATGGAAGAGGCGCGGACCGGCATGGTCAACGGCGAGGCGATCGAGAAGGGCTGGATGATCTGGCCGCCGATCCCCTATTCCTACTCGCGCCCCGTGGACCGTCCCGGCGCGGCCCCGCTGCCGCCCAACAGCCAGAACTGGCTGGGCACCGACGACACCAAGCGCGACGTGCTGGCCCGGGTGATCTACGGCTTCCGGCTGTCGATCCTCTTCACGCTGATCGTCACCACGCTGTCCTCGATCATCGGGGTGACGGCGGGAGCGTTGCAGGGCTTCTTCGGCGGGCGGCTGGACCTCTTCTTCCAGCGCTTCATCGAGATCTGGTCGGGCGTGCCGCAGCTCTACATCATCATCATCCTCTTCGCGATCCTCGGACGCAGTTTCTGGCTGCTGGTGTTCCTCATGGTGCTCTTCGGCTGGACCTCTCTCGTGGGGGTGGTACGGGCGGAATTCCTGCGGGCCCGCAACCTCGAATACGTCCGCGCCGCGCGGGCGCTGGGCGTGTCGAACGCGGTGATCATGTTCCGCCACATGCTGCCCAACGCCATGGTGGCCACGCTGACCATGCTGCCCTTCATCGTGACCGGGACGATCGGGGCGCTGGCCTCGCTCGACTTCCTCGGCTACGGCCTGCCGTCCTCGGCGCCCTCGCTGGGGGAGCTGACGCTGCAGGCGAAACAGAACCTTCAGGCGCCCTGGCTGGCCTTCACGGCCTTCTTCGTGTTCGCCGCGATGCTCTCGCTCCTCGTCTTCATCTTCGAAGGCGTGCGCGATGCCTTTGACCCGAGAAAGACCTTCCAATGAGCCTGCTCGAGGTGAACAACCTGACCGTCGCCTTCCGGCAGGACGGCAAGCGGATCGAGGCGGTGCACGGCGTCTCCTTTGCCGTTGACCGGGGCGAGACGGTGGCTCTGGTGGGCGAAAGCGGCTCGGGCAAGTCTGTCTCGGCGCTCTCCACCGTGCAGCTTCTGGGCGACAGCGCCGAGGTCAGCGGTTCCGTCACCTTCGGTGGCACCGAGATGGTCGGCGCGGACATGCAGACCCTGCGGTCGGTCCGGGGCAACGAGATCAGCTTCATCTTCCAGGAGCCGATGACCTCGCTCAACCCGCTCCACACGCTGGAGAAACAGCTGGGCGAGACGCTGGCACAGCACCAGGGGGTCGTGGGTGACAAGGCCCGCGCGCGCATCATCGAACTGTTGCACCAGGTCGGCATCCGCGACCCGGAGGAGAGGCTGGGCGCCTATCCTCACCAGCTGTCCGGCGGGCAGCGGCAGCGGGTCATGATCGCCATGGCGCTGGCCAACGATCCCAAGATGCTGGTGGCGGACGAACCGACCACCGCGCTCGACGTGACGATCCAGGCGCAGATCCTCGACCTGCTGGCCAAGCTGAAGGACGAGACCGGCATGGGGATGCTCTTCATCACCCATGACCTGAACATCGTGCGCCGCATCGCCGACCGGGTCTGCGTCATGAAGGACGGCCATATCGTCGAGACCGGTCCCACGGCCGAGATCTTCGACAATCCGCAGCACCCCTATACCCAGATGCTGCTGGCGGCCCATGCCACCGGCGCGCCCCTGCCTGCGGCCGAAACCGCCCCCGTGGTGGTGGAGACCGAGCACCTGAAAATCTGGTTCCCGATCCAGCGCGGCTTCCTCAAGCGGACGGTGGGCCACGTGAAGGCGGTCAACGACACCTCGATCCGCGTCCACAAGGGCGAGACGCTGGGCATCGTGGGCGAGTCGGGCTCCGGCAAGACGACGCTGGCGCTGGCGATCATGCGGCTCATCGCCTCCGAGGGCGGCATCACCTTCGAGGGTCGCGACATCCGCAACGTCTCGACCCGGGCGCTGCGCGGCCTGCGCAAGGACATGCAGATCGTGTTCCAGGACCCCTTCGGCTCGCTCTCGCCCCGGATGACCTGCGAGCAGATCATCGCGGAGGGGCTGGGCGTTCACAAGGTCGGCGCGGGCCGCTCCAAGCGGGAGCTGGTGGCCGAAGTGATGACCGAGGTCGGCCTCGACCCGGAGGCGATGACACGCTACCCGCACGAATTCTCCGGCGGGCAGCGGCAGCGGATCGCCATCGCCCGCGCGATGATCCTGCAACCGAAACTAGTGGTGCTGGACGAGCCGACCTCGGCCCTCGACATGACGGTGCAGGTGCAGATCGTCGACCTGCTGCGCCGGCTGCAGGAGAAGCACGGGCTGACCTATCTCTTCATCAGCCACGACCTGAACGTGGTGCGCGCCATGTCGCACCGGGTGCTGGTGATGAAGCAGGGCGACGTGATCGAGGAGGGGACCGCGGCGCAGATCTTCGAGACCCCGCAGGACCCCTATACCCGCGCCCTGCTGGCCGCGGCGACGATGAACTGAACCGGCGACCGGAACGGCAACGACCGGCCCGTGGGCCGGTCGTGCATGTCGCGGGGGCGTCTCCCCAGCCTGAGATGGCGGGCCTCGGATGGCCGACCTCAGATCGCCGAGGAGTGTTTCGCCTTCGTCATGTCATAGGCGTCGAAGCTGCGCGCGATGATCCGCGTCAGCGGGCGCGCGTCCTCGGGGATCAGCAGTCCTGCGTCCGAGACCTCCAGCAGCCCCTCGAAGCCCGCCGCGGCGTGGTCGTAGAGCTGGCGCGCGGTCTCGACCGGGATGCCGAACCGGTCGCGCAGGTCCTGCGTGGACACGGAGAAATCGCACATCAGCGCCTCGATGATCCGGCCGCGCAGCAAGTCGTCCGGCGTGAATGCATGGCCCTTGGCGGTCGAGAAGCGGCCCTCGCGGATCGCGGCGTTATGGGCCGAAGTGGCGGGCGCGTTCTGCGCGTAGCCCTGCGGGAAGCGGGAGATCGACGAGGCGCCGATGCCGATCAGCACCTCGGACTGATCGTCCGTGTAGCCTTGGAAGTTGCGGCGCAGCCTGCCCGCCTGCTGGGCGACGGCGAGGCCGTCCTCCGGCGTGGCGAAATGGTCGATCCCGATCTCGGCGTAGCCGTCCCACTTGAAGAGCTGGCGCGCCGTCTCGAAGAAGTCGAGCCGTTCGGTGGGCGTCGGCAGCGCGTCCGAGGGAATCATCGACTGCCGCCGCGCCATCCACGGCACATGGGCATAGCCATAAAGGGCCACCCGGTCGGGGCCGAGGGCCAGCAGCTTCTGCACGCTTTCGGTGATGCGGGCGCGGCTCTGGTGCGGCAGGCCGAAGAGGATGTCGGCGTTCAGGCTGTAGACGCCTGCCTCGCGCAGGGCCGCCACCGCGTCGCGGGTGATCTCGAAGCTCTGGATGCGGCCGATGGTATTCTGGATCTCGGGGTCGAAGTCCTGCACCCCGATCGAGGCGCGGTTCATCCCCGCAAGCTTGAGCGCCTGCACCCGGTCGGCGTCGATCTCGTTCGGGTCGATCTCGACCGAGAACTCGGCCTCCGGGCCAAGCGGCACGGTGTCGAAGATCGCCCCGGCCAGTTCGGACATCATCCCGGCGGACAGCAGGGTCGGCGTGCCGCCGCCCCAGTGCAGCCGCGACAGGGTGACGCCCTCGGGCAGGCGCGCCTTCAGCAACTGAAGCTCGGCCTTGAGAATTTGCAGGTAGGCCGCCACCGGGCTGTCGCTCTGGGTGCCCTGCGTGCGGCAGGCGCAGAACCAGCACAGACGCCGGCAAAACGGCACGTGGACATAGAGAGAGATCGACGATCCGGCGGGGATGGCCCCGATCCAGTTGCCAAAGCTCTCCGGCCCGACCGCATCGGAAAAATGCGGCGCCGTGGGGTAGCTGGTGTACCGCGGCACTTTCGCGTCAAACAGTCCCAGCCGTTCAAGTTGCGTTTTCGGTATCATGCACTTACCTTTGACGAAAGCGGCCGGCAGAAGCCTTGACCCAGATCAATCTCATGAAGTGTTATTATGTTGCAGGAAGCTTTTTCGATCGGCTCGCATGATTGTGGCGACTGCCCCATCCGCCACCGCGCCGTCTGCGCCCGCTGCGAGGCGGACGAGCTCGAGCAGCTCGAGGAAATCAAGTACTACCGCAGTTTCGAGGCCGGCCAGACCGTCATCTGGTCCGGCGACAGGATGGATTTCGTGGGCTCTGTCGTGTCGGGAATCGCCACGCTGACCCAGACCATGGAAGACGGCCGCACCCAGATGGTGGGGCTGTTGCTGCCCTCCGATTTCGTCGGTCGCCCCGGGCGTCAGGGCTCTGCCTATGACGTGGTGGCGACGACCGATCTCGTCATGTGCTGCTTCCGCAAGAAGCCCTTCGAGCAGATGATGGAGACGACGCCACATATTGCGCAGCGCCTGCTCCAGATGACGCTCGATGAGCTCGACGCGGCACGGGAATGGATGCTGGTGCTGGGGCGCAAGACCGCGCGCGAGAAGATCGCCTCGCTGCTGGCGATCATCGCCCGGCGCGATGCGACGCTGCACCTGCGCGGCACCGACGGGCCGCTGGTCTTCGACCTGCCCCTGACCCGCGAGGCGATGGCCGATTACCTCGGCCTGACGCTGGAGACGGTGAGCCGGCAGGTCTCGGCACTGAAGCGGGACGGGGTGATCGAGTTGCAGGGCAAGCGCCACGTGACGATCCCCGATTTCGGCCGCCTGCTGGAAGAGGCGGGCGACGACAGCGACGGCGGCATGCTGGCCTGAGCTGCGTCGTATCCCTGACGTGAAAAGCCGCGGGAGACCGCGGCTTTTGCATGTCCGGACGGGCGGTGCACGACCTCAACCGAGCATCTTTTCCATGTAGACCCGGTTGCGCCCCTTCTCGGTGATCCGCGCGGTTTCGACATAGCCGCGGGCGGCGTAGATCGCGATGTTCGCGGCCATCTTCTCGTGGGTGTAGAGCCGGATGCGGTCCCGCCCCATGGCGCGGGCGATCTGCTCCGCCGCGTCGAGAAGGATGCGCCCGTGGCCCTTGCCCTTGGCCTCCGCCGCGAGCGCCACGTTGTCGAGCATCAGGGCATCCGCCTGCGGGATCAGCACCAGAAGGCCCAGCACCTCCTGCCCGTCGGGGCGGTAGATCAGCGCGTGGCCGTTGGCGATGAAGGCGGCGTAGTCGTCATCCATCGGTCCCGCCCGCTGGCCGAGGAGCGGGGTCCAGGGACCATAGGCCGCCTCGACGATCTCCTGCACGCGGGGCAGGTCGGCGGGCCGGGCGAGGGACACTCCGGCGGGAAGGGACGCGGGCAGGGGGGGCATTGGGGCCTCCGGTCTAGGATTTCTGAAAGCCTAGCGGGGGAGGGGCGCGGCCCAAAGAGCCAGCGCTCAATGAGGGGAGGGGCCACGGGGCCCCGGCCAGACGCGAGCGGGGCGGACCAGATGGCCCGCCCCGTGCGTGTTCAAACCTGATGCCGCGGGCTCAGTGGGACATGAAGACCGGCACGTGGGCCTCTTCCAGCATGTTGCGCGTGGCCCCGCCGAGGATCGCCTCGCGGAAGCGGGAGTGGCCGTAGGCCCCCATGACGATCATGTCGGCACCGATCTCGCTGGCGTGGCGGCGCAGCACGTCGGAGATGCGCGGCACCGTCTTGGAGAGCACGTCGATCTCGGCGTGGATGCCGTGCCGGGAGAGGTACTGGGCCAGCATCCCGCCCGGATCGGAGCGGTTCGGCCCATGCACCGGCGGGTCGATGACCGTGATGTGCACGTTCTCGGCGGTGATCAGGATCGGAAGGGCGGCGCGAATCGCATCCAGCGCTTCGCGGCTCTCGTTCCAGGCGACGACGATTCGCTTCGGCTTGGCAGAGGGCGTGGCGGCATCGGGGACCACGATCACCGGCACCTGTCCGTCGAACATGGCAGCCTCGACCACCGGCTCCAGTTCCATCCCGCGGCCTTCGCCGTAGGGCGTGGGCAGCACGGCGATGTCGGTGAACCGGGCCCGGGCCGCGACGTGACGCCCGAGATCGCCCAGCTGGGCCACGGCGGAATCGGTGGACCAGCGCCCGCCCAGCTTGGTCAGCTCGGCCTTGGCCAGCTCTTCTAGCTCGACGGCCTCGGCCTTGGTGCGCTCCATGGTTTCCTGGATCACCGCGGCAGAGGCGCCGGCGTAGTAGTAGCCCACCTGCGTCCGGTCGACGCCAAGGCAGAGCACATCGAGATGCGCCCCGTAGTCGGCGGCCAGGGCAGAGGCCTTCTCGAGAAGGGGTTTCACAAGCGCCTTATCGGTGAGCGCGGTAAAGATAGATTTGTACACCATTGGAGTCCTTCCTTTCCGAAGGTTGCTCAGACAACCTATGCGCATTTAATCTTCCTGACATTGACCCCGGTCAAGGATGCGAGTTGCGAGTGTTGATGCAGATCAAGGCGGTTCGCCGGTAGTCCCCGCATTAAGCTCTCAGTCTGAAAAGAACCTCACGTGCTCGTGACTCGTCGCGAGGGAGGGTGCGTGCGGCTGGACAAAGGGACGCGTTATGACGAATTACTTCAAGCTCATCGTGCTGGGCCTGATCACGCTTCTGGCGATGATCGCGGCCAACTTCGCACGAGACCTGGCGTACATGGTGAACGCGCTGACGATCATGCTGGTCGCTGGCGGTCTGTTCCTGTGGACGGTGAGGAAGACCGGCGAGCCGGTCAAAAAGGTCGATCTTTCAGGGGAATACATGGACGGGGTGGTGCGCTACGGCGTGGTGGCTACCGCGCTCTGGGGCGTGGTCGGCTTCGCGGCCGGGACCTTCATCGCCTTCCAGCTGGCCTTCCCCGCCCTCAACTTCGAATGGGCGCAGGGGTACATGAACTTCGCGCGTCTGCGGCCTCTGCACACCTCTGCGGTGATCTTCGCCTTTGGCGGCAACGCCCTGATCGCCACCTCGTTCTACGTGGTGCAGCGGACTTCGGCGACGCGGCTCTGGGGCGGCAACCTCGCGTGGTTCGTGTTCTGGGGCTACAATCTTTTCATCGTCCTGGCGGCCACCGGCTACATCCTCGGCGCGACTCAGTCCAAGGAATACGCAGAGCCCGAATGGTACGTGGACTGGTGGCTGACCATCGTCTGGGTCTGCTACCTCGCGGTCTTCCTCGGCACGATCATCAAGCGGAAGGAACCCCACATCTACGTGGCGAACTGGTTCTACCTCTCGTTCATCGTGACCGTCGCCATGCTGCACGTGGTCAACAACCTCGCGATCCCGGTCTCGATCTTCGGTTCCAAGTCGGTGCAGGTCTTCGCCGGTGTGCAGGACGCCATGACCCAGTGGTGGTACGGCCACAACGCCGTGGGCTTCTTCCTGACCGCGGGCTTCCTGGGCATGATGTATTACTTCATCCCCAAGCAGGCCGAGAAACCGGTCTATTCCTACAAGCTGTCGATCATCCACTTCTGGGCGCTGATCTTCATCTACATCTGGGCCGGTCCGCACCACCTGCACTACACCGCGCTGCCTGACTGGGCCTCGACGCTCGGCATGGTGTTCTCGGTCGTGCTCTGGATGCCCAGCTGGGGCGGCATGATCAACGGCCTGATGACCCTCTCGGGCGCATGGGACAAGCTGCGCACCGACCCGGTCATCCGGATGATGGTGATCGCAGTGGGCTTCTACGGCATGTCCACCTTCGAAGGCCCGATGATGTCGATCCGCGCGGTGAACTCGCTGTCGCACTACACCGACTGGACCATCGGTCACGTCCACTCCGGCGCACTTGGCTGGAACGGCATGATCACCTTCGGCGCGCTCTACTTCCTCGTGCCCAAGCTCTGGAACCGCGAACGGCTCTACAGCCTCTCGATGGTCTCCTGGCACTTCTGGCTCGCCACGATCGGCATCGTTCTCTACGCCGCCGCCATGTGGGTCACCGGCATCATGGAAGGCCTGATGTGGCGTGAAGTGGATGCGAACGGCTTCCTCGTGAACTCCTTCGCCGACACCGTCGCCGCCAAGTTCCCGATGTACGTGGTCCGTGGTCTGGGCGGGGTGCTCTACATCTCCGGTGCGATCATCATGTGCATCAACCTCTACCTGACGGTCCGCAAGGCCCCGGCGGTCGAGGCCACCAACCAGCTTGTCCCCGCGGAATAAGGAGCGAGAGAGATGGCAATTCTCGACAAGCACAAAATCCTCGAAAAGAACGCCACGCTGCTGCTGGCCTGTTCCTTCGCGGTGGTCACGATCGGCGGCATCGTTGAAATCGCCCCGCTGTTCTACCTTGAGAACACGATCGAGGAAGTGGAGGGCGTGCGCCCCTACTCCCCGCTCGAACTGACGGGCCGGGACATCTACATCCGGGAGGGCTGCTATGTGTGCCACTCCCAGATGATCCGGCCGATGCGGGATGAGGTGGAGCGTTACGGTCACTACTCGCTGGCGGCGGAATCGATGTACGATCACCCGTTCCAGTGGGGCTCCAAGCGGACGGGGCCCGACCTCGCCCGCGTCGGCGGCCGCTACTCGGACGAGTGGCACGTCGACCACCTGACCGACCCGCAGTCGGTGGTGCCGGAATCGGTGATGCCCAAGTACGGCTTCCTCAGCAACACGCTGATCGAAGGCACGTACGTGGCGGACCTGATGAGCACCCACCGCATGGTCGGTGTCCCCTACACGGACGAGATGATCGAGAACGCTGCGGCGGACTTCAAGGTTCAGATCGATCCCTGGGGCGACATCGACGGGTTGATGGAACGCTATCCCGGCGCGCAGGTCCGCAACTTCGACGGCGAACCCGGCATCACGGAAATGGATGCGCTGATCGCCTACCTGCAAATGCTCGGCACGCTGGTCGATTTCTCGACCTTCACGCCCGACGCGAGCCGGTAAGGAGGAGACGTCATGGACCTCTATTCCCTTCTCCGTCAGTTCGCGGACAGCTGGATGCTGCTGGCGCTCTTCCTGTTCTTCGTGGGCGTGATCCTCTGGGTCATCCGTCCCGGGAGCACGAAGACCTATCGCGACACGGCAAACATCCCGTTCCGTCACGAGAACGCCCCTGCCAAGGCAGAGGCCAACGCCCGCAAGGAGGCGTGAGATGAGCAAAGACCTGAAAGAGAAATACGGTACGACAGGCCATAGCTGGGACGGGATCGAAGAGCTCAACACCCCGATGCCGCGCTGGTGGCTCTGGACCTTCTATGCCTGCATCTTCTGGGCGGTGCTCTACACGATCGCCTTCCCCGCATGGCCCCTGATCACGGGCGCCACGCCCGGCGTTCTGGGGTTTTCGACCCGGGGCGAGGTGGCCGAGGACATCGCCGCTGTCGAACAGGCCAACATGCAGATCAACCAGCAGCTCGCCTCGGTCGAGCTGACCTCGATCGCGGGCGATCCGGAGCTGAACCAATATGCCGTCTCTGCCGGTGCCGCGGTCTTCAAGACCTGGTGCGCGCAGTGCCACGGCTCGGGCGCGGCCGGTGCGGTGGGCTATCCCAACCTGCTGGACGATGACTGGCTCTGGGGCGGCGACATCGAGGCGATCCACACGACGGTGACCCACGGTATCCGCAACGACACCGATCCGGATGCACGCTACTCGCAGATGCCCGCCTTCGGCACCGATGACCTGCTGGAAGATGCCCAGATCGACGCCGTGGTGAACTACGTCATGTCGCTGAGCGGTGAGCCGCAGGATGCCGGTCTGGTCTCCGAAGGGGCCGAGGTCTTTGCCGAGAACTGTGCCTCCTGCCACATGGCAGACGGCACCGGCGACCGCGAGCAGGGCGCGCCGAACCTGACCGACGCGATCTGGCTCTATGGCGGCGACTACGCCACCCTCAAGGAGACGGTCGAGCAGGCCCGTTTCGGTGTCATGCCGAACTGGAACAGCCGCCTGACCGAGGCGCAGATCCGCGCCGTGGCAACCTACGTCCACCAGCTGGGCGGCGGCGAGTGACCTGACAAGAACACCCCGCGCGGGCATCCCGCGCGGGGCGGCACCGGCCCGTTCGTCCTGTTCGCGCGTTTCCTGAACGGCCGGTGCCTGTTAGTCGCGTGCCTGTTAATCGCGTGCGTATTGATCCCCCGACGCGCAGAAGAGATTTGAAGCCTCCGGCGGGGATATTTCCGAACAGTGGATGAGAGGACTGGCCCCCGCGTGGGGTCATGTGCGTTTGCGCAGCCGGACCTCGTGCGGGAGGGGCTGGTCCTTCTGCCAGCCGGAGCGGCGGCGGGCTTCCTCCGCCACCACGTCGAGGGGACGCCAGAGAACGGGGCTCACTTGCCCCGCTCCCGGCGCGGTTTCCGGGGGGCAGGGCGGTCCGTCCGGGCGGCCGTCATGAAAGATTTCGCGTAGATACCGAGCATGGTCTTTCTCCTGAGCTGTCGTTTCCTGCCTTGAACATCGCGGCTGTCGCGTCACAATGCCAATCAGGAATGGTTCTGCTGTGTAAGGTGGTCTTACAGATATGGATTGGCTTTCCCTGCCGCCCCTGACCGCGCTGCGGGCCTTCGCGGCCTTTGCCGAGGCGGGCACGATGTCCGGCGCGGGGGCGGCGCTGAACGTGAGCCACGCCGCGATCAGCCAGCAGATCCGCGCGCTGGAGGAGCACATGGGCCTGCCGCTGCTGGACCGGGACGCGGGGCGCGGGGCCCTGACGCCTGCGGGCAGTACGCTGGCGCTGGCCCTGTCGGAGGGGTTCGACACGATCGAGCGCACCGTGGCTGCGCTGACCGGGGCGGATGCGGAACGCCCGCTCCAGATCACCACCACGCCGGCCTTTGCCTCGGGCTGGCTGATGCCGCGGCTTGCGGACTTCCGGGCGCAGCATCCCGGGGTCTCGCTCATGCTCGACCCCTCGCCGGAACTGAAGCGGATCGAGCCCGGGGGGATCGACCTCGGCGTGCGCTACGGGTCCGGCACATGGCCGGGGCTGGAGGCGGAGCTGCTGGTGGAGAGCTCTATCGCCATCGTCGCCGCGCCGGCGCTGGTGGGGGAGGGCGCCTATGACGCCCCGGCGCAGCTGACCGCCTTCCACTGGCTGCAGGAACTGGGCACAAGCGAGGCCTCGGATTTCCTGGCGGAGCATGGTGCGGCGCTTGATCGCAGCAAGGGCGTCACCTCGGCCCCCGGCAACCTGATGATCGAGGCCGCCCGTAACGGGCAGGGCATCGCCGTGGTTGGGCGGGCCTTCGTCGAAGCGGACATCGAGGCCGGGCGTTTGCGGCTTCTTTTTGAGGATCGGCGCAAGAAGGGCTATTATCTGGTGACCCGGCCCGGGGTCGCCCGCCCCCCGGTGCGGGATTTCACCCGCTGGCTGAAGACACAGGCACGGGCGCAGGCACGGCGGGCAGACAAACCGGCGGGACACGGTGGCGGCCCGCCGAACTAAGGTACGGGTGAAATTAAGGTACCGGGAAAATGTCGCATTTGACCCAAGTCAATGCCGTGATCCCCTGTCCGGGCCAGAAGACCATCAGCCAGTGTGCAGCCGGAGTGTGTTTCCTTGTCCTCGACCGAGCCCCAAGCCCCCGAGAGTCTCTATACCGCCCGTGAGCCGATCTTCCCCCGGCGCGTGAAGGGCACCTTCCGGAACCTGAAGTGGGTGATCATGGCGATCACCCTCGGCATCTACTACCTCACGCCGTGGATCCGCTGGGACCGGGGCCCGCAGCTGCCCGACCAGGCGGTGCTGGTGGACCTCGCCAACCGGCGGTTCTTCTTCTTTTTCATCGAGATCTGGCCGCATGAGTTCTACTTCATCGCGGGCCTTCTGGTGATGGCGGGGCTGGGGCTCTTTCTTTTCACCTCGGCGCTTGGCCGGGTCTGGTGCGGCTATACCTGCCCGCAGACCGTCTGGACCGATCTCTTCATCCTCGTGGAGCGCTGGATCGAGGGCGACCGCAACGCCCGCCTGCGCCTGCACCGGCAGAAGAAATGGGACGCGCGCAAGCTGCGGCTGCGGGTGACGAAATGGGTGACGTGGTTTCTGATCGCCATGGCGACGGGCGGGGCCTGGGTGTTCTACTTCACCGATGCGCCCGCGCTTCTGGTGGATCTTGTCACCTTCAACGCGCATCCGGTGGCCTACACCACCATCCTCGTGCTGACCGCGACAACGTTCATCTTCGGCGGCTTCATGCGCGAGCAGATCTGCATCTATGCCTGCCCGTGGCCGCGGATTCAGGCCGCCATGATGGACGAGGACACGATCACCGTGGCCTACCGCGAATGGCGCGGCGAGCCGCGCGGCAAGCACCGCAAGGCCGAAGGGGCCGAACTGCTGGGCGATTGCATCGACTGCAACGCCTGCGTGAACGTCTGCCCCATGGGGATCGACATCCGCGACGGGCAGCAGCTGGCCTGCATCACCTGTGCGCTGTGCATCGACGCCTGCGACGACGTGATGGAGAAGGTCGGCAAGCCGCGCGGGCTGATCGACTACATGGCCCTGACCGACGAACAGGCCGAGCGTCAGGGCGCCGAGCCGCGCCCGATCATCAAGCACATCCTGCGTCCGCGCACGATCCTCTATACCGTGCTGTGGGCGGCCATCGGCGTGGCGCTGGTGGTGGCGCTCTTCCTGCGCTCGGATATCGACATGACCGTGGCCCCGATCCGCAACCCGACCTTCGTGACCCTCTCCGATGGCACGATCCGCAACACCTACGACGTGCGCCTGCGCAACAAGCATGGCGAGGACCGGCCCTTCCTTGTGTCGCTGGAGGGCGCGCCGGGCATGACCCTGACGCTGGAAGGGGCCGAGGACGAGGTGGTTACCGTGCCTGCCGACAGCATCCGCCTGCAGCGGGTCTATATCATGGCCGCGCCCGACAGCGCCGCCGCCGGGGCCGAGCGGACCGATGTGACGATCCTTGTGGAGGACGTCTCGAGCGGCGAACATGCCGAGAAGGACACCGTGTTCAACGGAAGGACGAACTGAGATGAGCGACGCGAACCAGATCGACAGCGGTTTCCGCCTCAAGGGCTGGCACGTGCTGGCGGGCTTTGTCGGGGCCTTCGGGATCATCATCACCGTGAACGTGGTGATGGCGACCCAGGCGATCCGGACCTTCCCGGGGCTGGAGGTGAAGAACTCCTACGTGGCGAGCCAGCAGTTCGATGACCGGCGCGCGGCGCAGGAGGCGCTCGGCTGGGAGATCTACGGCGACTGGGAGGATGGCATGGTGCACCTGTCGATCACCGATGCCGCCGGTCAGCCGGTGCGGGTGAAGGACCTGCACGCCGTGGTCGGTCGCGCCACCCACGTGAAGGACGACGTGGAACCGGTCTTTGCCTTCAACGGCAAGACCTACGAGGCCCCGCTGGATCTGGCCGCGGGCAACTGGAACATCCGCATGACTGCACTGGCCGAGGACGGGACGCTCTTCGAACAGCGGGTCATCCTGCACGTGAAACGCTGAGACCATGACCGAGGCCGCCGCCTTCTCTGCCTGTCCTGCCTGCTCTGCCGCGCCCGCGGCGGATGCGCTTGCCAAGGGGCAGGCCCGCGCGCTGAGGGAGACGCATATCACGCTCTCCGTGCCCGCGGTGCATTGCGCGGCCTGCATCACGACGGTGGAACATGCGCTTGCCGCGGCGCCGGGCGTTGCGGCGGCGCGGGTCAACCTGACGCTCAAGCGGGCCAGCGTGGAGACCGACGGCGCGGTCAGCGCCGAGGACCTCGTGCAGGTGCTGGCGCGGGCGGGCTTTGAGGCCCATGAACTGGACGCCGGCACGCTGGCCGCGACCCAGACCGACAGGGCGGGGCGCGACCTGCTGATGCGGCTGGCGGTGGCGGGCTTCGCCTCGATGAACGTGATGCTGCTCTCCGTCTCGGTCTGGTCCGGGGCAGAGGATGCGACCCGCGACATGTTCCACTGGATCAGCGCGGCGATCACCCTGCCGACCATCGCCTTCTCGGGCCAGCCCTTCTTCCGCAATGCGTGGTCCGCCCTGAAGGCCGGGCGGCTGAACATGGATGTGCCGATCTCGCTGGCCATCGCGCTCGCCCTCGTGACATCGCTGTGGGAGACGATGCTGTCGGGGGAACACGCCTATTTCGACGCGGCGCTGACGCTGACCTTCTTCCTGCTGGCGGGGCGCTACCTCGACCACCGCACCCGCGCCGTGGCGCGCTCCGCGGCCGAGGAACTGGCCGCGCTGGAGGTGCCACGCGCACAGCGCGTGCAGGCCGACGGCACCAGCGAGACGGTCGAGGTCGCGGCCCTGCGCCCCGGTGACCTGATCCTCGTGCGGCCCGGCGGACGGATGCCCGTGGACGGCGAGATCACCGAGGGCCGCTCGGAGCTGGACCGCTCGCTGCTGACCGGCGAGACGGTGCCGGTCTTCGCGGCCCCGGGGCAGGGCGTCAGCGCGGGTGAGGTGAACCTCACCGGGCCGCTGACCGTACGGGCCACCGCCGTGGGCCGCGATACCTCGCTGCACCGCATGGCCGAACTGGTGGCCATCGCCGAATCCGGCCGCTCGCGCTACACCTCTCTGGCGGACCGCGCGGCCAAGCTCTATGCGCCCGGCGTGCACATCCTCTCGGCCCTCGCCTTCGTGGGCTGGTGGCTCTACTCCGGCGACCTGCGCACCGCGCTCAACATCGCGGCCGCCGTGCTGATCATCACCTGCCCCTGTGCGCTCGGCCTTGCGGTGCCTGCCGTCACCACGGCGGCCAGCGGGCGGCTCTTCAAGCGGGGGATGCTGATCAAGCACGAAACCGCGCTGGAGCGTCTGGCCGAGGTCGATACCGTGGTCTTCGACAAGACCGGCACGCTGACGGCAGGCACGCCTGCGCCGCTCGACCTCGACCGCTACGACCGGCCCACGCTGGAGCTGGTGCTGGCGCTGGCGGAAGGCTCCTCGCATCCGCTGTCGCTGGCGCTGTCCAAGGCGATCCGCGCCATGGGGCTGGCGCCTGCTCGGATCACCGATCTGACCGAGCGTCCGGGCTACGGCACCGAGGCCCGCATGGGCGACCGTATCGTGCGGCTTGGCCGTGCCAGCTGGCTTGGCGCCGCCGAAAGCGACACGACCGCGACCTACCTCGACGCGGGGCAGGGGGCCCCGGTGGCCTTCCGCTTCACCGATGCCCTGCGCCCCGGCGCGGCGGAGGCGGTGGCGGCGCTGCAGGCGGCGGGCAAGGAGGTCATCCTGATCTCGGGCGACAGCACGGCGGCGGTCGAGGCGCTGGCCACCCGGCTGGGCATCGGCAAGTGGATGGCGGGCGCGCTGCCCGGCGACAAGGCCGCCCGCGTGAGTGCTTTGCAAGAGAAGGGCGCCCATGTGCTGATGGTGGGCGACGGGCTGAACGACACGGCGGCGCTGACGACGGCCCATGTCTCGATCTCGCCCGCCTCGGCGCTGGACGCGGCGCGCGTCGCCTCCGACATCGTCCTGCTGGGCGGCGATCTCTCGCCCATTCCTGAGGCGCTGGTGACCGCGCAGAAGGCCACGGCCCGCATCCGCGAGAACTTCCGCATCGCCACGCTTTACAACGTCATCGCCGTGCCGCTGGCGGTCGTCGGGCTGGCCACGCCGCTGGTGGCGGCCATCGCCATGTCGACCTCCTCGATCACCGTGTCCCTGAACGCCCTGCGGCTGAGGTAGCCCCATGAACATCCTTGTCTGGCTGATCCCGATCTCCCTGCTTCTGGGCGGCGTGGGCCTGCTCGGCTTCCTCTACACGCTGCGTTCGAACCAGTACGAGGACCCCGAGGGCGACGCCCGGCGCATCCTCTCGGACGAGTGGGACGACCACCCGAAACCGTGATCGCCCCGGCCTGTCACGGGCGATGTTGCGCGAGAGACCCGCAGCCCCCGGGGTGCGGCACTTGACGTTGACCGCGGGGGACGAAACAACGATAGGGCTTCCCATGCCGACCAAGAGGAGAGGCTCATGAAGTTCCGTTTTCCCATCGTTATCATCGACGAGGATTTCCGGTCCGAGAATACCTCGGGCCTTGGTATCCGCGCGCTTGCCGAAGCCATAGAGAAAGAAGGCTTCGAGGTGCTCGGCGTTACGGGTTACAGTGATCTCAGCCAGTTCGCACAGCAGCAAAGCCGGGCGAGCGCCTTCGTTCTCTCCATCGACGACGAGGAATTCAGCCCCGGCCCCGACCTCGATCCGGCGGTGCTCTCGCTGCGCCAGTTCATCGAGGAAGTGCGCTGGAAGAACGCCGACGTGCCGATCTACGTCTATGGTGAGACCAAGACCTCGCGGCACCTGCCCAACGACATCCTGCGCGAGCTGCACGGCTTCATCCACATGTTCGAGGATACGCCGGAATTCGTCGCCAAGCACATCATCCGCGAGGCCAAGAGCTACCTCGAAGGTATCCAGCCGCCGTTCTTCAAGGCGCTGCTGGACTACGCCGAGGACGGCTCCTACTCGTGGCACTGCCCGGGGCATTCGGGCGGCGTGGCCTTCCTGAAATCGCCGATCGGCCAGATGTACCACCAGTTCTACGGTGAGAACATGCTGCGCGCCGACGTCTGCAACGCGGTCGAGGAACTGGGCCAGCTTCTGGACCACAACGGTGCCATCGGGGCGTCCGAGCGCAATGCCGCGCGGATCTTCAACGCCGATCACTGTTTCTTCGTGACCAACGGCACCTCGACCTCGAACAAGATGGTCTGGCATCATACCGTGGCGCCGGGCGACGTGGTGGTGGTGGACCGCAACTGTCACAAGTCGATCCTGCACTCGATCATCATGACCGGTGCGATCCCCGTCTTCCTGCGGCCGACGCGGAACCACTGGGGCATCATCGGGCCGATCCCGCGGTCCGAGTTCGAGCCCGAGGCGATCAAGGCCAAGATCCGCGAGAACCCCCTGCTGGAGGGCTATGACGCCGATACGGTGCAGCCCCGCATCATGACCCTGACCCAGTCGACCTACGACGGCGTTCTCTACAACACCGAAGAGATCAAGAACATGCTCGACGGCTGGGTCGAGAACCTGCATTTCGACGAGGCCTGGCTGCCGCACGCGGCCTTCCACCCGTTCTACGGCACCTATCACGCCATGGGGCTGAAGCGTGGGCGCACACGCAAGTCGGTGACCTATGCGACCCAGTCGGTGCACAAGCTGCTGGCGGGCATTTCGCAGGCGAGCCACGTGCTGGTGCAGGACGCGGAGGAGACCAAGCTCGACCGGGCGCTCTTCAACGAGAGCTACCTGATGCACACCTCCACCAGCCCGCAGTATTCGATCATCGCCTCCTGCGACGTGGCGGCGGCGATGATGGAGCCCCCGGGCGGCACCGCGCTGGTCGAGGAAAGCATCGTCGAGGCGCTCGACTTCCGCCGCGCCATGCGCAAGGTCGACGAGGAATACGGCAACGACTGGTGGTTCAAGGTCTGGGGGCCCGAGGACTTCGACCACAATCAGGACGGCATGGGCCGCACCCGCGACTGGGAACTGAAGAAGACCGACAGCGAGGGCGTCGAAAGCTCGGGCGAGGACGCGTGGCACGGCTTCGGCGACATGGCCCGCGGCTTCAACATGCTGGACCCGATCAAGGCCACGATCATCACCCCCGGCCTGAACATCGACGGCCGCTTCGAGGAGAACGGCATCCCCGCCTCGATCGTGTCGAAGTACCTGACCGAACACGGCGTGGTGGTCGAGAAGACGGGGCTCTACTCCTTCTTCATCATGTTCACCATCGGCATCACCAAGGGCCGCTGGAACACGCTGCTGGCGGCGTTGCAGCAGTTCAAGGACGACTACGACAAGAACCAGCCGCTGTGGCGGGTGATGCCGGAGTTCTGCGCCAAGCAGCCGCGCTACGAGAAGATGGGGCTTCAGGACCTGTGCCAGCACGTCCACACGCTCTACGCGCAATACGACGTGGCGCGGCTCTCGACCGAGATCTACCTGAGCGAACACCACCCGGCGATGACGCCTTCGGATGCCTTCGCCTGCATTGCCCGGCGCAAGACCGAACGGGTGCCGGTGGACGAGCTGGAAGGCCGGATCACCACCAGCCTCGTCACCCCCTATCCGCCGGGCATTCCCCTGCTGATCCCGGGCGAGGTCTTCAACGCGCAGATCGTGGACTACCTGCGCTTCAACCGCGAGTTCGCGCTGAAGTGCCCGGGCTTCGAGACCGACATCCACGGCCTCGTGGTGGAGGAGGACGCGGACGGCCGTCCGGTCTACTTCGCCGACTGCGTGGCGGAGTGAGCCGCTGACATGATCAAGGCCCCCGGTGACGGGGGCCTTTTTCATTGGCGGGCAGGGCCAGCGGGTCACCCGTTCCGGCAGGGCAGGGGGCTCAGATCGTTTCGCCTGCGCTCATCCTGTCGAGGAAGGCCGCCGCCTCCGACAGGATCGTCTCGCGCTTCTCCTCCTCCATCCGGTCCCATGTGGCATAGATCGTGCCCATGCGGTGGTTTTCGCCGAACCGGTCGCGGTGCCGGTCGAGGAAGGCCCAGTAGAGCAGGTTGAAGGGGCAGGCGCCGTCGCCCTGCTTGGTCTTCACGTCATAGGCGCAGCCGTCGCAGTAATCCGACATCTTCGAGATGTAGTTGCCCGAGGAGACATAGGGCTTCGAGGCGATCACCCCGCCGTCGGCAAACTGGCTCATCCCCACGGTGTTGGGCGCCTCGACCCATTCGAAGGCATCGATGTAGACGCTGAGATACCACTCATGCACCTCCGCCGGGTCGATCCCTGCCAGCAGGGCAAAGTTGCCGGTCACCATCAGGCGCTGGATGTGATGGGCATAGGCCTCGGACTTGGTCTGGCCCACGGCCTCGGCCATGCAGGTCATCTTCGTCTCGGCGCCCCAGTAGACCGGGGGCAGGGCGCGCTGGTGGTTCAGTGCATTGCGGCGCGGATAGTCCGGCCCTTCGAGGAAGTAGATGCCGCGCACGTACTCCCGCCAGCCGAGGATCTGGCGGATATACCCCTCGGCCGAGTTCAGCGGCACATCGCCCGCCTCCCACGCCGCCTGCACTGCATCGCAGACCTCGCGCGGCGAGAGCAGGCCGATGTTCATATAGGCGGAGAGCAGGGAGTGGTTCAGGTAGGGATCGCCCCGCAGCATCGCGTCCTGGATGTCGCCGAAGCCCGCCAGCTGGTGGGTCACGAAATGCGCAAGCGCCCGGCGCGCCTGACCCCGGGTGACGGCAAAGCGGAAGCCGTCGAGATCACCGAAGTTCTTGCCGAAGCGGTCGCCCACGAGGTCCAGCACCTCCTGCGTGGTCTCGTCCGGGGTGAACTGCATGGGGGCGGAGCGGAAGAGGTCCGGCTCCGCCCGCTTGCGGTTCTGCTGGTCGTAGTTCCACTTGCCGCCCGCGGGCTTGTCGCCCGTCATCAGGTAGCCGGTCTTGCGCCGCATCTGGCGGTAGAAATATTCCATCCGCAGCTCCTTGCGGCCCTGGGCCCAGTCTTCGAACGCGGCATGGGGAGCGAAGAAACGATCATCCTCGATCAGCGAGACCTCCAGCGGGCAGTCGCGCAGCGCCTCGATCAGCCGCCATTCGCCGGGTTCGGTGGCCAGCACCTTTCCGGCGCCCGTCTCATCCGCCCGGCGCAGGAGCTCGCCGGGGATCGAGCCTGCGGTGTCGGGATCGTCGAGGCGGCTGTAGCGGACAGTCCAGCCCTCGGCCTCCAGCTCCTGTGCGAAGTGGCGCATGGCGGCGAAGATCAGGGCGATCTTCTTGGGGTGGTGCGGGACATAGCCGGTTTCCGAGGCGACCTCGGCCATGACCACCACGTCGCGGGACTTGTCGGCCTGCCGCAGGGCTGCGACCTCCGGGCTCAGCTGGTCGCCCAACACCAGCACGAGGCGCGGATCGCTCACCATGGCACCGCCTCGCCGCGCCAGTCGTAGAAGCCGCCAGTGGCCTCGGGGCCTAGGCTCTCGATCACGCCCAGCAGGTTGGCGGCGGCCTCCTCCGGCGGGACGGCCGGGTGGCGGCCGCGGTAATCGCGCGTGAAGCGCGTGGCCACCGTGCCGGGGTGCAGTGCAAGGCAGAGCGCATGGCGATGGCTGCGGGCCAGTTCGATGGCGCCGGTGTGGATCAGCTGGTTCAGCGCGGCCTTGGACGCGCGGTAGGAATACCAGCCCCCCAGCCCATTGTCCCCGATGGAGCCGACCCGCGCGGACAGCGCGGCAAAGACCGCCCGCTGGTCGCGGGGCAGGAGGCGCGGGGCGTGTTTCAGCACGAGGGCCGGGCCGATGGCGTTGACGGCGAACTGCTGCGCCATGGCCGTGGCCTCGAGATCTCGCAGGGATTTCTCGGGCCGGTCACCGGGCGCGGCAAGGGCCCCGGTGGCGCAGAGGATCAGGCCGAAGGGGCCGTCGAGCGCGTCGAGGTGATGATCCACGCTGGCAGGATCGGTGATGTCGAAGCCATCCGCGCTGCGCGACAGGCGGGTGACGGGGAGGCCGCGGGCGGCGAGCGTCTCGGCAAGTGCCTGGCCGAAGCCGCCGCTGGCGCCGAGGATGAGGGCGGGAAGTGTGCTGTCCATGGAGAGACTACGCATGGGGGCGCGATGAGGTTCACTCGGGCGCGCGGGGGGAGGGGGGACTGAGTATTTGTAGAAAGATGAAGCGGGCGCTGCGGGGGGTTGCCACGGGAGCGGGAGGAGGCGGGGTAGGGGGGAGAGGGCGTATCGGGATGTGGATGAAGGCGAGGTCTGCGGGTGGCTGCGTAGGGCAGGGGGCGGACAAAGAAAAAGCCCGGCCAGTGGCCGGGCGAGATGTCCTGTTCCGAAGGTTCGGGCCTCAGGTCGGCCCGATCATGAAGCAGCTCTGGTTGCGCGCCTGAAGGCGGCGGCAGGCCAGGTCGGCGGCCTCGCGCGAGAGGCCCATGAAGTTGGCGTCGAAGCCCGTGGGCTTGCGCACCACCGTGCGGAGCGAGCCTTCCAGCGTCGACATTTCCGAGATCGCGGTCTGAAGCAGCACACGCTCGGCCCGGCTTTCGCTGGCGTAGCGGCCGATGTTGATGCCCCAGTGACGGCCGCTGGAGGTGGAGATCCGCGTCACCACTTCCTGGTCCGCCAGGCCATCGTCCTCGATCAGGTCCTCGGGGCGCATCTCGGGCACCAGCGAGGCGACCACGGCGGAACGGGCCGCGGTCTCGACCGGGGCCGGGCTCGCCGCGTCGGGGGCGGGGGCCTCTTCCAGCACGGCCTTCTGGGTGACCTGTGCCACGGCCTCGTCGATCACGTCCTTCATGGCGACCATGACCGGCGCGGTCGCGGTGACCGGGCGGGCCTGCGGGCGCAGCGAGGTGCGTACGACGCCGCTGACGCGCAGCGTCTTGCCGGCCATGTCGCCGGCCGAAACGGAGGCGTAGTTCGGGGTGCTCGGCTTCTTGGTCGGCGCGTTGGAGGGCGCCCGGCGGAAGCCGAGATCCAGCAGTTCCGCCACCTTGGCGTTGCGCGAGGCGGTGGAGCGGCCGCCGAAAACGGTGGCGATGATCCGCTCGTTGCCGCGTTCGGCGGAGGCCACGAGGTTGAAGCCTGCCGCGCGGGTGTAGCCGGTCTTGATCCCGTCGGCGCCGCGATAGGCGTTCAGCAGCCGGGTGTTGGTGTTGTTGACATGCTTGACCCCGGCATCGGCCGTCTTGCGGCTGAAGAGGTTGTAGTAGTCGGGGAAGTCGAACAGCAGGTGGCGCCCCAGCGTGGTCATGTCGCGCGCGGTCGAGAGGTGCCCGGCCTCGGTCAGGCCGTTGGCGTTCTTGAACGTCGTCCGCGTCATGCCGAGCGCCTGTGCCGTGCGGTTCATCCGCCGGGCAAAGGCCGCCTCGGAGCCCTCGATCGCCTCGCCGATGGCGGTGGCGGCGTCGTTGGCCGATTTCACCGCCGCGGCGCGCACGAGGTAGCGCAGCTTGATCCGCTGGCCTTCGACAAGGCCCAGCTTGGAGGGCGGCTCGGCGGCGGCGTTGCGCGAGATGCGCACCACGGTGTCCATCGAGATCTCGCCATGCTCCACCGCCTGGAAGGCGATGTAGAGCGTCATCATCTTGGTGAGCGAGGCCGGGTGCAGCCGCGCATCTGCGTTTGTTGAATGGAGGATTTCGCCTGTTCTGGCATCCATGACCAGATCTGCGTAGGGCGCCGCGGCAGCTTGCCGGGGCGACAGCGCGGTCAGCGCGAGGAACAGGAGCGGAAGGAGCAGTCCCAGGCGGACTGCGCTATATGGCCGTGCCGTCACGGTTCTTGCCTTTGTTTTGCTGCCTCTCGATGCCATGCGTTCTGCACGGTCATTTTATTAACTTCAGCGTAACACATGCGCCTGACATGCACAAAGCAGTGATTTCATGTCGGCGACTTCACGTTTGTATGACAATCGCCGAGATGTTGTAGGTTAAGAAAAAACCGCCCACTACATGGGCAATTGTGGCGGGAATGTGTCGCCTTGCAGAGGTGCAATCCCGCGTCTGCACCCGAGAATCAACTGTATACAGCTCGATCTGTGCGTGCATCTTGTGCAAACCGCAGGGGCTTGCCCGGTCCCGCCGTGGCAGGGTGGCCTCAGCGCAGCCCGGCGAGGAGATCGGGCAGGCCGCCGAGGTCTTCGAGCCGGCCATAGCGCGCCCGGCCCACCGGCTCCTCCGCGTGTTCCAGCGCCCAGGTGACGCCGTGCGGGACATAGGTGCCCCAGCCACCGGCATCGAGCACGGGGACCACGTCGGATTTCAGCGAGTTGCCGACCATCATGGCGCGGTCGGGCGCGACGCCGTGGCGTTGGAAGATCTCGCGGTAGACCGGCTCGGTCTTGTCCGAGACGATCTCGACACCGTCGAAGAGGTCGCCGAGGCCGGACTGCGCCAGCTTGCGCTCCTGATCCAGCAGGTCACCCTTGGTGATCAGCAGGATGGTGTAGTCGTCGGCCAGCGCCTCCACCGCGTCCTGCGCATGGGGCAGCAGTTCGATGGGGTGTTGCAGCATCTCCTGCCCGGCGGCGATGAGCTGCGAGATGACGGAGGCGGGCACCTTCTGGTCGGTCACCTCGATGGCGGTCTCGATCATCGAGAGGACGAAGCCCTTGATGCCGAATCCGTAGTGCCCGAGGTTGCGCCGTTCCGCCGCCAGCAGCCGGTCGGCGAGGTGGTCGCGCTCGGCATAGTCGGCCAGCAGATCCGCGAATCGCTCCTGCGTGAGCTGGAAGAACCGCTCGTTGTGCCAGAGCGTGTCATCCGCATCGAAGGCGATCGTGGTCAATTTCTGCGACATTGTCCCCGGCTCCCGCTGCGGCCCTCTTTTCTCGCAGGGCGGCAAGGTTATATACACTCGTCATGGCGGATACCTCTTTCACAGCATCGAACGCAATGGCGACGGGACGGCTCTTCAGCATGTCGACGGACAAGGACCAGGATGACGACGGCACCTCGGTCGTGGTCGAGACGCGGCCGAAGACCAAGCGGCCGCCGCTCTACAAGGTGCTTCTTCTGAACGACGACTACACGCCGATGGAATTCGTCGTGGCCGTGCTGGAGCGCTTCTTCGGCATGACCCACGCGCAGGCCTTCGAGGTCATGCTGACCGTGCACAAGAAGGGCGTGGCCGTGGTTGGCGTGTTCAGCCACGAGATCGCCGAGACCAAGGTGGCGCAGGTGATGGACTTCGCGCGCCGTCATCAGCATCCGCTGCAATGTACCATGGAAAAGGAATAGGCCACCGGCCATGACGGGGCTGCGTTTGTCTCTCGCGCTCGACGAGGGTGGGCTTGTCCTGCCGGACGTCGGGCGTATCGCCGTGTTCGCGCCGCGCGCGGATCACGACCTCTCGGCGCTGCCCAAGGCGCGCCTTCATCTGATCACCGGGATGTACCCCGACCATGCCGCCCTGCGCGGGCAGGGCTATGACTGCGCGGCCGCTCCCGAGGGGCCCTATGCCGCCGCTCTGGTCTGCCTGCCGCGGGCCAAGGCACTGGCGCAGGGCCTGATCGCGCAGGCCGCCAGCCTGACCGACGGGCCCGTGATCGTCGACGGGCTGAAGTCCGATGGCGTGGACAGCCTGCTCAAGGCCTGCCGCAAGCGGGCCGATGTCTATGGCCCGGTGAACAAGGCCCACGGCAAGCTCTTCTGGTTCACGGGCGGCGATTTCGCCGACTGGACCGGCACCGGCGAGACCGCGCTGGAGGAGGGCTTCGTCACCACGGCAGGGGTCTTCTCGGCCGACGGGATCGATCCGGCCTCGCAGCTTCTGGCGGACAGCCTGCCGGCAGAGATCGGGGCGCAGGTCGCGGATCTCGGCGCGGGCTGGGGCTATCTCTCGGCGCGTATCCTTCAGCTGAAAGGCGTCCGCGCGCTGCACCTGGTCGAGGCGGACCATGCTGCGCTGGATTGCGCGCGGCGCAATATCGACGACCCGCGGGCGCACTTCCACTGGGCCGATGCGACCGCGTGGCAGGCGCCGGCCAAGCTGGACGCGGTGGTGATGAACCCGCCGTTCCACACCTCGCGCGCCGCCGATCCCGAACTGGGGCGCCGTTTCATCCAGTCCGCGGCGCGGCTGCTGGCGCCGCGCGGGCGGCTCTGGCTGGTGGCAAACCGCCATCTGCCCTATGAGGCGACCCTCTCTGCGCATTTCGGCGAATCGACCGAGGTCGCAGGCAATTCGCGCTTCAAGATACTGCTGGCGTCGAACCCATCTCGCCAGTGGCGCGTTGATCGCCTAGCCTGACGGGACGCGCTGCGAAAGGAAAACGCATGTCATTTTCGATTGCCGGCAAGACCGCCATCGTGACCGGGGCCGCCAACGGCATCGGCTTCGCCATCGGCAAGCACTTCGCCGACCGGGGCGCGAATGTCGTCTTCGCGGACGTGGACGAGGATCGCCTGCGCGAGGAACTGGGGGAGAATGGCAGCATCGAGAATGTGCGCTACTTCGCCGGGGATCTGCGCGAGAAGCTGACCATCGCCAACCTGCTGTCGGCCACGATCGACGCCTTCGAGAAGGTGGACATCCTCGTGAACGGGTCGCGCCAGTGCCTGCCCGCCGATCCCCTAAACCCGGATGACGACGCGGTGCAGACCCTGCTGCAGCAGAACCTGATCACCTCGCTGCGCCTGACGCAGTTGATCGCCAAGCGGATGATCAAGCAGTCCGAGGGCGAGGACGAGGGCAGCGCGGGGGCGATCGTGAACATCTCCTCCATCGCCGCGCGGCGGACCCATCCGGACCTGATGGCCTATTCGGTCTCGACCGCGGCACTGGACCAGATGACCCGGTCGATGGCCGTGGCGCTGGCGCCGCACCGCATCCGCGTGAACGCGGTGGCCTTCGGCTCGGTCATGTCGGCCAGCCTGAAGACGACGCTGAAGGACAACAGCGAGTATCGCGAGACCATCGAGGACGCCACGCCGCTGTCGCGGATCGCCTCGCCGGGGGAACTGGCCGAAGCGGTGCAGTACCTCGCCTCCGATGCCTCCGGCTTCATGACCGGGCAGATCATGACGGTCGATGGCGGCCGCACGCTGCTCGACCCGGTGGACGTGCCCGCGCACTGAGCCGGGGCGGGCAGGGGCAGGGTGAACAGAGCGGACGTGATGTCTGCGCACCCCGTCCATGTCTTCTGACTGCGCCGTCTTATCCACTGACCACCCGCCCGGCCGATAGGCCGGGCAGCGTCGACCCGCCCCCCGTCGCCATTGGTGCTCGGACCAATGGCGCGCCAATGACGACCGGCGCTATCGCGCCACCCCGCGGGACGGCGCTGCCCTACGTGGTGGATCGCCGGCGTTTGCATCAGGCCCCTCCCACGCGCAGCGGGCCCGTCCCCCCGCGGCGTTTCGCATCTGGCCTGACCTTCCGCCACCTGATACCTCCCGTGCCAACCGGAGGCCCAGATGACCGAGATGCAAGACCAGAAGACCCGCGCCAGCCAGTGGTTCCGCGCCCTGCGCGACGAGATCGTCGCCACCTTCGAGGCGCTGGAGGACAGCCAGACCGAAGGCCCGTTCCGCGACCAACCGGCGGGCCGTTTCGAGGTGACGCCGACGAAACGCGCGGCCGCCGACGGCAGTGATGCGGGCGGCGGGCTGATGAGCGTCATGCGCGGCGGCCGTGTCTTCGAGAAGGTCGGCGTCAACGTTTCCACCGTCTACGGCACCTTGGGCGACCGGGCGCAGGCGGCCATGGCCGCGCGCAAGGGCCTGCCCGGCATGACCGAGGATCCGCGGTTCTGGGCCTCGGGCATCAGCCTCGTCGCCCATATGCAGAACCCGCATTGCCCGGCGGTCCACATGAACACCCGCATGTTCTGGACCCCCCACGGCTGGTGGTTCGGCGGCGGATCGGACCTGAACCCCTGCCTCGAAAAGGCCGAGGACACCGCGCATTTCCATGCCGTGCAGAAGGCCCATTGCGATCCCCATGGCGCCGATCTCTACCCGCGGTTCAAGGACTGGGCGGACGAGTACTTCTACATCCCGCACCGGCACCGGGCGCGCGGGGTCGGGGGCATCTTCCTCGATGATTACTGCACCGGCGACTGGGAGGCGGACTTCAGCTTCATCCAGGACGTGGGCCGGGCCTTCCTGCCCGCCTTCGTCCCCCTGACCGAGCGCAACCGGACCCTGCCCTGGACGGAGGCCGACAAGGAGGCGCAGCTGGTGCATCGCGGTCTCTATGCCGAGTACAACCTCGTCTATGACCGGGGCACCAAGTTCGGGCTGGAGACCGGGCACGACGCCAATGCGGTGCTGATGTCGCTGCCGCCACTGGCCAAGTGGATCTGACACGCAGGGCCCGACACTCAGGGTCCGACACGCAGGGCCCGACACGCAGGGCCTGACAGGCGGCCTTGACGACCCGCCGGATGCGCAGACGAAAACGGGCCCCCGCAGGGGCCCGTTCGCGTTTCAGATATCGTCGTCCTCGGGCTCCGGGGGCGGGGCCTCCTCCTCGGTCTCGGTGAAGCCACGCAGGGCGATCTCCAGCGAGAGCCGGTAGGAGGTGTCCGTCGCCTCGGTTTCGGGGCGCGAGCCGAGCTGCATCGAAAAGGCCTGGATCAGCTGGTTGCCGAGGCCGGTGCTGTCGGTCACCTCGTCCTCCGGGTCGAGACGTTCGCCGCGCGAGTTCTCGATCTCGAAGAGGAAGAGCCCGTCCGAGACCTCCTTGAGCGAGACCCAGATCCAGGGCTTCGACCCGTCCAAAGGCCGGCCAAGGTACTTCACCGCGTTGGTCGCGGCCTCGGTCGCCAGCAGCGACAGCGGCACGGCCTGGTCGGGGTAGAGGATCATCGGCTCGAAATCGAGCTTCACGTCGATCGGCTCGCTGTTGGGCAGGGCGCTGCGCAGGGTCTGCTTCAGCACGTCGTCCAGCAGGCTGTCGGCCCGCAGGCTGGCCAGCCGCGAGGTGTGGTAAAGGTTCGAATGCACGGTCGCGAGGCCCAGAACCCGGTCCTGCACCCGGCGCAGGGTGCGCCGCGTCTCGGGGGAGCGGGCCTTGCGGATCTCCATGTTCATGATCGAGGCGATGAGCTGGAGGTTGTTCTTCACCCTGTGGTGCACCTCCTTCAGCAGCACGTTCTTCTCGTGCAGGCCGTTTTCCAGCTCTGCCGTATCCCGGGTGATCCGCTCGGCCATCCGGTCGAAGGTCTCTTCCATCTGGCGCAGTTCGGCGGGCGCGCGAATGCTTTCCACCTCCTCGAACACGGCGGACCCGGGCTCGCCGTTGCCGAAGCGGCGCATCTTGGAGCGCAGCTTGCGAATGTGGCGGATCACCAGCCGGTGCACGGCGACATAGGCCACCACGAGGCTGACCAGCCACATCAGTACCGGGAAGGCGAGGGTGGCGCGGCTTGCGAAGGCCCAGCTGTTCTCGCTCCGCACGGGATCCCAGACGGCGATCACGACGACGACGCCCGGCACGATGGGCATCAGCGAGTAGGAACGCCGCTGATCATCGCCGTCCTGTGCGGTGAAGGCGGTGGCGCGACGGTAGAGGAAGGACGACGGATCGCGCTGTGTGGGCAGCAGCTTGGCGGCCTCGGCCTCGGGCAGGGAGGAGAGCACGACCTGACCTTCCTGGTTCAGGGTGATCACGTCGATCGGGTGCTGAACGCCCTCGAAGTTCGCATCGAGCCGCAGGTTCTCATGCAGCATCGAGAGCGAGACGAAGCCGATGTAGGTGTTCCCCTCGTAGACCGGCTGGGCGATGATCAGCACCGCGTCCCCGGTGACGCGCCCGCGCTGCAGGGCCTCGATCCGGGGGCGGGGCGAGTCCGCCATCGTCAGCGCCGTCTCGGAGGTGCGGAAATCGGCGGGCTGGTTGCGCGAATTGCACGTCGAGATGCCTTCGACAGGGATGAAGGCGGCATAGGAATAGAAGGGGTGGGCCCGGGTGAAGCCCTGCATCAGGTCACTGCAGGCCGCCCCGTCGTCCCTCTGCGGAACGACGGCGCCGCCCAGAACCCGGGCGGCGGCGAAGCCTTCGTAGATCACGTCGCTCTGGCCTTCGACGGCGGCGAGCGTGGCGCCCAGAAGGGCTGAGCGCGCAAGCTCGTCCGCCTGGGACACCACGTTCCGCGTCTGGTAGAGCGCGATGAGCCCAAGGGGGAGCAGCGCGACCGAGAGCATCGCGACGACGCGAACCCCCAGCCGCTCAGTGAGGCGAAATTTCATAGGATGTGGTTCACCCTGCGTTTTGCGAGTTCGCGGCGATCACCGCCATCGTGGACTGGTCTGTCAGGTCGAGGCTTTCGTGATCCTCGAGATGCATCAGCTCTGCGAGACGGGCACGCCCGCGATTGGCCCGGCTCTTGATCGTGCCGATGGCGCATTTGCACATCTCCGCCGCCTCTTCGTAGGAGAAGCCCGAGGCCCCCACGAGGATCAGGGCTTCGCGCTGCTCGGGCGGCAGTTTGGCGAAGGCGACCTCGAAGTCCTTCATCGCCAGCCGGCCGTCGTGGTCGGGCTTGGAGGCGAGGTTGGCAGAGAAGGTCCCGTCGACGTCCGCGACTTCGCGGCTCGTCTTGCGGCGGCTGGAGTAGAAGGTGTTCCGGAGAATGGTGAAGAGCCACGCGCGCAGGTTGGTGCCCTGTTCGAACTTGTCGAACTTGGACCATGCCTTGACGATGGTATCCTGCACGAGGTCATCCGCCTCGGCGCTGTTGCGACACAGCGACATGGCGAAGGCCCTGAGGGCAGGCAGATGCTCCACGATCTCGTCGCGCGGATCCATAGCGCTCATTTGCTGGTATCTCCGTCCGCGTTCTGCTGTTTCAGCTGAGCGAGGAGAAGCTTGAAACGATCCGGAAGCTCTTCTTCGACCTTGGCCTGATAGACACGCTTCAGGTTCTCGTCGATTTGCCTCTGGACGTTATCGTATTCATTGTCGTGCGCCATAGTATTCCACTGACTTGACCGTTTGCCCGAAATATTTGGGAACAAAACGCCCAGACCCGTGTTGGGTTCCCAGAAAGTTCGAAAAAAGGTGACCTGGCCAATGAACCACCCGATAGCCTCCGAAGACTTCGTGATGAACGTCGCTCAGGAGCTGCCCTTCCTGCGCCGGTATGCGCGGGCCCTGACGGGGAGTCAGACCTCGGGCGACAACTATGCCGCCGCCACGCTCGAAGCCATGCTTGAGGATCCCGACCTGGTGGATCGCAGCAAGGCAACGAAGGTGGCGCTGTTTGGCGCCTTCCACGCGATCTGGACCTCCTCCGGCGCACCGGTCGCCGAGGGCGAGGTCGGTATCGCGGCGCGGGCGCAGAAGCACCTCGCCAAGCTGACCCACAACACGCGCGAGGCCCTGCTGCTGCGCACGATCGAGGAATTCAGCTTTGCGCAGATCGGCGAGATCATGAAGGTCTCGGAATCCGAGGCGCAGGAACTGGTGCGCATCGCCCAGACCGAGCTTGCCGGCACGATCACCGGCAAGGTCATGATCATCGAGGACGAGGCGATCATCGCCATGGACCTTCAGTCGATCGTCGCCGAGATGGGCCATGGCGTCACCGGCGTCGCCCGCACCCGCGACGAGGCCGTGAAGCTGGGCAAGGCCGAGCGTCCGGACCTGATCTTCGCCGACATCCAGCTGGCCGACAATTCCTCGGGCATCGATGCGGTGAACGACCTGCTGCGCGAGATGGGCGATATCCCGGTGATCTTCATCACCGCCTTCCCCGAGCGGCTGCTGACCGGCGAGAAGCCGGAGCCGGCGTTCCTGATCACCAAGCCCTACACCGAGGAGCAGGTGCGTCTGGCCGCGAGCCAGGCGATGTTCTTCTCCTCGACCGAGACCCTGCAGGGCTGAACGCCCGCGGAGCTTCTGTTCTGACGTGCTGCGCCGCGCGATCCCGGGATTGCGCGGCGTTTCCATGTGGAGCGTCCCGCTGCGGGCCGCTTTGCCGCGGTGCTCTGCTCCTGGTGTCTCATGGGGCATCATCGGAGCCATCACCGGTACGGTCACAGGGAACCAACAGTAGAGGGAACGAGAAGGGCGTCGGGACGTAGAAAGGGCGGCCTCCTCAAGCCGCCCTTTCGCTTGTCATATCGTCCCGTCATTGCTTAGGGCGTGCGGCCCCGCACGGCCCGGGCGATCATCGCCACGACGAAGAGGACGAGGAAGATCACGAAGAGAATTTGCGCGATCCCGGCGGATGCCGAGGCGATGCCACCAAAGCCAAAGACGGCTGCGATGATCGCCACGACAAGGAAGGTGAGTGCCCAATACAGCATGGTCTTTCCTTTCGTTACAACTTGATGCGCGCTCCGCATCGACTGTGGAAAGAACCGCGTTGACGCCCCGGAAGTTCCCGAAATTTTTTTCGTCACTGGCGGGAACCAGCCTGCTCCGGGCGCGTTAGGAAGCAAGGTCACTGCGAAGAGAAGACCTGTCCCCCCTAGTATTGGCGGGGCGCGCTTACTGACTTACCCTCGGCGCCCCGCCAATCTTTTCTCTTCCTGACCTGATCTCCCTCACGCTCGCACCCCCCGACATGGAAGGCCGCAGACCTCGCTGGTCTAAAGCGCCGCGGGCCGGCCCAGACCGTGTACGGTCACGTCCTGCGTCACTTGTCAGTCTCGCGGCTCCGGACCGGTTCTGAAGAGATGCGCAGCGCATGTCCCGGTGTTGCGCGATACGCACTGCGCCCTGCCGGGGCAGGGCGCTCCGGCAGGGGGTGGCGCTTGGTATGGCTCGAGTCTGCGCCGCGACGTGTTCTCTGAGGGGATTGGCACTGCCCGCGCCGCCCACCGCCCACGCAGACGATTGGACGATTGAAGGTTCAGGATGGCCTCTCCACAGCGGAGTGCCTGCGCCCCGGCATCAACCAGCGTGGCGGAGCCTTCCGGCAGACCTTCCGACAGAAACGGGAACCTTCCGCGTTCACGGGGCGTTTACCTCCCAATGCGGCAGCGAGGATCGCGGGCGTCGCAGCCCTGCATCACTGCCGCCGCGAAATGGCCGGTCCGCTTGTCATTCACCGCCCCCCCGGGCAGGTTGGAGGGACGGACCCGGCTTCACCTTTACCCGCGCGCAGCGCGCGCCATGAGAGGAAGACGTGTCATGCTAGAGATTTCCGGCCTTGGTGGCCTCATCATCCTGGCCCTCGATATCTGGGCCATCGTCTCGATCATCGGGTCGAACACCTCGACAGGGAAGAAGGTCCTTTGGGTACTCCTGGTTCTGATCCTGCCGATCCTCGGCTTCCTGATCTGGCTTCTGGCCGGTCCGCGGTCGCGCGCAAGCCGGATCTGACAGCCCGCAGCCGGGAAACGCGCAGCGCGGCTGCGCGTTTCCCGCGCGATCCGCGGCTGATCTTCACCGCGCTGCGCGGTGTCTTCAAGCAACTGGATTCTGCGAACATGGGCCTCGTCGCTGCTGGCGTGGCCTTTTTTTCGATGCTGGCGATCTTTCCGGGCCTTGCGGCGCTGATCGCGCTCTACGGGTTGATCTCCGATCCCCATGTCCTGCTGGAACAGATGGCCCTGCTGCAGGACATCGTCCCGCCGGACGTCTACAACCTCATCGCGAAACAGGTCGAAACCCTGATCACCACCAGCGGCGATACGCTGGGCTGGACGGGTGCGGTCTCCACGGCGCTGGCGATCTGGTCCGCGCGCGCAGGCGTCGCGGCCATGATGCGGGGGCTGAACGCGATCCACGGCAGTCCGAACCGGGGTTCGCTGCGCCATTATTTCACCGCGCTGATGCTGACCGTCGCCCTGATGGGCGTCTCGATGAGCGCGATGCTTCTCGTGGTGATCGCGCCCCTGTTGCTGCAGTTCCTCTATATCGGCCCCATCGTCAGCCTGTTGGTGGACGCGGTCCGCTGGATGGCCGCCATCGGCGTGCTGCTGGTGGGGCTGGCGCTGCTCTATCGCTACGGGCCGAACACCCGCGCGAACCGCATGCACTGGGCCACGCCGGGCGGCGTGCTGGCGGTGCTGCTCTGGGCGCTGGTGTCCTGGGGGTTCAGCAAGTACCTGCAGAACTTCGGCAATTACAACGAGGTCTACGGCTCCATCGGGGCCGTCGTGGCGCTGCTGATGTGGCTCTACCTCAGCACCTTCCTCGTGCTGCTCGGGGCCTCGCTGAACGTGCACCTGAAGTCGGTGCAGACCACCGAGGCGGTCCGCCGGGCCGAGCAGGCGGCAGAGGCAGACGCCAAGGCGGCAGAGGCAGAAGCGGAGGCGGCGGAGACCGCCGCCTGACGCCACTCAGCGCGCGGCGCGCACCGTTTCGATCATCAGGGCGACGTTCTCGGGGTCCGCATCCGGCGTGATCCCGTGGCCGAGGTTGAAGATATGCGGGCCCTTCGAGAAGGCCTCGACGATCTCCCGCGTCTCGCGCACCAGCGCCTCGCCGCCCGTGACCATGTGGCTGGAGGCGAGGTTGCCCTGCACGCAGCCGTCGACCTGCACGTTCGCCGCCGCCCATTGCGCGCTGACCGAATTGTCGAGCGCCACGCAATCGGCCCCCGTCGCCTTGGCAAAGCCGATGTAGCGATCCCCGGCCTCGCGCGGGAAGGCGATGATCGGCAGGCCGGGATGGCGCGCCTTGAGCTCCGCGATGATCCGCTTGGCGGGCGCGAGGCAGAAGTCGTCGAAGTCCTGCCCCTTGAGGGAGCCGGCCCAGCTGTCGAAGAGCTTGACCACCTCGGCCCCGGCCTCGACCTGCGCCGAGAGGTATTCGATCGTGCCCTCGGTGAGCCGGTCGATGATCGCCTCGAAGACGGGGCGGTTCTCGGCCTTCAGCGCGTGCGCCGGGCCCTGATCCTTGGTGCCGCGACCCGCGACCATGTAGGTCGCCACCGTCCAGGGCGCGCCGGCAAAGCCGATCAGCGTGGTGTCAGTGGGCAGGTCGCGCTTCAGGATGCGGATGGTTTCATAGACCGGCGACAGGGTGTCATGCACCGCCTCGACGGGCTTCAGCGCGTCGAACTCGGCCTGCGTCGTGATGGTCGAGAGCCGTGGCCCCTCGCCGGTGACGAACCACAGGTCCGCGCCGAGCGCCTGGGGCAACAGCAGGATGTCGGCAAAGAGGATCGCCGCGTCGAAGCCGTAGCGCCGGATCGGTTGCAGCGTCACCTCGGCGGCGAGTTCGGGGTTGTAGCACAGCGACAGGAAATCCCCCGCCTGCGCCCGGGTGGCGCGGTATTCGGGCAGGTAGCGCCCGGCCTGCCGCATCATCCAGATCGGCGGCACCGGGAGGGTTTCGCCCTTCAGCGCCCGCAGGATCAGCTTCTCGCTCATGTCAGCCCCCTTCAGCAAAGTCCCAGACACCTCGCTGCCCCCCGCCTTGATGTCAAGGACCGCCCCCTTCATCTTTCCCCAATTACCTCCGGGGGGTGAATTGGCCGCAGGCCAAGCGGGGGGCAGCGCCCCCCGGACCGGACCGCAGACCGGAGCGCAGGACTGACCGGCAGGACTGGCGCATGGTCCCCTCTGGCCCGCGTCACCCAGTCCCGGCCCCGCCTCGACCGGACGGCTGTCCCGCACTTCGCAGCCCCCACTCCGGTTCCCCCACTCCAGGCCCCAATCCAGCGTGAGACCACCGCGACGGGGCGCCGCGTGCGGCCCCGCTTGCCACGGCGCAGCTGCGGCTCTATCCCTCGCCCCATGACACGCGATCTTCCCAGTCCCGCTCAACCGCTGCGCATCGGCACCCGTGGGTCCCCGCTGGCGCTGGCGCAGGCCCATGAAACCCGTGACCGCCTCGCAACCGCCTTCGACCTGTCGGCCGAGGCCTTCGAGGTCGTGGTGATCCAGACCACCGGCGACCGGGTCCAGAACCGTGCCCTGCGCGAGATCGGCGGCAAGGGGCTCTTCACCCGCGAGATCGAGGATGCGTTGCTCACCGGTGGCATCGACATCGCGGTGCATTCAATGAAGGACATGCCCGTGCTCCAGCCCGATGGGCTGGTGCTCGACTGTTACCTGCCGCGCGAGGACCCGCGCGATGCCTTCGTTTCGCGCAAGTACGCGCGCCTTGCCGACGTGCCGGAAGGGGCCCGGATGGGCACCTCCTCGCTGCGGCGCCGGGCGCAGCTGCTGGTGAAACGGCCCGACCTCGAGGTGGTGGAGTTCCGCGGCAACGTGCAGACCCGCCTGCGCAAGCTGGATGAAAGCGTGGCCGAGGCGACTTTCCTCGCCATGGCCGGGCTCAACCGCCTGAACCAGCCCGAGATCGCGCAATCCGCGCTGGAGCCCGAAGAGATGCTGCCCGCCGTGGCGCAGGGCGCCATCGGGATCGAACGCCGGATGGACGACAGCCGCGTGGCCGCGATGCTGGAGGCGATCCACCACGGAGAGACCGGCCAGCGACTGGCGGCGGAACGGGCCTTCCTTGCCGCGCTCGACGGCTCCTGCGAGACGCCGATTGCGGGCCTTGCGCTGCTGGAAGGCGGCGACCTCTGGCTGCGGGGCGAGATCCTGCGCCCCGATGGCTCCGAGGCGCTGTCCGATGCCGCCCGCGCGCCGATCGAGGATGGGGCGAAGCTGGGCACGGAGATGGCGCAGGGGCTGCTGGCCCGCGCCGGTGCGAACTTCTTCGACTGGCGCGGCTGAGAGAGCCGCGCCCGAAAACCTCTGATAGAGTCCCGGAAGACCATTGACGGTCAGGCCGGGGCCGCGCCTTGGGTCAGCCGCAACTCTGACCGCGATGGCAGCGGCGCAGCGTGCTCAGCTGCGCCGAGGTCGGTTCGGCGAAATGCCAGCCGCCACAGGGCGTCAGCTCCAGCCGGTAGCCTGCCTCGGTCTGTTCGAGGAACATCACCGCGTCGCCCTGCGGGACGTTGCCGGTGCACCATGGGCCGTGACAGGTGAAATCCATCTCCACCTCCGTGGCGAAGGGGATGTCGAAGCCGCCACTCGACAGGGCCTTTCCCTCGATACGGCCCGACGTGTGCCGCTCCAGCGGTGCCTCGCTCGGGCTGGTAACCGGCGGCATGCTGGCGGGATCGTAGCTGAGCCTGCCCTCGATCACGACATAGCGCTCCGCCGCCTCGGCCGCGCGGGTGTAGCTGGTGGCCGGATCGGGCGCCATACAGCTGAGCGCCGACGCGGGCCCGGCAAGGGTGGCCAGCAGGGCCGGCGCGGCGAGCAGGGACGTGAGCAGGGACGTGCCACGCATCACAGGTGCTCCGCGAATTCGGCGAGCACGGCGGCATAGACCTCGCGCTTGAAGGGGACGATGTTGTCCACCACCGCGTCGGGCGCCAGCCAGCACCATTCGCTGAACTCCGGATGGGCCGTCTCGATGTTCACATCCGCATCCGTCCCGAGGAACCGCAGGAGGAACCACTTCTGCTTCTGGCCCTTGTACTTGCCGCCCCAGATCCGGCCCGCGATCTCGACCGGCAGGTCATAGGTCAGCCAGTCGGCGGTCTCGGCGGCCACTTCGACCATCGAGGGCGGCACGCCGATTTCCTCCTCCAGTTCGCGCAGCGCGGCCTCGCGGGGGGATTCGCCCTTGTCGACCCCGCCCTGCGGCATCTGCCACGCGGGCACCTCGCTGTCCTTGCGCTGACCGACCCAGACCTGCCCCTCGGCGTTCATCAGCATGACGCCCACGTTGGGGCGATAGGGCAGGGCGGCGATCTCTTCCGCGGTGGGGACGTGTTTGGACGACATGGCGAACCTCCGGATTGCGCGGCGATCCTACGCCCCCGGCGGGCAGTGTCCAGCAAGCGCCCGCGCGGTGATCATTTTCGCGCCAATTCGGGGGAGGTTACGCAGGAATGCGACAGCCTCCGACGCGCCGAGATTGCCGCAGCGCGCAAACTGCGTCATCTCCACCTCATGCAAGACGGATTGAAGATCGTTCTGGTCGAAGAAGACGCCGACCGCGCACGGACCCTGATCGAGGGGCTGGCGGATGACGGCTGGGGCGATGTGACGGTGCTGGGGGACGCGCGGATGCTCGCCCGCCAGATGGACAAGCTGAACCCCGACGTGGTGCTGGTGAACCTCGCCGACCCGGGCCGCGACACGCTGGAGCAGCTCTGCATGGTCTCCGGCGCGAACGAGCGCCCGGTGGCCGTCTTCGTGGACCGCACCGATCCCGCCACCACCAAGGCCGCCATCGAGGCGGGCCTGTCTGCCTACGTGGTGGGCGGGCTGGAGGCCAAGCGCGTGCGTCCCATCGTGGATGCGGCGATTGCACGGTTCCACATGTTCAGCCAGATCCGGAGCGAGCTGGAAGCGGCCAAGACCGCGCTGTCCGAACGCAAGATGGTGGACCGTGCCAAGGGCCTGCTGATGAAGGCCAAGGGCATTTCAGAGGACGAGGCCTATGCGCTGCTGCGCAAGGCCGCGATGGATCAGGGCAAGCGGCTCGCCGCCGTGGCCGAGGCCATCGTCACCGCGGCGAACCTGCTGAAATGAGCCGCTATGCCGTCACCTGCGGTTTCGTGCCGCTGACCGACGCCGCCCCGCTGGTGGTGGCGAAGGAAATGGGGTTCGCGGCGGAAGAGAACATCGACCTGACCTTGCAGGCCTTCCCCTCGTGGTCGTCGATCCGGGACATGCTGGCCTTCGGCCATCTGGACGCGGCGCATCTGCTGGCGCCGATGCCGATCGCCATGTCGCTGGGCCTCGGCGCTCTGCCCGAGCGGATCGACGCGCTGCAGGTGCTGTCGATGAACGGCAATGTCATCGGCGTCTCTGGCGATCTGGCCGACAAGATGCGGGCCGAGGGCTGGACCGGCGGCTGTGCCTCGCCCGCCGACGTGGCCGCGGCCCTGCGCGCGGCGCGGGACGGGCGGCTGGTGATCGGCGTGCCCTTCCCCTTCTCCATGCACGCGGAACTGCTGCACTACTGGATGGAGGCCGAGGGCGCGACCGAGGGGCGGGACTACGAGATCCGCTCCGTTCCGCCGTCCCAGATGGGTGCGGCGCTGGCGGCCAAGCGGATCGACGCCTTCTGCGTGGGCGAACCCTGGGGCAGCCAGGCCGTGGATGCGGGCGTGGGCGAGATCATCCTGACCGGCACCGCGATCTGGCGCATGGCACCGGAAAAGGTGCTGGCCGCGCGCCACGACTGGGCCGAGGAAGACCCGGCGCGGGCCGCGGCCCTGATGCGCGCCGTGGCACGTGCGGGGCGCTGGCTGGACCAGCCCGGAAACCGGATGATCGCGGCAGAGCTGCTGAACCGGGCAGATTACCTGAACCTTCCCGTGCGTCTTCTGGACCGCGCCCTGACCGGGCGTCTGGTCTGTGACGGCAGTGGCGAGGAGGCCGAGATCGCGGGCTTTATGCGGTTCTTCGACGGCGCGGCCACCTTCCCGTGGCGCAGTCAGGCGAAATGGATCGCACGGCGGATCGCGGCCCGCTCCGGCGTGGCCCTGGCCGAGGCTGAGGCCGTCGCCCATGGCTGCTTCCGCACCGATCTCTACCGCATGGCGATGGCCGGCACCGGCATCGACCTGCCCGGCGCCTCGGAGAAGCTGGAGGGGGCGCTGAGCGCGCCCACCGCCGTCGCCTCGCAGCGGGGCGAGATGATTCTGGGCCCGGACCAGTTCTATGACGGCAAGGTTTTTGACCCTTCCGCCGGGTAATGCCCAAATTCTGACCAATCCTTCGTCGTGAATGCATGTATCGCCCTCTGGCGGACCGGAATTCGCCATTTTTGCGAAAAATGTCTCGCGTCAGGGGGCGGCGTCAGGCATTCAGGGATCAACAGCGGTCAGGCAACGGTGCCGGCCACGCTGTCCACCCCCAAAGCCGAGGGTAGATGAGCATTGTCGCTCATTGCCGTTTCCGCAGGATGCGGAACACGTCCGAGCGACAACAGAACGTCACGCCCCGAGCCCGAGATCAGATAGAACGCTGCCGGGGCATTTGCTTAAGGGAATACCTACCATGCGTAAGGCACTTCTTCTGGCACTGAGCACCACTGCCCTCTCCACCGGCGCCTTCGCCGAAATGCTGGATGTGGAAAAGGACGAGTTGAAGTTCGGCTTCATCAAGCTGACCGACATGGCGCCGCTGGCCGTCGCCTATGAAAACGGCTACTTCGAGGACGAAGGTCTCTTCGTCACGCTGGAGGCGCAGGCGAACTGGAAAGTCCTGCTCGACGGCGTCATCGGCGGCCAACTCGACGGCGCGCATATGCTGGCCGGTCAGCCCCTCGCGGCCACCATCGGCTACGGCACCGAGGCCCACATCGTCACCCCCTTCTCCATGGACCTGAACGGCAACGGCATCACCGTGTCGAACGAGATCTGGGGGCAGATGAAGGAATACGTGCCGGAAGAGAACGGCAAGCCCGTGCACCCGATCTCGGCCGAGGCGCTCGCGCCGGTCGTGAAGAAGTACCAGAACGAAGGCAAGCCCTTCAACATGGGCATGGTCTTCCCGGTCTCGACCCACAACTACGAACTGCGCTACTGGCTGGCCGCCGGTGGCCTGCAGCCGGGCTTCTACAGCCCGCAGGACGTGACCGGCCAGATCGGCGCCGACGTGCTGCTCTCCGTCACCCCGCCGCCGCAGATGCCCGCCACCATGGAGGCCGGCACCATTTACGGCTACTGCGTGGGTGAGCCTTGGAACCAGCAGGCCGTGTTCAAGGGCATCGGCGTTCCGGTGATCACCGACTACGAACTGTGGAAGAACAACCCCGAGAAGGTCTTCGGCATGTCGGCTTCCTTCGTGGAAGAGAACCCGAACACCGCCATCGCCGTGACCAAGGCGCTGATCCGTGCCGCCATCTGGCTGGACGAGAACGACAACGCCAACCGCATGGAAGCGGTCGAGCTGCTGTCGCGCCCGGAATACGTGGGTGCAGACTCGGAAGTGATCGCCAACTCCATGACCGGCACCTTCGAGTACGAGAAGGGCGACAAGCGCGAGGTCCCCGACTTCAACGTGTTCTTCCGCTACAACGCGACCTATCCCTTCTACTCCGACGCCGTCTGGTACCTGACCCAGATGCGCCGTTGGGGCCAGATCGCCGAAGCCAAGCCGGACAGCTGGTACGACGAGATCGCCAAGTCCGTCTACAAGCCGGAAATCTACCTCGAAGCCGCCCGTCACCTCGTTGACGAAGGTCTGGCGAACGAGGCCGACTTCCCCTGGGACAGCGATGGCTACAAGGAACCGACCCCCGCTGCTGACGTGATCGACGGCATTCCCTACGATGGGCGTCAACCGAACGCCTACCTGGAAAGCCTGCCGATCGGTCTGAAAGGCGACCAGACCGTCGTCGGCAACGAGGTCAAGGGCTGAGCCGCAAGGCAAAGCTCCTCCCCGTCAGGCAGCGCCTCTTCCGTTCACTCGCTGCCTGACGGATCCTTTTGCCGGACGCCCGGCATCAGCCCCAGAGGATTGTTCCAATGACCGCCATCGACCCCGAAAGCTTCAACGCCGGCGCCGACGAGGCCAAGGAAGCTCGCCGCGCCCGCCTGTTCACCCGCATCAACAAGGCCGACGCCTGGTTCAAGGTCCTTGGCCTCGCCTGGATGACGCCGATCCTGAAGGCCGCCGCCGGGGACAATCCCCGTGCCCAGGTCAAGGAAATCTGGCAACTGCTGGGCGTGCCTCTGGCCGCCATCGCGGCCTTCCTGATCCTCTGGGGCGCGCTTGCCCCCAAGGTTCAGACCTCGCTCGGCGCCATTCCCGGCCCGGCACAGGTGTGGGAGCAGGTCGAGAACCTGCACGCCGACTACCTGCGCGACAAGGCCAAGGAAGCGGAGTTCTACGAGCGCCAGGATGCCCGCAACGCCAAGCTCATCGCCGCCGGCAAGGAAGACAAGGTGAAGGAACGCGCCTACACCGGCTCGCCGACCTACTACAGCCAGATCTTCACCTCGATCAAAACCGTGTTCTTCGGCTTCCTGCTGGCGACCGTGGTGGCCGTGCCCATGGGCATCGCTGCCGGCCTGTCGAACACCGCGAACGCGGCGCTGAACCCGATCATCCAGATCTTCAAACCGGTCTCGCCGCTGGCCTGGCTGCCGATCGTGACAATGATCGTCTCTGCCACCGTCGCCAACAACGACGGCCTGTTCTCCAAGTCCTTCCTGATCTCGGCCATCACCGTGACGCTGTGTTCGCTCTGGCCGACGCTGATCAACACCGCGCTGGGCGTGGCCTCGATCGACAAGGACCTCGTGAACGTGTCGAAGGTGCTCAAGATGAACACCTGGACCAAGATCACCAAGCTGGTCCTGCCCTCCGCCCTGCCGCTGATCTTCACCGGTCTGCGTCTGTCGCTGGGTGTGGGCTGGATGGTGCTGATCGCGGCCGAGATGCTGGCGCAGAACCCCGGTCTGGGCAAGTTCGTCTGGGATGAATTCCAGAACGGCTCCTCCCAGTCGCTGGCCAAGATCATGGTCGCCGTCTTCACCATCGGCATCATCGGCTTCCTGCTGGACCGCGTGATGTTCACCCTGCAATCCCTCTTCACCTTCTCGAACAACCGGTGAGCGCCATGGGTATTCTGAATTTCCAGAACGTCTCCGTCGGCTTCGGCGAAGGGACCGAGCGCACCGAGGTGCTGCACAACATCACGCTCGACGTGAAGGAGGGCGAGTTCCTCGCCATCCTCGGCTTCTCCGGCACGGGCAAGTCGACCCTGATGAACCTCATGGCGGGGCTGGTGAAGCCCTGCCGCGGGCAGGTGACCTTCAAGGGCGCCGAGATCGACGGCCCGGGGCCTGAGCGGGGGTTGGTGTTCCAGTCCTACTCGCTGATGCCTTGGCTGACGGTGGGCGGCAACGTGGGCCTTGCCATCGACGCCGTCTACCCGAAGATCTCGAAGAAGGAGAAGGCCGAGAAGGTCGCGCATTACGTCAAGATGGTGGGCCTGTCCCATGCCATCGACCGGCGCCCGGCGGAACTGTCGGGGGGCATGCGCCAGCGGGTTGCCGTGGCACGGGCGCTCGCGCTCAACCCCGAGGTGCTGCTGATGGACGAGCCGCTCTCCGCGCTCGACGCTCTGACGCGCGCCAACCTCGCGGACGAGATCGAAGCGATCTGGGACGCCGACAAGAAGACCGTTGTGCTGATCACCAACGACGTCGACGAAGCCATCCAGCTGGCCGACCGGATCATTCCGCTGAACCCGGACGGCACCCTGGGTGAGCCCTTTGTCGTGGACATCCCGCGCCCCCGTGACCGGGCCGAGATGAACCATCACGACGGCTTCAAGACGCTGCGCGGCGCCGTCACGCAGTACCTGATGGACGTGGGCATCGCGGCCCGCGTGGACGGCAGCCGCGTGCTGCCGAACGTGACGCCGATCCACGCCAGCACGGTGCCGGCCGCAGTGGCCGAGGCCACCAAGGGCGGGCTTGAGGAGAAGTACCTGGAGTTCTCGCAGCTCCACAAGATCTATCCCACGCCCAAGGGTCCGCTGACCGTGGTCGAGGACTTCAACCTCAAGCTCAACAAGGGCGAATTCGTCTCGCTGATCGGCCATTCCGGCTGTGGCAAGTCGACCGTCCTGACCATGACCGCCGGGCTGAACGACATCTCGAAAGGGGTGATCAAGCTCGACGGGTACGAAGTGAAAGGCGCCGATCCTGAACGCGCCGTTGTTTTCCAGTCGCCCAGCCTGTTTCCGTGGCTCACCGCAAAGGAGAACGTCAGTGTCGGGGTCGATCGAGTCTATCCGAAAGCCTCTCAGGCGGAACGTCAGGATGTCGTTGAGTATTATCTTGAACGGGTCGGCCTCGCTGATTCTATGGACAAGCAGGCCTCCGAACTCTCGAACGGAATGAAGCAGCGCGTGGGCATTGCCCGGGCCTTCGCCCTCAGCCCCAAGCTTCTGCTTCTGGACGAACCCTTCGGCATGCTCGACAGCCTCACCCGGTGGGAACTGCAGGAGGTGCTGATGGAGGTCTGGAGCCGGACCAAGGTCACCGCCGTCTGCGTCACCCATGACGTGGACGAGGCGATCCTGCTGGCCGACCGCGTGGTGATGATGACCAACGGTCCGCGCGCCACGATCGGCAAGATCGTGGACGTGAACCTGCCGCGTCCGCGCACCCGCTCGGCCCTGCTGTCGCACCCCGACTACTACCACTACCGCGAGGAGGTCCTGACCTTCCTCGAGGAGTACGAGCACGGGCGCGATCCGCGCAAGGAGGCCGAGAAGGCCGCCGCCGCGAAATCGGCGCGCGCCGCCTGAGGAAAAGGCGAGAGAAGGGCAGGGGGCTGGACGGAACCCACGGGTCGCTGACACCCGGTCGGTCCTCCCCCGCCCCGCGCGACCGGGGCGCTTCGGTCGCGCGACAAGGTAACCCCGTGGGGGCAGCGCTGCTCTACACACTCATGGCCCGCGGACGGGACCCCGACGAAGGGGAGGCAGTCCAGAGGCTTTCTTGCCAGGCGGCACGCGGCCAGAGCGCCTCGTGATCCGCACGCGGAGTGAACCCATGGCAGAGAAATTGATCGTGATCGGGGCCGGCATGGCCTCTGGACGGGCGCTGGAGCACCTGTTCGAAACGGCGCCGGGCGCCTACGAGGTGACGCTCTTCAACGCGGAGCCGCGCGGCACCTACAACCGGCTGATGCTCTCCCCCGTGCTGGCGGGCGAGACGACCTACGAAGAGATCGTGACCCATGACGCGGCCTGGTACGAACGCCACGGCGTGACCTGCCGCTTCGGCGAGAAGGTCGCCCGGATCGACCGCGCCGCCAAGGTGGTGATCTCGGAAACCGGTGAGGCGCTGGCCTATGACCGGCTGCTGATCGCCACCGGATCGACCCCCTTCATCATCCCCCTGCCGGGGCATGACCTGAAGGGCGTGATCGCTTACCGCGATCTCGAAGACACCCACAGAATGATCGACCTTGGCGCCGGGGTGGGGCCCGAGCGTACGCCGAGGGCGGTCGTCATCGGCGGTGGCCTCCTGGGGCTGGAGGCCGCCGCCGGTATGGCGGCGCGCGGCATCGACGTGACCGTGGTCCACATCATGGGCCACCTGATGGAGCGTCAGCTGGACGAAGCTGTGGGTGCGCTGCTGAAGACGGCGCTGGAGCAGCGCGGCATCCGCGTGCTCTGCGGGGCGAACTCCAAGGAGATCGTGGGTGACAATGGCCATGTCGCCGGCCTGCGGCTGGACGACGGGCGCATCCTGCCCTGCGACCTGCTGGTGATGGCAGTGGGCATCCGGCCCAACGCGGCGCTCGCCAAGGCCGCCGGGCTGGAAGTGAACCGGGCCGTCATCGTGGATGATCACATGGTGACCTCGGACCCGGACATCCTCGCGCTTGGCGAATGCGTGGAGCATGACGGCCAGCTCTTCGGCCTCGTGGCACCGCTCTATGACCAGGCCAAGGTGGTGGCGGCGACGCTGACCGGTGCGGTGGCGCATTTCGTGCCGCAGGAGCTTTCGACCAAGCTGAAGGTCACCGGCTGCGATCTCTTCTCGGCGGGCGACTTTGCAGCGGGAGAGGGGCGCGAGGACATCGTCTTCCGCGACCCGGCGCGCGGCATCTACCGCCGCCTCGTGCTGGAGGGCGACCGGCTCATCGGCGCGGTCTTCTACGGCGACACGTCGGATGCGACGTGGTTCATGGCCCTGATCCGCGACAAGAAGCCCATAGGCGACAGGCGCGACATGCTCATATTCGGGCCCGATTTCTGCGGGGGGCACCCTCTGGACCCTATGGGGGCCGTTGCAGCCTCTCCGGCTAAGGACCGGACGCAGGGCCGCAACGGCATGACCCAGAAGATCGACATGGCCGGCAACCGCTACCGCTGGCTGGCTGACACGCTCGCAGGGAGGGCCTGACATGGCTCAGACAATCGGCGCCAAGACCATCTGCACCACCTGTCCCTATTGCGGCACCGGCTGCGGTGTCCTTGCCACGCCGGACGGGCGCGGCGGGCTGTCCGTCAAGGGCGACACCGCGCATCCGGCGAACCTCGGGCGGCTCTGCTCCAAGGGCTCGGCCCTGGGGGAGACCGTCTCGCTCGAAGGCCGCGCACTGGATCCGGTCTTCCGTGGCAGCCGCATCAAGTGGGATGATGCGCTCGACCTCGTGGCGGCGAAGTTCCTCGAAGCGGTGGATGAACACGGGCCCGACAGCGTGGCCTTCTACGTCTCGGGCCAGATCCTGACCGAGGATTACTACGTCGCCAACAAGCTGATGAAGGGCTACCTCGGCTCGGCCAATATCGACACCAACTCGCGGCTCTGCATGGCCTCGTCGGTGGCGGGCCACAAGCGCGCCTTCGGCACCGACACCGTGCCCGGCACCTACGAGGACCTCGAAGAGGCCGACCTCGTGGTGTTGGTGGGTTCGAACCTCGCGTGGTGCCACCCGGTGCTTTACCAGCGCCTCGTGTCGGCCAAGAAGATGAACCCGGCGCTGAAGGTCGTGAACATCGACCCGCGCCGCACGGCGACCTCCGACATCGCGGATCTGCACCTCTCGGTGCGGCCCGACGGGGACGTGGCGCTCTTCAACGGGCTTCTGGCGCAGATCGTGGACCGCGGGGCCGAGGATCGCGACTGGATCGACGCCCATGTCAGCGGGGCAGGGCAGGCCATCGCCACCGCACAGGCGGGCGATCCCGCCGAAAGCGGGCTGAGCGCCGAGGATCTTGCCCAGTTCTATGACCTCTGGATCGGGACCGAGAAGGTCGTGACCATGTATTCGCAGGGCGTGAACCAGTCCTCCTGCGGGGCGGACAAGGTGAATGCCATCCTGAATTGTCATCTGGCCACCGGCCGGATCGGACGGCCCGGCATGGGCCCGTTCAGCGTGACAGGCCAGCCGAACGCAATGGGAGGCCGCGAGGTCGGGGGCCTTGCGAACATGCTGGCCTGTCACCTTGATATCGAGAACGCTGCGCACCGCGATGCGGTGCAGGAGGCCTGGGGCAGCCCGCGCATCTGCGATCACGCAGGCCTCAAGGCGGTGGACCTGTTCCGCGCCTGCGGCGAGGGCAGGATCAAGGCGCTCTGGATCATGGGGACCAACCCCGCCGTTTCGCTGCCCGATGCCGAAGCGGTGAGCCAGGCCATCGCACGCGTGCCCTTCGTGGTCGTCTCGGACGTGCTGGCCGAAACCGACACGACGCGGCTGGCGGACCTTGTGCTGCCTGCGCTCGCCTGGGGCGAGAAATCGGGCACGGTGACCAACTCCGAGCGGATGATCTCGCGCCAGCGGGCGCTGCTGCCCGCGCCGGGGCAGGCGCGGGCCGACTGGCAGATCATCGCGCAGGTGGCAGACCGCATGGGTTGGGGCGATCACTTCGCCTATGGCAGCGCCGCCGATATCTTCCGTGAGTATGCCGCGCTCTCGGGTCTGGGGAAGCGCTTCGACCGCGACTTCGACATCTCGGGGCTGAAGGACATCACTGACGCCGCCTACGACGCCTTCCAGCCCATCCGCTGGCCGGTGGCGGAGCCCGGCGCCGAGGGCGGGCGCTTCTTCGCGGACGGGCAGTTCTACCACGCCGACAAGCGGGCCCGGATGCTGCCCGTGGCGGCCCCCGCGGTGCAGGACCTGCCGCGCGGCTTCCACCTGAACAGCGGCCGCATCCGCGACCAGTGGCACACGATGACGCGCACCGGGCGCTCGGCCCGGCTGTCGCAGCACCTGGGCGAACCCTTCGTGGAAATCCACCCCGAGGATGCCAAGGCGCAGGGCCTCGGCCCGGCGGACCTCGCGCGGCTGACCTCGGACACCGGCGAGGCGATCCTGCGGGTGCTGATCACGGATCGCGCGGCGCGCGGATCGGTCTTCGTGCCGATCCACTGGACGCTGGCCACCGGGGCCGCAGGCCGCGTCGGGCCGCTGGTGCAGGAGGTGACCGATCCGGTCTCGGGGCAGCCTGCCTCGAAACAGGGCCGCGTGGACGTCGCGCTCTTCTCAGCCTCCTGGTACGGCTTCGCGGCCTCCTCGGCGACCTGCCGCTCGGCCCGGCCGTACTGGAGCGTGGCCCGCACCGCGACCGGCTGGTCGGCGGAACTGGCGGGGCTGCGTGCGCCGCGCGACTGGGAGGCTGAGGCGCGCTACACGCTGGGCCTCGAGACCGGCACCGCCAGCCTGCTGGAGGACCCGCGCAAGGGCACTGTCCGGGTGGCGATCCACGACGAGGCGGGTGTGCTGCAGGGTCTCTTCTTCGCGGCGACACGGCCCGTCGAGGTCGCCCGCCGCCACGCGGTCGAGATGATCGGCACCAAGGTCGCCGCCGTGGAGGCCCTCGCCGGGCGTCCGGGCGCGGATCGTCCTGATCCGGGCGCGACGGTCTGTTCGTGCTATACTGTCGGCGTGAACACCCTGCGTGCCGCCGTTGCAGGCGGGGCGGACACCGTCGAGAAGCTGGGTCGGGCCACCTGTGCCGGAACCAATTGCGGCTCCTGCAAGCCTGAGCTACAGGCCCTGATCGACGCCATGTCCAATACCTCGAAGGTCGCTGCTGAATGACACTGCTCGCCCCCTACGTCCGGATCCTGGCCCGCGGCCCCGGCCGCTCGCGCAACCTGACCCGGGGCGAGGCGGAAACCGCGATGACTCTGATCCTGCAGGGCGATGTCTCGCGCGAGGCGGTGGGGGCGATGCTGATGCTGATGCGCTACCGCGGCGAGAACGCCGAGGAACTGGCGGGCTTCGTCTCGGCCATGCGGCGCGAATGCAGGGCCTATGCCGATCTGCCCGTGGCGGTGGACTGGCCGTCCTATGCGGCGGGGCGCACGCGCGGCCTGCCGTGGTTCCTGCTGGCAGCCAAGCTGGTGGCCAAGGCGACCGGGCCGGTGCTGCTGCACGGCTGGAACTCGCACCAGGGCAGCCATGCCTCGGTCCGCGAGGCGCTGCCGGCGCTCAACATTCCCGTGGCCGGCACGCCCGAGGCGCTGAAGGCCGCGCTGGAGACTTCCGGCATCGCCTACCTGCCGACGGAGACCGCCGCCCCGCGCAGCTTCGACCTGCTGCGCCTGCGCGAGGTGCTGGGCCTGCGCTCGCCGGTGAACACCGCGCTGCGGCTGCTGAACCCGGCCAATGCGCCGGTCTCGCTGCAGGGGGTCTTCCACCCGCCGTTCCTGACCCTTCAGGCCGAGGCCGCGCACCTGCTGGGCCAGCCGAACCAGACCGTCCTCAAGGGGGGCGGTGGCGAGTTCGAGCGCAACCCTGCCAAGCCCGTGCCGCTGCACGGGCTGCGCGACGGTACCCCCTGGGAGGGCACCGCGCCCGCGCTGCTGGATGAGACCCGTCGACTGAGCGAGACGACCGAGGACCCGGAGATGCTGATCGCCACGTGGAACGGGACCTATAGCGATCCCTTCGTCACCGGCATCATCACCGGCACCGCCGCGCTCGCGCTGCTGACCGCGGGCAAGACGCCCTGCCTCGAACAGGCGCAGGTCATGGCCGAGGTTCTCTGGGCCGACCGGGAGGTGCTGGCACCGGTGTGAGCGCCAGCCCTAACCGCCAATATGAGGGCTCGTCTGAACGATCATGCGAGCCCCGGTTCGAGCGCCAGTCCGGGCGGCCGTCTGGCTGACCGCCCGAGCCATCCACTGAGCCGTTGTCTGAGTCGGCAACTGGGCCGTCGCCCGGGCGCCGGCTAGAGTACGATCGCCTCCAGCCCCGCGAGGGGGATCAGCGGCCGGTCGGGGGCCTCGTCCGTTTTATCCAGCGCATCCGCCGCCACCAGCGGGCCGAAGTCGAGCCCGGTGAGCTGCGCGAGGTCACGCAGCCGCAGCTGGAACGTCCGGTAGCCCGCAAAGGCAAAGCCCTCCACCGCTTCGCTGCGGCCCCGGTCCTGCAGGTAGTCGCGCACCAGCTGCTCCTGGCTCAGCAGGTAGGCGGTGCAATGCAGCCGGATCACCTCGTCGCGGTCCTCGGCCAGCATGGCGACCACCTTCCAGAAGGCCAGAGGCAGCGGCACGCCAAGCTCGGGGATCAGTGCGTCCGCCTCTGACAGGACAGGGCCGGAGAGCACACAGGCGCGGAAGCCGAAGGTGCGGGTGCTTTCGAGGATGTAATCCTCCAGCCCCAGCCACATCTCGGGCTCCCGGTTCATGCCGGGCAGCTGCGGGGCCGCGTTGGTGTAGTGGAAACTGTCGAGGTTGGCGCGCATCGCCTCCTCGTCCGTTGCGCCCCAGTTGGTCGCGGCGCGGCGCACCAGGTGGCCCCGGTCGAAGCCGCTGCCGCCATAGTCGCTGGCCCCCAGCTGCACGCCGTAGGGAATGCGGGCATCCTTCCACCAGTAGGAATTCGACCGCTTGATCGCGCGGGTCTTCTCGCCGTCGATGTTCAGCGCGGCGAGGACGGGCATCCGTCTGGTGAGTGAGTGCAGCACCGAGAAATGCTGGTAGCGCAGCTCATGCGGGCGGTCATCGGTGGCGTCCTCGGGCCGGGCGAGGTTCAGCACGGGCGGCACGCCCGGGAGCGGCACCGGCGCCACGGCGAGGAACGCCGGGTCATAGCCGGTGCGCCCGGCAAAGAAGGCGGCGTCATGCCGCTGGCCGGCTTCCTCCTCCTCGGCCGGGGGGGCCTCGGGCAGGGCGGTGCCGGGAACCTGTCCACCCGCCATCTCGTCCAGCAGGGCGGTCAGCGTGGCGGCGGGCACGGCGCTGTTGCCCTCGCCGTACCGGCCCGCGAAATGCAGCCCCACCGCCGCCTTCTGCTCCAGCGAGATCAGCGGCGAGCCGGAGTTGCCCCCCAGCGTGGTGCAATCATGGCTGAGCACGGAGAGCCCCGGCGCGACCATCAGCTTGCCGGGCGAGAAGCGCTTCACGTCGTAGAGCCCCTGGAAGTATCGCTCCATGTAGGTGACGTTGTTGCGGTAGGGATCGGCCGCCGGGTAACCCACGGTGGCAACCCATTCCTCCGCCGCGCCCGGCGTGGCAGCCAGCGGGATCGGCTCCGGCGGTGCTGCACCGTCGCCTGCGGGCAGCGCGATGCGGGCTAGGGCCACGTCGGCGGCCATGTCCTCGGCGATGTAGGTGAACCGCTCGACGGGGCACAGCAGTGCGGGGTTCGCCGTCACGCCCTCCTCCTCGCCGAAGTCGATGAAGGCGCCGTAGCGCGCGTGGCTGAAGGGGTTGTAGAGAAACACGCCCGCCCCGGTCCAGCTGCGCCGGGCGACCAGCTTGGCCACGTGGCGGTTGGTCACGATCAGCAGGGCGTCCGGCCCGTCGGTGCCGATCACCCAGCCGGTGCCGCCCCAGCTCTGATCGTGGTTGGCAAACTCGATCCGCCCGACGGCGGCGATGCGCGGCTCCACCGCCGCGATCCTCAGGTCGATATCGGCGGGAAAGTCGCTGCCGGGCCCGGCCAGCGTGGTGGCGCCCACGACGGTGCCGTTCTGCACCATCAGCGGCGGGCGTCCGGTGATCTTCACGATCGCTTCCAGCGCTGTGGGGGGCATCAGCCCCGCGCTTTCCAGCTGATCCGGGGCCGTGTCGAGCGCGCTGCGGATGCGGTCGGGATCGAGGTTCAGTTCCTTCAGCAACGGCAGGTCGCGGTCGAGCGCGGCCGCGGCCTGATCGAAGGCCCCCTTGGCAGAGAGGCGGGCGAGGCGGGAAATGCTTTCCTGAAAGGCTGGGTCTGGCATCTGGGGTCCTCCGAAGGGTCCGGGCGGGGCCCGGGTATAAAAGGCACTGGTCTAAGGTATGGTGGGGAAAATCCTCGAAAGTTCGGTGCCGCTGGCCGTCAGCGCGGCAAGGGCGGCGGCCTGATCGCCGGGCACGCCCGCCTTGAGGAAGGCGGCGAGGGCGGCGAGGCCCGCGGCCTCCGGCGTGGCCTCCGGGGCCCGGCGGTGCAGCGCCCGCCGCGACCGGCGGGCATGGCGGCGCAGCAGTTCGGGCGAAGGATGCAATGGCGGGGCCGCAGGCGCGTCCCAGAGGAGGAGCGCGGCGCGGGCGCTCTCCTCGGGCCGGGGGGCGGCAAGGTGCCGGGCGAGACGGGCGGCGCTGACGTGATCGGCCGCGGGCCCGTGCCACGCGGCGGGTGCCGCGCCATGGGACCAGAGCCCGGCCACGCTGCGCCGCCAGCGTTCCGCCGCCCCGGCCACCACCGGCAGGTCGGGCAGGGCATGGTAGAGCGCGAAGCCGGTCGACCACTCCGCGTCGAGGCCGAGGGCATTGAGCCGTCCCACCATCTCGCCCGGGGACGTGCCCCCGACCGACCCGAAGGCCGAGGGATCGGGGGCGTAGGGCGACCGGAGTCGGTCCGCGATCTCGCCCGCGACCGCGCCGATCTGGCCCAGCCAGTCTGCGAGCGTCGGGCTCTCGACCGTGATCGCAAGCTCCGTCAGGGCGGCCCGGTAGGGGGTCAGCGGCATCAGCAGGCCCGCGCGCGCGGCCGGATCGTCCGGCAGGCCGCGATCCATCGCCAGCCCGGACACGCGGGCCCGCGCCTCGCTTTCGACCATGGCGCGGGCCTCGTCCCGGTCGATGCCGAAGGGCAACTCCGCAAGGTGATCACTGATCAGCCCCGCGCTGCGCATCAGCTCGGAGGGCGGGGTGATGTCGGGGGGCAGGGCGGTCAGCAGCAGCAGGTCGAGCGCCCCGCCCGCCAGCCCCTGCCGCTGGGTCTCGACATAGAGGTCGAGCAGCGGGAACAGCCGGTCGGGTGCGGCCAGCCGGGCCTGCAACGCCGCGGGGCGGAACTCGGCCAGCATCTCCAGCAGGACGCGCCCGGTCAGCAGGTGCTCGGGGTCCTTGGGGGGCAGCAGGCGGTCGATCCCGGTCTCCGGCAGGGCGGCGAGCAGGCGGCGGGCGGCGCCCCACTGGCCCGAGAGCCAGAGGTAGGTCAGCGCCGTCAGGCCGGCGGGGGAGTCGGCGGCGAAGCTGCCCTCGAACCCCTTCTCGAGGATATATCCCGCCTCCCTCTGCGCGCCGTCCATCAGCATCATGGCGAGGTCGCGCACGGCGCGCTCGTCCGGGGCGCCGGGGGGCAGCGGCGTGCCCGGGGCGGCGGCGCGGATACGCCCGCTGCGGGGATCGCGGTAGAAGCGGGTCTCGCGGCAGGTCTGCGGTGGGGGCGGTGGTGCAACGGGGGGTGCAGGCGTCGCGCTGTCGGGGCGTTCGGGGGGCGGTTCGGGGGGCGGGGCCGCGTCCAGAAAGCTGTCGGCGGGCAGGTCCGGCGGCGCACTGGCGCGCCCGAAGTCGGAGCGCAGCCCCATCGCCTGTCGCACTGCATCGCGGGTCGCGGGCGGCAGTTCTTCGAGGATGTCTTCGGTGAAGCCCTGCACGACCTCTGCCGGCAGGTCGGGCAGGGGCGCGCCGTCGCGGGTCATCTGCAGCCGGTGATAGAGTGCCTCCGCCGGGTCGTGCCCGGCGAACCATGCGGCAGCGGCGGCGTTGATGGCGGCGGTGGCGCGGTCGCGCTCGGCATAGATCAGCGGCAGGAAGGCGCGGCGCACATCGGCGCGGTGCTGCAGCCAGCCGCCGGCCTCGTCCACCAGCCAGTGATGCGCGGCCAGCTCCTGCAACAGGGCCTCGGGCCCCTCGCGGCTCAGGTCGAGGCCAAGGGCGGGGGCCACGATCTCCTGCAGGGTTTCGGCATTGATGCGCCGCAGGATCAGCCCCTCGTTCGCGACCTGCCGCAGGGTGTCGGGCACCCGCGAGAGGATCGCGCGGTAGAGGTAACCCGCAACGGCGATGTCATCGCCCGGTGCAATGCCCGGCGGCGTGGGGACGAGGGAGAGGGAGCTGTCGCGCTCCAGCGCCGTCGCGGCCAGTCGCAGCAGCAGCGGATTGCCCCCGGCGAGGGCAAGCACCCGCTCGGTGGCCTCCGGGGAGAGATCGGTGCGGCGCAACAGGGCGCGGGCGGCGCCTTCCTCCAGCCCGCGCAGCGCGAGATGGTGCGCGCGCCGATCCGGCGCAGGGTCGAGGGCATCGCCCCGACCGGCCGAGATCACCGCCATCGGCTGCATCCCGTGGCGCAGCATGAGGTCGAGGTGATCGAAGAGCGTGAGCACATGGGTTTCCCCGCGTGAACGCAGCACCTCCAGCGTGTCGATCACCACCAGCAGGAGGCGGCCACTGTCGCCCACCGCCGCGCCCATCCCGCGCAGCAGCGCCTCGGGGCGCGACCGCGTGGCACCCCGGCCCCGGGTGGCGGCGGCCTCTTCGGCGCTCTGGCGGCGCAGGTCCTGCAATGTGGCGGCGCGGTCCGGCAGGGCATCGGCCAGCTGGCGCGAGATCTCCTCGAAGAAGGCGTGCTGGTCGAGGATGTCGAGCCCGCCCCGGTCGAAGTCGAGCCGCAGAAGGAGCGGGGAGAGCTCCAGTCGCGCGGTCTGGATGACCTTCTCCAGCAGGAAGCTCTTGCCGATGCCGGGCAGGCCCGAGACATGGAGCGCCCGCGCCGGGGGCTTTTCGAGCGGGGCCTTGATCCAGTCGGCCATGCGCCGCAGCTCCGCCTCGCGCCCGTAGAAGCCGGAGGCCAGCTGCGCATCGTTGCGCGCGACGCCTTGCAGGGCATTGAGCCGCGCGCGCAGGCCCGGCAGCAGGGCGGCGGCGGGCGCCAGAACCCCGGCCCGCGCAAGCGGCACGACAAGCGCGTCCAGCGCCGCGGGATCGGTGCCCTCGGCCATCTCGCGCGCCACGCTCTCCGGGGCGAAGGCGCCGCGGCCCAGCAGGGCCTCCTCGATCGGGGTGGCGCCGGTCAGCCGCGCCCGGTCCATCCCGGCCAGCTGGGCGCGGCGGGGACGGGCCCGCATCAGCCAGAGTTCGTGGCCCGCCTCGATGCGCAGCGTGCAGGCGGCCCGCAGGACAGAGAGGAGACCGGCCACCTTGAAGGGGTCGATCAGCGCGGTGCCGGTGGCGGTGAGCGCCTCGCGCGGGCTGAACTCGCCCTGCAGCGCCGCCCAGTCGAGCAGCGGCGTGGCATCGTCGAGCGTCTCGGGGTCGGGTGATTTCATGTCCAGTCCCCCCGCGCTTCGCGCACCCGCTTGCGCAGGCGTCGTGCCACTTCGCCGATCTGGCTGCCGTCGTAGCGCCCGGCGGGCGCCGCGAGGCCTGCGAGAACCGCGCTCGCGTGGTCCTCGATCGTGGTGCGGTCCCAGCCGAGGGCGAGGTCGCGGGCCATCTCGGTCAGGGTGAAGACCACCTCGGCCCGGGTGAACGGACCCAGGATCTCGCGCATCAGGCAGGGGCGGCGGGCGCTGCGGGCCTCGCCGAGGGAGGCCACGAGGTTCGAGGTCAGCGCGACGCCCTCGAAGCCCGCCAGAACGATGCGGATCAGGCCCTGCGGGGCGCAGGCGGCGATCAGGTGTTCGAGGTGCATTTGCAGCGCCCGGGGCGGGTCGCTGTCGGAGGTCTCGATGAAGAGCCAGACCGGGCGGCCCGTGGTCTCCGCCCGGTCCTGCAGCGCGGCGGCGAGCTGACGGGCCTGATCCTGCAGCACGGCGATGTCGGTGGTCTGCCCGGGCGCGACCCCCGGCTGCGCGGCGGGCCGGGCCGCAGCCCCAAGCACGGTGTCCGAGACGAGGCCCAGCAGGTCGTCGCCGCCGTCCTCGGGGGCGATGCGATGGGTTTCGTCCGGGGCCGCCATCTGGCGCAGGTAGAATTGCAGCACCGGGTAGGAGAAGCTGATGCCCGCAGACTGCCCGGCGTCGAGCCTGCGGATCCACAGGCCGCGCAGCATCTCGGCCTCGCCGGTGACGAGCGCCGCGATCCCGTCGAAGAAATCCGACCGCCCGATCAGGATATGACCGTCGAGCGAGCCGTCGTGCGACCACGGGTAGCGCGGCTGGCTGTCGTGCTGCAGCTGGCTGGCGAACTCGGCGTTGGAGACGAATTGCTCGTGCGGCACGAGACGGCGGTTGTTGTCCCACTTGCCCTGATGCAGCCCCACGAAGCGGAAGGCCCGGTCAAAGCCCGCCCCGCCCGAGGAGCCCTTGGCCGAGGGCGCGTCATGCTTGAGGCGGAGGTCCTGCGGACTGGTCCGCACCATGCGGCCGAATTCGATCCCGGCCTCGGCCCCGGCGGGAAAATGCACGAGGACGAAGCGGTGGGTGCCCGGTGCGACCTCTGCCAGCCGGCCGAGGTCGACCCGCCCGAAGAGATGCCCCAGCGGCCGGTCGAGCCGCAGGAGCGCGACATCCGGATGGGTCAATGCGGCGCCCTCGGGGGGCAGCAGGCCGCGTTCCTCGTCCGGGTGCGGCGGCAGGCAGAACCGCCGCCGGGCCGGGTAGCTCTGGCCGTCGGCGGCATGGACGCGGATCGGCTGGCCCTCGGCCCCGGTCAGCACATGGGCCGCGGTCAGCACCAGCCGGGGCGAGATCAGCACCCCGCTGCCGGTGACCGTGCCGTCCACGCTGATCCGGCAGCGAAAGGCGCGGCTGCGCCGGGCAAAGACGGCGAGCGCCTCTTCGTCGAAGCCGGGCCCTGTGACGGCGCCGAAGGCCCCCATGGCCTGCGCCCAGTCGGGCTGTGGCGGCAGGGCACCGTCGGGCAGGTCGATCCCGTCGCGCAGGAGCACGGCGGCGAACTTGTGGGTCAGCGCGTCCCTCTCGAGGTAGCGGATCAGCAGCTCGGCCAGCGGGGTGCCGAAGATCTCGGCCGTGGCGCGCAGGGTGGCGAGGTCCTGGATCACCTGCGGATCGTCGTAGGTGACGCGCAGCGCCTGTTCCACCAGCTCGGGGCGGGTGTCGATCACCGGCTGCAGCGCCGCCTGTGTCAGCCCCGAGGTCATGGCTCAGAAGACGCCGAGATGACCGGAGAGCGCGGGCCGCGCCGCCAGCCGGGCGCTCAGCCCGGGGCTGGCAGGGTCGGGTTTCAAGATCGCCTCGGTGGTGGCGCCGGCCTCGGCCGCGCGGGCCCGGGCGCCATGGCGGTAGGAGAGCCACAGCATCTCGGGCGCATAGTCGGCCAGGTCGGGGCCGTAGTCGTCGAGGGCCTGTGGCGCGTTGGCGGCCAGGTGTTCCTGCAGCACCATGTCGGTGCTCTGGACGCCCGCTGCCACGGGCGGCGTGACCGCCTCGTGCCCGGTGGCGGCGGTGGGCAGGGCGGCGTTCAGCAGCCGCTCCGCATCCAGCACGCCCGCGCCAAGCGCGCCGCTGCCGTTCCAGACCGGGGGCTTCACCATGCCATGGGTGGCGCAGTGCACGAACATCGCCTGCACCGTGGTGCCCGCCGCATCGGCCTTGGCCTTCAGCGCCGCCCGTCCGCCGTGCCGTGCCACCCAGAGCGCCGCACAGCCCGCCGTCAGCGAGGTGGCCAGCGTCGTGCCCTGTGCCGCGCGGATGCCGTTGTCCGGGTCGGAGACCGCGTTCTTGGCCGCGCCCCAGACGTTTTCCCCGGGGGCGGAGAGGGTGACGGCAGGCCCGCTGCCGGTCTTGCCCCAGGGCGTGAGCGACTGGGTCAGCGCGGCCACGGCGGTGCAGATGCCCTGCGGCGCATAGGCGGCCGGGAAGACCACCCAGGGCCAGCAGTTGCCCGCGGCGCAGCAGATCACCACGCCCGCCGCCACCGCGTCCCGCAGGGCCTTCTCCGTCGCGGCCACCCGGGTCGGCCCGCCAAGCGCCATGGCGATGACATCGGCCCCCTGGGCCACCGCATGGGCGATGGCGGGGCCGATCGTCGTCTGGTTGAAGTTCACCACCGACTTGATCGCCCGGATCGGCAGGACCTTGGCCTCCGGCGCGGCCCCGGTGATGGCGCCATGGCCGCCGGTCTCGCCGCTGGCGTCGGCGGTGCCCCGGCTGGCAATCACGGAACAGACGAGGGTGCCATGGCCGGGATGCTTCATGAACCCGGTCACGAAGCGGTCCGAGGCATCGGTGCCGCCCTCGACATAGTTCTTCTGACCCGCATTGCGGATCACGTCCCAGAGCTCCTGATGGGTGGAATGGCCGGTGTCGATCACGGCCACGGTCGCTCCCTGTCCCCGGCTCAGCGTCCAGGCCTGCGGCGTGCGGATCACCGGATGGACCCAGCCGAAGGGCCGGATGTCCGTGCGCTTCGTCTCGCAGAGCGAGAGGCTCTCGGCGGTGCCATCCCCAACGGCGGCTGCACCGTAGAGCGAATCCCGCAGCACCGGGTTGGCGTCGCTGGCCCCGAGCGCCTCCTTCAGGGCGCGGGCAAAGGCAAAGACCCGGGGCTCCTGTCCTTCGGCGGGAATGCCGGGGAAGGTGACGAAGAAGAACCGGTCGGCCTCGGCCTCGAAGGCGGGTGTGACAAGAGGCGCGGCCTCGGGCAGCAGCGCCGTCAGCGCGGCGGCGAGGTCCTGCGGGGGGCGGGGGGCGTCGAAGACAAGCTCGACGATCAGGCTCTCGTCTGCCGCGAGGTCGGGCAGGCGCTGGAGCGTGGAAAAGGCTTCGGTTGGCATCGGACTCTCCTCCGGAACCGGGAAACGACTGTGAAAACGACTTCATGCAATATGAGTCGCATCAGAGCACAATTCTGGGTTGCGTGTCAGTCCGGAATTCCCCACCCCGCCGTGGTCCGGCGCCCGGAGGGCGGCGGGATCAGGCCCAGATTTCGGCGATCTCGGCGCTCAGCCAGTCCCGGAACCGGGCGAAGGCGGGCAGGGCGAGGCTGCGCTCCGGGTAGATCAGCGTATAGGCCTCGCCGCTCTCCATCTCCCGGTCCGAGGCGCGGCGCAGGCGGCCGCTGCGCAGCGGCGCGCGGGCAAGGATCTCGGGCACCAGCGCCACGCCCAGACCGGCGATGGCGGCATCCAGCACCATGTCGAAGTGATCGAAGCGGGCGCCCCGCAAGGTGCGGCGCGGATCGAGCCGCGCATGGCGGAACCAGTCGGGCCAGAGCGTGGGCCGGGTGGACTGCTGGAGCAGGGGCAATGAGAGAAGGTCATCGTCGCTCAGCCGTTGCCGGGGGCCGATCAGCGTGGGCGCGGCCACGACGATCAGGGTTTCGTCCAGCAGGTGCAGGTGATGCGCCCCCCGCGCCCGGTGGGTGGAGCGCTGGATGGCGAGGTCGAAGGGCTCCGCCTCGAAGTCCACGCGCCCCAGCCGGGCGGCCATGTCGAAGGTCGCGCCGGGCAGGGTGGACTGGAAGGCGCTCATCCGCGGGATCAGCCAACTGCGCCCGAAGGTGGGCAACACTGCAATGCGCAGGACCGCGCTTTGTCCGCCGAACGCCATCACGCTCACCGCCGCCTCGTTGAGCCGCGCCAGCAGGTTTTCCGCGTCCCTCTGGAAGGCCCGCCCGGCGTCGGACAGGGCCAGCCGCTGCCGCACCCGGTGGAAGAGCGCCACGCCCAGACGGTCCTCCAGCGTACCGATGGAGCGGCTCACCGCGCTCTGCGTCAGGCCCAGATCCCGGGCCGCCCCGGTGGTGGTGCCGATGCGGGCGCATGAACAAAACGCCTCAAGCTCGGAGACGGAGGGGATGTAGGACTTGCGCATGTCAGAGGGCCTTATGCGAAAAACTCATGATCCATCACGAATATCTCGTTAGCCAAACTGCGGCGTTTTGGCTAGGGTCCGGGCAATTCCTGCAAGTGGAGATGCACGATGAACGTCCAGAAACCCGTCCTGAAGGACAAGGACCGCCCCAACATGAGCTCCTTCTCGTGGGAGGACCCCTTCCTGCTGCGCGATCAGCTGGAAGAAGAAGAGCGCATGATCGCAGACAGCGCCCACGCCTTCGCGCAGGCCGAACTCGCCCCCAAGGTCGAGAAGATGTACGAGGACGAAGGCGTCGATCCCTCCATCTTCCAGGCGATGGGTGAGGCGGGCCTGCTCGGCGTGACCGTGCCGGAACAATACGGCGGGCTCGGCGCCGGCTACGTGGCCTACGGCCTCGTCGCCCGCGAGATCGAGCGTGTCGACTCGGGCTTCCGCTCGATGGCCTCGGTGCAATCCTCGCTGGTGATGTACCCGATCTACGCCTACGGCACTGAAGAGCAGCGCATGAAATACCTGCCGAAACTCGCTTCGGGTGAGTTCATCGGCTGCTTCGGCCTGACCGAACCGGACGCGGGCTCCGACCCGGCGGGCATGAAGACCCGCGCCTACAAGACCGAGGGCGGCTACCGCCTCGTGGGCTCCAAGATGTGGATCTCGAACGCGCCGATCGCGGATGTCTTCGTGGTCTGGGCCAAGTCCGAAGCCCATGACGGCGCGATCCGCGGCTTCGTCCTCGAGAAGGGCATGAAGGGCCTGACCGCGCCCAAGATCGGCGGCAAGCTGTCCCTGCGCGCCTCGATCACCGGCGAGATCGTGATGGACAACGTGGAAGTGGGCGAAGATGCGCTGCTGCCCCATGTCTCGGGCCTGAAAGGTCCCTTCGGCTGTCTGAACCGCGCCCGCTACGGCATCGCCTGGGGCGTCATGGGCGCCGCCGAGGACTGCTGGCTGCAGGGCCGTCAGTACGGCCTCGACCGGACCCAGTTCGGCAAGCCGCTCGCCGGCATGCAGCTCTACCAGAAGAAACTGGCGGACATGCAGACCGAGATCACCCTGGGCCTTCAGGCCGCCCTGCGGGTCGGCCGTCTCTTCGACGAAGCCCGCGCCGCCCCCGAGATGGTCTCGCTGATCAAGCGCAACAACTGCGGCAAGGCGCTCGACATCGCGCGGATGGCCCGTGACATGCACGGCGGCAACGGCATCCAGATCGAGTACAAGGTCATGCGCCACGCCCAGAACCTCGAGACGGTGAACACCTACGAGGGCACCCACGACGTGCACGCGCTGATCCTGGGCCGCGCCCAGACCGGGCTGCAGGCCTTCTTCTGAGGCCACATCGCCTGCCTCCCCGTCGGATGCCTCCGGCGGGGACACCCAGGCCAGGAACATGAAAAGGGCGGCTCCGATCTCCGGGCCGCCCTTCTTCATTTTCGTTTCCCAAGTATCCTCGGGGGGAGCCGCGTCAGCGGCGGGGGGCAGACAGCCCCCCTGCCACCTTACTGGGCGTCCTTCGGCCCGAGGGCCGAGAGACCCTTGAGGATGTCGATCGCATAGGCGAGCTGGTAGTCCTCGTCGCGCAGCTTGGCCGCGGCTTCCGCCTTGTCGCGGTCGGCCTCGATCTGCTTGATCTCGTCCTCGGTGAGCGAGTCGTTGTTCAGCGCGCCGCGCAGGTCGGCTTCCGACCGGGTGCGGTTCACGGCGGAGGCGGGTTCCTCCTCCTCGGCCTCGGGGCGGCGCGGGGGCTGGTTCACCACGATGTCGGGCGAGATGCCGAGGTTCTGGATCGACCGGCCCGACGGCGTGTAGTAGCGCGCGGTGGTCAGGCGCATCGCGCCGTCGCCCCGCAGCGGCATGACCGTCTGGACCGAGCCCTTGCCGAAGGACTTGGTGCCCACGACGATGGCGCGGCGGTGGTCCTGCAGCGCACCCGAGACGATCTCGGAAGCGGAGGCGGAGCCGCCGTTGATCAGCACCACGATCGGCTTGCCGTCGATCAGGTCGCCCTCGGTGGCGTTGTAGCGCTCGCCGTCTTCCGGGTTCCGGCCACGGGTCGAGACGATCTCGCCCTTGTCGAGGAAGCCGTCGGAGACGCGGATCGCCTGGGTCAGCAGGCCGCCCGGGTTGTTGCGCAGGTCGATGACCACGCCGTTGATCGTGTCGAGCCCGCCATGGGCCTCGATCTGCTCCTTCAGCCCGGCCTCGAGGTTCGGGTAGGTCTGGTCGTTGAAGGTTGTGATCCGCAGCACGACGGTGTCACCCTCGGTGCGGGCGCGCACGGCGGTCAGCTTGATGGTGTCGCGGATGATCGAGACGTCGAAGGGCTCGGCCTCGCCTTCGCGGACCACGGTCACGACGATCTCGGAGCCGACCGGCCCGCGCATCATCTCGACCGCGTCGTCCAGCGTCAGGCCCAGCAGGCTCTCGCCATCGACGTGGGTGATGAAATCCCCGGCCTCGATGCCGGCCACGGCGGCGGGGGTGCCATCCATGGGCGAGACCACTTTCACGAAGCCGTCCTCCTGCGTCACCTCGATGCCGAGGCCGCCGAACTCGCCGCGGGTCTGCACGCGCATCGCGGCGGCATCATCGGGCGAGAGGTAGCTGGAATGCGGGTCGAGCGAGGTGAGCATGCCGTTGATGGCGGCTTCGATCAGCTCGCCGGGTTCCACTTCCTCGACGTATTGCGCGCGGATGCGTTCGAAGATGTCCCCGAAGAGATCAAGCTGCTCGTAGACGGAGGCCTTGCTGTCCGCTTCCTGGGCCAGGAGGGGCGCTGCGATCTGCGTCGTGACCAGCAGGCCGGTCGCGATGCCGCCCGCGGCGGCCAGTAGGGTCTTTCTCATTGCTCTCCATCCTCTTTTCCGGCGTCGAGGCCGGCGAACCATTCTGCGGGGTCCTCGGGCGTGTTGCCCTGCCTCACTTCCAGGTACAGCGTTTCCGTTCGGTCCGATCCGGTACCACCGGCACTCTGGGTCAGGATTGCGCCGATGTCCGGATCCTGTCCGCCCATCAGCCCGACGGGTGCGCCTGCCTGAAGCACCTCGCCTGCGGAACCATAGACGACATCCAGTCCGGCCAAAACGAACAATACGCCCGCCTGCGGCTCAAGGAGCATCACGTTGCCGTAATCCAACAGGGGGCCGCGATAGCGGATCGTCGCCGCGGTGGGGGAGGTGACGATGGCGCCGGGGCGCGTTGCCAGCACGATGCCCGGGCGGGTGATGCCCGCGGCGTCCGCCTCGCCCGCGCGGCGCAGCAGTGCGCCCTGCACGGGCAGCGGAATGCGCCCCTTGCGGTGGATCACGTCCGGGAGCGAGCCGGGCGCCTCGTTCTCGGCGATGTCGCTGAGGCCCGAGGCGAAGGCGCTGAGCGTCTCGGTCGAGGCGATGAGCAGCGCCGTCTTGATCGGGTCCTCGGTGAAGCGTTTCGGGAGGGCGGTCCGGTCGGCGATGGCCTTGCTGAGCTCCGCGCGGGCCTGCTGGACGCCGTCCATGCCCCGGGCGAGCTGGTCGGCGGCGCTCTGCTGCAGGGCGCGCAGGTCGCTGGCCTCCTGCAGCTTGGCGCGCAGGGCCTGTGCCTTCTTGTTCAGCGCGGGCGCCACGTCGGCAAGGATCATGCCCGAGCGCGCGGTGCCGAGCGGCCCGTCCGGGTGTACCATCTGCGCGGGCGGCGGCGAGGTGGCGACGGTCAGCAGAACACCCAGAAGCTGGGCGGTCTCCGCATCGCTGGCCTCCAGCTCACGCCGGATCTCGCGTTCCCGCATCGAGGCGCGGCGCAGCCCGTCGCGCATGGCCGAAAGCCCCGCCTCGTAGGCGCGCAGGGTTTCGGTCAGGGCGCGGACCCGGTCGCGGGCCTCCTCTGCGCCATCCAGCGTGCGGGCGGCGGCCTCCAGCTGGTCGGCGGCGGCGCGCGCGGCCTCGGCGGGCGTGGGCGCGGCGGTCTGCGCCTGCACCGCGCCGCTGGCAAGGGACAGCGCCAGACCTGCGAGGAGAGCGCGCAGCGAGATCATGCGAGCAGGCTTTCCCCCGTCATCTCGTCGGGCTTGGGCAGGTCCATCAGCGCCAGCAGGGTGGGGGCCAGATCGGCCAGCCGCCCGGCGCGCAGATGGGTGCCTTCGGGGCCGCCGATCAGCGCCACGGGCACGAGGTTGGTGGTATGCGCGGTGTGCGGCCCACCGGTTTCCGGGTCCACCATCATCTCGCAGTTGCCGTGATCCGCGGTCAGGATCATTGCCCCGCCCGCCTTTTCCAGCGCGGCCACGACCCGGGCGAGGCCCCGGTCCACGGCAGAGCAGGCGGCCATGGCGGCCTTCAGGTCGCCGGTGTGGCCGACCATGTCGGGATTGGCGTAGTTGGTGACGATCAGGTCATAGCCGTGTTCGATCGCCTCGACGAACTTGTCGGTGACCTCCTCCGAGGACATCTCGGGCTGGAGGTCATAGGTGGCGACCTTGGGCGATTTCGGCATGAACCGGTCTTCGCCGGTCTTCTCCTTTTCGACGCCGCCGTCGAGGAAGAAGGTCACATGGGGGTATTTCTCGGTCTCGGCGAGGCGGAACTGGGTCTTGCCCTGTTTCGCGACCCATTCGCCGAGCGTGTTCACGATCTCCTGCTTGGGGTAGCAGGTGGTCATGTAGGCGTTGTGGCTTTCGGAATATTCCACCATCCCCAGCAGCGCGGCGAGGTCGGGCCGGGGGCCGGTGTCGAAGCCGTCGAAACCGGGTTGGCCGATGGCGGCGAGGATTTCGCGCGCGCGGTCGGCGCGGAAGTTGAGGCAGAAGAGCCCGTCGCCGTCCTTCACGCCGTCATAGCCCGCGATGACCGTGGGCGAGATGAACTCGTCCGTCTCGCCGTTTTCGTAGGCGCGGGTCACGGCGGCATGGGGCGTGGCGGATTTCACGCCCTCGCCCTTGATCATGGCGGCATAGGCCTCGCCCACGCGTTCCCAGCGGTTGTCGCGGTCCATGGCGTAGTAGCGCCCGATCACGGTGCCCACGGTGGCGCCTTCGGGCAGCCCGTCGGTCAGGTCGTTGAAGTAGCCATAGGCGGACTTGGGCGCCACGTCGCGGCCATCGGTGATCGCGTGCAGCACCACCGGCACGCCGGCGGCGGCGATGGTGGTGATCGCGGCGAGGATATGCGTCAGGTGGCCGTGGACACCGCCGTCGGAGACGAGGCCCATCAGGTGCGCCGTGCCGCCGGTTTTCTTCAGCGTGGCGATGAAATCGTTCAGCGGGCCGTTCTTGGCGAAGGAGCCATCCTCGATCGCGAGGTCGATCTGGCCGAGGTCCATGGCCACAACGCGGCCCGCGCCGATATTGGTGTGGCCGACCTCGGAGTTGCCCATCTGGCCCGAAGGCAGGCCCACATCGGGGCCGTGGGTGATCAGCGTGGCATGGGGGCAGGTGGCCATGATCCGGTCGTAGGTCGGTGTCTCGGCCAGTGCGGGGGCATTGGCCTCGGTGGTCTCGCTGAGGCCCCAGCCGTCGAGAATGCACAGAACTACCGGTTTCGGGGTGGTCATCGGCCATGGCTCCTGTCTGCCTGCTTCAGGGCCGGTTTCTAGCTGGTGACGTCCGCCGGGGGAAGAGAGGGCGGGGGGATTGTCCAAGATGCGACAGATGGTTGCGCAATCAGCGCGTCACGCTGCACCGCGGGGCTGAAATCCCCGGCGCGCCGCGGCCCGGGCGGCGGGCCTCAGACCCGGTGATAGGGCGAGCCCGCGAGAATCGTCGCGGCGCGGTAGAGCTGTTCCGTCAGCATGGTGCGGGCCAGCATGTGCGGCCAGACCATCTTGCCGAAGCTCAGCGCCCAGTCGGCCCGGTTGCGCAACCCGGGCGCGATGCCGTCGGCGCCGCCGATCAGGAAGGCCACGTCCTGTGCACCCTGATCGCGGTGCAGGGCCAGACGGTCGGCGAAATCGGGTGAGGTCATGACCCGGCCACGCTCGTCGAGGGCGACGATGACGGCACCCTTGGGCAGGGCGCGCTCCAGCAGGGCGGCCTCGGCCTCCATGCCGCCACCCTTCTTGTCCTCGACCTCGACGACATTGGCCGGCCCGAGCCCAAGGGCCCGACCGGTTCTGTCGAAGCGGGTCAGGTAGTCGTCGATCAGCTCGCGCTCGGGGCCCGCCCGCAGGCGGCCCACGGCGCAGATGTGCAGCCGCATGAGAGCTCAGACGCGCGTTGCCGCGGCGGGCGAGGGGCCCCACATCTTTTCGAGCTGGTAGAACTCGCGCACTTCGGGGCGGAAGACATGGATGATCACATCGCCCGTGTCGATCAGCACCCAGTCGCCGGTTTCCTTGCCCTCGATCTTGCTCAGGCGGCCGTACTCCTGCTTGAGACGGTCAACCAGCTTCTCGGCGATGGCCGAGACCTGGCGGGACGACCGGCCCGAGCAGATCAGCATGTAGTCGCCCATGGCCGACTTGCCGCGCAGGTCGATCTGCACGATCTCCTCCGCCTTGTCGTCGTCCAGCGATTTCAGAATGAAAGCCAGCAGCTCTTCGCTTGTCGGCTGTGCGGTTGCGGCCGTCATAGGCGCCCCCGTATTGGCGGTAATGGCCGCGTCAACGTCGAGTGACAGGACATTGTCCTCCTAGTGGCGTGCCGACAGAGCCCCGGCACTGGGTCATGATTAAAGGTAACAACCGGGGGTCGAATTTTCAACGATTTCGACCCGGCCCGGTTTCCCCGGCAAGGCGCCGCCCTTACGCGAGGTCCGTGTGGCTTGCAAGCGTCCGCGGCGCGACGTGGCGGCAGAACGGGGAAAATCTGCGTCAATCCAGTGCTTTTGACGGGGAGTCCGGTGCGGGGGCCTCGTTCAGCACCCGCACCTCGCGCTGCGGGAAGGGGATGGAGATTCCATGTTCCTTGAACGCATCCCAGAGCGCCAGATAGACGTTTCCGCGGATATTGGTGAGCCCGCCGGTCGGGTCCGTGATCCAGAATCGGAGGATGTAATCCACCGAGGAATCGCCGAAGCCCACGATGTGACAGACCGGCGGCTTGAAGGTCAGCACCCGGCTGACGGATTGCGCGGTCTCGATGGCGATCTTGCGTACCGCGTGGGGGTCGTCGCCGTAGGACGTGCCGAAATAGATGTCGAGCCGGACGAAATCGTTCGAGTGCGACCAGTTCACCACCTGTCCGGTGATCAGGTCCTCGTTCGGGATCAGGTATTCCCTGCCATCCCGCGTCACGACCGAGACGTAGCGCGCGCCGAGCGCGTTGATCCAGCCGAAGGTCTCGCCAAGGCTGATCACGTCGCCGGGCTTCACCGACTTGTCCATCAGGATGATGATCCCCGACACGAGGTTCGAGACGACCTTTTGCAGCCCGAAGCCGAGGCCCACGCCGATGGCCCCCGAAAGGACCGCCAGCCCGGTCAGGTCCACGCCGACGGCGCGCAGCGCGATGAAGAAGGCCGCCCCGTAGAGCGCGACCTGCAGCCCCTTGATCACCAGTTCCTGCATCGAGGGCGAGATGTCCTCGACCCGCCGGATGTTGGCGGCCCCCGCGTGGGAGAGGAACCGCGCCAGCGTGATCAGCGCCGCCAGCAGCACGAACCCCTGAATGATCATCCACAGCGACAGCCGCATGGAGCCGAGGGTCAGCGCCATGCTGTCGAGCAGGCCCTGGGTTTCGTCCTGAAGGCCGACGATGATCAGCGTGGCCCAGACCCAGCCGCCGTAGCGCACCAGCGTGCGCAGCAGCGGGTTGCCGATGGCGCGCGTCAGCAGCGCGATCACCAGCCAGGCGAGTGCAAGGCTGCCGAGGATCGTCAGCAGGTAGGACCGGCTGGGCCACGTGGCGGCCCGCATGATCCAGATCGTGGGCCAGATCAGCGCGACGAAGAAGATGTGGCGCAGGCGGCGGTGCAGGATCAGCAGCAGGCGGATGCGCCATTTCGGCCAGCCCTCCTGCGCGCGAAGCCAGTCGTGCATCCGGGGCGCGAACCAGCGGGCCAGCCCCCAGGCAACAAGGAACAGGCCAAGCGCAATGAGCACCTGATAGGCATTCCAGGGGCGCACCAGCCCGTGAAGGAAGTTCTCTACCCGCACCCAGGCGCCGAGCGCGATCTGGATGACGGCGTCGATGGGGTCGCTTGCTGGCTCCATTCGCCTCCCCTGCGCGGCCTCGGGACAGCGTGGCACGGCGGCCAAGCTCCTGTCCAGACGCGGGAATGCTGCGGTGCCGCATGCGTGAACTGCACGCGAGGGGCCCCGGAACGCTTGCGAGACTCGGGAAGGCGGTATATCCCGCAGGCCATGAAACGTGTTTTCGACATGGATGATCGCGCGCGCCTGCCTTGGCGCTTCTTCGGCGCGTCGCTGACGGTCCTCGCCCGCCTATGAGGCGCGCGACCCATTCGTACAGCCAAAATTCAGCCAATTGAAATCGGAGAGGACCCATGTCCCCCAAGACGCTCTATGACAAGATCTGGGATGCCCACCTCGTGGATACCACCCCGGATGGCACCAGCCTGCTCTACATCGACCGCCACCTCGTCCACGAGGTGACCAGCCCGCAGGCCTTCGAAGGTCTGCGCATGGCCGGCCGCAAGGTCCATGCCCCGGACAAGACCATCGCCGTTCCGGACCACAACGTGCCCACCACCCCCGGCCGCGAAGACCCGGCGAACATGACCGAGGATTCCGCGATCCAGGTGGCGGCGCTCGACAAGAACGCCCGTGACTTCGGCGTGCACTACTATCCCGTCAGCGACATCCGCCAGGGCATCGTGCACATCGTGGGCCCGGAACAGGGCTGGACCCTGCCGGGCATGACCGTGGTCTGCGGCGACAGCCACACCGCGACCCACGGCGCCTTCGGCGCGCTCGCCCACGGCATCGGCACCTCGGAGGTGGAGCATGTGCTTGCCACCCAGACGCTGATCCAGTCGAAGTCGAAGAACATGAAGGTCGAGATCACCGGCCAGCTTCAGCCCGGCGTGACGGCCAAGGACATCACCCTTGCCGTCATCGGCAAGACCGGCACCGCCGGCGGCACCGGCTATGTCATCGAGTATTGCGGTGAAGCGATCCGCTCGCTCTCGATGGAAGGCCGGATGACGGTCTGCAACATGGCCATCGAGGGCGGCGCCCGTGCCGGCCTGATCGCGCCGGACGAGACCACCTTCGCCTACGTCCAGGGTCGCCCCCATGCGCCGAAGGGCGCCCAGTGGGAAGCCGCGCTGACCTGGTGGAAGACGCTCTTCTCCGATGATGACGCTCATTGGGACAAGGTCGTGACCATCAAGGGCGAAGACATCGCGCCGGTCGTCACCTGGGGCACCTCGCCCGAGGACGTGCTGCCGATCACCGCGGAAGTGCCCGATCCCGCCAGCTTTGCCGGCGGCAAGGTCGAGGCGGCCAAGCGCTCGCTCGAGTACATGGGCCTGACCCCCGGTCAGAAGCTCTCGGACATCGAGATCGACACCGTCTTCATCGGCTCCTGCACCAACGGCCGGATCGAGGACCTGCGCGCCGCAGCCGCGATCCTGAAGGGCAAGAAGATCAAGGACGGGATGCGCGCAATGGTCGTGCCCGGTTCGGGCCTCGTGCGCGCCCAGGCCGAGGAGGAGGGCCTCGCGGAGATCTTCAAGGAGGCCGGTTTCGAATGGCGCCTTGCGGGCTGCTCCATGTGCCTCGCCATGAACCCCGACCAGCTGCAGCCCGGCGAACGCTGTGCCGCGACCTCGAACCGCAACTTCGAGGGCCGGCAGGGCAAGGGCGGCCGCACGCACCTGATGTCGCCCGCCATGGCGGCTGCCGCTGCGGTAACCGGTCGTCTTACGGATGTCAGGGAACTGATGTAACGCTGGGGACCAGGAGTTAACCGGTTTCGAAAGGTGATGACATGAAGACCTGGCTTGTAATGCTCGGAATGGGGATCGTGCTGCTGATCGGCGGTATCTTTGCCCTTGCCAACCCCTTCGCCGCGACGCTGGCGGTCACGACGATCGTCGGCGTGGTCTTCCTCGCGACGGGGATCTTGCAGGCCTATTCGGTCTTTCGGGACAGCGAGGCGCATGGCCGCGTCTGGCACGGGATCAGCGCATTGCTGAGCATCCTTGCCGGTGTCTGGCTCCTTGCCAACCCGCTGGCCGGGACGGTGTCGCTGACGTTGATCGTCGGCGTGCTGTTCCTCTTCATCGGGGGCTTCCGCCTGGCTGCGGCCTGGGGGATGCGCTCCACACCTTTCTTCTGGATCCTGCTGCTCTCCGGGGCGGCCTCCATCCTCATCGGCATCATGGTGTTCTCCAACCTCCAGATGGCGGCCTTCTCCCTGCTGGGCATCCTGCTCGCGGTAGAGTTGATCGCTGACGGCGTTGGCCTGATCGCCATCGGGCTCTTCATGCGCTCCCGCTGAGCGCGCCCGACGCAACAGGGCGACCCCCCGATGGGCGGGGGGCGCTGCTTGAACCCAAGTTTCGGGATGCCCCGCATCCCGCCAGGAGACAGCCCATGGAAAAGTTCGAAAAACTTTCGGGGATCGCGGCACCGATGCCGCTGGTGAACATCGACACCGACATGATCATCCCCAAGCAATTCCTGAAGACCATCAAGCGCACCGGCCTCGGCGTGCATGCCTTCGACGAGATGCGCTACAAGGACGACGGGTCGGAAAACCCCGATTTCGTCCTGAACAAGCCCGCCTACCGCGAGGCGCAGATCATCGTTGCCGGTGACAACTTCGGCTGCGGCTCCTCGCGTGAGCACGCGCCCTGGGCGCTGGCCGACTTCGGCGTGAAGGTCATCGTCTCGACCTCCTTCGCGGACATCTTCTTCAACAACTGCTTCAAGAACGGCATGCTGCCGATCGTGCTCCCGCAGGAGCAGGTGGACCTGCTGATGAAGGATGCCGAGAAGGGCTCCAACGCGCGGATGGACGTGGACCTCGAGAAGCAGGAGATCACCACCTCCGACGGCGAGGTGATCAAGTTCGACATCGACCCGTTCCGCAAGCGCTGCCTGCTGGAAGGGCTCGACGATATCGGCCTGACGCTGGAGAAGGCGCCCGCGATCCAGAGCTTCGAGACGCAGGCCGCGCAGTCGCGCCCCTGGGTCTGAGGCGGGTCTGAGGCCAGGCCTCGCATGAATTGTGGCGGCCCCGCGCGGGCCGCCATACCGCACCGGAAATGCCCCGGAACTGCGGAAATTCAGCTAAAATACTGAATTGATTTCGCGAAAAACGCTGGCTTTTGCCGCGGTTGCGATACGAAATTGATGCAAGAACGCACCAGTTCTACCGTTTTTTTGCCTCAGAATCGTTGTCTTCTTAGCGCGCGGCTTGAGGCCGGGCGTCAAACGGGGCAACATTAAGGCAAGATTGAGGCACCCGTCTGACGACGGAATCAAGTTGGGACACAGACGCGGCAAAGTACCGGGTCGGGCCAAGTTGAAGGATAACGAGCTGTGATTGTCAGAATCACCGGTGCGCTGTTGCGCGCCCTTCTTGTCGCATTGATGGTGGTCACGCCATCCCTTCTGCTGCCGGCGGTCTCTTCCGACACGACTCAGATCGTGGTCCTGCTTGCGCTGATCGCCGGGGCCTTCGTCTTCACCGAGTACAACAGCCGGATCCCCGTTCTGCTCGAGTTCCGCTATGCGCCGCCCTACAACCGGCTGCGGTTCTACACGCTCTTCGGGATCGTGCTGCTGCTGACGACGGCGCAGGCTGGTCCCGCGCTGGATACGCCGATCGCCGATCTCTTCAATTCGATCGGCCGCATCCTCTCCACCGCGATCGATTTCCCCTATTCGCCGGTGCGCCTTGCCACGCTGACCCTGCCGGCCGGGGCGCCAGTGGAACTGGTCAACGCGGTGCGCGACGCCGCCGGCATCGCCTATATCGGCGGGATGATCGGTGTCGTGATGCTGGCGCTCTTCATCCGGCTGCATCGCTGGCCCACCCGCAGCGGCGCCTTCAACGTCTGGATCAACCTGCCGATGTTCGAGCCCACCGGCGGTGGCGACGTGCTGCACCGGCTGAAACGGGATGCAGGTATTAACGTTCTGTTAGGCTTCCTGCTGCCATTCTTGACCCCGCCGCTGTTCAAGCTTCTGACCGCGGCGCTGGTGCCCTTGTCGCTGGCTCATCCGCAATCGCTGATCTGGATCATGACGGCATGGGCCTTCATCCCGGCGAACCTGATCATGCGCGGCATCGCGCTCAGCCGGATCGCCGATCTCATCGGCGAGAAACGTCGCCGCACCTATGCCGAGGAAGAGCCCGGGCTGCATCACACCGCCTGAGCCGTGATCTGATCCGGGGTGCGTTCCGGGGCCTGATCCCCGGCGTGATCCGGGGCGCGCGCGCGGTTGGCGGTTGCCGGTGCCTCCTGATCCTGCTCGTTGGCCTGTCCGGCGGCTCCGCTGCCGGGGCGCAGGAAAGGCCGACCGCGCAGGTGCTTCGCCTTGCCTTCTACCATACCGACCTGGCCCGCGACGGGCCGGGGCTGCTGCTGCGTGACCTGCGCCGGGGCGATCCTCAGGCAGAGGCGGTGGCCGCTGTCATCGCCGCCTGTGCGCCCGACGTGTTGGTGCTCTCCGGGATCGACTATGACGCAGACCTTGAGGCGCTTGCGGCGCTGAACGCCCTGCTGGAGGCGCAGGGCGCCGGGTATCCGTATCTCTTCGCGACGGTGCCGAATGCGGGAAGGCCGACGGGCCTCGATCTTGACGGCAATGGCCGGCGCGGCGAGGCGCGGGATGCGCAGGGCTACGGCCGCTTCGCGGGGCAGGGGGGGCTGGCCGTGCTGGCGCGCTGGAAGCTGAGCCTGAGCCGTGATCTCTCCTCGCTGCTCTGGCGCGATCTGCCGGACACCCTTTTCGTCGATCACGCAGGGCGGGGCGGGGAGGGCGCGCACGGTGCCTCGGTTCAGCGCCTTTCCTCCTCGGCGCATTGGGTCGTCGAAGTGGCGACGGAGCCGCCGCTCTCGCTCCTGATCTTCCATGCCACGCCGCCTGTCTTCGATGGGCCCGAGGACCGCAACGGGCGCCGCAACCACGATGAGACCGCGCTTTGGTTGCACCTGCTTGCGGGGCGGCTGGGGCCTGTCCCGTCCGGCCCGCTCGTGCTGCTGGGGGATGCGAACCTCGATCCGCACGACAGGGAGGGCCGGGGGGAGGCGCTGCGGGCGCTGCTTGCCCATCCGGCGTTGCAGGATCCGGCCCCGGGCCGTGGGGTGGCCGCATGTGCGCCGGGGCAGGGCGGCCCGGCGCCGACGGTCGATTGGCCCGTGCCCGGGCCGGGGCCCCTGCGGGTCAGCTACGTCCTGCCGGATCGGGGGCTTCAGGTGGTCGCGGCAGGCGTTGCTTGGCCGAAGGCCGGGGCGCCGCTGGCCGAGACGGTACAGCGTGCCAGCCGGCACCGGCTGGTCTGGGCCGAGGTTCGCTGGCCGCCCGAGGCGCGCGATTAGCCTGGCGCGCGGGATGACCGCTTGAATTCTCTCCCCTTTCCGTCACACCTGCGTTAGGGGAGGCCGCATGGTCGTTGCACGTCATCATCTACCGCTTGCCCGGCCGGGCGAGGTGATCGGTCTGCTGGGGGGATCCTTCGATCCGCCGCACGCCGGGCATGCGCATATCACCCGCGAGGCGCTGCGCCGCTTCGGGCTGGATCGTGTCTGGTGGCTGGTGAGCCCCGGCAATCCGCTCAAGGCCCGTGGGCCAGCCCCGCTGGAGAAGCGCCTCGAGGTCGCCCGGCAGGTGATGCAGCATCCGCGGGTCGAGGTGACCGGGATCGAGGCGCTGCTCGGCACCCGCTACACCGCGCGGACGCTGCGCCAGCTCAAGCGGCGTTATCCCGGCGTGCGCTTCGTCTGGCTGATGGGGGCCGACAACCTCGCGCAGATCGACCAGTGGCAGGAATGGCGCTGGATCATGGACAACGTGAGTGTGGGCGTGCTGGCGCGCCCCGGCGAGCGGATCTCGGCGCGGATGTCGAAGGCGGCGCGACTCTACCGTGCGCAACGGCTTCCGGCCGGTGCCAGTCAGTGCCTCGGACGCAGCGATCCGCCGGCCTGGTGCTTCGTCAACGTGCCGATGGTTGACCTCTCGTCCACAATGCTTCGCCGGCAGGGAGACTGGACGCAAACGTGATCCGTACCGCCACGCAGGGTGCTTGCGTTCGCGTAGGACGCAGCTATAGCCTGCGCGCATGAGCATGGGGTTCACACGACGACATTTCCTGAGCCGCCTCGCCGCCGGTGGCGCGGGGCTGACGGCCGCGCCTGCCTGGGCGACTGCGCCACTCGAATCCATTCGGCCGAAGTCCCGGCCCGCGGACCTGCTGGAGCCGCCGAAAGGCGCCGACCTGGTGAAACGCGCAGGGATCGAGGGCCATGTCGCCTTCGTGGTTGCCGATGCCATGACCGGCGAACTGCTGGACAGCCTCGATGCCGCCGAGGCGGTGCCGCCGGCCTCTGTCGGCAAGACGCTGACGGCGCTCTATGCGCTGCGCTCGCTTGGCGCGGACCACCGGTTCACCACGCAGCTTCTGGCCACCGGGCCGATCCGCAATGGCCGGCTGGAGGGCGATCTCGTGCTGGTGGGCGGCGGCGATCCGACGCTCGACACTGATGGCCTGGCCGACCTGGCCGCCGCGGCGAAGGAGACCGGGCTGGTCGAGGTGACGGGGCGGTTCCTCGTCTACGGTGGTGCCCTGCCGAGCGCGGTGCAGATCGACCCCGAGCAGCCGCCGCACGTGGGCTACAACCCCGCGGTGTCCGGCATCGCGCTGAACTTCAACCGGGTGCATTTCGAATGGCGCCGCGAGAGTGGCGATTACACGATCACGATGGACGCCCGCAGCGGCCGCTACCGGCCCGATGTGACCATGGCGACCATGCGGGTCGAGGACCGGTCGCTGCCGGTCTACACCTATGACGACGTCGATGGTGTCGACCGCTGGAGCGTTGCCAAGGGGGCGCTCGGGACGGGTGGGGCCCGCTGGCTGCCGGTGCGCAAGCCCGAGGCCTATGCCGGCGAGGTGATGCAGGTGCTGCTGCGGGCGCATGGCATCGTGGCCAAGGCGCCCACGGTGACCCAGAGCCTGCCGCAGGGGACGGTCTTTGCCCAGAAGCAGAGCGGCCCGCTGCGCGAGATCATCTTGGACATGCTGAAGTATTCCACCAACCTCACCGCCGAGATGATCGGGCTGGCCGCCTCCAAGGCGCGCTACGGCGAGGTCGCCTCGATGCGGGATTCGGCCGAGAAGATGTCGGACTGGGCCAAGCAGACGCTGGGGCTGCGCCACGTGGCGATGGAGGATCATTCCGGCCTCGGCGATGATTCCCGGGTGACGGCGGCGGACATGGTGCTGGTGATGGTGCAGGCCCGCCAGCAGGATGCGCTGCGGCCGCTGCTGAAGCATATCCCGGTAAAGGATGGCCGCGGGCGGCCCGACCCCAAGGCGGCCATGACCGTCGTGGCCAAGACCGGCACGTTGAACTTCGTCAGCGGGCTCTCCGGCTTTGCCGAGGTGGAGGGGCGTCTGCTGGCCTTTGCGATCTTCTGCGCGGACATTGCGCACCGTGACCGGCTGACCATGGCGGAACGCGAACGCCCCGCCGGGGGGCGGGCGTGGCTGGCGCGGGCCCGGCAGTTGCAGCAGGACCTGCTGCAGTTCTGGGGCCGGACCTACAGCGGTCAGGGCTGATCTGCCTCAGCGATAGTAGACGCGTTGCGACGCCGGCAGGTCCGGCGTGGTCTGCGTGCGGGCGATCTCGACCGTCTCGGCGGGGCCGGGACTGGTGAAGGCACCGATCACCGGCAGGGTGCAGAGCATCAGCAGGGACAAAATCAGGAAAATCGTGCGTTTGGTGGCGGGTGTCATTGCGGCGGGTCCGGGGATGGAGGTCTGCAATCAGGCTTCCATCCGCGGTGATTCCGGTCAACGCAGGTTTTCCCGACCCCGGCCCGACGCGCGGGGAACCGCCCGTGGCGGCCCCCGCATCGGCATCATTCCGTCATGTGACGGGCCCGGGCGCCTCTTTCGATGGCAGCCGCATGCAGCCGGTCGATGTTGAGCTCGTAGCGGATCTCTTCGAGCAGGCGCAGTTCGGTCTCGCGCAGGGTGCCGTCGGCCACGGCCACGTCACAGGCGAGCGCATAGGCGGTCTCGTAGAACTTCTCGGGCAGGTTGCCGCGGATCAGGCCGAAGAGCGCGTCGAGCCCGTCCTCCTCCTCGAAGAGGTCGAAGATCATCTGCGCGGTCTCGCGCATGCGGTCGAGGTCATAGGTGCCGAAGATCGGCAGGTTGTTCACCGTGGTCTCGATCTTCACCAGTTCGGAGGTGCGCAGGTTGCTGTCGGAGGCGGAGACGGCGATCATCAGCGCCACGAGGCAGTCCTGAAGGGTGAGAATATGGTCTTCGGAAGCGGCCATGGGAGGTCCTCGGCAGTGTCGTTACGGCGCAGAATATTGACGCGGACCGTCCCGGGCAATAGGAAGCGGCCAGCCTCGCCCGGCGTCCGGGCGCGGAACAATGGAGTTATGACATGTCGGACCTGAGAGAAGCTGCAATGACCTCGAAAGCGTGGCCTTTCGAAGAGGCACGCCGGCTGCTCAAACGGTACGAGAAGACGCCGCCCGAGAAGGGATACGTGCTGTTCGAGACGGGCTATGGCCCCTCCGGCCTGCCCCATATCGGGACCTTCGGCGAAGTGCTGCGCACCACGATGATCCGCCGCGCCTTCGAGGCGATCTCGGACATCCCGACGCGGCTGATCTGCTTCTCGGACGACATGGACGGGATGCGCAAGATCCCCGGCAACGTGCCGAACCAGGACCGGCTGAAGGAAGACATCCAGAAGCCGCTGACCTCGGTCTACGATCCCTTCGAGGAATTCGAGAGCTTCGGCCACCACAACAACGCCATGCTGCGCCGCTTCCTCGATACCTTCGGGTTCGAGTACGAGTTCTACTCGGCCACCGAGTTCTACAAGTCGGGCCAGTTCGACGAGGTGCTGAAACGCGCGGTCGAGAAATACGATGATGTCATGAAGGTCATGCTGAAGTCGCTGCGCGACGAGCGGGCCGCGACCTATTCGATCTTCCTGCCGATCCACCCGGAGACCGGCCGTGTCCTCTATGTCCCGATGAAGTCGGTGAACAAGGACGACTACACGATCACCTTCGACGACGAGGACGGCAAGGAATGGACCCTGCCGGTGACCGGCGGCAACGTGAAGCTGCAGTGGAAGCCCGACTTCGGCGCCCGCTGGGCCGCCCTCGCCGTCGATTTCGAGATGTACGGCAAGGACCACTCGACGAACACGCCGATTTATGACCGGATCTGCGAGATCCTCGGCGGCAAGAAGCCCGAGCACTTCACCTACGAGCTATTCCTCGACGACAAGGGCCAGAAGATCTCGAAGTCGAGCGGCAACGGCATCTCGATCGACGAGTGGCTGAGCTATGCCTCGACCGAGAGCCTGTCCTACTTCATGTTCCAGAAGCCGAAGACCGCCAAGCGGCTTTACTTCGACGTGATCCCGCGGGCGATGGATGAATACCACCAGCAGCTGCGCGCCTTCCCCGATCAGACGATCGAGCAGCAGGTGGCGAACCCGGTGTTCCACATCCACAACGGCGATGTGCCGGCCTCGGACATGGTGGTGCCCTTCTCGATGCTGCTGAACCTCGCCTCGGTCTCCGGGGCGGAGGACAAGGAGGCGCTCTGGGGCTTCATCCGCCGCTATGCGCCCGAGGCCAGCCCCGAGGCGAACCCGCAGATGGATCAGGCCGCGGGCTACGCGGTGCGCTACTACAACGACTTCGTGAAGCCCGAGAAGGTCTTCCGCGCGCCCACCGAGCTGGAGCGCGAGGCGCTGATCGAACTGCGCGATGCGCTGAAGGCCTGGGACGGCCCGGTGGACGACGAGGCGCTGCAATCGGCGGTCTATGCCGCGGGCCGCGAGCGGTTCGATCCGCTGCGCGACTGGTTCAAGGCGCTCTACGAGGTGCTGCTCGGCGCAAGCCAAGGCCCGCGTTTCGGTGGTTTCATGGCCCTTTACGGGATCGAGGAAACCGTTGCGCTGATCGACAAGGGCCTCGCCGGCGAGCTGCTGAGCGACGCCGCCTGATCCAGAGGGCCGGCTGATGTGCAAAGGGGCGGTGCGTGGCGACGCGCCGCCCTTTTTGCGTGCGGCAACTGCTGTGGGAGGCGGCGGCCTGTCCCGGTTTCGGCCCGCGGCAGGGGCCACGTCGAGGGCGCCGTTGGGCGTGATGTGCCCCGAGGGGTGCAATTTTCTTCGGCTTCACATCGAGTTGAAGCAGGGGGCGATCCGCTTGAGGGCAGGCGCCATTCGGCCCGCGTGCGTTGAGCCGGAGGCTGTGGGCAATCGTGATGGAACCCGCTGGAGCCTTGCTGGGAGGCCGGGTTCCGGACCATTCGGGCGACCGGCCATGAAACCGATCCGGCTTTCCCCCCGTTGTCAGGGCACAACGCCAGCGACATGGCTAAATGCACTGAATACTTGGAGGATATCATGAAAACCCTCGCACTTGCCGCCGCCCTGACCACCGCCGTTGCAGGCGCCGCTTCGGCCGCCGAAAACGCGAACATCGACGTCACCGGCGCGACCTTCACCCCGGGTGAGATCACGTTCCCGGAAGTGACCATCGACCAGCCCGGCTACCTCGTGGTCCACGAAGTCGTGGACGGCAAGCCCGTCGTGCCCGAGTCCGTGGGCCATATGCTGATCGAGGAAGGCACGACCGACGACGTGACCGTGCCGATCGAAGGTGGCGTGAAGAAGGGCGCCGACTACGTGGCGATGCTGCACTACGAGACCAACGGCAACACCACCTATGACTTCAAAGGTGGCGAGACGCTGGAAGATGGTCCGGCGATGGCCGCAAGCGGTGAGCCCATCGTTCAGGCCTTCAAGACCCCGATGTAAGATCGGACGCCTCCGGACGGAGCGCATCGGCCCCCTGCCTTGGCAGGGGGCCTTTCCTGTGCGCGGGCAGGCTCTCTCTTTACGCAGGGGAAATTCGGCCTACCGTTTCCCTAGGAGGAGAGACCATGGCCCGCTTCAGTCCCTATGCCGCAGCCCTGATGATCTGCCTGCCCGCTGCCGTCGCCGCGCAGGACCAGGCAGAGATCGAGGGCGTCATTTCCGACCAGCTCGGCGCCTTTGTCGCGGGGGATGTGCCCCGCGCCTGGACCCACGCCAGCCCGATGATCCAGAGCCTCTTCGGCTCGCCCGAGAATTTCGCCCGCATGGTGCGCGAGGGCTATCCCATGGTCTGGGCGCCCAAACGCCATGACTTCCTCGACCTGCGGGAAGAGGGCGGGCGGCTCAAGCAACGGGTCATCGTGCGCGATGGCAGGGGCGCGGAGTTCGCCCTCGATTACGACATGATCCGCACCCAGAATGGCTGGAAGATCAACGGCGTGACCTTCGCGCCCGCACCCGATCCGGCGGTCTGACGTTCGCCGTCAGGCAACGCCTACCGTCACGGCGGGGCCAGAGCCCCTTCAGACATCCCTGCTAGCCCGTTTCCGCCCGCGCCGCCCGGCGCGGGGTCCGGGGAATTGGTCAGCATCGCCCGCAGCGGGGAGATGCGGAAAGGGATGCGAATGAACAAGGCGATCACCGAGGGTATCGTTTTCATGCCGAGCACCTTCGAGGAAGGGCTCGACGTCTGGTCCAGCGGCGACGGCACGCCCGGGTCGGATACCTACGAGGGCAGCGCCAGTGCCGCCTTCGTCCCGGCGGACGCGGATTTCGGCGGCTGCCTCGAACTGCTCAAGGGCGCCTCGACGCAGAAGCTGCGCTACATGGGGCAGACCCCGATGTCGCCGGGCTGCTACCTGCGGGTCACCGCGCGGGTGAAGGCGGTCAGTGGCAACCTGCCCGCGGTGCGGATCGCGGGCTGGGCCGGCAAGGGCAGCAATGTCCACGTCAGCGGCGTGACCGAGGTCGGACCCTCCACCACGCTGACGGCCTACGGCGAGGTGGTCGAGGTCACGGCCATCGTGGGCAGCGGCAACCGCCCCGGGGTCGACATGGTCTGGGGGACCGAGCCGGGGTTCGGCTACTTCGGCCTCGACCTGACCGGCGCGAACGGGGGCGTGGTGCGGATCGACGACATCGTCATCGAGGACATTACCAGCGTCTTCCTGCGCGACATGCTGGCCTGGGTCGACGTGCGCGATTACGGGGCCATCGGCGACGGGGTGACCGATGATCTTGCCGCCTTCGAGGCGGCGGATGCGGCGGCCAACGGGCGCATGGTGATGGTCTCGGAGGGGACCTATCACCTGGCCGACAGCATGACCTTCGAAAGCCGCGTGCGCTTCGAGGGCACGGTGACGATGCCGGCCGCGGCCGTGCTGTCGCTCCAGAAGGACTTCCACCTCCCGGCCTATATCGACGCCTTCGGGGACGAGGAACTGGCCTTCAAGAAGGCCTTCCAGTCGCTGCTGAACAACTCCGGCCACGAGAGCCTCGACCTCTGCGGGCGACGGATCGCGGTGACGGCACCGATCGACATGCAGGCGGCGGTCAACAACAGGACGAGCTATGCCACCCGGCGCCACATCCGCAACGGCCAGTTCGACAGTCAGGACGGTGCGGCCTGGGATACGGTGACGGTAACCTCGCAGGGGACCTATACGCCGTCCAACGCCAATACCCTGACCGGGGTGACCAACGTGGCGAATATCCCCGTGGGCGCCCTGGTGATCGGCAGCGGCGTGGGCCGCGAGGTCTATGTCACCGCGAAGAACGTCGGCGCCCAGACCGTGACCCTGTCGATGCCGCTCTACGATGCGGCGGGCACCCAGACCTTCACCTTCAAGCGGTTCAAGTACCTGCTGGATTTCAGCAACTTCGAGCATCTCGACAAGTTCTCGATGTCGGACATCGAGTTCCAGTGCAACGGCACCTGTTCGGCCGTCCTGCTGCCGCCCTCGGGGCTGATCTTCCACCTGCGGGATTGCTTCATCACCCGGCCCAAGGATCGGGGCATCACCAGCCATGGCAAAGGCTGTCAGGGGATGCTGATCGACCGCTGCCAGTTCCTCTCGGACGAAAGCTCGAGCCTGAGCCAGAACCGCGTCGCGATCGGGCTCAACACCAACGCCAACGACGTGAAGCTGCGCGACAACCGGGTCGTGCATTTCCGGCATTTCGCCGTCCTCGGGGGCACCGGGTCGATCATCACCGGAAACCACTGGTTCCAGGGCGACAGCGCCAGCGAGGGCGTGCGCACCGGGGGCATCGTCCTGACCCGGACCAATGCCCGCGCGACGATCAACGGCAACTACATCGACAACAACTTCATCGAATGGGCGAACGAACATGACGAGGCGCCGGAGTTCTCCTCCGAGTTCTCGTTCAGCGGGCTGAGCATCACGGACAACATCTTCCTGTCGTCGGACGTGGCGCCGTGGTTCACCTTCATCGTGGTGAAGCCACACGGCACGGGTCACTACCTGAACGGCATGGCCGTGACGGGGAACATCTTCCGCAACATCCACGGCAATATCGACCGGGTGGAATCTGTGGATACGACCTTTGCCGACCTGGACTGGGACAAGGTGAAGAACGTCACCTTCTCGGACAACATGTTCAACGCAGTGACCACCACGGTCTCGAACCCGCTGACCCTGAAGCACACCCAGCCCACGCCGGCGGCGGTCTGGACGCTGGACTGCGCGCCCTACCTGCCGTTCGGAGGCTGGGCGCAGACGGTGGAATCACTCGTGGCGAACGGCAAGATCGCGACGGTGTCCAACGTGGCGCATTTCGGGATGCCCTACGTGAAGACCAAGGAAGGCGCGAACAAGGACAAGGTGTCCCTGACCTGGGAAAGGGACGTCTCGGGCGACGTGACGGTGCTGGTGCGGATTGACGATCCGCTCTGAGCTAGGCGGCGGCGAGGTCCGCAGGCGTCAGCCTGTAGGCCTTGCCGAAGCCGCCGTTGAGGAAGGCCGCCTCCACCGCGAAGCGGCAGAAGAAGAAATCGGCAAACCCGATGTAGAGCTTCGATTTCGGGCGTTGGGCAAGGTAGTGTTCGGCCAGTGCCGGGTAGGCGTCGTCTCCCTGCCGCAAGAAGTCCGCCCGCGCCTGGATCGTCAGCCGCGGGTGGGTGAGCGGATCGCCCTTGTCGCCCGGCTCCCCCAGCAGGAGGGAACAGCGCGGATCGGCTGACAGTGCCTGGCTGTGCTGCGACAGGGTCGAGATCAGCGTGAGCGGCTGGCCATCCGGCGCGGTGGCAAGGGCGATGCGGGTCACCATCGGGTGCCCGTCGAGGAGCACGCCAAGCGCGCCGAAGCTGGCCTCGGCGATCAGGCTGCGGGCGAGGGCACGGGCCTCGTCATCGGTGGGGCGGATCGGGTCCTTCATCGGGCGGAGAGTAGCAGCGGCGGGGGTGGGCGCAAGGCCGGGGGCTAAACCGGGCGCAAGATCGGGTGCGGGTCAGAACTCGTGCCAGAAGCCGAGCTTAAACCGGTATTCATCGCCGCTGACCAACTCGTGAAAGGCCCCGATGTCGAGGCGCAGACCGGGCCGCAGCCCGATCGCGGCAGAGGCGCCGAGCCAGGCAAATCCCGGGGCCTCCCAAGGCTTGCCCGAGAGAAGCTGGGCGTAGACCTTGGGACCCTCCCCGAAGGAGAGCCCAAAGGTCACATCCATCTGTAGATGAGCGCCCGTGAAATCCGGGGTCGAGAACCCGGCAACGTCCACATTGAACCAGCCCCGCCCGAGAGCCCAGGCGAAGCCCTTGCCGTAGGCCGCGCCGAGACGGAGCGTGGCGGCGCTGCCGATCCAGCCGAGGCCCATGTCCCAGGCGAGGTGGCGGTCGTTCTTCTCCGGCACCAGCACGTAGCGCAGGGAGGCCACGGCCTTGGCCTCACCGCTGACCGACTGGCCGATGTCGAGCACCAGCGTCCCGGACGCGGACACGCCCAACTCGTGATAGTAGGCCATGCTGCGCAGGCGGTCGTCCGGCGTCACGTGCAGCCGGTAGGAGCCGGCAATGAACTGCCGCCCCTCGCCCCGGGGCCACGCCCCCGCCAGTGCCGGCCCGGCCAGCAGCAGCAGGGCAGGCAGAAGTGCCGTCAGACCCTTGCGCCGCATCCTGGCCCTCCGCGTTCCCCGCAGCCTCGCGGGAATTGGTTAACAAGGCGCTAACGGCGGCGAAGGAAGGGGGGCGCGAGGCGGTTCGGAAGGGGCGCCCACCTTTTGGAGGCCGTGGTCCTCAGGCGGCGACGGTGCGGGCGTCTGCGGTGGCGGGCAGGCCCAGCCGGTAGCCCTGTCCGAAGCTGGTCTGGATCAGGTCGTCCGGCGCCCCCATTGTCTCCAGCTTGGCGCGGATGCGGCAGATGTAGACGTCGATGATCTTGGGATCGGGCTCATCCTCCCAGGCGTAGAGCTGCGACATGATCTGTTCGCGCGTCACCAGCGTGCCGCCGCGCAGGGCCAGCATCTCGATCAACTCGTATTCCAGCCGGGTCAGATGCAGCCGGTCCCCGCCCACGTCGACATTCTGCCAACTGAGGTTCACGCGCACGCCCTCCCGTTCGACCAGCGGATTGGGCAGGCCGTGGGCGCGGCGGATATAGGCCCGCAGTTGCGCCACGGTTTCGCGCGGGACATCGGGCCAATCGGCCACGTCGTCCGCCCCCAGCCGCATCAGTCGGGCGCGCTGTTCCGGATCGACCCGGCGGGAGAAGACGCAGATCGGCAGCTTGGGCTGGCTGTGGCGCAGGGCGATGACCGCCTCGCTGATGGTCATGTCGGGCAGGTCGGTGTCCAGCAGGATCGCGTTCTGCTGGCCGCTGCGGGCATATTCCAGCACCTCCGCCGCATCCCGCGCGCCGGTCACGAAGAAGCCGGCGTCGCGCATCGTCTTGGCGAGGATTGCCATGTTCCAGTTGGTTTCAGACATCAGAAGGCGCATCGTCCGGTCCTTTCGCTGAAGGGCAGGCGCTGCGCGGCGATGGGGGCCGGTCAGCGGCCCACACCGTGTTGAATTGTCCGCGCCCGGGTCTGGCGGGCGCAAGGAATGGATAACCGAAACCGGGTGCGGCCGTCCCCTATCCGAAAGGATAAAATGCCGTCTTTCTGGTGGGTTGGTTAACGGGTGGCGCTTGGGGCGTGGCTGGCTGCCGACACCCCCAGCCCCCATTTCCCAGCCCCCATTTCCCGGCCCCCAATTCCCCGGCCCCTAACGCTTCTTGCGCTTCACGTTCCCACCCCGCTGGCCCGGACGCCCGGCGGTCGAGCGGCCGCGCTTGCCGGTCTCGGCTTCGACGGCGGCCTCGATCGCGGATTGCCGCGCCATGGGATCGTCCGACACCGCGAGGTCCACGGCCTCCAGCCGCTTGACCTCGTCCCGCAGCCGCGCGGCCTCCTCGAACTCGAGGTTCTCGGCCGCCTTGCGCATCTGGTCGCGCAGCCCGTCGAGATGGGCCTGAAGGTTCGCGCCCGCCAGCGGCTTGTCGACCTTGGCCGTCACGCGGTTCATGTCCACGTCGCCCTGGTAGAGCCCGGCGAGGATGTCCTCGACGTTCTTCTTCACCGTGGCGGGCGTAATCCCGTGTTCCTCGTTGTAGGCGATCTGCTTCTCGCGCCGGCGGTCCGTCTCGGCCATGGCGCGTTCCATGGAGCCGGTAATCCGGTCGGCGTACATGATGACCCGGCCATCGGCGTTCCGGGCCGCGCGGCCGATGGTCTGTACCAGCGAGGTCTCGGAGCGCAGGAAGCCCTCCTTGTCGGCGTCCAGAATGGCCACCAGCCCGCATTCGGGAATGTCGAGCCCCTCGCGCAGCAGGTTGATCCCGATCAGCACGTCGAAGGCCCCGAGCCGCAGGTCGCGCAGGATCTCGATCCGCTCCAGCGTGTCGATGTCGGAATGCATGTAGCGGACCTTGATGCCCTGCTCGTGCATGTACTCGGTCAGGTCTTCGGCCATGCGCTTGGTCAGCGTGGTGCAGAGCGTGCGATAGCCTGCGGCGGTGACCTTGCGGACCTCGTCCAGCAGGTCGTCCACCTGCGTGTTGACGGGGCGGATCTCCACCATCGGGTCGAGCAGGCCGGTGGGGCGGATGACCTGTTCGGTGAAGACACCGCCGGTCTGCTCCATCTCCCAGTTGCCGGGGGTCGCGGAGACGAAGACCGACTGCGGGCGCATGGCGTCCCATTCCTCGAACTTGAGGGGGCGGTTGTCCATGCAGGAGGGCAGGCGGAAGCCATGCTCTGCCAGCGTGAACTTGCGCCGGTAGTCCCCCCGGTACATGCCGCCGATTTGCGGTACGGTGACGTGGCTTTCGTCCGCGAAGACGATGGCGTTGTCGGGGATGAACTCGAAGAGGGTGGGGGGCGGCTCACCGGGGGCGCGGCCCGTCAGGTAGCGCGAGTAGTTCTCGATCCCGTTGCAGACGCCGGTGGCTTCCAGCATCTCGATGTCGAAATTGGTGCGCTGCTCCAGCCGCTGCGCCTCCAGCAGCTTGCCTTCGCCCACCAGCTGGTCAAGCCGCTGGCGCAGCTCCTTCTTGATGTTGATCACCGCCTGATTCATCGTGGGCTTGGGCGTCACGTAGTGGCTGTTTGCATAGACGCGGATCTGGTCGAAGGTATCGGTCTTCTCGCCGGTCAGCGGGTCGAACTCCGTGATGCTTTCCAGATCCTCGCCGAAGAAGGACAGCCGCCACGCCCGGTCCTCCAAGTGCGCCGGGAAGATCTCGAGGCTGTCGCCGCGCACCCGGAACGAACCGCGCTGGAAGGCGTGATCGTTGCGCTTGTACTGCTGCGCCACGAGGTCGGCGATCACCTGCCGCTGGTCATAGACGGAGCCGACCTTCAGGTCCTGCGTCATCGCCCCGTAGGTCTCGACCGAACCGATACCGTAGATGCAGGAGACCGAGGCCACGATGATCACGTCGTCCCGTTCCAGCAGCGCCCGGGTGGCCGAGTGGCGCATCCGGTCGATCTGCTCGTTGATCTGGGATTCCTTCTCGATATAGGTGTCCGAGCGCGGCACATAGGCCTCGGGCTGGTAGTAGTCGTAGTAGGACACGAAGTACTCGACCGCGTTGTCCGGGAAGAACCCCTTGAACTCGCCATAAAGCTGCGCCGCCAGCGTCTTGTTGGGCGCGAGGATGATGGCGGGGCGCTGGGTTTCCTCGATCACCTTGGCCATGGTGAAGGTCTTGCCGGTGCCTGTGGCCCCCAGCAGCACCTGCTCGCGTTCGCCGCTCAGGACCCCTGACGTGAGCTCCTTGATCGCGGTGGGCTGGTCGCCGGCCGGGGCGAAGCTGGTGTTCATGACCAGCTGCCGTCCGCCCTCCAGCTTGGGACGGGCGCGGACGTCGACTTCAGGACCTAGGAGATTGCTGTCGGGCATGGGTGATTCCTCTCGAAACCCGAATCTGATCTGTTTTTGTTCTACTTCAACCCCCGACTTTCCCGATCATGGCAAGCTTTAATGTGCAGCCTCTCTGCACCTTTAAGGGGTTAACCATCTGGCGAGATTGAATTGTCCAAAAATCGCTCTGGTAGAAAAATAATAGTTGTTGCAGCGCAGCATCTGCTGACGTTACGTTTTACAGGCAAGCAGCAGACTTGGCTGTCTTTGGTGCTGCGACACCCACCCCTCGCTCCCAGCAGGGCCGGAGACAGCCAAGGCTTGCACCTGCCTTTCCCCCTTGCTCCAGCGCTGATTTTTGACGATATAAAACACGTCAAGAGGAGTAGCCTGATGCCCGCCAGAATCTACAAACCCGCCAAGACTGCCATGCAATCCGGGACCGCCCGGACGCGGCAATGGGTGCTGGAGCACACCGCAGGTTCCGCCCGCGAAGTGGATCCGCTGATGGGCTGGACCTCCTCCTCCGACACGCAGGCGCAGGTGAAGCTGCGCTTCGAAAGCAAGGAAGCCGCGCTGGCCTATGCGCAGGCCCATGGCATCGACGCCGTGGTGGTCGAGCCGAAGAGCCGCGCCGTGAACGTGCGCCCCAACGGCTACGGTGACAACTTCGCCACCAACCGCCGTCAGGTCTGGACCCACTGAGGTCCGGCTGGGGCGGTTCGATCGCGGCCCCGTCGTGGCCGCGGTGAGAGCCGGCCTCTGACCTCTCCCCGGCTGGCGGCCTCCGCCTCTGGCCGGACCATTCAAAGGGCGCCCGCGGGGCGCCTTTCGTCTTGATGGCGGCAGGCGATGGTCCTGTCGCCCTGTTACGGAGACCTTCATGCAGATCGGTGAACGCATCCCCCGCATCCGGGCGGCCGGCAGCGACGGCTGGGAAATCGTCTATCGGGCCCGGGCCCTCGTGGCCGCGGGCGAAGCGGTACTGAACCTCACCATCGGCGAGCCGGACCGCACCACGGACCCGCGCGTCCTGACCGCGATGCACGAGGCGGCCATGGCCGGCCTCACCGGCTACACCTTCGGGCCCGGCCTCCCGGACCTGCGCCGCGCCATCGCCGAGCGTGTCACCCGCCGCACCGGGGTCGAGACCCGGCCCGAGAACGTCATCGTCACGCCGGGCGGGCAGGCGGCGCTCTTTGCCGCGCATATGGTGCTGCTCTCGCCGGGGGATACCGGGCTCTACGTGACGCCGCATTACCCGACCTATCCGACAACGATCCTCGCGACGGGGGCCGACGCGGCCCCGGTGGCGGCCAGTGCCGAGGACGGGTTCCAGCCCCGCGCCTCCGCCCTCCTCGACGCTCAGGCGCGCACTGGGGCGCGCAGCCTGCTGATCAACACTCCGAACAATCCCACCGGCGTCGTCTATACCGCCGACACCGTGGCGCAGATCGCCGGGGCCTGCCGCGAGGCGGACCTCTGGCTGATCTCGGACGAGGTCTATGACACCCAGATCTGGGAGGGCACGCACCACACGCCCCGCGCCCTGCCGGGCATGGTCGAGCGGACGATCATCATCGGCTCCATGTCCAAGAGCCACGCCATGACCGGCTCGCGCCTCGGCTGGCTGATCGCGCCGGAGGAGGTCGTGCAGGCCGCCACGGTGCTGGCCACCAACACGACCTACGGCGTGGTGCCCTACATCCAGAAGGGGGCGCTGGCCGCGCTGGAGCTCGGAGCCGAGTTCGAGGACGAGATCGCCGCGCCCTTCCGGCGGCGGCGCGCCATCGTGCAGGCCGCCGTGGCCGACAGCCCGCGGGTCACCACCGCGCCGGCGGCCGGGGCCATGTACGTGATGCTGGACATCCGCGCCACCGGGCTCTCGGGCGAGACCTTTGCCCGCCGCCTGATCGAGGAAGAGCGCATCGCGGTCATGCCCGGCGAGAGCTTCGGCGCTGCCGCCGCAGGTCACCTGCGCGTGGCGCTGACCCTGCCGGACGAGGACCTGAAGGAGGCGCTGCGCCGGATCGTGGCCTTTGCCGAGGCGCTGCCGGGCGTCTGACCGGCCGCCCTGCGCGGCTCCGCCCGAGAGAATGAACAAGCGGCGCGCCCGGTGGGACGCGCCGCTTTCTTGTTTCCGCTCCGGCGGGCCGCACGGGGAAGCTCACCCGGGGGCCACACCTTAGGGGGCTCAGAGGTCGAGGTCTTCCACGAAGCGTGCGTTTTCCTGGATGTACTGGAACCGCAGCTCGGGCTTCTTGCCCATCAGCCGCTCCACCAGGTCGCCGGTCTCGCCCGGTTCGTCCTCGTCGATGGTCACCCGGATCAGCGTGCGCGAGCCGGGGTCCATCGTGGTTTCCTTCAGGTCCTTCGCGTCCATCTCGCCCAGACCCTTGAAGCGCTGGACGTCGATCTTGCCCTTGCCGCCAAGACCGATCTCCATCATGCGCTCCTTCTCGGCGTCGTCCGCCACGTAGATGCGCTTGTCGCCCTGCGTCAGCCGGTAGAGCGGCGGGCAGGCGAGGTAGAGGTGCCCGTGGTCGATCAGCGGCCGCATCTGGGTGAAGAAGAAGGTCATCAAGAGCGCGGCGATATGCGCGCCGTCGACGTCTGCGTCGGTCATGATGATGATCTTGTCATACCGCAGGTCGTCGATGTTGAACTTGGTCCCCAGTCCCACGCCCATGGCCTGGCACAGGTCGTTGATCTCCTGGTTGGAGCCGATCTTGTTCGAGGCGGCGCCAAGCACGTTGAGGATCTTGCCGCGCAGCGGCAGCAGCGCCTGCGTCTTGCGGTCCCGCCCCATCTTGGCGGAGCCACCGGCCGAGTCACCCTCGACGAGGAACAGCTCGGTCCCGTCGCGGGTGTTGGTGGAGCAGTCGGTCAGCTTGCCGGGCAGGCGCAGCTTCTTCGTCGCCGACTTCCGCTGGGTTTCCTTTTCCTGACGGCGGCGCATCCGTTCCTCGGCGCGCAGCACGAGGAAGTCGAGGATCGCGCCTGCCGACTTGGTGTCGGAGGCCAGCCAGTTGTCGAAGTGGTCGCGCACCGCGCCTTCCACCAGCTTCTGCGCCTCGGTGGTGGCCAGACGGTCCTTGGTCTGGCCCACGAACTCGGGCTCGCGGATGAAGCAGGAGACGAGGGCACAGCCCCCGGTCAGAAGGTCATCCCGCGTGATCTGCTGGGCCTTCTTGTTGTTCACCAGCTCGCCGTAGGCCTTGATCCCCTTCAGGATCGCGGACCAGAAGCCCGCCACGTGGGTGCCGCCCTCGGGCGTGGGCACGGTGTTACAGTAGGACTGGATGAACCCGTCGCGCGAGGGCGTCCAGTTGATCGCCCATTCCACCCGGCCCGGCACGCCGAAGCGTTCCTGGAACTCGACCCGCCCGCCAAAGGGCGCGTCGGCATAGGTGGAGGCGCCGTTCAGCGTCTCGTTCAGGTAGTCCGACAGGCCGCCGGGGAAGTGGAAGGTCGCCTCGGTCGGGGTCTGGCCGTCGTCGATGGCGGTCTTCCAGCGGATTTCCACGCCGGAGAAGAGATAGGCCTTGGACCGGATCGAGGCGAAGAGCCGCGCCGGCTTGAACCGGTGCGAGCCGAAGATCTCGGGGTCGGCGTGGAACGTTGTCGTGGTGCCGCGCCGGTTGGGGGCCGCGCCGATTTCCTGCACCGGACCCAGCGGGATGCCGCGCGAGAAGCGCTGTTCCACCAGCTTGCGATCGCGGGCCACCTGCACGACCATCGAATCCGACAGCGCGTTCACCACCGAGGCGCCCACGCCGTGCAGGCCGCCCGAGGTCTCGTAGGCCTTGCCGCCGAACTTGCCGCCCGCGTGCAAGGTGCACAGGATCACCTCAAGTGCCGACTTGCCGGGGAACTTGGGGTGCGGGTCGAACGGCATGCCGCGCCCGTTGTCGCGCACGCTTATCGAGTAATCGTCGTGAAGCTCGACCTCGATGCGGTTGGCGTGACCGGCGACGGCCTCGTCCATCGAGTTGTCGAGGATTTCTGCCACCATGTGGTGCAGGGCGCGCTCGTCGGTGCCGCCGATGTACATGCCGGGGCGTTTGCGGACGGGCTCCAGCCCTTCCAGCACTTCGATCGAGGATGCGTCGTAGGTATCGGCCGCTGTGGCGGCCAGAAGGTCGTCGGCCATGGGCTGCTCTGGTCTCTCTTGATTGCCGGACACTATGGCAGGCTCACGCCCCGGAGGAAAGGGGGCTGCCCGGTTATCCACAGCAATCGTCCACTGCTGGTGGTATCCGTCGTGGCGGCAGCCCCGAAATCAGCCCCTTCGGGCGGCCCGTCAGGCCGCCAGACCGGCCTGCCGGGCGGGCAGGACGGTGCGCCAGAATCGGCTCATCATCAGCGCCGCCGCCGAGGCGAGGCCCGAGGCGAGGCCCAGCCAGACGCCCACGCCGCCCATCTCCAGCACGAAGCCCAGCAGGTAGGCCATCGGCGCGCCGATCCCCCAGTAGGAGAGTGCGGCATAGAGCATCGGGCGCCGCGTGTCCTGCACCCCGCGCAGCAGGCCGAGCGCCATGACCTGGCCCGCGTCCATCAGCTGGAAGAAGGCCGCCGCCGCCAGCAGCACCTTGCCCATGGCGATCACCGTGGCGCGCTGCGGATCGTCGGGCGACAGGAACAGGCTGACCAGCGTTTCGGGCAGCAGCAGGTAGAGCGCGATGGTCAGCACCACGAAACCCGCCGAGAGCGCAAGCGCCACCTCGGCCCCGCGTTTCACCCCCAGCCAGTCGCGCGCGCCCTGTGCCCGTCCGGCGCGGATCGTGGCGGCGTTGGAGAGGCCGAGGTGCACCATGAAGGTGATCGAGGTCACCTGCATCGCGATCCCGTGGGCGGCCAGCGGCACCGCTCCCAGCCAGCCCATCATCACCGCGGAGGCCGCGAAGAGCCCGACCTCGGAGACGACGGTGATGCCGATCGGCCAGCCCAGCTTGAAGACCGCGGCCAGGGCTTCGACATCGGGGCGCCAGATGCGGCGGAAGAGCTCTGCCTCGGGCATGACGACCTGCACGTAGACGATGAGGCCGAGGAAGCTGAAGGCGTGCACCGCGACCGAGGAAATCGCCGCCCCGCGCAGGCCCAGTTCCGGGAAGCCCCAGTTGCCGAAGATCAGCAGCCAGTTGCCGAAGGCGTTCACGGCGACGGCGGCCAGCGTGACCCAGAACACCACCCGCGTGCGCTCCAGCGCGGCGAGGTAGTTGCGCAGCACGGTGACCCCGAGGGCCGGGAAGATCGCCCATCCGGCGATCCGCAGGTAGTCTCCCGCGCCCTGCGCCACCTCCGGCGTCTGGCCGAGCGCCGTCAGCACGCTGTCCGCCTTCAGCAGCAGCGGCATCACCGCCACGCCGTAGAGGGCCGAGAGCCAGAAGGCCATCCGCGTCAGCCGGCGCGCGCGGGTGAGGTCGCCCTCGGCTTCGGCCTCGGCCACCAGCGGCGAGAGCGCGAAGGCAAAGCCCGAGCCGAAGAGCAGCAGCACGATGAACATGGAGTTGGCCAGCACCTCGGCCGCCAGCGCCGCCACGTCGTACCAGCCGAGCATCGCCGCATCGGTGATCCCGATGAGCATCTGCGCCACCTGGCTGCCGACCAGCGGCAGGCCGAGAACCAGCACCGCGCGGGCGTGCTGGGCATATGTGAGGTCTCTTCCCATGGGAAATGGCCATAGAGCCCGGCCCCGATCCGGGCAAGGGCGCCGGACGCGGCGCGGCGCACCATGCCGCCACGTCTCTGAGCGCTATCGCACGGATCGGGCGGGGCAGGGTGCGTTCACGTGCCGGGGCGCGCTGCGGGCGAGGCAGGGTGGGGGCCGGTGCGTGGGAGAGGCGGCGCTGGCGCGGTCGGGTGCCGGGTGCCGGGTCGGATGGCCTCAGGATGCGTTGCCGTGACTGGGGCAGCCCGTCGCGCGGTCGGGCTGGAGGTCCGGGGGGGGCGGCTGTGCCCGCGGTGGCGTCTACAGGGCGGGCAGCAGCATCTGCATTGCCAGCAGTGCGATCAGCACACCGGCCCCCAGTTCCAGCGCGGCCAATGCGCGGGCACCGTGGCGGGCCTCGGGCAGGGCCTCGGCCAGTCGCGCGCGGGTGCTGTCGCGCAGCGCGACCGAGATCAGCGCGACCGCCACCGTCAGGCTGGCGGTGCCGAGCCCCATGACGAAGGCCCCCGCAATGCCCGCCCCGGTCAGCCCCATGCGCCATGTCAGGATCAGCAGGAAGAGCGCCCCCGTGCAGGGCCGGATCGCGATGGCCCCGATCAGCAGCAGCGCGTCGCGCAGCCCGTGGACCTTCTCGGCGTCCTCGGGGGAGGGGCCGTGGACATGCCCGCAGGAGCAGGTCGCGCCATGAGCATGATCGTGGACATGCGCATGGACGTGGGCGTGGGCGTGGTGATGCGGGGAGGCCTCGGGCGTTGCCTCCGCACCCTCAATGGGGTCCGCGTCGTGGGCGTGGGCGTGGGCGTGGGCGTGGGCGTGGGCGTGGGCGTGGGCGTGGGCGTGGGTGTCCTGCGTCTCCTCGCCGCCGCGCCCGCTCCGCAGGCTCCGCCACAGGTGCCGCAGGCCGCGCAGCGCCAGCCAGAGGCCGATCATCCCCACCGCCGCGTAGGAGGCCGGCGCCAGCCAGTCCTCGGCCAGCCCGACGGTCTCCTCGCGGCCCCAGCCCAGCAGGGTCAGCGCGCCATAGACGACGATCACCGCCATGGCGGCCTGTCCAAGGCTCGACAGCAGGGCCAGCAGCGACAGCCGCAGTGCGGCCACGGGCCGGCCGAGACCATAGCCCCCCAGCAGCAGCTTGCCATGCCCCGGCCCGGCGGCGTGGAAGAACCCATAGGCGAAGCAGAGCGTCATCAGCCCGGTCATCGCTGCCGGATCGCCGCCCTTCAGCCGCCGGATCGTGCCGGCCATGGCGTTCTGGACGTCGCGCTGATTGGCCGCCGCCCAACGGGAAATCCGATCCGCCCCGCCAAAGCCCCAGAGCCAGAGCGCGACACCGGCGCAGGCCAGCGGCACCAGCAGCCAGAGCCACCGCATCCACCGCATCCGGGGCCGCGCGGCGGGCGCGCGGAGCGTGTCGTGCAGGCTCATGAGGCCTCCGCGCAGGTCAGGCGGATGGTGTCGGCGAAGGCCTCGCCCACCTCCGGGAAGTCGTCCGTGTCGGCGGAGCGCCCGTCGAGGGCGGCGTTCATCTCGGCCGTGGCCGCGTCGAGGTCCACCTTGCTCACCGCCACGGTACAGCCGGTGCCCGCGCTCAGCGGGCGGGTCAGGTCGTAGGCGGTGTAGAAGGTGGGATCATAGGCCTTGGCGGTCAGCCCGCCCGCGGGCACGGCAAGCGGGCCGTCGGCAAGGGGGCGGAAGTGCCGGGTCTGGATGCTGGTGCCGTCCATCCGGGTCTCGCGCGGCTCGGGCGGGCCGAGGGGCACCGGCTGGCCCGCGACGGTGAGGTAGAGGTCGCCCGCGTAGCCCTCCATCCACTGCATGTCGAAGCCTTGCAGCTGCGCCAGTTCCGCCTCGGTCAGGACGCCGTCGTAGTCAGGGTCCAGCGACATGTCCTCGAGGATCAGCAGGGAATAGAGCTCGTCATAGGACCAGAGCACCTCGACCCCGGTCAGACGCCCGGCGTCATCGGTGACGAAGGTCAGGCCGGTGTCGACGAAGATATGCGGATGCGCCCCGGCCATGGCAGGCCAGAGGGAAAGGGAGGCAAGCAGGAGAGGGCGCAGGCGGAGAGGCATGGCAGATGTCTAGCCCGCCCGCCCGCGCCGAGAAAGCCCCGCGTGGCACGGGCCGATCACGATGGCGCCAAGCCGCGCATCGGGGAAGGGCACCCGGCAGGGGCAGCAGCACAGGAGACGCCGGGGATGAGGCCGTCGGCCGCTGAGAGCCGCCGCTTGCGGAGGGCGGCGTGGCGACAGGACGGGGGAGCGTGGCGGAGCGATCCGGACCGACGGGCGCCGGTGCCGTGCCACGCCGTTGCGCGCGCTGAGACCCGGGCGGGGCGTCGGGCGGCTGACGCCCAAGCGTCTTGCGCTTTGCGAATGGGGGAGACAGCGGGCGCGGCCGCGCCGGTGTTTGATCGTCGGCGCGACGTGAACCCTGTGGCGGAGGTTCGAATGAGGCAGGGGGCAGGCCCGCCGCCGGATCACTCGTCCCGGCGGTCTTTCATCAGCCGCTCGGCCTTGCGGCGCACGAGCACCGAGCGCAGGTCGTGCATGGCCATGAGCAGCTGGTCGGTGACCGCTTCCAGCTGCAGGTCGCCGGCCTTGGACTGCGCCCATTGCGCGGTCAGGTTCAGGTGATCCACGGTGCGCAGGATGTCGTCCAGCTCCCGCGCGGCCAGCAGCTCGGCGCGGTCGGTCATCCAGTCGCGGATGGCCTCCTCGTCGGCCTCGGTCAGCTTGCGATCCCCGTGGGGACGGATCTCGCCGTTGCGCAGGTTGGCGATGGCGATCTGCTCCATCTCGATCCGGCGTTGCCGGTCATCCGGGTCGATCCGGAAGACGAAGGCCCCGTTGTCCCGGACGCGGAAGTAGTATTCGGGCAGATCGCCGGCCATGTCAGCTCAGGCCTTCGCAGAAGCCGGCGATCCGGCGGCCCGCTTCGACCAGCGTCTCGTCCGAGCAGGCGTAGGAGATGCGGAACGCGGGCGCGAGGCCGAAGGCCGCCCCGAAGACCACGGCCACGCCGGTGTCTTCCAGAAGGCATTTCACGAAGGTCTCGTCATCGGTGATCTTCACGCCGGACTTGGTGGTCTTGCCGATCAGCCCCTTGATCGAGGGGTAGACGTAGAAGGCCCCGGCCGGCATCGGGCATTCGATGCCCTCGATGTCGTTCAGGATCTTCACGATCAAGTCGCGGCGCCGCTTGAAGATCACGTTGTTGGAGGGAATGAAGTCCTGCGTGCCGTTCAGCGCCTCGACGGCGGCCCACTGCGAGATGGTGCAGGGATTCGAGGTCGACTGCGACTGGATCTTGCGCATGGCCTTGATCAGCGCGACCGGGCCGGCGGCATAGCCGATGCGCCAGCCGGTCATGGCATAGGCCTTGGAGACGCCGTTCACCGTGAGGGTGCGGTCATAGAGCTCGGGCTCGACCTGCGCCATGGTGGCGAAATCGAAGTCCTCGTAGAGCAGGTGCTCGTACATGTCGTCGGACATGACCCAGACGTGCTTCTCGCGCTTGAGCACATCGGTCAGGCCCTTGATCTCTTCCGGGGTGTAGACCGCGCCGGTCGGGTTCGACGGCGAGTTGAAGATGATCCACTTGGTCTTGGGGGTGATCGCGGCCTTCAGGGCCTCGGGGGTGATCTTGAAGCCGTCTTCCAGCTTGCCCTCGATGATGATCGGCGTGCCGCCGGCCAGCAGGACCATGTCCGGGTAGCTGACCCAGTAGGGCGCGGGGATGATCACCTCGTCACCGGGGTTCAGCGTGGCCATCAGGGCGTTGTAGAGCACCTGCTTGCCGCCGCCGGAGACCGAGACCTGGTCGGGCGTGTAGGTCAGGCCGTTGTCGCGGGCGAACTTGGCGCAGATCGCTTCCTTCAGCTCTGCGATGCCATCGGGGGCGGTGTATTTCGTTTTCCCGGCATGAATTGCCGCAATTGCCGCTTCGGAGATGTTCGAAGGCGTGGGAAAATCGGGTTCGCCGGCACCCAGACTGATGACGTCCTTGCCGCCGCGCTTGAGCTCCTCCGCGAGGGCGGTGACGGCCACGGTGGGCGAAGGTTTGACACGGTCGAGGGTGGTGGAGAGGAAGGGCATCGGAGGCGTCCGTTTGTATTAGGGGCGCCCATGTCTTAGGCTCAAGACAAAGGCCGTTCAAGCCCGTGAGCGGCGGAAAGGACCATGATGACGAGTGACTGCGACCGCGATTGGTACAGCCCCGAGAATGCCACCTTCGGGGACCGCGTGGCAGGCGCCCGCGAGGCGGCGGGGATGACCCAGCCCGAACTGGCGCGCCGGCTCGGCGTGAAGCTCTCGACCCTGCGCGGCTGGGAGGACGACGTGGCCGAACCGCGCGCCAACAAGCTGCAGATGCTGGCGGGGCTGCTGAACGTCTCGCTCACCTGGCTGCTCAACGGCGAGGGCGACGGCGTGGCCGCGCCCGAGGAGGCAGGAGAGATCTCTCCGGGGGTGAATGACATCCTGTCGGAGATCCGGGACGTGCGCGGACAGATGAACCGCTTGACCTCCCGCCTCGGTCTGCTGGAAAAGCGGCTGCGCACCGCCCTGAAGGAAGAAGCATGATCCCCGTTCCCCAGCCCCCCGCCGACGAGACCCGCGAACACCGCCTCAAGCGGCTCTACATGCGGTCGATCCGGCGGGGCATCAAGGAGATGGACATCGTCTGCACCCGCTTCGCCGATGCGGAGCTGCAGACCATGTCCGAGGCCGACCTCGCGCTCTACGATCAGCTGCTGGGGGAGAACGATCAGGACCTGCTGCTCTGGGTCACCGGCAAGGAGCCCGCGCCCGCGCCCTATACCCTGATGATCGACCGGATGGTCGCGGTGATGGGCAAGGCCTAAGGCGCCCAGTCCCGCGCACGGTTCGGTAAGGGCCGGTTAACGCTTTCTTCGCCTTTCTCGGCGAATGTCCCGTCCGAGCAGATCGGACGGAGACAAGAATGAGCATGCACAATCCGGTAGCCCCCGGATACGGGCAGCAGGGGTTCATGACGAGCTATCTGGAGGCGCTCTCCCTCGTCGAACGCCTGCACAGGCTCCTGCTGGATGTCATCAAGGACGAGTTCGAGCGCGTCGGCGTGCTGGAGATCAACGCGGTACAGGCGCTGCTGCTCTTCAATATCGGCGACCACGAGGTGACCGCGGGCGAATTGAAGAGCCGCGGCTACTACCAGGGCTCCAACGTCAGCTACAACCTGAAGAAGCTGGTAGAGATGGGCTACATGCACCATCAGCGCTGCGAGATCGACCGCCGGTCGGTCCGGGTCCGCCTGACCCAGCAGGGGCGCGAGATCCGCGACGTGGTGCGTGACCTCTTCGCCCGGCATGCGGTCGGGCTGGAGGCCAAGGGCGTTCTCGGCCCCGACGGGATCGAGGAGATCACCCATGCGCTGAAACGGGTGGAGCGATACTGGACCGAGCAGATACGATACATCTACTGACGGCGCGCCCGGCGCTGGCCCCATGCTCGGTCGCATCTAGGCCCGGACGCAGGCTGCAACACTGCCGGGCTCTCAGGGCGTTCCGGCCTCCGAGACCGCCAGTAGCTCCATCTCGCGCAGCAGCTTGCGGACCATGGCGGCCTCGAAACTCTCGAAGCCGATGGCGCTTTCGACGAAGGCGCCGGGCCCCTGCAGCACATAGGCGCGGAAATAGGCCTGCAGCCCGTCCGGCCGGTCCGACGCGTCCCCGATGACGAGGCCATTGACCGTGATCCCCGCCCGGTCGAGCGAGGGCCCGATCCGCCGCGGATCGGGGCCTGTGTTGGACTTGCCGTCGCCCGAGACGTCTATCACCTCCCGCCAGCAGCTCGGGGCACGCTGCATCAGCGCCTGTCCCGCCAGCAGCGCCGCCCCGATTGCCGTCGAGGGATCGCCACCCTGCCGCCCGGTGGCACGCAACTGCGCCGCCACCGCGTCCACGGCCTCGGGCCCGGTGATCAGGCGCCAGTCCACCAGCAGGCGCTGGAAGGCCGGCCCGCTCCATTCGTAGATCGCAAGGGCGACCGGCGCCTCGGGGATCGCGGCAAAGGCGCCACGCACCTGCGGATGCTGCAACGCCGTGGCCACCCCGTCGAGCTGCAACCGGTACTCGCGCGGATCGACCGAGCCGGAGACATCCAGCGCAAGGGCAAGCGCCAGCCGGCAGTCCTGTGCCGAGTCCTGTGCCGCATGGGCGCTGCCCGCGAACAGCGACAGGGCGAGGGCTGGGAGCCACCTGCGGCCTTTACGCAAGAGCGGGGGGCGGACGGGCGCCGGCCTCGGGCCTGTCATCCGGGCGCCTCCGGGGGATCGCCGTGCTCCGCCCCCATCTGCAGCAGGTTGATCTCCCGGTAGAGCTTGCGGGTCATCGCCTCGCGGAAATCGCCAAAGCCCTGCGCCACCTCGAGGAAGGCGCCGGGCCCGCGCAGCACTTCGCGGCGGTAGTAGGCCTCCACGTTGCTGTCCTGACCGAGGATCACAAGCCCGTTCACCACCACACCGTCGAAGGGGAAGTTCGCATAGGCCCGGTCCGGCCCGAAGCCGTCGTTGTTGATCCCGTCCCCGGAGAGGTCGATCACCCGGCGGTCACAGGCAGGCGCGCGCCGCAGGAGGCCGGCGCCATAGCCGAGGCCATAGCCCATGGCGGTGGGAAACCGGTTGTGGGAGCGTTGCGTTCCGGCCAGCCGCGCCACGGCGGCGTCGATGGCGGCGGAACTGTCCAGCACGCGCCAGTCGAGCACGACCTGCTGCTGGTAGCGGCCCGACCATTCGTAGACCGCCAGCATCACCTCGCCGGTGTCGGGCAGCCCGGCGAGGATCGCCTGCCGGACCTCGGGGGCATCCAGCGCGGCGGCGAGCCCATCGCGCTGAAGCCTGTATTCCGCACTGTTGACGGAGGTGGAGACATCCACGGCCAGCACCAGCGCGAGGCGGCAATACGCCTGAGCCGCGCCGCCCGAAAGCATCAGCCCGAGGGCGAGCGCGGGGGCCAGCGCCTTGCCCACGCGGGGGCGGCGGCGCTGGCGGGCCCTTACCAATGGCCCGTGTTTTCCATGCTGGCCCAGGGCTCGGCGGGGGCAAGTGCGTCGCCTTCCTGAAGCAGTTCGATGGAGATGTTGTCGGGCGAGCGCACGAAGGCCATGTGACCGTCGCGCGGCGGACGGTTGATGGTCACGCCGTTGTCCATCAGGTGCTGGCACATCTCGTAGATGTTCTCGACCCGGTAGGCGAGGTGGCCGAAGTGGCGGCTGTCGGAGGGCAGGCCCTCGTCGCCGTCCCAGTTGTAGGTCAGCTCGACCGGGCAGTCCTCGTTGCCCTCGGCGGCCATGAAGACCAGCGAGAACCGGCCCTTCTCGTTGTCGATCCGGCGGGTTTCCTTCAGGCCCAACAGGCTGAAGAAGGCCATCGTCTTCTCGAGGTCGAGAACCCGGACCATGGTGTGGAGATACTTGACGCGCATCGTGCATCCTTTCCGTTCGCTTCCCCCGGCAAGATAGCCGTCGCCCCGCCGCTGTCGAGGGGCCTCTCGGGTCACGCCCGATCGTGCCCGCAGGGCGCGCCGTGATCCGCAGACGGGATCAGCGCAGGGTGCCGCGTTTGCGGTCAGTATGCGGTACGAATGCCGATCTGCACACCCATCCTGTCGATGTCGAAGAGATCGACGCTCGACCATTGCTGGGCGGAGCGGAAGGTGACGCTGGGATTGAAGCCGAAATAGTCGATCTTGCGGAAGGTGAAGTCGGCGTAGAGGTCATAGGCCTCGTCCTGCCGGCCTTCGCCCGGCGCATAGGCCGAGACGTCGTAGTCGCGCCAGCGCCAGTCGAGCCCCAGCTGCGGCTCGGCCCCGAACCAGAGCCCGTCGGGGGCAAAGCTGATACCGACGCGGACCTCGGAATAGTTGGCAACGTCGATGGTGCTGCTGCTTTCGGTCAGGTTCACCGTGGCGCCGATGACGGAGCCGCCGGACAGGCGGTGGCTGAGCCCGCCGTTCAGCCGCCATGCGGTGGCATGGGGCGCACGGGGGCCGGTGGTGCGGTCGGCCTGCACGCCGACGGTCAGCGCGGTGCCGCGGGTCAGGGCGATCTTGGCGCCGAGGTTGCCGCGCAGGAAATTGGCATAGTGATCGCCGCCATAGGTGCTGGCCCCGACGGCACCGCCCAGCCGGTACTCCACCCGCCCGGTACCGGGCATCATCCGGTGCAGCGCACCGATGAAGAGGACATTGGTCGCGTAGTCGCTGCCCTTGGCGTCCGGGGCGAGGTCCTTGGCTTCGGCGCTCAACTCGTACTGGTGCGTGTCGGCCTGCAGGTAGAGGTCCGTGGCATGCCGGCGGCTTTCGCTGACCCGATAGCGCGTGGTGATGCCGAGCGAGAGCTCGACCCCAGAGAGGGCCTGCGCGGCGCCGGGCAGGGCAACCTCGAACGGCAGGCCATAGAGCTCGACCGCGTTGTTGACCGAGCCGTTGTTGATGTTCGAATGGGGCGCAAGGGAGAACCGCAGGCTGGTGGACCAGCGGTTGCGGCTGCGCAGGTACTGGAAGTCGCGCACGGCGAGGGCGCGGGCATCCGCGTCAGGTGCCTCCTGCGCGGCGCGGCGCAGCCAGAGCTGGCCCCATGTGCGGCGGCCCTCGGTGCTGAGCGCCTGTGCCATGGCCATCGAGGCGGCGTGGCGCAGGGCGGCTTCCTGTGCGGGGTCCTGCGAGGCGAGCTTGAGGACCCTGCGGGCGTCGGCCTTGGCCTCGCGGGTCTGTCCGAGGTTGCGGGCCGCGCGGGAGTGCAGCAGCAGGGCCTGCACATCGTCGGGATCGCGCTTCAGCAGGGCACTCGCCATGTCATAGGCGACCTGATCCTGTCCGATGGCCAGCATCTGGCCCGCGGTGGCGCGCATCTCGTCCGGGGTCAGCACCCGGCCCTCGGCCCATGCGGCGTCTGGGGCCATGCCGGTGGAGAGCCCTGCGCCGAGCGTCCCCGCAAGCAGGAGGCAGAGCGCCGTCGCGCCACGGCGCAGCAGCCCGCCCCGACCGGCCAGCCGGGGGGCGGGACGGGGCAGGGCGGGTCGATGGGTCATTGCCGGTAGAGAATGAAACCGCCGGTTTCCTGTGCGCTGACGCCGTCGACGCGGGGATCGTCGCTTTCCACGACGAGCACGCCCACGACTTCCTCGGCGCTCTGGCCCGAGAGGATGGCGTAGTAGTTGCCGCTCTCCAGCTCGGTTACAGTGCCGTCGGAGTTCTGCACGTCCGACAGGATCGTGCCGACGATTTCGCCGTTGGCATCGGCATTGTCGGGCGAGATCACCGAGCGCAGCGCCGGCATGTAGGCCCCGCCACCGGTGTTGGTGATCGTGGTGCTGTCATCCACCGCCTCGAGCGCGGTCATGTAGTTCCCGGTCACGTCGTTGCCGTTGATGTCGTAGATGCGACGGTTGTAGACGTAGAGGGCAACGCCGCTCTGGCCGTCGTTGAAGTCCTCGAAGTCGACGTACATCTCGGCGTCGCCCTGAGTGTACTCGAGCCCGCCGGAGCCGCTGAAGACGCGGAGGCCCGCGTAGTCGCCGGTGTACTGCGCGGTGCAGTCGCCCGAGCAGGTCGGCACCACGAGGCTGACCTGATCGCCATTGTTGTCGGTCTGGTTGCGCCGGTAGATGAAGCCGCCGAAGCCGTAGTCGGTATAGCTGGCCGAACGGACGATGGCGAACTGGGTCTGACCGCTGACGCTCTTGCCGTAGAGCGCACGGTAGGTCATCGCCGAGACGGTGTTGCCGGTGTCCGGGTCGACCGCCGTGGGCGAGCTCTCGTAGACCGCGTAGGAGCCGGCCGTACCCAACGAGGAGACGGCGGTGCCGCGGCTGTAGGTGTTGTCCGCATCGAAGGGCAGGTTGTCGACGTAGAATTCGTCCTGCCCGGAGTCGTTACGATACTCGTAGTTCAGCGCGGTGCCGCCCCCGGTTTCGGTCTCCGCCTCGGAGCGGGTGATCGACCGGTTCGGGGTCGGGCTGGCGGTGCCGGGCGGCAGGCCGCGATCATCGATCGTGGTGCCGTCATCGGTGCCCGAGCCGTCCTCGGTTTCGGTGTCGTCGAAAGGGTTCGTGCCGTCGCCGCTGCATGCCGAAACGGCAAGCGCAATCGCCAGCGGATAGACCACGCGATGGATCATCTGTCTGCCTCGTGCCTCTGGTGTCGTCCGGCTATCCTGCCGGTTTTGCGCAAGTTTTCGTGTGCCGGGATCAAAAGTCAATGATCGCGCGTGATCGACGTCCCGGCGATGGGCAAGTGCGGCGGAAATGCCTCTACACGATCTTGTCGTTCCATCGGTGCGCGACCCCAGATAAGGTGACGGTCGATTCATCTGGTAGAAGGATTCGCCCCATGGCCGTGACCCCCGAGCAGCAGGCAGAGATCGACGCCCTGCGTGAAACGCCCCGCCAGACCCTGCGCGCGGTGTCGGAGGGGATGGAGGCGCATCTCTACAAGGCGATCCCGGTGCTGGATCACGGGTTCGTCCGCGTCGTGGACTACATGGGCGACGATGCGGCCATCTGCCAGGCGGCCCGGGTTTCCTACGGCAAGGGCACGAAGTCGGTGCAGAACGACGAGGGCCTGATCCGCTACCTGATGCGGCACTGGCACTCGACCCCCTTCGAGATGTGCGAAGTGAAGCTGCACGTGAAGCTGCCGGTCTTCGTGGCCCGCCAGTGGATCCGCCACCGCACCGCGAACGTGAACGAATACTCGGCCCGCTACTCGATTCTCGACCGGGAGTTCTACATCCCCGCGCCCGAGCATCTGGCCGCACAGTCCGTGGTGAACAACCAGGGCCGCGGCGACGTGTTGGAAGGCGAGGAGGCCGCGCGCGTGCTTGAGATGCTCAAGCGCGACAGCAACCTGGCCTACGATCACTACGAAGAGATGATCTCCACCGACGACCAGCAGGGCCTTGCGCGGGAGTTGGCGCGGATGAACCTGCCCGCCAACATCTACACCCAGTGGTACTGGAAGGTGGATCTGCACAACCTGCTGCACTTCCTGCGCCTGCGCGCCGATGCCCATGCGCAATACGAGATCCGCGTCTATGCCGATGCGATCTGCAACGTGGTGGCAGACTGGGTACCCTTCGCCTACCGCGCCTTCGAGGACTATCGCCTCGGGGCCGTCACCTTCTCGTCGCAGATGGTGGACTGCATGAAGCGGATGCTGGCCGGCGAAGAGGTCACGGAAGAGAATTGCGGGATGAGCAAGCGCGAATGGCGTGAATTCCGCGCGACGCTCGACTGACAGGCATCGCCGGAGACCCGCGCGGGGAATGGGGCAGTCCCGTTTCCCGCAATGGGCATTTCCGGCCTGTCAGGCCTCCGAGGCGCTTTTTCTGCATCTTTTCTGCCTCTGGACGGTGGCGCGCTGATCCAATCTGCCCAGCGGCCCGTATCCTGATCAAACAATGCTCGGATGTGCCCTCATGCAGACCCTCTCGCTCTATCTTGTCACCGCCGTGCTCTTCCTCGGGCTGGATGCGGTCATGCTCAAGAACGTCATCCGTCCGGTCTTCGAGGCGCGGCTTCAGGATCAGCTCCTTGAAGACCTGCGTATCGGTCCGGCGGCGGTCTTCTACCTCTTCTATGTGGCGGGGGTGGTCTGGTTCGTCTCGCTGCCCGCGCTGCGCGAGGGCGCGCCGCTGCAGGCGCTGCTGAACGGGGCGATCCTCGGGGCGCTGGCCTATGGCACCTACGAGTTCACCAATTACGCCACGCTCAAGGCCTGGGACCTGCGCATGGTCGCGCTGGACGTGAGCTGGGGCACGGTCCTGACCGGGGCCTCGGCGGCGCTGGGCGTGTTGATCCTGCGCGCTTTCCAGTAACGGCGGGGCCGCAGAAAGATTGTCAGAAAGCCGGAGCCTGCTACACTCCCCTTATCGACATTGTTTTCATTGCATTGGGGGCCAATGATGTTCCGCATTCTGACTGCTGCAGGTTTCGGTCTGCTGGCGCTTGCCGCACCGGCTGCGGCGCAATCCGTCAATACCTATCCCTATCCGGCCGCGGCGAACTACTGTCCGCATGGTCTGCAGCCCGTCGCCGTCGGCGGAGACATCTCCTGCGGGGTGCCGGATCAGGCGCAGACCTACGACCAGATGAAGCGCCACCCGGTGCAGCGTCGCAGCTACCGCCCGACCTATCGCAGGATTGATCCGGAGCTCTACGGCTCGAAGTCGCCGGGCGGGTACTGAGCGGAGCCTGGGCCCGTACCGGGCTGTGCGACACAGCTGACAGTTCCGAGAGGGCGCCCGCGTGGCGCCCTTTTCGTTACATAAACGTCGTCCGCACGTCATCAATCTGTTACACTGGGCGCAAGCAGTGAACAGGCAAACCCATGCAACAGGACCGGATCAGACATGCCGCGGCGCGCGTCCTCGCGCCCATCGCCGCATTCGTGGCCGTGCTGTCCCCCCTCGGTCAGGCGGGGGCCGTACGGGCGCAATCCCCGATCGCGGAGGTGATCTGCGACAGTCCGGACAGGATGCGGGAACGGTTGGAGCGGCGCATCGGTGCCAGCCCGCAGGCCGCGGGGCTGCGGGGGCCGGATGAGCTGGTGGAGCTCTGGACGGATGCCCGCGGTGACTGGACCATGGTCATCACCTACGCCGAGGGGCGATCCTGTATCGTGGCCATGGGCGAAGACTGGCAGTCCTACCAGAAGGATCCTGCCTGACGTCCGGTTCGCACGCGGGCGCTCTCCTCCCGGAGGGGTGCGGACCGGCAAAAGCCGATCCGCAGCCGATGTTCAGAGCAGCTTGAGGTCGCCGGCCATCTTGCGACCGTCGCGTCCTTCCAGAAGCTCGTAACCGACCTTCTGATTGTCGGCGAGGCCAGTCAGCCCCGAGCGTTCGACCGCGGAAATATGCACGAAAACGTCTTTGCCGCCTTCTTCGGGCTCGATGAAACCGTAGCCCTTCGTCGTATTGAACCATTTTACGGTGCCGATCGGCATTCCGTCTCTCCTTTTGCCGTACGTTCCCCGAAAATGCGGGGATCATGCGCCATGGCTTCGGCCCCCCTGCAGTTCCAGCGTACAGGCAGCCCGACATGCACCATGTCGTACGACCAGCATTTTATGGGGCATTGTAAAAATCAAGCTAAACTGGTTAATCCAGCCGGGCCCTGCACGATATTTAATCTTGGGCCAAAACAGGAGGCGCGCGATGAAGCTTTTCGGTCTGAAGACCTGCGACACCTGCCGTAAGGCGCTGAAATCCTTGGAGGGGGCCACGTTCGTGGATGTCCGCGCCGAGGGCGTCCCGGTGGAGATCCTGCAAAAGGCCCACGCGGAGTTCGGCGCATCCCTGCTCAATACGCGGTCGACGACGTGGCGGGGTCTTGCCGATGACGAGCGCGCCCGCCCCCCGCTGGAGCTGCTGGCCGACCATCCCACGCTGATGAAGCGCCCCCTTATAATCGACGGGGATCGTCTCTATCTCGGGTGGGGGCCCGAGGTGCGGGCGGCGCTCGGCGCTGCCTGATCCGGGGCCCGACGGGTAACGCAGGAGGGCGCGGATGCGCAACGCGGCATTGATCCTCGGGTTGATCGGGGGCCTCATGGGACTGGTGGTCGGGCTGGCCAGCTACGGCTACACCGCCTTCATCGACGTCTTCGGAGAGGTCGACGGGCTGTTCTACCAGGTCAACGACGTGGAGCTGATCCGCACCATGTCCGTGCTCTCGCCCATGCTGGCGATCGCCGGGGCGGGGATGGCACGCGCCCGCGCGCTCTGGTCAGGGGTGCTGCTCCTGCTCTCGGCGGGGGGCATGTACTGGGCCTTCGGCATGGGGTTCTTCACCATCTTCCCGCTGTTCTTCTGCGGCGTGGCCGGGCTCATGGCGCTGGCTGCCGGGAAGCCGGACGAAGAGCGGGCGCACTTCTGAGCAGCGCATCGAGCGACAGCGGCCCGCCGCCGCGGTCCACCAGCGTCAGCAGCAGAACGATCCACAACATCCGCTGATCGAGGATCGCGCCATCCGGGGCGCGGTCGAACCATGCCCCCAGCGTCGGCGCATGGGCGAGGATGCCGTGGCCGAAGAGATCGGTGAAGGTCTGGATCGCCACGAAGCCGATCATGCCGAAGGCGGCCAGCCTCGTGTAGAGCCCCAGCACGATCGCCAGCGGCAGCAGGAACTCCGCCCACATGCCCCCCACGGCCACCGCCCAGTGGAACACGGTCAGCTGGCTGGGGTCATAGCCCGCCGCCGCGAAACCGTTGGGGAAGATCTGCGCATAGGCCCCGGCGGAGGGCCGGAAGAGCCCCAGCGGGCCCTCGCCCACCTTGGTCAGCGCAGAGCCCCAGTAACAGCGCAGAAGCACCGCGGCAAAGGTCAGCCGTGCCAGCAGGGGCAGGGCAGCCGCGATGGTGCGGGCGAAGAGCGGGGTGGGTGTGGTCGTATCGGTCATTCGGTCGTCTCCAGTCCGGTCAGCGCCCGGCGCGCGATCAGGAGGGAGAGCAGTGCCGTCGGGTCCGTGCCCGTCTCCTCCAGCGCCGCGCCGAGGGTGGCGCCCGCCATAAGCCGCTCCAGCAGGGCGGCATCGGCCTGCGGCAGGGGATCGGTCACGGGGTCATATTCGGGCCGCGTGACGAGGGCACATTGGCCATGGCTGCCGATGCTGTCCGCCAGCCCGAGGGCGCGGTTGCGGATGTCGATCACCGGGTAGGGTGAGCGCAGCAGCTGAAGTGCCGGCGGAAGGCGCAAGCGGGTCTGGGGCAATGCCTCGGCGGCCAGCGTGGTCAGCGCCTCGGGGGAGAGCGGCTCTGCATCCGCGGCGTGGTAGGCCTGCCGCAGGGCGTAGTCCAGCCGCGCCACGTCTCCGAGGTAGGGCCAGCGGGCCAGCGCCTCCGCGGCCTCGAGGAAGGCGGCGAACCCCGCACCATAGAGCGGCATCACCGGCGATGTCGGTGGATGGCGGCGCAGGTAGATGCCCGCCACCATACGGAAGTTCTGCGGCCCCAGCAGCCCGGCCACGGCGGGAAAACCGCTTTCCAGCGCCTCGCCAAGGGCCACGGCCACGTTGTTGCGGTAGACCGCGTAGCGCCGTCCGGCGGGCTGGCCCGCGCCATCGCTGAGACCCGCAGGCACCGGCACCTCGCCGTCGAGGAGAGCGGTGCGAAAGGCCTCCTCCACCTCCGAGGCGGCGGGCAGGAACAGCGGCGGGGCATTCATGTGCGCACCCCGGTTTTGATCCCGGTTGTGGGTGCGGCTGCGATCCCGGTGGTCATCCTGTCGAGGGCCCGGGCCGCGCGGGCGGCCTCGGCCTCCAGCACCGGCCAGTCGGGCACGTCGGTGTCCCATTCGATGAGTACCGGCTTCGGCCCGCCCCGCGCCAGCGTCAGGTCCAGCAGGGCCCAGACCGGATCGGCGACCGCGCGGCCATGGCTGTCGATCAGCAGCGGCGCTCCGTGGTCGTCCGCGTCCTCGTCATGGCCGCCGAGGTGGATTTCACCCACGGCCTCCAGCGGGAAGGCCTCGATATAGGCGCGGGGATCGAGGCGCAGGTTCACCGCGCTGACAAAGACATTGTTCACGTCGAGCAGCAGGCCGCAGCCGGTGCGGCGGCTGATCTCGGCGAGGAAGCCGACCTCGTCCCAGGTGCTCTCGTCGAAGGCGAGGTAGGAGGAGGGGTTTTCCAGCAGCATCTGCCGGCCCAGCACCTCCTGAACCTCGTCCACGTGGTCGCAGACCCGGGCAAGGGTGGCATCGGTATAGGGCAGGGGCAGCAGGTCGTTCAGGTAGGCCCCGTCATGGGTGGACCAGGCGAGGTGTTCGGAAAAACTGTGCGGGTCGAGCCAGTGGCAGAGATCGCGCAGCCGCGCGAGGTGGTCCGCGTCGAGCGGGTCCGGTCCGCCGATGGACAGGCCGACGCCGTGGACGGAGACCGGGAAGCGCTCGCGCAGGGCGCGCAGTTGCGCCAGCGGGCGGCCGCCCTGTCCCATGTAGTTCTCGGCGTGGATTTCCAGCCAGCCGACGCAGCCCGGGTCCGTGGTGAGCGCGGTGTAATGCTGTGCCTTGTAGCCGACGCCGGGGGCGGCGGGCAGGGCTTGGCTCTTGGTCCGGTCCAGCATGTCGGTCTCCTCCGTCTGCGGTCTGCGGTCTGCGGTCGGTCTGTCAGTGGTCTGCGTGTCAGTGGGGATGGGCGCGCCCGAGGGGGACGCGCCCGCTCCGGGACGGGTCAGCCGCCCATCGGGTGGTCACGGTCCAGCGGTTCGAGAGAACCCATGCGTGCCATGCCCTTGTCGTCGGCGGGCAGGGCGATGGTCATGCAGGTGCCTTCCTCGACCAGCTTCCAGGAGTTGCCCTGGTAGTCGACTTTCGAGGTGCCGGCGCAGGTGGTGCCGGGGCCCGCGGCGCAGTCGTTCTCGCCGGCCATGGCAACGCCGAAGCACTTCTCCATCGTCGCGGCGCCCGCCGTGGTGGCCTGGGCGGAGAGGGCTGCGGCAAAGGCGCCGGCAAGGGTCACTGCGGTGGTCTTGGTGGTCATCTTCGGTCCTCCGATGTCTGGGAGCGCCGTTGTGGCGTCCATGCTATCCCCTTCGCCGGCCTCTCCCGGACCGTTACGGGGCATTTCAGACTATCACGCATCGGTGATCGGATTTCGGATTTTCGCGAAAAGGTTGTAACGTTTCTGCAGAGCCTCGCGAATGGACCCCCAGATGACGACGCGCGACGATCTCTGGTCAGACCTCCTGCGCCGCGCCCTCGGGGGCGACGGTCCCTGCTACGCGCGCTTCCTGCACGAGGCGACGCCAGTGATCCGCAAGATCGTACGGGCCCGCTGCACGGTGGAGGCCGAGGTGGAGGACATCGTGCAGGAGGTCCTGCTGGCGGTGCATGCCAAGCGGCACACATGGCGCAGCGATCTGCCCGTCTCACCCTGGCTCTATGCCATCGCCCGCTACAAGGCCGCGGATGCCGCGCGCCGGAGGCGGGTGGCCGTCCCGATCGAGGACGTGGTCGAGACGCTGGAGGACGAGGCCACGGGCGACGTGACCGCCGCGCGCGACCTTGCCCGCCTGCTGGAGGGGATCGACCCGCGGGCCGCGGGCATCGTGCGCGCCGTGGGTGTCGAGGGCGAGAGCGCCGGAGAGGTCGGCGCGCGCCTGGGAATGAGCGAGGGGGCGGTGCGTGTCGCCTACCATCGTGCAATGACGAAACTGCGCCAGATGGCGGAGGCGGAAGATGACTGAGAAGACCACGACCGATGACCTGATTGCCACGCTCGCGGGCGATGCCTCCCCTGCACCGAAGGCCGCGCCCGAGGCGCTGCTGCTGCGCCGGCTGGCGCTTGGCGTCGCGGGCACGCTGGTGCTGTTCTTCGCGCTGCTTGGCCCCCGGCCCGACGTGCTGCCGGCGCTGGCGGACCCGGTGGTGCTGGCCAAGACGGTGCTGCCCTTCGTGCTGGCGCTGCTGGCGTTGCCGCTGGCGTTGAACGCGGCCCGGCCCGCCGCCCCGCGCGGCTGGCCGGCACAGGCGATCTGGGTCCTGCCGATGGCGGCGCTCTCGCTCTTCATGCTGGCCTATGCCACCCATGCGCCCGCCGACCGGCTGCGGCTCTTCGTCGGCCATTCGATCCCGGTCTGCATGCCCGCCATCGTGACCCTGTCGCTGCCGGTGACGGCGGCGCTGATCTCGGTCCTGCGCCGGGGTGCGCCGCTGAACCCGATGGCCTGCGGGGCCTTTGCGGGGCTGGTGGCGGGGGGCCTCGCCACCACGGTCTATTCGACCTTCTGCACCGAGGATTCGCCGCTCTTCTATTCGGTCTGGTACAGCCTCGGCATCGCCCTTGCGGCAGGTGTCGGGGCCTGGGCCGGACGCCGCTGGCTGACTTGGTGAGCCGGGGCCCGCTTCTTCAAATGCAAAAGGGCAGCCCGAGGGCTGCCCTTTGATCTGTCGGAGGCGATGCTGACGCCTGTGCGGCTCACCGCTTGTCCGGCGGGGTCGTGACCGAGGCCAGTTCGGCCACGATCTCGTCCATGGTCTGCGTCTTGGTCTGCTTCTCGCCGAGGCGGCGGGTCGAGACGGTGCGCTCTTCCACTTCCTTCATGCCGCAGGCGAGGATGTAGGGCACCTTGCCGACGGAATGCTCGCGGACCTTGTAGTTGATCTTCTCGTTGCGCAGGTCGGCCTCGGCGCGGATGCCCTTGGCCTTCAGCGCCGCGACCACCTCGAGGCAGTAGGCGTCGGCGTCCGAGACGATCGAGGCCACGACCACCTGACGGGGCGCCAGCCAGAGCGGCAGCTTGCCTTCCGAGTTCTCGATCAGGATGCCGATGAACCGCTCGAAGGAGCCGAGAACGGCACGGTGCAGCATGATCGGGCGGTGCTTCTCGCCGTCCTGGCCGATGTAGTTCGCGTCCAGACGCTCGGGCAGGTTCGGGTCCACCTGAAGGGTGCCGCACTGCCATTCCCGGCCGATGGCATCGGTCAGGGTGAACTCCAGCTTGGGACCGTAGAAGGCGCCTTCACCTTCCTGGATCTCGTAGTCGTAACCGGCAGCCTTGCAGGCGTTGCCAAGCGCCGCCTCGACGCGGTCCCAGCTCTCTTCCGAGCCGATGCGCTTCTCGGGCCGGGTGGAGAGCTTGATCGTCCAGCCGGTGAAGCCAAGGTCGGCGTAAATGTCGGCGAGGAAGTCGATGAAGATCTTCGTCTCGGCCTCGATCTGGTCCTCGGTGCAGAAGATGTGCGCGTCATCCTGCGTGAAGCCGCGCACCCGCATGATCCCGTGCAGCGCGCCCGAGGGCTCGTACCGGTTGCAGGAGCCGAACTCGGCCATGCGCAGCGGCAGGTCGCGGTAGGACTTCAGGCCCTGGTTGAACACCTGCACGTGGCAGGGGCAGTTCATCGGCTTCAGGGCGTTGATCGTCTTCTCGCGGGCATGATCCTCGTCCACTTCGACGATGAACATGTTCTCCTGGTAGTTGCCCCAGTGGCCCGAGGCCTCCCACAGCTTGCGGTTCACCACCTGCGGGGTGTTCACCTCCACATAGCCGCCGCGACGCTGCTTGCGGCGCATGTAGTCCTGCAGCTCGGTGTAGATGGTCCAGCCGTTCGGGTGCCAGAACACCTGCCCGGGGGCCTCTTCCTGCATGTGGAACAGGTTCATCTCGCGGCCCAGCTTGCGGTGGTCGCGCTTGGCGGCCTCTTCCAGCATGGTCAGGTGGGCCTTCAGCTTCTCCTTCGAGGTGAAGGCCGTGCCGTAGATCCGTTGCAGCATCGGGCGCGAGCTGTCGCCGCGCCAGTAGGCCCCGGCCACGTTCATCAGCTTGAAGGCATCCGCCGGAACCTGCCCGGTGTGCTGCAGGTGCGGGCCGCGGCAGAGGTCCTGCCAGTCGCCGTGCCAGTACATGCGCAGGGGCTCGTCCCCGGGGATCGAGTCGATCAGCTCGACCTTGTAGGGCTCGCCGCGCTCTTCGTAGTATTTCACCGCCACGTCGCGATCCCAGACCTCGGTCTTCACCGGATCGCGCAGGTTGATGATCTCTTTCATCTTCTTCTCGATCGCGCCGAGGTCCTCGGGCGTGAACGGGTCCTGACGGTCGAAGTCGTAGTACCAGCCGTCCTTGATGACCGGGCCGATGGTGACCTTCACGTCGGGCCAGAGCTCCTGCACGGCGCGGGCCATGATATGCGCAAGGTCATGGCGCACCAGCTCATTGGCCTGCACCTCGTCCTGAAGCGTGTGGATGGCGATCGCACTGTCGCCGGTGATCGGCCACTGAAGGTCGAAATGCGCGCCGTTCACCGTCGCGGAGATGGCCTTCTTGGCCAGCGATTTGGAGATGTCCGCAGCAACCTCGCCAGCGGTGATCCCTGCGGGATACTCGCGCGAATTGCCGTCGGGAAATGTGAGGGAGATCTGTGCCATATCGGCCTCCTCGTCAGTTTGGCGCCCACGGAACGCCCGGTTGCGGGTTATGGTGTGCGCCCTACTTGAATCTTCGCCGGAGGGGAGTCAAGCGGGAACCCGCCGGCGCCGCCAGCCGTTCCTGAAACGGGCAAGCCAGAAAGGACCGTCGATGACGACCACGGACATCCAGCACAGCCCGGCCTCCGCAGCTTTTGCACGGATCGCCGGCGTGGAGGCGGACAAGATCGATGCGACCGAGGGCCGCAACGGGCTGCGGCACATCGCGGCGCTGTCGCTCTCCAAGATCGCGGACGGGCTGATCGACCCCAAGCTGGTGCTCTCGTGGCTGCTGACCGCGCTTGGCGCGCCGGGGGCCTATGCCGGGGCGCTCGTGCCGATCCGCGAGGCAGGCGCCCTGCTGCCGCAGGTGCTGCTGGCGGACGGGATCGAGCGGTTGCGCCACCGCAAGTGGGTCTGGGCCGCGGGCTCGGCGGTGCAGGGCCTTGCGGCGCTGGCCATCGCGGCGGCGGGCTGGCTGCTGGAGGGCGCGGTGGCCGGCCTCGCCATCTGTCTTGCGCTCGGCGTTCTGGCCTGTGCGCGGGCGGCCTGTTCCGTCTCCTACAAGGACGTGCAGGGCCGCACGGTGGCCAAGACCCGGCGCGGCGCGGTCACGGGGCTGGCGGGCTCCGCCGCCTCCGCCGGCGTCGTGATCTTCGCGCTGCTGCTGATCTCGGGCCTGTTGCAGGCGCGCGGGCCGGTCCTGATCGCCATCGCCCTCGCCGGGGTCTTCTGGCTCGGCGCGGCCCTCGTCTTCGCGGGGCTCGACGAACCGGAGGCCAAGCGGGGCGACAGGAAGGGCCTCGCCCTCTGGGCCGCGCTGCGCGATGACGCCGACCTGCGCCGCTTCATCCTCGTGCGCGGGCTGCTGGTCTCCACCTCGCTGGCGCCGCCATGGATCGTGATGCAGTCGGGGCAGGATCAGGAGGGCGCGGTGCTTGGCCAGCTGGGGGCGATGCTGCTGGCCTCTGCCGCCGCTTCCTTCCTCAGCTCCTATGTCTGGGGCCGCCTCTCGGATTATTCGTCGCGGTTGACGCTGGCGCTCTCCGGGGCCGCAGCCGCCGTGGCACTGGCCGTCGGGCTGGCGCTCGACTGGGCGGGGATGATCGGGGCGGTCTGGGCCGGACCGGCCGTGCTCTTCGGGCTGATGATCGCCTATCACGGCGTGCGACAGGCGCGGTCCACCTACCTCGTGGACATGTCGCCGGAGGACAGCCGCACCGCCTATGCCGCCGCAGCCAACACCGTCATCGGCGTGTTGCTGCTGCTGGCGGGGGGCCTCGGAGGTGCCCTCTCCATCGTGGGGCCCGAGGCGGCACTTGCCGGATATGCCGTCATGGCGCTTGCGGGCGGGGCGCTGGCCATGACCCTGCGCGAGGTCGAGCGGATGTGACGCCGCTGGCCGATTGCGCCACCGGGCGCATCGTGCCAGACAGTCCCCAAAGAGGGGGGTATCCCATGTCCGAGCCGAGCTATCTGGAAACGCCGCAGGGCCGCAAGCTGGCCTACCACCGTACCGCGGGCAAGGGCCCCGGCGTGGTCTTCCTTGGCGGGTTCAAGTCCGACATGACCGGGACCAAGGCGCAGCACCTGCAGGACTGGGCCGAGGCCGAGGGCCGCGCCTTCCTGCGGTTCGACTATTCCGGCCATGGCCAGAGCTCGGAGGCGTTCCTTGACGGGGCCATCGGGGACTGGGCCGAGGATGCCGAGGTCGCCATCGAGATGCTGACCGAGGGGCCGCAGGTGCTCGTCGGCTCCTCCATGGGCGGCTGGATTTCCCTGCTGATGACCAAGCGCATCCCGGAACGGATCGCGGGCCTCGTCACCATCGCCGCGGCCCCCGACTTCACCGAGGACAGCATGTGGGCCGGCTTCGACGAGGCGCAGCGCGCCGCCCTCGAAATGGTGCAGCAGGTCGCGCTGCCCTCCGAGTACGGCGAACCTTACGTGATCACGAAGCGCCTGATCGAGGACGGCCGCAAGCACCTTGTCCTGCGCGGCGCCCTGCCGCTGCCCTTCCCGGTGCGCTTCCTGCAGGGCACGGCGGATGCGGACGTGGACATGTCGGTGGCGCTGCGCCTGTTGGAGCGGGCCGAGGGGCCGGACATGCGCCTGACGCTGGTGAAGGGGGCGGATCACCGCTTCTCCTCGCCCGATGACCTCGCCCATATCACCGCCGCGATCACGGATGTGCTGGTCCGCGCCGAGGGCTGATCACGTTTCGGCGATGCGCCGCTGGCGCAGGCGCGCGACGCCGCGCAAGCCATTGACCTTGCTTGCGCCGCCATGTCCTGTGGCCCGGATCGCCGCCATGCGGCGCAGGACGGGATGGAAGACGTGGCAGACCCTCTGGTATTCGTGCCGGGCCTCGGCTGCGACCTGAGGCTCTTTGCCCAGCAGGCCACGGTGATGGGACGCCGGCGCATGGTCAGCGTGGCCCCCGTGGGGCAGGGCGAGCGGATGGAGGAGATCGCCTCCGAGCTGCTCAGCCAGCTGCCTGCGCGGTTTGCCCTCTGCGGCTACGGCTTCGGCGGAGCGGTGGCGATGGAGATCCTGCGCCGCGCCCCCGACCGCGTGCTGCGCCTCGCGCTGATCGCCTGCACCCCGCTGGCCGACACCCCGCAGGAGGCCGCCGCCCGCGAGCCCTGGATCGTGAAATCCCGCGCCGGGCGGCTCGATGATGCGCTGAAGGAGGCGCTGCCCGCCGCCACCCTCGCCCCGGGCCCGCGCCGCGCCGATTACATCGCCGCCTGGCAGCGGATGGCCCGCGATGGCGGGCCTCAGGCCTTCGAGAAGCAGAACCGTGCCCTGCAACGCCGCCGCGACCAGCAGGCGACGCTGCGCAAGTGCAAGGTCCCCACCCGCGTCATCTGCGGCGAATACGATACGCTGACCTCGGTGAAACGGCACGAGTTCATGGCCGAGCTGATCCCGACCGCCCGCCTCTCGATCCTGCCCGACGCCGGGCACCTGCCTAGCTGGGAAAGCCCCGAGGCGCTGATCGAGGTGCTGGAAGACTGGATGAAACAGCCCGTCACCGCCTGACAAACACGAGGGAGGGGACCGCAGCCCCCTCCTTCATCTTTCCGAAAATACTCAAGAAACCGGCCCCTCAGTCCCGCGACCGCAGCACCCGCGCGGGACGCGCGGCCAGCGGCCGCCAGGCAAAGACCATGCCCGCGACGAGGTTCGCGATCAGCCCGCCTGCCACGATGGCCAGCGCCGAGGGCCAGATTACCGCATAGTCGGTCTCCATCACGTAGTGGCAGACGGCCCAGCCCCCGGTGATCCCGGCGGCCAGCGCCACCAGCCCCGCCGCAGCCCCCATGATGCCTGACCGCCACGCGAGGCTGGCCAGCACCCGGGCCCGCGTTGCCCCCAGCGTCTTCAGCACCGCCGCCTCGTAGACCCGCGCCCGCTCACCCGAAAGCGCAGCCCCGATCAGCACGAGGAAGCCCGTCAGCAGCGTCGCCCCCGCCCCATAGGAGGTGGCCGTGGCGATGCCGCCCAGAAGCTCCGACACCCGGTCGATGGCGTCGCGGACGCGGATCGCGGTGATGTTGGGATAGCTGTTGGAGAGGTCGCGCAGGATCGCCGCCTCGGCCTGCGGTTCGGCATAGACGGTGGCGATCCAGCTGTGCGGTGCGCCTGCGAGGGCCGAGGGGTTCATGGCGGTGATGAACCCCATGCCCGCGGTGGAGAAATCCACCTCGCGGAAGGAGGTCAGCGTCGCGGTGATGTCGCGGCCAAGGATGTTGATCGTGATCTCGTCGCCCAGCTTCAGCCCCATCTCGGCGGCTTCCTCGGCGGCGAAGGACATCTGCGGCGGGCCGGAATACTCCTCGGGCCACCATGCGCCCTCGGTGATCTTGGTGCCCTGGGGGCGGGCGGCGGAATAGGTCACGCCCCGGTCGCCGCGCAGCACCCAGTGATCGCCCGCGACCTCGCGGGCGGGGCGGCCGTTGATCTGGGTGATGATGCCGCGCAGCATCGGCGCGGCCTCCACCCGGCTCACGGCGGGGTCGGCGTCGACGCGGGTGCGGAAGCCCGCCATCTGGTCGGGCTGGATGTCGACGAAGAAATAGCTCGGCGCGCGGTCGGGCAGGTCGCGGGTGATGGCGGCGCGCAGGTTGCCGTCGATCTGCCCCACGGCGGCCAGAACGGAGAGGCCGAGGCCCAGCGACAGCACCACGGGCAGTGCCTCGTTCCCCGGTCCCGCCACGGCGGCCAGCGCCCAGCGAAGCGGCGGGCGGCCCCGCGCGACAGGGCGCAGCGCGCCGGCAAGGCGGCGGATGCCGAGGCCCGCCAGCGTGAGCAGGACAAGCGCGCCGAGGATGCCGCCCGCGGTCCAGAGGGTGAGCCGCCAGTTGCCGGAAAACGCCCCCGCGGCCCCCAGCAGCAGCGCGAAGAGCGCCGCGATGGTGACGAGGTAGCGCAGCGGCGGCAGCGCCCGCCCGCCGCCGAGCGCATCGCGGAACAGGGCGGCGGCGCGGATGTCCTCGGTCCGGGCCAGCGGCCAGAGGGTGAAGATCAGCGCCGTGAGCAGGCCATAGAGCGCCGCCTCGATCAGCGGGCGCGGGTAGAGGCCGAACTCTGCCGGGATCGGCAGTTGTGCCGAGATCAGCGGGGCGAGGGCGATCGGGATGATTGTCCCCAGCACCAGCCCGATCGCGATGCCGAGCACGGCAAGGGCGCCGATCTGCAGGAAGTAGGTCAGGAACAGCACCCGCCGCTCGGCCCCCAGCGTGCGCAGGTTGGCGATGGTGGCGGTCTTGCCCGAGAGGTAGGCGCGCACGGCGGAGGACACACCGACACCGCCCACCGCCAACCCCGAGAGGCCCACGAGGATCAGGAAGCCGCCCAGCCGGTCCACGAAGGTGGCAATGCCCGGCGCGCCGTTGCGGCTGTCGCGCCATCGCATCCCGCTGTCGCGGAAATTTTCCCGCGCCTGGTCGGCCAGCGGCGCCACGTCGGTGCCCTCGGGCAGGGTCAGCCGGTAGCGGCTGTCGAAGAGCGTGCCCGGCGCCAGCAGGCCCGAGCCCTCCAGCGCCTGCCGCAGCACCAGCGTGCGCGGGCCGAGGCCGAAACCGTCGGCGCCGCTGTCGGGCTCGCTCTCCAGCAGGGCGCTCAGCCGGAAGGTCGTCTCGCCCAGCCGGAAGCTGTCGCCCGGCGCGATCTGCAACCGGTCGGCCAGCAGCGGCGCCATGATCGCGCCCGGCGTGCCGTCCTGATCGGCGAAGGCCTCGGCCAGCGGGATATCGGGCGAGAGCGTCACCGCCCCCACCAGCGGATAGGCGGTGTCCACCGCCTTGACCTGCGTCAGCCCGCGCTCGGGCCCCTCCGGCCCGTCGACCACGGCCATGGAGCGGAAATCGGCGATCTCGGAGACGGCGGCGGCGTGGGTCTCCATCCACGCGCGCTCCTCGTCGGAGGCAAAGCGGTAGGTGAAGGACATCTCGGCGTCGCCGCCCAGCAGGGCCGCGCCCTCGCGGGCGAGGCCGGCCTCGATCGAGGCGCGGACCATGCCGACGCCCGCGATGGCCGCGACGCCGAGCGCGAGGCACCCCAGCAGGATGCGGAAACCGCGCAGGCCGCCGCGCAACTCGCGCCGTGCGAAGCGCGCGGCGAGGGTGAGGGCGGCGAGGACCCCGGGCGCTGCGGTGGCGGGCTGGGGAGCGGCGCTCACTCCGCCGCCTCCGCCAGCGGGCTGACATGACCGTCGCGCAGGCGGATCACGCGGTCGCAGCGGGCGGCCAGCTCGTTCGAATGGGTCACCATGACCAGCGTCGCCCCGTGCCGGTCGCGCAGACCGAAGAGCAGGTCGACGATCTGCTTGCCGGTGCTCTCGTCGAGGTTGCCGGTGGGTTCATCGGCCAGCAGGATCTCGGGCCGGGGGGCAATGGCGCGGGCAAGGGCCACGCGCTGCTGTTCGCCGCCCGACATCTGGCTGGGGTAATGCCCGCCGCGATGGCCGAGGCCCACGGCCTCCAGCTCGGCCTCGGCCCGGTCGAAGGCATCCGCAACGCCTGCCAGTTCCAGCGGCGTGGCGACATTTTCCAGTGCGGTCATCGTCGGGATGAGGTGGAAGGATTGAAAGACCACCCCCATATGTTCCCGGCGGAAGCGGGCAAGCTGGTCCTCGGTCATCGCCGTCAGGTCCTGCCCCAGCGCCGCGATCCGGCCCCCGGTGGCGCGTTCCAGCCCGCCCATCAGCATCAGGAGAGAGCTTTTGCCAGAGCCCGAAGGCCCCACCAGCCCCAGCGTTTCCCCCCGTCGGACGGTGAGCGAGATGTCCTGCAGGATATCGACGCGCCCGGCGTTGCCGTCCAGTGACAGGGCAGCCCCTTCGAGGGTCAGGATCGGATCGTTCATCGGGGTCCTTTCAGCGGTTGGCGCCTCCCTCGGGGGCTGCCTGTCATATGGGGGCCGGTTCCGCGGGGCCAAGGCCGCGGCTGGGGCGATTTCCCTCGGATTGTGCCTAATCCTCAGCCCCTTGTCCGCCCATGAAGCGCAGGCAGAGGTCACGATACTGGCATTGGGCGACAGTCTGACCCAGGGCTACGGCCTGCCGCCGGAGGAGGGTTTCGTGCCACAGTTGCAGGCCTGGCTGCGCGATCAGGGCGCAGAGGTGACGGTGATCAACGGCGGCGTGTCGGGCGACACCACGGCGGGCGGGCTCTCGCGCGTGGAATGGTCCCTGACGCCGGAGGTGGACGCGATGATCGTGGAACTTGGCGGCAACGACCTGCTGCGCGGGATCGACCCTGCGGTCACGCGGGCCAATATCGAGGGCATCCTGAAGGTCGGGCAGGGGCGCGATCTGCCGATGATGCTGGTGGGCTTCCAGGCGGCGCGGAATTACGGCGATGGCTACAAGCGCGATTTCGATGCGCTCTATCCTGAACTGGCCGAGGCCTATGGCGCGATCCTGATCCCCAGCTTCTTTGCCGGTCTCTCGGAGGAGGCCGATCCCTCGGCCTATGCGCCCTACATGCAGGCCGATGGCATCCACCCGACGGGTGAGGGCGTGGCGCGGATCGTGGACCGGATCGGACCGCAGGTGCAGGCGCTAATCGACCGGGTGGAGTAGGGCGGGGCTGTCAGCGGCGGCCCCGAGGTCCGAGGCCGGCGTGCCGCACTGCTGGCCTCGGACCGGGTTGCTTGCATGACAGGCGCGTGTGTCGCGGTCCACGGATCGAAGCCATCCCCCAAAAGAAAACGGGCCCCGAGGGGCCCGCAATCACCTTCTCTGACGGCAGATGCCGGATCAGAGCAGTGCCAGGTTCACAGCCGACTCGCGGCCGTCACGGCCGGGCTGGATGTCGAACGAGACTTTTTGGTTGTCGGCAAGGCCGGTCAGCCCCGAACGCTCGACAGCCGAGATGTGGACGAAAACGTCCTTGCTGCCACCTTCGGGGGCGATGAAGCCGTACCCTTTGGTGGTGTTGAACCATTTGACGGTGCCAGTGGCCATCGTCGTGCTCCTCAAAATAACTGCCCGCGGGATTGCGGCAGGTCGGCTAAGTCTTAACAAAATCGAGTGACTGAGCCGGGTCGGAGCAGGTGGTCGATAAAGGCGACGTCGCGGTCTATAGAATACAGGCCGTTCCAGCGTCGCGCAAGAGTTGTAAGACCCCTGCGACGGGGCGTTTTTCTCATTCTTCCCGGAAATTCCGGGCGAAAAGCAGCGAGAAGAGCGCCAGGGGCAGGAACAGGGACTTCACCGCGAAGAGGACGCCGATCAGTGTCCAGCTCAACCCGAGCAGCTGGGCCTCTGCGTAGAGCAGGACCAGGGCGATCGGGGCAAATAGAAGCATCACAACAGCAGGCACAGCGGGTTTTCGACCTCGATAACAGGCGTGGGTCTGGCACGTCGGCTCGACCAAAATAACGGGAACACCCCTCAAAATGACGGGATCGTTCCGGATTACAAGACTATGACCGTAATTCTGGCGCGAAAGAGCGTCGCTTTGCCGATCGATGCGCGGGATCGGCAGGATTTCGCATCGTGTTGCCCCGCGGAACGCGGGTTTCGGGGGGCGCCCCTGCCGCAGTGCGGCGACAGGGGCGAATCACCTCGCGGCGGATCAGTCCAGCATGGAGAGCGCGCGGGAGAACATCGCCGGGTCGACGTTGCCGCCGGACAGGATGGCGATCACCGGGCCGCTGCCCGGGGCCCTGGTCAGCGCGGCGGCAAGCGCCACGGAGCCGCCCGGCTCGCCCACGATCTTGAGCCGCAGGAAGGCCTGCGCCATGGCCATCAGCGCCTCGTCCTCGCTCACCACGAGGCCCAGGCCGCAAAGCCGCTGGATGTTCGGCCAGGTCAGGTCACCGGGCTGGGGCGTGATGATCGCATCGCAGATCGAGCCGGAGAGCCGGGCGTTGCGCTGGATCGCGCCGGCGGCCTGCGAGCGGACCACGTCGTCGAAGCCCTCGGGCTCCACCGGGTGCACGGTCAGGCCCGGGGCCGTCGCCTCCAGCGCCAGGGCCACACCGGAGGTCAGGCCGCCGCCGCCGCAGGGCACCAGCACGGGGGCCTCCTCGATCCCCAACTCCGCGGCCTGTTCGGCGATCTCCAGCCCGCAGGTGCCCTGGCCGGCGATCACCAGCGGCTCGTCAAAGGGTTTCACCAGCGTCAGGCCACGCTCTGCCGCCAGCCGGGCGCCGATCTCGTCCCGGTCCTCGCTCTCGCGGTCATAGGTCACCACCTCGGCCCCGTAGGCGCGGGTGTTGGCCAGCTTCAGCGCGGGCGCGTCCGACGGCATCACGATCACCGCCGGCACGCCGTGCATCTTCGCGGACCAGGCCACGCCCTGCGCGTGGTTGCCCGAGGAGAAGGCGATCACGCCGCGGGCCCGGACCTCCGGCTCCAGCGCCGAGATCGCCGACCACGCGCCGCGCGCCTTGAAGCTGCCGGTCTGCTGGAGGCATTCCGCCTTCACGTAGACCGGGCGCCCGGCGAAATCGTCGAGCAGCGCGGAGTGGAGCAGCGGCGTGCGCCGCACGTGGCCCGCCAGCCGCCCGGCGGCGGCGGTGATCATGTCGAAGTTCATTTCAGTCTTTCCAGCCAGAGGGAGAGGGCGGCGAGGGCTTCGGCCTCGTCGAGGTAGGGGATGTGGCCCCGGTCGGGCACATGGGCCACGATCAGGTCGGGGTCGCGTGCCTGCATCTTCTCCACGGCGTCGTGGGTCAGCAAGTCCGAATTCGCGCCGTGGATCACCGCCAGCGGCAGGTCGGTCAGGCTGTCGAAGAGCGGCCACATGTCGGCCTTGGGCTCGGCGCCGGCCTCGATCACCGCGTCGCGCAGGCCGGGATCGTAGTTGATCTGCAACCCCTCGGGGGTCTCGACATTGGTATGGGTGACCTCCTTGCGCCACCGTTCCATCGGCACGTTCGGGAAGGCGGGCATGTGGGTGGAGCGGAAGCGCGCGGCCTCCTCGTAGGTCTTGAAGGGCGGGTTCTTCCCGAGATAGCCCATGATCGCCTCCAGCCCGGCGGGGTTCAGTTCGGGCCCGATGTCGTTCAGGGCCACGCCCAAGAGGCGGTCCTTTGCCAGCAGCCCCAGCAGCATGGCGATGATCCCCCCGCGCGAGGTGCCGAGGACCGCCACCTTCTCCAGCCCGAGGTGGTCGAGCAGGGCAAGCGCGTCCTTGGCCTCGACCGGTACGGTGTAGGTCTTGTAATCGCCCCAGTCGGACTGGCCCCGGCCCCGGTAGTCGAGGCGGATCATCCGCACGCCCTCCAGATGCGGCGCGACGAAGTCGAAGTCGCGGGCGTTGCGCGTCAGGCCGGAGAGGCAGAGCAGCGGCAGGCCGGTGCCTTCGTCCTCGTAGTGCAGGGACAGGCCGTCGGGGGCGGTGAAACGGGGCATCAGAAAACCTCCAGGTCGGGCAGGGTGGCAAGATCGCTCAGGATATGGTGCGGGCGGCCGGGCAGCCGGTCGAGCGGCTCGCCCTTGCGATTCACCCAGGCGGTGGTGAAGCCGTAGGCGGCGCCTGCGGCGGCGTCCCAGCCGTTCGAGGAGACGAAGAGCACCTCCTGCTTCGGCACGCCATAGGCCTGCCCCACGAGGTCATAGACTGCGCGGGCGGGCTTGAAGACGCCGACGCTCTCGACCGAGAGCACCGCTTCCAGCAGGTCGCCGATCCCGGCGGAGCCCACGGCTCCCTCCAGCATCGCCGGGCTGCCGTTCGACAGGATGCCGAGCCGCTGGCCGCGCCCCTTCAGGGTCGCCAGCATCTCCGGCACCTCCGGGAAACTGGCCAGCTCGTGGTAGAGCGCCATCAGTGCGGCGCGCATCTCGGCGTCGCCGTCCAGCCCGGTGGCCTCCAGCGACCAGTCGAGCGCCTCGCCGGTGACCTGCCAGAAATCGGCGTGATCGCCGGAGACGGCGCGGAGCCAGGAATAGGACAGCTGCTTGATGCGCCAGTGCTCTGCCAACGCGGGCCAGCTCTCGGCGAGGGCGGGAAACCGCCCCGTGGCCGACAGGTCCCGCGCGGCGGCAGCCACGTCGAAAAGCGTGCCATAGGCGTCGAAGATACAGCATGTGATCGGCATGGGGCCCTCCCTCGGCTCTCTCCCCGGGCGCCATGGCACCCGTCTCGCGGGCACCCTGCCACGGGTCTGGCAGGGGGGGGAAGGCCCGGAGGCGGCGCTGCGTGCCACCGCCCGAGCCCCGCAGGCGTGGGTGCGATTGCCTGACTGACTGCGCCCGCGATTGCCCTCGTCACGGGCGCCCCCGAGCGGCTACGCTCTTTCCAGTCCCAATTGTCGCACGAGTGCCCCCATGTCCCGTCCCGCCGAGCGCCTCCGCGCCCAGATCGCCGAGGTCCAGCAGCAGATCGCAGAGCTTCACGACCAGATCGAGGAGACGGTGGCCCGCCGCCGCGACGAATTGCGCTACCGGATCGAGAACGGCCGCGTCGTCTGGGAAGCGGACGTGCGCCGCCGCCACCGGGCACTGCGGGTCCGGCTCTCCACCTTCCTCGCGCGCACGCGGCTGCGCTACGTGATCACCGCGCCGGTGATCTATTCCCTGATCCTTCCCTTCGCCCTGCTGGACCTCTTCGTGACGCTCTACCAGGCGATCTGCTTCCCGGCCTACGGCATCCCGAAGGTCACGCGCGGCGACTATATCCGCATTGACCGCCACCACCTCGCCTACCTGAACGGCCTGCAGAAGCTGAACTGCATCTACTGTGGCTATTGCAACGGGTTGCTGGCCTATGTGACGGAAATCGCGGGCCGGACCGAGGCCTTCTGGTGCCCGATCAAACATGCCGCCCGGGTCCGCGCCCGCCATCGCCATTACGACGGCTTCCTCGACTACGGCGATGCGGAGGGCTTCGAAGACGGGGTGCAGGCGCAGCGCGACCGCATCCGCAAGGTCTGACCAGAGGAGAGGGCGGTCCCGAAAAAAAAGGGCCGTCCGGCCCCTCATCCACTGTTCGAAAATATCCCCGGGGGGCGCCGCGTCAGCGGCGGGGGGCAGGCAGCCCCCTCAGCGCCGCCGCAGCCTTATGACCACGTCGACCTTGGCCACCTCGGCGCCCTCGGGCGCCTCCGGCAGCCGCGAGATGACGAGTTCGTCGGAGGGCGCATCGGTCAGCGCCCCGTCGTCTTCCCAGAAGAAATGCGGGTGATCGTGCATGTTGGTGTCGAAGTAGCTCTTCGACCCGTCCACGGTGATCTCGCGCATCAGGCCCGCGTCGCAGAAGGCCCGCAGCGTGTTATAGACGGTGGCAAGCGACACCGACTGGCCGTGGTTCATGGCGGAGGCATAGAGGCTCTCCGCCGTCACGTGCCGGTTGCGGCCGTCGCCCACCAGAAGTGCCGCCAACGCCACGCGTTGCCGCGTCGGACGCAGTCCCGCACCGTTGAGCCATTCCGTACCGCGAAGAGAGGCTTCCGGCGCCATGCTGTCTTGTTTCCCATCCATTGCAGGACAATATATAGGGCCGGAAGCAGAGGAATTTCAATTCAATTCCCGGACGCGGCCCTGACGCCGCGGCATTTTTGCGCCCTTGCAAGGCTGGTTTTGCCGGTGATAGAGGGGGCATGAATTTTGGGACACAGACGAGGGGGCGCGCCTTAATGGCCGATTATCCGACCAGCTTCGACAAGGACGACCTGCTGAAATGCGCACGGGGCGAACTCTTCGGTCCGGGCAACGCGCAGTTGCCGGAACCTCCGATGCTGATGATGGACCGGATCACCGAGGTCAGCGCCGACGGCGGTGAGCACGGCAAGGGCCATATCGTGGCCGAGTTCGACATCCACCCGGACCTGTGGTTCTTCAAGTGCCACTTCCCCGGCAATCCCGTGATGCCGGGCTGCCTCGGCCTCGACGGCCTGTGGCAGCTGACCGGGTTCAACCTCGGCTGGCGCGGCATGCAGGGGCAGGGCTTCGCGCTCGGCGTGGGCGAGGTGAAGCTGCAGGGCATGGTGACCCCGGCCCGCAAGATGCTGACCTACCACGTGGACTTTACCCGCGTCATCGACCGCAAGCTGAAGATGGGCGTTGCAAACGGCCGCGTCTTCGCCGATGGCGAGGAAATCTATGCCGTTCAGAACATGAAGGTCGGCCTCGCGGCCGCCGCCAGCTGAACCGGTACTGAAGACGCCTGTCCCGGGTGCGCCCGGCGGGAGAGGGAGTAAGCATATGCGTCGCGTCGTCGTCACCGGTCTGGGGATCGTCTCCTCGATCGGCAATAACGCCGAGGAGGTTCTCGCCTCCCTCAAGGCTGGCAAATCCGGGATCGAGGCCTCGCCCGAGATGGCAGAGCGCGGGTTCCGCAGCCAGATCGCCGGCACGCTCAAGATCGACCCCGCAGAGCACGTCGACAAGCGCGCCCTGCGCTTCATGGGCCCCGGCGCCGCCTACGCCCATATCGCCATGAGCCAGGCCATCGCCGATGCTGGCCTCGGCGAGGATCAGGTCGTCAATCCGCGCACCGGTCTCGTGGCCGGGTCCGGCGGGCCCTCGACCTCCTCGATGTTCGCCGCGCACCAGACCGTGCTTGAAAAGGGCTCGCCGAAGCGGATCGGGCCCTTCGCGGTGCCCAAGTGCATGTCCTCCACGATCTCGGCCAACCTCGCGACGGCCTTCAAGATCAAGGGCATCAACTACTCGATCACCTCGGCCTGCTCGACCTCGCTGCATTGCATCGGCAACGCGGCGGAACAGATCATGCTGGGCAAGCAGGACGTGATGTTCGCCGGCGGCGGCGAGGAGCTGGACTGGACGCTCAGCTGCCTCTTCGATGCCATGGGCGCCATGTCCTCCAAGTACAACGACGCCCCCGAGAGCGCCTCGCGCGCCTTCGACGCGGACCGTGACGGCTTCGTCATCTCCGGCGGCGGCGGCATCGTCGTGCTGGAAGACCTGGAGCATGCGCTGGCGCGCGGCGCGAAGATCTACGCCGAAGTCACCGGCTATGCCGCCACCTCGGACGGGCACGACATGGTCGCGCCCTCGGGCGAGGGCGGCGAGCGGGCCATGCGGCTTGCGCTTTCGACCCTGCCGGAAGGCCGCAAGGTCGGCTACATCAACGCCCACGGCACCTCGACCCCGGTCGGCGACGTGGGCGAGGTCGAGGCCGTGCGCCGCGTCTTCGGCGAGGGCCAGACCCCGGTGATCTCCTCGACCAAGTCGATGACCGGCCACGCGCAGGGCGCCGCCGGCGCGCTGGAGGCGATCTTCTGCCTGCTGATGCTGGAAAACGACTTCATCGCCCCCTCGATCAACGTGGCCACCCTCGATCCTGCGCTCAAGCCCGAGGAAATCGCCACCGCGCTCAAGGAGAACGCGGGCCTCGAAACGGTGATGACCAACTCCTTCGGTTTCGGCGGCACGAACGGTTCGATGCTGCTGTCCAAATATCACGGGTGACCTGACATGACCGGACCTCTCACCGGCAAACGCGGCCTGATCATGGGCGTGGCGAATGACCGCTCCATCGCGTGGGGCATTGCCAAGGCCATGGCCGAAGCCGGTGCAGAGCTGGCCTTCACCTACCAGGGCGAGAACTTCGGCCGCCGCGTCAAGCCGCTGGCCGAAAGCCTCGGCGCCTCGCTTCTGGTGGATGCGGACGTGACCGATGACGCCTCGCTCGACGCGGCCTTCGACACGCTGAAGGCGGAGTGGGGCCAGCTGGACTTCCTCGTCCACGCCATCGCCTATTCCAACAAGGACGAGCTGGCGGGCCGGTTCGTGAACACCTCGCGGGAGAACTTCAAGCACTCGCTCGAGATCTCCTGCTATTCGCTGATCGAGGTCGCCCGACGGGCTGCCCCCCTGATGACCGAGGGCGGCACGATCCTGACCCTGACCTACCAGGGCTCGACCCGCGTGACCCCCTACTACAACGTCATGGGCGTGGCCAAGGCGGCGCTGGAAAGCGCGGTGCTCTACCTCGCCAACGACCTCGGCCCGGACGGCATCCGCGTGAACGCGATCTCCCCCGGCCCGATGAAGACGCTGGCAGGTGCGGCCATCTCGGGCGCACGCAAGACCTTCCGCCAGACCGAGGCGAACGCGCCGCTGCGTGCCAATGCCACGCTGGAGGCCGTGGGCGGCACCGCCGTCTACCTGGCTTCCGATGCCGGTGCCTGCACCACAGGCGAGACGATCCGCGTCGACGGCGGCTACCATGTGCTCGGCATGCCGCAGCCGGAAAACCTCTGAGCCATCGTTCGGGCTGACCGTTGCGCCACGCCTGCGGCGTGGCGGATCGAGGCCTCCGGCGGGGATACTTGAGAAACGGAAATCGAAAGCCTTTCTTAACCCCATCGCTCTAGACAGGACGAGCGGTACAGGCGGGGACGCCGATGACCGTAAACGGAAATGCTCCCCCGTCCGAAAGGGCGGGGGAGTTTCCATTTTCGTTTCTGAAGAAATATCCCGGGGTCCGGGGCAGCGCCCCGGGCGCGCTCTCCACACTGTGACGGCGCGGGCGGGCCGTGCTCCGGTCTTGCCGGGAACCATGGTGCTCCGTCGTGGGTTCTTCCCGCAAAGGAGGTATTGCATGACCCATACGCTCACGCTGCAACACATCGAACCCGTCACCCCCGACACCCACCGCCTGCGGTTCCGCCGGCCGGATGGTTTCGACTTCACCCCCGGTCAGGCCGTCGACATGGCGCTCGACAAGGATGGCTGGCGCGAGGAGAAGAGGCCCTTCACCTTCGTCAGCCTGCCGGATGAGACCTGCCTCGATTTCGTGATCAAGTCCTACCCGGAGCATGATGGCGTCACCGAGCAGATCGGCAAGATGGAACCCGGTGACAAGGTGATCATCTCCGCGCCCTGGGGCGCCATCCATGACGAGGGCCCGGGCTGGTTCATCGCGGGCGGCGCGGGCATCACGCCCTTCCTCGCCGTGCTGCGGCGGCGGCTGGAGATCCATGGCACTCTGGCGGGCTGCACGCTGATCTTCTCCAACAGCACCGAGGCCGACATCATCCTGCGCCGCGAGTTGGAGGCGATGGAGGGGCTGGAGACGATCTTCACCGTCACGGACGAGGCAAACCCGAGCGAGGGCGTCCTGACCGAGAAGATCGACCGCGACTTCCTCGGTACGAGGATCAGCCCGGACATCGGTCACTACTACGTCTGCGGGCCTGAGCCGATGATCGAGGATGTCACCGAGGCGCTGAAAGGCCTCGGCGTTGCGGAGGATCGGATCGTGGTCGAGGACCTCGACTGACATCGCCGTACAGGTGTTCGGGCCTAAGGGCGCTGCGTCACTGCGCGCCCGGGAGCCCGAGCCGTGCGCGAGGCAAGATCAGGAGAGCCGGGTCAGAACCACTGGCCCGGCTCCATGAGTCCGAGATCGAGCAATTGTCGCGAGTGCCATTCGAAGGGTGCGGAATTGTGCCAGCGGAAGCTCGAGATGTCGAAGGTCGACCCCGGGTTGCGCTTCAGTGCCTTGGCGGTCCGGAAGGAGCAGATCGCGGCGGTCAGGTTGTGGTGCCACGGGCAGGAATAGGTGTTGTACTCCTCGTCGTCGAAGACGTGGCCGGGCAGCAGTTTCAGCCCGGGTTTGGCGCGGAAGAGCGCGATCCGGTCGATGCGCCGGCTGCGCGCGGGGATATGTTCCTCGAACCGCCACCGCAGCCCGCCGTAGAAGTCGAGCTGGCGCTCCTTCGGGTGGCCCTGCGCGGCTTCATCGCGGCGCGCCTGAGCGTAGTAGCCGGAGCGGTCGAGATGGGCGCTGTCGAGCGAGACCGCATCTGGGTGCATAGCCAAGTCCCCGGCATAGAGGTCCACCACGTAGGTAAGCATGGCATCGCGCCGTTCCTCGGCGTGGAAGCTCAGCATCTCGCCCACGGTCCGGGTCTCGCAGAACGGGTGGAAGAGATACTCGGCATTGAAGCAATAGTAGAGCCAGAGCCCCGGGGCGGCGTCGATCACCGCGTTCACGTGGTGCTCCAGCGCGCCGGGGCGGGAGACGTCGCAGCTGATCCGGCAGGTGGTGGCGCGCAGGTCCTCGGCCAGGTCGAAGGCGTCGGGCATGAAGACCAGAACCTGCGCGAACCCGGCGACCTGATGGTGGCGGATCGTGGTGTCGATCTCGACCTCGTCCTCGACGAAGATCATCGCCACCGGCCCCTTGGCGAGCGCCGCGCGGCCCCGCGCCAGGAAATCCCCGATCGAGCTGAACCGCCTCTCGATATCCGCCACTGTGCCGTTCCTTCTGTCTTCGCCGCCAAGGTCCGTGGTTTCGTCGCACATTGCAAGTGACCCGTCGATCGGTGTATCCCCGCGCGAAATTCCCTGTCTGTCCAGTATCCGCGCGGAGGCCCCCGATGTCCGAGGCCAAGAAACTCTATATCAAGACCTACGGCTGTCAGATGAACGTCTACGACAGCGAGCGGATGGCGGAGGCTCTCGGACCCAACGGCTACGTGACCGTGGACTCGCCCGACGAGGCGGACATGATCCTGCTGAACACCTGCCACATCCGCGAGAAGGCGGCCGAGAAGGTCTATTCCGAGCTGGGGCGCCTGCGGGGGCTCAAGACCCGGCGGCCGGACCTGAAGATCGGCGTGGCGGGCTGCGTCGCGCAGGCCGAGGGCGCGGAGATCATGCTGCGCCAGCCGATGGTCGACCTGGTGGTGGGGCCGCAGAGCTATCACCGCCTGCCGGAGCTGGAGGCGAAGGCCGGGGGCGGGCAGAAGGCGCTCGACACCGATTTCCCGGAAGAGGACAAGTTCGCGGAACTGGCGGCGCGCCCCAAGGCCAAGCGCGGCCCGACCGCCTTCCTCACCGTGCAGGAGGGCTGCGACAAGTTCTGCGCCTTCTGCGTCGTGCCCTATACCCGGGGCGCGGAGGTAAGCCGACCGGTGGACCGTGTGCTGACCGAGGCGCGTGACCTCGTCTCGCGCGGGGTGCGGGAGATCACCCTGCTGGGCCAGAACGTGAATGCCTACCACGGCGAAGGCCCGGACGGGCGCGACTGGGGGCTGGCGCGGCTGGTCTATGCGCTGGCGGAGATCGACGGGCTGGCCCGCATCCGCTTCACCACCTCGCATCCCAACGACATGGACGATGCGCTGATCGCGGCACTGGGGGACTGCGACAAGCTGATGCCCTACCTGCACCTGCCGGTCCAGGCCGGCAGCGACCGTATCCTGAAGCGGATGAACCGCAGCCACACCCGCGACAGCTACTTCCGCGTGGTCGAGCGGATTCGCGAGGCGCGGCCGGATATTGCGCTGTCGGGCGATTTCATCGTCGGCTTCCCGGAGGAGACCGACGCGGATTTCGCCGAGACGATGGACCTCGTGCGGCGGGTGAACTACGCGGCCTGCTTCTCGTTCAAGTATTCCTCGCGCCCGGGTACGCCCGCGGCAGAGCGGGGCGGGCAGGTCGACCCCGAGGTCGCCTCGGCCCGGCTGATCGAGCTTCAGACGCTGCTCAACGCGCAGCAGCTTGCGTTCATGAAGGCGATGGTGGGCCGCGAGGTCGGCGTGCTCTTCGAGAAGCCCGGGCGGCACCCGGGACAGATGGTGGGCAAGTCCGACTACCTGCACGCGGTCCATGTGACCGCCGAGGGGCTGGCCCCCGGCACGCTCGCGCGGGTGAGAATCATCGACGCCGGGGCGAACTCCCTGGCGGGCGTACTGGTCTGATCTGGCGGGGCTTTGCCCGGAATCCGGGCGGGGCGGGGCGCTGAATTGTGGCTCAATTGGGGCCTTAATCTGACGAGCGTTTGCGATTGTTCTCGCGCTCTGGACAGTAGGCGCTTTTCGCACGGCAGTGTTATGGCTGTGATTGAGATCGTGTTAACTTCTGATAACACCCCGTTTCGACGGGCGGTCATCCGGGCCGCAGCCTGACAGGCTGTGCCGGCGGCGGCCCGTCCCCAGCACGATCAGATAGGTCACGACATGAAGAAACTTCTCGCCGGTGCCGCCGTTGCGCTCGGGCTCGCCACGCCCGCTGTTGCCCAGTCCAACTATGCCTACACCTTCCCGCAGACCGGTCACGTCGTCTACGTGAGCTGCTTCCGCGGTCCGTGGAAAGAAGTGATCTGGGATCGTCCGAACGCCAAGTTCGTGGATAGCCTGCGGGACCTCGGCTACGACTATCCGAATGCCCACGCCATCGCCGAGCGGGTCTGCCGCGATGATGCGCTGGTCTTCAACAAGGAAGGCCTGAAGCAGGAAATGATCCGGATCTACTACGAGTCGAAGGCCTACCGCGAGAAGGGTGCGCCGAACTACATCCTGCGCTGATCGCGTGCTCCCCTTTTCCGGGGGGAAGACGCTCTCCTCTACAGGTGTCCTGCTCGACCCCGCAGCGCGGGGTCGAAGTATTTTTATCAACAAGTCCGGATTGATGGATAAGTTGGTACAATATCTGGTGGAAAATTCTTCACAACGAGACACAATTCGGTAAACTGAACTTCAATAAAACATGCTGGTCCTGTGTAGCGGAGGCTCCGGGTGACGTAACGTCGGACCGGTGGGGGTAACAAAGGAACGTCAGTGGTGGCAAAAGTCATTTCATATGCGCTCCGTGGTCTGTCGGGCGGCTTGGCCGCCGCGGCGCTGGTGCTGTCGGCCCTGTCCGCCACGCCCGCGCAGGCCCGGTCCGAAAAATACATTCCCGGCATCTGGGTCGATCCCGATGGCTGCGAACACTGGGTCATGGACGACGGCGCCGAGGGCTACATGACGCCCCACGTGAACCGTCAGGGCATCCCGGTCTGCCGCCGTGGCAACGTCTGCGGCGTGATGAACTCGGACCAGTTCTTTGCCACCGACAAGTACTACATCAGCCCGGCCAACCGGCAGCGGCTGGCGCAGTTCTTCCAGCAGTCCACGGCGACGGCCTTCATCATCGCGGGCCACACCGACAGCCGCGCCTCGGACGAATACAACATGCGCCTGAGCTACAACCGGGCCAACGCGGTGGCACAGGTCGCCGCCACCACCGGGGCACGCATCGCAGATGTCCGCGGCTACGGTGAGCGGATGCCGCGCGCCACCAACAACACCGCCGCGGGGATGGCCCAGAACCGCCGCGTCGAAATCATCTGCATCCAGTAAGGGAGGGGAGAGATGAACAGCGTGAAAATCCTCGCCGGCGCCGCCCTCCTGATCGGGGTCACCGCCTGCCACCCGATTCCCGTCCCCGGTGACAAGAGCCGCGACCGCGGGTTCGACAATCATCCGGTCTCCAACCTGAAGGCCGGCATCTGGGTCGATCCCAACGGCTGTGACCACTGGATCATCGACGATGGCCTCGAAGGTTACCTGTCGCAGCGGCTCGATCCCTACGGCAAGCCGGTCTGCTCCGGCGCCTACGAGCCGAACACCGCGAACGGCGATTTCAAGCGGGGCATCTGGGACCCGTCGAACAGCTGACGATGCTGCGCCACGCACATAATACGACCCGAATGCCGCAAGCCTCTGCTTGCGGCATTTTGCATTCCGAAGTCCGCCTAACTACATCCTGTCTGGTATCCGCGCTTGCCATGACGCGCGGTGCTTGGCACCCTGAGGACCTATACAGCGAGGAGTCCTGATTGACCGCAACTGTGCTGACCCCGCCTGCAAACCTCGACACGCTCACCGAGATACTTGTCGAGTTTCCGGACAACTTCCTTCTGATCGAGCTCTGCGGTGAATATGACCGCAACCTGACCGAGATCGAGCAGAAGCTCACGGTGCAAATTCTCCGACGAGGCAACCAGCTTGCCGTCATCGGCGAAGGCCTTGCGGCGAAGGAGGCGGCAGAGGCGCTGCAGGCGCTCTATGCCCGTCTCGAGGCGGGCCGCGAAGTGGGCCCCGGCGACATCGACCGCCAACTGCGCATGAACAAGCCCGAAGCGCCCACCCGGGACGGCAACCAGTTCGAGATGTTCCGCGGCGACACCGTGGAGATCAAGACGCGCAAGAAGATGGTCGAACCCCGGACCGAGGCCCAGAAGGCCTATGTCCAGAACCTCTTCCAGAACGAGCTCGCCTTCGGCATCGGCCCGGCGGGCACCGGCAAGACCTACCTCGCCGTGGCGGTGGGGGTCTCGATGTTCATCGAGGGCGCGGTGGACAAGATCATCCTGTCCCGTCCGGCGGTCGAGGCCGGCGAGAAGCTGGGCTATCTGCCCGGCGACATGAAGGACAAGGTCGATCCCTACATGCAGCCGCTCTATGACGCGCTGAACGACTTCCTGCCCGGCAAGCAGCTCCAGAAGATGATGGAGGAGAAGACGATCGAGATCGCGCCGCTGGCCTTCATGCGCGGGCGGACCCTGTCGAACGCCTTCGTGGTGCTGGACGAGGCGCAGAACGCCACCTCGATGCAGATGAAGATGTTCCTGACCCGTCTGGGCGAGGGCTCCCGCATGGTGATCACCGGCGACCGCAGCCAGATCGACCTGCCGCGGGGCGTCAGCTCGGGCCTGCATGACGCGGAGCGCCTGCTGAAGGCGATCCCCAAGATCAGCTTCAACTACTTCACCTCGAAGGATGTGGTGCGTCACCCCCTTGTGGCGGCGATCATCGAGGCTTACGAGGCCGACGAAGCCTGAGCGTCCGCCCCTTCATCTTTCCGCAAATACTCGCGGGGGTGTGGGGGCGGCAGCCCCCACCGGACCCGGATAGATGCTGACGGACCTGATGATCGAAGAGGCGGCCTGGGAGGCCGTCGACCTTGAGGAGATCGCCGAGCGCGCCGCCCTGGCCGCGCTCGCGCATCACGACCTCGCCCCGGCGGAGTGGGAAATTGCGGTGCTGGCCTGCAACGATGCCCGCATCGCCGAGCTGAACGCCGAGTTCCGCGAGAAGCCCGCGCCCACAAACGTGCTGTCCTGGCCGGCCGAGGATCTGGCCCCGGACGAGGCGGGCGAGGCGCCCCATGCCCCCACGCCCGATCCGATGGAGCCCGGTGCCACGCCACTGGGAGATATCGCCATCGCCTGGGAAACCTGCCTGCGCGAAGCAGAGGCGGGCGGCATTCCGCTGACGGACCATCTGACGCATTTGATCCTTCACGCAACGCTCCATCTTTTGGGCTACGATCACATTCGTGACGAAGATGCCACTTTGATGGAAACTATTGAGACCGGGATACTTGGCAAGATGGGTATCCCTGACCCATATTCGAGAGACGCCGGGTAGTTCCCCGGCCAGCATGGAAAGGTAAGATGGGCGAGACCACCGACGGGTCTTCTAGCGCAGCGCAAAGCGCGCTGCCTCAGAGCCAGAAAGAGACCGACGCGGGCGCAAGGCCTGCCACGGCACCGCAACAGGGCTGGCTTGGCCGGCTTTTCGGGGGCCAGCGGTCCCAGATCGATCCGCGCAGCTTGACGCAGCCGGGTCCAGTCACCTCGCCTCGTCCTGCCCACGGGATGATCAACCTGCGTCGTATGCGGGTCGAGGATGTCGCAATTCCCAAGGCCGAGATCGTGGCCGTCCCCGTGACCATCACGCGGGACGAACTGGTGCATGTGTTCCGCGAAAGCGGCATGACGCGCCTGCCGGTCTACCAGGGAACGCTGGACACGCCCATCGGGCTGATCCACCTCAAGGACTTCGCGCTTGAACACGGGTTCAACGGCAAGGCTTCGCGGTTCTCCGTGAAGCGGATGCTGCGCCCGCTGCTCTTCGTGCCGCCCTCCATGCCGATCGGCGTGCTGCTGCAGAAGATGCAGACCGAGCGCCGGCACATGGCGCTGGTGATCGACGAATACGGCGGGGTCGACGGGCTCGTTACCATCGAGGACCTGATCGAACAGGTCATCGGCGAGATCGAGGACGAGCACGACGTGGACGAGGTCGCGCCGTTCCAGAAGGAAGCCTCGGGCTCCTACCTCGCGCTCGCCAAGACGCCGCTCGAGGATTTCGAGGGCGCCACGGGGGTCTCCCTGACCGAGGACGACGGCATCGACGAGGAGGAGATCGACACGCTTGGCGGTCTGGTCTTCATGCTCTCGGGCCGGGTTCCCGCCCGCGGTGAGGTCGTCCCCCATCCGGCGGGCCACGAGTTCGAGGTGGTCGATGCCGATCCGCGCCGCATCAAGCGGCTGCGCGTCCGGCTGAAGGCGCCCGAAACCGAGGCCGCCTGACGGACGCCGGGATCGGGCGCCGGGATCGGGTTGGCCGGATCACCTTGGTCCGGCCTGACCTTCACAGCGTCCGATCACGCACAGGTTAACCCAAATCGACTGCGCCCCCGCATGGCCGGGGGCGCATTCCGTTTCTGGGCCTGCTAAAGCTCGGGCAAGGCGCCCTCGACACGGGCGCAAAGAGGCACGGGTCGGGGGATCATGCAGACACTCGTTCACTGGATCGCCGGCTGCAGCCGCCGCGCACGCACCGCTCAGGCCGCCGGGGCAGGGTTACTTCTGGCGCTCGGGCAGGCGCCAGTCAACCTCTGGCCCGTGGCGCCTCTCGGGGCGGCGGGGCTCTTCCTGCTGATCGCAGCCGCCCCCAGCCGCCGCGGCGCCTTCTTCGCCGGATGGGCCGGGGGCGGGGCCTATTTCGCCCTTGCGCTCAGCTGGATCATCGAGCCCTTCATGGTCGACGTGGCCCGGCACGGCTGGATGGCCCCCTTTGCCCTCGTCTTCATGGCCTTCGGGCTGGCGCTCTTCTGGGGCGCCGCCGCCCTGCTGGCGCGCGAGGCGGTGCTGTGGCGTCGCCCGGCGGCGTCCCGAAGCGAAGCCGTGACCGAGGATGGGCGCCCCTATGCGGGCGTCGATCTGCTGTCGGTCCTGGCCGTCACCGGGGCACTCGGCGGGGCGGAGCTGCTGCGGGCCTATGTCTTCACCGGCTTCCCCTGGGCCACGATCGGGCACGGGCTGATCGACAGCCCGCTGTTGCCGCTGTCACGGATCGCCGGGGCAGGGGGCCTGACCTTCGTGCTGCTGGCGGTGGGGGCGGGGCTGACGCTCGCGCTCTGCCGCCCCTGGCCGCGGCTCGCGCTCTGGGGCGCAGGCGTCGCCATGCTCTTCGGCCTTGCCGCCGCGATCCGCCCGCAACTGCCGATCCCCGAGGACGCCCCGATCATCCGCCTCGTGCAGCCCAACGCCTCGCAGCGCGACAAGTGGCGTGACGAGATGATGCCCGTCTTCTTCGACCGGATGGTGGATTTCACCGCCGCCCCGCCGCGCCCGCCCGCGACGCACCGTCCCGATGTGGTGGTCTGGCCCGAGACGGCACTGGCCTGGCCGCTGGAGGTGGCGGAGGTGCTGACAACCACGATCATGCGCAACGCGGGCGGCTCTGCCGTCGTCGTGGGCGCGAACCGGCGCGAAAATGGGCGGTGGTACAATGCCTTGGCCCTGCTCGGACCCGACGGAACCCCGGCGGCGGTCTACGATAAATCGCATCTGGTCCCGTTCGGGGAATACGTGCCCTTCGGCGATCTGCTGGGCGCGCTCGGCATCGAGGGCATGGCGACTCGGGATGGATACGGTTTCTCCTCCGGCCCCGGGCCGTCGCTGGTGGAGCTGCCCGGCGTCGGTGCCGCGCTGCCGCTGATCTGCTACGAGGCGGTCTTCCCGCAGGACATCCTCGATGCGCCGGCGCGGCCCCGGATGCTGCTCCAGATCACGAATGACGCCTGGTTTGGCAATATTTCCGGGCCTTATCAGCATCTTGCCCAGGCCCGCCTGCGGGCCGCGGAACAGGCGCTGCCGCTGGCGCGGGTCGCCAACACCGGGGTTTCGGCGATGATCGACGCCAGCGGAGCGGTCACCGGATCGCTGCCGCTGAACGCCGCCGGCTGGCGCGACCTGCCGCTGCCGCCGGCCGGTGCGCCCACGCTCTACAGCCGCACCGGGGACGGGCCGATCGCGGTGCTTTTCCTGCTCTGTCTTTTGATCGCTCCGGCCCTTCAGGGGCGCCGCAGAGTGCTGCATTCGTCGGAGAAGGACGTTGACGCCCCGGAAAAGGGGGCATAGGCAAGAGGAATTGCCGCCCCAACGGCTTCCTGACGGGGTGGGTCAACACTAATGGAGCACCATAATCATGACACGTCGGAACTACATCTTCACCTCTGAATCCGTTTCAGAGGGCCACCCGGATAAGGTCTGTGACCGGATCTCCGATGCTGTCCTGGACGCGCTTCTGGCCGAAGAGCCGGAAGCCCGGGTGGCCTGTGAAACCTTCGCCACGACCGACCGGGTCGTGATCGGCGGTGAAATCGGCCTCAGCGATCAGGACAAGCTGCACCAGTACATGGAGGCAGTGGACGGCATCGCGCGCGACTGCATCAAGGACATCGGCTACGAGCAGGACAAGTTCCACCATGAGACGGTGGAAATCACAAACCTGCTGCACGAGCAGTCCGCGCATATCGCGCAGGGTGTGAATGCCTCGAACGAGAAGGACGAGGGTGCCGGCGACCAGGGCATCATGTTCGGCTTCGCCACGAACGAGACCGAGGCGCTGATGCCCGCCCCGATCCAGTACGCCCACAAGATCCTGCGCCGCCTGGCCGAGGTCCGCAAGAACGGCACCGAGCCGACACTGCGCCCCGACGCCAAGAGCCAGGTCTCGCTGCGCTACGAGAACGGCGTGCCGGTGGAGATCACCCAGCTGGTGCTCTCGACGCAGCATGCGGACGAGGCGCAGACCAGCGCCGACATCCGCGCCATCGTGGAGCCTTACATCCGCGAGGTCGTGCCCGAGGAATGGCTGACCAAGAACACCGAGTGGTGGATCAACCCGACCGGCAAGTTCGTCATCGGCGGCCCTGACGGGGACGCGGGCCTGACGGGTCGCAAGATCATCGTGGACACCTACGGCGGGGCCGCGCCCCACGGCGGCGGTGCCTTCTCGGGCAAGGATCCGACCAAGGTCGACCGCTCTGCCGCCTATGCTGCACGCTACCTCGCCAAGAACGTGGTCGCCGCCGGCATGGCCGACAAGTGCACGATCCAGCTCTCCTACGCGATCGGCATCTCGAAGCCGCTCTCGATCTACGCCGACACCTATGGCACCGGCAACGTGGACGAGGCCGAGATCGAGAAGGCCGTGGCCCGGTGCATGGACCTGACCCCGCGCGGCATCCGCGAGCACCTGGCCCTCAACAAGCCGATCTACCAGCGGACCGCGGCCTACGGCCACTTCGGCCGTCTGCCGGACGAGGACGGCGGCTTCTCCTGGGAGAAGACCGATCTCGTCGAGGCGCTGAAGAAAGCGATCTGAGCCGCAGGGCCCCGACACATCCAAAGGCCCCGCCCCGGCGGGGCCTTTTCGCATCCCCCGCCCAGTGGGCCCTCCCTTCATCTTTCCCTGAAATACTCCGGGGGAATTGCCCCGCTCTGCGGGGCAAGGGGGCAGAGCCCCATGCTGTCGTGGACAGCGCCCTTCAGCCTTCCCGCAACGTTCGGTTCGGAAAATTCGAATTCTCCGGTTGCAGACCCTCATGCCCGCCACTCCGTTCCCCACGCGCGCCCAAGAATTTTCGAGAATTCTTGGGGAAATTCTTCGAAGAATTTTCCGCCCCGGCCCTCCGCCGGTGCTTCACCATTGAAAACCGCGTCTCACAAGGCTATCGGGCGGCCCATGAGCGAAGACAGACACCCCACCGGCGCCCCCTGGCGCAACTTCTATGGCCGCTTCAAGGGCAAGGGCCTGCGCAAGTCGCAGGAGGCCTATCTTGACGAGGACCTCGCAGAGCTCTCCCCCGGCAAGGTCGGCTGGGAGGAGAACCCCGACCGGCTGCCGCTCGATCTGGAGGCGCTCTTCGGCGGACGGGAGGTCTGGCTCGAGGTCGGCTTCGGCGGCGGCGAGCACCTCGTCCACCAGGCCAGCAGCAACCCGGATGTCGGCATCATCGGGGCCGAGCCCTACATCAACGGCGTCGCCATGCTGCTGGGGAAGATCCGCGAGGCGGGCGTGAGCAATCTTGCCGTCCATCCCGGCGATGCGCGCGATCTCTTCGACGTGCTGCCCGAGGCCTCGGTCTCCCGTGCCTTCCTGCTCTACCCCGATCCCTGGCCCAAGAAACGCCACCACCGGCGTCGCTTCGTCACGCCCGAGCACCTCGAACCGCTGGCCCGGGTGCTGAAGCCGGGCGCGATCTTACGGGTCGCCACGGATATCCCCGACTACGTGCGCCAGACGTTGCAGGAAGTGCCGAAGGCGGGCTTCGACTGGCTCGCCGAAGGGCCCACCGACTGGCGTGAGCCCTGGGCGGATTGGATCTCGACCCGCTACGAGCAGAAGGCCCTGCGCGAGGATCGCACCCCCCATTACCTGACCTTCCGCCGCCGCGAGAGCTGAGGCCAGACCCTCCGGTCCGGCCGCCTTGCATTCCGCGGTGGGTTGGCCCCGGGCGTGCCTGGACATCGCCAAGGCATGATTGCCCATTCCCCCGCGCGGGGGGCGCTGACGGGTCTCCCCCCGCCGGGCGTCCGTCGCAGGGCTCTGTCGGGGCCCGCCGCGCTTCCGGCCCTCAGACCGGCTCTGCCGTCAGCCAGACCCCACCCTCGGGCCGCAGGGTGATGATCATCACCGGCTCCGGCTCCCGTCCCGGCACGGCCCGGAAGCGGTAGCGCGCCAGCAGCGTGGCCAGGATGATCACCGCCTCCTGCATCGCGAAGGAGGCCCCGATGCAGATCCGGGGCCCGTCGCCGAAGGGCAGGTAGGCGTAGCGCGGGATCGCCTTGCGGTCCGCGAACCGCCCGGGCCGGAAGCTGTCGGGCGCCTCCCAGAGCAGGTGGTTCCGGTGCAGCGCGTAGATCGGCACCATCACCGTGTCGCCGCGCCGCACCTCGCGCCCGCAGAGCGTGTCATCCTCCTGCGCCGTGCGCGAGATGATCCCGGCGGCGGGGTAAAGCCGCAGCGTCTCCTCCACGATCTGCCGGGTGAAGGGCAGCCGTGCCACGTCCTCCGCTGTGGCCGCCCGCTCGCCGAGCACGGCGCGCGCCTCTGCGCGGGCGGCCTCCTGCGCATCCTCGTCGAAGGCGCAGAGGTAGAGCCCCCAGCCCAGCGTCAGCGCCGTGGTTTCGTGGCCCGCGACGATGAAGGTCAGCAGGTTGTCGCGCAACTCGTCCCGGTTCATCTGGCGCCCGGTCTCGCCGTCCTCGGCCTGCATCAGCAGGTCCAGCAGGTCGGGCACCTCCGAGGCGCCCTGCCGCTTGCGGCGCGCGATGGCCTCGTCGGCCACGCTCTTCATCTTGCGCAGGGCGGGCCCGCTTTTCAGCCGTCCGGGGCGTGGCACCCACTCGGGCATCCCCAGCAGATCGGGCAGCGAGACGCGCCCGGCGGCAGCGATATATGCGTCGATGGCGCGGTGCACGCCGCCCCGGTCGAAGCCCTCGCCGCCCGAGAAGGTCACATCCGAGATCACCTCGAAGGTGGCGCGCACCATCTGGTCGTAGAGGTCCAGCGGCTTGCCGTGGGCGGCGGCGATCCGGCGGCTGGCGGCCTCGGCGGCGGCGGACATGACGGGGGCGAGGGCGGCCACGTTGCGGTGCGAGAAGACCGGCGCGGCGGCGCGGCGCTGCCAGCGCCAGTGCGCGCCCTCGGCGATGAAGAGGCTCTCGCCGATCGCGGGGCGCAGCAGGGTCTTGGTCACGTCGGACTTGGGATAGCTCTCGACCTTTTCCAGCAGCACGCGGCGGATCGCGTCCGGATCCATCAGCATGTGCCAGCGGACCCCCATCTTGCCCGAGACGATGGGCTGGCGCGTGGCGATCTCGGGCAGGATGGTCAGAACGTTGCGCCGGGCCGCGGCGAGCGAGCCGAACAGGCCCAGCGGCTGCGTCACAAGGGGTGCGCGCACGGGCAGGGGGCCGGGCTGGTCGGGGGCCGGCGTGCGGGCGGCAGGGCCGCCTCGGGGCGGGAGGGCTGTATCGCTCATGACCGGAATATAGGGCCTGCGTGCAACAGGCCAATGTCCCCGTGCAGCCGGTGTCTTGCACCGCCGTTCAAAAAGCCTAGGTCGGGCGGGAGATTGCATGAGACGCATGGCTGGGCTATCCGGATCATGCCCCCAAGGAGGACCCGGATGTTTCGCAAACTGATCCCGCTGGCCCTGTGCATGGCCGCTGCTGCCTGTACGAACCCAAATGATATGGACGGGACCACGCCGGACCTTGGCGATTTCCTTCTGGGACACAATATCGTGGTCGCCTCCAAGGCGCAGGAAGGCCCGATGTCCCGCACCGCCTCCGAGGCGGAGTGGAAGACCGCGATGACCGACGCCATGCAGGAGCGCTTCGGCCGCTACGATGGCGATCATTACTACCACATCGGCACCAGCATCGAGGGCTACGTCCTCGCCCAGCCGGGCATTCCGCTGGTGCTCTCGCCCAAGTCGATCCTGCTGGTGAATGTCACCGTCTGGGATGACGAACTGGGCAAGAAGCTGAACGAGAAGCCGCACACCATCTCGGTGATCGAGACCTTCGGCGGCCATTCGATCATGGGCTCGGGCTACACGATGGAGCCGGAAGAGCAGATGCGCGGACTGGCGCGCAACGCCGCCAAGGAGATCGAGCGCTGGATGCTGGAAAACCGCGAGTGGTTCGGCAAGAGCGTGGCGCCGACCTCGCTGAAGGCACCGGCCCCCGCCGCCAGCATGACGGCAGGCACGACGGCTGCGACGACCGCCAGCCCCGCGGCCCCCGCCGCCACGCCGACCCCCGCCGCGAGCACCGCCACGACGGCGGTTCCGGCGGCCACCACACCCACCCCGGGTGCGCAGGCGGTCTTCGCCCCGGCGATCGAACCCGAGGTCCTGGGGCCGAACCTTCCCTGACCCCTCTTTAGAGTTCATCGGCGTCCGGGGTCCGGGCGTCACACCCCGGGAATCGCAGGCGCGATCCGATGCGAGCGCTTGATTTTCCCCTTCGGAGGCAATAAATGCCGCCCGGAGACGAAACGGGCCGGGCTGGCCCCACAAACCAGAGGCTCCTTGCATCATGGCAAAGGCAAAGTTTGAACGCGGCAAGCCGCACTGCAACATCGGCACCATTGGTCACGTCGACCACGGCAAGACCACGCTGACCGCTGCGATCACCAAGTACTTCGGCGAATTCAAGGCCTACGACCAGATCGACGGCGCGCCGGAAGAAAAAGCCCGCGGCATCACGATCTCGACCGCGCACGTGGAATACGAGACCGAGAACCGTCACTACGCGCACGTCGACTGCCCCGGCCACGCCGACTACGTGAAGAACATGATCACCGGTGCTGCCCAGATGGACGGCGCGATCCTGGTGGTGAACGCGGCTGACGGCCCGATGCCCCAGACCCGCGAGCACATCCTGCTGGGCCGCCAGGTGGGTATCCCCGCGATGGTCGTGTTCCTGAACAAGGTCGACCAGGTGGACGACGAGGAACTGCTCGAGCTGGTCGAGATGGAAGTGCGCGAACTGCTGTCCGCCTACGACTTCCCCGGCGACGATATCCCGATCATCGCAGGGTCGGCCCTGGCCGCCCTCGAAGGTCGTGACGACGCGATCGGCGAGACCAAGATCCGCGAACTGATGGCTGCCGTTGACGAGTACATCCCGCAGCCGGCACGTGCTGTGGACCAGCCGTTCCTGATGCCGATCGAAGACGTGTTCTCGATCTCGGGCCGTGGTACCGTTGTGACCGGCCGTGTGGAGCGTGGTGTTGTGAACGTTGGCGACGAACTCGAAATCGTCGGCATCAAGGACACCAAGAAAACCACCTGCACCGGTGTGGAAATGTTCCGCAAGCTGCTCGACCGCGGTGAAGCCGGCGACAACATCGGCGCCCTGCTGCGCGGCATCGACCGTGAAGGCGTGGAACGTGGCCAGGTGCTCTGCAAGCCCGGCTCCGTGAAGCCCCACACCGAGTTCGAAGCGGAAGCCTACATCCTGACCAAGGAAGAAGGCGGCCGTCACACTCCGTTCTTCGCGAACTACCGTCCGCAGTTCTACTTCCGCACCACGGACGTCACCGGCACCGTCAAGCTGCCCGAAGGCACCGAGATGGTCATGCCCGGCGACAACCTGAAGTTCGAAGTCGAACTGATCGCCCCGATCGCGATGGAAGAGAAGCTCCGCTTCGCCATCCGTGAAGGCGGCCGCACCGTCGGCTCGGGCGTCGTCTCGAAAATCATCAAGTAAGCGGATCGGCGTTTCGCGCCGGACCGGAAAGGGCCGTCCTTCGGGGCGGCCCTTTTGCGTTTTCAGCCCCGGGCTGCGCGGGCAGGGGGGTGCGGAACCGCGGCTGCGCCCGGCAGTTGAACTGCGGGCCCGGTGTCGCGTATCCGCTGAAGGACCGGTGACATCGCGCCCTCTCGGCCCCGACGAAGGAGACCCCCATGACCGCCTGCATCGAATACGCCTACGCCCTCAACGGACCGGAGGCCGGGCAACGGCTGGAGCATGGGCATCTCGTGGAGGTGCTGCGCGCCGATCAGCTGGGCTGGGTTCACCTCGATGCCACGGACCCGCAGGCGCCCGACTGGATCGCCCGGAACCTCCCCTACCTCGATCCGGCGGTGCATGAGTCGCTCACCGTGACCGCCACCCGCTCGCGGGCGACGCGGATCGGCGACGGGATGCTGGTGGTCCTGCGCGGGGTGAACATGAACGAGGGCCGCGATCCCGAGGACATGGTCGCCGTGCGCATGTGGATCGACGCCAACCGGATCGTCACGCTCTCGCGCCAGCGGGTACGCGCGCTGGAGGACATCTGCAAGGCGCTGGAGGCGGGGCAGGGGCCCGACACGGCGGGCGGCTTCCTCGACACGCTGGCGGACCGCCTGAACGCCCGGCTGGAGCCGCTGGTGATGGAGCTGGACGTCGAGACCGACGGGCTGGAGACGCAGGTGATCGGCGACCCCGACCAGTCGCTGCGCAAGCGGATCGTGGCGATGCGCCTGCAGGTGATCGAGTTCTATCGCCATTGCGCGCCCCAGGTGCAGGCCCTTCGCGCGGTCGAGGAGGCGTCGCCCCCCTTTCTTGCCGAGACCGACCGGTTGGGCCTGGCAGAGACCCGGCAGAGCCTGACCCGCCAGGTGGAGAACCTCGCCGAGATGCGTGATTCCCTCGCCGTCCTGCGCGAGGAACTGTCGGGTCAGATTTCCGACCGGCTGAACCGGCACATGTATTTCCTCTCGATCATTTCCGCGATCTTCCTGCCGCTGGGGTTCCTCACGGGGCTGCTGGGGATCAACGTCGGGGGCATGCCCGGGGCCTCCAGCCCGATCGCCTTCTGGCTCGTCTGTGGCGGGCTTTCGGCGGTGGTTCTGGCGCAACTTGCGGTGCTCCGGCGGGTCCGCTGGCTCTAGGACGCGACGGCAACCTGCGGGCGGCGCGGGAATTCTCCGACAGCGTGCAGATCCGCTCTTGATCTTGCTTTCCCAGTGCCCTATCCCACGGCACGGCCTAGGGGTATAGCTCAGTTGGTAGAGCATCGGTCTCCAAAACCGAGGGTCGCGGGTTCGAGTCCTGCTGCCCCTGCCAGTCCTCCGGACAATTCGATCTTCGGCACCGCTTCGGCGGGCTGCGATCGTTTGTCCGAGGGGGACGGCTTCAGGGATGACTTGAAAACATGCGCCGCGCGGCGTATGTGACGGCGATCCGCGGCAGGGGCCGCGGCAGGCAGACAACAGCAGAACGGACGCAACGCGCATGGCCAACCCGATCCAGTTCATCCAGCAAACCCGTGGCGAGATCGCGAAGGTCACCTGGCCGACGCGCCGTGAGGTGCTGCTGACCACGGTGATGGTCTTCGTGATGGCCTTCGTGGCCGCCGTCTTCTTCTGGCTGGTCGACTTCCTGATCCGCATGGGTCTGACCGGGCTGCTGAGCCTCTTCAGCTGATCCGGCTTCGGTCCGGCGCTGCCCGCGGGCGGCGCGGGGCCGCGACGCGCCGCAAAGGGTCTCCCGGTCTTCCGGGCATGTGCCCTTGAAATATCCGGCGCAGGGCGGTAGGGACCTCCTACTCTCGCGAGGTGGCGTGCGGCGATTCGAGTTGCGCGCCGATTTTTATTGCGAGAAGCGGCAGGTAACTGCCTGAAAGGTTTTGAATGTCCGGCTGTGGCCGGATGGGACGGGGAACGAAGGCGACATGGCAAAACGGTGGTACTCGGTTAGCGTTCTCTCGAACTTCGAGAAGAAGATCGCCGAGCAGATCAGGACTGCGGTCGTTGAGAACGGTCTCGAGGACGAAATCGAAGAAGTCCTGGTCCCGACCGAGGAAGTGATCGAGATCCGGCGCGGCAAGAAGGTGAACACCGAACGCCGCTTCATGCCGGGCTACGTGCTGGTGCGGATGGAAATGTCGGATCGGGGCTATCACCTGATCAGCTCCATCAACCGCGTCACCGGCTTCCTGGGTCCGCAGGGCCGCCCGATGCCGATGCGCGACGCCGAGGTGAACGCGATCCTGAACCGGGTGCAGGAAGGCGAAGAAGCGCCGCGCACCCTCATCCACTTCGAGGTGGGCGAGAAGGTGAAGGTCAACGACGGGCCGTTCGAGGACTTCGACGGCATGGTCGAGGAGGTCGACGAGGACAACCAGCGCCTCAAGGTCACCGTCTCGATCTTTGGCCGGGAAACCCCGGTCGAACTGGAATTCGGTCAGGTCTCCAAGCAGGCCTGATCGCTGCGGGCCTCCGGGCCCGTTCATTCGTGGGAGGCGCGGCAACCGCGGTTGCCAGACCCGACCACGCGGTAAGGCCCGGGGAGACGCGTTTCCCAAGGCCGGCAAGGACAGGGCATCCTGTCTGAGCGATGAAAAAGGAGAGGCCACATGGCCAAGAAACTGATCGGCAGCCTGAAGCTGCAAGTTAAGGCTGGTCAAGCCAACCCCAGCCCGCCCGTCGGCCCCGCACTGGGTCAGCGCGGCATCAACATCATGGAATTCTGCAAGGCGTTCAACGCCAAGACGCAGGACATGGAGCCCGGCGCGCCGTGCCCGACCGTGATTTCCTACTACCAGGACAAGTCCTTCACCATGGAAATCAAGACGCCCCCCGCGTCTTATTACCTGAAGAAGGCTGCCAAGCTGAAGTCCGGCGCCAACAAGCCCGGCCGTGAAACCGCAGGCTCGGTCACCGTTGCACAGGTGAAAGAGATCGCGGAAGCCAAGATGAAGGATCTGAACGCCAACTCCGTTGAAGCGGCGATGCAGATCATCCTGGGCTCCGCCCGCTCCATGGGCATCGAGGTGAAGTAATGGCAAAGCTCGGTAAACGTACCCGCGCCGCTCGCGAAGCCTTCGCCGGCAAGGAAGACATCACCATCGAGGAAGCGGTTTCGCTGATCAAGGCGAACGCCAACGCGAAATTCGACGAAACCGTCGAGATCGCGATGAACCTCGGCGTCGATCCCCGTCACGCAGACCAGATGGTCCGCGGCGTCGTCGGCCTGCCGAACGGCACCGGCAAGACCGTGCGCGTGGCTGTGTTCGCCCGTGGCGCCAAGGCTGATGAAGCCCAGGCTGCCGGCGCGGACATCGTCGGCGCAGAAGACCTGATGGAAGCCATCCAGGGCGGCAAGATCGACTTCGATCGCTGCATCGCCACCCCGGACATGATGCCCGTCGTCGGTCGTCTCGGCAAAATCCTCGGCCCGCGCAACCTGATGCCGAACCCCAAGGTCGGCACCGTGACCATGGACGTCGCTCAGGCCGTGACCGACGCCAAGGGCGGTCAGGTTCAGTTCAAGGCCGAGAAGGCAGGCGTCGTGCACGCAGGTGTCGGCAAGGCCTCCTTCGACGAAGCCAAGCTGATCGAGAACATCCGCGCCTTCGTGGACGCCGTCTCGAAAGCCAAACCGGCAGGCGCCAAGGGCACCTACATGAAGAAGATCGCGCTCAGCTCCTCGATGGGCCCGGGCGTGTCGGTCAGCGTCGAAAGCGCAACCGGCAACTGATCCCGCTTCACGGGTAAAGTTAGAAAGGGCGGTCCTTCGGGGCCGCCCTTTTTCGTTGCCGCGCGAGGCGGGCAAAGTTTCGTTGCCTCGTGGGGGTAGGGGGCCTCGCCTTCTCCTTCCGATGACAATGCCGGCGGGGGAGGGAACTTCGGGCCCTCAGGCCCCGGCGGCGCGGGCCGCGTCGCGGCAAGTCTCTTCCAGCACCTTCGGCGCGTGGCGGGCGGCTTTCAGGCTCTCGTCCAGCGTCTCGCCTTCCACCGCGCCGGCGGCGATCCTTGCCATGGCGTAGCTCGGCACCCGGGTGATGCCCTTCAGCGCCTCCCGGACGACGGCATGGGTAGCAAGGTAGTCGAGGTGGCTGCCCAGCAGGCCGGCCCCCTCGGCTGTCCCGCCCTCGGCGTTCACCCGGCAGGCCTCGGCATCGGTGGAGAGGAAGGACCGGCAGATCATCGGTCGTGCCTCGTAGGCCCGGCAGGTGCGTGTCTCGGGGTCGAGGGCGGGGCAGGCGGCCTTGTGCCACGCGCGCCCGTCTGGTTGCCCCGCCAGAGGCGTCAGGGCTTCGTGCAGGCGGGTGGCCTCGCTCTCGGTGATCAACCCGCCGTCGCCTTCGGTCAGGATGCAGCAAAAGGCGCAGCCCGCGGTGCAGGCGGCGTTGCGTACGGCCTCGGGCGGGGTCGCCAGCATCGCGTCGCGGGTGGCGCTGCCGAGGCGCCAGGCGGCCTGGCCGTCGGCCATTTCGGTCACCGTGTCTCGCAGGGACAGCCCGTGTTGCTCCGCCATGTCGAGGTAGGCCGCCAGCACGCGCCGGGCTCGCTCCTCCAACGGCCGCGACATGCCGCGGGCACGGGCCTTGGCGAGGCGTGGCTTGAGGTCGGAGGGGCGCGTGGCGGGGCCGGGCCTTCTGCTCGTCTTGCTGCTCATGGGGTCCCTCTTTGGCTGGGCGGGGCTATGACGGCAGCATAGAGCAGGGCGCGGCGGCGTCCAGCGGCCCGCAATAATGCGAATTCATTGCCTGAATGGGCGAAACGTGCCATGCTCTCCCGGACCGGTTCCCGGCAGGCGATGGCCTGTGTGGGGTGTTGCGTGGTCTTTGGACTTGCACCCACCGGTTACAGCTTCTAAACGGAACTACGCACTCAGCGCGCGATTCGTCGTGCGCTCTTTGCGTTTCGTCCGAGACGGCGGGTGGAGCAATCCATAAATCCTGCCTGAGACGGGAAAGAACCGATTTCTTCGGATGCCTCCACCGGCACCCGGGGCGAGATTGGACGGACCCGTAACAAGGACCCGCATGGCCGGGATCTTGCATCCCGGCTGAATTGAGCCGGAGGGTCTGACCCTCCCAAACTGGAGTGAAACTGTGGATAGAGCCCAGAAAGAGAAAGTGGTCGAGGAACTCGGCCAAATCTTCGAAAGCTCTGGCGTTGTGGTGGTTGCCCACTACACCGGCCTCACGGTTGCTGAGATGCAGTCGCTGCGTGCCAAGGCCAATGAGGCCGGTGGTGCAGTGCGCGTCGCCAAGAACAGGCTCGCCAAGATCGCCCTGGAAGGAAAGCCCTGCGCAAGCATGGCCCCGCTCCTGACGGGCATGACCGTTCTGACCTATTCCGAGGACCCCGTGGCAGCAGCCAAGGTGGCCGAGGACTTCGCCAAGGAAAACAAGAAGTTTGAGATCCTTGGCGGTGCAATGGGCGAGAACGCTCTTGACCGGGCCGGTGTTGAAGCCGTGTCGAAAATGCCGTCGCGCGAGGAGCTCATCGCTTCCATCGTCGGCTGCATCGGCGCACCCGCTTCGAACATCGCCGGCGCGATTGGCGCACCTGCTTCGAATATCGCCTCCATCCTGTCCACCATCGAGGACAAGGCGGCGTAAGCACCCTTCGAGACCGTCGTGGGTTGCAAACCCACACGTTGGAACACATCTAGAGAAACGGAACCTGACAAATGGCCGATCTTAAAGCCCTTGCTGAGCAAATCGTCAACCTGACCCTGCTCGAAGCCCAAGAACTGAAAACCATCCTGAAAGACGAGTACGGCATCGAGCCCGCAGCCGGTGGCGCCGTCATGATGGCTGGTCCCGCAGGCGATGCCGGCGGCGCAGCTGAAGAAGAAAAAACCGAGTTCGACGTCATCCTGAAGTCGGCCGGCGCTTCGAAAATCAACGTCATCAAAGAAGTCCGCGGCATCACCGGCCTGGGCCTCAAAGAAGCCAAAGAGCTGGTGGAAGCCGGCGGCAAGGCTGTCAAAGAAGGCGTGTCGAAAGACGAAGCAGAAGAAATCAAAGCGAAGCTGGAAGCAGCTGGCGCCGAGATCGAAGTCAAGTAATCCGGCGCTTCGGCGGACAGGCCCTGTGCCTGACCGCCAAGCCCGGCGCTGCCGAGGGGCTCTGTTTCCCGCTGTGGCGACTGGACTTTTCAGGCTGGATACGGGTTCGTCCCGTGTCCAGCCGAACCTGTCTCAGAGAGGCCCTGCGCGGCGGGGCTTTTCTAAGGCGAGGTTCAACGGGTCGGGAGGCTGCCTTTGGGACGGCGGCCAGGAATTGACCCAGAACCCCAATGCCTGTCTCGAAAGGGGGCGATGCCGGGGCCCGACGGCATCACCCTCGTTGAGAAACGAAAGGTGACATCTGTCATGGCTCAGACCTACCTCGGTCAGAAACGTCTTCGCAAATACTACGGCAAGATCCGCGAAGTTCTCGAAATGCCGAACCTCATCGAGGTTCAGAAAAGCTCCTACGAACTCTTCCTGAAATCCGGCGACCAGCCCGACCCCGCAGACGGCGAAGGTATCAAGGGCGTTTTCCAGTCGGTCTTCCCGATCAAGGATTTCAACGAAACCGCCGTTCTCGAATTCGTCAAGTACGAGCTGGAAAAGCCGAAATACGACGTCGAAGAGTGCATGCAGCGCGACATGACCTACAGCGCCCCGCTGAAGGTCACCCTGCGGCTCATCGTGTTTGATATCGACGAAGACACCGGCGCCAAGTCGGTCAAGGGCGTGAAGGAACAGGACGTGTTCATGGGCGACATGCCCCTGATGACGCCCAACGGGACCTTCATCGTCAACGGCACCGAACGGGTCATCGTGTCCCAGATGCACCGTTCGCCGGGCGTGTTCTTCGACCACGACAAGGGCAAGACCCACTCCTCGGGCAAGCTGCTCTTCGCCTGCCGCATCATTCCCTACCGCGGCTCGTGGCTCGACTTCGAATTCGACGCCAAGGACATCGTGTTCGCCCGTATCGACCGTCGCCGGAAGCTGCCGGTGACGACCCTGCTCTATGCCCTCGGGCTGGACCAGGAGTCGATCATGGACGCCTACTACAACACCGTGACCTTCAACCTGCGCCGGGGCCAGGGCTGGGTGACGAAGTTCTTCCCCGAGCGGGTGCGCGGCACGCGCCCGACCTATGACCTCGTGGACGCGGACTCGGGCGAGATCATCGCCGAGGCCACCAAGAAGGTCACGCCGCGCGCGGTGAAGAAGCTGATCGACGAAGGCAACGTCAAGAACCTGCTGGTGCCCTTCGAGCACATCGTCGGCAAGTTCGTCGCCAAGGACATCATCAACGAGGAAACCGGTGCCATCTACGTCGAGGCCGGCGATGAGCTGACCCTCGAGTACGACAAGGACGGCGACGTGACCGGTGGCTCGCTGCAAGAGCTGCTGGACGCAGGCATCACCGAGATCCCCGTGCTGGACATCGACAACATCAACGTCGGTGCCTACATCCGCAACACCATGGCGATGGACAAGAACATGAACCGCGACAGCGCGCTCATGGACATCTATCGCGTCATGCGTCCGGGTGAGCCGCCGACCGTCGAGGCCGCCTCGTCCCTGTTCGACACCCTGTTCTTCGACAGCGAGCGTTACGACCTCTCGGCCGTGGGCCGCGTGAAGATGAACATGCGCCTCGCACTCGACGCGCCCGACACCATGCGCACCCTGCGCCGCGAGGACATCGTGTCCTGCATCAAGGCCCTGGTGGACCTGCGTGACGGCCGCGGCGAGATCGACGACATCGACCACCTCGGCAACCGTCGTGTCCGCTCCGTCGGCGAACTGATGGAAAACCAGTACCGCGTCGGCCTGCTCCGCATGGAGCGCGCGATCAAGGAACGCATGTCGTCGGTCGAGATCGACACCGTCATGCCGCAGGACCTGATCAACGCGAAGCCCGCCGCGGCTGCCGTGCGTGAATTCTTCGGCTCCTCGCAGCTGTCGCAGTTCATGGACCAGACCAACCCGCTGTCCGAAGTGACGCACAAGCGTCGTCTCTCGGCGCTTGGCCCGGGCGGTCTGACCCGTGAGCGTGCCGGCTTCGAAGTGCGCGACGTTCACCCGACCCACTACGGCCGGATGTGCCCGATTGAGACGCCGGAAGGTCCGAACATCGGTCTGATCAACTCGCTGGCGACCTTCGCCCGCGTGAACAAGTACGGCTTCATCGAAACGCCCTACCGCACGGTCGAGAACGGCCATGTGACGGACGAAGTGAAGTACATGTCCGCGACCGAGGAAATGCGCCACACCGTGGCACAGGCGAACGCCAACCTCGACGAGAACGGCGACTTCGTGAACGACCTCGTGAACACCCGCCAGTCGGGCGAATACACGCTGGCGCCGCGCGAAAGCGTCGACCTGATCGACGTGTCGCCGAAGCAGTTGGTGTCGGTTGCGGCCTCGCTCATTCCGTACCTCGAAAACGACGACGCGAACCGCGCTCTCATGGGCTCGAACATGCAACGTCAGGCGGTTCCGCTGCTGCGGGCCGAGGCGCCGCTGGTCGGCACCGGGATCGAGGAAGTCGTCGCACGTGACTCCGGCGCGGCCATCATGGCCAAGCGGGCAGGCATCATCGACCAGGTCGATGCGCAGCGGATCGTGATCCGGGCCACCAAGGACGTCGAGATCGGCGATGCCGGCGTGGACATCTACCGGATGCGCAAGTTCCAGCGCTCGAACCAGAACACCTGCATCAACCAGCGTCCGCTGGTGAAGGTGGGTGACACGGTCGAGAAGGGCGAAGTGATTGCTGACGGTCCGTCCACGGATATGGGCGAACTGGCTCTCGGCAAGAACATCATCGTCGCGTTCATGCCCTGGAACGGCTACAACTACGAGGACTCGATCCTGATCTCCGAGCGGATCGCGCGGGATGACGTCTATACCTCGATCCACATCGAGGAATTCGAAGTCGCCGCCCGTGACACCAAGCTCGGGCCGGAAGAGATCACCCGGGACATTCCCAACGTCGGCGAGGAAGCCCTGCGCAACCTCGACGAAGCCGGTATCGTCTACATCGGTGCGGACGTGGAGCCGGGCGACATTCTCGTCGGTAAGATCACGCCGAAGGGCGAAAGCCCGATGACGCCGGAAGAGAAACTCCTCCGCGCCATCTTCGGCGAGAAGGCCTCGGACGTGCGCGACACCTCGCTGCGGGTTAAGCCGGGCGACTACGGGACCGTTGTGGAAGTGCGCGTCTTCAACCGTCACGGTGTGGAGAAAGACGAGCGTGCGCTGCAGATCGAGCGCGAGGAAGTCGAACGTCTGGCCCGTGACCGGGACGACGAACTGGCGATCCTCGACCGCAACATCTATGCGCGTCTGAAGTCGATGCTTCTGGGCAAGGTGGCGGTGAAGGGCCCGAAAGGTGTCAAGCCGAACTCCGAGATCACCGAGGAGCTGCTGGGCACTCTGACCCGCGGTCAGTGGTGGCAGCTGGCCCTGGGCGAAGACCAGGAAGCGCAGATCATCGAGGCCCTGAACGAGCAGTACGAAGTGCAGAAACGCGCTCTCGATGCCCGCTTCGAGGACAAGGTCGAGAAGGTCCGCCGTGGCGACGACCTGCCGCCGGGCGTGATGAAGATGGTCAAGGTCTTCGTGGCCGTGAAGCGCAAGCTTCAGCCGGGCGACAAGATGGCCGGCCGTCACGGGAACAAGGGTGTTGTGTCGCGCGTGGTGCCGATGGAGGACATGCCGTTCCTCGCGGATGGGACCCCGGTCGACTTCTGCCTCAACCCGCTGGGTGTGCCGTCGCGCATGAACGTCGGTCAGATCCTCGAGACGCACACCGGCTGGGCCTGCCGTGGCCTCGGCATCAAGGTGGACGATGCTCTGGGTGAATACCGCCGCACCGGCGACCTGACCCCGGTCAAGGAAGCGATGCGGATCGCCTATGGCGACGATGTCTACGAAGAAGGCATCGAAGGCATGGACGAGAGCCACCTCATCGAGGCGGCCAGCAACGTGACCCGCGGCGTGCCGATCGCCACCCCGGTCTTCGACGGCGCGAAAGAGCCCGACATCAACGAACGTCTGCGCAACGCGGGCTTCGACGAGTCCGGCCAGTCCGTGCTGTTCGACGGCCGCACCGGTGAACAGTTCAGCCGCAAGGTGACGGTGGGCGTGAAGTACATGCTCAAGCTGCACCACCTCGTGGACGACAAGATCCACGCACGTTCGACCGGCCCGTACTCCCTCGTCACGCAGCAGCCGCTGGGTGGTAAGGCGCAGTTCGGTGGCCAGCGTTTCGGGGAAATGGAGGTCTGGGCCCTGGAAGCCTACGGTGCCGCCTATACCCTGCAGGAGATGCTGACCGTGAAGTCGGACGACGTGGCCGGCCGGACCAAGGTCTACGAAAGCATCGTCAAGGGCGAGGACAACTTCGAGGCCGGCGTGCCCGAATCCTTCAACGTGCTCGTGAAGGAAGTCCGCGGCCTCGGCCTGAACATGGAACTCCTGGACGCGGACGAGGACGAGTAAGGGCGTCAGCCCCCTCGGGGGCGGCCCTCCGCCGCCCCGCCCTCGCTCCAAGCCAAGTCATTTAGGAAGACGACATGAACCAGGAACTGACGAACAACCCGTTCAACCCGCTGACCCCGCCGAAGGTGTTTGACGAGATCAAGGTCTCGCTGGCGTCGCCGGAGCGGATTCTCTCGTGGTCCTACGGCGAGATCAAGAAGCCGGAAACCATCAACTACCGGACCTACAAGCCCGAGCGCGACGGCCTGTTCTGCGCCCGTATCTTCGGGCCGATCAAGGACTACGAGTGCCTCTGCGGCAAATACAAGCGCATGAAGTATCGCGGCGTCGTCTGCGAGAAATGCGGTGTCGAAGTGACGCTCCAGAAGGTGCGCCGCGAGCGTATGGGCCACATCGAGCTGGCCGCGCCCGTCGCCCACATCTGGTTCCTGAAATCGCTGCCGTCCCGCATCGGCCTGATGCTGGACATGACGCTGCGCGATCTGGAACGCGTGCTGTACTTCGAAAACTACGTTGTCATCGAGCCCGGTCTGACGGACCTGACCTACGGCCAGATGATGACCGAAGAAGAGTACATGGACGCGCAGGACGCCTTCGGCATGGACGCCTTCACGGCGAACATCGGCGCCGAGGCCATCCGTGAGATGCTGGCGGCCATCGACCTCGAAGCCGAGGCCGAACAGCTGCGTGCGGACCTCGCCGAAGCCACCGGCGAACTGAAGCCCAAGAAGATCATCAAACGTCTGAAAGTCGTTGAATCCTTCCTCGAGTCGGGCAACCGCCCCGAGTGGATGGTCATGACCGTGATCCCCGTGATCCCGCCGGAACTGCGTCCGCTGGTTCCGCTGGATGGCGGCCGCTTCGCGACCTCCGACCTGAACGACCTCTACCGCCGCGTGATCAACCGGAACAACCGTCTGAAGCGGCTGATCGAACTGCGTGCGCCCGACATCATCGTCCGCAACGAAAAGCGGATGCTGCAGGAATCGGTCGACGCGCTCTTCGACAACGGCCGTCGCGGCCGCGTCATCACCGGCGCCAACAAGCGTCCGCTGAAGTCGCTGTCCGACATGCTGAAGGGTAAGCACGGTCGCTTCCGTCAGAACCTTCTGGGTAAGCGGGTCGACTTCTCGGGCCGTTCCGTGATCGTGACCGGTCCGGAGCTCAAGCTGCACCAGTGCGGCCTGCCCAAGAAGATGGCGCTCGAACTCTTCAAGCCCTTCATCTACTCGCGCCTGGAGGCCAAGGGCCTGTCCAGCACCGTGAAGCAGGCGAAGAAGCTGGTGGAAAAAGAGCGTCCCGAGGTCTGGGACATCCTTGACGAGGTCATCCGCGAGCACCCGGTTCTGCTGAACCGTGCGCCCACGCTGCACCGTCTGGGTATCCAGGCCTTCGAACCCCAGCTGATCGAAGGCAAGGCCATCCAGCTGCACCCGCTCGTCTGCTCGGCGTTCAACGCCGACTTCGACGGTGACCAGATGGCCGTGCACGTTCCGCTGTCGCTCGAAGCGCAGCTCGAAGCCCGTGTCCTGATGATGTCGACGAACAACGTTCTGTCGCCCGCAAACGGCGCGCCGATCATCGTTCCTTCGCAGGACATGATCCTTGGCCTCTACTACACGACCATCATGCGCGAAGGCATGAAGGGCGAAGGCATGGCCTTCGGCTCCATCGACGAGGTGCAGTATGCCCTCGACACCGGCGCCGTGCACCTGCACGCCAAGATCACCGCGCGCATCCTGCAGATCGACGAGGAAGGCAACGAGGTCACCAAGCGGTACGAGACCACCCCCGGTCGCGTCCGTCTCGGCGCCCTGCTGCCGATGAACGCCAAGGCGCCCTTCGAACTGGTCAACACCCTGCTGCGCAAGAAAGACGTGCAGCGGGTCATCGACACCGTCTACCGCTACTGCGGTCAGAAGGAGTCGGTCATCTTCTGTGACCAGATCATGCGCATGGGCTTCCGCGAAGCGTTCAAGGCTGGCATCTCGTTCGGCAAGGACGACATGGTCATCCCCGACAACAAGTGGGAGATCGTGGAAGAGACCCGCGAGCTGGTGAAGGACTTCGAGCAACAGTACATGGACGGCCTGATCACCCAGGGCGAAAAGTACAACAAGGTTGTCGATGCCTGGTCGAAGTGCAACGACAAGGTCACCGAAGCCATGATGGGCACCATCTCGGCCGTTCCGCGCGACGAGAACGGGGCCGAAGGCGAAACCAACTCGGTCTTCATGATGGCCCACTCCGGTGCACGGGGCTCGGTCACGCAGATGAAACAGCTGGGCGGGATGCGCGGCCTGATGGCGAAGCCGAACGGCGACATCATCGAGACCCCGATCATCTCGAACTTCAAGGAAGGCCTGACGGTTCTCGAGTACTTCAACTCGACCCACGGCGCCCGTAAGGGTCTGTCGGACACGGCACTGAAGACGGCGAACTCGGGTTACCTGACCCGTCGTCTGGTGGACGTGGCGCAGGACTGCATCGTGCGCGAGAAGGACTGCGGCACCGACCGCGCGGTGACGGTCGAAGCGGCTGTCAACGACGGCGAAGTCGTGGCACCCATCGGCGAGCGTCTGCTGGGTCGTGTCGCGGCGGAGGACATCCTGCGCCCCGGCACCGACGAGGTCCTCGTGGCCACCGGCCAGCTGATCGACGAACGCATGGCGGATCTCGTTCAGGACGCCAACGTCCAGTCGTGCCGCGTGCGGTCGCCGCTGACCTGTGAAGCCGACGACGGCGTCTGCGCCATGTGCTACGGCCGCGACCTTGCCCGCGGTACAATGGTGAACCAAGGCGAAGCCGTGGGCATCATCGCGGCACAGTCGATCGGTGAACCCGGCACCCAGCTGACGATGCGGACCTTCCACATCGGCGGCGTTGCCCAGGGTGGTCAGCAGTCGTTCCTCGAGGCCAGCCAGGAAGGTACGGTCGTCTTCGAGAACGCGCAGTTGCTGGAGAACGCCAACGGCGAGATGCTCATCATGGGCCGGAACATGAAGCTCCGGATCATGGGCGAGGACGGGGACGAACGCGCCAGCCACAAGCTGGGCTACGGCACCAAGCTCTTCGTCAAGGATGGCGATACCGTCACCCGCGGCACCAAGCTGTTCGAGTGGGACCCCTACACCCTGCCGATCATCGCGGAGAAGGCCGGTCAGGCGAAGTTCGTCGACCTCATCACGGGTATCTCCGTGCGGGACGAGACCGACGATGCCACCGGCATGACCCAGAAGATCGTGTCCGACTGGCGTGCTGCGCCGAAGGGCAACGAGCTGAAGCCGGAAATCCTCATCGTCGACGAGGAAGGCGAGCCGCTGCGGAACGATGCCGGGAACCCGGTGTCCTACCCGATGTCGGTCGATGCCATTCTCTCGGTCGAAGAGGGGGCCACGATCAAGGCCGGTGACGTTGTCGCGCGTATCCCGCGCGAGGGTGCGAAGACGAAGGACATTACCGGTGGTCTGCCGCGTGTGGCCGAACTCTTCGAAGCCCGTCGTCCCAAGGACCACGCCATCATCGCCGAGATCGACGGCTACGTGCGCTTCGGTCGCGACTACAAGAACAAGCGTCGCATCACGATCGAGCCCGCGGACGAGTCGATGGAACCCGTCGAGTACATGGTGCCCAAGGGCAAGCACATCCCGGTGGTCGAAGGCGACTTCGTCCAGAAGGGTGACTACATCATGGACGGCAACCCGGCGCCGCACGACATCCTCTCCATCATGGGTGTCGAGGCTCTGGCGGACTACATGATCAACGAGGTGCAGGACGTCTATCGACTGCAGGGCGTGAAGATCAACGACAAGCACATCGAGGTGATCGTTCGCCAGATGCTGCAGAAGTGGGAGATCTCCGACAGCGGCCAGACCACGCTGCTGAAGGGCGAACACGTCGACAAGATCGAGTTCGACCAGGCGAATGCCAAGGCCGAGCGCGAGGGCCGTCGTCCGGCAACGGGCGAGCCGATCCTGCTCGGGATCACCAAGGCCTCGCTGCAGACCCGGTCCTTCATCTCGGCGGCCTCCTTCCAGGAGACGACCCGCGTGCTGACCGAAGCCTCGGTTCAGGGCAAGCGCGACAAGCTCGTCGGCCTGAAGGAGAACGTGATCGTGGGTCGTCTGATCCCGGCCGGGACCGGTGGGGCCACGCAGCGCGTGCGCCGTATCGCCTCCGACCGCGACAACGTGGTGCTGGACGCCCGCCGCGAAGAGGCGGAGGCCGCTGCGGCCCTCGCCGCTCCGGTGATGGACGAGGCCGACAGCAACATGGTCGACGTGCCGGAAAGCCGCGATTGATCGCCTGACGGTGAGACATGAATGACGAGAAGGGGCAGGTTTTCCTGCCCCTTTTCTTTTGGGATCAGGCTTGAGCAGAGGAGGGCGCGAGGCGATGGCTTCCCAAGCCCAAGCCCAAGCCCAAGCCCAAGCCCAAGCCCAAGCCCAAGCCCAAGCCCAAGCCCAAGCCCAAGCCCAAGCCCAAGCCCAAGCCCAAGCCCAAGCCCAAGCCCAAGCCCAAGCCGCCGGTAGGTCGGCTTACCGCCTCCGATGACAATCCCAGCGCGGAGCAGGGCGGCAGGCCGCCACGCATCTGTATGAAGGCCATTTGCCGGGCGGCGTTGCTCTCACGTCACCTCGGCGCGCGGGGGCAAGCCGGCAGTGGCCTCCCGACGAAGCCGGGGGCGTCGGAGTGCCCTTCGTAGCGCGCGTGGCGCTTCGATCTCGTCTTCGCGCTCCCGGGCGCCCCGCACCGCATGTGCGCGCTGACTTTCGGCGGCTTGGACTGCGGGGCAGGGGGCGACGGGGGGGCCTGTGGGACGGTCTCGCAGACCCCCTCCGATTTGGCCCCTTCCGTCCTGCCCGCTGCCATGGCATTGCAGCCCGGCAGAGGAGGCGGTTCATGTCCGACAATATCCGCGGCGCGCTGATCATGATGGCGGCCATGATGTGTTTCACCCTCAACGACACGCTGACCAAGACGCTGGCCGGGGCGCTGCCGCCGCACCAGGTGCTGGTGATGCGCAACGGGTTGACCACGCTGGTCCTGCTGGCGGTCTCGCTCCACCTCGGGCATTTCCGCCTGAAGCTGCCGCGCCGGGACCGGGGCCTGATCCTCGCCCGGGGGCTGGCCGAGGCAGCCTCGGCCTACTTCTTCCTCAACGCGCTCTTCCACCTGCCGCTGGCCAATGTCACCGCCGTGGTGCAGTCGCTGCCGCTGGCGGTCACCCTCGCCGCCGCGGTCTTCCTGAAGGAGCCGGTGGGCTGGCGCCGGGCCTCGGCCATTGCCGTGGGCTTCGTGGGCGTGCTGCTGATCCTGCGCCCGGGGCCGGAGGGGTTCTCGCTCTACTCGTTCTACAGCCTCATGGCGGTGCTGGTGGTCACCCTGCGCGAGCTCTTCACCCGGCAGGTCGCGGCGGATGTGCCCTCGATGCTGATCACGACGGTCACCTCGGCCACCGTCTTCCTCTCGGCGCTGCTTTACGGAGGCGCGGTGGGCGGCTGGGTCGTTCCCACGGCGGGCCAGTGGGCCACGGTGGGCGCGGCGGCGGCGATCATCCTCGTGGCCTATCTCGCCTCGGTCGTGGCGATGCGGGTGGGCGAGGTCTCCTTCGTGTCGCCCTTCCGCTATGTCTCGCTCCTCTGGGCGCTGCTGTTGGGATGGCTGGTCTTCGGCGACTGGCCGGGGCCCGTCACCCTGCTGGGCGGCGCGATCGTTATCGGATCGGGGCTCTTCATGATATGGCGGGAGCAGCGCATCGCGCGCCGGTCCGTGGCGACCGAGGCGGCGGCGGAGACAGCAGGATCGGGCCGGGGGCTGAAATGAAACAGGTGCAGATGCTGGGGCTTTGCCGCTTCTCCTATCCCACCGCGCTCGACGGGTTCGAGCGGACGGAGGGGGACGCGGCCACCAATGCCGCGCGGCTCTATGTCCCCGAGAGGCTGGACCTGCGGCTGTGGTTCTTCGAGCATGTCACCCTGCCGGCGATCCGGGCCCAGAGCGATCCCGACTTCACCATCGCCCTGCTGGCGGGGGAGGGCCTGCCGCAGCCCTACCGGGGCCGGCTGGAGGCGCTGGTGGCCGACATCCCGCAGGTGAAGGTGCAGTTCCTGCCCGAGGGGCAGAAGCACCGTGCCGTCTGCAAGGCGGTGCTGAAGGCCCTGCGCGACCCGGAGGCCCGGGCGGTGGGGGAGTTCACGCTGGATGACGACGACGCCGTCGCGGTGGATTTCGTGGCCTCCGCCAAGCGCCACTTCGCCGCGATGAAGGACATCTGGCGCGAGGAGAACCGCGCCGCGCTCGACTACAACGCGGGCCTCGTGCTGCGGGCGGGGGCAGGGGGGCTGGAGGCGGAGTCGGTGAACCGCCAGCAATGGGCCCCGGCGCTGGCGATCTTCTCCCGCCCCTCCAGCACCCGCAGCCTGCAGGACTTCAACCACCGCCGGGTCTGGTCGCGGATTCCCACGCTGACCCTGCCCGGTCCGGTGATGTTCCTCCGCGGGGCACATGGCGGCAACGACAGCTCCGTCGCGCGCCCGGGGGAGGGCGGGCTGCCGGTCACCGATCCGCAGATCGCGGGCCTGCTGCAGACCCGCTTTGCCATTGACGCGGGGGCGCTTTCTGCGGCATGGGAGGGCCTCCGCGCGGGATGAGGCGCGCCGGGGCCGGACGCAGGTCCCGCGACGCGGCGGCAGATCTGTCATCAGGGGGCGTTTGCCCCTGCATATGTTGACAAGGTCTCCGACTCCCCCTATACGCGCGGCAATCAGGTGGGGGGTAGTCCATCCGCCTTTCAGAATCGAAGTGGTCAAGATCCGGGCTGGTGCCCCGATCCTCTGGAAAACCCACCGCGTCGTACCCCTTAACTACGGGGGGCGAGTGCGGTTTTTTCGTTGCGCTTGTGCGCGAGTCACGGTCAGGCGCGGACGCGCACCAGGCCATTTTAGGAACCCGCACGGGCCGCACCACCGTGCAACACATGTGTTAGAGACGGGGAAAGAAACCCAATGCCCACGATCCAGCAGCTGATCCGCAAGCCGCGGCAGCCGAAAGTGAAACGCTCCAAGTCGCAGCACCTGGAAAACTGCCCGCAAAAGCGCGGCGTTTGCACCCGCGTTTACACCACGACTCCGAAGAAGCCGAACTCGGCAATGCGGAAAGTTGCCAAGGTCCGCCTGACCAACGGCTACGAAGTCATTTCCTACATCCCCGGTGAAAGCCACAACCTTCAGGAGCACTCCGTTGTCCTGATCCGTGGCGGCCGTGTGAAAGACCTTCCGGGTGTCCGTTACCACATCCTTCGTGGTGTTCTGGATACCCAGGGCGTCAAAGACCGTAAGCAGCGCCGCTCGAAATACGGCGCGAAGCGTCCGAAATAAGAGGTACAGCCGATGTCTCGTCGTCACGCCGCAGAGAAGCGCGAAGTCCTGCCCGACGCCAAGTATGGTGACCGGGTTCTGACCAAATTCATGAACAACCTGATGATCGACGGCAAGAAATCGGCCGCCGAGAAAATCGTCTACTCGGCACTCGACCGGGTGGAAGACAAGGTGAAGCGTGCGCCCGTGGAAATCTTCCACGAAGCGCTCGACAACATCAAACCCTCGGTCGAGGTTCGCTCGCGCCGTGTGGGTGGTGCCACCTACCAGGTGCCCGTCGAAGTGCGCCCCGAGCGCCGTGAAGCGCTGGCGATTCGCTGGCTGATCACTGCCTCGCGTTCGCGCAACGAGAACACGATGGAAGAGCGCCTGGCAGGTGAACTGCTGGATGCCGTGAACTCGCGCGGTTCCGCCGTGAAGAAGCGCGAAGACACCCACAAGATGGCCGACGCGAACAAAGCGTTCAGCCATTACCGCTGGTAATCTCTCAGGAAGGCAGGCCCCATGGCACGCGAATATCCGCTGACCCGGTATCGTAACTTCGGCATCATGGCCCACATCGATGCCGGCAAGACCACGACGACCGAGCGTATCCTCTACTACACCGGCAAGTCCCACAAGATCGGCGAAGTCCACGACGGCGCCGCGACCATGGACTGGATGGAGCAGGAGCAGGAGCGGGGGATCACGATCACTTCCGCTGCGACCACGACCTTCTGGCAGTGGCAGGAAGATCCGACCGCCGAAGGCACGTCGGACACGAAGTTCCGCTTCAACATCATCGACACCCCCGGCCACGTCGACTTCACCATCGAAGTCGAACGTTCGCTCGCGGTTCTCGACGGTGCGGTCTGCCTTCTTGACGGTAACGCCGGTGTTGAACCCCAGACCGAAACCGTGTGGCGTCAGGCTGACCGCTACAAGGTTCCGCGTATCGTCTTCGTCAACAAGATGGACAAGATCGGTGCTGACTTCTTCAACTGCGTGAAGATGATCAAGGACCGTACCGGTGCGACCCCCGTTCCCGTCGGCATGCCGATCGGTGCAGAGGACCAGCTGGAAGGCACCATCGACCTGATCACCATGGAAGAGTGGGTCTGGAAGGGTGACGACCTCGGCGCAGGCTGGGTCCGTCAACCGATCCGCGACGAGCTGAAAGATCTGGCCGACGAATGGCGCGCCCACATGATCGAAGCAGCCGTCGAGATGGACGACGACGCCATGGAAGCCTACCTGGAAGGCGAAGAGCCCGACGTGGCCACCCTGCGGAAACTGATCCGCAAGGGCACCCTGTCGCTCTCCTTCGTTCCGGTTCTGGGCGGTTCCGCGTTCAAGAACAAAGGTGTCCAGCCGCTGCTGAACGCCGTCATCGACTTCCTGCCGGGTCCGCTCGACGTTCCGCCGTACATGGGCTTCAGCCCGGACGACGAGACGGAAGAGCGTAACATCGCCCGTCACGCCAACGACGAAGAGCCTCTCTCGGGCCTCGCGTTCAAGATCATGAACGACCCCTTCGTGGGCTCGCTCACCTTCACCCGCATCTACTCCGGTGTGATGAAGAAGGGTGACTCGATCCTGAACTCGACCAAGGGCAAGAAAGAGCGCATCGGTCGTATGATGATGATGCACGCGATCAACCGCGAGGAGATCGAAGAGGCATTCGCAGGCGACATTATCGCGCTGGCCGGTCTGAAAGAGACCACCACCGGTGACACGCTCTGCGCTCAGAGCGCTCCTGTCGTGCTCGAAACGATGACCTTCCCCGATCCCGTGATCGAGATCGCCATCGAACCGAAGACCAAGAACGACCAGGAGAAGATGTCTCAGGGTCTGCAGCGTCTGGCGGCCGAAGACCCCTCCTTCCGCGTGGAGACCGACCTCGAGTCCGGTCAGACCATCATGAAGGGCATGGGCGAACTTCACCTCGACATTCTCGTCGACCGTCTGAAGCGCGAGTTCAAGGTCGAGGCGAACATCGGTGCGCCGCAGGTGGCCTACCGCGAGACCATCTCGAAAGAGGTCGAGCACACCTACACCCACAAGAAACAGTCGGGTGGTTCGGGTCAGTTCGGCGAGGTCAAGCTGGTCATCACTCCGACCGAGCCCGGCGAAGGCTACTCGTTCGAGTCGAAGATCGTTGGTGGTGCGGTTCCGAAGGAATACATCCCCGGCGTCGAAAAAGGGATCAAGTCGGTCATGGACTCCGGTCCGCTGGCAGGCTTCCCGGTCATCGACTTCAAGGTCGCGCTGCTGGACGGTAAGTTCCACGACGTCGACTCGTCGGTCCTCGCGTTCGAGATCGCAGCCCGTATGTGCATGCGTGAAGGCATGCGAAAAGCTGGCGCGAAACTGCTCGAGCCGATGATGAAGGTCGAAGTGATCACCCCGGAAGAATACACCGGTTCGATCATCGGCGACCTGACCTCCCGTCGTGGCCAGGTCTCGGGCCAGGAGAACCGCGGCAACGCCGTGGCGGTCAACGCCTTCGTGCCGCTGGCCAACATGTTCGGCTACATCAACAACCTGCGCTCCATGTCCTCGGGCCGCGCGCAGTTCACGATGCAGTTCGACCACTACGACCCGGTTCCGCAGAACATCTCGGAAGAGATCCAGTCGAAGTACGCATAAGCAGCGGTGCGGGGACAGCCCCGCACCCTACTACCCCGTAGGGTGCGTCAACGGACGCACCGCCAGACAGATAGGAGGCCCCAATGGGCAAGGCAAAGTTTGAACGCGGCAAGCCGCACTGCAACATCGGCACCATTGGTCACGTCGACCACGGCAAGACCACGCTGACCGCTGCGATCACCAAGTACTTCGGCGAATTCAAGGCCTACGACCAGATCGACGGCGCGCCGGAAGAAAAAGCCCGCGGCATCACGATCTCGACCGCGCACGTGGAATACGAGACCGAGAACCGTCACTACGCGCACGTCGACTGCCCCGGCCACGCCGACTACGTGAAGAACATGATCACCGGTGCTGCCCAGATGGACGGCGCGATCCTGGTGGTGAACGCGGCTGACGGCCCGATGCCCCAGACCCGCGAGCACATCCTGCTGGGCCGCCAGGTGGGTATCCCCGCGATGGTCGTGTTCCTGAACAAGGTCGACCAGGTGGACGACGAGGAACTGCTCGAGCTGGTCGAGATGGAAGTGCGCGAACTGCTGTCCGCCTACGACTTCCCCGGCGACGATATCCCGATCATCGCAGGGTCGGCCCTGGCCGCCCTCGAAGGTCGTGACGACGCGATCGGCGAGACCAAGATCCGCGAACTGATGGCTGCCGTGGACGAGTACATCCCGCAGCCGGCACGTGCTGTGGACCAGCCGTTCCTGATGCCGATCGAAGACGTGTTCTCGATCTCGGGCCGTGGTACCGTTGTGACCGGCCGTGTGGAGCGTGGCGTGGTGAACGTTGGCGACGAACTCGAAATCGTCGGCATCAAGGACACCAAGAAAACCACCTGCACCGGTGTGGAAATGTTCCGCAAGCTGCTCGACCGCGGTGAAGCCGGCGACAACATCGGCGCCCTGCTGCGCGGCATCGACCGTGAAGGCGTGGAACGTGGCCAGGTGCTCTGCAAGCCCGGCTCCGTGAAGCCCCACACCGAGTTCGAAGCGGAAGCCTACATCCTGACCAAGGAAGAAGGCGGCCGTCACACTCCGTTCTTCGCGAACTACCGTCCGCAGTTCTACTTCCGCACCACGGACGTCACCGGCACCGTCAAGCTGCCCGAAGGCACCGAGATGGTCATGCCCGGCGACAACCTGAAGTTCGAAGTCGAACTGATCGCCCCGATCGCGATGGAAGAGAAGCTCCGCTTCGCCATCCGTGAAGGCGGCCGCACCGTCGGCTCGGGCGTCGTCTCGAAAATCATCAAGTGATCTGACGAACGGGCAACCGTTCCGATTGACACATCGGCGGCTGGGCCTTAAAGCCCAGCCGACTTACCAAAACGGCGGGCTCCGGCCCGCCGCTCGGGTTCGAAGAGGGGCGGGGAATGAACCCGGCTCCTCCTCTCAACTCCAACGCCGAAGAAGGCTGAATGACATGCAAGGTCAAACCATTCGCATCCGGCTGAAGGCATTCGATTACCGCGTGCTGGACGCCAGCACCGCGGAAATCGTGAACACGGCCAAGCGCACCGGCGCTCAGGTTCGTGGCCCGATCCCGCTGCCGAACAAGATCGAGAAGTTCACGGTTCTCCGTGGCCCTCACATCGACAAGAAGTCCCGTGACCAGTTCGAGATCCGCACCCACAAGCGGCTTCTGGACATCGTGGACCCGACCCCGCAGACCGTGGACGCGCTGATGAAGCTCGACCTCGCTGCTGGCGTCGACGTCGAGATCAAGGTTTAAGGAGGGTCCAACTGATGCTCCGTTCCGGTATCATCGCTAAGAAGGTGGGCATGACCCGCCTGTTCATGGAAGACGGCAAGCAGATCCCCGTGACCGTGCTGCAGCTGGACAAGCTGCAGGTCGTGGCACAGCGGACCTCCGACAAGGACGGCTACTCGGCTGTTCAGCTCGGCGCCGGCTCGGCGAAAGCCAAGCGCACTTCCAAAGCCATGCGCGGTCACTTCTCCGCCGCCAACGTCGAACCCAAGCGCAAGGTCGCCGAGTTCCGCGTTGACGCAGAGAACCTGATCAACATCGGTGAGGAAATCACCGCTGACCACTACTTCGAAGGCCAGTTCGTCGACGTGTCCGGCACGTCGATCGGTAAGGGCTTCGCCGGTGCCATGAAGCGGCACAACTTCGGTGGTCTGCGTGCCTCGCACGGTGTCTCGATCTCGCACCGTTCGCACGGTTCGACGGGTCAGTGTCAGGACCCGGGCAAGGTGTTCAAAGGCAAGAAGATGGCCGGCCACATGGGTGCCGTCCGTGTCACCACGCAGAACCTGCAGGTCGTCAAGACCGACAGCGAGCGTGGCCTGGTCTTCATCAAGGGTGCCGTTCCCGGCTCCAAGGGTGGCTGGGTGACCGTCAAGGACGCCGTCAAGAAACCTTTCCCCGAGAACGCGATCCTGCCCGCCGCTCTGAAGTCCGCCGCTGACGAAGCCAAGCGTCTCGCCGAGGAAGCCGCCGCACAGGCCGCAGCCGAGGAAGCCGCAGCAGCAGAAGCAGCAGCAGCCGAGCAAGCCGCCGCTGAAGAGGCCGCCCTGAAAGAAGCTGAAGCTTCGATCGAGGCCGAGAAGAAGGAAGGCGAAGAATGAAACTCGACGTGATCAATCTGGACGGCTCGTCGGCCGGTTCCGTCGATCTCGGCGACGAGATCTTCGGCCTGGAGCCCCGTGCGGACATCCTGCACCGCGTGGTCCGCTGGCAGCGCGCCCGCGCGCAGGCCGGTACCCACAAGGTCCTGACCAAGTCCGAGGTGAGCTACTCGACCAAGAAGATCTATCGCCAGAAGGGCACCGGCGGCGCACGCCACGGCTCCCGCAAGGCACCGATCTTCCGTCACGGTGGTATCTACAAGGGCCCGACCCCGCGCAGCCACGCCCACGACCTGCCGAAGAAATTCCGCAAGCTGGGTCTGAAGCACGCGCTGTCGGCCAAGGCCAAAGAAGGCTCGCTGGTGATCCTGGCGTCGGCCGAGGCCGAGGGCAAGACCGCCGCACTGGCCAAGCAGGTCAAGAACCTGGGCTGGAAGCGTACGCTGATCATTGACGGCGCCGCCGTCAACGAAGGCTTCGCCAAGGCCGCAGCAAACATCGATGGTCTGGACATCCTGCCGTCGATGGGCGCCAACGTCTATGACATCCTCAAGCGTGACACCCTCGTGCTCACGAAGTCGGCTGTCGAAGCACTGGAGGCTCGTCTGAAATGAGCGCGAAAGCAGAACATTACGACGTGATCCGCAAGCCGATCATCACCGAGAAAGCGACCATGGCTTCCGAAGCCAACGCCGTCGTCTTCGAAGTGTCGATCGACGCCAACAAGCCGCAGATCAAGGAAGCGGTCGAGGCGCTGTTCAATGTCAAGGTGAAGGCCGTCAACACGACCATCACCAAGGGCAAGGTCAAGCGCTTCCGCGGCATGCTGGGCAAGCGGAAAGACGTGAAGAAGGCCTACGTGACGCTCGAAGAGGGCAACACGATCGACGTGTCCACCGGGCTCTGATCGATACGGTCTGACGACTTTGGAAGGCCCTCCGTGCAAGCGGGGGGCCTTTCGCTTTGGGGGCCGGTCTGCGGGCCGCCGTGGGGGCTGCAGGAGGGGCCTGGGGTGGCCAAGTGCCCGCTGGGTCCTTCCGCCTACGACGTCTTCGTCGGGCCGTCCTGGGCGGCTCTCAGGTGGCAGGGGAGGGCGGCCGAGCTGCCTCTCCCGGGTCAAGGACGCAAGGGCTTTTCCCCTTCGTCACCTGAATCGCCCCGCGCTATAGACATGGTCGGGCAAGACTGCTAAACGCGCCCAATCCACGAGGCCCCGGATTCGTTCCGGGGCCTCTGGATATTTGAACTGGGGACCTTCGGGGCCCTCTACTGGCCACCTTCGGGGGGCTGAACCATAGGCGGGGCTCGACCCTGCCGCGTAGCAAACGGAAGACAGAAAGCATGGCACTCAAGTCGTATAAGCCGACGACGCCGGGCCAGCGCGGGCTGGTGCTGATCGACCGTTCGGAGCTGTGGAAAGGACGCCCCGTCAAGGCCCTCACCGAGGGTCTGACGAAGAATGGCGGCCGGAACAACACCGGACGGATCACGATGCGCCGCAAGGGCGGCGGGGCAAAGCGCCTCTATCGGATCGTCGATTTCAAACGGAACAAGTTCGATGTGAACGGCATCGTTGTCCGTATCGAATACGACCCCAACCGGACCGCATTCATCGCGCTCGTGCAGTACGATGACGGCGAAAAAGCGTACATTCTCGCCCCCCAGCGTCTGGGTGTGGGCGACAAGGTCGTCTCCGGCTCCAAGGTCGACATCAAGCCCGGTAACGCGATGCCCTTCTCGGGCATGCCGATCGGTACCATCGTGCACAACATCGAGCTGAAGCCCGGCAAGGGCGGCCAGATCGCACGCGCCGCGGGCACCTATGCCCAGTTCGTCGGCCGTGACGGTGGCTACGCTCAGATCCGCCTCTCGTCGGGCGAACTGCGCATGGTCCGTCAGGAATGCATGGCCACCGTCGGTGCCGTGTCGAACCCGGACAACTCGAACCAGAACTACGGTAAAGCCGGCCGCATGCGTCACAAGGGCATCCGCCCGAGCGTCCGCGGCGTGGTCATGAACCCGATCGACCACCCCCACGGTGGTGGTGAAGGCCGGACCTCCGGTGGTCGTCACCCGGTTACCCCCTGGGGTAAACCGACCAAGGGTGCACGGACCCGTAAGAACAAGGCGACGGACAAGTACATCGTCCGCTCGCGTCACGCTCGCAAGAAGGGCCGCTAATCTATGGCACGTTCTGTTTGGAAGGGCCCCTTCGTTGACGCTTACGTCCTGAAAAAGGCGGAAGCGGCACGCGAATCCGGCCGTAACGAAGTCATCAAGATCTGGTCGCGCCGCTCGACGATCCTGCCCCAGTTCGTGGGCCTGACGTTTGGCGTCTACAACGGTCAGAAACATGTTCCCGTCAACGTCACGGAAGACATGATCGGTCAGAAGTTCGGTGAGTACTCGCCGAGCCGGACCTATTATGGTCACGCCGCTGACAAAAAAGCGAAGCGGAAGTAAGTCATGGGCAAGGAAAAGAACCCCCGCCGCGTGGCAGACAACGAAGCGATGGCCAAAACCCGCATGCTTCGCACCAGCCCGCAGAAACTGAACCTCGTTGCAGCGATGATCCGCGGCAAGAAGGTCGACAAGGCCCTTTCGGACCTGACCTTCTCCAAGAAGCGGATCGCGGAAGACGTGAAGAAATGCCTTCAGTCCGCTATCGCGAACGCCGAGAACAACCACAACCTCGACGTCGATGAACTGATCGTCGCCGAGGCCTTCGTGGGCAAGAACCTCGTGATGAAACGCGGGCGTCCCCGCGCACGTGGCCGGTACGGCAAGATCATGAAGCCGTTCTCGGAAATCACCATCCTGGTGCGTCAGGTCGAGGAGCAAGCCTAATGGGTCAGAAAGTCAATCCGATCGGCATGCGCCTTCAGGTCAACCGGACCTGGGACAGCCGCTGGTACGCGGACACCAAAGACTTCGGCGACATGCTGCTCGAAGACGTGAAAATCCGCGAGTTCATCAAGACCGAGTGCAAGCAGGCCGGCGTGGCCCGTGTGATCATCGAGCGTCCGCACAAGAAGTGCCGCGTCACGATCCACACCGCACGTCCCGGCGTGATCATCGGTAAGAAAGGCGCCGACATCGAGGTGCTTCGCAAGAAGCTCGCCAAGATGACGGACTCGGAACTGCACCTCAACATCGTTGAAGTCCGCAAGCCCGAGCTCGACGCGCAGCTGGTCGGCGAGTCCATCGCTCAGCAGCTGGAGCGCCGTGTCTCCTTCCGCCGCGCCATGAAGCGCGCCGTGCAGAACGCCATGCGTATGGGTGCCCTCGGCATCCGCGTGAACGTTGCCGGCCGTCTCGGCGGCGCAGAGATCGCCCGCACCGAATGGTACCGCGAAGGCCGTGTGCCCCTGCACACCCTGCGCGCGGACATCGACTACGCGCACTCTGAAGCCACGACCCCCTATGGCATCATCGGGATCAAGGTCTGGATCTTCAAAGGCGAGATCATGGAACATGATCCGCAGGCGCGGGATCGCAAGGCTCAGGAACTTCAGGATGGTCCGGCGCCCCGCGGTGCTGGCGGCCGTCGCTGAGGAGGATAAGAGATGCTTCAACCCAAGCGTACAAAATTCCGCAAGCAGCATAAGGGCCGTATCCACGGTCTGGCCAAAGGCGGTTCCGACCTCAACTTCGGCCACTTCGGCCTGAAGGCGACCCAACCCGAGCGCATCACCGCGCGTCAGATCGAGGCAGCACGCCGCGCCCTGACCCGCCACATGAAGCGTCAGGGCCGTGTCTGGATCCGGATCTTCCCGGACGTTGCCGTCTCCTCCAAACCCACCGAAGTCCGGATGGGTAAAGGTAAGGGTTCGGTCGACTACTGGGCAGCCAAGGTCAAGCCGGGCCGCGTCATGTTCGAGATCGACGGCGTGTCCGAAGAGATCGCACGTGAAGCGCTGCGCCTCGCAGCCATGAAGCTGCCGATCAAGACCCGCATCGTGGTCCGCGAAGACTGGTAATCGCCCCGCGGCCCCGGCCGCAGCGATGAACAAGATCGAGAGCCCCCGCCGTCACCGGCGGGGGTTTTCTGTAAGGGCAGGGGGGAAATGCGCCCCCGCGGCTATCCCGGCGCGGCAAAAGACCGTATGGGGGGCCGGCAGATCGACGCCACAGGAGGCCATCATGTCCAGCATCCGTTCCCTCTTTGTCACCCGTCTCTACCGGGCCGCGCTGCGCGAGCACGGGCCGGTGATCGATACCGATGAACTCGAAGCCTCCTGCTATTCCATCGCCGAGGATGACGAGGCCGGGCAGGACTGGTGCGAGGCGCACGATTATCCGGGCTACACCTCCTATGCCTCGCTGACCGATCTGCCGTGGCGTTTCCCGATCTTCGGCGACCTGGTGAAATCGCTGGACGCCCATGTCGCGGCTTTTGCGGAGGAACTGGGCTTCGATCTGGACGACAAGCCGCTGAAGCTGGAAGACCTCTGGATCAACATCCTGCCCGAAGGCGGCACCCACGCCAGCCACATCCACCCGCATTCGGTGATCTCGGGGACCACCTATGTCGCCATGCCCGAGGGCACCTCGGCGCTGAAGCTGGAAGACCCGCGCCTGCCGATGATGATGGCCGCGCCGACCCGCAAGAAGACCGCGCCGGAAGAGCTCAAGCCCTTCATCTACGTGAAGCCCGCCGTAGGCGACGTGCTGCTTTGGGAGAGCTGGCTGCGCCACGAGGTGCCCATGAACATGACCGAAGATGACCGGATCTCGGTCAGCTTCAACTACTCCTGGGGCTGAGGCCCGGACATGACGAACGACCATCAAGGAGACCCCCAGATGGACCCGCGCAAACTGGAAATGACCGTGCTGATGACGCCGGACATGGCGAATTTCAGCGGCAAGGTGCACGGCGGTGCGCTGTTGAACCTGCTGGACCGCGTGGCCTTCTCCTGTGCCTCGCGCTACTCCAAGCAATATGCCGTGACGCTCTCGGTGGATCAGGTGATGTTCAAGGAGCCGATCAACGTGGGCGAGCTGGTGACCTTCCGGGCCAGCGTGAACCACGCCGGGCGGACCTCGATGGAGATCGGGATCCGCGTCGAGGCGCAGGAGATCCGGTCCGGCAAGAGCCGGCACACGAACTCCTGCTACTTCACGATGGTCGCGGTGGACGCGCAGGGCAAGCCGGTGGAAGTGCCCGAGTTGCAGGTGTTGACCGAGGAAGAGAGCAAGCGCCTGAACGCCGCGGAGATCCGCAAGCGGTTGCGCAAGGAATTCGCCGCCGAGATGCACAAGGCGACGAAGGGATAAGAGAGACGGGCGGCCAAGGCCGCCCGTTTTTGTTTGAGGGGGCAGGTTCGGTCGGTTTTCCTGCTCGATGGCTCGCGAGTGCGCTGCGCGGGAGCAGTCCCCGGTTGCGCGCTTCCCCTCCGGATTGCCCGCCGCCCCAACCGGCTCTCAACTGCTCTGACGAACGCGCGTAGGTCCCTTTGCTCGCGCCAGATCGCCCAGCCTCACGGAATGTGCCGCCCGGCCTAGGGCCGGGCAGCGCCGACCCGCCCCCCGTCGCCATTGGTGCTCGGACCAATGGCGCACCAATGGCGACCGGCGCTATCGCGCCACCCCGCGGGTTGGCGCTGCCCTTCGTGGCAAGGTGGCAAGGTGGCGAGGCGGGCCTCGCGTTACAGCCAGAGGCATGGTGGGGCAAACACCTACGTCCGCCCTCTTAGGCCCACACCCCGCTTGACCGCCCGCGCCGACGGGCCTACACCACCCGCATGACGCATCCGACCCTTCAATTCGCAACGGTCTATTACCCGCTGAACTGATCAGCGGATGCCTCGTCATGTTCTCCGCTGCCCCTGCCAGCGGTCGAACACAGCCCCCAAGCTTACCACGCGGACCCTGGCCTCTCTCCCAAGGACCAGACCATGCCCGCCACACCCTCCCTCTCGCTCTTCGGCTTCGGCGCCTTCGGTCAGCTTCTGGCCCGGCACCTCGCGCCCGACTTCCCGCTGACGATCTGTGACCCTTGTCCCACGGCGCAGCAGCAGGCGCGCGCTCTCGGCCTACACTGCGTGCCCCCGCAGGAGGCCGCCTGCGCGGATATCCTGATCCTCGCCCTGCCGCTCACCCGGATCGCGCCGCTGCTGAGCGAGATCGCCCCGGACCTCCGCCCCGGCCAGATGGTGCTCGACGTCTGCTCGGTGAAGGAGGAGCCGGTCCGCGTGATGCAGTCGCTGTTGCCCGAGGGGGTCGAGATCCTCGGCACCCACCCGATGTTCGGCCCGGCGAGCGCGGCTGGCGGCCTGCACGGCGCGCAGTTGGTGCTCTGTCCGGTACGGGGCAGGGGCTGGCGGCGGCTGGGGGCCTACCTGAGGGCGCGTCACGGGCTCAAGGTCCTGCGGGCCTCGGCAGAGGAGCATGACACCCAGGCGGCGCTCAGCCAGGGGCTGACGCATCTGCTGGGGCATGTGCTGGCGGACATGGGGCCCGCGCCCCGCATCCGGACCCGGAGTTTCGAGATGATGATGGAGGCGCTCGAGATGGTTGCGGGGGACGCGCCCGAGGTCTACGAGGCCGTCACCCGCGCCAACCGCCACGTGGCGCCGCTGCGCGCCAGGCTGGTGGCCGCGCTGGCCGCCGAGGGCAGGGCGGGGGAGGGCGGACGTTAATCGCCCTTTGCCTGTTGACCCGAAGGGCAGTGCCGCGTATAGGCAGCGCTCATTGTTCTGACATAACCCACCGGATTCGGGGTTACCGCTTGCGGGCCCGCCGGTGCCAGGAAGGAAAGGAAGAGTCATGAGCGCTCAAGAGCTCCGTGACAAGACCCCTGACCAGCTCCGTGAAGAGCTGGCCAATCTCAAGAAAGAGCAGTTCAACCTGCGCTTTCAGCAGGCTACCGGCCAACTGGAAAACCCCGCTCGTATGCGTCAGGCCCGCCGTCAGGCGGCCCGTGTGCTGACCATTCTGAACGAAAAAGCCGCTTCGGCTGCTGAATAAGGGGAAGACAGATGCCCAAACGTATCCTGCAAGGCGTCGTCACTTCCGACGCAAACGCACAGACCGTCACCGTGTCGGTGGAACGCCGCTTCACGCACCCGGTTCTGAAAAAGACCATTCGTAAGTCCAAGAAGTACCGGGCTCACGACGAGAACAACACCTTCAAGGTGGGCGACGCGGTCCGCATCCAAGAATGCGCACCGAAGTCGAAGACGAAGCGTTGGGAGGTGCTGGAAGCGTAAGCTTCCTCGCCTCTCCCAGCATGAGCGAAACCCTGGGGGATAAGGCCAGTCTGAGGCTGCCCCAAAGGTCGGGAGAAACCAAATGATCCAGATGCAGACCAATCTGGATGTAGCTGACAACTCCGGCGCACGCCGAGTTCAGTGCATCAAGGTCCTGGGTGGTTCCAAGCGTAAATACGCTTCGGTTGGCGACATCATCGTCGTCTCCGTGAAGGAAGCCATCCCGCGCGGCCGCGTCAAAAAAGGCGACGTGCGTAAAGCCGTCGTCGTGCGCACCGCCAAAGAAGTTCGCCGTGAAGATGGCACCGCGATCCGCTTCGATCGCAACGCAGCCGTCATCCTGAACAACAACAACGAGCCCGTCGGTACGCGTATCTTCGGCCCGGTTGTTCGTGAGCTGCGCGCCAAGAACTTCATGAAGATCATCTCGCTTGCTCCGGAGGTGCTGTAATGGCTGCTAAACTCCGCAAGGGCGACAAGGTCGTCGTGCTGGCCGGCAAGGACAAGGGCAAGGAAGGCGAGATCGTCTCCCTCGACCCGAAAGCCGGCAAAGCCGTGGTGGAAGGCGTCAACATGGCCATCCGTCACACCCGTCAGAGCCAGACCTCGCAAGGTGGCCGCCTGCCCAAGGCCCTGCCGATCGACCTGAGCAACCTGGCCCTGCTCGATGCAAACGGCAAAGCCACCCGCGTCGGCTTCCGCATGGAAGGCGACAAGAAGGTGCGTTTCGCCAAGACCACCGGGGATGCGATCGATGCTTGATACCGCGACCTATACCCCGCGTCTTAAGACGCAGTATGTCGAGACGATCCGTGCCGCTCTGAAAGAAGAGTTCGGCTATTCGAACGACATGATGATCCCCCGCCTGGACAAGATTGTCCTGAACATCGGCTGCGGTGCCGAGGCGGTAAAGGACAGCAAGAAAGCCAAGTCGGCCCAGGAAGACCTGAGCGCGATCGCCGGCCAGAAAGCTGTCGTCACCAAGGCGAAAAAGTCGATCGCAGGCTTCCGCGTCCGTGAAGAAATGCCGCTGGGTGCGAAAGTGACCCTGCGCGGCGAGCGGATGTACGAATTCCTCGACCGTCTGATCACCGTTGCGATGCCCCGTATCCGCGACTTCCGCGGCGTGTCGGGCAAGAGCTTCGACGGCCGTGGCAACTACGCCATGGGCATCAAGGAGCACATCGTCTTCCCCGAGATCAACTTCGACAAAGTCGATGAGAACTGGGGCATGGACATCGTGATCGCCACCACCGCCAAGACCGACGCGGAAGCTAAGGCGCTGTTGAAAGCTTTCAACATGCCTTTCAACAGCTGATCGCGGGAGAGAGAGACATGGCTAAAAAATCTATGATCGAGCGCGAGAAGAAGCGCGAGCGGCTGGTCAAGAAGTACGCCGCCAAGCGCGCCGCGCTTAAGGAAGTCATCGCCGACGAGTCGAAGCCGATGGAAGAGCGTTTCCGCGCCACCCTGAAGCTGGCCGAGCTGCCCCGCAACTCGTCCGCGACCCGTCTTCACAACCGTTGCCAGCTGACCGGCCGTCCCCACGCTTACTACCGTAAGCTGAAGGTCTCCCGGATCATGCTGCGGGAACTGGGCTCCAACGGCCAGATCCCCGGTCTGGTTAAGTCGAGCTGGTAAGGAGGGCATGGTATGAACGATCCTATCGGCGATATGCTCACCCGTATCCGCAACGCGCAGCTGCGCGGCAAGTCCACCGTCCTGACGCCCGGCTCCAAGCTGCGCGCCTGGGTTCTGGATGTGCTGGCGGACGAAGGCTACATCCGTGGCTATGAGAAAGGCACCGATTCCAACGGTCACCCGACCCTGGAAATCAGCCTGAAGTACTTCGACGGCGCCCCCGTCATCCGTGAGGTCAAGCGGGTTTCGACCCCCGGCCGTCGCGTTTACATGGGCGTCAAGGACATCCCGTCGGTCCGTCAGGGCCTGGGTGTGTCGATTGTCAGCACGCCCAAGGGCGTGATGTCGGACGCCGCAGCCCGCGCCGCCAATGTTGGCGGTGAGGTCCTCTGCACGGTCTTCTAAGGAGCAGGATATGTCTCGTATTGGGAAAAAACCGGTCGAGCTGCCCTCGGGTGTCACCGCATCCGTGTCCGGCCAGACCGTCGAAGTGAAGGGCCCGAAAGGGACCCACAGCTTCACCGCGACCGACGACGTCAGCATCACCATCGAGGACAACGTGGTTTCCGTGAAACCCCGTGGCACCTCGAAGCGTGCGCGCCAGCAGTGGGGCATGAGCCGCACCATGGTCGCGAACCTGGTGACTGGCGTGACCTCCGGCTTCAAGAAAGAGCTTGAGATCACCGGTGTGGGTTACCGTGCTGCAGCTCAGGGCAACACCCTGAAGCTGAACCTCGGCTACTCGCACGATGTGGACTTCGCCGTGCCGGCGGGCGTGACTGTCACGACCCCGAAGCCGACCGAAGTCATCATCGAAGGCACCGACCCGCAGCTCGTCGGCCAGGTCGCGGCTAACATCCGCGAATGGCGTGCTCCCGAGCCCTACAAAGGCAAGGGGATCAAGTACAAAGGCGAGTACATCTTCCGCAAGGAAGGCAAGAAGAAGTAAGGACGTAACAGATGGCACTGAGCAAACGGGAACTGTTCCAGAAGCGCCGCCTGCGCGTCCGGAACAAGCTTCGCAAGGTGAACGCCGGTCGCGTGCGGCTGTCGGTTCACCGGTCGAACAAGAACATCAGCGTTCAGCTGATCGACGATGTGCAGGGCGTGACCCTCGCAGCAGCTTCGACCCTCGAGAAGGATCTCGGCTGCGTCGGCAAGAACAACATCGAGGCGGCCCAGAAAGTGGGCGCCGCGATTGCCGAACGCGCCAAGAAAGCCGGTATCGAGGAAGCATACTTCGATCGTGGCGGCTTCCTGTTCCACGGCAAGGTGAAGGCTCTGGCCGACGCCGCGCGTGAAGCAGGTCTGAAGCTCTGATTTCAGAACACGGGTGTGCGCGTCCCTGAGGGCGCGCGCACCTTTCTCTTTCGCCCCTCGGGGCGGCAGGGCAGGCGGGTCCCCCCGCCTCGATGATCCGGGAAGACCGCCCTCGTGGTGCTTCACCTGGATTGGACAGCAAGGGCGAAAGCCCCAGAATTATGGAGTGCCGAATGGCCAGAGACGATAACCGCCGGGACCGCCGCGACCGCGAGGAAGCCCCGGAATTCGCAGATCGCCTTGTTGCGATCAACCGTGTGTCGAAAACCGTGAAAGGTGGTAAGCGCTTTGGCTTCGCCGCACTCGTGGTTGTCGGCGACCAGAAGGGCCGCGTTGGCTTCGGCAAGGGCAAGGCCAAAGAGGTCCCCGAGGCGATCCGCAAGGCGACCGAGCAAGCCAAGCGTCAGATGATCCGCGTTCCGCTGCGCGAAGGCCGTACCCTGCACCACGACATCGAAGGTCGTCACGGTGCCGGCAAGGTCGTCATGCGGACCGCACCGCAAGGTACCGGGATCATCGCAGGTGGCCCGATGCGTGCCGTCTTCGAGATGCTGGGCGTTCAGGACGTGGTCGCCAAGTCGATCGGTTCGCAGAACCCCTACAACATGATCCGCGCCACCCTGGACGGCCTGACCAAAGAGTCGAGCCCCCGTATGGTCGCGCAGCGTCGTGGCAAGAAAGTGGCCGACATTCTGCCCAAGCGTGACGAGGCTCCGTCCGAGTCCACGCAAGTGGCCGAAGAGGCGTAAGGAGAGCGACCAATGGCAAAAACCATCGTTGTGAAGCAGGTCGGCTCGCCGATCCGCCGCCCCGCCATCCAGCGTCAGACGCTGATCGGCCTGGGCCTGAACAAGATGCACAAGACCCGTGAACTGGAAGACACCCCTTCCGTGCGCGGCATGATCAACAAGGTCTCGCACATGGTCGAGATCATCGAAGAGCGCGACTGAGCGGTCTTCCGATCATGAGATCAGCGAACGGCGCCCCTCGGGGCGCCGTTTTGCGTTTCGGGAGATGTGCGCAAGCCGCGGAAGTCCTGTGCGTCCTGTCCCCTGTGCGGCGGGGCCCGCGCGCTCTAGGTTGGGGCCAAGGATATCTGGGAGACGATCATGGAAGTGGGCCTGTACACCTTCGGCGACATCGGCAAGGACCCGGCGACGGGCAAGACCGTGAATGCGCATCAGCGGCTGAAGAACCTCATGGAAGAGATCGAACTGGCCGATCAGGTCGGGCTCGACGTCTTCGGGCTGGGGGAACATCACCGCCCGAATTACGCCATCACGACGCCGCCCGTGGTGCTGGCAGGGGCCGCGCGCACGACAAAGCACATTCGCCTGTCCTCTGCCGTCTCGGTGCTCTCCTCCGATGACCCGGTGCGCGTCTTCCAGCAGTATTCCACGCTCGACAATCTCAGCGACGGCCGGGCCGAGCTGATGGTGGGGCGGGGCAGTTTCATCGAGAGCTTTCCGCTCTTCGGCTACGACCTGAACGACTACGATGCGCTCTTCGAAGAGAAGCTGCAGATGCTGCTCGCGATCAACGAGGAGGAGAAGCTGCGCTGGTCCGGCTCGGACCACACCCAGCGGGTCGAGGGTCTCGGCGTCTATCCCCGTCCGGTGAACGGCAAGTTGCCGATCTGGATCGCCGCGGGTGGTACGCCCGATTCGATGATCCGCGCCGGTGTCCTCGGCACGCCGCTGGCACTGGCGATCATCGGAGGCGCGCCGCGCCGCTTTGCGCCGCTGGCCGATCTCTACCGCCGGGCGGCGGAACAGGCGGGCAATGCCGACAAGGCGCGTGTTTCGCTCAACGTCCACGGCTTCGTCGGCGAGGACGGCAAACGCGCGGCGGATGTCTTCTACCCGGCGCAGAAGGCGGTGATGGACCAGCTGGGACGCGAGCGCGGCTGGCCGCCGCAGACCCGTGCCCAGTTCGACGCCGGCACCGGGCCGGAGGGCGCGATGTTCGTCGGCAGCCCGGCGCAGCTGGTGGACAAGATCCTCGGCCTGAAGGATGATCTGGGCTTCGACCGGGTGACGATCCAGATGGCGATCGGGATCATCGACCACGCCGAGATGCTGAAGGCGATCGAGGTGCTGGGCACCAAGGTCGCCCCCGAATTGCGCAAGGCGGGCTGACCCGCCGGAGACGAGAGACCCATGTCCGACCTTTCCCCGAGCGGCGACCCCTTCTGCCACCATCCCGAGCTGTCGGCCCTGATCCGGCCCGCCTCTGAGAGCTTCTTCCGGACCATGGAGCCCGCCGATCTGGACGCCACCATGGCGGAGCAGGGGCAGGGGCCGGAGTGGCGCTATACCGATGCGGTCCGCGAGGAGATGCGGCACGCGGCGCTCGCCGGGCACCGGGGCCGAGACCTCTGGGTGTTTGCCTATGGATCGCTCATGTGGGACCCGGGCATCGAGTTCGCGGAGGTGCGGCAGGCCCACGTGGCCGGGCATTGCCGCAAGATGTGTCTCGTCGACCGCTCCGGCGCGCGCGGGTCCGAGGCCCGGCCGGGCCTGATGGCCGGGCTGGACCGGGGCGGCAGCTGTCATGGCCTCGTCTTCCGGATCGCCGCCGAGAAGGTCGAGGTGGAGAGCGAAGTGGTCTGGCGCCGCGAGATGATCGCGCCCTGCTACCGGGCGGTCTTCATCCCGGTGCATACCGCGCAGGGCGTGGTCGAGGCGCTGGCCTTCGAGGCCGACAACAGCACCGACATGATCGAGACCGACCTCTGCTACGACCTGCAGGTGCGCTATCTCGCCACGGGGCAGGGGATGCTGGGCACCTCGATGGAATACGTTGACAACCTGCTGGGGCATTTCGAGACGCTGGGGATCGAGGATGCGCCGCTCGCCCGGCTGGCCGCCGATGCGCGCCGCTACAGGGCCGAGCACCCTTCCGAGGTGCCGGCCTGAGCCGAGCCCCCGCAGACATGGCCGAACGGCCAAGGGCAGGGGAGGAGGCTCGGGCCCGGGAACGCCGCCCCGGGAAACACAGCCCCGGAAAACGCCGTTTCGTCCCCATGCACAGCCCTTGAAAGGCGCAGGCCTCTTCGCTATACGCGCCCGGTAGCCCCTGATGGGGCTGCGACTCGTATCATATCAACACGCCGTGTTCGGCCGCTCCCGTCGCTGGGGGCCGCATCCGGCAAGGAGAAGCGACATGAAACTGAATGAACTCCGCGACAACGCGGGCGCCGCACAGAAGGCCAAACGCGTTGCACGCGGCCCGGGTTCGGGCAAGGGCAAGACCGCAGGCCGCGGTATCAAGGGTCAGAAATCCCGTTCGGGCGTGGCCATCAAGGGCTACGAAGGCGGCCAGATGCCCCTCTACCAACGTCTGCCCAAGCGTGGCTTCAACAAGCCGAACCGCCTGAAATTCGCCGTCATCAACCTCGGCATCATCGCCAAGTTCGTTGAAGCCGGCAAGATCGACGCCTCCGCGCCCGTCACCGAAGACGTGCTGGTTGCCTCGGGTGCCATCCGCCGCAAGCTGGACGGTGTCCGCGTCCTCGCCAAGGGCGAGATCGCAACCGCGCTGAACCTGGAAGTGACCGGTGCCTCCAAGGCTGCCATCGAGGCAGTTGAGAAGGCTGGCGGCTCGCTCAAGGTCACTGCGGCCGAAGCCGCGGAATAAGAGGTTGTGAGCGGTGAATGAGCCGCTTACATACCTTTGAGTTTTCCTGAAACGCCGCCAGAGCCGGGGAACGGCCCTTGGCGGCGTTGTCACATGAAAGAGACCCGCGCATGGTATCTGCAGCAGAACAGATGGCGGCGAATACGAGCTGGGCTGCCCTGAGCAAGGCCACCGATCTTCGCAACCGCATCCTCTTCACGCTTGGCCTCCTGATCGTCTACCGGCTGGGCACGTGGATTCCCGTTCCGGGCATCGACGGCGCCGCCCTGGAAGAGTTCATGCAGGGCGCGGCACAGGGGATCGGCGGCATCCTGTCGATGTTCACCGGTGGTGCGCTTGGCCGCATGGGCATCTTCGCCCTTGGCATCATGCCCTACATTTCGGCCTCGATCATCGTCCAGCTGCTGACCTCGATGATCCCCTCGCTTGAGCAACTCAAGAAAGAGGGCGAACAGGGCCGCAAGAAGATCAACCAGTACACCCGCTACGGCACCGTGCTGCTGGCGACGGTCCAGTCCTACGGCATCGCCATGGGCCTGCAGACCCCGGCAGCCGATGGCTCGACCCTTGCGCTCGATCCGGGCTGGTTCTTCCTCTCGACCACGATGATCACCCTCGTCGGCGGCACCATGTTCCTGATGTGGCTGGGTGAGCAGATCACCAACCGCGGCATCGGCAACGGCATCTCGCTGATCATCTTCGTGGGCATCATCGCCGAAGTGCCCGGCGCACTGGCACAGTTCTTCGTCTCGGGCCGTTCGGGCGCCATCAGCCCCGGCGTGATCATCGGCGTGATCGTCATGGTCATCGCGACGATCGCCTTCGTGGTGTTCATGGAACGCGCGCTGCGCAAGATCCACATCCAGTACCCGCGTCGCCAGGTCGGCATGAAGGTCTATGACGGTGGCTCCTCGCACCTGCCGATCAAGGTGAACCCGGCGGGCGTGATCCCGGCGATCTTCGCCTCCTCGCTGCTGCTGCTGCCGGTGACGATCTCGGCCTTCTCGGGCAGCCAGACCGGCCCGATCATGTCGACGATCCTGGCCTACTTCGGCCCGGGCCAGCCGCTCTACCTGCTGTTCTTCGTCGCGATGATCGTCTTCTTCGCCTACTTCTACACGCACAACGTGGCCTTCAAGCCCGATGACGTGGCGGACAACCTGAAGAACCAGAACGGCTTCGTTCCCGGCATCCGGCCCGGCAAGCGGACGGCGGAATACCTCGAGTACGTGGTGAACCGCATCCTGATCCTCGGCTCGGCCTACCTTGCGGCAGTTTGTCTCCTTCCGGAGATCCTCCGTAGCCAATTCACGATTCCCTTCTATTTTGGCGGCACCTCGGTCCTGATCGTGGTCTCCGTGACCATGGACACCATCCAGCAGGTGCAGAGCCATCTTCTGGCGCACCAGTACGAAGGGCTGATTGAAAAGTCCCAGCTCCGCGGCAAAGGCAAGCGGCGCAACAAAAAAGGAAGCGGACGTCGATGAATATTATCCTTCTCGGACCGCCCGGCGCAGGCAAAGGCACCCAGGCAGGTTTTCTGGTCGAGGAGCGGGACATGATCCAGCTCTCCACCGGGGACATGCTGCGTGAGGCCCGCACCTCCGGGACGGAGATGGGCAAGATCGTGGCCGACGTGATGGACCGCGGTGAGCTCGTCACCGACGAGATCGTCATCGGCCTGATCCGCGAGAAGCTGGAAGGCGAGGCCAAGGGAGGGTTCATCTTCGACGGGTTCCCCCGCACGCTGGCCCAGGCCGACGCGCTGGAGAAGCTGCTCGCCGAGATGGGCCAGAAGCTCGACCACGCCATCGAACTGCAGGTGAACGACGAGGTCCTCGTCGGCCGTATCGTGAACCGCGCCAAGGAGGCCGTTGCGGCCGGTGGCACGGCGCGGGCGGACGACAACGAGGAAAGCCTCAAGAAGCGCCTGATGGAATACTACAAGAAGACGTCGCCGCTGCTCGGCTACTACCACGCCAAGGGCACCCTGCGCGGCGTCGACGGCCTGGCAGAGATCGGCACCGTGAAAGCGTCGATCGCCGAGATCCTCGGCTGAGATCACGACCGGCAGGGGCGGGCAGATCACCGCCCCTGACCGAGATTGTGACTTGACGGGTTGACGATCCCTCGAAAACCCCATACCACGCCCTATCTCGGCCAGATGGTGATTCCGTCACTCTCTGTTAAGCTGCCGAGACCCCGCCGAATTCAGCTGCGGCCCGCGGTGTTCCGCCACGGGCCATATGTTGTGAAAAAAGGTTCTGGAGCTACGGAACCGCAACTATAAGGAAAGTGACACGTGGCACGTATCGCCGGCGTTAACATCCCGACTGCAAAACGGGTACCGATCGCCCTCACCTACATCACCGGTATCGGCCATACTTCGGCCAAAGCCATCTGCGACGCTGTGAACATCGACGCGACCCGTCGTGTGAACGAGCTCTCGGATGCCGAAGTTCTCGCCATCCGTGAACACATCGACGCCAACTACACCGTAGAAGGCGACCTGCGTCGTGAGACGCAGATGAACATCAAACGCCTGATGGACCTGGGCTGCTACCGTGGCCTGCGCCACCGCCGCAACCTGCCGGTGCGTGGTCAGCGGACCCACACCAACGCGCGTACCCGCAAGGGCCCCGCGAAACCCATCGCCGGCAAGAAGAAATAAGGGGGGCTCTGACCAATGGCACGTGATACCCGCCGTGGGGGCAAGAAAAAGGTCTCCAAGAACATCGCCGCTGGCGTGGCGCATGTGAACTCGTCGTTCAACAACACCAAGATCCTGATCTCTGACGTTCAGGGCAACGCCATCTCCTGGTCCTCCGCAGGGACCATGGGCTTCAAGGGCTCGCGCAAGTCGACCCCCTACGCCGCTCAGATGGCTGCCGAAGACGCAGGCAAGAAAGCTCAGGAACACGGCGTGAAAACGCTGGAAGTCGAAGTTCAGGGCCCCGGCTCGGGCCGTGAATCGGCTCTCCGCGCCCTGGCTGCTGTCGGTTTCAACATCACCTCGATCCGTGATGTGACCCCGATCGCCCACAACGGCTGCCGCCCGCCGAAGCGCCGCCGGGTCTGACCGCCCTGCAGATTTACAGGAGGCTGCGCCAAGGCGCGGCCTCCTTTACGTCATTTCAACCTCGGGAGTTTCGACCTTTGGACATGGGGACGGAACGGGAATGGAGGGACGCATGATCCACAAGAACTGGGCAGAACTCATCAAGCCGACGCAGCTCGACGTGAAACCGGGTGTAGACCCGTCGCGTCAGGCCACCGTCGTGGCTGAACCGCTGGAACGCGGCTTCGGGCTGACGCTGGGCAACGCGCTGCGCCGCGTGCTGATGTCGTCGCTTCAGGGCGCCGCCATCACCTCCGTTCAGATCGACAACGTTCTGCACGAATTCTCGTCCGTCGCGGGTGTCCGCGAAGACGTGACCGACATCATCCTCAACCTCAAGGGCGTCAGCCTGAAGATGGAGGTCGAGGGGCCGAAGCGCGTGTCGATCAACGCCAAGGGTCCGGGCATCGTCACTGCAGGTGACATCGCCGAGACCGCCGGCATCGAGGTCCTGAACCGCGAGCACGTGATCTGCCACCTCGACGAGGGCGCGGATTTCTTCGTGGAACTGACCGTCGACACCGGCAAGGGCTATGTCGCTGCCGACAAGAACAAGCCGGAAGACGCACCGATCGGCCTGATTCCGATCGACGCGATCTACTCGCCGATCAAGCGCGTGTCCTACGAAGTGACCCCGACCCGTGAAGGTCAGGTTCTCGACTACGACAAGCTGACCATGAAGATCGAAACCGATGGCTCGCTGACGCCGGACGACGCCGTGGCCTATGCCGCGCGCATCCTGCAGGACCAGCTGTCGATCTTCGTCAACTTCGACGAGCCGGAATCGGCCACCCGTCAGGACGACGACGACGGTCTCGAGTTCAACCCGCTCCTCCTCAAGAAGGTGGACGAGCTCGAACTCTCCGTGCGCTCGGCGAACTGCCTGAAGAACGACAACATCGTCTACATCGGCGACCTGATCCAGAAGACCGAAGCCGAGATGCTCCGCACCCCGAACTTCGGCCGGAAGTCCCTGAACGAGATCAAGGAAGTGCTTTCGGGGATGGGCCTGCACCTCGGCATGGACGTCGAGGACTGGCCGCCGGACAACATCGAAGACCTGGCCAAGAAGTTCGAAGACCAGTTCTGATCGACATTCCGCGAGGGGGCTGCTACGCCCCCTCCGGCACGACCCGGGCAATCCCGCCCCAAGGAGAGCCGGTGACACGCATCGCCGGCCAGACAAAGCAAAACACGTTAGGAGACTATCATGCGTCACGCACGAGGCTACCGCCGCCTGAACCGCACCCACGAGCACCGCAAGGCACTCTGGGCAAACATGGCCGGCTCGCTCATCGAACACGAACAGATCAAGACCACCCTGCCCAAGGCGAAAGAACTGCGCCCGATCGTCGAGAAGCTGATCACGCTCGGCAAGCGCGGTGACCTGCACGCCCGTCGTCAGGCCGCATCGCAGCTCAAGCAGGACGCCCTGGTCGAGAAACTGTTCGAGGTTCTGGGCCCGCGCTACAAAGAACGTCAGGGTGGCTACATCCGCATCATGAAAGCCGGCTTCCGCTACGGTGACATGGCGCCGATGGCGATCATCGAATTCGTCGACCGCGACGTCGACGCCAAGGGCGCAGCCGACAAGGCCCGCCTGGAAGCGGAAGAAGCCGCAGAAGACTGAGATCGGTCAATGGGTCAAAAGACCCGCTGATCCGAGGGACAGTGAACCCCCGCCCCCCAGAGGGCGGGGGTTTTCTTTTGCGTGATGCCGGGTGCAGGGCAGGGGCCTTGTGATCCGTGTTGGCCGGGCGGGGCAGGGGCGTCGGGGCACGGGTGGCGTGCCGGTCGACGGGACGTGGTCGCCCCGGACAGGCCACGCGTCGGGATGTTTCATCCGCGCAGCTCCGCCATCGCGCGGTTTCACAAGGCCGGGAAGATGGAGGTGGCGTTGTTGCAATCCCCGGCGTGCTGCGGATAGCTGCCAGCACGCAAGAAGAGGGAAATGCCCATGGTCCGAACCGCCCTTGTCCTTCTCACCCTCAGCCTGCCCGCGGCGCTTTCCGCGCTGCCGGTGAGCGCGGAAACCCGCGTTCCCATGAGCCAGGCCGAGATCTCGATGGGCTTCGCGCCCGTGGTGAAGAAGGCGACCCCGGCCGTCGTCAACATCTATGCCAAGCGCATCATCCAGAGCCGATCGCCCTTCGCGGACGATCCGTTCTTCTCGGAGTTCTTCCGGAACTTCGGCCAGGGCCGACCGCAGGTGCAGAACTCGCTGGGCTCCGGCGTGCTGCTCTCGGATGACGGCATCGTGGTGACGAACTTCCACGTGGTGGGCCGTGCGGATGAGATCCGCATCGTGCTGAACAACCGCGCCGAATACGACGCCGACGTGCTGCTGGCGGACGAGGAGGCGGACCTTGCCATTCTCAAGCTGAAGGGGGCGCAGGACATGCCGCACCTGACCCTGCGCGACAGCGACGATGTCGAGGTGGGGGAGCTGGTGCTGGCGGTCGGCAACCCCTTCGGCGTCGGGCAGACCGTCAGCTCGGGCATTGTCTCGGGGCTTGCGCGGTCGGGCACGGCCACGGGGAACGCGCGGGGCTACTTCATCCAGACCGATGCGCCGATCAACCCGGGCAACTCCGGCGGGGCGCTGATCGACATCAACGGCGACCTGATCGGGGTCAATACCTCGATTCTCAGCCGTTCGGGCGGGTCGAACGGCATCGGTTTTGCCATTCCCGCCGCGCTGGTGGCGCAGTTCGTGGATCAGGCCCGCGACGGCAAGACGGATTTCGAACGCCCATGGGCCGGGATGACCGGACAGCCGGTGGATGCGCAGATGGCGCAGGCCCTGGGCCTCGACCTGCCGGGCGGGGTGCTGATCTCGGAACTCCATGACGCCAGCCCCTTCCTCGCCGCGGGCTTCCAGGTAGGCGACGTGGTGATGGACGTGGACGGCGAGCCGGTGAACACCCCCGCCGAGATGCTGTTCCGCATGACGATCGCCGGTCTTGGCCACACGACGGAGGTCACCCGCTTCCGCGATGGCAAACCGCAGAACGTGACCGTCGACCTGATCGACGCCCCGGAGGAACCCGCCCGCAACCGGGTGACCCTGCCTGAGCGCTCGGTCATCCCCGGCCTCGTGCTGGAGCGGATCAACCCCGCCGTCATGGCGGAACTGGGCCTGCCGCTTTCAGCCTCGGGCGTTGTGGTGGCCGATCCCGGTCCGATGGGGCCGCGCGCGGGGCTGCGGGCCGGTGACGTGCTGCAGTCGGTGAACGGCACCAGCATCACGACCACGAAGGAGGCGCAGCGCGCGCTCTCCGACCCGGGCCGCTGGCTGGAGCTGGTGCTGCTGCGCGGCGGACAACGGATGCAGTTGCGTTTCCGTCTCTGACAGGTCAGATCCGGGGCATGAGCGATCTTTTCGACACTGGTCCCGGCACTGATCCTGGCGACACTCAGGCTGCGGGCGGCGGCCGTCAGGCCCCCCGCCCGCTGGCAGACCGGCTGCGCCCGGCCTCGCTGGCCGAGGTCATCGGGCAGGAACAGGTGCTGGGCCCGGACGGGCCGCTTGGCGTGATGCTGGCCTCGGGCTCGCTCTCCTCGCTGATCCTCTGGGGGCCGCCGGGTGTGGGCAAGACCACCATCGCCCGCCTGCTGGCCCATGAGACCGACCTGCATTTCGAGCAGGTCAGCGCGATCTTCACCGGCGTCGCAGACCTCAAGAAGGTCTTCGAAGCGGCCAAGCAGCGCCGCCGGGCCGGGCAGGGGACACTGCTCTTCGTCGACGAGATCCACCGGTTCAACAAGGCGCAGCAGGACGGGTTCCTGCCGCACATGGAAGACGGGACGATCCTGCTGGTCGGGGCGACGACCGAGAACCCCTCCTTCGAACTGAATGCGGCCCTTCTGTCGCGCTCGCAGGTGCTGACCCTCGAACGCCTCACGCTGGCCGAGATGGAGCGGCTGACCCAGCGGGCCGAGCAGGAGCTGGGCCGCACCCTGCCGCTGGACGGCCCCGCCCGCGAGGCGATGCAGGAGATGGCCGACGGCGACGGGCGCGCGCTGTTGAACCTCGTGGAACAGGCCGCCTCGTGGAAGGTCGAGGGCAAGCTCGACACCGAGGGGCTGTCGAAGCGGCTGATGCGCCGGGCGGCGAAATACGACAAGTCCGGTGACGAGCATTACAACCTGATCTCGGCGCTGCACAAATCCATCCGGGGGTCGGACCCGGACGCGGCGATCTACTGGCTGGCGCGCATGCTGGAGGGCGGCGAGGACCCGCGCTACCTCTTCCGCCGGCTCTCGATCATGGCGGTGGAGGACATCAGCCTTGCCGATCCGCAGGCGCAGTCGGTCTGCCTTGACGCATGGCAGCTTTACGAGCGGATCGGCCAGCCGGAGGGCGAACTGGCGCTGGCGCAGGTGGTGATCTACCTCGCCCTCGCGCCAAAGACGAACTCCTCCTACAAGGCGCTTTCGGCGGCCAAGGCGCTGGCACGGCAGACCGGGTCGGCGATGCCGCCCAAGCATATCATCAATGCGCCCACGCGGATGATGAAGGATCAGGGGTTCGGGCGCGACTACCAGTACGACCACGATGCCGAGGACGGCTTCTCGGGGCAGAACTACTTCCCCGAAGGGGTCGAGCGGCCCACACTTTACCAGCCGGTCGAGCGCGGCTTCGAGCGCGAGCTGAAGAAGCGGGCCGAATACTTCGCGCGCCTGCGGGCGAAGCGGCAGACCGGCGGCTGAGCGCCGCGTCATGGTGCTTCCAACTCGCCCGGCATTCCTATAGGGAAGGGGATCGCGCCCCCCGGGGGCGGATTTCTTGACAACCCGCCGCTCCGGCGCGATGGAACCGCGATGATACTGACCGTTCTACAAGTTGCCCTCGGTGGCGCCATCGGCGCCTCCTGCCGCTACCTTTTGGGGGTCGGGGTGTTCCGCCTCGTGGGGCCGGGCTTTCCGCTCGGCGTGCTGAGCGCGAACATCATCGGCTGTGGGCTGATGGGAATGCTGGTGGTCTTCCTCGGAAGCAAGGGGCTGTCCCACTGGAACCCCTTCCTCGCGACCGGGATCCTCGGCGGCTTCACGACGTTCTCGTCCTTCTCGCTGGAGGCCTGGACCATGATTGAACGGGGGCAGGGCGGCAACGCGGTGCTCTATGTGGGGCTCTCCCTCCTGTTCTCCTTCGCGGCGCTGATCGGCGGCGCCGCCCTGATGCGGAGTGTACTGGCATGACCAGCAAGGTGCAGACGATCACCGTGGGCCCCGGCGACGGCGGGCAGCGGCTGGACCGCTGGCTGCGGCGTCTTTTCCCCCATGTTCCGCAGGGCCGCATCGAGAAGATGTGCCGCAAGGGCGAGCTGCGGGTGGACGGCGGCCGGGTGAAGGCCAACACCCGGCTGGAAGCCGGGCAGGACGTGCGTATCCCGCCGCTGCCCGAGCCGGAGCCCGAGGGCAAGGCGCCCAAGCCGCGCGAGCCCAAGGTCTCGGACGCGGATGCCAAACTGATCCAGTCCTGCGTGATCTACCGCGATGATCAGGTCATCGCGATCAACAAGCCCGCGGGCCTGCCGACACAGGGCGGCAGCAAGCAGACCCGTCACGTGGATGGGCTGGCCGAGGCGCTGAAGTTCGGGTTCGAAGAAAAGCCCCGTCTCGTGCACCGGCTCGACAAGGATACCTCGGGCGTGCTGCTGCTGGCCCGTGACCGGGCGACCGCGCAGGCGCTGACCGCCGCGCTGCGCCACAAGCAGACGCGCAAGATCTACTGGGCGCTCGTCGCCGGTGTGCCCACGCCCTACCTCGGGGAAATCCGCTATGGCCTGATGAAGGCCCCGGGCCACGGCAAGGGTGGCGAGGGCGAGAAGATGATCGCCGTGCATCCGCGCGACATCGACAAGACCCCGGACGCCAAGCGCGCCCATACGCTCTATGCCACGCTCTACCGCGTGGCGAGCCGCGCCGCATGGGTCGCGATGGAGCCGCTGACCGGCCGGACCCACCAGCTGCGCGCCCACATGGCCGAGATCGGGCATCCGATCATCGGGGACGGCAAGTATGGTGGCTCGGGTCAGGAAAACCTCGGCGATGGCTGGGGGGCACAGCTGGGCGGGATCATCTCGAAGAAGCTGCACCTGCACGCGCGCTCGATGACCTTCGAGCATCCTGTGACCCACAAGATGATCACCGTCACCGCCCCGCTGCCCGAGCACATGGCCCACAGCTGGGAGACCTTCGGCTGGACCGAGGACCTCGCCGCCGACGACCCCTTCGAGGAGCTGCGCTGATGACGACGACGCCGAAGCTGATCATCTGGGACGTGGACGGCACGCTGTCGGACAGTCAGGGCAGCATCACGGCCTCCATGGCCGCCGCCTTCGAGGCCGAGGGCCTTGCCCCGCCGCCGCGCGATGTGATGCTCTCGATCGTCGGGCTGACGCTGGAGATCGGCATCGCGCAGATCGCACCGGGCAACGATGCCGAGCGGGTCACGCGGATGGCCGCGACTTACCGGGCGCACCATCGCGGCCTGCGCGATGCGGGCGGACGCGGCTTCATCAAGCTTTACGATCACATCCCGGCGGTGCTGGAACAGCTCAACGCTCGGCCCGACATCCTGATGGCGGTGGCCACGGGCAAATCCCGCGGCGGCCTCGTGTCGCTGCTGGAGGTGACCGGGCTGTCAAAGCATTTCCTCTCGCTCCAGACGGCGGATGACCACCCGTCCAAGCCGCATCCCTCGATGCTGTTGGCGGCCATGTCCGATTGCGGGGTGGGGCCGGAGGATGCCGTGATGATCGGCGACACCAGCTTCGACATGGACATGGGCCGTGCCGCCGGCATGCGCACCATCGGGGTCAGCTGGGGCTTCCACCCGCGCCGCGAACTGGCGCAGGCCAACGTGGTCGTGGATGATCCGCGCGACCTGCCCGACACGATTGATGCGCTCTGGCGCGAGGAGGTCGCATGAGCGGCTGGAAGGCGAAACGCTTCTGGAAGGAGGTCTCGGTCGCCGAGGCCGAGGACGGGCACCTGGTCCATCTCGATGGACGCGAGCTGCGCACGCCCCTGAAGAGCCGCCTGCCGCTGCCCTCCCGCGCCCTGGCCGAGGCCATGGCGCAGGAATGGGAGGCCCAGCAGGACGAAGTGAAGCCGCAGCAGATGCCCTTCACCCGCACCGCCAACAGCGCGGTGGACAAGGTGCGCCCGCAGCGCGACGAGGTGGCCGCCATGCTGGCCGCCTATGCCGAGACAGACCTGCTGTGCTACCGCGCCGAGGGGCCCGAGGAACTCGCCGCCCGTCAGGCCGCCGCATGGGACCCGCTGCTCGACTGGGCGGCGGAGACATATGGCGCGCGTCTCGTGGTGCAGGAAGGGATCATGCCACGCGCGCAGGATCCCGCCGCGCTGAAGGCGCTTGCCGCCACGCTCGACGATATGGAGCCGTTCCAGCTGGCCGCCTTCCATGACCTCGTGGCGCTGCCGGGATCCCTGATTCTGGCGCTCGCCACGATCGAGGGCGTGGCCCCGGCAGAGACGCTCTGGGAGGCCGCGCGCCTCGATGACGCCTGGCAGGAAGAGCAGTGGGGCGCGGACGAGGAGGCCACGGAAGTGGCTGAAATCAAGCGTGATGCCTTCCTCCACGCCCATAAATTTTACCAAATGGTCACCGGCCGGTAGCGAGACCGCCCGATCCGCAAGCACTGCCCTGCTGACCGAGAGTAAGCAGGGCCGTAAGGCGTTGCTTTTTCTTGATGGTGCACTTGACCAATTGTGATGAATCCGCCCACACTTCGAGCACTGACGGGGGGAGAACCCGATCAGTATATCGTATCGCCCACCGGTCCGAAGGGGGCCGGTAGAAACCGCCACAGTGAACGGGCGGACAATCAGGAAGAGGTAAATATGAAAAAATCCGTATTTCTTGGCGCGCTGACGGTCGCCGGTCTGGCCGCGGGCGCCTCCGCGGCTGCGACCCTGGATGACGTCAAGGCACGCGGCAAGCTGAACTGCGGCGTGTCGACCGGCCTGGCCGGCTTCTCGGCACCCGACGCGAACGGCGAGTGGGGCGGCTTCGACGTTGCCGTCTGCCGTGCCGTCGCCGCCGCAGTGCTCGGCGATCCGTCCGCCGTCGAATTCGTCTCGACCACCGGCAAGACCCGCTTCACCGCGCTGTCCTCCGGCGAGATCGACATGCTGGCCCGGAACACCACCTGGACCCTGTCCCGTGACGTCGACCTGAAGTTCACCTTCACCGGTGTGAACTACTACGACGGTCAGGGCTTCATGGTTCCCAAGGAACTGGGTGTGTCCTCGGCCAAGGAACTGGACGGCGCGACCGTCTGCATCCAGACCGGCACCACCACCGAGCTCAACCTGGCGGACTACTTCCGCAAGAACGGCATGAACTACGAGCCGGTGCCGATCGAAACCAACGCCGAAGCGCAGCAGCAGTACCTCGCCGGTGCCTGTGACGTGTACACCACCGACGCTTCGGGCCTGGCCGCAACCCGCGCCACCTTTGAAACCCCCGCGGATCACGTGATCCTGCCCGAGATCATCTCGAAAGAGCCGCTCGGCCCGCTCGTTCGCCACGGCGACGACGAATGGGGCGACATCGTGCGCTGGACCCTCTACGCGCTGGTCGCGGCAGAGGAAATGGGCATCACCTCGACCAACGTGGGTGACCTGTCCGCCGCAGCCGGCGACAATCCCGAGATGAACCGCATGCTCGGCACCGAAGGCAACCTGGGCGAGATGCTCGGCCTCGAAGCCAACTGGGCCGTGAACGCGATCTCCGCGGGCGGCAACTACGGCGAGATCTTCGCCACGAACATCGGTGAAGAAACCCCGATCGGCCTGTCGCGCGGCCTGAACGCGCAGTGGACCGAAGGCGGCCTGATGTACGCCCCGCCGTTCCGGTAAGACCTACGGCGAAGGGCGCGGTCAAACCGCGCCCTTCGTGTTTCCTGCGCAGCCGCAACGACGGATGCGTGACAAACAAGAGACCGGCCGAAGGCGCAAAGACGCCCGACTAAAACAAGGCCGGATACGGGGAACATTCAGCGATGACCACTTTGACCGATCCTCCGTCGGAGTCCTTTCGCCTATCCATGTTGATCTACGATACGCGGTATCGGGCGATCACCTTCCAGATCATTGCGTTGATCTGCTTCCTTCTTTTCTTCGGCTGGCTGATTTCGAACACGGCCCAGAACCTGGCAGACCTCGGGAAGGAGCCCAGCTTCGGCTTCCTGATGGAGCCTGCGGGCTATGACATCAACCAGCGACTGATCGACTATAACAACCAGGATAGCCACCTGCGCGCCGCCTTCGTCGGCCTGCTGAACACGCTTCTGGTGGCCTTCCTCGGCTGCGTCACCGCAACGGTGGTCGGCGTGATCGTCGGCGTGCTGCGCCTGTCGAACAACTGGCTGATCTCGCGCCTGATGGCGGTCTACGTCGAGATGTTCCGCAACGTGCCGGTCCTGATGTGGATCGTGCTCTGCATGGCGATCCTGATCGAGAGCCTGCCGGCCCCACGCGCCTTCCGGGGCGACGATGCCGAGGCGAGCATGAAGCTCTTCGACACTGTCGCGATCACGAACCGGGGCGTCTATATCCCCGAGCCGCTGTTCTCGCGCAGTCTCGGCGACATCCCGGTCGGCAACCTGTTCAACATCAGCATCGACCTGATCGCGATCCTGATCGTCCTGGCGATCGGCTTCTACGTCTCGCACCGGATCAAGCTGAAGGCCGATGCCACGCAGGAAGCCACCGGCGTGCGGCCCAGGACGTGGTACATGCGCCTCGGCGTCATCCTCGTGCCGCTCGCGGCCCTGCTGGTGATCCTCGGCTTCCACCTCGGCTATCCGGAGCTGTCGGGCTTCAACTTCTCGGGCGGGACGCACCTGCGGAACTCGCTGATCGCGCTCTGGCTGGCCCTGTCGCTCTACACGGCGGCCTTCATCGCCGAGAACGTCCGCGCCGGTATCCTCGCGATCTCGAAAGGGCAGACCGAGGCGGCCTCCGCCCTTGGCCTGCGGCCCAGCATCACCATGCGGCTCGTCATCCTGCCGCAGGCGCTGCGGGTCATCATCCCGCCGCTGATCTCGCAGTACCTGAACCTGACCAAGAACTCCTCGCTGGCGATCGCGGTCGGATACATGGACATCACCGGCACGCTGATGGGCATCACGCTGAACCAGACCGGGCGCGAGCTCGAGACCGTTCTGCTGGGCATGCTGATCTACCTGGCGATCTCGCTGGCGATCTCGGCCGTGATGAACTTCTACAACTCCCGCGTTAAACTGGTGGAGCGGTGATATGAGCGATACGCACGCAGAAACCGTCTCCTACGTTCGCGAGACCATGCTGCCCCAGCAGGAGCCGCCGGCCTCGACCGTCGGCCCCCTGGGCTGGGCCAAGACCAACCTGTTCTCGGGCTGGTTCAACACGGTCCTGTCCGTCCTGTCGGGCCTTTTCATCCTGTGGCTGGCCTACCGGCTGCTCCCCTGGATCATCTCTCCCACCTGGCAGGCCACCAGCCTGAACGAGTGCCGCGAGATCATCGGCGCCCTCAACAAGCCCCATGGCGGGGCCTGCTGGGGCGTGATCAGCGAACGCTGGAAACAGCTGATGTTCGGCTTCTACCCGCCCGAGCATTACTGGCGTCCGGTGCTGTCGCTGATCCTGCTGCTGGTCGCCCTCGGCCCGCTGCTGTTCCGGCACTTCGTCCCGGCCAAGGTGATCTACTTCTCGATGCTCTACCCCTTCATCGCGGCCTGGCTGCTCTGGGGTGGGACGATCTGGAACCCGATCGTCGCGATCCTCGGCTTCGTCATCATCGGCCTGTCGCTGAAGTTCCTCACCTCGGTGCTGAACCCGGCGCTGGCGCTGATCATCGGCGTCGTGCTGGCCGTGATCTGGTGGGGGGCCCTTGCCGCTACCGTGGCCGGTGGCCTGTCGGCGGTCCTGCCCATCGGGATCGAGGCCATCGCCTCTCGCCAGTTCGGGGGCTTCATGCTCTCGATCACCATCGGCGTCACGGCGATCCTGTGCTCGCTGCCCATCGGCATCCTGCTGGCGCTTGGCCGTCAGTCGGACCTGCTGCTGGTCAAGGCGATGTGCGTCGGCTTCATCGAGTTCATCCGCGGCGTGCCGCTGATCACGCTGCTCTTCGTGGCTTCGGTGCTGCTGAACATCTTCCTGCCGCCGGGCACCAACTTCGACATCATCCTGCGGGTCATCATCATGGTGACGCTCTTCGCCTCGGCCTACATGGCAGAGGTGGTGCGTGGGGGCCTCGCGGCCCTGCCGAAGGGCCAGTACGAGGGCGCCGACAGCCTCGGCCTCGACTACTGGCAGTCGCAGCGGCTGATCATCATGCCGCAGGCGCTGAAGATCTCGATCCCCGGGATCGTCTCGACCTTCATCGGCGTCTTCAAGGATACCACGCTGGTCTCGATCATCTCGATGTTCGACCCGATCGGCCTCTCCAACGCGATCCGCGCCGACACGGCCTGGAACGGCGTCTACTGGGAGCTGTTCATCTTCATCGGCCTGGTCTTCTTCATCTTCTGTTTCTCCATGTCCCGCTACTCGATGTATCTGGAGCGCCGTCTCCAGACCGGGCACCGCTAAGAGGAAACTTCCATGTCTGAACTTGCTATGGATACCCAAATCGACCGCTCGGCGATGAAGGTCTCGGACGAGGTCGCCATCGAAATCCGCAACATGAACAAGTGGTACGGCCAGTTCCACGTTCTGCGGGACATCAACCTGACCGTGAACCGGGGCGAGCGAATCGTCATCGCCGGGCCTTCGGGCTCGGGCAAGTCGACGCTGATTCGCTGCATCAACCGCCTGGAGGAACACCAGGCCGGGCAGATCATCGTCGACGGGACCGAACTGACCTCGGACCTCAAGAACATCGACAAGATCCGCTCCGAGGTCGGCATGTGCTTCCAGCACTTCAACCTCTTCCCGCATCTCACGATCCTGGAAAACTGCACGCTCGCTCCGATCTGGGTCCGCAAGGTTCCCAGGAAGGAGGCCGAGGAAACGGCGATGCATTTCCTGGAGAAAGTGAAGATTCCGGACCAGGCGCTGAAGTATCCGGGCCAGCTCTCGGGCGGTCAGCAGCAGCGTGTCGCCATCGCGCGCTCGCTCTGCATGAAGCCCCGGATCATGCTCTTCGACGAACCCACCTCGGCGCTCGATCCGGAGATGATCAAAGAGGTCCTCGATACGATGATCGAACTGGCGCAGGAGGGGATGACCATGCTATGTGTGACTCACGAGATGGGTTTTGCACGGCAGGTTGCGAACCGGGTGATCTTCATGGACCAAGGGCAGATCGTTGAACAGAACGAGCCCGAAGAGTTCTTCAACAATCCCCGGTCCGAACGCACCAAGCTGTTCCTGTCGCAGATCCTCGGCCACTGAGCCGGATCCGCGCAGCCGCCTTTGTGGGGAGGTCAGTCAGGGAGAGGCTGACCTTTCAGCGAGGGGCGGAAGCGCGTCGGGAGGGAGGACCCCGGCGCGCTTCCGCAGCTTCCTCAAGAGGTTGGAACGCCAGCACCGCGCATACGAAAAGGGGCCCATGGGCCCCTTTGTCATGTCTGCCTTCTGCCTCTTCGTCCCTTGGTCTACGCCCCCTTGGTCGTTCAGGCCTGTTGGCCCGGACCCGTGGCCGGTCTGCAGCGGGCAGGGCACTCCCGACGGTCCCGTCTGGTGAAGTCAGAGGCGTATGGGGCAGGGCAGGCGCTCAGGCCTGCGCTTCGCCCTCTTCGAGCAACTCGCGGGGAATGACGAAATCCAGTGCCGTGCCGCTTCCGGGCGCCAGTTTGCGCCAGTCGTCGATATCGAAGTCGGCCACGAGGGTCGCGCCGGTCGGAAAATCCTCGAACCGGGGATGGGCGGGGGCATGGTCCGTCAGGCTGAGCGCGAAATCCCCGAGGCCCGGGTTGTGGCCCAGCATCAGCACGCAGTCGCCCGTCGCCTCGCGCAGCGCGGCCATCAGGGTGGCGGGATCGGCGTGGTAGAGGTCTTCGCGCAGGTCCGCCGGGGCGTCGAGCCCGAGCCGCTCCCAGGTCTCCTGCGTGCGCACCGCGTCGGAGACGAGGGCCTCGTCCGGAAGATACCCCCGGTCCCGCAGCCAGTGGCCAAGGGCCTGGGCCGAGGCACGGCCGCGGCCGTTCAGCGGACGGGCATGGTCGAAGAGCCCGGGATGCTTCCAGCTGGACTTGGCATGGCGCATCAGGATCAGGCGTCGGGGCATCGGGAACTCGTCAAAGGAAATGGCGCATGTGAAAAGCGGATTGCCCCTCGACCCTGCCATAGGCGGCGCCGGGGGGGCAAGACCGCCTGACCGCGCACCCCCGGTGCAGGCAGTCCGCGCCCTCCGGTGTCTCCAGGTAGGCCTTGCAGCGCGGCACGTCGTAGCCATCCCGTGTCAGGGCGCCCACGGGGCAGGCGGTGGCGCAGGGCGCCGCACAGGCCTCGCAGGGCGCGTCGGAGGGCGCGGGCAGGGCCAGGGGCCAGTTGAGGGCGAGTGCCCCCCTGAAGGAGATGAACAGCCCGCTCTCGGGGCCGCAGAGCAACCGCACGGGGGAGGGGGCGGCCACGCCGGCCGCGACGGCCCAGCGATAGAACGGATGGTAGGGCGCGCCGCCGAAGGGATAGAGCGCGCGTGCGCCCAGATCGTCGGCCCATGCGCCGATCACCCGGGCCGACCAGCGGTCCATCGGATCGGGCAGCCCGTCGCGATACTCGGGTTGGTCGGTGAAGTGTTCCCAGAAGCCGCCCGGCTCGTCCGGCCCCAGCAGCAGGAGCGTGACGCAGCCCTCGGGGGCGTCGTCCTGCGGGCCGGGGCGGAACCCGCCCAGCAGGCGCAGGTGGCGGAGGCGCGCGGCGTCGGCGAGCGCCTCCCAGCCCGGTCCCATAAGCTCAGCGGGCCCGGATGATCGACCCGGCACCGTGTTCGGTGAAGAGCTCCAGCAGGACCGAGTTCGGCGCGCGGCCGTCGAGGATCACCACGGCGCGCACGCCGCTGGCGATCGCGTCGAGCGCGGTGGTGGTCTTGGGGATCATGCCGCCGGCGATGGTGCCGTCGTCCGTCATCTCGCGGATCTGCGCGGCGGTCAGGTCGGTCATGACCTCGCCCTGCGCGTTCTTCACGCCCGCAACGTCGGTCAGCAGCAGCAGCCGGTCGGCCTTCAGCGCGCCGGCGATGGCACCGGCGGCGGTGTCGCCGTTGATGTTGAAGGTCTCGCCGTCACGGCCCATGCCGATGGGCGCGATCACGGGGATGATCTCCTGCTTGAACATCGCGTGCAGGATGGTGGTGTCCATCTGCACCGGACGGCCCACGAAGCCGAGGTCGGGGTTGTCCTGTTCACAGATGATCAGGTTGGCGTCCTTGCCGCTGAGGCCCACGCCCTTGCCGCCCTGTTCGCCGATCGCCTGCACGATGCGCTTGTTCACCTGCCCGGAGAGAACCATCTCGACCACTTCCATGGTCTTCTCGTCGGTGACGCGCTTGCCCTTCACGAACTCGGATTTCACTTCGAGCTTTTCGAGCATCTCGTTGATCATGGGGCCGCCGCCGTGGACGATCACCGGGTTCACGCCGACCTGACGCATCAGGACGATGTCGCGGGCAAAGGTTTCCATTGCCTCGTCGTCACCCATGGCGTGGCCGCCGAATTTCACGACGACGATCGCTTCGTCATAGCGCTGCAGGTAGGGCAGTGCTTCGGAGAGGGTGCGGGCGGTGGCGATCCAGTCGCGATTCATGGTCTGTTTTCTCATCCGGATTTCCCCAAGGTTCGTCCGTTGATAGTCGCTCGCGCGGTGGGTGCCAAGCGTCAGCGCGTCAGGACCGGTCTTGCGCCCGGCCGAACCGCTTCCGGCGCTCCGGTTCCCGGGTTTTTCGAGGCTTCCGCCGGGTCATGTGAGAGGCGGATGGGGCCGGTGTCTCACCTCCGGAAATGGCGGGCGGGAGGACCACGGGGGATCAGCCATACTTGGCCGACACGAAGTCGTGTACTTGAAAATTAAATGTATTAAAAACAATAGTTTGGCGTGATTTCGCGACGGTTGGAAATCCTTCACACGCGCCGATTTCACGGCGCGCTGCGCGATAGGCCACTTCAAGCCTATGACCCTGCCGCCCTCTACCGAAAAGAAACCCAACTGCTATCTCAGCGTTGTCCAATCAGTGCAGCGAGCGAGTCATGCTCATCCTCGTTGCCACTGAAACGATCGAGCAACCGAACCCGGCCGGATGTCGGGCACGAATGGGCCAAAGGCCCGAACGATGGAGAGTAAAGACATGATCCGTATCACCGCAATTTCCCTTGCTGCCGCCACCGCCCTCGCTTCGCCCGCTCTCGCAGGCAGCCTCGAGCCGGCGCCCATGGAACCCGCGATCACCCCCGTGCAAGCCGCGCCCGTGACCTACGGCAACGACTGGACCGGCGGCTACACCGGTCTGAGCCTCGGCTGGGCCAACGGCGAAGCCGGCAGCTTCGATGACGATGGCGTGGCCTATGGCATCCAAGGCGGTTACGATTACGACTTCGGCAACTGGATCCTCGGTGGCGAACTGGCGTACTCGGGCACCAACCTGAGCATCGGCGGCGTCGACGTCGACAGCCTGCTGGCCGCGAAAGCCCGCGTTGGCTACGACCTTGGCCGCACGATGATCTACGCAACCGGCGGTGCCGAGCAAGCGTGGGTCGATGGCGCTGACGACACCGGCTACGTTGTTGGTGCAGGCGTCGAGCACATGCTGACCGACACCATCTCGGTCGGTGGCGAATACCTGTACCACAGCTTCGATGACTTCGACGGCTCGGGTGTGGACGCCAGCGGCAACACTCTCGCAGCCCGCGTGAACTACCGCTTCTGATCCTCGCGCCCCGAGACCGGAAGCCAACGGCCCGGCCCGCCTCCCCCGGCGGACCGGGCTTTTTCGTGCCTGATCCCTGACGCCCGCGCGTCCTTTTACCTGGAAAACAGCGCCCTCGATGCCTGATCCGGCCCCTGAGGACCGCGTCGGGCAGGGCGGCGAAAACGCGTCTCAGCGGGAACCTGCGCGTCGACAGGAAACAAATCGGCCGCATTCGGCGTTGTCCCCACACGAGAAGTTGAGATCGGGGAACCAAGTCATGCGCCGCACATCTCTCGCCATCGCCACGGCTGCCGCCACAACCGCAGCCTGTCTTGCCGCCAGCGCGGCCTCCGCCCAGTCCCGGCACGAATGGGATGGCCTCTATGCAGGCGGCAATCTCGGCCTCGCCTTCGGGGAGACCCGCGACGAGGGGATGCGCTCGCTCCACGTGGGCCGTGACTGGTCCAACGGCCAAATGGTCTGGGGGACGGAGCTGCAGTGGACCGATACCGGGATCGAGGTGCCCGGCGGGGATCTCGGCGATCTTGTCAGCCTCAAGCTGCGGTTCGGTCAGAGCACCGGTGACGTGCTCTGGTACGGGATCGCGGGGATCTCTTACGCCTCCGGCTCCTTCGGTGACGATCTCGGCTGGATGGTGGGCGTGGGCGTCGACGTGAAGGTCTATGGGCCCTTCACCGTGGGCGGCGAACTGACCCACCACGCGTTCAACGACTTCGAAGGCGGTGGCGGCTCACTGGGGCTGAATACGATCACGGCCCGGATCAGCTACCACTTCTGACGCCCGCAAGCGCGCGACAGGTCGGCGCTCTGCCAGAGGTGTCATTCCCGACGCGGTACGCCAGACGTCTTATTCCAGACTGGCGATGATCGCGCGCAGGGTTTCGACGCCTTCCCCCTTCTCGGAAGAGGTCAGCACGATCTCGGGGTAGGCGGCGGGGTGCTTGGACAGCGCCCCACGCACCTGCGACAGGATCTTGTCGCGTTCCGCGACCTTCACCTTGTCGGCCTTGGTCATCACCACCTGGAAGGTCACGGCAGAGCTGTCGAGCAGCGCCATGATCTCTTCGTCCACCGGTTTCACCCCGTGGCGCGTGTCGATCAGCACGAAGGCGCGGCGCAGGGTCTGACGGCCCGAGAGGTATTGCTTCAGCAGGCGCTGCCACTTCTCCACCACGGCCAGCGGCGCATTGGCATAGCCATAGCCCGGAAGGTCGACGAGGTAGTGGCTGTCGGCCAGCGTGAAGAAGTTGATCTCCTGCGTGCGGCCCGGCGTGTTCGAGGCGCGGGCCAGCGCCTTGCGCCCGGTCAGCGCGTTGATCAGCGTCGACTTGCCCACGTTGGAGCGCCCGGCAAAGCAGACCTCCATCCGGTCGGCGGGGGGCAGGCCGTTCATGGCCACGACGCCCTTCAGGAACTCGGCCCCGGTGGCGAACAGCATCCGGCCCGCTTCGCGGGTGGTGTCGTCGGGCTCTTCGGCCAGGGGGAAGGGCAGGGGGGCGCTCATTGCAGGACCACTTCGTCACCAAGGGCAATCTCGCCCCCGCGGATCACGCGGGCGTAGACGCCGAAATCAGTATGGCCGAAATGCTCCCGCAGGGCTTTCAGCGTGTTCACGTCGCGGGTGCCGGTCTCGGGGTTGGCCTCGGTGGCGCGACAGCGCCCGATCCGTTCCACCACTTCAAGCTCGGCCCCGCCGAGGGTCAGCCGCCGGCCGACCCAGTCGAATTCCGCGAAGGGCTCCAGCCCCTCGATCCAAAGATTGCCGCGAAAGCGGCGTTCGTCCAGTGCCGTGCCACAGGCGGCAGAAAGCGCCTCCAGCGAGGCGCGCCCCAGCAGCGCGACCGAGGGGAAATCCGCATCGGTCATGCCCTGCGCGGGCGCTGCGACCAGTTCCCGCGGGGCGGGGCGGTCGTCGGAATAAAGCGGCGCGATCCACTCGACCAGCAGCCCGCCGTCGCGGGCAGGGTCGAGGGTGATCGGCGCCTGATCGGGATGGCGGAAGGTGATCCGCCCGTCGTCGTGGCTGTCCGCCGTCACCGCCATGAGCCGCGGGGCATAACAGCCGCGGGAGAAGTTGCGGCAGGGCATCCAGTCGCCCGTGGCCTGCGCTTCGCCCGTGAGGATGGCCCAGGCCCGGTCACCGGGCAGGGGCCGCGCCGCCTCCAGCCCGGTGCGGGTGAGGGGCTCGGCCCCCACTCCCTTGACCGGATGGCGCCAGATGGCGGCGAGGCGGGCCATTACTTCTTGTCCCCGGCCTTCTTGGCGGCGTCCTTCTTGCCGAACTTCACCGAGTTCCGGATGTTGCCGAAGACGTCGGGCTTGAACCCGTGGCTCCGCATGATCGTGTACTGCTGGATGAAGGTGATCGTGTTGTTGGTGATCCAGTAGAGCACCAGGCCAGAGGCAAAGTTGCCCAGCATGAACATGAAGACCCAGGGCATCCAGGCAAAGATCATCGCCTGCGACTTGTCGGCGGGTGCCGGGTTCAGCTTCTGCTGCAGCCACATCGAGATACCCAGCAGGATCGGAAGAACGCCCAGGCTGAGGATGGCGATGAAGCTCTCCGGGCTCGGCGGCGCGAAGGGCAGCAGGCCGAAGAGGTTCAGGATCGACGAGGGATCGGGCGCCGAAAGGTCGCGGATCCAGCCGACCCATGCGGCGTGCCGCAGTTCGATGGTGACGAAGATCACCTTGTAGAGCGAGAAGAAGATCGGGATCTGCAGCAGGATCGGCAGACAGCCCGCGGCGGGGTTCACCTTCTCCTTCTTGTAGAGTTCCATCATCTCCTTCTGGAGCTTCTGGCGGTCGTCGCCTGCGCGCTCCTTCAGCTTCTCCATCTGCGGCTGCAGTTCCTTCATCTTCGCCATCGAGGCGTAGGACTTGTAGGCCAGCGGGAAGAGCAGCGCCTTGAGCAGGATGGTCAGTGCGATGATCGCCCAGCCCATGTGGCCCTTGAGGCCCAGGCCCTCGAAGAAGACCGACAGCCAGTGCAGCACGGCGAAGATCGGCTTGGTCAGGAAGAAGAACCAGCCCCAGTCGATCGAGTCGATGAAGCGGTCGACGCCCTCGTCGTCCTGGTAGTGGCGGATGGTGTCGGTTTCCTTGGCACCGGCAAAGAGCCGGGTCTCGGAGGTGCCGGTCGCGCCAGAGGCGATCTCCTGCAGCGGCATGACCGCCTCGGTCTGGTAGATGTCCGCGTTCGGGTAGTACTTGGCGACCGAGCGGAAGGGCTGGCCCTGCTGCGGGATCAGCGTCGACATCCAGTAGTGATCGGTGAAGCCGATCCAGCCGTTCTCGGTGACCTCGACACGATCCGCTGGCGCGCCTTCGCGCGTGTCGGTGTCGAACTCGGTCATCTTCTTGTATTTCTCTTCCTGCAGCGTGCCGTCCGACATCCGGACGAGGCCTTCGTGCAGCACGAAGAAGTTCTGCAGGGTCGAGGGTTCGCCGTGGCGGCGCAGCAGGCCGTAGGGGCGCAGGCTGACGGCGGCGCCGGTGGTGTTCTCCACCGACTGGGTCACAGTGAACATGTAGTCGGGGTCGACCGCGTATTCGCGGCGGAAGACGAGGCCCGCGCCGTTGTCCCAGGTCAGGGTGACGGGGGTGTCCGGGGTCAGGGTGGCGCCGTCCTCGGCCTGCCACAGCGTGTCGGGCCCGGGCACGGCGGAGGCATCGACGCCGGCGCCCGCAGCCCAGCCGAAGAGCGCGTAGTAGGGATCCTGCGAGCCGACCGGGCTCATCAGCGTGACGAGGGGCGAGGCGTCGCTGAGTTCGACGTGGTAGTCCTTCAGCTCGACGTCATCGAGCCGGCCGCCCAGCATCGAGATCGAGCCGGAGATACGGGGCGTGTCGATGGTGACGCGCGCGGCCTCGGACTCGGCGGTCTGGGTGGCGCCCATCTCGCCCGGGGCGGTGGCCCCTGCGCTCTGTCCCGCTGGCGCATCGGCACCCGGGGTCAGTGCGGTGTCACCCGAGGCCTGATCCGTCGCCGAGGTGCTTGTCTCGGCCGGGGCGTTGGGGTCCACGGCGGGGCTCGGCGGGAAGAGCACCGTCCAGCCGACGATGACAAGCCCGCTGAGCACGGTCGCGAGAAGTAGGTTCTTGTTCTGATTGTCCATCAGAGAAAGCCGCCCTTACCTTGGAAGAAGTCAGGGGCGGTTCAACATTTCGCGGCACGAAAGGTCAAGCTCATTCTAGGGAAACCAAGCGTTCCGCGCCGATTCCACGCGGGTTCTCACGCCGATGTCAGGCTGTCCCGGTGGGAGGCAGGGGCGGAGGGCCCGTGGCACGGGTGCGCCTCGCGCCCCTGTGCAGCACCGCCGATTGGCGCGCCGTCGGGGCCGCCTGCTGGCGTTTCCGCGTCGCGGCCGGAGCGGGAGAGACGGGGCGGTGAGGTTTGTGAGGGAGCGGAGACCTGTTTCAGCGACACGTCGGGAGAGGGACACCGGACCTGTCAGGGCGGCTGTCCCTTTGAGGAGGCTGGGCCCCTTGAGGGACGCTAGACCTGTCGGGGACGCTTGTCGGGGAGACCGGGCCTGTCAGGGAGGCTGGGCCTGCCGGGGACACTGGGCCTGAAGGGGAGGCTGGGCCTGACGGGGACGCGGGGCCTGTCACGGAGGCTTGGCCAGTCAGGGAACTGGGACTTGTCGCAGTAAGAGAGGGCCGGGGGTGACAGAGGTTGGGACAGCGCGGCAGATGAAGGGGGCCTGGACGACGGGGACTTTGAGAGAGGCGGGGCCGGCAAGAGATGTGGGGGCGTCGGTGGTGCGATCGGAGGGGACGGTTGGCGCGCCGCGCAGAGGCAGGCATGCGCACGGCCCTATCCGGTGCGATGCCCGATCGCCGGTGGGGCCCCCAGCCCGGCCGTATAGGCCATGAGCCAGTCGCCCACCTGCTCGCCCGGCATCGGGCGGGCGATGCCATAGCCCTGCACGTGGCCGCAGCCCAATTGGGCCAGCATTGCATGTTCACCCGCGGTCTCCACCCCTTCCGCGAGGGTATCGAGGCCGAGACGCTCCGCCATGGTCAGGATTGCGGCCACCATGCGTTGCTGCTCCGCGTCCCGGTCGACCTTGAGCACGAAGCTGCGGTCGATCTTGATCCGCTCCACCGCAAAGCGCCGGATCGAGGAGATGGAGGCGTGGCCGGTCCCGAAATCATCCAGGTCGATCCGGCATCCGAGCTTGGCCAGCCCATTGATATTGCGGGCCACGATATCATCCGGCGAGGCGGCGACCACGGTTTCGAGAACCTCGACGCAGAGCCGCTCCGCCGCGATGTCGAAGCGGTCAAGTTCCCAGCGGATCTTTTCGATCAGGCGGGGATTGAGCAGTTCCTGCCCGGTGAAGTTCACCCCGACCATGGGGATCTTCAGCCCCGCGCGATCCCAGCCCTGCAGGCTTCTGAGGGCGCTGTGCAGCATCACTTCGCCAAGACGCTCCAGCAGCCCGGCCTCTTCGAGCAGGGGCAGGAATTCGGACGGGCCGACGAGGCCGCGCTGCGGATGCTGCCAGCGGGCGAGGCTCTCCAGCCCGCTGACCTGACCGGTGTCGGTGGAGACCTGCGGCTGGAAGAAGGCCACGATCTGCCCGTTCTCCAGCGCCGCCGCGGCCTCGTCACTGTCGAGGGAAGTGCTGCGCCGGGTCTGGCGCATCTCCTCGGACCAGGCGCGGATCGAGGAGGGCGCGGTATTGGCCGCCTCGCGCAGGGCCTCGCTGGCGGCGTCGATCAGCGTCGCGGCCGTGCGGCGGGGCGCACGGGAGCCGAGGCAGAAGCCCACGGAGCAGGAGATGTAGATCACCGTCGAATCGAGCGAGATCGGCTCTTCCACCGCGGACTGGAGCCGGGCGGCCATCTGGATCGCCACTTCGAGGTCGAGGTGGGTCACAGGGGCGATGCCGATGCCGAACTGCGCGTCGCCCATGCGCACGATCGCGTCCGCCTCCCGCAGGGCGCCGCGGAGGCGGTCCGCGGTGCGATGCAGCAGCGTTTCCCCCGCCGCCTGACCGTATCGGTTCAGCACCACGTCGAAATCGTCGATCCGGACCTGGAAACAGGCGGTGCCGGCGCGCGCGCCGGGCGTGTCGCTGAGGACCCGGTTCAACATCCGCTCCAACGTGTCGGGGGCGGGCAGGCCCGTGACGGAATCGCTGGCCCGGTGCTTGAGCGGCGGGGGCGGGCCGAAGCCGATGAGCAGGCCGAACAGCGCGGGAATCGCCAGCGAGACGATGAACAGCAGCACCTCCCCCCCGAGCCAGAAGGCCCCGAGGGTCGCGGCAGGCAGGAAGGCCAGCATATGCGGCCCCGTCATGGCGGAGCGGGTGCGGGCCAGAATCGCAGGAAGATGTGGGCCGGGCATCGCTTGTCCTTTCACGTCACGGAAAGGCTACGCGCACGGTCTGAACAGAGGCTTAATCCCGCAGGATCAAAGGTCGGGGACACCGTCGTCAGGGCTCGCCGGCGCACCGGTGCCGCGGGTAAGTCCAGCGAAATCAAAGAGTTTCGGGTCGAGGAGATGCGAGGGGCGCGTGTTCGTCAGGGCGCGGAACATCTTCTGCCGGCGGCCCGGGGCGTTCTTTTCCCAGCCGTCGAGGATCGCCTTCACCTGCTGGCGCTGGAGCCCGTCCTGCGAGCCGCAGAGGTCGCAGGGGATGATTGGGTAGTTCATCGCGCGGGCGAATTTCTCGCAATCCGCCTCGGCCACATGGGCGAGGGGGCGGTAGACGAAGAGGTCGCCTTCCTCGTTCACCAGCTTCGGCGGCATGGTGGCCAGCCGTGAGCCGTGGAAGAGGTTCATGAAGAAGGTCTCGAGGATGTCGTCCCGGTGATGGCCGAGGACCACGGCGGAACAACCTTCCTCGCGCGCGATGCGGTAGAGGTTGCCCCGGCGCAGCCGGGAGCAGAGCGCACAATAGGTCCGGCCCGCGGGCACCTTGTCCATGACGATGGAATAGGTGTCCTGATACTCGATCCGGTGCGGCACGCCCATCTTCTCGAGGAACTCGGGCAGGACGGTGGCCGGGAAGCCGGGCTGACCCTGATCGAGATTGCAGGCCAGCAGCTCGACCGGCAGCAGGCCGCGCCACTGCAACTCATGCAGGACCGCAAGCAGGGTATAGCTGTCCTTGCCCCCGGAGAGGCAGACCAGCCACTTGGCGCCGCGCTCGATCATGCCGTACTGATCCACCGCCTCGCGCGTCTGTTGCACGATGCGTTTGCGGAGTTTCTTGAACTCCGTCGTCTTGGGCGCGCCGTGGAAGAGCGCGTGGATATCGTCAGCGTCGTCGAGCATGGGCGGGGTGATGCCAGAACCGGGGGCGCAAGGGAAGTCAAATCGGCGCGGGTGGCAGGGCGCGCCGGAGAGGCGGGGAGGGCGCGGGCGTCCGCCGTGCGAAGGATCGTCGGTGCGGGGCGGCAGACGCCTCGCAGGGGGTCGCGAGCGGCGCCGGTCAGCCGGTCACTTCGGCACGTCGTCGACGCCGAAACCGCCCCAGGGGTGGCAGCGCAGCACGCGGCGGAAGGTCAGCCAGCCGCCCTTGATTCCGCCGTGGCGGCGCAGGGCCTCCATCGCATAGGCGGAGCAGGTGGGGTCGTACCGGCAATTGAAGCCCACGTAGGACGAGAAGGTCAGCCGGTAGGCCCGGATCGGCAGCGAGAGCACGTAGGCGAGCGGCGTCATGCGCGCAGGCGCCTCGGGCGCCGCGACGGGGGCGCGGTCCTCGCCGTGGGGAGGGGCGTCAGGGCCGCACATCAGGGTTTCTCGTGGAGTTTCCGAAGGGCATAGCGCAGGTCGTCACACATCTTGTCGAACGGACGCCCCGCAGTGGTCCCGGCGCGCCCGATCAGGACATAATCCCAGCCGGGCTGTCCGGTATGTGGCAGAACCGCGCGGGCGGCCTCGCGCAGCCGGCGCTTGGCGCGGTTGCGGGCGACGGCGTTGCCGACCTTCTTGGAACAGGTGAAGCCGACGCGGATGCCCTCGACGGGGTCGTCGTCGCGACGCTTGCGGGCCTGCACCATCATCGAGCCGGTCCCCTGACGCCGGGCACGGGCGGCGGCGAGAAACTCGGCGCGGGTCCGCATGACGGTCAGGGCAGGGGCACTGGCGATGAGCGGCTTGGGCTCCGGGCGCGGTTTGACGCGGGCCGTGTCAGCTTGCGTGCCAGTGGCGGTGTCTGGACCCTTCTCGGGCCCCGCGTCAGCCGCCGGTCCCGTGGTCTCCCCGGCAGGCTCCGGACAATCGGAAACCGCCGGAGACACTTCGGCCTGCGGGGAACAGGTCCCCTTGGCGTCGGTCTCCGGCGGTGTCATCGGTCTTCAGCTGGCGCGACTTACGCGCTCAGCGATTTCCGGCCACGTGCGCGGCGGGCGTTCAGGATCTTGCGGCCGGCCTTGGTGGCCATGCGCGCACGGAACCCGTGACGCCGCTTGCGGACGAGGTTCGAGGGTTGGTAGGTGCGTTTCATCGCTCCGTCTCCGTCATGTCACCTGCGGCGGGCAGGCTGTTGATCTGGCAGGCGTCAGCGTTGCGAGAATCGCAGCGGGCCCACGCGTGTTCATTGAAGCCCGCTCTATAGGGATGCATCCGGGCACTGTCAAACCCGCATCGGGGCCGGAGGCGATGTTTTTCACAAGCCCTTCGATTCGCGTGCGACTTGCCGCAACGCCCCGCGCGACATAGGTCTAGGGATCAAGGGGGCCATGCCCCTCGCGCCCATGACACGGACATATGATGATCACCTCCCTTTCCGGCCGCTTCCTGCTTCTGACGTGCGTCTTCGTCGTGCTGGCCGAAATTCTGGTGCTGGTGCCCTCCGTGGCGCGATTCCGCGAGGATTACCTGTTCGACCGGCTGGAACGGTCGCAGATCGCCTCGCTGGCACTGCTGGCCGACGACATGATCAGCCCCGACATCGAGGAGGAACTGCTGCGGAATGCGGAGGTCTACAACGTGGTGCTGCGCCGTGACGAGGCCCGGCAGCTGGTGCTTTCCTCCCCCGTGCCGCAGCCGATCTACCAGACCTATGATATGACCTGCGCGAGGCGACGGCGCCCGTCCTGATCCACGATGCGCTGCGCCTGCTGATGGATGGAGAGAATCGGGTGATCCGAGTGATCGGCAGCCCGGTGCGCGATGCGGGCCAGCTGATCGAGATCACCATGCCGACCCAGCCGCTGCGCACGGCGATGCTGGATTACGCGCTTGGCGTGCTCGTCCTCTCGGCCACGATCTCGCTCCTGACCGCGCTGCTGCTCTTCCTCTCGGTGCGGGTCTTCCTGATGCGGCCCATCAAGAGGGTGGTGGGGCATGTGCTCTCCTATGCCGAATCGCCCGAGGACAGCCGCCGCGTGATCGAGCCGCAGGCCGGCATCCGCGAGCTGCGCGACGTGGAGGAGGCGCTCCATACCCTGCAGACGCAGCTCACCGCCGCGCTGCGCCAGAAGGAGCGGCTGGCCCAGCTGGGCGGGGCGGTGGCCAAGATCAGCCACGACCTGCGCAACATCCTCACATCGGCGCAGCTCTTCACCGACCGGCTGGAGGCCTCCGAGGACCCGGCCGTGCAGCGCCTCGCGCCGAAGCTGGTGAACTCGATCACCCGCGCGGTGCACCTGTGCGAATCGACGCTCGCCTTCGGCAAGGCCGAGGAGCCCGCGCCGCAGCTCTCCCACATCCGCCTCGCGGACGTGGTGGGGGACGTGATCGACAGCGAGCGGCTGGCGGTGGGCGAGTCCGACATCTCCTTTGCCGAGGACATTCCCGCGACACTGATGCTGCGGGCGGATCAGGAGCAGCTCTACCGGGTGATCTCCAACCTCGTGCGCAACGCGCGGCAGGCCATCGTGACCAGCGGCAAGCCGGGCGAGATCGCCGTGGCCGCCAGCGAGGACGACGAGGCCTGGATCATCCATGTCACCGACACCGGCCCCGGCCTGCCGCCGAAGGCGCAGGAGTTCCTCTTCACCGCCTTCCAGGGCGGGGCACGCAAGGGGGGCTCGGGCCTTGGCCTCGTGATCTCGGCAGAGCTGATCCGCGGCCACGGCGGCACGCTGAAGCTGGACCGCACCGGGCCCGAGGGGACGGAGTTCACGATTCTCCTGCCCAAGGGCGGTGTCGACCTGTCCGACCGCCGCGCCTGAGCGCAGCAGGGCCCGTAGGAGCGGCGCGGCCGGTCGAGCAGGGCCGGGGTGTGTCGGCGCGATTTGTGCTCCCCTGCTTCATGCCAGCCCGATTCCCGCTGGCCCGATCCCCCTCGCGCATGTGGTCCCAGAGAGCCCACCGGGTCCGCGCCCGGGCCTTTTCACCCGTTTTCGGGGTGTCGTCCGGGCCTCCGCGCCCCGTGATGTCCGGCGTCGGCCCCCTGTCATGGCACTGTCACATGGTTGTCGTCGGGGCAGCTTCGAAAAATCCGGAATTCGCCCTTGCGCCCCCCCACGGGATACCGTAGATGCTCCTCCACGACGCGCTGGTAGCTCAGTTGGATAGAGTACTTGACTACGAATCAAGGGGTCGGGGGTTCGAATCCTCCCCAGCGCGCCACTTCCCTTCAAATTCCAACTGAGTGAATACGACGGTCGCCAAGCGACCGGTCGAGACGTTCAGTCCTTCCTTTTCTTGCCGTTTCCACGCCTGACCACGGACGGAGAGACCGCTTCCTGCGTGTCCGCGCGTTTCACGCCTCGTAAGGACGTATCGGGCAGGGGCCAACCGGTCACGATGCCGGTCCATTGGCCCATCGCTGGCCCCCGCAGCCCGGATCACTCGGCGGCTGTCAGGCAAAACTCCGGCAGCGTGTTCTCGTTCTTGTAGCTTCGCAGCAAGAACACGGTCTTGTAGTCCGCCACAGAGGCCCATTCCCCGAACACCTCCTGTGCGAAGTCGTGGTAGGCCTCGATCGAGCGCTCCTGAACGATCAGCAGAAAGTCGAAGTCCCCGGTCACCACGTGGCATTGCTGCACGGCGTCATAGGCGCAGATTCGGCGGGCGAACTCCTGCGAGACATTGGCCTTGGGCGCGGTGAGGGAGACCATGACCGTCGCGGTCACCGGGCGCTTGAACTTGCGCCGGTCGAGACGGGCGACGGAGCGGGCGATCAGCCCGTCGGACCAGAATCGCGCCACGCGCTTGGCACAGGCCGAGACCGAGAGGCCGACCTCCTCGGCGAGATCGGCATTGGTGCGGCGCGCATCATGTTGCAGCGCCATCAGCAGTTTCCGGTCCAGCGGGTCGAGCATCTATGCCTCCAGAGTCGCGAATCCTGCGCAGTATCCTCCTCAAGCCCTCCTCTTTGAAGAATTAATCTCGCAAACACCGCAAATCGCGGAACTTCGCGCCGGGAGAGCCGCTAGCATCGCCGCCAGCAACTCTCCCTCCCAGACACGAGGCTCCCATGTCTTCCTCCAATTTCCTTGCCCGCGCCGATGCCAGCCTGATCCGCTACGGCGCGCATTTCTTCGACCGTGAAATCGTCGGCTCCGAAGGCAGCTATGTCATTGCCGCCGATGGCCAGCGGGTGCTGGATTTCACCTCCGGGCAGATGTCGGGCATCCTGGGCCACCGGCACCCGGAGCTGACGCAGGTGATGCACGAGTGGATCGACAAGGTGGTGCACCTGCATTCGGGCATGCTCTCCGCGCCGGTGCTGGAACTGGCCGAGGGGCTGACCGCGATCACCCCCGAGGGGCTGGACCGCGTGCTGCCGCTGACCACCGGGGGCGAGGCGAACGACGCCGCCCTGCGCCTTGCGCGGCTGGTGACCGGCGGCTTCGAGATCGTCAGCTTCGCCTCCAGCTGGCACGGGATGACCGGCGGCGCGGCCGCGGCCACCTATGCAGCGGGGCGCAAGGGCTATGGCCCGGTCTCGGCGGGCAACTTCTCGATTCCCGTGCCCAATGCCTACCGCCCCCGCTTCGCCGGCTGCGAGATCAGCTGGCAGGCGGATCTCGACGATGCCTTCGCCCTGATCGACGCCCAGTCCACGGGCAACCTCGCCGCCTTCATCGCGGAGCCGATCCTGTCGTCGGGCGGGATCATCGAACTGCCCAAGGGCTACATCGCGGCGCTGAAGACGAAATGCGAGGAGCGCGGCATGCTGCTGATCCTCGACGAGGCGCAGACCGGCATGGGCCGCACCGGCATGGCCTTCGCCTTCGAGCGCGACGGCGTGGTGCCGGATATCCTCTCGCTCTCCAAGACGCTGGGGGCGGGGCTGCCGCTGGCGGCGATCATGACCAGCGCCGAGATCGAGGCCAGGGCGGCCGAGCGCGGCTTCCTCTTCTACACCACCCATGTCTGCGATCCGCTGCCCGCCGCCGTGGGCGTGAAGGTGATCGAGATCATGCAGCGGGATGACCTGCCGGGCCGCGCCGCCGCCATGGGCGCGCGGATGACCGCCGGGCTGAACCGGCTGGCGGAAAAGCACGAGAAGATCGGCGACGTGCGCGGCCGGGGCCTGCTTCTGGGGGTCGAGGTCGTCTCGGACCGGGCGACCAAGCAGGCGGACGAAGCCTATGGCGTGCGGGTCATGGACATCTGCGCCCGCGAGGGGCTGAACATGAACATCGCCGGGCTGAAGGGGCTTGCCTCGGTCTTCCGCATCGCGCCGCCGCTGACGGTCTCGGAAGAGGAGATCGACACGGCGCTGGAGATCTTCGACCTCGCGCTTGCCGAAGCGGTCTGAGGCAGGCGGTCAGGGAAGCGGTGCGGGGGGAGGTTCGGGGCGGGGCATACCCTGCACGGGGGGGCGTGCCCTCGGGACCGGGCAGGGGGCGCTGCCCCCGTCGCGTGCCGCGACTCCCCCGGAGTACTTCGGGAAAGATGAAGGTGAGGGGGCGTCGGGCATCGCCCCTGGAGGGGCGTATCGAGCGTCGCCTCTGGAGGGGCGCGTCGGGCGTTGCCCCTGGAGGGGCGCGTCGGGCGTTGCCGCTTCCGGATACGAGAACGCCCGCCGGGGGAACCGGCGGGCGTTTGCCGTGCGGCTGGGGCGGGATCAGGCGATGCTGACCAGCTCCACGTCGAAGGTCAGGGCCTTGCCGGCGAGCGGGTGGTTGGCGTCGAGCACGAGTTGCGTGTCGGTCACCTCGGCGATCACCACGTTCATCGCCTGGCCGTCCTGGGTCTGAACCTGCAGCTGGGTGCCGGGCTCGGTGGGGATGTGGTCGGGGACATTGGCGCGGTCCACGGCCTGCATCCGCTCGGGCATGTGCTCGCCGTAGGCATCCGCCGCCTCGACACGGACCTTGCGGGTCTCGCCCACTTCCATGCCCATGAGGCCGGCCTCGAGGCCGGGAATGATCTGGCCCGCGCCCAGTTCGAAGGTCAGCGGATCGCGGCCCTCGGAGCTGTCGAAGACGGAGCCGTCGTCAAGGGTGCCCTTGTAGTGGAGATTCAGGGTGTCGCCCGGCTTTGCCTGGGTCATGTCGGATATCCTTTCGGGGGGAGTGCGTGACTTTGGCGAGGCCGCTTTCGGGGCGGGTGGCTCGCGCGTTCTCCTCGAAACTGGCAACTCCGGGCCCGGATGTAAAGGTTTCCTCAGAAAATCGGTGCCTGATGCCGGGCTCACGGGGCGTAAGCTGCGGCGGAAGAGGAGCGCGCGCGGGGCCGGGGGCCGTGTCAGGGGGCCGTGTCAGGGGGCCGGTTCCGCGTCCCCGAAGACCGACCGCCACTGCGCGATGAAGCTGGCGCGGCGCTGCCGGTCGCGGGCGATCAGCAGGGTCGGGTCGATCTCCACAGCGCGTTCGGAGCTTTCCGGCAGGCCCTGCACATCGGGATCGCGTTCGAAGACGAGGCCGCTGCGGCGCAGGATCTCGCGCCCCTCGGGGCCGAGGAGGAAGTCGAGCAGGCGATGCGCCGCCTCGGGCTTCCCGGCGCTGCGCGGGATCATGTAGGCGCGCGACAGGAAGAGCGTGTAGTCCTCGGGCAGGATCACCCCGACGTTCGCGTTCAGCCCCGGCGCGGATTGCAGCTGCAGGTAGGAGCCCAGAACGTTGTAGGCGATCAGGTAGCGCCCCTCGGACACGCCCTCGATGATCTCGGCGGAGCAGCAGGTGGCGATGGCGTCGATGCGGGCAAAGCCTTCCAGCAGCGCGCCGAAAGTGGTGGCCTCCAGGCTGTCGGCAAAGGCCAGCAGGTAACCCAGCCCCGAGGCCTCGATGTCGTAGGTCGCCACCCGGCCGAAATAGCGCGGATCGGCGCGGCGCATCAGGTCGAGCAGTTCGAACCGGGTGCGCGGGGCCTCGCCCGGGGGCATCAGGCGGCGGTTGTAGATCGTCACCACCGGTTCGTGGGTCACGCCCCAGAGTTCGTCGCGCCAGCGGCGGGTCTCGGGCAGGGCCTGCGTGCGGGGAGAGCTGTAGGGCCGGGCGCAGGCGCTGTTCACAAGTTCCACCATCTGGTGCACGGCGGAGGAGAAGATCACATCCGCCGGGCCGGCCCCGGTGCGGCATTGCTGGCGCGCCTCGGCATAGAGCGCGTTGGAGCCCCATTGCTCGTAGCGGATCGAGAGATCGGGATTGGCGGCGGTAAAGGCCTCGAGCGCCGGGCGGAGGATCGCGATGTCGGTGGTGGAATAGACCGCGAAGGGTGTCCCCTGTGCCGTGCCGAAGCGGGCGGTCGCCTCCTGCGCGGCGAGGGGCTGGGCGGAGAGGAAGGTGAGGGCCGTGGCGAGGGCTGTGGTGAGGGCCCGCGCCAGGGGACCGAGGGCAGGGGCGCCCACGTGCGGCGCGGCAGGGCCTGTTCCGGTCGGGGAGGGGCGGCACAGGCGGCGGAGCAGGGCGAAGCGGGGGATCATGCCGTTTCCTCCGGCAGGGGCAGGCGCAGGGCGACGCGGAAGCCGCCCGGGGTCACGGCGAAGGTGAGGTCACCGCCGAAGGCAGAGGCCACCGACTGCACGATCGACAGGCCGAGGCCCGCGCTCTGCCCGCGCGCGGCGGCGGAGCGTTCGAAGCGGTTGCCGATCCGCGCCAGCAGGTCGTCGGCGGGGCCGGGCCCGCTGTCCTCGACCCAGAGCACGGCATTGCCCCGTTCGGTGCTGACCCCGATCCGCACCGGGGCGACCCCGTGGCGCAGCGCGTTGGACAGCATGTTCTTGGCGGCTTCCTGCAGCGACATCTCGTCGGCCAGCACGCAGACTGGCGCCTCCCCGATGACCAGTTCCAGCTCGGCCCCGGGGGAGAGCAGCTGGTGATCGCCGCTCTCCACCGCCTCCAGCGCCACGTCGCGCAGGTCGACGGCAAGGCGCGGGGCACTGTCGGTGCGGTGGATCACCAGCGCGCGCGACAGCATCTGGTCCAGCAACTCGCCCAGCGACCGGGTGCGCCCGGCCAGTCGGGCGACCATCTGCTGCCGCTTGGCCGCGTCCTCCTCCTCCAGCGCCAGCTCGGCCTGCACCCGCAGGGCGGCGACGGGGGTGCGCAGCTGGTGCGCGGTGTCCGAGATCAGGTTGCGCATGGCGCCCACCTGCCGGTCGAGCCGTCCCATGAAGCGGTTCATGGCCTCGGTCAGCACCGAGAGTTCGGCGGGCAGCGGCGTGATGATCGGGGTCAGGTCATAGGGATCGCGCGCCAGCATCTCCTCGGCGATGCGTTCCATCGGACGCAGGGCGGAGCGGATCACCAGGACCGAGAGCCCCATCAGCATCAGCCCCAGAACGCCTGCCGCAATCAGCGCGTCCCGGGTCAGCATATAGGCCATGTCGTTGCGGGCCAGCATGGTCTGGCCCACGGTCACGGTGACGACGCCGGAGTAGTCCCGTTCCGCGAAGCGACGCGGCACGCTGACGAACCGCGCCTTCTCGTCCTGCATCCGCGCGTCGTAGAAGACCGCGCCGGAGCGGTCGCGTGCCCGGGCCTCGCGCGCCTCGCGGAAGGCGGCGGGCGGAGCCACGTCCTCCTGACCGGTCAGCAGGGCTCCGCCCGCGTTGCGCACGGCGTAGAAAATGCGGTCATCCGGGGCCTGTGCGAGCAGTTCGAAGGCCGAGAGGGGCAGGGCGGTCACCGGGCCGCCGTTAATGATGGTGACCGATTCCGCGATATCCTGCGCCGCGCCGAGGAGCAGCCGGTCATAGCTCTGCCGCGCGGCCTGCTGGCCGTAGGCGAGACTGGCGATGGCGACGCCCACGCCGCCGACGAGCAGCAGCGCCAGCACGCTGGCCGTGACCCGGAGCTGGATCGAGGCCGGAGACCGCGCCCGACGCCGGAATGGCGGGCTGCCGTCGTGGCGGCCGCTGGGGCGGCCACCCGGGGTCAGGTCCGTGTACCGATCCCGGCCCCGATCCGAACGCGGCTCAGCCATCGGCGTCGATCCGGTAACCCAGACCCCGCTGGGTGCTGATCGTGACGCCCGCGCCTGCGAGTTTCTTGCGCAGGCGGGCGATGTAGAGCTCGATCGCGTTCAGCCCCACATCCGCATCGTTGAAGGCGAAGAGACCGTTGTAGAGCCGTTCCTTGCTCTGCACCTGTCCGCGATGGCGCAGCAGCAGCGACAGCAGGGCGGCCTCGCGCCGGGTGAGGTCGACGGGGTCGCTGCCGATGCGCGCGGTCATCGAGGCGGGCGCGAAGCTGAGCGACCCGAGCACGAGGTCCTCGCTCTTCTGCTCCGCCTCGCGGCGCAGCAGCGCACGCAGCCGGGCCTCCAGTTCGCGCTGGTCGAAGGGTTTGACGAGGTAGTCATCGGCCCCGAGGTCCAGTGCCGTCACCCGGTCGTCGACCGAGAACAGCGCGGTCAGCATCAGCACCGGGGTCCGGTCGCCGCGTGCCCGCAGGTTTTGCAGCAGTTCGGTGCCGGACCGGCCGGGCAGGTTGATGTCGAGGATCAGCGCGTCATAGCTCTGCACCGCGAGGAAATCCTCGGCGGTCTCGACACTGTCGGCGTGATCGCAGGCCATGCCCGCCCGTGACAGGCGGATCGCGACGGCCTCGGCCATGTCGACGGCGTCCTCGACGTACAGGATGCGCATGTCTGAGCCCTTCCTTCCTGCGGCGTCTCCCGCAGACCTCGCCCGGAGCTGCCCTCCGGCGGATTGCCCGGGCAGATCAATGTCATCAGGTCCATGCCATCAGGCCCATATCTCAGGGCGAACACCAAGGCCCCCGTCCATCGGGCCGGTTCTGGCACAGCCGTTTCGGCAAACCAATCCCGGTCCACCCATCCCGTCCGGCCCTGTTTAATCAAATCCGCCGTTCTTTTTGTGCCCGCCGAATGGGCGGTGACAGGTTCGTGACAGCTTTGCCCGTTATCCCCTCTTTCTAGCCCGACGGGGGCGGAGCGCAATGCCCCGGCCCGCCGGGCGGTTCGTCCCGAGGCGCAGGAGGCGCCGCGGGCCCCGAATTTGGAGGAGCACCAACATGATCTTCAAGGCATCCCGCCTGACCCTTGCCGCTGCGCTGCTGAGCGCCAGTGCGCTGACCGTGGCCGCTCAGGGCTACACTCCCGAAAACCCCGAGTGCATCGCCCCCGCAAACCCGGGCGGTGGTTGGGACTTCACCTGCCGTCAGGTGGGCAAGCTGCTTCAGGACGAAGGCCTGATCGGCAAGACCATGCAGGTCGTCAACCTCGCCGGTGGCGGCGGTGGCGTGGCCTTCGCGGAAGTCGTCAACAAGCGCGCCGATGACAACGACCTCGTCGTTGCGGCCTCCTCGGCCACGGCCACCCGGCTGGCACAGGGTGCCTACCCGGGCAACACGATGGAGCAGGTCCGCTGGCTCGCCTCCATCGGCGCTGACTACGGCGTGATCGCCGTCGCGGCCGACAGCCCGATCCAGACGCTGCCCGAGCTGCTGGACATGATCAAGGCGGACCCGACCTCGGTCTCCGTCGCGGGCGGTTCGGCCGTGGGTGGCTGGGACCACCTCAAGGTCCTGATCGCCGCCAAGGCCGCCGGCGTCGAAGACGTGCGCCGGGTGAAGTACATCGCCTTCGATGGCGGCGGCGAAGCCGTGACCCAGCTGCTTGCCGGCTCGGTGCAGGCCTTCACCGGCGACATCTCGGAAGCCAAGGGCTTCGTGGACAGCGGTGACATCAAGGTCCTCGCCGTCCTCTCGCCCGAGCGTCTCGACGGCGAATTCGAAAGCTTCCCCACCGCGCGTGAGCAGGGTGTGGACGCGATCGGCGCCAACTGGCGCGGTTTCTACGCCCCCGGCAACATGTCGGACGCGGCCTATGACGCCTGGGTGTCGCGGATCGGCGATCTCTACGCCTCCGACGCGTGGAAAGAGACCATGGCCGCCAACGGCCTCGCACCGCTCGACCTGCAAGGTGATGCGTTCCAGTCCTTCGTGAAAGACAGCGTGGCAGAGATCCGCTCGATTTCGCAGGAAATCGGCATCATCAAGTAAGGCAGGGTCCCTCCCCCTTGCCTCAGGGGGCGCCGTTCACCACTCCGGCGCCCCCTCTTTTCTTCCCAACACCCGCCGAATGAGGAGATCCCGATGAGTGATCGTATTTTCGGTGTCCTGGGGCTTCTCCTTGCCATCGGGTTCGCCATCGCCGCGACCCAGATCGAGGAAAGCTTCCTGTCCGACGCCGTGGGACCCAAGGCCTTCCCCCTGATCATCGCCACAATTCTCGGCGTCAGCTCGGCCATCATCGCCTTCCGCCCCGATCCTGAGCCCGTCTGGCCAAGCCTCGGTCGTCTGGTCGAACTGCTGGCCGCCGTCGTCGTGATGGTCCTTTACGCCGAATTCCTGCCGATCGCAGGCTTCGTCTTCGCCACCGCCATTGCCGCCGCCTACCTGTCGTGGCGCCTCGGCAACGGGCCGATCGCCTCGGTCCTGACCGGCGTCGGCATCTCGGTCGGCATCTACGTCATCTTCCATCTCGTGCTCGGGCTTTCGCTGGCCCGTGGCCCGTTCGGGTTCTGAGGAGGCACCCATGGACATGCTTGCATCCCTCGGCGACGGCTTTGCCATCGCCCTGACCTGGCAGAACATCGGCCTTGCGCTGCTGGGCTGCTTCCTCGGCACCGTGATGGGCGCGCTTCCGGGCCTTGGCCCGTCGAACGGCGTCGCCATCCTGATCCCGCTTGCCTTCACCCTCGGCCTCGGCGCGACGCCCTCGCTGATCCTGCTGACCTCGGTCTACTACGGGGCCATGTACGGCGGGCGGATCTCGTCGATCCTGCTGGGCATCCCGGGGGACGAACCCGCGATGATGACCGTGCTCGACGGCTATCCGATGGCCAAGAAGGGCCGGGCCGGCGAGGCGCTCTCGCTCTCCGGTATCGCCTCCTTCGTCGGGGCCTTCTTCGCCACCTGGGGCCTGATCCTTCTGGCGCCGCAGCTCGTCAAGATCGCGCTGCTCTTCGGCCCGGCGGAATACTTCGCGCTCTTCGCACTGGCCTTCATGACCCTCGGCGGCGTCTCCTCGACCAACCAGGCGAAATCGGCCTTTGCCGCCGCGCTGGGCCTCGGCCTTGCCATGATCGGTGTCGACACCCAGACCGGCGTGCCGCGCTTCACCTTCGGCGAAGTGCACCTCTATGACGGTCTCGACTTCCTCGTCGCCATCGTCGGCCTCTTCGCCCTGTCCGAAGTGCTGATCTTCCTCGAGGAACGCCACGGCAACGCCGATGCAGACGGCAAGAAGATCGTCGTCGGCCGCCTGACGCCCTCGTGGTCGATGCTGAAATCCTGCACGCCGACCATGCTGCGCACCTCGCTCCTCGGCTTCATCGCCGGCGTGCTGCCGGGCGCGGGCGCTTCGCTGGGCTCCTTCATCTCCTACTCGATGGAGAAGCGGCTGGTGGACAAGGAGAACACCTTCGGCACCGGCGATCCCCGCGGCGTGGCCGCCCCCGAGGCCGGCAACAACGCCGCCGCCGGTGGTGCCCTGGTGCCGATGCTGGCGCTGGGTGTGCCGGGTTCGGGCACGACGGCCGTGCTGCTGGCTGTGCTGCTGTCGCTGAACATCACCCCCGGCCCGCTGCTCTTCACCCAGAACCCCGACGTGGTCTGGGGCCTGATCGCCGCGCTGTTCATCGCCAACTTCATGCTGCTGGCCATGAACATCCCGATGGTGGGCATCTTCACCCGCGTGCTGATGATCCCGCCGAAGGTCCTGATGCCGCTGGTGGCCATGGTGTCCTTCGTCGGCATCTACGGCATCTCGGGCTCCAGCTTCGACCTGCTGGTCATGATCGGCTTCGGCGTCATGGGCTGGGGTCTGCGGAAACTGGACGTGCCGCTGGTCCCGATCATCCTCGGCACGCTGCTGGGGAACGCGATGGAGAACAACCTGCGCCGCGCCGTGACCATCGACAACGGCAACTGGTTCACCCTGATCGACAGCCCGCTGTCCATCGCTCTCTGGGCCATCGCCATCATCGGTTTCGTGCTGCCGCTCATCATCGGCGCGCGGGTGAAATCGAGGATGCATGCCCGCAAGGATGAAGAAGGTGCGCTGTCCGACTAAGCGCATCCGCTGACCGGCCCGGGGGATGCTTGCACCCGGGCCGGAGACTGAAACGGCCGCCTCTTGGGGCGGCCCTTTTTTTATGGTCAGAAGCGCAGGTCAGGGTAGGCGTTTGCATAGGCGCGCATCTGCTTGCGGTAGGCCTGCACGGCCCGCGCCCGCTGCGACCAGAGGTCGTAGCGCGCCCGTTTCCAGGGCTTCTTTGGGCCGTGGAAGTGTACCATCACATCGGCCAGCTCGGCGATCTCGGAGGCCTCCCCGCCAAGCTTGCGGGCAAAGCCCCGCTGCGCTGCCGTGCGGCCCCAGGATGAATTGTAGGCCGGGTTCAGCAGGTGTGCCTCGCCGGGGTAGAGCTGGTTCAGGTGATCCTGATCGCCCATCCGCAGGCTCGAGGCATGGGCCACGTCCTCCAGCCGGTCCAGCCCCTCGGGGCGGCGGCGCAGGGCATCGCAATCCATCAGCAGGACGCCCGCGTTGAAATAGGTGGCGGGCGGGGCGCCCGGCTCCTCCCGGCTGGCGCGCTTGGCGGTCATGAAGTCGCGCACCGCGCCAAGGGGACTGCCGCCAAGGTCGGCCCGGCGCAGGGGGGCCACGTCGCCGGTCACGCCCACGTCGCCGTCGAGGTAGAGCACCCGCCCCGAGAGGTGGCGCGGCAGGAAGAGGCGCCCCATGGTCGCGGCAGAGATATGGGCCGCCTGCGATTGCGCGCCCGCAAGCTCCTCCGCGGTGATCTCGCGCGGGTGAAGGGCGCAGCCGGGGGCGTCCCGGGCCACGGTCTCCACGGCCTGCCATTCCTCGCGGCTCAGCGCATCCCCCCAGAAGTGGAGCTTCAGCGGTTCGGAGCTGTGCCGCAGCAGGCTCCACATGGTGAAGAGCGTCGGACGGAAGAGGCCGCTGTCCGTGATCAGGGCCACCTGCAGGGTATCGGGGATCATGGGATGTCTTTGCGCGAGAGGAGAGAGGTGAGGCAGGGCGGGGGGCAGTCTGTTGCGGGCGCGTTATCTTGGGCGGGCATCACGTGGGCGCCGGGCGTCGCGGACATGATGTGGGGGCGGGATGCCGGGGTCAGGCGACCGTCAGCCCCTCTCCCTCGATCACCTCGCCCACGACACGGGCCCGGTCAAAGCCGTGGCGGGCGAAGGTGGCCAGCACCTCCGCCTCGGCCTCCGGCGTGCAGGCGACCAGAAGCCCGCCGCTGGTCTGTGGATCGCTCAGCAGCGCCTGTTCCACGGGATCGAAGCCCACGGGCAGGGTGATCCGCGCGCCGTAGCTGTCCCAGTTCCGTCCCGAGGCGCCGGTGATGTAACCCTCCTGCGCCAGCTCGCGCGTGCCGTCCAGCAGCGGCACCCGGGCCCAGTCGATCCGCGCCCCGCAGCCGGAGCCCGCGACCATCTCCAGCGCATGGCCGCCGAGGCCGAAGCCGGTCACATCGGTGAGGGCATGGACGCCCTCCAGCGCCGCAAGGTCCGGGCCCGGCGTGTTGAGCCGGGTCATGGAGGCGAGCATGGCGTCATAGGCCCCGCGCGGCAGGGCCTCCTTCTTCAGCGCGGCAGAGAAGATGCCGACGCCAAGCGGCTTGCCGAGGATCAGCCTGTCGCCGGGGCGGGCGGTGGCATTGGTCTTCAGCAGCGCCGGGTCCACGAGGCCGATGGCCACCATGCCGTAGATCGGCTCGACCGAGTCGATCGTATGACCGCCCGCGATGGGGATGCCGGCGTCGCGGCAGGCGGCGGCCCCGCCTTCGAGGATGCGCCCGATGGTCTGGGTCGAGAGCGTGTTGATCGGCATCCCCACCACCGCCAGCGTGAAGAGCGGCGCGGCCCCCATGGCATAGACGTCGCTGATCGCATTGGTCGCGGCGATCCGGCCGAAGTCGAAGGGGTCGTCCACGATCGGCATGAAGAAGTCCGTGGTGGCGACGATGGCCTGCCGGTCGTTCAGCTTGTAGACCGCCGCGTCGTCCGAGGTGCCGATGCCCACCAGCAGCTCCTCCGGCACCGGCAGGGCCTTGGTCCCGCGCAGCAGGTCCGACAGGACGCCGGGGGCGATCTTGCAGCCGCAGCCGCCGCCATGGGCAAGCGAGGTCAGGCGCGGTTCGGTCGAGGGGCTGAGCAGGGTCATGGACGTGGGTCCTCCGAAGCGACGGCAGGGACCGCCCGGGCCAGCTCGGCCGCGAGGGCGGACAGGGCGGCGGGCGAGAGATCGGGGGCAGGCAGGACGTGGCGCGGGGCCGCCATCCGGGCGCGGTGCTTGGCATAGCGCGGGTCGTAATGGGCCCGCATTAGCCCTTCGGCCAGCGGGGTGAAATCGCCCGCCGCGGCCATCGCCTGCCAGCTCTCGATGATCTCGGCGGCGTGGAACGGGCGCAGCCGGTCGATGGTTGCGACCAGCATGGCGGGATCGGTGGTCAGGTCGGCATAGGCGCGGGTCAGATAGGCGGCGCGCGCCGCCAGCGGGGCCTCGACGCGGATCCGGGGCGCGGCGCACATGGCTTTCCACAGCATCGGCGGCAGGCGGCATTTCCCGACCGCGGCGCTTTCGGCCTCCACCACCACCGGGCGGGTCGGGTCGAGGGCGGCAAGCGCCATGGCCAGCCGGGTCTCGAAGCCGCGCTGCTGCGGCTGCGGGCCCATGTGGCCGAAGATCGAGCCGCGGTGATGCGCCAGCCCTTCGAGGTCCAGCACCTGCACGCCGTGGTGCGGCAGCCTCTTCAGCAGGTCGGTCTTGGCAGAGCCGGTATTGCCGTCCAGCACCACCACGGGCGGCGCCACGGGGGTCTCGTAGAGCGCGGTGACGATCAGCTTGCGCCAGGCCTTGTAGCCGCCGGCCAGCGTCTCCACCCGCCAGCCGATCTGGCCGAGAATCGTGGCGAAGGAGCCCGACCTCTGCCCGCCGCGCCAGCAGTAGACGAGGGGCCGCCAGCCGCCGTCGCGATCCTGCAGGACCTCCTCGATATGGCGGGCGGCGTTGCGCGCCACGAGGGCGCCGCCGATCTTGCGGGCCGAGAAGGGCGAGACCTGCTTGTAGATGGTGCCGACGCGGGCGCGCTCCGCGTCGTTCAGGACGGGCAGCGAGAGCGCGCCCGGCAGGTGGTCCTCGGCAAATTCCGACGGGGCGCGGACATCGATGATGTCATCGAAGCCGAGGGCGGCAAGATCGGTGAGCGAGGTCAGGGTCACGGCCATGGCAGAGACATAGCGCGAAGCCACGCCGCCGGGAAGCCACGGCGGCGCGTCAGGTTCAGGCCCGGCTCACCTCTGGCTCAGGGCGTCATCGTGGCGATCAGCCAGATGAAGGCGCAGCCGGTGAGCACCACGAGGGTCGTGAAGCCGCGGTTCCAGCGGAAGATGATGTCCGAGGTGCTCACGCCGCAGACCCGGGCCGTGACGATGGACATGCCGCTGACCGGCGATAGCAGCACCGAGACGATCCAGCACATGCCCAGCGTCAGCGCGAAGGCCTGCGGGTTGTCCTGTCCCAGCGGCGTGTTGCCCACCATCTGCGCCAGCGTGACCACGACGACCGAGGTCGGGATCCACGCCAGCGCGATCAGCCCGGCCAGCATCACCATCCCCACGAGGGAGAGCGTCACCGGAAGGTCCTGTCCCAGCATCGTATCCAGCAGGCCGCTCTGGTTCAGCAGAACGGACAGCTCGGCCCCGATCACCGCGGCGGCGGAGACGACGGTGGCTTCGTTGATCATCTCGGTGGTGCCCGAACGGATCACCTCCACCGGGCGGTCCCCGGCCAGTGCCGCCCGGCCGGCGGTCAGCAGCACGGCCGCGATGGCGGTGCAGATCGTCAGGATCGACAGGGCGCCGAAGGCCACGCCGGTGAACTCGTGCATCGTGACCAGCAGGCACAGCATGGCCGCGGCCAGCCCGCCCAGTTGCAACACCGCGGTGCGTTCGCGTCCGGTGGGGCGGTGGAAATGGCTGCGCTCCGGCGGGCGCGGGGTGGCCAGCGGCGCGGGCAGCAGGTGGAACCGCGCCGAAACCCAGAGCACGGCGGAGGCGAAAAGCCCGGCCTCCAGCATGAAGCGCACGGGATCAAGCGTGGGGATGCTCTGGCTGACCACGGCAAAGCCGATCGAGAAGGGTGACCAGAGCGCGACCATCGTGGCCCCGCGCATCGCCCCCAGCACCACCGCATCGTGGTTCGCAGGCTGGTCCGCCTCTCCCTTGCGCCCCGAGAGCGCGCCGAAGAGCGGAATGACCGAGAGGTTGATCAGCAGCGCGAAGAAATGGCCCATGTACTGCACGAGGCCGAAGCGCAGGCGTGGCGGTTGGGACATGACGAAGCCGAAGGCCTCGCTCACCTTGTCGAGTGGCGTCAGCACGCGCTTGAAGGTCCCCAGCACGGTCATCAGGGCCACGAAGGAACAGGCCTGATGCAGGGCACGGGCCTGCGCCTCGGGGTGGGGGGCGAGGAAGGCGGTGCCGAGCGCCACCGCCAGCAGCGACAGCAGCACGACCCGGTGCGCCGTGGCGCTGAGCCGGCCCCAGAGCAGCAGCACCGCGATGGTCGCGGGCAGGCTTGCCAGCGGCGGCCATGTCTCGGTCGCGCCAAGGGCATAGGCAAGGATGAAGAGGACGTTCAGCAGCAGGAAGACCGGGGCCGCCGGTTCGATCCGGTAGAGCAGCCGCGCGGTGCGGCCGGGGGTGACGGGTTCACGCGACACTGTTGATCAGCTCCGTCTCGCCCCGGTCGAGCCGGGCGAGGTTGTCTTTCACGAGGCGGCAGATGCGCTCTTCGTAGGCCGGGGTATCGCCCGCGTTGTGGGGCGTGATCAGCACCTGCGACATATCCCACAGGGGGCTGTCCTCGGGCAGGGGCTCGGGCGTGGTCACGTCCAGCCCCGCGCCGCGCAGGCGGCCGTCCTGAAGCGCCGCGATCAGCGCGTCCTGATCGATCACGCCACCCCGGGCGATGTTCACCACGAAGGCGGAAGGCTTCACCTTCTCCAGCGCGGCGGCATCCAGCAGGTGGCGGGTCTCGTCGCTCAGCGGGCAGCAGAAGAGGATCACGTCGGCCTCGGCCACTTCCTCGGTAAAGGCGCTGTAGGGCTTGATGGCGGGGGTGGCCCCGGGGCGGGCCGTACGGCTCAGCACGGTCACATCCATCCCGAAGGCCGAGGCGATGGCATGGACACGCTGGCCGATCTCGCCGAAGCCGACCTGAAGCAGGCGCTTGCCGTGCAGCTCCATCATGGTGCGGGCCTCGGACTGCGCGGGGTCGAGCCGGTTCATCTGCCACCGCTTGGCGTGCTGGTTGTCGCGCGCCCGGTGCAGCTGGCGCGACATGGCCATCATCAGGCCGATGCCGTGTTCGGCCGTGGTGGTGGCGTTCACGCCGCGTGCATTGCAGACGGCGATGCCCTTGTCCTTCAGCGCGGGCAGGTCGAAGGCCTCGGTCCCCGAGGAGACGGTCTGGAGGTAGGCCAGACGGTCCGCCTGCGGGATCAGCCCGTTGTCCCACATGTAGCCTGTGACGACGACGTCCAGCTCCGCGATCCGCTCGGCCATGGCCTCGCGCGATTTGAGGAACAGCAGGTTGTGCCCCTCCAGCTGCCTGCGGGCCTCGGGTTCGAAGTCGCGCAGGGCATGGACGAAGGCGATGGTGCGGGTCGTCTGGGTCATCAATGGGCCTCGGTCGCCGACCACGTCATGTCACGGTCGAGCGGGTAGATGGGTCTGGGGGTCTGGGTGAAGGTGATCCGGTGCAGCATCGGCGTCGCAAGGCCGGGCACATCCACCTCGATGATCTGGTCGTCGGCAAAGGCCTCGTCCACGGCGGCGCGGAAATGGCCGCGGGATTTCACGATCAGGGCGCGGGTGTCCTGCATCCGCATCCCGAGGCATTCCAGCATCAACGGGTCGAGGAACTGGATGCGCTTCTCGGTCACCACGATGCGGATGCCTTCGCAGCGCAGCACCGCGGCGGTGCCGAGGTCGAAACTGCGCCCGGCATACATGCCGCGCCGCCCGGTCTGGACCCCGCCGCCGACGGCCAGAACTTCGACCTCCGCGGTCAGCGGCTGCGAGAATTCCTGCGTCTCGGCGCTGTTGAAGGTCGCGGTGAACCGCGCGCCGACGCCGAGGGAGGCGGCCTGAAGCGCCAGCGGCGCGTCGAAGAAGGGCGCCAGAATGGCGTCGCTGACGCCCGCGTCGAGGAAAGCCTTGAGGATATAGGTCGTGTTGCCGCGCCCGCCGGAGCCGGGATTGTCCGCCACATCCGCAAAGCAGAGCGGCGGCTGCGCGGGATCGTCCAGCGCCTTGGCCATGGCCACGGCGTCCTCCAGCGAAGTCATGGTGATGTCGTAGCGGTTGCGCTCGTCCCAGATGCGCTGCGCGACGGTGTCGGCGATGGTCTGGGCCTTGGCGCCCGCGCCCTCCACCACGGTGACCGCGACGCTCATCCCCGCCTTGGTATTGTCCCCCAGCGAGAAGCCGGAACAGGTGCAGACCGCCATCACCTCGTCGTCGTCAAGGAAGCTCTGCCCATAGGCGATGTGCTCCCCCAGCGGGCCGCCCGTGGTGACCTGCGAGATCGAGGGCGGGATCATCGGCAGCTTGGCCAGCTTGATCTCGGTCTTCTGGCCCGCCACCAGCCGCGCCATCAGGTGCGCCGCCTCGCGGCCGCGCTCCTGCTGATCGACGTGGGGGTTGGTGTGATAGGCAATGATCGCGTCGATGTTGGACAGCATCTTGGCGCTGACATTGGCATGGGGGTCGAGGGTGACGACGATCGGCACCTCGGGTCCGACCACCGCGCGGACGAGGGCATAGAAGTCGCCGTCCGGATCCTCGGACCCGGTCGAGATTGCCGCGCCGTGCTGGCAGAGGTAGACGCCCGCCACGGGGCCGAGGTCGCGAAGCCGTGCCACGGCGGCGGCCATCCAGCCGTCTATGAAGTCCTGCCCGATCCGCCCCGAGGCACCCGCCGTGGCACTGGCCAGCGGCGCAGGCGTCAGGCCGAGGGTCTTGGCCTCGGCCATGAAGGCGGTGAGTTCGCGGGGCGCGCGCGGCGCTTGCGAGGCGATGTCGGCGAGGAGGTCATCGCCCGAGAGCTGGAAGAATTCGGAAGGCTGGCATTCCGGCGAATGCGAGTTGCTTTCAAGCTGGAAGCCCATGATCGCGATGGGGGCGGCTGTCGCCATGGCGGTATGTTCCTTCGTCTGCCCGGTGGCGCCCTCCCTGCGCATGTCCGTTGCCTTCTCGTGACGAGGGGCGCTGCGGGTGTCAATGTGATGCGCAGATATATGCAGTATGCATGTAAGTTATGCCCTGAAAAGACAGGGGGTGCGCGGGAGCTCTCGAAATCGCTGCCCAGAAAAGCGGCGTTGCGGGGCGGTGCGGGACGGGGCGCCGGCCTCAGGCCAACAGTTCGACGGCCACCGCGCCGGAGTAGACGAGGATCAGCAGCACACTCTCGATTCCGATCCCGCCCGGGCCCTTCCTCTGGCGCAGGATCAGCCCGCCCAGCAGGATCGCGGTCATCAGCATCCCCGTCGCCAGCCAGTAAAGGTCCGTCATGCCGACGGCGTGGTAGAGCGACCCGTCGCGATAGGCCACGTCCGAGAGGACGAGGAACAGCGTGTCGAAGGTGTTGCCGCCGATGATCCCGCCCACGGCCAGTTGCAACGCCCCGCGGCGCACCGCGGTGAGCGTTGTCACCAGTTCGGGCAACGAGGTCACCACCGCCGTCAGCAGGGAGCCCACCAGCGAGGCATTGAGCCCGAACCGCCCGACGAACTCCTGCCCGGTCTGCGAGATCACCCAGCCACAGGCCCCCATCACGGCGACGAGCCCGGCAAAGCGCAGGATCGGACCGCGCGCGGACTTGCCCGCCTCCGCGGCGTCCTCCGGGGCGTCGTGGCGGGTCTCGCTGGTGTTTACGGGTTCCCACATCGGCTCGGCCGAGACCTCGGCCGACAGCCGGGTGCCGGCGAGGTAGACGAGGAACAGCACGATCGAGACGGGGTGCACGCCGAAATAGGCGATCTCCGGCCCGGCCATGGCGGCGATGGGCAGCGACAGCAGGATGATCAGCATGACCGCCTGAAAGAGGTTCGCGGGCTCCGCCGCCGCATGTTCGAGGTTGGCGCGTTTGTGCAGCGTGTCCGCGAGGGCAAGGAACAGCGTCTGCGCGGCGATCCCGCCCACGGCGTTGGAGAAGGCAAAGCTCGCCTCGCCCTGGGCTGCGACGGTGACCGAGACGACGATCCCCGAGAGAGAGGTCGCACCGCCGAGGACGATGCCGCCGGCCAGCGCCTCGCCCATCCGCGTGCGGTCGGCGATCACGTCGGCAAGGTGGGTGGCGCGGATCGAGACGAAGAGGACGATGGCGCCCGCAAGAAGGAAGGCGGCGAAAAGCAGGGGATTGGAGAGATCAGAGAACATGGTCCGGCCGTTGGGAAAGGTCCCTTCACAACGGTGGGACGGCGCGGGGGTTCCGATCTTTTCAGTGTCAGGGGACTGAGACGCGCGCACGGGGACGGGCAGATGAACCGTAGAGCGGGGCCGCAGGAGGCACGCGGGTCAGAGCGCCTCGGCGAGGACCGCGCGGAGTTGGGCCGGGCTGAGCGTGACCGGGTTCGGCTTCATGGAGGAGGCGGCCTGCGCCTGTTCGACGACCTCGTCCAGCTGCGCCTCGGCCAGTCCCATCGCGCCGAGGCGAGGCAGGGCGTTACGATCGATGAAGCCGCGCAGCAGGGCGGGGGCACGGCCCGGACTGTCGAAGGCCGCGCAGATTTCGCGCTCCACCGCGTCGAAGCGGGCGAGGCTTAGCCCGGCCTCGGCCATGGCAGCGCGGTTGGCCTCCAGCACGGGCGGCAGGAGGCGGGCGCAGATCGCCCCGTGGGGCGCGCCGGTCAGCCCGCCGAGGACACCGGCAAAGCCATGCACCGCGCCAAGCCCCGCATTGGCAAGCGCGATGCCGCTGAGATGTGCCGCGCGCAGCAGCGTGTCCCGGGCGGCGGGGTCCTCGCCCTGCTCCAGCCGCAGCAGCGCGGCCATGGCGGGCCGGATCGCGGGCAGGCAGAGCGCGTCCGTCGCGGGCGTGGCATTGCGCGAGAGGGCGGGTTCGACAAGCTGGGTCACCGCGTCCATCCCGGCGGCCAGCGTCACGGGCCAGGGCGTGCCGATGGTCAGCGCCGCATCCAGCAGCGCCACGCGGGGCAGCAGCCGGGGATCGCGCAGGCTGACCTTGCGGCGATGCGCCGTCACGTCGATAACGGCGTTCTTGGTGGCCTCGGCCCCGGTGCCCGCGGTGGTGGGCAGGGCGTAGAGCGGCAGGGGATCCTGCGACAGCGGCAGGCCCCGGCCGACGACCTCGAGGTGATCCATCAGCGCGCCATCGCCCGGCAGCAGTGCGGCGAGCGCCTTGCCCAGATCGAGGACAGAGCCGCCACCCACGGCCACCACGGCCTCGGCCCCGAAGGGCCGCAGCCGGGCGAGGGCCCCTGTCACGTCGCTGTCCTTGGGCTCACCGTGGTGCAGGATTGTCTCGACCGCGGCAAAGGCACTGAGCGCGCGGGCCAGGTCCTCCGCCCAATGGGCCGAGCCGCCGCGCACCAGCACGATCCGGCGGTGATCCTTCATGAGACCGGGCAGCAGCGCCCGGCAGCCCGGCGCCGCTAGGGTGCGGGCGGGCGTCAGCAGGCTCATCCGGCAAAGCCGATGGTGGCCTCGACCGCGCGTTTCCACGCGCCATAGCGGGCGTCGCGGTCGGCGGCCTCCATCTTCGGCGTGAACTCGGCCCCCTTGGCCCAGCTTGCGGCGAAGTCCTCCATCCCCGGCAGCACCTCGGCCTTCTGGCCCGCCAGCCAGGCCGCGCCCATGGCGGTGGTCTCCAGCACGCGGGGGCGTTCGACCGGCGCGTCGAGGATGTCGGAGAGGAATTGCATCGCCCAGTCCGAGGCGCTCATCCCGCCATCCACCCGCAGGGTGGACATGGTGGCATCGCCGTGGTCAGCGGCCCAGTCGGCGCGCATCGCCTCGATCAGGTCACGGGTCTGGTAGCCCACGCTTTCCAGCGCGGCGCGGGCGAATTCCTCGGGGCCGGAGTTGCGCGTCAGGCCGAAGATCGCGCCACGGCAGTCGGCGTTCCAGTAGGGCGCCCCGAGGCCGGTGAAGGCGGGCACCATGATCAATTGCTGTGTTTCGTCGGCGCGCGCGGCCAGCGGGTGGGTCTCGGCGGCGTGGCGGATGACCTTGAGCCCGTCGCGCAGCCACTGCACCACGGCCCCCGCGATGAAGATCGAGCCCTCCAGCGCATAGGTCGTCTGGCCGCCGATCCGGTAGGCGATGGTGGTCAGCAGGCGGTGCTTGGAGATCACCGGCTCGGCCCCGGTGTTGAGCAGGGCAAAGCAGCCCGTGCCATAGGTCGATTTCACCATGCCGGGCTTGAAACAGGCCTGCCCGATGGTGGCGGCCTGCTGGTCGCCCGCGATGCCGAGGATCGGGATCGGCCGCCCGAAGAGATCGGCGCGGCACTCGCCATAGAAGGCATCGCAGTCACGCACCTCGGGCAGCATCGACATGGGAATGTTCAGCGCCGTGCAGATGGTCGAGGACCAGCCACCCTTGCGGATGTCGTAGAGCATGGTCCGCGCGGCATTGGTGGCATCCGTCGCATGGACCTGCCCGCCGGTGAGCTTCCAGACCAGCCAGCTGTCCACGGTGCCGAAGAGGAGGTGCCCGGCCTCGGCCTCAGCCCGCGCGCCCTCGACGTTGTCGAGGATCCACGCCAGCTTGGTGCCCGAGAAATAGGGATCGAGCAGCAGGCCGGTCTTCTCGGTGATCACGGCCTCGAAGCCGTCGGCGTGAAGCGCGCGGCACATCTCGGCGGTGCGGCGGTCCTGCCAGACGATGGCATTGTAGACCGGCTGGCCGGTGCGGCGGTCCCAGACCAGCGTTGTTTCGCGCTGGTTGGTGATGCCGATGGCGGCGATCCCCTCGGCCCGGACGCCGGCCTTTTCCACCGCGGCGCGGCAGGTGGCGGCGGTGGTGGCCCAGAGGTCGGTAGGATCATGTTCGACCCAGCCGCTCTGCGGGAAATGCTGCGGGAATTCCTCCTGCGCGGAGGCGGTGATGTTCAGCGTCTGGTCGAAGAGGATCGCGCGGGTCGAGGTGGTGCCCTGATCGATGGCGAGGATATGGGTCATGGGATGCGGCGGCCTCTCTGGGGCAGTGGTCTTGATGGCAGGGGCGGGGCTCTGCTTGGCGATGGGGAGGATGGCCCCACGGCGAAGAAGAGGAAAGGGGTGGACCCGTCAAGGTCCACCCCGGTGGTCTGGCGGTCAGTTCCAGGAGGCGACGAGTTCGTCGTAGGAGACGGTCTTGGGCTCCTCACGCTCGTTCTCGATCTTGGGCTTGGGCGCGCCCTCCATGGCCATCCACTCGGAGGCGTCCTTCTCCTCGTTCATGACCGGGCCCAGGTCACCCTGGATGCCGGCCCGTTCGAGGCGCTCCATCACGCGTTCCATATCGGAGCAGAGGCTGTCGAGGGCGTCCTGCGCGGACTTGGCGCCCGACATGGCGTCGCCGATGTTCTGCCACCACAGCTGCGCCAGCTTGGGGTAGTCCGGCACGTTGGTGCCCGTGGGCGACCAGCGCACGCGGTCCGGCGAGCGGTAGAATTCCACCAGCCCGCCGAGTTTCGGCGCGCGGTCGGTGAAGCTCTCGTGCTGGATGGTGCTTTCGCGGGTGAAGGTCAAGCCGACGTGGCTCTTCTTCACGTCCACGGTCTTGGAGCCGACGAACTGGGCATAGAGCCAGGCCGCCTTGGCGCGGTCATCGGGGGTGGACTTCATCAGCGTCCAGGAGCCCACGTCCTGGTAGCCGACCTTCATGCCCTCTTCCCAGTAGACGCCATGGGGCGAGGGGGCGAGGCGCCACTTGGGCGTGCCGTCCTCGTTCATCACGGCGTCGCTGTCCACGAGGGGGGCCACGAAGGTCGTGTACATGAACATCTGCTGCGCGATGTTGCCCTGGCCCGGCACCGGGCCCGCCTCGGAGAAGGTCATGCCCATGGCGGAGGGGGGCGAGTACTTGTTCAGCCAGTCGATGGCCTTCTCGACGGCATAGACCGCCGCGGGGCTGTTGGCCGCGCCGCCGCGGGACATGCAGGCGCCCACGGGCTGCGATTGCTCGTTCACCCGGATGCCCCATTCGTCCACCGGCAGGCCGTTCGGCTCGCCCTTGTCGCCCATGCCGGCCATGGACATCCACGCATCGGTGTAACGCCAGCCGAGCGAGGGGTCCTTCTTGCCGTAGTCCATCGAGCCGTAGACATCGACGCCGTCGATGTTCCGGCCGGTGAAGAATTCGGCGATGTCCTCGTAGGCCGACCAGTTGACCGGCACGCCGAGGTCATAGCCGTACTTCTCCTTGAACTCGGCCATGATCGCGGGATCGGTGAACCAGTCGTAGCGGAACCAGTAGAGGTTCGCGAACTGCTGGTCGGGCAGCTGGTAGAGCTTGCCGTCGGGCGCGGTGGTGAACTGGGTGCCGATGTAATCGTCGAGGTCCAGCGTCGGGCTGGTGACATCCGCGCCTTCGTTGGCCATCCAGTCGGTCAGGTTGCGCACCTGCTGGTAGCGCCAGTGGGTGCCGATCAGGTCGCTGTCGTTGACATAGGCGTCATAGATGTTCTCGCCCGACTGCATCTGCGTTTGCAGCTTTTCGACCACGTCGCCTTCGCCGATGAGGTCATGGGTGACGTTGATGCCGGTGATCTCGCTGAAGGCCTTGGCGAGAACCTGGCTTTCGTACTCATGCGTGGTGATCGTCTCGGAGACCACCTTGATGTCCATGCCCTTGAAGGGCTCGGCCGCATCGATGAACCACTGCATCTCGGCTTCCTGATCGGCGCGCGAGAGGCTGGACTGATCGCCGATCTCGGCGTCGAGGAAGGCTTTCGCCGCGTCCATGTCCGCCCATGCGGGGCCGCAGAGCAGCCCGAGCGCAAGCGCCATGGATGTCGTTGTCTTCAGGTTCATGGTTTCCTCCCTGTTTGAACCGTCGTTCCTGTCGTCACGGGGCCGGCCGGTGGCCGCATCCCGTGCAATCCCACGCCCCGACCTCCCGCCGGAGCGCCTCACACCCAGCGGAAGACCGCCGCGGCGTAAACGAGGCAGACCGCCATCGCCCAGGGCTGTGCCGTGCCCACCAGCCCCAGCCATGCGAGGTTGATGAAGGCAGAGCCCAGAAGGGTGATGAAGAGCCGGTCGCCCCGTGTCGTCTCGATCCGCAGTACGCCCATGCGGGGCGTCTCGGGGAACCTGATCGCCAGCACGGTGAAGATCACCAGCAGCGTCGCGATGGTGCCGAAGAAGGCCGCCGTGGGCCATGTCCATGCCATCCAGTCCATTACGCGCTCTCCTCCTGCACAGCCCGGTCATCCACAGGGCGGTCATCCTCGGGCCTGACCCGAGGACCTCCCAAGTCCCGCGCGCCAATCAGGTCAGGCAGACCTCCTCCCAGAGGTCCCGCCAGTCGGGGTTCACGCTCTCCACAAGCTCCAGCTTCCACTGCCGTCGCCAGCGTTTGAGGGATTTCTCCCGCTGGATTGCCTGCGTGGGGCTCTCGTGATGTTCGAACCACACGAGCTGTTCCAGGTTGTAGCGATCGGTGAAGCCGCGATGCGCGTGGGTGCGGTGTTCCCTGACCCTGCGCTGCAGGTCGCCCGTGACCCCGATGTAGAGCGTGCCCCGGGGCCGGTTCGTCATCATGTAGACATGCAGCCGTCGGGGCATTGTGAGGGTGTCCTGAGGTCCTCGGGTCAAGCCCGAGGATGACGGGACGGTGGTTAACAGTGCGTTGCATCACACCCTCCCCAGGGCAAAGCCCTTGGCGATGTAGTTGCGGACGAACCAGATCACGAGCGCACCGGGCACGATGGTCAGTACCCCGGCGGCGGCCAGCACGCCCCAGTCGACACCCGCGGCGCCCACCGTGCGGGTCATGGTGGCGGCGATCGGCTTGGCGTTCACCGTGGTCAGGGTGCGCGAGAGCAGCAGCTCGACCCAGGAGAACATGAAGCAGAAGAAGGCCGCGACCCCGACGCCCGAGGCGATCAGCGGCATGAAGATCTTCACGAAGAAGCCGCCGAAGCTGTAGCCGTCGATATAGGCGGTCTCGTCGATCTCCTTGGGCACGCCGCGCATGAAGCCTTCGAGGATCCAGACCGCCAGCGGCACGTTGAAGAGGCAATGCGCGAGCGCCACGGCGATATGCGTGTCGAAGAGCCCGACGCTGGAATAGAGCTGGAAGAAGGGCAGGGCGAAGACCGCGGGCGGCGCCATGCGGTTGGTCAGCAGCCAGAAGAACAGATGCTTGTCGCCGAGGAAGTGATAGCGCGAGAAGGCATAGGCCGCCGGCAGCGCCACGGTGAGCGAGATCACCGTGTTCAGCACCACGTAGATCAGCGAATTGACGTAGCCCATGTACCACGCCGGATCGGTCAGGATCGTGACGTAGTTGGCAAAAGTCAGATCCTGCGGCCACAGCGAAAAGCTGCCGAGGATCTCGGCGTTGGTCTTCAGGCTCATGTTCAGCAGCCAGTAGATCGGCAGGAGCAGGAACAGCAGGTAGAGCGTCATGACCACCGCGCGGCTGTTCACCTTGGGCAGGCTGCGCGCGCGGGCGGGGGCATTGGAAACGGTTGCGTCGGTCATCTCACATCCCCTTTTTGTCGAGGTTGGTCATCACGGTGTAGAACACCCACGAAATCAGCAGGATCACGAGGAAATACATGATCGAGAAGGCGGCGGCGGGGCCGAGGTCGAACTGCCCGAGGGCCATCTTCACGAGGTCGATCGAGAGCAGCGTGGTCGCGTTGCCGGGGCCGCCCCCGGTGACCACGAAGGGCTCGGTGTAGATCATGAAGCTGTCCATGAAGCGCAGAAGGATCGCGATCATCAGCACGCCCGCCATCTTGGGCAACTCGATGTAGCGGAAGACCTTCCAGCGGCTGGCCTGATCGATCTTGGCGGCCTGGTAGTAGGCGTCGGGGATCGACTTGAGCCCGGCAAAGGCCAGCAGCGCCACCAGCGAGGTCCAGTGCCAGACATCCATCACCACGATGGTGATCCATGCCGAGACGCTGTCCTGCGTGTAGTTGTAGTCGATCCCGAGCGCGGCAAGCGTATGGCCCAGCAGGCCGATATCGACGCGGCCAAAGACCTGCCAGATGGTGCCGACCACGTTCCACGGGATCAGCAGGGGCAGGGACATCAGCACGAGGCAGAAGGACGACCAGAACCCGCCCTTGGGCATGTTCAGAGCGACGAAGATACCAAGCGGAACCTCGATGGCCAGAATGATGCCCGAGAAGAGCAGCTGCCGCTTGAGGGCATTCCACATCCGGTCGTCGTGCAGCATCTCTTCGAACCATTCGAGGCCGGCCCAGAAGAACTGGTTGTTCCCGAAGGTGTCCTGCACTGAGTAGTTGACGACCGTCATCAGCGGGATCACGGCGGAAAAGGCCACGAGGATCAGCACCGGCAGGACGAGGAACCACGCCTTGTTGTTGACGGTCTTGTTCATGCCGCAGCCTCCCCGGTCACGCGCCAGTCGTTGGCATAGACGTTCACCCGCGCCGGATCGAAGACGACGCGGTTCATGTCGGCGCTGACGCGGTCGTCCTCGCCGGCGATGATGTTGATGTCATGGCCGAAGAACTCGGCCCGGATGATCTTGTGGCGGCCCGCGTCCTCGACCCGGCGCACCTTGACTGGCAGGCCCTCGCTCTGGCTCAGGCGGGCGAACTCGGGCCGCACGCCAATCTCGACCTTTCCGTCGAGCGCGCCGTAGCCCTGTCCCAGCTCCACGTGGGAGCCGTTGATATAGGCCCGCGCGCCGTCGACCCGCGCCGGGATCACGTTCATGCCGGGCGAGCCGATGAAATAGCCCACGAAGGTATGCTCGGGCCGCTCGAAAAGCTCCTCCGGCGTGCCGATCTGGACGACGCGGCCGTCATACATGACCACCACCTTGTCGGCGAAGGTCAGCGCCTCGGTCTGGTCATGGGTGACGTAGATCATCGTGTGGCCGAAGTCGTGGTGCAACTTCTTCAGCTGGGTCCGCAGCTCCCACTTCATGTGCGGGTCGATCACCGTCAGCGGCTCGTCGAAGAGCAGGGCGTTCACGTCCTTGCGCACCATGCCCCGGCCAAGGCTGATCTTCTGCTTGGCATCCGCCGTCAGCCCGCGCGCCTTGCGGTGGAGCATCTCCTCCATCCCGATCATGCGGGCGATTTCCTGCACGCGCTGGGCGACATAGCTCTCGTCCCGGCCCCGGTTGCGCAGCGGGAAGGCGAGGTTGTCGTGCACCGTCATCGTGTCGTAGACGACCGGGAACTGGAACACCTGCGCAATATTGCGCGCGGCGGTGGGCGCGTGGGTCACGTCCGTGTCGTCGAAGAGGATGCGCCCCTGCGACGGCTGCAGCAGCCCCGAGATGATGTTCAGCAGCGTGGACTTGCCACAGCCCGAGGCGCCGAGCAGGGCATAGGCCGCGCCGTCCTCCCAGACGTGGTTCAGCTCCTTCAGCGCGAAATCATCCTCCGACGCCGGGTTCGGGGAATAGGAATGCGCGAGGTTGTCGAGCGTGATCTTTGCCATGTCTCCTCCTCCTCAGGCGGCCAGAGCGTAGGCGGCGGGCGCGATCAGCTCGCCCCCTTCGCCGAAGATGTAGACGTGGCGCGGGTCGAGCCAGACATCGAGCGCCTCGCCGATGGCGAGGTCATGCACCCCGTGGACGAGGCCGACCCAGCGGGCGCCATGATGGTCGAGGTGCACGAAGGTCTCCGACCCCGTCAGCTCGGTCACCGTCAGCGTGGCGGTGAAGCGCAGCGCGTCGGGCGCGTGTTGCAGGATCTCGAGGTGGTTGGGCCGGAAGCCGGCGGTGTAGCGCCCGTCAGGCAGGTCGGCGAGGCGGCCGGTGGCCGGCGCGCTCTGCCCGGTGCCGAACATCAGCCGGTCGCCGGTCTTGGAGATCTGCAGGAAGTTCATCGGCGGATCGGAGAAGACCCGCGCCGTGGTGGCATCCACCGGCTGGCGATAGACCTGCGGGGTGGGGCCGAACTGTGTCACGCGCCCTTCCCAGAGCGTCGCGGTATTGCCGCCGAGCAGCAGCGCCTCTTCCGGTTCTGTCGTGGCATAGACGAAGATCGCGCCGGAGGCCTCGAAGATCTTGGGGATCTCGACGCGCAGTTCCTCGCGCAGCTTGTAGTCGAGGTTGGCCAGCGGCTCGTCCAGCAGGACGAGGCCCGCGTCCTTCACCAGCGCCCGGGCGAGGGCACAGCGCTGCTGCTGCCCGCCCGACAGCTCCAGCGGCTTGCGCTTGAGCATCGGCGTCAGCTTCATCATCTCGGCGGCCTCGCGCACGCGGCGGTCGATCTCCGAGCGTTCCACCTTCAGCAGTTTCAGGGGCGAGGCGATGTTGTCGTAGACGGTCATCGACGGGTAGTTGATGAACTGCTGGTAGACCATGGCGACGCCCCGGTCCTGCACCCGCATGCCGGTGACATCCTTGCCGTTCCAAAGGATGCGCCCCTCGCTGGGCACGTCGAGGCCGGCCATCAGCCGCATCAGCGAGGTCTTGCCCGACAGGGTCGGCCCAAGCAGCACGTTCATCGTGCCGTTTTCGAGCGTCAGGTCGGTGGGGGCGATATGCATCTGCCCCTCGACGATCTTGGATACGCCCTTCAATTCCAGCGACATAAGGTCTCCTCCCCGCGCCGTTCTGTCTTCCGCGGTTATTCCGCCGCGTCGGCCCTGCTGTCCGTCCGGTCATTGGTCCGGTCGTTTCGGCCTGTCATCCAGGCGTCCAGGGCCGCGATCTCCTCCGCGCTCAGGCGCAGCCCGAGCTTGCTTCTTCTCCAGACTACGTCCTCCGCCCGGCGGGCGTATTCGCGGTCCATCAACCATTTCACCTCGGCCTCGGTCAGCGTGGCGCCAAAGGCGCGGCCAAGGTCCCCGGCCTGCGTGGCCGGGCCAAGGATGTCCTGCGCCTCGGTACCATAGGTCCGCACGAGGCGGCGCGCCCAGGTGGCGTCGAGGAACGGGTAGGCGGCCTGCGTCTCGCGTACGAGGGCATCGAAGCCCGCGACCGGGAAGTCGCCGCCCGCCAGCGGTACGCCTGCCGTCCACGGACCCTTGTCCAGCGACAGGTGCTCGCCGATCTTTTCCAGCGCGCTTTCCGCCAGCCGCCGGTAGGTGGTGATCTTGCCGCCGAAGACGTTCAGCACCGGCGCGCCGCCCGTGGCGTTGACCTTCAGCGTGTAATCGCGCGTTGCCGCCGTCGCGCTGGAGGCGCCGTCATCGTAGAGCGGCCGCACGCCGGAATAGCTCCAGACCACGTCCTCGGCGCTGATCGCCTTGGCGAAGTAGCGGTTGGCAAAGGCGATCAGGTAATCGCGTTCCGCCTCGGTGCAGACGGGTTTCTGCGACGGGTCGTCGTGGTCCGCGTCGGTGGTGCCGATCAGGGTGAAATCGCGCTCGTAGGGGATGGCGAAGATGATCCGCCCGTCCTCGCCCTGGAAGAAGTAGCACTTGTCGTGGTCGTAGAGCTTGCGCGTCACGATGTGGCTGCCACGGACAAGGCGCACGCCCTCGGTCGAGGGCAGGTCGATCGTGTCGTGGATGATCCGTCCGACCCAGGGCCCGCCGGCATTCACCAGCATCCGGGCGTAGTGGGTGGCTTCGGCCCCGCTTTCCATGTCTTTCGTTTCGACGCGCCAGAGATCGCCCTCGCGGGTGGCATGGGTCACCTGCATGCGGGTCAGGATCGTCGCGCCACGGGCCTCGGCGTCGCGGGCGTTCAGCGCGACAAGGCGGCTGTCCTCGATCCAGCAGTCGGAATATTCGAAGGCCTTCTCGAACCTGTCCTGCAGCGGTGCGCCCTCGGGCGTGCCCTTGAGGGAGAGCGTGCGCGTCGCGGGCAGGATCTTGCGCCCGCCGAGCGTGTCGTAGAGGAACAGCCCGGTGCGGATCAGCCACGCGGGACGGCGGCCCTTCATCCACGGCATCACCCGCGACAGCAGCCGGGAGGTGGGCGTTTCGGATTCGAACCGCATATCCTTATGATACGGCAGGACAAACCGCATCGGCCAGCTGATGTGGGGCATCGCCTTCAGCAGCACTTCGCGCTCTTCCAGCGCCTCCTGAACCAGCCGCACCTCGAAATATTCGAGGTAGCGCAGCCCGCCATGGAACAGCTTGGTCGAGGCGGAGGAGGTGGCCGAGGCAAGGTCATCCATTTCGGCCAGCGTGACCGAGAGACCGCGCCCCGCCGCATCGCGCGCGATCCCGCAGCCATTGATGCCGCCGCCGATGACGAAGAGATCCACCGGCTGTGTCTGCGTGCCCTGGGTCACGGTTCACTCCTGAAAACTTGACCGGAAGCTAGCCGGGCCCCACGCAATCGCGCAAGTGAATTATTTTCGTTTCTTTTCGTTTGTGTGTTTCCAAGGGGTTAACCAGCCAAATTCTGCACCTGCAAAGAAAAATTCTCCGAATCTTCGCGTTTGCGGCGGAGAAACCGCTGGTGAAACCGGGCGGATCGCGGTTTCCTAGGGGCAGCGTCGAGCCAAGCGAAAGAAACCGAAAGCGATGTCCCAGTCCTTCCGTCATCCCGAAATCCTCGAGATCGCGCGGCGCGACGGCAAGGTGACCGTCGAGGGGCTGGCGCAGCACTTCGGCGTGACGCTCCAGACCATCCGCCGCGACCTCTCCGATCTGGCGGAATCCGGGCGGCTGGAGCGGGTCCACGGCGGCGCAGTGCTGCCCTCGGGCACCAGCAACATCGGCTACGAGGAACGCCGCCACCTGAACAGCGGGGCCAAGACCGCCATCGCGCGGGCCTGTGCGGCGCGGATTCCGAACGGCATCTCGCTTTTCCTCAACATCGGCACCAGCACCGAGGCGGTGGCGCAGGAACTGCTGCACCACAAGGATCTGATGGTGGTGACGAACAACATGAACGTGGCCAATATCCTTGTCGCGAACCCGGACTGCGAGATCCTCGTCACCGGCGGCAGCCTGCGCCGTGCCGACGGCGGGCTGATCGGCACGCTGGCGACCGAAAGCATCCGCCAGTTCAAGTTCGACCTCGCCGTGATCGGCTGCTCCGCGCTGGACGCGGATGGCGACATGCTCGACTTCGACATCCAGGAGGTGGGGGTGAGCCGCGCCATCCTGCGCCAGTCGCGCAAGGTCCTGCTGGTCTCGGACCATTCGAAATTCAAGCGCTCCGCGCCCGCACGGATCGGCTCGCTCTCCGAGGTGGATGTCTTCGTCACCGATGCGCCGCTCAGCGATCCGCTCGCCGCCGCCTGCAAGGGCTGGGCGACGGAAGTGGTGGTCGCCGGGCCCTGACGGCCGCCGTTGGGGGCTACGTCGTGCGGGCCTCGTCCGTGCGGGACCGCAGCTGTGACGGGCTCTCGCCGCGCTGATGCCGGAAGGCGGTGGCAAAGGCGGTCGCGCTCTCGTAGCCCGCGATCCTTGCCGCTTCGGCCACGCTGATCCCGGCGCGCAACGCCTCTGCCGCGCGGTCGATCCTGAGGGCGCGCAGATGCGCCAGCACGGGCCGGTCGTAGGCCCGCTGGAACAGTCGCCGCATCGAGGAGACGCTCATCCCCGCCGCCTCCGCGATCTCCGTCAGAGGGGGCAGGGGGCCGGGCCGCAGGGCGAGGCTCTCCATACGGTGCAGCCGGTCCCGCTCCTGCGGGCGCAGCCCGTCCGGGGCGGCCAGAAGGTCCTCCATCGCGTGACGGAGGAGGGCGAGGGCGAGGGCCTCCTTCTCCAGCAGGCGCAGCGCCGCGGGGCCGGTGCCGCGCAGCAGCGCCTCGGCCTGTGCCACCTCTGCCGGGGCGGCGATCCAGCTGTCGCAGCGATGGGTCCGGCCGGCCATGAGCGTCGCCTGGTCCAACCCGCGCGCCGCGAGCCAGTCCCAGGACAGCACCACGGTCACCTTGCGCAGGCGTTGCCCCCGCAGGATGCGGCGCCGGAACGGCAGCGGACGGTCGGTCGCGCTCAGCACCACGCGCACCGGATCGCCGGGCGCACGGTCCAGCCGCAGAGCCGCGCCGTCCAGCCGGGTCTCCACCGCGCCCTCCAGAACCATGTGCAGCACGAGGTTCGCGGGCCGGGTCACGCGGGTCTCGAAGGTCTCGGCCACCTCTGTGTCCTGCAGGTTCACCCGCGGGCCCGAGGGCGTGGCCAGCCCCTCGCGTCCGCCCGTCAGTACCACGCGGTCGCGGGGCAGCGTCGCGCCGAAGTCGCGCAGCGCGCCCTCCGGCCCCTGCGGCAGGCTGCGCGCGATATCCTCGAGTCGTATGTCAGCCATGGCGTTCCCCCGCGAAATTGACCGTCCTGCAAAGCTTTCTGAACGTGGCGCGAAGGTCTCTGGCTGGTTCGCGGGCATCTTAATGCTTAAAGCCTGATTGAAACAGTCGGAATTTCGGGGATATTCAGATGAACACCACCACCCGCGCCCTGCGCCTTGCGCTGCTGGCCAGCACTGCCCTTTCGGCCCCTGCCTTTGCGCAGGACGATGCCATCGTCCTGGACGAGATCCAGGTCGACGGCGCAAGCTACGAGACCGAGGGCAGCGACAGCTACACCACCGACCTGATCTCGGTCGGCGAGAAGATGACGCTCAGCCCCCGGCAGGTGCCGCAGTCGACCTCGGTGGTGACCAGCAAGCAGATCGAGGACGGCGGCTATACCGCGCTGGAAGAGGCGCTCGCCGACGTGCCGGGCATCATGATCCTGAACAACGACACCGGGCGCTCCTCGATCTACTCGCGCGGGTACGAGTTCGATTACCTCTACTTCGACGGCCTGCCCGCGCCGGTCTCCTCGATCTACGGCACCCAGCCCGACCTCTCCATCGTGGATCACGTCGAGGTCCTGAAGGGGCCGGCTGGTCTCTTCATCGGCACCGGCGAGCCCGCGGGCTCGATCAACATGCGCCTCAAGCAGGCCACCGCGACCGAGCTGAAGGGCTATGCCCTGACCTCGATCGACAGCAACGGCCAGAAGCGGGCCGAGGTCGACGTGGCCAACAAGCTGAACGCGGACGGCACCCTGCGCGGGCGCCTCGTGGCGGCCTGGGGGGACGGCGACGATTTCGTCGACGGCGTCGAGAACGGGGTGACCTCGCTCTACGGCACGCTGGCCTGGGACGTGACGCCGGACACCCAGCTGACCTTCTCGCTCAGCCACATGGAGCGTGACATCACGCCCTTCAACGGCTTGCCGACCTATGACGACGGCTCGCTGATCTGGACCGATGTCTCCTCCGGCATCGTGCCCGACTGGAACAGCTTCGACAACGAGACCACCGACGCCGTCGTCTCGGCACAGCACTTCTTCGACAACGGCAGCCGGGTGAAATTCTCGCTGCGGCAGTCGAACCAGCAGGCGAATTTCCTCTACGGCTATTCCGGCTCCACCGCCGACGCCGACAACAACGTGTCGCGGCTGTCCTGGCTGGCGCGGGACTTCGAGCAGGACAGCCTCGCCCTCGACCTGCACGCCGAGATGCCCTTCATGCTGGGCAGCTGGGTCGGCACCGCCATCGTGGGCGCCGACTGGCAGAAGGTCGACAGCACGCTCTACGACGCGCGCGGCGCGATCTCGGGCAGCTGGAACCTCGATGATTTCGTGGGCTCCTCGGTGGCGGCCCCCGATGTCACCTACACCACCCGGACCGAGACCGAATCCACCTCGACCGGCCTCTACTCGCAGCTGCGCCTCTCCCCGGTGGAGCGTCTGACCCTGATCGGCGGCGCCCGGCTCAGCTGGTATGATGCCACGACCGAGGCGACGACGATCTCCTCCGGCGCGACCACGACCTCGAAGAGCAATGTCGATGCGCATCTGACGCCCTTCGCCGGCCTGACCTACGACCTGACCCCGCGCAGCACGCTTTACGCCTCCTACTCCGAGATCTTTATCCCCCAGACCGATGTGGACAGCAGCGGCACCCTGCTCGACCCGGTCGAGGGCCAGCAGATGGAGGCGGGCATCAAGGCCACGCTGGGTTACGGGCTGAACGTTTCGGCGGCGATCTTCAACCTGAAGGAAGTGAACCGCCCCGTCGCCGTGCCGGGCGAGAGCTACTACATCGCCGAGGAAGAGGTCCGCTCGCGCGGGATCGAGCTGGAAGCGGGCGGCGAGCTTGGGAACTGGCATCTCGGCGGGGGCTATACCTACACTGATACGGAGTACCTGAACGGCGACAGCGAAGGGGAGGATTTCTCGACCTACACGCCCGAGCACATGTTCAAGCTGATGGCCTCCTACGACGTGACCCAGGGCGCGCTGCAGGGCTGGAGCTTCGGCGGGCGGCTGACGCTGATGTCCTCCTTCTCCTCCCGCGGGATCGAGGCGCCGGGCTACGGCGTGGTGGACGTGATGGCGTCCAAGATCTTCGCCAACGATTTCACCCTGCGGCTCGGCGTGGATAACCTCTTCGACGAGGACTATTACACCCGCGTCGGCTCCACGACGGTGTTCAACTTCCGCGGCGCGCCGCGCACCTTCAACGTGTCGCTCAAGAAATCCTTCTGATGCCGCCGCGCATCGTAGCCATGGTGGCCAGCGTCCTGCTGGCCACCTCCGCCACGCCCATGACAGCCCAGACCCCTCCCGCTCCCGTCCCCGCCGCCGATCTCTTCGACGGCCCCTGGACCCCGGCCCGCACCGCGCAGTTCGACCTCGGCCCCGCGGCCGCGCCCTTCCGCATCCTCGTCTCCCTGCCGGAGGCCCCGCCGCCGCCGGAAGGCTACGGCGTGATCTATGCCCTCGACGCGGGCTGGACCTTCGGCACCCTGCGCGACAGCGTGTTGATGCAGACCGGCCCTTACGCCGGGAACGGCTCTGCCCCCACCGTGGTCGTCGGCATCGGCTGGCCCACCGAGACCCTTGCCGATTTCGACCGCCGCGGTCCCGACCTCGTGGGGGACCGCCGCGCGGCCATGCTCACCTTCATTGCCGAAGAGCTCATCCCCCGCGTCGAAGGCCGCCTCTCCATCGACCCGGCGCACCGGATGCTGGCGGGGCACAGCTTCGGCGGGGCCTTCGCGCTTCAGGCCCGGATCGACCGGCCCGGGCTCTTCTCCCATATCGCGGCGGGCAGCCCCTCGATCTGGACCGATCCGGAGGGCTTCTTCGCGGGCGCCTCGCCCAACGGCCCCCCGGTCCTGATCACCGTGGGCGGCCTCGAGGCGCCCGAGGCCGCCGAAGCCGCGGGCACGCCCGCCGACCGCGTCGCCCGCCTGCGCGAGCGCGACATGACCGGCCGCGCCGCCCGGATGGCCAAGGCGCTCCCCGGTGCCTTCGAGGTCTTCCCCGACGCCAGCCACGGCGCTTCGGTCACGCCCTTCCTCGCCCGCGCGGTCCAGTTCCTCTGGACCCGCCCCTGACGGACAAACGCCCCCTCGACCTCTCGACGGGGCGCAGCTCTTCCATCTTTCGCTCGAAAATATCCCGGGGTGAATTGCGCGGCCCCCGGGCCGCGCAAGAGGGGCAGCGCCCCTCGATCCCCGATCAGCCCGGCGCATCCGCCGGGCCGCAGCTCACGCCGCCAGCAGCGCGATCAGCGCCTCGGCCATGTAGAGGTCCTGCAGCGAGATGCCCGAGCTGTCGAAGATGGTGATCTCCTCCTCCGACACCCGCCCCGGCACCGTGCCCGCGACCACGGCGCCCACGGCCACCACCTCGGCACCCTCGGGCGCGTATTGCATCTCGCCGATGCTGGTGGATTGCGAGGGCAGGTCGCAGGTCAGCCGGGCGCGGGCCAGCAGGGCGGGCGGCAGTTCCTGCTTGCCGCCCCCGTCCGAGCCCATTGAGGAGACATGGGTGCCCGGTTTCACCCACTCGGTCTCGAAAAGCGGGGCCATGGCATTGGTGGCGGTCACCACGATATCGGCGGCGCGCACCGCCTCTTCCGCCCCGCAGGCGCGGGCGGGCAGGCCGTCGGCCACGAGGTCCGCCACGAAACCCGCGGTCTTCTCGGCGTTGCGGCCCACCACGAGGATCGTCTCCAGCGCCCGCACCCGGGCCACGGCGCGCACCTCGTAGGCGGCCTGATGCCCGGTGCCGAAGAGCGCCAGCACTTTCGCATCCGCCCGGGCGAGGGCATCCACCGCCACTGCATCGGCGGCGGCGGTGCGGTAGGCGTTCACCTTGCCGCCCTCGACGATCGCCCCGATGCGCCCCTTCTCCTGATCGAAGAGCAGGGTGCAGGAATTGTGCCGCGGCATCCCGATGGCATCGTTGGTCGGGAAGTAGGAGCCGATCTTGACCCCGGCCAGCGTCGCATCCGCGCCGGACTTCAGGGTGAAGCGGCAATCGGGGCGGCTGGCATAGCCGATGACGACGGGGTAGAGCCGCGCCTCTTCGCCCGCGGCCGCCACGAGGGCGCGTTTCACCGCGTCGTAGGCCAGTTCGTGGGTGATCGCCGCGGCGGATTGCTCCTCGGTGATGTGGATCATGTCTCTCTCCTTACCAGCCGCCGAACCGGGACCAGAGCGCAAGCGGCGCCCCGAGGTCGGCGGGAATGACGTGATAGGCTTCGTGCTGGGCGCCGGTGGCGCAGGCATGGTTCGGCAGGATACGCAGCTGCGTGCCGAGGGGAAGATCGGGCAGGGCGCCCTCGGTGCCGGGGCGCCTGGTGATGATCCCGTGCTCCTGATTGGCGGCTGACAGGATCAGGTCGGGGATCACGCGGCCCGCCGCATCGCAGACGAGGCCATAGCCCTGATCGACGGCCTGGGCGGCGGTGCCGCGGTCGCGCGACATGGCCATCCACCCCGCATCAACGAGGATGCGGCCCTGCGCGGGCTGGTGCCCGATCACGGTGGTCAGCACGCTGAGGGCGATATCCTCCACCTCGCAGACGGCGATCCCGGCCATGAAGAGGTCGAAGAAGACATAGACCCCGGCGCGCAGCTCGGTCACGCCGGTCAGGTCGCGGGCGGAATGCGCCGTGGGGGTCGAACCGATGCTGACCACCGGGCAGGGCAGGCCTGCCGCGCGCAGGCTTTCGGCGGCGGCCACGGCGGCGGCGCGTTCCTGTTCGGCAAAGGCGGCATGGGCCACATGGCCGCTCACGCCATAGCTTTCGCCTGCATGGGTCAGCACGCCGCGCAGCTCGGCCCCCTGCGCGAGGCAGGCGCCGATCTCCACCAGCGCGGGATCATCGGCCTGAAGCCCGCCCCGGTGGCCGTCGCTGTCGATCTCGATCAGCGCGGGGATCGCGGCGCCCGCCGCGCGGGAGGCCGCGACGACCGCCTCGGCCTGCGGCAGGCTGTCGAGCAGCACCGTCAGGTCGCAGCCCTTCTCGCGCAGGGCCAGAACGCGGGGCAGCTTGGCGGGTGAGATGCCCACGGCATAGGTGATGTCGCGGATGCCGGCCTCGAAGAAGACCTCCGCCTCCTTCAGGGTGGAGACCGTCGCCGGGCCGGTGCCTCCGGTGAGCAGGCGGCGGGCGACCTCGGTTGATTTCGCGGTCTTGAGGTGCGGGCGCAGGGCAACGCCGAGGTCGGCTGCGTGCTGCGCGAGGCGGGTGATGTTGCGGGTCATCTTCGCCTCGTCCAGCAGTAGGCAGGGCGTGGGCAGGGCGGCAAGGCCGGGGTGGGGCATGGCGGGCTCTCGGTCTGGTGGGTCTTCTGGTGGTCTGATGTGCTGAGGCCAGCATAGCCACCACGCCATAAGCCGGGTATTTCTGTCTGCTGAAGTTGGGGTTAAGCTCAGGCTTAATGATCGACCTGTCCGACCTCCGCTTCTTCGGGGCCATCGCCGATGCCCCTTCGCTGGCTGCCGCGGCGCGCGCGCTTGGCATCACGCCGCCCGCCGTGTCGCAGCGCCTCGCGCAGATCGAGGCGCGGCTGGGGCTGAGGCTGGTGGACCGGGGCGGCGGGCGGCTGTCGCTGACCGCGGAGGGCGAGTTGCTGGCGCGGCGAGGTGCGGCGCTGCTCGACGCGGCGGGGGCGCTGAGCGAGGATCTGGCGCTGCGGCGCGGGGCACTGACCGGCCCGCTGCGGGTGATCGCGCCCTTCGGCTACGGCCGCATCCATATCGCGCCGCTGCTGGCGGATTTCATGGAGGCCCATCCCGACGTGGCGCCGGAGCTGACACTGGCCGAGGACCCGCGGGGCGCGATCCGGGGCAGCAGCTGGGACGTGCTGATCCACGTGGGCCGCCTGCCGGACCTCGACATGACGCAGCGCTTCCTCGCCCCGAACCGGCGGCTGCTCTGCGCTGCGCCCTTGTATCTGGAAGCGGCAGGGCGGCCCCGGCGGCCCGCCGATCTTGCGCGGCACCGCTGCGGCGTGGTGCGCGAGGATCAGGCGGACGTGACGCTCTGGCAGTTGAGCAGTACCGAGGCGCGGCAGGGGGTGCGGATCACCCCCGCCTTTGCCTGCAACGACGGCGAGGTGGTGCGGGACTGGGCGCTGCGGGGCCTCGGCATCGTGGAGCGGTCGGAATGGAGCGTGGCACAGGACATCGCCACGGGGCGGCTGGAGCAGGTGCTGCCCGGCTGGCAGCTGCCGAACGCGGATATCGTGGCGCTGCTGAACCCCCGCAGCGGGCGGGCCGTGCGGGTCGAATCCTTCCTGACGCACCTCGTGACGCGCCTGTCGCGGGTCGCGGCCTGACCCAGCGGCCCGATTGCTGTCTGTTTTGTGGGTCCCGGTCGTGACGATCGGGGGGCAATTGGGCACAGGCAGGGCTGAGGCGGTGGACAAGTCCGCCCGCCTGTCCGATGAGGGACGGGCCGAAGAACAGGCCCCGGTCCCGGCTGGCCCGCGCAGGAAGAGCCCGGACTGCCGTCAGGTGGCTGGCCAATGCGGGCGGAGCCGCCCGGACCCGCCCAGATTCGGCCCCGGATGCGCAAGGCGCGGCAGACGCCGGTCGCTGCGGCCGCGTCCTGCCACCGGCGCAGCAGACGGCCTTCCAGCAGGAGGCGCAAGAAAGAGCGAGAGATGAAAGACCACGTCGAAGACCCCGAAACGGCCCCTGTCACGCAGTTCCTGCAAGAGCTTGGGCACCGTGGCTTCAAGGGACAGGCGCGGACGTCGCGTGCTGCCCGGGTCGTGATGGCGACGGACAACTCCATCTACTACCGTGAACCCGCCTGCGTGGTGGAGCCGAAGAGCACCGCGGATATCCGCATCGCCGTTGCCGCCGCCGCCGCCGCCGGTCTGCCGATCACGCCGCGGGGCGGGGGGACGGGCACCAATGGCCAGTCGCTGACCAGCGGCGTGGTGCTGGACACCTCGCGCTTCCTCAATCGCATCCTCTCCTTCGACGCGGAGACCGCCACCGTGCGGGTGGAGCCGGGCGTGGTGCTGGACCAGCTCAATGCCTACCTCAAGGCGCGCGGCTTCTTCTTCCCGCCCGCCGTCTCGACCGGGTCGCGGGCGACGCTGGGGGGCATGGTCGCCACCGATGCCTCGGGCAAGGGCTCGCGCCGCTATGGCCGGACGTCGGACTACCTGCTCTCGGCCGAGGTCGTCCTCGCGGACGGCTCCACCGCCCATGTGGGCGACCTGCCCGCCGAGGCACCGCTGCCCGAGGGGCCGCTTGGCACCGTGGCGGGGCTGCTGCGCGCGGAACTGGCCGGACAGGCGGACGAGATCGCCCGCGTCTTCCCGGTGATGAACCGCGGGCTGACCGGCTACAACCTCGACGAATTGCGCGGGCCCGATGGCATGCTGCGGCTGACCAAGCTGCTGGCGGGGTCCGAGGGGACGCTGGCCGTCACGGCAGAGCTTGAACTGCGCGTCGTCCCGCTGCCGAAATGCACCGGCATGGCGATCATCGGCTATGCCGACAGCCTCGTGGCGCTTGGCGCGGTCTCGGACCTGCTGCCCGCCGATCCCGAGGCGATCGAATTTCTTGACGACGTGACCGTGGGACTGGGCAAGACCACGCCCTCCTGGCCGCTGCTGGAGCCGGTGCTGGGGGCGGAGCTGTCGCGCTGCGGCGGCTATCTCTTCGCCGAGGTCTCCGCCGAGACGCCGGAAGAGATCGACCGCCAGCTTGCCGCGCTGGAGGCCGCCGTGGCCGCGGGCCAGACGCCGGCCGTGGGCATCGTGGCGACCCGCGACCGCGAGGTCATGGGCGCGCTCAACGGGCTGCGCAAGGACGCCGTGGGGCTGATGGGCAAGGGCAACGGCCCCTTCAAGGGCATGGCCTTCGTCGAGGATGCCGCTGTCCCGCCCGAGAACCTCGTGGCCTTCGTGGCGGGGTTCCGCGACGTGCTCGACAGCCATGGCCTCGACTACGGCATGTATGGCCACGCGGATGTGGGCTGTGTCCACGTGCGCCCGCTGATGGACATGCGCCTGCCCGATCACCGCGACAAGATCCGCCCGATCTCGGACGCGGTGGCGGAACTGGCCCACGCGCAGGGCGGGCTGATCTGGGGCGAACACGGCAAGGGCGTGCGTGGCGAATACGTCGAATATTACTTCGGGCCGCAGCTCTTTGCCTTCCTGCGCCGGATCAAGGGGGCCTTCGACCCCGCCAACCTGCTGAACCCCGGCAAGCTGGTGACGGCCGAGGGCACAGACCTGCCCGTGGACCGGATCGACGCGATCCCCTTCCGGGGCGCGCGCGACCAGCTGATCGCGGGCCACGGTGCCTATGGCAAGGCGACGGAGTGCAACGGCAACGGCGCCTGTTTCCACTGGGATGCGGCGAACGAGATGTGCCCGTCCTACAAGGCGACTCGGGACCGTGTGCAATCGCCCAAGGGCCGCGCCGCGCTCTTCCGCGACTGGCTTCATGCGCGGGAGACGGGGGGCGACGTGCAGGAGGCGGCGGATGCACTGCATGTCTCGCTGGCGACCTGCCTGTCGTGCAAGGCCTGCACCTCGCAATGCCCGGTGCAGGTGGATATCCCCACCCTCAAGGCCCAGTTCCTCGCCGAGACGGAGGAGGCCAAGCGCGGCCCGCGCGACAGGCTGATCCGGCGCATGGAAACCCTGACGCTGCTCTCCACCCGGATGCCCGCGATTGCCAATGCCTCGCTCGCGCTCGGACGGGGTGTGATGGAGCGGGTGATGGGGCTGGTCGACCTGCCCGCCTTCGACCGCGCCGGGCTGGCGCGGCGGATGCAGGCGGCCGGGGCGCGGCGCCTCGCCCCCGGTCAGGCGCTGCCCGCGGGCGTGACGCCGGAGCATTCGGTGATCCTGCTCTGCGACAGCTTCCTCGGCCCGTTCGAGCCGCAGGTGCTGGAGGCCGCGGCCCGGGTGATGATCCGCATGGGCTATACCGTCTTCCACACGCCGGTGCTGCGCAACGGCAAGGCGTTGCAGGTGCGCGGCTTCCTCGACGCCTTCGGGCGTGCCAAGGCGCGCGCCGTCTCTGACTTGCAGAAGCTTTCGGCCACCGGCCTGCCGCTGATCAGCGTGGAGCCCGCGGCGACCATGCTCTACCGGCAGGATTTCAAGGACATGCCCGAGGGGTTGATGCCGCTGTCGCTCGACCGGTTCCTTGCCGCCCATGCGGCGGAACTGCCCAAGGTCGCGGGCGGTGACTTCCGCATGATCGGCCATTGCACCGAAACCTCCGCCGATCCGGGCAACCTGACCCGGTGGAAGACGGTTTTCGAGGGCGCGGGCATGGCGTTGCAGACCGAACGCGCGGGCTGCTGCGGCATGGCAGGCATGTTCGGACACGAGGCCGAGCACCGGGCGCTGTCCAAGCAGATCTTCGAACTCAGCTGGGCCTCGAAGGTGGCCGAGGGGCAGGGTCGCCTGCTGGCCACCGGCTTCTCCTGTCGGTCGCAGGCGGAGCGGTTCGCCAGCGTCGAACTGCGCCACCCGGTGCAGGCGCTTGAAGAGGCCTTCGCCGCGGGCTGACCCCGGTGCGCCGACAACGACAAAGGCCGCCCCGGGGGGCGGCCTTCTGCGTTTCCGGTCAGAGGCTCAGGGCATCGGGATCGCGCCCACGTCCTTGGGTACGGCATAGCCGCGCTGCACGGCCGGACGCTCGGCGATGCGCAGGTACCACGCCTTCACGTTGGGATACTCGTCGAGGTTGATGCTCTGCCATTCGAAGCGCGAGGCCCAGGGCCAGATCGCCATGTCCGCGATGGAATAGCTGCCCGCGCCGGTGCCCGCGAGATACTCCCGCCCCTCCAGCCGGTCGTTCAGCACGCGGTAGAGCCGCGCGGTCTCCTTCAGGAAGCGCTCCTCGGCGTAGTCCGCCTTGCCGGGGTTGAAGTGGTGGAAATGGTGCGTCTGCCCCAGCATCGGGCCGAAGCCGCCCATCTGCCACATGAGCCATTCCACCACCCGCCATTCCTCGCCGCCCTCTTCGAGGAAGCGGCCATGCTTGCGCGCGAGGTAGAGCATGATCGCCCCGGATTCCATCAGGCTCTGGCCGGTCTCGCTGTCATGGATCGCGGGGATCTTGTTGTTGGGCGAGATGGCGAGGAACTCGGGGGCGAACTGTTCGTCCTTGCCGATGTTCACGGCATGGGCGGCGTAGGGAATGCCCAGTTCCTCCAGCAGGATGGACACCTTGCGCCCGTTCGGCGTGGTCCAAGAGTAGAAATCGATCATGCGCTCCTCCTAAGCGGTCCCGGCGCAAGGGGAATCGCCGGTCGTCGGGCGGATCGTAGTCTGGCGAGATACTAGAATACCAGTGCGCTGCGGTGCCGGGCCCCCGCGCCGCCGTGGGCGCGGGGTGATGCTCAGGCCCTCAGCGCCGCATCTCGTCCGCGACCTGCCCGTAGGCCAGCAGTGCAAACAGCCCGGTGCCGCCGAGGATATTGCCGATCAGCGTGCAGAAGAGCAGCGCCGCCGCATGGCCGAGGCCCGTCTCGCCCGAGACCAGCAGCAGGAAGAGCTCTGCCGAGCCCGCGATGACGTGGGTGAAATCCCCCATGGCGATCAGGTAGGTGAAGAGCATGATGACAAAGGGCGCCCCCGCCCGGGACGAGGGCAGCATCCAGACGATGGCTGCCACGTAGAAGCCCGCCGGGATGCCGTAGGTCAGCCCCTCCAGCGGGGTCAGTTCGCCATAGTGGCGCGAGATCGCCAGCATTCCCTCGACATGCTCCGCAGGGATAGAATGCGCCCAGACGGCGAGGGCCACCGCGGCGAAGGTGCCGGTGAAGTTCGCGGCTAGGATGATGCCCCAGAGCCGCGCGGTGGCCAGCAGCATCCCGGGCGTGCGCCGGGTCAGCAGCGGCAGGATCGCGGTCAGGGTGCTCTCGGTGAAGAGTTGCAGCCGCCCGAGGATGACGAGCACGAAGCCCAGCGCATAGCCGAGGTTCTCGATCGCGGGGCGGTAGGGGTGATCGGCGAAGATCCCGTGCAGGATGCCCTCGGCCATGACCGAGGCGGTGATCCCCAGCCCGGCCGCGACGCCGGACCACCACAGCGAGGTGCCGGGGCGGGCCAGTTCGTCGATTCCCTCCTGGTGGACGACGCCATAGACCGAGATCGCGCTGAGGCCCTGGTTCTCGGCAATGTCGTCGCGTTCCTGCCGGGAGAGGTGGGGCGTGTGATCGTCGGTGGCTGCCATGGCGGTCGCTGTCCTCGTTTTCGTCAAGAGAGGAGGAGATAAGGCGACAGGCCGCGCGGGCAATGGCCGACTGGCGGCCATGCAGTGGCGGCGGGGGTACGGCAGGCGGGCGCAGGCCATCGCCCCGCCCGCCGCCTGTCAGGCCCGCAAGCTGGGCACGACGGGCTGGCGCAGGATGAAGGCGGCCGGCACCAGCGACAGGAGCAGCGTCGCAGAGACGAAGCCCGCGAGGACATGAAGCTCGCTCCACCCCAGCGGGGCCGTCACGAGGACATCGGTGCGCGCCGTCACGACCTTCGACAGCAGGGAGGCCGCGCCGAAGCCGGTCAGCAGGCCAAGCGCCGACCCTGTCAGCAGCAGGGCCGCACCGAAGGACCAGACCACCGCGAAGACGAAGCGCGCGGGCGCCCCGAGGGCGCGCAGCAGGGCGATCTGGCGGTGGAAGAGCCGCGACAGGATGAAGAGCCCCAGCAGCACCGCCGAGGCGACCAGCATCTGCGTGACGAGCGCCATCAGCGACATGATCTGACGGATATCGCCGAGCACGCGATAAAGCTGTGCGAGGACGGTCCCCGGGAAGAAGGCCATTGTCTCGCGGTCCCGCGTGAACGCGGACCGGAGGGCGTAGTTCGCCCACAGCGCCTCGGAGCGCACGACGATGGCGGGGGTGCCGGGGAAATAGGCCGCATCGAAGGGCGGGCCGAGTTGGTCCGCCCGTTCCGGCGCGTGCCCGTTGCCCAGGCCGTGGACCTCCCAGATCGCCTCGACCGGCAGGAGGATGGCGCGGTCCCAGGGCGTTCCACTGGCGGCCAGCCTGCCCACGACCTCGAGATGCGCCTCGTCGTGGGCGTGCTCTTCGGCGGCATCGCCGTGGCCGTGCGCCGGGGTGAATTCGTCGCCAATGGCCAGCGGCACGAGCGCGCCCACCAATGCCTCGTGCGGGGTTTCCCACATCCGCCCCTCGATCCGGTCCTCCGCGAGGTGGCGCGCGAAGGCCGCCGTGGTGCCGATCACCGGGGCTGTGCCGTAGCTGTCGCCGAAGGCCAACGGCGCGGCGATCGAGACGCTTTCGTGGCCCGCGACCTCGGCGTAGGTCTCTCCATCCAGCAGGGGCATGTCAGTGGGTTGCAGGAAGACGGCCGCCATCATCACGCTGATCTCGCTGCCGGGGGCGGAGACGATGAGGTCGAACTTGTCGGCGGCCTGCGCCGTGCCATGCCGCAGACCGCGCTCCTGCGCCAGAAGCCCGATCCCCATGCCGACCGAGATCGCGATCAGCAGCACGAAGAGCGCGGAGGCGACCCGGAACCGCCAGAGGATCGCCCGGACCAGCGGCCAGGGCGCGAAGCCCCGCAGCACGATCCCGCCCACGATCAGCGCGGGCAGCAGCAGCAGGAGCGTCATCACGATGTCCTGCGTCAGGGCCGAAAGGCCATTCCAGAGCGCACTCATGCCGCGGCCTTTCTGTCACCGGCGAGGCCGCCGTCGCGGATCGTCAGCACGCGGTCCATGCGCGAGATGAGGGCGGTGTCGTGGCTGACGACGATCAGCGTGGTGCCGCTGGCGCGGGCGAGGGTGACCAGATCGTCGATCAGCCGGTCCGCCGCCGCCCGGTCGAGGCTGGCCGTCGGTTCGTCAGCCAGCAGAACGGGGGCCTCGGAGGCCATGGCGCGGGCGATGGCCACGCGCTGACGCTCACCGCCCGAGAAACTGCTGACGGGCCGGTTCGAGATATCCCCGCCGAGCCCGAGAAATGCCAGCCGCTCGGCGGCCTGTGCGCGCAGGGCGGCCCGGTCGCAGCGCGGACGGAAAAGCGCGGAGAGGGCGGCGTTGTCGCCCGCGTTCAGCTCCTCGAACAGCAGGAAGTCCTGAAAGATCATGCCGATGCTCCGGGCGCGGAACCGGGCCCGCTTCTCGGCGCCGAGTGACAGGAGGTCCTCCGCACCCCAGCGGATATGGCCCTCCGCCTCCAGCAGGCCGGCGAGGGCGTAGAGCAGGGTGGACTTGCCCGCGCCAGAGGGCCCTGCGATGCCCACGAGCGCCCCGGCAGGAACCTCCAGCGCGGGGATGGAGAGCAGGACGCGCCCCCGGGGGGCGGAGACACGGAGATCGGAAATCGAGAGCGCCAGTCCCTTGGTCAATAGTCCCTTGGTCAGCCGTCCCATGGTCAGTCGTAGCTCGCGTCGACCAGCCGCACCATGCTGAGGAAGCCGGTTTCCGGATCGCGGTAGGCGCCCAGCTCCAGCACGCCGGAGGTCACGATCTTGACGTTGTAGGGGACCACGTCGACGGTCCGCTTGGTGTAGACGGCGAGGATGTCGTTCGGCCAGTCGGCCTCGGTCTCGCAGAAGGGGCAGACCGACATCGGCCGCCGGGTCAGCACGAAAAAATTGCTCTCCGCCTTCAGGGGCGGGGCCATGTAGCCGTCCACCGCGATACGCTTGCCCTCGCTGGCCCTGGCCAGATCGGACAGGGCCTTCCGGTCGTAGAGGTGGCGCAGCTTGATCACCTCCTGCGCGGCAAGGGCCGGGCGGGCGATCAGGTGGGCGGAAAGTGCGGCGCTCAGAAAGGTGCGGCGGGTGAACATGGGAGATCTCCTTGGGGGGCCGCGCCGGGGAAGGTCAGGCGCCCCGGAACGGGACAGGGGGCCCGGCGGCGGGCCCCCTGCGTCAGTGTCGCAGCCGGTGGGTTACTCGGCGTTCACGGCGTGGTTCATCACGTGGAAGATGACGTTCTGTTCGATGGTGCCATCGAAGAGATGCGCCCAGGGGCCCTTCGCGTAGACGGCCACGTCCTCACCCGAGTGGGTTTCCGAGGACATCGGCACCAGCGCCTGCTGGAGGTAGTCGAGGTCCATCGCCTCTTCCTGCGTGACTGCCGGGCGGACGCCCGCGTAGTTCATGTCCTCGCGCAGGATCGAGCCCGAGCCGTTGGCGTAGGAGATGACCGAATAGGGCTGGCCATCGTCGGCGAGATTGAGCTCGTCGCTGTGGAGCTCGCCGGTCTTGGCGATGCCGTAGCAGAGGCCCTGGATCGGGGTGCCGCGGCCACAGTAGCCGTTGAAGGCAATGGCGTGCTCGTGGTCGGCGGTGACGACGATGAGGGTGTCCTCGTCATTCGTCATCTCATCGGCCAGGGCGACGGCCTCGGCCCAGATCATGCCGTCGGCGGCGGTCCGGGCAAAGTTGCCGGCGTGGTTGGCGTGGTCCACGCGACCGGCCTCGATCTCGAGGTAGAAGCCATCTTCGTTCTGGCTCAGGAACTCGATCGCGGTGCGGGTCATGTCGGTCAGCGAGGGCTCGCTCTCCGGGCGGTCCGCCTCGTAGGAAGTGTGGCTGTCGGTCCAGAGGCCGAGGATCGGCGCGGACATCTCCAGCGCGTCGAACTCCTCCTTGTTCGAGGCATACTGGATGCCGGCCTCCGCCGCCACGGCCAGCAGGTCGGCGCCATCGGCGCGGTGGCCGGTGCCGCCGTTCGGGGTGGCCGTGCCCTTGGGCACGAAGTAGCGCGCGCCGCCGCCGAGGGCGATGTCGAGCATGCCGGAGGTCATCGCGTCGATCATCTGCGCGGCGATGTCCTTCTGGGCGGTGCAGCCCTCGGGCAGGGCGTCTTCCCAGTTGCGGTTCGCGGTCTTGGAGTAGACGGCGGCCGGGGTCGCATGGGTCAGCCGGGCCGAGGACACGATGCCGACGGACTTGCCCTCGGCGGCGACCAGTTCGGCGAAGGTGGTCAGCTCGTTGCCGGACACGGTCGAGCAATCGTCATGGATCGCGTCGCCGCCGAGGTTGATCAGGTTGAAGCGCTGCTTGACCCCGGTGTTCATCGCACCGGCGGTCGGGGCCGAATCCGGGGTCTGGGCGTTGATGTTGTAGGTCTTCACCAGTGCCGAGTGAAACTCGCTGGTCTCGTAGGGCAGGACATGTTCCTCGCCCAGCTTGCCCATCTGCTGACCGACGTAGAGCCGGGTCGCGTAGTTGGTGCCCACACCGTTGCCGTCCGCGATCATCAGGATCACGTTCTTGGCCCGGCCGGTGTTCTGTTCGCGGGCGATCAGCTCCTGGATGGTGGTTTCGCCGGCCTTGAACCAGTCGCTGTTCGACTGGAGTTCGGGAATCTCTTGGGCGGATGCGGCCGTGGCCGCCGTCAGGGCCAAAGCGGAGATCAGGATGCGTTTCACGGGAGGTATCCTCTTTGCTGTTTCGGGGGCCGCTGGACGAGTCGGCAGCGCGCGCCGAGGCTGCAGGCGGCAGCACAAGAGGGATGTAGCGATCCATTGTAACGCGAATGTTATGGGGGGAGGGCGATCTGCGCTTTGGCGCGGGGGCACTGCAGGCCGTGCAGAGGCCGTGTCGGATATGCCGAACCGCCGCCGTTCTTGCGTTGGCAGAGACCTGCGTGCAGGCGAATGCCGGGCGGTGTAGCCGCGTGAGGCTCGGGACGGGGCGCTCCGGCCGATCTCGCGACGGCTCAGTCGAGCGCGCGCAAGGGCGAGCGTCGTTGCAGGACGTCCAGGACGATTGTTCTGTCGGTATGGGGGGCGGGCCACAGTGTGACCTGTCGGATCAAACCATCTCAGACGTCATCTCGTCTGGATGATCTGGTGCGGTCGAGAAGACTCGAACTTCCACGGGAGTTACCCCACAGCGACCTCAACGCTGCGCGTCTACCAATTCCGCCACGACCGCACGTGATCAGGTAGGTGAGGGGCCGTATAACGAGTGTCTCAGCCCACCTCAAGAGCCAAATCGCATCCCTCGGTCCACTTTTTTCGTCGAGGGGCCAAGTCCCTTACGTCAACTGAAACGGCCGCCCGAAGGGGGCGGCCGTGGGGGCTGTGGCGGGCCGGGGCGGGGCCCGGAGATGCACCGCGTGATGCCCTTATTTCAGCGTGAACGTCGGCAGGGCAGTGGCCTGCGGCGTTGCTGCCTCGGGTGCGGCCATGGGCGCGGTGAGCCCGGTGGCAGCGGCGTCGATCAGCTGGGCGCGGTCGGTCTGGCCGGGGGCAAAGACCGCCTCGGCACCGTTGTTCAGCGCGGTGACGGCGGCCTTGTACCAGCCCTGCGCGAGCGCGGGGGATTCGCCGGTGCCAAAGCCCTGGCTCAGGTGGTGGCCGATGAGCTCGGCGTAGGGCGTCGATCCTGCGCCGACCAGCAGCAGGGCAGAGCCGAGCGCCACGTCCATCTTGTCGCGGCGATAGCCGGTGTAGAGGCAGATCGCGCCGGTCTGGCGGGCCTGTTCCAGCGTCATGTTGCTGTCGAGGACGAATTTCTGCACCTGCGCCGTGACCTGGCCGGCATCGGTGCCGTCCAGCATCGAGACGTAGCTGGCAAGACCGGCGCCGAAGGCATCACATTGTGCGTCGATCTGGTCGGTGGTCAGGCCCTGCACCTGGCTGACCATCTCTTCGCCCTTGGCGATGGAATAGGTGCGCGACAGACAGAACTGCTCGGACAGGGCAAGCTCGGGGTCGGCCATGGTGGCCAGCGTGGTGTAGCCGCCGTTGGAGTTGGTCAGCAGGCTGACCTTGGAGCAGTAGGAGGCCAGCGAGGGCTGCGCGGCCGCGGCCGGCGCGGCGAAGGGCAGCGGGGCCAGGGCGCCACCGCCGGCCACCGGAAGCGGCTGCGGGGCAGGGGCGGCGGGCGCGGGCTGGCTGGCCATCACGGTGCCCGACGACGGGGCCGAGGGTTGCGCCTGCGGCATCGGTGCGGCTGGCGCGGCGGCCATGGTGGTGCCCCCGTTCAGCGGATCGTTGATCTCGCAGCCCATGCGGTCACAGGCGAACATTGCCGTGCTGACGGTGTTGGTGAGCGTGCCATTGCGGCGATACTGGAAATCGTGCCGCTGGTAGCCGTCGTGCTTGGAGGTGAAGACCAGCGTCGAGCACTGCGACTGGCCGCACCAGTAGTTCGAGCCGGTCACGGCGGTATCGATGACGTAATCGTTGCGCCCGTCGCCGTTCAGGTCGGCCATCTGGATGAAGCCGGTGCGCTGCAGCAGCTGTTCCGCGGAAGGTTCGGTGCTGTCGGCGATCTCGTCGATGGCCTCGGAGACCTCGATCGGCAGACCGGCATAGCCGACCCCGGTCGAGCGGCCGGGCGTGCCGAACTTCTGGTCGCGCCAGGCCACCAGCAGGCTGCGCGCACCGTCGGGGTGGCGTTGCGTCGCGGTCATCACCTCGGGGCCGCCGATCTGGGCGCGGTTGTAGGAGGTGACGAGGTGATCGCGCTCGAAGGGCGTCAGCTGGCCGGTCACCGGGAAGGACATGTAGGCCTGATACTGCGAGATCGCCGAGCGCGAGCGCGAGCCCATCACGCCATCGGGCGTGCCGGCATTGAAACCGAAGTAGTTGAGCGAGGTCTGGGTCTCGCGGTTGGCCTGCCGGGCTGCGGTGTTCGCAGTCGACGTGCGCGGCTTGGAATAGGTCCGCTGTTTCTGCTTGTTCTGGGCTGCGCCGCTCATGATGGCGCCGCCGATAATGCCACCCACAAGCGCCGCGCCAAGGTCACTTGCGGCGGACTGGATCGGGGCCGCGGTGACCATCCCGGCGGCAAGGGCCACCTTCAGGGACTTGGAGATCATCTCAAACTTCTCCTATATGTAATACTGAACTGAAATTCGATGCGGGCAGTGTAGCGTGGCGTTTCCGTTGCGTCATGCATTTCTGGCCCGGCACAGGTAGGAAATCCCATAAAAATGGAATGGCTCATCTCACCCGGGCTGACCGACTACGAAACAGCCGTTTCCACCATGGAAGCGCGGGCCGAGGCCATCGCCCGGGGCGAGGCCGAGGAACTGGTCTGGCTGGTGGAGCACCCGCCGCTCTACACCGCGGGCACCTCGGCAGACAGCAAGGACCTGCTCGCCGCCGATCGCTTCCCGGTCTACGAGACGAAGCGCGGCGGCCAGTACACCTACCACGGGCCGGGGCAGCGGGTGGTCTATGTCATGCTGGACCTGAACCGGCGCGGGCGCGACGTGCGCTGCTTCGTGCGGCAACTGGAACGCTGGGTGATCGAGACGCTGGACCAGTTCAACCTGCGTGGCGAGATCCGGCAGGGCAGGGTCGGCGTCTGGATTGCCCGGCCCGACAAGCCCGCGCTGCCCGACGGCACGATGCGCGAGGACAAGATCGCCGCCATCGGCATCCGGCTGCGCAGGTGGGTCAGCTTCCATGGCATCTCGATCAACGTGGAGCCGGAGCTGGAGCATTTCGGCGGCATCGTGCCCTGCGGCATCTCCGGCCACGGGGTGACCAGCCTCGTGGACCTCGGCCTGCCGGTGACGATGGACGACCTCGACGTGGCGCTGCGCAAGAGCTTCGATGCGGTCTTCGACGAGGCGGCGGACGGGCCGGTCTGCGCCGGCTGATCCGGTGCGGCCCTGTGGGGACCCGTGGTACCCGCAAAGGGACGGCCCAGTCGGCGGATCGCGGGGCCTGCGACAATTCTTCAGCGCTGCCGCAGGGATAAAATCCTATGGCCGATCCCGCTCCTGCGGTATGCCGGTGCAAACGCGCGCAAAGACTCTGGAGAACAGCCATGACCGCCACCAAGCCCCTTTCGGTTCTTGCCGCCCTTGCCCTGATGACCGCCCCGGCCCTTGCCGGCGATGCGGGGGCGGGCGAGAAGGACTTCCGCAAGTGCAAGGCCTGCCACTCGATCGAGGGCGCCGTGAAGGGCGGCCGCACCGGCCCGGACCTGCACGGTGTGATCGGCCGCACCGCCGGCACCCACGACGGGTTCAAGTACGGGCCCGATCTGGTCGCGGCGGGCGAGAAGGGCCTGGTCTGGGACGAGGAGACCATCGTGGCCTACGTGGCAGACCCGCGCGGCTTCCTGCAGGAGTATCTCGGCGACAGCGGCGCCAAGTCCAAGATGACCTTCAAGCTGCCCAAGGGCGGCGAGGACATCGCGGCTTACCTCGCGACCTTCACAGAGTGATCCGCACCAGATGATCGTCACCGCGCGGCGAGGCCTGCAAGGGGCCTGTCCGCTGCAACCGGGACGAGACGGGGGCCGTCCGGCGGATGCCGGGCGGCTCCTGCGCGTTTCAGGCCGGACGCGCGGCGCTGCGGTGCCGACTGCAAGGGGGGGTGCGACAAAATAATTTGATCTCGATCAAACCGGCCCATTGCTTGTGAAACCGGAGTCATTCTAAAAACGGCATAATTGCGCGGGCTTTCCGGGGAGACTCCCGCGGTACGTCCAGTCACACCAGAGGAGGCAAGGGCATGGCGGACGCAGCCATTCATGGCCACGAACATCATGACGCGCGGGGGTTCTTCACCCGCTGGTTCATGTCGACGAACCACAAAGACATCGGCATCCTGTACTTGATCACGGCGGCTGTCGTCGGTCTGATCTCGGTGCTGTTCACCGTTTACATGCGGATGGAGCTTATGCATCCGGGCGTGCAGTTCATGTGCCTCGAAGGCGCACGTCTGTGGCCCGCGGCGGAAGGGGAGTGTACGCCGAACGGTCACCTGTGGAACGTGATGATCACCTACCACGGCGTGCTGATGATGTTCTTCGTGGTGATTCCGGCGCTCTTCGGGGGCTTCGGCAACTACTTCATGCCGCTGCAGATCGGTGCGCCGGACATGGCGTTCCCGCGCCTGAACAACATGTCCTACTGGATGTATGTCGCGGGCGTCGGCCTCGGCGTCGCCTCGCTCTTCGCGCCCGGCGGCAATGACCAGCTCGGCTCCGGCATCGGCTGGGTGCTCTACCCGCCGCTCTCGACCAACGAGGCAGGCTATTCGACCGACCTCGCGATCTTCGCGGTGCACGTCTCGGGCGCCTCGTCGATCCTGGGTGCGATCAACATCATCACCACCTTCCTGAACATGCGTGCCCCGGGCATGACCCTGTTCAAGGTGCCGCTGTTTGCCTGGTCCGTCTTCGTCACCGCGTGGCTGATCCTTCTGTCGCTGCCCGTCCTGGCCGGCGCGATCACCATGCTGCTGACCGACCGGAACTTTGGCACGACGTTCTTCCAGCCCTCGGGCGGCGGCGATCCGATCCTGTACCAGCATATCCTGTGGTTCTTCGGCCACCCGGAAGTGTACATCATCATCCTGCCCGGCTTCGGCATCATCAGCCACGTCATCGCCACCTTCTCGCGCAAGCCGATCTTCGGCTACCTGCCGATGGTTCTGGCGATCATCGCGATCGGTGTCCTGGGCTTCGTCGTCTGGGCGCACCACATGTACACGGTGGGCATGTCGCTGACGCAGCAGAGCTACTTCATGCTGGCAACGATGGTCATCGCGGTGCCGACAGGGGTGAAGGTCTTCAGCTGGATCGCCACGATGTGGGGCGGCTCGGTGGAGTTCAAGACCCCGATGCTGTGGGCCTTCGGCTTCCTGTTCCTCTTTACCGTGGGCGGCGTGACCGGCGTGGTGCTGAGCCAGGCGGGCATCGACCGGGCCTACCACGACACCTACTACGTGGTGGCGCACTTCCACTACGTGATGTCGCTGGGCGCGGTCTTCGCGATCTTCGCGGGCGTCTACTTCTACTTCGGCAAGATGACCGGCCGCCAATATCCGGAATGGGCAGGCAAGCTGCACTTCTGGGCGATGTTCATCGGCGCGAACCTGACCTTCTTCCCGCAGCACTTCCTGGGCCGTCAGGGCATGCCGCGCCGTTACATCGACTACCCGGAGGCTTTCGCCACCTGGAACTTCTGGTCCTCGATGGGCGCCTTCCTGTCCTTCGCGTCCTTCGTGTTCTTCTTCGGGGTGATCATCTGGTCGCTGTTCCGCGGCGCCAAGGTGACCGAGAACAACTACTGGAACGAATATGCCGATACGCTGGAGTGGACTCTGCCCTCTCCGCCGCCGGAGCATACCTTCGAAATCCTCCCCAAGCAGGAGGACTGGGACAAGGGCCACGCGCATTGAGCCGGGCCTGATCCGAGACCGACGCGAGGCCCCGGCAGAGATGCCGGGGCCTTTGCATTTCAGGACAGATCACGACTGACCGGGGGAGGGGCCGATGCCCTATGAATGGAGCGAGACGCCCGAGGGCCGCCGTCTGCGGCTCTGGCCCTATCGCTCGCTGCCGCCGCGGGGCTTCGCCTTCGTGATCGGGCTTTTCTTCCTGCTGCTGCTGATCCCGCTCTTCGGGGTGCTGGGGTCGCTTGTCCTCTGGGGGCTGCTGCCCTTCGGGCTGGGGGCGCTCTGGGCCCTCTGGTTCGGGCTGCGGCGCTCCTACCGCTCGGCCGAGATCGAGGAGCTGCTGGAGATCACGCCCGAGCGGATCACGCTGCACCGCGAGAACCCCGACGGATCGCAGCAGGATTGGGATGCACAAAGCTACTGGGCCCGGGCCGAGATGCACCGGCAGGGCGGGCCGGTACCGTGGTATGTCACCCTTTCCGGCAATGGGCGCACGGTCGAGATCGGCGCCTTCCTCAGCGAGGACGAGCGCCGGGCGCTCTATGGTGAACTGGCCTCCGCTTTCGCAGAGCAGCGCCAGCCGGAGGGCTGAGGCCGGCGCCTAGCCCGTGCGCTGCGGCAGGTCGTCGTGATCGGTGCCGGCCATCTCCTCCAGCTCCGCCTCGGTCATCGTCTCGTACATGTCCTTCGAGGCGCCCTGCAGGTCCTTCACCTTGCTCTCGCCCCGCTTGGCCGAGAGGGCGGCGCCGGCGGCGCGTTGCTGTGCCTTGGATTGTGCCTTCATGTCAGCTCTCCCTTGCTGCCTCTTCAACGCAGACCCGCGGCATCGCGTTCCGCGGGCGATGGGGCCATGGGAGGGCGTGGCGGGTCGTGGGGGCTTGCAAAGCCGGGCGCGGGCGCTCAATCAGTCAGGACCCAACATGAAGACGAGACGGAGGCGCGGATGACCGGAGAGCAGGACGAGGCAGCAGAGGACCTTCTGGTTCCGGTGCTCGACGTGGAGCGGCTGGAAGAGGACTTCTACCGCGGCATCGCCACCCCGCGCGGCAAGGGCCGCAGCTTCGGCGGGCAGGTGATCGCGCAGGCGCTGATGTCCGCCACCCACACGGTCGACCCCGGCCGCCCGAACCACTCGCTCCACGCCTATTTCATGCGTCCCGGCAACGCGGCGCAGCCGGTGCTCTACCGGGTGGACCGGGACCGTGATGGCGGCTCCTTCTCGACCCGGCGGGTGGTGGCGATCCAGAACGGCAAGCCGATCCTGAACATGGCCGCCTCCTTCCACGTCGAGGAAGAGGGCTGGACCCACCAGGACGAAATGCCCGACGTGCCCGGGCCGGAGACCCTGAAGAACCAGGTCGAACTGGGGGAAGAGCTGGGCGATCAGCTTCCGGAGCGGGTGAGTCGTTTCCTATCCAGAAACCATCCGCTGGAGGTGCGCCCGGTCGAAGGCGTGCTGGCCTTCAACGCCGAGCCGGGCCGGGCAGGGCAGGACTTCTGGGTCCGCGCGCGGCATCGGCTGCCGGACAATCCCGGCCTGCACCGCGCTGCGCTCGCCTATACCTCGGACCTCGGGCTGCTCGGCGCCTCGGTGCGCCCGCACGGGGCCTCCTTCGCGGCGGGCGACGTCCAGATGGCCAGCCTTGACCACGCGCTATGGTTGCATGGCCCTTTCCGCATGGATGAGTGGCTTCTCTACTCTACCGACAGCACATGGGCGCGCGGTGCGCGTGGATTTTCGCGCGGACGAGTGTTCACGCAGGACGGCCGGCTGATCGCCGACGTGGCGCAGGAGGGGCTGATCCGCCCGATGCGCGAGACACCGGCGGGCTGAGGCCCGCCTGGCGCTGGCGTCCCTCTCAGCCGCGGCCGAGGGGGAAGCGCTCGATGGCCTGGAACCGGCCCCAGGGGTTCTCCCCCGCGAGGACCAGCGATGAGATACGGAACGGCTGGCGGGTGAAGGGGGCGACATGGTCTTCCAGCGCCTCCTTGGTCCGCTCCGCCTCACCCGTGGTCAGGCGGCCGGTCAGGGTGATATGGAAGGTGAAGTCATCCATCACGTAAGGGTAGCCCCAGCGGGCCAGATTGTCTTCCTGCGCAGGGGTCAGGGGCGCCTTGCGGCGCTTCTCCAACTCGTCCTCGGTGGGCGCGGCGCGAAAGGCGTCGAGCCCGGCCACGCAGGCGCCGGCAAGGGCGGACAGCGGTCCGAGGTCACCGGTGGGCACGAGGGCGAGGAAGCCCTTCATGCACTGCAGCGTCAGCGGTCCGGTGGTGACCGGGGCCAGACCGGCGCAGAGCCTGCGGGCGCTGTCGGCCAGCTGCTCGGGCGAGCGGCCCTCGGCCAGGCGGATCGGGGCCTTGATGGTGCCATGCAGCCCGTACTTGCGCGGCGTCGCCGTCAGGTCGGAGATGGCACGCGGCAGGTCTTCGATCTCGGGGTGGGTCACGCCGCAGCCTTCCTGAAGGTCCCAGCCCAGCCATGCAGCGCCGAACTCGGCCAACGGGCCCGGTTCTGGAGCGTAGTAAATCGCGTAACGGTTGAATTCTGACATCATAACAATAGGGTCCGCTCGTGGTCTGTCCTCGCTATCCGGTGGGCGGTGACAGGACCATGTCAAAAGCGACTGCTTACGTCAGGTGACCGGCGGTGGCGATATTCCGGGCGTCTGGAGTGGGCGTTTGCCTATTCCGCAGGCTGAAAACCGGTGATCAGCTGCCGCAGCCCGAGGGCCGCGCCGGCAAAGATCGCCGCGAAGGTCAGCGGCGCGGACCAGGCCAGCACCGAAAACGCGGACACGCCCTGGCCGATTGTGCACCCCATGGCAACAACGGCCCCTGCACCCATGAGCGCCGCGCCGGTGATCTGGCGGCGCAGTTCGCGCGGATCCTCGCAGGCCTCCCAGCGGAACCGGCCCTGGCTGAACGAGCCCGCGAAGGCCCCGAGCGCCACGCCCACCACGGAGCCCACGGAGAAGGAGAGATCCGCTGCAGCGCCCGTCATGGCAAAGAGCAGCGTCTCCCCCAGCGGGGCCGAGAAGGAATGCGAGACGACGGGCAGGGCGGCAAAGCCGTGGTGCGCGATCCAGCTGGTGCCGGCCCAGCCGGTGAGGATCGCCGCCGCCACCACCGCCGACCAGAAGAGCGCCCGGCCATCGCGCAGGAAGTCGCGCGAGGCCAGCACGCCCGCGCAGATCGCGAGGCCCAGGGCGAGGCCCGTGGCCCAGACCGGCGCCCCCGTCCGGGCCGCGATCATGTGGGCGATGCCTGGCACCGGGTCCCCGGGGGTGACGGGCAGCTGGTGGAAGAGGCTGTCGCGCAGTCCGGCCAGCGGCCCGCGCAGTACGAGGTAGGAGGTCAGCCCCATGACCAGCACGATGACGAAGGCGCGCAGGTCGCCGCCGCCCAGCCGGGCGATCGCCCCGAAGCCGCAGTTGCCCGCGAGCGCCATGCCATAGCCGAAGGTCAGCCCGCCGAGGATTGCGGCCACCGGCATCCAGCGGATCGAGAGGTAGAAGGTTTCCGTGGGCACGAACAGGCCCGCGCCCATGAGGCCGAAGGCCCCCACGACGGAGAGGCCGATGGCCAGCCCCCACATGCGCATCCGTTTCGAGGAGCCGCCGTAGAGCAGGTCCTCGATCGCGCCGAGGGTGCAGAACCGTCCCATCCGGGCGGCAAGGCCCAGCATCACGCCGCCCGCAAGGCCGATCAGCGCGGCAAGCGCCGGTTCTCCGAGTGCCAGAAAGTCCATGCCCGATCCTCCCCATCCGACATGTGGTCCGCGACGCGGTCGCGGTCAGTCACCGGTCCGGTGCCGCCCCCTCCCGGGCGGCGCGGGACCGGTGTCTCTCAGTCGCAGAAAAGCTCGTAGACGAGTTCGAGAACCCGCTTCGGCTTGTCATCCGCGAGGCTGTAATAGATGGCCTTGCCCTCGCGCCGGGGCACCACGAGGCCCTCCAGCCGCAGCCGCGACAGCTGCTGCGATACGGCGGCCTGCCGGGCCGAGAGCAGGTTCTCCAGCTCGGTCACGGATTTCTCGCCGGTGACGAGGTGGCACAGGATCATCAGGCGGCCTTCGTGGCTCACCGCCTTCAGAAAGTTCGAGGCCCGGGTGGCGTTGTCCACCATCCGGTCCATTTCGGCCTCCGAGAGGTTCTCGTCGAAGGCGGGCAGGGTCGTCTCTTCGACGGATTTCGGGGCGGCGCCGGTCTGCATTGCGAGGGTCACTTCCAGAATTTCCCTTTCGAAACAGAGTATACTAAAATCTGCGGGAGGCCAGCGGCTAGCCGGCTTTATCGGTATCGACCTGCTCGGAAAGCATCTTTTCGAGCAGGCCCCAGAAAAAGTCCTCGCCCGGGTAGCCCTCGATCCGGCCCAGTTCGGCGCCCTCGTCCACGAGGACGAAGGTCGGGGTGAAGACCACGGGCCGGGTGAAGGTGACGCCTTCGGGCGGTTGCTCAGAGATATCCATGCGCACCAGCGGCGCGCTCTCTCCGGCGGCGGTCTTGGGGTAGATCGGCGCGATGGTGCGGTCCCATGCGGCGCAATAGGCGCAGCCGGGGCGTTCGACCATGATCAGCTCCAGCGCCGCAGCGGCCCCGGGCAGGAGGCTGGCGGCAAGGATGAAGGCGGGGACCAGAGCAGGGGCGAAAGCGGGCAGAAGGCGCATGGGCCGGTGTCCTGTGAAACGGGGCTGGCCCCGGGGGCTGGGGCATGCCGGAGACATGGCATAAGATGTCGGGCCAGACATGGCATCGGGCGGGGTGGGCGTCAAACGCAGCCATCGTCGCATCACGGCGGATTGACGAGCCGCTGACGTTCTATCTAATGTGAATATGTTTATGGCTCAAGGGTAGGGAGGCCCTGGTGCTGGAAATCTCTTACGTCGGCGCGGCGCTTGCCGGGCTTTTGTCCTTCTTCACCCCCTGCATTCTGCCGATGGTGCCTTTCTACCTGTGCTACATGGCCGGGCTCTCCATGTCCGAGTTGCAGGGCGACGGGGATATCGCGCCCGGCGCGCGCAAGCGGTTGGTGCTGTCGGCGGTGGCCTTCGCCCTCGGCGTGACCTCGATCTTCGTGCTGCTGGGGATGGGAGCGACGGCGCTGGGGCAGGCCTTTGCCCAGTGGAAGCAGCCGCTGTCCTATGTCGCGGCCGCGATCCTGCTCCTCTTCGGGCTGCATTTCCTCGGCGTGCTGCGCATCCCGCTGCTCTACCGCGAAGCCCGCCTCGAATCGAAGGCCGAGCCAACGAGCCTGCTGGGCGCCTATGTCATGGGGCTGGCCTTCGGCTTTGGCTGGACGCCCTGCGTCGGCCCGGCGCTGGCCTCGATCCTGATGATCGCCTCGGGCATGGGGGATCTGTGGCGCGGGGCGCTGCTGCTGCTGGTCTACGGGCTGGGAATGACCGCGCCCTTCGTCATCGCGGCGCTCTTCGCGCGGCCCTTCCTGGCCTGGGTCGGCCGCAACCGCCGCTACATGGGATACGTCGAGAAGGCGATGGGGGTGATGCTGATCCTCTTCGCCCTGCTGATTGCCACCAATACCGTCAACCTGATCGCGGACTGGCTGATCCGCACCTTCCCCGGCTTCCTGAACGTCGGGTGAGGCCTGCTTGCGCCCCGCAAGCGGGCGGCCCTGAGGAGGAGAGACCATGAAACACGTTCTGATCGCCATGGGCACCGTGCTGGCCCTGGCCACCGGTGCCGCCGCCGCCACCCTGGGCGACGACGGGCTGCACAAGGCACCCTGGATGCGCGACACCTTCAAGGACCTGCGCGAGGACCAGGCCGAGGCCCAGGCCGAGGGCCGCCGCCTGATGGTCATCGTCGAGCAGCGTGGCTGCATCTACTGCACCAAGATGCACAACGAGGTCTTTCCCCAGCCCGAGATCGAGAGCCTGCTGATGGACAAGTACTTCGTCGTCCAGATCAACATGTTCGGCGACGTGGAGGTGACGGACTTCGACGGGGAATCGCTGCCCGAGAAGGAGATGGTCCGGAAGTGGGGCCTGATGTTCACGCCGACGATGATGATGTTCCCCAAGGAGGTGCCCGAGGGCCTGTCTGCCGCGCGGGCCGCGGCCGTCACCATGCCCGGCGCCTTCGGGAAGGGCACGACCTTCGACCTGCTCACATGGGTTCTGGACGAAGGATATACCGGCGAAGAGCCGTTCCAGAAGTACCACGCGCGGATGATCGAGGCACGGCAATCTTCCAAGTGAATCCTTCGCAGGCGCAGCAATCATAAGTAAATTCGACTTATTGAATTTGATGTTGCGCGGGTTTGTCGCACCGCATATGGTGATCACGAGGACGCGACCGAAAAGGTAGCTGAGGGAGGAAAAATGACACGCAAGTTGATGCCGATGGCCTTCGTGCTGGCGGCGGGGGCGGCCACGTCCCTGGCGGCAGCGGAGGTAGCCCCGAGCGACGTGGTCTACGACGATTACGGCGCGATCGAGGCGCCGCTGACCGAGACTGCGGGCAGCGCGGAAGAGGGCGCCAAGGTCATGACGAACCGGGGCCTGGGCAACTGCGTGGCCTGCCACGCGGTGACGGCACTGGAAAGCGCCCCGTTCCATGGCGAGGTGGGCCCGCCGCTCGACGGTGTGGCGGACCGCTGGTCCGTGGCCGAACTGCGCGGGATCGTCGCGAACGCCAAGAAAACCTACGACGGCACCATCATGCCGGCGTTCTACAAGACCAGCGGCTACATCCGCCCCGGGGATGCCTTCACCGGCAAGGCCGGGACCGAACCGCTGCCGCCCCTGCTGACCGCCCAGCAGATCGAGGATGTTGTCGCCTTCCTGACCACTCTCAAAGAGTGATCCGGACGGCCTGATCGACGAGGAGATGACTATGCAGATGACCCGACGCGACACGCTGGCCCTTGGCCTTGGCGCCGCCGCGCTGACGATCCTTCCCTTCCGTGTGAACGCGGCGGCGGAAGACAAGATCGCCGAATTCACCGGCGGTGCGGAGACCTCCGGCACCGGCCTGACCCTGACCGCCCCCGAGATCGCGGAAAACGGCAACACCGTGCCGATCAGCGTCTCGGCCCCCGGCGCGACGGCGATCATGGTGCTGGCCACCGGCAACCCGACCCCGGGTGTGGCGACCTTCACCTTCGGCCCGCTCGCCGGCTCGCAGGATGCCTCGACCCGCATCCGTCTTGCAGGAACGCAGGACGTGGTGGCGATCGCCAAGATGGCCGACGGCAGCTTTGCCAAGGCTTCCAGCACCGTCAAGGTGACCATCGGCGGCTGCGGCGGCTGAGCTCAGGAAAGAGGATCAAGACAATGGCATCTGGTGTGAAACCCCGGGTGAAAGCCCCGAAAACCGCATCCGCTGGCGAAGTGGTCACGATCAAGACCCTGATCAGCCACCCGATGGAAAGCGGTCAGCGCAAGGACGGGAACGGCAATCCGATCCCCCGGTCCATCATCAATCGCTTCACCTGCGAGTTCAACGGCGAGAGCGTCGTGGACATCGCGATGGAGCCGGCGATCTCGACGAACCCCTACTTCGAATTCGAAGCCAAGGTTCCCGAGAGCGGCGAGTTCAAGTTCACCTGGTACGACGACGACGGGTCTGTCTACGAGGATACGAGCGCGGTGACGGTGTCCTGAGGGACACCGCACTTTCAGGGAGGAGCAACGCATGACAAGAACGAAGCTGACCCGCGCGACGTGGGGCACGACGCTGGGGCTGCTCGGCGGCCTCGCGCTCGCCGCGCCCCTCGCCGCGGACGAAAACGCCGACCTCGTGATCAACGGCGATCTCAACATCACCGTGCGCACCGAGGCGCCCGCGCATCTGGACGGCGCCCTGTCGGAGATCACCTCCGGCTGGGTCTACCGCTCGGACGAGACGCAGCAACTGCAGATGGACGACTTCGACAACCCGGGCATGATCTTCGTCGATCAGGCCATGGATGTCTGGGGCACGCCCGATGGCACCGAGGGCAAGAGCTGTGCCTCCTGCCACGACGATCCCGCCGTCAGCATGAAGGGGGTCCGCGCGGTCTATCCCAAGTGGAACGAGGAGGCCGGCGAGGTCCGGACCCTCGCCATGCAGATCAACGCCTGCCGTGAAAGCCGCATGGGCGCCGAGCCGTGGGATATCGTGAAGTCCGACATGGTGAACATGGAGGCGCTGATCTCGGTCCAGTCGCGCGGCATGCCCGTGAACGTGGCGATCGACGGCCCGGCCCAGGAAACCTGGGAGAAGGGCAAGGAGATCTACTACACCCGCTTCGGCCAGCTCGAACTGGCCTGCGCGAATTGCCACGAGGACAACTACGGCAACTACATCCGCGCCGACCACCTGTCCCAGGGCCAGATCAACGGCTTCCCGGCCTACCGCCTCAAGAACGCCAAGCTGAACGCGGTGCAGGATCGCTTCAAGGGCTGCGTGCGCGACACCCGCGCCGAGACCTTCAAGCCCGGCAGCCCCGAGTTCAACGCGCTGGAACTCTACGTCGCCAGCCGTGGCAACGGCCTCTCGGTCGAGGGGCCCTCGGTCCGCAACTGACACCTGTCCTTGGCCAGAGTACGGCCTGAAACGAGTACCCCCTTCCGCCCCGGCGGGAGGGGACCTGTTCCCTGCATCCTGACGCCTGTTTCCAGACGCCCTACGACGGAGCCCCTCCCATGATCTCCCGCCGCGATTTCCTTCAGGTCTCCATGGCCGCCTCGGCCCTGCTGGGCGCCTCCGGCTTTGGCAGCTGGTCCCGGCTGGCCGCGCAGCAGGCGCTGACGCAGGACCAGCTGCTGCAGTTCGACACCTTCGGGAATGTCTCGCTGATCCATGTCACCGACATCCACGCACAGCTGAAGCCGCTCTATTTCCGCGAGCCCTCCGTGAACCTCGGGGTGGGGGGCAACAAGGGCGCGGTGCCTCATGTCACCGGCGCCGACTTCCGCAGGCTCTATGGCATCGACGACGGCTCGCCCTCGCATTACGCGCTCTCCTCGGGGGATTTCGCGGCGCTGGCGGGGATGTACGGCAAGGTCGGCGGCATGGACCGCGTGGCCACCGTGATCAACGCCATCCGCGCCGACCGGCCCGATGCTCTGCTCCTCGACGGCGGCGATACCTGGCACGGCTCCTACACCTGCCTCAAGACCGAGGGGCAGGACATGGTCAACGTGATGAACGCGCTCAAGCCCGACGCGATGACCTTCCACTGGGAATTCACCCTCGGCTCGGCCCGGGTGCAGGAGCTGGTGGAGGGGCTGCCCTTAGCCGCCCTCGGCCAGAACATCTTTGACGCGGAATGGGACGAGCCGGCCGAGCTCTTCAAGCCCTACGAGTTCTACGAGACCGGCGGTGTGAAGGTTGCCGTGATCGGGCAGGCCTTCCCCTACATGCCGATCGCCAACCCCGGCTGGATGTTCCCGGAATACTCCTTCGGTATCCGGGACGAGCACATGCAGCAGATGGTCGACGAGGTCCGCGCGCAGGGCGCCGAGCTGGTTGTCTGCCTCAGCCACAACGGTTTCGACGTGGACAAGAAGATGGCGGGCGTGGTGAAGGGGATCGACGTGATCCTCACCGGCCACACCCATGACGCGCTGCCCGAGCCGGTGCTGGTGGGCGAGACGATCCTGATCGCCTCCGGCTCCAACGGCAAGTTCGTCTCCCGCGTCGATCTGGATGTGCGCGACGGCCGGATGATGGGCTTCCGCCACAAGCTGATTCCGATCTTCTCGGACGTGATCACCCCGGACGCGGAGGTCGCCGCGCTGATCGACGAACAGCGCGCGCCCTACGAGGCCGAGATGAGCGAGGTCATCGGCCAGACCGAGGGGCTGCTCTATCGCCGGGGCAACTTCAACGGCACATGGGACGACCTGATCTGCGATGCGCTGCTTTCCGAGCGGGACGCGCAGATCGCCATGTCGCCCGGTGTCCGCTGGGGCCCCTCGCTGGTGCCGGGGCAGGACATCATCCGCGAGGATATCTTCAATGTCACCTCCATGAGCTACGGCAAGGCCTACCGCTCCGAGATGACGGGCGAGTTCATCAAGGTGATCCTCGAGGACGTGGCGGACAACATCTTCAACCCCGATCCCTACTACCAGCAGGGCGGCGACATGGTGCGCATCGGGGGCATGGGCTACCGGATCGACGTGTCGAAACCGCAGGGCGAACGCATCAGCGAGATGACCCTGCTGGCCACCGGCGAGCCGATCGACCCGGCCAAATCCTACGTCGTTGCCGGCTGGGCCAGCGTGAACGAGGGCACCGAGGGGCCGCAGATCTGGGACGTGGTGGAAAGCCACATCTCCAAGCTGGGCACCGTCCCACCCATCGACCGTGACAGCGTCACGGTGACGGGTACCTGATCCCGGCCGCCCCGGCCCGCCGGGGCGGTCCCACGGGCATGAGTTTGTCAAAAATTTTTGCCCTATACATGCACAATGATGAATGAGATGATTTGTAAAAGAGTGAGGAGGTCAGCCAGATGAGTGAGACATCCAAGGGCAAGCGTCCCTCCCGCCGGGCGTTCCTGAAGGGCGCCGCTGGCGGGGCAGGGGCGGCGGTTCTGGGCGCGGGGGCCGCACGGGCCGCCGGACCCGATCCGCTTATCACGGAAGTGCAACCCTGGGCGCAGGGCCTGGGCGACGGGGTGGATGCCACGCCCTACGGGCTGCCGATCGAATACGAGGCGGACGTGATCCGGCGCAACGTGCCATGGCTCACGGCGGACCCGATCAGCTCGATCAACTTCACCCCGATCCATGCGCTGGACGGCACGATCACCCCGCAGGGCTGCGCCTTCGAGCGGCACCATTCCGGCGCCATCGAGCTGCGCAAGGAAGACTACCGCCTGATGATCAACGGCCTCGTGGATCAGCCGCTGGTCTTCACCTATGCCGATCTCGAACGCTTCCCCCGGGAAAACCACGTCTACTTCTGCGAATGCGCGGCCAACACCGGCATGGAGTGGGCAGGCGCACAGCTGAACGGGGCCCAGTTCACCCACGGCATGATCCACAACATGGAATATACCGGTGTTCCCCTGCGCGCCCTGCTGGAAGAGGCGGGCGTGCAGCCGGAGGGCAAGTGGGTCTATGTCGAGGGCGCGGATGCCTCTTCCAACGGCCGCTCGATCCCGATGGAAAAGGCGCTGGACGACGTGCTGGTGGCGTTCAAGGCCAACGGCGAGGCGCTGCGCAAGGAACACGGCTATCCCGTGCGCCTCGTGGTGCCGGGCTGGGAAGGCAACATGTGGGTCAAATGGCTCCGCCGGATCGAGGTGGGCGACCAGCCCTGGGAGAGCCGCGAGGAAACCTCCAAGTACACCGACACGCTGGCCGACGGCACCAGCCGCAAGTTCACCTGGGTGATGGATGCGAAATCTGTCGTGACCTCCCCCAGTCCGCAATCGCCGATCACCCACGGCAAGGGGCCGCTGGTGATCACCGGCCTCGCGTGGTCGGGTCGCGGTGCGATCACCCGGGTCGATGTCTCCAAGGACGGTGGCAAGACCTGGGAAACCGCCCGTCTGGCCAAGCCCGGCGAGAAGATGGCGCTGACCCGCTTCTACCTCGACACCACCTGGGACGGCGAGGAGATGCTGCTGCAATCCCGCGCCATGGACGACACCGGCTATGTCCAGCCGACAAAGACCCAGCTGCGCGAGGTGCGTGGCGAGAACTCGGTCTATCACAACAATTGCATCCAGACGTGGTGGGTGAAACCGACCGGGGAGGCCGAAAATGTCGAAGTTTCCTAAGCTTGCTGCCGCGCTGCTGATCAGTGGCCTTGCGCTGCCCGTGCAGGCCGAGACGCTGGGGCTGGGCCGTCCCGCCCTGCCGGAAGAGATCGCGGCCTGGGACCTCGACGTGCGCCCCGACGGTCTGGGCCTGCCGGAAGGCTCCGGCGATGTCTGGACCGGGGACGAGGTCTTCTCCGAACGCTGCGCCTCCTGCCACGGTGACTTCGCCGAGGGACGGGGCAACTGGCCAAAGCTGGCGGGCGGTCAAGGCACCCTCGATCACAAGGACCCGCTCAAGACCGTGGGCAGCTACTGGCCCTATCTCTCAACCGTCTGGGACTACGTGCACCGCTCGATGCCCTTCGGCGACGCGCAGAGCCTGACCGCGGACGAGGTCTATGCCATCACGGCCTACATCCTCTACTCCAACGACATCGTGGGCGATGATTTCACCCTGTCGAAGGAGACCTTCTCGGACGTCGTCCTGCCCAACACCGACGGGTTCATCGTCGATAACCGGGCCGAGACGGAATACACGGCCTTCTCGGGCGAGCCCTGCATGACCGACTGCAAGGACACGGTCGAGATCACCATGCGCGCCGCCGTGCTGGACGTGACGCCCGACACGGAGGAGGCCAGCAGCGAGCCGGTGGTCGAAGCCGCAGCCGAAGCGCCTGCCGAAACGCCCGCCGAAGCGCCTGCCGCAGAAGCCCCGGCCACGCCGGAACCCGCCGCCGCGTCCATGCCGGACCCGGCCCTCGTCGCGGACGGCGAGAAGGTGTTCCGCAAGTGCAAGGCCTGCCACGAGGTCGGCGCAGGGGCCAAGAACCGCACCGGGCCCGAGCTCAACGGCATCGTCGGGCGCACCGTCGCCGCGGTGGATGGCTTCCGCTACTCCAAGCCGATGGACGAGATGGGCGCTTCGGGCACGATCTGGTCGATGGACGAGCTGCACGCCTTCCTCGCCAACCCGAAAAAGCACCTCAAGGGCACCAAGATGTCCTTCCCGGGCCTGAAGAAGGACGCGGATATCGACGCCGTCATCGCCTACCTGCAGGCCAACGGCGGCTGAACCACGCGGGGTGCGCCCCGGTCCGCCCCGTGGCGGGCCGGACCCCTCTACGGCCCTTCTCCGGCCCATGGGCCGGGCGGTGTCGCGGCGGGGGGCTTTTGCCCCTTCACCCCCGTCCGCACGAAAGGGCGGCGCCCAGACGGCGCCGCCCTTTTCCGTTGGCGCAGCGGCGGATAGCGACGCGGCCTTCCCCCTGTCCCGGCGTTCACCATGGACACATGATTTCGCCGCCCGGCCTTGCAGCCGGTCAGGTGCGTGACTAAGACTCTATCAGGACCTGATCACTAGGGGTCAGGCAACCAGATGAGGCGGGGCCAGAATGCGCGATCCTATTGACCATTATATGAACAACCTCGTGCCGATGGTGGTGGAGCAGACCAGCCGTGGCGAACGGGCCTACGACATTTTCTCGCGCCTGCTGAAGGAGCGGATCATCTTCCTCTCCGGGCCGGTGCACGACGGGATGTCCTCGCTGATCGTGGCGCAGCTGCTGCACCTCGAAGCCGAGAACCCCTCGAAAGAGATTTCCATGTACATCAACAGCCCGGGCGGTGTCGTGACCGCGGGCCTGTCGATCTACGACACGATGCAGTACATCAAGCCCAAGGTCTCGACCCTCGTGGTCGGTCAGGCCATGTCCATGGGCTCGCTGCTGCTGGCCGGCGGGGCCGAGGGCATGCGCTTCTCGCTGCCCAACTCCGAGATCATGGTTCACCAGCCCTCCGGCGGGTACCAGGGCCAGGCGACGGACATCCTGATCCACGCCGAGCACACGAAGAAACTGAAAGAGCGGCTCAACCGTATCTATGTCAAGCACACCGGCCAGACCTACGAAGACGTGGTCGATGCGCTGGAGCGGGACCGCTTCATGTCGGCCGAAGAGGCCAAGGATTGGGGCCTGATCGACGAGATCGTCGAGAGCCGGGACAAGGGCCCGGACACCGACGGCAAGTGACGGCCCCGGCGTCACGAAGGGGTTTGTGACGCATTTTTGACGTTGTGGTGCCGGTAGTGCTGTCCTAATCTGTCCTTTAACAGGCGGAAGGGGCGGTACGCCGGCCCCTCAAAGGCCCCGGAACCGGGGGAAAGGTGCGCAAAATGGCGAACAATTCGGGTGGCGACAGCAAGAACACGCTCTACTGCAGCTTCTGCGGGAAGAGCCAGCACGAGGTTCGCAAGCTGATTGCAGGGCCGACCGTGTTCATTTGCGACGAATGTGTCGAACTCTGCATGGACATCATCCGCGAAGAGACCAAGGCCACCGGCCTGAAGAGCTCTGACGGCGTGCCGACCCCGCAGGAAATCTGCGGCGTGCTGGATGATTACGTCATCGGCCAGAAGATCGCCAAGCGTGTTCTCTCCGTTGCCGTGCACAACCACTACAAGCGTCTGAACCATTCGTCCAAGTCCGGCGACATCGAACTGTCGAAGTCGAACATACTGCTGATCGGCCCGACCGGCTGCGGCAAGACCCTTCTGGCGCAGACGCTGGCCCGCATTCTCGACGTGCCCTTCACCATGGCCGACGCCACCACGCTGACCGAAGCCGGTTACGTGGGCGAGGACGTGGAGAACATCATCCTGAAGCTGCTTCAGGCGAGCGAGTACAACGTCGAACGCGCGCAGCGCGGCATCGTCTACATCGACGAGGTCGACAAGATCACCCGCAAGTCGGAAAACCCCTCGATCACCCGCGACGTTTCGGGCGAGGGCGTGCAGCAGGCGCTGCTGAAGCTGATGGAAGGCACCGTGGCCTCCGTCCCGCCGCAGGGCGGCCGGAAGCATCCGCAGCAGGAATTCCTGCAGGTGGACACGACCAACATCCTCTTCATCTGCGGCGGCGCCTTTGCCGGTCTCGACCGGATCATCGCGCAGCGCGGCAAGGGTTCGGCCATGGGCTTCGGCGCCGATGTCCGTGACAACGACGACCGCGGCGTGGGCGAACTCTTCAAGGAACTCGAACCCGAGGACCTGCTGAAGTTCGGCCTGATCCCGGAATTCGTCGGTCGTCTGCCCGTGCTCGCCACTCTGGAAGACCTCGACGAGGACGCGCTGGTCACCATCCTGACCCAGCCGAAGAACGCGCTGGTCAAGCAGTACCAGCGTCTCTTCGAACTGGAGGATACCCAGCTCACCTTCACCGAGGACGCCCTGCTGGCGATCGCGAAACGCGCCATCGCCCGCAAGACCGGCGCCCGGGGCCTGCGGTCGATTCTCGAGGACATCCTCCTCGACACGATGTTCGACCTGCCCGGCATGGAAGGCGTCGAAGAGGTCGTGGTGAACGAAGAGGCCGTGAACTCCGACGCGGCGCCGCTGATGATCTACGCCGACGCCAAGAAGGAAGGCGCCAGCGCCTGATCTCCGGATCGCAACAGACAGCAAGGCCGGGCCCCGTGCCCGGCCTTTCGCGTTCCTGAAGGCCCCCTCCGCCCACGCGGACCACCGGATGGGCTCCCGAACACACCGGCAGGGCAGGGGCATCCGGCTTCATCTTTCTACAAATACTCATCCTCTGCCCACGGCACGGCACAACCGCGCGAGGGCACGATTCCCACGTCCCCGGGGACTGGACCTTTGCCCCCGATTGCGCCATATCGGGAGGGAGATCGAAGGAGGCATTCCATGGGCATTCTCAACGGCCTGCTGCGCGGCGTTACCTGGTGGAACGGCGCCACGCTGAACACGCTGCTCTACACCCGTCGTCACGGCCAGAAAGTGGGCGAGGACGATCAGGGCAATGTCTTCTACCAGACGTCCGACGGCAAACGCCGCTGGGTCATCTACAACGGCGAGGCCGAGGCCAGCCGCGTGAGCCCCGACTGGCATGGCTGGCTGCACCACACCTACGACGAGGTGCCCACCGAAAAGCCGTTGGCGCACAAGTCCTGGGAAAAGCCCCACCTCGAGAACCTCACCGGCACCACGCTGGCCTACGCCCCCGCCGGGTCGCTGCGCCGCAAGGAGCCCGCGCCGCGCGCCGATTACGAGGCGTGGCAGCCGGAATAAGGCGAGCCTCATGTCCGAGAACACCACAGAAATCGTCGTCGGCGGTCTGGTCGTGGCGGTCGCCGCGGGCTTCCTGTTCTACGCAGGTCAGATCGTCGGCCTTGCCGCGCCCTCGGGCAGCTACCCGCTGACCGCCTCCTTCCGCTCGGCGGAAGGGATCAGCACCGGCACCGATGTGCGCCTTGCCGGCGTCAAGGTCGGCACCGTGACCGGCATCGACCTCGATCCGCAGACCTTCCGCGCCGTCACCACCTTCTCCATGTCGACCGGCATCGAAGTGCCCGACGACAGTTCGGTCGTGGTCTCCTCCGAGGGGCTGCTCGGCGGCAACTTCGTCGAGATCCTGCCCGGCGCCTCGGCCTTCAACTACGCCGCGGGCGACGAGATCGTGGACACCCAGGGCTCCGTCAGCCTGATCTCGCTGCTGATGAAATTCGTGGCCGGCGGCGGGAGCGGCGGCGAATGATCCGCGCCCTCCTCGTGGCAGCCTTCAGCCTGGCGGCGCTGCCGCTTCAGGCCCAGCAGGTGCAGGAAGCCACCACCACCGGCACCGGCGCCATCCTGCGCGGCCTCGACAAGATCAACGGCAACGTGGTCGACATCGACATCCAGAACGGCGGCGTGGCCCGCATGGGCGGCCTCGTGATCCGGATGCGCGAATGCCGCTACCCCGAAGGCAACCAGGCGGGTGACGCCTTCGCCTTCCTCACGGTGACCGAGCCGGAGAAGACCGACGACACGGTTTTCGAGGGCTGGATGATGGCCTCGGCCCCGGCGCTCAACGCCATGGACCACGCGCGCTACGACATTTGGGTCCTGCGCTGCAAGAGCTCCTGACCGTTTGCGGGGCCCGGCCCCGTGAACTCTGCCTCGTATGACAGCGCCTCTGCCAGCTGCCGCCGGTAGGCGGCGCGGCTGATCTCCACCGCGCCGAGAGAGGCGAGATGACTGGTCAGGAACTGCGTGTCGAAGAGCGTGAAGCCCCCTGCGCGCAGCCGGTCCACAAGCCACGCAAGTGCGATCTTCGAGGCATCCCGGCGGCGGGAGAACATGCTCTCTCCGAAGTAGGCCGCCCCCAGCACAACGCCATAGACCCCGCCGATGAGCCGGTCCTCCAGGTCATAGACCTCCAGTGAATGGGCATGACCCATCTCGTGCAGTTTCTGGTAGAGCTCCGCGATCTCGGCGTTGATCCAAGTCTCGGGCCGGTCGGCGCAGGCCTCGATCACGCCGGCGAAATCCGTGTCGATCCGCACCCGGTAGTCATCGCGTCGCAGCGTCCGCGAGAGGGAGCGGGAGATGTGGAACCTGTCGAGGGGAAAGACGCCGCGCCGCTTGGGATCGACCCAGAAGATTTCGGGATCGTCGCGACCTTCGGCCATGGGAAAGACGCCGGACTGGTATCCGTAGAGCAGAAGCTCCGGTGTCAGCGCGTCGGGGTCCATGGGAGTGTCACCTGCTCTTGTCCGGCCCAGCCTGCCACGGCCCGGCCTGACACGGCGAGGCGCCTGATACGAGCGTGGAGGAAGAGGAAGCGGGGCAGGGGGCGCCGTGGCGCCCCCGCCGGTGGCGGAGCGGGCTCAGTCTGCCTTGAAGGCGGTTTCGAGCCACTTTTCCAGCCAGTGGATGTTGTAGTTGCCCGACTGGATGTCCGGCTCGCGCAGCAGCGCGTCGAAGAGCGGCACGGTGTTCTCCACGCCGTCCACGATCAGCTCGCCGAGCGCGCGGTGCAGGCGGGCGAGCGCCTCGGGCCGGTCGCGGCCGTGCACGATCAGCTTGCCGATCAGGCTGTCGTAGTAGGGCGGGATCGAGTAGCCGTCGTAGAGCGCGCTGTCCATCCGAACCCCAAGGCCGCCGGGCGCATGGTAATGCGAGATCCGGCCCGGGCGGGGCGCGAAATCGGGCAGGCGTTCGGCGTTGATCCGCACCTCGATGGCGTGGCCGTTGATCGTCAGGTCGTCCTGACCGAAGGACAGCGGATAGCCCTCGGCGACGCGGATCTGTTCGCGCACGAGGTCCACGCCGAAGATCGCCTCGGTCACCGGGTGTTCCACCTGCAGACGGGTGTTCATCTCGATGAAGTAGAACTCGCCCTTCTCGTAGAGGAACTCGATCGTGCCGGCACCGGCGTAGTTGATCTTGGACACCGCGTCCGCGCAGACCTTGCCGATGGCGGCGCGCTCTTCGGGGGTGATGATCGGGCCGGGGGCCTCCTCGAAGACCTTCTGGTGGCGCCGCTGGAGCGAACAGTCCCGCTCGCCCAGGTGCACCGCCTTGCCCTTGCCGTCACCGAAGACCTGGATCTCGATGTGGCGCGGGGTGGTGAGGTACTTCTCGATATAGACTTCGTCGTTGCCGAAGGCGGCCTTGGCCTCCGAACGCGCGGTGGAGAAGGCGCGTTCGATGTCCTTCTCGCTCTGCGCCACCTTCATGCCGCGACCGCCGCCACCGGCGGTGGCCTTGATGATCACCGGGTAGCCGATCTCGGCGCCGATCTGCTTGGCGGTGGCGACGTCGGGCACGCCCCCGTCCGAGCCGGGCACGCAGGGCACGCCGAGCGCCTTCATCGTGTCCTTGGCGGTGATCTTGTCGCCCATGATGCGGATGTGTTCCGCGGTGGGGCCGATGAAGGTGATGCCGTGGTCTTCGAGGATCTGCACGAAGGCCGCGTTCTCGGACAGGAAGCCGTAGCCCGGGTGGATCGCCTGCGCACCGGTCACTTCGCAGGCCGCGATGATCGAGGGGATGCGCAGGTAGCTGTCGGTCGAGGAGGGCGGGCCGATGCAGACGCTTTCGTCCGCCATCCGCACGTGCATCGCATCCGCATCCGCGGTGGAATGCACGGCGACGGTCTGGATGCCCATCTCGCGCGCGGCACGGATGACGCGGAGGGCGATCTCGCCCCGGTTGGCAATGAGGATTTTATCGAACATGGGCACGGGCCTTATTCGATGATCATCAGGGGGGTGCCGAACTCTACCGCGCCGCCGTCTTCGACGAGGATGCGTTTCACCACGCCGCTGCGCGGGGCAGGGATGTGGTTCATGGTCTTCATGGCTTCGACGATCAGCAGGGTGTCACCTTCATCCACCGTGGCGCCGACCTTGGCAAAGGCGGGTGCGCCGGGTTCGGGCTGCAGGTAGACGGTGCCCACCATGGGCGAGGTCACCGCGCCGGGGTGGCTGGCGGGGTCCTCTGCTTCGCCGGCGGCAGCAGCCGGGGCGGCGGCAGCGGCGGGCGCTGCGGCAGGGGCCGGGGCCGCGACGGGCGCGGCATAGGTCACCGGGGCGGCTTCCATCTTGCGGCTCACGCGCACGTTCAGGCTGTCGTCCTCGCCGTAGTCGCGCTTGACCTGCAGTTCGGTCAGGTCGTTGTCGCGCAGCAGTTCGGCCAGCGCCTTGATGAAGGCCACATCCGCGTCATGCGTGTTATTGGTCATGGGTTCCTCGATCGCTACATCGGCGGCCAGTGCAGTTTGGCTCTTGCAGGTGGCCCTTGTTCACGTGCGCTTATAGGCGAAGCGATCCGCAGTGAAAAGAAGGCGGAAACGCAATCGTGAGCACCATCTCGCAGGGGCAGGGATGCGAAACGGCCGCCCCGGTGTCCCGGAGCGGCCATTTCTCTCTCTCAGCTGCCCCGAAGGGCAGGGTCAGGCGCGTCGCTTACGAGCGGCCGAAGGAGACGATTTCGCTGTCTTCGACAGCCTGCGCGGTCTCCTTGTCGTATTCGGCCATGCTCTTCAGCTGCTCCTCGGTGTAGCCGAAGGCGGTGACGTTCTCGCCTTCCACGTCGAGGTCGCTCAGCGGAAGGGCCACTTCGTGCTCGCCGAGGCCGAGGAAGCCGCCGACGCCGATCACGGCCATCACGTCATTGTCGACGCGGACGAACTGGTCGATCTCGCCGATCTCTTCGCCGGCCGAGCTCATCACCTGCGTGCCGACCATGGAACCGGCTTCCACTTCGACGGCATTGGCCATTTCTTCACCGGCCACATCGTCGCCCGGGGTCATCTCCGTGTCGTCCTCGGTCACGGCCAGATCCGTGGAGCTGTCCGCTTCGACGGTGGTGTCGCTCTCCATCGAGTTCTCGGCGCTCTGCTGCAGCTCCGAGGCCTCTTCCGAGATCTCGTCACCCGCGTTGTCGGCGGCATCCGCGGTGGCTTCGGCACCGTCTTCGATGCTTTCGCCCGCGCTTTCAGCCATGTCGGTGGCGGCATCGGCACCGTCCTCGAGGGCCTCGCCCGTGGCGTCGATCGCGTCACCGGTGGCGTCGGCGGCCTGATCCATAAGGCTTTCGTCGTCGGCCTCGGCGGCGGTCTGGTTCTGCAGCGTGACGCTGGTGTCGGCGCTGTCGGTGGACATCTCGGTGTCCGTGGTCACGTCGGCGGTCTGGGCGGCAACCGGGCCCGAAACAAGTGCAAGGGCGGCCGCACCGGAGAGCAGGATAGCTTTCACATTGGTCATGGTCGTACTCCTCAAGGTTGTCATGTCCATCTGGGCAGACAACACGCGCCCCTCTGTCCGGTTCCGGCAATTATTTCGGGCCCCGAAGGGAACCGGCGGCGCCTCGCCTGCCGGCACGGCGCAACGATGCGTTTAGGAATCAGGCGTAGAAAAGCAGGACGGGGCCGGCATGGTGACCGACCCCGTTCCAAAGGACCCAGGCTTGAAAGGATCTCAAGCTCCAAAGGATCCAAGCCGTGTGGCTGGCTGAACGTCCAGTTGCCTGAACGTCTGGCTGGCTTGCTTGCCCGCACCACGCCTGCCTCCCCTCTCGGCAGGCATGGTGCGGGGAACTGAAGCGAGCGGGCGAACTGGCTTAGCGGTTCATCCGGTTGTCGATCAGGTCGTCCACCACCGCCGGGTCCGCCAGCGTGGAGGTGTCGCCAAGGGCGCCGTAGTCATTCTCGGCAATCTTGCGCAGGATACGGCGCATGATCTTGCCCGACCGCGTCTTGGGCAGGCCGGGGGCCCATTGGATCAGGTCGGGCTTGGCAATCGGGCCGATCTCGGTCCGGACCCAGGTTTCCAGCTCCTTGCGAAGCTCGTCGGAGGGTTCGACCCCGTTCATCAGGGTGACATAGGCATAGATGCCCTGACCCTTGATGGCGTGGGGGTAGCCGACAACGGCGCTCTCGGCGACCTTGGAATGCGCGACGAGGGCGGATTCGACCTCGGCGGTGCCCATCCGGTGGCCCGAGACGTTGATCACGTCATCCACGCGCCCGGTGATCCAGTAGTAGCCATCCGCATCGCGGCGGCAGCCGTCACCGGAGAAGTAGTAGCCCTTGTAGTCCGAGAAATAGGTCTTCTCGAACCGCTCGTGATCGCCCCAGACGGTGCGCATCTGCGCGGGCCAGCTGTCCTTGATGCACAGCACGCCTTCGCACTCGGTCTCGTCGATCTCGGTGCCGGAATGGGCGTCCAGCACCACCGGCTGCACCCCGAAGAAGGGCGTGGTGGCCGAGCCGGGCTTGGCCGGGGTCGCGCCGGGCAGGGGGGTCAGAAGGTGGCCGCCCGTCTCGGTCTGCCACCAGGTGTCGACGATGGGGCAGTTGCCCTTGCCGACCACGTCATTGTACCAGTTCCAGGCTTCCGGGTTGATCGGCTCGCCCACGGTGCCCAGCACCTTGAGGCTGCTGAGGTCGTATTTCTCGACCCATTCGGTCCCTTGGCCCATCAGCGCGCGGATCGCGGTGGGGGCGGTGTAGAACTGGTTCACCGAATGCTTCTCGCAGACGGCCCAGAACCGGCCCGCATCGGGGTAGGTGGGCACGCCCTCGAACATCAGCGTGGTGGCGCCATTGGCCAGCGGGCCATAGACGATGTAGCTGTGCCCGGTGACCCAGCCCACGTCCGCCGTACACCAGTAGACGTCGCCGTCGTGGTAGTCGAAGACCAGTTCATGGGTCATCGCGGCGTAGACGAGGTAGCCGCCCGTGGTGTGCACGACGCCCTTGGGCTGCCCGGTGGAGCCGGAGGTGTAGAGGATGAAGAGCGGGTCTTCCGCATCCATTTCCACGGGCGCGCAATAGTCGTCCGCCTCCAGTGCCAGTTCGTTGTAATCGTGGTCGCGGTCCTCGACCCAGGTGGTCTGGCCGCCGGTGCGGCGCACCATCAGCACCTTCACCGTGTCCTTGCAGTGCAGCAGGGCGGCGTCGGTGTTGGATTTGAGCGGGGTCTGGCGGCCGCCGCGCGGGGCATAGTCGGAGGTGATGACCACCTTGGCGTCACAGCCGTTGATCCGCGCGCCGAGCGCATCGGGCGAGAAGCCGGCAAAGACGATGGAATGGATGGCGCCGATCCGGGCACAGGCCAGCATGGCATAGGCGGCCTCGGGGATCATCGGCAGGTAGATCACCACGCGGTCGCCCTTGCGCACGCCCATGTCGCTGAGGATGTTGGCCATCCGGCAGACGCGGCGGTGCAGGTCGCGGTAGGTGATCGACTGGGCCTGTTCGCCCGGGTTGTCGGGCTCGAAGATGATCGCGGCCTGGTTGCCGCGCTTGGCGAGGTGCCGGTCGATGCAGTTCGCGGCCACGTTCAGGGTGCCGTCCTCGAACCACTTGATCGAGACTTCGCCGAGGGTGAAGTTCGTGTCCTTCACCTTGGTAAAGGGCTTCATCCAGTCGATACGCTGCGCCTGTTCAGCCCAGAAGCCCTCGGGGTCCGCGATCGAGGCCTTGTACATCTCGGCGTATTTCGCCGCATCGATGTGGGCGTTCGCCGCAAATTCCGCACTGGGAGGATAGGTCTGGTCCGTCATGTTGACTTTGCCTTCACTTGGGTTTCGAGCATTGGGGTTTGGAACGATGGGAGAGACGCGGCCCCCGGGGGGAGGCCGCGCGGGGTGTCAGATGGCGAGGTACTCGGCCCGCAGTTCCTCGTTGCCCAGCACCTCGGCGGCGGTGCCGTCGAAGACGATGGAGCCGGTGTCGAGGATCACCGCGCGGTCGGCCAGTTCCAGCGCGCGTACGGCGTTCTGTTCGACGAGGATCGTGGTGATGCCCTGCTCCTTGATGATCCGCAGGGTGCGTTCGATCTCGTCGACGATGACGGGGGCGAGGCCCTCGTAGGGTTCATCCAGCAGCAGTACCTTGATGTCCCGCGCCAGGGCGCGGGCAATCGCCAGCATCTGCTGCTCCCCGCCGGAGAGCGTCACGCCCTCCTGCTTGCGGCGCTCGCCGAGGCGCGGGAAGAGGTCATAGAGCCGGTCGATGGACCAGCCGATGGGCGGGGCGATCTGGGCGAGTTGCAGGTTTTCCTCCACCGTCAGGCCGGGAATGATGCTGCGATCCTCGGGCACCAGCCCGATGCCGGATTGCGCGGCCTGCCAGCTGGACATGGTGTGCAGCGGCGCGTGATCCAGCCAGATCTCGCCGCGGGTGACGGCGGGGCTGTCCATCCGCGCGATGGCCCGCAGGGTCGAGGTCTTGCCCGCCCCGTTGCGCCCCAGCAGCGCGAGGATCTCGCCCTCGTGCACGTTGAAGCTGACGTTCTGGACGATGTAGCTCTCGCCGTAATAGGCCTCGACGTTCCAGACCGACAGGAACGCGGGCGCGGTCATCGCGTGATTGATGCCCTTCGAGAAGTCCGGTTTGACGTTCATGTTCTCTCCTCCTCGGACGGCGGCAGGCGGGTCTGTCCCACCTGGCCGCGTCCTCCTCCTCAGGCCGCGGCGGCCGTTTCGCCCAGGTACGCTTCGCGGACCTTGGGGTGCCCCTTGATGTTGGCAGGGATGTCCTCCACCAGCGGCGTGCCCTGCGCGAGGACAGTAATCCTCTCCGCGAGGGAAAACACAACATGCATGTCATGTTCAATAATTGCGATAGTGATATCCCGCTCTTCCTTGATCTGCTTCAGCAGGTCGATGGTGTTGTTGGTATCGGCACGTGCCATGCCCGCGGTCGGCTCGTCCAGCAGCAGCAGACGCGGCTCCTGGGCAAGGCACATGCCGATTTCGAGACGCCGCTTGTCCCCGCGGGACATCGAGGCGGCATGCATGTTGCGTTTGTCGGCCATCCGCATGTCCACCAGCATCTGCTCGGCCCGTTCGAGGATGTCACGCTGCCGGGCCACCCCGGCAAGCGCGTTCATCTCGAAGGCCCCGTCGCGCTTGGCGAAGCAGGGGATCATCATGTTCTCCATCACCGTCAGATCGCCGAAGATCTCGGGCGTCTGGAACACGCGGGAGATGCCCATCTGGTTGATCTCGTAGGGCGTGCGCCCCAGAACCGACTGGCCGTCGAACATGACCGAGCCGGTGTCCGGGATCAGCTTGCCGACGAGGCAGTTGAGCAGCGTCGACTTGCCGGCCCCGTTGGGCCCGATGATCGCGTGGACCGTGTTCTCGGCCACGCTGAGGTTGACCTCGGAGAGGGCCTTCAGCCCGCCGAAGCGCTTGTTGACGTTCTTGACTTCAAGGATGCCCATGAGCGTCTCTCCTTATTCGGCAGGGTGGGATTGGGTGGCGCCGTCCTGCGGCTCCGTGGACTTGCGGCGGAAGAGGCGCGCGATGCGTTGCCCCCCTTCGACAAGGCCACCGGGCAGGAAGGTCACCACCAGCATGAAGAGCAGGCCCAGCGTCAGGTGCCAGCCGGGGCCGACGAAATGCTCGACCACCCAGACCACGCCGTTCTCCATCCCGTCGGGCAGGAACGCGAACCACTGGTGCAGGACGCCTTCGTTGATCTTCGAGAAGATGTTCTCGAAGTACTTGATGAAGCCCGCGCCCAGGACCGGGCCGATCAGCGTACCCGCACCGCCGAGGATCGTCATCAGCACCACCTCGCCCGAGGCCGTCCACTGCATCCGCTCGGCGCCTGCCAGCGGGTCCATCGAGGCCATCAGGCCCCCGGCCAGACCGGCATACATGCCCGAGATCACGAAGGCCGCAAGCGCGTAGGGCTTGGTGTTCAGGCCGGTGTAGTTCATCCGGGTGCGGTTCGACTTGATCGCCCGCAGCATCAGCCCGAAGGGCGAGCGGAAGATGCGGATCGCGAGGTAGAAGGCCAGCAGCAGCACCGCGCCGCAGAAGTAGTAGCCGGTGTTGAACTGGAACAGCCATGCGCCTGCGTCGAGCGTGAAGGTCGAGCGCATCTCCATCCCGAAGAGCGAAGTGACGGGGATACCGCCATCCGCCGTGGCCGAGACGCCGAGGATGCGCGGATCGTCCAGCGTCAGTTGCAGGCCAGTCTCGCCGTTGGTGATCGGGGTGAGCACCGAGTAGGCGAGGTTGAAGGACATCTGCGCAAAGGCCAGCGTCAGGATCGAGAAGTAGATCCCCGTACGCCGCAGCGAGACGAAGCCGATCACCAGCGCGAAGACACCCGAGACGAGAACCGCGAGAAGGATCGCCGGGATCACGTTCATGCTGAGCAGCTTGAACATCCACACGGCCGAGTAGGAGCCCACGCCGAGGAAGGCCGCATGGCCGAACGACAGGTATCCGGTCAGGCCGAAGAGGATGTTGAAGCCGATGGCGAAGATCCCGAAGATCACGAAGCGCTGCATCAGGTCAGGGTAGCCCGCGTTGAACTGCGCCATGGCGCTGTCGGCGGGGAAGGGGTTGAGGATGAACGGCGCCAGGAGAACCATGGCCGCCACGATCAGCAGCAGGGTGCTGTCTTTCTTGTTGAGACCGAGCATGGCTTAGTCCTCCATCACGCCCTTGCGGCCCATCAGGCCACGGGGACGGGTCAGCAGAATGACGATGGCGACGACGTAGATGATGATCTGGTCGATGCCGGGCAGCAGCGACTTGATCTGGTTCATCGAGGCGAAGCTCTCGAGCACGCCCAGCAGGAAGCCTGCCGCGACGGCGCCCGGAAGCGAGCCCATGCCGCCCACAACGACCACGACGAAGCTGAGCACGAGGAAGTCCATGCCCATGTGGTAGTTCGGCGAGTTGATCGGCGCGTACATCACCCCCGCAAGCCCGGCCACGGCGGCGGCCAGCCCGAACATGATGGTGAAGCGCTTGTCGATGTTGATCCCCAGCAGGCCCACCGTCTCGCGGTCCGCCATGCCGGCGCGGACGACCATGCCGAAGGTGGTGAACTGCAGGAAGGCAAAGACACCGCCGATGATCACCGCCGCGAAGGCGAAGTAGACGAGGCGCCAGTAGGGGTAGATGATCACGTTCGGATCGAAGCCCAGCAGGACGCCGAAGTCGAGCGAGCCGCGGAAGGCGTCAGGCGCGGGCGTCTGGATCGGGTTCGCGCCGTAGTAGTGCTTGATCAGCTCCTGCATCACGATGGCGAGGCCGAAGGTCACGAGGATCTGGTCCGCATGGGGGCGCTTGTAGAAATGCTTGATCAGCCCGCGCTCCATGGCGAAGCCGATGCCGATCATGATCGGGATCGAGAACAGGATCGACAGTGGCACCGCCCAGTCGATCAGCGAGGCGCCCACCTCCGGGCCGAACCAGTCGACGAGGTAGGGCGTCTTCACCTTCAGCGGGTTGCCGAGGAAGTCGGTCCGGGTCGGATCGACTGTCTCGAAACTCAGCGAAAACAGCTTGTTGAGGGTAACGGCACAGAAGGCGCCGATCATGAACAACGCCCCGTGGGCAAAGTTCACGACACCCAGCGTGCCGAAGATCAGCGTCAGGCCAAGGGCGATCAGCGCATAGGCCGAGCCCTTGTCGAGGCCGTTCAGGATTTGAAGGATGATGGCGTCCATTGTCTCTCTCTCGGGGAAAGACGGGGGTGCGCCGTGACGCACCCTACCGCGATGTCAGTCCCGGCCAGAGCCCTGGGGCAGGACCGGAGAGGAGGGGCGCGCCGGGATGCTGGCGCGCCCCCTTGAGGCGGTGGCGATCAGGCGCCGGGGTTGCACGACCCGAGCGCACCACCCGCGAACATCGGGTGATCCGGGGCGTATTCCACCTGCGCACGCGGGGTGACCTCGACCACTTCCAGAAGGTCGAATTCCGAGGTCGGGTTCTCTTTCCCGCGCACCACGAGGACGTCCTTGAAGCACTGGTGGTCTTCGGCACGGTAGAGCGTCGGGCCGTTGCCGAGGCCGTCGAACTCGTAGCCTTCCAGCGCCTCTGCGATGGCGCAGGGGTTGAAGCTGCCTGCGCGCTGGGCGGCATCGGCATAGAGCAGCGTCTGCACGTAGCAGGTGTGCGCGGCCTGGCTCGGCGGGAAGCCGTACTTGGTGCCGAAGGACTTCACGAAGGCCTTGGTGCCCTCATCGGTCAGCGACCAGTGCCAGTTGGTGGAGCCGAGGATGCCCTTGATGTTCTCGCCCGCACCGCGTGCCATCAGGCGCGAGAAGAGCGGAACCACGATCTCGAACTGCTTGCCGTTGGCCATCTTTTCACGCAGGCCGAACTGCACGGCGTTGGTCAGCGAGTTGACCATGTTGCCGCCGTAGTGGTTCAGCACCAGAACGTCGGCGCCCGAGTTCAGGACCGGCGCGATGTAGGACGAGAAGTCCGTCTGGGCCAGCGGGGTCTTGACGGTGTTCACCGTTTCCCAGCCAAGCGCCTCGGTCGCCGCGACGATGGATTCCTCCTGCGTCCAGCCCCAGGTGTAGTCGGCGGTCAGGTGATAGGCCTTGCGGTCGGTGCCGTATTGCGCCGCCAGCACCGGCGCCAGCGCCGCGCCCGACATGTAGGCGTTGAAGAAGTGGCGGAAGCCGTTGGCCTTCTTGTCCTTGCCGGTGGTGTCGTTGGAGTGGGTCAGCCCGGCCATGAAGATCACGCCGGCCTCCTGGCACAGGCCCTGCACCGCGACGGCCACGCCCGAGGACGAGCCGCCGGTGATCATGATGGCGCCGTCCTTCTCGATCATCGACTTGGCCGAGGCACGTGCGGCGTCGGACTTGGTCTGCGTATCGCCGGTGACGTATTCCACCTTCTTGCCAAGGATGCCGTTGCCTTCCAGCACCTTGGAGCTGAAGGTCTGGAGCATGCCGCCGTCGCCTTCGCCGTTCAGGTGCTCGACCGCCAGCTGGTAGGCGCGCAGCTCGTCCGCGCCTTCATCCGCGTAGGGGCCGGTCTGGGGCACGTTGAAGCCCAGCGTCACGGATGATCCCGTCGGCTCGTTCATGTAGCTGGCCCAGGCCGCCCCGGTGAACAGCGTCGGGACGGCGAGCGTGGCGCCGACACCGGCCCCCGTCTTGAGCACGCCACGGCGAGTCAGGATGTTCTTCGTCATTGATTTCCTCCCTAAAGGTTTTGGGTGCGCCTCCTCCGCGCGCCCGTGCACTCTCGTGCAAAATGATTATGGCAAGGCGTAAGAAAATATCGCAACAACTGCTTTGTTTGGTTCGATTTTTTTGTAAACAAATGAACAGTATGCTGTAGAATTCCGTAAAGGTTCTTATTCGGCAGCGCAGAAACGCGTTGAAAGGGCAGGGAAATCATCCATGGCGAGAACGACGCTCACAGGCAGCCGCATCCGGGAACGCCGGATCATGCGGGGCATGCGGCAGGCCGAACTGGCGCGGCAGGCCGGGATTTCGGCCAGCTACCTCAACCTGATCGAGCACAACCGGCGCAGAATCGGCGGGAAACTGCTGCTCGACATCGCCGCCGCGCTGGAGGTGGAGCCCTCGCACCTGAGCGAAGGGGCCGAGGCCGCGCTGATCGCGACCCTGCGGGAGGCGGCCGCCGAACGTCCCGCGGCGGGCGCCGAACTGGATCGGATCGAGGAGTTCGCAGGTCGTTTCCCCGGCTGGGCGCAGCTGATTGCCGGGGGCTACCGGAGGCTGGCGGCGATGGAGCAGGAGGTCGAGGCGCTGACCGACCGGCTGTCGCACGACCCGCATCTGGCCGCCTCGCTGCACGAGGTGCTCTCGACCGTCACGGCGATCCGCTCCACCGCCTCGATCCTCGTGGACACGCCCGAGCTGGAGCCCGACTGGCAGGACCGGTTTCACCGCAACATCTCCGAGGACAGCCGCCGTCTGGCCGAGGGGGCGCAGCGGCTGGTGGCGGAACTGGACGCGGGCGAGACCCGGGAGACCGCGCAGAGCGTTCCGCAGGAGGAGGTCGAGGCCTTCTTCACGGCGCAGAGTTTCCATTTCCCGGCGCTGGAGCCGGGCGGCGGCGGTGATCCCGCGCGGCTGGTGGCGGAGGCCGAGGAGCTGACCAGCAGCACGGCCCGCGCCATGGCGCAGGCGCTGTTGGAACGCTACGCCGAGGATGCCCGCCATCTGCCCGCCACGCGCCTGCTGCCGGAACTGCCGAAGACCCCCGAGACGCTGAACCCCGCCGCGCTTGCCGACGCCTTCGGGACGGATACCGCCCGCGTGCTGCGACGGCTGGCGAGCCTGCCGCCGGGGGAGGGGACGCTGGACAAGGTGGGGCTGGTGATCTGCGACGGCTCCGGCACGCTGACCTTCCGCCGCCCGCTGGAGGGCTTCCCGCTGCCGCGTTTCGGCACCGCCTGTCCGCTCTGGCCGCTGTTCCAGAGCCTCAGCCGCCCGATGATGCCCATGCGCCGCCCCGTCCGTCTGGCCGGGCGCAGCGAAGGGGCCTTCCTGACCTATGCGGTGGCGCAGCCCAAGGGCGCGCCGCGTCTGAACCGCGAACCGCTCTTCGAGGCGCATATGCTGATCCTGCCCCGGGTCCCCGGCCCGAACGAGGCGGAGGAGGCGCCGCGCGTGGGCGTCACGTGCCGGATCTGTCCGCGCAGCGATTGCCCGGGCCGACGGGAGCCCTCCCTCATGGGAGACGCCGCCTGACGGGGGTCAGGCGGTGTCTTGATGTCCGGGAGAAGAGCAGGTCGGGTCAGAAGGACGTCGGCTGGGCGGTGCCTTTGTCGAAGTCTATCCGCCAGGTGCTGCGGCTGTCGAAGCAATGCGCCCCGCCGCCGCTGCTGAGCATGAAGCTCTCGCAGCCCTCGGCATTGGCGTCGGTCAGGGCCTTGACCGCCACGTCCCAGCGGGGGTCGCCCGAGGAGAGGGGCTGTAACTGGCCGTTCTGGTAGATGCTGTAGGCCTGCGAGCCCCAGCCGATTTCCGAGCTGTCGGAGGCCCAGATCAGGCGGGTGCCGCTCTGGCCGCCGGTGTGGAAGATCAGGTAGCGGCTGCGGTCCGTGCCGTCGCTGTCGCGGCTCGGCAGCATATAGAGCATGTAGGCGCCGGTCTTGCGGTAATCCACGCCGGCCTGCGTCTCGAGGATGTTGGCCTGATGGTGGAAGGCGTGCGGCGTGTACTCCGGCACCATGGCAAGCGGAACCAGCGGGCAGCTGAACTCGGTCGCGAAGGTATCGAGCTTGGTGCCGTTGGTCTCGGAGATCGCCATGCGGAACGGGCGGTCCTGACGCACCAGTGCGCATTCCTCGGAAGAGGCGCGGGCCTGCCAGAGGCGGCTCCGGTCCAGCGGCCAGAGCATGGCGCAGCTGCCGACGGCGGTGCCGTCGATGGTGTTCATCGGATCGCAGGTATCGGTCGGCTTCTTGGGCCGGATATAGGGCTGGATCGAAGCGAGGGAACTGGAGTCCAGCGGCACGATGGTCCCGTCGATCAGGGCCACCTGGCGGACATGTTGCATGGTGCTGAACGCCCAGTGGGCGGCAATGCCCAGGGCAAGTCCGGCGAGCAGGACAATACGCAGCGACAGTTTGCTGGCACGGGGCGCGCTTTCCTGCGCCGCCTTGGCCTGCTTATCAAACTGAGCAAGGAACTCTTTGTTCGACAGCATTTTCTCAGGTCTCTCTTCTTATTCTATCCCGGGGGAGTGCTCGGATTTGGGGAGTGCTCTATGGGAAACATTCTATTTACGATTGAGTGAAGAGAAGGGCTGCAATCAGGCACTTTTGGGGCATGTTTCGCATCGTGGGACGGCACTTGGGCGCTTCGTGGGGCAGACGCCAGGTCAGCTGTTCGAGGGCCGACATGCCGGGCGGCCAGTCCTGCTTTCCCCAAGGGGCGCAACGACGGGCCCCTCGTGGGGGGCGTGCGCGGCAACGACGCGCGGTAAAGATTGGTAAAGAAAATGCCCTGCGCGGCGCAATCTTTGACACTCCGGGCGCGACAGGCGATAGTCGCTCGGATAATAAGAACAAGATATGACACGCTCATTAGGGGGAGGGCCGGATGAGCAAGAATGTTCTCGTGATCGAGGATGAGCCCAATATCATCGAGGCGATCGGGTTCATCCTGTCGCGCGATGGCTGGCGGGTGGCGACGCATTCGAACGGGGAGGACGCCGTGGAGGCGGTGCGCAGCCGGATGCCGGATCTCGTGATTCTTGACGTGATGCTGCCGGGGCGCTCCGGCTATGACATCCTGCGTGACCTGCGCGGGGCCGAGGCGACGGCGGGGATGCCGGTGCTGATGCTGACCGCGCGCGGCCAGAACCGCGACCGCGAGATGGCCGAGGCCGCAGGCGCCAGCCGCTTCATGACCAAGCCGTTCTCCAATTCCGAGGTGCTGGCCGCCGTGAACCAGCTGATCGGGGCCTGAGCCCGGTCCGCGGGCGCAGAGGAGGGGCGGGACAGCACGCGATGACGACGCCATGAAAAGCCGCCAGACCGTCTTTCTCGAACGTCAGAGCTACCGGCTGCGCCGGCGCGGGGACGCGATGCGTTTCCTGCCGGTGCTGGGGATCATCCTGATGCTGCTGCCTCTGCTCTGGACCGAGGGGCCCGAGGGCCTGCCGGTCAGCCGGGCGATGTTCTACATCTTCGGGGTCTGGGCCGGGCTGGCCGTCACCGCAGGGCTGTTGTCCCGCGGACAGGCCGGCGCCCGCAGCGCGGCATTGCCTGCGGATGGCGTTTTGGAAACCCTGCCGGGCAGCCGGCAGGCCTGGGTCATGGAGGACGATCTGGCGGGGCCCTTCGTCCCGAGCAGCATCGTGCCCATGGATGCGGACACCACTCCGGCAGAGGCCTACGGCCTGCGGGAAGGCATGTCCCCGGCCGGGGGAGGCGGCTCCGGACAGGGCGGCTCCGGATTGGAGGCCTCCGGACTGGACATCTCTGCCGGGGACGCATCGACCAAGGGCAGGCCGGCCTCGTCCGGACCGGAGGAGGACGGGCGCTAGATGGCCTCGCTCAATCTCCTTCTCTCGGTCTCGCTCGCCTATGTCGCGCTGCTCTTCCTCGTGGCCTTTGCGGCGGAGCGGGCGGCGCTGCGCGGGCGCGTGGGCTGGCTGCGCTCGCCGCTGGTCTACACGCTGTCTCTCTCGATCTACTGCACCGCCTGGACCTTCTACGGCGCGGTCGGCTACGCCGCGCGCTCGGGGCTGGAGTACCTGACGATCTACCTCGGGCCCTCGCTGGCGATGATCGGCTGGCTCTGGGCCGTGCGGAAGATGGTGCGCATCGGGCGCAGCCAGAAGATCACCTCGGTCGCGGACCTGATCTCGTCCCGCTATGGCAAGTCCACGCGGCTCGCGGTCTTTGTCACCATCATGGCCGTGGTGGGCACCACGCCCTATATCGCGCTGCAATTGCAGTCGGTCACGTTGTCCTTTGCCGCCTTTGCCGCGATGGACCCGGCTACCACGCTGCCCGGCGGCAGCAGCACGGCGCTCTGGGTGGCCGCGGGGCTGGCCTTCTTCACGGTGCTCTTCGGCACCCGCAACCTCGATGCGAACGAACGTCACCACGGCGTCGTCATGGCCATCGCGGTCGAGGCGGTGGTGAAGCTCTGCGCCCTTGTCGCCGTGGGGGTCTTCGTCATCTGGGGGCTTGGCGGCGGGCTGTCCGAAACGCTGGCCCGGATCGACGCCTCGCCCATCGGCCGGTGGGAGATGGTCAACGGTCGCTGGGCCGGTCTCATCTTCCTCTCCGCCGCCGCCTTCCTCTGCCTGCCGCGCATGTTCCAGGTGCTGGTGGTCGAGAACGAGGACGAGCGCCACCTGCAGACCGCCACATGGGCCTTCCCGGCCTACCTGATGGTGATGAGTCTCTTCGTGGTGCCGATTGCCGTCATGGGCCTCGACCTGCTGCCGGAGGGATCAAACCCCGACCTCTTCGTGCTGACCCTGCCGCTGCACGACGGGCGCACGGGGCTGGCCATGCTTTCCTTCATCGGCGGCTTTTCCTCGGCGACCTCGATGGTGATCGTGGCCTCGATCGCGCTCTCGACCATGGTGTCGAACCATATCGTCATGCCGATCTGGCTGCGCGTCACTGGCGGCGGCGCCGTGGTCTCGGGCGATGTGCGCCACGTGGTCATGCTGGCGCGCCGGGTCTCGATCGTGGGCGTGGTCCTGCTGGGCTACATCTACTACCGCGTCTCGGGCGGGGGCGAGGCACTGGCCGCCATCGGCCTGATCTCCTTCTCGGGGGTGGCGCAGTTCCTGCCGGCGCTCGTGGGCGGCATCTTCTGGCGCGGGGCCACGCGCAATGGCGCGATGACGGGCCTCATCGTCGGATCGGCGATCTGGACGTGGTGCCTGTTCCTGCCGGGCTTCGGGGATGGCGTGGTGATCCCGGTCCATGTGCTCGAGGCCGGGCCCTTCGGTCTGGGCTGGCTGCGGCCCGAGGCGCTCTTCGGGATCGAGGGGATCGACCCGCTGGTGCATGGCGCGCTCTGGTCGCTGTTCTTCAACACGCTGTCCTTCGTCATCGTCTCTCTCATGGGCTTCCCGACACCGGTGGAGCGGTTGCAGGGCGCGCAGTTCGTCAACGTCTACCAGTATTCCGAGAGCCCGGGCCGCGGTGCCGCGGGCCCGGTCCAGACCGAGGACCTGCTGATGATGTCGCAGCGCATCCTCGGCCCGGCACAGGCGCAGGCGCTCTTCCTGCGGGAGGCGCGGGCGCAGGGCCTTGCCAGCTACCTCCCGGACCCGACGCCGGGCTTCCTTCAGGCGCTGGAGCGCGAGTTGGCAGGCTCGGTCGGGGCCGCGACGGCCCATGCGATGGTCGGCCAGCTGACCGGCGGGGCCGTCGTCTCGGTCGAGGACCTGATGGCCGTGGCGGATGAGACCGCGCAGATCATGGAATATTCCAGCCAGCTCGAAGCCAAGTCGCAGGAGCTGACCCGCACCGCGCGCCAACTGCGCGCCGCGAACGACAAGCTGACCCAGCTGTCGCTGCAGAAGGACGCCTTCCTCAGCCAGATCAGCCACGAACTGCGTACGCCCATGACCTCGATCCGCGCGTTTTCCGAGATCCTGCGCGACACCGACGGGCTGGGGACCGAGCAGCGGCTGAAGTATGCCTCGATCATCCACGACGAGGCGGTGCGGCTGACGCGGTTGCTCGATGACCTGCTGGACCTTTCGGTGCTGGAAAACGGCCAGATCAGCCTGAACCTGCAGGAGGGGCGGCTTTCGGCGCTGATCGACCATGCGATTTCCGCGACCGGCGGGGCGGCGGACCGGCTGCGCATCCGCCGCAACCGCGTGGCCGAGACACTGCTGCTCACCACGGACCTCGACCGGCTGGGGCAGGTCTTCATCAACCTGATCGCCAATGCCGCGAAATACTGCGATGCGGAGCGGCCCGAACTCTCGATCCACGTGCGGCAGCGCGGCGGCACGCTGATCGTGGATTTCATCGACAACGGCACCGGGATCGAGACTGACCAGCAGACGGTGATCTTCGAGAAATTCGCCCGCGTGGGCGAGCAGAAGGCAGGCGGTGCGGGCCTTGGCCTCGCCATCTGCCGCGAGATCATGCAGCGGCTGGGGGGCACCATCGGCTACCTGCCGGGGCAGGGCGGGGCGGCCTTCCGGGTGACGATGCCGCTCGCCCGGGCCATGGCTGCACAATAGCCGGGTAAAGCCTATCGTAACCATCCTCGTCCTAGGTTGGCGCGAATGCCCGCGTCACATCTGGCGGAGAGAATGGGAAAAACGTCATCCAACGCCGTGCTGCGCCGCAAGACCCTTGCTGCGCGCGAGGGTTATCAGGCGCGCGTCCTGTCGCCTGACAAGGCGCTGCGCCTTGCCCTCGCCCGTGCCGCGGACGAGGCGCTGGACCTCGCCCTCGCGGTGCGCCGGCTGGAGGTGGACGAGCTGCCGCTGGAGGATGCCGTGGCCGAGCTGCCGGAGGCGGCGCTGACCCTCCTGCTGGAGGGGCCGGAGGGTCTGTCGGGCGCCATGAGCCTCGACTTCGCGCTGATGTCCTCGCTGGTGGAAATGCAGACCATGGGCCGCCTGCTGCGCTCCCCGCCCGACCCGCGCCGCCCGACCCGCACCGATGCCGCGCTGACCGCACCGCTGATCGACGCGGCCTTCACCGCGCTGGAGGGGCTGCTGGAGGCCTCCGAGGAGGGCTATTGGCTCACCGGCTACCGCTTCGGTGCGATGATGGAGGGGCCGCGGATGCTGGGGCTGGCGCTGGACGCGGGCGGTTATCACCGGCTCAGGCTGGAGCTGGACCTCGCCGGGCAGCGTGAGGGCGGGCTGCAAATCCTCCTGCCGGAGAGGGAAAAGCCCCGCGCCGCGCCCCTGCCGGAGGAGGCCGGAGACGGCCCGCCGATGGCGCGGGTCGTGGGGCAGGCACGGGCGGAGCTGACGGCGGAACTGCACCGGCTGTCGCTGCCGTGGGAGGCGCTCCTGAAGCTGAAGCCGGGCGACGTGCTGCCGATCCCGCGCGCGGCGCTTGGCAGCACGATGCTGCTGGGTCCGGGCCGGCAGCGGGTGCTGAAGGTGCGGCTGGGGCAGATGAACGGGGCCCGGGCGGTCCGCCTCTCCGCCGAAGAGGGGGCGCGTACCGCGCGCAGGCTCTCCGAGGCGGGGGAGGCGGCAGAGCCACGGGCGGAAGCCCCGGCGATGGCGGCGGCCTCCACGTCCCCACCTGCGCCCGAGCCCGAGGTGGCGGAGCCCCCGCCAGATGTTCCGGACCCGTCGCCACGGGTCGAGGCGCTCGAGGACCTGCCGGACCTCTCGGACCTCCCGGGCCTCGGGCCGCAGGAGGAGGACCTCGAACCTTTGCCGATGTCCGGCTTCCCAATGGCGGACCTGTCGGACTTCGAGTGACGAAATAGGCGCCCGGCCCTGTCAGGGGCCGGACGCCGGTGTGATCTTAAGCGCGACGGCAAGGGCCGGCGCCGGAAGGGTGGTTCGCGCGAGGCGAGGGGGCGCTCGCCGGGACCGGTTCACGCGGTCGGGCAGGTGGCGCCGGGCCGGGACGCGATCCGATTGTGATCCGCGCGCTGACCTGAACGCCGTGCGACGCCTGGGCCGAGGCTCAGGCCGCCGCGCAGTCCGGGGCTCGCTCCGGGTCTCAGCCTTGTTCGAGACGCGGACGCAGCTGCGACAGGTCGTAGCCGGCCTTGGCCGTCGCGGTGAGGATTTCGTCCGCGGGGACGCCCTGCGCGGCCTGACCCAGCGACCAGATCACCGAGCAGCGCGTGCCGGAGGCGCAATATGCCAGCACGGGGCCCTCGGCCTCGGCCACCAGCGCCTCCTGCTTGGCGATGTTCTCGGGCGTCATGGTCTGGTGCGTCAGCGGCAGAACGACGAAGTCGAGACCCGCCGCCTGCGCGGCCTCGGCCATGGCGGCGGCCTGCAGCTCGGGCGGGTTCTCGGCGTCGGGACGGTTGCAGATCACGCGGGTGAAGCCTGCGGCCTTGATCGCCGGCAGGTCCTCGGGGAGGATCTGCGGGCTCACGGAATAGCGGGGGGTGATGTGACGAGGTTCCATGTGCAAAGCCTTATTCAGCAGGCACCGCCCTGTCCAGACGGCTCCGCAAGGCGGGCGTGGCGAGCATGCCTGCGCCCATGGCGATGACGAAGATCACGCCGCCGAGCCCGTTGTAGGACAGCGAGGCGATGGCCGGCCCCGGGCAGAGCCCGACAAGGCCCCAGCCCATGCCGAAGAGCGTTGAGCCGAGGATCAGGTTGCGGCCCAGCTTGGGGGCGGGCTTCGCCGGGAAGCTGCCGCCGGCCACCGGGGCCTTGGCGCGCTCCGCGATCAGCCAGGCGATCGCCATGGGGATCATCGCGCCGCCCATGACGAAGGCCAGCGTGGGATCCCAGGCGCCGAAGACGTCGAGCCAGCCCTGCACCTTGGCGGTGTCGGTCATGCCCGAGACATAGAGGCCGGTGCCGAACAGGCCGCCGGCGAGGAAGGCATAGAGATTGCGCATCAGATCACCCCCAGGATTTCACGGAAGATCGCCACGGTGAGGCCGCCGGCGAGGATGTAGAAGACCGTGGCCACGATGCCGCGCAGCGACAGCCGCGAGATGCCGCAGACCCCGTGACCGGAGGTGCAGCCATTGGCAAACCGCGTGCCCACGCCGACCAGCAGGCCCGCGATGGCGATGACGAGGACGTTCGACGTCAGGTGGGTGTCGACCCGCCCGAAGACCGGCGTCAGCAGCAGCGGCAGCAGGAAGACCGCGGCGAGGAAGCTGATCCGCTCCGCCGCCGTGTCCCGGCCCGAGCCGTCCACGAGACCGCCGATGATGCCCGAGGCACCCATGATCCGTCCGTTGAAGAGAAGGTAGACCGCGCCGCCCGTTCCGATCAGCAGACCGCCGGCGAGACCGAGAATCCAGTCCATTGGCATGAGGGTATTCCGTTTGTTGGAGGAGGAGCGGGCAGGGGCCGTGCGGCCCCCGCCCAGACCGTATGGAGCGGGCCGGGATCAGAGCTTGTTGACCGGCACCTTGAGGAAGACATCGCCCTTCTCGTCCGCGGGCGGCATCTGGCCTGCGCGCATGTTCACCTGCAGCGAGGGGATGATCAGCTTGGGCATGGCCAGCGTCGCGTCGCGGGCGTCGCGCATGGCAACGAAATCCTCGGCCGACTTGCCCTGGCCCACGTGGATGTTGAGCGCCTTCTGCTCGCCCACGGTGGTTTCCCAGGCGTAGTCATCGCGGCCCGGCGCCTTGTAGTCGTGGCCCACGAAGATCCGCGTTTCGTCTGGAAGAGACAGGATTTTCTGGATTGATTCGAAGAGCGTGGCCGACGATCCGCCGGGGAAATCGCACCGGGCGGTGCCGAAATCGGGCATGAAGAGCGTATCGCCCACGAAAGCGGCGTCTCCGATCACGTAGGTCAGACACGCTGGCGTATGGCCCGGTGTATGCAGAACGTCGCCGCGCAGCTGCCCGATGTGGAAGCTGTCGCCCTCGGCGAAGAGCGCGTCGAACTGCGAGCCGTCGCGCTGGAACTCGGTGCCTTCGTTGAAGACCTTGCCGAAGGTGTCCTGCACGATGCGGATGTTGTTGCCGATGCCGATCTTGCCGCCCACCTCGCGCTGGATATAGGGCGCGGCCGAGAGGTGGTCCGCATGGACGTGGCTTTCCAGAAGCCATTGAACGTCAAGGTTGTTTTCCTTGACGAAGGCGATGATCGCATCTGCCGAACGGGTGTCCGTGCGGCCGGAGGCATAGTCGAAGTCCAGAACCGAATCGATCACTGCGGCGGCGCGGCCCTCGGGCTCGCGGACGACGTAGGAAATCGTGTTCGTGGCTTCGTCGAAGAAGGCGTGAACAATGGGTTTCATGACGGTGTTCCTCTGCTTTGCGATAACATATAACAAACTTTGCATATGATGCAAGGGCCGGTGCAAGGCCCCGCGGGCGGTTTCGTGAGTACACGGCGATTGCGACGCAGCGGCAATGCCGCGCCGCGGCTTGGCAAGTCTATGCGCCCGTGGGCTCCTTTTGAGGCCCTGCGCCAATTTGGGCGGTTGGCAGAGGCGCCGGGCGTCCCTAGTCTAACGTGGCCATGCAGGCTGTGCGTTCGAGGAGGGGACGCCGCCACCGCCACCACGCGGGCATGGAGGATCCCCGGCCGTGACGACGCCCGGGGGCCACTTGGTCAAGGGAGGAACTTTGATGACTCATGCAGAACTCGAAACCAGGCTGTCCGAGCTGAAGTCGCAGATCGCCAATGCCGCACCGGGGACGCGGCACGTGCATCTCGATGGATTGAACCGTCTGGTCACCGACTTTTCGCATCATGGCACCGAGGTGCCGTCGCATCTGCGGCGTCTCCAGGACGAACTGACGAACGAGGCCATCGAGGCGCGCTTCGACAACCTGCCGGTGTGACGCCACTTGCCCGGTGGCTGACACCGGGCCCCTCGAAGAGCAGCCGCCCGTTCCGCGAACGGGCGGTTTTCATTTGTTCGGGCAATGAAACTGGGGACGGCGCCGCGCAGGGCTCTTGCCATTCATGGTTGTATGCTGAATTCTTGCGCGACCGCAGTGAAGCGCCCGGCCAGTCTCCCGGCCACAGAGGGGCGAAGACGGAAAGAGGCAATCTTGGCAGCCAGCGTGAACTACCGGACAGAGGAGCGCGTCGCGATCATCACGCTCGCGAACCCGCCCATCAACGCGCTGACGCCCCGGATGCGCAATGGTCTGGCCGCCGCGCTGGACCGGGCCGAGGCGGAGGAGGTCCGCGCCGTCGTGATCGAGGGCACGGACGAGGTCTTTGCCTCGGGTCTCACGCTCAATGAATACGATGACGGCTTGCAGGATATCACGCTTGGCGACCTGAACCGCCGGATCGAGGATTTTCCCAAGCCGGTCGTGGTGCGGCTGGCGGGTCTGGTCAGCGGCGGCGGGCTGGAGCTGGCGCTTGCCGCCCATTGGCGCGTGGGTACCGACCGGGTGCGTCTGGCGCTGCCCGACCTCGGCATCGGCCTGATCCCCGGGGCCGGGGGCACCCAGCGGCTGCCGCGTCTCGTCGGGGGCGAGGCGGCGCTGAACCTGATCCTGTCGCGGCAGGCGGCGGGGCCCAGCTGGCCTGCCTTCCGGCTGATCGTGGACGAGGTCCGCCAGCCCGCCACCACGCCCCGGGCCGCGCTGGATGCGGCCCTGCGTCTGGCCGAGCGGGGCGACTGGCCGCGCAGCGGGGCCCGCACCGGCGGGCTGGAGGAAAGCGAGGCCTTTCTTCAGGCGATCGAGAAGCGTCGCGCGGCCTATCTCGCCGCGCACCGCCGGGCCGAGCTCGAGGTGGTGAACTGCGTCGAGGCCGTCCAGCTCATGCCGTTCGAGGCCGGGCTGGAGCTCGAGGCGACGGTCTACGAAGAATTGGTCGACAGCAACCATTCCGCCGCCCTGCGCCATGCCCGCAAGGCCGAACGCCGGGCCGCCTCCATGGCGCTCAAGGAGCGCGCCCATCCGCTGACCACCGTGGGGGTGGCCTATGCCGGGCCGCTGGCGGCCCATGCGGTGGCCGAGATGCTGGTCGCCGGGCTGTCTGTCCGGCTGGCCGATCCCGACGCCTCGGCGCGCGAGCGGCTGGTGCGCGACGTGACCCGCGCCCTTGAAACCATGGGCGAGGCGCGCAGCCTCGGCGCCGGGCTGGAACCGGCGGAGGTGCTGCGCCTGCTGGAGCTGTCCCCGGACATGTCCTCGCTCGCCGGTCAGAGCGTGCTGGTCGAAGGTGCCCCGGATACCGAGAAGGCCAAGCGTGCGGCGCTCTCCGCCCTGTCCATGCTGGGGCGGGTCCTTGGCGGGCCACCCCCGATCCTGTCGCTGACCCACCATCTGAATGTCGCGGCCCTTGCGCCGGCCGCGCTCAAGGACAGGGTCGGGGGGCTCGCGCTCGCGCACCGCTCCTTCCCGGCGCCCTTGGCAGAGCTCTCGGCCCCGGAGGGCGAGGACGCGGCGCTGGTGGCCGGGGCCGTGCGCCTGGCCACGGCGCTCGGCCGTCGGGTGGTGCGGGTCTATCCCTCCGGCTCCGCGGCCTTCACGGGCATCGAGCTGACGGCGGCCCTGCTGGCGGCGGCGGATGCGCTGACCGCGCGGGGGATCGAACCGGCGCAGGTCGATGCGGCGATGCGCAACTGGGGCATGCGGCGGGGGCCCTACCAGATGATCACGGAATATCCGGCCGAGACCCTGTCCCGGGCCCGGCTGCGGTTCGGCGATCCCGGGGGGATGTCGCTGCGCCGGCTGGCCGAGCGTGGCGCGCCGGAGCCGGAGCTCCCGGCGGAGGAGCCGGATGCGCCTGTCGGGCTGGGGCCGGGCTCGGGGGAGGATGGTGCCTGGACCCCTGTGGACGTGCGGCGCGCCTGCCTCGCTGCGGTGGTGAACACCGGCACCTGCCTGCTGGACCGGGGCCTCGTGGCCCGTCCGCTGGTGCTGGACGCGGTGGCGCTGATGGGGCTCGGTTATGCGCCGGCCACGGGCGGGCCGATGAAGGCCGCCGATCTGCGCGGTCTCTTCGAATACGTCAAGCGGTGCCGCACGCTGGCCCCGCTGAACCCCGCGCTCTGGACGCCCCATCCGCTGCTGGTGAAGCTCCAGCGCGAGGGCGTGGTCTTCGACCGGATGAACGGCTGACGCCGCACCCGGCGTACTGCGGGCTCACGGTCAATGGGTCGCCACGGGGCCGCCACCGGGCCGCCCATGGGCGTCGTCGTCGGTGGCGGGGGCGGGCTCAGCCCAGCAGGATCCCCGCGATCACCACGGCCAGCCCGAGCACGGACAGCAGCAGCGACCCGAGGTTGAGGGGGATGACCTTGCGGATCACCTCGCGCAGGGCCTCGTCGTCGAGACCGGCACGGCGGGCGCGGCTGACCTGCACGATGGCCCAGACGAGGCCGACGAGGCCGACCAGGGACAGGGCGGCGCCGCCCCAGATAAGCGTTTGCATGGCGGTCTCGTTCCCTCTTGCAGAGCCGTCGCGTGGCGTTCCCCGCGCCTAAAGGATTGGCCCGCTCCGCGCAAGCCTGCCGGGACAGGCTGCCGGGACTTGCCGTGGCCCGCGCGGGCGGCTAGCTAGGGGCACTCAGGCAAGACAGAGGTGTGCGATGGAAGACGACGCAATGGAGGCCAACTACCGCGTGACCGCGGGTGAGCTGCGCCAGTTCATCGAACGGTACGAACGGCTGGAGACCGAGAAGAAGGACATCGCCGAGCAGCAGAAGGAAGTCATGGCAGAGGCCAAGGGCCGCGGCTACGACACCAAGGTCATGCGCAAGGTGATCTCGCTGCGCAAGCGCGACAAGGACGACATCGCCGAGGAAGAAGCGATCCTCGAGATGTACAAGGAAGCGCTCGGCATGAGCTGAGCCCCCGCCCCGCGGTGAAGCGCAGAGGCGCGATCTCCCCCCGGAGACGCGCCTTTTTGCTTGGCGTCTTCCCGCGGGACCGAGGCACGGGCGTGCCCCAAGGCGGCCCGCCTGACCCCCCCGCGTTCAAGGCCCCGGGCCGCGCCCACCGCCGCGTCGTCGGCCCCCGGCTCCACCTCCCTTTCCGTTTCGCAAATATCCTCGGGGGGAGGGGCGCAGCCCCGGGGGGCAGACAGCCCCCCTTGCAACGGTGCCGCCCCGCACGGCCTCTCCTGTCTGGGCCCTCCCGTCTGGCCCCCCTTGCCGGGCTCTGCCTGTCTGGCCCCCGGCCGCGCCGGGGCTCTCAGGTCGACAGGAACCGCACGCCTTCCATCGCCGCGATGCGGGCACAGTCGGCGTCGTATTCCTCGGTCAGGTCCTCGATCAGTTGCTCGTCCCAGCCGGGCAGGTCCAGTTCCTCCTCCAGCGCGCCCTCCAGCGCGTATTTGTCGAGGAAGGCCGCCATGACCCGGTGCTTCTGGGGATCGTTCAGGTTGGGATGCGCCTTCAGGTAGGCACGGAACCGCTGCATCCCCTCGCGGCTCATGATCTCGGTCAGCAGGTCGAAGCCGCCGGTGATCTTCTGCCCGGTCGGCAGGTCGGCCATGGCGCGGATGATCTGGGCCCAGAGGAAGGGCGTGTCCTCGTTGCTCCAGACCGTCAGCTTCAGCCGCGGCACGTAGCCCTGGATGCGCTCGATCAGGTCGGACCAGCGCAGCTGCATCGGGTCATAGCCCGACAGGAAGGCCGCGAGGTCGTCATCGGGCGCGAGGTTGAAGAGCGCGGGCAGGAAGGTGGCGGGGTTGCGCAGCGCGAGGAAGAGATGGATCTCGTCCTCGGGGAAGAGCGCGCAGAACTGGCGCAGCTTCTCTTCCGCCATCGGGTAGAGCCCGCCGGGCCCCACCGCCAGCTTGGGCACGCAGAAGAAGTTGTCGTTCGACAGCACCATGCGGCTGCCTTCCTCCTCCTCGAGGATCGCGTCCAGAAGGATGCCGCGCGCCCCCAGCGTGGGCGGCGCATAGGCCAGACCGTGCAGCGCATCGCGCAGCAGGCGGCGGTACTTGGAGGGGCCGGGGATCAGGACACCGCGCTGCAGGAAATCCTGCTTGTTGCGCAGCAGGGTCTTCATCAGCCGGTCCTCGTCCGTTGCATGGGCGCCTGCGTGAAGAATGATCTGCATCTGTCGTCCTGAACCTACACGTACCTCGGCGCAGGATAGAGCCCTGCGCTGGACAGGGAAAGCGGATTGCGGCTAGACGGATGCATGGTCTCGAACGTGTCGCCGCAACCCCACGATCCAAGCTCTCACGGGCCCCGCCCCGACGCGCCGGGCCGCCGCCTGCGCGGCTGGCCTTCGCCATGGTCGGCGGGGGCGGTGCTCATCGCGGTGATCGTGATCCTGCCGATCCTTTCGGTGCTCTGGATTGCCCTGACACCGACCTCGGCCAATATCTGGCCGCACCTGATCCAGACGACGCTGCCGCGCTATCTCAGGAACACGCTGATCCTTATGGGATCGGTCGGTCTGCTGACCGCCATGGTGGGCAGCGGGGCGGCATGGATCGTCACGCGCTACCGCTTCCCGGCCGATCGCTGGCTGGAGTGGCTGCTGCTGCTGCCGCTGGCAATCCCGGCCTATGTCGGGGCCTATGCGCTGGTGGACCTGCTGGAATACGCGGGCCCGGTGCAGACGTGGCTGCGCGGGCTGATGGGCTGGAAGACGGCGCGGGACTACTGGTTCCCCGAGATCCGCTCGCTGGGCGCCGCGATCCTCGTGCTCTCCGCAGCGCTCTACCCTTACGTCTACCTGCTGACCCGCGCGGCCTTCCGCGAGCAGTCGGGCGGCGGCGAGGAAGTGGCCCGCTCGCTCGGCGCGGGGCCCTTCGCCCGGTTCCGCCGGATCGGCCTGCCGCTGGCCCGTCCCGCCATCGCCGCCGGTGTCGCCGTGGTGATGATGGAGACGATCAACGATTTCGGCACGGTGGATTACTTCGCGGTCCAGACGCTGACCACCGGCATCTTCTCCACGTGGCTCGACGGGAACAATGCCAGCGGCGCGGCGCAGATCGCCTGCGTGATCCTTGCCATGGTGATCCTGCTGGTGCTGCTCGAGAAGGGCTCGCGCCGGCGCAGCAAGTTCTACAACCTCGGCAGCCGCCACCGGCCCGTGACCCGCGTGGCCCTGACCGGCCCGACGGCATGGGCCGCGACAGCGCTCTGCGCGCTGCCGGTCCTCGCGGGCTTCGTGCTGCCGGCGGGCGTGATCCTCAGCCACGCGGTGGACCATGCGGGCGCCTGGACCGACCCGGCGCTGCTGAGCGCGCTTCTCAACACCCTGACGGTGGGCGGCATCGCGGCGGTGCTGACGGTGCTGGCGGCGGTCTTCCTCGTCTACGGCGTGCGCCTGTCGGGGCGCCGCCTGCCGCGCCTGCTGATGCCGGTGACGACGATCGGCTATGCCGCGCCCGGCGCGGTGCTGGGGGTGGGCATCCTGATCCCGCTGGCGCAGCTGGATCACGGGCTGGCGGATTTCGTCGAGGGCACGTTGGGCGTGGACATCGGCCTGATCCTCACCGGCTCGGCCTTCGCTCTGGTGCTGGCCTATTGCGTGCGCTTCTTCGCCATCGCGCAGGGGGCCTCGGACGCCGCCATGGGGCGGGTGTCGCCCTCGCTGCCCATGGCCGCGCGCTCGCTCGGGCGCAGCCACCGCAACGTGCTGGGGGCGGTCTACTTCCCGCTGATCCGGGGCACCCTGGCCTCGGCGCTGCTGCTGGTCTTCGTGGATTGCGTGAAGGAACTGCCCGCCACGCTGCTGCTGCGGCCCTTCAACTACGACACGCTGGCGACCCGGGTGCATGAGCAGGCCAGCCTCGAACGGCTGGGGCAGGCGGCCCCGGCGGCCATCCTCGTGATCCTCGTGGGGCTGGTGGCCGTGGGCCTGCTGGCGCGCTCCAGCCGTGAAAACTGGGGCCGGGACTGACGCCTGCACCGGCCGGGCATGGCGCGGATACCGCAAGTGAGAACGTCAGGAGCCGCCCGGTGGATGCGCCGGGCGGCTCCGTCCTGCGCAGGCCTGTCCCGAAGGACCCGCCTCAGCAGATCCGTGGCAGCTGCTCACCGACGAGCATGTCCACGATCCGCTGCCCGCCGAAGGCCGTCCTCAGCACCACGGGGACCGGGCCGCGCGGGCCCGCCCGGCCCACGATTGCGGCTGTCCGGCCTGCGTCCATGGCCTGCATCGCCTCCAGCGCCGCCTGCGCCTGATCCGCCGGCACGAAGAGCGCCAGCGTTCCCTCGTTCGCGAGATAGAGCGGGTCCAGCCCGAGGATCTCGCACATGCCCTTCACCTCCGCGCGCAGCGGCAGGGCCTCTTCCTCCAGCGTCACGGTCACGCCCGCCGCCTCGGCCATCTCGTTCAGGGTCGAGGCCAGCCCGCCACGGGTCGCGTCACGTGCCGCGCGCGTGCCCGGCGCGGCGGCCAGAACCGCCTCGATCAGGTGGTTGAGGCTCTGGCAGTCGCTTTCCAGCGGGGTGGAGAGCGCCAGATCGCCGCGCGCGGCAAGGATCGTTGCCCCGTGATCGCCCAGCACCCCGTTCACGATCACCACGTCGCCCTCGCGGATGTCCTCCGCGGCCATGTCGCGGCCCGCCGGGATGACGCCCACGCCCGAGGTTGTGACGAAGACCGTGTCACAGGCCCCCCGGCCCACAACCTTGGTGTCTCCGGTGACGATGCGCACGCCCGCCGCCGCCGCCTCGCGCGCCATGGAGGCGACGATCCGGCGCAGCAGCGCGATCTCGGTGCCTTCCTCGATGATGAAGGCCGCCGACAGCCACAGCGGCCTGGCCCCCCCCACGGCGAGGTCATTGACCGTGCCGCAGACCGCCAGCTTGCCGATGTCGCCGCCGGGAAATTCCACCGGGGTGACCACGAAACTGTCGGTGGTGAAGGCGAGCCGTGCGCCGGGGGCCTGCAGGGCGGCATCCATCAGCCGCGCCTGATCTTCCGAGCCGGGCGGCTGGAAGACGTCCGTGAAGACCTCTTCGATCAGGTCGCGCATGGCACGCCCGCCGCCGCCATGGGCCAGCGTCACCCGCGCATCGCGCAGGCGGGAGGGTTTGGCAGACATGTTCATTCCGCAGCCTCCACCGACAGACGGGCCCCGCCATAGGTCCAATAGGCCGCGCAGGCCCCTTCGGAGCTGACCATCAGCGCGCCGAGCGGCGTGTCAGGGGTGCAGCCCCGGCCAAACTGCGGGCAGTGCGTCGGCTTCATCCGGCCCGTCATGACGGACCCGCAGGCACAGCCCTCGGGCTCCGGTGTGGGGGCGCGGCCGCCCGCCTTGGCATAGCCGATGCCGAACTTCTCCTCGGCGTCCCACGGGCGGTAGGCGGCACGGATGCGCAGCCCGCTGGCGTCGATCTCTCCCAGCCCGCGCCATTCGAAGCTGGGGCGCTTCTCGTAGACGTCCTCGATCGCGGCAAGGCTGACGGCATTTCCGTGCTCGGGCACCACGCGGGCATATTGGTTTTCGATCTCGGCGCGGCCCTCGGCCAGTTGCGTCAGCACCATGAGCACCGATTGCAGCAGGTCCAGCGGTTCGAACCCGGCCACGACCAGCGGCTTGCCATAGTCGTCGGCCACGAAATCCAGCGGGTGGATGCCGATCACCATCGAGACATGCCCCGGCCCGACGAACCCGTCGAGCACCATATGCGGGTCGTCCAGCAGCGCCTTGATCGGCGGCGGCACGGTGATGTGGTTGCAGAAGACCGAGAAGTTGGTCAGCCCCTCGCGCGCGGCCTGCTGGATCGAGAGCGCGGTCGAGGGCGTCGTCGTCTCGAAGCCGAGGCCGAAGAAGACCACCTCCCGGTCCGGATTGCGCCGCGCCAGCTCCAGCGCGTCGAGCGGAGAATAGACGGTGCGCACATCCGCGCCATCGGCCTTGGCCTGCAAGAGCGATTTCCTGGTGCCGGGCACGCGCATGGCATCGCCGAATGTGGTGAAGATCACTTCCGGCTTCTCGGCGATCTCGACGCATTCGTCGACGCGCGCCATGGGCAGGACGCAGACCGGGCAGCCGGGGCCGTGGATGAACTCGATCCCCTCGTGCACCAGCTTGTCGAGCCCGTAGCGGAAGATCGCGTGGGTGTGCCCGCCGCAGATCTCCATGATGCGCACCGGCTCTGTCTTGGTGGCGCCCAGACGGTCGGCCATGGCGCCGATGGCGGCGATCAGGGCCTTCGCGGCCTTGGGGTCGCGGAATTCCTCGACATAGCGCATGGTCAGCCCCTCCCTGCGAGGGCGCGGTCGCCCTCGGCCATCTGCTCCAGCGCCTCCTGCGCCTCGCCAAGCGCGCGCAGCGCCTCCAGCGTCTCGGCGGCCTCGTGTTCGTCGATGACGGCCATGGCAAAGCCCACGTGGATCAGCACCCATTCCCCCACGAGGTCCTCAAGCGGGCCGGTGACCACCGGGGCGAGGCTCACCTCGCGGCGCACGCCCGAGACCTCGGCCATGCCCATCTGGCGGGCGGCGTCGGTGATCGCTGTGATCTGGCCGGGAATTCCCAGACACATGGCTACTCCTCCTCTGAAACCGTGGCGTGAGGCTCGATCCCGTAACGGTCGAGCTTGGCGCGCAGGCCGACCCGGGACAGGCCCAGTTCGGCCGCGGCGCGGGACTTGTTCCACTTCATCCGGGTCAGCGTCTCGCCAAGGATGCGCATCTCGATCATCTCGACGCGGTCCTTGAGCGTGCCGTCCATCTGGCTGAAATCGGGCAGCGGCTGGCGCTCGCCCGCGCGCGGATCGCGCGATTGCAGGATGTGGCGCGAGATCAGCTCGGCCCCCAGCGTGACCTCCTGCGCGAGGATCAGCATCCGCGTCACCTCGTTGCGCAGTTCGGGCAGGTTGCCGGGCCAGTCGTAGGCTTCGAGGAAGAGCAGCGCCTCGCTGGACAGGCCGCGCACCGGCTTGCCGTGTTCGCTTGCCGCCTCCTGCACGAAGCGTTCCGCCAGCAGCGGGATGTCGTCGGCGCGCGCCCGCAGCGGCGGGATCGTCAGCTCTGTCACGGCAAGCGCATAGTAGAGGTCGTTGCGGAACGCGCCCTCGGCCACCGCGCCGCGCAGGTCCACATGGCTGCCGGTGATGATCCGCGCGGAGGTCGTCAGCTGTTCATGGCTGCCGATGGGCTGGAACGCGCCCGAGGTGGCCACCCGCAGCAGGGCCATCTGCATGTCGCGCGACAGCGTGTCGACCCCGTTGAGGAAGATCGTGCCCCGGTCGGCCTTTTGCAGCAGGCCCGCGCGGGCCTGCGTCTGGCCGGGCAGGGCCCCGCGCCGCGCGCCAAAGAGCTCCGCCGCAAGGGCCGTATCGTCGAGGCCCGCGCAGTTGATCTCGTGGAAGGGGCGGTCCGCCCGCAGTGAGCCGTAGTGGATCGCGCGGGCAAGGTCGGTCTTGCCGGTGCCCGGCTCGCCGGTGATCAACACGGGCACGTCGAAGCTGGCGAAATGCCGGGCGAGTGCAATGGTGCCGTTCAGCGACGAGTTCGGCCCACGCAGCACCTTGTCAAAGCCAAGCCCGGCTTGCAGCAACTCGCGCCGTTCCTGCGTGCGCGCATTGGCGGCGGTGCCGAGATAGCGCATTTCCAGCGTCATGCGTTCGTGATCGCGGGCCAGTTCAAAGAGCGAGGCCGCGTTCTTGACCGCCATCAGCAACTGGTCGGGGTGCCACGGCTTGGTGATGAACTGGTAGATCCCTGCGTCGTTGATCGCCTGGATCATGTCGCCGGTCTCGGTGTAGCCGGTGACGATGATGCGCACGGTTTCGGGCCAGCGGTCGCGCACCTCGGTCAGCAGTTCGATCCCGGTCTTGCCCGGCATCCGCTGGTCCGAGATCACGACCTGAACCCAATGCTCTTCCATCAGGCGCCAGGCCGCATCGGCGTCATAGGCTTCGAGGACGGTGAAATCGTCCTCCAGCGCCATCCGCATGGCGGCGACGGAATGGGGCTCGTCGTCGATGACGAGGATGGTGGGCAGGGTCTCGGCCATTATTCCGCTGCCTTCTCCGTCGTGCCGCGTTTGGCGGCGGCGTTGCGCGCCAGCCAGTCCAGCCACTCGGGCAGACCCTCGCCGGTGCGGGCCGAGACGCGGATCACCTCGATCAGCGGGTTCACCCGCTTGAGGTTCGCCTCGTAGAGGTCGAGGTCCACATCGCAATGGGGCGCAAGGTCGACCTTGTTGAGCAGCGCAAGCCGTGCGGCCGTGAACATATCGGGGTATTTCAGCGGCTTGTCCTCGCCCTCGGTGACCGAGAGGATGGCGACCTTGGCATCTTCGCCCAGATCGAAGGCCGCGGGGCAGACGAGGTTGCCGACATTCTCGATGAAGAGGGTGGAGGCGTCGTGCAGGTGCAGGTGCTCCATCGCGTGGCCCACCATGTGCCCGTCGAGGTGACAGCCCTTGCCGGTGTTGACCTGCACGGCGGGCGCGCCGGTCTCGCGGATGCGGTCGGCGTCATTGGTGGTCTGCTGGTCGCCCTCGATGACGGCCACGTCGCCCATTTGCGCCCCCGCCATCGCGCGGATCGTGGCGCAGAGCAGCGTCGTCTTGCCCGACCCGGGCGAGGAGACGAGGTTGACGGCATAGACCCCCTGCGCCGCAAGGCGTGCGCGGTTGTCCGCGGCGTAGCGGTCGTTTTGCGACAGGATGCCGGTCTCGATCTCGATCAGCCGTTCCTGCGACATGCCCGGCACCTCGGTGCCGGCGATGCCCTGACCGAAGTGGATGTCGCCGTGGGACTGGTGGTGGGAATGGCCGTGACCGTGGGACTGGTGGTGATGATGCCCATGGTCATGAGCGTGACCGTGCCCGTGATCATGACCGTGGGAGTGCCCATCGGAATGCCCGTGGCTGTGGCCATGCTCATGCCCTTCGACGGTGGATCCGCTGCATCCGCAAACCGTGCACATCAGATGACCTCCATATCCTTGATCTGCAATTCGTCGCCCCCCTGGGGCAGAAGTTTCCCGCCGCCGCAGTCGGGGCAGGGATCGAGCCGGTTGTCGATCCCCACCTCCGTCATGCAGTCATAGCAGAGCGCGCGGCCCGGCAGGTCTATGATCTCGAGTGTCGCGCCTTCGGCCTTGGAGCCGCGCATCACCACGTCCCATGCGAACTGCAGCGCGGGCTTCTCGACCCCGGCAAAGCGGCCGACGGTCAGGCGCACGCGGGTGACGCGGGAAATGTCGGGCGCGGCGGCGGCGCTGTCCACCACCCGTCGTATGCCCTCGCACAGCGACATCTCATGCATTGGCCGCCTCCGGCTGAACCAGTTTCACGGGGCTGCAGGGGTCGAGGACCTCCAGCAGCAGGCCGCCCAGAAGGGCACGATCGGCGGGCAGCGTGGCAAGGCTGCGTTCCAGTACACCGCCCTCGGCCAGCAGGCTGTCCGTGGGGGTGACGCGGGCGAAATGCGTGACCACGCCATCGCTTGTGCCGATCCGCATGGCATAGGCGCCGCGCGCGGCAGGCACCAGACCCTCACCCGGAACAGGCGCCTGTGCGGGCGGCAGGCTGCCCGTCAGCGCGGCCTCGATGTCGTAAAGCCGGGCCGCGGCGCGCCAGAGCGGCCCGCGCCCGTGGCGCTGTGCCAGACCGGTCAGCGCCGGATGCGCGACATGGCGGGCGGCCACGGAATTCTCGACCGGGGCTTTGCCCCAGATGGTGCGGGCACTGACGGCGGGCAGGCCCTCGGCCACGGCCTCGCCGGGGGAAAACAGGCTGGCGAGCCGCGCCAGAACCGGGGCCACGCCGTGGCCCGAGACGAGGAAGGCCGCCAGCGCCCCGGCACTGTCCGGTGCCCGGCCCGCGGGGCCGAAGACGGCCTGCGCCACGGCGGCGCGGTCGGTCTGCCAGTCATCGGGCAGGCGTACGGCGGGCATCTGCATCAGCCGCGGCAGGCCGAGGTGGAATTTCATCAGGTGATCGCGGATCACCTCCTGCCGGATGCCATCGGCATCGGCGGGCTGCCCGAGGGCCGCGGCAACGGCGGCCCCCTGCGCGGCGCGGCAGAGCGCAAAGAGACGCGGAAGCAAAGCCGCCGCCTCCCCCACGGAGCGGCCAATGACCATGCGAGCCACGGGGAGGCGCGGCCCGCTGTCGACACGCAGCGGGAGAGGAGGACGGAGGGAGGCGGCGGCCTTGCTCATTCGGCGGGCGCTCCTGCGCGCGCGCCTATCTTGGAAGACGTCTCGGAAGAGGTCTCGGGGGTGTCGGTCGTGTCGGGATCGGAGGCGAGCCCGGCGGTCAGCACGGCGCGGCGCGTGGGCGCATGGCCCATGGCGGAGGGGGCCTCCGCTTCGGCCTCTGCGGCCTCGGCGGCGGCGATGGTGGCGATCTCCTCTTCCCGCGCGGCCCGGATGTCGGTGCTGCGGTCGGTCTCGGCCCGGTTCCCGGGGTCGAAGAGCGCGGCCATCACGGCGCGGGCCACGTCGGTGGCATCCTTGTGGCGCTGGAAATCCCCCATCGGAGAGAAGAGCGAACAGGCCTTGTAGCCCCCGGTGGCGGGGCGGCTGTTGTGGATGAACTCGTAATCGCCCGAGGGGAAGGCGATCACCTCCTTCGCGCCGGCGGTCAGGTGATCCCAGCTGTCGCCATCGGGCATCAGCACGAGGTTCATGAACCAGGGCGAGATCAGCACGCCGAGGAATTGCCCTTCCCAGAGGCGGAAGCCCACGGCCTCCACGTGCAGCGCCTTGTTCACCAGCGGCACGTCGCGCATCTTGGAATGCCAGACCTCGGTGAAGTCATCGACCAGCCGGGCGGTGGCGGCGTTGATCCGCGTGGCCTCGCGCAGGGCATCGGCGCCGGGGTCTTCCAGCACCATGAACTGTTCCTTGGGGGCCGAGCAGGTCGGGCAGGACCAGTCCCCGGGCAGCGCCGTGAAGGGCGTGCCCGCGTCGATCTGGCGGCTGTCGTCGCCCTCTGCTGGGTCGTAGGGCGTCCAGCAGACCTTGCATTCCATCACGGCCTGCGGGCTGATCTTGTCCATCGCGCCAAGGAAGGAGCCTTCGAAGGTCGTCTTCACCGGATCGCCTCCGCCACTTCGCGGATACGTTCCGCGCTGTCGGACAGGTCCTCGCGGGCGGCCAGCACCACCTCGGGCATGGGCGTGATCTCGTAGGTGTCGAGGATCAGCTGATCGGTCGAGTTGTAGAACTGCACGTGCCACGTCCGGGGCAGGGCGGTCGCACGGATGCGGCAGTTGCCATAGCCGCGCGAGAGGATGTCGACGGAGCCCTCCCCGAGGCGCGCTTCCAGCCACGCAAGATCCTCTTCCGTATGCGGCAGTAGCGACAGGTTGATCACATGCAGCGGCGCCTGCGGATTGGCGGACTGCTCCGTCAGCTCCGCCAGCAGCGAGGGCGCGTTCACCACACCCGCGCCTGGTTTGTCACCCGTGCCGGGGCGGACAGGCTCATGGGCGCGCGTCAGCGCATCGGTGGGCACTTGCGCCACCTCGACCGCATCGACGCCAACGGCGGAGAGGACCCAGACGCCGGCAAAGACGCTTTCCTGAACGCGCAGGGCGGGGATGCCGCGCACCTTCACGGCCACTTCGCCTTCGCCCAGCGTCTCGGCCAGCACGCGGCGGCTGGCGGCATCCAGCGTCGAAAGGTCGAAGCGTTCCGCCGCGCCGCCTTCGGCCACGCGATCCGCCGCATCGGCCAGCTGCGCCAGCAGGTCGAGCGCGCCCTTGGGCGCATGCTCCACCTCGGGCAGATGCGCGGTGTAGGTGCGCATGTCCTGCGGCAGCTGCATGTATTCCAGTTCCTTGCCGTCCTCGGCCTCGGGTTGGGAGCCGGGGCCGTAGCCGGTCGGGGGCAGGTGGAAGTTCTGCATCTCAGGCCTCCTCTTCGTGGGCTGTGGGCTGTGCCGCGAGGATGCGCGGGATCCGCGCGATGTAATCGTCCCAGTCGCGCACGCGGGCGATGCCGCCGACACAGACCCCGTCACGGAAGAAGATCAGCGAGGGCGTCTTGAGCACGCGGGTCTCCTCGCGCAGGCGGGTCTCGATCTCGTCGCCCGCCACGGCGCAGTCGAAGGCGCGCTGGAAGGCGATGTGCAGCTCGGGCAGGATGATCGCCACGTCGGGCGTCTCAAGATTGCGGGCCGCCTCGCCGGGCACAAAGACGACATGGGCGCCGGGCGCCTCGGCGAAGCTTTCGAGCGCGGCCCAGTCGGTGAGGACGGGATAGCCCATCTCGGCCGTCAGGCGCGTGACGAGCGGGTGTTGCGGTGCGGACATCGGGGTCTCCTCAGGCGGTCGTCTTGCCCGCGGCGGCGGCCGCGGCGAGGTGGGGGGGCAGGCTGGGGCTGCGGGCGTCGAGATCGGCAAAGGCATCGCCAAGATCGCCGCCCTCCATCAGGCTGCGCAGCCCGCCGAGCGCGTCGCGGATCAGCCGCGCCTCGTCCCATGTGATGACCTCGCGGGCGGTGCCGAGGAAGGTCAGCACCCATGTGCCGGGGGCCAGCGGGCCGGTGAGCGACAGGTCGATCAACTCCTCGCGGTCCCCGTCGAGGGCCGTGGCCGCGATACCGTCGACCGAGAGGATCTTCATCGGGATGCCAAGACACATGGGCCTATTCCGCCGCCGGGAAGAAGCGCGCATCCCCGATCCGGCAGGCCACCTCCTCCGACGGGCGACCGCCTTCGTAGACGTCGCGGTGCAGCGCCGGATCGGCCAGGTCGTTGGTTGCGGTCTGGCCCTCGGTGGCAGTGATGCCGCGCGCGGCCAACCAGTCGCGGGCGATGGCCACGGCCTCGGGGATGCGGGCGGCGGTCTGCGGGCGCAGGCCCCCGCCGAAATCCTCCAGCTCCACTGGCTGGCAGCCGATCAGCACGATCTGGTCCGGGCAGTAGCCCATCAGCTGGGCCGTGGCGATCACGTCCTGAAACCCGGTCTGGTGCAGGGACATCTTCTTGGCGCCCATGAACGCGGGAACCTCGTCACCCTCGACCACCTTCATCGTGCCGGGGGGCAGGCCGTAATCCACCGCGTCGAAGACCACCATGATGTCGACCTCCTCGAGGAAGGGCAGCAGGTAGAGCCCCTGCGTTCCGCCGTCGAGAATGGCGACCTCCGGCCCGTAGGCCAGCGTGCGGGCGACATGTTCGACGCATCGCACGCCGAAGCCTTCGTCTGCCCAAAGCACGTTACCGATGCCCAGGATAAGCGCCTTGTGCGCCATGATGTCCCTCCCTTCGTGGCGTGACCGGTGCGAGCCTTGGCAGCCTGCTTTCCGGTCTCTGCTGAAACCGAACATAGGCTTGGCGGCGGGCCTCCGCAGCGATTCCTGAGTTTGCGGTGTATTTTATGCAAGCATTTGAGTTTAAATCGTTTATGTGGATTTTGCTGCGTCGCGGCAAGTGGCGTTGTGGAAGTATTGTATCCAATGTGATCGGTTGTGCGGATATTTAATTTCCATGATGCGGTTTGGCGTCGCCATTCTGGCGCCGCTATGGCCTGCCGTTCTGATCACTAACTTGCCACGGAGGCACGATTTTTCGCCTTTCCTGCGCGCCCTGAACCGGGAGGGGAGGCGCGCATTGCCGGCGCGCGCGGAGGCGATCCAGACCTCTCTGGCCGCCACTTAATGGCAGCCAAGCTCGCCGCTCCTTCTCAAGGGACCACCTAGCCTCACCAAATCGCCGCCGCGTGGGGGCGCGCCGGCGATGCGCGGCGGCCTGCGGCCTTGTCCCGCGCGGGTGGTGGTCGGTGACGATGTTGCCGGGTGACGGAAGGCTGCTCGTGCGCCGGCAGCAAAGCAAAAGGGCGGGCCGAAGCCCGCCCTGTCTCACACCTTAAAAGTGGGTCTCAGTCCTCGTCGTCCTTGAAGGTCCGCGTGCCCGAGATCATGGTCGAAACCATCGACTGCCGGGACATGATGTCCTCGCGGATCGCGGCGTAGATGTGGATCATCATGAAGATCAGGATCGCGTACATCCCGAGGTGATGCAGCTGGTGCAGCACCATCGAATTGCCGATCCAGTCCCGCAGCGGGCCGAACACGAGGTCGAAGATGCTGCCCTGCTGCGCGCCCTCGGCATAGAGCGCCATGCCGGTCACGATCATGAAGCTGAGCCCCACGGTCATGAAGAAGAACATGGCGATCTGTGCCAGCGGGTTGTGGCCCACGTATTTCTTGGGTGTCTTCTCGAGGAAGGCATACCACTTCATCTCGTGCCAGACCTCGGCCCACCACGCCTTCCGGTGCAGCGGCAGGATGAACATCTGCTTGGCGTGGTGGTTGCCCACGAAGGCCCAGTAGATGCGCCCGAAGAAGCCCACGGTCATGATCATGCCGGCGGCGAAATGGGCAAAGCGGATATAGCCGAAGACGAACTGGTGCGTCGCCTCGGCGATCTGCATCGAGGGCGGCGGCGACCCGATGAACCAGCCGGTCACGATCAGGACCAGGATCGCGGCGGCGTTGATCCAGTGCCACAGCCGGACCGGGGCCTCGTAGACGTAGACGCTGGTGTCGCGCCGGATCGTCGCGTGATCGGCCTCGGTCGCATCCCCGGTGAGCCGCGCGGCCTTGGGGGAGGGGCTGGTCATTTGCCCCCCTCCCGGCGGCGGATCAGCAGATAGGCGGCGACGCCCACGGCCGCCAGCAGGGCCAGCGGCCCGAGGTGGGCCGCGAGGTGGCTCGCCTCGTCGTGGGTCGCCTCATGCAGCCCGTGGGCCCGTGCCGCCAGCGGCAGCGTGGCGAGTGCGGCGGTGATCGCCGCGCCTTTGCTCAGATGGGTCATCATGGTCTCCTCCCTCAGCGCACCTTGACGGTGGTCAGTTCCTCGCCGTCCGGCGACATCACGTGGGTCGAGCAGGCAAGGCAGGGGTCGAAGCTGTGCAGGGTGCGCAGGATCTCGACCGGCTCCTCCGGGCGCTCCATCGGCGTGTTCATCAGGCTGGCCTCGAAGGACCCGATGTTGCCGGAGGTGTCGCGCGGGCTGCCGTTCCATGTGGTCGGCACGACGCATTGGTAGTTCTCGATCCGCCCGTCCTTGATCTTGATCCAGTGGCCGAGCGCGCCGCGCGGCGCCTCGGTCATGCCCACGCCCATGGCTTCCTTGGGCCATGTGGAGGGATCCCACTTCTCGATGTTGGCCGTGCTCTCGTCGCCGTTCTTGATGTTGGTGATCAGCTTGTCGAAGAAATGCTGCTGCAGGCGCGAGCAGTATTCCGATTCCAGCGCGCGGGCGGCGGTGCGCCCCAGCGTCGAGAAGATCGCATCGAAGGGCAGGTCCATCGCGCGCAGCAGCCCGTCGACCTGATCCTTGATGTCCTCGTGCCCCTTGGCATAGCCGATGATGTAGCGGGCCAGCGGACCCACCTCCATCGCGTGACCCTTCCAGCGCGGCGCCTTGATCCACGAATATTTCGCGGCCTCGTCGAGCTCCTGAATGTTGGTCTTGGTGCCCTTGGCGTTGGGGCCCAGTTCGTACTGTGCCTCGGTCACGCCATCCCAGGGGTGCAGACCCTTGCCCGGCTCACCATAGGTGTACCACGAATGGTCCACGAACTCCTGGATCTGCTCCGGATCGCGCGGATCGACGTCATGCACGACCGAGAGGTCGCCGTTGATGATCGCGCCGCGCGGCAGGTGCAGCTGCTCGGGGCTGAAATCGTTGGGATGCTCGGGGATATCGCCATAGGCGAGGCAGGCCTGCGAGGAGAGCCCGCCGCCGTAGAGCCAGTTCTTGTAGAACCCGCCGATGGCGATCACGTCCGGGATATAGACGTTGCGGTTGAAGTCGAGCGATTGCTGGATGATCGACTGAACCATGTTCAGCCGCTCCATGTTGATCGCGCCGACCGCGCCCGCGGAATGGACATTGATCGGACAGGGCACGCCGCCCACCAGCCAGTTGGGATGGGGGTTCTTGCCGCCAAAGATCGTATGGACCTTCACGATCTCCTTTTGCAGGTCGAGCGCCTCGAGGTAGTGGGTCGTGGCCATCAGGTCCGCCTCGGGGGGCAGGCGATAGGCCGGGTTGTCCCAGTAGCCGTTCTTGAACAGGCCCAGCTGGCCGCTTTCCACGAATTTCTTCAGCCGGTTCTGCACGTCCCGGAAGTACCCGGGCGAGGACAGCGGGTGGTTTGGCCCGACCATCTGCTGCAATTCGCTGGTGGCCTTGGGGTCGGCCTTCAGCGCATTGATCGGGTTCACCCAGTCGAGCGCATGCAGGTGGTAGAAGTGCACCACGTGGTCGTGGATTTGCAGCGCCAGCTGCATCAGGTTGCGGATCGAGTTCGCGTTGTCGGGGATCTGGATGCCAAGCGCATCCTCGACCGAGCGGACCGAGGTCAGCGCGTGCGTCCCGGTGCAGACGCCGCAGATGCGTTCGGTGAAGGCCCATGCGTCGCGCGGATCGCGGCCCTTGAGGATGACCTCAAGCCCGCGCCACATGGTCCCGGTCGAGACGGCGTTGCGGATCACGCCCTGATCGTCGACGTTAACCTCACAGCGCATGTGCCCTTCGATCCGGGTGACGGGATCGACGACGATGCGACGGCCGGAATTGTCCAGCTCGAAGCCATTGGGGGTCTGGATGACCATGGCTTACACCTCCTCCTGCGCGGACATGCGGTCCTGCGTTTTCTTCTGTGCGGATTTCAGCGCCGAGACAGCGGCGTGCAGCGCGATGCCGCCGCCCACCACGCCCGCGGCGGCAAGGCCGATCTGGTCTGCGTTCTTCTCGACCCCGAACTGGGTCAGGTCGGTGACACGGTTGTAGAAGCTGCCCTGATCCCAGAAGCCGTCCTCGGAACAGCCGATGCAGCCGTGGCCGGACTGGATGGGGAAGCTGACGCCCTCGTTCCAGCGCACGGTGGAACAGGCGTTGTAGGTGGTCGGGCCCTTGCAGCCCATCTTGTAGAGGCAATAGCCCTTGCGCGCGTTCTCGTCGTCCCATTCCTCGACGAACTGGCCGGCGTCGAAATGCGGACGGCGGTAGCATTTGTCGTGGATCCGCTGGCCGTAGAACATCGCCGGGCGGCCCTGACGGTCAAGCTCGGGCAGGCGGTCGAAGGTCAGCATGTAGGTGATCACGCCGGTCATGACCTCGGCGATCGGCGGGCAACCGGGCACCTTGATGATCGGCTTGTCGGTGATGACCTTGTGCACCGGCACGGCGCGGGTCGGGTTCGGCTTGGCCGCCTGAACACAACCGTAGGAGGCACAGGCCCCCCAGCTGATGATCGCCTTGGCGTCCTTGGCCGCGTGGCGCAGCTGCTCGACGAAGGGCTTGCCGCCGACGATGCAGAACATGCCGTCCTCGTTCAGGGGCGGGTTGCCCTCGACCGCGAGGATGTAGTTGCCCTTGTACTTCTCGATGGTCTCTTCCAGCGCCGCTTCGGCCTGATGTCCGGCGGCGGCCATCAGCGTGTCGTCGTAGTCGAGGCTGATCATCGACAGCACGACGTCCTTGGCCAGCGGGTGGGCCGAGCGGATGAAGCTCTCGGAGCAGCAGGTGCATTCGAGGCCGTGCACCCAGATGACGGGCGTGCGGGGCTTCGTTTCCATCGCGTGGGCGATCTTGGGCACGAAGGCGGGACCGAGGCCGAGGGCGGCGGCGGTCAGGGAACAATATTTCATGAAGCTGCGGCGGGTGATCCCCTGCCGGCGCATCACGTCGTAGAAGGTTTCGATCTGGCTCAAGCTGCGTCTCCTCCGAATTCGGGCGGGGGCCCTGCGCTGGTTCGGGCATCATGCAGCGGCATACCTTGGTGTGCGGAGGGAAAAGCACGGCCAGGCTTGAGGTGGATTTATGTCTTTTGGATCATGGGCTTGCGCTGAAATTGCCCGCCTTTCTGCGTCCGCAGTATGGTCAGGCGGCAGCCGTGGCCTCCGGGGCAGTGGTCAGGCGCTTTCCAGCCGCGTCAGGGCGATCACCGCCTGTCCAAGCGCCAGCCCACCGTCGTTCGCGGGCGTTTCGCGATGAAGCAGGAGCGGCAAATCCGCGAGCGCCCGGGCCGTGAGGTCGAGCAGCAGCGCATTCTGGTAGCACCCGCCGGAAAGTGCCACGGCCCGCGCCTCACCGCGCTCCACGAGCGCCCGGGCTCGACTGGCAAAGGCGCGCGCCAGACCGGCATGGAAGCGCGCGGCGCGGATCGGATCGGTGCTCTTGTCGGTGAGCAGGGCGTGCAGCATCGGCGCAGGGTCGATCCCCGGGCCGCTGCCGAAGTCATAGCCCGGATCGCCAGCCTGTAGCGCTGCGCGGCCCTCCGGCTGGCAGGCCAAGGCCTCAAGCCGCATGGCCGCCTCGCCCTCGAAACTTTGCCGCGCGGGGCAGAGCCCGAGGAGGGCTGCCACCGCGTCGAAGAGCCGTCCGGCCGAGGACGACAGCGGCGCGTTCATCCGGGCCGCCTGCCGGGCGAGCGCCAACGGATGCCCCGCCAGATGCGCCTCGGCCGCGATCCCTGCCTGATCCAGCCGGGCGAGCGCATTGCGCCACGGCTCTTGTGCGGCGCGGTCGCCCCCGATCAGGGGGACGGGCGTCAGGTGGGCGGCGCGGGTGCAGCCCTCGTAATCTCCCAGCAGCAGCTCCCCGCCCCAGAGCGTGCCATCCGGCCCCAGCCCGGTGCCATCCAGCACGATCCCCGCCACCGGCCCGCCGTCGCGCGGCCAGAGGTTTTCGGCCAGACAGGCGGCGAGATGCGCGTGGTGATGCGCCACCTCGATCACCGGCAGGGAGCTGGCATGGGCGTGCTGCGTGGCGCGGTAGCCGGGGTGCAGGTCACAGGCCATGGCCTGCGGGCGGTGATTGAAAAGCTGGGTATAGTCCCGCTCGGCCTGAAGGAAGGCCTGCCACGTCAGGGCCTCGTCGAGGTCGCCGAGGTGGTGGCCCAGCAGGGCCTGCCCATTTTTGGTCAGGCAGAGCGCGGCCTTCATCTGCCCGCCCACGGCCAGCACCTGCGCATGGGGCAGGCCCTCGGGCAGCGGCAGGGTGCCGGGCACGCGACCGCGGGCGCGGCGCAGGATCATCGGGCCCTGCGGGGTGATGCGCTCGACGCTGTCGTCCAGCCTGCGGGCGATGTCCCGGTCGTGCAGTACGAAGGCATCGGCAAAGGGCGCCAGCATCTCGCGCGCCTCGTCGTTGTGGATCGCCATGGGCGCGCCCGAAAGGTTGCCGGATGTCATCACCATGGGCCGGCCCACGGCATCGGCCAGCAGCCAGTGCAGCGGCGTGGCGGGCAGCATCCAGCCCAGCGTGGATTGGCCGGGGGCGAGGGTCTCGGGCAGGGGCTGGCCCGCCTTCTCCAGCAGCAGGATCGGCGCGGCGGGATCGGCAAGGCGGGCCTCTTCCTCGGCGCTCGGCGCGGCGTGGCGGCGGATGAGGTCGCGCGGGGCCATGAGGGCGAAGGGCTTGGACGGGCGGTGCTTGCGGGCGCGGAGCCGGGCGATGGCCTCGGCATTGGTTGCGTCGCAGGCGAGGTGGACCCCGCTGAGGCCCTTGATCGCGAGGATATGGCCCGACGTCAGCAGCGCCGCGGCCCGCGCGATGGGATCGGGGTGCTGCGCCTCTTCACGGCTCCCTGCGGGCGCGGGGCGCTCATCTGGTCGGGAGGCAGGCGCGCGCTCCAGTCCGGTGCGATGGGCTGCGCCCCCGGCGTCCGAGGGCGCGCCGGGGCCTGAGGCTTGCGGCGCGGCTGCCTCCTCCAGCCAGACCTTTGGCCCGCAGTCGGGGCAGGCCACCGGCTGTGCATGGAAGCGACGGTCGGCGGGATCGTTGTATTCCGCCCGGCAGGCGGGGCAGAGCGGGAAGGCCGCCATCGTCGTCTGCGCCCGGTCGTAGGGCAGGCCGGTCACGATGGTGAAACGCGGCCCGCAAAGGGTGCAGTTGGTGAAGGCGTAGCCTCCGCGGCGGCCCTCTGTCCGGACCTCGGCGAGGCAGGCGGGGCAGGTGGCGGCGTCGGGCGTCACCCGCGTCTCGGCCCCTGCCGCGCCTGATGCGGCGATGATGAACCCCTCGCAATCGGGCATTTCCGCCGCCGCGCTTTCCACCGCGTCGATGCGCGCCAGCGGCGGGGCCTCGGCACGCAGCGCCGCCTCGAAGGCATCGAGGTTCGGGCCGCTCACATGGATCAGCACGCCCTCGGCATCGTTCAGCACCTCGCCCGCCAGCCCCATGCGCCGCGCCAGCTGCCAGACGAAGGGGCGAAAGCCCACGCCCTGCACCTGCCCACGCACCCGGATGCGGCGGGCCTGCGGTGTATCCGGCACAGAGGGCGCGGTCCCATGCGGCAGTGGCAGGCCGCTTTTGTCGCGCGCACCGGTGCGGTGCGCGGTCTGCAACGCTGTCTCGGGCGCTGTGGCGGCGTCGTGCGAGGGGGGTAAACTCTGATCCGCGTCAGGCGGGCCGATCCGGTCCGGCGCAGCGGCGCGGCGGGCCTGCGGCGCGCCGGTCCCGGTGCCGGTCCCACCGGGGCCGCTGCCGTCCAGCGTGTCTCTTGGGGTGCCGGGTGCCAGCGTTTCGCCGGATGTCTTGGGCGGGCGCGTCATTGCGGGCGGCCTCAGTGCACCGTGCAGACCATGCAGGGGTCGAAACTGCGCACGATATGCTGAACCGACAGCGGCGTCTCCTCGCCCTCGGCCACCTCGGCCCCCACAAGCGCCATCTCCACCGGGCCTGGCGTGCCCGTGGCGTCGCGGGGCGAGAAGTTCCACGTCGTCGGCGCGACGATCTGGTAGGAGGCGATCCGCCCGCCCTCGATCTTCAGCCAGTGGCCCAGCGAGCCGCGCGCGGCCTCGACCAGCCCCGCACCGGTGCCGGCCTTGACCGTGGGCTGGTCGCCCATGAACCGCGCGTCCGGGTCGAGCGCACGGGCCCAGTCCTCCAGCAACAGCTGCAACCGGGCGATTTCCAGCAGGCGGCCCGCGATCCGGGCGCGGGTGGAGCCTTCGGCGGCAAGCACCTGCGCCAGCGGATGCCCGTCGATGGCCTGCCGGGCGAGCGCCCCGACCTCGGTCACGCGACCGCCAAGGCGTGGGGCCTTGCACCAGCTGTAGGCGCTCTCGCGCATGTCCTCGTCGGGCAGGGTCTGGCCTTGGGTCGGATGCGCGGTGTCCCCCAGCATCCAGGCGTGGCTGAGGTCCTCGGTGATCTGGGTGGCGTCGTAGGGGGTGACAGTGCCGTCGTCCCACAGGCCCGAGGCCATGGCGCGACCGCCCTCCAGCGGATAGGCCCCGAAGGAGAGGTAGCGCCGCGGGCCAAAGCCGCTGAGGTGCAGCCCCAGATCGGCGGAGATCGCCATGAAGAGCCCGGCATCCCCCGTCTCCCATGCCTCAAGCTCCGCGATGGTGGAGAAGTCGGCAAATGCTTCGACCGGGGCACCGAAGAGCCCGTCTTCGAGGTAACGGCGGAAGCTGCGCAGCGTGGCCAGCATCCGCACCCGGTCCTGTGCGGCGGGCGCACGGGTGACGCCGCCGGGCTGGATTGCCAGCGTATGGGGCCATTTGCCCCCCAGCGTGCCCGCGATGTGGAAAAGCCGCGCGCGCGCCTCGGCGGTGGCGCGGGCGGCGCTGCCCTGAAGCGCGGTGAAGCGCTGCACGGCGCGGTCGTGCCAGGCGCGGCCCGCATAGGCGGGGCGGGCGAAGTCGGGCATGAAGAAGAGGTGGAAATGGGTCACATGGTCGGCCATGTTCTCGACCCCGTGCAGGATTGCCGCTGCAAGCGCGCCTTGTGCGGGCATCCGGGCGCCCGAGGCCTCGGCCAGGGCAAAGGCCGCCGCCGCCGACTGGCTGACCGAACAGATGCCGCAGATCCGGGGCGTCAGGGTCAGCGCATCGCGCGGGTCCTTGCCGGGCAGCATCATCTCGAACCCGCGGAAGAGGGGCGAGTTCGCATAGGCCGCGGCCACCTGACCGTCGCGGATATCGAGCTTGATTTCGAGGTCGCCCTCGACCCGGTTGAAGGGCCCGACCAGAAGTTGCCGTTCGCTCATTTGCCGCTCTTCTCTGCGCCGGGGGGGATCTTCAGCCGGTCGGAATGGGCGTTCACGTCGATCCGTTTCGGCGTGGCGGCCTTGGACAACGAGGCCAGCGCCATGAACCACGCCTTGGGCATGTCCGAGGGCAGCCCGATGGGAATGCCCGCGAGGGTCGGCGTCTCGGTGAAGGGGTGGCGGGGTTCCTCGAACTCGGGCGCGGTGCAGTTGATGCAGGGGTAGTTCCCCCGCGTGCAGGAGCCGGAGCCGTTCCACGGCCGGATGTTGCAATCGGCATGGGCCTGCGTGCCGACGCAGCCGAGGTGTTCCATCATGCAGCCCATCTCGGACAGCTCGCGGGCCGAGGCCTTGTATTCGTAGAACTCGTTCTTGGTGCAGGCGTGGTGCACGAGGTTGTCGGCGTAGAAACGGGGCCGCCCCAGCGGGTCGAGGTCTTCTGCCGCGAGGCAGTCCTCGGCCAAGAGCAGCAGCGTTTCGGTCACCCAGTCAGGGTGGGTCGGACAGCCTGCAACGTTGATCACCGGACGCCCCGACCGGGCGCGGAAATCGCCGGGCAGGGCGCCGCCTTTCAGCTTGCCGTCATAGGCCAGCCCCACGGCGCCGGCGGGGTTGCCGCCCGCCGAGGTCACGCCGCCATAGGCCGCGCAGGTGCCCACGGCCACCACGTCACGGGCCAGCGGCGCGAGGCTGCGCACCCAGTCGAGCATGGGCCGCCCGGTGCCCGCCAGCATGTGATAGCGCCCGGTGCCCTTGGGGCCGGTCACGATGGAGCCCTCGACGCAGAGCACGTCGAGCGTCTCTTCGCCTGCCTCGATCCGCGCCAGCAGGCGGCGCACCTCGGCCCCGGTCTCGACCGAGATCGAGGGATGCCAGAGCAGGTCGATACCCGCGTCGGTCAGCAGGTCGAAGACATTCGGGTCCTCGGCGCAGAGCAGCGACATGGTGCAGCCGCCGCAGCCTGCGGATTGAAGCCACAGAAGGTTCACGTGTCCTCCGGTCGGTCAGGAGTGCCTGTCGTGTCGCCCGTGCGGGCGGGATCATCTCCGGTTTCGGGCCCGCCGTCTGTCTTGCTGTCTGGCCCGCTCTCAGCCCCGGTGCCAAGCGGCAGGGCGAGGCGGAAGTCGCCCCCCGGCCCGGGGCCCAGCGTCAGCGCGCCGCCGTGTTCCTCGGCGATCTTCGCGCTGATGGAGAGGCCGAGGCCGGTGCCCTGTCCCACGGGCTTGGTGGTGAAGAAGGGGTCGAAGATCGCCGCGCGGTTTTCCTCCGCCACGCCGGGGCCGGTGTCGCGCACGGCAACGACGGCGCGGCCGTTCTCGACCCCGATCTCGACGCTGACGGCGGCATCGTCGTGGCCCTGCACCGCATCCATGGCGTTCTGGATCAGGTTCATGACGATCTGCTGGATATGCCCCGGCGTGCCCTGCACCTTCAACGAGGTCATGCCGGTGAAACTGGTGGTGAGGCCGCTCTTCGACCCGCGCTCGACCCAATGGGCAGCCACGCGGGCCAGCTCCACCAGATCGAAGGCCGAAACATTGCCGGAGCCCTCCGCCGAGAGGCGCCGCAGGTCGGCCACGATGTCGCGCACCCGTTCGGCCCCGTCGCGGGCGCCGTCGATGGCCTGCCGCAGGTTGCGCAGGGCCCGGTCGAGCTTCAGCTCCTCGCGCAGCGAGACGAGTTCCTCCCGTGAGGCCCCGGACTGGACGCGGTCGAAATAGGTCTCGAACCGGCCCACGTAACGCTCAAGCGCATGGGCATTGGCATAGACGAAGGAAATCGGGTTGTTCAGCTCATGGGCCACGCCCGCCAGCAGGCGGCCCAGAGAGGCGAGTTTCTCGTTGCGCACCAGCTGCATCTGCGCCTGTTGCAGGGCGCGGTGGCTTTCCTCCAGCTCGGAATAGGCGCGGCGCAGCTCTCCCAGCGGGCGGCCCACGAGGACGGCGCCGATCAGCCGGTGCCGGTCGTTGATCCGGGCGGAGAGGGTGAACTCGAAGGGGGAGGGCCCCTCGGTGGAGATCACGTTGGCCTCGAACCGCGTGTTCGAGAGGGTCAGGCGCAGGTCGGTCAGGGCTTTCGCGATGGCCTCGCCCCGTTCGGTGCGGAAGATCTCGGCCACGGGACGCCCCACGAGGTCGGAGGCCGCGCGCCCGGTGACGGTGCAGAGCGAGGCGCTGACCTCCTCGATGGTGCCGTCGCGGCCGACCACGGCCATGATCTCGCTGACGCTGTCGAGGACCGAGGCGATGAAGCGGCGCAGCTCGTGCAGCTCCTCGCCCTGCCGTTCCAGCTGCTCCTGATGGGCGACCAGATCGGCATAGGTGCGGTCCACCGCGGCCAGCACGTTGACCCAGGCCTCGTCGCTGAAATCGGTCGCTTCCGTGGATGTGTCGGTCCCGGGACCCATCGTTGCCCTTTCCCCCAGCTCCCCGCCCCATTTCAACGGCGGGCGCCGTCGCGGTCTTCAAGATGTAGCCCCTCGCGCGCGGGAAATCTACGGGTGCGCCGCTTGGCTGGCCGTCCCGCAGGGCAGGGGGCGCGACTCGGGGCCCTGCAGGGGGTTGCGAGGGGCGCGCGCGCAAGGTGCGCGGGGAGACGCAGCCCTGCCGGGTGGAAAGCTGCCGTAGCGGCAGGCTGGCGCAGTGAACGATATTTGACCATTTGTGCGCCAACGAAAAAGAATCCTTCTGACACGAGGCGCGGCTTGACTTGATAGTGGCGCAAACGGCTCTACTGAAGGCATCCCGAAACGCCGGGGCGACGCCGCCCCGGTTTCACTCACGCTTACTGGACAGGTTCGCGCCATGAAAAACCTTCTCACGGTCTCCCTCCTTGCCCTGACCGCCTCGGCAGCTGCCGCGCAGGCGGAAACGCTCACCATCTCGTGGTGGGGCTACAACGGCGACAAGCTCAACGAACTGCTGATCGAACCCTTCAAGGCCGAATGCGGCTGCGACGTGGTCTTCGAGACCGGCAACAACGCCGACCGCCTCGGCAAGCTGACCGCGCGCGGCGGCAAGGGCGTCGACCTGATCTACCTGACCGACAGCTACAGCCAGGTCGGGATCGAGAACGGCGTCTTTCAGGAGTTCGACCGCTCCAAGCTGACCAACCTCGACGAGCTTTACGAAGTGGCCCGCGACCCGCAGGGCGGCTATGGCCCGGCCTACACCGTGGGCCGCATCGGCATCGTCTACGACGCCGACAGCGTCGAGCCGATCACCTCGTGGAACGATCTGTGGCGCGATGACCTGGCCGGCAAGCTGTCGCTGCCGAACATCACCACCACCGCGGGCCCGATGGTCGTGGTGCGGGCCGGTGACCTTGCAGGCACCGACGCCTACGAGGACGCGGACCCGGCCTTCGCCAAGATCGAAGAGCTGAAGCCGAACGTGGTGAAGAACTACAACACCGGCTCCGAGATGGTGAACCTCGCCTCCACCGGCGAGATCGCGGTGACCATGACGCAGGACTTCACCCTGCGCTCGCTGAAAGAGGCCGTGCCGGGCATGACCTGGGCCACGCTGGACGATGGCGACATCGCGGTGCTGAACACCGTGAACATCCCCACCGGCGCCGAGAACCCCGAACTGGCCTACAAGTTCGTCGACTTCCTGCTGTCCCATGACGTGCAGCAGGCACTGGCCGCGGCCGGTGTTGATGCGCCGATCAACAGCACCGTGGAACTGGCACCGGAACAGGCCGCCATGTGGACCTACGGCGAAGAGGCGATCAACAGCCTGAACAAGATGGACTACGCCAAGATGAACGCGGCCAAGACCGAGTGGATTGACCGCTGGAACGAAATCTTCGGCATGTAATCCGGGCACATTTCGCCTAGACTAACCGGGCACGGCGTTTTCCACGCCGTGCCCTTCGCTCTTGATACGAAGACCAAGAAAGGCACCCCCAATGCCTCGCAAGCTGCGGCCATGGCTCCTGTCCGCTCCGGCGCTCCTGCTGGTGCTGCTGTTCCTCGGCCTGCCGGTGCTCTCGACACTGGCCACCACCTTCGGCGACCCCAAGGGGCCGCTGGCGCAATATGCCACCTTCTTCAACTCGCGCTTCCGGATGACCGTGCTCTGGCGCACGATGGAGGTCGCGCTGATCACCACCGCCGTTTCGGTCGTGGTGGGCTTCATCACCGCTTGGGTGGTGGCACAGGCCCCCGCCCGGATGAAGAGCCTGCTGATCATCGCCGCCGTCTTCCCGCTGCTGACCGGCGTGGTCGTGCGCAGCTTTGCCTGGTTGGTGATCCTCGGCAAGAACGGCATCCTCAATGATTTCCTGCTCTGGATCGGCGTGATCAGCGAGCCGCTGACCATGCTCTACACCAAGGGCTCGGTCATCGTGGCGATGATCTACCTCTTCGTGCCGCTGATGATCCTGACGCTTGTCGGCGTGCTGGAAGGCATCCCGCAGGACCTGACCGATGCGGCCGCCAGCCTCGGGGCGAAACCCGGCGCGGCCTTCCGGCAGGTGGTGCTGCCGCTGGCGGTGCCCGGCCTGATCGTGGGCTCGGTCCTTGTCTTTACCGGCTCCTTCACCTCCTACGCGACGCCGCAGCTGCTGGGGGGCGAGGGGCAGATGATGATGGGCACCTTCCTCTACCAGCGGGCCATGGTCACCTTCGACTGGGTCGGCGCCTCGACCATCGCCGCCGTCATGGTGGTGGTGACCCTGACCACCGTGCTGATCATGTCCAAGATCGCGCGCCGCGTGAACCCGATGGCGGGGTGAGAGCATGAAACAACGTATCCATCCCCTCCTTGTCGCCTTCGCGGTGCTGGTCTTCTTCTTCCTGCTGGGGCCGCTGGTGATCATCCTCGGCTCTGCCGTGTCGGACACCAGCTACCTGACCTTCCCGCCGCAGGGGCTGACCCTGCGCTGGTTCACCAACATCTTCGAGATCTCGGCCTTCGTGCGCACCATGAAGACCAGCTTCCTGCTGGCGGTGGGGGGCACGGCGCTCTCCATGGCGATCGGCATCCCGGCGGCCTATGCGCTGGCGCGGTTCCGGTTCCAGCTGCCGGCCTTCCTCGGCAACATCTACGTGCTGCCGATCCTGATCCCCGAGATCGTTCTGGGCTTCTCGCTGATGAAGACCGTGGCCATCGGGGCCGATGTCCCGATCATGCTGGCCCTGCTGCTGGGGCACGCGCTGATCGTGCTGCCCTACTGCGTGCGGGTCGTGGGCGCCTCGCTGAACTCCTTCGACTTCTCGATCGAGGAGGCGGCCGTCTCGCTCGGCTGCCCCCGGTGGAAGGCCTTCTTCACCGTGGTGCTGCCCAACGTCCGCGCGGGCATCATCGCGGGGTTTATCCTCGCCTTCATCACCTCCCTCAATGACGTCTCGGTCTCGATCTTCCTGACCGGCCCCGGCGTCTCCACCCTGCCGATCCAGCTTCTGGCCCATATGGAGCAGTTCTTCGACCCGACGATCGCGTCGGTCTCGGTGCTGCTGATGGGTGTGACCGTGGCCGTCATGGCCATTGTCGAGCGCACGCTCGGCCTGACTTTCCTGACAAAGTGATGGGCGTTACCACATGACCGTCTCCCTCTCTCTCGACAACGTCACCGCCCATTACGGCAGCACCAAGGTGCTGGAAGACCTCTCGCTCCACGTGGGCGAGGGCGAGCTGGTCTCGCTTCTGGGGTCTTCGGGCTGCGGCAAGACCACCACGCTGCGGCTGGTGGCGGGCTTCCTCGAACCGACCTCGGGCAGCATCAAGCTGGGCGAGCGTGACCTGACCCGTCTGCCGGCGCACGCCCGCAACATCGGGCTGGTGTTCCAGACCTATGCGCTCTTCCCGCACCTGACCGTGCGCGACAACGTGGCCTTTGGCCTGAAACAGCGCGGCGTGGGCGGCTCCGAGCGCAAGAAACGCGCCGACGACATGATCGACCGCGTGGGCCTTGGCCATCTTGCGGACCGGCACCCGGCCAACCTCTCGGGCGGTCAGCGTCAGCGGGTGGCCCTTGCCCGGGCCCTCGTGATCGAGCCGCCGCTGCTGATGTTCGACGAGCCGCTTTCGAACCTCGATGCCAAGCTGCGGGTCGACATGCGGGTCGAGATCCGTCGCCTGCAACAGGCCAATGGCACCACCGCGCTCTACGTCACCCACGATCAGGAAGAAGCCTTCAGCATCTCCGACCGCGTGGCGATCATGAACGCGGGCAAGATCATGCAGCTGGACACCCCCGAGGTGCTCTACTCGCGGCCCGCCAATGCCTTCGTGGCGGACTTTGTCGGGTTCGAGAACATGATCCCCATGCGCGCCATTTCCGAGGCGGGCGACAGCGTTCGGGCCGAAATGGCGGGCGGCGCGACGATCAACCTGCCCAAGGACAAGTTCACCGTGCCCGCGCAGGACTTCATCCTCGCGACCCGGCCCGAGGGGCTGCTGGTGGCGGCAGAGGGGCAGGGCGTGCCGACCAAGCTGGGCCTGCGCACCTACCTTGGCCGCGCCTACCAGTACCAGTGCGACACGCCCGCAGGCGAGATCAAGGCCAATGGCCCGCTGTCCCAGCCCTTCGAAAGCGGCAGCAGTGCCGTGCTGGTTCCCCAGCCCGAGCAATGCTGCCTGCTGCCCAAGGAGGCCGCGTGACCCTTCTGACCAATGCCCGCATCCTGACCATGGATGCGGGCCTGACGGAGCACGAGGCCGGCTGGCTTCGGATCGAGGGCGACCGGATCGTCGCCCTCGGCTCCGGCACCCCGCCTGCCGATGTGCCCGCAGGTGATCAGCAGGACATGGGCGGCGACCTGATCCTGCCCGGCATGGTCAACCCGCACTGCCACATGCCCATGACGCTGTTCAGGGGGCTGGGCGAGGACGTGGACGACCGGCTTTTCCGCTACATCCTGCCGCTGGAACGCGCCCTCGTGGATGCCGAGGTGGTCGAGATCGGATCGCGTCTTGCGGCGCTGGAGATGATCCGCGGTGGCGTGACCACCGTGGCCGACATGTACTATTTCGAGGACCGCATCGGCGCGGTGCTGAACGAGGCGGGGATGCGTGGCGTCGTGGGCCAGACGCTGGCGGATTTCGCCGCCCCCGATCACGGCTCGATGGACGAGGGCTTTGCCCGGCTCGATGCGCTTGCCGATCTCTATGCCGATCACCCGCTGATCACCGCCTCCGCCGCGCCCCATGCGCCTTACTCCACGGGGCTCGAGACGATGACCCGCGTGGCCGCATGGAACGCGGACAAGGGCCTGCCGGTGCAGATGCATCTGGCCGAGACCAAGCCCGAGCTTGAGTGGGCGCAAAAGACCCATGGCTGCACCACGGTCGAGGTCGCGGATCGTGCGGGCCTGCTGACGCCGCATCTGGTCGCGGCGCATTGCATGTACCCGAGTGAGGCCGACATGGACCTCATGGCCGAACGCGGTGTCAGCGTGGCCTACAACGCGCGCTCCAACGGCAAGGCCGGGCGCGGCGTGGCCCCGATCACCGCCCTGCGCGCGCGGGGCATCAAGGTGGGCATCGCCACCGACGGGCCGATGTCGGGCAATACGCTCGACCTCTTCAGCCAGTTCGGCCCGGCCACAATGTTCCAGAAGATCGCAGCCGGCACCCGGGGCGCGCTCCCTTGCGTCGACGTGATCCGCATGGCCACGATCGAGGGCGCGGCGACGCTGGGGATGGCCGAGAGCATCGGCTCTCTCGAACCGGGCAAGCAGGCCGACCTGATCCGCATCTCGCTGGACGATCTGCGCCTGCATCCGATCTACGACATCTATTCCATGCTCACCTATGCCACGATGCCGTCGGACGTGCGCGCGACCATGGTCGCGGGCCGCTGGCTGATGCAGGACCGCGCGGTGACGACGGTGGAGGGGCCCAAGGCCCTCGCCGACGCATTGCTGGTCGCGCGCCGCTTCAAGGCGCGGATCGTGGAAATCGACAAGACCACCTGAGGGAAGACCATGCCCGCCATCATCGACACGGACCCCGGCATCGACGACGCGATTGCCATCCTCCACGCCCTGCGGGTGCCCGATCTGGACATCCTCGCGCTGACCACCGTGGCGGGCAATATCGGCCTCTCGGTCACCACCGGCAACGCGGGCCGTATCGTCGCCTGCGCCGGGGTGCCCACGCCGGTGCACGCGGGCGCTGCCGCACCGCTGGGGCGGGAGCCCCGGCCCGAGACCGGGGTGCACGGCACGGACGGTCTGGGCGGCGTGACCTTCCCCGCGCCTCTGGCAGAGCCTGCAAGCCGCGATGCCGTGGCCTACATAACCGAGGCGCTGATGGCGGCGGAGCCGAAGACCATCGACCTCCTCTGCCTCGCGCCGCTGACCAATGTGGCGCTGCTGCTGCGTCACCATCCCGAGGCCGCGGCCCGCATCCGCCGCATCATCGCCATGGGCGGCGCGGTGGACGAGCCGGGCAACATGGGCGCCGACAAGCGGGCCGAGTTCAACCTCGCCCATGATCCCGAGGCGGCGGCAGAGGTGCTGCACGCGGGGCTCGACCTCGTGCTGATCCCGCTGGATGCCACCCGCCAGTTCCGCGCGAACGCCGATTTCATCGCCCGCCTGCGCACCGTGGGCACCGCCCCCTCCGTGGCCTGCGCCGATCTGATCGAGGCCTATTTCGCCCAGACCGAGGGGCAGACGCAGATCCGCGAAAGCCGCCCGCTGCACGATCCCTGCGTGCCGCTCTACGCGCTGCGGCCCGATCTCTTCCGGCTTGAGACGCGGTCCTTGCAGGTGGAGCCGGAAAGCGGCGCCCTCGTGCCCGGCCCCTACCAGATGCAGGTGGCCATGGGCGTCGATGCCGACGCACTGCGCGACGCACTGGCGGAGGGGCTGGCATGCTGAAGGACATCACGGCGGCAAACGAGGCCGACCTGCGCCGCGAGCTGATCGAGGTCGCCCTGCTGCGCCGTCCGGCGGATACGCTGATGCGGGTGGGGGCGCTTCTGGACACCAACACCGGCCTCTGGCGCGAGGACATGGAACTGGCGCTCTACGGCGGGCGCATCGCCTATGTCGGCCCGCGCGGCTCCTACCGGGGCGATGCGGCGGGGACGGTGGACAAATCCGCGCTGCTGGCGGTGCCCGGTCTGGGCGAGGTGCACAAGCACATCGAAAGCTCCCACGTCACGCCGGAATACGAGGCGGCGCTGGTGATCCCGCGTGGCAATACATGGACCTGCGAGGCCAGCCACGAGTTCTCCAACGTGGTGCCGGATCGGACGCTGGATTTCTGGCTGGCACCGCGCCGGGCCGGATCGCCGCTGAAGATCTTCCCGCTGCCCGGCTCTGCCGTGCCGCCGACCGCGTGGGAACATGGCGCGCATCTGGACGGCGTGGACCAGACCCGTTTCCTGAGCGAGAGCCTCGCCTGTCCGGGCCTCGACGAGGTGATGGACTGGCCCGCCGTGCGCGACCGCGACAACCCGGCCCATGACCGGCTGTGGTCGATGATGCAGGCCACGTGGGAGGCTCGCGCCGTGGTCGAGGGCCATGCCGCCGGTATCCGTGACCTGCCAAACATCAACGCCTTCGCCGCCTCCGGCATCGCCTCGGACCACGAGGCATGGACGCCCGAGGAGGCCTTTGACAAGTTGCAGGCCGGGCTCTTCGTCGAGATCCGCATCCACACCGGGCCCGAGATCATCAAGGGCCTGCTGGAGATGGGCCTGACGGACTGGAGCCAGGTGGCGCTCGCCACCGACGACCGCCCCGCGCAGGAGGTGCTGGCCACCGGCGCGACCGACCGCAACGTGCGCATGGCGATCGAGGCCGGGCTTTCGCCGGAACAGGCGATCCAGCTGGTAACGATCAACCCCGCCCGCCACATGCGCCTGACGCCCTGGGTCGGATCGCTGGCACCGGGGCGGTTTGCCGATATCGTGCTGCTCTCCGATCCGGAAAAATTCGTGATCGAGGAAGTCTGGGCCGAGGGGCGCCGCGCTTCCAAGGGGGACGACTACCTGCTGCGGGTGCCGCAGATCGACTGGCCCGCCTGGGCGACGCAGAGCGTGAACATCGGCCGCCCCCTGACGGCCGAGGATTTCGTGATCCCCGCAGAGCCGGGCCGCGAGACCATGCAGGCCGCCGTGCTGCGCCCGTTCCACTGGACCGACGATTTCCTCACCTTCGAAATGCCCGTGGCCGACGGCGCGGTGCAGCGCGATGCGGATCGCAACCTGACCAAGTTCGCCATCGTGGATCGCTACTCGGGGCAGGGGGCGGTGTCCAAGATGTTCTGGCTGGGCTGCGGCCCGCGGGACGCGGACACGGCGCTCTGCTGCTCCATGGCCCATGACAAGCATAACATCTGGTGCGTCGGCTCCTCCGACGCCGCCATGGCGCAGGCCGTGAATGCCTGTGCCGAAATGGGCGGCGGCTGGGTGCTGGTGCATCGCGGCGCGGTGGTGGCCACCGTGCGCTACGAGGTGGCCGGCCTGATGACCGCGCGGCCCGCGCAGGCGCTCGCCGCCGACATGGCGGCGCTCTACGACGCGGGGGCGCAGGTGGAGTGGATGTTCGAACCCTCCTTCCACCCCCGCTGGGCTGAAGGCTTCCCCGAACGGCTGGCCTTTGCCACGCTAACCTGTTCGCCGTGGCGCTGGAACCTCGTGGCCCCCTCCGCCCATGCGCCGCAGGGCCTCGTGCAGGTCCAGACCGGGGAAACCCACCCCGTCGTCTGGTAACGCCACCCGTCAGGGCGCAAAATTGCTGAATAAATTCCGCCCCTTGCCCGGGGGCGGGGCGGGCTATCCGATTGGTTGATTGACGCATGGGTTAATAATTCCCAAAATGGGAATTATTTGCACGCAGTTGTCATCATCATGCATCTTTCGAAGTTTACCGATTACGCCCTGCGCGTCTGCCTCTACCTCGGCGCCCATCCCGAGCGGCTGGTCCCGATCTCCGAGATGGCGCGCGCCCATGACCTGTCCCAGTCGAACCTGATGAAAGTCGTTCATCAGCTGGTCGAGGGCGGTTTCCTGACCAGCACCCGGGGCCGGTCGGGCGGCATCCGCCTTGCGCGGCCGCCCGCGGAGATCCGTCTCGGCGCCGTGACGCGATTCATGGAGGGCGACGGTGGCATGGTCGATTGTTCCTCCTGCATCCTGCGCGGCTCCTGCGGGCTGGTGCCTGCGCTGCACGAGGCGCGGATGGCCTTCTACGCGGTGCTCGACAGCCAGACGCTGGACCGGGCGGTGAAATCGCACCCCCGTATGTTGCCGATCCTTCAGGCGGCCGGCGCGCGCGACGCCAATTCGCCCCCGGCGCGCAGCCGCAAGCTGTCGGAGCCCACCCCGGTCAAATGAGCCCCGCACCGGGCGCTGCAGCCCGGCAAGGCCCCCTCCCGTGAGCCGGGCCCCAAGGGCCCCGGAACCGGCACATCGCCGGGCCGAGTCGGCCTCTCCCTGACGTCGGAGCAGCGCCGAGAGGTCGGGGGAGGGGCCTCTGCCGCCGCGGTGTCATTCCGTCTCTGCCGGGCAAGCGGGCGGGTTTTTCGAGCCATTGACCAAAATTTGACCTCAAATCGGACGATTTCCCCTGCGGAAGGGGAAATTCACGCTGCACCCGCACATGATGCTTGTGCGAAAATACATGCTGTGTCATTGCATGTATCAATCAAGGTGGAAACGCTTCCACCCACCAGCCGCAATGGCGCGGCCATTTCCGTCAAAACGCCCGTACCGGGCAGGCAGCAACGATGCTGCAGCTTCGTACCGACAGACTCGGTTCGTGGGAAAGCTGTGCATCCAAGCTTCTGCTTTTCCTGACAGAAATCGCCGCGGCCCGGACATCCGGTTCGCTCAGCCCAAGCAGACCGGAGACCTCACATGTCCAGGCAGCGACTCGTCATCATCGGCAACGGCATGGCCCCTGGCCGGATGCTGGAACACCTCTTCGAGGCCAGCGACGCTTACGACGTCACGATCTTCAACGCGGAATCCCGCGTGAACTACGACCGCATCATGCTCTCCCCCGTGCTGTCGGGAGAGAAGAGCTTCGACGACATCGTGATCCACGACGACGCCTGGTATGCCTCGCATGGCATCACCCTGCACCGGGGTCAGAAGGTCGTCTCGATCGACCGCGACGCGCAGACCGTCACCAGCGAAGGCGGCATCACCGCCGGTTATGACAAGCTGGTCATCGCCACCGGCTCGAACCCCTTCATCATCCCCGTGCCCGGCCACAAGCTGCCCGGCGTGGTGGCCTACCGTGACCTCGACGACGTGCAGGCGATGAAACGCGCCGCGGCGCTCGGCGGCCGCGCGGTGGTCATCGGCGGCGGCCTGCTGGGCCTCGAAGCGGCGGCGGGCCTGAAGGCGCAGGGCATGGACGTGACCGTGCTGCACCTGATGCCCACCCTGATGGAGCGTCAGCTGGACCCGGCGGCAGGCTACCTGCTGCAGAAGGAACTGGAAGGCCGCGGGATCGAAGTGCGCTGCGGCGCCAACACCAAGCAGATCCTCGGCGAGGCGCAGGTTGAAGGCGTCGAGCTGGAAGACGGCACCGTGATCGACGCCTCCCTGGTGGTCATGGCAGTCGGCATCCGCCCGAACGTGCAGCTGGCGCAGGAGGCCGGTCTCGAGGTCGGCCGTGGCATCGTCACCGGCGCCGACATGAAGACCTCGGACGCCAACATCTACTCCGTCGGGGAATGCGCCGAGGTGGAGGGCCGGGTCTATGGCCTCGTCGCGCCGCTCTACACCATGGCCAAGGTGGCCGCCGCGCATCTGGCCGGCGCCTCGGACGCTGCCTTCGCCCATACGGAAACGCCCACCAAGCTGAAGGTCACCGGCGTGAACCTCTACTCGGTCGGCGAATTTGGCGACGGGCCGGAGCTGGAGGACGTGGTCCTGCGCGATGCCAAGCGGGGCACCTACAAGCGCGTGATCCTGAAGGACAACAAGGTCGTCGGTGCCGTGCTCTACGGCGATGTGGCCGATGGCATGTGGTACAACGAACTGCTGAAGTCCGCCGACTGTGTCGAGGCCATGCGCGAGACGCTGATCTTCGGTCAGGCGCACCAGGGTGGCGGCGCGGCCGCGGACCCGCTGGCGGCGATCTCCAACTTGTCGGACGACGCGGAGATCTGCGGCTGCAACGGCATCTGCAAGGGCCAGATCGTCAATGCGATCAAGGACAAGGGCCTGACCTCGCTGGCCGAAGTCCGCGCCCACACCAAGGCCTCCGCCTCCTGCGGGACCTGCACCGGGCTGGTCGAGGGCGTCATGGCCCTGACCCTGGGCGATACCTTTGCCAAGAAGGCCGAGGGCATGTGCGGCTGCACCGATCTGGGCCACGGCGACGTGCGCCGCCTGATCGTGGCCAAGGAACTGAAATCCATCCCCGCCGTGATGCAGGAACTGGAGTGGAAATCCTCGGGCGGCTGCGCCAAGTGCCGTCCGGCGCTGAACTACTACCTCCTGTCCGACTGGCCGGGCGAATACGTCGACGACCAGCAGTCGCGCTTCATCAACGAGCGCGTGCACGCGAACATCCAGAAGGACGGCACCTATTCCGTCGTTCCCCGGATGTGGGGCGGCATGACCACTGCGGGTGAGCTGCGCGCCATCGCCAACGTGGTGGACAAGTTCAACATCCCCGACGTGAAGGTCACGGGCGGCCAGCGGATTGACCTGCTGGGCGTCAAGAAAGAGGACCTGCCCGCCGTCTGGGCCGATCTGAACGCCGCCGGCATGATCTCGGGCCACGCCTACTCCAAGGGGCTGCGCACGGTGAAGACCTGCGTCGGCTCCACCTGGTGCCGGTTCGGCACGCAGGACAGCACCGGCCTCGGCATCAAGCTCGAGAAGTTCATGTGGGGTTCGTGGACGCCCGCCAAGGTGAAGCTGGCGGTCACCGGCTGCCCGCGCAACTGCGCCGAGGCGACCTGCAAGGACATCGGCGTGATCTGCGTCGATAGCGGTTACCAGATCGTCTACGGCGGTGCCGCCGGCCTGCACATCCAGGGCACGACCGAACTGGGCACCGTGAAGACCGAGGACGAGGTGATCGAGATCGCCGGCGCCATGACCCAGATGTACCGCGAGCAGGGCTTCTACCTCGAGCGGATTTACAAGTGGGCCGACCGGGTCGGCTACGACACCGTCAAATCTGTGATCTTCGACGATCTGGAGAGCCGCCGCGCCTACTACGAGCGCTTCGTCTACTCGCAGCAATTCGCACAGGTCGACCCCTGGTCCGAGCGCGTCTCGGGCGTCGACAAGCACGAGTTCAACCCGATGGCCGTCTTCGGCCTGCCCAACGACACCACCGTCCAGGAGCCCGCAGAATGAACGCCAGATTCACCAGCCCCAACGCTTCGCTTCTTGAGGGCGGCCAGCACACCGATCTCGACTGGCGCCTGATCGGCACCATCGACGACATCCCCGCCCAGGGGGCGCGCTGCGTGAAGAACGGCGAGACCACCATCGCCGTCTTCCGGACCGCGGACGACCGTATCTTCGCACTTGAAGACAAATGCCCGCATCGGAACGGGCCGCTCAGCCAGGGGATCGTGCATGACGGTTGCGTCACCTGCCCCCTGCACAACTGGGTCATCTCGCTCGAAACCGGCACCGCGCAGGGTGCCGACGAGGGCCGGACTGCCTCCTTCCCCGTCCGCCTCAGCGGTCGGGACATCTACCTCAATCTGAAACCTGGCGCCTGATCTCGGGCCCGCACTCTCTCGAAAAGGACTACGAACATGTCGTATATCGCTCCGAAGGAATTCGCGGCCAAGATGGTCGACGCCGGCGAATCCAAGATTTTCATGTCCACCAAGGACACCCTGATCCGCGCATACATGGCGGGTGCCATCCTGGCGCTTGCCGCGGCCTTCGCCGTGACCATCGCGGTCAACACCGGCAACTTCCTCGTCGCCTCTCTGCTCTTCCCGGTCGGCTTCTGCATGCTGTACCTGATGGGCTTCGACCTGCTGACCGGCGTCTTCACGCTGGCCCCGCTGGCCGTCATCGCCAAGCGTCCGGGCTGCACCTGGAAAGGCGTCCTCCGGAACTGGGGCCTCGTGTTCTGCGGCAACTTCGCAGGCGCCATGACCACCGCCATCCTGATGGCCGTCGTCTTCACCACCGGCTTCTCGACGGAACCGAACGCGGTTGGCCAGAAGATTGGCAGCATCGGTGAAGCCCGGACGCTCGGCTACGCCGCAGCGGGTGGGGCCGGCCTGCTGACGGTCTTCGTCCGCGCCGTGCTGTGCAACTGGATGGTCTCCACCGGTGTGGTCGCCGCGATGATGTCCTCCTCCACCGGCGGCAAGATCATGGCCATGTGGATGCCGATCCTCGTCTTCTTCTACCTCGGCTTCGAGCACTCGATCGTGAACATGTTCCTGTTCCCCTCGGGCATCATGCTGGGCGGTCAGTTCACCTGGTTCGACTACTTCGCCTACAACGAGATCCCCGTTGTCCTTGGCAACCTCGTCGGCGGCCTGACCTTCGTGGGCGGCATGATCTACGCCACGCACTTCCGGGAATCGCCGAAGCGCAACGCAGGCAAGGACGTGTCCGGCCTGCCGGCAGAGTAATCTCCCCTCCTTGGCCCCGCTTCGGCGGGGCCTCTTTTCTTCACCGGAGCCGATCCCATGCCAAAGGATACCGTTGCCCGCCCGTGCCTCACGGTGACGCTCGGCCAATATTCCGGCGCGGGGCGCAAGCCGGAGAACCAGGATTTCCACGGCGCGCTGATCCCCTCGGGCAGCCCGCTGGCGTTGAAGGGGATCACCCTGGCCGTGGCCGACGGGATCTCTTCCAGCGCGGTCAGCGGGCAGGCGGCAGAGACCGCCGTGAAGGCCCTGCTGGACGATTACTACGCCACCCCCGACGCCTGGACGACGCGCACCGCCGCGACCCGCGTCATCGCCGCCACCAACGCCTGGCTGCATGGGCAGAACACCTCCGTCGCCGATGTGAACGCGGGCCATGTCTGCACCCTGTCGGCGCTGATCCTGAAGGGGCGCGAGGGCCATGTACTGCACGTGGGCGACAGCCGCGTGGCGCGGCTCTCGGGCGCCAGCCTCGAGGCGCTGACCGAGGATCACCGGCTGGTCCTCTCCCAGGCCGAGAACTACCTGGCCCGCGCCATGGGCGCCGCCCGCGAGGTCGAGGTGGACTATCGCCGCGTGAGCCTGAGCGAGGGCGATGTCTTCGTGCTGACGACCGACGGCGTGCATGAGTTCATCACCGCCCGTGACGTGACCGCGGCCCTTGCCGCGCCGAACCTCGACACCGCCGCCCGGCAGCTGGCCGATGTGGCGCTGGAGCGGGGCAGCGACGACAACCTGACGGTGCAGCTGCTGCGGGTCGAAAGCCTGCCCGAGGCCGGGGCCGAGCTGTCGCTGGACGCCGCCCGCCTGCCGGTGCCGCCGCTGCCGAAGGCGGGGGAGGTGATCGACGGCTTCCGCATCCTGCGCCCGCTGCACCAGACCGCCCGCAGCCACGTCTACCTTGCCGAGGACGGGCAAGGACAGCGCGTGGCGCTGAAGATCCCCGCCAGCGAGATGGCGCTGGACACCGATTACCTGCGCCGCTTCGTGCTGGAGGAATGGATCGCCCGCCGTCTCGCCTCGGCCCATGTGCTGCGCGCGGCAGAGGCGCCGGCAAACCGCAGCGCGCTCTACGTGGTCACCGAGTACGTGGAGGGCCAGACCCTGCGCGACTGGATGGCCGACCACCCGCAGCCCGATCTGGCGCAGGTGCGCGACATCGTCACCCAGATCGCCACCGGCCTGCGGGCGTTTCACCGCCGCGAGATGCGGCATCAGGATTTGCGGCCCGAGAACGTGATGATCGACCGGGAGGGAACGGTGAAGATCATCGACCTCGGCTCTGCCTCTGTTGCGGGGGTGGAGGAAGCCGCGCCGGGCCTGTTGGGGGACATGCCCGGCACCTATCAGTACACCGCGCCGGAATACCTCTCGGGGCAGGGGGCGACGTGGCGGGCGGATCAATACGCCCTCGGTGTCATCGCCTACGAGATGCTGACCGGGCGGCTGCCCTACGGGGCGCAGGTGGCCCGCGTGCGCAATGCGCGCGATCAGGCCCGCCTCAGCTACGTGCCCGCGCGGGACGCCGAAAACGGGCTGCCCGACTGGATGGATGCCGCGCTGAAACGCGCGGTGCATCCCGATCCGGCCCGCCGCTACGAGGCGCTTTCCGAATTCGTCGCGGACCTGCGCCGCCCCGGCGCCAGCTACCGGGCGGGGCGGCATGTGCCGCTGGCGGAACGCAACCCGGTCCGCTTCTGGCAGGCGGTCTCGGCCGGGCTGGCGCTGCTCTGCGTCGTGCTCATGACCCAACTGGCGGGCTGATCCGCCACCAACATCGCAGGAGGACAAGAGATGAAAGACCTGACACAGGCCGAAACCCTGACCCGAGAGGACGTCACCGCGCTGATCCTCGCCTCCAAGAAGGCGGCACTGCAGACCTGGGAAGGCATCGCCGAGGCCATCGGCATGTCCCCGGTCTGGACCCACTCGGCCTGCATGGGGATGAACGCCTTCCCGCGCGACAAGGCCGATGCCCTCGTCGCGCTGCTGGACCTGCCAGAGGCGGCGGCCGACCTGCTGGTCGAAAGCCCCACCAAGATCTGGGAGCAGACCGTCCCGACCGATCCCTGCATCTATCGCCTCTACGAGATCGTCGGCGTCTACGGCCCCACGATCAAGGCGCTGATCCACGAGGGCTTCGGCGACGGGATCATGTCGGCCATCGACTTCGACATGCAGGTCACCCGCGTGCCGCACGAGAAGGGCGACCGGGTGAAGATCGAGATGTCGGGCAAATACCTGAGCTACAACGCCTGGTAAAAGCCCCGACGCGACCGCCGGCGGATGGGGCCCGCCGGCGGTCCATTTGTTTTCCGCGACCTGCCGCCGCGCGCGGGTGGGTCAATAGGCGTCGTCTTCCAGCGCCAGATCGGCCTCGGGCAGGAAGATGGTGAAACGGCTGCCCGCGCCGGGCGTGCTGTCCACCTCGATCCGCCCGCCCGCACGGCTCACCAGCGTCTGGCTGATGGAGAGGCCAAGCCCCGTGCCCTGCGCCTGCTTGGTGGTGAAGAACGGGTGGAAGATGCGCTGCATCGTCTCCGCTTCCATCCCGGTGCCGGTGTCCTCCACCGTGATCTCCACCCCGCCCGGGACCTCGGTCACGCCCAGTGTCAGCACGCCGCCCTCGGGCATGGCGTGCACGGCGTTGAGGATCAGGTTCACCATGATTTGCTGCAACTCCGTCCGGGCGATCAGCACGCGGCGGGTGCTTTCCAGCGCGGTGCGCAGCTCCACGCCCGCGCTTTCCGTCTGGTGCCGCGTCAGCACGAGGCAGTCGCGCACCACCTCGTCGGGGCGGATCGCGTTGGCCGCGCCGGAATACTCCTCGGGCTTGGCGAATTGCAGCAGCTTCGAGACGATGGCCCCGATGCGATAGACCTGGTCGTCGATCAGGTCGAACTCGGTCTTCACCGCCTCGGCGTGGTCGTCCAGCAGGGCGCGGGCCACGTCCAGGTTGCCCTGGATCACGGCGATCGGGTTGTTGATCTCATGGGCGACCGAGGCGGTGATCTCGCCCACGGCGGCCAGCTTCTCGGACAGGATCAGCCGCTCGGTCGTCTGTTCCAGCTTCTCGTTGGCGGCGCGCAGGTCGCGGGTGCGCTCCTCCACCTTCTGTTCAAGGCTCTCGGCCCAATCCCTGAGCTGGCGGTCGCGCTCCTGCACCTGATCCAGCAGGTCGTCGAGGTGGCCCGCCACCTGCGCGATCTCGCCGCTGTCGTCCTGCGGGCCATTGCGGGCCTCCATCTCGCCGGCCTCGACCCGGGCCATGGTCTGGGTCATCCGTTCCAGCGGACGGAAGATGCGCCCCGCCCATTGCAGGAAGATCGGCACCGAAAGCGCGGCGATCAGCAGGAAGAGCACGGTGACCGTCAGGACGGAGTTCGCCTTGGCCTGCAGGAACGGCGCCTCGAGAAACCCGACGTAGAGCATGCCGACGCGTTCGCCGAAGCTGTCGGTGATCGGCTGGTAGGCCGAGATGTACCAGTCGTTCACCACGAAGGCCCGGTCGCGCCAGACCTGACCCTCGCCCAGCACCCGCTCACGCACCTCGGCGGAGACCCGGGTGCCGAGGGCGCGGACATTCTCGAAGAGACGCACGTTGGTCGACACGCGCACATCGTCGAGGAAGAGCGTCGCGGTGCCCTGCGAGCCTTCGGGCAGGCTGCGGTCGCGGTAGACGAGGCCATTGATCGTGTCGATGAAATCGAGGTTCCGGTTCAGCAGTCGCCCGCCCACCAACGCGCCCATGCGGCCGCCAGGCATCCGCACCGGGGCGGCGGAGTGGACGATCATGCCGCGGTCCTCGACGGGGCGGTCCGTGGGTACGGCATTGCGGGTGGGCACCATGGCGATCGCCGCGCGCCGGGCAAGGCCGGGGGCGAGCGCCTCGAGCGAGGGCGCGGGCAGTACGTCCACCGCGCTGCGGGCGTCGCCGTCGAGGGCGGCGCGGATCACCGGCCAGTCGCGGGGGGCGAAGCCGCGGGCGGTGCGGCTGCCGTCGGTGACATAGAGGAAATCGAGCGAGAGACGCCGCTTCTCGGCCTCCAGCAGGGCGGTGAAGGCCTCCGGATCGTCGAGGGCGTCGTGCAGGGCGACGGAGTGGGCGATCGCATCGAGCCGTTCGCCCGAGACGTCCACCAGCCGCCCGAGGTACTGTTCGGCAATGGTCAGGTCGCCGTTCACCTTGGTGATCAGGATATCGTCGATGCGGCCGGACCAGCGGATCATGGCACTGCCCAGCATCATGGGCAGCAGCACCAGCATCGGCAGCAGCGCAATGACCAGAAGCCGGACGCGCAGGGAGCGGAAGAGACGGTCCACCTGTCAGACGCCGAGGTCGGCGCACCTCTGGTCGAGGCCGGCCCGCGACAGGCCGAGGCGGCGCGCGGCCGCGTCCCTGTCGCCCGAGGTTTCCTCCAGCACGCGGCGCAGGCGCGCGGCCCCGGGCAAGGTGAGCATCTCCAGCGGCAGCTGGCCGAGGATCAGCGCCCGATCGAGGAAATTGCGCAGCTCCGGGATGTTGCCGGGCCAGTCATGGGCCAGCAGCGCATCCCGCGCGGGTCCGTTGAGGGGCAGGGCCGGGCGGCGGTGGTGATGGGCGAGATCCGCCATCAGCAGGTCTGCCAGAACGATCACGTCGCGGCCACGCGCGGCAAGCGGGGGCAGGGCGACCTCCTCGACCACCAGCCCCGGGGGCAGGGTCGCCGGATCGCGCGGGCTGAGGATCGGGCGCAGGCCCCGCGCCTCCAGTTTCGCCAGCAGGGCGGGGGTGGGCTGCTCCACCAGCACGCTGCCGCCATGGGCCGCGGCCAGAAGCGCCTCGCCCGGCAGGCCGGCGAGATGCAGGAAGGGTCTGGCTGCGCGGGCCGAGGCGGCGTGCAGCACGCGGGCGGCGGCCTCCTGTCCCGTGCCGGGGGCGCCGCTCAACAGGACGGGCCCGTCATGACGAGCGAGCGCCTGCAGCCGGTCGTGCAGTGCCGTGATGGCGGGGGAGGTGCCGCAGAGGTCATGGTCGCAGGGGGCGGTGCCCATGGCCTGTTCATGCCGCAGCAACACCACCTCGCGCCTGCGCCGTGCGTCGCGCAGGCAGCGCCGCACCACATGGAGCAGCTGGCTGGTGCGGAAGGGCTTCAGGACGAAATCGGCCGCGCCATGGCGCAGCGCCTCCTCCGCGCGGTCGAGGTCGGCATAGGCGGTGATCAGGATCGTCTCGGGGGCATCGGCGCTGGCCTGCTGCTCCGCCATCCAGGCCTGCACCCGACGGCTGGGCGACAGGTTTGCCAGCAGCACGATGTCATAGCGCTCCCGCCCCAGCAGGGGGGCGGCCTCGGCGGTTTCGGCGGCATGGGCCACGGCTTGGCAGTAGGGGGTCAGCGCCTTCACGAGGAAATTGCGCATGCCCGGTTCGTCCTCGACGATCAGGATGCGCGCCTCGTGCAGTGGATCGAAAGCCTGCGTCTCGCGCGTTCCGTCTGGCACGATGCTCCTCCATCTTCCCGATCCGCATACTGGCAAAGAAAAAGGGGGCCTTACAGCCCCCTTTTGCGTTCGTCCGGGTGTGCGCGTTCTCAGCGACGGACTTCGCTGCGGATGAACATGCCCCATGCGAAAAGCACGAGGGCCGCGAGGGCGAACCACGTCAGCGCGTATTGCAGGTGCGCGTTGCGGAACTGGATCACCGTCTGGCCGCCACGGGGCCATGCCTCGGGCGCGCCGCGCTCTTCGTCGACGAAGTAGGGCGCGGCTTTGTCGAAGCCCTTGGTGGCGGTGATCGAGGCGATGTCGCGGCGATACCAGAGCTGGTTTTCCGGGTCGTTCGCCCGGGAGAAGAGCCAGCCCTTGTCCTCGGGCATCCGCAGCAGGCCGGTCACGGTCACCTCGCCCTCGGGCGCCTGCCGGGTGGCGGGGGCCTTGAGACGCTCGGGGACCATGCCGCGGTTGACCATGACGATGGTGCCATCGTCGCGCGCCAGCGGGGTCATCACCCAGTAGGAGGGGCCGAGGTCGGAGGGCACGTAGATCTGCACCTCCTCGTCGTTGAGGAAGGTCCCGGTCAGTTCGACGCGGGTGTACTCGCTGGCCTCTGCGCTGATCGAAGGCCAGTCGGCGGGGCCGGGAGCGGGGATCGGATCGGCATGCACACGGGCGTCCACGCGCTGGATCAGGTCCTCTTTCCAGCCCAGCCGGTGCACCTGCCAGACGCCGAGGCTGACGAAACCGGCGAGCCCTGCCGCAGCGACCAGCGAGACGAGCAGGGTCAAAACGAAGCGCAGCCCCCGTTTGGGGGCTGCGGCGTTGGTGTGATGCGGCTCTGCCACTGGGGTCACCCCTGGGTGCCCGGCTCGGCCGGCGTTGCGGCCGGGTCGTCGACGGGGGTGTGCCCCTCGTGACCGTGGCTGCTGCCCGGCATCTCCATGGTCGGAGACATCTCGTGCATGGGCATCATGTTCTCGTTCATGTTGTGCATGACCCAGAGCGAGCCTGCCAGCACGATGCCGAGGATGACGACCGAGAAGACCGTCGCGGCCATGGTCCAGCCCTCTTCCACCGAGGAGTTGATGTGGAGGAAGTAGACCAGGTGCACGATGATCTGGACCGCGCCGAGACCCATGATGATGCCTACCAGCCAGTTACGCGGCAGGTCGACTTCCATCATGACGAGGGCGAAGGGGATGATCGTCAGGAAGGCGGCAAGGCCGAAACCGACCATCAGCCGGCCCATGGTGCCGTGGGAATGTGCGTGATCACTCATCAGACAAGCCTCACCAGATAGACGAAGGAGAAGACCCCGATCCAGACCAGGTCGAGGAAGTGCCAGAACATCGACAGCGTCGAGAGGCGCTGCATGTTCGCCGAGGTCAGACCCTTCCAGTTCAGCTGGATGGTCAGCGTGACCAGCCAGATCAGACCGCCCGTCACGTGCAGGCCGTGGGTCCCCACGAGCACGAAGAAGGACGACAGGAAGGCCGACCGGTCAGGGCCCGCACCGATGTGGATCAGGTGATTGAACTCGTAGATCTCCATGGCGATGAAGCCGAGACCCAGGAGGCCGGTCACGATGAGCCAGAGGGTGGTGCCCTTCAGGTCGTGGGCTTCGGCGCGCAGCATGGCGATGCCGAAGGTGATCGAGGAGAACAGCAGCAGCGCGGTTTCCCAGGCCACGAAGCCGGGCTCGAACAGGTCATGCGGGGCAGGGCCCCCGGCATAGCCATAGCCGAGTACGGCATAGGTGGCGAAGAGGCACCCGAAGATGATGCAGTCGCTCATCAGGTAGATCCAGAACCCGATGGGGGTCGGGCTGGCGTGGGCATGGTCCGCCGAGTGGGCGGGGCCGGCCGGACCCTCGATCCGGCCGGTGAGCGGGGTATCCAGCATGGTCATGCCAGGGCTCCCTTCTGTTCGTGCTTGGCGACATCGGACTCAGGGATCCAGTAGTCGCGGTTATAGTTGAACGTGTGGGCGATCCCGATCGCGAGGCAGGCGAGGAAGGACGCGATGGCAAGCCACCAGATGTACCAGACCATCGCGAAGCCGAGCACGAGCGCGAAGGCCGCGATCAGAACGCCGGTTGCGGTGTTCTTGGGCATGTGGATCGGTTCGTAGATTTCCGACCACTGGAAGCCTTCCTGCTTCATGCGCCACCATTCGTCACGACCGCGGACATGCACTTCCTGCGGGAAGTTGTAGGGCGCGGGCGGGCTTTGCATGGCCCATTCCAGCGTCCGGCCGTTCCACGGATCGGGACCACAGGCGAGCGCCTTGCGGTTCTTGATCGAGACGAAGAAGCCGATGAAGGTCGAGGCAATGCCGAGCGCGATCAGACCGGCACCGAAGGCGGCGACGATGAAGTAGATCTGCCAGGCGCTGTCCATGTAGGCGTTCATGCGGCGGGTCACGCCCATCAGGCCGAGCGCGTAGAGCGGCATGAAGGCGAAGTAGAAGCCGATGCACCAGAACCAGAAGCTGCGCTTGCCCCAGCGGTCATCGAGCTTGAAGCCGAAGGCCTTGGGCCACCAGAAGGTGACCGCCGCCATCACGCCGAAGACGACGCCGCCGATGATCACGTTATGGAAGTGCGCAACGAGGAACAGGGTGTTGTGCAGCTGGAAGTCGACCGGGGGAACGGCCAGCAGGACGCCGGTCATGCCACCGATGGTGAAGGTCACCAGGAAGCCGACGGTCCAGAGCATGGGTACTTCGAACCGCACGCGGCCCTTGTACATGGTGAACAGCCAGTTGAAGATCTTCACACCCGTCGGCACGGCGATGATCATCGTCGTGATCCCGAAGAAGGTGTTCACGTTCGCGCCCGAGCCCATCGTGAAGAAGTGGTGCAGCCACACGACGAAGGACAGGACCATGATGCAGGCGGTTGCCCAGACCATCGTCTTGTAGCCGAAGAGCGGCTTGCCCGAGAAGGTCGAAACGATTTCCGAGAACACGCCGAAGATCGGGATGATCAGGATGTAGACCTCGGGGTGGCCCCAGATCCAGATCAGGTTCACGTACATCATGGCGTTCCCGCCCATGTCGTTGGTGAAGAAGTGGGTGCCGAGGTAGCGGTCGAGGGTCAGCAGCGCCAGCGTCGCGGTCAGCACCGGGAAGGCGGCGACGATCAGGACGTTGGTGCACAGCGTGGTCCAGGTGAAGACCGGCATGTCGAAGAGCTTCATGCCCGGCGCGCGCATCTTGAAGATGGTCGCGACGAGGTTGATGCCCGACAAGGTCGTCCCCACACCGGCGATCTGCAGCGACCACAGGTAGTAGTCCACACCCGGCCCGGTCGAGAAGTCGGACCCGGACAGCGGCGGGAAGGCCAGCCAGCCGACACGGGCGAATTCACCGACGAAGAGCGAGATGTTCACCAGCAGGGCACCGGCCACCGTCATCCAGAACGAGAAGTTGTTCAGGAAGGGGAAGGCCACGTCGCGCGCGCCGATCTGGGCAGGCATGACGTAGTTCATGATGCCGGTGACGAAGGCCATCGCCACGAAGAAGATCATGATCACGCCGTGGGCGGTGAAGACCTGGTCGAAGTGGTGCGGGGGCAGGTAGCCCTCGGCGCCGCCGGCGGCCATGGCCTGCTGGGCGCGCATCATCAGCGCGTCGGCAAAGCCGCGGATGAACATGATGAAGCCCAGGATCATGTACATGATCCCGATCTTCTTGTGGTCGATCGTGGTGATCCAGTCCTTCCACAGCGGCACCCAGAGGCGATACTTCGTCAGGATCGCCAGCAGGATGAGACCGCCGAGGACGATGGCGCCGAAGGTGCCGACGAGGATCGGCTCGTGGTAGGGGATCCAGTCGAGGGTCAGGCGGCCGAAGATCGGCGTCCAGACCTCGGCCGGTTGTACGTGCTCAGTAGCCATTTTGGGCATACTCCTTGGCGGCGTCAGAGGGGTGCGCCGTCTTGTTGTCTTCGTTCATCGACATGTCGTCGTGGCCGTGACCGTGGCTCTCGCCTTCCGACGCAGGGTCGAAGGGGATCGGGTTGCCGAAGCCGTCAATGCGGCGATAGCGGTCGTATTCGTAGGCCGCACCGTTGCCGAGGCCTTCGAGGCCGCCGCCGCCCTGCATGTCCTGCATCATCATGTCGCCCATGCAGACCTTGCCGTCCTGCACGCACAGGCCGACGATCCGCTGGAACAGGCCGTCCTCGACGTCCGAGTAGTAGGACACGGGCGCGTCGATGGTGGGCGCTTCCAGTTCAAGGTAGCTGGCGCGGGTCAGCGGGGTCTCGACGCCCTTGGCGTTGGACACCCATGCCGCGAAGTCCTGATCGCTCATCGCTTGGGTTTCGAAGGTCATCTGGGAGAAGCCGGGGCCCGAGTAGTGTGCCGAACGGCCCTGGTAGACGCCTTCGTGATCCGCGACGAGGTGCAGCTTGGTCTGCATCCCGGCCATGGAATAGACCATGCCGCCGAGCGCGGGGATCGACAGCGTGTTCATCACGGTGGAGGAGGACAGTTTGAACTCGACCTGACGGCCCGCTGGGATCGCCAGCTCGTTCACCGAGGCCACGCCGAACTGCGGGTAGATGAAGAGCCATTTCCAGTCGAGCGACACGGCCTGAACCTCGATCGCATCTTCTGCGGCGAGGTGTTCGATCGGTTTGTAGGGGTCGAGGCGGTGCGTGTAGATGTAGGTGTAAATGCCGAGGGCCGCCACGATCAGGATCGGAACGCCCCAGATGACCACTTCCAGCGAGGTGGAGTGCTCGAACTCGGGATCATAGTCGCTCTGGTCTTCGCGACGGGCGCGGTACTTCCACGGGAAGTAGACCGACATGATCAGCACGGGGATGATCACGATCAGCATCAGGAGGGTCGAGATGATCAGTAGATTGCGCTGCTCGAGGGCCACCCAGCCCGACGGGTTCAGCACGTCATACTGGCATCCCGAAAGCGCCAGCACAGCCAGCAGCAAAGGCGGGAGTTTCAGTCGTCTCAGCAATGTCTGTCTCTTTTTGTCCGGCCACGGCGGAGCAGGTCCGTCTGCCCGGAATGGAGGGTTCAGGGCGCGTCGCAAGGGGAGGGGCGCGTCCGCGGAATGGGCGTGGAATAAGCGCCGCGGCGCAGAAACCGAAGGCGTCAATCGGCCGCAACCGCGCCGTAAGGCCCTGCGCTCCCATGCTTTTGAATTTTCGTCACGGCGGCGTGAGGACTTCGCGACTGCAGCAACTCGCCCCCATATCTTTGGATGGTTTCGAGAAGGCGTGTCTGAAACTCTTGTTTTATTGACGCAAACAACCATCTCGCCGTCCCACTCATTCAGGGGGCGCGACCGGGGGCACCGAAACAGACTCGCATTTCGTTCACGAAGCCCGTGAGGAGCCTCCCGAATTTGTCATACCGAGACTTCCGCAGCCGCATGGGAGATCTGCCCCGCATCTGGGCGATTATTCAACCCTGGGTGGAAACGCCCCGCCTCGGCGCCGGGTGAGTCGTGCGCTGAGCGCTGTGGCGGCCCGAGTCAGGGCAGTGTCTGGGCCGGGAAATGGTGCCTGATCAGGGGCGGGCAGGGCGATCTGCTCACGGCCGGGCACCGCGTGTCGGGCGGCTGTCCGGGCCGATCTGAGAGCGGGTCGGGGGCCGGAACCGGGCGCCTCCGGGGGGGCGGACGTCGTTCCGGTGCTGCTCCGGGCCATGAAAAACCCCCGCCGGCAGGACCGGCGGGGGCATGATCTTCAAGCGATGGGGCAAGCGATGGGCCCGCCCCGTCAGTCGGCCAAGTCAGCCGATGATGCCGTTCAGCGTGGCCGAGGGACGCATCACCGCGGCGGTCTTCTCCGCGTCGGTGTGGTAGTAACCCCCGAGGTCGGCCGGGGCGCCCTGCACCGAGGCGATCTCGCCGGCGATGGTGGCTTCGCCTTCGGTCAGCGCCTTGGCGATCGGGGCGAAGTGGGCGGCCAGCTCGGTATCTTCGGTCTGGGTGGCCAGAGCCTGTGCCCAGTACATGGCGAAGAAGAAGTGGCTGTCGCGGTTGTCGGGCTCACCCACCTTGCGCGAGGGCGACTTATTGTTGTCGAGGATGCCCTGCGTTGCCACGTCCACGGCCTTGCCAAGCACGCGCGCCTTCTCGTTGCCCTTGGCGTCGGCCAGGAACTTGAGGCTTTCCCCCAGTGCACAGAACTCGCCGAGGCTGTCCCACCGCAGGTGGTTCTCTTCCTGCAGCTGCTGGACGTGCTTCGGAGCCGAGCCGCCTGCACCGGTCTCGAAGAGACCGCCGCCCTGCATCAGCTTCACGATCGAGAGCATCTTGGCCGAGGTGGCCAGTTCGAGGATCGGGAACAGGTCGGTCAGGTAGTCGCGCAGCACGTTGCCGGTGATGGCGATCGAGTTCTCACCCTTGGTGATGGTCTCGAAGGTCTTGGTGGTCGCCTTGGCGGGGGACATGATCAGGAACTTGTCCGCGACGCCCTTGGCCTCGAGGATCGGCTTCACGTACTTGATCAGCTCCGCGTCGTGGGCGCGGTCCTCGTCCAGCCAGAAGATGGCCTCGCAGCCCTCTGCCTTCTGACGTTCGATGGCCAGGTTCACCCAGTCCTCGATCGGTGCCTTGCGCGCCGAGGCGGAGCGCCAGATGTCGCCCGCTTCGACGGCGTGGCTGTGCAGCACGGTGCCGTCTTCCAGCACCATCTTCACGGTGCCGTCTTCCGGGATCTCGAAGGTCGTCGGGTGCGAGCCGTATTCTTCCGCCTTCTGCGCCATCAGGCCAATGTTCTGAACGGTGCCGGCGGTGGCCGGGTTCAGCTTGCCGTTGGCTTTGAAGAACTTGATCGTCTCGTCGTAGACCGGCGCATAGGAGTTGTCGGGGATGACGCAGACGCAGTCATGCTCCTTGTTGTCCGGGCCCCAGCCCTTGCCGCCGGCGCGGATCAGCGCGGGCATCGAGGCGTCGATGATGACGTCGGAGGGGACGTGCAGGTTGGTGATGCCCTTGTCGGAGTTCACCATGTACATCGGCGGACGGGCAGCGGTGCACTCGTCGATGGCCGCCATGATCTCGGCGTTGTCCTTCACGCGGGCCAGCAGGTCGCCGAGGCCGGAGTTCGGGTTCACGCCGAGGGCTTTCATCTCGTCGCCGTACTTCTCGAAGACGGGCTTGAGCCATTCCTTGACCGCGTGGCCGAAGATGATCGGGTCCGAGACCTTCATCATCGTCGCCTTCAGGTGCAGCGAGAAGAGGACGCCTTCGTCCTTGGTCTTGGCGATTTCCTCGGCGAGGAAGGCATCGAGGGCCTTGGCCGACATGAAGGTCGCGTCGACGACGGTGCCCGCGGGGTAGGAGACGCCATCCTTCAGGACGGTCTCGCCGGCGGCCGTTTCCAGCACGATCTTGGCGGTCGCGGCGCCGTCGAGCGTGGCGGAGACTTCGTTCGAGCAGAAGTCACCGCCCGACATGGAGGCGACGCGGGTCTTGCTGTCGGCAGACCAGTCGCCCATGCGGTGCGGGTTCGCCTTGGCGTAGTTCTTGACGGCCACGGCGGCGCGGCGGTCCGAGTTGCCTTCGCGCAGCACCGGGTTCACGGCAGAGCCCTTGATGGTGTCGTATTTCGCGCGGACGGCCTTCTCCTCGTCGGTCGAAGGCTCTTCCGGGTAGTCGGGGAGGGCGTAGCCCTGCGCCTGCAGTTCCTTGACCGCGGCGACGAGTTGCGGGACCGAGGCCGAGATGTTCGGCAGCTTGATCACGTTCGCCTCGGGGGTCTTCACCAGTTCGCCGAGGATCGCAAGGTCATCGGGCTGGCGCTGCTCTTCCGTCAGGTAGTCCGGGAAGGTCGCGATGATGCGCCCGGCCAGCGAGATATCCTTGGTGCCCACCGAGACGCCTGCCGCAGCGGCGAAGGTCCGGATAATGGGCAGGAGCGAGGCGGAGGCCAGCTCCGGCGCTTCGTCCACCTTGGTATACACGATATCGGGGGTGTTCGGTTCAGCCATGTTCTCCAAGCCTTTCTTGAGCCTGCAACGGCTCTATCCGACCCTGTCGCTCAGGTCTACTGTCTGGGGGAGGGGATGCGACAATTCCCACGTAAAATGGCCGATCAGAGGGGCATGACGACCGGGGATCCGCTCTCCGGATCGGTCAGGATGCGGCAGGGAAGGTCGAAAACCGCCTCCACCGTGCGATTTGTGATCACATCCTGCGGCGCGCCCTGTGCGACGATCTCTCCCGCGCGCAGGGCGAGGATGTGATCGGCAAAACGGGCGGCCATGTTGAGGTCATGGACCACCACGATCACCGTCTTGCCGCGCACCTCCGACTGGTGGCGCAGCAGGCGGAAGATGTCGATCTGGTGGCGCGGGTCCAGCGCGCTGGTGGGTTCGTCCAGCAGGAGCGTTTCGCTGTCCTGTGCCAGCAGCATGGCAATCCACGCCCGCTGCCGCTGCCCGCCCGACAGCGCCGTCACCGGCCGGTGGGCGAGGTCGCTCAACCCGGTTTCCTCCAGCGCGGCCAAGGTGGCGGCCTCGTCCTGCGGCTCCCACTGGCGGAAGAGCCCCTGATGCGGTGTGCGCCCCTGCGCCACGAGGTCCTGTACCGTCAGCCCCTCGGGCGCGATCGGGTGCTGGGGCAGCAGGCCGATGCGTTTGGCCCGGGCCTTGGACGCCAGCGTGGCGATATCCGTGCCCTCCAGCAGGACCCGGCCCGCAGTGGGCGTGACGATCCGGGCGAGTGCGCGCAGCAGCGTGGATTTCCCGCAGCCGTTGGGCCCGAGGATCATCGTCACCTTGCCCTGCGGCAGGGTGAGAGAGAGCCCGTCGAGCACCCTGTGCCGGTCCAGCGTGACGCTGAGCGCCTCGGTCTCTAACTGGGCGGTCCGGGTCATGTCCTTCATGAGGCGTCCTTTCGGGCGGGTCCGCGGCCCTGACGGCGGATTTGCCAGATCAGCACCGGCGCGCCGCAAAGCGCGGTGAAGATGCCCACCGGCAGCTGTGTCGGCGCGAAGGCGAGGCGCGCGGCCAGATCGGCGGCGGTGAGGAAGGTGGCGCCGAGCAGGGCGCTCAGCAGCAGGGCAGGGCCGCCGCCCGCCAGCCGCCGCGCCACCGGGCCCGAGACGAAGGCCACGAAGGCAACCGGCCCCGCGACGTAGACCGCAAGCGCGGTGGCCAGCACGCCCGTCAGCGCGGCGGCGACCCGCAGGGCGGTCAGCGGCAGGCCAAGAGAGGCCGCCACCTCGGCCCCGAGCGCCAGCCGCGCCATGCCGCGCTCCAGCAGGGCGGCGGCGGCGAGGAGGGCCGTGATCACGGGCAGGCCGAGGGTGAGTTCGGTGGGCCCCACGGCGTTGAGCGAGCCCGCAAGCCAGCGGTAGGCGGCCTCGGCCTCCATCCCGGTGGCACGGGTCAGCAGATAATCCACGGCGGCATAGAGCATCAGGCCGATGCCCACGCCCACGAGGACGAAGCGCATGGGCTGCAATCCGTCGCGCCATGCAAGGGCTGTGATCACAAGCGCCGTCAGCGCCACGCCCGCCACTGCGCCACCCGCGACGGCAAGGCCGGTGGCGCCCATCAGGACGACGCTGGCCACCGCGCCGAGGGCGGCGCCCGCGCTGAAGCCGATCAGGTCGGGCGAGGCGAGGTCATTGCGGCTCAGCGTCTGGAAGAGCGCGCCCGCAAGGCCAAAGCCCGCCCCGGCGATCAGCGCCCCGGCGATCCGGGGCAGGCGCAGGCCGGTGACGACGAAGTCCGCCATCGGGTCGGGGTCCGCCCCGAAGACACCCGCGATCTGCGCCAGCGTCAGGGGATAGTCGCCATGCATCATCCCCCAGAGCGCGAGGCCCGCCAGCAGCGCCAGCAGCAGCGCCGCCGTCCGCAGCGCGGCCACCCGCAGGCGGAGCGAGAGCACGGGGGTCCGGAGGGTGAGGCTGCGGCTCATCCGCGGGGCCTCCGCCGGGCGACGGCGACGAAGACCGGCCCGCCGAGCAGGGCCATCATGATGCCTGCCTGCACCTCGCCCGGGGGCAGGATCACCCGGCCCGCCGTATCTGCCAGCAGCAGGACGGCGGGGCCGATCAACAGGGTTGCGGGCAGCGCCCAGACGAGGCGCGGCCCCACGAGGGCCCGGGCGAGATGCGGCGTGACGAGGCCGAGGAACCCGATGGGGCCTGCGAGCGCCGTGGCCGCGCCCGCCAGCACCACGGCGGCGGCGAGGGCCAGCAGCCGGGTCCGGGCGGGATGGGCGCCAAGCGCACCGGCCGTCTCCTCGCCAAGGGCGAGGCTGTCGAGGCCGCGCAGGGAGAGGAGCGCCAGCAGCAGGCCTGCGAGGAAGAAGGGCGCAAGCTCCGCCAGTTGCGCGGCGCGGGTGGCGCCGCCGCTGGCCAGCGAGCCGACCATCCAGAAGCGGTAGACCTCCAGCGTTTCCTGCGAGGACAGCAGGATCGCCGTGGTGCCTGCCCCGGCGAGCGCCGCGACGGCGACCCCGGCCAGCACCAGCCGCGCGGGCCCGGAGTGGAGCGGGCCGCTGAGCCCCAGCGGGACGACCACGGCCGTGACGGCAGCCGCGCCCGCCAGCGAGGCCCAGCCAAGCGCCACGGTGCCGCCGAGCCCGAAGGCCCAGACCGCGATCACCACGGCCAGCCCGGCGCCGCTGGCCATGCCGAGGATGCCGGGATCGGCCAGCGGGTTGCGGGTGACGGATTGCATCATCAGCCCGGCGATCGAGAGCGCCGCCCCCACCGCCAATCCGGTCACGAGGCGCGGCAGGCGCAGCTCGCGGATCACAGTGGCCTCGGGCGAGAGGACGGTGGGATCGGTCAGCGCTGCCCAGACCTGCGCCGGCGTGATCGCCCGGGCGCCGATCATCAGCGCGGCGAGGCAGGCCAGCAGGAGGAGCGCGCAGGCCAGCGCCAGCCGGGCGAGGCGGCGCTGGCGCGCGACGCGGCGCAGGTCGTGGGGCGCGGGAAGCGCCCCGGCGCTGAGCCCGCCGGTCGTCATGGCGCGAGGCCGGCCTCGACGCTGGAGGGCACCGGCGTGGCAGGGTCGCCGTCCATCGCGGCCTCGATCATCGGGACCATCCGGTCCAGCACGTAAGGAAGGCTCAGCAGGCTGGCGTGTGAGAAGGCCGAGGCGAGCAGCGCATCGACGGCCACCTCGCGGCCCTCGGTGTGGGCGCGCAATTCGGGCCGCAGGGCGAGGTCACGGATCGCCGCGACGTTCGCGGGGCTCACGAACCAGAGCAGCAGGTCCGCATCCAGCGGCGTGAGGTCCTCGTTCGAGAGCGTCATGGCAAAGGCCTCCGCGCCCGAGACGTCATCCACCGCCTGCGGCGTGCGGAAGCCGAGGCTTTCGAGGAACATCGAACGGATGTCCTTGGAGGTATAGGCGCCGGGGGCGTCATGGTAGAGGTAGGCGACCGTGGCCGTGGCGCCCTGCCAGTCGGGATGGCTGGCGCGCAGCGTGGCGGCGCGGTCCTCGATGGCCTTGACCTGCGCCTCGGCTTCGGCGGCGTGGCCGGTGATGAGGCCGGTGGTCCGGGCCAGCAACTGCCAAGGCATGCCGTAGTCCTCGTAACCCTCCAGCGGGGGCACGACGGGGGCGATGCGGCTGAGCATCTCGTATTGCTGCCGCGAGATGCCGGACCACATCGCCTCGATCAGGTCGGGCTTGAGCGCGGCGATCTGCTCGAAGTTGATGTCGCCTTTCAGCAGCGTGGGCCGCGCCTCGCCAAGCGCGTCCTGTGCCCAGGGCCAGACGCCGCTCGGCTGGTTGCCGAACCAGTCGCGCAGGCCCACCGGCGTCACGCCGATGGCCAGCAGGTTGTCGTGGTTCAGAAAGGACAGCGTGACCACGCGCTGCGGCTGCGCCGGGATCTCGGTGGTGCCGTACTTGTGGGTGACGGTGAGGGGGAAGTCCTGCGCGGCCGCGGCAAGGGGGGCCAGCAGCAGGGCGAGAAGGGCAAGAATGCGGGGCATCTGGGTCTCCGGGGTGAGCGGAAGGAGAGGGCGCCCGCCGGCAGGGGCGGACGCCCGGAGCGTCAGAACTTCGTTGTCAGGGTCAGTGCCGCGGTCCGGCCTTCGCCGATGTAGCAGGCGCCCGAGCCGCAGGAGTTGACGTAGTACTCATCGGTCAGGTTGCGCACGGTGAAGGCCGCGTCGAACCGCTCCGTCTGGTAGCCGACCATGGCATCGTAGAGCGTGTAGGACGGGGTCTTCTGGGCGTCCGACCCATCCCAGGCCGCGCCGACGTAGCGCACGCCCGCGCCGAAGCGCCAGCCGGGCAGGGCGTCGGGGGTGTAGTTCACCCAGAGCGAGCCGAAGTTCTCGGGCACGGTGGCGATGCGGTAGCCGTCCGAATTCTCGGTATCGAGCCAGGAGAAGCCGAAATCGACCGAGACCTCGCCGAAGTCATGCTTGGCGCCCAGTTCGAGCCCCTTCACGTTCGCCTCGCCGGTCTGGATCTGGAAGCCCGGGTTGGTCGGATCGGTGATGGCGAGGTTCGACTTGGTCAGGTCGAAGGCCGCGACGGTCAGGATCGAGCGGGTGCCGGGCATCTGGTACTTCAGGCCCAGTTCCCACTGCTTGCCCTCGGTCGGCTCGAACTGGTTGCCCTCGGCATCGGTCCCGGCCACTTCCTGGGTGAAGCTCTCGGCGTAGGAGAGGTAGGGGCTCATCCCGTTCGGCGCTTCGTAGAGGATGGCAAAGCTCTTGGACCATGCGTCGTCCTTCGCGCTCACCGTGTTGTCGGTGAAGGTGCCCGAGGTCTCGCCGGTTTCGATATGGGCCCACCGCAGGCCGAGGTCCACGTGCAGCCGCTCGCCGAAGGTGGCGCGGTTGGTGGCATAGACGCCGTATTCCTCGACCGTGGAGGCGGGGTAATCCGTCTGGTCGATGTCGGGATAGCCCGCGTAGACGGGGTTGTACGGGTCGATCGGAGCGATCTGTTCGCCGTAGCCATAGTCGCTGTCATAGAGCGCGCGGGAGTAGGAGGCCCCCAGCAGGGTCTTCATCCGCACGCCGTTCAGCGCCCATTGGCCCTTCAGGTTCACGTCCGCGACCGTGTCTTCCAGCGTGTTGTGCGCGGAATAGAAGGTGCGGTTGATCGTGCCGTCCGCGTTGTAGCGGTAGTTGTCGTAGTTGTCGTAGGCCCACCAGGCGTGGTTGTAGTCCGACTCCGACTCGTGGTGGCGCAGGCGCGCGTCCAGCGTCCAGCCGTTCTCGAAATCATGTTCGACCATCGCGGTGACCGAGGTCTGCTCGGTGTTCAGCTTGTCGAAGCCCGGTTCGCCCACGAAGAGGCTGTCGGGCAGGCGCCCGCCGTAGGGCGAGTCGTAGAGCGTGCCCCAGGCCGAGGCGAACTGGATCAGCGGCTGGGTTTCGGTCTTCTGGTAGTTGAACAGCAGCTTGACCGTGGTCCGGTCCGTCGCGCGCCACGCGATCGAGGGCGCGAAGGCGAGGCTGTTGTCCTGCGTGTGATCGACCTGCGTGTCGCTGTCGCGCCAGAGCCCGACGATGCGGTAGGACAGACGCCCGTCCGAGAGCGTGTCGGAGAAGTCGACGCCGATCTGCTTGCGGTTATGGGATCCGTACTGGAGCTGGACGATATTGTCGGCCGGCTGACCTGCGGTCTTGGAGGTCGTGTCCACCACGCCGCCGACCGATCCGTTGCCATAGAGCGCCGAGGCCGGGCCCTTCAGCGCCGCGACGCTGTCCAGCAGGAAGGTCTCGGGCTTCGTATCGTTGTAGTAGCCGAACCGCGATTGCAGCCCGTCATGGTAGGTCGAGGGGGCGAAGCCCCGGATGTTCGACCAGTCGGAGCGGTTGTCGAGGCCCCACTGGCCCGCCACCACGCCCGGCGCATATTGCAGCGCCTGTTCGACGCTGGTCGCGCCGCGTTCGTTGATCTGCTCCTGCGTGATCACCGAGACCGACCGCGGCGTGGCCATGATCGTCTCGCCGGTCTTGGTCACCCCGGCGGTGTCCTGCGGAATGGAGGGTCCGAAGAAACCTTCGCCTGCCGTGTCCCCCGATTCGACGGTGATGGTTTCAAGATTGATGGTCTCCTGCGCGGCCACGGCCTGCGCAGAGACCAGGAACGACAAGAGCGTCGCCTGTCCCAGCTTCACTGTGTTTCTCCCCTGAGAGTGTCTTACCTGGCGGGATGGCTGGGTGGTACAGGGGGCGGTAGAGTAGCTGACTGTAATAGTCAAGTATCGGCGGGGCTGCGGGTCCAGTAGCCTGCCACGTAATGTTGCCCGCGGGGCACGGCCCAGTCCGACCGCACCAGTTTGCGCAGCCGTTGGGCATCCGATGTCTCGCCGGCGAACCAGATGTGAGTCGCGGGGCTCCGTGCTGCGGCGGCCTCCTCCAGCGCGGCGGCGGCGCTTTCGCCCCGGCTGCGTAGCAGCAGCGTGAACCGGTCGATGTGGCGCGCGGGCAGGCAGTCCGCCGCCTCGGGGTCCGCCAGTTCCAGCAGGATCAGGGGCGCGTCGCCATAGGCGGCGGCATCGAGGCTGCGTACCATGGCGGGCAGGGCGGTTTCGTCCCCGGCCATGATCAGGTCTGCCGTGGGCGCCAGCCAGCCGCCACCGGGCCCGGTCAGGCCGATGGTCCGCCGCGCCTCGGTGCCCGCCACCAGCCCCTCGGCCCAGTGACAGGTCGGGCCGTTGCCGTGGGTATAGACGTCGAACTCCAGCCAGCCCGCCTCGATGTCGAGCGCGATGATCGTGTAGGCCGGCGTATGCAGCGCGTCCGCGCCCTCGGGCCAGACAGTGCGGGCGTCGGCGCCCACGATAGGCCAGACCGGCACGCGGCCCGGGCGGGGCAGGCAGAGCCGGAAGTGCAGCCCGGTCTCCGCCAGCGGCGCCAGCCCGGTGCCCTTGAGGCGAATGCGGATGTAGTCGCGCGACAGGCGCCGCGCCTCCGCCACCTCCAGCAGGTGGAAGTTGCGCGGGTGCACGCCCACGGCCCGCGTCGCGTCATCGGACCAGCTGAGCTCGTCGATGGTCAGCCCTTCGGCATGGTGCTGAAGGAAGTGCAGGACCATGTCGCGCATCACCTGCAACATGCCCTCGTCCGCGGCGTTCAGATGCAACTCCAGCCCGCGCTCTGCCCCCTGCGCCGCCATCCGGCCATAGCCGGTATCGCAGCTGAGTGCCTGTGCATCGCCCGACATCTGAAGGCCATGTTCCTCGCCCGCGTGGCGCAGGGCGGCCAGCAGGGCGTGGCCGTCCGGGGTGCGGCAGGTGGCGCTGAGATCGAAGGAAGACTGGGGCGACTGCGCGTTCATGGCCGGGTCCTTTCGCAGAGGGAAGAGCAAACGGGGGCGGCACCCCCATGTACGCTTGCCTGATCGGGACCGGGCTGGCTGTCGCCCTCCTACAATTTCCGACTGATTTGGTCAATCATTGCGCTGCGCCAATGGCGGACCCCCGCCAGACGCCCCCGCACCGCTCTGCACCGGCCCGTATTGGCCTCGCGCCCCTGCGCTGTTGCTGAAAATCCATGCATCCGGGGTGCATGTATGGTTGTCCGCGCTGTCGTTGCGTCAATTTCCTTGCGCGACTCGCCCTCATCGGCACAGATGGACCCAGCGGCAACGGCGCCGCCGATTTCCCTACATGACGGGACCTATGAGCAAAGCTGCTCGATCCTCCGCTTCTCGCGGTGATCGGCGGCTTTTTGGCATTTGAACGGTGGTGCGAAATGAAAAACTTCCCGATGTTCCTGCGGATGAACGGCCGGCGCGTGGTGATCTGCGGCGGGACCGAAGAGGCGGCGCGCAAGGCCCGCCTGATGCTCAAGACCGAGGCCGAACTGGTCATCGTGGCCGCGCGGCCCGAGCCGGAACTGGCCGCGCTGATCGCCAATGGCCGCGCCCGTGGCGTTGCCGAGGCCAAGCCAGAGACCTTCGAAAACTGCGCCCTCGTCTTCATCGCCACTGGTGACGAGGCCGAGGACCTGCGCCTGCGCGCCATGGCGCGGGCCGCAGGCGCCGTGGTCAACGTGGTGGACCGCCCCGAGTATTGCGACGCCTTCACCCCCTCCATCGTGGACCGCGACCCGGTCGTCGTCGCCATCGGGACCGAGGGCGCGGCCCCGGTGCTGGGCCGGTCGATCAAGACGCAGGTGGAGGTGATGCTCTCGCCCCGCCTTGGCGGTTTCGTGGCGCTGGCCGGCCGCCTGCGCGACGCGGTGGCAGAGGCGATCCCGCAATCCCGCCGTCGTGCCTTCTGGGAAGCGGCCTTTTCCGGCGCCGCCTTCCGCGCCCATCTCGCGGGCCGCGAGCGCGAGGCCGCCCGCCTGCTGAAGACGGCCATCGCCACCGGCGAGGCGCCGGCCCCCGCGGCCCACATCGCCCTCGTCGGCGCGGGCCCCGGCGCGCGTGACCTGCTGACGTTGCGCGCGGTTGAACGGCTGCAACAGGCCGACGTCATCTACTACGACCGCCTCGTCGACCCGGAGGTGCTGGAACTGGCCCGCCGCGACGCGGACCGGGTCTATGTCGGCAAGGAAGTGGGCGCCTGCGCCTGGCCGCAGGACAAGATCGACCGGCTGATCGTGGCCGAGGCCGCCAAGGGCCGCCGCGTCGTGCGGCTGAAATCCGGCGATCCCTCGATCTTTGGCCGGGCCACGGAAGAGATCGAGGCCGCCCGCGCCGCAGGGATCGAGATCGAGATCGTGCCGGGCATCACCGCTGCCTCTGCCGCCGCCGCCTCGCTGCTGCGGCCCCTGACCGAGCGGGGCGAGACCGATACCTTCGCCGTGACCACCGGCACCTGCCGTCCCGGCGATGCGACCCCGGACCGCGAACGCCTCGCCCATCCCGGCACCTCGATGGCCTTCTACATGGCGGTCGAGAAGGCGGGGCAGGTGCAGGGCGACCTGCTCGCCGGCGGCGCGCCCGCGGCCTGCCCGGTGGATATCGTCGCCTCCGCCTCCACGGTGAACGAGCGCCACGCCAGCACCACGCTGGGCGATCTCGCCGCCTGCATCGCGCGCGAGGGGCTGAAAAGCCCGGCGATCCTCTTCGTGCGCTATCCCAAGTCGCTGGCAGCGCAGATCGAGTCGGGCGGGCGCAGCGCCGCGTAGGGAAAAGAGAGGCAGGGGCCCGCAGAGGCCCGGGTAGACAACGTCGAAGTGGCCGCGTACCGCAAGGGCGCGGCCCTTTTGCATTCGAATTGCCAAGGAATGCGGGGAATTGACCGTGAATTGCCGGGGAAAAGCATCAAGCCTGACGGCGACAAACGGCTGCCCGAAGTCGCATCTATTCATGTGCCTGCAAAGATATCTTTCCACAACTTATTGAGTTTGTCCCCAACAAATTGCTTTACAGGTCCTGTCATCGGCACCACCATATTTGGTAAGGGAGCGGGGAAATCGCCCTGCCCCTAGAGCAGGCACCTAGCGCTTGGGGCGCTACCCGTCCCGGCGCTACAACAGAAATGAGGTGGCGCCATGGCTATGGCTGAAACGTTCCAGACGGAAGAAGTTCATCCGATCGACATCGTCGAGACACTGGCCGAATTCAACGAATGGGAATTCGACCGGATCGCAGACGATCAGATCGCCATGGCGGTCGAAGGCCAATGGCGCACTTATTCCGTCACCCTCGCCTGGTCCCCCTACGACGAGACCCTGCGCCTTGTCTGCACCTTCGAGATGGAACCGCCCGAGGACAAGGAAGCGGGCCTCTACGAACTGCTGAACAAGGTGAACGACCAGTGCTGGGCCGGCTCCTTCACCTACTGGGCCGAGCAGAAGATGATGGTCTTCCGCTACGGCCTGCTGCTGACCGGTGGCCAGATGGCCTCGCCGGAACAGATCGACATGCTGATCCGCGCCTCCGTCGGCTCGGCCGAGCGTTACTACCCCGCGTTCCAGCTTCAGGTCTGGGGCAACCGCACCGCCGAGGAAGCGCTGCAGGTCGCCATTGCAGAGGCCTACGGCCACGCGTAAACATTTTCCCCGTACCCGTCGCCCCGGCGCGCACCCTTGCGTCCGCCGGGGGGGCGCGACCTGAAACGGCGAGCGACCGGGGGAGATATGACACTAGAAATCGTTGCGGAACGCGGCCTTGTGCTTCTGGGCTGCGGCAAGATGGGCAGCGCAATGCTGGCCGGATGGCTCGAAGGTGGGCTGCCTGCCACCTCTGTCTGGGTGATCGACCCGAACCCGTCCGACTGGCTGAAATCCACAGGCGTCCACATCAACACCGAGGTGCCCGCCGCGCCGGCCGTGGCGCTCGTGGCGGTGAAGCCGCAGATGATGGGCGATGCCCTGCCGACGCTGGCGGCCATGGGCAACGGCGACACTCTCGTGATCTCCGTCGCCGCCGGGACCCCGATTTCCAAGTTCGCCGAGGTCTTCGGCGCGCAGACGCCGATCGTCCGCGCCATGCCGAACACGCCCGCCGCCGTGGGCCGGGGCATCACCGCCATCATCGGCAACGCCAACGTCGGCGAGGCGGGCCTCGCCCTGACCGAGGCGCTGCTCTCTGCCGTTGGGCAGGTGGTGCGGCTCGAGGATGAAAGCCAGATGGATGCGGTCACCGGTGTCTCCGGCTCCGGTCCGGCCTATGTCTTCCACCTGATCGAGACGCTCGCCGCCGCGGGCGAGGCACAGGGGCTCTCGCCCGAGCTAGCGCTGCAACTGGCCCGCGCGACCGTGGCCGGGGCAGGGGCGCTGGCCGAGGGCGTGGACGAGACGCCCGCGCAGCTCCGCATCAACGTCACCAGCCCGAACGGCACCACGCAGGCCGCGCTGGAGGTGCTGATGGACGAGGCCGATGGCTTCCCCGCGCTGCTGAAGCGTGCGGTGAAGGCCGCGACGGAGCGATCGCGGGAACTGGCGAATGGCTGATATCTCCTTCGACGACTTCCTCAAGGTCGACATCCGCGCGGGCCGCGTGCTGCGCGCAGAGCCCTTCCCCGAGGCGCGCAAGCCGGCCATCAAGATGTGGATCGACTTCGGCCCCGAGATCGGCGAGCGCAAGACCTCGGCGCAGGTGACGAAACACTACACCCCCGAAAGCCTGACCGGCCGCATGGTCATGGGCGTGGTGAACTTCCCGCCGCGCCAGATCGGGCCTTTCATGTCCGAGGTGCTGGTACTGGGCGTCTCCGACGCCGAGGGGGGCATCGTCCTGCTGGCCCCCGACCAGGAGGTGGCGCCCGGGGAGCGGATGCATTGAAACGGATCCTGATCACGCGGCCCCTGCCGGCCGCCGTCCTCGCCCGTGCCGAGGCCACCTACAACGTGGAACTGCGCGAGAAGAACGAGCCCATGAAACGGGCCGAGATGCGGGCCTCGCTGGCGCTCTACGACGGTGTGCTGATGACGCTGGGCGACAATTACGGCACCGAGGTCGTTGCAGATTCCGAACATCACCGGTGCAAGATCCTCGCGAATTTCGGCGTGGGCTTTAACCATATCGACATTTCGGCCGCCGCCGCCTCTGGTATCACCGTGACCAACACGCCCGGTGCGGTGACCGATGCCACCGCCGATATCGCGATGACGCTGATCCTCATGTCCTGCCGCCGCGCGGGCGAGGGTGAGCGCCGGGTGCGTGCCGGGCATTGGCAGGGCTGGTACCCGACCGAACTGCTGGGGCTCCACGTTACCGGCCGCACCGTCGGGATCGTGGGGATGGGCAACATCGGGCAGGCCATCGCGCGGCGCTGCCACCACGGCTTCGGCATGACCGTGAAGTACTTCAACCGCTCCCCGAAAGACGTTGGTTTCCCTGCCGAAAAGATCGAGAGCCTGGCAGAGCTGGCGGCGTCGGTCGATATCCTCGTCGTTGCCGTGCCGGGCGGGGCGGACACGCGCCACCTGATCGACGCACAGGTGCTGGCCGCGATGCAGCCCCATGCGCATCTGGTGAATATCGCCCGGGGTGAGATCGTCGAGGAGGCCGCGCTGATCGCGGCGCTGGAGGCCGGGCAGATCGCCGGCGCCGGGCTCGACGTCTACGAGTTCGAGCCCGAGGTGCCCGAGGCGCTGCGGAGCCGCGAGAACGTCACGCTGCTGCCCCATCTGGGCACTGCCAGCGAAGAGGTCCGCACCGACATGGGGATGATGGCGCTCGACAACCTCGACGCCTTCTTTGCCGGCGAGACGCCTCCCAATGCGGTGACCTGAGCGCGGGTCACCGGAAAATGCACATTTTCCGGGCCGTTTTCTTCGAAGAAAACGGTTCGGATTGAGGGCGGGGCGCCTGTGACAGGCGCCTTGCCTGCCGGTGAGGCCGGGCGGACCCGTTCGTGAGCGGGCACTGCCGCCGACGCCGGGCGGGAAGATCTATCGAAAAATCTTCCCAAAATTCTTCGAAGAATTTTGGCGCCTACGCCTCGGCGGTGTCGCCCATCTCCTCGCGCCAGTGACGGCGGCAGAGGGAGACATAGGTCTCGTTCCCGCCGATCTGCACCTGCGCGCCTTCCCGCAGGGCCTTGCCGCTGCCGTCCCGGCGCACGACCATCGTTGCCTTGCGCCCGCAGTGGCAGATCGTGCGCACCTCGCGCATCTCGTCGGCCAGTGCCAGCAGGGCCGCGGAGCCCTCGAAGAGTTCACCCAGGAAATCCACCCGCAGGCCGTAGCACATCACCGGCACGCGCAGGTCGTCCACGGCGCGGGCCAGCTGCCAGACCTGATCGCGTTCGAGGAACTGTGCCTCGTCCACGAAGACGCAGGCGCAGGGGCCTTCGGCCAGCCGGTCGCGGATGCGGGCAAAGAGGTCCTCGCCGGGGCCGAAGGTCTCGGCCTCGGCGCCGATGCCGATGCGCGACCCGATCCGGCCTGCGCCCGCGCGATTGTCGAGCCGCGCGGTCAGCAGGAAGGTCTGCATCCCCCGCTCGCGGTAGTTGTGCGACGCCTGCAGCAGGATCGTCGATTTGCCCGCGTTCATGGTGGAGTAGTGGAAGTAGAGCTTGGCCATGGGCAGGGCATAGCCGCAGAGCCGCGGGGCTGTCCAGATCGCTTGCGCGCTCCGATCCGCGGCGGGCGATCAGGGCCCGGGCCGCAAGGCTGACGGCGTCAGATCAGCGGAACCAGCGGCACGTCGCAGCCCGCCAGGGCCATCAGTCCGAGGATCAGGCCAAGGCGCGTGAGAAGGGTCATGGGAGAACTCCGAAAGCAGAAGGGGCGCCCCGAAGGACGCCCCTGAAGTCTGTGCGATTATCCGGCCCGGGTCAAACAGAGTGGGCTCGGATAGGCCGGGTTCAGATCGACTGGAGGCTTGCCACTTCGATCTCGCCCTCGATCCGCGACTGCATCGCCTGAACGGCGGCTTTCGCGCCGGCGGCGGTGGTGAAGTAGGGGATCTTGTCATAGAGCGCGACCGAGCGGATTTCGCGGCTGTCGGAGACCGACTGCGCGCCTTCCGTCGTGTTCAGCACGAGGGCGATCTGGCCGTCCTTCAGCTGGTCCACGATGTTCGGGCGGCCTTCGTAGACCTTGTTCACCGTCTCGCAGGCCACCGAGGCCCCGGCGAGCCAGGCGGCGGTGCCGCGGGTGGCCACGATGGTGAAGCCCATGGCCGCGAGGCCCTGTGCTGCTTCCAGCATCGAGGGCGTCTTGTCCTCGTCCCGGATCGACAGGAAGACGCGGCCTTCGGTCGGCAGGTCGGTGCCGGCGCCCAGCTGGGCCTTCAGGAAGGCGCGGGCGAAGGTGCGGTCATAGCCCATGACCTCGCCGGTGGAGCGCATTTCCGGCCCGAGGATCGTGTCGACGCCCGGGAAGCGGGCGAAGGGCAGCACGGCCTCTTTCACCGCGAAGCCGTCGATCTGGGGATCGACGAGGTCGAAGTTGCCCAGCTTCTCGCCGGCCATGACGCGCGAGGCGATGGAGGCGATGGGCGAATTCACGGCCTTGGCGACGAAGGGCACGGTCCGCGAGGCGCGCGGGTTGACCTCGATCAGGTAGATCTCGCCGTCCTTCACCGCGAACTGCACGTTCATCAGGCCGACGACGCCCAGTTCCAGCGCAAGGGCAGTGGACTGGCGCTTCAGCTCGGCGATGATCTCGGGGTCGAGCGAGTAGGGGGGCAGCGAGCAGGCGCTGTCGCCCGAGTGCACGCCGGCCTCCTCGATGTGCTGCATCAGGCCCGCCACATGCACCGTCTCGCCGTCGCAGAGCGCGTCCACGTCCAGCTCCGTCGCATTGGCGAGGTAGCTGTCGAGCAGCACGGGGCTGTCGCCCGAGACGACCACGGCGTCGCGGATGTAGCGCTTGAGGCCGTCCATGTCGCGGACGATCTCCATCGCGCGGCCACCGAGGACGTAGGAGGGGCGGATCACCAGCGGGAAGCCGATCTCCTCGGCGATCTTCAGCGCCTGTTCATCGGTCGAGGCGATGCCGTTCTTGGGCTGCTTCAGGCCCAGACGGTTCACCAGGTCCTGGAACCGCTCGCGGTCCTCGGCCAGGTCGATGGCGTCGGGCGTGGTGCCAAGGATCGGGATGCCGGCCTCTTCCAGCGCATTGGCCAGCTTCAGGGGCGTCTGGCCGCCGAACTGGACGATGACACCGTGCAGGTTGCCCTTGGACTGTTCGACACGGAGGATTTCCATCACGTGCTCGAAGGTCAGCGGCTCGAAGTAGAGCCGGTCCGAGGTGTCGTAGTCGGTCGAGACGGTCTCGGGGTTGCAGTTGACCATGATGGTCTCGTACCCGGCGTCCGTCAGCGCGAAACAGGCGTGGCAGCAGCAGTAGTCGAACTCGATCCCCTGGCCGATCCGGTTCGGACCGCCGCCGAGGATGACGACCTTCTTGCGCTCGGAGGGACGCGCCTCGCATTCCACCTCGCCCATGACGGGCTCTTCGTAGGTGGAGTACATGTAGGGCGTCTGGGCCTCGAACTCGGCCGCGCAGGTGTCGATGCGCTTGAAGACGGCGGTGACGCCGAGGTTGTGACGCGCGCGGCGCACGTTGTCCTCGTCCCGACCGGCCAGCTTGGCGAGGCGGGCGTCGGAGAAGCCGAGCATCTTGAGTTTGCGCAGGCCCTCTTCGGTCACCGGCAGGCCGTTGACGGCCACTTCGGCCTCGGCGCGCATGATCTCGCGGATGCGGTCGAGGAACCACGGGTCGAAGGCGGTGGCGGCGGCGATCTCGTCGTTGGTCAGGCCATGACGCATCGCCTGCGCGATGACGCGGATACGGTCGGGCGTCTGCTCGGAGAGCGCCTTGACCACGGCGGCCTTGTCAGGGGCGCCCTCGATCTCGATTTCGTCGAAGCCGGTCAGGCCGGTCTCCATCGAGGCAAGCGCCTTCTGCATCGATTCGTGGAAGGTCCGGCCGATGGCCATGGCCTCACCCACCGACTTCATGGCGGTGGTCAGGTGCGGCTTGGAGCCGGGGAACTTCTCGAAGGCGAAGCGCGGGATCTTGGTGACGACATAGTCGATGGTCGGCTCGAAGGAGGCGGGCGTGACCTTGGTGATGTCGTTGTCCAGCTCGTCCAGCGTGTAGCCCACGGCCAGCTTGGCCGCGATCTTGGCGATCGGGAAGCCGGTGGCCTTGGAGGCCAGCGCCGAGGAGCGCGACACGCGGGGGTTCATCTCGATCACGACCATGCGGCCGTCTTCGGGGTTGATCGCCCATTGCACGTTCGAGCCGCCGGTCTCCACGCCGATTTCGCGCAGCACGGCGATCGAGCCGTTGCGCATGGCCTGGTATTCCTTGTCGGTCAGCGTCAGCGCGGGGGCCACGGTGATCGAGTCACCGGTGTGCACGCCCATCGGGTCCACGTTCTCGATCGAGCAGACGATGATCGCGTTGTCCGCCTTGTCGCGGACGACCTCCATCTCGAATTCCTTCCAGCCGAGGAGGGATTCGTCGACGAGGATCTGGCCCACGGGCGAGGCTTCCATGCCCGAGCGGCAGTAATGTTCGTAGTCGTCGCGGTTGTAGGCCACGCCACCGCCGGTCCCGCCAAGGGTGAAGGCGGGGCGGATGATCGCGGGCAGGCCGATGTGCTCCAGCGCGTCGATGGCGTCCTTCAGGCCCGAGGCGATGTCATGCTTGCCGTTGGCCATCTTGGGCGCGGTGACGATGGTCGCCTTGGGGTTTTCCAGCCCGATGCGGTCCATGGCCTCGCGGAAGAGCTTGCGGTCCTCGGCCATCTCGATGGCATCGCGGTTCGCGCCGATCAGCTCGACGTTGAACTTGTCCAGCACGCCCATGTCGGCGAGCGCCAGCGAGGTGTTGAGGCCCGTCTGGCCACCCATGGTGGGCAGCAGCGCGTCGGGGCGCTCCTTCTCGATGATCTTGGCGACCACCTCGGGGGTAATCGGTTCGATGTAGGTCGCGTCTGCGAGGCCCGGATCGGTCATGATCGTGGCCGGGTTCGAGTTCACGAGGATGACGCGATAGCCTTCTTCGCGCAGGGCCTTGCAGGCCTGTGCCCCCGAGTAGTCGAATTCGCAGGCCTGTCCGATGATGATGGGACCTGCGCCGATGATCATGATCGATTTGATGTCTGTTCTCTTCGGCATGTCCTGTACCCCGGCGGCAAATTGATGCGGGTTATAGTCAAAGCCCCCCCGGGCGCAAGGGGCCGCGGGCAGGGTCGGGGGCCTCGTTGTGCCCCCTGTGATTTATTCTGTCCCCCGAGGGGGATGCAGGCCTTAGCCGTGGACCATGCCCACGATCTCCAGCGTGCGCTTGAGCACGGGCTGGGCGATTTCGCGGGCGCGATCGGCGCCACGGGTCAGAATCATGTCGATTTCCTCGGGCGCTTCCATCAGCCGGGCCATCTCGGTCGAGATCGGCGAGAGCTTGGCCACGGCCAGGTCGGCGAGCATCGGCTTGAACTCCGAGAACTGCTTGCCGCCCACGTCCGCCAGCACCTGTTCGACCGTCTGGTCGTTCAGCGCGGCATAGATGTTGACGAGGTTGCGGGCCTCGGCACGCTCCTTCAGGCCCTCGGTCTCGGAGGGCAGGGCCTCCGGGTCGGTGCGGGCCTTGCGGATCTTGTTGGCGATGGCATCGGCGTCATCGGTCAGGTTGATCCGGCTCATGTCGGAGGGATCGGACTTCGACATCTTCTTGGTGCCGTCGCGCAGCGACATGACGCGGGTGGCCGCGCCCTCGATCACCGGCTCGGGCAGGGGGAAGAACTCGGTCCCGTAGTCGTGGTTGAACTTGATCGCGATGTCGCGGGTCAGCTCCACGTGCTGTTTCTGGTCCTCGCCCACGGGGACGTGGGTGGCATGGTAGAGCAGGATGTCCGCCGCCATCAGCGCCGGATAGGCAAAGAGGCCGAGCGAGGCGTTCTGGCTGTTCTTGCCCGCCTTGTCCTTCCACTGGGTCATGCGCTGCATCCAGCCCATGCGGGCGACGCAGTTGAAAATCCACCCCAGCTGGGCGTGTTCGCCGACCTGGCTCTGGTTGTAGAGGATCGACTTTTCCGGATCGACGCCCGAGGCGATGAATCCGGCGGCCAGTTCGCGGGTCTGGCGGCGCAGGGCGTCGGGGTCCTGCCAGACGGTGATCGCGTGCATGTCGACCATGCAGTAGATCGTCTCGACCCCCTGATCCTGCGCATCGGCAAAGCGTTTCAGCGCCCCGAGGTAGTTGCCCAGGGTCAGGCCGCCGGAGGGCTGAATGCCCGAAAAGACGCGCGGGGTGAACTGGGGGGCGGCCTCGGTCATGCTCTGGTCCTGTCTGGTTCGCTTGCTGGTCTGGATTTTCTGCCGCACCTCGCTTACCCATGCCCCCAATTATCGTCAAGGCGCTGAGCGCCCTTGCAGAGGAAGAGCCCATGTATCAGCCCGGCCAAGAGAGCCCGATCAATCCCCTTCCGACGGTCGTGCTGCTGCTCTTCGCGGGCATCATGGCGATGGAAGTCGTGCTCAGCCTCGGCAGCTGGGGCGTGGTGGGGGGGCCGCAGGCCATCGGCTGGCGCCTGACGGCGATCCAGCGGTTCTCCTTCTCGGGCGAGATCTTCGACTGGATGGTGGAGAACCGCCGCTTCCCGCCCGAGCACATGCTGCGCTTCGTGACCTATCCCTTCGTCCATCCCGCGTTCACCTCGGCGCTCTTCTCGGGCGTGATGCTGCTGGCGCTTGGAAAATGGGTGGGTGAGGTGATCCACGGGCTGGCGATGCTGGTGGTCTTCTTCGCCTCGGCCATCGTGGGGGCGCTGGCCTACGGCGCCTTCACCGAGGACCCGATGCCGCTGATGGGGGCCTTCCCGCCGGTCTACGGGCTGATCGGGGTCTTCACCCACCTGATGTGGATCCGGCTGGGCCAGATCGGCCAGAAGCAGGCCCGCGCTTTCACGCTGATCGGCATGCTGATGGCGCTGCAACTGCTCTTCGGCCTGCTGTTCGGCGCGCATTCCGACTGGGTCGCGGACCTCGCGGGTTTCGTCACCGGCTTCGTGCTGACGCCGCTGCTGGTGCCCGGTGGCCTTGCCGCGCTGCTGGCCCGCCTGCGGCGCGAGTGATCCGCGCCGCACCGTCCCGCGGCGCCTTCAGAACATCGCCGCCGGCACGATCGGCACGTAGCGGGCGAAATGGCGGTTGCGCTTTTCCGGGAAGGGCATGGCGAACCCGTCGCGATCGTCGGGCTGCCGCGCCGCATTGGCCAGCGCCGCCTCGCGCCATGTGGTGACCCGGTCCACCGGCTTGCCCTCGCCGTGGGCGCCCAGCCAGTTGCGCGCCAGCCGCTCGCGCAGGGTGCGGATCGCCTCTGCATCGTGGAACATGACCGAGGCCTCGCTGTCCCAGAGCATCGACCGCCCGTTCAGGTTGGCGGAGCCCACGATCCCGGTGTGGTCGTCCACCAAGGTCACCTTGGAGTGGACGTAGACGATGCCCGCGCCCTCCACCGGCAGGTGTTCGCCCTCCGGCGCCCTGCGCGGCTGCACCGGCGAGACCACCGTCATGCGACGCCCGAAGGCCTTGCGCAGGATGCGCAGGCAGCGCAGCTGCAGCGCCTGCCCGTGGCGGGCGTCGACGCTGTAGTGCCCCTCGAAGATCACCCGCTCCGGCTCCGTCGGCAGGACGAGGACCAGCTCCAGCTCCGGTGACCGGGCGGCGGCCCCGGCAAGGGCGCGGGCCAGCGGCTCGTGGCGGAAGAACTGGGTCTCGAGGTAGACATAGCGCTCGGCCCGCTCGAAGGCGGCCAGATGCGCGCTCACATGTTCCGAAACCGCTGTCTCGGGCGAGAAGCGGAACGGACCGGGGCAGCCGACCGAAAGGGTGCGCAGCAGGCTGGGGGCCTGCTCCTTGCCTGCCGCGGCCTCGTCGATGCGGCGCTCGATCCAGGGATCGGGGATCGTGTCGAGCGCATCCTCCTCCATCGACCCGGCATCGGGCGAGAAGATGGTGCCGCCGTTGTGGCGCGCGCGTTCCCAGCAGGTTGCGAAGTGGCTGCGGATCTGCGGCACGATCTCGCCCGTCACCTGCATCGAGACGTCGTGCCAGGTGTCGCGCGGGCGCTGGTTGTGGTCGGGCCCGTCCCAGCGGCGCTCGTCCACGTCGATGCCGCCAATGATCGCGCGGGCATTGTCGGCCACGGCAAACTTCTGGTGCAGCGTCACGGGCGCGATGAACCAGTCACCGCCAAGGGCGCGGTGCTGCATCGGCGTCAGGGCATGGCCGGGTGCGCGTTTCAGGCTGCGCAGCTTGGATTTCACCTTGGGCAGGAAGATCCATTCATAGAGTGGCGCGGGGCGGCATTCGTGGATCGCGGTGATGATCTCTGCCTCCGGGGGCAGCCGCGCGGCGAAGATCCGGGCGCTGGCCCATGTGCCGCGGTGCAGGTCGGCGGTGAAGACCGGGTCGAAATCCGCCAGCAGCAGCCGGACCTTCACGCCCTTGCGGGCCACGTGGTCCAGCAGGTCGGCCCATGTGACGAGGTCGAGCGCAAGCGCGTCCTCGCTGCGCAGGGCGGTGCGGGCATCGAAGATGCGGAACGACATCAGCAGTTCACGCTCCGCCGAGAGGGCGAGGCGCTCCAGTTCCGGGAACATCTCGGAGGCAGTGATGAGAGGCGCGAGCAACGGCGCCTCGGGCGCGGTCACGGCCGTGGCCGTGGCGCTTTCCGTTTCCTGCCGGAACACGCGGGCAAGCCGGTGGGCAAGGGAGGAGGGGAGGGGCAGTTGTCTGCGGGTCATGCGGGGCTGTGGCCTCTGCTGTCTGGGTCGTCCAGACAACGCCTCAGCCCCGCAATTGTTTCCCGCGACTTGGCTCAGCGCCGCACGGCGGCACGGAAGTCCTTGAGACGGAAGGCGCCTATCAGCTGGCCCGCGCCGAAATAAACCGCCGAACCCCAGAGGATCAGCAGCAGAACGGCGAGGTAGCGCAGCCCGGCGGTGTTCAGCCAGCCGTGCAGCACCATGTAGCCGGGCCAGAGCGCGGCACCCATGATCAGCGCCGCGGCGGTGATCCGCCAGATCCGGCGCCGGAACTGCGCGTCGAAGCGGGCGACCTCGCCCATGCCGCGGCTGCCGCGCACCAGCAGGCCGACCATGGCCCAGCCTGCCGCCGTGGTGGCAAGCGCGGTGGCCAGCCAGCCCATCATCGGCGCCAGACCCACGGCGATGACCGCGTTCACGCCCATGGCCACGAGGGCATAGTAGAACGGCCGCCGCGTGTCTTCGCGGGCGAAGAAGAGCGGTTGCAGGATCTTCTGCAGCACGAAGGCCGGCAGGCCGAGGCCATAGATCGCCACGGCCATGGCGATCGCCTCGCTGTCGGTGCGCGTGGTTGCGCCGCGCTCGAAGAGGACGGCGACGAGGGGCAGGGGGATCACCACCAGCGCCACGGCGCAGGGGATGGTGAGGGCGAGGCTGATCTCGCCGGCCCGCGACAGCGCATGGCGCGCGCCGCTGTCGTCCCGGGCCTTTAGGCGGCGCGACAGGTCGGGCAGCAGCACGACACCCACGGCGATCCCCACCACGCCGAGCGGCAGCTGGTAGAGCCGGTCGGCGGCGTAGAGCCAGCCCACCGCGCGGTCGAAGTAGGAGGCGACCTGCTGGCCCACCAGCAGGTTGATCTGCACCACGCCCCCGGCGAGGCAGGCGGGAATGGCGATCCGCACGAGGCGCTTCATCTCGGGTGTCAGGCGCGGGCGCCGGGGCCGGATGCGCAGGCCCGCACGGCCCACGGCGGTCCAGACCAGCACCATCTGCGCGACGCCGGCCACCGGGATCGCCCAGATCAGCCATTGCGCCACGTCCCCGCCCACGAGGATGCCGATGCCCATGGAGGCGACCAGCAGCACGTTCAGCAGCACCGGCGCGGCCGCCGCAGCGGCAAACCGGCCCGAGGCATTCAGCACGCCCGAGAGCAGCGCCGCGAGGGAGATGAAGAGGATGTAGGGGAAGGCGATGCGCCCGAAGTCCACCGCCAGCGGGAATTGCGCCTGACCGGCAAAGCCGGAGGCAAGGGCAAGGATCAGCCACGGCATGAAGAGCTGCGCCACCAACGTCAGCAGGATCAGCACCATGGCCAGCCCCGACATCGCCTGCGAGGCAAAGCCCTCGGCGTCCTCGCCGCCTTCCAGCTTCTTCGAGAACATCGGCACGAAGGCCATGTTGAAGGCGCCCTCGGCGAAGAAGCGGCGGAACATGTTGGGCAACCGGAAGGCCACCACGTAGGCCTCGTAGGCCGGGCCCGTGCCCAGCCATGCGAGGATCATCGCATCACGGACAAAGCCCAGCACCCGGCTGAGCATGGTCCATATCCCGACGGTGAAGAGGCCCGAGGCCAGCCGGATCGGCTTCAAGACCGGGCCCTTTCCTGGCCATCCCGGATGGCCTGTTGCAGGGCTTTCTCAAGCGCGCGGCGCTTGCTCTCGGAGTGGAGTTTCAATCCGAAGACATCCTTGACGTAGAAGGTATCGACCACCTGTTCGCCGAAGGTGGCGCAGACGGTCTGGAAGATCTGGATATGCGAGGCGGCCAGCGTCCGCGCCAGATCGTAGAGCAGGCCCGGCCGGTCGCGGGTGTCCACCTCGATGATCGTGTAGATCTCGGAGCCCTCGTTGTCGAAGGCGATGGAGGTGTTCACCCGGAAGGCGCGTTCGCGCTTCTTGATCTTGTCGCGGTCCTTGATCGCATCGCGCGCCACCACTTCGCCCTTGAGGGTCTTGTGGATCATCTGGGTCAGGCGTTTCAGGCGGCTGGCCTCGTAGGGATGGCCGTCCTGATCCTGTATCCAGAAGGCCGCCGTGGCATAGCCGTCCTTGGAGGTATAGGACCGCGCATCCACCACGTTGGCCCCCACGAGGGCCAGCGCCCCGGACAGGCGGGCGAAGATGCCGGGGTGATCGGCCATGGCAAAGAGCGCGCGTGTCGCGTCGCGGTCTTCGTCCGGGTGCAGGTCGATGGCGATCTCGTCCGGTCCCAGCGTGCGCAGCATGCGGGCGAACTCCGCATGCGCGGTCACGTGCAGGCCCTGCCAGTAGGGCGGGTAGTGCCGCTTGACCTCGACGGCGAGGTCCTCCCGGGGCCAGTCCTTCAGCGCATCGCGCAGCGAGGCCTCGGCCTCTTCGCCGCGCCGGGTGCGGTTGAGCTCTTCCAGCCCGGTTTCCATGGCCCGCTTGGTCTGGCGGTAGAGCGAGCGCAGCAGCGCCGCCTTCCAGTTGTTCCACGTCGTCGGGCTGACGCCGCGGATGTCGCAGACCGTCAGAACCGTCAGCAGGTCCAGCCGCTTGACCGTCTGTACCGCCTTGGCGAAATCGCGCACGGTGCGGGGGTCCGCGATGTCGCGTTTCTGCGCCATGTCGGACATCAGCAGGTGATAGCGCACCAGCCATTCCACTGTGGCGGATTCCTCGGGCGTGAGGCCGAGCCGCGGGGCCACCTTGCGGGCGATCTTGGCGCCAAGGACGGCGTGATCCTCGTCCCGGCCCTTGCCGATGTCATGCAGCATCAGCGCGACGTAGAGCACCTTGCGGTTGACCCCGTCCGCGAGGATCGTCGAGGCGACGGGCAGTTCCTCGCGCAGTTCGCCGTGTTCGATCTGGGCCAGCGTGCGGATGCACTGGATGGTGTGCTCGTCCACCGTGTAGGCGTGATACATGTTGAACTGCATCATCGCCACGATGGGCTCGAACTCGGGGATGAAGGCGGCCAGCACGCCAAGCTCGTTCATCCGCCGCAGCGAGCGTTCCGGGTTCCCGTGCTTGAGCAGCAGGTTGAGGAAGATCTCCTGCGCTTCGGGCGTGTTGCGCATGTCCTCGTCGATCAGTTTCAGGTTCGCCGAGACAAGGCGCATGGCATCCGGATGGATCAGCAGCCCGGTGCGCAGCCCCTCGTCGAAGAGCCGCAGCAGGTTCAGCTTGTCCGCGAGGAAGGCCTCCTCGTCCCCGATCGCCAGCCGGTTGTGGACCGTGGCATAGGGCGGCTTGACCTTGGGCGCGCGCCGGAAGAGCCGCTGCAGCAGGGGCTCGGTCTTGACGTGGGTCGCTTCCAGCTTGGTCAGGAAGATGCGGGTCAGGTCGCCCACCTGCGTGGCATGGCGGAAATAGGCCTGCATGAAATGCTCGACCGCGCGACGCCCGCCCTTGTCGACATAGCCCATACGTTCGGCCACCTGCACCTGCATGTCGAAGGTGAGCTGGTCCATGGGCCGTTCGGCGATCAGGTGCAGGTGACAACGCACCGCCCAGAGGAAATCCTCGGCGGCGCGGAAGGTGCGGTATTCCTCGTCGGTGAAGACCCCGAGGCGCACGAGATCCTGCACTGACTGCACGCCGTGGACATACTTCGCGATCCAGTAGAGCGACTGCAGGTCGCGCAGGCCGCCCTTGCCCTCCTTCACGTTGGGCTCCACCACGTAGCGCTGTCCACCCTGCTTGCGGTGGCGTGCGGCGCGTTCCTCCAGCTTGGCCTCGATGAAATCGCTTTCGGTGCCGCTGAAGAGCTCGGTCCAGAGCCGGCTTTCCAGCTCCAGCCCCAGCTTGCCGTCGCCGGCCAGCAGGCGGGATTCCATCAGCGCGGTGCGGATCGTGTAGTCCTCCGCGCCCATCTTCAGGCAATCCTTGATGGTGCGCGAGGAGTGCCCGACCTTCAGGTGCAGGTCCCAGAAGATGTAGAGCAGCGTCTCGATCAGGCTCTCGAGCCAGGGGGTGATCTTGTGATGGGCGAGGAACAGCAGGTCCACGTCGGACTGCGGTGCCATCTCGCCACGGCCATAGCCGCCCACGGCGCAGACCGCGAAGACAGTGGGCTTGCCCTTTTCCTGCGGCGTGATGTGGTGGACGGTGGCGCTCAACGCGGTGCGGATCACGCAGTCCATCAGCCAGGAGTAGGCGGCCGTGGTGGCGCGGCTGTCGAAGGGATGGGCGGCGAAGGCGGCGGCAATGGTGGTGCGGCCCTCGGTCAGGGCCTCCTGCAACAGGGGCACGAGGACGTCGCGGAACGGCTTGCCGCCGCCGGTCTCCTCGAGGGCCTTCGCGATACGGGCATCCATGGCGCCCTGGTCGAAAATCGTCTCGGCCGGACAAATCAGATCGTCCGGCCGTTCCATCGTAAGTGTCATCTAGTGGATCGTCTCCGAAAGGATCAGAAGCCGAACCCGCCGAAGGCGCGCGGGGCGGCGTCGATCACCACGACCTGGCCGTCCCGGACTGTCGCCACGGCGAGGCCGCGTTCGTTGGTGCCGTTGCCCAGCAGGCGGAACACGCCGCCCACGCCCTGGAACCCGGCGGATTGGGTCAGCGCCTGGCCGGTCAGCGCGTCGCCGCGGCCCTGCTTCACGAGCGCGCCGATGGCCGCGATACCGTCATAGGCGAGCGAGCCGATCGGGTGCGGCTGGCCGCCGTAGGCCGCCGCATAGCGCGACGAGAACTGCTGCGACAGGTTGGGGTCGGGCATGGCGAACCAGCCGCCCTGTACGCCGGGCAGTTCCAGCGTCTGGGGCGGGATGTCCCAGCGGGTCAGGCCGATGAACTGCGTCGCGGCGGGCGAGACGCCCTGTTCCGGCAGCAGCTGGCTGAAGAGCGGCAGCGCGCCCGAGGTGTCGGCGGTCAGGAAGATCGCGTCGGCGCCCTGGTCCACGGCGGATTTCACCCGCGGCACGGCACTCATCACGCCCTGCTGCGAGAATTCGTAGGTGACGCTGCTGGCGACGTTGACGCCGGCGGTCTGGGCAGCCGACTGGATCGCCTGCTGGCCCAGCTGGCCGGCCAGGTTGGTCGAGGCGACCACGACGATGTTCTGCTTGCCCTGGTCCTTGGCATAGCGCGCCAGCCGGTTGGCCGTGTTCTGGAACGTCGGGCCGAGGATGAAGACGTTGCCGCCCGCCACGGTGGGGTTGTTCGAGAAGGCCAGCACGTTGACGCCACGTTGCGCGGCGACGATGCCCACGGCATTCGCGCTCTCGCCGTAGACCGGGCCGAGGATGATCTTGGCACCGTCGTCGATCGCCTTGGAGGCGACGCTCTGCGCCGTGGCCGCATTGCCGGCGGTGTTGTAGACCCGCAGGTCGATCTGCACGCCGTCCAGGTCGTTCGCCGCGAGGCGGGCCGCGTTTTCAAGGCTTTGCGCCAGAACGTCATCACCCGAACTGCCAGACCCGCGAGGGACGAGAAGGGCGACGGGGACGGGGGCGGAGGTGTTGATCGACGGGCCCGTGGACCCCCCGCTCATGGAAACCGGCTCACAGGCGGCGAGCGTCAGGGCGGCGACACCCGCGGTGATGCTGGCAAACGCCTTGCGGGCGGCGCGCGGAAGGGCGAACATGGGAGACTCCTCGGATCCGTGGCTCGGGTCGGCCCCTTGGGGGCATATCTCCAGAGGATAATAGACGCATCGTAAACGGGGTCCAGCGATGAATGGCACAGTTTCCAAACCGGCGGGTGCATACCTGCCGCAATCCCTCGCGCCCGGGCTCTACCTCGTGGCGGTGCCCATCGGGACGGCACGGGACATCACCCTGCGGGCCCTCGACATCCTCGCCAGCGCAGACGTGATCGCGGCCGAAGACACCCGTTCCATGCGGCACCTGCTGGAAATCCACGGTGTGCCCCTCGGCGACCGGCCGCTGCTGGCCTACCATGACCACAACGGCGCGCAGGTGCGCCCGAGGCTGCTGCAGGCGCTGGCCGAGGGCAAATCCGTGGCCTATGCCTCCGAGGCGGGCACGCCCATGGTGGCCGACCCCGGCTTCGACCTTGCCCGGGCGGCGCGGGCGGAGGGATGGGCGGTGACCTCGGCGCCCGGCGCCTCCGCTGTGATCACGGCCCTGACGCTGGCCGGCCTGCCGACGGACCGGTTTCTCTTTGCCGGCTTCCTGCCCAATGCCAGCGGACAGCGGAAATCGGCGATGACGGACCTGGCCGGTGTGCCCGCAACGCTGGCCTTCTACGAATCGCCGAAGCGGATCGCCGCCATGCTGCGCGACGCGGCCGAGGTGCTGGGCGGCGACCGGCAGGCCGCCGTCTGCCGCGAGTTGACCAAGAAATTCGAGGAAGTGCTGACTGGCACGCTCGATGAATTGGCCGCCACCTGTGCCGAGCGCAGCCTGAAGGGCGAGATCGTGGTGCTGGTGGATCGCGGGAAGAAGGCAAATATTAGCGAATCTGACTTAGACCAGATCCTGACCGAGGCGCTGGAGGATATGAGCGTCCGGGATGCGGCGGATATGGTGGCCTCGGATACCGGACTGCCGCGTCGCAAGGTGTACCAGAGGGCGCTCGCCCTCGAGAAGGCGAAGTAGACCACGCCGGGAAGCGCAGGGAAAGGCCGGATCATGAGCTATGAAGCCCCTTGGGATGTGTCAAAGGCCCGGCCGGTCTCTCCTGCGCGGCGCGCCCGTGGTCGCGCGGCCTATCAGAACGGGGCGGCGGCGGAGGAGAGCGTCCTGCGCTACTACCTGCGTGGCGGGGCCCGGCTGATGGCGCAGCGGTTCCGCGGCAAGCGCGGCGAGATCGATCTCGTCTTGCGCGACGCTACGGGGCTGATCTTCGTCGAGGTGAAACAGGGTCCGGATTTCGACCGTGCCGCAAGCCGCCTGCGCCCGGCGCAGATGCGTCGCATCGCGGCGGCGGCGCTGGAATACCGCGGACGGTTCCGGAACGCGGACTTCATCGACATGCGCATCGATGTTGCGCTCGTGAACGGGCAGGGCGCGGTACAGGTGCTGGAGAACGCTTTCGCCTACTGCTGATCCGGTGAGTTGACTGCCTCCGTGCGTGGGCTGCGACTTTCAGGTCCGTCGCGGAAGAGGCGCTGGCGGCGGCTGCGGGAACTTGCGGACGGGCTGGTCTGCGCCCCTTTCGGTCAGGCCGGCCGCGTTGCGCCGCGCTGACTTCCTGCTTGGCCGTCCATCTTCTCCGGGCCCATTGCACCCCCCGGTGACTTCGGCCAATAGTCTCTCCGAACCATCCTGACGAGGAGAGTGCGCATGAAAGTCGCCATCCAGATGGACCCGATCGGGCCCATCAACATCGACGCCGACACCACCTTCCGGCTCGCGGAGGAGGCGCAGGCCCGCGGGCACGAACTCTTCTACTACACCCCGGACAAGCTGGCCTATGAAGAGGGTAGGATCACCGCGCGCGGCTGGCCGCTGACGGTGCAGCGGGTGCAGGGCGATCACTTCCGCCTGGGCGAGGAACAGGTTGTGGACCTGTCCACCTTCGACGTGGTCTGGCTGCGGCAGGACCCGCCGTTCGACATGTTCTACATCACTACCACCCACCTGCTGGATCGCATCCACCCAAAGACGCTGGTGGTGAACGATCCCTTCTGGGTCCGGAACTACCCCGAGAAGCTGCTGGTCCTCGACTTCCCGCAGCTGACCCCGCCGACGACCATCGCCCGGGACATCGGCACGATCCGTGCCTTCAAGGAAAAGCACGGCGACATCATCCTGAAGCCGCTTTACGGCAACGGCGGCGCGGGGGTCTTCCGGCTCACCGAGTCCGACCGCAACCTCTCCTCGCTGCACGAGCTGTTCACCGGCTTCTCGCGTGAGCCGCTGATCGTGCAGAAGTATCTGCCGGCGGTGTCCAAGGGCGACAAGCGGGTGATCCTCGTGGACGGCGAGCCCGTCGGTGCGATCAACCGCGTCCCGGCCGAGGGCGAGACCCGCTCGAACATGCATGTGGGCGGGCGTCCCGAGAAGGTGGCCCTGACCGAGCGCGATCTCGAGATTTGCCGCACCATCGGGCCGCGGCTGAAGGAAAAAGGCCAGGTCCTCGTCGGGATCGACGTGATCGGCGACTGGCTGACGGAAATCAACGTGACCTCGCCCACGGGTATACAGGAACTGGAGCGCTTTGACGGCACCAATGTCGCGGCGCTGGTCTGGGAGGCGATCGAGGCCAAGCGGGCCTGATCTTTTCCTCGTGGCCGTCGCTGGCCCGTGTTGGCAAGGCGCTGACAGATTTTTGAAAAGGCCGCCCTTGGGTGGCCTTTTTTCTTGTCGGTTCAGGCGTGCCACGCCAGCCGTTTCCCGGCACCCCGGCACCCCGGCACCCCGGCACCCCGGCACCCCGGCACCCCGGCACCCCGGCACCCCGGCACCCCGGCCAGATTGCGCAGTTACTCCGGGGCTTCCGTCGCCAGCCGGAAGCTGAGCGCTTCGGCGACATGGGGGGCGCGGATGTCGGTCTCCGCCGCGAGGTCGGCGATGGTGCGCGCCACGCGCAGGACGCGGTGATAGCCCCGCGCCGTGAGGCGAAACCGCTCCGAGGCGCGCAGGAGCAGGGCCTTGCCTTCGGGATCGGGCGTGGCGATCTCCTCGAGCACCCGCCCCTCGGCGTCGGAATTCTGGCGCAGCTCCGGGTGCGCGGCGAACCGCTGTGCCTGCAGGCTGCGGGCGGCGGCGACGCGGGCGGCGACCTCGGCGGAGCCTTCGCCTGCGGCGGGCAGGTCGAGGTCGTGGACGGCGACCGGGGGCACTTCGACCCGCAGGTCGAACCGGTCCATCAGCGGGCCTGAAACCTTGCCGAGGTAATCGCGCCCGCAGTCGGGGACACGGGCGCAGGCACGCTCGGGGTCGGCCATGTAGCCGCAGCGGCAGGGATTGGCCGCAGCCACCAGCAGGAAGCGGCAGGGGTAGCGCACGTGGGCGGCGGCGCGGCTGACCATGACCTCGCCGGTTTCGACCGGCTGGCGCAGGGTGTCGAGCACGGCGCGCCCGAACTCGGGCAGTTCGTCGAGGAAGAGCACCCCGTTGTGCGCGAGCGAGACCTCGCCCGGTTTCGCGCCGCGCCCGCCGCCGATCACCGCGGCCATGCTGGCCGTGTGGTGCGGGCTGCGGAAGGGACGCTGACGTGAGAGCCCGCCTTCGGGCAGGGCGCCGGCGATGGACTGGATCATCGAGGTTTCCAGCGCCTCCTGCGGTGAGAGATCCGGCAGGAGGCCGGGCAGCCGGGCGGCGAGCATGGATTTTCCAGCCCCGGGAGGGCCGGAGAGGAAGAGGTGGTGACGCCCGGCGGCGGTGATCTCCAGCGCGCGCTTGGCCCGTTCCTGCCCTTTCACGTCGCGCAGGTCGCGGAAGGCGGCGGGGGCGGTCACTTCGCCCGGGCGGGCGGCGGGCAGTTCCTGCTGTCCGGTGAGATGCCGCACGAGGGCGGGCAGGTCGGGCGCGGCAATGACCCGCGTGCCCGCGCTCCATGCGGCCTCGGCCCCGCATGCGGCGGGGCAGAGCAGGGCGCGCTCCTCCTCGGCCGCGGCGAGGGCCGCGGGCAGGGCGCCGGGCACCGCGACGAGGGCGCCGTCGAGGGTGAGTTCACCAAGCGCCACGTGGGTTTCCAGCATGTCCGGCGGCAGGATGCCGATCGCGGCCAGCAGGGCGAGCGCGATGGGCAGGTCGAAATGGCTGCCCTCCTTGGGCAGCGAGGCGGGCGAGAGGTTCACGGTGATGCGCTTGGTGGGCAGGGCAATCCGCATCGCCTGCAGCGCGGTGCGCACCCGGTCGCGGGCTTCGGAGACGGCCTTGTCCGGCAGTCCCACGAGGGCAAAGCCCGGCAACCCCGGCGTCAGGGCGCATTGCACCTCGACCAGCCGGGCCTCGATCCCGTCGAAGGCCACGCTGTAGGCCGTCACCGCCATTCCGGCGCCTCCCCTGCACTTTGGGCGCTGCTTTCGGCGCCCGCGCTCCGGCCCTCGCGTGAGGGGCCTTGCATGTCGGGCAGGGTAGGGCCGGAAAGGTTGGTTAATGGTTAACGCGTCACCGGAGCAAGGCCATGGTGGCGGGCCATGCGGCGGGGTCGTTTACCGTCTTGTCGCGGCAGGTGGGGTTGCAGAAGCCGATCACCTTGCCGTCGATCTCGGCGAAATCGGTGACCGGATCCCCCGAATAGGGGCAGGTCTCGTTGATCGAGGGGCCGCTGGCGACGGCACAGGCGGGGATCGGCGCGGGGCCGGGCCATGGCCCGGTGGGCAGCGGCTTGGCGTAGGGCACGGGGTCGTAGGTGACGGTGAGGCCGAGGGCGCGCCACTGGCGGAACTTCTCCTCCTCCAGCGTGAGGCGGACATAGGCGGCGGCCTCCTCGCCGACGGGCAGGGCGTAGCCCGCGATCCGCGCCGCGACAGGGGCATAGAAGACATCGGCCAGAGAGTAGTGGCCGAAGAGCCACGGGCCCTCGGCGCCAAATTGGCGGCGCGCCAGCGACCAGAGCTCCTGAAGGCGGTCGAGGTCCTTCTGCACGGCAGCCGAGACCTCGAAGCCCTTGTATTGATGTAGCAACTGGCAGGGGCATTCGTCACGCAGGGCGTTGAACCCGGCGTGCATTTCCGCCACCAGCCAGCGGGCGAGGGCCCGGGCGGCGGGGTCTTCGGGCCAGAGACCGGCCTCGGGGTGGCGTTCGGCCAGCATCTCGGCCATGGCGAGGGTTTCGCCCAGCACGGTGCCCTCGGGGCTGCGCATGACGGGCACGAGGCGGGCGGGGGCGAGCCCGGCCTCGGCGAGGTCCTGCGCCATGGTGCCGGAGTAGAGGCCGATCATCCGCGAGGTGACCGGCAGGCCGAATTTCACGAACATCAACCAGCCCCGCAGGGACCAGCTGGAGAAGGCGCGATCGGCGATGAAAAGCTCGTAGGTCATCGGAAACTCCGCTGAAACTCTGCTGTGGACTGCCCGGAAGGCTAGCCCGTGCTGCAGTGCCGCAAAAGCGGTGTTTCGTGGGGAGGGCCATCACGGGGGGTGATGAAGGTGGCCTTCGTCATGAACGCCTGAGGTCTTTGCGGACGCCGTGGCAGGTGGGGGCGCATCCTCCGGTGTGGAGGGCCTTGGCCGCCGTCACCGCAGGACGCGCGGGGCCCGCAGGGCCGACGGCGCGTTCCCTCAGGGCGCGTGGTTGATCCGGACCAGTTCCCACCCGTTGCCGGTCAGGCGCAATTCGGTCGCGGAGAGCGGATCAACCTTGTGGCCGATGGCCTCGCGCGCGGGCAGGCCGGTGGCATGGGCGACGTGGCAGAGGATGGCGCCCATGTGGGCGACGATGACGAGGTCGCCGGGGGTCTCCAGCAGCGCGTCGACAGCGCGGGCGACGCGGGCGGTCAGGTCCTGCCAGCTTTCGCCGCCGGGCGGGCAGGCGCTGCCGGGATCGGTCCAGAAGGCGCGGGAGAGGTGGGGGTGGCTTTCCATCACCTCGCCCGCGCGCCGCATCTCCCAGTCGCCGAAGTGCATTTCCCGCAAGGCGGGGTCATGGGGCAGGCGGGCGCGATCCCCTTGAAGGACGTCGGCGGTGGTGACGGCGCGGGTCAGGTCGGAGGAGACGATGCGGGCCGCGTCGGGCAGCCAGTCGGAGAGCCGCGTGATCCGCGCGGTATCCGACAGATCGGCGGGCAGGTCGGTCCAGCCGACCATGCCGCGGGCGTGGGTGGGCCCGTGGCGGACCCAGATCAACCGTCGCATGACGCCCCCTTCAGCACGCGCGGCAGGCCCACGGTGACCTGCACCACCGTCTCCGCCGCCTGTGCCAGCCGGATGTTGAGCCGCCCCTGTGCCTCGCGGAAGCGGCGGGCGAGGGCATTTTCCGGAACAATGCCCTGACCCACCTCGTTGGTGACGACGCAGACCTGCGCCGAGCAGTCGGCAAGGGCCGCGATCAGCGCGTCTTCGGCGGCGGCGAGATCATGATCGGCGAGCATGTGATTGGTCAGCCAGAGCGTCGCGCAATCCACCAGCACCGCGCTGTCCCCGGGCAGGGCGCGCAGCGTTGCGGCGAGGTCGAAGGGCGCCTCGATCATCGTCCAGTCGGCCCCCCGGCGGGCGGCATGGGCGGAAATCTTCGCGCGCATCTCGTCGTCCCAGACCTGCGCGGTGGCGATGTAGGTCAGCGGTTTGCCCGTGTTTTTCATGGCGTTTTCGGCGTAGGCGGACTTGCCCGACGCTGCGCCTCCGACCACCAGCAGAAAAAAATTGCCCATATTCGCCATTCTTTGGTGAACCAAACCGCCTCTTCGTGCGTTTCGCAGGTGTAGCACAAAACAAAGGACGCTCCATGCGTCCAAGACACCGGGGGGTGCCATGCCGCTGGACAATCCGAACGACCTGTCCCTGTCACGCCGTGCCATGAAGGCCGAGCTTCTCGACGCCGAGACCGAGCTGGACTTGGCCCGCGCCTGGAGGGACCGGCGGGATGAAGCGGCACTGCATCGCCTCGTCACGGCCTACATGCGTCTCGCGATTTCGATGGCCTCGAAATACCGCCGTTACGGCGCCTCGATGAACGACCTGATCCAGGAAGCGGGGCTGGGCCTGATGAAGGCGGCAGACAAGTTCGACCCCGATCGCGGTGTGCGCTTCTCGACCTATGCCGTCTGGTGGATCAAGGCCTCGATCCAGGACTTCGTGATGCGGAACTGGTCCATGGTGCGGACCGGCTCGACCTCGTCGCAGAAGTCGCTCTTCTTCAACATGCGCCGGGTGCAGGCCCGTCTGGAGCGCGAGGCGCTGTCACGGGGCGAGAACCTCGACGGCCACCAGATGCGCCACATGATCGCGACCGAAGTGGGTGTGCCGCTCCGCGACGTGGAGATGATGGAAGGCCGCCTGTCGGGCTCCGACTTCTCGCTGAATGCCACGCAGTCCGCCGATGACGAGGGTCGCGAGTGGATCGAGACGCTGGAAGACGACAGTGTGCAGGCCGCCGACAGCGTGGCCGAGGATCACGACCGTGGCCTGCTGCGCGGCTGGCTGGCGCAGGCCATGTCGGACCTGAACCCGCGCGAGCAGCTGATCGTGCGCGAGCGCAAGCTGCGCGACGATCCCCGCACGCTGGAAAGCCTCGGGACCGAACTGGGGCTGAGCAAGGAGCGAGTGCGGCAGTTGGAGGCCGGTGCCTTCAAGAAGATGCGCCGCATGCTGGAGCAGAACGGCACCGTGGCGCACGACCTGCTGCACTGATCCGTGCCTGACTTGACCTTGAGCGAGGGCCCCCGCGGGGGCCTTTGTCATGTCCGGGGTCATGATTAGGTCTGCGCCTGCTGACCCCGCGACGCCCGGGCCCCCGGCCGGCTTGTCGCTTGTCTCTCCCGGGGCTTGCCCCTATCGTCCGCCCGCATCCGGCCCGTTGGAGGGCCGTCGAAAGAGGGGGCGAGCCTTGCTGACATCCAAGCGCATCCTGCTGGTCATCGCGGGCGGTATCGCCGCCTACAAGTCGCTAGACCTGATCCGCCGCCTGCGCGAACGCGGGGCCAGCGTCACGCCGGTGCTGACCAGGGCGGCAGAGGAATTCGTCACGCCGCTCTCGGTCTCGGCGCTGGCCGGGGCCAAGGTCTATCGCGATCTCTTCGACCTGACCGACGAGGCGGAGATGGGCCATATCGAGCTCTCCCGCTCTGCCGACCTGATCCTCGTGGTACCCGCCACCGCGGACCTGATGGCCCGGATGGCGACGGGGCGGGCGGATGACCTTGCCTCGACGCTGCTGCTGGCGACCGACACGCCCGTCATGGTGGTGCCCGCCATGAACGTGCGGATGTGGACCCACCCGGCCACGCAGCGCAACCTTGCCACGCTGAAGGGCGACGGCATCGACATTGTCGGGCCGGTCGAGGGCTCCATGGCCTGCGGCGAATTCGGCCCCGGCCGGATGAGCGAGGTGCCCGAGATCCTTGCCGCCGTTGAGGATTTCTTTGCCGAGGGGCCGCTGAAGGGCCGCCGCATCCTCGTCACCTCCGGGCCCACGCATGAGCCGATCGACCCGGTGCGCTACATCGCCAACCGCTCCTCCGGGGCGCAGGGCACGGCGATTGCCGCGGCGCTGGCCGCGCTGGGCGCCGAGGTGGTCTTCGTCACCGGCCCCGCCGACGTGCCCCCGCCTTCGGGTGTGCAGGTGGTGAAGGTGCAAAGCGCCCGCGAGATGCTGGAGGCGGTGCAGGCCGCGCTGCCCGTGGAGGCGGCCGTCTTTGCCGCCGCGGTGGCGGACTGGCGGGTCGCCTCTGCCAGCGGGTCCAAGATCAAGAAACAGCCGGGCGGCGCGTTGCCGGTGCTGGAGTTCGCCGAGAACCCCGACATCCTCGCCACCGTCAGCCAGATGGGGCAGGGCCGTCCGCCGCTGGTGGTGGGCTTTGCCGCCGAGACCGACGACGTGGTGGCCAATGCCACCGCCAAGCGCGCGCGCAAGGGCTGCGACTGGATCGTCGCCAATGACGTGCGCCCCGAGACCGGGATCATGGGCGGCTCAGAGAACGCCGTGGTCCTCATCACCGACACCGGGTCCGAGGACTGGCCCCGCATGACCAAGGAGGCGGTGGCCACGCGCCTTGCCGCCCGTATCGCCGAGACGCTGGAGACCGAATGACCGCCCCCATCCCCGTGAAGCTGCAACGGCTGCCCGAGGCCGACGCCACGATCCCGCTGCCCGCCTACGAGACGACCGGCGCCGCGGGCGCAGACCTGCGCGCCAACCTGCCCGAGGCCGACCGCGCCGCGGGCATCACGCTGGCCCCGGGGGGCCGCGCCCTGATCCCCACCGGCCTGCGGATGGAGATCCCCGAGGGCTACGAGATCCAGATCCGCCCGCGCTCGGGTCTTGCGCTGAAGCACGGGATCACCCTGCCGAACACGCCGGGCACGATCGACAGCGACTATCGCGGTCCCCTTGGCGTGATCCTGATGAACGCGGGGCAGGAGCCCTTCACCGTCGCCCATGGCGACCGGATCGCGCAGGCCGTGCTGGCCCCCGTGGTGCAGGCGGCCTTCGCGCTGGTCGATGAGGCCCTGAGCGAGACCGCGCGGGGCGAGGGCGGCTTCGGCTCCACCGGGCGGGGCTGAGGCGGGGCGGATGGCGCTGATCCTCGGCCTCTGCGTCCTGCTCTACGCACTGGCGGCGCTGCTGCGCCTGCCGCCTGCGCTGCGGTGGGCACTGCCGCTGGGGCTCTATGCCGTGACGCTGCTCATCCACGTGACCCTGCCCGAAGGCCATGCGCTGCGGGCTGCCACCGGCGGCAGCGCGGTGCCGTGGCTCTTCCTCGGTGCCACGGCTGCCGTGGTGCTGATCTACCGCGAGGGCCTGCGCCGCCTGCGCGCCAAGGTCGCCGCGAAGGATGCCGCGACCGCCGCCGAGGCCCCCGCACAGGGCCCGTTTAGCGCCAGCGAGTTGGACCGCTATTCCCGCCACATCATCCTGCGTGACATCGGCGGCACCGGGCAGCGCCGCCTGAAGGACGCCCGGGTGCTGGTGATCGGGGCCGGGGGACTGGGGGCGCCTGCGCTGCTCTACCTCGCCGCGGCGGGCGTGGGCCGCATCGGGGTGATCGACAACGACGTGGTGGAGGGCACCAACCTGCAACGGCAGGTGATCCATCGCGATGCGGACATCGGCACGCCCAAGGCGCTTTCCGCCGCGCGGGCCATGGAGGCGCTGAACCCTTTCATCGAGGTGCGCCCCTACAACCGGGCCCTGACCGACGAGATCGCCGCCGATCTCTTTGCCGACTATGACCTGATCCTCGACGGGACCGACAATTTCGCCACCCGCTACCTCGCCAACCGCGTGGCGGTGGCGCAGGGCACGCCGCTCGTCTCGGGCGCGCTGTCGCAATGGGAGGGGCAGGTCAGCACCTATGACCCCGCCAGGGGCGCACCCTGCTACCAGTGCATCGTCCCGCAGGAACCCCCCGCCGAACTGGCCCCCGCCTGTGCCATCGCGGGCGTGCTGGGGCCGCTGCCCGGCGTTGTCGGCTCGATGATGGCGGTGGAGACGGTCAAGCTGATCACCCGGGCCGGGCAGGACCTGCGCGGCCGGATGATGATCTATGACGCACTCTGGAACGAGACCCGCCAGATCACCCTCAAGCCACGCCCGCATTGCCCGGTTTGCGGAACCGGGGGACTGGCGAAGCACACGACATCACACTAACTTTTGAGCAAAGGAGCATAACATGACAAATCCACTGCTCACGACTTGGGACACCCCTTTCGACATCGCGCCCTTCGACCGGATCAGCGATGAGGATTTCGCACCCGCCCTCGACGAGGCCCTGGCTGCGCACAAGGCCGAGATCGACGCCATCGCCGCGTCTGACGAGGCCCCGACCTTCGAGAACACGCTGGCCGCCATCGCCGCCTCGGGCGAGTCGCTGGACAAGGTGCTCTCCGTCTTCTTCACCGTGGCGGGGGCCGACAGCAACGAGACCCGCGAGGCCCTGCAACGTGACTTCTCCCCCAAGCTGGCGGCGCATTCCTCGGAATTCTATGCCAACAAGGCGTTGTTCCAGCGTATCCAGACGCTGTGGGACAGCCGCGAGAGCCTTGGGCTGGAGGCCGACGACGCCCGCCTGCTGGAGCTGACCCACCGCGATTTCGTGCGTGCCGGTGCCGCGCTGGAGGGCGCAGAGGCCGAACGGCTGAAGGAGGTGAAATCCCGCCTCGCCGTGCTGGGCACGCAGTTCACCCAGAACCTGCTGGCGGACGAACGGGGCTGGTTCATGGAACTGGCCGAGACCGACCTCTCGGGCCTGCCGGACTTCGTGGTTTCCTCCGCCCGGGCGGCAGGCAAGGAGAAGGGCGTCGCGGGCCCCGCGATCACGCTTTCGCGCTCGCTGATCGTGCCCTTCCTGCAGTATTCCACCCGCCGCGATCTGCGCGAGAAGGCATGGCGCGCCTGGACGTCCCGCGGGGAGATGGCCGAGGCAACCGACAACCGTGCCATCGCGGCCGAGATCCTCGCGCTGCGCGACGAACGGGCGAAGCTTCTGGGCTACGAGACCTTCGCCGCCTACAAGCTGGAAACCGAGATGGCCGGCACGGCGCAGAACGTGCGCGACCTGCTGATGCAGGTCTGGAAGCCCGCCAAGTCGCAGGCCGAGGCCGACGAGTGGATCCTCGGCCAGATGATGAAGAACGACGGCGTGAACGGCGCGCTGGAGCCCTGGGACTGGCGCTTCTACTCCGAGAAGCGGCGCAAGCAGGAGCATGACCTCGACGAGACCGCGCTCAAGCCCTACCTGCAGCTCGACCGGATGATCGAGGCGGTTTTCGACACCGCGCACCGGCTCTTCGAACTGAACTTCCAGCCGCTCGACGTGCCGCTCTACCACCCCGATTGCCGGGCCTGGGAAGTGACCCGCGGCGGCGACCACGTGGGCGTCTTCATCGGGGATTACTTCGCCCGCGGCTCGAAACGCTCGGGCGCGTGGTGTTCGGCGATGCGTAGCCAGGCCAAGAAACCGCGCGTCCAGACGCCGATCGTGATCAACGTCTGCAACTTCGCCGCGCCGCCGGAAGGGGAGCCTGCGCTGCTCTCCTACGACGATGCGCGCACGCTCTTCCACGAGTTCGGCCATGCGCTGCACCAGCTGCTCTCGGACGTGAGCTGGGAACGCTACTCGGGCACCTCGGTCGCCCGGGACTTCGTCGAACTGCCGAGCCAGCTCTACGAGCACTGGCTGGAGGTGCCCGAGGTGCTGCAACGCTTCGCCACCCACGCCGAGACCGGCGAGGCGATGCCGCAGGACATGCTGGAGAAGGTGCTGAAGGCCGCGACCTACGACCAGGGCTTCCAGACCGTGGAATACGTCGCCTCGGCGCTGGTGGACCTGGAATTCCACGACGGCCCGCCGCCCGCCGATCCGATGGCGAAACAGGCCGAGGTCCTCGCCGGAATCGGCATGCCGCACGCGGTGGTCATGCGCCACGCGACGCCGCATTTCGCCCATGTCTTCTCGGGCGACGGCTACTCCTCGGGTTACTACAGCTACATGTGGTCCGAGGTGATGGATGCCGACGCCTTCGAGGCCTTCGAGGAGGCAGGCGATGCCTTCGACGCGACCACCGCCCAATCGCTGCAGGAGAACATCCTCTCCAAAGGCGGATCGGTGGAGGCGGACAAGCTCTACATCGCCTTCCGCGGCCGCTTGCCGGGGGTTGATGCGCTGTTGAAGGGGCGCGGGCTGCTGCCGGTCTGACGGCGCAGCTGATAGCCTGTCTGCCGCCCGATTTCCGGGGGGTAAGCTCTTGAATTCACAAGGCCGGGCGCTAGCGTCCGGCCTTGTGCACCATTGCATACCTGCATTGACGAGGTTGCACTTTACACGGCACAGTCATGCGTCAGGGTGGCTCTGGACGGGGCAGGAGACCTCGTCCGCGAGAGGAGCTTCCCATGTTGAATTTCATCGCCCGGCCGATGGTCCGGGTCGTCGACCGTTACCTGCCGGATCCCTATATTTTCGTCATCATCCTGACCGTCGTGGTCATGGCCGCGGCCATGCTCTTCGAGGGCCAGTCGCCGATGGCCGTTGCAGCGATGTGGGGCGATGGCTTCTGGGCGCTGCTGCAATTCGCCATGCAGATGGTGCTGGTGCTGGTCACCGGCTACATGATGGCCTCCACCCCGCTGGTGCGGAAGGGGCTGGCCAAGCTGGCCGGACTGGCCAGCAGCGCCGGGGGCGCGATCCTGCTGGTGAGCGTCGTCTCCCTGGCGGCAAGCTGGATCAACTGGGGCTTCGGCCTCGTGGTCGGTGCGCTCTTTGCCAAGGAGATCGCCAAGCAGGTGCGGGTCGACTACCGGCTGCTGATCGCCTCGGCCTATTCCGGTTTCATCGTCTGGCACGGTGGCCTTGCGGGGTCGGTCCCGCTGGCGATCGCCACGGCGGGCCATCCTTTCGAGGTGCAGATCGGCGTGATCGGCACCTCGCAGACGATCTTCTCCTTCTTCAACCTCGCCATCGTGGTGGCGCTTTTCATCGTGGTGCCGCTGGTGAACCGGATGATGCTGCCCTCCGAGGCGGACAGCGTCTTTGTCGATCCGGCCCTGCTGGAGGAGAAGGAGGTGAAACAGCCCGAGGTGATGACCCCCGCCGAGCGGCTGCAGAACTCGGTGATCCTGACCGGGCTGATCGGCCTCGCGGGCGTGGCCTACCTGATCCAGTACTTCCTCGGCGGCGGCACCCTGACGCTGAACATCGTGAACTTCCTCTTCCTGATCGTGGCGATCATCCTCCACGGCACCCCGCGCAACCTGCTGGCCGCGCTGGAAGAGGGGGTGAAGGGCGCCTCGGGCATCGTGATCCAGTTCCCGTTCTACGCGGGCATCATGGCGATCATGGTGCAATCGGGCCTCGCGGCCTCGGTCTCGGAATGGCTGGTCTCGCTGGCCACGCCGGGCAGCTTCCCCTTCTTCGCCTTCATCAGCGCGGGGATCGTGAACTTCTTCGTGCCCTCGGGCGGCGGGCAATGGGCGGTGCAGGCCCCGGTGATCCTGCCCGCGGCCGAGGCGCTTGGTGTCGATGCGGCGCGTGCGGCCATGGCGGTGGCCTGGGGCGATGCCTGGACCAACATGGTGCAACCCTTCTGGGCGCTGCCGATCCTGGGCATCGCGGGGCTGAAGGCCAAGGACATCATGGGCTTCTGCACGCTGCACCTGATCCTGTCCGGCGCGATCATCGCCCTGGGGCTGACGGTCCTGTGACCCTGCGGGTGGGGCGGGGCTCGGTCTGAGACGGGACCCAGTCCGACCGATATCTGCAGCGCCCCCTCTCGCGGGGGGCGGCGGCCAGGTGAGACATCGCCCCCCGTTTGAACGCGGTAGCTGTAAACGATGGAGGTGGGAGGGGGCCCCGTTCAACCGATATTTGCAGTGCCCCCTTCGCGAGACGGTGCGGCCTGTCGAGACCTTGGTTCCGTTCCCGGAGAAGAGTGCAAATTCCGGCGGGAGAAGGGGGCCCAGTCTAACCGTTGTTTGCAGTGCCCCCCTTGGCGCTGCGGGGCGGCCTGGTGAGCCCTTGCCTCCAGTCACCTAGCAAAGTGCAAATTTCGGCGGTGGGAGGGGGCGCTGCCCCCTCTTGGCCTGCGGCCAATTCACCCCCGGAGTATTTCGGGAAAGATGAGGGCCGGGCACCCGTGGTGGGATGTCGGGCCTGGAACGCGAAAGGCCGCCCCTGGGGGCGGCCTTTGTCTGTTCGGGCGAGGTGGGATCAGAAGGTCTGATCGTAGTCGCCGACGCCGGGTTCGGTGCGGATCACGTCGTCGATCTCCTTGAAGATCGCGCGCAGTTCCTCTTCGCTTTCCGAGCTTTCGCAGACCACGACGAGGTTCGGCGTGTTGGACGAGGCGCGGACAAGGCCCCAGGAGCCGTTCTCGAGGATGACGCGGGCGCCGTTCACGGTGACGACTTCCTTGATGGGCTTGCCGGCAAAGGTGTCGCCGGCCTCGGCCTTGGCGACCAGCTTCTGCACCAGGCGCTCGAGGATGTCGTATTTCTCGGTATCCGCGGCGTAGGGCGACATGGTGGGCGTCGACCAGGTCTTGGGCAGGGCCTTGCGTAGGTCCGACATCTGCATGTCGGGGTTGCGGTCTATCAGCTTGCAGATCTCGACCGCGACGCGCATGCCGTCATCGTAGCCGCGGCCCACGGGCTCGGCCATGAAGTAGTGGCCGGATTTCTCGAAGCCGGCGAGCGCACCCAACTCGTGCACGCGGCGCTTCATGTGGGAGTGGCCGGTCTTCCAGTAATCCGCCTTGACGCCGTTTGCCTTGAGCTCGGGGTCGGAGGCGAAGAGGCCGGTGGATTTCACATCCGCCACGAAGGTCGAGCCGGGGTAGAGCTTGGAGAGGTCGCGGGCCATGATGACACCGACCTTGTCGGCGAAGATTTCCTCGCCCTCGTCGTCCACCACGCCGCAGCGGTCGCCGTCCCCGTCGAAGCCGAGCGCGAAGTCCGCGCCGGAGGCCTTCACGCTGTCGGCCATGTCATGGAGCATCTCCATGGCCTCGGGGTTCGGGTTGTAGTTCGGGAAGGTGTAGTCGAGCGTGTTGTGGCTCTCGACAACCTCGACACCGAGACGCTCGAAGAGGGCCGGGGCGTAGGCCGCGGCGGTGCCGTTGCCGGTGGCGCAGACGACCTTCAGCTTGCGGGTCATTTTGAAGTCACCGACGAGGTCGTCCATGTAGGCATCCCAGACGCCTTCGACGAACTCGTAGGAGCCGCCGGCGCGGGCCTCGCCCTTGCCTTCCAGCACGATCTCCTTCAGCTCGCCCATCTCGTCAGGGCCGTGGGTCAGGGGCATGTCGAAGCCCATCTTCACGCCGGTCCAGCCGTTCGGGTTGTGCGAGGCGGTGACCATGGCCACGGCGCAGCCCCCGAGGTGGAAGGAGGAGAAATAGGCCATCGGCGTGATGCAGGGGCCGATGTCCTTCACCTTGATGCCGGCCTGCATGAGGCCGAGGATCAGGGCGTTCTTGATGGCGAGCGAGTAGTCGCGGTAGTCGTTGCCGACCGCGATGACCGGCTCGATGCCGCGCTTGATCATCTGGGTGCCGAGGCCGAGGCCGAGGGCCGTCATGCCGGGCAGGTTGATCTCTTCGGGGTATTTCCAGCGGGCGTCATACTCGCGGAAACCCGTCGGCTTGATCATCGGATCGCGCAGGAATTCCCAGGTGTTCGGCTTCACGTCGGCAATGGGTTTGGTCACGTTGGTCTCGCTCTAATGTTCTTTTTACAAACGGATCGGGTCGGCCTTGGCCAGACGGTCGAAGGCCATCAGGCTGGCAATGAGTTTGTCCATCTCATGTAACGGGATCATGTTCGGCCCGTCGCTCGGCGCGTTATCGGGATCCTCGTGGGTCTCGATGAAAACGGCCGCGATGCCCAGAGAAACGGCAGCCCGCGCCATGACTGGCGCGAATTCGCGCTGTCCGCCGGAGGAGCCGCCCTTGCCGCCGGGCTGCTGCACGGAATGGGTCGCGTCCATGACCACGGGGTAGCCGGTCTGGGCCATCTGGGGCAGGCCGCGCATGTCGGCGACGAGGGTGTTGTAGCCGAAGGAGGTGCCGCGCTCGGTCAGCAGGATGCGCTCGTTGCCGGTGGAGGCGATCTTGGCCGCCACGTTGGGCATGTCCCACGGCGCGAGGAACTGGCCCTTCTTCACGTTGATCGCGGCCCCGGTTTCGCCGGCGGCGAGCAGGAGGTCGGTCTGGCGGCAGAGGAAGGCGGGGATCTGCATCACGTCCACGACCTCGGCCACGGGGACGCATTGCGCCTCGCTGTGGATGTCGGTCAGGACCGGAACGCCGAACTTTTCCTTCACGCCCGCGAGGACCTCGAGGCCCTTGTCCATGCCGAGCCCGCGCTTGCCCGAAAGCGAGGTGCGGTTGGCCTTGTCATAGGAGCCCTTGAAGATGAACTGCGCGCCGTGGGCCGCGCAGATCTCCTTCATGGTGCCTGCGATCATGTGGGCGTGGTCTGCGCTTTCCAGCTGGCAGGGGCCCGCGATCACTGTCAGCGGGGCGTCGTTGCCCACCGAGAGTGCGCCAATCTCTACTGTTTTCATATCAGGAGGATACCTGTTCCCTCAGAATCGATGCCGTCAGCGAGATCATCAGGTAAATCCCGGAAAAGATCAAAAACGCCAGAACGGTGTTTTCGAACGCCCTCGGATAGGAGGGATCTTCCGGGGGGACCGGACGCACGCTGGTGGTCAGGTAGCGCACCTGCCGGTTGGCTTCCAGTTCCGTCTGCTTCTCGTTCTGGAGCGCGGACTGCAGGAACAGGTCCGCGGTGGCCAGATCCGCCTGTGCCATCTGGATCCGCGCCGCTTTCTCGGCAAGCGAAGAGTCGCCGGTGGTGGCGTCGGTCATCTTGCCGTTGAGGTCGTCGAGCATGCTCTGGAGCCGGTCCACGTCGCCGCGCGCGCCCTCGACCCGGGCCGAGTTCGGCCGCGCGTTGTCGAGCAGGGCCTGCAGTTGCAGTTGCTTCTCCTGAAGCTGGACCTCGATATTGTTGATCTGCGCCCGGAGCCCCGCGATGATCCCCTCCGGGTCCACGACGGAGCCTTCCTGCAGCTGGACCAGCGCTTCCTGCGCCTCACGGCGTTCGGCCTTGGCCCGTTCGAGGCTTTCGCGCGCGGTGGCCATGCCGTCCTCGCGCTTGCGGCGGCTGAGTTCGTCGACGCGGTCCTCGGCATAGGAGATCAGCGCCTCGGAGAACTGCGAGGCCACGTTGGGATCGGCGGCGATCACCTCCATGCGGATCACGCCCTCGGTCGGGTCGTAGCCGATCTTCACGTCCTTCTTGTAGACCTTGTAGGCCTCCTCGTTCGAGGGATCGGGGCTCAGGCGCTGGATCGGGTCGATCCAGGGCTGGCTGAAGTGGCTCTTGAAGCCGACATCCCGGTCCAGCCGGACCATGGCGTCCTTGGACTGCAGGTAGGATTGCACCGCGATGCTGTCCTGGTTCGTGGCGAACTGGGTGCCCGAAAGCAGCCCGCCCAGGCCCCCGCCGCCCTGGTTGTCGGCCTGAAGGATCAGGAACTCGGACTTGGCGGCATACATCGGCGTGGCGACGCCGTAGAAGTACCAGCCTGCGAGCACCGTGGGGGCGAAGACGAAGAAGGCCAGCCGGGTGAAGAGCAGCGCGGTACGGCGGCGGCGGCGCTTGGCGATGTCCTTCTGGATTTCGCCGATCTCGCGCATCCGGCGCTGCATCGGCGAGGCGAGCTCGGTCGAGGGGAGGAACTGCGCGTCCTGCTTGCCGGCCTCGACGGTCTGGGGCAGCTGGACCCGGGCCTCCTCGGACGGCTCCTTCTGGTTGTTGTTGACCACGAGGTCGAGCGTATTGGTCCGCGAGAACGGGTCGATCCCGCGGGCGCGCAGCTGACGCACCGCGTCGAAATCGGAGGTGACGGCGAGGCCGTGCTTCTGGGCCACGCGCCGTGCCATGCGCAGCTGGCGCCCGGTGAGGCCTTCCTTGCGGATCGTGTCGATGTCCTGCTCGACCTTCATGCCATGGGCCGAGGTCACCTCGCCATCGCGGGACGGCGACAGGGGGCGGGGCGCTGTGGCAGGGCGTTGGGGCGCGGCGGCCTGCGGGCCGCTGGCCGGGGCGCTGCCGGGCTGTGCCTGCGGTGGGACCGGGCGGGGGGGCTGACCCTGCGATTGGTTCTGAGGTTGGCCCTGAGGTTGGTTTTGGGGCTGGCCCTGGGGTTGGCCTGCCGCGGCCCCCTGCGGGGCGCTGACGCGGCGCACCTGCACGCTGGCGGGGCGGGACGGCTGTTCGGGCGCGGGACGGGCGGTCGCCGTGGGCTGCGCCGGCGTGGGACGGGGGCGGGGGGCCGTGGCCTCCGCCTTCGGGGGCTCGGGGGCTTCGGCCTTCGGGGCGGCGGGGCGCGCGGAGGGCTGCGCCGGCGTTGCGCGGGCGGCCTGTGCGGTCTCGGCCCGTTTCAGAAGTGCCGCGCGCAGTTCGACCGGGGAGGTGGGTTTCTGCGCCTGAGGGGCGTCAGGCGTGCTGTCGGGCGTGGCTTGCGGCGTGGCCGCACCGGGGTCGACCTTGGGCGCGACGCCCGCATTGGCGCCCTGTTCAAGGCCTCGTTCAGCGCCCCGTTCAGCGCCTGTCTCGATGCGGGCCTCACCACGGGGGACTGCGCCGCCTTCGGTGCCCTCGCCGCGACGGAGACGGAATTTCTTAGCCTTGGGTTTCGTAGTCATAGAGGTGCTTCGCTTCTTCCAAGGTGTCGAACATATGCAATTGGCCGTTCATCAGGACGGCGGCCTCGCTGGCGAATTTCTGCAGGACCTGCGGCTGGTGCGAGACGATGACCACGGTGGTCGTCGCCAGCCGCTCGCGCAGGATTTCCCCGGCCTTGCGGTTGAATTCCACGTCGGTGGAGGAGGGCATGCCCTCGTCGATCAGGTACATGTCGAAGTCGAGCGCCAGCATCAGGGCAAAGCTGAACCGCGCCCGCATGCCCTGCGAATAGGTTCCGATCGGCTGCTCGAAGTAATCGCCGAGGTTGCACATCCAGCGGCAGAAGGCCTCGACGTAATCCGGATCCAGCCCGTAGAGCCGCGCGATGTAGCGGGCGTTCTCGAAGGCGGAGTGGCGCGAGATGACGCCGCCCATGAAGCCGAGGGGGAAGGAGATCTTGCACATCCGGTGGATATGCCCCTCGTCGGGTTTCTCCAGCCCGGCCATCATGTTGATCAGGGTGGTCTTGCCGGTGCCATTGGGAGCGAGGATGCCGAGCGAGCGGCCAAGCTCGACCCGGAACGAAACCTGGTCGAGGATCACCTTGCGCTGTTTGCCTGTCCAGAAGGACTTGCTGACGTTCTCGAATTCGAGCATTCGACGCTCCGGCTCTACCCTGCGTCCCCTTTGGCGAGGATCTGCTGTGGCTGCCCCATGGCGTATAGTATGCGGCAGGAGTGTGCCGTATGCCAAGTTATCGCGGCGAAATTGTGGCTTGGTTAACCAAACACCGCAGCAATCCGGTGACACGGGCGGGATTGTTTCGCCATCTTTCGGTTCTAGCGGAGGTTGCGGGGCGCCCGTGGGGGCGCGGGCGGCATGGGTTGACCTCCTGCCGTGCCGGTGCAACCTGAGCCCATGCCAGATGACAGCCCCGCCCTCGTGCCCCCGCTGGTGGAGGAGATCCGCGCCTGCCGCGTCTGCGCCGCGCGCTTTGCCGCCACGCGCACTGCCCACAGGCCGCGTCCGGTGGCCTGGTTCCGGCCCGGGGCGCGGCTGCTGGTGGCAGGGCAGGCGCCGGGGATGCGGGTGCATGAAAGCGGCAGGCCCTTCGACGACCGATCCGGTGACCGGCTGCGCGACTGGATGGGGATCGACCGCGAGACCTTCTACGACCTGACCCGGGTGGCAGTGGTGCCGATGGCCTTCTGCTTCCCGGGCTATGACGCGAAGGGATCGGACCTGGCGCCGCCGCCGATCTGTGCCGAGCTCTGGCACGAGCGGGTCATGGCCGCACTGCCGGGCATCCGGCTGAAGCTCCTGATCGGGGCCCATGCGCATCGCTGGCACCTCGGCGGGCGGATGGGCGTGACGGAGCGTGTCATGGGCTGGCGCGACCATCTTCCGGACGTCCTGCCCTTGCCTCATCCGTCGTGGCGCAATACGGCTTGGCTTCGCAGAAACCCATGGTTCGAGGACGCGCTGCTGCCCGTCCTGCGGCTGAAAGTGCAGGAGGCGCTGCAATGACAGACACACCCGAGGCAGAGCTGACCCCGCTGGATCAGGCCCACGCCGCGATGGAGGCCGCCCCCGAGGACGACGCCGCACGGCTGCGCTTCTACGAACGGCTGGCCGACAACGAACTCTTCCTGATGCTGACCGAGGAGGCCAAGCCCGAGACCGTCAGCCCGCATATCTTCGACCTCGGCGAGGGCGAACAGGTGGCGCTGGTCTTCGACCGCGAGGAACGGCTCTCCGCCTTCAGCCCGCTGCCGGTACCCTACGTGGCGCTGTCGGGCCGGGTGATCGCCGCGGCGCTCGCGGGGCAGGGGATCGGGCTGGGGGTGAACCTCGGCGTGGCGCCCTCCTCGATCCTGCTGCCGCCCGAGGCGCTCGGCTGGCTGGCCGAGACGCTGGGCCATGCGCCCGACGAGATGGAGGCCCGGATTGCCGAGGTCCACGCGCCGGGCAAGCTGCCCGAGGTGCTGCTGCAGGGGCTCGACGTGAAGCTGGCGATGGCGGGTGGCCTCGCGGTGTCCGCGGTGCTGGCCGAGGTCGTCTATGACAGCGGCGCGCGCGGCCACATGCTGGGCTTCATCGACGTGAAGGACGGGGCCGAGGCCCCTCTGGCCAAGGCCGCGGGCGAGGCGCTCGCCTTCTCCGGGATCGACGCGGGCTGGATGGACGTGGGCTTCTTTGCGGCCGAATCTGCCGTGGGCGCGGCCCTGCTGCGGCGCGGTCTGAAGGTCGACCTGCCCGAACCTGAGGTCCAGAAACCGGCCCGGGTCGAGCGTGTGGCCCCCGGATCGGACCCCGACAAGCCGCCGATTCTGCGCTAGGGGCTGGGTTTTGCGCGGGGACGCGCCACAATGCATGGTGGTGCGGACCCCGCGGTTGACAATCTTGTCAGATTTCATCGCCCCAGATTGAAAAAATGCTGGAATTCTGGTAAGACACGACCAGTTCCTAAAGTGCTGCGGGACCGGGGAAAACATCCGGACCGCGATCGAGCAGAGGCAGAAACATGAACAAGACCATTCTCGGGGCCGCCGTTCTGGCGTTGACCCTTGCCAACGTCGCAACTTCCGCAAATGCCGGCCCCATCAGCCGCGCCTGCATGAGCTCGGACCGGGGCGCGCGCTCCTCGGGTCTGTGCAGCTGCATCCAGAAGGTTGCGAACCAGACCCTGAACTGGACCGATCAGCGTCAGGCCGCCAAGTTCTTCCGCGAGCCGCAGCGCGCGCAGGATGTGCGCATGTCGACCACCCAGAACGACAACGATTTCTGGGCGCGCTACAAGACTTTCGGCGCCGAGGCCGAGCGCAGCTGCAGCTGATCGAGACGCCCCCGCCCGGGGGCGTTTTCGTGTCCGGATGCGATCGCGACGGGGCGGGAGGCGCAACTGCGCCGGACCGGGCTGATCTGTCGTGGCACGTGCCGACGGGTGTGCAACCTTGGCACGCCCGGCTTCAGAGCGCCCGGCTTCAGAGCGAGGTCAGGAGCCCCTGTGCGGCGGCCTCGATCAGCTCCAGCGCGCCATCGAAATCGCGCGTGTAATAGGGATCGGGCACCGCGGTGACGCCGGTCTGGGGCGCGTAGTCCATGAAGAGCTTCAGCGTGGCCCCGGTGCCCAGGTCCATCGCCTTCAGGTCTACGAGGTTCTGCGCGTCCATCGCGAGGATCAGGTCGAAGTCCTTGAAATCCTGCACCTTCACCTGACGGGCGCGCAGCGACGACAGGTCGTAGCCGCGCCGTTTCGCCGCCCGCTGCATATGGCCGTAGGGCGGCTCCCCCACGTGCCAGTTGCCGGTGCCCGCGCTGTCGAGAACCAGCGGACGGCCCTCGGCGAGGCGGCGCACGACGCCCTCCGCCGCCGGCGACCGGCAGATGTTTCCGAGGCAGACGAACAGGATGCGGGGTGGCGTTGCAGGATCGGACATGGTGAGGTGATAGGACAGCACCAGCGCGGGGGAAAGACCTGATGGAGAAGATCGTCATCCTGACCGGGGCGGGCATCTCGGCGGAAAGCGGGCTCGGCACCTTTCGGGGCGCGGGCGGCCTGTGGGAGAACCACCGCGTCGAGGACGTCGCCACGCCCGAGGCCTTCGCGCGCGATCCGAAGCTGGTGACGACCTTCTACAACCAGCGCCGCGCCGGGGCCGCCACCGCCAGGCCCAACGCTGCCCACGCGGCGCTCGCCACCTTGCAGAGGGACTACGACGGCGAGGTCATCATCGTGACCCAGAATGTCGACGGCCTGCACGAGGCGGCGGGGGCCGAGGTGTTGCACATGCACGGGCAGTTGGACCAGGCGCTCTGCGCGGCCTGCGGGCACCAATGGCCCGCGCCGATGGAGATGCAGGTGGGGGAGGTCTGCCCGTCCTGCGGCGGGGGCTTCGGGCGGCCCGACATCGTCTGGTTCGGCGAAATGCCCTATCACATGGACGAGATCTTCGAGCATCTGGTGACCTGCGGCCTCTTCGCGGCGATCGGCACCTCGGGGCAGGTCTATCCTGCCGCGGGCTTCGTGCGCGAGGCGGATGCCGCGGGTGCCCATACCATCGAGCTGAACCTCGACCCGTCCTCGGTCGTGTCGCAATTCGCCGAGACCCGCTTCGGCCCGGCGACGCAGACCGTGCCGGACTGGGTGAGGGGCCTGCTGGGCTGAGCCCGGCAGGCAGAGGCGCCCCATCCTGCGGGGCGCGCACCGGTGTCAGTTGCCCGTCTTGCCGTGGTCGGGCTTGCGCTCCAGGTCGACGGGCACGGTGATCGTCACGTCGCCCGCCTTCTCGAAGGTCAGGGTCAGGTCGAAGCTCTCGCCCTGGGTCATCGGCCGGGTCAGCCCCATGAACATCACGTGCTTGCCACCCCGTTCGAGGCGCAGCTCGCCATCGGCGGGCATCTCGAAGCCTTCCTCGACATGGAGCATTTTCATCACGCCGCCGCCCATGTCCTGATGGGTGTGCAGCTCGACCTTCTGGGCGATGTCGGAGGCGACGCCGATCAGACGGTCGTCCTCGGTCGAGCCATGGTTGTGGATCACCATGAAGGCCGCGCCGGACTTGGCGATCGGCGAGGCGGCGCGGGCATAGGCGTCATGCACCTCGATCCCCTCCGCGAGCGCGGGCAGGGGGGCGGCAAGGGTCAGCGCGGTCACGGCCACGCGCAGGAAATTAGGGGACATCTCGTCTCTCCTCCGGAAAATTTCGGTCGATTCGTCTGGCAACAGGTCTGGGATCAGGCCGCGCGGGGCGGATCCCGGACGCTGGAGAGAATCACTTCGGAGGGGGCGCTGCGGGCGGGGGCAGCCTCGGGCCGCCAGCGATGCCAGAGCCCGGGTGGGGCTGGCAGCACCGGCTGAAGCGCCACGGCTTGCAGCAGCGAGAGCGCGAAATCGGGGCAGAGCACCGGCGGACCGACGGGCTGGCCGTCCTTGTCCACGTGGACCATGACCGGGCCGGTCCCGGTGCAGAGCGTCGCCATGCCCGCGGGCAGGGGCCGGGTGCGCGCCTCGGCCATGGCCTGGGCGGTCACCAGCAGCAGAAGGGCAAGCCCGATGGCGGCGATGCGGCGCAACATGCCCCCGTTATATCCGCTCCGCGAAAGCGGACAATGCGACAAATACGGGCGACAAATACGGGGCGACAGTCACCGGGCGACACATGCGGGGGCCCGAAACGGAAACACCCCCGCCCGGGGGCGAGGGTGTAAAACCGTCAAAAGATCAAAGGGTTCAGGCGGTTGCCTGGGCCTTGATGATCTCTTTCTTGACCTTGAGGGCCGAGTCGGACAGCTCTGCGTCCTTGGCCTTCATCAGGAACTTGTCCAGCCCGCCGCGGTGATCCACCGAGCGCAGGGCGGAGGCCGTGATCCGCAGCTTGATGCCACGGTTCAGGGTCTCGGATTGCAGGGTCACGTCGTTCAGGTTCGGCAGGAACCGGCGACGGGTCTTGTTGTTAGCATGGCTGACGTTGTTGCCAGTCATGGGGCCTTTTCCGGTCAGTTCGCAGCGGCGCGACATGATTTCGTCCTCGTCTGGTGCAGCTCTGGATCATCAGGGCGGCAGCCGCCCTCTTCAATGCGATGGGGCACCGCCAGCGGCGGCGCCCCGGAATTCGTCCGCGCTGCATATGTCCAAACGCCGGTGGCGTCAAGCCCTGTGGGGCACCCTGTGGCAGGGCCATGACAGCGCGTCTGAGTGCCGGCAGTGCCGACGCTGCGTCACCTGCGGCTTAGCCGTACCACGGGCCCATGACAACCTCCGTTTCGGCGCCCTTGTCCGAAAGCAGCTGTGCAAACTTCTCGGGATCGCTGTCGCGGTAGTGGTAGGGATAGACCACCTTGGGGGCGAAGGCGGCGACGCCGTCCGCGGCCTGCTCCTCGGTCATCGTGTAGGGCAGGTTCATCGGGACGAAGGCCACGTCGATGTCGGTCAGGGCCCGCATCTCGCGGGTGTCCTCGGTATCGCCCGCCACGTAGAGGGTGAGGCCGTCGATGTGCAGCACGTAACCGTTGTCGCGCCCCTCGGGGTGGTACTGCTTGCGCTCCTCGGTGGTGTTGTAGGCGGGCACCGCGTCGATATCGACGCCGATCACCATGGCCTTCTCGCCGTTGGCGAGCGCGGTGGCGCGGGCCTTGAGCCCATCGGGCAGCTTGTCGAAGACCGCCGGGTTGGTCACCAGCTGGGTCGAGGAGCCGACAAGGGCCGCCAGCGTCTCGGCATTGTAGTGGTCGCCGTGCTCATGGGTGATGAGGATCAGGTCCGGCGCGGGCATGTCCTCGTATTGTGCGGCCTCGCCCACGGGATCGCAGTAGATCACCCCCGAGGGCGTCTCCATCACGAAGGAGGCGTGCGAGACGGGGCGCACCACGACTTCGCCGCCATCGGTGGCGTAGCTGTCGGAAGCCCCGGCCTGCGCCATCAGCGCGGTCGGGCGGATCACGGTGGTCGCCGCACCTGCGGCAGCCACGGCGAGGAAGGTTCGTCTGGGCAGCATGGTCACTCTCTCCCGGTTTGATTTGCCAGAGAGGGTAGGCCGCCGGCACGATCCGGCACCTCACGTTTCCGTGGGGGCAGCGCCGCGGGCGGCGCATGCCCGCCGGCCGCGGAGTGCGCGGGACACCGCGAGCGGCGGGCAGGGCGGGGGACGGGGGCTCGCTGGCGCGGTGAGTCGGTGTACCACTGTATCCAGATGTTTGATTTTTATGCGATTTCCGCCTGGCACGGCGGAAACTGGCGGGCGGGGCCGGGGGCAAGGGCGGAAATCCTCCCGATTTATGCCGCGGTGCAGCGAAATCCCTTCCCAATTCCCGGTCGCGGACCTAGGTCACACCCCGGGAGGACAAAGATCTATCGGATGTGAAGGTATCGTCATGGAGAAGAAGCATCACGTGGTTGTCGTGGGCGGGGGATTCGGCGGTCTCGCCTGTGTCCGTGCGCTGAAGCAGGAGGGGGTGGAGATCACCCTCGTGGACCAGCGCAACCACCACCTCTTCCAGCCTCTGCTCTATCAGGTCGCGACCTCGATCCTTCCCACCTCCGAGATCGCCTGGCCGATCCGGCACCTGCTGAAGGACCGGCCCGAGGTGCGCACGCTGCTGGCCGAGGTCGAGGGCGTGGACCCGGAGGCCCGGGAGCTGCGTTTCACCGACGGCGGGCGGCTGCACTATGACACGCTGGTCCTCGCGACCGGGGCGCGGCATTCCTATTTCGGCAACGACAGCTGGGAGAGTTCCGCCCCGGGGCTCAAGACACTGGAGGATGCCACGGCGATCCGGCGCCGGATGCTCTCGGCCTTCGAGGCGGCGGAACGGTCGTCCGATCCCGAGGAACGCCGCGCGCTGCTGACCTTCGCGGTCGTGGGCGCGGGCCCGACCGGGGTCGAGCTGGTGGGGATCATCGCCGAGCTGGCGCAGCGGGTGCTGCCCTCCGAGTTCCGCACCATCGACACCCGCGAGGCGCGGGTGCTGCTGGTGGAGGCGGGGCCGCGGGTGTTGCCGGCCTTCCCGGACGGGCTTTCCGACTATGCCACGCAGGCCCTGGCCGAGCTGGGGGTCGAGGTGCGCACCGGCACCCCTGTGACGGAATGCGACGGCGACGGGATCACCATCGGCGCGGAGCGTATCCCGGCGCGGACGGCGATCTGGGCCGCCGGCGTGAAGGCCAGCCACGCGGCCGAATGGCTGGGTGTCGCGGGCGACCGGGCGGGGCGCGTGCCTGTGGGGGCGGACCTCGCCCTGCCGGGCCGGGCGGAGGTCTTCGTCATCGGGGACACGGCGGCGGTGACCAACGTGGACGGCACGCCGGTGCCCGGCGTGGCACCTGCGGCCAAGCAACAGGGCGAATACGTGGCCGGCGTGATCGCGGCGCGGGTGGCCGGTCGGGCACTGCCGGGGCCCTTCCGGTATCGCCACCAGGGCAGCCTGGCCACCATCGGGCGCCGGGCCGCCGTGGCGGACTTCGGCCGGATCAAGTTGCGCGGGGCGCTCGCCTGGTGGGTCTGGGGCATCGCGCACATCTATTTCCTGATCGGCACCCGCAACCGCGTGGCGGTGGTCTGGAGCTGGTTCTGGTCCCACACCACGGGCAACAACTCGGCCCGGCTGATCACGCAGGGCAAGCAGGGCATCGCCGTCCCCCGCGCCCCGAGCTTGGATTAGTGAGATCCGGTTCGGGCGGCGCAGCTGCCCGACAAACGATCCGGGGGATCGTTTGAGGATCGAACGGGCGGAGCCCATCCGGTTCGGGCGGCGCAGCTGCCCGACAAACGATCCGGGGGATCGTATGAGGATCGAACGGGCGGAGCCCTGTCCGGTTCGGGCGGCGCAGCCTTTACGGGAACCGCCGCTCGGCGGCATCGGGCAGTCGGGCCGGGACATGGCGCGCCGCTCTCCGTCTCGCACCCAAGAATTTTCGAAAATTCTTGGCAAAATTCTTCGAAGAATTTTGGGCGCCCGGCATGGGGACGGAGGGCTTCGGTCGGGGCAGGGGGCTGCCGCGGGGAGGCCCGGACGTTTCGCATGTTCCGGTCCGGGTTCTTCGAAAAATCCGGTCGGGGGCGCTGCCCCCCTTGCGCGCGATGCGCGCAATTCCCCCCGGAGGTATTTGGAGAAAGATGAAGCGGCGATCCGCGGCGGGCGCGACGTGCCGCCACATGCCGCGCGTCCCTGCGACAGACCCTTGCCAAACGGCCTTTTCCCCCGCATATGCTGCCCATCATGACCGATCTCGCGCATATCCGTAACTTCTCCATCGTAGCCCACATCGACCACGGGAAATCCACCCTGGCCGACCGGCTGATCCAGTCCACGAACACCGTTTCCGAACGGGAGATGAAAGAGCAGCTGCTCGACGCGATGGATATCGAGCGCGAGCGGGGCATCACGATCAAGGCGAACACCGTCCGGATCGAGTATATCGCCGACAATGGCGAACTTTACATCCTCAACCTGATCGACACCCCCGGCCACGTCGACTTCGCCTACGAGGTCTCGCGGTCCATGCGTGCCGTCGAAGGCTCGCTGCTGGTGGTCGATTCGACCCAGGGCGTCGAGGCGCAGACCCTGGCAAACGTCTACCAGGCGATCGAGGCGGATCACGAGATCATCCCGGTCCTGAACAAGATCGACCTGCCCGCGACCGAGCCCGAGCGCGTGAAGGAGCAGATCGAGGACGTGATCGGCATCGACGCCTCCGAGGCGCTGATGGTCTCGGCCAAGTCGGGCATCGGCATCCACGAGACGCTGGAGGCGATCATCGCCAAGCTGCCTGCGCCCACCGGGGACCGGGACGCGCCGCTGAAGGCGATGCTGGTGGACAGCTGGTACGACCCCTACCTCGGGGTCGTGGTCCTGGTGCGGGTCATGGACGGGTTCCTGCGCAAGAACGACCGCGTGAAATTCATGCAGAACGGGACGATCCACCAGGTCGACCGGATCGGCGTCTTCCGCCCGGCGATGCAGAACGTCGATGAACTGGGCCCGGGCGAGATCGGCTTCATCACCGCCTCGATCAAGCAGGTGCGCGACACCAAGGTCGGCGACACGATCACCCACGAGAAGAAGGGCGCGGACAAGCCGCTGCCGGGCTTCAAACCCTCGGTTCCGGTGGTGTTCTGCGGTCTCTTCCCGGTGGACAGCGCCGAGTTCGAGGACCTCCGCGACGCGATCGAGAAGCTGGCGCTGAACGACGCCTCCTTCTCCTTCGAGATGGAGACCTCGGCCGCGCTCGGCTTCGGCTTCCGGTGCGGCTTCCTCGGGCTGCTGCACCTCGAGGTGATCCGGGACCGGATCGAACGCGAGTATGACATCGACCTGATCACCACGGCGCCCTCGGTGATCTACCATGTCTTCATGAAGGACGGCACCAAGGTCGACCTGCACAACCCGGCGGACATGCCCGACCTGACCCATGTGGATCACGTCGAGGAGCCCCGGATCAAGGCCACCATCATGGTGCCCGACGAATACCTCGGCGACGTGCTGAAGCTCTGCCAGGATCGCCGCGGCATCCAGGAAGACCTGACCTATGTCGGCGGGCGTGCCATGGCGGTCTACGACCTGCCGCTGAACGAGGTCGTCTTCGACTTCTACGACCGGCTGAAATCGGTGACGAAGGGCTATGCCTCCTTTGACTACCACCTGACGGGTTATCGGCAGGACAACCTCGTGAAGATGCAGATCCTCGTCAACGACGAGCCGGTCGATGCGCTCTCGATGATGGTGCACCGCGACCGGGCCGAGATGCGCGGCCGGGCCATGTGCGAGAAGCTCAAGGACCTGATCCCGCGCCACATGTTCAAGATCCCGATCCAGGCCGCCATCGGCGGCAAGGTGATCGCGCGTGAGACGCTGGCGGCCCTGCGCAAGGACGTGACCGCCAAGTGCTACGGCGGCGACGCCACGCGGAAGAAGAAGCTGCTGGAGAAGCAGAAGGCCGGCAAGAAGAAGATGCGGCAGTTCGGCAAGGTCGAAATCCCGCAGGAGGCCTTCATCTCCGCGCTCAAGATGGACAACTGACCGGGCTTGCGGGCCGGCGACATCTGATCAGACACTGCAGGGCCGGGGCGGAATGCTCCGGCCTTTCGCGTTGTGCGTCTTGCGTTCTGGCGCGCGCGGCGGGGGCTGAGGAACGTCCGGCGGAGGGGCACCGGGGCAGGGTTTCCGGGGGAGAGCGCGCGGGCCCGCGCAGGGGAGATCGGCCCGCGCCGGATCCTGCCGAGGTCAGCTGCGGCGACACGCCCCTTGATTGTAGGGGTGGGATACGGGATCACGATGGCGTATTTTCATCACGACACCCGTTCCAAAGGCAGCCCCCATGCGACACCTCCTCGTCCCGCTTCTCTGTGCAACCGCTCTCTCCGGCTGCGCCATGCCCGGCTCCCGCGCTGACCTCGCCGGGGCCAATGTCGCCACCGCGCGCAGCTTCTGCGCCGGATCGGCCAGCCCCGAATGCCGGTTCGTCGATGCGCCGGTTCAGCTGGGCAGCACCCCCACGCGCGTGGATGGGCGGGGGCAGACCTTCTACGCGACCTCGCGGAAGCTCACTTTCGTCGACGGGTTGAACGAGACCTGGGTCGCCCCCGCGGGCACGCTGACCGACGGTGCGTCGATCCCCAAGGTCTTCCACGGGATCGTCGGCAACCCGACCTCGCCCAGCTTTGCCAATGCCGCCGCGATCCACGACGCGATCTGCGGTATCGGCAACGAACAGGGGCAGGTCTACCACACCCGCACGTGGCAGAGCACGCACCGGATGTTCTACGATGCGCTGCGCGTGGGCGGCACCGACGAGATTACCGCCAAGGTGATGTTCGCCGCGGTCTACCTCGGCGGACCCCGCTGGGGTGTGAACGGCTACCGGAGCGACCCCCGGATCGCCAATGTGCCGGACCTCGAGATGGAGACCGCGATGCGTCAGGCCAAGCACTACATCGAGAGCGACAACCCCTCGATCCCGCGGATCGAACGCTATCTCGACCGCAAGCTCGACATCATGTTCGGCCGGCTCGACGGCGGGCGCGATGACATGGATCGCGGCGGCCCGGTCTACATCGCCGATTGAGCCGGATCACTCCCTGAGCCGCTGCCAGGCCTCCGTATCCACCGCGCGCAGACGCGCCATGGCCCGTTCGGCCTCGGCGCGGATCGCCTCGCGGCTGTCGGCCTTGGCGGCGGTGACCTTCTGCTGCAGCGTGTCGATCTCGGGCAGGGGGGTGCCGGTGGCGCGCGACAGGGTCTGCAACGCTTCGAGGATCTTGCCGAGCTGCGTGCCGTAGCTGGCGACCTCGGTCACGATCTTCTCCTCGATCTCGGGCACGCCGGCGATGTCGTCGGACAGGAACCGGGGCGAGATCGCCTGCGTCACGTCACCGGAGAAGGGGGCGCGCAGCACCGGCGCCCAGATGTCGAAAGGGGTCATACACAACACTCCTGCTGAAACACCCGTCAAGCCTGCGCAGGGCGCGGGAGGCTGTCAATTTTCGCGACGGGTGGGGAGGCTCAGCCGTTGCCGGGCGTGCTGTCTCGCGCCGAAACGGCGGGCAGGGCTGCCGGATGCGGGTGCTCCGGCGCGCAGCGGAAAGCAGGACCGGGTAGGACGGGGCCAGAACGGGGGCAGGCAAAGGCAGGGGCGCAGCCTCCGGCCGCGCGCCCGCCGGTTCCGGTCACTCCACCGCTTCGGTCTGCTGCTCCAGCCAGCGGGTCAGGCGCGCGCCCTCGGTCTCGTCGTGTTCCCATGCGGCGCGGGCGGCGGCCTCGGGATCCTGTGCGCGCAGGGCGGCGATCAGCGGCTCGTGCTGGGCGATGATGTCCTCGGGCCCGGCGGCGACATGCTTGTTCGACGTGGCGATGAAGAGCCGCACCTGCTGTTCCACGACACGGTACTGCGAGGCGAGACGCTGGTGGCCGCTGCTTTCCACGATGGCGCGGTGCAGGGCAAAGTCGGCATCCGTCATGGCGCGCAGGTCGCCGCTCTGGCAGGCGGCCAGCAGATCCTCGATGGCGCCATCCAGACGATCACGGACCTCCGGTTCGGTACGCGCGGCGGCGAGCCGCGAGGCGAGGCTTTCGAGGCTGCCGCGCAGGGTCCAGATCTCCCAGACGTCCTGCGGCGAGAGCGAGGCGACCTGCCAGCCGGTATAGGGGATCTGAACGACGATACCCTCCACCGCGAGCCGTTGCAGCCCCATCCGCAGGGTCGAGCGGGCGACCCCCAGTTGTTCGGCCAGGGCGATCTCGGTCAGGCGACCGCCGGGCTCCACTTCGCCCGACAGGATATAGTCGCGCAGGTTTTCCGTCACGATGGCCTCGGTCGACTGGCGCGTCACCGGGCGCAGCTTGCTGATGGTCATCTCTCCCCCCTCTTTCTGCTGGCCGGGCCGTTGGGCCCGGCTGGCGTTTGCTCGGGCCGCAGGGCCCGGCTGGCGTTTGTCCGGGCCATGGGGCGCGGCTGGCTTTATTGGCTCGGCCCGCTCAGATGACGGGCTCCGCGATTGTGACGGGCGTTCCGCGTGCCTCGATCGCCTCGGCGGCGTCGAGGGCCACGTCCTCCCGGAACCGCCCGGAGACGATCTGGATGCCGAGCGGCGTGTTGTCCGCCATGAGCCCGGTGCAGAGCGTCAGGGCAGGCATCCCGGCGACGGGCAGGCCCACCATGGACATCTGCGATTTCCAGACGCGCTGATAGTCCTCGGGGCTTTTGAGGTCAAGATTGTCGGCAAAGGGCAGCTCTGCGGAGGGTGGCAGCAGGACGACGGGGTAGTCTTCGAGGAAGAGCGCCCATTTCCGCGCGATGCCCATGCGGTTGACCAGCGCCTGCGAGAACTCGGCGGCCCCGATGGTGGCGGCGAAGTCCTTCTGCCCGGCAAGGGCGGCGATGGCACCGGGATCACCCTCGGCCTGCGCCGCGGCGACCTGACCGGCGTAGTTGTCGCCCATCCAGAGGGTCAGCTGGATCGCCACCGCCTCGTCGATCGGGGGCAGCTCCTCCAGCTCGTCCACCTGCCAGCCCGCGTCGCGCAGCTTGTCGGCGGCCGCCAGCAGTTCCTTCTGCAGCTCCGGCGCCGTCTCCATCCCGTCGGGGCAGAGGCAGAGCGCGGCGCGCTTGGGCACCGAGGGGCCCACCAGCGGAGCGGGCACTGACCACGGGTCGCGCGGATCGGCCTTGGCCATCGCCTCGAAGCCGAGGCGCAGGTCCGCGATGCTGCGCGCAAGCGGGCCCGAGACGGCCATGATCTGCGGCCCCACCCCCCGGTCAGGACCGGAGGCGTTGTAGGCCGCGAGCCGCCCGATGGTCGGGCGCAGGCCGTGGATGCCGCAGGCATAGGCCGGGTAGCGGACCGAGCCGGCGATGTCCGTGCCGTGGCCGATCGCGCCGATGCCCGCCGCGGTGGCCGAGCCCGCCCCGCCGGAGGAGCCGCCGGGCGTCAGCGCCTTGTTGCGGGGGTTGTAGGTGTGGCCATGGAGGAGGTTGTTGGTGAACCAGCGGTAGCTGAAGGCCGGGGTGTTCGTGCGGCCCACGGCCACGGCGCCTGCGCCCAGCAGGTTCGCGACCACGGGGTTGTGGCACTTGGCGATCAGGTCCTTCTGCGCCTTCAGCCCGTTGGTGGTGGCATAGCCCTTCTGGTCGACGTTGACCTTGATGGTCACGGGCACACCGGCCAGCGGACCCGGATCGCCGCCCCCGGCCACCACAGCGTCCACGGCGGCGGCGGCGGCCAGCACCTCCTCGGGGCGGCTCTCGACCACGGCGTTGATGGCGGGGTTCACGGCCTCGATCCGCGCGAGGGCGGATTTCGCCACCTCGACGGCGCTGAGTTCACCCGCGCGGACCAGCGCCGCGATACGGGTTGCGGGGAGGCTCCAGAGCGGCTGGTCTGCGATATCTGCCATGGCGGTGTCTTTCCGGTGTTTTCGGGATCAGGGGGTGATGGGGTCGATGGGCATGGGCGGGGTGCCGCGGGCCTCGATCGCCTCGCCGGCGTCGAGACAGAGGTCCTCGCGCATCCGGCCCGCGACGATCTGGATGCCGGTGGGGGCGCGGCCCGACAGGCCGGTGGCCACGGCCAGCGTCGGCAGTCCAAGGACGGGCAGGGCGGACTGGAAGAAGTTGTTGCTGATCACCCAGTCGAGGCCCCGCGACGTATCTGCATCCGCCGGCATCGGCAGCTGCGAGGAGGTGGGGATCAGCAGCACCGGGTAGCTCTGCAGGAACCGCAGCCAGTCGCGGACGATATTGGCCCGCCGGGTCAGCGTGTCGCCGAATTCCTCCAGCGTCAGCTCGCCGGACCAGCGGCGCAGCCCCTTGAGCCAGTTGGTGATCCGGTCGAAGCCCTCGGCCTCTGCCGCGGCGATCAGCCGGTCGGGGGCATCCGCCACCCGGAAGCGGAACATCAGCTGGCTGGCCTCGCGCAGGGGCGGCAGGCTGTCCAGCTCCACCACGGTCCAGCCGGCATCGCGCAGCCGTTCGGCGGCATCGCGCAGGGCGGCCTCGACCTCGGGCGCAACCTCGATCCCGTCGGGCGAGACGCAGAAGGCCGCAAGGCGCGGGTTCGGTCCCGGGGGCGGGGGGGCAAAGGCCCAGGGATCGCGCGGGTCCGCGCCCTCCATCACCTGCAGGGCAAGGCGCAGGTCATGGACGCGCCGGGCCAGCGGGCCCTGCACCGACATGATCTGTGCCCCGATGGCGCGGTCGGGGCCGCTGTCGTTGTAGGTCGCCACGCGGCCAAGGCCGGGCCGCAGCCCGTGGATGCCGCAGGCATAGGCCGGGTAGCGGATCGAGCCGCCGATGTCGTTGCCGTGGGCAATGCAGCCGATCCCCGCCGCCGTGGCCGCCGCCGCCCCGCCGGAGGAGCCCCCGGGCGTGAGACCGGGATCGCGCGGGTTGATCGTGGGGCCGTAAAGCCCATTGTCGGTGAAGAGCCCGGCGCTGAAGGCGGGCGTATTGGTCCGCCCGAGGATCACGGCCCCCGCCGCGCGCAGCTTCTCCACGACGGGGTTGTCCTCGGTCGCGATCAGGTCGCGGTTGCGGCGCAGCCCGTTGGTGGTGGCAAAGCCCGCCTGATCCACGTTGACCTTGATGGTGACCGGCACGCCCTCCAGCAGCCGGGGGGCATGGCCTGCGGCGAGGCGGGCATCCACCGCCGCCGCCTCGGCCAGCACCTCTTCGGGGCGGTGATCCACGACGGCGTTCAGCGCCGGGTTCACCGCGTCGAGACGGGCAAGGGCCGCCTGTGCGACCTCCGTGGCGGACGCTTGCTTCAACCGGATCATATTCGCGGTCTGGCTGGCGGAGAGCGTCCAGAGGTCTGTCATGGCGGGTCCTTTCAGGCGTCGGCAGTCGTCTTGGTTTCGGCGAAGGTGGGTCCGCCGGGCATCATGCGCAGGTCTTCAGGCAGATTGTGCCAGGTCCAGTCGGTCGAGCGCATCATCATCTCGCCCGGGGCGACGGCGGTGATGATCTCACCGGCGATCGGGCGGAAATCGGCGCGGAAGTGGATCGCGCTCTTGGCGACGATGATGTTTTCCGTCGTGGGCTCGATCCCGAGGTAGCGCAGCATCTCCTGATCGGCGAGCTGTGCCTTGGCCGAGGCGACGGCGATGCGCACCCCGCCGATGCGCAGGCAGGCGGAGGGGCCGAGCCGCATGGTCCGCCCGCCGTAGAACGGGCCCTTGGTCTGGAACACGCCGTCGGAAAGGGCCTCGACCGAAAAGGTCGCCTCGAAGGGGCTGTCGCCCTTGGCAGGCGAGCGCCCGCCGAGCGCCACCGTGATCTGCCCGCCGACGCCGGCCGCGTGGGCGGCCTTGGCGGCCTCGGGGTCGTAGACGAGGCCCGCGCTTGCGCCCTGCACGTCATGGGCCACCAGCGCCTTGATCAGCCCCATCGTGTCGGAGGAACCGCCCGCACCGGGGTTGTCCTGCGCATCGGCGATGACCACCGGTGTCACGCCCGCGGCATTCAGCTCCAGCGCCTTTTCCACCGCCGTGTCGGGCGTGTAGAGCGGCCCTTCGAAGTCCATCTCGGCGGCAACGACAGCGGCGTTCAGCGGATCGCAGGCGGCAGCGGCCTGCTCGGGCGTGTCGCCATAGGCCCAGACCACCGGGCCGCACATGGGGATGTCCGCCGCCGGGAAGCCCATGCAGTAGGAGACGGAGGGCGCGCCGGTCTCGGCCTCCAGCGTGCCGACGAGGGCGTAGAGGTCGCGGGCGGGCGCGTCTTCGGTCGATTGCCAGCAGATCGGCTTCATGTAGGGGATCCGCGCCATGGCCTTGGCGAAGGGCTTGCCATGGGCCATGCGGCGGGCCAGCAGCGCATGGGCCTTGCGGCCGGTTTCGGCCATGTCCACGTGCGGGTAGGTGCGGAAGGCCACCATCGCGTCCGACAGGTCCATCATCCGCTGCGAGACATTGGCGTGCAGGTCGAGGCTGACGATGATCGGCATGTCGGGCCCGGTGACGGCGCGGATGCGCTCCAGCAGTTCGCCCTCGCCGTCCTTGGCATGTTCCGCGACCATGGCACCATGCAGGTCGAGGTAGACCGCATCTGCGGGCAGGGCGGCCTCGATCCGGTCTACGATCTCGCCCGCGATCCTGTCATAGGTCTCCTTCACCACGTAGCCCGAGGGCACCGCGGCGGTCCAGAGCAGGGTCTCCACCTCGTCGCCCGCGGCCTGCGCGGCCAGCAGGAAGCCCGCGCCGGCGAGGTTCACCTCGGGGTTCAGGGCGGTACGGACATCCGCGCCGGTGCAGAAGCCCGGGAAGCCGCCGCCGTGGGCAAAGGCCGCATCATCGGCGCGGCTGTCGGCAAAGGTGTTGGTCTCGTGGTTGAAACCGGCAAGCAGGATGCGCATTGCCTGTCCTTTCTTGGTTCTCGTCTTCGTTCCGGGATCAGACCGCGACGGCGGCGGTGGCGGGCCGGAAGTTCTGGAAATCCCAGTCCGGGGCCGGGGCCGCGTCGATCAGGGCCCGGGTATAGGCGTGCTGCGGGTTGGCGAGGATGTCGCGCGCCGCGCCGTGCTCCACGATCTTGCCCTTCTGCATCACGACCACCGTATTGCAGATCTGGGCGGCGACGCGCAGGTCGTGGGTGATGAAGAGGATCGACACGCCGGTGTTGTCCCGGATGTCCTCCAACAGCTTCAGCACCTGCGCCTGCACCGTCACGTCCAGTGCCGAGACGGCCTCGTCCGCGATCAGAAGGTCGGGCTTCATCACCACCGCGCGCGCGATGGCGACCCGCTGGCGCTGCCCGCCCGAGAACTGGTGCGGATAGCGGTTCATGACCGAGGCGGGCATGTTCACCAGCTCCAGCGTCTCGCCGACGCGCTTCTTCGCCTCGGCCTCGTCCATGCCGTAGTTGATCAGCCCCTCCATCAGGGACTGGCCGATGGTGCGGCGCGGATTGAGCGAACGGTAGGGGTCCTGGAAGATGTACTGCACCTGCTTGCGCACGTCGCGCAGGTTGTTCATCGGCACGATGTCCCGCCCGTTGACGACGACCGAGCCCTCGGTCGGGTCGGTCAGCCGCATGACGCAGCGCGCCACGGTCGACTTGCCCGAGCCGCTTTCGCCGATGATGCCGGTGATCTCGCCCTTGTGGACGGTGAAGTTGATGTCCTGCGCCGCCAGCACGGTGTTGTCGGAGAGCAGGCCCTTCTTGCCGTACCGCTTTTGCAGCGAGATCACGTCCAGCACCTTGGGCTGGGCCGCGATCGGCTCGCGGCGCGGGATCAGGCTGGGCACCGAGGAGACCAGCATCCGGGTGTAGTCCTTCTTGGGCGCGGTCAGGATCTCGTCCCGCGTGCCGGTTTCCACCAGGTCGCCGCGGTTCATCACCACGATGCGGTCCGCGATCTCGGAGACCACGCCGAAGTCGTGGGTCACGAAGACAACGGCGGTCTTCTCCTGCTCCTGCAATTCCTTGATGAGGTAGAGGATCTGCTTCTGCGTCGTCACGTCGAGCGCGGTGGTCGGCTCGTCGGCCAGCAGCAGGCGCGGGCGCAGGATCAGCGCCATGGCGATCACGATCCGCTGCCGTTGCCCGCCGGAGAGCTCATGCGGGTAGGATTTGTAGACCCGCTCGATGTCGGGCAGGTGCACCCGATCGAGCATGGACAGGACCTTCTTGCGACGCTCGGCCGGGCTGTCCTTGGTGTGCAGGCGCAGCACCTCGTCGATCTGGTCGCCCACGGTCTTCACCGGGTTCAGGGCCGTCATCGGCTCCTGGAAGACCATGGCGACGGAGGCCGCGCGCAGCTCGCGCATCCGGGCGGGGGTGACCTTCAGGATGTCTTCGCCATCCAGCATGATCCGGCCGCCGGTGACCTGCAGCGCGTCCTTGGGCAGCAGGCCCATCACGGCCATCGAGGTCACCGATTTGCCGGAGCCGGATTCGCCCACGATGCAGACCGTTTCGCCTTCCTTCACGTCGAAGGAGATGTTGCGCACGATGGGTTTCTGGCCCTTGGGGCGGGTGTCTACCGTCACGTCCTCGACCGAGAGGACGACTTGGCTGTCTGGGGTGGTCGTCATGATGATGTTCCTCGTCTCGGTCAGATACGTTTGGCCATGCGCGGGTCGAGACGGTCGCGCAGAACATCGCCCAGCATGTTCACGCTCAGCACGGTGAGCGAGACCATGACGCCGGGGTAGAGGATGAGTTCGGGCTTCACGAGGAAGTAGAGACGGCCATCGGCCATCATGTTGCCCCAGCTCGGCGTCTCGGGCGGCACGCCGGCGCCGAGGAAGGACAGGATCGATTCCGTCATGATCGCCGAGGCGAAGATATAGGTGCCCTGCACGATCAGCGGCGCGATCGTGTTGGGCAGCATGTGGCGGGTGATCATCTTGATCGTGGAGGTGCCGAGGACCGAGGCCGCCTCGACGTAGGGTTCGTTGCGCACCCCCATGATGACCGAGCGGACCATGCGCGCGACGCGGGGCACCTCGGGGATCGAGATGGCGATCAGCACGGTGGTCAGCGTGGCGCCGGAAATGGCGACGAGGGCGATGGCCAGCAGGATGCCGGGGATCGCCATGAGGCCGTCCATGAAGCGCATGATGACGATGTCGGCCCAGCGGAAGTAGCCCGTCAGCACGCCGAAGAAGACGCCCGCCAGCAGGGCGACGACGACGGTGCCGGCCCCCACGGCGAGGGAGATGCGCGCGCCGTAGACGACGCGGGAATAGAGATCGCGGCCGAAGCTGTCGGTGCCCAGCCAATGGGCGGCGGTGGAGCCCTGCAGACGCTGCGACGGGTCCAGCCGCACCGGGTCAACGGTGCCGAGGTAGGGCGCGAAGATCGCCATGAGGATGATCAGCAGCAGGACCACGGCCGAGATGCGGGCCGGCCAGGTCGAGAGGATGCCGCGGATCAGCTGTCCGAAGCCGGAGGCATTCTGCGCCTCTTCCATGTCGGGAAGATCGAGCGCCTCCTCGGCTTTCATCGTGTTTCCGCTGTCAGTGGTCATGGTGTACGTCCGTTGCTTGCGGCTCTTGGTGGGCCGCGTGTTCTTGTCCCCGTTGGACCGGCCCCCGGGGCAGGGGGCCGGCAAGCCGCCAGGTCAGTAGCGGATCCGCGGATCGAAGAGCCCGTAGAGCAGGTCGACCGACAGGTTGATGAAGACGTAGATCGTCGAGAAGAGCAGGATCACGGCCTGGATGACGGTGTAATCCCGGGCCAGCACCGCCTCGAGCACGAGACGGCCGAGGCCGGGGATGTTGAACACCGACTCGGTCACCACCACGCCGGAGATCAGCATGGCGATGGAAACACCGATGATCGTGACGATCGGCACGGCGGCATTGCGCAGCGCGTGTTCGGTCATCACCCCGCGTTCCGTCTGGCCCTTGGCCCGAGCGGTGCGGATGTAATCCTCGCCCATCACCTCGATCACGTTGGTCCGCACGATGCGGGCGATCAGGGCGATATAGGGGAAGCTCAGCGCGATGGAGGGGAGAACCAGCCGCGAGGCGAATTCTCCGAACCCGTCCGCCAAGGGCTTGTAGCCCTGCACGGGGAACCATCCCAGCTTGCGCGCGAAGATTAGGATCATGACGTAGCCGATGATGAACACCGGCACCGAGAAGCCGACAACCGACCCGGCCATGACCAGCCGGTCCAGCCACTTGCCCTGCTGCCAGGCCGCGATGACCCCCAGCGGCAGCGCGACGGCCACCGCCAGGATGATCGTGGTGGTGCTGAGCGCCAGAGTCGGCCACAGCCGGTCCATGACAAGCTCGGTCACCGGCTTGCCGGACACCAGCGAGGTGCCGAAGTCACCCCGGCCGATGTCGCCCAGCCAGATCACCAGCTGTTCGAGCAGGGGGCGGTTCAGCCCCATGCTCTCGCGCAGATCGGCAAGCTGTTCGGAGGTTGCGTTGGGGCCGGCGATCATGACCGCCGGGTCACCGGGCGAGAGGCGCAGGACCATGAAGACGATGACCGCCACCATGAACAGCACCGGCACCGCCGAGAGGACCCGTTTGACAACGAAGCTCAGCATACTTGATCACTCGGCCTTTTCGACGTTCCAGAACACCGGCGCCTCGGATTCCACGAGACCGGTCAGCTTGGACGAATAGGCGTTCACGTTGAAGAGTTCGCCCATCGGGACCATGACGCCGTTGTCGATGACCAGTTCGTCGATCTTCTTGGCGTATTCGATCTGCTGATCCACGTCGGCGGTCTGTGCGATCGCCATGCGGAGCTCCTCGATCTCGGGCACGTCGGGCCAGCCGAACCAGGCCGAATCGCCGCCGGCCGCGACGCCGATGAAGCCGATCGGGTTGGCCACGTCGGGCAGCACGTTGGTGGTGGAGAACATGTTCCAGCCGCCGTCGGCCAGCGTCGCCTTGGAGGCGCGGCGGGCAACGACCGAGGCCCAGTCCATCGAGACCATGTCGACGGTGAAGCCTGCGTCGCGCAGCTGTGCCGCGATGACCGGGCCCTGCGGGTTCAGCGTGGCGAGGTCGGTGGCGTGCATCAGCAGGATCGGGGTGCCGTCATAGCCCACTTCGTCGAGGATCGCCTTGGCCTCTTCGGGGTGCGCATTCATGATGTCATCGGCGCGGTAGTCGTAGTTGTAGATCGAGCCGCAGCCGAAGACCGCTGCACAGGCCTGCGAGTAGTCCGACCCGGCCCCGACCTGCGCGTCCAGCATGGGCTGCTGGCCAAGCGCGAGCAGCACGGCTTCGCGGTACTTCGGATTGTCGAAGGGCGGCAGGGTGTGGTTCATCCGCACGAGGTTCTGCGAACCCTGCTTCTTCACCTGACGGGTGCTGATGTCGGGGTTGCCCTCGATCACCGGCAGCAGGTCATGCGGGGTCTGCTCGAGGAAGTCGATCTCGCCGGACATCAGCGCGTTGAGCGAGGTCATCGGGTCGGGCATCGTGGTCCAGACCACTTCGTCGACCTTCACGACCTTGGCGCCGGCCATGCCGTCGGAGGGCTCGTCACGGGGCACGTATTCCTCGAACTTGGCGAAGGTGGCCGAGACGCCGGGACGATAGTCTTCCTCGACGAACTTGAAGGGGCCGGACCCGATGGTCGAGGTGATCGGCTCGCTCACGGGGGTGGCCGCGACCGAGGCGGGCATGATGAAGGGGGCGAGGCCCGAAGGTTTGGACAGGGCGATCAGCGCGATGCCGGTGGGCTCGCCGAAGGTCATGGTCCAGGTCTTGTCGTCGACGGCGACCATTTCGGTCATCAGCGAGGCCATCACCTGGCCGGTCTTGTCGACCTTGCTCCAGCGGGTGACCGAGGCGACGACGTCTTCCGCGGTGACGGGCGCGCCATCGTGGAAGGTCAGGCCGTCGCGCAGGGTGAAGGTGTAGGTCTTGCCGTCCTCGGAGACTTCCCAGCTGGCCATCTGGGGCTGCGGGGTGCCTGCGCTGTCGAGCGCCAGCGGCGTGTCGTAGATCATGTAACCGAAGTTACGCAGGATGTAGGCGGTGCTGATGACCGGGTCCACGGCGCGCAGCGGTGCGTGCATCACGGCGGTGATGGTCTGCGCCTGAACGGCGGCGCCGGACACGGTGCCAAGCGCGAGCGCCAGCATCGTCGGCTTCAGCAGGTTGCTGCAGAAACTTTTGGTGAGCATTTCAGTCTCCCTGACAGACTTATGGGGATTATTATTCGACGATTGTCGTCAATCATCATTCCCGAGGATAGGACCGAAGTTTTTTGCGAGGCAACGATGAACCCGAGGTCGGTCCGAGATTCCTGTCATAAGACTGTCGTGCAAATGCAGAAAAGTAATTAATCCATTAAAATCATATGCGTGGCATGTTGCGAATTTGCCGATTTTCTGTGCATTCTGCGCTGCGGCGTAATGTGCGGCCGCCTTGCCGCGGGCCCAAACGCAAAGGCCCGGCCACACGGGGTGGCCGGGGGCGCAGCGCCTTGACCTGAGTGCAGGTCAGATGTCTTCGGTGCCGCACCACTCGGCAATGAAGAGCGCCATGGACTGGGTCGTCTGGCGCAGGGATTCGAGGTTCACGCATTCATCGAACCCATGGGAGAGCTTGCCCTCGGGCCCGTAGTTCAGCACCGGGATCTTGTTGTAGAGCGCATAGACCCGCGCATCGATGTAGGCGGGGGTTGTGAAGCTTTCGAGCTTGGTGCCGAAGGTCGCCTCGTGGGCGCGGCCCAGCGTTTCCTCGGCCTCGGAGCCGGGGGCAAGGACGAAGCCTTCGGAGTTGAAGCCGTTTTGGGTGAAGGTCGGCAGGTTCTGGGCGAGGAACGGGTCCTGCTTGGCGAAGGCGAGGGCGTGGTCCGTGATCTCCTTCAGCTTGTCCTGCGCCTTCTGGCCCGGGTAGATGGACACCCGCACCTGGAACTTGCACCACGCCGGCACGGAGGAGCCCCAGTCGCCGCCCTCGATCTTGCCGATGTTGAGGTTGATCGGGTGGTCCAGATCGGCGAACTCCGGGTGCTGGTCCTTCTCGGCGTTCCACTTCTCCTCGACCTCGCGCAGGGCGCCCATCAGGCGGTAGGCGCTGTCGATGGCGTTGTTGCCGGTGCCCATGACGCTGACATGGGTCGGGAAGCCGCGCACCAGCACCTCGAACCAGAGCACGCCGACGGCGCAGCGCGCCAGTTGCATGCCCGAGGGCTCGGGGATCATGGCCGCGTCGGCGGTATAGCCGCGCAGGAAGCATTGCAGCGCGCCGTTGCCGGTCGATTCCTCCTCGACCACCGATTGCAGGTGGACGGTAGCCGCCGGTTGCAGGCCGATCCGCTTCAGCGCCTCCAGCGCATAGACGTTGGCCGAAGCGCCGGCCTTCATGTCGCCTGCACCGCGGCCGTACATCCAGCCGTCGACGATCTCGGCCGCGTAGGGGTCATGTTCCCACATCTCGCGCGGGCCCACCGGCACCACGTCGAGGTGATGCTGAAGGATTAGCGAATGGCCTGTGGCCTGCTTCGGGTGATGGGTGCCCACCACGATCGGCGCCCGCGAGTGGGTGGCGGAGAAGGGCGCGCCGCCCTCGTGGGCGGTCAGCGCGGCCTCGTCCATGGCGAAGCGGTCCATCGTCATGCCGCGCGCGGCGAAGTCCTTGTAGATGAACTCCTGCAGGGGCACTTCCTCGCCACGCTGCGAGGCGAAGGAGACCAGCGTCTTGAGGTAGGCGGTCTGCTCCTCGAAGCCATCGTCCACGGATTTCAGGATTTTCTCTTTGAGGTCTGCGCTGAGGGGCATCGCGGTTCTTCCAGTCTGATGGTGTCGGTACAGGTCGTGAAACGGGGTCATGGAACGGGTCGTGGCGGGGCGCCGGCCCGCTGTTGGCGGCGCTGTGATGATTGTCGTCAATCCAAGCCGGGTCTGCCGCGGCGTCAATGGGCCACGTTGGCCTGCGCACGTTTTACGCGATCACCCGTCGGGCTGCGCCACTTTGGCGGGCACTGGCGGGCACTGGCAGGCATCGGCGGGCTGTCGTGCGACCGGGCTCAGCCGTAGACGTGGGACAGCACCTCCTCCGAGGCGGAGAGCAGCCATGCGACATCCTCCTCGGTGAAGACCACGGGCGGGCGGATCTTCAGCACGTTGGCATCGGGCCCGGTGGCCGAGATCAGTACGCGCTTCTCGCGCAGGCCGTTCACGATCCGCGTGGCGGCGTCGGCATCGGGGATCTTGTTGTCCCGGTCCGTGACCAGCTCGACCCCGATGTAGAGCCCCGCGCCGCGCACGTCGCCGATACCCTCGAAGCGTTCGGCCAGCCGGTTGAAGCCGTCCTGGATTTCCTGCCCGCGCAGGCGGGCGTTGTCCTGAAGGTTCTCCTCTCGGATCACGTCAAACACTGCCTGTGCCGCCGCCATGGCCACGCCGTTGCCGCCGAAGGTGTTGAAATAGCGCGTGTCCTTGCCGAACTTCTCGACGATCTCGGGCACCAGCGCGATGCCCGCCACCGGGTAGCCGTTGCCCATGGGCTTGCCCATCGAGACGATGTCCGGGTCGATCCCGTGGCGCTGGAAACCCCACATGGCATCGCCCGACCGACCAAAGCCCGACTGCACCTCGTCCGCCACGAAGAGCCCGCCTGCGGCATGGACCGCCTCGGCCACCGGCTTGAGCACCTCGGGCGTGGCGTAGATCCCGTCGGAGGAGAACAGGCTGTCGGCGATGAAGGCGGCCAGACCGTTGCCGTTGCGCTTGAGGTGCCATGCCTGTTCCGCGACCTCTTCGGCCATCCGCTGGCCCAGCGTCGCCGGGTCCTCGCGGTAGCTGTCGGGCGCGGAGACGGTGCGCACCCATGTCCCCAGCGGCGAGGAGGTGCCGAGCGAGGCAGAGAAGCCCGCCGTCAGGTCGGAGTTCCCGTGGTAGGCCTCGCGGGTGATGATGATCCCCTGGTGGCCGGTGTAGTGCTTGGCGATCCGCATGGCGAGGTCGTTGGCCTCGGAGCCGGTGCAGGTGAACATCATGTGCCCGCCCGCCGCGATCCGCCCGCCGAAGGTCGGCAGCATCGCCTCGGCGTAGTCGAGGATGCCTTCCTGGATATAGCGCGTGTGGGTGCAGAGCGTGGACATCTGCCTGTGCACGGCCTCCACCACCTTGGGGTGGCAATGCCCGACGGAAACCACGTTGTTGTAGGCGTCGAGGTATTCGCGCCCCTCGCTGTCGAAGAGCCGGGTGCCACGGCCTTCGCGCACCTCCACCGGGTCCTGGTAGAACAGGCGGTAGGCGGGGCCCAGCAGGCGGGTGCGCCGCTCGACGGCGGCCCGGCGCAGCGGGTCGAGATGGTCGAGGCTGTTCGGGTCGAAGGCGTTCACCATCTTGCCGCGGGTGGAGATCGAAGAGGTCATCTGGGGGCCTTTCGGAAGGGCTGCTCAGGCCAGCAGCGCAGAGATGTCGTCGGGATCGCGGGCGAGGAACCAGTCGAGCTGGGCCCAGCCCTGTTCCGTGTTGCGCAGGATGTAGGTCTCGTTGTCGGGGAATTCGCGGGCGCGCCACAGGGTGATCAGTGCGCGGGCAATGACCCGGCCCATGACGAGGTGCGGCAGCAGGGCGCGTTCCTCATCGGTCAGCGGGGCGACCTCCAGATAGCCGTGGAGCACCGCCCTGGGCGCGGCCAGCAGGTCCTCCACCGGGTTCTCGGCGGCGTCACGGGGCAGCTGGTTCAGAAGCGCGGTGGAAAGGTCGATGGCAATCGCCGTCTCCACCGTGTCGCCAAAGTCGATGATCCCCACGAGGTTCGCGGGGCCTGAGCGGTCCACCAGAAGGTTGGAGCGGCTGAAATCGTTGTGCACCACTTGCCGGGGCAGGGCGTCGATCCGCGGGAAGAGGTCCATGTAGCGGGCGTATCCGGCCTCCAGCATGGCCTTCTGGCCCGGGTCCTTCACATCCGCCAGCAGGGTGCCGAGGCCGGGCAGCTGTCGCACGTCCCAGGCCACGACCCGTTGCGCGCCGGGATGCGCGAACCCCGCCATCGCCAGCCGCAGCCGTGCGCACATCCGCCCGATCACCGGCAGTTCCTCCTCCAGCGGCGCGATCGTGTCGAGGAGCGTGCCTTCGAGGAAGCTCATCAGCCGCACCCGCCGCACCGCCCCCGTCCGGTCGAGGATCACCGGCTGGTCGTTCCCGGCGCGGTCCGCGAAGATGCGCGGCACCGGCAGGCCGGGGTCCGTCCGCTCGATATGGCGCAGCACCTTGATCTGAAGGTCCAGCTCCTCGGCGCTCTCGCCCGGGTTGGCGATCTTCAGGACATAGGCGCCCGTGGGCGTGCGCAGCCGGAAGGTGTCGTCCTTCTCGGTGGCAAAGCGTTTCAGCTCGCCCTCCAGCCCGTAGAGGTCGCGGGCGACCTCGGCGGCCTCCTCGGCGGTCATCGGCGTGAAGGGGGTGGACAGTGCGCCAATGTCGATCTCGGCACCCTGCATCTGGGTCGGTGTCATTCGGCCTCCGGGAGGTCTTGTCGGGCGGCCCGGTGCGGGCCGCCGGTCTGTACGTAGTCTCAGGCTTCGAGCGTCATGAAGAGCCCGGCCAGAAGGCGGGTGCGGGGCACGATGCTGGAGATTTCGATATGCTCTTCCAGCGTGTGCAGGCCCGCCCCGGAGACGCCGAGGGAGCAGAGCGAGGGAATGCGCATCGCACCCGAGAAGTTCGCATCCGACCCGCCGCCGGAGGAGACATAGGGCAGCTCCATCCCGATCTCGGCGGCCAGCCCCTTGGCGATCTCGTAGAGCGCCATGGTCTCGGGCTGCTCGTTCTCCCACACGGGGCGCACGACGGTGGTCTTCACGGTGAACTCCACCCCGTTGCGGGTGCCCGCAAGCGCCAGCATCGCGGCCTCGCCCGCGTCGAGGTCTTCCTGTTTCTTCGCCATGGACAGCACCTGCGCCCGGGCAAAGCTGGGCACGCAGTTCACCCATTGGCCCGAAGTGACGTCATTGCAGGAGAAGGTGCAATCCTCGGTGGTCATGGCCTCGATCTCGATGATCCGGTGCGCCAGTTCGCGCACCGCCGAGATGCCGCCCTTCACGTTGGCGCCCGCATGGCTGGGCTTGCCCGAGCAGGTGATCTCGAACCGGGCGATGGCATAGCGGCCGGTGGTGACGGCATTGTTCAGATGCGCGGGCTCGGGGCAGAGGAAATACTTGTTCTTGAGCGCCTCGCCCTCGATCAGCTCCCGCGTGGCGGGCGAGCCGATCTCTTCGTCGGGCGTGAAGAGGAAGGTGACGGGCAGGGGCGTTTCCAGCCCGGCGCGGGCGATCTGGCGCATGGCCTCCAGCGCGATGTAATTGCCGGATTTCATGTCCTGGATGCCGGGGCCATAGGCCTTGTCGCCCTCCACGCGGAACGGGTTCTTGGCCAACGTGCCGACGGGGTGCACCGTATCCATGTGGCCGGAGACGAGGATGCCGGGCTTGCCCTGATCCTTGTGGGGCATCTTGGCGCGCACCGAGGGGCCGCAGCCCATGCGACCGGGGATGATCTCGACCGAGGCGCCGATGGCGGCGCATTCGAAGGCCACGAGGTCCATCATCCGGGCGAGCGCCGCGGGATCGTAGGTGGGGCTCTCGCATTCGATCCAGGGCTTCAGCCCGGCGACGATCTGCTGCGCATCGAAGGGAAGATCGGGAAGGGTCATCGGGCGTCTCCGTGTGCGGACGTGGTGGACGGACAGGGGCGGGCGCAGAACCAGCATGCGCGCGCCCGGGCGGCGCGGGCGGCCCCCGGAAGGGGGCGGGAACTCCCCGCGTCAGCCTCGAAGAGACGGCAGTTTGACGATTGTCGTCAATCCTCAATCTTCACTTCGCCCCCGGTCTTTCGCGCCGATTCCGTGCTGGCGAAGCGATTGCCCTGCGATTAGGCAGAGCCTGCGGGGCTGCGAAAATCGCGGTGAGGAGCGAATTGACCATTGTCGACAATCGGCCTAGCGTTCGGGGGAAACCGCTCTTTCTGGCCGCTGTCCGTGGCTGATTTCAGGCGGTAACGTGCTGTATCATAAGGGATAATTCATGACGCTGACGATGAGCTGGGAAGAGTGGTTCAGTCACGATGGCATTGGTCTGGCCCAGAAGGTGAAGGCCGGCGAGGTCTCGGCGGAGGAACTGGCGGCGCAGGTCGCGGCGGGAATCAGCGGCGTCAACGAGGAGATCTGCGGCGTGGTCGAGGTCTTCGACGACGCGGTGGCCGATGCCTCGGTCAACGGCGCGGACCCGGAGGGCGTCTTTGCCGGGCTGCCCTTCCTGCTCAAGGATCTCGGCCCCACGCTGGGCGGGCGCCTGCAGGAGCAGGGCTCCTTCTTCATGCAGGGCAACCGGCCGGCCAGCGACAGCTTCCTCGTCACCAAGATGAAGGCCGCGGGCCTCAACATCGTCGGACGCACCACCACGCCCGAGTTCGGCTGCTGCTCCTCGGCCGAGAACCCGGCGATGTATGTCACCCGCAACCCGTGGGACACCGGTTACACCAGCTGCGGCTCCTCCGCGGGCTCTGCCGTCATGGTGGGCGCGGGCGTGCTGCCGATTGCGCATGGCACGGACGGGGGCGGCTCTATCCGCATTCCGGCGGGCACCTGCGGCGCGATCGGGCTGAAATCCTCGCGCGGGACCTTCTCGATCTCGCCCTATTCCTCGGACTTCGCCTCCGTCGTCTCGACCCAGGGCTGCATCAGCCGCTCGGTCCGCGATACGGCGGCCTTCGTCGATGCCTGCCGGGGCGGCGCGCCGGGCGAGTTCATGCCCTACTGGCACCCCGACACGCCCTTCCTGAAGCAGGTCGAACAGGACCCGAAGCCGCTGCGTATCGCCGTTTCGCACGAATGGGGGCCCTACAGCGCCACGCCCCATATCGCGGCGGAGCTGGAGCGCGTCGCGGCCTTCCTCGCCACGCTGGGGCACCACGTGGAGTGGGTCACGCCCAAGGTCGACTTCGAAAAGGCCTATGCCGCGCAGACCACCTGCTACATCACGAACTTCGCCCAGACGGTGAACCGGATGCTGCGCGCCCGCGGCCTCGACACGCCGCCCGCCGACCTGATCGAGCCGATGAACATCCGCATCTGGGAGCAGGGCATCAACGCGGGCTACACCGAACGCGCCGACATGGAGCTGGCCTTCAACGAGACCTCGCGCGCCTTCGGGGCCTTCTACGAGGACTGGGACATCATCCTGACGCCCACCACCGCCCGCGAGACGCCCCCCATCGGCACCACCGAATACCTGACCATCACCGAGAACCCCTCGGCGCTGGACTGGTTCGGCAACCTCTGGGGCTTCTTCGCCTATACGCCGCTGAACAACCTCTGCGGCACGCCCGGCCTGTCAATGCCGTTGGCGAAACACGCCAATGGCCTGCCGCTCGGCATTCAGGCGCAGGCGGCACAGGGCAATGACGGGCTGCTGCTGCAACTGGCGGCACAGGTCGAACGCGCGATCGAGGGCAAGTGGTGCATGGGCGACCGGCCCGCGGTCCATGTGACCAACCTGTGAGCCGTGCAGCCCGGCGTCCCCAGAGGCGCCGGGCTGACACAGATCAAGGAAGTCGCATTCCGGAAACGTTATGTGTTCGGGGACCCCGTGACCGGAGACCCGACGATGATGCGCCTTGCCCCGATCCTCTTCTCTCTCATCTCGACCACACTGGCCGGGACGGCGGTGATTGTCGTCCTCGTGGCGGGATATGACACGCTGGTGCCGATCCTCGCCGCCGCCGCGACAGGCGCCGTGCTGGCCCTGCCGGTGACGTGGGTCGTGGCGAAGAAGATGGTGGAGTAGGGGCTCAGGCCCGCAGGAAGGCGCCCACGGTCTGCTCGAACTCGCGCGGCTTCTCGGCGTGGAGCCAGTGGCCCGCACCGGGGATCTTGGCGAAGCGCGCCTTGGGGAAGAGCGCCTTGATCCGGTCCCGGTACTCGGGCTTCACGTAGGAGCTTTCCGCCCCCGACAGGAAGAGCGTCGGCCCGCCGAAGGGGCTGCCCACCTCGGGGAAGCCGATGATCCTGGGCATCTCGCGCTCCAGCACATCGAGGTTCAGCCGCCAGCGTTTCTCCGGCACGTCGAGCGACTGCGTGAAGAAGGCGGGCAGGGTGGCGTCGTCCAGCACCTCGGCCAGTTGCGCCATCGCGTCCGAGCGCCGCTCGACCTTCGACAGGTCGACCGCGCGCATGGCCTCGATGTTCTGGTTCTGGTCATGGCTGTAGGCCACGGGCGCCACATCCGCGATCACCAGCCGGTTCACCAGTTCGGGCCGGGTCAGGGCCAGCACCATGGCGGCCTTGCCGCCCATGGAATGGCCCAGCACATCGGCGCGGCCCGGGCCCTGTTCGATCACCTCGGCGATGTCGGCAGCCATGCTTTCGTAGTCATGTTCGTCGAACCACGGCGAAGACCCGTGGTTGCGCTGATCCACCGCGATCACCTGCCGGTCCTCCGACAGGCGCTTGGCAATCACGCCCCAGTTCCGGCCAGAGCCGAAGAGGCCGTGGACGATGACGAGGGTGGGGTTCTCGGTGGGCTCACCGTGGAGGATCGTGTTCAGCATGGCTCTTGCATAGCGCAGCGGCCGACGCACCGCCAGAGGGCCCGTGCATGGCTGGAAGGGGGGGGCTGGGGCCGTGGGGTGTGGGCCTTGACGGCGGCCTGGTGGGAGGCCTTGTAGCGGGGGCGTCGCGGGTCTAACCTGGCCGGGCAGAAGGAGCGACAAGTGATTGACACCAATGCGTTTCACACCCGCAAGGCGCGTGTGCTGAAGCTGTTCCACACGCAGTTGTCGGTGCAGGCCGAGGATCTGGCCCCCGCGCTGCACAAGGCGGGGCGCCGCCTGCCGCGCTATGCCCGCAAGGCGGGGGCGGAACTTGTCGCGGCGGAGGGTCTGATGGGCAATCCCAAGCTTGCGGTGCAGATCGACCCGGCGGGCGTCGACAAGGCCTTTGGCCGGCTCACCCGCGCACTGGAGGCGATCGACCCCAAGGACCGCCGCATCGGCATGATCCTCGAGGTGCTCGGCTCCGTCGCGTTCAATCTGCTGCTGTTTCTGGCGATCTGTCTTGTCGTGGCCCGCTGGCGCGGCTGGCTCTGACCAGCGGATCGCGCAGCAGCATGTCGCGGTAGACCAGCGTCACCGTCACGAAGGCGACGTAGATCAGCAGGTACCACGACCCCATCGTGCCCAGCCGGACCCGGTCCCACGGGCTCTGGCCGTGGTAGAGCCACGTGCCGGTGAAGGTGCCGATGTTCTCGGCGATCCAGAGGCCGAAGGCGGTGGCCAGCGCCGCCAGCGGTAGGCGGATCGTCACCTCGCCCGAGCCCCCCAGCCGCATGTGCACCCGCGTCCGCCAGAACAGCAGCACGGTGCCCGCGAAGAGCACGACCCGTGCGTCCGGCAGGAAGTGGTGGCTGTAGAAGTTCACGTAGATCGCCGTGGCCAGCAGGACCGTGGTCCAGAACGGCGGGTAGGGGGCAAAGCGGATGTCGAAGAGCCGGATCGCCCGCGCCATGTAGCTGCCGACAGAGGCATACATGAACCCGGTGAAGAGCGGCACCATCCCTATCTTGAGATAGCCCGCCTCGGGGTAGGCCCATGAGCCCGCGCTTGTCTTGAAAAGCTCCATCACCGTGCCGGTGATGTGGAAGATCAGGATGACCAGCGCCTCGTGCTTGGACTCGAGCTTGAGCGCCAGCATCAGCCCCTGCATGGCCACCGCGAAGACCACCAGCGCGTCATAGCGCCAGATCGGCCAGTCGGCCTGCCAGATCGCCTTGGAGAGGATGATCGCCGCGAGGATCGACAGGCCGAAGAGACAGGCCCAGAGCTGCTTCACGACGAAAAGAACCCAGACCCCGAGGGATCCGGGCAGGCGGGCCGAAAGCCATGCTTCGGCCCGGGCTTCGATGGGAAGATCCCGTGTCATATCAAGGGGGCGGGGGCCGGTGGCCCCCGCCTGCACCTTACATGTCGGGGTAGAGCGGGAAGCGGGCGCAGAGGGCTGCGACTTCGCCACGGACTTTGGCCTCGACCTCGTCGTTGCCCTCTTCACCGTTGGCGGCCAGCCCGTCGACCACTTCGACGATCCAGTCCGCGATCTGGCGGAACTCGGCCTCGCCGAAGCCGCGGGTGGTGCCGGCCGGGGCACCCAGACGGATGCCGGAGGTCACGAAGGGCTTCTCTGGGTCGAAGGGCACACCGTTCTTGTTGCAGGTGATGTGCGCACGGCCCAGGGCGGCCTCCGCCGCCTTGCCGGTCACGCCCTTGGGACGCAGGTCGGCGAGGCAGAGGTGGTTGTCGGTGCCGCCGGAGACGACGTTGATCCCGCCCTTCATCAGCTGGTCTGCCATGGCTTTCGCGTTGGCGACGACCTGAACCGCGTAGTCCTGGAACTCGGGCTTGAGCGCCTCACCGAAGGCCACGGCCTTGGCGGCGATGACATGCATCAGCGGGCCGCCCTGCAGGCCGGGGAACACGGCCGAGTTGATCTTCTTGGCGATGTCCGGGTCGTTGCACAGGATCATGCCGCCACGGGGGCCGCGCAGCGACTTGTGGGTGGTGGTGGTCACGACATGGGCGTGGGGGATCGGCGAGGGGTGCACGCCACCGGCCACGAGGCCCGCGATGTGGGCCATGTCGACCATCAGGTACGCGCCCACTTCATCGGCGATGGCGCGGAACTCGGCCCAGTCCCAGACGCGGGAGTAGGCGGTGCCGCCGGCGACGATCAGCTTGGGCTTGTGCTCGCGCGCGCTCTCGCGGATCGCATCCATGTCGAGCATCTCGTCCTGCTGGCGCACGCCGTAGGAGACGACGTTGAACCACTTGCCAGACATGTTGACCGGCGACCCGTGGGTCAGGTGACCGCCCGAGTTCAGGTCGAGGCCCATGAAGGTGTCGCCCGGCTGGAGCAGCGCGAGGAAGACGGCCTGGTTCATCTGGCTGCCGGAGTTCGGCTGCACGTTGGCGAACTTGCAGTTGAACAGCTCTTTCGCGCGCTCGATGGCCAGCGTCTCGGCCACGTCCACGTACTGGCAGCCACCGTAGTAGCGCTTGCCCGGGTAGCCTTCGGCGTACTTGTTGGTCAGGACCGAGCCCTGCGCTTCCAGAACCGCGGCGGAAACGATGTTTTCCGAGGCGATCAGTTCGATCTCGTCCCGCTGGCGACCCAGCTCTTTGCGGATGGCGCCGAAGATCTCGGGATCACGCTCTTCCAGCGGGGTGGTGAAGAAGCCTGCGTCTTTCATGTCTGCATCTCCGAATGGCAGTCGGGGCGTAAGGATGGGCGCGGTTTACCGAAAAGCGGTCGCAACGGAAAGGGGCGAAAACGGCACAGCGCGCCCGCAAAGCGGCCATGACTGGTCATTCGCGGCGTCCTGTGCTTCTAAATGACGGAAAGACCTGAAGAAGAGTGGGACGGGATGAGCCTGAAGATCGCCTTCGCCGCCAGCCGCGGGCCGCTTGCGCGCTCGGCGCGTGCCGCGCTCGTGGCGCGCTACGGAGATGTGCCCGAATCCGAGGCCGACGTGATCGTGGCCCTTGGCGGCGATGGCTTCATGCTGGCCACGCTGCACCGCACCCAGTCTCTGGGGGCGCCGGTCTATGGCATGAACCGGGGCACCGTCGGCTTCCTGATGAACGCCTATCACGAGGACGCGCTGATCGACCGGCTGGGCCGCGCCGAGGAGGCGCTGGTGAACCCGCTGGCCATGACCGCGACGCGGGCCGACGGCAAGGAGCACCGGGCGCTGGCGATCAACGAGGTCTCGCTGCTGCGGCAGGGGCCGCAGGCGGCAAAGCTGCGCATCCATGTGGACGGCAAGATGCGGATGGAAGAGCTGGTCTGCGACGGGGCGCTGCTTTCCACCCCCGCGGGCTCCACGGCGTACAACTACTCCGCCCACGGGCCGATCCTGCCGATCGGCTCGGACGTGCTGGCCCTGACGGCGATCGCACCGTTCCGGCCCCGCCGCTGGCGCGGGGCGCTGCTGCCCAAGCGGGCCCATGTCACCTTCGAGGTGCTGGAGCACGAGAAGCGCCCGGTCATGGCCGATGCCGACAGCCGCTCGGTCCGCAACGTGGTGCGGGTCGAGATCCATTCCGACCCCACGGTCACCCACCGCATCCTCTTCGATCCCGGCCACGGGCTGGAGGAGCGCCTGATCAGCGAGCAGTTCCTGTGAGCGTCATCCTGAGGGGTCTGGCCCCCGGCGACATGGGCTGGGTCATCGACCGCCAGTCCGCGATCTATGCCGCAGACTACGGCTGGAACGGCGAGTACGAGGCGCTGGTCCTGCGCATTCTGGCGGATTTCGCGGAAACGCTGGAGCCTGCGCGCGAGCGCGGCTGGATCGCCGAGGTCGAGGGGCAGCGCGCGGGCGCGGTTTTCTGCATGGCCGGGGCCGAGGGCGTGGCCAAACTGCGCCTGCTGCATGTCGAGAGCTTTGCCCGCGGCAAGGGGGTGGGCGGTGCGCTCGTGGACGCCTGCATCGCCTTCGCGAAGGATGCGGGCTACCGCGAGATGGAACTCTGGACGCAGGACTGCCTGACCGGCGCGCGGCGCATCTACGGCGCCCGCGGGTTCGTGCTTCAGGAGGTCTCGCCGCATCATTCCTTCGGCGTGGACCTCGTCGGCGAGATGTGGCGCCGCCCGCTCTGAACGCCACTTTTACGGGAACCGGGGCCGGGGCTGCGCCGTTGTTCACCCGAGCCGGCAAGGACGCTGGCAGAGCAATCGACAAAGGAGACCCTGTGATGAATTGGGACCGTATCGAAGGCAACTGGAAGCAGCTCAAAGGCAACGCTCTGGAGAACTGGGGCAAGCTGACGAACGACGACATGGACGTGGTGGACGGCAAGCGCGATCAGCTCGTCGGCAAGCTGCAGGAACGCTATGGCATCGCCAAGGACGAGGCGGAACGCCAGGTGGACGATTTCGCCGGCCGCTACTGAGCGACGGTGACAGGATCGGAACGGGGCGGCCAGCAGGCCGCCCTTTTCTTTTGGGGGGAAGGGTCTGTTGGGAGAGGGGCGGGGCTTTGTGTCGTGATCTTGCAAGGCTCTGAGGAATGCCGGGTGGGCCTCAAACTGCGGTGAATGACAGCTGGTCCATCAAGGGGAAGTCCTCCTGACACGCCGTGCCCTCGACATGTCCCACCCGGCCGTGAGGCTGGGCAGCGCGGACCCGCCTCCCGTCGCCATTGGCGCTCGAACCAATGGCGCACCAATGGCGACCGGCGCTATTGCGCCACCCCGCGGGACGGCGCTGCCCTAATCGAAGGCCGGATAGGGGAACTATCAGCGGGAGCGCTGAATCTCGTTAAGACCAATTCGAGCGAGTAGCCCGTGCCTCGCGGGCTTGCTACGACCAAAAGAAGGTATTGCCCCCGCCAAAACAGCCTTACTCCCCCGAAAACGAAACAGGGCGCCCGATCCAGCCGGGCGCCCCGCATTCTCCTAACGCGACCCGTCAGGTGCGTGCCGCGTATCGGTCACGCCACCCGTCAGGCGTGTGCCGGTTCACCCCCGGCATAGCCGAGCGTCCGCAGCGCCTCGCGGATTTCATCGAGGATCGCCGGATCGTCGATCGTCGCGGGCAGCTTGAAGTCTTCGCCATCCGCGATCTTGACCATGGTGGCCCGCAGGATCTTGCCCGACCGTGTCTTGGGCAGGCGGTCCACCACGACGGCCAGCTTGAAGGCCGCCACCGGGCCGATCTGGTCACGTACCAGCTTGACCACTTCCTTCACCACGTCGCCATGGGGCTTGTTGCAGCCCGCGTTCAGACACAGGAAGCCGAGCGGCATCTGCCCCTTCAGCGTATCCGCCACGCCGATCACCGCGCATTCCGCCACATCCGGATGGGAGGCCAGAACCTCCTCCATCGCGCCGGTGGACAGCCGGTGGCCCGCCACGTTGATCACGTCATCGGTGCGCGCCATGATGTAGAGGTAGCCGTCCTCGTCGATCATCCCGGCATCCCCGGTCTCGTAGTAGCCCGGGAAATGCTCGAGGTAGCTTTTCTTGAACCGCGCCTCGGCGTTCCAGAGCGTCGGCAGCGTGCCCGGCGGCAGCGGCAGCTTGATGGCGATGGCGCCCAGCTGGCCGGGGGCGACCGGGTGGCCGGCCTCGTCCAGAACCTGCACGTCGTAGCCCGGCATCGGCACGGAAGGAGAGCCCACCTTCACCGGCAACGGCTCGATCCCCATGGGGTTGGCCGCGATGGCCCAGCCGGTCTCGGTCTGCCACCAGTGGTCGATCACCGGCACGCCCAGCTGGTCCTGCGCCCAGAGGATCGTGTCCGGATCGGCGCGTTCGCCCGCGAGGTAGACCTGTTCGAGGCAGGAGAGGTCGTATTTCCTGACGAACTCGCCCTTGGGGTCCTCGCGCTTCACCGCGCGGAAGGCGGTGGGGGCGGTGAAGAAGCTCTTCACCTTGTAGTCCGAGATCACGCGCCAGAAGGTGCCCGCATCCGGAGTGCCGACGGGCTTGCCCTCGAAGACGATGGTGGAACAGCCCGCCAGCAGCGGCCCGTAGCAGATGTAGCTGTGGCCCACGACCCAGCCCACGTCCGAGGCGGCCCAGAAGCTGTCGCCCTGGCCCACGTTGTAGATGTTCTTCATCGTCCAGTTCAGCGCCACGATATGGCCCGCCGTGTGGCGCACCACGCCCTTGGGCTGGCCGGTCGTGCCGGAGGTATAGAGGATATAGGCCGGGTGGTTGCCCTCGACGGGCACGCAGTCTGCGGGTTCAACCCCGTACTGGAAGGAGTGCCAGCCGTAGTCGCGGCCCTCCACGATCTCGGCTACTTCCTGCTCGCGCTGGAAGATCACGCAGAAGTCGGGCTGGTGGGTGGATTGCTCCAGCGCGCCGTCCAGCAGGGGCTTGTAGTGCACCACGCGGCCCGGCTCGATCCCGCAGGAGGCGGCGATGATGCACTTGGGCTTGGCATCGTCGATGCGCACCGCCAGCTCATGGGCGGCAAAGCCCCCAAAGACGACAGAATGCACGGCCCCAAGTCGGGCGCAGGCCAGCATCGCCTCCAGCGCCTCGGGCACCATGGGCATGTAGATGATGACGCGGTCGCCCTTGCCGATGCCCTTGGCGCGCAGCGCACCGGCCAGCGTGGCAACGCGGTTGCGCAGGGCGGAATAGGTGATTTTCTGGGTGACGCCGGTCACGGGGCTGTCGTGGATGATGGCCACCTGCGGGCCGCGGCCGGCCTCGACGTGGCGGTCCACGGCGTTGTAGCAGGCATTCACCATCCCGTCCGAGAACCATTCGTAAAGCGGCGCGGCCTCGTCGAACAGCGCCTTGGTCGGCTTCTGGTACCAGCTGATCCCCTCGGCGGCCTCCATCCAGAATTTCTCCGGGTCGGCCTTCCAGCTGTCATAGACGTCAGCGTAGGTCGTCATCGCGGTCCTCCTCCATCCCACGTGAACACGAAACACTCTATCACACCTTGTTAGGCGCGGGGTTTCGCACCGCGCAAGTGGCCAGACTGCGCCCTTCTGCCGCCCTTCGGCGCTAACATCGAGATTTGTGCAGGGTGTTTACAGGTCTGAAAAGGCACGGTTAATAAATTTACGGCTTCCCTGCGTCACGGTGCCGCTGCTCAGCGGGTGCCATGGTGGCCGATCTCGGTCTCCAGAAGCCGGGTGAAGGGCGCGGGATCCATCGCCCCGGGACCGCCGAAGGGATCGGAGAAGGCAAAGATCACGTACATCACCAGCCCGGTGAAGCCGCCATAGATGCTCAGCAGCACGAGGTGCAGCCGGGTGGGGGCGAAGATGAAGTAGGGGATCGTCACCAGCACCACGCCCGCAAGCGCCGCGAACCAGAAGAGCGGGCTGATCCCGTGCAGCGCCGTGGCCTCGCGTTCCTGTCGCAGGGCGGCCATGGTCTGGGCCTTGCTCAGCATGTGATCACGCAGGGCGCTCTCGCGCGGCGTGTCGGGCGGCAGGTCCAGCAGGCGGCCATAGATGTCGTCCCAGATCCGCCAGCCCTCGCCGGTGAGGCGCTGCGTCTCGCCGAGGGCGGCCCACTCGGGCCCGCTCACCACCTGCAGGTAGTCCGACAGCGCCGCCTGCACCGGCGCCACGTCCTCCCCGCCGTAGCGGCGCATTTCATTGTAGATGTCGGCCACGGCGGTCGCCTCCTGCAGGACGACGCGCTGCAACTCGTTGTAGTCCAGAAGCTCCTGCGCGAAGACGAGGGCGAGGATCAGCCCGTGCAGGGCCGAGACCCGGAAGATCACCGAGGAGGCCAAGGCCTCCGTGTCGCTGCCGAAGGTCTTGCCCACCAGCGCCCGCGTCGCGAAATAGACGCTCCAGGCGATGAGGATGGTGCCCGCCACGAAAAGCAGGGCAATGCCGGTTGCCGCCATCTGTCACCTTTTCGAAATGCGGGGCGTCACGCGCCCCTTGTCTTGCAAATAGGGGGCAGGGCCCCCGGCCATGAAATCGGGCCGGGGTGATGATGGGCTGGCTCTGGCCGCGCTGTAAATATCTATCTTGTGTAATGTGTTCCGGCCTGGGCGGGCGTCCGGTCCGGTCCGGGCAGGCGCGGGCACAAAACAAAACACCCGCCGGCGCGCGGCGGGTGTCCTGTCCGATGTCTGGGCTCAGCCCCTGCGCGGCGCCGCCCGGCCGCGGCGCGGGGCCTTGGGCGCCACCTTGCCCTCGATATGCTGGATGATCAGCCCGGCGATGTCCTTCTTCGACACGCCCTCGATCCCCTCCAGCCCGGGGGAGGAGTTCACCTCCAGCACCTTCGGCCCATCCTCGCCGCGCAGCAGGTCCACGCCCGCCGCGTCCAGCTTCATCGCGCGCGCCGCACGCTGCGCGGTGTCGCGCTCTTCCTTGCTGATGCGCACGTATTCCGCCGTGCCGCCCTGATGCAGGTTCGACCGGAACTCGTCCGGCTGGCCCCGGCGGCGCATGGCGGCCACGACCTTGCCGCCCACCACGAGGCAGCGGATGTCCTCGCCCGCGGCTTCCTTCACGAAGTTCTGCACGAGGAAATCCGCCTTCAGCCCCTGGAAGGCCGAGATCACGCTCTCCGCCGCCTTCCGGGTCTCGGCCAGCACGACGCCCTTGCCCTGGGTGCTCTCCAGCAGCTTCAGCACCAGCGGCGCGCCCCCGACGAGGGAGATTACGTTGCCCGAATCCTTCGGGCTGCGGGCGAAGGCGGTGGTCGGCGTGCCGATCCTGTGCCGCGCCAGCACCTGGTGGGCGTGGAGCTTGTCACGCGAGACAGTGATCCCCTCGGAGCCCGCGAGGCAGTAGGTGCCCATCGATTCGAACTGCCGCACCACCGCGGTGCCGTAATTGGTGATCGAGGCCCCGATGCGCGGGATCACCGCGTCGTAGTGGGGCAGGCGGCGCCCGTCGTAATGCACCTCGCCGCCCACGGCGCGGATGTTCATGTAGCACCGTGTGGTGTCGATCACCTCCATCGTGTGACCGCGCGCCTCTGCCGCCTCGATCAGGCGGCGGGTGGAGTAGTTGCGCGGCTCCCGGGTCAGCACCGCCATGCGCAGCGCCCGGCGGTGCTGCCGGTGGCGCGGCATGTCACGGTACTCGCCGAAGGAGAGCTCCGGCTGGCAGAAGCTCTGGGTCGGGGTCACCACCATGTCCTCGGCCAGGGCCGAGCGCCCCAGCAGCATCCGGTAGGCCATCGAGCCCCGGTCCGTCAGGGTCACCTCGATGGGCCAGCTGCGTCCGCCCATGGCGACCTCGGTCTCGATCACGAAGCGCAGCTCGGTCTCGCCGTTGGAGGAGGTCACCTCGCGCCGGTCCTTCAGGGGCGCGGAACAGATGATTTCCAGCGCCGGATCATGGGGATCGGGGTGGATGGCGAACCGCACCATGGGCTTCTCCGCCGGGCCGAAGGGCTCGATGGCAAAGGCATGCAGAGCCGAGGTGCGGGCGCCGGTGTCCACCTTGGCATGGATCGCCGGCAGGCCGAGGCCGGGCAGGGCCAGCCATTCTTCCCATCCGAGCGTGAATTGCGACATGTCATTTCCTTTCGCGCCTCTCTCGCGGGCGCTCTTCTGCACGGCTCTATCCGGGCAGTGTGACAGGTGCACATAGGGGGGCGCGTCCCCCTGTGCAATCGGGGATTTTCCGGCCCGGCCGCCCCTTGCTCAGGCGGCGAGCACGCAGGGGCCAAATGGCTCTGAGGGGCCACCGGCACCGGGAGGGGCAACAGGGGGCGGCCGCACGACAGACGCCGGCAAGACCGCCGGGCCCTGGGCCGCGATGCCCCGGTGCGCGCCGGTCGAGGCGGCTTTTGCCGCCACGCAGGCCAGCGCAGGACACCACACGCAAGGACGCCTGGAAAGGGTGCGGGCTGATCTTTTGTGAAGACGGGGGCAGCCCCGGCCTCCTTGGCGGTGCGACAGGCGGATACGTGTCCTATCCCGGCGCGCCCAAGAATTTTAAGGAAAATTCTTGCGAAAAGTCTTGTTCAAGACTTTTCACCGCCCCCCGGCAAGGGAACGGTGATCTCTGACGGGATCGCCTCCCGCCGCCACACTGCCCGGAATTTTCAAAAAAATTCCGGAGCGTTTTCTGCGCAGAAAACGGCGAGGGCCTCAGCCGTAATGCGCCACCGGCGTGCCGGCGATGGCCGACACGTTGAGCAGCCCGCGCGAGGTGATGGCGTTGGTCACGATATGGGCGCGGTTGCCCATGCCCATGAGGATCGGGCCGACTTCGAGGCCGCCGCCCTTCATCTTCAGGATGTTGCGCACGCCCGAGGCGGCATCGGCCTGGGCAAAGACCAGCACGTTGGCCGCGCCCTTCATCCGGTTGCCGGGCAGGACGGTCTCGCGCAGGGCGGCGTCCAGCGCCGTGTCCACGTTCATCTCGCCCTCGTAGCAGAAGTCCCGGGCCTCGGCGTCGAGGATCTCGATCGCGCCGCGCAGGCGGCGGGCGGTGTCGGTGTCCTGGTTGCCGAACTGCGACCGGCCGCAGAGCGCGATGTTCGGCGTGATCCCGAAGCGCTTCACGTGCCGCGCGGCCCCGATCACCACCTCGGCCAGCTCGGCGGAACTGGGCACGGCATGGACATGGGTGTCAGCGAGGAAGAGCGGCCCGTCCTCGAGAATCATCAGCGAGAGGGCGCCCACCGGGTGCAGGTCGCCGCCCGCTTTCTGGGTGCCGAGGATCTCGTTCACGTATTTCAGGTGCCAGCGATACTCGCCGAAGGTGCCGCAGATCAGGCTGTCGGCTTCCTCACGGTGCACCATGACCGCGCCGATGGCGGTGGTGTTGGTGCGCATGATCGCCTTGGCGAGGTCCGGCGTCACGCCGCGCCGCGCCATGATCTCGTGGTAGGTGCCCCAGTAGTCGCGGTAGCGCGGGTCGTTCTCGGGGTTCACCACGTGGAAGTCGCGGCCGGGGCGGATCTTGAGGCCGGCGCGCTCACAGCGGGCCTCCAGCACCTCGGGACGGCCGATGAGGATCGGCTGCTCGGTGGTTTCCTCCAGCATCGCCTGCGCGGCGCGCAGCACGCGTTCGTCCTCGCCCTCGGCAAAGACGATCCGCCGCGAGGTGGAGGAGGCGGCCTCGAAGACCGGGCGCATCAGCAGCGCCGACTTGAAGACCGAGGAGTTCAGCTTGGCCTTGTAGGCCGCGATGTCTTCCAGCGGGCGCGTGGCCACGCCGCTTTCCATCGCCGCCTTGGCCACGGCGACCGAGACGATGCCCGACAGCCGCGGGTCGAAGGGCTTGGGGATCAGATAATCCGCGCCGAAGGTCAGCTGTTCGCCCTGGTAGGCCGCCGCCGCCTCGGCCGAGGTGGTCTCGCGGGCCAGCTGGGCGATGCCCTCGATGCAGGCGATCTGCATGGCGTCGTTGATCTCGGTCGCGCCCACGTCCAGCGCGCCCCGGAAGATGAAGGGGAAGCAGAGGACGTTGTTCACCTGGTTCGGGAAGTCCGACCGCCCGGTGGCGATGATCGCATCGGGGGCCACTTCGCGGGCCATGTCGGGCATGATCTCGGGCGTGGGGTTGGCGAGCGCGAAGATGATCGGCCGCTTGGCCATCTTCGCCACCATCTCGGGCTTCAGCACATTGGGGCCGGAGAGGCCGAGAAACAGGTCCGCGCCGTCGATCACCTCGTCCAGCGTGCGCTTGTCGGAGGCCTGGGCATAGAAGGCCTTCTGCGGGTTCATGTCCTCTTCGCGGCCCTCGTAGACGAGGCCGTGAATGTCGCAGAGCCAGACATTCTCGCGTTTCACGCCCAGCTTGAGCAGCATGTTCAGGCAGGCGATGCCCGCCGCCCCGCCGCCGGTCGAGACGATCTTCACGTCCTCGAAATTCTTGCCCGCCACCCGCAGCGCGTTGGTCGCCGCGGCACCCACGACGATCGCGGTGCCGTGCTGGTCGTCATGGAAGACGGGGATGTTCATCCGCTCGCGGCACAGCTTCTCGACGATGAAGCAATCGGGGGCCTTGATGTCCTCGAGGTTCACCGCCCCGAAAGTGGGGGCGAGGGCGCAGACGATGTCGGCCAGTTTCTCGGGGTCGGTCTCGTCCACCTCGATATCGAAACAGTCGATGTTGGCGAACTTCTTGAAGAGGACCGCCTTGCCCTCCATCACCGGCTTGGAGGCCAGCGCGCCGATGTTGCCAAGCCCCAGAACGGCCGTCCCGTTCGAGATCACGGCGACGAGGTTGCCGCGCGCGGTGTAGCGCGAGGCATTGACCGCATCCTCCTTGATTTCAAGGCAGGCCTCGGCCACCCCCGGCGAATAGGCCAGCGACAGGTCGCGGCCGTTGGCCAGCGGCTTGGTCGCGCGTACCTCCAGCTTCCCGGGCTTGGGAAACTCGTGGTAATTCAGGGCCGCCTGGCGCAGGGTGTCGTTCGGGCCGGTGGACATGGTGCTCTCCCCTCGATCGGAATGGTTTAGCATTAAACCTTTTCTCCGGCGGGTGAAAGATGCCCTGCGCGCTGCAGGGCAGCATCCGCCGCCGGGTGCCGGTTTCCGCCGCCCGGGACGGGACGTGTCGGGACGTATCGGGGCAGGGCTGCCGGTTTCTCCGCCATATCCAGCCCGTGTTTACGTTCGGTGACAGGGCGCGGGTCCGCCCGTGCCGGGGTTTCACGCTTGCATTGGCGCGGCACCGGCGGAAGGATGGACTCCCATTCCCTGACGGAGCAGTCCGATGGACCTGAAAGAGGCCGCCGCCAAGGTGCGTGAAAACGCCTATGTTCCCTATTCCAAGTTCAAGGTCGGCGCGGCGCTGCGCGGGGCCTCGGGTACGATCTATGTCGGCTGCAACGTCGAGAACGTGGCCTACCCGGAGGGCACCTGCGCCGAGGCGGGTGCCATCGCCGCCATGGTCGCCGCCGGCGAGACCGAGTTCACCGAGGCGCTGGTCATCGCCGACAGCCCCACGCCGGTGCCGCCCTGCGGCGGCTGCCGCCAGAAGCTGGTGGAATTCGGCAAGGCCGAGGTCAAGCTGACCATGTGCACCACCGACGGCGCCGAGACGGTCATGACACTGGCCGAGGTGCTGCCCGGCCGCTTCGACGCCTCGCACATGGAGCGGACCTGACGCCATGGACGCCCGCAGCCTGATCTCCGCCGTCCGTGATGGCCGCGCGCCGGGGCCAGAGGCCCTCGCATGGTTTGCCCGTGGCCTTGCCGACGGGGCGGTCAGCGATGCGCAGGCCGGGGCCTTTGCCATGGCGGTGCTGTTGACGGGGCTGGGGGAGGAGAGCCGCGTGGCCCTGACGCTGGCGATGCGCGACAGCGGACGGCGGCTCGACTGGGACCTGCCGGGGCCGGTGCTCGACAAGCATTCCACCGGCGGGGTGGGGGATTGCGTCAGCCTCGTGCTGGCCCCGGCGCTGGCGGCCTGCGGGGCCTATGTGCCGATGATCTCGGGCCGGGGGCTGGGCCATACCGGCGGCACGCTCGACAAGATGGAGGCGATCCCCGGCGTCGAGACCGCGCTCTCCGAGACGCGGTTCCGCGACGTGGTCGCCCGCGCCGGCTGCGCCATTGTCTCGGCCTCCGCCGACGTGGCCCCGGCGGACAAGCGGCTCTACGCGATCCGCGACGTGACCGGCACGGTCGAGAGCCTCGACCTGATCACCGCCTCGATCTTGTCGAAGAAGCTCGCCGCCGGGCTGGAGGGGCTGGTGCTGGACGTGAAGCTCGGCTCCGGCGCCTTCATGAAGACCGAAGCGGAGGCGCGGGCACTGGCGGAGGCGCTGGTCTCCACCGCCAATGCCGCCGGGTGCCCGACCTGCGCCGTGCTCTCCGACATGAACCAGCCTCTGGCGCCCGCGCTCGGCAATGCGCTGGAGGTCCGCGAGGCGCTGCGCGTGCTGACCCGGCAGGTGGGCGGCCCGCTGGCCGAGTTGACCGTGACCCTCGGCGGGGCGCTGCTGGCGCAGGGCGGGCTGGCCACGGATACGGCAGCTGGCGAGGCACGGCTGCGCGAGGCGCTGGAAAGCGGGGCCGCCGCCGATCACTTCGGCCGCATGGTCGCCGCCATGGGCGGGCCGGTGCAGTTCATCGAGCAATATGACCGCTTCCTGCCCGAGGCGAACGTGATCCGCGAGGTGCCCGCGCCGGCGTCCGGCACCGTGAGCGCCATGGATGGCGAGGCACTGGGGCTGGCGGTCGTGGCGCTTGGTGGCGGGCGTCAGGTGGAAAGCGACCGGATCGATCCGGCCGTCGGCATCGCCGATATCCTGCCGCTTGGAACGCGGGTCGCGAAGGGCGAGGCCATCGCCCGCATCCACGCCAGCCGCACGGACGCCGCCGATGTCGCCGTGCGCGCCGTGCAGGCCGCCGTCACCCTCGGCCCCGGGCCCGTGACCCCGCCGCCGCTTGTCCTTGGGAGGATCGGCTGATGCCGCGTGCCTTTCTTGCCGTGATCGACAGCGTCGGCTGTGGCGGTGCCCCCGATGCCGACCGCTTCTTCAACGACGCCCTGCCGGACACTGGCGCCAACACGCTGGCCCATATCGCGCAGGCCTGCGCCGCGGGCCGGGCCGAGGACGGGCGCAGCGGGCCGCTGCAGGTGCCGTACATGGATGCCATGGGCCTCGGCGCCGCGATCCGCCTGGCCTCGGGCGCGCTGACGCCCGGGCTGGCGGCGGAGCCTGCGGGCCTCTGGGCCGTCGCGCAGGAGGAAAGCCGCGGCAAGGACACGCCCTCGGGCCACTGGGAGCTGGCGGGCGTGCCGGTGCCGTGGGACTGGGGCTATTTCACCGACAAGGAAAACTCCTTCCCGCCCGAGTTGATCGCGGAGGTCTGCCGCGCGGCGGGGACCCAGGGCATCCTCGGCAATTGCCACGCCTCGGGGACCGAGATCATCAACCGGCTGGGGGCGGAGCACATGCAGAGCGGCTGGCCGATCTGTTACACCTCCGCCGACAGCGTGTTCCAGATCGCGGCGCATGAGGAGAGCTTCGGCCTCGCGGCTTTGCTGGATCTTTGCAAAGCCGTGGCCCCCACTTTGCACAGGATGAAGATCGGCCGGGTCATCGCGCGCCCGTTCGTGGGCAGCGTCGAGGCGGGCTTCACCCGGACCGGCAACCGGCATGACTACGCCGTCGCCCCGCCCGCGCCCACGCTCTGCGACTGGGTGCAGGGGACGGGCGGCAAGGTGCACGCGGTGGGCAAGATCGGCGACATCTTCTCGATGCAGGGCATCGATGACGTGGCGAAGGGCACGGATGCCCAGCTGATGACCGCGCTGGAGGCGCTGATCGACACCGCGGAGGAGGGGAGCCTGACCTTTGCCAATTTCGTCGAGTTTGACAGCCTCTATGGCCACCGGCGCGACGTCTCGGGCTATGCCCGCGCGCTGGAATGGTTCGACGCAGGCGTGGGCCGGATGCTGGACAGGCTGCGCCCGGGCGACCTGCTGGTGATCACCGCCGACCATGGCAACGATCCCACCTGGCCCGGTACCGACCACACCCGCGAGCGGGTGCCGGTGCTGGTGGCGGGGGCCGCGCCGGGCAGCCCCGGCATCGTGGCCTTCGCCGACGTGGCGGCCAGCATCGCGGCGCATCTTGGCGTCGCGGCACAGGGACCGGGGAGGCGTTTCCTGTGAGCGCGCGTCGGGGTATGAGCCGTGCGGAACGGGAGCGGGAGGAAGAAGGCCCAGCGATGAAAGAACTGCCCAAGGTCGAACTGCACCTGCACCTCGAAGGCGCCGCTCCGCCGGAGTTGATCCGCCGCATGGGGCAGGAGAAATCCATCAACCTCACCGGCGTCTTCGCCGAGGATGGCACCTACAAGTACACCGACTTCGTGCATTTCCTCGAGGTCTACGAGGCCGCGACGCAGGTCCTCAAGACGCCCGAGGACTACGCCCGCCTGACCCGTGCCGTGCTGGAGGAGAGCGCCGAACAGGGCGTCGTCTACTGCGAGACCTTCCTGTCACCCGATTTCTGCGGTGGCAGCGACGTGGGCGCGTGGCGCGAATACCTGCACGCGATGCAGGAGGCCGCCGACCGGGCCGAGCGGGACCTCGGCATCACCCTGCGCGGGATCGTCACCTGCATCCGCCACTTCGGCCCCGAGAAGGCCAGGGCCTCGGCGCTCTGCGCGGCCGAGACGGCGGGCGACTGGCTCGTGGGCTTCGGCATCGCGGGGGACGAGAACAAGGGCCGGCCGGGCGACTTCGCCTACAGCTTCGACATGGCGCGCGAGGCCGGGTTGCGGCTGACCGCCCACGCCGGCGAATGGGGTGGCCCGCAATCGGTGCGCGAGGCCCTGCGCGACCTGAAGGTCGAACGCATCGGCCACGGCGTGCGGGCCATCGAGGACCTCGCGCTGGTGGATGAGCTGGCAGAGAACGGCGTGGTGCTTGAGGTCTGCCCGGGCTCCAACGTCACGCTGGGGGTCTATCCGAAATGGTCCGCCCATCCCATCGAACGCTTGCGCGAACGCGGCGTGAAAGTCACCGTGTCCACCGATGACCCGCCCTTCTTCCACACCACGATGAGCCGCGAGTACGAGGCGCTCAACCGCACCTTCGGCTGGGACGAGGAGATCTTTGACCAGATCGCCCGCACCGCCCTCGACGCGGCCTTCTGTGACGAGGCCACCAAGACACGTATCGCCAAGCGACTGGAGACATCATGACCGAGCATCTGACCATCGTGAAACACCCCCTCGTGCAGCACAAGCTGACGATCATGCGCCAGAAGGAGACCTCTACCGCCTCCTTCCGCCGCCTGCTGCGCGAGATCAGCCAGTTGCTTGCCTATGAAGTCACCAGCGAACTGCCGATGACCACCAAGACCATCGAGACGCCCATGTGCGAGATGGAGGCCCCCACGCTGGACGGCAAGAAACTGGCGCTGATCTCGATCCTGCGGGCAGGCAACGGCCTGATGGACGGCGTGCTGGAGCTGATCCCGGCCGCGCGGGTCGGCTTTGTCGGGCTCTACCGGGACGAGAAGACGCTTCAGCCGATCCAGTACTATTTCAAGGTGCCGGAATCGCTCGACAACCGTCTCGTGATCGCGGTCGATCCGATGCTGGCCACGGGCAATTCCTCGGTCGCGGCCATCGATCTGCTGAAGGAAGCCGGCGCCACCAACATCCGCTTCCTCTGCCTGCTGGCCGCCCCCGAGGGCGTGGCCCGCATGAAGGAAGCCCACCCGGATGTGCCGATCGTCACGGCGGCACTGGACGAAAAGCTGAACGAACACGGCTACATCGTTCCGGGGCTAGGGGATGCGGGCGATCGCATGTTCGGCACAAAATAAGGGGCTGATCCCTGTGCGGCCGCTTTACTCGCGGCCGCAACTCGGGCAGAGTTCGGCTTAACCTGTGGGGGGTTAGAAATGCTGAACAAAGTCATTACCTCCGCCATTCTGGCGGCCATTCTCGGAACTGCGGCGGCCCGCGCCCAGTCCATCACGACGAATATCGCCCCGGCGGAATATCCGCCGTCCAGCTTCAGCGGCAACCAGTACGTCGACAGCGAAGGCTGCGTCTTCATCCGTGCCGGCGTGGACGGTGCGGTGACCTGGGTGCCGCGCATGGCGCGCAGCCGCCAGCAGGTCTGCGGCTTCCAGCCCTCGCTGGGGGCGGCGAGCACGGAGACCGCCATGGCGCCTGCCATGTCCTCGGACCGGGCCGTGACCATCGAGGCCGCCGCGCCGGAGAACACCGCCCCGGCGGCCGCACCCGCACCGCAGGCTGCACCGAACTCTGCACTGAACTCTGCACCGGCACCGCGTGTCGCGGCACCGGCACCCGCCCGGGCCCCGTCGCCGCTGCGGACCACCGCACCGCTCGCCGCACCCGTGGTCAGCGCGCAGCCTGCCGCCCCGGTCCGCGTGACCTCTGCCGCGCCAGCGACCACGGTCCAGCGCCGGGGTCCGTCGCCCGCGCCGGCCCCGACGGTCTTCCCCGGTCCCAACGACACGCCTGCACCGCTGGCCGCGCCGATGCGCACCACCTCTCTGGCGGTGCCGGTTCCGGCGCAGGGGTCCGTGGCGCGGGTTCCGGTGCAGGCCGCGCCCGCCCGCGGCGTGGCCCCGAAGGCCCCGCAGGTGCAATACACCGGCCCCGCGCCGAACCCGCCGAGCCGCTACGTGGTGCGCGGGGCGACGGCCACGGGTCCGACCGGCGCAGTCCCCTCCGCCACCGTTCCCGCGCCGAGCTATCCCAGCCGTGGCGTGGCCCCGAAGGCGCCGCAGGTCACCTACACCGGGCGCGTGCCCACCCCGACAGCCGCGCCGCGCCACGTGATCACCTCGGCCAACACGCAGGGCACCGTGCTCTACAGCCGTCCCGGCGCGACGACCTATGGCGCGACCCCGGGCCGCGTCGTCACGCGGGGCGAGGTGGCGCCGACCGTCCGCGTCGTGCCGCGCCATGTCTACGAGGAGCGCGGGAACGCCGTGCAGGGTATGACGACGCCCAAGGGCTACCGCGCCGCATGGGATGACGACCGGCTGAACACGCGCCGGGCCGAGATGACCTTCAACGGCATCGCCCAGACCGATCTGATCTGGACCCGCGACCTGCCGCGCCGCCTGATCCACCGCCCCACCGGGCAGGACGTGACGGCGCGCTATCCCGGGCTCAGCTATCCCTACACGAGCATGGAGCAGCAGACCCGCGCGGCCTATCTCTCCACCTCCGGCTCCGCGGTGAAGACGGCGCCCGTGACCGCCCAGCCCGTGACCGCCAAGCCCGTGCGCCGCGCCGTGCAGGCCCAGCCTGCGGCGGTGGCCGTGGCACCGGCGGCGCATCGCTATGTGCAGGTCGGCACCTTCGGCCAGCCCGCCAACGCCAGCCGCACCGCCGCGCGGTTGCAGTCGCTCGGCCTGCCGGTGCGCACCGCCGGCTATACCAAGGGCGGCAAGAGCTACCAGATCGTCCTCGCCGGGCCCTTCGCCTCGCAGGGGCAGCTCAGCTCCGCGCTTCAGAGCGCGCGCCGTGCGGGTTTCTCGGACGCCTTCACCCGGCGCTGAGACCGGCAGGCGGCCGCCCGAAGGGGCGGTCGGACATCCACCCGGACATCATAGTGACGCCGCCCTTCGGGGCGGCGTTTTCTCGTGTAGGGAGGGGGATGGCGCGTCAGGCGCCGCAGATCGCCTGCAGCCGCAGCCAGTCCGCATCGGGCAGCACCGGATCGGGGGCGCCGGCGGGGAATGGATCGGCCTCGATCAGGTGCAGCGTCTTCTCGCCCGTGACGTCGAGGGCATGGGCATAGGGCGTGGCCGCCACGCCCCAGGCGGTGAAGCCCGCCAGCAGCACCTCGTCGCTCAGCGGACGGGGCGGGGTGGTCAGCAGGTGCTCGGCATATTTCTCGAGCCGCGCCTCGCCCACCTTGCCGCGCAGCAGCAGGTTGAAGGAGGCCAGCGGCCCGGCATAGTCGAGCAGGTCGCGCAGCGGATCGGCGGACCGGGCGCGCAGATGCTCGGCGATGACATAGCCCGCGGCCACGTCCGGCTCTTCGTAATCCTCGATGACCGAGCGGTTCAGCAGGATGATGTTGCCCGGCAGGTGTGTGGCATCGGGGATGCCCTGCCGCAGCACCGCAAGCTGCGGGGCGCCGTCGCGGCCGGGCAGGCGGGCCGCCATCCTGGCCAGGGCCTGCGGGCCCTGACCCTCGCCGCAGGGCGGGCCGGACACGCGCTGGATCGCCGCAAGCAGGTTGCGCCCGACCGAGTCCCGCTTGACCTGCGGCACGACCGACAGCGCATGTTCCTTCACCGCGCCGGGCAGCCAGAAGATCCCGAGAGAGACGATCGCCACCGCCGTGGCCCCGGCGATCACCGTGCGCAGCCGCCCGGGCTTGGGCCGCCGCCGCTCGATCGCCTGCCGGACGGTCTCGATCGCGCCGATCATCTCGGCCTCGCTCTCGGCCAGTTCGAGGGTCTCGTCCGGGTCGCCATCGGGGTGATAGAGCGCGGGCAGCTTGCCGGGGTTGGCCCGCACCACGGCGGGCAGGGACCAATGGGTCAGCGCCTGATCGCGCATGTCGGTGATCACCAGCGTCGCATCGCCGATGGACACGATCACGTCCCGGCGCTGCGCGTCGGGGCCGTCGCGCCACAGGCCGGAGGCTTCCAGCCGCTGGTATTGGTTAAGCGCCGTCATCGGTGGGCCCGTATCCGCCTGGCTCTGCGGCCGTCAGCTGTGGCCTGCTCTTTGGTGTTTTGCAGGACAGTAACACGGTCCGCGCGGGGCGTACAATCAGGGAAGCGGGACTGACGGACAGGTGATGGCCGGAGGCCTGGACGGTGAGAAAATGCAGTCGGAAAAGGGAGAGCGCGGCGCCTTTCCTGTCAGGAGGACATGGGGGAAAGACGCCGCGCCCGTCGCCGGCCCGGAGGAGGGAGATGTGAGCTGGTTACGCCTTGGTCAACGCTCGCAGCTCATCCGGACCGAACACGCGGGACCGGGTCAGGAACCTCTGACCGCGGTTGTTGTCGAGGCTGAAGACCCCGCCGCGCCCGGGGGCCGCGTCGAGGATCAGCTGGGTGTGTTTCCAGACCTCGAACTGAGGCCCGGAGATATAGACCGGTACATCGGCGATCCGGCCCAGCAGCACATCGCTGGCGCCGGGCCGGAATTCGCCGGCCGGAAAGCACATCGGCGCCGATCCGTCACAGCAGCCGCCCGACTGGTGAAACAGGATCTCGCCATGCTCGGCCCGGATCTCCTCGATGAGACGCAGGGCCGCCTCGGTGGCGGTGACGCGCTCTGGCTCTGACATAGGGGCCTCCGGCTGGGTGACGTGAGTGGTGTCGATGATGAAGGTTTCTGTCGCGTTTCGGGAAATGACGCCCGCCCGGCGCACCGGAAGGGCAGGGCCGCGCGGGGCGGCGCAGGTCCGTGCCGCCCCGCCTGCCATGTCCCGGGGTCAGCACCCGGGAGGAGGACAGGACCGGCAGGCGGGGGCTGCCCCCTGCGCCGGGAGGGACGCATGGGGCCGGCGGCACGGAACCGGTGTGGAAAGGGACGGGGCCGGGGGCGGCCCCGCCATCAGGCGGCCGGGCTCAGAAGAAGCCCAGCTTGTTCGGGTTGTAGGAGACCAGCATGTTCTTGGTCTGCTGGTAGTGATCCAGCATCATCTTGTGGGTCTCCCGCCCGATCCCGGATTGCTTGTACCCGCCGAAGGCCGCGTGGGCCGGGTAGGCGTGGTAGTTGTTCACCCAGACACGCCCGGCCTGGATCGAGCGGCCGAAGCGGTAGCAGGTGTTCATGTCGCGCGACCAGACACCGGCGCCGAGGCCGTAGAGCGTGTCATTGGCGATGGCGAGCGCCTCGTCCTCGTCCTTGAAGGTCGTGACCGAGACGACGGGGCCGAAGATTTCCTCCTGGAAGACGCGCATCTTGTTGTGGCCGCGCAGGATCGTCGGCTGCACGTAGTAGCCGCCCGCAAGGTCGCCGCCGAGGTCCGCCGCCGCGCCGCCGGTCAGCACCTCCGCACCTTCCTGGCGTCCGATGTCGAGGTAGGAGAGGATCTTCTGCTGCTGCTCTTCCGAGGCCTGCGCGCCCATCATCGTCTCGGCCACCCGCGGGTCGCCCATCTTGATGGCATTGGTCCGTGCAATTGCCCGCTCCATGAAGCGGTCGTAGATCGACTCGTGGATCAGCGCGCGGGACGGGCAGGTGCAGACCTCGCCCTGGTTCAGCGCGAAGAGCACGAAGCCCTCGATCGCCTTGTCGAAGAAGGCGTCATCCTCGTTGGCCACATCCTTGTGGAAGATGTTGGGCGACTTGCCCCCCAGTTCCAGCGTCACCGGGATCAGGTTCTCGGTCGCGTATTGCATGATCAGGCGGCCGGTCGAGGTCTCGCCGGTGAAGGCGATCTTGGCGATGCGGGGGCTTTGCGCCAGCGGCTTGCCTGCCTCCAGCCCGAAGCCGTTCACGATGTTCAGCACGCCTGCGGGCAGGATGTCGGCGATCAGTTCGGCAAAGACCATGATCGTCGCCGGGGTCTGCTCGGCCGGTTTCAGCACGATGCAGTTGCCCGCGGCAAGGGCAGGGGCCATCTTCCATGCGGCCATCAGCAGCGGGAAGTTCCACGGGATGATCTGGCCGACCACGCCGAGCGGCTCATGGTAGTGGTAGGCCACGGTATCGGCGTCGATCTCCGACATGGTGCCTTCCTGTCCGCGCAGGACGCCGGCGAAGTAGCGGAAGTGATCGACGGCCAGCGGCAGGTCGGCGGCCATCGTCTCGCGGATCGCCTTGCCGTTGTCCCAGGTCTCGCAGGTGGCGAGCAGCTCGAGGTTGGCCTCCAGCCGGTCCGCGATCTGCAGCAGGACGGCGGCGCGGGCGGCGGGGGCGGTGGCGCCCCAGGCGTCCTTGGCGGCATGGGCCGCGTCGAGGGCGAGGTTGATGTCATCCGCGTCGGAGCGGGCGATCTCGCAAATCTTGGCGCCGGTGATCGGCGTGGTGTTGTCGAAGTAGCGCCCGGCTTTCGGGGCAACGAACGTGCCGCCGATGAAGTTGTCATAGCGCTGCTTGAAGGGCGAGGCGAACTGCGTGCCTGCGGTCTGCGTCATCTCGTTCATGGTCTTCCTCCCAAATGACGAGGTCCGGACGCGGTGTCCGGAACACAGGGAGAGGATGACGTGGAGGGGCCGAGAGATCACTACACCCGAAACGGGAGTATCCGGCCCCCTGTCTCAGCGGTGAGACACTTTTGGGGCGCTTCGACGCGGATCAGACGGGGCGGGTGGCGGTTCGGGCCGCTCAGCCCTCGCCGATGCCGAGGCGGTTCATCCGGCGATAGAGCGTGGCGCGGCCCATGCCGAGCGCGCGTGCCGCGGCAGAGACATTGCCATCGGCCCGGGCCAGGGCCCGCACGATCGCGGCACGTTCGGCCCGGTCGAGGCCGGTCTCCGCCCCGTCGCGGCCCAGCAGGTCGGAGGCGGGGCGGGGCTTGATGCCGCCCTCCGCATCCAGCCCGAAGGTGCGGCGGGCTTCGCGCGTGGCCCCGATGACGAGGTCGTCCTTGTCCACCGCCAGAAGCGCGGCGCCCTCGGCGCTCTCGCCCTCGGCGGCGACGATCCGGGCGCGCGGGAAGGCGGCGCGGAAGAAATCGCCCTCGATCTGGCGGGCGGTCTGGGCGACGGTGGCCGCGATCAGCCGGTTGAACCCTTCCGTCTGGTCGGCCCGGGCGGAGGAGACATCGAGCGCGGCCAGCAGCCGCCCGTCGGGCCCGTGGATCGGCGCGTCGAGGCAGGACATCGCGGTGTTGCGGGCATAGAAGTGGTCTTCGCGATGGATGATCACCTGCCGCCGTTCGGCAAGGCAGGTGCCGATCCCGTTGGTGCCCTCGGCGGCCTCGCTCCAGTCGGCGCCCTCCCAGAGCCCCCATTCCCGGAACACCGGGGCATCGGCCTCGCGGCAGCGCGTTTCCAGCACGACACCCTGCGCATCGGTGAGCAGCACGCCACAGCCGGACCCGCCGACAAGCTGGAACAACTGGTCGAGGCGCGGGGTGGCCAGTTGCAGGAAATCATCAAGCGCCGCGCGACGGTCGCCAAGCGAGGTTGCCTCCACCCGGCCGGGGGCACGGCGTTCCCCGGGATCGAGCCCGTGCTTCTCCAGCGAGCGCCGCCAGGAGGCCGCCAGCCGCGAGCGGGCCGCCGCGGAGTTCGACTGCGCGGTTTCATAGACCCGGTCGATATGCCGACCGGTCCCGGCGCCCTTCCGGGCTCCACTCTGGGCACCATGATGCACGGGCGTACTCCTCCCCCGTCTGGTCTGCGTCCTGTCGCCGCGCAGGCCCTCATCGGCAGCCGCCGGGGCGAAAGACCTGTGCGAAGCGTGCCCCCGCTCCTCCAGCAGGGGTACCCAAGGATGCTAGTCCCCGCGCCGCAGTCTGGCAAGCGGGCGCTCCTGCACTGCGGCGCGACGGCACTCAATGGCCGCGATGCGGCGCAAGGTATTGAAAATATGTCGTATATCTCGTGCGGCGTTTCTCTTGCTACCGCCGCGGCATGCCCCTGCGGCAGGCGGAAGGCTGTCACGCAGGCATGAACATACCGTGAATATGTCCTGTGACACTGGTACACAGGCCGTGACCTCTTATTTTCCAAGCTTTGAAGCCATTTCCGGGGGACGTATGACCAATACGAGCGACCGCGGCGCCCGCATGGCGCGCGAACTGGAGGGCCACCTCGGCTGGCTCGACAGTTTCACCGGGGCTGCGCTGGGCGTGCTGTCGGTGGCGTCGGGCATCTACACCTACCTCGGTGTCTCCTCGCTGCTGGACGGCGACGGGGCCATGACGGCCTTCGCGGCGATCGCCTATTCGATCGCGGTCTCCACGGGCATCTTCGTCTTCTGGTCCTACATGATGCGGCTCTTCCCGGCGATGCGCACCGCGCGTTCGCGCATGGGGCTCTTGGGCGCCATGGGGCTGGGCAGTCTCGCCATCGTCGCCATGTCGTCCTGGCTGAACGCGGCGGCATTGGCGGGCGCGGCCGCGGTGGAGCAGCACCTGGCGGAGACGGTGCAGGACTACCAGGCCTCGCTGGAGCGCGCCCACGAGATCGCGATCTCGGCGCAGGGGCTGGAGCGCGACGTGGCCCGGGTGCGCCAGAGCTTCGAGGACCTCTCGGAGCAGGAGGCGGCGGGCACGCTCTCGGGTCTTGCCGGGCGGGGCGCGGTCTTCCGGGTGCTGCGGCAGAAATCGGCGGAGCTGACGGCGCTGGAAAGCCAGATCGCCGCGCAGGAGCCGGCCATCAGCAGCGCCTTCGTCGAGGGCAACGCGTTGCTGTCGCGGATGCGCGCGCTGACGGTGGAGCCGGGCCCGGTCGAGGCGCGGTCGGTCGAATTCTCGGAACAGGCGGTGCAACTGGCGGGGCTCATCACGCGGCTACGGCAGCTTTCCGTGGCGCAGCTGGTGGAGCGCGCAGCCCAGGACCTCTCGGCCTCGGTGGTGCTGCCGGAACTGGATGGCAGGACCGAGGCGAACCGCACCGACCAGTCAGCCACGATCTCCTCGGTGCTTGAGGTGCTGGCGCAGCGGGCCGAGACCCTGCGCAGCGCCGCGGCAGAGGTGCTTGCCATGCCGCCGCCCGCCGAGACGACCTATACCCCGGTCTCTGCCGCCGATGCGGTGATCCTCTATGCGGGCAACTTCATTCCCAGCTGGGCCGGGGCCATCGCCATCGACCTGCTGCCCGCGGTGCTGGTGCTGATCGTGGCGATCACGCAGGGCGCCATCCGCCATGGCCGCGAGGGCGCGCCGATCGAGGATACGATGACGATCGCGGAACTGCGCGCGGCGCTCCATGCGGCGCGGGACGTGGACCGGGCGTTCCTGGCGACGGAGACGGCCAGCCTAGACAGGGGCGTGGAGCCGGTGGGGCCTGCCTCATCCGGGTATCGGTCAGACCAGACGGCAGAGGAGGTCTCGACTCAGGCTGGTTCCGATGCGGAGGCCTCCAGCGAGCGGACGACCCCGCCGCGCGATCCCTCGGCCGGGGGCACGGCATGATCAGCGATCAGGAAAAGCTGCGCCCGATCCGGCGGATGCTGACCGGTGTGCTGGCGGTGCAGCTGGTGATCGCGGCCTTTCTCTTCCTCGGTGACGTGGGGCGCGATTTCGTCCTGCCCTCGCGCGGGCCCGCCGCGCCGGAATTCGACCGGCCCACGCGGCCCGGCGACCAGACCCGGCGGTATGACCCGACCCTGCCCGCAGGCCCGGGGGTCGAGACCGGCCCGATGCCGGAGCGGTTGATCCTCGAACGGGTGGATGACGACACCGCGCTGCTGACCGGCAAGATCGAACCGGGCGACGGGGCGCGGATTGCCAAGCAGATCGCGGCCTCAGAGGCGGGGACGATCCTGCTGCATTCGCCCGGCGGCTCGGTCCGCGATGCGATGGAACTGGGCCGCGCCCTGCGGCAGGCGGGCAAGGCCACCGCGATGCGCGAGGGCGATGTCTGCCTCTCGGCCTGTCCCTACATCTTTGCCGCCGGGACCGAGCGGCAGGCGGAGGAGGGCGCCCGCATCGGGCTGCACCAGCATTACTACGGCGAGAACACGCTGCTGCCCGCCTTCCTCGCGGTGCAGGATATCCAGCGCGGGCAGGGCGAGGTGATGGAATACCTCGAGGAGATGGGCGTGGACCCGATGCTCATGGCCCCGGGCCTCGCCACGCCGCCGCAGTCGATCTACCTCCTGAGCCGCGAGGAGATGGAGCGGTATGATCTCGTGACCTCCTGAGCGCAGGCCCGCGGGCTGCGGGGGAGGCAGGACGGCACGAACGAAAGAAGGCCCGCACAGGGGGCGGGCCTTCGGAGACGGTGGGGGGCTGGGGCAGGCGGCGAGAGCCGCGCCCGGGACGGCCGCCGGTCAGCCCTGCCCCTGGGCGATGCCGCCGAACTGCTGGTCATAGAGCGCCCGGAACGGACCGGGGCGCAGCAGCAGGTTCTGCGGGCTGCCCGACTGCACCACGCGGCCCGCGTCGATGACGTGGATCTGGTCCGCCTCCATCACGGTCGAGAGCCGGTGCGCGATCACGATGGTCGTCGTGTTCTGGCTGATCCGGGCGAGGGCCTCCTTGATCAGCCGTTCCGACGTGGCGTCGAGGGCGCTGGTGGCCTCGTCCAGCAGCAGGATGCTGCCGCCGCGCAGGAAGGCGCGCGCAATCGCCAGCCGCTGACGCTGCCCGCCGGAGAGGAAGGCGCCGTTCTCGCCGACCTCGGTGTAGTAGCCCTGCGGCAGCGCGGTGATGAAGTCATGCGCATTGGCCTCCTTCGCGGCGGCGATGACGTCCTCCTCGCTGGCGTCGGGGCGCGCGAGGCGGAGGTTGTTCATCACCGTGGTGGAGAAGAGGAAGGTATCCTGCCCGACGTAGGACAGCCGCTGGTGCAGCGACTTGGCGGTCACGTCGCGCAGGTCCACGCCGTCAACGCTGACCACGCCGCCGGTGGGGTCGTAGAGCCGCATCAGCAGGTTGAGGATCGTCGACTTGCCGCTGCCCGACGCGCCGACGAGCGCCGTGGTCTGGCCGGCGGGGAAGGTCAGGTCGATGCCGTCCAGCACCGGCGTCTTGTCGCGGTAGCCGAAGCGGACGTCCTTCATCTCGACCGCGCCGGGGCCGGCGGGCAGGGCGCGGGCGTCTGACGGATCCTCGACGGTGAGGGGCTGGTCGATCAGGTCGAACATCATCCGCAGCGGCACGATCAGGCCCTCGATCCGCACCCGCATCCGGGTCAGCCGCTTGGCCGGCTCATAGGCCATCAGCAGCGCGGTGATGAAGGACATCAGCTGCCCCGGCGTGGTCGGCTGGCCGTCGACGAAGTCGATCGCGCTGATCAGCACCACGGCCGCGATCACGAGGCCCGAAAGCGTCTCGATCAGGGGCGAGGTGATGGCGTTCAGCCGCGCCACGGCGTTGGAGCGCTTCTCCACCTGCCGCACGGCGCCGTCCATGTGGCGCGACATCTGCGGCTCCAGCCCGAAGAGCTTGATGATCTGGAACCCTTTCGCCGTCTCCTGCGTGACCTTCACGATCTCGGTCAGCGAGGCGGTCTCCTTCTCGACGATGGTGCGCACCTTCTTAAGGATCGTCCGCACACCCAGCAGCACGATGGGCCCGCCCACCAACGAGACGAGGGTCAGCAGCGGCTGCTGCCAGAACATGACGAAGATCAGACCGATCAGCGTCAGCAGGTCGCGCACGAAGGAGGTGACGACGAGGTCGATCATCTGCCGCGCGTTCTGCGCGCTGCGGGTCGTGTGCAGCAGCAGGTTGGAGGATTCGTTGACGTTGAAGAAGCTCACGCTCTGCGCCAGCAGGCGGTCGTAGAACTTCATCTGCAGCATCGCCACCAGCCGGTTGCCCGCGCGGGTCATGAAGACCGTCTGCACGTAGGTGGCGATGCCCTTGACGGTGAAGATCGCGGCCACGGCGATGGCGACGTACAAGACACGCTGCCGGTTCTCGGTGTCGCTCATGGCATCGACGATGCCTTCCATCACCCAGGCCGTCAGGGCAGAGCCCGCGGCGGCCACGATCATGGCGATGATGGCGATGGCATAGGTGCCGGCCTGCGTCGTCAGGCCGGTCATCACCAGCCGCCGGACGAAGTTCTTGTTCGTCTCCTCCTTCAGGCTCGCACGGGCGGGCTTGGCGTTCGGGGCGTCCGACGCGGGAACAAGAACGGGTTCGGGGGCGGGGCTGCCGGATGCGGCCCTGTCGGGGGTTTCTGGCATGTCTAGGTCGTCTCATTGCCCCGGGGAGGCGGGGCTGGGGATGGGGCGTGCGCTTTGGCCCGGGGGCCTCGGGGCGGTTGTCGGTACCGTCTTGCTGGCCGGCGCAGGGGCGCTGGCCGGCAAGGCGGAGGCCGTCTATCTCTGGAGAGACGATAGCAGGCCGATCCTGATACGCACAACATCAGGTTGTCCGACGCTGCGGACACCCTCGAAAGCGTCCGCCTACTTGGGGCCTGCGCGGCGCCCTGTCCATGCCGCGCGCCGCGACATGCGGGCCGTGACCGTCACATTCGCGTGAAAGCAAACCGTCTCAGGCCGTCATGGCCGCGTCCTTGACGCTCTCCATCGCCATGTAGGTCGAGGTATGCGCCACATGCGGCAGGGCCGACAATTGCTCGCCGAGGAAGCGCCGGTAGGCGGTGATGTCCCGCGTGCGGATCTTCACGATATAGTCGAAGCCGCCGGCGATCATGTGGCACTGCTCCACCTCCGGCAGGCGCGCGATCGCGGTGTTGAACTCCTTCAGCGCCCGTTCCGTGGTGTCGCGCAGCTTCACCTCGACGAAGGCCACGTTCTCCAGCCCCAGCATCACCGGGTCGAGCTGGGCCCGGTAGCCGAGGATGTAGCCCTCCGCTTCCAGCCGCCGGATGCGCGCGGCGCAGGGCGTCTTGGAGAGGCCCACCTCGGCCGCCAGATCGGTCACGGTGATCCGCGCATTGTGACTCAGCGTGTCGAGAATCCGGCGGTCCAGCGCGTCAAGATCACTGCGAGCGACCCACGGGTCTGTCATTTTCTCTGCCATGTGGCCTCACAAGGGTCATTTCGCCTATGATTTGACGATTTTCGGAGAAAATGGAAGTCTTCAATCTGCGATACTAGAGACAAATGCCCCTCTCACCGATGGAGCCCTCCATGACCGCGCCTTTCCAAGCCCCGCTCGCCCCTCTGCCCGATGAAGCCGCCGCCCTTGCGGCGCTGCTGCAGGAGACCTCGGTCGATGCCGCCCTGCGTGGGCGCATCTCGACCCGCGCCACCCATATGGTGCGCGACCTGCGCGGCTCCGGCGGGCCGGGCATGATGGAGCTCTTCCTTGCCGAATACGGCCTTTCGACCGAGGAGGGCGTGGCGCTGATGTCGCTGGCCGAGGCGCTGCTGCGCGTGCCCGACAGCCACACCCGCGACGCGCTGATCCAGGACAAGATCGCCCGCCACGACTGGGCCGGGCACCTCGGCCATTCGGGCAGCTGGATGGTGAACGCCTCGACGCTGGCGCTGACCACGGCGGGCAAGGTTCTGGGCGAAGGTTCCACCGGGCCGCTCTCGGGCGCACTGCACCGCGCGGTCAAGCGCGTGGGCGAGCCTGCGATCCGCAAGGCCGTGGGGCAGGTGATGGAGGCGGCGGGCCGCCAGTTCGTTCTGGGCGAGACCATCGAGGGCGCCACCAAGCGGGCCGCCACGCTGGAGGCCAAGGGCGTGACCCATTCCTATGACATGCTGGGCGAGGCGGCCCTGACCGAGGCCGACGCGCAGCGCTACATCGCCGCCTATGCCAAGGCCATCGCCCATCTGGCGAGCCGGGTGAAGGGCGATGACATCCGCGCCAACCCGGGCATCTCGATCAAGCTCTCGGCGCTCTTCCCGCGCTACGAGACCGCGCAGGCCGACCGCGTGATGGTCGACCTCGTGGCGCGCACCCGGGACCTCGCCCGTCAGGCGAAGGCCGCGGGCATCGGGCTCAACATCGACGCGGAGGAGGCCGCACGGCTGGAGCTGTCGCTGGACGTGATCGCCGCCGTCATGGCCGATCCCGAACTGGCGGGCTGGGACGGCTTCGGCGTGGTGGTGCAGGCCTATGGGCTGCGCGCCGGCGAGGTGATCGATTGGCTCTACGGGCTGGCCGGGCGTCTGGACCGCAAGATCATGGTCCGTCTGGTGAAGGGCGCCTACTGGGACGCCGAGATCAAGCGCGCGCAGGTCGAGGGGCTGGAGGGCTTCCCGGTTTACACCCAGAAGGCCTCGACCGATGTCAGCTACATCTGCAACGCGGCCAAGCTGCTGGAGATGACGGACCGGATCTATCCGCAGTTCGCCACCCACAACGCGCATACCATGGCCGCGATCCTCGAAATGGCGCCCTCCAAGGACGTGTTCGAATTCCAGCGCCTGCATGGCATGGGCGAAGAACTGCACGCGCTGGTGCGCAAGGCCGAAGGCACGCGCTGCCGGATCTACGCGCCCGTCGGGTCCTACCGCGACCTGCTGGCCTACCTCGTGCGGCGCTTGCTGGAAAACGGGGCGAACTCCTCCTTCGTGCACCAGATCGCCGATGAAAACGTCGCGCCGGAAGAGATTGCCGCCGATCCCTTCCTTGCCGTCGAAGGCTGGCTTGCCGCCCCGCACAACCCGGCGATCGACCTGCCGGAGGGGCTGTTCGCGCCCGAGCGTCCGAACTCCAAGGGTTTCGACCTCGACGATCCGGCAGAGCTGGCGGGCCTCGCCGTGGCGATGGAGCCCTTCGCCACCAAGCAGTACCTCGCAGGGCCCGAGGGCGGCGAGGAGCATCCCGTGATCAATCCCGCCACCGGGGCCGAAGTGGGCCGCGTCCGCCGCGTGTCCGCCGAGGGCGCCGTGGCGGCCTGTGACCGGGCGCGCGACTGGTCCGACACGCCCGTGGCCGAGCGCGCGGCGATCCTGAACCGCGCCGCCGACCTCTACGAGGCCCACGCGGGCGAGATCTTCGCCCTGCTGTCCCGTGAGGCGGGCAAGGTGCTGGCCGATGGCGTGGCGGAACTGCGGGAGGCGGTGGACTTCCTGCGCTACTACGCGGCGCAGGCCACGGCCTCGGAGGCAGCGCCTGCGGGCATCTTCGCCTGTATCTCGCCGTGGAACTTCCCGCTGGCGATCTTCACCGGCCAGATCTCGGCCGCCCTTGCCACCGGCAACGGTGTCGTGGCGAAACCGGCAGAGGCCACCTGCCTCACCGCTGATCTCGCCGTGGCGCTGCTGCACGAGGCGGGCGTGCCCGGCGACGTGCTGCAACTGCTGCCCGGCACCGGGGCCGAGGTGGGCGGCGCGATCACCGCGCATCCGCGCATCGCGGGCGTCTGCTTCACCGGCTCGACCGCCACGGCACAGCGCATCCACCGCACCATGGCCGACAGCCTGCCCGCAGGGGCGCCGCTGATCGCGGAGACGGGCGGCCTCAACGCGATGATCGTCGATGCCACGGCCCTGCCGGAACAGGCGATCACCGATATCATCGCTTCCTCTTTCCAGTCCGCCGGTCAACGTTGCTCGGCGCTGCGGGTGCTCTACCTGCAGGAGGACATCGCCGAGGGCTTCCTCGAAATGCTCTACGGCGCGATGGACGAGCTGCGCCTCGGCGATCCGGCGCAGATCACCACCGACGTGGGCCCGGTGATCGACGCCGCCGCCAAGGCCAAGATCGACGCCCATGTGGAGGCCGCCCGCAAGGAAGGCCGCCTGCTGCGCCAGATCGCGGCGCCGGGGCAGGGGACCTTCGTCGGCCCCGCCGTGATCAAGGTGGGCGGCATCGAGGACCTCGCCGAGGAGATCTTCGGCCCGGTCCTGCATGTGGCGACCTACCGGGCGCGGGACCTCGACCGCGTGGTCGAGGCGGTGAACGGCTGCGGCTATGGCCTGACCTTCGGGCTGCACAGCCGGATCGGCAGCCGCGTCGCGGACATCACGTCGCGCATCTGTGTCGGCAACGCCTATGTGAACCGCAACCAGATCGGCGCCATCGTCGGCTCGCAGCCCTTCGGCGGCGAGGGGCTCTCGGGCACCGGTCCCAAGGCGGGCGGTCCGCGTTACCTGACCCGCTTCCGCGCCGTCGAGGCCCCGGCGCTGCCCGCACCCGAGGGGCGTGCGGTCTCTGCCGAGGAGATCGAGGCCGCCTTCGCCGCGCTGCCGGTGCCGACGGCCTGCCTCGAAGAGGTCGAACTGCCCGGGCCCACGGGCGAGAAGAACACGCTGCGGACCTTCGCCCGCGACCGCGTGCTCTGCCTCGGGCCGACGGCCGAGGCGGTGGCCAAGCAGGTCGCTCAGGCGCGTCGTCTGGGCTGCCGGGCGGTGGGCGTGGCGCCGGGCTATGGCCTGGGTCTCGACGGCGTGGTGACGGCGCAGGTGCTGGCCGCGCTGCCCGATCTGGCCGCGGTCGTCTCGTGGCAGGCGGAGGCCGGTGACATCCGCCGCGCCCTCGCGGGCCGCGAGGGCGCGCTGGTGCCGCTGCTGGCGGATCAGGACTTCACCCGCTGGCTTGTGCTGGAGCGGCATTGCTGCATCAACACCGCCGCCGCCGGCGGCAACGCCGAGCTGCTGGCGGGCTGAGTCGCGCTCCGTCGGCTGGGGGCCTGCCGCTCGCGCGCGGCGGGCGACAGCTTTCCATGATCACCGCCCGGGCGCCCCGCGCCCGGGCCGCGCCCGTCCCGCCCCCTGGGCGGGCGCGCTGCGCGCTTCCGGGGCTATCGCCCCCTGCGGGCTCAAAGGCTCCCCCGGAGCCTTTGCAAGACGCCCTCCGGCCCCGGGACGGGCGCGACCCTCCCGTAAGGGCAAGGGATCAGGGGTGGTTCTCCCTGACGCCCCCCTGACGGCCCGCTGGCACCGCCATGAAGGGCTGTCATTCCCCAGCGCTTCCGCTAGGAAAGGGGCAAGACCAACAGGGAGGTTTCCATGAAATTGATGCGTGTCGGCCCGCAAGGGGCTGAAAAACCGGCCATTCTCGCAGATGACGGTTCGATCCGCGATCTCAGCGGCGTGGTGGAGGACATCAAGGGTGACGTGCTCTCGCCTGAGGGGCTGGCCAAGATTGCCGCGCTCGACCCGATGAGCCTGCCGGAACTGGCGGCAGACCGCATCGGGCCTTGCGTCGCGGGCACCACCAAGTTCCTCTGCATCGGCCTCAACTATGCCGACCATGCCGAGGAAGCGGGCATGCAGGTCCCGCCAGAGCCGGTGCTCTTCCTCAAGGGCCTGACCGCGATCTGCGGACCCAACGACGCCACGCCGCTGCCGCGCGGGTCCGAAAAGCTGGACTGGGAGGTCGAGCTGGCGGTGATCATCGGCAAGCCCGCGAAATACGTCTCGGAGGCCGAGGCGCTCGACTACGTCGCGGGCTACGCGGTGTCGAACGACGTCAGCGAACGCGCCTACCAGACCGAGCGCGCGGGCCAATGGACCAAGGGCAAGAGCTGCGACAACTTTGCCCCGCTGGGGCCATGGCTGGTGACCAGGGACGAGGTCGCCGATCCGCAGGCCCTCAAGATGTGGCTGACCGTGAACGGCGAGACGATGCAGGACGGCGCCACCACGACAATGGTCTACGCCGTGGCCCATGTGGTCAGCTACCTGAGCCAGTTCATGACCCTGATGCCGGGCGACGTGATCTCGACCGGGACGCCCCCGGGCGTGGGCATGGGGATGAAGCCGCCGCGCTACCTGAAGGTGGGCGACGTGGTGGAGCTGGGGATCGAGGGCCTCGGCCAGCAGCGGCAGGAGATCATCGCCGACTGAGGCGCGGGCGCGGGCTGGATATCGGCCCGCGCTATCCTACCGCCGGGGCGGAGGTCTGAGCCGTAGCAGGGGCTGCCCCTCAGCCCGTCACGGCGCGCCCATAGGACTGCACGGCCTCCCGCGCGGCCCGGAACCGGGCCGTGGCGCCGTCTGGCAGGGCGCGCGGGTGCAGCAGGCGGCCCTTCGGTGCGGCCTCCAGCACCGTTCCCGCCCCCGCCGCCGCCATCGCCGCCGTGCCGAGCGCGGTCAGCTCCGCCTCGTCCGAGATGCGGATGTCGCGGCCGAGCGCATCGCAGAGAAACTGGCAGATATAGGGGTTCGCGCTCATCCCGCCGTCGATGGAGACGGGGGCCGCGAGCGGCACCGCATCGCCCATGCTCTCCAGCACCTCGGCTGCGCGGAAGGCCACGCCCTCCAGCAGCGCCTGCATCATGTCGGCGGGCGAGGTGTCGAGCGAGAGCCCCATCCATGCGCCACGCGCCGAGCGGTCCCAATGGGGGCAGGCGAGGCCCGCGAGCGCGGGCACGAAGGCGAGGCCCCGGGCGATGGCGGGCGGCGCGTCGAAGCGGGCGATCTCGTCGAAGGTCTGGAAGAGCCCGGTTTCCCGCGCCCAGTTCACCGCCGAGGAGGCGGCGTAGACCCCGCCGTCGAGCGCATAGGTCGCACGGTCGCCGGCGATCTGCCAGGCGATCGTGGGGACCGGACCGGAGGCGGGGCGGCAGAGCGTCTCTCCGGTGACCGCAAGGGCGAAGGCCCCGGTGCCGAAGGTGATCTTGGCATCCCCCGCCGCGCGGCAGCCATGGCCGTAGAGCGCCGCCTGCTGGTCCACGAGGCTGGCGGTCAGTGGCCGCGGGCCTGCGCCGGTCTGCACGGTGCCGAGGTTCCCCGCGCAGGGCGTGATCGGCGGCAGCAGGTCCATCGGCACGCCGAAGAGCGCGCAGAGCTCCGCGTCCCACTGGCCGGTGTCGAGGTCCATCAGGGAGGTCCGGGAGGCGGTGGTGATGTCGGTCTCGTAGCGCCCGGTCAGCCGGTCGCGGAAGAAGGCATCGGTGGTGCCGAGGCGCAGGCGGCCCCGGGCGGCGAGGGCCTGCGCCTCGGGGATGTGGCGCAGGATCCAGCCCAGCTTGGAGGCGGAGAAATAGGGGTCGAGCGGCAGGCCCGCGCGGGCCTGCGTCAGGGCCTCGGCGCTCCCGGCCTTCAGGCGCTCCGTCTCGGGCGCGGTACGGCTGTCCTGCCAGACGATGACCGGGCTGACGGCGCGCCCGGTCTCGGCGTCCCAAGCGAGGCAGCTTTCACCCTGGTTGGCGAGGCCCACCGCGGTGACATCCTCCGGAGCGGCGGCGAGGCAGGCGGCGAGATTGGCGATCAGCTCCTCGGAGTCGTTTTCGACGTGGCCCGGAGCGGGGTAGATCTGACGGTGCCCGTGGCTGGCGAGCAGGCGCAGGCGGCCGTCCGGCTGTGCCAGTAGCGCGCGGGTCGAGGTGGTGCCCTGGTCGATGGCCAGCAGGGTCATGGCTGCCTCAGGGTGATTTCTGCGGACGGCCCCCGGGGCGTGGGCAGCGGCAGGGAGAGGCGCCGTTCGGGGCGGCTGTCGATCTGGCCGAGGGCGGTCTCGGCCTCCGGCGCGGTGAGAAGGGCGGTGCCGCGGGCGGGCTCGGCAAGACGCAGGTGCAGGCGCGGGAAGGCGGGCGACAGGTCGCCCGTGACCACGCGTTGCGGCAGGACGTAGCGCAGGGGCGCGGTGGGCGTGAGGGTGCAGCCGGTTTCGGGCGCGGGCAGGCGGCCGTCGAGATCGGCCAGGATCGCCTGGGCCACGGCGCGGCCCTCGGCCCAGCAGTGGCCCGCCGTCTCGACCCCGCGCAGCAGGTTGCCCGCCGCGAAATAGGCCGGATCGGAGCAGCGCCCGTATTGGTCGATCTGCGGCCCGCCGGTGCCGGGGTCGATCTGGACGGGACCGGGGCGGAGCAGCTGCGTCTCGGGCCGGAAGAGCCCGGTGAGGATGAGCCCGTCAGCCTCGATCCGCAGCGCGCCCTGGGGCGTGGCGAGGTGGATCGCGCGAACGCGCTCCTCGCCCTCGATGGCGGTGACCTGCGTCCGGGTGAGGAGCGGCACGCCGAGGGCCTTCGGCAGCAGGGCGGCGGGGAAGCGGGCGGTGGGGCGCGGCCCGGGCTCGACCATGGCCACCGGGCGGATGCCCGCGTGGCGGCAGGTGAGCAGGGCGGAGAAGGCGACCATCTCGGTCCCGAGGATCACCGGGCGGCGAAAGGGCGTGAGGTGGTCGAGGTAGACGAGGCCCTGCAGGGCGCCGGTGTTGAGCACGCCGCCGGGCTTGGTTCCGCCGATCATCCGCGCCGCGCGGGAGCTTTCCCGGCAGCCCATGGCAAGCAGCACCCGGTCGGGGGTCAACGTCTCGGGGCCCTCGGGGGCGAGCAGGTCGATCCGGCCGCCGGGATGGAGCGCGGTGACATGGGTCGAGAGGCGGATCTGCGCGCCCGCCGCACGGGCGGTCGCGGCGAGGCGGCGGGCATAGGCGCGGCCCGAGAGCAGGCGGCGGTATTCGCGCAGTCCATAGGGCGAGTGTCCGCAGTGGCGGGGAATGCCGCCCGGCTCGGGTTCGCGCTCGATCACCGTGACGGAATGGCCGGCCGCGGCGAGGGCGGCGGCGGCGGAGAGGCCGGCGGGGCCGGCGCCGATGATGGCGATCCGGGTCATGGGGCGAGCCGTGGGGCGGGTTGCGTGTGAGGGGGCTGTGCGGGAAGGGTCTGCGCCTGCGGCGGGCGGGGGAGGGGGGCTGTCTGCCCCCCGTCGCGCAGGGCGCGACTCCCCCCGAGGATGTTTTCGAGCGAAAGATGGGGCTGGGTGGCATGGGTGAGAGGGAGTGCGTGGGGCATTCAGTCCTCCATCCGGTCGGCGGGGCCGGTCATGGGCTGGGCGAGGCGGCCTTGGGTGAGCGTGGCAAGCGCGGCGGAGCAGTAGAAGCCCTGACAGCGGCCCATGGTGACGCGGGTCCGGCGCTTGAGGCCGGCGAGCGTGTTCGGGGCGAGGGGGCCGCTAAGGGCGGCCTCGACCTCGCGGCGCGTGACCTCCTCGCAGGGGCAGATCAGGCCGTCGTGGCCGGGGGCGTGGCAGTCGCGCGGGGCGGTGGTGGAGATGTTGGGGAGGCGCGGCGTGACCGGATCGGCGAGGGGGGCGGGGCGGTGGCCGAGGGTTTCCGCGAGGGCACGGACGTGCTGCGCGGTGCCGAGCGCGGAGGAGAGGCCGGTGGAGCGGATGCCGCCCACGGTGATCATGGCGCGGTCGGGGTGCGCCTTGATGCGGTATTCCTTATATTGCGTCGCGGGGCGCAGCCCGGCGTAGAGCGTGGTGACCTCGTGGTCGCGCAGCGCGGGCAGGATCTCCTCGCCCCGGGCCTTGAGGGCGGCGAGGGCCTCGGGCACGAGGGCGGCGGTGACGCGGTCGTCCTGATCCTCGGCGGTGGGGCCGACGAGGAGATTGCCGAAGGCGGTGCGGCAAAGGACGATGCCCTTGGTCTTCTCCGTGGGCACCGGCAGTAGAATGTGGTGGGCCAGGGAGGCGGCGGATTTGTCGTAGACCACGAACTGGCCCTTGCGGGGGCGGATGGTGAAATCGCGCTGGCCGAGAAGACGCTCGTCGAGCAGATCGCCCCAGAGGCCGGCGGCATTGATCACGAGGCCGGCGCGCAGCGGGTCTGCGGCGGTGTCGAGGTGCCAGTCGGTGCCGTCGTGCTGGCCGCCCGTCACCTCGGCGTTGCGCAGCAGGGTGGCGCCGTTGAGCAGCGCCTGCAGCAGGTAGGCATGGGGCGCGGACCAGGGGTCGATCAGGGATTCGCCCGGGACGCGGAAGCCGGCGCGCAGGCGGGGGGAGAGATGGGGCTCTTCCCGGCGGATCTCGGCGGCGGTGAGGGGGGCGGCATCGGTGACGCCATTGGCGTGGGCCTGGGCGAGCAGGGCGGGCAGGCGGGCCTCTTCCTCCTCGCTCCAGGCCAGCACGAGGGCGCCGCAGGGATCGAGCGGCAGGCCGAGCCCCGCGCGGATCGAGAGGTATTCGGCATGGCCCGCGGCCACGCAGCGCTGTTCCAGAGAGCCCTCGGGCGCATCGAACCCGGTGTGGAGGATGGCGGAATTGCCCTTGGAGGCGCCGTCGAGCACATCCGCTGCCTTTTCGAGCACCACGACGTTTGCCCCGTCCAGCGTGAAGGCCCGGGCGATGGCACAGCCGATCACCCCGGCCCCGATTACCGCGATATCGTAGCGTTCCGCTGCCATGCTGCCCCAGAGAGTGATGGATAGGTCGTAGGTAAAGTCGTGGATTTTGTGGCACGATTTGCCCGTTCGGTCAATTCTCCCCGGCACGACGCAGCGGTTTTGACCGATTGATCGGAAAAAATGTTGACACGGGCGCGGGGCCTCGGATTTCCTCTGGCCATTGTTTTCACACACATGATCCTGCCGAGGTCCCCCCGATGAAACCAGCAGAGCGCCGTTCGCGGATCGCCGAGGCCGTCGCAGCGGCCGGGCAGATGTCCGTCGAGGCGCTCGCGGATCTCTTCGAGGTCTCGGCCGAGACGATCCGGCGCGACCTCGCGCAGCTGGACGAGGCCGGGCGGCTTCAGAAGATGCACGGCGGCGCGCGGCGCCCGCGGCTCCATATCGAGGGGCCGCTGCCCGAGCGGATGGAGGAAGACACCGCCGGCAAGGAAGAGATCGGCCGCAAGCTGGCGGCCCACGTGCGGCCCGGCGAGACGATCTTTGTCGACACCGGATCGACCACCGTCATTGGCGCGCGGGCGCTGGCCGAGGTGCCGGGGCTGACGGTGATCACCAATTCGCTGGGCGTCGCGCAGGTGCTGGGGCAGGCGGGGGGCACCGTGAAGGTCTTCCTGCTGGGCGGGGCCTATGGCGCGGGCAATGCCCAGACCGTGGGACCCATGGTCATCGACCAGATCGACCGCTTCCAGGCGGATCAGGCGGTGATCACGGTGGCCGCGGTGGACGCGGAAACTGGCGCCATGGATTCGGATGCGCAGGAGGCCCATGTGGCCCGCGCGATGATGGCGCGTTCGGAACGGGTGGTAGTGCTGGCCAACGGGGCCAAGATCGGCCGCCGCGCCGCCTTCCGGCTGTGCAGACTGGATGCAATCGACACGCTGATCACCAACGTCACACCGGATGAGGCTTTCACGGCCGCTCTGGCGCGGGCGAAGGTGGAGCTGCTCTGACCTCCGATCAACGGGGGCGGGGAAAAGAACAGGGAGTACGGGCAGATGCCCAAGGCAATCAGGACCTATGTCCGGGTGGTGGACACCCTATCGCAATACGTGGGCTACGTGGCCATGTACCTCATCTTTCTCATGGTGGGGATCCTGCTGCTGGACGCGGTGACGCGCAATGTCATCGACATCCCGCTGCACTGGTGCATCGAGGCGGCGCAGTTCACGCTGGCAAGCTACTACTTCCTCGGCGGGGCGATGACGCTGAAGGACAATGACCATGTCCGGATGGACCTGCTCTATGACCGGCTCTCGGTGACGGGGAAGGCGCGGCTCGACCTGATCACGATGATCTGCCTGCTGTTCTACCTCGGCGTGCTGCTGACCGGCGCGATCTCCTCGCTGGAATACGCGATCCAGACCAACGAGCGCCGGTTCTCCATGTGGAACCCCTCGATGATCCCGATCAAGTCGCTGATGGTGGGCTGCATCATCCTGATGATCCTCCAGACCGTCTCGCTCTGCTTCAAGTACTGGGCGATCCTGCGCGGTGCGCCGCTGACGGACGAGCATGACCCGAACGAGATGGGCGAGGAGGACGTGGCATGAGCTATGAACTCATCGCGCTCTTGATGTTCGCCTCGATGATGGTGCTGCTGCTGACCGGGCAGCGGGTCTTTGCGGCCATCGGCTTCGTCGCCTCGGGGGCGGTGTTGCTGCTCTATGGCACGGGCGGGATCGAGATCCCCTTCTCGGCGGCGTTCAAGCTTTTCAACTGGTTCCCGATGCTGACGCTGCCGCTCTTCATCTACATGGGCTACGTGCTGAGCGAGGCGGGCATCGCCGAAGACCTCTACCGGATGCTCCATGTCTGGTTCGGCAAGGTCCGGGGCGGGCTGGCGATCGGGACGATCTTCCTGATGGTCATCATCTCGGCCATGAACGGGCTGTCTGTTGCGGGCATGGCCATCGGGGCCACGATCGCGCTGCCCGAGATGCTGCGCCGGGGCTACGACAAGGTGCTGATCACCGGAGTGGTGCAGGGGGGATCCTCGCTGGGCATCCTCGTGCCGCCCTCGGTGGTCATGGTGCTGTATGGCATGATCGCGCGGCAACCGGTGAGCCAGCTGTGGCTGGCGGGCGTGCTGCCGGGGCTGATCATGGCGGGGATGTTCGTCGTCTACGTGGTGGTGCGCTGCAAGCTGAACCCCGCCCTCGCGCCGACCGTCTCGGACGAGGAGATGACCATGCCGCTGAGCGAGAAGCTCAAGCTGCTGCGCGCGGGCATCATTCCCTTCCTAATCTTCTTCGCCATGACCGGGCTCTTCGTCATGGGGATCACCTCGCTGGTGGAAAGCTCTGCCGTGGGGGCCACGGCGGCCACGCTGGCGGCGGCGGTGAAGGGGCGGCTGACCTTCCGCATGATGCACGAGACGGCGCGCAAGACGCTGGCGATCTCCTGCATGTTCCTGTGGCTGATCCTTGCGGCGCTGGCCTTTGGCGCGGTCTTCGACGGCATCGGGGCGGTGCGCGCGATCGAGAACCTCTTCATCACCCGGTGGGAACTGACGCCCTGGCAGGTGATCATCATGATGCAGCTCAGCTTCATCGTGATGGGCATGTTCCTCGATGACACGGCGATGCTGGTGATCGTGGCGCCGCTCTACGTGCCGCTCGTGAAACTGCTGGACCTCGGCTTCGGCAACCAGCTGATCTGGTTCGGCGTGCTCTACACGATGACCTGCCAGATCGCCTACATCACGCCGCCCTTCGGCTATAACCTGTTCCTGATGCGGGCGATGGCACCGAAAGAGATCACGCTACCCGATATCTACCGCTCCATCTGGCCCTTCGTGGCGATGATGGCGCTGACCATCGCACTGGTCATGATTTTCCCGCAGATCGCACTGTGGCTGCCGGAATACGTGCGGGGGCGCTGAGGCCCCCGTTCCACCAAAGGCCCGACAAGAGGCCACCCTTTAACCCCAGGAGAGAGATATGAGTGATTTGATCAAACCCACACCGTCCGAGAAGATCCTGTCGTCCCGCCGCCGCTTCCTGAAGGGCGCGGGCGTCGGTGCCGCGGCCACGCTGGCCGCCCCGGCCGTGATCGCCCAGACCGGCGCGATCAAGTGGCGCCTGCAGACCTACTCCGGCGCGCCCCTCGGGGCCCACGTCATCAAGCCGCAGATCGACGCCTTCAACGAGGCGGCGAACGGCGAGATGGAGATCGAGCTCTACTACGCCGACCAGCTGGTGCCGACGGGCGAGCTGTTCCGCGCCATGCAGAACGGCACCATCGACGCCGTGCAGTCGGACGAGGCCACCATGGCCTCGCCGGTCGATATCTCGGTCTTCGGCGGCTACTTCCCCTTCGCCACGCGCTACTCGCTCGATGTGCCGGCGCTCTTCAACTACTACGGGCTGAAGGAAATCTGGGAAGACGCCTATTCCGAGGTCGACAACGTGACCTGGCTCTCCGCCGGGGCATGGGATCCGCTGCACATCTTCACCAAGGAGCCGATCCGCTCGCTCGAGGACATGCGCGGCAAGCGCGTCTTCGGCGTGCCCACCGCCGGGCGCTTCCTGTCGCAATACGGGCTGATCCCCGTGACCGTGCCGTGGGATGACGTCGAAGTGGCGCTTCAGACAGGCGAGCTGGACGGCGTCGCCTGGTGCGGCTTCACCGAGGCCTACGAGGTCGGTTGGGCTGATTTGTGCAATTATGCCCTCACCAACAGCGTCACCGGCGCGTGGTTCGGTTCGTATTTCGCAAACACCGAAAGCTGGAACAAGGTGCCGCCGCACCTGCAGGAGCTCTTCAAGATCACCATCGACCAGTCGCATTACTACCGTGCCGTTTGGTACTGGGGCGGCGAGGCCAAGCTGCGCGTCGAGGGCGAGAAGATGGAACTGACCTCGATCCCGCCCGAGGAATGGGCCACCGTGGTCAAGGACGCCGAAACCTTCTGGGACGAGATCGCGGCCCAGGGCGAGCGCCCCGCGAAGGTCGTCGAGGCCTTCAAGAAATACGCTGCAACCATGGAAAAAGCGGGCTATCCCTACCGCTGACGCCATCCGGGCCGGGCGCATCGCGTCGCCCGGCCCAACCGCAACTTCGCGCCACAGGGCGCTGATTTTCCGAAAGAAGAGACGGACATGCCTGCCAATCTGACGTTCGACAAGCTCAAGGAAATGGTCGCCGCGGGCGAGATCGACACGGTGCTGACCTGCATCGTGGACATGCAGGGGCGTCTGATGGGCAAACGCTTCCACGCGGTGCATTTCGTGAACAGCGGCTACGAGGAAACCCACGGCTGCAACTACCTGCTGGCCACCGACCTCGAAATGACCACGGTGCAGGGCTTCAAGTCCACCAACTGGGAGGCGGGCTATGGCGATTACGTGCACAAGCCCGATCTCGACACGCTGCGCCTCGTGCCCTGGCTGCCCGGCACCGCGATGGTGATGTGCGACCTGCTGGACCACCACACCCATGAACCCGTGCCCTTCTCGCCGCGCGCGATCCTCAAGAAGCAGGTGGCCCGCGCCAAGGCCATAGGCTTTGACGTCATGATGGCCACCGAGTTGGAGTTCTTCCTCTTCGAGCAGAGCTTCGACGCGATGCGCGACGGCAACTACCAGAACATGCAGACCTTCGGGCGGTACAACATCGACTACTCGATCTTCGGCACCACGAAGGAAGAGAGCGTGATGCGCGACATCCGCAACGGGCTCTACGGTGCCGGCATCCTGGTGGAGAACACCAAGGGCGAGGCCGAGGTCGGGCAGGAGGAGATCAACGTCAGGTATTCCGACGCGCTCGACACCGCCGACATGCACACGATCACCAAGAACGCCACCAAGGAGATCGCCCACAAGCACGGGCGGTCCGTCACCTTCATGGCGAAGTATCACACCGACCGGGCGGGCAATTCCTCCCATGTGCACCAGTCGCTCTGGAAGGACGGCCAGCCCGCCTTCCTCGACATGGAGGACACCTATGGCATGTCCGCGACCATGAAGAGCTACATGGCCGGCCTGCTGGAACATGCCCGCGACATGACCTATTTCCTCGCGCCCTATCCCAACAGCTACAAGCGCTTCTGCGTCGGGCTCTTCGCGCCGACCAAGGCGGTCTGGTCCACCGACAACCGCACCGCGGGCTTCCGCGTCTGCGGCGAGCGGACCAAGGGCGTGCGGGTGGAATGCCGCATCGGCGGCGCGGACCTGAACCCCTACCTGGCGCTGGCGGCACAGATTGCCGCGGGCCTCGACGGGCTGGAGCGCGGGCTGGACCTGGAACCCGCCACCCATGGTGACGTCTACCAGGCCGACAAGGTGCGCGAGGTGCCGCGCTCGCTGGACGAGGCGGCGGAGCTGCTGTGGAATTCCAGGATGCTGCGCGACGCCTTCGGCGACGATGTGGTGGAACACTACCACCGCGCGGCCCTGTGGGAGATCGAAGAGCGGGACCGTATCGTGACCGACTGGGAAGTCCGGCACGGTTTCGAACAGGCGTAAGCCTTTACCGGAGCGTAAGACATGACTGACATGATCCAATGTATCTCGCCCGTGGACGGGCGGGTCTATGCGGAGCGCCCCGCGATGCCGCTGGACGAGGCACGCGCCGCCGTGGCCCGCGCCGCCGCCGCACAGGCCGAGTGGGCCGAGAAACCGCTGGCAGAGCGGATTGCCATCGTGGAGGCGGGCCTTGCCGCGCTGAACGAGGAGAGCGCCGAGGCCGTCGAGGAACTGGCCTGGCAGATGGGCCGCCCGGTGCGCTACGGCGGCGAGTTCGGCGGCATGAACGAGCGGGCGGGCTACATGGCCTCGGTTGCCGAGGAGGCGCTGGCCCCCATCGTGGTGGAAAGCTCGGACGCCTTCGAGCGGCGCATCGAACGCGCGCCCCATGGGGTGGTGTTGGTCATTGCGCCGTGGAACTACCCCTACATGACGGCGATCAACGCCGTCGCGCCCGCGCTGATCGCGGGCAATGCGGTGATCCTGAAACACGCCTCCCAGACCCTGCTGGTGGGCGAGCGGATGGCCAAGGCCTTTGCGCGCGGCGGTGTCCCGGCGGAGCTTTTCCAGAACCTCTTCCTCACCCATGACGTGACCGAGGCACTGATCGGCGAACGCGCCTTCGGCTTCATCAACTTCACCGGTTCGGTCGGCGGCGGCACGGCGATCGAGAAAGCGGCGGCGGGCACCTTCACAGGCGTCGGGCTCGAACTGGGGGGCAAGGATCCGGGCTATGTCATGGAGGACGCGGACCTCGACTGGGCGGTGGACACGCTGCTGGACGGGGCGATGTTCAACGCGGGCCAGTGCTGCTGCGGGATCGAGCGGATCTATGTCCACGAAAGCCTCTACGATGCCTTCGTCGAAAAGGCCGTGGCCTTCGTGAATGGCCTGACACTGGGCAACCCGCTGGAGGAGGCCACCACGCTGGGGCCGATGGCCCATGCGCGCTTTGCCAAAGTGGTGCGCGAACAGGTGGCCGAGGCGGTGGCGCAGGGCGCCAAGCCCCTGATCGACCCGGCCGATTTCCCGGCCGATGACGGCGGCGCCTACCTGATGCCGCAGATCCTCGTCGACGTGACCCACGACATGCGTGTGATGAAGGAAGAGAGCTTCGGCCCCGTCGTGGGCATCATGCCGGTGAAGGACGATGCAGAGGCGCTCGCCCTGATGAACGATTGCGACTACGGGCTGACGGCCTCGCTCTGGACGCAGGACGTGGACCGGGCCATGGCGCTGGGGCGGCAGATCGAGACGGGAACCGTCTTCCTGAACCGCGCCGATTACCTCGATCCGGCCATGTGCTGGACCGGCTGCAAGGACACCGGGCGGGGCGCCTCGCTCTCGGTTCTGGGCTTCCACGCCCTGACCCGGCCGCGGTCCTACCATTTCAGAAAGGTGAAAGCATGACCCTCGTTGGAAACTGGTCCTATCCCACGGCGATCAAGTTCGGCGCAGGCCGGATCAAGGAGCTGCCCGAGGCCTGCAAGCAGGCGGGCATCTCCAAGCCGCTTCTGGTGACGGACAAGGGCCTTGCCGCGCTGCCGATCACGCAGGACACGCTGGCGATCATGGAGGCTGCGGGCCTCGGGGCTGCGCTCTTTGCCGAGGTCGATCCGAACCCGACCGAGATCAACCTCGCCGCCGGGATCGAGGCCTACAAGGCCGGCGGCCATGATGGCGTGATCGCCTTCGGCGGCGGATCGGGCCTCGACCTGGGCAAGACGATTGCCTTCATGGCGGGCCAGACCCGCCCGGTCTGGGATTTCGAGGACATCGGCGATTGGTGGACCCGCGCGGACGCCGCGAAGATCGCGCCCATCGTCGCCGTGCCCACCACCGCGGGCACCGGGTCGGAAGTGGGGCGCGCCACGGTGCTCACCAATTCCGAGACCCATTACAAGAAGATCATCTTCCACCCCAAGATGCTGCCCGCGGTCGTGATCTGCGACCCTGAGCTGACGGTGGGCATGCCCAGGATGATCACCGCGGGCACCGGCATGGATGCCTTCGCCCATTGCCTCGAGGCCTATTCCTCGCCCTTCTACCATCCGATGAGCCAGGGCGTCGCGCTGGAAGGGCTGCGGCTGGTGAACGACTACCTGCCGCGCGCCTATGCCGATGGCACGGACCTCGAGGCGCGGGCGCAGATGATGTCCGCAGCGATGATGGGGGCGGTGGCCTTCCAGAAGGGCCTCGGCGTGATCCATGCGCTGAGCCATCCGGTCGGCGCGCTCTACAACACGCACCACGGCACGACGAATGCCGTCGTCATGCCCGCCTGCCTCGCCTTCAATAGGCCAAAGATCGAGGCGCGGCTGGACCGCGCCGCGGCCTACATGGGCATCGCGGGCGGCTACGAGGGCTTCTGCGCCCGCGTGGTGGAGCTGAACGAGATGCTGGGCATCCCGGCCAAGCTCTCGGCGCTTGGCGTGGGGACCGACAAGATCGACCTGCTGACCGAAATGGCGCTGACCGACCCCTCGGTGGGGGGCAACCCGGTCGCGATGACGGTCGAGAACACCAAGGCGCTCTTCGAAGCGGTCATCTGACCGCAGGCACCCGGGGAGACATCCCCCGGGAAGAGGTCGGGATCAGGAGACGGGGGCGTCCGCCGGGGCGTCCCCGGTCTGCGTCGCGGGTGCTGGCTGGGGGCAGGGGCCGATCTCCTGCGCGCCCTCGGGCGTGATCATGCCATGGACGATCAGGTGCACGGCCTTCCACGCCAGCGTCGGACGCTCTGCCGGCGGGTGCCCGCTGAGCATCGCGCCGATCATCCGCAGGCCAAGCGCCATGTCCTCCGCGGTCATCTCCGCGCGCAGCAGGCCCTCGGACTTGGCGGCGTCGATCGGGGCCTCGAAACAGCGGATCAGGCGGTCCTGCAGGCGTTCCACCGCCTGCGGCTCGGCGGTCTGGGAGCGCCAGAAATCGTAGAGCGTGCAGTTGTCGGAGATTTCGCTGACCGTGGCGGTAAGGAGGTCGAAGAAGGCATGGGGGTCCTGCCGGCCCGCCACCAGCGTCTCGATCCGCTCGAAGGAACGTTCCAGCAGCGCCTCCACCAGCGCGCCCCGGTCAGGGAAGTTGCGGTAGAGCGTGGCCCGACCGACACCGGCCACCTGCCGGATGTGATCCAGCGGTGCGGTGATCCCCTCATTCAGGAAGACCTCATGCGCGGCCTGCAGCAGGCGGGCGCGGTTTCGAACGGCATCGGCGCGGCGTGTCATGCGGCGGAGTATATGGGTGGCCTCGGCAGGGTCAACGCAGGGCGGGCCGTATCGGGCCTACAGAAGTGCAGCTGCCGCGCGTGCGATCACGATCTCCTCATCCGTGGGGATGACGAGCACGCGGATCTTGCCGGTTCCGATCTCCCGCGCGTTCGCGGCATTGGCCTGCGGGTCGACCGAGACCCCCAGCCAGCCCATCGGATCGCAGATCCTCTGCCGCACGGGGGCCGCGTTCTCGCCGATGCCGCCGCAGAAGACGATGCCGTCCAGCCCCTCCAGTGCGGCGGCCATGGCCCCCAGTTCGCGCCTAATGCGGAAGGTGAAGTAATCCACCGCGTTCTTCGCGTCCGCGCTGTCTGAGCCGAGCAGGTCGCGCATGTCGTGGCTGATGCCTGAAATTCCGGCAAGACCCGATTTCGTATAGAGGATTTCGGCGATCCTCTCCGGCGAGAGTTTCTCCTGCTGGAGCATGTAGAGCACCACGCCCGGGTCGAGCTGGCCCGAGCGCGTGCCCATCGGCAGCCCGTCCAGCGCCGAGAACCCCATGGTCGAGGCCAGCGACCGCCCGGCCCGGATCGCGCAGAGCGAGGCCCCGTTGCCGAGGTGGGCGACGGCGACGCGGCCTTCGTGAAGGTCGGGATACTCTGCCTCCAGCACGCCGGTGATGTAGTCGTAGCTCAGCCCGTGGAAGCCGTAGCGCCGCACGCCCTTTTCGTAATACTCTTTCGGCAGGGCGAAGGTGTCGTTCACGAAGGGATGCGAGCGGTGGAAGGCGGTGTCGAAACAGGCCACCTGCAGCGCCTCCGGGAAGGCCTCCACCGCGGCACGGACACCGGCGAGGTTGTGCGGCTGGTGCAGCGGCGCGAAGGGCGAGAGTTGGTCGAGATCGGCGATGACTTCCTGCGTCAGCCGGGCCGGGGCGGAATGCTTGCGCCCGCCATGGACGACACGATGGCCCACGGCGCGGACCCGGGCGCTGGGGTAGGCGCCCTCCAGCGCGGCAAGCGCGGCCTGCAGCGCGCCCGAATGGCTGGTGGCGGCGATGCGCTCCTCCTTCGCGATGCTGCGCCCGCTGGCGCTGTCCGTCAGGGACAGGACGGGGGCGGAGCCGATCCGCTCCACCTTGCCTACGGCGCGGGGGACGGGATCGCCCTCCGCCGTGGCATAGAGCGCGAACTTCAGCGAGGAGGAGCCCGCGTTCAGCGTCAGCAGGTGGCTCATGCCGCGCCCCCGGAGATGCGGGCATGGTGCAGCGCCGCCACCGCGCAGGAGGCGAGGCGCGCCATGTCGTCGTCGGCGCGGGAGTTCAGGATGAAGGGCACCTTGGCCCCCAGCACCAGCCCGGCGCCTTCGGCGTGGGAGATGTAGGTGAGCTGTTTTGCCAGCATGTTGCCTGCGTCGAGGTTGGGCACCACCAGCACCTCGGCCCGGCCTGCCACGGGTGAGGTGATCCCCTTGGTCCGCGCGGCGGCAAGGTCCACGGCATTGTCCATCGCCAGCGGCCCGTCCACCAGCCCGCCGGTGATCTGCCCCCGGTCCGCCATCTTGCTCAGCAACGCCGCGTCGATGGAGGAGGGCAGGTCGGGGTTCACAGTCTCCACCGCCGAGAGCACGCCGACCTTGGGCTGTTCGATCCCCAGCGACAGCGCGAGGTCGATGGCGTTCTGCACGATGTCGACCTTGGTCTTGAGGTCGGGCTGGATGTTGATCGCCGCATCGGTGACCAGCAGCGGGTGGTTGAGCCCCGGCACATCCATCACGAAGACATGGGTGAAGCGGCGCCCGGTGCGCAGCCCCTTGGCCTTGTCGAGGGCCGCGCGCAGCAGGACGTCGGTGTGCAGGTGCCCCTTCATCACCGCGTGGGCCCGGCCCTCGTGCACCAGTGCCACGCCCTTCTCGGCGGCGGCGTTGTGGTCGGGCAGGTCGATCACCTCGATCCCGTCGAGGGGGCGGTCGATCTCCTCGGCGCAGGCTGCGATCTTGCGGGCGCAGCCCACGAGGATCGGCTCGATCAGCGTGTGATCGCGGCCCAGCAGCGCGCCGCCGAGCGAGTTCGGCTCCTCCGGGCAGACCACGGCGGTCTTGAGCGCGGGCAGGGGCTCGGCCTTGGCCAGCAGCGCCTCGAAGTGGCGGTGGCGCTGGACGATGAGGCCCGGCAGGTCGATGGTGGAGTAATGCAGCTTGTGCCTTGGCGCCTCCACGAGGGCCTCGCCGCTGAGGATCAGCGCATCGTCCGAGACCCGGCGGATCGTGGTGTCCAGCGTCACTGTGCCGGTGGCCGCGTCCTTCGCCGTCACCGTGACGGTCGAGATCAGCTCTTCCCCGGCATGGGCGCGTTCGTGGAAGGTGAACTGCTGCGACCGGTAGCGCGTGCCCGCGCCGGGCAGCACGTTGCCGAGCACCGCGGAGATCAGCGAGCCCAGGAACATGCCCGGGGCCACCGCCTCGTGCAGGCCGTCGCCATCGCCGTCGTAGTCATGCAGGTGCAGCGGGTTGTGATTGCCCGAGACATTCGCGAAGGCGATCAGGTCATCCTGCGTGCAGAGCCGACGGATCTGGGAGGTATCCCCCGGGGAGAGCTCATCGAACGTCCGGTTCTCGATCATCATGGTGCAACACTCCTGACCTTTACGCGACGGTACCTGCCTAGCCTCCGCCTGCCTCGCGGGACAAGCTGCAACCGGCACGTGACGTTGCGGTGACAGCATAACCGTCCATGTTCCGGGCGGATTTGCGCTGGATCATGCTGCGGTGCCGCGATCTGCGGCAGGGAGGGGGGGTGAGTTGGTCGCGACAGGGCCATGCGAGCGCGATCCGCCGCGCGGGGGCCATATCGGCGCAGATGAAATTTGCACCGCGCCGGCGTCGATCCGCCGATAAATTGCGCTCAAGCGGACAGATCGGGCAGAATCTGTCGCGGAAACCCCGCCGGATTGATCCGCGTCAAATCCATGTTTCACGGCTCTGCTATGATTCCCCTTGGGGTAACCAGTTTGAAAGTCAGTTTGAAAGGACGTGCCATGTGTGCCACCAAAACCACCGCTCCGAAGGCCGCAGGCTTCTTGGACAGCAAGGACATGCCGGTCTGGCCCGCGGCGCAGTTCTTTGAAACCTGGATGGAATTCGGGTCGGAGTTGTCCACCTTCACCGCGGCGCGGATGAAGGAAGACGTGGATTTCACCCACACGATGCTGCACTGCCGCACGCCGGCGGAGCTCTACCAGGCGCAGCTCGAGTTCTACAAGAAGGCCGTGAACGACTACCACGACGAAGCGGGCAAGCTGGTCGAGATCGGCCGCAAGATCGGCTTCGAAGAGGTCATCTGATCCTGCGCGGGCCCGACCGCGGCCTGAACGGGGCCCGGTTGAGATCCGTTTGAGACCTGTCCAAGGGACCGTCTTTCGTCCTGTCCGGGGGCCGGTTCGCGTGCGACGCCGGGGCTGGGCCCTTGTCGTGCTGCCCGCCGGACGGGCGGGCCGCGCAGGCGCGCGCGAATGAATGGCCGGTTTGCAGGATCGCCTCTTGCAACCCGCGCCGATCCCCTGTTCCCTCGCCGCGCCGGGCCCCGCCCGATGACGCAAGGACAGGAGACGCCCCATGACCGCAATGCCCCCCCGCCTCGGACGGATCGAGGATGACAGGCTGATCACGGGTCAGGGTCGCTACACCGATGACCTTGCGCAGCCCGGTGCGCTCAAGGCCTATTTCCTGCGCGCCAGCATCGCCAATGGCACCGTCACCACCCTGAACGTCGAGGACGCCCGCGAGATGCCCGGCGTCGTGGCGATCTTCACCGCTGCGGACCTCGAGGCCGATGGCGTCGCGGCCTATCAGGCGCCGCTGAACGTCGAGGGGCCGGACGGCACAAAGTACACCGCCACCGAGCGTCCGTTGCTGGTCTCGGATCGTATCCGCTACCTCGGCGAGCCGCTGGCGATGATCCTGGCCGAGAGCCTGGCCGAGGCCATGGATGCCGCCGAGGCGATCGAGGTCGATTTCGACGATCTGGACGCGGTGGTGCATGTGACCGACGCCCGCGCCGAGGGCGCGCCGCTGGTCCATGATGACCGTGCTGGCAACATCGGCGCGATCTGGGGCCGGGGCGACTGGGACGGGACCCGCGCCGCGCTGGAGGCCTCCGACAAGGTGGTGCATCTGCGCCTGCCGATCAGCCGCGTGACCGCCGTTGCGATGGAGCCGCGCAACGCCTTCGCCCACATGGAAGAGGGCGGGCGGCTGGCGCTCTATGCCTCCTACCAGCACCCGGTGGCGCTGCGGGCCGATCTGGCGTCCTGCTTCGGCATGGAGGCGGAGAGCATCCGCGTCGTGTCCCGGGACGTGGGCGGTGCCTTCGGCATGAAGAGCGGCCCGCTCCGCGAGGAGATGCTGGTCTTCTGGGCCGCCAAGATGCTGGGACAGCCTGTGCGCTGGCGCGCCGACCGGTCGGAGGATTTCCTCTCTGACGAGGGCGGCCGCGACATGGTCTTCGATGCCAGCCTCGGGCTGGACGCCGAGGGCCATTTCACCGCGCTCTCGGTCGAGGTGCTCCAGAACATCGGCGCCTATGCCACGGGCCGCTCGATGCCCGCGATCCTGAACATCGGCGGCATCGCCGGGGTCTATCGCACCCCCGCCGTGGCCGCCCGGATCGAGCTGGTGCTGACCAACACCGTGCCTGTGACCGCCTACCGTGGCGCGGGCCGCCCCGAGGCGACCTTCATCATCGAACAGCTGGTGGACAAGGCCGCGCGGCAGCTGGGTCTCGACCCGATCGAACTGCGGCGCCGGAACCTGATCCAGCCCGACCAGATGCCCTGGACCTCGCCCTTCATCTTCGACTACGACAGCGGCGATTTCCCCGCGATCCTCGACGCCGGGTTGAAGAAGGCCGATGCGGAGGGCTTTGCCGCCCGCAAGGCCGAGAGCGAGGCCAAGGGCCTGCTGCGCGGCTTCGGCCTCGCGCTCTGCGTCGAGACCTCGGGCGGGCCCTACGGGCGCAAGTCCGATGACGCCACCGACATCTCCTTCAATGCCGACGGCACGGTGACCGTGGCCGTGGGTGCCTTCTCGGCGGGTCAGGGGCTGGAGACGGCGATGGTCGACCTCGCCGCCGCCGAGCTGGGCCTGAGCCCGGACCGCATCCGCTACGTGCAGGGCGACACCGAGACGGTGAAGAAGGGCAAGGGCATGGGCGGGTCCTCGGCCATGATCCTGGGCGGCTCCGCCTTGCAGGACGGCGTGTCGCGGGTGATCGCGCAGGCCAAGAAGATCGCGGGCGACGCGCTGGAGGCGGATGCCGCCGACATCGAGTATGACGCGGGCACCTTCCGCATCGCCGGCACCGACCGCGAGATTGAGATGACCGAGGTCGCGAAGCTGGCGGCCGAAAGCGGCGTGCAGCTGATCGGGCGCGGTATCTTCGAGACCGACGGGCCGACCTTCCCGAACGGCTGCCACGTGGCCGAGGTGGAGATCGACCCCGAGACCGGGCGCGCCCGGCTCGACCGCTATTCCGCCATCGAGGACATCGGCGTGGTGCTGAACCCGCAGCTGGCCGAGGGCCAGATCCACGGCGGCGCGGTGCAGGCGCTGGGGCAGGTGTTCCTGGAAGAGATGCGCTATGGCGAGGGCGACGGGCAACTGCTGACCGGGACCTTCATGGATTACGCCATGCCGCGCGCCGAAGACATGCCGCTCTTCAACTGCGGTTTCCACGAGGTGCCGACCGCGCTGAACCCGCTGAAGGTGAAGGGCGTGGGCGAGGCCGGCTCCGTCGGGGGCATGGCAGCCGGCATGTCGGCGGTCTGCGATGCGCTCGCGCAGCGCGGGGTCGAGGATTTCGCGATGCCCGCGAGCCCGGGACGGGTCTGGGCCGCGCTGGACGCCGCGAAGGGCTGACGTGGGGCCGGGGCGTCTGACGGTACCCTGCTGACCTCTCGATCTGTCCCGCCCCCATGGGGCGGCGCTATAGCGCCAACCCGCGGGGCGGCGCTGCCCTTCGTGTTCCCTATCCGGCGATCGAGACGGCGCGCTCTGGGGACATGCCGGCTCCCGGTCCCTTTTCTCCCGGGGCAAACCTCTCGACCCCACCCGGAATTTTCGAAAATTCCGGTCCGTTTTCTTCGAAGAAAACGGGCCTCACCGCCCCCGCGCGATCCCCTCTCGACCGGCGCGCCTAGACGCCGGTCCCGCGTCGCGCCGCCGTGGCCTCGGCGTCCACCTCGGCCCCCGCCAACACCACGCCGAAGAGCGCCTCTGCCTGGGCCGCCGTGTAGCGCCCCAGCCGCACGTCCTGCGCCACCAGCGCCGGGTCGCGCCGCATCGGGTCGCCCCAGCCGCCGCCGCCGGGCGTGCGGACGTGGACCACGTCGCCAGGGGCCAGCGGAATGTCCTGCTCCTTCGACAGATGCTCCGGCACATGGACCGCGCCGTTCCGGATCACCTCGACCCGGTTCATCGCGCCGTCCGCACCGCCCATGGCACCCTGCGGCCCGAAGCGGCCGTGGTCCATGACGAAGCTCGCCCGCGCCGATCCGCGCCGCAGCTCCAGCTTGTAGTCCAGCCCGAAGCCGCCGCGATGTGCGCCCGCGCCGCCGGAGCCCTCGTGGAGCGCGTAGTGGTGGTAGAGCACCGGGAACTGCTGCTCCATGATCTCCACCGGCGGTGCCTTGGAAATGCCGATGGTGGAACAGCCATTGGCCAGCCCGTCCTCGCCCGCGCTGCCGCCGTAGCCGCCGCCCGAGAGCTGGTACATGACGAAATCGCGCCCCTTCTCGGGGTCGTGCCCGCCAAGGGCGAAGTTTCCGGAGGTGCCCGCAGGGGCCGCCGTGGCGCGGTCGGGCAGGGCGGGGGCGAGGGCGGCAAAGACCGCCTCGGCGATCCGCTGGCTGACTTCGGCCGCGCAGCCCGACACGGGGCGGGGATATTGCGCATCGAGGAAGGTCCCCGCGACGCCCGTCACCTCCAGCGGCTCGAAGGCACCGGCGGAGATCGGCACCTCCGGGAAGAGATGCCGCATGGCGAGGTAGACCGAGGAGAGCGTCGTCGCCAGCACCGAGTTCATCGGCCCGGCGCAGGGCGCGGAGGAGCCGGTGAAGTCGAAGCGGAGCCCGTCGTCCTGTCGGGTCACCGCCAGCCGGATCGCCAGCGGCTCGTTCACCACGCCATCGCTGTCGATCCAGGCCACGGCCTCGTGTGATCCTTCGGGGATCAGGGCGACGCAGGCGCGCATCTGCTGGGCGGCGCGCGCGCGCAACTCGGCAATCGCCCCGGCCACCACCTCGTCGCCGTAACGGTCGAGCAAGGCCGAAAGCCGTTCCGCCCCGACCTTCAGGGCCGCCGCCTGCGCCTGCACATCCCCGATCCGCTGATCCGCCACGCGGATGTTGGAGCAGATGATCGCGTAGATCTCCGGGTCCAGCACGCCCCGTTTGAAGAGCCGCACCGGCGGCAGCCGCAGGCCCTCCTGTTCCACCGAGGTGGCGGAGGCAGAGAAGCCGCCGGGCACCGCGCCGCCGGTATCGGGCCAATGCCCGGTGTTGGACAGCCAGCAGAAGATCTCGCCATCCCGGTAGAAGGGCATGGCAAAGCGCACGTCCATCAGGTGCGTCCCGCCGAGGTAGGGATCGTTGACGATGTAGATGTCGCCCTCGACCGGCGCCGGGGTCAGCCCGTCGCGGATACGCTCCACCAGCACGCGGGTGGAATATTGCATCGTCCCCACGAAGACCGGCAGGCCGCCCGCGCCCTGCGCGATCAGCGCGCCATCCTCGGCGGCATAGATCCCGTCGGAGCGGTCGTTGGCCTCGGCGATCACGGGCGAGAAGGCCGCGCGGGAGAAGCTGAGGTCCATCTCGTCGCAGACCTGTTGCAGACCGGCCTGAATGACGCTGAGGGTGATCGGGTCGATCATGCCGCACCTCCGATGTGAACGATCAGGTTGCCCATGGCATCCGCCTCGGCCCGGTCGCCGGGCAGGATCAGCAGGGTGGTGTCCATCTGCTCGACGATGGCGGGCCCGGGGATCACCGCGCCCGTGGGCAGGTGGTCGCGCCAGTAGAGCGGCGTGTCGTGCCTCGCACCGTCGAAACAGACCGAACGGGTGCCGCGCTGTGCCTCTGCCAGTGTGGCGCGGCGCTCCGCCGGGTCCAGCAGGATCGTCAGGTCGAGCGGCTGCCGCGTCCCGATGACCGAGCAGTTGGCGTTGACCACCGCGGCGCGGATCGTTTCCAGCCGGACGCGGAAGCGGTTGAAATAGACCTCCTCGAACCGTGCCAGCAGCGCCTCTGCGGTAATTTCGGCCCCATCGAGCGGCACGCGCAGCAGGTGGGTCTGGCCCATGAACTGCATGTCGAGAGAGAAGACCGCGCGCACCTCGCTGAGCGGCACCGTCTCGCGTTCGATGAGGGCGCGGCCCTCGGCCTCCTGCGCGCGCAGCACCGCGGCCAACTCGTCCATCGGCAGGGCGTCCAGCGGGCGATTCAGCGTGGTGACGAAGTCATGGCGCAGATCGGCCACGACACAGCCAAGCGCGTTGGTGATGCCGGGGCGGGCAGGGACGAGGACCTTGGGCACCCCCAACTCCCGCGCGAGCGCGCAGGCATGAAGCGGCCCGGCCCCGCCGAAGGCGAAGAGCGCGAAGTCCCGCGGATCGGCGCCGAGCGAGAGCGAGACCATGCGGATCGCGCCCGACATCTTGACGTTGGCCAAGCGGATCACCGCCTCGGCGGCCTCTTCCGGCGTCAGCCCCAGCGGGTCGCCGAGCTCTGCGGCGAAGACCCTTCGCACGTCCTCCAGCATCACGCCGCCCTCAACCGAGGCGAGCTTGCCCGGATCGAGCCGCCCGAGCAGCAGGTTCGCGTCTGAAATCGTGGGCCGGGTACCGCCCCGGCCATAACAGATCGGGCCCGGCGTCGCGCCCGCGCTTTCGGGGCCGACCTCCAGCAGGCCGGCGGCGTTCACCTTGGCGATGGAGCCGCCCCCCGCGCCCACGGTGCGCACGTCCACCATGGGGACGTGGATCGGCATGGCGTATTCCACCTCGATCTCGTTGCTGACGGCGGGCTGCGCATCGCGGATCAGGGCCACATCGGTGGAGGTGCCGCCCATGTCGTAGGTCAGCAGGTTCTCCAGACCCGCCGCCCGGCCCGTGAAGGCCGCGGCCATGACGCCGGAGGCGGGGCCCGACATCACCGTCTTGGCCGCCTCGCGCGACACCGTGCGGGCCGAGACCATGCCGCCGTTGCCGTTCATCACCAGAAGGTCGCCGCCATAGCCGCCCGCCTCCAGCTCGCCGGTCAGGCGCGAAACATAGCGTTCTAGCAGCGGCTGGACCGAGGCATTCACCGCCGCCGTCACCCCGCGTTCGAACTCGCGACTTTCCGAGAGCAGCGCATGGCCGAGGGTGATGTGATCATTGGGCCAGACCTCGGCGAGGATGTCGCCCGCGCGCAGTTCATGGGCGTTGTTGGCGTAAGCATGAAGGAAATGCACCACGACCGAGACACAGCCGGCCTCCAGCAGCTGCGCCGCGGCGGCGCGCAGGGCGTCCTCGTCCAGCGCAGTGACGACGCGGCCCTGTGCATCCATCCGCTCGGGCACCTCAAGGCGCAGATCGCGGGGGATCAGCGGCGTGAAACTGCCCTTCATGCCATAGGCCTGCGGGCGGGTGCGGCGGCCCAGTTCCAGCACGTCGCGGAAACCGGCAGTGGTGATCAGACCGGTTCGGGCCAGCTTGCGCTCAAGCACGGCGTTGGTGGTGGTGGTCGTGCCATGGACGATGAGGTCCACCGTCGTCAGGTCGGCCTCGGCCACGGTCACCGCGTTCATCACGCCGCGCGCCTGATTGTCGAGGGTCGAGGGCACCTTGGCCAGCCGCACGTGGCCCGTCGCCGGATCGGTCAGCACCAGATCGGTGAAGGTTCCGCCCACATCGACGCCGATCACGCGCCCCGTCGCCTCGGCCCTGCTGGTGCCCGCCATGACAGCCTCCTGAAAACCATTCGTGCACAAATGATTTCCATGGGCTGACCAAAAGTCAACGGCGCTGCGACCTGCGGCGAATTTTCCCTGTGCCCGCGGTCAGGAAAGGGGCAGTTTGGCGGCATGAGATTTCTCCTGCTCCTCCCGGTCCTCCTGTTGCTGCCCTCGATGGCGCTGGCCCATGCCTCCGAGCAGGGGTTCGTCCTGCTGCTGCCCACGGATCTCTATGTCGCGGGGGGGGCGGCCAGCGTGGCGCTGACGGTGCTGCTGATCGCGCTGGTGCCGCCTGCCTGGGCGGCGGCGCTGTTCCGGCCTGTCGGGCTGGCGCGGGTGCGGCCCCTGCCGGGGCGGGCGCGGATCGGCCTTGCGGTGACGGCCGCGCTGATGGGGCTGGTGGCGCTGGGCCTGACGGGGCCCCATGACCCGACGGAGAACCTGCTGCCGCTGGGGATATGGAGCCTGTTCTGGATTTTCCTCGTTTCGCTGACCCTGATCGCGGGCGGGCTCTGGCGTGTGGCGGACCCGTGGCGCGGGGTCTGGGCGCTGGCCCATGGGCTGGGCTGGCGGCGGCTGGCGCGCCTGCCGCGGGCGCTGGGCAGCTGGTTGGCTCTGGCCAGCTTCCTCGCCTTTGCCGCGGTGCTGCTGGCCCATCCCGCCCCCGCCGATCCGGACCGGCTGGCGCTGATGGTGCTGAGTTACTGGGGCCTGCACATGGCGGGCACGCTGGTCTTCGGCCCCACGTGGCTGCGCCGGGCGGAGGGGCTGGGCACGCTGCTGCGGCTCTATGGCCAGATCGCCCTGCTGGCACGGCGGGGCAGGGCGCTGCGCCTTGGCCTGCCGGGCTGGCAGGCGTTGCAGATGCCCCGGCCCGCGCTGGCGCAGGCGACCTTCATGCTGACGGCGCTCGGCGTCGGCTCCTTCGACGGGCTGAACGAGACCTTCTGGTGGTTCGGCCGCATCGGGATCAACCCGCTGGAATTCCCCGGGCGCTCCGCCGTGGTCTGGCAGAGTTTCGCGGGCATGGTCGTGGCGGTGGCCTTGCTGATCGGGGCCTATACGCTCTGTATCTGGCTGGGGCTGCGGCTGGTGCGGATGCCGCTGGACCTGCGCGCGGGCTATTGCCTGCTGGCGCCCGCGATCCTGCCGATCGCACTGGCCTATCACATCGCCCACTACCTCCCCTCGTCGCTGGTGGAGGCGCAGAATGTCTGGGAGGCGCTCGGCCATCTGACGGGGCTCTGGCACTGGCATGTGACCACCGGCTTTTTCAACACGCGGGCCACGGTGCAGGTGATCTGGCTGACGCAGGCGGGCGCCGTGGTGCTGGGTCATGTCATCGCCATCCTGATGTCGCACCTGATCGCGCTGCGGCTGACGGGCAACCACGCCCGCGCCGCCGTTTCGCAACTGCCACTGGCGGTGTTCATGGTGCTCTACACGCTCTTCGGCCTGTGGTTGCTGGCCTCTCCGCGCGGCATCTGATCCCGCAGGCAGGGGCTGCCGCAGGGGCAGCTGCGCCGAAGCTCTGAGCAGTTTGTTTGTGTACCTACGAGTGATCCGGCGCCGAGGTGCGGAAAAACTGGACAAGTCGTTTGCGTGCCTAAAGACTTGATTCCAAGGGTCACCCTATAAGGCCCGCGACACATCCAACCAACAGGGATACCGAGATGACCAAGCTGATCCTGCCCGCGGGAGAGGGCGCCAAGCTGCACTCCCCCGGTCGTCGTAAGGCACTGAAAACACTCGCGGCCGGCGTCGGCGCCGCGGCCACGATGCCGCTGCTGGGGCGCTATGCCTCGGCGCAGAGCGCGGCGCCCATCCGCATCGGCTTCCAGAAGCATGCCACCGGCATCGGCGCCGCCTACGGCCGCTGGTACGAACGCGCCACGCTGGCCGCGGTGGAGAAGATCAACGGCGAAGGCGGCATCAACGGCCGCCCGGTGGAGATCGTGACCGAGGATGACGGCACCGATCCCAAGCGCGGCGCAGAGGTGCTGGAGAAATTCGCCAACCAGTCGAACTGTGACATAGCCTACGGCACGCTCTTCAGCCACGTGGTCATGGGCTCCGCCCCCCGCGCGGGCGAGCTGAAGCTGCCCTATTTCGTTGTCTCCGAAGGGCATCACGTCGCCTCGGGCGCGCTGAACCGCTGGACACTGCAACCGGGCATCACCGACGTGAAGAGCCAGGTTCAGGCCATGGCCCCCTTCATCGGCGACGTGCTGGGCAAGAAGGTCACGATGATCTTCCCGGACTACGCCTTCGGCTATGACCACCGCGACAACCTGCCTGCGGCAATCGCGGCGGCGGGCGGCGAGGTGATCGAGCAGATCGCCATCCCGCCGAGCGAGACCTCCTACACCAAGTACTTCCCGCGCATCCCGCGCGAGACCGAGGTGATCTATCACGTCATGATCGGCCCCGGCGTCCTGACCTTCGTCAAGGAACTGGGCGAGTTCTTCGGCCCCTCGCGGCCCGAGATCTTCGGCTTCGTCGACTCGATCGAGGCGACCGACCTGACCTCGCCGGGCCTCGAGTTCCTCGATGGCACCTACTTCTGGGAAGGCATGCCGCGCTACGCGCAGGAGGACGATACCGAGTTCTCCACTGCCTACCGCGCCGCCGTTGGCTGTGACGACAACGGTGCCAGCCTCGCCGATCCCAAGGACGTGGCGACCTATGCCCACATGTACGGCTGCTGGGAAACGCTGCACATCATCAAGGCCGGGATGGAAGCCTGCGATTACAAGGGCATCGAGGACCGTCAGGCGCTGATCGAGGCCGTCGAGGCGATGTCCGACATGCCCGAGGGCTTCGACCATCCGCAGGGGCCGAAACGCTTCAACGGCAAGACCCACCAGACCTTCGGGCAGCAGTACATCTCGAAGGTCGAGGGCGGCAAGCTGGTCAAGGTCCACACCGCCGCGATCGACGACACGATCTACCCGGACGAGGTCGACTACACGAGCATGTCGTTCTGACGGCTGCTCTTGGCGGCTGTTCGTGACGGTTTTTCGTGACGGAGGGCCCTGCCGGGCCGGGGGACCGGGCCGGCAGAACACGTGACGGGCGGGGCCGGTGCGGGGCCGGTGCGGGGGCATCCCTCCGACCCGGCAGATTTTCAGGGGCGTGGCCCCAACCGGCGGTTGCCCCGGCATGGACATGCCGGGGGCTGCCCCCTGCGTCTGCCCGCTCCCGGGCGGCGCGAGAGCTCAAGACGCGACGGACTTCATGGATTTCGGACCTTACCTGATGCTCGCCATGCTGGAGGGCGCGGTGCTGGCCTCGGTGCTGGCGCTGATGGCCTCGGGGCTCAGCCTCGTCTTCGGCGTGATGCGCGTGGTCAACGTGGCGCATGGCGAATTCTACATGCTGGGCGCGGTCATGGCCTGGGCGGTGACCTCCTTCATCGGCGGCGGCCCGGCCCTGGCCTTCATCGCCGCCGCGATCCTCGCGCCGCTGCTGGTGGGCGGGCTGGCCGCCGTGGCCGACATGGTGATCCTCAAGCGGCTGAACTACGACCCCGAGCGGACGATCGTCGCCACCATCGGGCTGCTCTACATTCTGCAGCAGGCCACGCTGATGACCTATGGCGCAGATGCGCGCCCCGTGGTGCCGCCCTTCAATCACCGCATTGCGCTGCCCTGGATCGAATGGGGCGAGGGCGGTCTGGCGTTCTACTTCCCCTGGGGGCTGTCCACCACGTCCTACAAGCTCTTCGTCATCGGGGCCGCCGTGGTGCTGATCGCCGCGCTGCGGCTCTTCATGACGCGCTCCAGGGCCGGGCTGATCATGCGCGCCACCCAGCTGGACGGGGACATGGCCACCGCCTTCGGCATCCCGGTCGAGCGCGTCTATGCCGCCGTCTTCGGCGTGGGGGCAGGGCTCGCCGCACTTGCGGGCGTGCTGATCGTGCCGATCCAGCAGGCGCATTACCTGATGGGGGGCGATGCGCTGCTGCTGTCCTTCATCGTCGTGATCATCGGCGGGCTGGGGTCGCTGGCGGGCACCATCGTGGCCGCCGTGCTGATCGGCATGTCCGATGGCATCATCTCGGTCTTCTTCTCGCCCACGCTGGCCAAGATCCTCGCCACGCTGGCCGTGGCGCTGGTGCTGGTGTTCAGGCCGCAGGGCCTCTTCGGGGGCAAGGGCCGATGAGCGCACGGTATTACTGGGGCCTGCATCTGGGCCTGATCGCACTGCTGTTCGCAGGCCATTTCGTCCTGCCCGCCTACCAGCACGGCAATGTCGCCCGCATCATGGTGCTGGCGGTCTACGCCATGGGCTACAACATCGCCTTTGGCTACACCGGCCTGCTGAGCCTCGGCCATGCCATGTTCTTTGGCGCGGGCATGTACGGGATGGGGCTGCTCTCCTACCACTTCGATGCGGGCGCGCTGCCGTCGATGGCTGCGGGCATCGTGGCGGGGGCGATGCTGTCGCTGGTCGTGGGCCTGCTGGCGCTGCGCACGGCGGGCGTCAGCTTCATGATCGTGACGCTGATGTTCTCTCAGGCGCTGGCCATGACGCTGGTCTACTTCCGCGACATCACGCGGGGCGACGAGGGCTTCGTCATCCCTTCCGCCACCCGGCGGCTCTGGGGCATGGACCTCTCGGACGAGGCGCATCGCTACCTGATCGCCTGGGGGCTGTTCTCGCTCGTGCTGATCCTGACCCTGTGGCTGGTGCGCCACCGCTGGGGCCGCGTCTTCGTGGCCCTGCGCGAGAACGAGGAACGCGCCAGCCTGCTGGGCTATGATGCCTTCCGCACCAAGCTGGGGGCGCTGGTGATCTCGGGCACGATCTCGGCCCTGTCCGGGGCCGCCTATGCGCTGCTCTTCGGCTATGCGGGGGCGACGTTTGCGGGCGTGCAATATTCCATCTTCCCGCTGCTCTGGGTCCTCCTTGGCGGGGCGGGCACGGTGCTGGGGCCCTTCGTGGGGGCGCTCTTCATGTTCTACCTGATCGACCTCTCCTCGGGCGTGACCGATGCCTACATGCTGATCGCGGGCGTGGCGCTGGTCCTGCTGACGCTCTTCCTGCCGCAGGGGCTGGTGGGCGAGGTGAAACGCCGCCTCTGGAGGGACCTGCCATGAGCGTGATCCTCCAGACCCGCGGCCTCTCGCGCAGCTTCTCGGGCCTGCGCGCGGTGCACGAGGTGGATTTCGACCTGCCGCAGCACGAGATCCGGGCGCTCATCGGGCCCAACGGGGCGGGCAAGACCACCTTCGTCTCGATGCTGATCGGGCGGCTGCCGCCGTCCTCGGGGTCCATCACCTTCGAGGGGCGCGACGTGACCGCGCTGCCCGCGCCCAAGCGGGTCGGGCTGGGGATGGCCTACACGTTCCAGATCACCTCGGTCTTCGGCAAGCTGACCTGCCATGAGAACGTGGCGCTGGCCGCCATGCGCCGCCTTGGCGGGGACGCCGCGGCGGTCGACGCCGAGGTGCGCGAGGCGCTGACCCGCGTGGGTCTGGCCGACCGGGCCGCGGACGTTGCGGGAGACCTCTCCTACGGCCACCAGCGTCTGCTGGAGATCGCCATGGGGCTGGCACAGCGCCCGCGTCTCCTGATCCTCGACGAGCCGACGCAGGGGCTGGCCGAGAGCGAGATCGCCGATTTCAAGGCACTGATCCGGGCGCTGAAGGCCGAGACGACGATCCTGCTGATCGAACACAACATGTCCGTGGTGATGGAACTCGCCGACCGGGTGACGGTGCTGAACTTCGGCGAGGTGCTGGCAGAGGGCACGCCGGAGGAGATCCACGCCAGCCGTGCGGTGCAGGCGGCCTATCTCGGCACCGGGACGGAGGAGGCGTGATGCTGAAGATCGAGGGCGTGGACGTCTCCTATGGCGCGGCACAGGTGCTGCGCGGGGTCTCGCTGACGGCGGAGGCCGGGCAGATCACCTGCCTGATGGGCCGCAACGGGGCGGGCAAGACGACGCTGATGAAGGCGATCATGGGGCTCCTGCCGCTAGGGGCGGGGCAGATCGCGCTGGAAGGTACGGTGCTGTCCGACCTGCCGCCGCATGAGGTGCCCAAACAGGGCGTGGGCTATATCCCGCAGGGCAGGCGGCTCTTTGGCGAGCTGACCGTGGCGCAGAACATCGAGATCGGCCTGATGGCGCGGGGCGGGGATGCCGCGCTGCGCGAGGAATTGCTGGAGATTTTCCCGCGCCTGCGGGAGCGGCTGGGACAGCGGGCGGATACGCTTTCGGGCGGGGAGCAGCAGATGCTGGCCACGGCCCGGGCGCTGGCGCTGCGGCCGAAACTCCTGCTGCTGGATGAGCCGACGGAGGGATTGCAGCCCTCGATGATCGAGGCGATCCGGCAGGTGGTGCTGACCATGCGCGACCGGGGCGTGGCGGTGGTGCTGGTGGAGCAGCGGGTGGAGGCGGTCCTCGACATGGCGGACCGGGTCTTCGTCATCGAGATGGGCGCGAACCGGGACGAGATGGACCGCGCCACGCTGAGGGCGGATCCGGCGCGGCTGCGGGCGCACCTGGGGGTGTGATGCTGGCAAGGCCCGCGCGAGGAGCCCGGAAAATTCTTCGAAGAATTTTCCAAAGAATTTTCGAAAATTCTTGGGTGCAACCGGATCAGCGTGGGGACTGTCGGCGGCGGTTCTCGGAACTTCTGGAAAATTCCGGTGCGTTTTCTTCGAAGAAAACGGGGAGTGGTTCAACGCCTTTGCCGGGCCAGCGATGTGCCCCCGTGCCGTGAGGGCGGGAAGCGACCGGGCAGCCCGGGTGCAGATGGCGGGGGCGGAAGGGGCGCTGCCCCCTTGGCCTGCGGCCAATTCCCCCGGGACATTTGGGAACAGTGGATGAGGTCAGGTGAGCTTGAGCAGGAGGTCGAGCAACTGGGTGCGTTCTTCCGGGGTCAGGGGCTCGAGCGTGTCGAGCGTGACGCGGTGCGCCTTTGGGAAGGTGGCCTCGTAAAGCGCGCGGCCCTGATCGGTGGGGGTCAGGTGGATGCGGCGGCGATCGTCGGGATCGGGGGTCGAGACGAGAAGGCCCTTGGCGCGCAGCCGGTCCGCGACGCCCTTGATCGTCGCGGCATCCATCGAGGTCGCCCGTCCGAGCGCGTTCTGCGACGTGGGGCCGAGTTCGCAGAGCTTGGCCAGCGCCGCGAATTGGGTCGAGGTCAGCTGCGGGATATGCTGCGAGAAGATCGAGAGGTGCCGCTGCGTCGCGCGGCGCAGCAGGTAGCCCACCTGAAGGTCGAGGCGGTAGTCGCCGGTCTCTTGCTCATTTTTCATCGCTTCTTTGTGGGAGTCCCCCGTTCCGCTGGCAAGGGCAGAAATGCATGATTGACAGGACTGGGGCGGGAGCGGCACGCTTCTGTTTGTACACCAACAATAACGGAGCCCTGCCGTGACTGCCTACCACAGGCCCGACACGCTGGACGAGGCGCTGCGGATCGCGGCCGATGTCGCCTGCATTCTGGCAGCGGGCTGTACCGACCTGTTCCCGGCCACCTCCGCGCAGGCGCTGACGGGGCCGGTGCTGGACCTGACCGGCATCGCGGCGCTGAAGGGGATCACCCGCAGCGCGGCGGGCTGGCGCATCGGGGCGGGCACCTCCTGGGCCGAGATCGCGCGGGCCGACCTGCCCGAGGCCTTCGCGGGCCTGCAGACGGCAGCGCGGGAGGTGGGATCGGTACAGATCCAGACCTCCGGCACCATCGGCGGGAACCTCTGCAATGCCTCTCCGGCGGCGGACGGCGTGCCGCCGCTGCTGACCTTGGGCGCCTCGGTGGAACTGGCGGGCCCCGCGGGGCTGCGGGTGCTGGCGCTGGAGGCGTTCATGCTGGGGCCGCGCCGGGTGGCGCTGGTGCCGGGGGAGATCCTGACGGCGGTTCTGATCCCGGAGGTGTCGGGGCAGGGGGGCTTCCTGAAACTCGGGGCGCGGGCCTATCTTGTGATCTCGATCGTCATGGGCGCGTCGCGGATCGTGCTGGACGACGGGCGCATCGCGCAGGCAGCGCTGGCCATGGGCGCGGCGTCGCCGGTGGCGCGGCGGCTGACCGCGCTGGAGGCGGCGGTGACGGGCGTGCGCCCCGCAGAGGCGGCGGGCTTCGACCCGGTGCTGGTGACCGGGGCGCTGTCGCCGCTGAGCGATCCGCGCGCGGATGAGACCTATCGCAACGAGGCGGCGGTGACGCTGATGCGCCGCCTGATCGGGGAGGCGGGCCGATGACCTTGCCACGGATGAGCCTGCACGTGAACGGCACCGCCCGCGACGTCGAAGCAGCGCCACTGACGCGGCTGTCGGACGTGCTGCGCGAGGATATCGGGCTGACCGGCACCAAGGTGGGCTGCGACGCGGGCGACTGCGGCGCCTGCACCGTCCTGCTGGACGGCGCGCCGGTCTGTGCCTGCCTGACCCCGCTGGGGCAGGTGGCCGGGCGCGAGATCACCACGGTCGAGGGCCTGTCCGTGGCCGACGCGGGCCGGGCATTGCAGGAGAGTTTCCTGCGCCATGGGGCCGCGCAATGCGGGATCTGCACGCCGGGGATGCTGGTGGCGGCGACGGCCTTGCTGCGCGAGGTGCCCCGGCCGAGCCGGGCACAGGCCGAGGCGGCGCTTGGCGGCGTGCTCTGCCGCTGCACGGGCTATGCGAAGATCATCGATGCCGTCTGTGACGCGCGTCCGGGGGCGGTGGCCGGGATGGCTGACGAGAGCCCGGCGCGCACGCTTGTGCAGGCCCCCGCGCAGGGCCGGGCCGTCGGTGCGCGGATGCCGCGTCGCGACGGGGCGCCCAAGGTGGCGGGCACCGAGGTCTTCGGCGCCGACCACCGGATGGAGGGCGAGCTCTGGGTCCGGGCGATCCGCTCGCCCCATGCTGCTGCGGCCTTCGACCTTACTGCGCTGACCGGATGGGCCAAGGCGCGGGGCCTCATGGCCTTCACCGCCGCCGACCTGCCGGGGATCAACGCCCACGGGGTGATCCCGCCCTTCGCGGACCAGCCTGCCCTGGCCGAGCGCGAGGCGCGGTTCCGGGGCGAGGCGGTGGCGCTGCTGGCGGGCCCACGCGACGTGCTGGAACCGCTGGACCTGCGCAGGGCGCCCGTGGCCTGGACCGAGCTTGAGGCCGTCCTCGATCCGGCGCAGGCCATTGGCGCGCGCCCCGTGCAGGACCAGCGCCCCGACAACGTGCTGACCCGGGGCCGCGTGGCGCAGGGCGATGCCGAGGAGGGGCTGGCGCAGGCCGAGCACGTCGCCGAGGTGGAAATCACCACCGCCTATGTGGAACACGCCTATATCGAGCCCGAGGCCGGGATCGCCTGGATGGAGGGCGACGTGCTGAACATCCGCGCCTCGACCCAGGCGCCGGTGATGGATCAGGAGGACGTGGCCAAGCTGCTGGACCTGCCGCCGGAGAAGGTGCGCATCCGCCCCTCCGGCGTGGGCGGAGGCTTCGGCTCCAAGCTGGACGTGAACATCCAGCCGCTGATCGGTCTGGTGGCGCTCAAGACCGGACGGCCCGCGCGGATGGTGCTGACCCGGGCGGACTCGCTGACCTCCTCCACCAAGCGGCATCCGGCGACCATGCGGGCGCGGATCGGCTGCGACGGGGAGGGCCGCCTGACGGGGATGGCCTTCGACGGGATTTTCAACACCGGGGCCTATGCCTCTTGGGGGCCGACGGTGGCGAACCGGGTGCCGGTCCATGCCTCGGGGCCCTACCGGACGCCGAACTACCGGGCCGAGACGGTGGCCGTGCACACCAACGGGCCGGTGTCCGGGGCCTTCCGGGGCTTCGGGGTGCCGCAGGCGGCGCTGGTGCAGGAAACGCTCTATGACATGCTGGCCGAAACCGCCGGGATCGACCGGCTGGCCTTCCGGCGGATCAACGCGCTGAAGGATGGCGAGCCGACGGTCTGCGGGCAAAAGCTGGGCGGTGTGGGTATCGGCGCTTGCCTTGAGGCGCTCGAGGCGCCGTGGCAGGCCGCGCTCGACCGAGCGGCGGCCAAGGACACCGAGGGCGGGCGCCTGCGTCATGGCGTCGGCGTGGCCTCCTGCTGGTACGGCTGCGGGAATACCGCGCTGCCCAACCCCTCGACCATGCGGCTGGGGCTGACGGCGCAGGGGCGGCTGGTGCTGCATCAGGGGGCGACGGACATCGGGCAGGGCTCAAACACCGTGATCCCGCAGATCTGTGCCGATGCGCTCGGCCTGCCGATCGCGCAGATGGAGACCATCGGTGCCGATACCGCGCTGACGCCGGACGGCGGCAAGACCTCCGCCTCGCGGCAGACCTATGTTTCGGGCAAGGCGGCGCTGCTGGCGGGGCAGGCGCTGAGGGCGCAGATCCTCATGCGGGCGAACCGGGCCGAGGAAGCCGTGCTGACGCTGGAGGGTGCGCGCCTGACGGTGCGCGATGCCGCGGGCGAGAGTGTCATCGACCTTGCCGCGCTACCGGTGGAGGGCGACTACGTCCTGGTGGCGGAGGAGAGCTATGACCCGCCGACCGCGCCGCTGGACGAGAACGGGCAGGGCGTGCCCTATGCGGTCTACGGCTACGGCGCGCAGGTGGCGGAGGTGACCGTGGATGTCGAGCTTGGCACCACCAAGGTCACCCGGATCACCGCCGCCCATGACCTTGGCCGCGTGGTGAACCCGCTGCTGGCGGAAGGCCAGATCGAGGGCGGGATCGCGCAGGGTCTCGGCATGGCGCTGATGGAGGAATACCTGCCGGGCCGGACCGAGAACCTGCACGATTACCTGATCCCCACCACCGGCGACATGCCACGGATCGACCCGATCCTGATCGAGGTGCCGGACCCGGAGGGCCCGATGGGTGCCAAGGGGCTGGGGGAACACGTGCTGATCCCCACCGCGCCCGCGATCCTCAATGCCATCGCCCATGCCACCGGCGTGCGGGTCACCCGCACCCCCGTCCTGCCGCACCGCCTGCGCGCGGCTCTCAGAGAGGCCGGCCTATGAACTCCCCCGCGCAACCTGCCGCCAAGCCTGAGAAAATCCGCTGCGATGCCTGCCCGGTCATGTGTTTCGTGGCCGAAGGCCGCACCGGGGCCTGCGACCGCTATGCCAACGAGGGCGGCAAGATCGTGCGCTGCGATCCGATCACCGTGCTCGACCGGCGGCTGGAGGCGGGCGGCGAGATCCGGCCCTTCCAGAAGGACGACTGGGACGGCAGCGTTCTGGCGGGCGACGACCTCTTCGTCTCGGCCGTGGGGGCGGGCACGACCTATCCCGACTTCAAGCCCGCGCCCTTCATCGTCTCGCGCGAGGTCGAGGGCGTGGACACAGTCACCGTGGTGACCGAGGCGATCTATTCCTACTGCGGCGTGAAGGTGAAGATCGACACCGACCGGCACCTTGGCCACGAGGGCGCGAAGGTGCGCGCCAAGGGCGAGGTCGTGGGTCTGGTCATCACCTCCGAATACGGCTCGCAGATGCTGTCGCTGGGCGGCGTGGATCACCTGACCGGCGGCTCCAAGTCCGAGGGCCGGGTGACCTGTGACACGCTCATGGCGCTGTGCAACCGCGAGGCGGTGGAGCTGGAGATCGAAGACGGTGCCACGGTCGTCGTGCAGGCCGGGCAGCCGCCCATCGTCGATGGCAAGCGCGAGGAACGGATGCGGGTCGGCTGCGGCTCGGCCACCATCGGGATGTTCGCGGGCCACTGGCAGGGGCTGGTGGACGAGGTGGTGGTGGTCGATGACCACATCACCGGTGTCGTCAGCGAACATCAGGCGGGCAAGGTGATCGGCTGGCCCGACACCGGCATCCGCATCAACGGGCGGCGCTCGACGCCCGGACGGTATTTCCAGGTGGCCGAACCGGGCCTTGGCTGGGGCGGGACCGATATCGAGGATCCGCTCTCGATCCTCGGCGAATGGCGTGCGGCCAAGGGCGCGACCGAGGGCATGACGTTGCTCATGGTCTCGACCACCGGCGAACATGCGGCAGCCTACCGGCTGGACGCGGAGCTGCGCCCGCAGCCGATGCCGCTGTCGCCGGACCTGCAGGAGACAGTGGACCTGATCGCCGAGAACTGCGAACCGGCGCTCTGTACGGTGATGTTCACCGGCGGCGCGGGGGGATCGTTGCGGTCAGGCGTGACCCGCAACCCGGTGCGGCTGACCCGCGCCGTGCAGGGGAGGCGCGCCACGGTGACGGTGGGCGGGGCCGAGTGTTTCGTCTGGCCCGGCGGCGGGATCACCCTGATGGCGGATGTGACCCAGATGCCCGCGCAGAGCTTTGGCTACGTGCCCACGCCCGCGCTGGTGGCCCCGCTGGAGTTCACCATGCCGCGCGCCGATTACGTGGCGCTTGGCGGCCACGAGGGCGCGATCCGGGCGCTGTCGGACGTGCTGGAGAACGGTGGCGAATACGGTGCCGAGTGGCGTGCCCTGCCACGGGAGGCCGGGCGGCGGGCGCAGCCTGCGCGCGGGGCCGACGCCGCGCCCGATCCGAAGCGCAGGCCATGATCCAGTCCCGCCTCCTGCCCGACGGGGTGCGGCTGCACATGCACCACGGGCCGATCGACCTGATCCTCTGGGCCGACGAGGCGGTGCGCGGGGCGGCCTATGCGGCCGCCGCCATGGCCTTCGACGGGCTGCTGGAAGACCTCGTGGCAGAGCTGCCCGCCTTGCGGAGCGAGACCCCCGGCCTGTTGCACCACCCGGTCGCGCAGGCGATGGAGGGCGCAGTGGCGCCCTTCCGGCCCGCTTTCGTCACGCCCATGGCGGCGGTGGCGGGCGCGGTGGCCGACCATGTGGCCGGTGCCATGGCGCGCACGGGCGCGCGCAAGGCCTGGGTCAACAATGGCGGGGACATCGCGCTGGTGCTCGGCCCGGGGCAGGACTTCTCGGCCGCCATGCCGGGCGGGCAGGTGACCTTGCAGGGGGCAGCGCCCTGGCGCGGGATTGCCACCTCGGGACGGGGCGGGCGCTCCCATTCGCTGGGCATTGCCGATGCGGTGACCGTGGTGGCGCGCACGGCGGCGGAGGCCGATGCGGCGGCCACGATGATCGCCAACGCGGTGAACCTGCCCGGCCATCCGTCGGTCAGCCGCGCCCCGGCCTGTGATCTTTCCCCCGACAGTGACCTCGGCGCGCGGCTTGTGGTCACCGGCCTCGGCCCGCTGGCGCGCGACGAGATCGACCGCGCCCTTGCGGCGGGGCGGGCACGGGCGCAGAGATATCTTGCACGCGGCCTGATCGGCGGCGCGCACCTGGCCCTTCGCGGGCAGAGCACCGCCGTGGGCGCGATGGCCCCGGGCGGCGCATTGGCACTGGAGGAGACGGAAGATGCCTGAATTCACCCTGCGCAAGACGATGATCTTTCTGGAAGACATCGCCCATGACGGCGGCCCTGCACCGGAGGTGCCGCGCCAGCGCGGTGCCATCGTGGCGCTCGTGAAGAACCCCTTCGCCGGGCAGTATGTCGAGGACCTGAGCAGCCACATGGACGCGCTGAAACCGCTGGGCCTGATGATGACCGACCGGCTGATCGCGGCCATGGGCGGGATCGAGGGCATCGACGGCTACGGCAAGGCCGCCATGTGCGGCGAGGCGGGCGAGCTGGAGCATACCGCGCTGTGGCATGTGCCAGGCGGCTATTCCATGCGCGAGAGGCTGGGCGAGGCGCTGGCCATCGTGCCCTCCGCCATGAAGCAGGGCGGGCCGGGCACGCGGATCGACGTGCCGCTGGGGCATATCAACGCGGCTTATGTGCGCAGCCATTTCGACGCCATGGAGGTGGGGCTGCCGGACGGGCCCCGGGCGGATGAGCTGATGTTTGCCCTCGCCATGTCGCGCGGCGGGCGGGTCCATGCGCGGATGGGCGGGCTGGAAGTTTCGCAGATCGCCAAGATGGACGGGCTGCGCTGAGGCGGGCGGCCAAGAATTTCAAGGAAAATTCTTGGGAAAAGTCTTGTTTCAAGACTTTTCAGCGCGCCCGGTGAGGTAGGTGTGCCGCTGCAAGGGCTATGCCCGGCTGCGGCGGTCGCCGGAAAATTCGAATTTTCCGGACCGGACTTTTCGAAAAGTCCGGGGGGGGGCTCTGCCCCCTTGCCCCGCGGGGCGGGGCAATTCCCCCGGAGTATTTCAGGAAAGATGAAAGCCTCCGGGGGATATGGGGTCAGGCCGGGAAGCGATCGCGTTCCACCGAGCGCAGGATCGCCGTGGCGAGCGAGAGCGTCGGTGTCGGGATTCCGAGCGCGGCTGCGACCGAGCAGGTGGCTGCGAAGATCGGTTCGATCTCCATCGGGCGGCCCTTTTCGAGGTCCTGCAGGGTCGAGGTCTTGAAGCCGCGGTTGCCCTTGGCCTTCTCCAGACGCTGACGCGGCAGGGCCGGGTCGATGGTCACGCCCTGCGCGCCGGCAATGGCGATGATCTCGTTCATGATCCCTTCGACGAACTGCGCCAGCACCGGGTCCTGCACGATGGAGGACATCGAGGCGCGACAGATCGCGGTAGTCGAGTTCATCGAGCAGTTGGCCAGCAGCTTGGTCCAGATCACCTCCTCGAAGGGTTCGGTTTCCTTGACGGTGACGCCGCCCTTGCGCAGCAGATCGGCGATCCGGGCCACGTCGGTGCGGTCCTGGCCCGAGAGGCGCCCGAGTTCGAGGAAGCCCGGCAGTTCGACGTGGATCAGACCGGGTTCGGGTACCGAGGCGCCCATGAAGGCCACCGCCCCGATGGCGCGCTCCGGCCCGATCAGCGACCAGAGCTTGCCGTCCGGGTCGACCTCGGCCGCGCCGCGATAGCCGCCGGGGGCGGAGGCGTCGGGCAGGGGATACCACCACGGCACGCCGTTCACGATCGGCACGATGCGGCCATGGGGGGCCAGCAGGGCCGCGAGGGCCTCGGCCATGGCGGGCACCTGGTGGCCCTTCAGCGCCGTGATCACCACGTCCTGCGGCGGCAGGCCGGCAAGGTCCTCGACCGCGGTCACCGGGATCGCCACGGGCGGGTCGATCTCGGGCGATTTCAGCCGCAGGCCCTGACCTTGCATGGCGTCGAGGTGCGCGCCGCGGGCGACGAGGGTCAGCTGGCCCAGTTCGGGCAGGGTTCCGGCCGCGGCGGCCTGCGCCAGCGGCGCGGCAATGGCCCCGCCGATGGCGCCGACGCCCACGATGCAGACATTGAGCGGGCGGTCGGGAAGGGGGGGCAGATCGGTCATGAGAGGGCCTTTGCTTGGAAGGTGCCCAGCCGGAGAGGCCGGGGCGATTTGCGCGCAGACTAGGCGGCAGGGACGCGGGAGAGAAGGCCCCCGGATCGGTGGCGCGCGGCAAATCCGTCCCGGGCGTCAGGGGAGGTTTACAAAATGGGCGCTGCTTGCTAATGCCTTCGCCTGTCTGAACGCAGGAAGGTCTTGGCCATGCACGCGGCCCCCCTTGGACAGCGATGGCGGTGCCGGTGGAGCACCGGACGATGGCGTAGCCCCTCGTCCAACTGACATGCCGTCCCCGCGAGGGACCCACCGATGACAGGCGCCCCGAGGAATTTTCCTGTGCAGATCTCGCAGGCGCCACCCGTGAGACGAGACTTACACCATGACCGATCTGACCTTTGAAACCAAAGGCCGCGTGCGCGTGACGCGCCGCGAATTCCCCGCGACCTACATGGCCGACAGCGAGACGCTGATCGACCGGCTCGATGGTCAACGGGGCGCGCTCTTCAGCTCCAACTACGAATATCCCGGCCGCTACACCCGGTGGGAGTTCGGCTTTGCCGAGCCGCCGCTGATGGTGGAAAGCCGCGGCCGCGCCCTGCGCCTGAAAGCGCTGAACGCCCGCGGTGAAGTGCTGATGCAGATCATCCGCCCGGCGCTGGAAGACCTCGCCGCGGTGGAGAGCATGAGAGGCGACGCCAAGGTGCTGGACCTGCAGATCCGCACGCCTGAACGGCTCTACAACGAGGAAGAGCGCTCGCGGGCGCCTTCCGTCTTCTCGGTCCTGCGGGAGATCGTGGCGCTTTTCGCCACGGAAGAGGACGGCCACCTCGGGCTTTACGGCGCCTTCGGCTATGACCTCGCCTTCCAGTTCGAGCCGATCGAATACCACCTCGATCGCCCCGAGGATCAGCGCGACCTCGTGCTCTTCCTGGCCGATGACATCCTCGTCTCGGATCACTACTCGGCCCGGGCGCATCGCTATACCTACGACTTCGCGCAGGGGGCGCTGACCACCGAGGGTCTTTCCGGCGCGACCCCGGCCGAGCCCTTCACCCCCGGCCCGCAGGAGGTGCCGCGCGGCGACCACGTGCCCGGCGAATATGCCGAACTGGTGCGCGCCGCCAAGGCCAGCTTCCGCCGCGGTGACCTTTTCGAGGTGGTGCCCGGTCAGGTCTTCTACGAACCCTGCAAGGACAGCCCCGCCGCGATCTTCCGCCGGTTGCAGAAGATCAACCCCGCGCCCTTCGGCTTCCTCATGAACCTCGGTGAGCAGGAATACCTCGTCGGTGCCAGCCCCGAGATGTTCGTGCGCGTCACCGGCCGCCGGGTCGAGACCTGCCCGATCTCGGGCACGATCAAGCGCGGCGCCGATGCGATCGAGGACAGCGAACAGATCCTCAAGCTGCTTCAGTCCAAGAAGGACGAGAGCGAGCTGACCATGTGTTCCGACGTGGACCGCAACGACAAGTCGCGCGTCTGCGAGCCGGGGTCGGTCCGGGTCATCGGGCGGCGGCAGATCGAGATGTATTCCCGCCTGATCCACACGGTCGACCATATCGAGGGGCGGCTGCGCGCGGGCATGGATGCCTTCGATGCCTTCCTGTCCCACGCCTGGGCCGTGACCGTGACCGGCGCGCCGAAACTCTGGGCCATGCGCTTCATCGAGAAGCACGAGAAATCGACCCGGAAATGGTATGGTGGCGCCGTGGGCGCGATGCAGTTCAACGGCGACATGAACACCGGCCTGACCCTGCGGACGATCCGCATCAAGGACGGCATCGCCGAGGTGCGCGCCGGGGCGACCCTGCTGAACGACAGCGACCCCGAGGATGAAGAGGCGGAGACCGAATTGAAGGCAAGCGCCATGCGGGCCGCCGTGCGCGGCGATGTGCGGACCAACGAAGGCGGCGGCGACGGGACCCGCCTTCAGGTCGGGCAGGGGCGTCGGATCCTGCTGGTCGATCACGAGGACAGCTTCGTGCACACGCTGGCGAACTACTTCCGCCAGACCGGGGCCGAGGTGCTGACCACCCGCTCGCCTGTGGCACCGGAACTGGTGGATGACTTCGCCCCCGATCTCGTCGTGCTCTCGCCCGGTCCGGGCAACCCGTCGGACTTCGACTGCCGGGCGACCATCGACACGGCACTGTCGCGCGACCTGCCGGTCTTCGGCGTCTGCCTCGGGCTGCAGGCCATCGGGGAATACTTCGGCGGCACACTGGATCAACTGGGCGAGCCAGTGCACGGCAAACCCTCGCGGATTACGGTGCATGAGCCGGGCTGTGTCTTTGCGGACCTGCCGGAACAGGTGACCGTGGGCCGCTACCACTCGCTGCATATCCGCCGCGAGAGCCTGCCCAACGACGTGACCGTGACGGCCTCGACCGAGGACGGGATCGTCATGGGGATCGAGCACCAGTCCCTGCCGGTGGCAGCGGTACAGTTCCACCCGGAATCGATCATGTCGATGGGGCAGGACGCAGGCATCAAGCTGATCGAGAACGTCGTGTCGCGCCTCGGACGCGACGGCGCGCGGAGAAATGCCGCGGAGTAAACACGCTTCGGCGATAGACTGACTCGGGCGCGGATTGGAAACAATCCGCGCCCGACGCATTTCTGCCTCAATTGCGCATATTTGGGATCTCGCGATGAGCGGTGCGTAATTGGTCTATATCATTTTGACAAGGTGTGATGCGCCTTGGCGTCGGACTTGTCTCATTCGTATAGGTTCAATTTTGTGAACCCTAACGTTTTCTAAAAATACACTGCCGCTTTGAATGGCGGTTTCAATCCCGGGGCTTGGGGCCGGTCATTACCTTCCGGAAAGATGTGAAGATTCAGCGTTAATTCGCCTGCTGTCACAAGTGTGTTTATTGACTTTCAATCTGATCTCTCAATATTCGGGATACCCCCTTGCAATCCCCCAAGGCAGGAAAGCTGCCGATTAAGCGGGCGTCACAGGAAAGGACAAGAATAAAGATGTCTGACTTTGCACTCGACGAAATGACTCTGGATCAACTGAAGAAGCTCCAGAAGGACACCGATCTCGCCATCAAATCCTACCAGGAGCGGGAGCGTAAAAAGGCCATCGCGGCAATCGAGGCCAAGGCCCAGGAAATGGGTTTCAGCCTCTCCGAATTGACCGGTGGCGCGGTCAAGAGCCGTAAGGTCAATCCGCCGAAATACCGCAATCCCGCCGACCCGACCCAGACCTGGAGCGGCCGTGGCCGTCAGCCCGGCTGGGTCAAGGACGTGATTGCCGCCGAGGGTAACCTCGAAGGCTGCCTGATCGGTTGAGGCGTGTCTGACTGCCAACTGACGCGGGGCGCAGGCCCGTGGCCCGCGTCAGTCCGCCCGCGCCGCAGGGCGACGGGCCACGACCTCACGCTGCGCCCGGCCGTCTGCCGCCCCGACGCGCGCGCCCTCAGCCCCCGAGGCCGAGGTAGACCGTCCGCCCGCCGCGCAGCATTCGCGTGACCGCAGGCGGCACCACCTCTCCCGCAGAGCGCTCCGGCCAGTCCACGAGGATCAGGTCCGCGCGCAGCCCTTCGGCGATCTTTCCCCTGTCCGTCAGACCCATGGCCGCCGCCGGCCCTGCCGTCACCAGCGACCACAGCCGGTGCAGGGGCGCGCGCCGTTCGTGATGCAGCCGCGCCACGGCGGCCAGCATCGCGGGATAGAAGTAATCCGAGGCGAGGATATCGCAGAGCCCCGCCTCCACCATGTCCGCCGCGCCGGGCGAGCCGATGTGGCTGCCGCCGCGCATGACATTGGGCGCTCCGAAAATGATCCGGTCGCCAGCGTCCCGGGCGGCTTTCGCCACATCCATTTGCATCGGGAATTCGGAAATCCGCGCCCCGAGGCCGCGGAAGTAATCCCGGGTCTCCAATTGCGTGTCATCGTGGCTCAACATCGGGGCGCCAACGGCGCGGGCCTTTTCGGCAATGGCCGCGAGGCGGGCAGGGACCTCCGATCGCGTTGCCCATGTCGTCTTCATCAGGTCGAGGAATTCCCCCTCCCCAAGGCCGGAGCGTTTCGCCTTTGCCCCGATCCGGCCCTGCATCCGGGGATCGTCCGGATCGGCCACGGCAAAGGCCGGGCTGAATTCGAAGGCACGGTCCTGGATCGGAATGTCGTAGTCGCGCATCGTCATCGAGAGATGGTCATTGAACGCCAGGGACGGGGTCAGGGGCCCGGCCAGCATCTCCTCGATCAGGGGCAGGGCCTCTGCGGCAAAGGTCTCCCACCGCAATTGCACGCGGTTTTCCGCGATCAGCCGGGGCGTCAGCCGCGCGAGCGCCTCGAGAAAGGCGCGCCCGGCGGAGACGGCGCGCAGGCCCGGTTCCCAGCTCAGCGTCAGCGCGTGATAGGCCGTGGCAATGCCATTGCCCGCCAATTGCCGGTCGGTATCCAGAATGGCCGCATCGACCGGGAAAAAGACATTCGGGCGCGGCATCAATTGCCGCTCGAAGGCATCACCGTGGACATCGATCATCGCGGGCGCCAGCAGGAGGCCCGTGGCGTCCAGCTCTGTCTCGACGCGGGCGTCGCTGCCGATGGCGGCGATCCGGCCCTCGGCGAGGGTGACGCTCGTCTCCTCGATCCCCTCCGGCAGCACCACCCGTGCGCCCGTGATCCGCATGCTCATGCCCGTCTCCTGCCCGGCTGTTCTGGGCGCAGGGAAGGGCCGGGACCTGCCAGTGTCAATCGGGGGCGGGCCGGTGCCGGGCCTGTGCACGGTTTTTCAGCAGATCGGCGCGGAAGCGGGGCGCGACCCCGGTTTCAAAAATTTACCATTTGATAAAATTTCGACCTGTGGCAGGCTGATTGCAACGAAAACCAAGAAAAGCCACCAACGGGAGCCAACCATGACCCTGTCCCCCAAGACGCCCGGAATCGCTGCCGGCCGCCTCGGAGCCGAGGTGCTGGCCGAGAATTTCGGCGACCTGCATCCGCCGCTGGAACGCCACGAGGCCCATGTCGCCGCGGATCGCTGCTACTTCTGCCACGATGCGCCCTGCATGACGGCCTGTCCGACCTCGATCGACATTCCGCTCTTCATCCGCCAGATCGCGACCGACACGCCCGAGGCGGCGGCGCGCACGATTCTGCAACAGAACATCCTCGGCGGCATGTGCGCCCGCGTCTGCCCGACCGAGACGCTCTGCGAAGAGGTCTGCGTGCGCGAGACGGCGGAGGGCAAGCCGGTCGAGATCGGGCGGCTGCAACGCTATGCCACCGATACGCTGATGGCGAAGAACGACCATCCCTTCACCCGCGCGGCGCCCACGGGCAAGCGCGTGGCGGTGGTGGGGGCGGGGCCTGCGGGCCTTTCCGCCGCGCACCGGCTTGCGATGAAGGGGCATGACGTGGTGCTTTACGACGCGCGGCCCAAGCCGGGGGGGCTGAACGAATTCGGCATCGCCTCCTACAAGGCACCGGACAACTTCGCGCAGGCGGAGGTCGACTGGCTGCTGCAGATCGGGGGCATCACGGTCGAGACCGGCCAGAAGCTGGGCGCGGGCCTGACGCTGGAGGGGCTGACGGCAGAGTATGACGCGGTCTTCCTCGGCATTGGCCTCGCCGGTGTGAACGCCCTGCGCTGCGAGGGTGAGGACCGCGAGGGCGTCGAGGACGCGGTGGACTTCATCGCCACCCTGCGCCAGTCCGATGACCTCTCGACCCTGCCCGTGGGACGCGACGTGGTGGTGATCGGCGGCGGGATGACCGCCGTGGATGCCGCCGTACAGTCCAAGCTGCTGGGGGCGGAGAACGTCACCATCGCCTATCGCCGCGATCGCGCGGCCATGGGCGCCTCCGACTTCGAGAAGGACCTCGCGGCCTCCAAGGGCGTGCGCCTGCTGACCGACGTGCGCCCGGTGGCGGTGCATGGCAACGGCAAGGCCGTCGAGATCGAACTGGAGTACACCAAGACCGAGGATGGCGCCCTCGTCGGCACCGGCGAGACCTTCCGCCTGAAGGCCGATCAGGTCTTCAAGGCCATCGGCCAGACGCTGGAGGGTGCGCCCGAGGGGCTGGAGATCACCCGCGGCAAGATCACCGTCAGCGGGCCGGGGCGCACCACGCTGCCCGGGGTCTGGGCCGGCGGCGACTGTGCGCTTGGCGGCGAGGACCTGACCGTGACCGCCGTGGCCGAGGGCCGCGACGCCGCCGAGGACATCCATGCCACGCTGATGGGCTGACCTGACGCCAAAGCCAGTAGAGGGGCGCCGCAAGACGCGCCCCCGCCAAGCAAACCAACGGGAGGCTGACATGGCCGATCTGACGACCGACTTTCTGGGCATCAAGAGCCCCAACCCCTTCTGGCTGGCCTCGGCGCCGCCGACCGACAAGGAATACAACGTCCGCCGCGCCTTCGAGGCCGGCTGGGGCGGTGTCGTGTGGAAGACACTGGGCTCGGAAGGGCCGCCGGTGGTGAACGTCAACGGGCCGCGCTATGGCGCGATCTGGGGGGCTGACCGGCGCCTGCTGGGGCTCAACAACATCGAGCTGATCACCGACCGCGATCTCTACACGAACCTGGAGGAGATCACCCGGGTCAAGAAGGATTACCCCGACCGGGCGCTGATCGTCTCGATCATGGTGCCCTGCGATGAGGAGAGCTGGAAGGCGATCCTGCCGTTGGTGGAAGAGACCGGCGCCGACGGGATCGAGCTGAACTTCGGCTGTCCTCACGGCATGGCGGAGCGCGGCATGGGCTCGGCCGTGGGGCAGGTGCCGGAGTACATCCAGATGGTGACCGAGTGGTGCAAGAAGTACTACTCCAAGCCGGTGATCGTGAAGCTGACGCCGAACATCACCGACATCCGCAAGCCCGCGCAGGCGGCCAAGGCGGGCGGGGCCGATGCGGTCTCGCTGATCAACACGATCAACTCGATCACCTCGGTGAACCTCGACGCCATGGCGCCGGAGCCGATGATCGACGGCAAGGGCACCCACGGCGGCTATTGCGGCCCGGCGGTGAAACCCATCGCCATGAACATGGTGGCTGAGATCGCGCGCGACCCGGAAACCCACGGCCTGCCGATCTCGGGCATTGGCGGCATCACCACATGGCGCGACGCGGCGGAGTTCATGGTGCTGGGGGCGGGCAACGTGCAGGTCTGCACCGCGGCCATGACCTATGGCTTCAAGGTGGTGCAGGAGATGATCTCGGGCCTGAGCCAGTGGATGGACGAGAAGGGCTATACCGCGACGTCCGACTTCATCGGCAAGGCGGTGCCCAATGTGACCGACTGGCAGTACCTGAACCTGAACTACGTCACCAAGGCGCAGATCAGCCAGGACGATTGCATCAAGTGTGGCCGCTGCTATGCCGCCTGCGAGGATACCTCGCACCAGGCGATCGCCATGTCGGCGGACCGGACCTTTACCGTGAAGGACGAGGAATGCGTGGCCTGCAACCTCTGCGTCAACGTCTGCCCGGTGGAGAACTGTATCACCATGGTGGAGATGGCACAGGGCGCGGTCGATCCGCGCACGGGCCGCGAGGTGGGGGATTACGCCAACTGGACGACCCACCCGAACAACCCCTCGGCCAACGTCGCGGCAGAGTGAGCGGGCCGACCTGAGGGCCTGACCGGGCGCCTTATCGAGGCGCCTGATCGGGGGGCCTGACCCACCGGCGGCGCTGACGCGCCACACGATCCCTGGCGGCCCGGTGTCCGGGCCGCGACGGGCCCCCGCGGGGGCCCTTTTCCGTGTCCCGTGACGGTCAGGGGCGGACGCGCGGTTCCGGGCGGCCGGCAATGTCCTGCACCAGCGCGTAGGTACAGCCCTGCGCCGCGTCGGGGGCGGCGATCCCCTCGCGCGCGGAGGTGACGAAGAGCGTCTTCAGCCCGGGCCCGCCGAAGGCCGGGCAGGAGGCATGGCGGCCGTCCAGTGTCACGATACGGTCGGTCCGGCCATCGGGGGCATAGCGCACCACCCGCGCGCTGCCCCATTGGGCGTTCCAGAGCCCGCCTTCCGCATCGGTGACCGACCCGTCTGGGCTGGCACCCTGCGCGGCAACATCGACAAAGGGCACCGGATCGCCTGCGGGCCAGCCCTCGGGGTCGAGGGGGACGCGGAAGATCTGTCCAACCTTCGTGTCGGTGAAATAGGCGGCCTCCCCGCCGGGGGCGAAGCAGATCGAGTTCGGGATCGAGAGCGCGCCGTAGAGCCGGCGCACTTCCCCCATGTGGTAGCGATAGATCGCCCCGCGCCCGTCCTCGGCCGCCTTGCCCATGGTCCCGATCCAGAAACCGCCCTGCGGATCGGCCCGGCCATCGTTGGAGCGGGTCGCGGGGTCCTCTGCCTCCAGCGCGCAGATCAGCCGGCGCGCGCCGCTCGCGATGTCGAAGCGCCAGAGCCCGGTTTCGGTGGCGATCAGCAGCGTGTCGCGGTCGATCCAGCCGGCGGCGGAGGCGCATTCGCCCATGTCCCACGCCAAGGGGGTGTCCCCCGCGCGAGAGAGCAGCCGGTGGCCGAGGATGTCGAACCAGAAGAGCTGCTCCCGCTCGGGATGCCAGAAGGCCCCCTCGCCGAGGTGGCAGGGGCGGGCGTCGTGAAGCGTGGCGGTCAGGGGCGCCATCTGCGTGGGGCTCGGTTCCGGGGTCATCTACCTGCTCATGTCTGTGCGCGTGGCGCGGGGCTTTTCCTTTCGGGACGGCGGGCGGAGCCGTCCCCGTGGAGCGGCCCCTGAAACACTGTGCCCGGCGCGGGGAGGAGGACAAGGGGCCGTGACGCGGCGGTCCCACGGGACCGGGGCCGGGACTGGGACCAACACCGGGGGCGCGAGGCAGGCGTCATCGGAGTGTCCCGGGTGACTGCGGCAGGGCTTGGCACCGCACCGCGCATCAGGCGCTCATTCCGTCGTAGCGGGCCACCAGCCGCGCGGCCTTGGCGGCGACGGTCGCGGCGCTGTCGCCGGGGGCGAAGAGCGCGGAGCCGATGCCGACGCCGGCGGCGCCTGCGGCGAACCACTCGGGCAGGTTGGCCTCGGACACACCGCCCACCGCCCAGACCCCGGCCTCGCGCGGGAGCACGGCACGCATGGCCTTCAGCCCGGCGGGACCCGCGATCTCGCCGGGGAAGAGCTTCAGCGCATCGGCCCCGGCGGCGAGGGCGGCGAAGCCTTCCGTCGGGGTCAGGACGCCGGGATAGGAGGCGAGGCCGAGGCGCTTCGTCTCGCCGATCACCGCCGGGTCCATGTTGGGCGAGACGATGAGCCGCCCGCCAGCCTGCGCCACCTGGGCCACCTGCGCGGGCGTCAGCACCGTGCCCGCGCCGATCTGCGCGCGCTCGCCACAGGCCCCGGCCATGCGGGCGATGGAGGTCAGCGGATCGGGCGAATTCAGCGGCACCTCGATCAGGGTCACGCCCGCCTCGATCAACGCCTCGGCCACGGGAACCGCCGCCTCGGGCGTGAGGCCGCGCAGGATGGCGATGATGGGTCGGGTCATGGGCGTGCTCCGCCAATCGGGGGCAGGCCCGCGCGTGCAAGGCGCAGCCCGGCCAGTGTGAGGGTCTCGGCATCGTGCCGGGTGAGGGTGACGCCCTGCGCGGTGAGCGGCGCATATTGCGCCTGCTGCGCGGCACTGCCGACGAGGGCGACGCGGCCCGCCTCCCAGAAGGGGCGCGCGCCCGCCAGTTCGAGGCCGGTGAGCAGCCCCGAGAGTCGGGCCCGCGCGGCGCTCGGGCCGGGCGTGGCCAGCAGCGCCTCGGCCCGGATCGCGAAGAGCGTGGCGCTGACGCTCTCGGGGGCGGCAAGCGCCTCCGCCACGGCGGCGTCGAAGGCGGGGGCGTTCCACTGGTCATCGAGGCTGAGGCGCAGGATCGACTGGGATGAGAGCAGGGCGAAAAGCTCGCCCGTCAGGAAGGTGCGAAATCCGGTGACCTGCCCGCGCGAGAGGCGGACCCACTTGGTATGGGTGCCGGGCAGGCAGAGCGCGCCGTCGAAATCGGGCTCTGCGGCCAAGAGCCCCGCGATCTGCGTCTCCTCGCCGCGCATGACGTCGGCGGGCGCGGATTGCGAGAGGCCGGGCAGGATGCGGACCCGCAGCCGTGCGTCGTGGGTGGGGGCGGGCGTTGCCTCGGCCGGGGCGGGCGCGCAGGGCACGGCGGCATAGCCTGCCTCGGCCCAGCCCCCGCGGGCACCGGCCATGCCGCAGATCAGCACCTCGGCGCCCTCGGGGCCGATCCAGTCACCCGCAAGGGCGAGGAAGGCACCTTCGAAGTCCTCCGGCGCCAGCCCGCCCATGCCCCGGTCGGAGCGGCGCGCCTCCAACACCGCGCCGTCGGGCGCGATGGCCCAGACCCGCAGGTTGGTGGTGCCCCAGTCGGCGGCGATCCAGTCGATGGCCTGTTTTTCCAAACCTTGCCTCTCCGCGACGGTCATGCGCCCCTCACTTGCCCCAGCGGAGCGCGATCAGGTCCAGTTCTTCGCTCAGCGAAAGCAGGCGGGCCCTGGTCCGCTCCGACATCGGCTTGAGCGGGTGGCGCACATGGTCCGAGCCGATCACGCCGCCCGCCATCATCACCGTCTTGGCGGCGCGCAGGCCGCACTGGCGGTTCTCGTGGTTGATCAGCGGCAGGCAGAGTTTCCACTGCTCCAGCGCGGCGGCGGTGTTGCCCGCGCGGTATTCGGTCACGATGGGGCGGATCTTCTCGGGTTGCAGCGCCGAGGTCATCGTGCCGGTGCAGCCTGCATCGAGGTCCGCCAGCAGCGTCACCGCCTCCTCGCCGTCGAAGGGGCCGACGATGTCGGGGCCGCCTGCCTCGATCAGCGCGGCCAGCTTGTCGGCGGCGAAGGGGGTTTCCATCTTGAAGTAGGAGACATGTTCGATCTCGCGCGCCATGCGCACCAGCAGCGGCACCGGCAGGGAGACCCCGGAGAGCGGCGCATCCTGCACCATGATCGGGATGTCGATTGCCTCGGACACGGCGGTGAAATGCTCGAAGATGCCCGCCTCGGCGGGGACGAGGCCGACGCCGTGATAGGGCGGCATCATCATCAGCATCGAGGCGCCGAGGGCCTGTGCCTCCTTGGCACGGGCCACGACGATCTGCGTCGAGAAATGGCTGATCGTGACGATCACCGGCACCCGGCCCGCGACATGCTCAAGGCAGACCCGGGTCAGCAGGGCGCGTTCCTCGTCCGACAGCAGGAACTGCTCGGAGTAGTTGGCGAGGATGCAGATCGCGTCGACGCCCTGATCGATCATGCAGTCGAGGACGCGGCGCATCCCCTCGGGGTCGAGGCTGCCATCGGCGTGGAAGGGCGTGGGGGCGACGGGCAGGATTCCGGTGAGCGGTTGGGTCATCTTGGCCTCTTCAGGTCTTGTGCGTCACGGCAAAGCGCGACGTCTGGCGATAGGTCTCGCCGGGGCGCAGCCCGGCGCAGGGGAAATCGGGGCGGTTCGGGCTGTCGGGCCAGACCTGCGGCTCCAGCGCGATGCCGCGCTGCTGGCCGGTGTAGACCTGTAGCCCCGGTTCGGTGGTCTCGACCGCGAGGCGCAGCCGGTCGGTCTCAAACAGGCAGGCCGGCGCGAGGGGGCCACGCGCGGGACGCAGGCAGAAATTATGGTCGAGCGTTGCGGCGGGCGGGCGTGGCTGCCGGTGATCGAAGACGGTGCCCGCGACGGGGGCTGGGCCACCTGCCGGGATCTTGTCTGCATCGACGGGCAGGTAGCTCTCTGCCGCGACGGTCAGCCGGTGCCCCGAGAGGTCGGCACGGCCGTCGAGCGTCCAGTAGCCGTGGAAGGCGGGGGCAAAGCAGGTCTCCCGCGCGGTCTCGGCCGTGATGTCGAGGATCAGGGCGCCCGTGGCGTCGAGGCCATATCGGGCGGTAATCTCCACCGGACCGGGGAAGCCGCCACATCCGTCGGGATGGGTGAGGACGAGGGTGACGCTGTCTTCCTCAACTGCGCTGATCCGCCAGTTGCGGGCGTCGAGGGCGGCAGACCCGCCGTGCAGCGTCGTGCGCCCGGCCTCGTTGCGGTCCAGCGTGAGCAGGCGGCCCGCGACGGGCATCTGCCCGCCGGCAATGCGGTTTGCCACCGGCCCGACGATGGCGCCGTAGTGGCACAGCGGGCCGAGGTAATCCTCGAACCGCGCGCTGCCGAGGATCAGCGAGAAATCCACGCCCTCGATCCGGTAGTCGAGCAGGGTCGCACCCCATGTCATCACCTGAACGGTGGTCCCGGCACGGGCGAGGGTGACCACCTCCACCGCCGTGCCGTCGGGCGCGGTGCCGAAGGGCGCGATATGGGGCCGGGTGATCACCATGCGAAGGCGGGGGCCGTCACCCGGCGGCCCAGCAGGAAGGCATCGGCCACGTGGCGCAGGGGGGCGAGGTCCATCTCGCTGCCGCCGGTCTTCACCAGCTTTGCCATCTGGTCGTAGAGGCGGGGGTATTCGCCGCTGAGCCCGGGCAGGGCCTCCTGCGCGACCCCGTCGATGGAGAGCGCGCCGCCACCCTGTTCCAGCAGCAGGACACCCGCGTCGGTCACCGCCTCGATGCTCCATGTCGGCGCGCCGGGCTCCAGCCAGTCGAGGTCCATCGTCACCTCCGCCCCCTGCGGGTGGTGGAAGCGACAGCTGGCGGCGATGGGCGTCTCGCGGTTCTCGGGGAAGTGCAGCTCGGCCCCGGTGAGGTGCACCGGATCGGGCAGGATCTCGGTCAGGATGGAGAGCGCGTTGATGCCCGGATCGAAGACGCCGAGGCCCCCGGCCTCGAAGACCCAGTCCTGCCCGGGGTGCCACTGGCGCACGTCCTCGCGCCATGTGATCGTCAGCCGCTCCAGCCGCTTGTCCTTCAGCCAGGCCTTGGCGGCGGGCACCTTGTCGGCCTGCCGCGAGTGCCATGTGGCATAGATCGAGACCCGGTGCCTGCGCGCAAGCGCCTCCAGCGCATGACATTCCGAGAGCGTGGCGCCGGGCGGTTTTTCCAGCATCACGTGGCGGCCCGCAGCGATGGCCCGGCGGGCATAGTCGAAGCGCGGCACCGGCGGCAGGCAGAGCGAGACGACGCGCACCTCCGAACGCTCCGCCAGCATCTGGTCGAAGTCGTCATAGGCCATGACGCCGGGCACAGTGCCGTGGCGCGAGACGGTGGCGGTCAGCTCCCAGTCGGGGCTGGCGGCGATGGCGGGGACGTGCTGGTCCACCGCGATCTTTCCGATGCCGACGAGTGCGATCTCCATCAATGGCTGTCCTTTCCGACGGGCGCGCCGCGGCAGCCCTTGAGGAAGTCCAGATCCGCGCCGGTGTCCGCGCCCTGCACATGGGCCTGGTGGAGCCAGGCGTAGCCGCTTTCGGGCTGCTCGTGGGAGGGCTGCCAGGCGGCCAGCCGCGCGGCCAGTTCCGCGTCGGGGATGTCGAGGTGCAGCCGCCGGGCGGTCACGTCGATCTCGATCATGTCGCCGGTGCGCACCACCGCCAGCGGGCCGCCGGCGGCCGCCTCGGGGGCGGTGTGCAGGACGACGGTGCCATAGGCGGTGCCGGACATCCGCGCGTCCGAGATCCGCACCATGTCGGTGATCCCCTTGCGCAGCACCTTGGGCGGCAGCCCCATGTTGCCCACCTCGGCCATGCCGGGATAGCCCTTGGGTCCGCAGTTCTTGAGCACCATGATGCAGGTCTCGTCGATCTCCAGCGCCTCGTCGTTGATCTGCGCCTTGTAGTCGTCGATGTCCTCGAAGACGACGGCGCGGCCCCGGTGCTGCAGCAGGTGGGGGGAGGCGGCGGAGGGTTTCAGCACGGCCCCGTCGGGCGCGAGGTTGCCGCGCAGCACGGCGATGCCGCCCTGTCGGGTCAACGCCTTCTCCAGCGGCAGGATGACATCCTCGTTCCAGTTGCGGACGTCCTTCACCTCGTCCCAGATCGTCGCCCCCGAGACGGTCAGCGCGTCGCGGTGCAGTTGTCCGCCTTCGCCAAGGCGTTGCAGCACGACCGGCAGGCCCCCGGCATAGAAGAACTCTTCCATCAGGTACTTGCCCGAGGGCATCAGGTTCACGATCGTGGCCACGTCGCGGCCGCAGCGGTCCCAGTCATCCAGCGTCAGGTCGACGCCGACGCGCCCCGCGATGGCCAGCATGTGGATCACCGCGTTGGTGGAGCCGCCGATGGCCCCGTTGCAGCGGATCGCGTTCTCGAAGGCCTGCTTGGTCAGGATGTCCGAGGGCTTCAGGTCGTCCTTGACCATCTGCACGATGCGCCGGCCCGAAAGCTGCGCCATGACGCGGCGGCGGCTGTCCACCGCCGGGATCGCGGCATTGCCCGACAGCGCCATGCCGAGCGCCTCGGCCATGGAGGCCATGGTGCTGGCGGTGCCCATCGTGTTGCAGGTGCCGGACGAGCGGCTCATGCTTTCCTCGGCCTCGAGAAATTCCTCCTGCGTCATCTCGCCCGCCTTCACGGCCTCCGAGAACTTCCACAGGTGGGTACCGGAGCCGACACGCTCGCCCCGGAAGTAGCCGTTCAGCATCGGCCCGCCGGTGACGACGATGGAGGGCAGGTCGGTCGAGGCCGCCGCCATCAGCAGCGAGGGCGTGGTCTTGTCGCAGCCCACCAGCAGCACCGCGCCGTCGATCGGCTGGCCGCGCATCTGTTCCTCGATGGAGAGGGCCGCGAGGTTGCGGAACATCATCGCCGTGGGGCGGAAGGTGTTCTCGGAGGCGGAGAAGACCGGCACCTCGACCGGGAAGCCCCCAGCCTCCCAGATGCCGGCCTTCACCTTCTCGGCCAGTTCGCGCAGGTGCCCGTTGCAGGGCGTCAGGTCGGACCATGTGTTCAGGATACCGATGATCGGGCGTCCGTCGAAGAGGTCATGCGGGTAGCCCTGGTTCTTCATCCAGCCGCGGTGATAGATCGTGTCGCGGCCGGTGCCGGCGTACCATTCCTGCGACCGCAGGCGGCGCGGCCAGGGGGCGGGAGTGAATGTCATGGCTCAGCCCTGCTTGCTCTTGTTGTAGACATCGAAGATCACGGCGGCGAGCAGCACGAGACCCTTGATCATCTGCTGGTAGTCGATGCCGATCCCCATGATGGACATGCCGTTGTTCAGCAGCCCCATCAGGAAGGCGCCCACGACGGCCCCCACGATCTTGCCCACGCCGCCCGACATCGAGGCCCCGCCGATGAAGACGGCGGCGATCACGTCCAGTTCCAGCGCAAAGCCGGCCTTGGGGGTGGCGGTGTTCAGGCGGGCGGCGAAGACGAGGCCCGCAGCGGCGGCGAGGATGCCCATGTTGACGAAGGCGAGGAAGGTCAGCCGCTGGGTCTTGATCCCCGAGAGCTTGGCCGCCTTCTGGTTCCCGCCGAGCGCATAGATCCGCCGCCCCAGCACCGTGCGTTCGGTGAGGAAGGCATAGATGATCGTCAGCACGCCCATGGTGATCAGCACGTTCGGCATCCCCCGGAAGGTGGAGAGCTTGAACATGATGAAGATCAGCGCCGCGCCGATGATGGCGTTGCGGGCGATGAAGAAGCCCCGCGGCTCGTCCACGATCCCGTAGGCACGGTTGCGGGCGCGTTTGCGCATCCCGGACCAGATCACCGCCGCGGCGGCCACGATCCCGGTGCCGAGCGCCAGCACGTTCACCTGCCGCGCATCGAAGACGGGGGCGAGCGCCTGGCCGATGGAGGCCGGGAAGATATCGGGCACGAAGCCGTTGGCGATGGTCTGGAATTCCCGCGGGAAGGGGCCCACCGACTGCCCTTCGAGCAGCCAGAGCGACAGCCCGCGGAACACCAGCATCCCCGCCAGTGTCACGATGAAGGAGGGGATCTTCCAGTAGGCCACCCAGTAGCCCTGCGCGGCCCCGATCACCCCGCCCATGACGAGGCAGATGACGATGGCGATCAGGTAGGGCACGTCCATCTCGACGATCATCACGGCGGCAAGCGCCCCGACGAACCCCATGACGGAGCCGACGCTCAGGTCGATATTGCCCGAGACGATGACGATCAGCATCCCGAGCGCCATGATGATGATATAGCTGTTCTGCAGCAGCAGGTTGGTGATGTTCACCGGACGCAGCAGCGTGCCGCCGGTCACGATCTGGAAGAACACCATGATCGCGATCAGGGCAAAGAGCAGCCCGTATTCGCGCATGTGGGCAAGGAGGTATTCTCCGACGCCCTTGGTCTCGGTGCCTGTGGGTTCCGCGATTGCCATGCCCTCTTTCCCTTATTCCGTCACGATGAGCGACATGATGCGCTCCTGGCTGGCGTCCTCGGCCGTCAGTTCCCCGACGAGGGCGCCTTCGTTCATCACGTAGATGCGGTCACACATGCCCAGGAGTTCGGGCATCTCGGAGGAGATCATCAGCACGCCTTTCCCCTGAGCGGAGAGGTCGTTGATGATCCCGTAAATCTCGAATTTCGCGCCGACGTCGATCCCGCGGGTCGGTTCGTCGAGGATCAGGATGTCGGGTTCGGCAAAGAGCCACTTGGACAGGACGACCTTCTGCTGGTTCCCGCCCGAGAGGTTCATCACCTTCTGGAAGACGCTGGGGGTGCGGATGTTCATCGCGCGCCGGTAGCGTTCCGAGACCTCGGTCTCCTCGTTCTCGTTCAGCACGCCGCCAGCGGAGACGCCTTCGAGGTTGGCCAGCGTGATGTTGCGCCGGATCGGCTCCTCGAGGATCAGGCCGAGGCTCTTGCGGTCCTCGGTGACATAGGCGAGGCCTGCGTCGATGGCGCGGTCCACGCGGCTCACGTCCGCTTCCTTGCCGTTGATCCGCACCCGGCCCGAGATGTTCTTGCCGTAGGACTGGCCGAAAAGGCTCATCGCCAGCTCCGTCCGGCCAGAGCCCATGAGCCCCGCGATGCCGACAACCTCGCCTGCGCGGACGTTGAACCGTGCCGAGCGGATGACCTGCCGGTCCACGTGCTCCGGGTGCCAGACGTTCCAGTCCTCGACCTCCAGCAGCATCTCGCCCGCGCGGCGGGTCCGCTCGGGGTAGCGATGCGCCATGTCCCGGCCCACCATGTCGCGCACGATGGCATCCTCGGTGATTGGCTGGCTGCGGGCATCCATCGTGGAGACGGCCGTGCCGTCGCGGATCACTGTGACCGTGTCGGCGACGCGGCGGACCTCGTTCAGCTTGTGGCTTATGATGATGCTGGTGACGCCCTGGTCCTTCAGTTCCAGCAGCAGGTCCAGCAGGGCCTGGCTGTCGCTCTCCGACAGGGCGGCGGTCGGCTCGTCGAGGATCAGCAGCCGCACCTCCTTGGAGAGCGCCTTGGCGATCTCGACCAGCTGCTGCTTGCCGACGCCCAGCTTGTCCACCAGCGTGGTGGGGGCCTCGCGCAGGCCGACCTTGCGCAGCAGGCTCTCTGTCTTGCGGAAGGTCTCGGGCCAGTGGATCACGCCGTTCTGCGCGCATTCGTTGCCCAGAAACAGGTTCTCCGCGATCGAGAGCAGCGGTACGAGGGCCAGCTCCTGATGGATGATGATGATGCCGCGCTTCTCGCTGTCCGCGATGTCGCGGAATTCGGCGAGCGCGCCGTCGTAGTGGATTTCCCCGTCGTAGCTGCCAGCCGGGTAGACCCCGGAGAGCACCTTCATCAGAGTGGATTTGCCGGCGCCATTCTCGCCGACCAATGCGTGGATTTCACCCTTGCGGACGGTCAGGTTGACCCCGTCCAGCGCCTTGACCCCCGGAAAGGTCTTGGTGATCGCGCGCATCTCAAGAAGTGCCGTCATGACACAGCCTCCGCCTTGGGTGGGCCTGTTCTGCCTGATGTGCTCGTCCGGACCTGCCCGGGCAGGGCCGAAGCCGCTGCCCGGACAGACCGGGAGGACCTCGTCGGTTACTTGACCTGATCCATCGTGTAGTAGCCGGTCTCGATCAGGCGCTCTTCCCAGTTCGCCTTGGTGACCGGCAGCGGCTCCAGCAGGTAGGAGGGCACGACCTTCACGCCGTTGTCGTAGGTCGAGGTGTCGTTGATCTCGGGCTCGCCGCCGTCGAGCAGGGCATCCACCATCTTGACGGTGACGCCCGCCAGCGAGCGGGTGTCCTTGAAGATCGTCGAATACTGCTCGTCCGCGAGGATCGACTTGACCGAGGGCACCTCGGCGTCCTGCCCGGTGACGATCGGCATCTTCATGTCGCCGGAGCCGTAGCCCACGCCCTTGAGCGAGGACAGGATGCCGATGGAGAGCCCGTCGTAGGGCGAGAGCACCCCGTGCACGTCCTTGTCGGTGTAATTGGCGGAAAGCAGGTTATCCATCCGCGACTGCGCCACGGCGCCGTCCCACCGCAGGGTGCCGACGGTGTCCATGCCCATCTGGCCCGAGACCACCTCGATGTCGCCCGCGTCGATCATCGGTTGCAGCACGGACATGGCGCCGTCGTAGAAGAAGTAGGCGTTGTTGTCGTCCGGCGAGCCGCCGAAAAGCTCCACGTTCCAGGGCTTCTGGTCCGGGAAACGCTCCTTCAGCCCGTCCACCAGCGTCGAGGCCTGCTGCACGCCGACCTTGAAGTTGTCGAAGGTGGCGTAATAGTCGACGTTGCCGCTGTCGCGGATCAGGCGGTCATAGGCGATGACCTTGATGCCCGAGGCGGCGGCGTTCTCCAGCGCGTTCGACAGCGTGGTGCCGTCGATGGCCGCGATCACCAGCACGTCCACGCCCTTGGTGATCATGTTCTCGATCTGGGCCAGCTGGTTGGGAATGTCATCCTCGGCATATTGCAGGTCGGTGTCGTAGCCGGCGGCCTCGAACTGCTCGACCATCGAGTTGCCGTCCGAGATCCAGCGGGCCGACGATTTGGTCGGCATGGCAATGCCCACGGTCCCGTCTGCAAGGGCCGCGGTGGCAAGCATGGCCAGAGCACTGGCCGAGGCCAGGACTTTCGAAAGTGTCATGATGTTCCTCCTCAAGTGCGCCGGGGTCCTCCACCGGCGCCGGGTCTCCCTGTCGGGTCCTCCCGAACCCGTCTCAGGGGTAACAGGGGGTTCGCATATCCCTCAATTCAGTTTTTTCGCCATCTGCATATCGAAAGTGTTATTTATGCCGGTATGGAATTCGCCCAACGCCTGCGCCCGTCCCACCTGTCGTTGCTGCTCCGCATCGCGGAGACGGGGCAGTTGCAGCGCGCGGCCCAGCTCTGCGCCATGTCCCAGCCTGCCGCGTCCCGCATCCTCGCGGAGGTGGAGGAACGCGCGGGCGGGCCGCTTTTCGAGAGACATCCCAAGGGGATGCGGCCAACGGCCCTGGGCGAGATCTGCGTGCGCCACGCGACGATCATCCTCGATCAGTTCGCAGCGCTTGAGGCCGAGAGCCGCCGGATTTCCGCAGGCGAGGTGGGGCGCGTGCGCGTCGGTGCGGTGACGGGCCCGGCGGTTGGGTTGCTGATGCCCGCCGTGCGTGACGTCAAGGCAGCCACCCCGGATATCGAGATGACGATCGAGGTTGCGCCCTCCACGACGCTCGTGCGCGGGCTGGTGGATGGCAATTTCGACTTCGTCATTGCGCGCCTGCCGCCGGAACACGACAGCCGCGATTTCCGGCTCTACCCGGCGCGGAGCGAGGTGGTCTCACTGCTGGTGCGTCCCGACCATCCGCTGGCGGGGCAGGGCGAGGTGGCGCTGGAGCAGTTGCAGGGCTTCGAGTGGGTGATCCAGGAGGTCGGCTCGCCGATCCGGCAGGCGGTGGAGGCGGCGTTCCTGGAACGCGAGTTGCGCACGCCTGCGCGGGTGACGAACTCCTCCTCCTTCCTCGTGGTGCTGGCGATGCTGGCCGAGAGCGACGCCATCGCGCCCCAGACCGAGGAGGTGGCGCAGATGCTGGCGGAGGGGCCGCTTGGCGGGCGGCTGGCGGCGCTGCGGCTGGCCGAGCCGATCCTCGTGTCGCCCTGCTTCATCATCCAGAACCGCTTCCGGCAGATCCCGCCCGCCGCCCGGCACGTTCTGGACCGGGTCTTTGCCCACCTTTGAGGGCCCGCTGACGGATCAGAGCCCCTCGTAGGCGCAGAGCGCCGTCACCGCATAACCCAGCTTCTCCAGCCGGGCGCGTCCGCCGAGGTCGGGCAGGTCCACCACGAAGGCGCAGCCGGTGATCACGCCGCCCAGTTTCTCCACCAGCGTGATGCCGGCCTCGGCCGTGCCGCCGGTGGCGAGCAGGTCATCGACGATCAGCACCCGTTCGCCCGCCGTGATGGCATCGTCGTGGATTTCGACCACTGCCTCGCCGTATTCCAGCGTGTAGCTCTGCGCGATCGTGGCGGCCGGCAGCTTGCCCGCCTTGCGCACCGGCACGAAGCCGCAGGACAGCTGATGCGCCACCGCGCCGCCGAGGATGAAACCGCGCGCCTCCAGCCCCACGACCTTGTCGATGCGCGTGCCCGCGAAGGGCTGCACCAGCTGGTCCACCGCCAGCCGGAAGCCGCGGGCGTTGCCAAAGAGAGTGGTCACATCGCGAAAGAGGATGCCCTCGTGCGGGAAGTCGGGGATCGTGCGGATGTAATTGCGGATGTCGTCCATCACAGCACCCGCCCGGCCACGGCGCCGAGCTTTGCCAGTAGCGTGGGATCGCGTTTCTCGGGGGCGGTGAGCAGGGCATGCTCCAGCGACCGGTCGCAGCCTTCCGAGCAGGGCGCGGGCGAGCCTGTCAGCAGCCGCGGCAACTCCCGCACGAGGGCACGGCCCTTGTCGGCGTTGCCGAGCAGCGTGTCTCGGATCTTGGTGACGTCCACCGCGCCGTGGTCTTCGTGCCAGCTGTCGTAGTCGGTGACCATGGCGATGGGGGCGTAGCAGATCTCGGCTTCGCGGGCGAGCTTGGCCTCGGGCATGTTGGTCATGCCGATGACGTCGCAATTCCAGACGTTGCGGTACATCAGGCTCTCGGCCAGGGTCGAGAACTGCGGGCCTTCCATGGCGAGATAGGTGCCGCCGCGGTGCAGGGTGATGTCGGCCGCCCGCGCGGCTTCCGCCACGAGGTCGGAGAGCCGCAGGCAGGTGGGATGGCCAAGCGAGACATGGGCCACGCAGCCGGTGCCGAAGAAGCTCTTCTCGCGCGCGAAGGTGCGGTCGATGAACTGGTCGACGAGGACGAAATCGCCCGGCGCCAGCTCCTCGCGGAACGAGCCGCAGGCGGAGAGGGCGACGATATCGGTCACGCCCAGCCGTTTCATCGCGTCGATATTGGCGCGGTAGGGCACCTCGGTCGGCGAATGGACATGGCCGCGCCCGTGGCGGGGCAGGAAGGCCAGCCGGGTGCCCGCCAGCCGCCCCGTCAGGATCGCGTCGGAGGGCGCGCCCCAGGGCGTCTCGACCTCCTGCCACGTCGCCTCTTCGAGCCCCTCGATCTGGTAGAGGCCCGAGCCGCCGATGATCCCAAGTACACGTTCCATGCGCCGCTCCCCTATGCCTGTGCCAGTGCCAGTGCTTGTGCCAGTGCTTGTGCTTGTGGCTTTGCCCGCAGCTTACGCAGCGGCGGGCAGGGTGCAACGGCGCGCTGCGATCAGTCGTCGGGGCGTGTCAGTTCGAACACGTCGGTGACGCTTGCGTAGTCACGGTAGCCAAGCCGCGAGAGCGCCTGGAAGGTGGTGACGTCGAAGCGCCCGTCCACGAGGCAATCCTCGCGGATGTGCACGCCGGTGACCTCGCCGAGGATCAGCCAGTTGTCCGCGCCCTCCAGCTGCACGATCTGGGTCACGCGGCATTCCAGCGAGGCGGGCGCATTGGCCACGCGCGAGCAGGGGATCGTCTCGCACTCGGCGCGGTCGATCCCGGCGTGGGTGAACTCGTCGGTCTCGGGCGTCAGCGCGGCGGAGGTGGCGTTCATCACGTCGCGGGCGGCGGTCTCCACCACGTTGGCGCAGAAGACGCCGGTCTCGCGGATGTTGCGCAGGCTGTCCTTGGAGGAGGTGGAGGCGAACATCACCTGCGGCGGCACATAGGCAACCGCGTTGAAGAAGGAATAGGGCGCGAGGTTTTCGGACCCGTCCTTGCCGCGGGTCGAGATCCAGCCGATCGGGCGGGGAGAGACGATGGCGTTGAACGGGTTATGGGGCAGCCCGTGGCCGTCCTTCGGTTCGTAGAACATGTGACCTCCGATGGTTTGCCCCCGGTGTAGCGCCATGCTAACTGCCGTGCCACTGACTTCAGCCAACGGGGCCGCAGGACGCATGTTCACCGTTACACAGGAACATTCCGAGGACTGGTGGGAGGTCGAGGCGCTCTATGACCTCTGCTTCGCCCCGGGTCGGACCGCGCTGTCGTCCTACCGGTTGCGCGATGGCGTGCCGCAGGTGGCGGAGCTGAGCCGGATCGCCCGCGATGCCGATGGCATCCTTGGCGGGGCGATCCGCTACTGGCCGATCCGCGTGGGCGGGGTGATATCACTTCTGCTGGGGCCGGTGGCCGTGCACCCGACGCACCAGGGCGAAGGGCTGGGGGCGCTGCTGATCCAGGACAGCCTTGCCCTGGCCGAGGCGCGGGGCTGGGAACGGGTGATGCTGGTGGGCGATGCGCCCTATTACAGCCGTTTCGGCTTTACCAAGCTGGACGACGTGGTGATGCCGCCGCCGACCAACCCCGACCGGGTGCTGGGCCGCGCGCTGATCCCGGGCAGCTGGGACGGCATCAAGGGCGAGGTCGTGCGCGCCTATTGAGCGCGCCGCGCCGGGCGCGCCCGGTGGGCAGGAGCCGCCGATCTGCGTTTGTGAATCCGATAAACATTGAAAGCGGCGCCCGTCGGCCCAATCTATCTCCCATGCAGCGGGAGTGTGAGATGCAGCAGATGGAACGCCCCGGCGCGGATCAGAGCCGCGCCCTGATCACCGACGAGACCTCGGAGGCGCTGGAGGCGCTGGCCAAGCGCTATCGCAACGCGGGCGGCATGGGGATGCAGGTCCTGTCGCTGATCGGCGGCAAGGCCGAAGGCCTGCTGGACCGGCTGCCGGGCGATGTGCGCGGCCGGCTCGACAAGGCCACTGGCATGGCGCTCAACGTCGCGGTGAAGGCGGCGCATGGATCCCGCGGGATGGTGGGGGACCAGCCCGGCTGGCTCAACACCGTGACAACGACGGCCATGGGGGCAGCGGGCGGCTTTGGCGGGGTCTCGGCCTCGCTGGCGGAGCTGCCGGTGACCACCACGGTCCTGATGCGCGCGATCCTCGGCGTGGCGGCGGAGCATGGCTTCGACCCCTCCGAGGAGAACGTGCAGTTCGACTGTATCGAGGTCTTTGCCGCCTCGGGCCCGCTGGGGGTGAACGAGGCCGCGGACTTCAGCTTCCTGACCGCCCGCTTCGCGCTGACCGGAAAGACGGTGCAGGGCGTCATTGCGCGGGTCGCGCCCAAGCTGGCGGTGGCCATGGGGCAGAAGCTGGCGGCCCAGACCGTGCCGGTGCTGGGCGCCGTGGCGGGGGCGGCGACGAACTACGCCTACACCAGCTATTACCAGGAGGTGGCCCATGTCAGCTTCGGCCTGCGCCGGCTGGCGATAGAGGCCGACGTGCCCTATCCGATCCTCGTGGAGGAGCTGCGCGCCCGCGTCACCCGCAAGCCCCTGCCGCGCCAGAGCTGAGCCGAACCGCGCCGGATATGCGAAACGCCCGCCCCGGGTCCGGGGCGGGCGTTCTGCAGTGTGTCACCCCGTGGGGCGGGGGTCCGAGGACCGGTCAGCCGCGCGGCTTGGCGCCGGTCAGCTGGGTCACGTCGCGCACCGCACCCTTGGCGGCGGAGGTGGTCAGCGCCGCATAGGCCTGCAGCGCCGAAGAGACCTTGCGCGTCCGTTTCTCGACCGGTTTCCAGCCCGCGGCCTCCTGCGCGGCACGACGTGCGGCCAGCGTGGCGTCGTCCACGGCGAGGTGGATCGTGCGGTTGGGGATGTCGATCTCGATCTTGTCACCCTTCTCGACGAGGCCGATGGTGCCGCCCTCGGCCGCTTCCGGCGAGACGTGCCCTATGGAGAGGCCCGAGGTCCCGCCCGAGAACCGCCCGTCGGTCAGCAGGGCGCAGGCTTTGCCGAGGCCCTTCGACTTCAGGTAGCTGGTCGGGTAGAGCATCTCCTGCATCCCCGGACCGCCGCGCGGGCCCTCGTAGCGGATCACCACCACGTCGCCTTCCTTCACCTTGCCGGTGAGGATGTCGTTCACGGCGGTGTCCTGGCTTTCGCAGACATGGGCCGTGCCGGTGAACTTCAGGATCGAGGCATCCACGCCCGCGGTCTTCACGATGCAGCCGTCCTCGGCGATGTTGCCGAAGAGCACCGCAAGGCCGCCGTCCTGGCTGAAGGCGTGTTCCTTGGCGCGGATCACGCCCTTCTCACGGTCGGTGTCGAGCTCCTTGAACCGGTTCTCGGTCGAGAAGGCCTGCGTGGTGCGCACGCCGCCGGGCGCGGCCTTGAACAGCTGCTCTGCCTCGGGGTTGTTGGCGACCTTGATGTCCCAATGGGCAATTGCCTCGCCCATGGTGGTCGAATGGACCGTGGCGCAGTCGTTGTGCAGCAGCCCCGCGCGGGACAGTTCGCCGAGGATCGAGAAGATGCCACCGGCGCGGTGGACGTCCTCCATGTGGACGTTCTCGATGTTGGGCGCGACCTTGCACAGGCAGGGCACCTTGCGCGACAGCTTGTCGATGTCGTCCATGGTGAAGTCCACGCCGCCCTCGTTGGCGATCGCCAGCAGGTGCAGCACGGTATTGGTCGAGCCGCCCATGGCGATGTCGAGCGACATGGCGTTCTGGAACGCCTCGAAGGTTGCGATCTCGCGCGGCAGAAGCCCGTGTTCTTCCAGTTCGTAGTGGCGGCGCGTGATCTCGACGATCTTGCGGCCTGCCTCGAGGAACAGGTGCTTGCGGTCGGCGTGGGTCGCCAGCGTCGAGCCGTTGCCGGGCAGGGCAAGGCCGAGCGCCTCGGCGAGGCAGTTCATCGAGTTCGCGGTGAACATGCCCGAGCAGGAGCCACAGGTCGGGCAGGCGTTTTCCTCGATGTGCTGCAGCTGCTCGTCCGTGTAGGCGTCCGAGGCGGCGGCGACCATCGCGTCGACAAGGTCGATCTTCTTCACGTCCAGCGACTCGAGGTCGATCTTGCCCGCTTCCATCGGCCCGCCCGAGACGAAGATCGCGGGGATGTTCAGGCGCATGGCGGCCATCAGCATGCCGGGGGTGATCTTGTCGCAGTTGGAGATGCAGACCATGGCGTCGGCGCAGTGGGCGTTGACCATGTATTCCACGCTGTCGGCGATGACCTCGCGCGAGGGCAGGGAGTAGAGCATCCCGTCGTGGCCCATGGCGATGCCGTCATCCACGGCGATGGTGTTGAATTCCTTGGCGACGCCGCCGGCCTTCTCGACCTCGGCCGCGACCAGCTGGCCGAGGTCCTTGAGGTGGACGTGGCCCGGCACGAACTGGGTGAAGGAGTTCACGATGGCGATGATCGGCTTGCCGAAGTCGCCGTCCTTCATGCCGGTGGCACGCCACAGGCCACGGGCACCGGCCATGTTGCGGCCATGGGTACTGGTTCTCGAACGATAGCGGGGCATCGAACCCTCCCTCTAAAACTGGTCGCGCGGACCCTACAGCCCTCGAAAGCGAGAGTGAAATATATTATTCTGCTCTGATTGGGTCGCTGTGGATATGAAAGGCGGATCATGGACCTGCGCCAGCTGCGCCATTTCCTCGCCGTTGCGGAGGAGCTCCACTTCGGCCGTGCCGCCGAGAAACTGGGCATGACCCAGCCGCCGCTCTCCCAGTCGATCCGCGCGCTGGAGGCCGATCTGGGCGCGCCGCTCTTTGCTCGCACCCGGCGCTCGGTGGCGCTGACGCCCTTCGGTGCGGATTTCCTGCCCCATGTGCGCCGGGCGGTTGGTGGGGTCGATGCGCTCTCCGAGACGGCGGAGCAGCTGCGCGGGGGCGCGGCGGGGCGGTTGGAGCTCTCCTTCGTCTCGACCGCCGATTATTCCGTCCTGCCGGCGTTGGTGCAGGGGTTCCGGGCGCGGTTTCCGGGGGTGGAGCTGTCGCTGACCGAGATGACCAGCGACATGCAGATCGCGGCACTGGCGCAGGGGCGGGGGCAGGCCGGGATCCTGATCCCCCATGGCGACGATCCGTTGCCCGAGGTGCTGGCCTATCGCCGCCTGCTGGTGGAGCCGCTGGTGGCCGCCGTGCCGGAAAGCTGGTGCGCCTCTGGCCGGCTGCCGCCGGGCAGGGGCCCGCTGCCGCCGGAGGCCGTGGTGGACAAGCCGCTGATCGTCTTCCCGCGCCGGGCCGCGCCGCTCTTCCATGACCTCGTGACGGGCTTCTACACCGCGCAGGGCGTACGCCCGCAGGTGGCGCAGCACGCGATCCAGATGCAGACGATCATCAGCCTCGTCTCTGCCGGGATGGGCATCGCGCTGGTGCCCCAGTCGCTGCGCAACCTGGCCCGCGCCGGGGTCGCCTACCGCGATCTGGCAGGGGAGGCGCCGTTTCTGGAAACCGCTATCGCCTGGCGGCGGGAGGACGCGGCGCCCACGTTGCGGAACTTCCTCGCGCTCGTGGCGGAGGGTGGGGCTGCCGTCTGACCGCCGCGCTGTGCGGCGCGGGGGTATTGAGTATTTCTGGAAAGATGAAGCCGTTGTCGCGGAGGTCAGGCCGTGGTGTGCTCGGCGGCGCCGCGCGGGGTGAGGGCATAGACGCCGCGCGCGACCCGTTCGAACCAGCCGTAGTGGTCGTCGCGCAGCATGGTGGTGGCCTTGGTGACGCCGGTGGCCTTCGCGATCTCGGCCCCGCGCGAGGGCCCGTGTTTGGCCAGATGCGCGGCCACGCGGATCGCATCCTGCCGGTAGGCGGTGACGAGCCGGGTGCGGGTAGAGCCGCCGGTGTTGGGATCGCCCTCGCGCCGGGCGAATTCCCGCAGCAGGCGGGTCTGGCGCGGTTTCACCTTGCGCGGCGTGAACGGGCCGGGATCGCATTGCGGCGTCACGTGGCCATCCTTCAGACGCACCGTCAGCAGCCCGAGGCCGAGGCGGCGGCAGAGGCCGACCTGTCGGGCGAGCGCCTTGCGCCCGGTGGTGCCGGGGACGGCGAGATAGACCCAGTCGCTGAGCCGCTGGCGGTCAATGCCCTGATGCAGCAGCGCGAGGGTGAAGCCGGTCTTCAGCTCGACGATGACCGGATCGGGATCGCCATCGCGCAGGGCCATGATGTCGACGCCCTCGACCTCGGCCTTCACCTCGTAGCCCTGACCTTCGAGGAAGGCCTTCACGGGGGCGTAGAGATCGGTTTCGCGGGGACGGGAGGCGCTCATGGCACCGGTGTAGCGGAGCGGGACGGGGGCGAGAAGAGGGTTTGGGACGGGGCCGGGCGCAGGCCGCGGGATTGGGCGTAGCGTGCCGCTGTGCCGCGGCGCGTGCTGTCGATGCGGCCGTCGGCATGACGGGGCGGGCGCAGCAACGCAAAGGCCCCCGCAATCGCTTGCGGGGGCGCGTCTTCAGGGCGGGCAGGTCGCGGCCCGCGTCTTGGCGTTTACACCCCGAGGCACCAGCGCATCACGGCCTTCTGGGCGTGAAGCCGGTTCTCGGCCTCGTCGAAGATCACCGACTGAGGGCCGTCCATGACAGAGGAGGTGACCTCCTCGTTCCGGTGCGCGGGCAGGCAGTGCATGAAGAGCGCATCGGGTTTGGCCGCCTGCATCAGCGCGTCGTTCACCTGATAGGCGCGCAGCAGGTTGTGGCGCCGCTCGCGGGTCGACTGGGCGTCATGCATCGAGACCCAGGTGTCGGCCACGATCAGGTCGGCGCCGTCCACGGCCTTCCAGGGGTCGCGCTGGATGGTGAAGTCCACGCCGGCCTCGCGGGCCATGGAGACATATTCGCGGTCCGGGTCCAGCTGCTGCGGGCCGGAGAAGACCAGCTCGAATTCGAACTGCTGCGCCGCGTGGAGGAAGGAGGTGAAGACGTTGTTGCCATCGCCGGTCCAGACCACCTTCTTGCCCTTGATCGGGCCGCGGTGCTCCTCGTAGGTCATGACGTCGGCCATGATCTGGCAGGGGTGCGACCGGTCGGTCAGGCCGTTGATCACGGGGACGGAGGCATATTCCGCCATCTCCTGCACGACGCTTTCGTCGAAGGTCCGGATCATGATCAGGTCGACGTAGCGCGACAGCACCCGGGCGGTGTCGGCGATGGTTTCGCCATGGCCCAGCTGCATGTCCTGCCCCGACAGCACCATGGTCTGCCCGCCCATCTGGCGCGTGCCCACGTCGAAGGAGACGCGGGTCCGGGTCGAGGGCTTCTCGAAGATCAGTGCGACCATGTGGCCCGCGAGCGGCTGCTCGTCATCGGGGGCGCCGCGCGGGCGGCCCTGACGGGCGTCCTTCATGGCGCGGCCCTGGTCGATCATGGTCCGCAGGTCTTCGGCAGTGGTGGTGTGGATGTCGAGGAAATGGTTCATTTTTCTGTCCTTTTGGTGGGGCGGGGCCGGTCGCGTGCCGGCCGCCTGCCCGGGGGCCGGGGTTACCCGGCCGTGATCTGGCTTGCGATCTCGGTGGCGGCGGCGTCGAGACGCTTGATCGCCTCGGCGGCCTCCTCCTCGCTCAGGTTGAGCGGCGGCAGCAGGCGCAGCACGTTGTCGCCCGCGGGCACGGTGATCACGAGGTTGTCGTAGCCGGCCTTCACCACTTCGCCCACGGCGGGCTTGCACTTGAGGCCGAGCATGAGGCCGCTGCCGCGGACCTCCTCGAAGACGTCGGGATGGGCGGCGATCAGCCCTTCGAGACCCTGCCGCAGCTGGCCGCCGATGCGGTTCACATTGGCGAGGAAGGCCTCGTCCGAGACATGCTTCATCACCTCGAGGCCCACGGCGCAGCCCAGCGGGTTGCCGCCATAGGTCGAGCCATGGGTGCCCGCGACCATGCCCTGCGCGGCCTCTTCGGTGGCCAGCACGGCGCCGAGGGGGAAGCCGCCGCCGATGCCCTTGGCGACCATCATGATGTCGGGGGTCACGCCCGCCCATTCATGGGCGAAGAGCTTGCCGGTCCGGCCCATGCCGCATTGCACCTCGTCCAGCACCAGCAGCAGCTCCTTGTCGTCGCAGAGCTTCCGCAGCATCTTGAGGTCCGCGTCGGGCAGGGGACGGATGCCGCCCTCGCCCTGGATCGGTTCGATCATGATCGCGCCGGTGGTCTCGTCGATGGCCGCGTCGAGCGCGTCCCAGTCGCCCCAGGGGATCTGCTTGAACCCGGGCAGGAGCGGGCCGAAGCCCTTGACCATCTTCTCGGTCCCCACCGCGGCGATCGCGGCGGAGGAGCGGCCGTGGAAGGCACCGGTGAAGGTCAGGATCGTGGTCTTCTGGGGCTGGCCCTTCTCGTACCAGTATTTCCGCGCCATCTTCACCGCCAGTTCCGCCGCCTCGGTGCCCGAGTTGGTGAAGAAGACGGTATCGGCGAAGGTCGCATCCACGAGGGCTGCGGCGAGCGCCTCCTGCTGGGGGATCTCGTAGAGGTTCGAGAGGTGCCAGACCTTCTGGGCCTGCTCGGTCAGCGCGGTGACAAGGGCCGGGTGGGCATGGCCGAGCGCGTTCACGGCGATGCCGGAGCCGAGGTCGAGGAAACGGCGGCCGTCCTCCTCGATCAGCCATGCGCCTTCGCCCTTCACGAAGTGAAGCGGCGCGCGGATATAGGTCGGCAGAACGGAGGGGATCATGTCACTATCCTCGTAGGGGGCCCGGAATTCATGCGCCTTGAGAGCATGAGCCTTCGGGGCAAGTCAATGTTATCGGGGGAGCTTTGATGCAGGCGCGCCGAAAGCGGCGCAGGGATCGGGCGGGCACGCAGCGACGCACCGCTGAAATTCAGCGGCGTCGGCGTCGGGAGATATGGCGTGCCAGTGCGATCATGGGGCGCGTATAGACCGAAACGCGACGCCGGGGAAGAGGGATCGCGCCATGGTCCGATCGTGCGCCGGGTCATGGCATCGCGGCCACAGGCGTCAACCATCAGGCGGAGGCTGACGGGGCAGGGGCGGCCAAGAATTTTCGAGAATTCTTGGGAAAATTCTCCGAAGAATTTTCCGGGCCTCGCGGCGGGCGCTGTGCCCGGCCGGGAGGGGGGCCGCACCGCGCGGGGCGCGCGATGCGGCGGAAGGTCAGCTTTTCGGGCGGATGTGGTTCACATGGCCCATCTTGCGGCCCGCGCGGGTCTCGGCCTTGCCGTAGAGATGCAGCGCGGTGTTGGTTTCGCGCAGCAGGTCGGGCACGCGGTCCATGTCGTCGCCGATCAGGTTCTCCATCTCGACATCCGCATGGCGCGTCCCGTCGCCGAGCGGCCAGCCCGCGACGGCGCGGATGTGCTGCTCGAACTGGTCCACGGCACAGCCGTTCTGGGTCCAGTGGCCGGAGTTGTGGACGCGCGGGGCGATCTCGTTCACCACCAGCCCCTCGGGCGTGACGAAGAGCTCGACCCCCATGACGCCGACGTAGTCGAGCGCGTTCAGGATCTTGCCCGCCATCAGCACCGCATCGGTGCGCTGCGCGGCCGAGAGCATGGCTGGCACGTTGGTGGTGCGCAGGATGCCCTCGCGGTGCACGTTCTCACCGGGATCGAAACAGGCGACTGACCCGTCGGCGCTGCGCGCCCCGATGACCGAGACCTCGCGGCTGAAGGTGACGAAGCCTTCCAGCACCGCGGGGGCGCCGTTCATCTCGTCCAGCGCGGCCGCGCCGTCCTCGGTTACCTGCAGCCGGGCCTGGCCCTTGCCGTCATAGCCGAAGCGCCGGGTCTTGAGGATCGCAGGCGCGCCGATCTGCTCCAGCGCGGTGGCGAGGCTCTCGGCATCGTCGACGGCGGCATAGGGCGCGGTTTGCAGGCCGAGCGAGGTGAGGAAATCCTTCTCCGTCATCCGGTCCTGGCTGACGCGCAGCGCCTCGCGGCCCGGACGGATCGGCACCAGCGCCTCCAGCAGGTCGAGGGCGGAGGTGGGGATGTTCTCGAACTCGTAGGTCACCACGTCGACCGACTCCGCAAAGGCGGTCAGCGCGTTGATGTCCTCGTAGGCCGCGCGGGTCACCGCATGGGCCACGTCGGCTGCGGGCGGGTTGGCGCCGGGCTCGTAGATATGGGTCCTGAGACCCAGGCGGCTGGCCGCGACCGAGAGCATCCGGCCCAGCTGGCCGCCGCCGAGAATGCCGATGGTGGCCCCTGCGGTGAGCGGGAAATCAGTCATCTGCGGGCTCCTCGGGGATCGAGGCGGAGAGCGCCTCGCGCCAGGCGTCGAGACGTTCGGCCAGGGCGGGATCGCTGATGGCGAGGATGCCCGCTGCCATGAGGCCCGCGTTGGCCGCGCCCGCCGCGCCGATCGCCATGGTGGCGACGGGGAAGCCCTTGGGCATCTGGACGATGGAATAGAGGCTGTCGACGCCCGAGAGCGCCCGGGTCTGCACCGGCACGCCGATCACCGGCACGCGGGTCTTGGAGGCCATCATGCCCGGCAGATGCGCCGCACCACCGGCGCCCGCGATGATCACGTGCAGGCCACGGCCCGCCGCTTCCTTGCCGTAGGTCCAGAGCCGGTCCGGCGTCCGATGCGCCGAGACGATCCTGGCCTCGTAGGCGATCCCGAGCTCGTCGAGAATGGTTGCGGCTTCCTTCATCGTGGGCCAGTCGGACTGGCTGCCCATGATGATGCCTACCTTGATGTCGGTCATAGCTGTCTCCCGCCGGTCCTGCCGATTTCGGCCTTATAGTCAATGGGGCGGCGCATGCAATTGGGAAGGGGCGGATGGGGCTTGCCCCGGGGCGGCGCTGCCACGGCGTGTCGGGCTGCAAGGGCCGGGATTTGGGAGAGGTCTTGGCTGCCGATAGCGTGGGGGATGTCAGCGCAGGAGGTCTGAGCCTGGGGCGCGTGGCGAGGGCGGAAGGGGGCCCAGACCCACTGCCAATTGCAGTGCCCCCGCCTGCGCGACGTCGGGGCTTGGGACGCCACCAGAGTTGAGCCTCCCGCTTCAGTTCAAATAGCGGCGGTGCAAGGGGGCCCAGTCTAACCGTTGTTTGCAGTGCCCCCCTTGGCGCTGCGGGGCGGCCTGGTGAGTCCTTGCCTCCAGTCACCTAGGAAAGTGCAAATTTCGGCGGTGGAAGGGGGCGCTGCCCCCGTCGCCTTGCGACTCCCCCGGAGTATTTGCGGAAAGATGAAGAGGCGGAGCGTCGCGGGGCACGGAGCGCAGTTAAGGGGCGGGATTGACGGGCGGGGACGGCGGGCCTAGCTTGGCGGCGAGTGTGCGAAAATAAGTTCCGCATGTCGGGATTTCGCAAGGGAGGAGAGCACGATGAAGAGCCCTGACGGGGGTGCGGCAGCCATGGCTGCCCGCGCCGCGCATGATGGTTCCCGAGATGGTACTGTGAGCGGGAGCGCAGAGCGGATCGCACCGGAGGCCACGCCGCGCCCATGGTGGCGGCATTACCCGGAGGGGGTGGACCCGCTCTATCGCCCGCGGGCCGTCTGCATCAACCGGCTGGTGGCCGAGGCCTTCGAGGCCCATGCGGGCGCGCTCTTCCTCGACTACCACGGCGACCGGATGACCTATGGCGAGACCCGCGAGGCGGTCGGCCGCGCGGCGGCGGTGCTGGCCGGGCTGGGCATCGGGGCGGGGGACCGCGTGGCGCTGCACCTGCCGAACTGCCTCTGGCACCCGATCTTCTTCTTCGGAACGCTCTCGCTGGGGGCCGTGGTGGTGCATCTGTCGCCGTTGGACGCCCCCGCCGAGATTGCTAAGAAACTGGAGGACAGCGGCGCGCGGCTGGTGATCTCGCTGACGACGCCGGAGTTCACGGGCGCTCTCGCGGGCGCGGTGCCAGACGGCGTGCAGGTGGCGCTGTTGCCCGATGCAGTCTCTGCCGCCGGGCGCGACTGCCCGTGGCCGGAGGGCGCGCTGGACCTCGCCGCGCGGCTGGAGGCAGAGACCGAACCCCGCGCCCCGCGTCCGATGGCGCCCTCCGACATTGCGCTGCTGCAATACACCGGCGGTACGACGGGCGTGCCCAAGGCGGCGGTGCTGACCCATGGCAACATCGGGGCCGCGGCGCAGATGTATTGCCACGGATCGCAGGCGGAGCCCTCCTCGCGACCGGGGTCGGCCGCGCTGATCTATGCGCCGCTCTTCCACATCATGGGCCTCGTGTCCTCGATGATGAAACGCACGCTGGAAGGCGGCACGCTCTACCTGCGGCAGCGCTTCGATCCGGCGGCCTGCCTGGAGGAGATCGAGCGCAACCGGATCAACGTCATGAGCGGTGTGCCGACCGCCTGGATCGCGCTGCTGCGCCAGCCGGACCTCGGCAGCCGGGATCTCAGCTCGCTGGAATACGCGGCCTCGGGCGGGGCCCCGCTGGCGCCGGAGGTCTATGAACGGGTGCGGCAGGCGACCGGCCTGCGGCTGCGCGGCGGCTGGGGCATGACCGAGACCTGCGCGGCGGGAACCCAGGTGCCGGCCTCGCAGCCGGGAGAGAAATGCGCCTCCATCGGGATCCCGGTGCCGGGGCTGGACCTCTGCATCTTCGATCCCGACCAGCCGGGGCGGGAACTGCCGCAGGGCGAAACCGGGGAGATCGCGGTGCGCGGGCCCAATGTCACCGCCGGCTACTGGAACCGCGCCGATCTGGCGGGCACGACCCATGTGGGCGAGTGGTTCCTGACCGGGGACATCGGCTACATCGACGAGGAGGGCCTCGTCTTCCTCGTGGACCGCAAGAAGGACCTGATCCTGTCGGGCGGCTTCAACGTCTATCCGCTGATGATCGAGAAGGCGATCCACGAGCACCCCGACGTGGCCGAGGCCATGGTGATCGGCATTCCCGATGCCTACCGGGGCGAAAGCGCCAAGGCCTTCGTGGTGCTGCGTCCGGGGGCGGAGCCTTTCACGCTGGAGGATTTGCAGGCCTTCCTCGCCGCGCGGCTGGGACGGCACGAGATCCCGCGCGCGCTCGCCTTCCGCAGCGATCTGCCGCGCACCAAGGTGGGCAAGGGGGATCGCCGCGCGCTGCGGGCGGAAGAGGAGGCGGCGCGGGCCGCCTCCTGAGGGCTCACCAGCCGGGGAGCGCCTTGAGGCGCGCCTTGGCGGCCTCGTATTCGCGGGCGAACTGGGCGACACGGTCTGCCGCGGGCACCACGTCGTGGATCGCGCCGATGCCCTGTCCCGAGCCCCAGATTTCCTTCCAGCTCTTCGGCTTGGACGAGCCGGAACCGAAGTTCATGGCCGAGGGATCGGAGCGTTCCAGCGCCGCCGGGTCGAGGCCCGCCTTGGCGATGGAGGGCGCGAGGTAGTTCCCCAGCACCCCGGTGAAGAGGTCTGAATAGACGATGTCGTCCGCGCCGCAGTCCACGATCATCTGCTTGTAGGCGGCCTCGGCATTGGCCTCCTCGGTGGCGATGAAGGCCGAGCCCGCATAGGCGCCATCGGCCCCCATGGCCTGCGCCGCGAGGATCGCGTCGCCGCGTGCCACGGCACCGGAGAGGAAGACGGGCCCCTCGAACCAGTCGCGGATCTCCTGCACGAGGGCGAAGGGAGAGAGCGCCCCGGCATGGCCACCTGCGCCCGCGGCCACGGCGATCAGCCCGTCGGCGCCCTTCTCGATCGCCTTCTTCGCGAAGCGGTTGTTGATCACGTCATGGAGCACCAGACCGCCGCAGGAATGGGCCGCCGCGTTCACTTCCTCGCGCGCGCCCAGTGAGGTGATCCAGACCGGCACCTTGTATTTCGCGCAGATCTCAACATCCCGCTCCAGCCTCGCGTTGGAGCGGTGGACGATCTGGTTCACGGCGTAGGGCGCAGCGGGGCTGTCCGGGTTCGCCTGGTTGTGGCGGTCCAGCTCCTCGGTGATGCGTTGCAGCCAGAGTTCCAGCTGGATCGGCTCGCCCGCCGCCTCGCGCGCGTTCAGCGCCGGGAAGGCCCCGACGATGCCGGCCTTGCACTGGGCGATGACGAGATCGGGGTTCGAGATGATGAACAGCGGGCTGCCGATCAGCGGCAGGCGCAGGTGTCGGAAAATCTCCGGCATGGACAAGACGATATCCTCCTTATCGGTCTGACATGTTCCTGCCAAATGGGCGCGGATCTGTCATGTCCGCCGCTGCGTCACAGCGCGGGCGGGCACAGCTTTTCGCAGGCCGGGAGGGGGCGCAAGGCCGCAGCGTTTCAATCGGTGGAAGGGGGCGTTGAAACGGGGCCATGAAAAGAGGGTCACGATCCCGGAACGGGGGCCGTCAAACACGATTGATGACGCGCGGGCGGGATCAGGCGATGATGTCGGGGGTCAGGCGGTCTTCGATCAGGGCGATCATGTCCTTGAGCTGAAGCTTCTGCTTCTTGAGCCGCTGCAAGGTCAGCTGATCCGCCGTGGGCCGTTGCTGAAGCGCGGCAATGGCATCGTCGAGGTCCCTGTGACGCTGGCGGAACACCTCCAGTTCGACGCGCAGGACATCGTCGGTCTTCATGGAAATGTCGTTCTGCGCGTTCATGCGGTGATTCCCGTCCGGCCCCGTGAGAGGTCACGATAGCGGTTTCCCCGACGCAGGCAAACCTGACAGGGACTTGCACGACCGCACACATCGCCCCATATTTTCCTTAACGGGTCGCCGCAACGGGGCCCGCAACTGACTGTCGCTTATCAGGCAAGGACGTGTCGATGTCGAAGATGACCTTGGGATCCCATCCCTATCTTCTGGGGTTCGAACAGCTTGAACGCCTGCTGGAACGCAACGCGAAATCCGGCAACGAGGGCTATCCGCCCTTCAATATCGAGCAGACCTCGGAAACCTCCTACCGGATCACGCTGGCCGTCGCCGGCTTTTCCGAAGACGATCTGGCGATCACGCTGGAAGACCGGCAACTGGTCATCCGCGGGCGTCAGTCGGACGAAACGGACGGCCGTATCTACCTGCATCGCGGGATCGCGGCGCGACAGTTCCAACGCTCCTTCGTCCTGGCCGAAGGGGTCGAGGTGGGGGAGGCCGTGATGGAAAACGGCCTGCTGCACATCGACCTGAGCCGGATGGAACCGGAGAAAGTGGTGCAACGGATCGGGATCAGAAAGGGGTAAGCCATGAATGATCAAGTGACGCTGGAAAACGAGGGCGAGCGGATCGTCTACATCCGTTCGGTCGAGGTGTCGGACCTGCCCAAGGAAGTGCGGGAGCAGGCCGTGGGTCTGGACCGGCTCTATGCCGTGCACTCCGAGGACGGCGAGCGGCTGGCGCTGGTGAAGGACCGCGAACTGGCCTTTATCCTCGCCCGGCAGAATGACCTGGAGCCGGTGACGGTTCACTGAACACGCCTTGTGAGCGCGCCGCCGGACCCTCTCCGCCGGCGCGCCGCGACAGCTGCGAGACAAAAATCTTCGAAGATTTTTGGCAGGATTCTTCGAAAAATCTTGGGTGTCCCGGTGAGACCGGGGGCGTCGTGCCGAGCGGCGCGACATGCCGCCCGTGACCTGCGTCCGGACCCGTGGAACCGGACCGTTCATGCCCACAAATGAAAAAGATCGCGCCAGGCCCCTGGCGCGATCTTTTCGTTTTCAGCGGGGGGAGGGGCTCAGACGCCCTCGTTCTCCGGGGCGCCGTGGCCGAGGGGCAGCGTGGTGTCGCCCTCTGCGAGGCCCGCCTCCGCGAGGAAGCGTTCTGCGTCCAGCGCGGCCATGCAGCCCATTCCGGCGGAGGTCACGGCCTGGCGGTACTTGTGGTCGGTCAGGTCGCCCGCGGCGAAGACGCCGGGCACCGAGGTCTCGGTTGAGCCGGGCTTCACCTTGACGTAGCCGCCGTGGTGCAGCTCCAGCTGGTCCTTCACCAGTTCCGAGGCCGGCGCGTGGCCGATGGCGACGAAGACGCCCTTGCAGGGGATCTCGCTGATCTCGCCGGTGTCGACGTGCTTGACCTTCACGGCGGTGACGCCCTTAGGGTCGTTCTCGCCCACGACCTCTTCCAGCACGTGATGCCAGAGCGGCTCGATCTTGGGGTTCTTCATCAGGCGATCGATCAGGATCCGCTCGGCGCGCAGTTCGTCGCGGCGGTGGATCAGCGTGACCTTGGAGGCGAAGTTGGTCAGGAACAGTGCCTCTTCCACGGCGGTGTTGCCGCCGCCGATGACCACGATCTCCTGACCGCGGTAGAAGAAGCCGTCACAGGTGGCGCAGGCGGAGACGCCGAAGCCCTTGTAGGCCTCCTCGGAGTCGAGCCCCAGCCACTTGGCGCGCGCGCCGGTGGCGAGGATCACCGCATCGGCGGTGAAGACCGTGCCGCTGTCGGCGGTGGCGGTGAAGGGACGTTTCGACAGGTCGAGGTCGTTGATGATGTCGCCGATGATCTCGCAGCCCATCTCGCGGGCGTGGCTCTCCATGCGGACCATCAGGTCGGGGCCCTGCACCTCGGTGTCGCCGGGCCAGTTTTCCACCTCGGTGGTGGTGGTCAGCTGGCCGCCGGGCTCGATGCCCTGCACGAGGACGGGGTTCAGCATCGCGCGGCTGGCATAGACGCCGGCGGTGTAGCCGGCGGGGCCGGAGCCGATGATGAGGACGCGGGTGTGTTTCTGGCCGGCCATGGAAATTCCTCTGTTGCGGTTGCTGCAGCGGCTTTCTATCTAGGCGCCGCGTCTGGACGGTGCAACCCGCCGAGCGCTGCCCCCGTTCCGTGCGCGTTTTGCCTCCGCCCCCGTCCAAGGGGCCCGGGAGGGCGGCGTCGGGCAGGGCTGGCGCCGGGTGTGAACGCTGAAATTTGCATCACATGTAACCGAAACTTCGCAAAACGGCAGTCAGCCTGTCTTGAAATTGCCGAGCCTTGAAATAATATTGCGTCCGCACGGCGGAATGATAAAAGAACCGCAAACTGGAGAGTGACTGATGGCAGGCGCACGCCTAGACCCGATCGACCGCAAGATCCTTGATGAACTGCAGGCCGACGGGCGCATGACCAACGTCGAACTGGCGAAACGGGTGGGCATTTCCGCGCCGCCCTGCCTGCGGCGTGTCCGCACGCTGGAAGAGGCCGGGTTCATCAAGGGCTACCACGCCAATGTCGACGCCCGTGAACTGGGCTTCGAGGTGCAGGTCTTCGCCAGCGTCGGGCTGCAGAGCCAGGCCGAGGCCGACCTGAACGCCTTCGAGGAGCGCTGCCGCGGCTGGTCGCTGGTCCGCGAGTGCCACATGCTCAACGGCGAGGTGGATTTCATCCTGAAGTGCGTCGCTCCCGACCTGAGCACCTTCCAGAGCTTCCTGACCGAACAGCTGACCTCTGCGCCGAACGTGGCCAGCGTGAAGACCTCGCTGGTGATCCGCTGCGCCAAGGACGAACCCGGCGTTCCTTTCGACGTGCTCGAGGAGCGCCTCAGCCGCAGCGCCTGACGGCGCCGCCGCGACCGGAGGACGTCAGGCCGCGTCCTCCAGCGCCTCAAGCTGGGCGCGGCTCATCCGGGGATGGGCCAGCAGGCCGAATTCCGACGGATCGCTGATATGCGGGAAGAGGGCAAGGAACAGCGCAAGCGCGTTGGGCCCCATGGTGCTTTCGATCCCGTAGCCGGGGTGGAAGCTTTCGAAGCGCAGGCCGCCGGCGCGGATCGTCGCGTGTTTCGGCAGGCAGAGGTGGTACATGTCCACCGGATGCAGCGGCGCGATCTCCACCACGGTTTCGCCATCGGTCATCTGCGACACGGGCGTATAGACCTGCGCGGCCCCGCCATCGCCGTTGAGGACGGAGGGACGATGCAGCATCCGCGCACCGGGGCCCACCAGCAGGTCGACCGAGGGGCGGCCGACGCCGTGGCTGTCGAGCGGCAGGCGGGACAGGCGGGCCTGCGCCGGGTCGGGCAGGGGCATGCCCGGCTCCAGCGTCATGTGGCCGATCCACTGCACGGGCTGCGGGCCGAATTCCTCGGTCTCCACCAGATCGCCGGGGCGCAGGTCCTCGATCGCGCGGCGCCCGGTGGGCGTGGCGATCAGCGTGCCGCGGGCAAAGCCGTTGAAGGCGGATTCAAACCGCGCATTCGCCGGGGCGATGAGGTCCTTGAAGACGGTGTTGCCCTCGCGGTCGAGACTTTCGATCTCGTAGCGGCGGGTGATCAGCCGGGGACGGCTGGGCATGGGCAGCACAGGGGCGGTCGCGCCAAAGGGCGCGGCAAAAGGAATCGACATGACAGAACCATTTCTCGGCAGTCACGAATGCGCTGGCCCCCACCAGCAGCAACAGACGGACATCTGTTTCGCTTTCGTCGAGAAATAGCCGCAATTTCGACACGTTGTCAAAAAGTCGTGGCAATTGTGCAGGTTGGGGAAATTCCCATGCGGCGCAACCGGGGATTGTTCCGGGGTTCTACTGCAATGCGCCACAATTCGGCCACTATTGGGCCGAATCAATGCCGCCTCCCTGTCATGGCCCCGTCACAGACAACCGTCTGCGCGGGGCTGCGATCCGGTTGGCCGGACGGGCGGCTCGGGCGCGGCCACAATTGCGTCGCAATCTGGCCGCGCGCCGCTGGTCAGCTGTCAGGCGGCGGCCTTCTTCAGCGTGGTCTTGCGGCGCAGGGCCACGGTCTTGCGGTTCTCGCGGCTGAAGGGCAGCGCGGGCGCGTCCTTCTTCGCTTCAGCGATCACCGATTTCATCCAACGCTTCTGGCTCTTCATGATCCAGCCTCCAAAATGTCTACCCTACGGCGCGTCTGTCGGCGCCGGTGGAACAGGAATGACGGCCAAAGGAGGCGCCCTTGGGGCCGAAAAGGAGGATTACCGGGGATTTAATTCGACCCGCTGGCGGCGGGAATGGGGCAGGGGGGCCGGAATGGGGCCGAATGGGGCAGCTGTCTTGGGGCAGGAGACGGCCCGTTGCAGGCCCCTGCCGGGGGGCTGCGGGGGATCAGAGCCGGATCGTGGAGATCAGGCGGCCATAATCGGCCTCCTTCCGGTGCGTCGTGCGCCGGTAGGAGAAGAAGCGATCCGGGTCGGAATAGGTGCAGTGGCGAATCCACTCCGCCTCGCCCACCCCCGCAGTGCGCAGGCAGTGCAGGCCGAAGGCGGGCAGGTCGAAGAGGTAGCGGTCGCCCTCGCCGTTGATGAAGAAGCGCATGTACTCTGGGTCTTCGGCCATGAAATCCTCGAGGAATTCCGGCCCGACCTCATAGGCCTTCTGGCTGATGGTGGGGCCGATGGCGGCCCTGATCCGTCCGCGCTCGGCGCCGAGGGCGACCATGGCATCGACGACCGAGGTCAGCACCCCGCCGAGCGCCCCGCGCCAGCCCGCATGGGCCGCGCCGATCACGCCGGCCTCTGCATCGGCCAACAGCACGGGCTGGCAGTCCGCGGTCAGGATCGTCAGCACCACGCCGGGGGTGGCGGTGACAAGGGCATCGGCTCTGGGCTTCTCCGCCGAGGGGGCCTCGATGATGACGGTTTCGGCGGAATGGATCTGATGCACGCCCGCGAGGGCTTCGATCGGGGCATCCATGGCGGCGGCCACCCGGGCGCGGTTGATGCAGACGATCTCCGACTGGTCGGAGGAGCCGGTGCCGCAGTTCAGCCCCGCGAAGATGCCGGAGGAGGCCCCGCCCTTGCGGGTGAAGAACCCATGCTGCACCGGCTGCAGAATCGGGGAGGTCAGGATTTCGAGGGTCATGCCTGTGCTCCTGCTGGCTCCAGCCCCGGGGGCGGTTGTGCCCCTTTCGGGAAGAGAGCCATCACTTTGAACAACGTTCCCATTTCATCCGGGTGGGTCAAGCGGCGATGTGCGGCAATATGGCTGACGCGTTGAACTCCGCTCAACCGCTCGGCAAGTGCCTGCGCGCGGGCGGTGATCCCCAGACGTTCGAGGAAGACGCCCTGCGTGGTCAACAGCGTATGGGCGGCAGGGGCGGCGGCGCGGGCCAGCGGCTCGAAGTCGACATGGGCCGTCAGGTCGGCGTTGCCGGGGGCCGCGAAGGGATCGGTGCTCTCGTGCTGGCGCAGGGCCTGAAGCGTATCGCCGAGGGAGCGCCAATCGCCGTAATCCACGATCAGTGCCGCGCCGCCACGGGCCGCGATCCGCGCGCCGATCTGGCCCGCGATGAGGGCACCGGCGGGGCAGGTCTCGACCAGATCGCCATCCCTTGTGTCTTCGTCGCGGCCCTCGGGGCCGGGGCCCGCGGGGGCGAGGCCCGGCACCAGCCGGTCGCCCTCGGCGCCGACATGGACCTCGCGCCAGCCATCGCCCGCGCGGCGGTACTGGCGGATCGGCAGCGCGTCGAAGAACTCGTTCGCGATCAGGAAGAGCGGCAGGTCGGGCAGGTCCTCGACCCGCTCGACCCAGGTCGCCTGCGCGCCTTTCAGGCGGCTGGCCTGCTGGTCGCGCAGGGCGGGGGAGGCCTCGACGAGATGGAGGCGCAGCGCCTCGTGGAAGCCCGGGACGGCGCGGGTCGCGCGCAGCAGGTCTGCCATCAGCGTGCCGCGTCCCGGGCCCAGTTCGGCAAGGCAAAAGGGCGCGGGCATCCCCTGATCGACCCAGCATTGCGCCAGCGCCAGCCCCAGCAGCTCGCCGAACATCTGGCTGATCTCGGGGGCGGTGGTGAAATCCCCCGCCGTGCCCAGAGGGTCGCGGGTGGTGTAGTAGCCATGCTGCGGGTGGAGCAGGCATTCGGCCATGTAATCGGAGAGCCGCATCGGCCCCTCCGCCGCGATCCGGGCGAGGATATGGTCCTTCAGCGCCGTCATTTCGCGGGCCGCGTCAGGGCATAGAGCACGAACCCCGCCCCGATCAGCACCATCGGCAGCGAGAGCAGTTGGCCCATGGTCAGCCCGATCGTCTCGGTGATCCGCAGCACGTGGCCATAGGGGTTGTCGGCGGTGATGAACTGCTGGTCGGCGAGGCGGAAGAACTCGACGATGAAGCGCGCCACGCCATAGCCGCCGACAAAGAGGCCGAGGGTCAGCCCGGGCCGTTTCAGGGCGCGCATGCGGTAGGCCGCGAGGATCAGGATCAGCGCCAGCACCAGCCCTTCGAGCGCGGCCTCGTAGAGTTGCGAGGGGTGGCGGGCGCAGAGCCCGTCCACGATCCCCACGGGGCCTGCGCAGTCCTGCGCGGCCGCGCCGGGGAAGATCACGCCCCAGGGCGCATCGGTCGGGCGGCCCCAGAGCTCGCCGTTGATGAAATTCGCGATCCGGCCCAGCATCAGACCCAGCGGTGCGGCGAGTGCCAGACCGTCCGCCATGGAGAGCATCGGGATCCTATGGCGGCGGCAGAAGATCGCCGTGGCGATCACCACGCCGAGGAACCCGCCGTGGAACGCCATGCCGCCCTGCCAGATGCGCAGGATTTCCAGCGGGTGGGTCAGGTAATAGGCCGGCTGATAGAAGAGCACGAAGCCGAGCCGCCCGCCCACCACGATGCCGAGGATCAGCCAGGTCAGCAGTTCCTCCAGCTGAGCGCGGGTCAGGGGCGCCGTCTCCGCGGGCCAGAGCCTCGCGCGGGCGATGGCATCGCGCAGCAGGGCCCAGCCCAGCAGGATGCCCACGAGGTAGGCCATGGCGTACCACCTGAGGGCGAACTCGAACCCACCGAGGGAGATCGAGAAGATCTCGGGCGAGATGTCGGGGAAGGGCAGGGCGAACGCCTGAAGAGAGGGCAGCATCATGCGGTCTTCTTTCACTCGGCCCCGCGTGAAGTCAACGGGGGCTTTCATCCTTGTGAGCGCGGCACGCCCGGCCCATATAGGGGGCAAAGGTAACGCCGGAGAGACCCATGCAGACCCGCTCGAAATTCTTTGACGACATGTCGCAACTGATGACCAACGCCATGGGCGTGGCTCAGGGGGCCAAGGACGAGGCCGAGACCGCGTTCAACTCGATGATCGACCGCTGGCTGGCGGATCGCGATCTGGTGACGCGCGAGGAATTCGACGCCGTGAAGGCCATGGCGCTGAAGGCCCGCGAGGAGAACGCCGCGCTCAAGGCCCGGCTCGACGCGCTGGAGACGAAGGGCTGAGCGATCGGCTTTTCGCTATGCGTGACGAAGGCCCCCGGTTGGGGGCCTTTTTGCTTTTCTGGGGGCGGTTGCCGGTTGCGGCCCGTCTGTTGTGCTTGGGCTTTGGGCTTTGACCATACGCACTTCCACTCCCGCGCCCGTCAGCCGCCTGCTTGATCTGCTGCTAAGGCGACGGATGCCGCCGGTGTTCGCAGGCCCTCCACAGGGCCGACGACCACCACCCGCGCGGGACAAGGCCGCAGGCCGCCGCGCATCGCCGGCGCGCCCCCTCGCGGCGGCGATCTGGTGAGGCTTGGCGGTACCTTGTGAGGGAGGGACGAGCTTAGCTGACATAAAGTGCTCGCCAGAAAGCTCCGGATCGCCTCCGCGCGCGCCGGCGATGCGCGGCTTCGTGGCAGGCGGTGAGGGCGAAGCGGCGGGAGTTGGCGGGGCTTGGGGGGGGGCGACGTCGCTCGTGCCGAAGGGCCCAACGGTGCCAGAAACGGGATCGGGACCAGCGCCCCCGGGCCAGCGGCGCCCTGTCGGCTGGCGGAGGCGCCTCCATGATCTTCTGCGCCCCGCGCCCATGAGCAACGCCCGCAAGCGAGGCCCATGAAAAAGGCCCCGTCAGGGGCCTCTTCCTTATCTCGAGACGACCGCGGTCTTACGACTTCGCGGCCTTCTTCGGCGCCGGTTTCGCGGGCACCTCTATATTTATTTCGAGGCTCGACACGTCCTCGCCTTTCTCCATCCGGATCTCGACCGCGTCGCTGTCGATCTCCATGTGGCGGCGGATCACCTCGAGGATGTCGCGCTGCAACGCCGGCAGGTAGTCGGGCGAACTGCCGCCCGAACGTTCATGGGCCAGAAGGATTTGCAGCCGTTCCTTCGCGGCGCGGGCGGAGTTGGCCTTGCGCGGCCAGGGGATCAGGCCGAACGTCTTCATGTCGCCCGCCCGAACAGCCGCCCGATGAAGCCCGGCTTGCGCTCGCTCTCGATCTTGATCTCGAGTTCCTCGCCATCGAGACGGGCCACCGCGCTCTCGTAGGCGCGGCTGGCGGCGGAGGGCTCGTCCAGCACGACGGGCACGCCGAGGTTCGACGCCCGCAGGACGGCCTGGCTCTCCGGCACGATGCCGAGAAGCGGCACCGCGAGAATGTCGAGCACGTCCTCCACGGTCATCATCTCGCCGTTCTCGACCCGGGTGGCGTCGTAGCGGGTCAGCAGGACCTGCGCCTTGATGCCTTCGCCGTTCTCGGCCTTGGCGGTCTTGCTGTTGAGCAGCCCCAGCACCCGGTCGCTGTCACGCACGGAGGAGACCTCGGGGTTGGTCACGATCACGGCCTCGTCGGCGTAATACATCGCCAGATGCGCGCCGCGCTCGATGCCTGCCGGGCTGTCGCAGATGATGTAGTCGAAGTCCTCGCGCAGCTCGTCGAGCACCTTCTTCACGCCTTCCTGCGTCAGCGCGTCCTTGTCGCGGGTCTGCGACGTGGGCAGGATCGACAGGTTGTCGAGCCGCTTGTCCCGGATCAGCGCCTGCTTCAGCTTGGCGTCGCCCTGGATCACGTTGATGAAGTCGAAGACCACCCGGCGCTCGCAGCCCATGATCATGTCGAGGTTCCGCAGGCCGACGTCGAAGTCGATGACCACGGTCTTGTGGCCCCGTTTCGCGAGCGCTGCACTGATCGCCCCGGCCGAGGTGGTCTTGCCGACCCCGCCCTTGCCCGAGGTGATCACGATCACCTTGCTGTTTCCGCGTTCCTCTTTCACCGTTTGCTCCTAGCTGTATCCGTGTCCGTTCCGCCCACCGGCTCGACGTGGAGGCTTTCGCCCTCCAGCCGGACCATCACGCTGCAATGGCGCAGCGCATCCCCAATGTTGTCGCTGGTGCGGTAGAGACCGGCGATCGCCAGCAGTTCCGCATCGAGGTCGTGGCAGAAGATTCGCGCGTTCTGGTCCCCGTGGACCCCGGCCATGGCGCGCCCGCGCAGGCGGCCATAGACATGGATGTTGCCCGCCGCGATCAACTCGGCACCCGAGCTGACCGGCCCGATCACGATCAGGTCGCCGCGATCCGCCATCACCGTCTGCCCCGAGCGCACCGGGCGTTCGATCACGAGGTTGTCGGGCGGCAGAAGCCGCTTGGGATCGCGCCCTGCCGGGCTGCGCCGGTCGCGCGAGGGCAGGGGGGCGTCGCGCCCCAGCGAGATGCGGATGAGCCCCGCCGCCTCGGCGGCCGCGACCTGTTCGTCGGTGGCGTTGAACACCCCGAAGGCCGACAGGCGGCGCTGTCGCAATTCACGCAGGATGGCACGGAAATCGGCGTTGCTGGCGATCTCGGGCGCCTTGCCCATGTCGAGCACCAGCGGGGCGTTTTCGAAGAAATGGGGGGTCTGGCGCAGCTTCTCGTCGAGCGCGTCCCAGAAGGCCGCGTCGGGCAGCCCGCCGGCGGGCTGTAGCGAGACGGCGGTCAGGAACCGCCCCCGGATCTGGAAGGGTCTGACGTCGGTCACGGCGCCGCCCTGACGGGCGTCGGTCTGAAACACCTGTTCACTGTTGCTCCTGCTCGGTCGTCTCCGGCGGATTGGCTCCGCCCGTTGGTATCGGCCTCTTGGCCCTTGCGCGGGGGAGTCGCATCCCCCGGTCGTGCGCCATTACGCGCCCGCGCGGGTCTCCGTCCAACAGATGTGATCGTCAAGCCATCGGCTCGGCAGAAAGGCGCTTCTTCACGCGTGGTCATGCGCGGGGCGCCGCCGGAACGCCGCGCGTAACGGCGCGGACTGCCTGCGTTTCGGGACGACGCGACGGGCGGCGGAGACGGCTGAACCGCGGGCATCTGGCAATGTCTGGGGAACACCAATGGCAGCCCGTAGGGGAATCGAACCCCTCTTTCCAGGTTGAAAACCTGGCGTCCTAACCGATAGACGAACGGGCCGCTCTTGGCGTGAGCGGTCTTCTATGAGAGCCGGCAGACATGCGCAAGAGGGAAGATGCGGCGGGATTGAAATTTCGCATCCCGGTGACGCAAGGACATGGCGGACGCGCTCGGACGGGGTCGTCTGGCGGTGCGTGACGTCGGGGTCTCGCCCCCGGACGCATAGACGGGGACCATTGCGGTCAGGGCCGATCCGCCCGCCTTGGAGGAGCCGCGAGTCAGGCGCTTCAGGTGGTGGGGCGCAGGCCCGAACGATGTGCCGCGTGATCCGGTGTCTCGCTCAAGGTGACCCATGGCCCGCACGCGGGTGCGCAGGGTTGCAGGAGGATCGGATGAAAGGCGGGGCCGGGGGCAGACCGAGCGGGGACGTCCCCGTGACCCTGCGGGTAAGAGCGGATCAGAGGGCAGAACGAAGGCTCGCCGCCGGTGCGCAAATTCAGATCATGTCGGGGAAAAGTGGCAGCCCGTAGGGGAATCGAACCCCTCTTTCCAGGTTGAAAACCTGGCGTCCTAACCGATAGACGAACGGGCCACTCTTGGTGTGGGGCGGTGTTTAGGCAAAGCCGCGATCCGGCGCAAGGGGGAGAATGCGGTTTTCGCAGAAAATTCCCCACGACCTAGCGGCAACGCGAGCGGCGCCGAAAATCCAAGGAAATCCAGTTGTTTACGAAGGCTGTCAGCCCTCGGAGGCCGGGGCTGCATCGTCGAGGCGCATCTGAACCGACTGCCGCCCGCCCCAATCGTTGATCTCGATCTTCCCGGCGAGGTGGAATCGCCGCCCGTTGTGCCCTTCCAGTGCCGGCCCCAGCGGTCCATCGAAGGCGCCGAAGCAGATCGCGTCGAGCCGCGCGCCCATGCCGTCGCCGAATCCGATCTTCAGGTGGCTCTCGCCCACCCGCTTGGCAAAGCTGATCTTCACGTCCGGGAAGGCAAAGCGCGGCGCCGGGGCACCCTGTCCATAGGGGCCCGCCTGTTCCAGCTGCTGCACCAGTTCCACGGTGGCGGCGCCGGGCATCAGCAGGGCGTCGACGCGCAGGTCGGCCGGGCCTGCCTCGCCTGCGCCCTGTTTCGCCAGAAGCTCGGCCAAGCGCGCCATGGCGGGCTCCAGCTGGTCACGGGCCACGGTCAGGCCCGCGGCCATCTTGTGCCCGCCGCCCTTGATCAGCAGCCCCTCGGCGGCCAGCTTCTGGATCGAGGCGCCAAGGTCCACACCGGCGATGGAACGGCCCGAGCCCTTGCCCTCGTCCCCGTCGAGGCCGATCACCACGGCGGGGCGGTTGGTGGCCTCCTTGAGCCGCGAGGCGACGATGCCGACGACGCCGGGGTGCCAGCCTTCGCCCGCCGCCCAGACCAGCGGCGCGTCGAGGCCGCGTTCCTCGGCCTGTTCCATGGCCACGTCGCGGACGCGGTTCTCGATCTCGCGCCGCTCGCGGTTGAGCTGGTCCAGCCGTTCGGCCAGGGCCGCGGCCTCGTGCGGGTCGGTGGTGGCCAGCAGCCGTGCGCCGATGTCGGCCTTGCCGATCCGCCCGCCCGCGTTGACCCGCGGCCCCAGCAGGAAGCCAAGGTGATAGGAATTGGGCATGGCGTTCATCTTGGCCACGTCGGCCAGCGCCGCCAGCCCCACGCGGTCGCGCCGCGCCATGACCTTCAGGCCCTGCCGCACCAGCGCCCGGTTCACGCCGATCAGCGGCGCCACGTCGGCCACGGTGCCAAGCGCCACGAGGTCGAGCATCGCCATCAGGTCGGGGCCCTTTGCGCCCTCGTCGCGCATCTGGCGGTTGGCCTCCACCAGCATGAGGAAGACCACGGCGGCGGCGCAGAGATGCGCGAGCGCCCCGTCCTCGTCCTGCCGGTTCGGGTTCACGCAGGCCACGCAGTCGGGCAGGGTCTCGCCGCCGAGGTGGTGGTCGAGGATGACCACGTCACAGCCCGCCGCCGCCACCGGCTCGTGGGATAGCGTGCCACAGTCGACGCAGACGATCAGGTCATGGCGGCGGCCAAGCTCCTGCATGGCGGGCACGTTGGGGCCATAGCCCTCGTCGATCCGGTCGGGGATATAGAGCGTGGCCTCGCGGCCCATCTGGCGCAGCCAGTCGATCAGCAGCGCGGCCGAGGTGCCGCCGTCCACGTCGTAATCGGCAAAGACCGCGATCCGCTGGCGCTTCTTCACGGCAGCGAGGAAGCGCGCGGCGGCCTTTTCCATGTCGCGCAGCGACCGGGGATCGGGCAGCAGGGTGCCCAGCCTGGGCTCGAGGAAGGCTGCGGCCTCCTCGGGCGGCACGCCGCGCCGCGCCAGCACCTGGCACAGCGGGCGGGGCAGGGCGGTGACCTGCTCCATCGCCTCGGCCATGCGGTCCACCTCGGCCCCCGGGCCGACCCAGCGGCGGCCCGTGAGCGAGGCGGAGATGCCGAGGAAATCCGACAAACCGGGCCTCAGACCTGTTCGATCCGCAGGGTGACCGGGCCCGAGACCACCACGCCGGTGGCCTGCATCGCCTCGATCGCGCGGTCGAGATCGTTGCGCAGGCACTTGTGGGTCACGATCAGCACCGGGGCGCAGGCGTTGTCATGATCGTACTGGCGCAGCCGGTGGATCGAGATGCCCTCGCTGCCAAGCGCGGTGGCCACCTTGGCGAGCGCGCCGGGTTTGTCCTGCAGCATCATGCGCAGGTAGTAGGGCGCGGCCGAAACCGAGCGTGCGGGCGTGGCGGCCTCCAGCGAGGTCGCGGGCTGGCCGAAGACCGGCAGGCGGAAGCCGCGCGCGATGTCGCAGATGTCGGACAGCACGGCCGAGGCGGTCGGCCCCTCGCCGGCGCCGGCGCCGCGCAGGACGATCTGGCCCACGGCGTCGCCTTCCAGCACCACCATGTTGGTGCCGCCTTCCAGCTGCCCCAGCGGCGAGGAGGCGGGCACGAGGCAGGGCGCCATGCGCTGTTCCAGCCCGCGGCCGGTCTTGCGGCTCACCCCCAGCAGCTTGATGCGATAGCCCATGTCGGCGGCCTGACGGATGTCGTCGATGGTGATCTCGCCGATGCCTTCCAACTCCATGTCGTCAAAGGCAACCTGCGTGCCATAGGCGACCGAGGCGAGGATCGCCAGCTTGTGGCCCGCGTCGATGCCGCCCACGTCAAGCTCGGGATCGGCCTCCAGGTAGCCCAGCTGGCGGGCCTCCTCGAAGACGTCCTCGTAGGGCAGGCCCGCGCTTTCCATCCGGGTCAGGATGTAGTTGCAGGTGCCGTTCATGACGCCCATGACGCGGGTGATCTCGTTCCCGGCCAGCCCTTCGAGCAGCGATTTCACGACGGGGATACCACCGGCGACGGCGGCCTCGTAGCGGATCACGCGGCCTTCGGCCTCGGCCAGCTCGGCCAGGGCCTGACCGTTCACGGCCAGCATCGCCTTGTTCGCGGTGACCACGTCCTTGCCGGCCTTCAGGGCGGCCTCGGTCGCGGCCTTGGCGGGGCCGTCGGCGCCGCCCATGAGCTCGACGAAAATGTCGACGTCGTCGCGCGTGGCGAGCTTCACGGGATCGTCTTCCCAGGCGTAACCCGCGAGGGAGACGCCACGGTCCTTGTCGCGGGTGCGGGCGGAGACGGCGGTGATGACGATCTCGCGGCCCGTGCGGGCGGTCAGCATGGCGGCCTGCCGGCGGATAATGCGGACGACGCCAACGCCCACGGTGCCGAGGCCGGCGATCCCGAGGCGGAGCGGTGCGGCGGTCTGGCTCATGCTGTTCTCCCGATGTTCAGAGTGCGGTTTCGCCGGGGATAATCGGTTCGGGGGCGGCGTGCAACGCGGCTTTGAGGACGGCGCAGGGGGCGTTGCCCTCAAAGCGCGGGATCAGGACTGGATCAGGGCCGGATCGGCGACAGAGCGGAGGCCGGATCTGGAACGCCGATCGGATGTTTATTCGGCCATGGTCCGGTTGCGCAGGCGGTCCGCCCGGGCGCGCAGTCCGGCGGCGCGGGCCTCCAGCTGGGCCTGTGTCTCGGGCGTTGCGGTCTGCGCGGCGGCGGCGCCGTCGAGGATACGCTCGACCGGCAGCACCTTCGGGTAGGGGGCGGCGGCGGCCTCGGGGCTGATCGTGCCCTCCAGCGCGGGGATCTCGGCACAGCCCGCCGTCAGCAGGCAGCCCGCCACGAGGGCAGGCAGGAGACGGGGGGAGGGGCGGTCAGCGCGGCGCATGTCTGTTCATTGCCCCAAGCCCCGTCCGCTTGCAAGCGCGCAGAGGCGCCGGGCGGCCGCGCGCCGGATACCCGCTTGAACGCGCCGGGGGGGCAGGTAGAAAGGGCGGCATGGCCCGCACCCAAGGTTCCTTCGCCGCCCAGACCGGCCCGCGCGTCCGCGCCGCGGCCCTGACGCTCTTTGCCCGTCAGGGCTATGCTGCCGTTTCCATGCGCCAGATCGCGGCGGAAGTGGGGATGCAGGTCGGCGGGCTCTACAATTACGTCAGCGACAAGCAGTCCCTGCTGATGGACCTGCTGACGGTCCACATGGAGGAGCTGCTGGCCGCGCTGGAGGCCGAGCCGCGCCCCGCCGATCCGGTGGCGGCGCTGGAGGGCTTCACCCGGTTCCACCTGCGCTTCCACTCCGCCCGGCCCGACGAGGTCTTCATCTCCTACATGGAGTTGCGCAACCTGACCGAGGAGAACTTCGCCACGCTGGAGGCGATGCGGGCCCGCTACGAGGCGCATCTGGAGGCGATCCTGTGTGCGGGGCAGGCGGCAGAGGCCTTCCAGATCACCGATGCGCGGGTCAGCACCCGGGCGCTGATCGCCATGCTGACCGGTGTCACCACCTGGTATCGGCCCGGCGGCAAGCTGACGCTGGCCGAACTGGAAGAGATCTATTGCGCCCTCGTGCTCGGCGCTGTAGGCGGGCGGCCCTGACCGGACCCAAGCGAGATCTCGCGCGGCTCTGGACAGACCCCGCCCCCGGACCGATATTCCCTGTATGAGCCTGCCACCCGGATTCCTTGATGAACTGCGCACCCGCCTGAGCCTGAGCCAGGTCGTGGGCCGCAAGGTCATGTGGGATCAACGGAAATCTAACCAGGCCAAGGGCGACTGGTGGGCGCCGTGCCCCTTCCACCATGAAAAATCCGCGTCTTTCCATGTGGATGACCAGAAGGGCTTCTACTACTGCTTCGGCTGCCACGCCAAGGGCGACGCGATCTCCTTCGTGCGCGAGACCGAGAATACCGGCTTCATGGAGGCGGTGGAGATCCTCGCCCGCGAGGCCGGTCTCCAGATGCCCGAACGGGATCCCCAGGCGCAGAAGAAGGCTGACAAGCGCAGCCAGCTGGTCGAGGTCATGGAAGCCGCGGTCCAATATTACCGGATGCAGCTCTCCACCGGGGCCGCCACCGAGGCGCGCGCCTACCTCGAACGCCGCGGGCTGCGCGGCGAGGCGCTGCAACGGCACGAGATCGGCTTTGCGCCCAATGCCCGGCAAGGCGCCTTCCAGCATCTCACCGCCAAGGGGATTTCCCCCGATCTGATCGTCGAGGCCGGCATCTGCGCCAAGCCGGACGAGCCGGGCCGCAATGCCGCGCCCTATGACCGGTTCCGCGACCGGATCATGTTCCCGATCCGCGATGCCCGGGGCCGCTGCATCGCCTTCGGTGGTCGCGCGATGGACCCGAATGCCCGCGCCAAGTACCTGAATTCGCCGGAAACGCCGCTCTTCGACAAGAGCCGCTCGCTGTACAACCACGGGCCCGCACGGGCCGCTGCGGGCAAGGGCCAGCCGGTCATCGTGGCCGAAGGCTACATGGACGTGATCGCGCTGGTGGAGGCGGGCTTCGGCGGGGCCGTGGCGCCGCTGGGGACGGCGGTGACGGAACACCAGCTCCAGATGCTCTGGCAGATGTCGTCGGAGCCGGTCGTCGCTCTGGACGGCGACGCCGCGGGCTTCCGTGCCGCGTTCAGGGTGATCGACCTTGCCCTGCCGCTGCTGGAGGCGGGCCGTGCCCTGCGCTTTGCCCTGATGCCCGAAGGCAAGGACCCCGACGACCTGATCAAGGCCGAGGGCGCCGAGGCCATGCAGAAGGTGCTGGAAGGCGCCCTGCCGATGGTCAACCTGCTCTGGCAGCGCGAAGTCGAGGGCAAGACCTTCGACAGCCCGGAACGGCGTGCCGCGCTCGACAAGACGCTGCGGCTGAAGCTGCAGCAGATCAAGGACACCTCGCTGCGCCGCCATTACGGGGATGCGATCTTCGACCTGCGCCAGGATCTCTTCAAGCGCCGCCGCGACGGCCACGGCCGCGGGGAGGGGGGCTTTGGCGGTGGGTTCAACGGGGGCGGGTTCAACGGCGGTGGCTTCAACGGAGGCGGTGGCTTCTCCGGCAAACGCGGGTCGCGCAAGCCGTGGTCGCCGGGCGGGCGCAACGTGGCGCTGCCGCCCACCGCCTCGACCAAGGCCTCGCCGCTGGCAATGGACGACGACAGCGTGCAGGAGCGCCTGCGCGAGGCGGTGATCCTCGCCGCGCTGATCCTGACGCCGGAGCTGGTGCTGGAGTTCGACATGCAGGTCGAGCGGATGAGCTGTTCAGACCCCCATCACGCCGCCCTGCGCCGCCTGATCCTGACCCATGCGGGCAACGGATCGGAGGCCCTGCAGGAGGCGATCGCCTATGAAATGGGCGCCCACGCGGTTGATTCCTTCTTGTCCAATCCCCATGTGGCGCTTACGCCCCCGGTGCGCCGCCGCGGGGATGTGGAGATCGCCCGCATGACGGTGGCCGAGGAACTGGCCAAGCTGTCCGCCCAGCATGGGCTGCGTGGCGAAATAGAAGAGGCGCTGGAAGAATTCGACGGCCCTGCGGACGAGACCCTGACCTATCGTCTGGGCGAGGCTGCACAGGCGCAAAATCGTGCGGCTCGCTCCATGCAGGAGGACAAGGCCGAGTACGACCTGGGTGCGAATGGCGCCCGAATCAACCGGGAAGAACGCAGTGCGCTGGATGCGCTGATGGAAACGATTCGCTTCACCAAGACGCGCAAGTGATGACTTGGTGACGCAAATATAAAGAAAACGGGGTAAACGGGTGTGCGAATCGCGGATTCGCGTTATTGATTCGGATCATCGAATCATCCCGAGCCCGCTTTTAGGAGCACCGCATGGCCGCCAAGGACAATACCGAAGAGACCCAGCAGGAAGACCAGGAGCAGGAAGTCTCGCTCGATATGAGCCAGGCACAGGTCAAGAAGATGATTGCGGAAGCGCGCGAGCGTGGCTTCATCACCTATGACCAGCTGAACCAGGTTCTCCCGCCCGATCAGGTCTCCTCGGAACAGATCGAGGACGTGATGTCGATGCTCTCCGAAATGGGCATCAACATCATCGAGGACGACGAGGTCGAGGAAGAGGAACAGAAGTCCACCGCCGTGGTCGAGACCAACTCGAACCGCGATGTGGCGCTGTCCTCTGGCACGCAGGAGAAGCTCGACCGGACCGATGACCCGGTGCGAATGTACCTGCGCGAGATGGGCTCCGTCGAACTGCTGTCGCGCGAGGGCGAGATCGCCATCGCCAAGCGGATCGAGGCCGGTCGCAACACGATGATCGCGGGGCTCTGCGAAAGCCCGCTGACCTTCCAGGCGATCACCATCTGGCGCGACGAACTTCTCTCCGAAGACATTCTGCTGCGCGACGTGATCGACCTCGAAACCACCTTCGGCGATCAGCTGGGCGACGAAGAGGAGCCGGTCGTGGACGCGGCCAACGTCTCCACCGCGCCCAACTCCGAGCGCACCAAGGGGCAGGAGCTCGACGCGGACGGCAACCCGATTTCCTCCGACGACGAGGATGACGAGGACGATCAGGCGAACATGTCGCTGGCCGCGATGGAGGCCGCGCTGAAGCCGCGCGTGCTCGAAACGCTGGACCGCATCGCCTCCGATTACGCCACCCTGTCGGAGATCCAGGACAGCCGGATCAGCGCCACGCTGAACGAGGACGGCTCCTTCTCCGCCGAGGAAGAGGCCGAGTACCAGACGCTGCGCTCCGAGATCGTGAAGCTGGTGAACGAGCTTCACCTGCACAACAACCGGATCGAGGCACTGATCGACCAGCTCTATGGCATCAACCGCCGGATCATGCAGATCGATAGCGCCATGGTGAAGCTGGCCGACCAGGCCCGCATCAACCGGCGCGAGTTCATCGACGAGTATCGCGGTCACGAGCTGGACCCGAACTGGATGGACCGCATGTCGGAGAAGGCCGGTCGCGGCTGGCAGATGTTCTTCGAACGCTCCGCCGACAAGGTCGAGGAACTGCGCAACGACATGGCGCAGGTCGGCACCTACGTCGGTCTCGACATCTCGGAATTCCGCCGCATCGTCCAGCAGGTGCAGAAGGGCGAGAAGGAGGCCCGTCAGGCCAAGAAGGAAATGGTCGAGGCGAACCTGCGTCTCGTGATCTCCATCGCCAAGAAGTACACGAACCGCGGCCTGCAATTCCTTGATCTCATTCAGGAAGGCAACATCGGCCTGATGAAGGCCGTGGACAAGTTCGAGTATCGCCGCGGCTACAAGTTCTCGACCTACGCGACCTGGTGGATCCGTCAGGCGATCACCCGGTCCATCGCGGACCAGGCGCGCACGATCCGCATCCCGGTCCACATGATCGAGACGATCAACAAGCTGGTCCGTACGGGCCGCCAGATGCTGCACGAGATTGGCCGCGAGCCGACCCCGGAGGAACTGGCCGAGAAGCTGCAGATGCCGCTCGAGAAGGTCCGCAAGGTGATGAAGATCGCCAAGGAGCCGATCTCCCTCGAAACGCCCATCGGCGACGAGGAAGACAGCCAACTGGGCGATTTCATCGAGGACAAGAACGCGATCCTGCCGCTGGACAGCGCCATTCAGGAAAACCTGAAGGAGACCACGACGCGCGTTCTGGCCTCGCTTACGCCGCGCGAGGAACGGGTTCTGCGGATGCGTTTCGGCATCGGCATGAACACCGACCATACGCTCGAGGAAGTCGGCCAGCAGTTCTCGGTCACCCGCGAACGTATCCGTCAGATCGAGGCCAAGGCGCTGCGCAAGCTCAAGCACCCGAGCCGCTCGCGCAAGCTGCGGTCGTTCCTCGACCAGTAAACCCGCCGGTCAACGGCAGAGATTTGAAAGGCGCGCGGCCCCCCGCGCGCCTTTTGCTTTGCCGGGGGTGCTTTGCCCGTGTCGCATTGCCTGTGCCCACCGCCGCGTCGCCCGCCCGAAGCGGGCAACGCCCACGAGCGCTCCGCATAGCAGGGCGCGGCGCGCTGGGGTGCCGTTTGGCGCGGGTCGGCCGCGACACTGCGTGCCTTTGGGCCGGCGTCCTGCGCTGATCTTGCACCGCATCGCGACGTCAGGGTCCGGAATCCCTGACTGGCGTCCGGGCGAAAGACCTTGTTATCCCTTTTCTCGTCTCATGGCCTTGGAACGTTTTCGCCATCGGGACGTTATTTTATCGAAGAACGAAGGGTGCGATTATGCGCAAGGCCATCATTTCTCTCACATTCGTCGCCGTCGCGGCGACTGCTTCCGCCGCCTATGCGGCCTATTCCGTAATTGACGGGTCTCACAATGATCTCGTCTCGCCGTCGGAATACTATGATCCCTCCGAACCGGTGCTGATCGAGGTCGCCCCCGAGGACCTCGGGCGCTGCGTGCTTACGATCGCGAATGTCTTCCAGCCGCCGGTTGACGGCAGCGCCGCCCTGCAGATGTCCTCGGACATGCCGCCCGCGCCGCCCGTGCGCTGCGTGGCGAAGTGATCTTCGCCAACGTCTCGGCGCCGAGTTCTCCGCGCCGGGTTCTTTGAGCCGAGCTTACCATGCCATCGTTATCCGAGAGCTGACGCAGCCACATGAATGGCTGCGCCTGTGTTGGCCCGGGTGACTTCGCCCCGGCGACCGGATGAGTGGCCCGGGTCGGCTGCTTGCCCGCGGGGGAGGGGCCGGGCTAGGCTTCTGTTGATCGTCGCCCCGTTCCGGGCCCCGACAGTCCCCCTGAGTTCCAAAGCCGAGTTCCCAAGGCAGGCAGCATGCCCCACACCACCTTCACGATCCCGACCCGCGGCCCCGGCCTTTACGAGTTCACCCGACAGGTCGCCGACTGGGTCGGCGGGATCGATCCGGACGAAGGGCTGCTGACGCTCTTCGTCCGCCATACCTCCGCCTCGCTCCTGATCCAGGAGAACGCCGACCCGGAAGTGCGCACCGATCTGACCGAGTTCTTCCACCGCCTCGTGCCGCCCTCCGATCATCCCGCGATGTCCTATCTGACCCACACCTACGAGGGGCCGGACGACATGCCCGCCCATATCAAGGCGGCGCTCCTGCCGGTCAGCCTCTCGATCCCGGTCCGCGCCGGGCGGCTGAGCCTCGGCACATGGCAGGGCCTCTATCTCTTCGAGCATCGGCGTGCGCCCCATGCCCGTCAGGTCGCAGCACATCTAGGCCACTGAATTCGGCACTACCCAAGGCTTCGTGGCTGTCCTATAGTCGCTGTGGATAAGTTGGGGCATAACCCCACAACGTGACGAGGCGGAAGTGAAAAGGGGACCGGCTGATGCGCTGTCCGTTTTGCGGCAATATTGATACCCAGGTGAAGGATTCCCGCCCGGCGGAAGATCACGCGGCCATCCGGCGCCGGCGGTTCTGCCCGGCCTGCGGCGGGCGGTTCACCACTTATGAACGCGTGCAACTGCGCGATCTCGTCGTGATCAAGTCCAATGGACGGCGCGAGGATTTCGACCGCGACAAGCTGGAGCGTTCGATCCGGATCTCGATGCAGAAACGCCCGGTGGAGCCGGAGCGGATCGACCAAATGATCAGCGGCATCGTGCGCCGTCTGGAAAGCATGGGCGAGACGGATATCCCCTCCAAGGTGATCGGCGAGATCGTGATGGAGGCCCTGGCCCGGATCGACACCGTGGCCTACGTGCGCTTCGCGAGTGTTTACAAGAACTTCCAGGCTGCCGACGACTTCGATCGCTTCGTGAGCGAACTGCGTCCCCCAGTCCTGCCCGAAGACAAACCCGGCGACGAGACGTGAGCCGGGCGTGAGCGAGACTGACGACCGCCGCTTCCTCGCGATGGCCCTCTCGCTGGGCCGTCGCGGACGCGGGCAGACCTGGCCGAACCCGGCGGTCGGCTGCGTGCTGGTCAAGGACGGCCGCGTCGTGGGGCGCGGCTGGACGCAACCGGGCGGGCGCCCCCATGCGGAACCCATGGCGCTCGCACAGGCGGGCAACGCTGCGCGCGGCGCCACGGCCTATGTTTCCCTCGAACCCTGTGCCCATCATGGCAAGACGCCGCCCTGCGCCGAGGCGCTGATCGCGGCGGGCGTGGCCCGTGTCGTGGCCCCGCTGGAGGACAGCGATGCCCGCGTCTCCGGTCAGGGCTTTGCCCTGTTGCGCAAGGCCGGGATCGAGGTCTCAACCGGGCTGCTCGCGCAGGAGGCGCTGCATGATCACGCGGGCTTCTTCCTGCGCACCGAACAGGGCCGCCCCCTCGTCACGCTGAAACTGGCGCTCTCCCTCGACGGGCGGATTGCCACGGCCAGCGGTGAAAGCCGGTGGATCACGGGGCCCGAGGCCCGCCGCCACGTCCACCTGCTGCGCCATCGCCACGACGCGGTCATGGTGGGGGCCGGCACGGCGCGCGCAGACGATCCCGCGCTCACCGTGCGGGGCATGGGGGTGACCCGCCAGCCGGTCCGCGTCGTGGTCTCGCGCCGTCTCGACCTGCCGCTGCTGGGACAACTGGCACGCACCGCAACCGAAGTGCCGGTCTGGCTCTGCCACGGCGCCGATGCCGATGCGACGCTGGTGCGGACATGGCAGGGGCTGGGGGCCCGGCTCTTTTCCTGCGCTTTGCGCGACCGTCAGCTCGATCCCGCCGCGGTGCTGCAGGCGCTCGGCGGCGCCGGCCTCACGCGGGTCTTCTGCGAAGGTGGCGGGGCGCTCGCCGCCTCGCTGTTGCAGGCGGATCTGGTCGATGAACTCATCGTCTTCTCCGCCGGCGTAGCGCTTGGCGCCGAAGGCCGCCCCGGTCTCGGTGCGCTCGGCATCGACCGCCTCGCCGAGGCCCCGCGCTTCACCCTGCGCGAAACCCGCCCCCTTGGCGGTGACGTGATGCACCGCTGGCACCGCGCCACCTGTTAGGGACCACCTGACGAGATATTGCCGGTTCAAGGCCCCGGATCACCGCCACGGGCAGCCTCTGGAGGCTTCGCCAGCCCCCGCGCTCCCTCGGCGCTCCCGCGCCGAAGGTCCGTCACCGAACCGCAGCCCCCTCATCCACTGTTCCCAAATATCCTCGGGGGACGGCCCGCAGGGCCGGGGGGCAGACAGCCCCCTCTTCCCTCACCGCCAGAGCGACGCCCGGCTCGCCAGCAGCCCCTGCGCCTTCGCCAGCAGCCGCAGCCCCGGCCCGCGTCGCCCGATCGCGCCCTCCGCCAGCCGCTCCAGCGCCAGTTCCACCGCGCAGGGCAGCCCGCTGACCGGATCACGGTAGCGCGGGTAGTCGATCAGCGCCGCGTGGACGAGGCCTGCGAGTGTCACATGGGCCTGCCGCCGTTCCGGTAGCGGCCCGAGGTCGCGGGTCAGGCCCCATCCGGCATAGAAGGGCGCGCCGAGCACGGTCACCCTCCGCCCGCGCAGCAGCGCCTCGAAGCCGGTGAGGGAGGTGATGGTCCAGACCTCGTCCACTGCCTCCAGCAACTGCGCCATGTCGTGCTGCGCGACCTCGGCGTCGGCCAGCGCCATGACATCCTCGGGCGGCACCGCGCCGGGCCGCAGCCCGGCGGTGACGTCCGGATGCGGGCGGTAGAGGATCACCGCCTCCGGGTTGGCCGCGCGCGCGGCCTGCAGGAGCGCAAGGTTCGTGCGGACCTCGCCCGCGCCGAGGCGGATCGAGGCATCGTCCTCCACCTGTCCGGGCACGAGGATGCGGTACCCCTCGGGCAGCGCGGCATCGTCGCCGGGCAGGTTGTACTTGGTCAGCCCGCGCGCCACGAGGGCACGGGTCAGGGCCTCGGCCCGCAGCTGCTGATCGGGGCGCAGGCGGGCGCGGGCGGCGATCATCCGTTCGAGGCGGCTCTCGCGCGTCGGATCGTAGTAGATCCCGAGGTCGTCGAGCGCGAGCGACAGCGGCGGCACCAGTTCCGCCCCCAGCCCGCGCGAGCGCAGGAAGCCATCCTCCAGCCGCCAGGCGTCGCTGCCCTCGGTGGCCTTGCCGGCCCAGACCATGGTGCGGGCGGGCGGCGCGGCGTCCCGTTCGGAGAAGCGCACCCGGCGCTGCCCCCCGAAGAAGTCCTGCAGGAACGGCCGCTTCCAGAGCCGCATCCCCCGGGCGACCCAGCCGTGGCGGTCCTCCCGCCAGGCCCGGACCTGCGCCTCGAACTGTCCGAGCGCCTCTTCGAACGTGGCCAGCCGGTCGCGGGCGGGATCGTACCACGTGGGGTAGAGGATCATCGCCCCGGCAAAGAGCTGTGCCGCGGTCAGGCTGCGGCCCCGGCGCGGCGCGCGCAGGGGCAGGGGGTGGCGGTCCTCGGTCAGGCCCCAACCGGCGTAGAAGGGCTGGCCGTAGACGCGCGGGCGGTGGCCCGCGAGGATCGCCTCGAAGCCAAGCTGCGAGGTCACGACATAGACTGCCACGGCCCCCTCCAGTAGCGCCCAGGGGCTGACCGGATCGGAGAAGAGCGTGACGCGCTCGCTGGCATCCTGATCGGTGAAATAGCCGGGCCGGTGGTCCTGCGCGGTCTCCGGGTGGGTCTTGATCAGCACCGGCGCGCCGGGGTTTTCCTCCTGCGCGTAATACAGCATCTCGCGGAAGGTGTTCGCATCCGCCCCGCCATGGGTGACGGAGGCATCGCCGCGGGTCTGGTCGATGACGAGGACATAGCCCGGCGCGGGCAGGGGCGCCTCGGGATCGACGGCGGAATACTTGGTCAGATGGGCCTCGCGCAGCCGGGCGATGCCGCCACGGGCGCGGTTCAGGAGCGCGGTGTCATCCAGCGGATGGCTCGCCAGCAGCACCTCGAGGTCCGAAGGCTGTGCCGCATCGAAATAGGCGCCCCGCCGGTCGATCAGCAGGCCAAGCGGTGGTTCCCCGGCGCGCCCGGGCTGGAGCGAGCGCAGGAAGGCATCCTCGATCCTGAGAAGCGATGCGCCGCTTGCCTCGGCCACGGCTTCTCCCCGGTGGGCATAGGCGGCCCGGCCCCAGACCGCGATCAGGTCGTCCGGCCCCATCCGGCGGGCGGGGCGGCCCAGCGTCAGGTCATAGCCTGCCAGTGTCAGGATGCGCCGCAGGCGCCGCTGGCGCAGGAAACCGGCGGTATAGAAATGCAGCCGCCGGCGGGAGGACCCGCCGGCGGCATCATCATGGATATGCTCGATCATTCCGCGCCTTAGTTGGCGATGGAGTCGATCGTGTTGATGGTGGTCAGCGACCCGGTCAGCATCGAGATCGTCTTGTTCCACTGGGCGAAGGGTGCCTCGGTCACATAGAGCGTATCGCCGTCGCGGATCACGAAGTCGCGGGCCATGAACATCCCGTTGGGGCGCGTCAGGTCGAGGACGTAGACCATGCGCTGTTCCCCCACGAGGTCGTTGCGGCCCAGCACCTGGTTCGCGATCTCGGCCGGTTCGTTGCGCAGCACGAAGACGCCGGTGGGATCGGCCCAGGCTGCCATCAGCCCGCCGACCTGCGCGATCGCCTCGAGGCCCGAGAGGTTCTGGCTCTCGAAGGGCACGCGGGCCTGCTGGCCGGTGGCGCCAAGCGCGGTGAAGGAGCGGGTGTCTTCCTCGATCAGGATCCGGTCACCGCCGCGCAGGGCGATGTCGAAGCGGGGGCTCTTGTAGAGGTCCTGGAACCAGACGGTGGATTTCTGGCCGCCGCGCATCACGCTGATCTGGGCGATCTCGGGCTCGATGGTGATGCCGCCGGCGCGGGCAATCATCGAGGAGAGCGTGCGGGTGGGGCGCTCGATCGGGTAGACACCCTGCGCGCCGATGGAGCCGACGAGGCTGACGGTGGAGCCGTCGCCTGCGAGCCGGCGCACCTGCACCTGCGGGTCCGGGGTCTGCTCTTCGAGCTTGGTGGTGATCAGCCGGCGGACCGCTTCGGGCGTGTTGCCCGAGGCTTTGACGCGCCCGGCATAGGGCACGAAGATGAAGCCCTGACCGTCGACCTGCACCTCTTCGAGCGCGGTGGAGTTCAGGCCCTCGTCGGCCAGCAGGCCGTCATCGACGTTTTCCCAGATCGTCAGGCCCAGCGTATCGCCGGGCTGGATCGTGTCGGAGCCGACCTGACCGGCGTTCACGAAGCTGTCCGAGAAGCCGAGCGCGGGCACGACGGCGGTGGCACGGGTCACGCGATCGTTCACGGAGACGACGAAGGCATCGCCCTCACGCTGGACGGACCCGGAGAAAAGTTGCTTCTTTGTCGGACCGGTGCGGGGCAGGCCACAAGCGGCGACGAGGCCCACAATGGCCAAAAGGGCGACGGATCTCGCCCAGCGGTTTGCAAGGGGTTTCACTGCTCGGTCTCCTCGACCTATTATTATTTGCCTCAAGTTTTGCTCGTAAACTAGCGGAATCCAGTCTTAAAAACCAGTCCCGTCTTTTGTGGGGATCAGTTCACGAGCCGCAATTGTTGCCGAGGTGCCGCGGTGCCCGACTTCAGGGCATCATAGGGGTCTTCGGGGGCCAGCATCATGTCCACCACGAGGCGCAGCAGTTGCCGGCGCGCGCGGGCCGAGTAGAAGCCGCCGGGAATCTGGCTGGTTTCAAGCAGATAGCGCCGATAATCCTGATAGGCCTTGCGGTCCGGGCGGCCCGGCTGGGCAAAGAATTCGGGCAGCGGCTGGGTCGAGACGAACTCCGGCTTGGCATAGACCGCATCGCCGAAGACCTTGATCGGAATGCCCCTGAACAGGACCTGCTGCGCCGCAGTGGAGTTCACGGTGACCGCGGTGCGCGCATCCGCCAGCAGCTGCGCCAGCTTGCCGCCGCGCACGTAGTGGACACGGCCCTTGAGGCCGTATTGCGCGGTCAGCCGCCGGACATCGGCGCGCAGGTTCACCCGACCGTCCTCCAGCGGATGCGCCTTGAAGACGAGGTGATGATGCAGCGGTGCGCCCTCGGCAAAGCCCTTGATCACCACCTCGAGGAACTCGGTCATGGTGGAGAAGGGCGAATGCATCTGGAACGAGCTGTCGTGTTCCAGTTGCAGCAGGGCGAGGTGATAGGGGAAGCCGCCGGTGCGGATGCGCCACGTGGCGATCCAGCGTTCCAGCGCCGTGAACGGCAGGGTCAGCAGGCGTCGGATGTAGAGCCGGAACTCCTGCGTCACCGTCAGGGCCCGGTGGGGACGGAAGCTGGCATAGCGCCCGTTCCGGAACATCACGAACCAGTGGTAGAGCGCGCCGTAGAAGATGTGATGCCGCATGTCGCCCCATTTCGCGGGCGGCAGGGGCGTGTCCATGTCGGACATCTCCAGATCGCGGCGCATCTCCTCGACGCTCATGCGCATCAGCCGCGAGTGCCCGTTGGAGCCGCCGCGCTCATAGGTGACCCAGTAGGGTCGCATGTAGCCTTCCTCGAAGACATGGACCTGAAGGCCCATGGCGCGCGCGCGTTTCACCGCCTCGGCGTGGATCGACCGCGTGTCACCGTAAAGCACGATGTCGGTGACCTGCTTCTGCTGTGCCAGCTTTGCGAAGGTATCGGGCCAGTCCTCGGCGCTGCCCTGGTAGGGAATGTAGCTGGCCCGGTCGCGCCAGAAGGCCTGATCGCCCGCGTTGAACCCCACCCGCCAGACCTGCGTCCCGGCGCGTCGCAGCATGCGGGCCAGCCGGTTGAAGAAGGGCCCGTGCGGCCCCTGCAGGAAGAGGAAGACCCGGTTCGACGCCGGGACAGGGGGGGATTGCTGGGGCATGGATACAGGAAATCACTTGTTGTCTCAGCCTGTCACTAGCTTTCTTCTTCGGCAAAAATAAGGCGATCCGGGGCGTATTGTTGCCGCGTCCCGGCGCGGGACAGGGCGGCCGCCCGTTGCCGCACCGCGCGCCGGACCCGACCGGCGGATCGACGGGGGCCTTGTGGCGGAGCAAGTCCTTGGCTAGGCAGGAAAACGAAGGAGAAAGCCCATGTTCACCGGCCTCGTCACCGATATCGGCACCCTCGTGGAGCGCAGCGATGCCCCGGGGCTGCGGCTGAAGATCCGCACGGCCTATGACACGGCCACCCTGCCGCCCGGGGCCTCTCTGGCCTGCGACGGGGTCTGGCTGATCGTGGTGGAGACCGGCCCCGACTGGTTCGCGGTCGAGGCCTCGGAGGAGACGCAGGCGCGCACCACCGTCGGCGGCTGGCAAACGGGCCGGCGGATCAACCTCGAACGCCCCCTGCGGGTGGGGGACGAACTGGGCGGCCATATCGTCGCCGGGCACGTGGACGGCACGGCGCGGGTGGTGGAGATGACGCCGGTGGGGGGCTCCATCCGGATGCTCTTCGAGGCACCGGAGGAACTGGCGCGGTTCATTGCCGCCAAGGGCTCCGTCGCGCTCAACGGGGTCTCGCTCACGGTGAACGAGGTGTCGGGCCGCCGCTTCGCCATCACCATGATCCCGCACACCCGCTCGGTCACCAACTGGGACGACGTGCAGGTTGGCGACGCGGTCAATATCGAGATCGACACCATGGCCCGCTACGTGGCCCGGCTTCAGGAATGGCAGGACTGAGAGAGACGCCGCCTCCGCCGCCGGGGGCCGGGCACAACAACGGCCCCAGCATGGAGGCCGGGCGGGCGTGGCGTGTCCATTGCTGGACCAGGGCCCGTGCCTCGCGGCCCGAGGCCAAGCTGCCGCTGCCGATCGTCCGGATGCGGATCGCCCGGGCGCAGGAGCTGGGGCTGCCCTACAAGACCTATGCTTCGGTCCGCGCGGTCTCCGGGCGCGACGTGGCGGCGCTGCTCTTCACCTCCAACGCGCTGCGGCTCTTCCGCGAGGGCGCGCTGCCCGAGGACCGGCGCGCGGCGCTGGAGGCGGTGCGGCACTGCCTGCTCAGCGGGCTGATCCATCCGCCGCTTGCCGTGACCGCGCCCGAACCGCTGGCGCAGGCCGCCCGCGCGCCGGGGCTCTTCCACGGCTGGACCGAGACCCGCGACATGATCGCCGCCGCCCATCCGCGCCTGCCGGGGCCCGCCGTGCTGCTGATCGGGGAGACCGCGCTGGAGGAGACCTGGGCCTCGGCCGGGCGGCTGGCGGGCTATCTCGAGGGCGCGGGATATTTCGGTCCGGAAACGCGCTGACATATTCGCATCTGTTTACGGGATGCGCGGCGCGCCCTAAGCTGCGCGGCAGGAGAGAGGAGATCCCCATGCCGCTGCTGCGCCCCACCCGCCGCGACCTGCTCAAGCTGGCCGCTGCCGCCCCCGCCCTCGGGCTGTCCCGCCCCCTGCGGGCCGAGCTCGGACCGCCCGCGGGCGAGAACCCCGCGCATTTCCGCTTCACCCTCGGAGAGATGCGGCTCACCGTCGTCTCGGACGGCTATTTCCGGATCCCGGCCTCCACGCTGGGGGTGAATGCCGACCCGACAGAGGTACAGGCCTTCCTGGCGCGCTACTTCCTGTCGCCGGAGCAGAGCTATTCCCACACCAACCACCTGCTGATCGAAACCGGCGACGCCCGGGTGCTGGTGGATGTCGGCTCGGGCCACCGATTCTTCGACACAGCCGGGCGGCTGGTGGCGAACCTCGATGCCCTCGGGCTGGGGCTGGAGGATATCACCCATGTGATCATCACCCATGCCCATCCGGATCACATCTGGGGCCTGCGCGACGAATTCGACGAGGCGCTCTTCCCCGGGGCGGCCTATACCATCGGCGCGGCGGAACATGCCTACTGGCTCGACGACGGCCTCGTGGACCGGGTGGAGCCGCAGGAACAGCAGTTCGTCGTCGGCGCGATCAACTCGCTCCAGACCGAGGGGGTGGACTGGACGCTGGCGGAGGCGGGGCACGAGGTCGTACCCGGCGTCACGATGATCGCCACGCCGGGGCACACGCCCGGGCACATGTCGGTCCGGGTGCAGAGCGGCGATGACGTGCTCTATGCCCTTGGGGACGCCATGACCCATGCCTGGCTGAACTTCGCCCGGCCGGAGTGGTTCAACACCACCGACACCGACGGGCCGCTGGCGGTGGAGACCCGGCAGCGCCTGCTGGCCAAGGTGTCGGCAGAGCGCAGCACGGTCCTGGGCTATCACTTCCCCTTCCCGGGGGTGGGCCATGTGGTCGAGGAGGGCGCGGCCTACCGTTTCGTCCCCGCGCTCTGGCAGTTCGACTGACCGGGGCGCCGTTTCGCGCCTGCCAAGGGTCGCGGGACGGCTGGCCCCGCTGCCGCGGCAGGGCTAGGGAAAGGGCCAGGGCTGCGCAGGACCTGTGCGTCCCGGCCCGACCGCCGGCCTAGCCTTCGCTGCCGGTCTGCGGTAAGGCCACCGAAAGTTTTGCCGAGGTGACCCATGTCCAGCACCCAACCCTACGAAGACGCCGGCCCTGTCGAACGGGACTGGCGTGACGCCATCTCCTCGATCGAGGAGATCCTCGAGGACGCCCGCAATGGCCGGATGTTCATCCTCGTCGACCACGAGGACCGCGAGAACGAGGGCGACCTCGTCATTCCCGCGCAGATGGCGACGCCCGAGGCGATCAACTTCATGGCGACCCACGGGCGCGGGCTGATCTGCCTCTCGCTCACTGGCAAGCGGGTGGACGAGCTGAACCTGCCTCTGATGGCTTCGCACAATTCCTCGCGCCACGAGACGAACTTCACCGTCTCCATCGAGGCGCGCGAGGGCGTCTCCACCGGGATCTCGGCCCATGACCGCGCGCGCACCGTCGCCGTGGCCATCGACGCGGGCAAGACCGCCTCGGACATCGCGACGCCGGGCCATGTCTTCCCCCTGCGCGCCCGCGAGGGCGGCGTGCTGGTCCGCGCTGGCCATACCGAGGCCGCAGTGGACGTCAGCCGCCTGGCCGGGCTCAACCCCTCGGGCGTGATCTGCGAGATCATGAACGAGGACGGCACCATGTCCCGCCTGCCGGAACTGGTGGCCTTCGCGCAGCGTCACAACCTCAAGATCGGCACGATTTCGGACCTGATCAAATACCGCCGCCGTCACGACAACCTCGTGCAGGTCACCCGCGAGGAGGAGATCGAGGCCGAGTTCGGCGGCACATGGACCCTGCGCGTTTACACCGATGCCATCGAGGGCGCCGAACACATCGTGCTGATCAAGGGCGATGTCTCGGGGCCCGAGCCGGTGCTGGTGCGCATGCATGCGCTCGACCCGCTCAAGGATGTCGCGGGCCTCGGCCCGTCGGGGCGCGCGGATGAATTCCGCGACGCGATGAAGATCATCGCCGAGGAGGGCCGGGGGGTTCTCGTGCTGCTTCGCGACACCCATATGAAGCTGAACGCCGACGCCGGGGTGTCGCCGCAGGTGCTGCGGCAATACGGGCTGGGGGCGCAGATCCTCACCTCGCTCGGGATCAGCGCCATGACCCTGCTGACCAACCACGGCACGCCCTCGGTCGTGGGGCTGGATGCCTACGGGCTCGATATCGCCGGCACCCGCCGGATCAGTGGAGACAAGTGACATGGCCGCAGCCGAACAGCATTACATCCTGCCGCGCGGCAGCTTCGACAAGCCTGCCAAGGCGCTGATTGTCGTCTCGCCCTATTACAAGGACATCGCGGACGAACTGATCGCCGGCGCCCGCGCCGAGATCGAGGGCTGGGGCGCGACCCACGACCTGATCGAGGTGCCCGGCGCGCTGGAGATCCCGACTGCCATCGCCATGGCCGCGCGGATGTCGAACTACGATGCCTTCGTGGCGCTCGGCTGTGTCATCCGGGGCGAGACGACCCACTACGAAACGGTCTGCAACGACAGTTCCCGCGGTCTGACGCTGCTGGGTCTGCAGGGGCTCTGCATCGGCAACGGCATCCTCACGGTCGAGACCCGCGAGCAGGCGCTTGTCCGCGCGCGCGTGGCCGATCAGAATAAAGGTGGCGGTGCGGCCGCTGCGGCCTTGCATTTGCTGGCGCTTTCGCGCAAATGGGGCGCTCCGCGCGAAGGCGTCGGATTTCGTCCCTCGGACGAGGTCCAGATCGCCAGCGGCATCACCACGGCCTGAAAAGCGAACACCATGACCGAAGGACCCGCCCTCTCCGGCAACCAGAAGCGCAAGATGCGCAGCGCCTCGCGGCTTTATGCCGTGCAGGCCCTGTTCCAGATGGAACGCTCCGGCCAGACGATCGAAGCGGTCTGCCGGGAGTTCGAGGACTTCCGGTTCGGCGCCGTCTACGATGGCGACGAGATGGCGGAGGGCGACCTGTCGCTGTTCCGCAAGCTGGTGCGCGACGCGGTGAACCATCAGGCAAAGATTGACCAGATGACCGACCGTGCACTGGTGGCCAAATGGCCGATCGCCCGTATCGACCCGACCCTGCGCGCGCTTTTCCGTGCCGCGGGGGCCGAGTTCGTCGAGGGCGAAGCCCCGCCGCGCGTCGTGATCGTGGAGTTCGTCGACGTGGCCCGCGCCTTCTACCCGGAAGGCAAGGAGCCGAAGTTCGTCAACGCCGTGCTGGATCACATGGCCCGCGAGGCCAAGCCCGAGGCGTTCTGACCGCCTCGCGCATCGCCCTCCGCCTGCGCATTTGGTCGCGGGGGAGGGCTGCGGCTTGATATATCGGCACTTGAATGTATTCTTGTCTCCAGAGACAGGAGTCGTGTCATGCCCAAGCTCATCCGTCTGTACATCACCCATGTCCTCATCGGCTTCGCCGTTGCCGCGCTTTTCGTGGCGGCGCTGATCGGTTTCAACGTGGCCAACCTGGGTCACCTTGTCCGCAACAGTTCCTCCGGCCTGCTCGCGGTATTCCTGCTGTGGTTTTCCAACGGGATCGTCTTTGCCGGGGTCCAGTTCGCCATCGCCGTGATGCGCCTGCGCGAAGATGACGCCCCGCGCGGCGGCAGCCGGGCGCCGGTGACGTTCCACACACCTGCAGCTGTGCGCGCCGAGGCCAAGGCCCGCCGCTGAGGCGAGGCGGCCGCCTATGGCCGGTCACTCTATTGCGGATAACAGCGCTGGCGCGCGAACAAGGCCCCGCACGCCATGAGCGTGATCCTCCTTGAAGACGTTGCTCTCCGCCCAGTCGTGCAGGGACGTGATGTCGATCCGGGCGCATTGCGGCCGGACACTCCAGGTGACCTGGAGGGGGGAGCAGGCGGCCTCCGAATACTTGGGGCCGGTGGTTGAGCCGAGGAACACGACAGGTGCCCCGGTGCCTTCGGGCAGCGCGCGGGGCTGGTGCAGGCCACGGTCGTCGGCCTCGCCGGGGTAGTCGAAATCCGACATCTGCAGCGCGTCGGCATTGTTCACCACGAGGAACACCTGCGATTCCACGCGCAACTCGGGGTTGGCGCAGCTGTCACTCGAACAGGCGCCCAGGCCCTCGCCGGGGCGGACATCGCAACTCGTGTGGACCCAGTGCACCTCGATCGTGTCCCCGGGCACGACGCCATGAAGGGGGCCCTCGCCGCCGGTGGGGTCCGCCTGTTCCGCCGCAGTCATGTAGGCGCTGTCGTTGCAGCGAAACCCGCCATGGGGGCCGTCACCAGCCGGGAGGGAGAAGCCCGGCCCGGAATGCTCCGCCTGCACATGCAGGTGGATATTGCACAGGTTCATATCCGTGGCGGGGGGCGCCATGGAAAAGTGCCGCGCGTTGATCCCGGCGCGCAGGGCGATGTCGCGCGGGGCCTGCGGGCCATAACCGGTGCAGAGATCGGCGGCCTGCATGGGCAGCGCGAGGCCGCAGGCCATCGCAAGACTTGCGATGGCCCGCAGAACCAAAGCGCGCGGGGAATATGGGGCCTGAGAAAAGGGCATCCTGCGCTCCTGTCATGCATCCATGAGAGGATGCCGCAGCGGTCCTTTCGGAACCGTGAACGCGGATGGAAAAGTGGCGGGCCCGCACGCGACCGTTTGGTTGACGCATTCCCGAGGACCTGTTCATACAGGTGGGCGCCAGGTAACCGAACCAGGGCTCGGACAGAGCCAGCTCCCTCGGATTTGCTTAAGGCCACCGGAATGTAACCGTTCACGAGAAGGGCAGCACCCGCCAAGACCCCACATAGGCCTCTGACAGGGGGGCGACAAGGGGGGAGGTGCAATCCGTCGTGCACATGTCGCTCGCGCAGAGGTGTCTGCTGCGCTCTTGCCTCTGTTCACCTTATGTTCATATGATGGGCGGATGAGTACTGACGCATTGCTTCCCTCCGTACCGCCGCAGCCCGGCCAGCTGATCGCGCGGGGCGTCTGCCGCCTTCTGGCTGGCTATGACTTTGCCTGTCTCGAGGAATTCGTGCCCGAGCGGGGCCGTCGTGTCGACGTCATGGCCGTGGGTCCGAAGGGCGAGATCTGGGTGGTGGAATGCAAGTCCTCCCGCGCCGACTACATGTCGGACGCGAAGTGGCAGGGCTACCTGCAATGGTGCGACCGTTTCTTCTGGGCAGTGGACGGAGAGTTCCCGGTCGAGATCCTGCCGGAGGAAACCGGGCTGATCATCGCGGATGCCTATGGCGGGGAGGTTGTCCGCATGGCGCTGGAGGACAAGCTGGCCGGCGCGCGCCGCAAGGCGCTGACGCTGAAGTTCGCCCGCGACACGGCGCGCCGCCTGCAGTCCCTGCGGGATCCGCAGGGCGGCGTGTCGCGCTAGCTCAGCGCTTCTTCTTGCCCTTGCTGGCAAGCTTCTCGGCGGCTGCGGCGGCAGCGCGGATCTCTTCAGCGATCTCCAGCGCCTCGTCGGGATCGAAATCCATCGGGATCTCGGTGCCACCCGCTTCGATAAAGATGCGGACCATGCCCTGGTCGGTCGGACCGATCTGAAGATTCGCTTCGATGTCGCGTTCTGTGTCGATGCCCATGACGCTCTCCTGACTGAATGCGACTGGCTATCGCGGACAGCGAAAAGTTGCAAGATCCGGCAGTTTCGGGGTCCGCGGGCTGCTGGTGCGCTGCGGTTTCCCCGGCGCGTCGCGCTGCACCGGAAGTGGAAAAAAGACTGCCGCCCCGCGGCGTTACTGGAAGCGTCGCGACGGGTGGTCATGTGTATACAAGCAAACGCAGGGCCCGCCCCTCCGAAAAAGGGGGGTGCGTAAGTAGTTGACTTTGAACACATATAATCTTGCGTGACTCTTGACGTAATACTTCTTAAAATCAAAACCTGAGGATGGTTCCAGACCTGTTGACATAATTTTGCCGCATTTCGGAAACATCCTGAGATGGTTAACAAGTTCGCCTCCATTTGTGTTTTGAGGAGGCAGGCAGAGGCCTCACCCTCCCGCGTCAGCGGCGGGACGGTGGTACGAAAGCCGGGGAGGGGGCACGGTCTATGATCGCGTCGCCTCTCTCGGCCGACGCAAGGTTCAAAGCCAAACGGGCCCGCGCTTTCCTTGTCGGATTGCGCGGGTTTTCTTTTGCCGGCCCGGACGGGACGGCGGCAGGATGGGAAGCCGGCGGCTGGCGCTCGAAGTGTCCGTCGGGGAAGCCGAGATTTTTCCGACACACGCTCTTGCAATCGAGGCGAGAGGGCTGTATCTCGCCCCGCAGTGCCGCCTTAGCTCAGTTGGTTAGAGCGCTGGATTGTGGATCCAGAGGTCTCCCGTTCAAACCGGGAAGGCGGTACCATTTCCCCCTTCTCAAAAACGCGCGTTCCGGATGCACCGATTCTCGTCGGACTGTCCGTTTGCGGCGCTTGATCGTGCGCCGGACTGCCTGCGCCGAACCGTCTCGGCGTATCCAGGGTGAACCCCCTGTCGGTGTCTGCGCGCGCCACCTGTCACCCCGCCCCGTAAGCCCTGCCTGTGCAGGGCTTTTTTGCGGTTTCGCCTGCGGGGACTTGGCGTGGGCTCGAGTGATAGTTTCATCTTATTGATACGTGAATAAAATGCGATTTTGGTTTATCGTCGCCCCCGGGTAGAGAGGGCCCAAGCCCCGGCGAGCGTGATCTCCTGCGCACGGGATGAGGGCGATGGGATATCCGGCGGGCCAGTGACCCGTCCGGAGCACAGGTAGCAATTCCGGAGGAAACCATGGACGGCAACGATATTCCCGCAGGCGGCAAATGCCCCGTCATGCACGGCGGTCAGACCTCGACCAAGACCTCGGTCACCAGCTGGTGGCCCAATGCACTGAACCTCGACATCCTGCACCAGCATGACACGAAGACGAAGCCGCTCGGCGCGGACTTCAACTATCGTGACGCGCTGAAGACGCTCGACGTCGAGGCGCTGAAGGACGATCTGCGCCAGCTCATGAAGGAAAGCCAGGAGTGGTGGCCCGCGGACTGGGGCTCCTACGTGGGCATGTTCGCGCGTGTCGCATGGCACGCCGCCGGCTCCTACCGTCTGGCCGATGGCCGCGGTGGCGGCGGCACCGGCAACCAGCGCTTCGCGCCGCTGAACTCCTGGCCCGACAACGTGAACACCGACAAGGGCCGCCGTCTGCTCTGGCCGATCAAGAAGAAATACGGCAATGCCGTCTCCTGGGCTGACCTGATGATCCTCTCGGGCACGATCGCCTACGAGGTCGCGGGCCTGAAGACCTTCGGCTTCGCCTTCGGCCGCGAGGACATCTGGCACCCCGAGAAGGACGTCTACTGGGGCGCTGAAAAGGAATGGCTCGCGCCGTCCGACAGCCGCTATGGCGATGTCTCCAAGCCCGAGACCATGGAGAACCCGCTGGCCGCCGTCCAGATGGGCCTGATCTACGTGAACCCGGAAGGGGTGAACGGCCAGCCCGATCCGATGAAGACCGCGGCGCAGGTCCGCGAGACCTTTGCCCGGATGGCGATGGACGACGAGGAAACCGCGGCGCTGACCGCCGGGGGCCACACCATCGGCAAATGCCACGGCAACGGCGATGCGGCCGACCTCTCGGCCGATCCGGAAGCGGCGGACGTAGAGTACCAGGGCATCGGCTGGATGAACACCAAGGGCCGCGGCATCGGCCGCGACACGGTGGTGTCCGGCATCGAAGGCGCCTGGACCAAGAACCCCACCCAGTGGGACATGGGCTGGTTCGAGATGCTCTTCGGCCACGAGTGGGAGCTGAAGAAATCCCCCGCGGGTGCCTGGCAGTGGGAGCCGGTGGACATCAAGGGCGAGGACATGCCGGTCGACGTCGAGGACCCCTCGATCAAGAAGATGCCGATCATGACCGACGCCGACATGGCCATGAAGGTGGACCCGATCTACAACGCGATCTGCCAGAAGTTCATGGCCGATCCGGCGTATTTCAACGAGACCTTCGCCCGCGCCTGGTTCAAGCTGACCCACCGCGACATGGGCCCGAAAGCGCGTTACGTCGGCCCCGACGTGCCGCAGGAAGACCTGATCTGGCAGGATCCGATCCCCGCCGGCCCGGTGAACTACGACATCGGCGGGCTCAAGTCGCAGATCGCGGCCTCGGGCCTCGGCGTCGCTGACCTCGTCTCGACCGCATGGGACAGCGCGCGGACCTTCCGTGGCTCGGACATGCGCGGCGGGGCCAATGGTGCCCGCATCCGTCTGGCGCCCCAGAAGGACTGGGCCGGCAACGAGCCCGAGCGTCTGGCCCGCGTGCTGAACGTGCTGGAGCCGCTGGCCTCTGCGGCAGGCGCCTCGCTCGCCGATACCATCGTGCTGGCGGGCAACGTCGGTGTCGAGATGGCGGCCAAGGCAGCCGGTCACGATATCACGGTGCCCTTCGCCCCGGGCCGCGGTGACGCGACCGAAGAGATGACCGATGCCGACAGCTTCGACGCGCTGGAGCCGGTGGCCGATGGCTTCCGCAACTGGCAGAAGCAGGACTACGTCGTCTCCGCCGAGGAAATGCTCCTCGACCGGGCGCAGCTGCTGGGCCTGACCGCGAACGAGATGACCGTGCTGGTCGGCGGGATGCGTGTCATGGGCACCAACCACGGCGGGACCAAGCATGGCGTCTTCACCCAGACCGAAGGCGCGCTGACCAATGACTTCTTCGTCACCCTGACGGACATGGTCTATGCTTGGGAGCCGAAGGGCAACGGCGTCTACGACATCCGCGACCGCAAGTCGGGTGCCGTGGCCTACACCGCCACCCGTGCGGACCTCGTGTTCGGCTCGAACTCGATCCTGCGGGCCTACGCGGAAGTCTATGCGCAGGATGACGGCATGCCCGCCTTCCTCAAGGCCTTCGTGGCGGCCTGGACCAAGGTGATGAACGCGGACCGCTTCGACATCGCCTGAGCGATCCGTCCCTGAGATTTCGCCCCGCGCAGCCCTTTGGTTGCGCGGGGTTTTTCGTGTCCGGCGGGTGGGTCAGGCAGCAGGGCAGAGCCGCGGTCCGGGCGGTGATCAGGCGGGCTCCAATGCCGCCACGAAGAGCGAGAAGAGCTGTGCCTGCGACGAGATGCCGAGCTTGCGATAGGCGTTCTTGCGGTGGACCTTCACCGTCTCGTCGCTGATGTCGAGCGTGGCGGCGATGGCGGCGGAGGAATAGCCCCGCAGCACCATGGCGATCACCTCGGTCTCGCGTGCGGTCAGCACCCCCTGCGCCAGCCGGTCGAGCAGGACCTGCAGCGGCGGCGTGGTGCTGGGGGCAGGGGGCTCGGGCGCGGCGCCGCGCTGGTCGGTGCCCCAATGGGCGATCATCAGCGCCTCGATCACCGGGGCGACCTCGGCCAGGCGGGTCTTGGCCCGGGCCGAGAAGAGCGGCGCACCGCGCTGACGGGTGAAGCTGAGCACGGCCACGCGCCCCGGCCCGATGGCGGCGAAGACACCGATCTCGTCCCGGATGCCGGTCCGATTGTAATGCGTCGAATAGTATTCCGACTGGAAGAACATGTCCGGGGCCAGTTGGCGCAGGGCCACGGTGCCGCTGCGGCGCCCGGCCTCGATCTCGGCATAGATCGGGTCCAGCAGGTAGGGGCCGACGCAGTAATCCGTCACCACCACCTGCGCCGTCTGCGCGGCCATGTTGTGCCACAGGGGCACCGGCGTACGCGCCCCCTCGTAGGCGAAACACATGGAGATTTCATAGGGAAAGAGTGTCTCGCAGGCACGGTCCAGCGCCGGGGCGAACCCCTCGGCCCCGACCTGCGAGATGGCCTCTGCCAGATATCTGTTCCAGTCACTCATGTCGTCCGTCCCACCCGTGCCGCAGCCATACCCCTCTGGGGTTATTTTTGTCAGGCGGCGATTGCCTAAGCTGTGGCCGACCCAGAAAATACGGAACGACGACAAGATGCAATCGGATGCCGCAGGGCTGGACGCCTTCAAGGAAACGCTCGACCGGATCGGCGCGACCCATGTGCACATCGGGATCTTCGACCCGGACGGCCAACTGCGCGTGAAACGCGTGGAGCGCGCCAAGGCCGAGAAGCTGCTGGCGGGCGGCTATCCCTTCTGCGACGTGCTCTACAACTGGGATATCGCCGAGGAGACCTTCGGCGGCGGGGCCTACCGCGATGTGGAGGGGTGTCTCTTCCCCGAGACCGTCCGGGCCTGGCCCTTCGAGGGGCAGGAGGCGGTGTGCATCGCGGATTACAGCGCCGCCTTCGGCGAACGCTCGGCCCGGAACCAGTTGCTGCGGCAGCTGGAGAAGGCGCAGGCGATGGGCTTCTCGGTTCATTCCGCCTTCGAGTTCGAGTTTTTCCTGCTGGACGAGGATGCCGCCACGCTCCGCGCCGGGGGCTTTGCCGATCCCAAGCACTACGCCCTCGCGAACCGGACCTATTCGCTGGAAACGCTGGCCACCGAGCAGCCGCTGCTGAGCGGGCTGGAGGAGATGACCCGCGCGCTCGGCATCGGGATGGACGCGCTTCATACCGAACTGGGGCCGGGTTGCCTCGAGGTGCCGCTGACCCATGCGGAGGGCGTGAAGGCCGCCGATGACGCGGCGCTCTTCAAGAACTTCGCCAAGAGCTATTTCCGCCGCAACGGGCTGACCGCCTGCTTCATGTCCAAGCTGAAGGAGACGCTCTCGGGCCAGTCGGGGCATCTGCATGTCTCGCTGCGCGACGCGGAGGGCCGGCCCGTCTTCTCGGACCTGAATGACCCGGACCGGCTCTCGGACACCGCGCGGCATTTCATCGGGGGCCTCGTCACCCTGATGCCCGAGTTGCTGGCGCTCTGCGCGCAGACGGTGAACGCCTATCGCCGCATGGTGCCCGGCATGTGGGCGCCGACCCATGCCAGCTGGGGCATCCAGAACCGCACCGTGGCGGCGCGGGTGATGAACGACAGCCCCTCGGCCACGCGGGTCGAATTCCGCGTTCCCTCGGCCGATACGAACCCCCACGCGGCACTGGCCATGTGCCTCGGGGCCGGGCTCTGGGGGATCGAGAACCGGATCGAGCCGGGCGCGCCCTCCGAGGGCGATCTCCATGCGGAGGGGGCGGCGGAAGGCGCTGCACTGCCGATGGACCTTGGCGAGGCGGCCCGCCGTCTGCGCGCCAGTGACCGGGCGCGGGCGATCTTCGGCGATGTCTTCGTCGAGGGCTTCGCCGACGCACGGAGGCACGAATACGAGACCTACCTGCGCCATGTCTCCGCATGGGAGCGCGAGCGGTACCTCGAAGTGGTGTGAGTGAACAATCGCCCCCGCGCAACCGGGGGCGGCAACAACCAACTGGGAGTAAATCATGAAAAAGACCAATGGACTGAGCATGTTCTCACCCAACCGCCGGGCCTTCCTGCAGGGCATGGGCGCCACCGGCATGGCCGCTGCGGGGATGATGCCGCGCCGGGCCCGGGCCGCCACCTCGATGCAATACATGTGCTGGGAAGGCTACGACAAACCCTCGATCATCGAGCCCTTCGAGGCCGCGCAGGACGTCAACCTCTCCATCGACCTGATCACCGACAGCCCGGGCGGGTTCGCCAAGCTGGCCGCCGGCGCGTGGCGTGATTTCGACGTCGTCTCGACCGACAGCCCCTGGGTGCAGCGCATGGGGCCGGCCGGGATCGCCGAGTTCATCGACGATGCCGAGTTCGCGGATGTCTATGACAGCTTCTACGAGCAGTTCCGCGCGCCCTTTGGCCCGCTGCAGTTCGACGGCCAGACCACGGGCCTGCCGACCCGCTGGGGCTGGGTCGGCCCGACGGTGAACACCCAGTACGACGACCTCGACACCTGGCGCAGCTACGATCCCTGCTTCGACCCGGCCTACAAGGACAAGATCTGTGTCCTCGACTGGGGCGACTGGCCGATCATGCCGATGGCGCTGCACGCGGGGATCAACCCCTACAAGGAACTCGACCAGGCCGAGCTGAACGAGATCCGGCTGGTGCTGCGGGCGCTGTTCAAGAACACCCGCGCCGTGGTGGCCGACCTGTCGGTCGCGCAGAAGGGCCTCATGGACGGCTCCTTCCGCACCCTGATCGGCGGTGGCACCTACTGCACCTCGGCGCTGCGCAAGGACGGACAGAAGCACATCCAGTCCATCGTGCCCGAACCGAAGGACGGCCTGAACCAGGGCATCATCTGGATGGAGGCCAGCGGCATCGTGAAGGATCCGGCCGACGCCGAGAAGGCCAAGGCGCTGCTCAAGCACATGACCTCGCCGGAGGTGGCCGTGGAACTGGCCTGGACCGAGGCGACCTGCAACCTCGTGCCCTCGCAGGCGACGGAAGAGCTCTTCTCGGACGAGCAGAAGGACGTGCTCCAGATGGATTACATGTGGGAGGCCTGGGACAAGTCGATGTTCCACGACGTGGCGCCCAACATCGACGACATGCTGGAAATCTGGCAGCAGGAGCTGGCCGCCGCCCGCTGAGCCCCTCTTTACCCCTCACGGAGAAGGGGCCCGACCGGGCCCCTTCCACCCCCTTCTGACAGGACGACCGCACGTGCCATCCCCGATCATCGAAGCGACCGGAATCCAGAAATACTACGGCGACTACCGCGCGCTGACCGACATCTCGCTGAGCGTCGCCAATGGCGAATTCCTCGCCCTCGTGGGGCCTTCGGGCTGCGGCAAGACCTCGCTGCTCAAGATCCTCGCAGGCTTCGAGGACCTCTCGGGCGGGAGCCTGACGATCGACGGGCGCGACATGGCGGGCGTGCCGGCCTCGGCCCGGCCGACGCGGATGGTGTTCCAGAAACTCGCGCTCTTCCCGCACAAGACCGTGGCCGAGAACATCGGCTTCCCGCTCAAGCTGGCCAAGCGCCCGGCAGCCGAGATCGACGCCGCCGTGCGCCGCATGATCGAGCTGATGCGGCTGAAGGAAAGCTATCTCACGCGCTTCCCGCACGAGTTGTCGGGCGGTGAGCAGCAGCGCGTGGCGCTGGCCCGGTCGATGGTGTCGCAGCCGCCGGTCCTGCTGCTGGACGAGCCGATGTCGGCGCTCGACGCGAAGCTCAAGAAATCCCTTCAGGCGGAGCTGAAGCACCTGCACCGCCACGTGGGCACCAGCTTCGTCCACGTCACCCACGACCTCGAGGAGGCGATGATGCTGGCCGACCGGATCTGCGTGATGCGCGCGGGCCAGATCGTCCAGCTGGGGGCGCCGGCCGAGATCTACTATCGCCCCGCCGATGCCTTTGTCGCCGGTTTCATCGGGGACACCAACCTGCTGCCCGCCCGGCTGACGCCCGAGGGCGCGGGGCTGCGGTTCGACTGCGATGCCCTCGACTGCGCCGCACCGATGCTGGCGCCCGGCCAGCTGGCGCCGGGGCTGGAGCAGGGGGGCGAGGCGCTTCTCATGATCCGCCCCGAGATGCTCCGCCTGCTGGCGCCCGGTGAAACCGCCGAGGCCACGATCGAGGGCGAGGTGGCGGAGTTCTTCATCCGCGGGGCCTCGATCCAGTATCGCGTGGCCCCCAACGGCGGCGGCGCCGAGATCGTCATGGACCTGCCGGGCACCTCCGTCCTGCCCGCGCAGGCCGGCGATGCGGTGCGCCTCGGCCTGACGCTTTCGGACATCTTCGCGGTGAGGCCCTGAGCCATGGCGATGCAGGACAAGTCCTGGCGCGATGGCGCGCTGCAACTCTCGACCCTGCCGCTGCTGGTGATCTTCGCGGCCTTCTTCGTGATCCCGCTGGGGATGACCGCGCTGCTGTCCTTCCAGGGGACGCAGTATTACCGGCTGGTCTGGACATGGGACCTCGACATCTGGCGCGACGTCTTCGGCCAATGGCATTACTGGCGGATCATGTGGCGGACGCTGGTCATGGCGCTGGTCTGCACCGCGCTGACCACGGTGCTGGCGGTGCCGATCGCCTATGCGATGATCAACCGGCTCAGCAAGTGGTCGCACCATATCACGCTGCTCATGGTCTTTGCCTTCCTCACGGATGCGGTGCTGAAGACCTTCGGCTGGGTGCTGTTCCTTGACCGCTCGGGCGTGCTGAACGGAATGCTGGCGGGCCTGGGCTTCGGTCCCGGTGCGGTGGATGTGCTGTTTTCACCTACGGCGACGATGATCGGCATGGTTTACAACCTGCTGCCCTACACGATCTTCACCACGGCGCTGTCCATGGCGCGGATCGACCGGGACCTCGTGCTGGCCTCCTACGATGCCGGGGCGACGCGCCTGCGCACGTTCTTCGAGGTGACGCTGCCGCTGGCAAGGCCCGGCATCCTCGCGGGCGCGGTGCTGGTCTTCGTGCTCGCGCTCGGGGTCTTCCTCGAGCCCAAGGTGATGGGCGGCGGGACCTCTCCCATGGCGGCGGAGCTGATCCGGCAGAGCTTCGAGACCCGCGTGAACTGGCCCCTCGGGGCGGCGCTGACCATCGTGCTGATCGTGATCGGCGCGCTGGTGCTGGCGGCGGCGGGTGGCCTCGCCGCGATCCGGATGCGGAGGTCCAAGGCATGAATGACCGTCTCGAAAAACGCCTCGCGGATATCGTGCTCTACGGTTCGGTCGCGGCGGTGCTGGTGTTCTTCTACATCCCCATCGCCACGCTGATCCTGTTCTCCTTCACCGAAAGCCGGTTCCTGTCGTGGCCGATCCCGGGCTTCAGCCTGCGCTGGTATGGCGAGCTTCTGGCGGATCGCAGCTTCTGGTCGGCGCTTGGCAACTCGGCGGTCCTGGCCGTGCTCGCGACGCTCTTTGCCACGGTTCTGGGCCTCGCCGGGGCCTTCGCCTGGAGCCGCTACCGCTTCCGCTTCCAGTGGGGCTTCCGGGTGCTGACCTTCGCGCCGCTGCTCTTCCCGCAGCTGTTGCTGGGGGTGGTCATGCTGCTGTGGTTCTCGGTGCTGGCGGGCTGGCTGAACATGTCGCCCGGCCTCTGGTCGGCGGTGATCGGCCACGTGGTCTATATCGTGCCCTTCTGCATCGTGATCATCTCGGTCCAGATGCAGGGCTACGACGACACGCTCGATTATGCCGCCGAGGACGCGGGCGCGACCCGCTGGCAGATCCTGCGCGAGGTCACGCTGCCGCTGCTCTGGCCCGGCATCTTCTCGGCGGCGACCTTCGCCTTCCTGCTGTCCTGGGGCAATTTCTACATCACCTACAGCCTCTCGGGCTCGGCCCGGACCCTGCCGACCTTTGTCTTCAGCGGGATCGCCGTCGGCTCCTCGCCAATCTACCCGGCACTGGCCACGCTGACCTTCGTCCCGGCGCTGGTGCTGATCTTCGCCGTGGACCGGCTGCGCCGCCGCGCCGACCGCAAGCGGGCGCTGGCCCGCGCGGCGGCCGAGGCGGGCTGAGCCCACTGCCAACCAGCCCCGGCGGGGCTGGCAAAGCCTGACCCTCAGCCCCCTGAAGGGCGGCTGAGGCGACCGCCAGCCCCGGCGGGGCTGGCCTTCCCCTGATACCGGCCCCTGCGGGCCTTCCCCGATCCCGGGCCGCGCCGGCGTGCCCTATCAACGGAGACATCCCATGAGCGATCTCGACTGGACCACGCTCCAGAGCCGCTGGAGCTTCCCGACCCTCGTCTGGTTCGGTGCCGGACGGCTTGCCGAACTGCCCGCGGCGCTTGCCGAACTGGGCGTGACCAAGCCGCTGCTGATCACCGACCGCGGCCTTGCCGGCGCGGGGATCATTGCCCATGCGCAGGCCGCGCTGGAGGCGGCCGGGCTGCCCCACGGGCTCTTCAGCGACGTGCAGCCCAACCCCACCAGCGACAACGTGGCGGCGGGCGTCGCGGCGCTGACGGCGGGGGGGTATGACGGGGTCATCGCCATGGGCGGCGGCTCGGCCATGGATGCGGCCAAGGCGGTGGCGATGATGGTGGGGCAGGACCGCCCGATCATGGACTTCGAGGATATCGGCGACAACTGGCGCCGCGTCGACACGGGCGGAATGCTGCCCGTGGTGGCCGTGCCCACGACCGCCGGGACCGGCTCGGAATTCGGGCGCTCCTCGGTGATCACCGACCCGGTGGAACACCGCAAGGCGATCATCTTCCATCCCGCGATGCTGCCCGGCCTCGTGATCCTCGACCCCGAGGTGACGGTGGGCCTGCCGGCCGGGCTGACGGCGGCCACGGGGATGGATGCGCTCTCCCACGCGATGGAAGCGCTCTGTGCGCCGGGCTGGCACCCGATGGCCGATGGGCTGGCGCTGACCGCGCTGAAGATGATCCGCGACGCGCTGCCCGCGGCGGTGGCAGAGCCCGCGAACATGGAGGCGCGCGCCAACATGCTGGTGGCCTCCGCCATGGCCTGCACCGCGCTGCAGAAGGGGCTGGGGGCGGTTCATGCGCTCGCCCACCCGCTGGGGGCGCGCTACGATGCGCATCACGGGATGCTGAACGCCGTGCTGATGCCCCATGTGCTGCGCTTCAACCTGCCCGCCGTGGCGCCGCAGATGCGGACGCTGGCCCATTGGCTGGAGCTGGAGGGCGCAGAGCCCGGTGCGGCGGTTCTGGCATGGCTGGAAGGGCTCTCGCAGGGCATCGGCATGCCCGCGACGCTTGGCGGCATGGGGCTGGAGATCGCGGCGGAGGACGAACCCGCGCTGATCCGCGACGCCCTGCGCGACCCCTGTGCGGGCGGCAACCCGGTGACGCTGACGGAGGCGGGCCTGCGCGAGATCCTCGCCGCGGCCCGGTAAGGGCGCCGGTGGGTCAACGGGGCAGGGCGTCACTCTGATGGCGCAGGCCCCAGTCGCCCGGCGTCACCGAGGAAGGGGGCCAGCTGCGCCAAGGCGTGACGGGGCGTGACGGGGCCCGGCTGCCTCTGTCATCTGCCCGCCACCGTGCGGCGTTGCCTGCGCGGACCAGCATCGGTCGCCACCGGACATGAAAACGCCGGGCCCCGCAGGGTCCGGCGTCCTTCGGTTCGGGTCAGGTGCAGGGCTCAGGCAGCCTTGTTCTGCGCACTCTCGTCGCTGGAGCGGCGCGGCACGAGGGCGCGCATCACGTCGGCCATGGTGATATGGCCGATCACTGCCCCGTCCTTCACCACGCGGAAGCTGCGATCCACCGCGCCTTCCGACCGGGCGATGAGGCTTTCGAGGTTGTCGTTGGGCGCCACGTCGCCCGCAGAGGGCCCGCCCTCACCGGGTTCCATGACCGAGCGGACACGCAGTACGCGGGCGCGGTTGATGTCGGCCACGAAGTCCTCGATGTAGGGATCGGCCGGGGCCAGCAGGATCTTCTGCGGTTCGCCCTGCTGCACGACGGCGCCGTCCTTCAGGATCACGAGGTGATCCGCCAGCTTCAGCGCCTCGTCGAGGTCGTGGGTGATGAAGACGATGGTCTTGTGCAGCTCGGCCTGCAACTCCAGCAGCAGGTCCTGCATGTCGGTGCGGATCAGCGGATCGAGCGCCGAGAAGGCCTCGTCCATCAGCATGATGTCGGAGTTCGAGGCGAGCGCCCGGGCAATGCCCACGCGCTGCTGCATCCCGCCCGACAACTGGTGCGGATACTGGTCGTCCTGACCGGCCAGCCCGACCCGGTCGAGCCACTTGCGCGCCTCGCTCTCGTAGTCCTCGCGCGAGATGCCCTGCGTCGCGAGCGCCATGCCCGCGTTCTCCAGCACCGTGCGGTGGGGCAGGAGGGCGAACTTCTGGAACACCATCGACATGTTCACCCGGCGCAGCTGGCGCAACTGTGCCTCGCTGTAGGCGAGGATGTCCTCGCCGTTCACGAGGACCTCGCCCGCCGTGGGCTCGATCAGCCGGTTCAGGTGCCGGATCAGCGTGGATTTGCCCGAGCCGGAGAGGCCCATGATCACGGTGATCTGGCCCTCCTTCATGTCGACGTTGATGTCGTTCAGCCCGAGGACGTGGTTCTCCTGCTCCAGCAGGTCGGCCTTGGTCATCCCCTCGCGGACCTTGGCGAGCGCCCCCTGCGGGTCGTCGCCGAAGATCTTGTAGAGGTTGCGGATGGAGACCTTGATGGTATCGCTCATGTCTGTCTCCTCAGCGGTTGGCCTGGCTGGCGTCGATCCGGGCCAGCGATGCCTTGGTCACGCGGTCGAGCGCGATCGCCAGCACCACGATGCCGAAGCCCGCGACGAGGCCCACGCCCAGTTCGAGGTTGCGGATGCCGCGCAGCACGAGGATGCCGAGCCCGGGGGCCGAGACCATCGAGGCGATCACCACCATGGCGAGGCTCATCATGATCGTCTGGTTCACGCCGGCCATGATGTTGGGCAGCGCCAGCGGGATCTGCACTCCGAAGAGCTTCTGCCGGTTGGTCATGCCGAAGGCGTCCGCCGCCTCGATCACGTCCTTGTCCACCAGCCGGATGCCGAGGTTGGTCAGCCGCACCACGGGCACAATGGCATAGAGGATCACCGCGATGCCGTAGAGCTTGGGCTCGGTCACCGAGAAGAGGAAGATCAGCGGGATTAGGTAGACGAAGGGGGGCAGCGTCTGCAGCATGTCGAGGATCGGCGTCACGATGTTCTGCATCCGGTCGCTGCGCGACATGGCAATCCCGATGGGCACCCCGAAGAGGACGCAGATGAAGGCGCAGACGAAGATGATCGCGAGGGTCTGCATCGCCACGTCGTAGTGATCGACGAAGGCCAGCAGCCCGATGACGAGGGCGACGAAGCCCACGATCTTCCACGACCGGGCCACGGCCCATGTGATCAGCAGCAGGATCGGCACCATGATCCACCAGGGTGTCGCGGTCATGACCCAGAGCATTTCGCGCAGCATCCAGCTGAGCGGCTGGGTCAGCGGGTCCACGACGATGCGCAGCGCATCGCGGATCGCGAGGAAGCCCGCCTCCAGCCCCTGCGTCAGGTCGCGGGTCTGGGGGATCGCGCCGCAGGCGTCGTGCAGCGCGTCGAGGGAGGGGAAGGGGAGGTCGCGGAGCGGGGTGGAGGAGGACGCGGCAGCATCGCCGCCCTTGGTCTTGGCCAGCAGGTCGGCCATGGACATCGGGCCGTCGCTGGCGCCGCCGTCGCACCACTCCCTCAGGCCCAGCGTGTCGAAGAGGCCGTCATAGGTTGCCATGAAGTTGTCGGACCCCGATGGGCCCGCCCTTGTTGTGAAACGAAAAGAACGGGGCCGGTCGACCGGCCCCGTCCGGAAGGGCGCAGGGCGCCTCGGAAAGGTGCTGTTACTGGATCAGCTGCGCGAGGTTTTCCCGCGCGGCGTCGTTGATCCAATCGGACCAGATGCCCGGGTTCTCGCTGATGAAGTGCACGGCCACTTCCTCGGCCGAGGCGTTGTTCTCGTCCTGCCACGCCAGCAGGCCCGACATCATCGATGTCTCGAAGGTCATGTTGGTGAAGAACTCGGTCACGGCCGGGTTCTCCTCCGCGAAGGCGGTGGTGACCGAGGTCAGGATCGGCGCGGCCGGGAAGTCCGAGACCTGCGGGTCCGGGGTGTCGGCGTTCTGCAGCGGCGCGAAGGCCGCCTCGTCGTAGCCGCCGAGGTCGACGCGGGTCATGTCGTATTTGCCCATCGGCACGGTCGGGCCCCAGTAGTAACCGAACCAGGGTTCGCCATCGGTGACGGCGGCGCCCATGGAGGTTGCCAGCGTCTCGCCCGAACCGTGGTTGAAGACCTCGATGCCGCTGTCTTCGAGGTCGAGTGCGCGCACGAGGTTGTCGGACACCACGCGGCAGCCCCAGCCGTCGGGGCAGTTGTTGAAGCGGTTCCCGACCAGTTCGGGGTTCGCCATGATGCCCTCGATGGTGGTCAGCTCGGGGTGTTCCTCGGCCAGCGCGGTGGGGATCCACCAGCCTTCGACGCCGCCGGGCTCCAGCACGGAGGTGAGGCGCTTGATGGTGCCGCCTTCTTCGAGGCGGTTGTAGGCGTCGCCGGCGGAGTTCAGCCAGAGGTTCGTCACCACGTCGGGCTCACCGTTCTCGGCGACCGAGGTGATCGCGGGCACCGTGTCGGACTGCACCAGCGACACGTCGCAGCCATAGCCCTGTTCCAGCAGGAACTTGGCGATGTTGGTGGTCACTTCGGCAGCGGCCCAGCCCATCTGCGCGATCGAGACCTCGCCGCAGGTGCCGGTGTCGCCATCCTGTGCCTGGGCGGCCAGCGGCATCATCAGGGTCGCGGCAACAGCCGATGTGACAAGCGTCGTCTTACGCATGGGAAACTCCTTCGATATGGGAAAGTATTCATCTGGATGGCAAAGGGGGGAGACACGGGCGTCTCAGTCAATTCAAGCGCTTTCGGCGCGCGACGTCGGGGGCTTTGCTTTCATCATCGAAGCAGTTGCTAACAGTCGCGCCGGGTGGATGCAACCGGATCACGTGACATTTTGGTAACAAGGTGATGCGTCAGTGCACAGAGTCGCGCGGGTCTCCCGCAGGGCCGCACAGGGCGCTGCCTTGTCGGCGCGGGGTGTCACGCTAGGTGCGGATCACGATGTAAGCGGGATCGGGCGAAACGCGGGAGACCGACCGGGCTGGGCCCGATCCGTGGGCCTGATCCGTGGGCCCGGTCCCCGGTTCAGTCGGTCAGGTCGAGGCTGCCGCGCAGGGCTCCGCTTGTCGCGTCGTAGACGAGGATCTGCTGGTCGTCCGTCACCACGGCAACCCAACCCGCGCCAAAGGTGACCGCCTGCGCCGTCGCGCCCTCGGGCAGGGAAATCGCTTCCGGCAGCACCGGCAGGGCGGGGCCGGCGGGCGGGGTGGACCAGAAACGGATGACAATCAGCGCAATGAGGATTATGAGGCCCACGATCATAGTCCCGGTGAGCGCCGTCACGAGGCGCCGCAGGAACCGAAGGTTCGCGGGTTCGTTCATCTCTTGCTGCTGAGGATTGTCCTCCATGGACCTTGACCGCCTTGTCATCACCATTGCCGCGGACCCGCCGCCCCGTCTTGATAAGGCGCTTTCGCGGGATGTGCCAGAGAGCGCCTCGCTCTCCCGGACCCGGCTGGCAAAGCTGATCGCGGAAGGCGCCGTGAGCCGCGGGGACGAGGTCCTCAGCGATCCGAAAACGAAAGTCGCCGAAGGGGAGGTCATCGAGATCACGATACCCGTACTCCACGACACGCTGGTCGCCCCGGAGGCGATCCCGCTCGACATCACCTACGAGGACGAAGACGTCATCGTGGTCAACAAGCCCGCGGGCATGGTCGTCCATCCCGCGCCCGGCTCGCCCAACGGCACGCTGGTGAACGCGCTCCTCGCCCATTGCGGCGACACGCTCTCCGGCATCGGCGGCGAGAAGCGGCCCGGCATCGTGCACCGGATCGACAAGGACACCTCCGGCCTGCTGGTGGTGGCCAAGAGCGACCGCGCCCACCACGGGCTTGCCGCCCAGTTCGAGGCCCACAGCGCCGAACGCGCCTACCAGGCGATCTGCTACGGGGCGCCCGACGCGGCCGATCCCCGGCTGCGCGGAATTCGCGGTACCTCCTTCGAGCAGGGCGGGGTGCTCAAGATCACCACCCAGCTTGCCCGCCACCGGCACGACCGGCAGAAACAGGCGGTCTTCTTCAACACCGGCCGCCACGCCGTCACCCGCGCCCGGGTCGAGGAGACCTTCGGCACACCGCCTGCGCTCGCGCTGCTGGAATGCCGGCTGGAAACCGGCCGCACGCACCAGATTCGCGTCCACATGGCCCATGTCGGCCACGCCCTCGTGGGCGATCCGGTCTACGGCGGCAGCCGCAAACTCTCGCCCCGCGCCGTGAGCGAGCCCGCGATTGCCGCGGTGAACGCTTTCCCGCGTCAGGCCCTGCACGCGGCCGTGCTGGGCTTCGAACACCCCGTTACCGGGGAAATGCTCCGCTTCAGCGCCCCTCTGCCTGCCGACATGTCCCGCCTACTGGAGGCGTTGCGCAGTTCACCGGCCTGACACATCGACGTGAGTCAGCGGTAACATCGCGCTTTTTTGCGTCAGATCCCGGTATCTCGTGCGTTAAGCATAGGTAACCCACGGCGCTTGAACCGGCGTCACAGGCACCCTATCTGGATGTTAAAGCCTCTTACATGGGGCGCAGAGACGAGAGAGAACGGGACATGAGCAACTACGCCAATCTGCCGGCCCCGACGCCGGAAGGCGGGATGAACCGCTACCTTCAGGAGATCCGCAAGTTTCCCCTCCTGGAGCCCGAAGAAGAATACATGCTGGCGAAACGCTGGGTCGAAGATCAGGACACGCAGGCGGCGCACCGCCTGGTGACCTCCCACCTGCGTCTCGCGGCCAAGATCGCCATGGGCTACCGCGGCTATGGCCTGCCCCAGGCCGAGGTGATCTCCGAGGCCAACGTCGGCCTGATGCAGGCGGTGAAACGCTTCGACCCCGAGAAGGGCTTCCGCCTCGCGACCTACGCGATGTGGTGGATCCGCGCCTCGATCCAGGAATACATCCTGCGCTCCTGGAGCCTCGTGAAACTGGGCACGACCTCGGCGCAGAAGAAGCTCTTCTTCAACCTGCGCAAGGCGAAGGCCCGCATCGGCGCGCTGGAGGAGGGCGACCTGCGCCCGGAACACGTCAAGCAGATCGCCAACGACCTTGGCGTGACCGAGGATGAAGTCACCTCGATGAACCGCCGTATGTCCGGCGGCGATGCCTCGCTGAACGCCACCGTCGGCTCCGACGCCGACAGCACGATGCAATGGCAGGACTGGCTCGAGGACGAGGATGCCGACCAGGCCACCGACTACGAGGAACGCGACGAGATGACCGCCCGCCGCGAGCTTCTGGTGGAGGCCATGTCGGTGCTCAACGACCGCGAGAAGGACATCCTTACCCAGCGGCGCCTCTCGGACGAGACGGTCACGCTGGAGGACCTCTCCTCGCAATACGACGTCAGCCGCGAGCGCATCCGCCAGATCGAGGTCCGCGCCTTCGAGAAGCTGCAAAAGCGTATGCGCGAACTGGCCTCCGACAAGGGCATGCTCCCCGCCGTGTAAAGCGCGGGGTGGCCCCCATCCACTGTTCGGAAATATCCTCGGGGGGGCTTGGCCCCAACGGGGCCAAGGGGGGGCAGACAGCCCCCCTTTTTCATGACCCCGTCACAGGCGCCACCGCCGAGGCGTCGCCACCAAAATTCCTGAAGCAAGAATTTTGAGAAGAATTTTCCTTAAAATTCTTACGCGCCCACCCGCAGACGTATCGCGCCGGTCGAACGGAACCCCGCCCCATCACCGCGCATCAAGACACCGCGTTGCCAGACGTGGCGCAGCAAAAAGGCCCGGCCGCAGCGCGACCGGGCCTTCCTCATGTCTCGGCAGGGGGGCCTCAGTCTTCCATCGCCTCGAGCTCGTCGATCATGCCCGAGATCATCGACAGGCCCTTGTCCCAGAAGGCCGGGTCCGTGGCATCCAGACCGAAGGGCGCCAGCAGCTCCTTGTGGTGCTTCGACCCGCCGGCTTTCAGCATGTCGAAGTACTTCTCCTGGAAGCCCTCGGGCTGGTCCCGGTAGACCGCGTAGAGCGCATTCACCAGCCCGTCGCCGAAGGCATAGGCATAGACGTAGAAAGGCGAATGGATGAAGTGCGGGATATAGGCCCAGAAGGTCTCGTAGCCCTCCATGAAGTCGAAGGCCGGCCCGAGGCTCTCGGCCTGCACGGACATCCACAGCGCGTTGATGTCGTCGGGGGTCAGCTCCCCGCCGCGGCGCGCCTCGTGCAGCTTGCACTCGAAGTCGTAGAAGGCGATCTGGCGCACGACCGTGTTGATCATGTCCTCCACCTTGCCGGCCAGCAGCGTCTTGCGCTCCTTGTCATCGACGGCATTGTCGAGCAGCCGGCGGAAGGTCAGCATCTCGCCGAAGACCGAAGCCGTCTCGGCCAGCGTCAGCGGCGTGGAGGAGAGCATCTCGCCTTGGCCCGCGGCCAGCACCTGGTGCACCCCGTGGCCCAGCTCGTGCGCCAGTGTCATCACGTCCCGCGGCTTGCCGAGGTAGTTCAGCATCACGTAGGGGTGCACGTCGGTCACGGTGGGGTGGGCGAAGGCGCCCGGCGCCTTGCCGGGTTTCACGGCCGCGTCGATCCAGCCCTTGTCGAAGAACGGCTTGGCGATCTCGGCCATGCGCGGATCGAAAGCGTCATAGGCATTCATCACCGTCTCGCGGGCCTGCGCCCAGTCGATGGTGCGGGTCTCTTCCGAGGGCAGCGGGGCGTTGCGGTCCCAGACCTGCATCCGGTCGAGGCCCAGCCACTTGCGCTTCAGCTCGTAGTAGCGGTGCGACAGCTTCGGATAGGCCGCGACCACCGCGTTGCGCAGCGCCTCGACCACTTCCGGCTCGACATGGTTCGACAGGTGCCGCCCGGTCTGGGCCGTGGGCATGCCGCGCCAGCGGTCGATGACCTCCTTCTCCTTGGCCTGCGTGTTGTGCACGCGGGCGAAGGTGCGGATGTTCTCGGAGAAGACGGCGGCCAGCTCGCGGGCCGCGGCCTCGCGCTGGCTGCGGTCCTGCTCGGTCAGCAGGTTCAGCGTGCCCTCGATGTTCAGCTCCTCGCCGTCCACCATGAAGGTCAGCCCGGCGATGGTCTCGTCAAAGAGCTTCTCCCAGGCGTCGCCCACGACGCCGAGGTCATGGAGGAACTTCTCCAGCTCGTCGGAGAGCTGATAGGGCTTCATGGAGCGGATCCGGTCGAACACCGGCTTGTAGCGCGCGAGATCGGCATTCGCGGCAAAGAGCCCGTCGAGGAAATCATCCGGCAGCCGGTTCAGCTCCAGCGTGAAGAAGACCAGCGGGGTGGTGAAGTTGGTCAGCCGGTCCTGCATGTCGGACATGAACTTGGCCCGCTGGCCATCGGTCGTCAGCTGGTAGTAGCGCAGCCCGGCATAGGACATGATCCGGCCCGAGACGGACTGGATGCGCTCGTTGCGCTTCACGCAGTTCAGGAAGCCCTCGGCGTCGAGTTCGCCCAGCTTGCCCTCGTAGTCCTCGGCGAAGGAGAGGCAGGCCTGCTCCAACCAGTCGAGGTCGCGCTTGAGCTCCGGCGCATCGGGCGCGGCGTAGAGATCGGTCAGGTCCCATTCGGGCAGGTCGCCAAGACCCTTGCCGCCCTGGCTGGCATTGGCATCGGACACGGGGAAAGGCAGCGGGATCATGACGTCTCCTGTACTTGTGCTGCTCAAGACATAGGCCCCGGGGCAGGGGGTCTCAAGTCCTCTCGGCTGCCTGCCGCACAGGCAGGCGGCGCTCTCCCGCCCGAGCGGGGCAGGACGGCGCGCTCCGGCGCGGTGTCCCGGCAGGGGGGAGGGAGTGAACCGGATGCGGGCAGGGGGCTGCGCTGATGGAGGAACACCTTCCTGGTCCTTTATCCAGGTCGCCCCTGACGCGCGCCGCGCGCAGCCCTCGTTTCCCTTGCTCTATTCCCCCGAAATGTCCCGCCCGGCCGCGCGGCCGGGCAGCGCCGAACCGCCCCCACGGGGCGGCGCTCTCGCGCCACCCCTCGGTTCGGCGCTGCCCGGCGCGCGCTCCGGAGGAGCAGGTGGGAGCCGACGCGCGCGTGAAGACCGCGCGCGCGAAGACCGGCTTTACATCTGCGGGGCATCGCGCAGATTTTTCAGCAGGCAGCAGGCAGCAGGCAGCAGGCAGCAGGCAGCAGGCAGCAGGCAGCAGGCAGCAGGCAGCAGGCAGCAGGCAGCAGGCAGCAGGCAGCAGGCAGCAGGCAGCAGGCAGCAGGCAGCAGGCAGCAGGCAGCAGGCAGCAGGCAGCAGGCAGCAGGAAGCAGCAAGACAGGGCAAGTGGGGCGGTGGGGGCGCTCAAGACCCAGCCAGCCCGGCACAGGTCGCGCGACGCCTGCGAGGCCGCAGTTTTTCAGACTTTCAGACTTTCAGGCTCTCAGGCGCTGTCGGCGGGCTGGCTGCGGGCGCGGGGCACGAAAAGCTCCGCCGCGGTGTCGAAGACCCGGGCGCGGACCTCGGGCGTTTCCATCATCACCTCGTGGCGGCCGCTCTCGACCATCTCCAGCCGTCCGCCGGGCCATTGTCCCATGCGGCTGACGATCCGCGCGGGATCGACGATCTCCTCGTCGGTGCCGAGGAAGGTCACGCAGGGCACATCCGGCGCGGCCCGGCGGCCGAGGACCTGCATCTCGCGCAGGGATTCGTGCAGCCAGTGCAGGCTGGGCCCGCCCAGCGACATCTCCGGATGGAGCCGGGCCTGGTGGAACATGTAGTCCCACATCTCCCGGTCGGTGGTGAGCTTGTTCTCCTCGAAGGGGCAGGTCAGAACGTAAGTCGCGCCCGTGGTGCCCGGCGCGAAGACATGCCCCAACCCCAGCCGCACGCTGCCCCAGGCCACCGCCCAGGCGGCGGGGCGGGTGGCGGCTGCCAGCCGGATGCCCCACATGGGCGCGGTGAACATGGCGGCCTCGACCGGGGCCCCCTCCATCAGGGCGCGCAGCCCGATGGCACCGCCCATGGAATGGGCAATCAGGTAGTAGGGCTTCGGCAGCCCTTCGGCCTCGGCGACATCCAGCGCAGCGGCCACGTCTTTCTGATAATCCGTGAAATGGCCGATGTGGCCGAGGCTCCGGTCGCCCGAGAGCCGGTCCGCGAGGCCCTGACCGCGCCAGTCGATTGTCAGCGTCGCATAGCCGCGCGCGGCCAGATCGACGGCGGCGCGGCCGTATTTCTCGATGTACTCGGTGCGGCCGGGGAAGAGCAGGACAGTGCCCCGCGCCCCCTCCGGCGACCAGAGGCCGACCCGGATGCGCACCCCGTCGGACGCCTTGACCCAGTAGGCCCGCCCGCTGGCGGGGCCTTCTGCTATCTCGTCGTAGAAGGGGGCTTTTTCCATGTCTTCAGGCCTTTATCCTCAGGCGAGGGCCGAGCCGAGCGCCATGGCCTTGCCCATGTCACCGTCGACCGAGAGCTTGCCGGTCATGAAGGCCGTGGTCGGGTTCATCTCGCCGCCGATGATCGCCTCGAAGGTCTCGCGGGTGGCGGTGAGTGTCACGTCGGCCTCGTCATCCCCGGCGCGGGCGCCGTCGCCATCGACGATGATCGCGCCTTCGTCCTCGATCACGAACTTCGCGATCCCGTCGATGCCACTGCCGTCGAGCCGCTCGTTCAGGGCCGCCACGGCCGCGGTGATCACATCGCTCATCCTGTTTCCTCCTTAAAATTTGCTCTGAAAGGGGGGTCCCAATCGGCTCAGAGCACGCTACATTTAGACCTGTTATGAGCGCGTCAACATCACATCTCAATTATATCGTGGCGGCATTTCTGGCCGCGGGGGCTGTTACGCCGGGTCTTTCCGGTGCGGCAGTCGCCCAGACCGCCGGGGCCGAATCGTCCGAGCAGCTCCTTCAGGACTTGCACGACGCCGACCCGACCGATGCCAAGCGGATCGCCCGCGAGCTGGGACTGGAGTGGAGCCGCACCGGCTCGCCCTCCATGGACCTGTTGCTGCAACGTGGCCGCGACGCGCTGGAGACGCAGGACCTCGACGAGGCGATCGGGCATTTCTCGGCCCTGACCGACCATGCACCGGAGTTCGCCGAAGGCTGGCACGGCCGCGCGCAGGCCTATTATGCCGAGGGCGAACTGGGCCTTGCGGTCGACTCGCTGGAGCATACGCTGGCCCTGAACCCGGATCACTTCGAAGCGATCTTCGGACTGGCCGTGATCGCCGAGCAGACCGGCGCGGTCGAGGAGGCTTATGGCCTCTACGAGCGCGTGCTGGAACTGTATCCGACACATGAACCTGCCGAAGAAGGCATCCAGCGTCTGGACATTCCGGTCAACGGCACCGAGATCTGATCCAGGCGAAACGAACGGACGCATTCAGCGATGGCCGAACAAGGGCGGATCACCGCGGTCCTTGGCCCGACCAACACGGGCAAGACTCACTACGCAATCGAGAGGATGCTGGGCTATCGCACCGGCGTCATCGGGCTGCCCCTGCGGCTGCTCGCCCGCGAGGTCTATGACCGGATCGTGAAGGCGCGCGGCCCCTCGGTCGTGGCGCTGGTGACGGGCGAGGAGCGGATCGTGCCGCCTCGGACCCAGTACTGGGTCTGTACGGTGGAGGCGATGCCCGAGGGCATGGGGCCCGACTTTCTCGCCATCGACGAGATCCAGCTCTGCGCCGATCCGGAGCGCGGGCATGTCTTCACCGACCGTCTGCTGAGGGCGCGCGGCACCCATGAGACGCTCTTCCTCGGCTCCGACACCATGCGCCCGACCATCGCGCAGCTGGTCCCGCAGGCGCAATTCCTGCGCCGCGAGCGGATGAGCCATCTGAGCTACGCAGGTTCGAAAAAGATAAGCCGGATGCCTGCACGCAGCGCGATCGTCGGGTTTTCGGTCGAGAATGTCTATGCCATCGCGGAGCTGCTCCGGCGCCAGAAAGGCGGCGCGGCGGTCGTCATGGGCGCGCTCAGCCCCCGGACGCGCAATGCGCAGGTGGAGCTCTACCAGAACGGCGACGTGGATTACCTCGTGGCCACGGATGCCATCGGCATGGGGCTCAACCTCGATATCAACCACGTCGCCTTCTCCTCGGTGTCGAAGTTCGACGGCCGCCGGATGCGGCATCTCTTCCCGCACGAGCTGGCACAGATCGCCGGCCGGGCCGGGCGGGGGATGCAGGATGGCTCCTTCGGGGTCACCGGCGAGGCGCCGCCCCTCGATGAGGAGGTGGCCGAGGCGATCATGGAGCATCGCTTCGCGCCGGTGCGCAAACTCCTGTGGCGGAACCCGAGCCTCAACTTCGGATCGCTGGACCGGCTGATCGCCTCGCTGGAGGAAGGCCCGAAGCACGAGTTGCTGATGAAGGCGCGCGAGGCAGATGACCTCGCCGTGCTCAAGAATCTGTCCCGCGAAGCCGAGGTCATGGCCCGCGCGTCCTCTCCCAATGCCTTGAAATTGCTCTGGGATGTGTGCCGGATCCCCGATTTCCGCGGTATCAGCCATGCCGAGCACGCAAGCCTTCTGGGGCGGATCTATGAATTCCTCCATGAAAGCGGGCGCATCCCCGATGACTGGATGGCGCGGCAGATCCGCCGAATTGACCGTATTGACGGCGATATTGATGCATTGTCGAAACGGCTGGCTTATATTCGCACATGGACCTATGTCGCGCAGCGTAGCGGGTGGGTTTCGGACGAAAGTCATTGGCGCGAGGAAACGCGCGCTGTAGAAGACCGCCTGTCGGACGCGCTGCACGCGCGCCTGACGCAGAGATTTGTGGACCGCCGGACGTCAGTCCTGCTCCGGCGGCTCAAGCAGAAGGAGGCCCTCTTGGCCGAAGTGAATGACAAGGGTGAAGTGACGGTAGAGGGCGAATTCGTCGGCCGTCTCGAAGGTTTCCGGTTCCGGCAGGACAAGGATGCGACAGGTCAGGAGGCCAAGACGCTGCGTCAGGCCTCGGTGCAGGCGCTCGTGCCGCACTTCCACCTGCGCGCAGACCGGTTCTACAACGCGCCCGATACCGAGATCGACTTCACCGAACAGGGTGGCCTCATGTGGGGCGACCAGGCCGTCGGCAAGCTGGTGGCCGGGTCCGAACCGATGAAGCCCACCGTTCAGGTCTTCGTCGACGACGAAGCGGGCCCGGACGTGGCGCAGAAGGTGGAACGCCGTCTGCAGCACTTCATCGACCGCCAGGTGGCCGCGCTCTTCGAGCCGCTGCTGAACCTGCAGCGGGACGAGACCCTGACCGGTCTGGCGCGTGGCTTTGCCTTCCGCATGGTCGAGGGCCTCGGCGTCCTGCCGCGCGGCGAGGTGGCCGACGAGGTCAAGTCGCTGGACCAGAATGCCCGGGGCGCGCTGCGCAAGCACGGGCTGCGCTTTGGCCAGTTCACCGTCTTCATGCCGCTGATCCTGAAGCCCAAGCCGACCCGGCTGCGGCTGGTTCTGTGGTCTCTTTCCAAGGGCTTGCAGGAGTTTCCTGAAGCGCCGCCGCCGGGTCTGGTGACCATTCCCGCCGCCGCCGACGCGCCCGAGGGCTACTACACCATGGCCGGCTACCGTGCCGCCGGGGAGCGCGCGATCCGCATCGACATGCTGGAACGTCTCGCCGACCTGCTGCGCGGTCAGGACAGCCGCGGGGGCTTCGAGGCCACCGCCGACATGCTCTCGATCACCGGCATGACGCTGGAGCAGTTCGCCGACCTGATGCAGGGTCTGGGCTACAAGGCCGAGAAGGGCGAGCGCGAGAAGCAGAAGCCCGCCCCGGAGACGCCCGCAGAGGCCGCCGCCGAGACGGCCGAGACCCCGGCAGCGGCTGAAACCACCGAGGCCCCCGCAGAGGGGGCAGCGGCAGAGGCTTCCGAGGCGCCCGTCGAGACGACCGAGGCTCCGGCTGAATTCGCCGAGACCCCGGCAGAGCCCGTGGCGGAGGAGACACCGGCCGAAACGGCCGAGGCGCCCGCCGCAGCTGAAGGCGATGCCGCCGAGGCCGATGCCACGCCCGAGATCGAGGTGTTCTACACCTTCACCTGGGGCCGCAACCGGCAGGCCAACCGCGGCCCGCGCCGTGGCGGCCAGCAGGGGCAGGGCGCCCGCGAGGGCCGTGACGGCGGCAACCGTGGCAAGCCCCGCGGCGAAAACCGTGGCGAAGGTCGTGGTGATCGTGGCCCCCGTGGCGACAAGGGGCCCCGCGGCGCCAAGGGCAAGGGCAAGCCGCGCGACGCGGGTCCCAAGACCTACGAGGCCCGTCCGCCCCGCAAGGAAAAGCCGATCGATCCGGACAACCCCTTCGCCGCAGCCCTCATGGGGCTGAAGGACAAGAACTGAGCGGGTCCGACACATCCTCGTCCGGGGCCGCACGGCCCCGGATGCGCCTCGACAAATGGCTCTGGCAGGCGCGTTTCGTGAAGAGCCGCTCGATTTCTGCCGAGCTTGTCGGCGGCGGTCATGTCCGCGTGAATTCCCAGAAGGTCTCGAAATCCGCCCATGCGGTGGGGCCGGGGGACGTTCTGACCTTCGCCTATGGCGGGCAGGTCCGGGTCATCCGGATCGAGGCGCTCGGCACCCGGCGCGGTCCGGCCAGCGAGGCGCAGGCGCTCTACACCGATCTGGAACCGCCCCAGCCGAAGGAGGAGGTTCCGCCCATAGCCCGAATCGAGGGCAATTCTCGCCCCACCAAGCGCGAGCGCAGGAAACTCGATCTTGATCGCCTCCGGACGCTTGAATGATCCCGGCACGCGCGGTACTCCCCCCTCTGAGAACGACGTCCGAGGACTGAAATGACCTATATCGTCAACGACAACTGCATCGCCTGCAAATACACCGATTGCGTGGAAGTCTGTCCCGTGGACTGCTTCTACGAAGGCGAGAACATGCTGGTCATCCACCCGGACGAATGCATCGACTGCGGCGTCTGCGAGCCCGAGTGCCCGGCTGACGCGATCCGCCCGGACACCGAGCCGGACATGGAGAAATGGGTCGAGTTCAACCGCAAGTACGCCGAGCTCTGGCCGGTCCTCGTGACCAAGAAGGACCCGCTGCCGGGCTACGAAGAGCGTGACGGTGAGTCGGGCAAACTGGAGAAATACTTCTCCGAGACCCCGGGCGAGGGCGGCTGAACCTCGAATCAGCCGTATCGCGCAGATGCGGCACGATCCGTTAGCGCGCAAACAACCAGGATTTTCTTCGAAATGACAGGGGATTGGGCCATGTTCCGCCCGGTCTCTCCTGCACCGCAGCGCCGATCCTCTTCCGAGACGGCGTTTTTTGTGGTAGGGTAGTCTTCGCAAATGAGGAAGCCTGCCTGTAGATCACCCCGCGTCAGCTGCCGTCGCGGGTTATAAACCTGACAGATCATATCGGTGAGACGAGGCCACAGCCGTGGCGTCGGCTGACCTGTTGTCTTGAAAGGCCGTGGTACCCCATCGGGTTGGGGGCCGCGGAGACGGGCATGTTTCATGAGGAAGGATTGCATGAGCAAAATGAAAAAATCCGAATTCCGCCCGAACGACTATGTTGTGTATCCGGCCCATGGCGTCGGTCAGATCATCTCGATCGAAAGCCAGGAAATCGCCGGGATCCCCTTGGAGATGTTCGTCATCTCCTTCGAAAAGGACAAGATGACCCTGCGGGTCCCCACCAACAAGGCCACCGAAATCGGCATGCGCTCGCTCTCGAGCCCCGATGTGGTGTCCAAGGCCATGACGACCCTGAAGGGCAAGGCCAAGGTGAAGCGCGCCATGTGGTCGCGTCGTGCCCAGGAGTACGAACAGAAGATCAACTCCGGTGACCTGATCGCCATCGCCGAAGTGGTGCGCGACCTGCACCGCAACGACGATCAGCGCGAGCAGTCCTACTCCGAGCGTCAGCTCTATGAAGCCGCGCTCGAGCGCCTGACCCGCGAAGTGGCCGCCGTGACCGGTGGCGACGAAGTGGCCGCCGCCAAGAAGGTGGACGACGTGCTGGTGTCGCGCGCGGCCTGATCCGGCCCGTTACGAGATTTGCGAAAACCGCGCTCTTCGGAGCGCGGTTTTTTCATGGGCTGTCCTCAGGTCGGGATCAGCGCGAAGAGCACGGCCACCTCGGCCAGTTGCTGCCCGGCGCCGAGGATGTCGCCGGTCTGGCCGCCGATCTTGCTGCGGGCCAGCCACCTGACGGCAACCCCGGCCAGCAGCGCGACGATGACGGCGCCAAGCGCCTCCGCGCCGGAGCAGATCACCGCGATCACCAGCGCCAGCAGCACGGCGAGCCAGGCCGCGTGGGAGGGCGCGCGGCCCACCTGCCGCGACAGGCCGTCGCTGCGGGCATGGGGCAGGGTGGCCATGAGCACCGGCATCACCGCCCGGCTGAGCGCGGCCGCGGTGATCAGCGCCCCGATCGCCTGCAGCAGCCCGGGCAGGGCCCAGATCGAGGTCAGCGCGAACCACCGCGCCAGCAGCGACAGCACCAGCGCGATCACCCCGTAGCTGCCGATCCGGCTGTCGCGCATGATCTCCAGCCGTCGCTCGCGGGTCCAGCCGCCCCAGAAGCCGTCGACGGCATCGGCCAGCCCATCCTCGTGCAGCGCCCCGGTGACGAGGACCATGGCCGCCAGAGAGGTGAGGGCTGCGGCCCCGGCCGGCAGGCCGAAGGCGAGGAGCGGCACTGCCGCGAGCGTGCCGACGAGCGCGACCGCGACACCGGCCAGCGGGTAGGCCCATGCCGCCTGCGCACCCCGGTCGAAGTGTCGGGCAAGGGAGGCGGGCAGGGGCAGGCGGGTCAGCAGCGCCAGCGCCGCCGGAATGTCGCGCCAGTCGGGCGATACGGTATTCTTCACTTCCCGGTTGCTCCTCCGCCGCTGTCCGCTAGACACGCTGGAGTGTTTACGTGCGGGAGGCAAGTGATGACGCAGTTTCCGGGGGATCTTCAATCGCTTCGCGAGGCGCTGCGCGCCGCGCCCGGTCCGGACGAGGACGCGCTGACCGGGGCCGCCGCCCGCAATGGCCAGTTGACGAAACCGCCCGGCGCGCTTGGCCGTCTCGAAGACCTCGCAATCTGGTACGCGGGCTGGCAGGGCCGGGCGCGGCCCGTGCTGGAGGCGCCGCAGGTGCTGGTCTTTGCCGGGAATCACGGCGTCGTGGCGCAGGGCGTCTCGGCCTTCCCGGCAGAGGTGACGGTGCAGATGGTCGCCAATTTCGAGGCCGGCGGCGCCGCGATCAACCAGTTGGCCGGCGTGGCCGGGGCGCGGATGTCGGTGCATGCCATCGAGCTCGACCATCCGACGCAGGATTTCACCGCGGCCCCCGCCATGTCCGAGGCCGAGGTGCTGGAGGTTCTGCGGATCGGCTGGGAGGCGGTGGATGCGACGGCCGACCTGCTGATCACCGGCGAGATGGGCATCGGCAACACGACCCCGGCGGCGGCCATCGCCTGCGCGCTCTTCGGCGGCGCGGCCGAGGAGTGGGTCGGCCGCGGGACCGGCGTCGATGATGCCGGGCTCGCGATCAAGGCCGACGTGGTGGCCCGCGGCGTGGCCCTGCACGGCGACCGCGACGGGCTGGAGGTGCTGCGTTGCCTCGGCGGGCGCGAGATCGCGGCCATGGCGGGCGCCATGGCGCGGGCGCGGGTCGAAGGCATCCCGGTGATCCTCGACGGGTTCATCTGCTGTGCGGCAGCGGCCTGCCTGCGGGCGGTGTCCCCCACGGCGCTCGACCACGCGGTCGCAGGACATGTGAGCGCGGAGGCCGGGCATGGCGCGCTTCTGGCGCAGCTTGGCAAGACACCGCTGCTCTCGATGCAGATGCGTCTGGGGGAGGGCACCGGCGCGGCACTGGCGGCGAACATCCTGCGCGGGGCGGTGGCCTGCCTGTCGGGCATGGCGACCTTCGGCGAGGCGGGGGTGAGCGCGGGCTGACCGGCGTCACGACACGCCCGGCGCGGCAGCGGCGAGCCACGCCGCCGACCCGGGCCGCACGGCCTTGGGCTGCCTGTCGTCGCGCCGCGCCCTGAGGCCGATCTCTGCCAGTCGGCCTCGCGCCGCTCGCTTGTTCCTCAGAACTTGCTTGTGCCGCTCTCAGGCCACGTCCCGATCCCGGGCCGCAAGCTGGGCCAGAAGCGCGGACTCGAGGTCCTTGTCCAGCTCGCGCGAGCGGTCGATATACTCGTTGTTCTTGGTCGTCGGCACGTTCGGATCCCAGAGCTCCGCCAGCTCCCGGATTGCCTTCCGGTCGTGGTGGTAGAAGGTCGCCTCGGCTTCCGCCGCCTCGTATTCGCTCAGGCCGATCTGCTCCAGCACGTAGCGTCCGGCCCGCAGGGAGCTGTCGAAGAGTTCGCGCACGATGTCGTCGGCGCCTGCACGGTAGAGCTGATAGGTGTGGGTCCGGTCATAGGCGCGGGCGATGATGTGCAGATCGGGCCGCGCCTTGCGGGCGTACGTGACAAGCCGCGTGGTCGCCTCGGGGCTGTCCATTGCGGCCACCAGCACCCGGGCTTTGTCGAGCCCCGCGGCGTGCAGCAGGTCGGGGCGGGTCGGATCGCCGAAGTAGCCCTTGAAGCCGAAGCGGCGCATGACCTCGATCGTCTCCATGTCGTGATCCAGCACCACGGTCTTGAAGCCCGAGCTTTCGACCAGCCGGTTCACGATCTGTCCGAAACGCCCGATGCCCGCGATGATCACCGGCCCCTCGTCGTCGATCTTATCGGCCTCCAGCGGCTCGCGCCCGTCGTTCAGGCGGGTCGAGATCTTCTCGTAGAGGATGAAGAAGAGCGGCGTAAGCAGCATGGTCAGGGCGATCACAAGGAGGACCCTTTCCGCGATGGCATCGGGCAGCACCGATTGCTGGCGCGAGAAGGAGACGAGCACGAAGCCGAATTCCCCCGCCTGTGCCAGCGACAGCGTGAAGAGCCACAGGTCGCGGCCGCGCATCCGGAAGATGCGGCCGAGGGCATAGAGGATCACCCCCTTCAGCGCCATCAGCCCCAGGGCGAAGCCCACGATGACCAGCGGATCCCCGAAGAGCACCGAGAAGTTGATGCCGGAGCCGACGGTGATGAAGAACAGCCCGAGCAACAGCCCCTTGAAGGGCTCGATATCGCTTTCCAGCTCGTGCCGGAATTCGCTGTTGGCCAGCACCACGCCGGCGAGGAAGGTGCCAAGCGCGGGCGACAGGCCGACGAGGTTCATCACGAAGGCGATGCCGATCACGATGAGCAAGGAGAAGGCGGTGTACATCTCGCGCAGCCGCGCGAGGTGGATGAAGCGGAAGAGCGGCCGCGTCAGGTAGACGCCTGCGAGGATCACCGCCGCGACGGCGGCCAGCGTCACCAGCGTCACGCCCCAGCCGGGCAGGCCGGCCACCAGCGACATGGCTTCGTGCGGGACGCCCTCCGCGTGGGACAGCGCCTCGAGCGAACCGTCCGGTTGGGCAACCGTCGAGGGGGCGCCCATGGCCAGCAGGGGCATCAAGGCCAGCATCGGGATCACCGCGATATCCTGCGTCAGCAGCACCGAGAAGGCGGATCGCCCGCCCCCGGTCTGCATAAGCCCCTTCTCGGACAGGGTCTGCAGCACGATGGCCGTGGAGGAGAGCGCCACGATCAGCCCGATCGCGAGGGCGTGATTGAGGGAATAGTTCAGCGCCAGCAGCGTCCCGGTCACCGCCAGCGTGGTCACCACCACCTGCAGCCCTCCAAGGCCGATGAGCCGGTGCCGCATGTCCCAGAGCGCCCGGGGTTCCAGCTCCAGCCCGATCAGGAAGAGCATCATCACCACGCCGAATTCGGCGAAATGCTGGAGCCCCTCGGAATCCGTCGCCACGAGGCCCAGCACGGGGCCGATGACGATGCCCGCCGCAAGGTAGCCCAGCACCGAGCCGAGCCCCATGCGCGCGGCGATCGGCACGGCGATCACCGTGGCCAGCAGGTAGATTGATGCCTGGTAGAGAAAGCCTTCCATCGGGGGTCCTTGAGGGTCGAGCGCCGGAGGTGCGTGGGGATTGCAGGGGAGGGAACGGGCAGGAGCCGCCCGCCATGGGGGCGGTAGGGCGCCGCTATCGTCTATGTGTCGGGATCGTCATATAATCGGCTCCGTCGCGCCTGCGAGTACGGGACATGAAAAACATCGTGCGTTCGGCGTGAAAATTCCGCCTACCGAGTGTTTCGCAGGGGCGGGCGGAATTCCAGTGCTAATCGCGGGCCGGTCGCCGCATGCGGCGCACAGACGCTGCGCGGGGCGCGGGACCGAAGGGGTTTGATGGCGTGGCGAACCGCAGGTCCTTCGGAAGGCCGGGTGATCCCCCTGCGCCGCAGCGGACCGATCCCCGTCCCGGCGGCTTGGTCCGCGATCCGCGCGATCCGTTCGATACGCTGGCCGGTCCGGTCTCGCTGTGAGCCGCGGAGCCACAAACGCGGGCACCGGAGGGCCCGCTTGCCTGCGTCCTGTCCGCCTCGGGCCATGCGTTCGGATCAGGCTTAGGTCCGGTCAGGCTTGCCGGGCAGGCCTCCATGGGCCTCCGAGGGTCTCTGTCCCGGCAATGACGGCGCAGATCACCCCTCGGTGGGCATCCGCAGGATCACGTCTCGGCCGCGCTTCACGTAGCGCAACTCGCTGTCGCCGATGGCGGCGACCCGGCCGCCGTCGATGGAATCGCCGACCTGCACCTTGCGGTAGCGCCCGTTCGACAGCCGGATCAGCGCCCGGCGGTCCGAGGGCTGGCCGTAGACGCCGATCAGGTTGATCTGGTTCAGCCGCATCACGTTCTTCAGCGTTGCCTGCCGGGTGACGGAGGCGCTCGACGGGATCGAGGGGGCGGCGGTGCGCACCGGAGCGGCGGTGGCGGCTGCAGCCGCGGCGCTGACCTGCGGCGTGGCCGGGGCCTGCTGGGCCGCCGCCACGCGCGTGGAGAAGTCCTGCGGGCGGGCGCGCGGGAAGAGCGAGGCGCCGACGGCGAACTCGGTGCCCGGCGCGTTCTCCTCGGTCTCCTGCCGCGGCTCGGGCAGGGCGGGGCGGACCCGGGGCCGGAAGCCGGCCAGTTCGTTGCGGGTGAAGCCGCCCAACTCGCTGCGCTCGTTCCGCTCCTGCAGGCCGTCGGGCCGGACGCGGGGGCGGAAGGCGTCAAGGTTGACGCCGCCGATGGTGCGCGGGACGCCGGGCACGAGGGCGGCAATCTGGGTCTCTGCCGGACGCGCGGGCGGCAGCAGTGACGGGGCGCCGGCATAGACGCGCCCGCCTGCCGGGGTCAGCGCCCCGTCCGGGGTGGCCACCACGAGCCCGCGGTCGTCGAGCACGAACTGCGTGCCGGCGGGGGGCGGGTTCAGGGGCGTGGCCGGGCGCTGGTCCGCGTCGATCCCTTCGGGCAGGGGCAGCGCGATCGCGTCGAGGTTGGGCACGCCCGCGTCGATCGAGGCGACGTAAAGGTCCGAGAGCGTCGGCGCCGGGGGCGGCGTCGCCTTGTCGGGGGCCTGCGGCCAGATGCCGGTTGCGGCATAGGTCGCGGTGGCCGCGGCGCTGTCCTGGGCCTGCAACTGCGCCTGCGGGGCCGGATCGCGCGGCACGGCACGGATCGTCGGCGGTTGCTCCCGCAGGGCGCCGGTCAGGGCGGCGAGGTCGGGGGCGGTGGCGACGGGCTCCTCGGATTCGGCCTGTTCTTCCGGGGTCGGCAGGGCGGCGAGTTCGCGGGCGCGGGGCGCCTCCGTCTCGTCCTCTGCCGGGGCGGAGAGGTCCGCGGAGGGGGGCGCCGTGGGGGCAAGGGCTGCGGTCTGCGCGGGGGCCTCCGTGGCGGCGACGGCGGCCGGTGCCTCGTTGCGGCGGAAGAGGGCCGAGAGGGCGCTGTCCGAGAAGATGCCGGCCCAGGCCGCGACACCGGCCATCAGCAGCAGGAGGACAACGGTCAGGAACAGACCCATGTAGCGTGGGCGGTGGGCCGCGGTGCCGCCGGCGCGGGCGCCGAAGACGGTCATCCGGTCGGCCTCGTCGCGGGGCGACTGGCGCGTGGCAGAGCCCAGGCTGGCCGAGGCCGCAGCAGCCGGCGCGGTGATCGGGGCGGAGGGCGAGACGGTAGGTGCGCCGGAGGCGGCGCCGGGGCGCGGTGCAGAGACCGGCGGCGCGACGGAGGTCTGCCGGTCCTCGCCGGAGGGCGCGCGGCCCGGATTGTCGCCGTGGCGGTCGCGCTGGGAGGCCGCGAGGGCCTCGAGCGCCGGATTGGGCGTCCGCGCCGGTGCTTCCGGGGGGGCCTCCGGGACCATTGGCGTCTCCGCAGGCGCGCTCTCGGCACGCTGGGCGCGGCCGAGGCCGAGCCGGGCAAGGAGGCCGCGCGGGCGCTCCGGCGCGTCGTCATCGCGTGGCGTATCGCTGGGCTCGGCGGCCTTCTCGGGCCGCAGAGAGGCGATCGAGGCGGCGCGGCTCTCATCGGCGCTCGGCGCCTTGACGGCGGCCTTCACGGCGCGGGCGTCGGGGGCCGGGCTGTGCTCCGGCACGGGGAGACCCGCCTCGGCAGCGGTGTCGGGTGCGGCAAGCGGCGCTTCGCTCGCCCCGGCCTCGCGGTGCGCGGCGGCAAGGTCGAGCTTGGGCGCTATGCTGTCCTCGGCATCGAGGGTGTCGAAGAGGTCCTTGGTGCCCTCGGCCTTGCCTGTCTCGGCCGCGGGCTGAGCCTCTGCCGGTGCGGTGCGGCGCGAGGTGAAGGCGGGGGCCTCGACCTCGGCGGACTCGGCACCCGTCGTCTCGGGCAGGGGCGTGGCGACCGCCGCAGCGGGGGCGGACGGCGCGTTCGATGCGTCGTCATGCGACGTGTCATCCTGCGCAGCGGCGTCCGGCGTCGTGGCAGGCGTCGCGACACTGGCCGCCTCCGATACGGAGGCCCCTTGCGCCGTGGCTTCCGCCTCAAGGCGTGCCTGTCCCAGCACGCGGACCGGCAGCGCGTCGACCTCGGCGGTCTCTCCGGCGGGGAGAAGCCGCGGTGCGGTGCGGGTCAGGCCGAAGTCGGGCTCCCCGCGGTAGGCGCCCTCGGGCGGGATGGCCGTGAAGCGCAGCGCGTCGAAGCCGTATTGCTGCGCGAAATCCTCGGCTTCGTCCAGCGTGTCGCGGGCGACGGCGGCGATATGGGTCTCGCCGCCGGCAATCACGTAGTCATAGACCAACTCGTGCAGGTCGTAAGGCGTCGCCCCGTCGAGCGCGGCTTCCACCGCCTCGCGCCGCGCGCTTTCGGAGGCCGGGGCGGTCTGGATCGTGAGGTAGCGGATCTGGTCATTGGGCAGCAGCAGCTTGCAGACCTGCTGATCGGGTTCTAGCAGGGCGGCATCGCGGCGCAGCTGTCCGAAGGCCGCGTCAAGGTCCGCCTCGTCCAGCGACACGTCGCCGACCAGCAGCCATCCGGGCGAGGACCGCTGCATCAGGCGGATGCCATCGGCAGAGAGGGACAGCGCGAAATTCGGTTTCATGCAGGGGGTCCCGAACCAGTTACCACATACGGCCCCGCAGGGGGCCGCCATCGTGCGAAAGCTTAATACACGGGAGGTTCAAGGAAAAGTAAAACACCCGCCAGCAAGGGGGCGAGGGCGAACAGCCGCCACCCGCGCTGCCGCATTTCTGATCCGAGGTTTTCCCGTCAGGAGAAGCGCTTGCCCCCGGCGGAAGATGCCGCGTCGCAGCATCCCCGCGGGGGCAGGCGCCCCGTATCGCGTCAGGCGGTGGCCTTGGCGAGCGCCTGGTCGAGATCGGCGATCAGGTCGTCCGCATCCTCGATCCCGATGGAGACGCGCACCACTTCCGGTCCGGCCGAAGCCGCCTTCTGCTGCTCTGCAGTCAACTGCCGGTGCGTGGTGGAGGCGGGATGGATGATCAGCGACCGGGTATCGCCGAGGTTGGCCACATGAGAGAAGATCTCGAGGTTGTCCACCAGCTTGACGCAGGCGTCGTAGCCGCCCTTCACGCCGAAGGTGAAAAGCCCGCCCGCGCCCTTGGGACAGATCCGCGCCACCCGGTCGTGGTAGGGCGAGGAGGGCAGCCCGGCATAGGTCACTGTGGTGACGCGGGGATCGGTCTCCAGCCACGTGGCGACCTTTACGGCGTTCTCCACGTGGCGCGCCATGCGCAGCGAGAGCGTCTCGATCCCCATGAGCGTGTAATGCGCGCCCTGCGGGTTCATCGTCATGCCGAGGTCGCGCAGGCCGATGGCGATGCCGTGGAAGGTATAGGCCAGCGGGCCGAAGGTCTCGTGGAACTTCAGGCCGTGGTAGGCGGGTTCCGGAGCCGAGAGCGAGGGGAACTTGTCCGAGGCGGACCAGTCGAAACGACCCGAATCCACCACGACACCGCCGGTCACCGTGCCGTTGCCGGTCAGGTACTTGGTGGCCGAATGCACCACCAGCGTCGCGCCGTGATCGATCGGGCGGCAGAGGTAGGGCGTGGCCGAGGTGTTGTCGACGATCATCGGCAGGCCGGCCTCGTCCGCCACTTCGGCGACGGCGTCCAGATCGGTGATGTAGCCGCCCGGGTTGGCGACGGATTCGCAGAACACCGCGCGGGTGTCATCGTCGATCGCGGCCTTTACCGCGTCCAGATCGTCGAAATCCACGAACTTGGCGGACCAGCCGAAGCGCTTGATGGTCTGGCTGAACTGGGTGACCGTGCCACCGTAGAGCCGGGTCGAGGCCACGACATTGCGTCCCGGCCCCATGAGCGGGAAGAGCGCGAGGATCTGCGCCGCATGGCCCGAGGAACAGCAGACCGCGCCGACGCCGCCCTCCAGCGTGGCGACCCTCTCGGCCAGCACGCTGACGGTGGGGTTGGTGAGGCGGGAGTAGATGTTGCCCACTTCCTGAAGATTGAACAGCGCCGCCGCGTGATCCGCGTCGCGGAAGACATAGGCCGTGGTCTGGTAGATCGGCGTCTGCCGCGCGCCGGTCGCCGGATCGGGCCGGGCGCCAGCGTGGATCTGCAAGGTGTCGAAACCGTAAGACATGAAGAACCTCCCTCAAAATATGCGCATGCGCGTCTTAGGGATAGGACATCGGGGAACGCGTCACAACGGTGGGGTTGGGGCGAGGGGAGATGGGCTGGTTGAGGCGCGCTGTCGGGACGGGGGGGGCAAGACGTGCCAGGGAGCAGACCCGGCGGAGTGCTTCGTCTGGCCGGATGACGCTGGGCGCTGAGGTCCGCCGCGGCATGGCTGGACAGAAACAGCGAGGCTGTCCATTGGAGCCGTGTCCCTTTGAATGTCCCACTCGGCCGTGAGGCCGGGCAACGCCGACCCACCCCCAATGGGGCGGCGCTATTGCGCCCCCCGCGGGACGGCGCTGCCCTCCCGACGGGCCGGAAGGCGTGGCAAAGGGGCAGCGTCTGAAACCGAGGGACTTCGATTTCCAACGGAAGGATGCGCGGGCCTTCCGCACTCCAACCGAAGAGCAAGCCGCACTCAGACTTCGCGCAGCACGCCGCTCACCGCAGCCAGAGGTTGTGCCGCTTCAGCCGCTTCCGGATCTGCACGCTTCGCAGTGGCCCTTCGTCCCGGTCAAACAGCCGCCGGGCCTTCTCTCCCTTGCCCTGGTAGATCACCCTCTTGAACGCCTCGTGGTTTTTCAGAAGCTTCTTCAGTTGGTTGTCCTGCGCCAGATGCTCCAGCTTCGCCACCGTCCCGGCGCTCTCCAGCGCGTAGAGCAGCGGCAGCAGCCGGTAGTGGCAGGTCACGCGCCCGTCCATCAGCCCCTCGGGCAGCACATCGCGCCCGCCGCCGAGCGCGTGGATCACCAGCGGCAGGGCGATCTGGTCAAGCCAGGGATAGAGCGCCTGGCCCAGCAATTGCTCCGGCGGGTCATCGCGGATCGTGAGCGCCATGTCGAGGAACCGCTGACCGAAGACCCGGGGACAGCGATAGAAGAAATAGCCCGCGTTGAAATAGAGGTAGCGCCGCCAGAACTCGTCCGGCTGGCCCAGGTCGAGGGAGCTCTCGAAGTCCAGCCCGAACCGGTCGTAGAGCGATTTCCAGATCGCGGAGTAGCCGGGGCCGTAGAGCTCGATCTCGGGCCATGTGCCCTCGCGCTTCAGCGAGGCGCTTGGACGGTCGAAATCGAAGGGCACCTGCGCAAGCTCGTCCAGCACCAGCGTGTCACTGTCGAGAAAGAGGAAGGGCTCCCCCTCCGGCAGGGCCAGCAGCGCCTCGATCTTGTTGCCGTTCGGATAGGTCGCGCCGAAGTGGCGGCTCTCGAAGGGGAGGATCTCGGCGCCCATCTCCTCCAGCGCCTCCCGGACGCCACGGTCATCCATGCGCGGGTCCGCCTCCCAGAGCGGGCCGGGCTGCGGCTCGGCCACCACCACGCGGCCGGTGAACCCGGGCGCATGGGCCCGCAGAGAGGCCACGAGGAGCAGCGCCTCGTATTGCAGCCGCCCGGCCTGTCCGATGCAGAAGAGCGTGAAGTCACCCCCGGCGGCGTGCGGGGCAGGGCGGTCAGGGCTGGGCAATCGGGCCTCCGGTCTTGCGCCATGGCCGGGATGCGTCGGATCGAAACGCTGGATTGGCCGGGGTGCATCCGAGTATAAGGAGGCCATTGATTGAACGAAATATCTTTCCGGCGCCACGGGGCGCCCCCGATTTCAAAAGGTGCCTTTCATGCGACATCTCCTTGCCGCCGCTTTCCTTTTCCCGCTGCCTGCCGTTGCGCAGGACGGCGATGTCTACCTCACCCCGGAGCAGGCCGCGGCCTATGGCTACGGGGCGGAACCGCAGGTGCCCACGGGCAAATTCACGACCGCGGGCGAAATCAAGCAGCTGCTTCTCGTGACCCGCAGGTCATGGCTGGCGCTGAACGAGGTGAACGGGCAGGACTACCTCTATGGCACGCAGGTGCTCAGTTGGCGCTGCGGGCTGGCGGGCTTCCACATCTCGATCAACGGCGGTCCCATGTCCCGCTGGGAGATGCCGCCCTGCCACGAGGGCACGGCCTCGCCCAATGCCTTCACCGAAACCGGCGGCCTGCCGCTGATCGCCTTCCCGCTGGGATCGGTCCAGACGGCGACGGTGGAACTGGTGCTCGACGATCTCAGCCGGATCGTGACCAGCTTTCAGCGTCAGGACATCCTGATGCCATGAGGGGCCGGGGCAGGGCCAGACGGTCGGCCCCGGCGCCTGGCGGCCTGACGTCATCGGAAGGGGCGGTCGCATCGGGAGAAGGTGGAGTCGGTGGCGTCGCCCTCTCTCAGGGACAGCCGGCCGTCCCTCTCCGTGTTTCCGCCTTCGGGCAGGGCAGATGAAAACGGCGGCAGCTTTGCGCTGCCGCCGTTTTCCCGTTCTGGCCCTATGGGATCAGCCGAGGAGCGAGAACTCGGTCCCGTTGATCTGGATCGTGAGGTCGGTCTGGGCCGCCCCGTCGACGAGGGCCCAGAGGATCTGGCCCGTGGGCCGGAAGATCACGAAGGCCTCTTCGACGCCGGCCACCCCTGCGCTCGCCGTTTCGGTGAAGTTCACCTGGAAATCGTCGAGCGTGGCCCCGGCACCGCCATAGACGAGCACATCGCCCTCGGCCGTGTCGAAGTCCTGGATCCAGTCCGATCCGTGCCCTTCGACACCGACGTGGAAGAACCGGTCCGCGCCGGTCCCGCCGTTCACCCGGTCATGGCCGAAGCCCCCGTTGATGAAGTCGTCGCCGTCCCCGCCGAGGATCACGTCCGAGAAGGTCTGCCCGGTGAGCGTATCGTTCCCGGTGCCGCCGATGACCGTGTCGACACCTGCGCCGCCGATGATCTCGTCATTGCCGGCATCGCCGCGCAGATCGTCGTTGCCCGCCCCGCCGTCGATGAAGTCGTTGCCCGCGCCACCGAAGACGTTGTCACGAAGGTCAGCCGCCGTGTCCCCGCCGATGATGGAATCGTCCCCGTCGCCGCCGTTCAGGATGTCGGAGCCATCGCCGCCGTTGAGGGTGTCATTCCCCGCAGCGCCGATGAGCGTGTCGTTCCCGTCGAGGCCGGACAGGGCATCGGCCGAGATGTTGCCGGTGACGCTGTCGTTCCCGGCGCCGGCCCACACGCGGTTGATGTCCGTGGCATCGGCCGCGTCCACTTCGATGGTGTCGTTGCCGTTGCCGCCGCCGGCCTGGTCGTCCCCGAGCCCGAGCAGGATGAGATCATCGCCATCGCCCCCGGCGAGGTTGTCGTCCCCGTCGCCGCCGTCGAGGAAGTCGTTGCCCTCGTCCCCGCCGAGGGAGTCATCCCCCGCGCCGCCGACGAGGCTGTCGCTGCCGAGGCCGCCGCCGAGATCGTCCGAGCCGAGGCCGCCGAGCAGGGTATCGTCGCCGTCGTCGCCGGACATCAGGTCATCCCCGTCGCCGCCATCGAGCAGGTCGTTGCCGGCCCCGCCTTCCAGCGTGTCATTGCCGCCGCGTCCCTCGATGTGGTCGACGTTGCCGAGGCCCGACAGGACGTTGGCCCCGTCGTCCCCGAAGAGGTCGTCCGAGGCTTCGGAGCCGATCAGGTTCTCGATCCCCGTGAAGGTCGCCCCGTCCGCGGCGCCGCGGTTCAGGCTGTCGTCCTCGAGGTCGATCACGACGAAGCCGGTGGACTCGTAGGAGGCCGTGTCCGTGCCGTCGCCTCCGTCGATCGTGTCCGCCCCGCCGCGCGCGAAGATGGTGTCATTCCCGCCAAGGCCGAGCAGCACGTTGGCCCCGCTGGTCCCGGCCAGCGAATCCCCGGCCTCGGACCCGGTCAGGTTCTCGATCGAGGAATAGCTGTCCCCGCGCGCCTCGCCCGCGTTCGACGTTGGCGTGTCGAGGTCCGCGGCTACGCCCGCGGCGCTGGTGCTGTAATCCGCAGTATCGCTGCCGTTGCCACCGATCATCGTGTCCGCTCCGGCACCGCTGACCAGCGTGTCGTCCCCGTCGGCACCGATGAGGGAGTTGTCGCCCCCGAGGCCGCGCAGCAGGTTGGCGTCCGCGTTGCCGGCAAGGGTATCGTCGAAGTCGGTGCCGATCAGGCCCTCGATGCTGCTGTAGGTGTCCCCGGTCGCTTCCCCGGTGTTGGTCGCCGGTGCGCTGAGGCTGGCGAGAACGCCCTCGGTCGCCGTCGCGTAGGTTGCCAGGTCGAAACCGGCGTCGCCGCTGAGGAAGTCAGCCCCCAGTCCGCCGTTCAGGATGTCGTCGCCCTGGTGGCCCCAGAGCCGGTCGTCCCCTGCAAGGCCGATCAGCGTGTCGTCGCCTTCGAGGCCCCGCAGGCGGTTCAATCCGCCCGAGCCCGTGATCAGGTCGTCGCCGATCCCGCCGGTCAGGTTCTCAATGCCAGTGTAGCTGTCCCCGGCCGCCTCGCCGGTGTTGCTGGCCGCGTCCTGAAGGCTGGCGGTAAGGCCATCGACCGCTTCGGCGTAGCTGGCAACGTCGTTGCCACTGCCGCCGATCATGACGTCGCCGCCGCCGCCGCCGGTCAGCACGTCATCGCCGTCGCCGCCCAGCAGGGTGTCCGCCCCGTCGTCACCGAAGAGCTGATCCCCGCCGGTGCCGCCTTCGATTACGTCGTTTCCGCCGGCGCCGCGCAGGATGTTGTCGCCGGCATCGCCCGCGATGTCATCGGCGAAGTCGGACCCGATGACCCCGATGATATCCGTGTAGGTGTCTCCCGCAGCGTCGCCGGTGTTCGATCCGGGGGTCCCCAGGCTGATCGTCAGCCCCGAGGTCGAACTGCCATAGGCGGCGTAGGCGGTGCCGCCGGTGCCGACAAGGTCGTCCGCGCCGGCCCCGCCGTCCAGCTCGTTGGTGCCCGTGCCGCCCTCGAGACTATCATCGCCCTCGTCCCCGAAGAGCGTGTCGTTCCCGGACGAGCCGAGCAGCGTGTCGTTGCCGAGGTTGCCGTGAAGGATGTCGTCGTCGCCTTCGCCATCGATCGAGTCGTCCCCGTCATCGCCGCTCAGCCGGTCGATGCCGAGCCTGCCGAAGATCGTATCGTTGCCGCCGCCGCCCGAGATGACGTCGTTGCGGTCCGTCCCGATGATCGTGTTGGGGTTTCCGTTGCCGTTCAGCACGTCCCCTTCCAGGTCGTCGATCTGCAGTTGCCCGTCGATGATCCGGAACTGCCAGACGCCTTCGACCCCCGTGTTGCCGACCAGTTCATCCATGTCGGCCGCGAGGCCCAGTTCATCGCCGGCGGTTCCGCCGCGCAGGAAGATGCGGGGCGCCCCGTCCGCGACGAGGCCCATTTGAAAGCTGTTGAAACGGGAATTGCCCATGTCGCTGTAGCGGTAGATGACCTCAGCATCGCCATCTCCCAGATCGACGATTTCGAGCTGGAAGGTGTTCGGCGCCGTCACGTTGTTGGAGAAAATGCCGACTCCAACCCACGTGGCGACGATGGAATCCCTGTCGGTGTTGATGTCGAAGTAGATCCCCGGATCGGCCCCCGGCGGCAGGGTCCGGTTGTCGAGGTCATCATAGAAGGGGGCAATGATGAAGTCGGTGTTATCGAAGACCCCCGCGAAATTGATCGTCGGGCTGACGAAGCTCACGCCGCCATTCGTGCTCAGGAACAGCGAGTCGAAGGTGCGGTTGCCAAAGAGAAAGCCGGTCTCGAAAACGGCGCTGATATCGAACTCGACCGAGTTGTCATCGCCTTGCGCGATGAGGTTCTGACCGAAGGGCAGGAGGGAATTGTCGGATACGGTGGTATATTCGCTGGGATCAGCCATCTGACGACCTCTTGAAATCAAATAGAAAAATGAGAGCCAACCGGCGGGTAAAAATGCAGGTTGCCGGGAAAAAGATCGGCTCGGAGACTCAGTGGTCAAAGCGTAGCACGCGGGTCGCCGTCCTGTTAACCCGGCTTGCGGCGCCTGCGGGCCTGCCGCGCGGCGCGGGCCCGCTCCGACGCGGTGCGGGACACCGCAGCCCGGGGCCGCGACGAGGAGACGTTGGCCGGGGACGTCGGGCAGGGCGGCCCCGTCGCGTCAGGATGCCCCCGGTGCACGGCCCGGGCGGCGCCCTCAGGCAAGCAGGTCGAACTCCGATCCCGCGATATTGATCATGAGGCCGTCCTGCGCCCCGCCGTCCACGAGCGCCCAGAGGATCTGTCCGGTCGGTCGAAATATGACGAAGGCCTCGGCGGTCCCCGCTGCTCCGGCAGTCGCCGTTTCGGTGAAGTTCACCTGGAAGTCGTCGACAGAAGCGCCCGCGCCGCCATAGACCAGCACGTCGCCCTCCGCGTTCGAGAAGTCCTGGATCCAGTCGGACCCATGCCCTTCGACGCCGAGGTGGTAGAAGCGATCCGCCCCGATACCCCCATTCACCCGGTCATGGCCGAAGCCCCCGTTGATGAAGTCGTTGCCCGCACCGCCGAAGATCGCATCGGACCAGGTCTGGCCGGTCAGGGCGTCATCGCCGTCCCCGCCGATCACCGTGTCGGCGCCGTAGCCCCCGACGATCGTGTCGTTGCCGCCGTCGCCGCGCAATTCGTCATTGCCGTAACCGCCGTCGATGCTGTCATGGCCCGCGCCGCCATAGATCACGTCGCGCAGGTCTGCGGCGGTGGCGCCGCCGATGAGGACATCGTTGCCGGCATCTCCGATCAGCGTGTCGGACCCGTCCTCGCCTCGCAGCGTGTCATTCCCCGCGAGGCCGCGGATGAGATCGTCACCGTGGGCCCCCAGCAGAAGGTCGGCGAGGTCTGTCCCGACGATGTTGCCCGCCGAGATCACGTGCTGCGCGTAGATGTCGAGGCCGTCGCCGCCGGGGAGCTGCGCGGTCCATGTCGCAAGCACCTCGTTCCCGGGCAGGGTGGTCAGCGACAGGTCGGACGAGGAGACGCCCCCGCTGTCGAACAGCACTGTCTCGCTGCCCTGCAGGCTGCCGTCCGCCGCGACCCGCTGGAGGTAGAACCCCGGTGGGTGCACGCCCCCGACAAAGCCATGCGACGACCAGCCGATCAGCGCCCCGCCGTCCTGCAGGGCCGTGATCTGCGGCGTGGAGGCCTCGTGCACCGTGGTGGTGCTGACCGCGATCTCGCCGCCGACCGGGGCACCGGTCGCGTCGAAGGCCTGGCCGAAGATCCGGGTGTCGCCGCCCACGGCCTGGGTCCAGACCGCCATGAAGCCGCCGCCCGCAAGGCCTGCCACCTGGACCTGGCCCGCGGCCGTGCGGTCCGTGGCGGTGTCGATGCGGACCTCGCCGCCAAGGGGGGCCCCACCGTCGGTGAAGCGCTGGGCGTAGACCCCCGCCGGCCCGTTCCACACCACGACGAAGCCGCCGCCCGTCAGCGCCGCGACCTGCGGCGTGTCCTGAGCCCCGTCCGTCGTGGTGTTGACGAGGAATTCCGTCTCACCGGCACCGGGGCCGCCGACGATCCGCCCCGCGATGCCCATCGTGGCAAACGTGCCTTCGATGGCGAGGCTTTCCCAGACCGTGACCATGGCCCCGCCGCCAAGCGCCGCGGCATCGGGATTGCGGTGCACGCTGGTCAGGGTACTGAGGATCTCTCCCTCTCCGGACAGGACCCCGGTGCCGGTGACGCTCTGGGCCTCGATGAAGAGGCTGAACGGGGAAGAACTGCGCGCGCCTTCGACCGCCGTCATGCCGCCGCCGGTGGCGATCAGGGAGAAGGGTGTCTGCGCCGATTGCAGATCATCCATGACCTCGAACTCGGTGCCCTGGATCTGGTCGCTGCTGTCGAAGATCGCACCGCGCAGGGTGACCGGGATGCCGGAGTCTCCGGAATGCCACATCACCGCATAGCCGCCACCGGCAAGCGCCACGGCCTGCGGTTCCTGCTGGTCGGCGGCGGTCAGGGTGTTCACAAGGATCGGCGTACCGATCGGGGCGGAATAGGCTGTCATGTCACGCCTCCTCGATGACAATACATACCCGGCAGTGGGAGACCCCTGGTCATTTCCGGCGGCGATGTAGCTGTCGAAGAGGGAACTGCGGTTATCTGGTGCCGCCTGCGCCCGAGGATACCACGAGCCGGCGCATTCTCAAAACTCGGGCGGGGCGCGAGAGGGGAAGAGACGGTTGGCCGTGAGGTGGAGTAGATTTCTTAGCCTCGCGACAGGTTCGCGTCACATAGGCAGAACATGGCAGCAGTGGCGCAGGTTAGGACTGGGTGGCAGGACATTGGGGGGATACCATAGCTTTGGCCTCCTGCCACCCGCAGTCCGTGGGACATGATCTCGACGAGGCTCGGACGTTCCTTCCGCGTTCGTCGCCTTTGCCGGGTAGCCGCTACGGGCAAGGGCTGGAGCCTTGGTTTGGCAGAACCATCGATCTGTGCGCGAACGGCTATTTTGTGCCTCGGCCTGATGCAAGGCGGTGCGATATCTGAAAGGGCGCCAGCTCTATCCCGAGCGGGCGCCCTATGCGCCAATTCAGAGCGCTCCGATGTTCATAAGCGGTCCTGTGAGAAAAGATTGGTCGGCTACGCAAGAAGATCCTGGATCGTGCCACCGATCATGATGTTGATTTCAGCTTCGGCAGCTCCGTCAACAAGGGCCCAGAGGATTTGTCCGGTTGGCCGGAAGATGACGAATGCCTCCTCGACACCGGCATCTCCTGCATTCGCGGTCTCAGTGAAGTTGACCTGGAAGTCGTCGAGAGTTGCCGCGCCACCGAATTGCAGAATATCTCCTTCGTCCACCGAAAAATCCTGGATCCAATCGGACCCATGCCCTTCGACACCGATATGGAAGAAGGTGTCAGCGCCTCCCCCGCCATTCAATCGGTCATGACCGAAGCCGCCGTTTATGAAATCGGCCCCGTCCCCTCCAAGAATGACGTCGGACCATGTCTGTCCTGTCAGAAGGTCATCTCCGTCCCCGCCGACGATGGTATCGACACCGGCTCCACCCGTGATCGTATCGTCGCCCTGGTCTCCGCGGATTTCGTCGTTGCCAAACCCACCATCGATGCTGTCGTTGCCTTCCCCTCCATAGATCTCGTCTCGAAGGTCGGCCTCAGTGGCTCCACCGATGATCACATCGTCGCCCTCGCCGCCTGAAAGAGTGTCGGCGCCGTCGCCTCCATTCAGGGTATCGTTCCCGCTGCCGCCATCGACCCACTCGGCCTCGGCCGATCCGGTAAAGTTGTCATGGTGTTCCTGAAGAGAAAAGCTGTTCCCATACACATAGCTTGTGACGCCGCTCACATCGAAGACGTCTGCCGCGCTGGTTCCCGTGATTTGCCCGCCGCCCATGTCGATGACCTCGATCGATGACGCTTCGTCAAGAATGAGTTCTTCGAGGTTGCCGTGTCTGTAGTTCACGGTGTCTTCGCCCGCCCCCCCGGCCATTGTATCGTTGCCTGGCTCGTTAGCGTCGATGATGAACAGGTCATCGCCGTCACCGCCGTCGAGCGAGTCATCACCGTTTCCGCCCAAAAGCGTGTCATTCCCGGCTCCTGCAACGACGGTGTCGTTTCCCGAGCCAGCGTCAACATATTCCGCAACATTCGAGCCCAAGAAGGAGTCGTTGTTGTCGCCCATCGAGAAGGCGTTGCCATTGGAGTACCTCACGACTCCGCTCAGATCGAAACGATCGGCGCCATCCGTTCCCCATACTTGGTCGCCTCTGATCTCAACGATTTCGATCGACGACGCCTCGTCGAGTATGAGTTCTTCGAGGTTTCCAGTTCTTAAGCTCAGGGTGTCTTCCCCCGCACCCCCGGCTATCGTGTCGTTGCCTGGCTCGTAATTCTCGATGATGAACAGGTCATCGCCGTCACCGCCGTCGAGCGAGTCATCACCGTTTCCGCCCAAAAGCGTGTCGTCGCCGCCACCCGCAATGACCGTATCCCGACCGTCTCCTGCGTCTATGTATTCCGCAACATTCGCCCCGACAAAAGAGTCGTTGTGGCCCTGAAGGTAGAAGGAGTTGCCGTTTGGATAGCTCTCAACACCGCTCAGATCGAATTGATCGGCTGCATCGGTTCCATTGACGTCCCCGCCGTTCATATCCAATGTTTCAACGGAAGCGGAGGCCCCTAGGAGAAGTGTTTCGAATGAACCTGACACCACGCGCAGTGTGTCATCGCCGGAGTCGCCGAATATGGTATCGTTTCCGGGGTTGTAGTCATCTATGATAAAGAGATCATTCTCCTCATCGCCATCCATGAAGTCATCGCCTTCTCCGCCTATTATGATATCATTCTGACGCCCGCCGTAGAGCGTATCGTTCCCTGAGTTCCCGTAAATCGTATCATTGTTCTGATTTCCGTAGATCAGGTCGTTGCCGGACCCACCGTAAATCAGATCTTGTCCGTCGGGCGCATCTTCGATCAGCCAACCATTTTCAGAGCCTGCGTTTCCATAGATCGTGTCGGAACCGTCTCCGCCGTCAAGGCTGTCATCGCCGTGGCCACCTTCGATGAGATCATATCCGCCGAAGCCGTTAATGGTATCGTTTCCCTCGAGGCCTGAAATTGAATCGTCGAATTCTGTGCCGTCAATGTAATTATCGTACTGTGATCCAGTAATTGAAGTCATTGCACTATTCCTTCGGAAAGGTTGGTGAAGTCGATGACATGGGGTGCTGGTTGAAATGTGATATTCGTAATATTTCTGAGAAAAAAATATGTCTGATTCTGGCATCTAGTCAACGTGAACGGCGTTGAAGTGGATTTCGTCTGAAATGTTTTCGAGGTGAGCCCATTGCGTGGGCAGTTCATATTTTTTTAAGTGTGCCCTTCGATGGATTTTCGCGGCTAGGTTGATTTTTTCTTGCGATAGTTTTGTCGTTCGTAGGTAGTTCTTCCTCTGGCTTAATGGGTTTGCGTTCGGAGGGCATGGAGGAAGCTCCGGTCGGTTCCCAGAGATGTTGGATAGAGCTCTTGTGTCTGCACCACTGGTGCACGGCTGTCCTGGACCCACGGTCTGGAAAGCCGAAGCTTAGGCTTAGCGCCGGCCGTTCTTACGTCTTTGGAGGGGATTGGTCGGCGAAGGCGTAACCGATTGTGCCTGAGCTAGCGAATGTTGATCAACGTCTTCTGCCTCTGGACCACGCAGGTCGGCCGCGATTAGCCGGAAGGGCAGGGAATGGCGGTCCAAATGGCTGATAGACACTGCTCACGTCTGGAGTAGGATGGCGATCTGCGATGGCGCGTAGGGCGGAGAGCGGCCGTTTGCTACACTGTGCCCAGAAGTCTGCTGCGCAGGCTTCCGGAACGGACGAGCTCGGCTAAGGACACATCTTTTCGTGCTCCAGGCCCAGATAGTCTCGTAATGCACAGATCAAACGTATGAGTTCGATCACGTCATCAACGAGTGCCTCCTCTGCGACATACCCCTGCAATTGCCCCTTGCCAGCCCTTGAGAACTCGTAATGCACGCGGCCCGCCATCTCTTGTTTTCGGACGAGAGCCCTTGGATGGGCATTGCAGAACTCTCGAATCAAGTCCTCCGATAAGAAATCCTCGATCTCCCAATCTAATCCTGCGCAACTGCTGTTCTGCGCCTCAGCCCACTGCGACCGATCGAACACGATCAGCCAAGGTGCCTCGTACTGGCGCAGGCCCTTTCCGATTTCAGCCGAAGCGATACCGTTCAAACAGGAGGTGATGAAATTCGCTACGGCGTGTCCGCTGGGTGCAAAGGGGGCTTGAGTAGCTATCAGCGTCGGATAACCGTCCATGGCCGCACCGAAGGCAAGGTCACGGATGAACGTGGTCGCCCCTGCTCCGGATTCCGCCCGGATGTAGAACATCCGACTGGCCTCCGGTCCGTTACGGTCGAGTTGCCGCAGCGCCTTTGTTACGGTGTTCCTGGCGCCATCGTCCCGAGACCACGGCATTTGCGCAGCATAGGGTCGCCACGAGGCCGACGGATCCTGGAAGAACCCGTTGATTTCCTCCGAAGTCAGCCCCTCTGGCGTCACGTATTCCAGATGAGCCTCGGAGAGCAGTTCGTAATTGCCCAGTATCGGATACTCGGGGTCATCGCGTCCCGACAGGTCGACGCGGTGTCGGCCCCCTTGGGCATCCCGAATACGGATGATGAGCCGGTCGTCGGCGCGCTCCGTATAGCGTCTATGCAGGGCTTCCGACAGCAACGCCGCTGGGGCTGGCAGCAGCGTTACCCGCCGCGCCCCCGCGTCTGCCTGCCATTCAACTATCTTCTGACGAGCTTTGGGATCATCGCTGACGATCGTCAGGGCGCACTGGAATCCGTCTTGCCAAAGTTGTCCCAATTCAACTGGCAGCGTCAGATCGGGTCCGCCGAGCACCACGAGGCTCCGGACACCGCGCTGCTGCAACTCCATGATCATTTCTATCCGGCGCGCCCGAGCGGCAAATCCTGTCTTCTCGGCTTCGGTGCGACCGTTGAGCAAGAAGATCGGAAGGCTCCGGGTCGGCAGCACGGTGCTTGAGGGCGGGACATCAATGACATGCACCAGCCCTCTCCGACGAACGAGCGGAGTCTCGATCGCACTGTCCAAAGCATCAATAGCCTTGAGCAGGCCCTCCGATGCGGTCTCACTAAGAACGAATTCCCAGGGCAGGCTCAACACCCTAGCGGTCGCTTCTGGGCCTGCCGCTTCGGCAAAGGCGGGCAAAAGCCAGAGACTGGCATCGCGGGAATCAAGTTCCGCCAAGATCGGAAGGGCGTCGGGAGCAAGAACTTGCAGTCCTTCAGCGACACTGATCATATGTTCCATCTCCGGAAAAATCATCGACTGCGGCATCAATATTCGAGAAGGAAAGCCGAGAATACTCAAAACACAACCCTAAAGATTGAGATTGGCCAAGCGCTTCTCGTCCTGAAACGAGCATTTTCTGAACAAGCAGCGCATTCGCCAAAAGTGCCCTCTGCAGCCATTAGCCGAAGAGCGCTGATACGGTGGTTCGCCGCGACTAGCACGAATGTCGGCTCAGGGCCGAGATTGCCAGAGGGTTCGTTCGGCTCTTGGAAGGTGCTGCCAAGACCAACACGCATGCGGATTTCGCAAAGCCCTTGATCGGGGGGCTGACTTTGGGGGCGGAAAAGATGGTGTTGACGCCGACAGGCTCGCCAGATGATCGGGCCGGTTCCCTGCCACGTAGGGGGTGGGGAATTGGCGCGAGTAGCGCCAGCGAGATTGACGGGGTCAAGAGAAGGGAAAGGTTCCGGGCACCGACAAGCCCGGCCCCGATGCAGGAGGGGAGGCAATGCAGGCCGGTGACTGCATTGTCAGGGTGCTGGAGGGAACAGATTTCTTGTCCAGGGCGACAGCCCTGGACAAGAAATCTGGGCGTGGAAGGCCCGGAGCGGACACCTTGTTTTCGGCCAGAAGCGGTGCGCGATGTGTCAACATGTGTGCGCTCTAGGCGCTTTTGATCACTATTGAGATGTGGGGTCGAATGTGGGAACTCCACTCTTATCTTAAAATTACTGAGTAAAATCAATAGCTTTAAGGGGAGAGTGGTGGGCGACCCTGGAATCGAACCAGGCATGGGTCTCCCCGGCGGAGTTACAGTCCGCTGCCGCACCTTGCAGCTCGTCGCCCACATCCGTCAGCCGCCGTAGCGCGCCGCTGATGTGAGGGGGTGATTACAAGCGCGCTCGGGGGGCGTCAACAGGAAAATCCCGACTTTTTCGGTGCCGGTCCCAACGGCAAGCGACTTGCGCCTGCGGGCGGGCAATGTCACAGACATGAGACAGTGCAGAGGGCGCGGAAACCGCCCGGAACAGGAAAGATCGGCGCGATGAAAAAGCCCAAGTGGGTCATCGAAAAGGAGCAGGGCCGCAAGGCCGCCGCGGCAGAGACTGTCTGGCTGTTCGGCCTGCATGCGGTGCGCGACGCGCTGGAAAACCCCGCCCGCGAGAAGCTGCGCCTGATCGTCACCAAGAATGCCGCCGACAAGCTGGCCGAGGCGATCGCCAAGGCCGGGATCGAGCCCGAGGTCGTGGATCCGCGCAAGTTCAGCGCGCCCATCGATCCGCAGTCCGTCCACCAGGGGGCAGCGCTGGAGGTCAAGCCGCTCGACTGGGGTACGCTGACCGACCGCTGCCTGGGGGACGGTGAACGCCCGCCGCGCGTGGTGATGCTGGACCGGGTGACCGATCCGCACAACGTTGGCGCGATCCTGCGCTCGGCCGAGGTCTTCGGCGCCGTGGCCGTGGTGGCCCCGCGCCACCATTCCGCGCCCGAGACCGGGGCGCTGGCCAAGACCGCCAGCGGCGCGCTGGAACGGCAGCCCTACCTGCGGGTGCGGAACCTCTCCGACGCGATGGAGGAGCTGCGCAAGATGGGCTACCTCCTGCTGGGTCTGGACGGCGAGGCGGACCAGACCATCGAGCAGGCGGTCGAGGGCCATCGCGACCGTCCCGTCGCGCTGGTGCTGGGGGCCGAAGGGCCGGGCCTGCGCCAAAAGACCCGCGAGACCTGCGATGCGCTCGTGAAGATCGAATTCGCCGGCAGCTTCGGGTCGCTCAACGTGTCCAACGCAGCCGCCGTGGCGCTCTACGCGGCCAAGGGCTGAGGCGGCCAGGGGACGTGTGACCGCCCGCAGGTCGGGCGGCGTAGAGGTCCGCTTCGTGATCGGGCAGGGACACCGGCCCGGTTGACGGGCCGGGGCCGGGCGCCCATTTCATCGCGATATGCCGTCCTTGACAGGGCAGACAAACCAGACATCGCGGTGCCTGCCGGTGCGTCGGCGTGGCAGGCCAGACGACAGGGCAGGCCGTGGGCGTCCAGGGGCAAATCGCCGTCTCAGCCGATGAAACGCCCGAAAACGCTGTCAACCGTTACATCCTGTTCACGTTTCCATGATCGCCCCTTTTATCGGCGCATGTGCCCCATATGTAACATCACGAGACGTTGGTGCGGAACCCCAGCGTTTCCTTTCACTGTCCCTCGTTCCGTGACTGTGCCCGGGGTATCGACCCCGGGCCTTTTTTTGTCCGCGCCCCGGGGGCGGGCAGAAACGCCTCACATCCCAGCGGCTTGGCCCTCGAGCGTCCGAGTGCGGGCCTGCCGCCTGTGCAACGCCCCTCTGCGCGGCTGTCGGCTGCGGGGCTGCAGGCTTTGCGCTTCCCAGCCGGCGGGCAGGGGGCTAGCGTGGCGCCATGAGCGAGATTTATTCCGATGCAGAACTGAAGGCGATTCTCACCGCGACGAAGTCCGTTGCCGTTGTGGGCGTCTCCACCAATGCGGTGCGGCCCAGCTACTACGTGGCGCGGTACCTGAAGCTGAAGGGCTTCAAGGTGATCCCGGTGAACCCCGGCCATGCGGGGACAGAGATCTTCGGCGAACGTATCCGCGCCTCGATTGCGGATATCGACGAGCCGGTGGACATGCTCGACATCTTTCGCCGGTCGGAACACGTGCTGCCCATCGTCGAGGAGGCTCTGGAGTTGTTGCCAAGCCTCAAGACCGTCTGGATGCAGATCGGGGTCGAGAACACTGAGGCCGCGGCGCTCGCCCGGGCGGCGGGCAAGACGGTGATCATGAACCGCTGTCCCAAGATCGAGTATCAGCGGCTCTTTGGCGAGCTTCGGCTCGGCGGCTTCGCGACCGGCGTGATTTCCTCGAAACTGTAGGGCGCCGCAAGAGACCGCGCCGGGGCGCCGATCGTCCGGTGACCCGGGGCCACCGGCAGGACAGTGGCTCAGCCCTTCGGGCGCGCTGCCTTCTCCGCGATGCCCGAGGTGCCCTCGCGCCGCGCCAGTTCGCCATAGACATCGTCCAGCGTCACGTCGCGCGCGGCCAGCATCACCAGCAGGTGATAGAGCACGTCCGCCGCCTCGCTGGTCAGCCGGGCCTTGTCGCCCTTGGTGGCCTCGATGATGGCCTCGATGGCCTCCTCGCCGAACTTCTCGGCGCATTTCTCGGGGCCCTTGGCAAAGAGCTTGGCGGTCCAGGAACTCTCCGGGTCCGCGCCCTTGCGGCTTTCGATCGTGGCGAACAATTCGTCCAGAACGCTCATGACAGCCTCATGGGGATGCCGGCCGCGGCCATGTGCGCCTTGGCCTCGGCGATGGTGTAATCGCCGAAGTGGAAGATCGAGGCCGCCAGCACCGCAGAGGCGTGGCCCTCGGTGATCCCCTCGACCAGGTGGTCCAGGGTGCCGACGCCGCCCGAGGCGATCACCGGGATCGAGACCGCATCGGAAATCGCCCGCGTCAGCGGGATGTTGAAGCCCGCCCGGGTGCCGTCGCGGTCCATCGAGGTCAGCAGGATTTCCCCGGCGCCCTTCTCGGCCACGGTGCGGGCAAACTCGACGGCGTTGATGCCCGTGGGCTTGCGGCCGCCGTGGGTGAAGATCTCCCACCGGCCCGGCGCCACGGTCTTGGCGTCGATGGCCACGACGATGCATTGCGCGCCGAAATGATCCGCGGCCTCGGCCACGACATTCGGGTTCGCCACGGCGGCGGAGTTGAAGCTGACCTTGTCGGCCCCTGCCAGCAGCAGGTTGCGCACGTCCTGCACGGTCCGCACGCCCCCGCCCACGGTGAGCGGCACATAGCAGCTCTCGGCGGTGCGGGTGACCACGTCGAACATGGTGCCGCGGTTCTCGTGGGTGGCGTGGATGTCGAGGAAGCAGATCTCGTCTGCACCCGCCGCGTCATAGGCGCGGGCCGCATCCACGGGGTCGCCCGCATCGCGCAGGTCCACGAAGTTCACGCCTTTCACCACGCGGCCATCGGCCACGTCGAGGCAGGGAATGATCCGGGTTTTGAGCATGGTCGTCCTTCGTCGCGTTGCCTCTCTCTAGGCGCTTGCCGCGGGAAGGGCAATCACCTCAGCGGGTGGCGGCCACCCGGGCGAGGGCATCGCGGACGATCAGCCTGTGAAACGGCATCACCGCCGCAAGATAGAGTCGCCCAAGCAGGTTGTTGCGGTGCACCCATGTCGCCATGTGGAGCCGGTCGCCCTCGCGCAGCAGGGCGATGCGGAAGTTGAGGTGGCTGTCGTCGAAGCCCACCAGGACCTCGCCCCCGGTGTCGTCGCCGGGTTTGCCCGCGTCGCGGTAGGTGATCGGGAAGGGCAGGCTGCCCCCGGCGTCCGGCGCGGCGCTGCGCAGGCCGAAGGGACGCATGAGCAGGTTGCGCAGGGCAAGCAGGTGCTGCGCCCAGCCGGGCATTGCGAGGGCCGTTTCGAGGGCCCGGTCCAGGGGCAGGGGGCTGGTCACCGCGTAGCCGTCGATGAAGTCGCCGGGACGGACATGGGACCAGAGCTGGCTGCGGGCGGGCAGGGGGACCACTTCGACGTGGCGCAGGGCGGCGCAGGACAGGGTCATGGGGCGGCTCCTCGGGCGGTGTGCGGGCAGAGGATCAGCGGGGGTACCGCGCGGGACAAGAGGCTGCGATGCCGCAGGGGCGGTCGCCCCGCCGGACCGCCGGTCGCCGCCGCCAACCCCCGGCATCGCGGGGGCCGCCGCGTCGCGTCACGCCGCCCGCAGGTGGCCCTGCGCAGCTCGGCCAAGACCGGCGGAGCCTTGCCAGACAGGACCTTCGCGGGAACCGACGTGCGTCTCAACGTGTTGAGGCGCAAAGGAGACACGTCATGAAACAGATACTGGCAAGCTCCCTCCTGGCCGTCATGGCCAACCCCGAACTGTCCGCCCTCGAACGCGTGAGGTCGGACCGGAGCGTCACGGCCACGACCGACCTGCTCGAAGATATCCTGCGCGAGATTGGCGTTCCGGTCTCCGCCCGGGTCGACCATGAAGAGGGCGCCGTCTGGGGAGCACAGTCCCTCGCCCGGGCGCAGCTGCTGATCTTCGTGCCTCCGGGGGCGGAGGAGAAGGTGCCCCTGCGGGTGCTGGTCTACGAGGATGAAAGCGGCGAGATCTGGCTGCGCTACGGCGAGATCGAGGCCGACAATTACCGGGCAAACCCGGACGTCTGCGCCGCACAGATGGAAAGCGCCCTCGTCGCCATCGCACGTGAAGCGGCCTGACCAACTGAGCCGGCGGCTATTGTCGCACGGGTCAGCGCCCGGCGTTTCTTACCAGAAGGGCGGATGACGCGGCGTGCCGAAGTGGACTGGGCAGCTGGCGAACTGGACTGGGCAGGTCGATCATCCGCGCGGGTTGGGACGCCCACGGTCCGATCCCGCCCCGGATATGACTTTGCAAACCTCTGCCTGGACGTTTGCAAAGTTCGGCATCGGCCCCACGTCCGCGAAGCGAAAGCAAAAGAGGCGCCCGATGAGGCGCCTCTTTGTGTCTCATGCAACTGGTCCGGGGCAACCGGCGCGGCGTCACGCCGTCGCCTGTCAGCCCGCCACGTTCGCGGGCCTCAGCCCTTCAGCACTGCAAGCGCTTCGGCGAGGTCGATGGCCCCGTCATAAAGCGCGCGGCCCGAAATCGCACCGTTCAGCGCGGCGCCGCAGTCCTTCAGCGCCTGCAGGTCGGCGATCGACGAGACGCCGCCCGAGGCGATCACCGGGATCGACACCGCGTCGGCGAGCGCGGCTGTCGCCTCGATATTCGGGCCCTGCATCGCGCCGTCGCGGTTGATATCGGTGTAGATGATCGCAGCCACCCCGGCGTCCTCGAAGCTTCTGGCCAGGTCGGTGACCATGACATCGGTCTCCTCGGCCCAGCCCCGGGTCGCCACGCGGCCGTTTCGGGCATCGATCCCCACGGCCACCTTGCCGGGGAAGGCGCCTGCCGCCTCGCGCACGAGCGCGGGATTTTCAACCGCCACGGTGCCCAGGATGACCCGTGCCAGCCCCTTGTCGAGCCAGGTCTCGATGGTCTTCATGTCGCGGATGCCGCCGCCCAGCTGTGCGGGCACCTTGCACTCGCGCAGGATCGCTTCGACCGGGGCTGCGTTCACAGGCGCACCGGCAAAGGCGCCGTTCAGATCGACAAGGTGCAGCCACTCGCAGCCGGCCTCGACGAAGGCGCGCGCCTGCGCTGCAGGGTCGTCGTTGAAGACCGTCGCCTGCTCCATGTCGCCCTTGTAGAGCCGTACGGCGTTGCCGTCCTTCAGGTCGATCGCGGGGTAGAGGATCATCTGCATCCCTTTCTTCTGGCCAGCGGGCCCATCCGGCCGCGCGCGCGGTTTCGCATGACGTGACGGGATTTGCAACGCGACCCACGCAGGGCTTGCCCGACGCTTGGGCGCCGCGCAAGGATCGCGGCACATGCAAGGGAGGAGCGCATGACTTACCTGAAAACCGCCCTGGCGGCGCTTGTGCTGTCGACCGGGGCCGCCATGGCCGATCCGGTGGAAGGGATGTGGCAGACGCAGGTCGATGACGGGGCCTATGCCATCGTGAAGATGGCGCCCTGCGGCGGCCAGATCTGCGGCACCATCGCCCGGACCTTCCGGTCCGGCGGCGAATACAAGAGCGAGAATATCGGCCGCCAGCTGGTCTGGGACATGGCCGCGAAGGGGGGCGGGGCCTACGGCGACGGCAAGATCTGGCAGCCGTCCACCGACAAGGTCTATCGGTCCAAGATGGTGCTGAATGGCGAGACGCTCGCCGTCTCGGGCTGTTTCGGGCCGATCTGCAAGAAGCAGACCTGGACGCGGGTGAAATAGGTCTTCAGGTCTTGGCCTTTCTGCCAAGGCGCGGTCCCTAAGGTCTCAGGTCTCAGGTCTCAGGTCTCAGGTCTCAGGTCTCAGGTCTCAGGTCTCAGGTCTCAGGTCTCAGGTCTCAGGTCTCAGGTCTCAGGTCTCAGGTCTTGGATGGGGGGTAAGCCGACCTTGGGCGATGGCTCGCACCAATAAAAAGGGCGCCTCCGTGGCGCCCTTTCCGGATTTTCACGCCTGAACAGCGCCGCTCACGGGTTCCACTTCAGGAAGTTGGCAATCAGCCGAAGCCCGGTGGCCTGGCTCTTTTCCGGGTGGAACTGGGTGCCGACCATGTTGTCGCGCGCCACGATGGCGGTGACGTCGCCGCCGTAGTCCACGTGGGCCAAGAGCTCCTCGTCCCGGCGCACCTGCATCTGGTAGGAGTGCACGAAATAGGCGTGCTGGCCGGTCTCGATCCCGTTCAGCACCGGGTGCGCCTGGTCCACGATCAGGTCGTTCCAGCCCATGTGCGGCACCTTCAGGGTGCTGTCGGCGGGGGTGATTTTCACCACCTCGCCCGCGATCCAGCCGAGCCCGGCGGTGGTCGCATATTCGCGCCCAAGCTCTGCCATCAGCTGCATGCCGACACAGATGCCAAGGAAGGGGCGGCCTTTCTGCTCCACGGCCTCGCGCAGGGCGCCGTACAGGTTCTCGCGGCCCTTGAGGGCCTGGCAGCAGGCCGGGAAGGCGCCGTCGCCCGGCAGGACGAGCCGATCCGCCCGGGCCACGTCCTCGGCCCGCGAAGAGACGAGCACCTCGCCCCCACCGGTTTCCGCGGCCATGCGTTGAAACGCTTTTTCGGCCGAGTGCAGGTTGCCGCTCTCGTAGTCGATCAGGACAGTCAGCATCGGTCAGAGCGTCCCCTTGGTGGAGGGCACGGCATCGGATTTGCGCGGATCGGTCTCCACTGCCTCGCGCAGGGCGCGGGCCACGGCCTTGAAGGCGGCCTCGGCGATATGGTGGCTGTTGAGCCCGTGGAGCTGGTCCACGTGCAGGGTGATCCCGCCATGGGTCGAAAAGGCCTGGAAGAACTCGCGCACCAGTTCGGTGTCGAAGGTGCCGATCTTCGGCGTCGGCAGGTCGACGTTCCACACGAGGTAGGGCCGCGCGGAGAGGTCGAGTGCGGCGCGCACCAGCGCGTCGTCCATCGGCAACAGGCAGGCGCCATAGCGCTTGATCCCGCGCTTGTCCCCAAGCGCCTTGGCAAGGGCCTGGCCAAGCGCGATGCCCGTGTCTTCGACCGAATGGTGATCGTCGATGTGCAGATCGCCCTCGCAGGTGATCTCCATGTCGATCAGCGAATGCCGCGCCAGTTGGTCGAGCATGTGGTCGAAGAACCCGATCCCGGTACGGTTGTCGTAGGACCCCGTGCCGTCCAGGTTGATCCGCACGCGGATTTTCGTCTCTGCGGTGTCTCGGGTAATCTCTGCGCTGCGCATCTTCGCCTCTGTCTGGTGACGCCGCCCTTATAGGCGGTGCCGCTGCGGAGGCCAAGCGGTGAGCGGAGAGGAGCCCCGTTGCTCTCAAGGTGTCTGGGGCGGGCGAGGGGGATTGCCCCCGACGCGCATCGGGCGGCAGCATGGCGACGGGCGTCGACTGGCTCGCCATGGGGTCTTCAGGTCCCGCCAGGAGCCCCTCGGTAGACGCGCCAATCCAGACCACGGACTGAAGCCACGCGCCACGTCGAGGGGGAGGGGGCCGGCGTGGGGTCAATAGTCCGGTCCCGGGTGGACCCCGTACCATTCGGTTGCTGACGCCTTGTCATTTTCGCTGGTGTCCGCGACGGCCTCTCCTGCGGGAAGCGAGAAGGTGAAGCAACACCCCCGCCGGGAACCGGTGCCGACGAGGCTGATCGTTCCCCCTGATTGCTCCACGATCTTGCGTGCGAGGGCCAGCCCGACCCCGCTGCCCTCGCAGGTGTCACGGGGTTTGAGGGTGGTCAGCAGCTGAAAGACTCTTTCGTGAAACCTCTCCGGGATGCCGGGCCCATCGTCCATCACCTGCAGGGAAACCCTCGCCCCGTCCGGCTCGCTGATGACCCAGATTTGTCCACTGTCGCGATCATGATGGCGCACCGCATTTTCCAGCAATGCCTTGAACAGGCGCAGCAGGTCGTTGCGCGGTCCATGAACCCGGGGCGCCTCCAGCCAAGGTTCCACGTTGAAGGTCGCCGGGACCTCGGCGAGGGTGATCGCCTCCTCAAGCAGGGCCGCGAGGGTCAGGGATGTCGCAGGATCGGACAGGCGCCCGACCCGGGAATACTCCCTCAGGTCCAGAAGGATCGTATCGCCGCGGCGCGCCTGCGTGGCGAGCATGTCGAGATGCGGGCGCACCAGCGTCAACGCCTCGGGGGCAGACTTCTCGAGGTCCTCGCAGAACCACTCCGGGATGACTTTCATGGCGCGGAAGCAGGCTCGGAGATCATGGGTAACGTGATAGATGAATGTTTCGGCCGGGTCCTCGCTGGCAGATGCCCCGGATGGTCCGGCCCCCTGTCGTTCGCGCGGCGGCGCGGTGGGGGCCGCAATGGGCCTGTCGGGCGCGCCCTGTGTCTCCGGCGCGGGGAGAGGAGAGAGGCCGATTTCCTGCGTCTGCGCCTGTGTCATCTTCAACTCTCCTCCTAGTCTCCGACTTGCCCTCTCCGCGCGCGGGGGATGCGCCGATTTGGCGTCGAATGGCGCCATGCTCCCACGTCGGGATCGCGTGCGCCTGCTGAACGGCGTTCTTGCCGCGGCCTGCACCCAATCTTTGACCGCGCGCCTCTCGTGAGTGACGGCATCGTGGTGGGCCGTAATGAGGAAGCTATCCCTTGCAGGTTAATGGAGAGCGAACGAAGGCCGGGGCCGGAGCAGATGTCGTGAAATCTTGAGTAAACTTCGATGATCCTCAAAGGGCGGCATTAATCTGGCGGTCACCCTTCCGGCGCAAGGTTGCCATCGTCGGATGAGGAGGAGAGGAGGACCCGGATGTCGCATCAGTCGCCGCAGTCTCAGGGAGGGGAGCCCGCGCCGCCGGGGATCGCGGCTCGGCTCGATCGGCCTGGCAGCTCTGCGAAGCCGATCGATATCCTCGTGCTGGACGATTCCGAATTCGATGCATTGGCTCTGGAGCGGTCCTTCGACAGGACGCACCTGCCGATCCGTGTCACCACCGCCGGAACGCTGGAGGACTTTCGCAGTGCCCTGGCGGAGCGGACCTATGATCTGGTCTTCATCGACTATCTTCTGCCCGAGGGAGACGGTCTGGAAGCGACCGAAATACTGCGGGCCAGCGGCCTGAATGGCGATACGCCCGCGGTGATGATCACGAACGACGCCCGCTATGACGTAGCCGTGGCGGCCATTCGCAATGGGTGCCTCGACTATATCTCGAAATCCGGGCTCGAACCCGGGGGGGTGAAGGAGATCATCCTGCGCGCCCTCAGAGAGCCGGGGGGCAGACCGTCGGCACCGGTGCCGCGTGACAACATGATCTCGATCATCTGCGAGGTGCTGCGCGAGGAAATCGCCGCGTCTCGCGAGGGACAGGACGAAGGCCTGTTGATCCGGACGCTTGCGGCGCATGGGGTCATCCCGGCTGCAAACGGAGAGGCCCATTGGGAGGAGTTGCTGACCGAAGAGACCCCGACCTTCATCTTCCGCCCACAATGACGCAGTCGGGCTGGGCACCCTCTGGGCTCGACGCCGAAAGTGCCGGCACCGACGGCCTTTCCGCAGGCCCCTGCGTGCGCGCGCTCTTGATCGACGATAGCCGCGTGGACCGCGTCGTTGTGCGTCGCGCGCTCCGGCGTATGCTCCCCGACGCGGCTGTTACCGAATGCGACACGCTCGAGAGCGCAGCACGACGCCTTTCGGAGGGGCCTGTCGACCTGGTAATCTGCGATGATCTCCTGCCCGACGGGCGCGGGAGTGAGTTCCTCGCCGGCCTCGACCGCAGGATCGTGCGCGTGCTGGTCAGCGGCGTGTCCGATCAGGCCCCGGCAGGCATGCGGTTCGTCGCGAAGTATGAGCTCGGTGAGGCAGAGCTTGCCCGTGGCGTGACAGAGGCGGGGCGCCTCGCTCGGGCCCGGGGGGCTGCCATGCCCGACAGGGCAGGACCGCCGGAGCGCGTGCGACGCGACATTGCGCAGGCCCTGACGCGCGCTCTCCGCATGATGCGGTCGAGTCGCCTGACGGACAGCGCGGTGCCGGAGGAAGAGCGGCGCGACAGGTTGATCCAGATCGAGGGGTTGCTGCTGGCGGCGCGGGACATGCTGGACGAGGAGCATCTGTCCGGGGGGGACCTCCCCTGAGAACGGCCGGCACCTGCACGCCCATGCAGTAGGTCTAAGCAGGGGCGCGACATCCGCTCAGGTAGTCGCTCTTTGGCAGTCCTTGGCGTTGGCAGCTGCGGCACTCGCTGGCGACGGCGTGGCTTGGAGCGTCCAAGACGTGCAGCCACGGTCGGCTTTCCAGGCATCCCGGTCCGCGCAGTCAGGCTTGAAGATCATGCCATGGCCAATTGTGCGCCTGCGGGAAGGCAGGACCTGCTGTCGTGATGAGCGTCGCGGCTGCCCCTCGGAGAGCGCGTTGGACGTGGCTGCGTCAACTGTGTTGATAGCCCCGCGCGGCATAGTCTTCCAGGATTTGCGTCACCGCCGCATCGGTCATGGGTTTTACGAAGTAGCGACAGATGAGGGGTTGTTGCGCGGCGCGGGCCTTGTCGGACGGGTTGTCGGAGGATGTGAACATCATCACGACCAGCGGATCAGGGTGCGCCACCTCACGCAGTCTGCGCCCCATCTCCTCGATCATCTCGAAGCCGTTGAGGCCTGGCATGTTGATATCCACGAGGAGGAGGCAGGGCGCATCGCCTTCCGGCAAGGTCGAAAGGCCGGGCTGGGGCAGGTATGTGTCCAGGAAGGTCGTGCCGTCCTGTGCCTCGCCGACCGGGCAGAAGAGGCCACTCTTCGTCAGCCGCCTGCGCACGATGTAGCGATCCGCAAGAACATCGTCTACGATGATCGCGGGGATCACGGCCGGACCTCGGTGGAGGGGGCGGCGGGGATGGTGAGGTGGAAGTCCGTGCCTTCGGGGCTGCTTTCCACGTCGATCTGACCGCCGAGCCGGCGCAGGTGCTTGTGGACGATGGCGAGCCCCAGGCCGTGGCCCGCATCTGCTGCGAACCTTTTGAACATCGAGAATATGTGCGGCAGGTCCTCGGGCGCGATGCCGGGCCCGTTGTCCGAAATGATCATGTTCAACCTGTCCTCCGAGGTCTCGATGCGCAGGTTGACCCAATGATCCGGCTTTGCAGGGTCCCGGAAGCGGCAGGCATTGGACAGCAGGTTCTCGAGGATGGTGAGCAGGGCCTGCGGATGGGTATGAAAGGTTTCGGAGCCGAGGCTCTGGATCGTGAGCACAGGCGGTTCGGCCTGGCTGGCCGTGAGGTCCTGCCAGATGTCGCGGGCCGCCCGTTCGAGTTCGACGTCGCCGGGGGCGCCTTCCGTCTGGCCTGCCCGGGCGAGGGCGAGCACGGCCTCAACCTTCGCGGCATTGCGCCGGGCAGACTTCAGGGCCTCGGAGATCGCCCGGCGGCACTCCTCTTCCGCGCCGGCGGACAGGTCTTCGAGAGCGAGTTCCAGCAAGCCTGCGATCGTTGAAAGCGGAGCCTTTAGGTCGTGGCTTGCCGAATAGGCGAATTGTGCGAGCTCGGCGTTCAGCTCGCTCAGGGCGGTGTTGCGTTCGGTGATCGCGGCGTCGTGCGCCAGCCGGTCGGTGATGTCGACGATCGTCGCCATCACCTGCGTGCCGGGCTGGCCGGCAATGGGCGTCAGGCCGATTTCGACGGGGACCTCGCGCCCGTCCGGCCGCAGGAAGACCAGGTCGCGATTGGCGCCCATGGTGCGGGCCTCTGCCGCCGCCGCGAAGGAGTTCCGGAACACCGCGTGTGCCTTGCGGAGCGCGGGGGGCAGGAAGGTCTCCACCGTGCGACCGAGCATCTCGTCTTCGGTGGCGCCAGCAAGGGTGCAGGCCGCCCGGTTCACCAGAATGAGCCGCCCTGTCTCGTCGACCATCAGCATGGCGCTTGCGGAGCTGTCGAGCGCGTCGCGCAGGCGGCGCTCCCCGGCCTTGCGTTCGGATATGTCGAGCACGGTCGCCAGGACCCAGGTCTCACCTTCGAGGCGCAGCGGCTCAAGTCCGATCTCGACCGGGAAGAGGCTGCCGTCCGCCTTGACCGCGAAGAGGTCGCGACCGGCGCCCATGCGTCGCTTGGCCGGGCGGTAGAGGAAGGCGGCGCGCTGCTGCGGGTGCTGGCTGCGCGCGGCATCCGGAACGAGGATTTCGATGCGCTGCCCGTCCAGCCCGTGGGTGGGGTAACCGAAGAGCGAGGTCATATGGGAGTTCGCCATGGCAATCTCGCCGTCGGGGCGGCACAGGAGCAACGGTATCGGCGACAGGTCCAATGCGAGACGGTACTGCGCGAGCGTCGGGGCCTGCGCGGCCTCTGTCGGAGCGGAGGAGGGACGCGGCGGGGGGCGGCCTGCGACTGGTGCTGACGGCCCGATTTCAGGCGTCTGCATGATACGGAGCCTCTGCGGGGTCAGGTGTCCGGGGGAGGGACGAGAGCGGTTGCAAGGAGGGCGTGCTGTCAGGCGAGCAGACGACGCCTGTCAGGGCCGTCGCGATGGGCCGGGGCGATCCGGGCGATGGGCTGTCCCCAGGTGTTTCCAGCGCGCAGAGGGTGCCGCATGGGAGGCCGGGCCGGACGGGGCCCGGACGTCTGGCGTCGGGGCATGCACTTGCCCGGCGGCGACTGTACCGCTGCGCCCGTCGTTCCCCTTGTTGACCCTGTGACCATGCCATGACGCGCCCTCCTGATCGCAGCCTAGGATCGGGGAGCTTAAAACGCGGTAAACATGCCTCGGCCCGCGAGGGGCGGGCCCTCGCCCGAGGGCGCGACGGCCGACAGGCCCGGTTTCTGTCCCCGGACCGCCATGCGGGGATCCGGCAGGCGTACCGCGCCGGGACAGTTTACATCGTCTTGCCGATTTCGCCGACGTCCAGCACCGGGGCGGCGTCGATGCCGTCGGCGTCGAGCATCCCTGCCACCCGCTCCAGCGTGGCGACGATCATCGCCTGCTCCCAGTCGGCGAGGGCCTCGAACTGCTTGACGTAGCGCTGCTGCAGCGGATCGGGCGCGGCCTCCAGCGCCTGCCGCCCGGCTTCGGAGAGCACGACGTTGGTTTGCCGGCGGTCGGTCTGCGAGCGCTGCCGCTCGACCATGCCCCGGGCCACCAGCTTGTCGATCAGCGCGGTCATCGTGGCCTGCGTCACCCCCATGCGGGTCGAAAGCGTCTTGGGCGTCGCCTGTCCGGTCTCGGCCACGATCTGAAGCACCCGCAGCTGCGGGGCGGTCATGCCGGCGTCACGGGCAAGCTGCCGTCCGTAAAGCTCGGTCGCGCGCAGGATGCGGCGCAGGGCGATCAGGCTGATGTCAGTGCGGTCCATAGGTGTCGGTCTGTCGGATAGGGTTCTGACATGGATACAGTCTTGGTCCGCTCTTGCAAGCACTTCGGGGCAGGGGAACCCTGAAGTAACTTTGCCATGCGAAGTGATATTTCCCGCGGGATACATCGCTTTCTGCCTTAAAAATATGGTGTATTGGCCCATTTGGAAGAAAAGTACTTAGAGGGTTGAAATAAATCTCGGCCGAAATATATTTAGCCACACGAAACAAAACGGAGGCGATGAGGACCGTGCAGACACTGAAGACCATCCGCGGGGGCGAAAAGCCCGTGCTGCGTAAACCTGAAGGAACCGATGGCGCGGCCATCTGGGAGCTGGTGCGTGAGTGCAAGCCGCTCGATGAGAACTCGATGTACTGCAACCTCATCCAGGCGGACCACTTCCGCGACACCTGTGTCGTTGCCGAACTGAACGGCGACGTCGTGGGCTGGATCTCGGGCTATGTGAAGCCCGATGCACCGGACACTGTGTTCGTCTGGCAGGTCGCCGTCTCCGAAAAGGCCCGTGGCCACGGTCTCGGCGGTCGAATGTTGAATGCTCTGATGGAACGGGATGCCTGCGACGGCGTTACCAAGATGCAGACAACGATCACCGCCGACAACAACGCGAGCTGGGGCCTGTTCCGCCGTTTCGCCGAGAAGCGCGGCGCGGAGCTTGACGATGAACCCCATTTCACGCGGGACGACCACTTCCACGGCCAGCACGCGACCGAACACATGGTCACGATCGACATGGCCATTGCGGACCAGCAGGCGGCCTGATCGCTGCCCGCGTTTGCGGTCCCAGAGGCGGCCAGAGGCGCAGGCCCGGCCGCCCCACGACATCACCGTCGTCCCCTTCCCTGAGAGAGAACCGGAGAGAACCCATGGCAACTGACATGTCAGTTGAGAAGAAAGTATTTGCCCGACGCGAGTCTGAGGCGCGCTCCTACTGCCGCAGCTTCGACACCGTCTTCACCTCGGCCAGCGGCTCGGAGATGAAGGACGCCGCGGGCAACACCTACATCGATTTCCTGGCCGGCTGTTCCTCGCTGAACTACGGCCATAATGACCCGGACATGAAGGCCGCGCTGATCGAACACATCAGCAACGACGGCATCGCCCATGGCCTGGACATGTACACGCAGACCAAGGCCGCGTTCCTCGAAACCTTCGAGAACGTGATCCTGAAGCCGCGCGGCATGGACCACAAGATCATGATGGTGGGCCCGACCGGCACCAACGCTGTCGAGGCCGCCATGAAGCTTGCCCGCAAGGTGACCGGCCGCACCAACGTGATCGCCTTCACCAACGGCTTCCACGGCATGACGCTGGGCGCGCTCGCCGCGACCGCCAATGCCGGCAAGCGCGGTGGCGCAGGCATGGACCTGTCCGGCGTGACCCGGATGCCCTACGAGGGTGCCTTCGGCGACGAGGTGGACTCGCTCTCGCTCATCGAGCAGATGCTTGAGAACCCGTCCTCCGGCATCGACGCGCCTGCTGCCTTCCTGATGGAGCCGGTGCAGGGCGAGGGCGGTCTGAACGCCGCCTCCAAGGAGTTCATCGAGGGCGTGGCGAAGCTGGCCAAGAAGCACGGCGCGCTGCTGATCCTCGACGACATCCAGGCCGGCGTGGGCCGGACCGGCACCTTCTTCTCCTTCGAGGAGATGGACGTAGAGCCGGACCTGATCCCGATGGCGAAATCGCTGTCCGGCATGGGCCTGCCCTTTGCCGCGCTGCTGGTGAAGCCGGAGCATGACATCTGGAAGCCGGCCGAGCACAACGGCACCTTCCGGGGCAACACCCATGCCTTCGTGACCGCCCGCGTCGCGCTGGAGAAGTTCTGGAAGGACGACGCCTTCCAGAAGGAGATTCAAACCAAGTCGGCGATCCTGTCCGAGGCCATGCACGAACTGGCCAAGGAGATCCCCGGCTCCAAGGTCAAGGGTCGCGGCATGATGATGGGTGTCGACGTCGGCTCGGGCGAGCTGGCAGGCGACATCTGCGCCGAGGCGTTCCGCAACGGTCTCATCATCGAGACCTCGGGCGCCCATGACGAGGTCGTCAAGGTCCTCGCGCCGCTGACCACGCCGGTGGAAACCTTCCGGGAGGGTCTGAAGATCCTCCTCCAGGCTGCCGCCGCCCAGACCAAACACAAGATTGCTGCGGAGTAACACACCATGATCGTTCGCGACTTCAACAAGATCACTGCCGAAGAAAAAGACCGCGTCGTGTCGGACGCCAAGTGGACATCGGTCCGCATGCTGCTGGCCGACGACGGCATGGGCTTCTCGTTCCACATCACCTTCCTCGAGGCCGGTTCGGAGCACACGTTCCACTACAAGAACCACTTCGAAAGCGTCTACTGCATGCAGGGCAAGGGCTCGATCACCGACCTTGCCACCGGCGAGACCCACGAGATCAAGCCCGGCGTCATGTACGCCCTGAACGAGCACGACAAGCACGTGCTGCGGGCCGAGGAAGAACTCGTCATGGCCTGCTGCTTCAACCCGCCCGTGACCGGCACCGAGGTCCATCAGGCCGATGGCTCCTACGCGCCGGCGGAAGAGGAAGTCGCCTGATCCCATCCGGAACGGCTTCATCACGAAACGGACCAATGGAAGGCCGCCGGGGGAAAGCCCCGGCGGAACGACAGTGACACACGCACAGCATACCGTCGAAAAAATCGGTGGCACCTCCATGTCCCGGGTCAACGAACTCGTGGACAGCCTCTTCATCGGGGGCCGGGAGGGGGCCGACCTTTACGAGCGCATCTTCGTCGTCTCTGCCTTCGGAGGCATCACGAACCTGCTGCTCGAGCACAAGAAGACCGGCGAGCCCGGGGTCTATGCGCTGTTCTCCAACGCCGAGAACGATCATGGCTGGATGGACGCGCTCAACCGCGTCACCGAGGCCATGAACGCCGCGCACCGCGAGATCCTGAATCATCCCGCCGACCTGTCGGATGCCGATGATTTCGTCCGCGACCGGATCGAAGGGGCGCGCAACTGCCTCATCGACCTGCAGCGCCTCTGCTCCTACGGGCACTTCCGCCTGTCGGAACACATGGCCCTGATCCGCGAGCTGCTGTCGGGGCTGGGGGAGAGCCACTCGGCCTTCGTCACCACGCTGCTGCTGCGTCGTCACAACGTCGATGCGCGGTTCGTGGACCTCTCCGGCTGGCGCGATGAGCGCGAGCTGACGCTGGAGGAACGGATCGCCACGGCGCTCGACGGGGTGGATACCTCGAAGGAGATGCCCATCGTCACCGGCTATGCCCAGTGTACCGAGGGGCTGATGAAGGAATACGACCGCGGCTATTCCGAGGTCACCTTCAGCCGCATCGCCGCGCAGACCAAGGCGCGCGAGGCGATCATCCACAAGGAGTTCCACCTTTCTTCGGCGGATCCGAACCTCGTGGGGGGCCATGTGCGCAAGCTGGGCCACACCAACTACGACGTGGCGGACCAGCTGTCGAACATGGGGATGGAGGCGATCCACCCCAAGGCGGCCAAGACCCTGCGTCAGGCCGAGGTGCCGCTGCGCGTGACCAACGCCTTCGAGCCGGAGGACCCGGGCACTCTGATCGACGACCAGAAGGCGGAGACGCCCGCGGCCGAGATCGTCTGCGGTCTGCCGGTCTATGCGCTCGAACTCTTCGAGCAGGACATGGTGGGCGTGAAAGGCTACGACGCGGCCACGTTGGAGGTGCTCAAGCGCCACAAGGTGCGGATCGTCTCGAAGTCCTCGAACGCCAACACGATCACGCACTACGTCGACGCCTCGCTCAAGGCGATGCGCCGGGTGGAGCGGGACCTGGCCGAGATCTACCCCTCGGCCGAGCTTTCGGTGCAGTCGCTGTCGATCGCCTCGATCATCGGGCGCGACCTGCGGGGGCTGAAGGTCCTGACCCGTGGTCTGGACGCGCTGGAGACGGCAGGCATCGAGGTGCTGGCCGTGCACCAGACGACCCGCTCGGTCGATGTGCAGTTCGTGGTGCCGCGCGATGCGCTGGATGCCACGGTCGGCGCGCTGCATGACGCGGTGGTGCCGGTGGAGAAAGAGACCGAAAAAGAGGTCAAGGCCGCCGCCTGAGCGGACCTGCCAGACCCCTGTCGCAAGACACATATTCCTGAGCGGGCCGTCCGGCTCTCTCAGGGCGGTCCTCAGGGAGCAAGGGCCCCGTTCCGATGGAACGGGGCCCTTCACGCTACGCGCTTTCCGCCGGGCTTCTGTCACGAAAGTGCCATCAAACAAGGCGCCGGGGGCAGGGCGGGGCGGCTGCCCTAACGGAAAGCGGCCCGTCCCGGGGCGCGTTACAAAACTTTCGCCAAACCGATACATTTCCGACTCCGGGCGCCAATAGCACCCCCCGTGAAAGATGTGGGGACAAGACGTGCTGCGGATCGACAACCTGACCAAGACCTTCGGGGCCAACACTGCTGTGGACCGGGCCACCATTCACGTGGACCGGCCGATGATGATCGGCATCATCGGGCGTTCGGGGGCGGGCAAGTCGACCCTGCTGCGGATGCTGAACCGGCTGACGCCCCATTCCTCGGGCACGATCACCTTCAACGGCCTCGACGTCACCGCGCTCAAGGGCGGCGACATGCGCCGCTGGCAGGCGCACTGCGCGATGATCTTCCAGCAGTTCAACCTCGTGCCCCGGATGGACGTGGTCTCGAACGTGCTGCATGGCACGCTCAACCGTCATTCCACGCTGGCCGCGCTCTTCAACCTCTACCCCGCCTCGGACATCCACCGCGCCATCGACATCCTCGAACGGCTCGGCATCGCGCAGCATGCGCCCAAGCGGGCCGAGGCACTCTCGGGCGGCCAGCAGCAGCGCGTGGCCATCGCCCGCGCCCTGATGCAGGACCCGCAGATCATCCTCGCCGATGAACCCATCGCCAGCCTCGACCCGATGAACGCGCAGGTGGTGATGGAGGCCCTGCGCCGCATCCACGAGGAAGACGGCCGCATGGTCATCGCGAACCTGCACACGCTCGACACCGCGCGCCGTTACTGCGACCGGGTGATCGGCATGCGCGACGGGCGCATCGTCTTCGACGGCCTGCCCGAACAGCTGACCACCGGCGCGGCCCGCGACATCTACGGCGCCGATGCGTCGTTCAGCGAGGCTGCCACCTCCACCGAAATCGGCGCGCTCGACCGGCCGTCCGCCAAGGCCACCGCGCGCGTTCCTGCCTGAGTTTCATCTGCCCCCGTCGCCTGTCGCGGCGGGGTTTTTCAATCTGGGAGACCAACCGATGAAAAAACTGATCGCGGCCGCCCTGGCCAGCACCACCCTGGCCGGCGCCGTTTCCGCACAGGACATCACCGAATTCCGCCTTGGCATCCTCGGCGGCGAGAACGCCCAGGACCGCCTGGCCTCGAACCAGTGCTTTGCCGACAAGATCGCCGATGCGCTCGGCGTCGAGGTGAAGGTCTTCACCCCCGCCGACTACAACGGCGTGATGCAGGGCCTCCTCGGCGGCACCATCGACGCGGCCTGGATGGGCGCCTCCTCCTATGCCGGCACCTACATTGCCGATCCGGAAGCGGTCGAGCCCGTGCTGGTCAAGCAGAACGAAGACGGCTCCATCGGCTACTACTCGATCGGCTTCGCCCGTGCCGACAGCGGCGTGACCTCGCTGGACGACCTGAAGGGCAAGAAGTTCGGCTTCGGTGACCCGAACTCGACCTCCGGCTACCTGATCCCCTCGATCGAGATCGCCGACGCCGGCTTCCCGATGGAACCGGGCCAGTTCTTCGGCGACGTCGTCTTCACCGGCGGCCACGAGCAGACCATCGTTGCCGTGAACAACGGTGACGTGGACGCGGGCGTGACCTGGGCCGACGGCCAGGGCGAATGGGAAGACGGCTTCAACTCCGGCGCGCTGCGCAAGGCCGTGGACGCGGGCCTCGTCGACATGAACGACCTGGTGCAGATCTGGCAGTCGAACGTGATCCCCGAGGGTCCTTTCGTCCTGCGCAAGGCCCTGCCGCAGTCGGTCAAGGACACCGTGACCGAGCTGACCGCGAACCTCTGGGAAGAAGACGCCGATTGCGCCTACGGCGTGGCCGCAGGCGACGCGAAGGACTTCATCCCCGTCACCCACGAGACCTACAAGTCGATCGTCGCTGCCCGCCAGTCGAAGATCAACTGATCCTGACCGCTTCGAGGGGTCCGCGTCCGCGCGGGCCCTTCTTTATTCAGGGATACCCCATGGCCGACCAGACCGCCGCCTCCATCGAAGACGCAAGCCCCGCGGAGATCCGCGAACGCTATCTTGCCCAGACCCGTCGCAAACGCCTCTACAGCGGGATGCTGCTGGCGGTCTTCGTGGCGCTCATGGCCGGGGGCTTCATCACCGCCGACAGCCGGAATGCCGGTGGCTTCTGGGATGGCCTGCACCGCATCTTCGACTTCCCCGCCGGCGTCATCGCCGAGACGGTCGAGAAGATCGACCGGATGCCCGCGAACCTCGTGAAATTCTTCCCCGCGCTGATGGAGACGATCAACATCGCCGCCGCCGCCACCCTGCTGGGCGCGCTTGGCGGGATCGTCCTGTCGATGCTGGCGACCCGCGGCATGGCCCGCTGGCCGCGCCTGATCCCGGTGTTCCGCCGGATCATGGACGTGATGCGCGCCGTGCCCGAGATCGTCATCGCGCTGGTGCTGATCTTCGTCCTCGGCGGCGGGCCGGTGCCCGCGATGATCGCCATTGCCTTCCACACGGTCGGCGCCCTCGGCAAGCTCTTCTCCGAGGTGAACGAGAACGCCTCGCTCAAGCCGGTCGAGGGGCTCGCCTCCGTGGGCGCCAACTGGTCGCAGCGCATGTTCCTCGGCGTCGTGCCGCAGGTGGCGCCGAACTACCTCAGCTATGCGCTGCTGCGCTTCGAGATCAACATCCGTGCCTCCGCCATCCTCGGCTTCGTGGGCGCGGGCGGCATCGGCTACGAGCTCAAGAACGCCATCGGCTGGGGCATCGGGCGCTATGACGAGGCGGCGGCGATCTTCCTGCTGCTGTTCCTCACCATCGTCGTGGTGGACCAGGTCTCGTCCTATGCCCGCGACCTGCTGACCCACGGCCGCAAGAAGGAGATGCTGGCATGACCCTCGCTGCCGATATGCCGATGGACGGGCTGAAGACCCGCGCCGAGGCGCTGTTCCGCCGCAAGCGCATGGTGGCCATCGCGATGCCGCTGGTGCTGCTTGCCTACCTCGTCTACGCGCTTTTCGCCTTCAACGTGCCTGCGCTGCTGCAGGGTGCGAGCCTCGAGAACGGGGCCACGCTGATCCGCGACAGCTACAGCTACAAGACCCATGTGACCCGCGACAACCGCTCGGGCGAAGTGACCTTTGCCATCGAGGGCGAGCGCAAGGGCGAATACGCCCCGGGCACCCAACCGGACTGGGTGACGGTCGCGGGCGATGACACGATCACCGACCTCGGCGGCGGGCACCTTGTGCATTACACGGCCGAGGGCGTTTCCTACGAGATCCCGGGCTATGGCACGGTGAGCGCGCAGCCCGGCAATGGCGGCGTGAACGCGACCTTCCCGGACGGCGACCTGCCGGAGTGGATCAATGCCTCGAAGAACCGGGTGACGATCACCACCGATGCGGGCCGCGTGACGATCACCCGCAACCGGACCGAGGTCTTCCGCTACTCGCTGGGGTGGGAGCTCTTCTTCTTCACCCTCGACAGCCCCTATCACGGGATGGGCCCGGGCGAGCTGCTGTCCCATGCGCTTTCGGGCGAGGCGGGGGCGATCTGGCACGATTTCTGGAACAACGCCATGTGGCGGCACGGGGACGTGGCCTGGGCGCTGGTGGAAACCGTGCTGATGGCCTTCCTGGGCACCTTCGGGGCGGCCATCGTGGCGCTGCCGCTGGCCTTCCTCGCGGCGCGCAACTTCGCGCCCCTGATGGCGGTGCGCTTCACCTTCCGGCGGATCTTCGACTTCCTGCGCGGCACCGATGCGCTGATCTGGACGATCGTGCTGTCGCGGGCCTTCGGGCCCGGGCCGATGACCGGGGCGCTGGCGATCCTGCTGACCGACACCGGCAGCTTCGGCAAGATGTTCTCGGAGGCGCTGGAGAACGTGGACGGCAAGCAGATCGAGGGCGTGCAGTCGACCGGGGCCAAGCCGCTGCTGCGCTACCGCTTCGGGGTGATCCCGCAGGTGACGCCGGTGCTGCTGAGCCAGGTGCTCTACTTCTTCGAGAGCAATACCCGGTCGGCCACCATCATCGGCGCGATCACCGGTGGCGGCATCGGCCTGATGCTGACCCAGGCGATGATCACCCAGAAGGATTGGGAGGAGGTGACCTATTACATCATCCTCGTGATCCTGCTGGTCTTCGCGATGGACTGGTTCTCGGGCTGGCTGCGCCGCAAGCTGATCGGGGGCGAGCGCTGAGCGCAGCATCTCTCTGACCCTTTGCTGATCCCTGAGACCGGGCCGGAAAATGGAGATTTTCCGGTCCGTTTTCTTTGCAGAAAACGGGCAGGGTGGGGAGGTTGGGCGCCCGTCGTGTTGCGTGGTCTCTGCGGGGTGGCTGGGAGAATTCTGAAAATTCTTCCCAAAATTCCTGGAGGAATTTTGGAGGGGGCTGTCTGCCCCCTCTTGCAGGCTGCGCCTGCAATTCACCCCCGAGGATATTTGGGAAACGAAAATGAAAGGGTGGCGCCGAGGGGAAATTGGCGGGGATTGGCGGTTATTCGGCGGCGCGCAGGCCGGGCTTGTTGGAGGGGAGGACCTCGATCTGGTGGTCGGGGCCGGCGTCCCAGAGGATTTCCGGGGCCTTCAGGCGGCGGGCGGCGCGGCGCAGGGCCCAGTCGCGCGCGGCCTGGCTGGTGCGGCCGAAGGAGAGCCGCGCGAGGAGGGTGGCCAGCAGGTTGACATAGGTCGAGGCCCAGACCCGCAGCGCCAGCATCGCAGGCGTGAAGACGAGGGTCAGCACCGTCGCTATGCCGAGACCGAAGACCACCGCCGTGGCGAGCTGCTTCCACCAGAGCGCGGTGGGGCTGTCGATGGAATAGCCGCCGCCGAAGAAGTCGAGCGAGAGGCCGAACATCATCGGCGCGAGGCCCGCCATGGTGGTGATCGTGGTCAGCAGCACCGGGCGGATGCGGTCCTCCGCCGTGCGGATGATGGCCTCGATCCGGGGCATGTACTGGGAGTATTCCTGGTAGGTGTCGATCAGCACGATGTTGTTGTTCACCACGATGCCCGCCAGGGCCACGATCCCGGTCCCGGTCATGATGATCGAGAAGGCCTGATCCATCACCAGCATGCCGATCAGAACGCCCGCGGTGGAGAGCACCACGGCGAGGAGCACCAGCACGGAATTGTAGAAGGAGTTGAACTGCGCCAGCAGGATGATGAACATCAGCGCGAGCGCGGCGGAGAAGGCGGACATGAGGAACTGCTGGCTTTCCGCCTGGTCCTCCTGGTCGCCGGTCCAGACCGTCTCGATCCCGGGGGGCAGGTCGGCCTCGGTGTCGAGCCAGCGCTGGAGCGTCTCGATCCGCTCGGTGGCGGTGATCGGTTGGGGCTTGCCCTCGGGGCCCTCGGTGGTGAGGCCGGGCAGGACCGCGGCCTTCACGTCGAAGTAGCGGGTCTGGTCGACGCGCTTGATCTGGGCCAGTTTCTCCACCGGCTTGCGGGTGATGAAGTTGGAGAGCGGCACGAGCCCGTCGGAGGTGCGGACCTTGAGATTGTCGAGGGTCGAGAGCACGCGGTCCTCGGCGGGCAGGCGGACGCGGATGTCGATCTCCTCGTCGGAGCTGTCGACCGACATCGTGTCGAGCAGGATGCCCCGGGTGACGAGCTGCACCATGGCGCCGACGGTGGCCACGTCGGCGCCGTAGCGGCCGGCCTTCTCCACGTCCACGTCGATCTGCCAGTCGATGCCGGGCAGGGGCAGGCTGTCCTCTACAAGGTCGAGGCCCTCGGTCGCGTCGAACTTCGCGCGCACCTTCTCGGTGGCGGCGACGAGGGCGTCCCAGTCGTCGCCGCGGATCTGCAGGTGGACCGGCTTGGCGGAGGCCGGGCCCATGGAGGCGGAGAGGATCTCGACCCGGATCCCCGGCACCTCGGCGAGGGCGCGGTTCAGATCGGCGATGACCACGTCGCCGTCAAGCTCGGGCAGGCCCTTGCGGTCTTCCCAGGGGACGATTTCCAGCTGGATCTGCCCGATGGTGTCCAGCGGCGCCTCGGCCCCGCCGGTGTTGGTGTTGAGCCCGCCGTCGCCCGCGAAGGAGAAGGCATTGAGCACGCCGGGATGTTGCAGGACGATGTCCTCCACCGCGTGCATCAGCGCATCCTTCTGGTCGAGGCTGAGGTTGCCGCGGGCGCGGACGTAGACGATGGCCTGTTCCGGCTCGCTCTCGGTGAAGAATTCGACGCCCTTGTTGTTCTGGCCGAAGAAGATGAACGTGGCCATGACGAAGGCGATCACCGTGCCGATGGTCACCAGCGGCATCACCGGGTTGCCGGTCAGCGCCTTGATGACCCAGCCGAAGGCAGTGCGGCGGCGGCCGACGCGGAGCTTGCCGCCCCGGCGCAGGGGTAGTTTCGCGGCCGTCACGGTGATCGAGGCGGCGACGGCAGCAAGGCAGAAGAGGATCAGGCCGGGCAGGGGGGCCGCCATCCCGGGCAGCAGGGCGCTGCCGGTGAGGTAGGCGGGGTTCACCGCCCACATGGCGCCCACGAACATCGCGTACATCGCCACCGGCACCAGCGCCGCGCGGGCCCACCACGGCAGGGCGGCCGTCAGCCGCCTGGCCGAGCGCTCGAAGGTGCGGGCGATGCGGCCCGTGACGCCGCCCATGACCGGCAGGTAGATCAGCGCCACCACCAGCGAGGCGGAGAGCACGAAGATCAGCGTGACCGGCAGCATGCCCATGAACTCGCCCGGGACGCCGGGCCAGAACAGCATCGGCAGGAAGGCGCAGAGCGTCGTGGCGGTGGAGGAGATCACCGGCCAGAACATCCGCTGCGCCGCCTCCACGTAGGCGTGCATCGGCCCGGTGCCCTCGCTGATCCGCCGGTCGGCGTATTCGACGATGACGATGGCGCCATCGACCAGCATCCCCACGGCGAGGATCAGGCCGAACATGACGATGTTGGAGATCGTGATCCCCATGGCGGCCAGCAGAACGAAGCAGAGCAGGAAGGAGGTGGGAATCGCGAAGCCCACCAGCAGCGCGGGCCGGGGGCCGAGGGCGGCGAGGATGACGATCATGACAAGCGCGATGGCGGTCAGGACCGAACCTTCGAGCTGCTGCACCATGGAGGCGACCACGCGGCTCTGGTCGTTGGAGGTGCCCATGTGGATCGCGGATTGCAGCCCCTCGGGCCAGTCCGCGCGGGCCTCGGCCACGACCTCCTTCACTGCGGCCACAGTGTCGATCAGGTTGAAGCCCTTGCGCTTGACCACCTGCAGCGCGACCGTGGTCTGGCCGTTGAAGCGCGCGGTGCCGGTGCGGTCCTCGAAGGTGAGGCGGATCTCGGCCAGATCGCCGAGGGTCACGACGCGGTCGCCGTTGATCTTGACCGGCAGGGCATAGATGTCGCGCGGTTCCTGGAACGAGCCGGGGATCTTCACCGCGAAGGTGCCGCCCGCGCTGTCGACCTCGCCCGCGGCGATCAGCTGGTTGTTGTTGGTCACCACGTTGATCAGCTCGGCCGCGGTGACGTTGTAGGATTCCAGCCGCAGCGGGTCGATCACCACCTCGACCATCTCGTCGCGCTGCCCGGCGATGCCGGCTTCCAGCACGGAATCAAGCCCCTCGATCCGGTCTTGCAGGTCCTGCGCCACGCGGTTCATGGTGCGTTCGGGCACGTCGCCCGTCAGGTCCACGATGAGGATCGGGAACTCGGAGAAGTTGATCTCGCTGATCGTGTACTTGTCGGCGCCTTCGGGAAACTTGCTTTCCGCCGTCTGCATGGCGTCGCGCACGTCGGCCATGGTCTTGGTCTTGTCCCAGCCGAACTCGAATTCCAGCGCGACCCCGGCATAGCCTTCGGCAGCGGTGGCGGTCATCTTGTCGAGCCCGTCGAGATCGGAAAGCTCCGTCTCCATGGGCTTGACCAGCAGCCGTTCGCTGTCGGCGGCGGAGATGCCGGGGAACTGGACCGAGACGTAGAGCGCGGGGATCTCGATATCGGGCTCGCCCTCCTTGGGGAGGTTGGCATAGGTGAAGCCGCCCGCGATCAGCGACAGCGCGATGAAGGCGAGGATCATGCGGGCGCGGTTGGCCGCCGCCGCGACGATCCCGTTCACTGGCCTGCTCCCTCTGCGGGCGGCGCGAAGGTGGCCGCCACCGGCACGCCCGCGATGACGAAGTCCTGCCCGATGACGATCACGTCCGCCTGCTCCGGCAGGCCGGTGAGCCAGACGCCTGTGGCCGTGTCGCGCATCAGGGTGACGGGTACGAAGGCCGCCTTGCTGTCGCCATCCACCACGCGCACGCCGAGGACGCCGTCATCGTTCAGGGTGAGCACCGATTGCGGCAGCAGATGCGCCAGAACGCCTTCGGCGGAGATCGACATTTCCACCGTCTGACCGTCGCGGATCGCAAGGTCGGGGTTCGCGACCGTCACTTCGACCTGGAAGGTGCGGGTCTCGGGGTCGGCGGAGCGGGCGATATAGGTCACCTGGCCAGTCACCTGTGCGCCGCCGGAGGCAAGCCGGCCCGCGGCCATGGCGCCCATCTTGACGCGGTCCACCTGAAGCTCGGGCACGTAGGCCACCAGCTTGACCGGGTCGAGCTGCGTGACCGTGGCGCAGAGGCTGCCGCTTTGCAGGAGCGTGCCCAGTTCGGCGGTGTCGCTTTCCAGCAGGCCGCCGAAGGGCGCGGTGATCGTCAGCTTGGTGATCTCGTTCTGCGCCGAGGCGACGGAGGCCTGCGCAGCCTCGACGGCGGCATCGGCGCTGGTCAGCCCTGACTTGGCGGAGGCGACCGAGGCCTCGGCGGCGCGCACCGCGGCCCGGGCGGAGGCGAGCTGCGTGTCGGAGGAGAAGCCGTCACCCTTCAGCCGGTCCCGGACCGTGAAGGTGATCTGGGCCTCGTCGAGGGCGGCCTCTGCCTCCGCCACCCGGGCGGTGGCGGTGGGGCGGGCGGCCTCGGCCTCGGCCAGGGAGGCCTGTGCCTGAGCCAGCGTGGCCTGACGGGTGCCGGGGTCGAGCTGGCAGAGCGCCGCGCCGTCCTCGACCATGGTGCCCTTGCGCAGCGGCTCGGAGATGACGCGGCCCGTGGTCTCGGCCATCAGGTCGACCTCGCGGGCGGCCTTGGTCTGGCCGCGCACGATGACGGCGCTGTCGATCTCCCGCGCGGTGGAATGGGTGGCAACGACGCGGACCGGCGCGGCCTCCTGCGTCTTTTCGGCGGAGGCGGCAAGGCTTTCGGGGCTCATGGCCGGGGTGTCCTCGGCCTGGGCCACCGCGACGGCCTCCTCGAGGCCCTCGCCGCGCGCGAAGGCCATCAGGGCGTCGCGCTCGATCACGAGCAGGTAGAGAAAGACCGTGACGGCAACGGCCGTCAGCAGGGGGAACAAACGCATACCGAAATGACCCTGTTGCTGCGCGCGTAATGTTTCAGCCCAGATGGGACGGCCCCGTCGCATTGCAAGAGGGGCCCGGAAGTTTCTGAACTGTCCGGTTCAGAATAGGGGCTTCCGCAGCGCGGCGCAACCGTGCGCGGACGGCGGATATCGGCCCGAAATGTCGCGCTGCGCCAATGGGTCGCGGCGGTTGCGCGTAGGAGGCGTGACCGGCCTGTGCGGTCAATGCTGTCCACTTCTGGCGGTTCACGTTTGTGAGGGCGCGCCGCCCGATCCCCGCCCGCGCGGACCCGGCCCCTTGGCACGCCCCAAGTGACGCGATAAGAGGGGTCGATCCGGTTCAGGGGGAAGACGTGAGCGACACTGACAGCTTCATCGACGAGGTGACCGAAGAGGTTCGCCGTGACCGCCTTTTTGCGCTGCTCAAGCGCTATGGCTGGATCGCGATCCTGATCGTCCTTGTCATCGTGGGCGGTGCCGCCTGGCGTGAGTACAGCCGCGCGACGCAGACGCGGCAGGCGCAGGATCTTGGCGAGGCGCTGCTGGCGGCGCTGGATCAGGACACGCCCGAGTCCCGCGTGGCCGCGCTTGACGCCGTGGTGGTGGACAGCGCCGGCGGCCGTGCCCTGCGCGCCTTCCTGAAAGCCTCCGAGGCCGCAGAGGCCGGCGATACCGCCGCCGCTGCCGATGCCCTCGAAGCCCTCGCGGACGAGCAGGACCTGCCGATGGTCTACCGCCGCGTGGCCGCCTTCAAGGCGCTCGGCCTGCAGGCCGGCACGATGTCGCCTGCCGACCGCCGCGCCGGTTACGAGGCGCTGCAGGGCGGGGCCGCGGACTTCCGCCTGCTGGCTCAGGAGCAGATCGCCCTGACCTATATCGAGGAGGGCGACACCGCCGCCGCGATCGAGGAATTGCGGGCAATTCAATCGGATGCAGAAGTAAGCTCAGGCTTGCGTCGCCGCGTCACACAGTTGATTGTGGCGCTTGGGGAGCCGGCTTCGGCTTCCGAGACCGACAACGGGTAAAGACAGAGGGCCGGGCAGCCATGATGCAGGATACGTCCAACACCTGGACCGAGACCGGCCGCGCGCGCGGCCTCCGCGGACGCTTGATGCTGGGCGCGGGGCTCAGCGGCCTGCTGGCCCTCACCGCCGCCTGTTCCGAACCGGAAGTGATCCTGACCGGCACGCGGGAAGACCCGCGTTCGGTCCTGCAGAACCCCGCGCCCGGCGACCTGCCGGTCGAGACGGCGAACGAATCCCGCCCGATCTCGCTGCCCGCGGTGCAGGGCAACGCCAACTGGCCGCAGCGCCACACGACGCCCGCGACCCGCGTGTCGAACGCCGCCCTGAGCCCCGCGCCGCAACTGGCCTGGAGCGCGCCGATCGGCGAGGGCGACAGCCGCAAGTTCCGCATTACCGCCGATCCCGTGGTCGCCGATGGCCGCGTCTTCACGCTCGACGCCGTAGCGACCGTGACCGCCGTCTCGACCGGCGGACAGGTGCTCTGGTCCCATGACCTCGTGCCGCCGCGCGACAGCGACGGCGATGCCTCGGGCGGCGGTCTGGCCACCGGCGGCGGGCGTGTCTACGTCTCCTCGGCCTTCGGGATGCTGACCGCGCTGGATCCGGCCACCGGCAACGAGCTCTGGACCCAGCGGCTGAACGCCACCGGCTCGGGCACGCCGACCTATCACGACGGTGTCGTCTACGTGACCTCGGGGGACAACCTCGCCTGGGCGGTGGAGGCCGACACGGGCCGCATCCGCTGGCAGCTGTCCGCGGCGCCGGACATCAACAACATCGTGGGCGGCCCGGCCCCCGCCGTGACCGATCAATATGCCGTCTTCGGCTTCGGCTCGGGCGAAGTGCAGGGCGCCTACAAGGGCGGCGGCATGCGTGTCTGGGACACGATCGTCAATGGCCGCCGCGAGGGCTATGCCCGCGCCAACGTCGATGACATCACCGGCGATCCGGTGATCGTCGGCGATACGGTCTACGTCGGCTCCTCCTCGGGGCGGATGGTCGCCCTGAACCTCGCCAGCGGCGCCCGGCTCTGGAGCACCGAGGAAGGCCCGATCTCGCCCGCCTGGGTTGCGGGCGGCTCGGTCTTCCTGCTCTCCGACCGGAACGAACTGGTCCGGCTCGACGCCAGCGACGGCTCCCGCATCTGGGCGCAGCCGCTGCGGTTCTTCGTCAAGGACAAGCCGAAGAAGCAGAAAGAGGTCTTTGCCTACTACGGGCCGATCCTCGCCGGCGGGCGTCTCGTCGTGTCGTCGAACGAGGGCTACGTCTACTTCTTCGATCCCGCCAGCGGCACCCTGACCGGTCAGGTCGAGGTCCCCGGCGGTGCCACCTCGGCCCCCGTGGTGGCGGGCAACACGCTCTATGTCGTGGGGTCGGACGGCACGCTCTACGCCTATCGCTGAGCTTGACGCTTTCCCCGCGCGGACAAATCGTGTAACGGGGCGGCTTGATCCGTCTTTGGAGTGACAGATGTCTTTTTCGCTCGCCATCGTGGGCCGGCCCAACGTGGGCAAGTCCACGCTGTTCAACCGTCTCGTGGGCAAGCGCCTGGCCCTGGTCGATGACCAGCCGGGCGTGACGCGCGACCTGCGCGAAGGCGAGGCGAAGCTGGGGGATATCCACTTCACCGTGATCGATACCGCGGGTCTGGAAGACGCCACCGACGACTCGCTTCAGGGCCGCATGCGGCGCCTGACCGAACGCGCCGTGGACATGGCCGATGTCTGTCTCTTCATGATCGACGCCCGCACCGGCGTGACGCCCACGGACGAGATCTTTGCCGAGATCCTGCGCAAGCGCGCCGACCGCGTGATCCTCGCCGCGAACAAGGGCGAGGGGGCTGCCGCCGACGCCGGCGTGCTGGAGGCCTGGAACCTCGGTCTTGGCGAGCCGCTGCGCCTGTCCGCCGAACACGGCGAGGGCATGAGCGAGCTCTATTCGGCCCTAATGCCGATCGCCGATGAATTCGCCGAGAAGGTCAGTGCCGCCGCCGCCGAAGCGCCGGTGATCGAGGTCTCGCTGCCCGAGGACCTGACCGAAGCCGAAGGCGAGGAGCTGGAGAACGACGAGAGCTGGCGTCCGTCCGAATTCCGTCCGCTGCAGGTTGCCGTTGTGGGCCGTCCGAACGCGGGCAAGTCCACGCTGATCAACCGCATCCTCGGCGAGGACCGCCTGCTGACCGGCCCCGAGGCCGGGATCACCCGCGATGCCATCTCCCTGCGGATCGACTGGGATGGCACGCCGATGCGGATCTTCGACACCGCCGGCATGCGCAAGAAGGCCAAGGTGCAGGACAAGGTCGAGAAGCTCTCGGTCTCGGACGGTCTGCGCGCGGTGAAATTCGCCGAGGTCGTGGTGGTACTTCTGGATGCGGCCATTCCCTTCGAACAGCAGGACCTGCGCATCGCGGACCTGGCCGAGCGGGAAGGCCGCGCGGTCATCATCGCGGTGAACAAGTGGGACGTGGAAGAGTACAAGCAGGAGAAGCTGCGCGACCTGAAGGAGAGCTTCGAGCGCCTCCTGCCGCAGCTGCGCGGCGCGCCGCTGGTCACCGTTTCGGCCAAGACCGGCCGCGGCCTCGACCGGCTGCATGATGCGATCCTGCGCGCCCATGAGACCTGGAACCGCCGCGTCTCCACCGCGAAGCTTAATCGCTGGCTGATCGGCATGCTGGAGCAGCACCCGCCGCCCGCACCGCAGGGCCGCCGCATCAAGCTGCGCTACATGACGCAGGCGAAGACCCGGCCGCCGGGGTTCGTCGTGATGTGTTCGCATCCCGACAAGATCCCCGAAAGCTATTCGCGTTACCTCGTGAACGGGCTGCGGGCGGACTTCGACATGCCCGGCACGCCGATCCGGCTGACCATGCGCGGGCAGGGGAACAAGAACCCCTACAAGGGCCGGCGCGAGAAGAACGCCGGCGCCCTGAAGAAGCACCTCGACAAGAAGAAGTGAGGCTTACCGCGCCGTCGCCTGCCGGGCGGCGGTGAGGCCCACGGCCACCAATGCCAGACCGGTGGCGATCAGCATCACCGTGTTCAGCGGTTGGATGTTCGAGGCCAGCACCCCGATCAGTGCCCAGACCAGCGCCGCGGCGTAGCCCCAGCTGCGCGGTCGCAGCCGCAGCACCGCCAGACCCAGCACGATTGCCAGCCAGAGGAAGGCCACGTGGATCGGCGTGACCGGCGCGGCGCCATAGCCCGTGGCCAGCACGGCGGTCGCCACGCAGGAGGCGGCGGTGAGCCAGCCGGCGTAGAGCCCCAGCGGCACCTCCAGCCACCATGGATCGACCCGGGGGGCACGCAGCAGGGCCAGCACGGCGGTGCCCCACATGATCCAGATCAGCACCGTGGCCCAGATCGGCGAGAGGTTCGCGACGGGGATCCACGCCGCACCGACCACGAGGCTGGCGATGAGCGGCGCGCGGGTCCGGTTCCATCGGGGATCGGTGTCGCGTTTCAGCAGGCCGTAACCGCCCGAGACGATGAGCCAGAGATAGATCACCCCCCAGATCGAGAAGGCCCAGCCCGCCGGTTGCAGCGGCGGATCGGTTTGGGGCACGGGAAACTGGTCCGGCGAGAAGCCGTTGAACCCGGTACTGACAAGCGGCGAGGCAGCAAAGGCCAAGGCCGCGGCGAGCACGAAAATCGCATTCATCTTCATCATGTCCGTGAAATGTCCCAGACGGCCAAGTGGTTCACTCTCAAAAGGAATACCGGCCATGAGCAAAGCGCCCGCCTTGCCGTCCCCGCACCGCTGTCCCGGTTTCCCGGAGAACTTTTCGAAGAATTTTCCCAAGAATTCTTGAAAATTCCTGGTCGCGTGGGGCGATGTCGGCGTGGTCCACGGGCCAGGGTCTGCGTCTGGGTCTGATCTGGGACCGAGTGGGAAGCGCCCAAAGGAAAACGGCGCCCCGAAGGACGCCGCTTGTCTTGCAAACCTGCCGCAATGTGCCGGATCAGACCAGTACGCCCTCGGCGCTCAGCGTGGTCTTGCCGCGCAGGTAGGGGTGCAGCACCGCAGGCAGCACGACCGAGCCGTCCTCCTGCTGGCCGTTCTCCAGCACGGCGATCAGCGCGCGGCCCACGGCGAGGCCCGAGCCGTTCAGCGTGTGCACGAACTCCGGCTTGCCGCCCTCGGCGGGCTTGAAGCGGGCATTCATGCGGCGGGCCTGGAAATCCCCGCAGACCGAGACCGAGGAGATCTCGCGGTAGGTGTCCTGACCGGGCAGCCAGACCTCGATGTCGTGGGTCTTGCGCGCGCCGAAGCCCATGTCGCCGGTGCAGAGCACCACGGTGCGGTAGGGCAGTTCCAGCTTCTCGAGGATCGCCTCGGCGCATTTGGTCATGCGCTCGTGCTCGTCCAGCGAGGTGTCCGGATGGGTGATCGAGACCATCTCGACCTTCTCGAACTGGTGCTGGCGCAGCATGCCCGCGGTGTCGCGGCCCGCGCTGCCCGCTTCCGAGCGGAAGCACTGGGTGTGGGCCACGTAGCGCCGGGGCAGGGTGCCTTCCTCGACCGTCTCGCCGTGGACGATGTTGGTCAGCGTGACCTCTGCCGTCGGCACCAGCCACCAGCCCTCGCGGGTCTGGTAGCTGTCCTCGCCGAACTTCGGCAGCTGGCCGGTGCCCAGCATCATCTCGTCGCGCACCAGAACCGGGGTCCAGGTCTCGTTCAGGCCATGGTCCTCGACGTGGGTGTCGATCATGAACTGCGCAAGCGCCCGGTGGATACGGGCGACGCCCGCGCTCAGCACGACGAAACGCGCGCCCGAAAGCTTGGCCGCGGTCTCGAAGTCCATGCCCGGTTTCACGCCGGCCAGCTCGTAGTGCTCCTTGGGCGTGAAGGCGAAGGTTCGGGGCGTGCCCCAGCGGCGGATCTCGACGTTGTCGTCCTCGTCCGCGCCCTGCGGCACGTCCGCGAAGGGCGCGTTCGGGATGCCCATGAGCATGTCGGTCAGCTTCGCGTCGAGCTCCTTGGCCTCGGCATTCATCGCCGCAACCTCCGCCTTCTTGTCGGCCACGAGGGCGCGCAGGCGTTCGAACTCGGCCTCGTCGCCGCGGCCCTTGGCGGCGCCGACTTCCTTGGAGGCCTTGTTCTGCTCGGCCTGCGCGGATTCGGCGGCGTGGATCTTGGCCCGGCGCTCATCGTCGAGCGAGAGGATCGACGACGACAGAGGCGCGGCGCCCCGCAGGGCCAGGGCGGCATCAAAAGCGGTTGGATTTTCGCGGATCGCGCGGATGTCGTGCATGATCGTCTCCCTCATGAAGATTCGTGAGCGCCTTATGCGGGATTTTCGCGCGAGGGGGAACCGGGCGGGGGCGGCCGGCCGGGCGGGTGGTGTCAGGCGGGCACAGGACCGGCGGGACGACCGGGGAGAGGACGGTGCAAGACGGACGGGCCGGGCACCCGGGCAGACCGACAGTGGCGGGCCGCAGCGCGTTCACGGTAAGGTGCATGGGGCGCGGCAGGAGCGCCGGGGCAGGGAGGCGTTTCGCGCCTTGCAAATAACGCGGCTGCCCCATAGGTTCCCGGCGACTTGGACGCCGGGCCTTTGCCCTTCAACGATACTCAAAAGAACAAGGACAATTCCCATGGATGGTGGCGCAATCGCCCAGTTTCTCCCGCTCATTCTGATCTTCGCGATCATGTATTTCCTGCTGATCCGCCCGCAGCAGAAGAAGATGAAGGAGCACCAGGCGATGGTCAACGCCGTGCGCCGCGGTGATCAGGTCGTCACCCAGGGCGGGATCAAGGGCAAGGTTTCGAAGGTCCGTGACGATGGCGACATCGAGGTCGAGATCGCACCGGGCGTGAACGTCCGCGTGGTCAAGACGACCCTCGCGGCCGTCGTGTCGAAGACCGAACCGACCGAATCCTGATCCCTGAAATAATCCCCGGAGCGGCCGATGCTGCAAATCGAGCTTTGGAAGAAGGTGGCCATCTGGCTGGTGGTCGTGGCAGGCCTCCTGCTGGCGCTGCCGAACGCCTTCTACAATCGCGTTGAAACTTACAACGACAGCGTGGCCGCGACGGGCGAGGGGGAGGGCTGGCCCTCCTTCCTGCCTTCGAACCTGGTGAACCTCGGCCTCGACCTCCGGGGCGGGGCGCACCTGCTGGCTGAAGTCCGCGTGCAGGACGTCTATGCCACCCGCATGCAGAGCATGTGGCCCGAGATTCGCGACCGCCTGCGCGATGCCCGCGCAGAGGTCGGCACCATCCGCCTGCAAGAGAGCTCGGACCCGTCGGTCCTGCAGATCCGCATCGGTGAGGCGGGCGGCGTGCAACGCGCCGTGCAGCTCATCGAGGAGCTGGCCCGCCCGGTCACCAGCCTGACCGGCGCCGGCGCCACCGATATCACGGTCTCCGCACAGGGCGACGTGATCACCGTGCAGCTCTCGGAGGCAGAGAAGCTGGCCACCGACGACCGCACCGTGCGCCAGTCGCTCGAGATCATCCGCCGCCGGATCGACGAGGTCGGCACCCGCGAACCCACGATCCAGCGTCAGGGCACCGACCGCATCCTGATCCAGGTGCCGGGCGTCGGCTCGGCCGCGGAACTCAAGGACATCATCGGCACCACCGCCCAGCTGACCTTCCAGCCGGTGATCAGCCGGACCTCCAGCGCCGACGCAGCGCCGGGTGCGGGCAACGAAGTGCTGCCCTCGCTGGACGAAGAGGGCGTCTACTACGTGCTGGAAACCGCCCCCGTCGTCACCGGCGAGGAACTAGTGGACGCACAGCCCTCCTTCGACCAGAACGGGCGGCCCGCGGTTTCCTTCCGGTTCAACACCTCCGGTGCGCGCAAGTTCGGCGACTACACCGCCAACAACATCGGCAACCCCTTCGCCATCGTGCTCGACGGCGAGGTGATCAGCGCCCCGGTGATCCAGTCGCATATTCCCGGCGGCTCGGGGATCATCACCGGCAACTTCTCCGTCGAGGAGAGCACCAACCTCGCCGTGCTGCTGCGCGCAGGTGCGCTGCCGGCCGGTCTCGACTTCCTCGAAGAGCGGACCATCGGCCCGGAACTGGGCGCCGACAGCATCGAGGCGGGGAAGATCGCGACCACCGTCGCCTTCATTGCCGTGCTGGCCTTCATGGTCGCCTCCTACGGGCTCTTCGGCATCTTCGCCAACGTGGCGCTGATGGCCAACGTGGTTCTGATCTTCGGCCTGCTGTCGCTGCTGGGGGCCACGCTGACCCTGCCGGGCATCGCCGGTATCGTGCTGACGATCGGTATGGCGGTGGACGCCAACGTGCTGGTCTTCGAACGTATCCGCGAGGAGCTGAAGACGGCCAAGGGGCCGGCGCGTGCCATCGAACTGGGCTACCAGAAGGCGCTGTCCGCGATCATCGACGCGAACATCACCACCTTCATCACCGCCGTGATCCTCTACGCCGTGGGCTCTGGCCCCGTGCGCGGCTTCGCCATCACGCTGGGCCTTGGGATCATCACCTCGGTCTTCACCGCGATTTACCTGACCCGCCTGCTGATCGTGATCTGGTTCCAGCGGCGCCGTCCCAAGACCCTGGAGGTGTGAGATGCGCCTGAAGCTGATCCCTGACGATACGAAGTTCGACTTCTTCAACCGGTCCAAGCTTTGGCTGGGTATCTCGGCCGTCATGATCGTGCTGGCCCTGGTGTCGGTCTCGATCCGTGGCCTGAACTTCGGCATCGACTTCCGCGGCGGCACCACGATCCGGACCGAAAGCGCCCAGCCGGTGGATATCGCGGCCTACCGCGATGCGGTGGCGGCGCTGGACCTGGGCGATGTCACCATCACCGAGATCTTCGACCCGACCTTCGGTCCCGAGCAGAACGTGGCGATGATCCGCATTCAGGCGCAGGACGAGACCTCCTCCGTCTCGCAGGAGCTGATCACCGAGGTCGAGACCGCGATGACCGCCGCCGTGCCGGACATCCGCTTCATCTCGGTCGAGAGCGTCGGGCCCAAGGTCTCGGGCGAGCTGATCAAGACCGCGGCCATCGCCGTGGTCCTCGCTATCGCGGCGGTGCTGGTCTACATCTGGCTGCGCTTCGAATGGCAGTTCGCCGTGGGTGCGGTGATCGCGCTCGTGCACGACGTGGCCCTGACCATCGGCATCTTCTCGGAGGTGGGCATCCGCTTTGACCTCGCGATCATCGCGGCGCTGCTGACCATCGTGGGTTACTCGCTCAACGACACCGTGGTCGTCTTCGACCGGGTGCGGGAGAACCTGCGCAAGTACAAGCAGATGCCCCTGAAGGACGTGCTCAACCTCTCGATCAACGAGACGCTGAGCCGGACCCTGATGACCTCGGGCACCACGCTGATCGCGCTGATCGCCCTGCTGGTGCTGGGCGGCGACGTGATCCGGGGCTTCGTCTTCGCGATGACCTGGGGCGTGATCGTCGGGACCTATTCCTCGATCTTCGTGGCCTCGGCCATGCTGCTGCGCCTCGGCGTGAAGCGGGACTGGAGCAAGTCCGGCCCCAAGAACACCGGCAACAAGTTCGCCGACATCGATGCCTGACACGATCTCTTCCGGGCTGGCCGACGCATTGGCCAGCCCGGGCCTCATCTGGCTGATCCTGGCAATGGGAGCCGCGGGCCTTGTCCGCGGCTTCGCCGGTTTCGGGACCGCGCTGATCTTCATGCCCATCGCCACCCACCTGCTGCCACTGCCCGTGGCCATCGTGGTGCTGTCCTTCACCGACCTGACGACCGTCCCCTCGCTGGTGCCGCGCGCCCTGCGCGACGCGGACAAGCGCGCCGTGCTGCTGATGGGCGTGGCCGCCGTGGCCGCCATGACGCCGGGCATCTGGCTGCTGAACGTGGTGGACGAGGCGTTGCTGCGGTGGGCGGTCTGCGGGATCGTGGCGCTGACGCTGCTGGCGCTCATCTCGGGCTGGCGTTACACCGGGCCGCAGGGCAGGGGCCTTCTGGTGGCGCTCGGCCTGGCCGCCGGTCTGCTGGGCGGTTCCACCGGGCTGGCCGGTCCGCCGGTCATCCTGTTCTACCTCGCCGGTGCGGCGGCTGCGGCCTCCGTGCGGGCCAACACGATCCTCTTCCTCGGCCTGATCGACGTGGGTATCATCGCGATGCTCTGGATCAACGATCTGGTCACGGCGCAGGCGCTCTGGCTCTCGGCCGTGCTGGCGGTGCCCTTCGTGCTCGGCTCGCTTGCCGGGCAGGCCCTGTTCCGTCCCGGGCGGGAGACGCTCTTCCGGGGGATCGCCTATACCACCATCGCGCTCGCCGCCGTTGTCGGCCTGCCGATCTTCGAATGAGGAGACCCAGATGCGTCTGAACGAAATCGACTATGGCAAGGCCCGCCCGATCGACGGCTACGGCCCCGGTTTCTTCCGCGTGGGCGGGGAGGTCGTCCACGGCCCCTGCCTCGTCACCGCCGACAGCGTGGAGACCTGGACCGGCTTCGACGACCGGCAGGCGCTGCTGGACCTCGCCGGGCAGGTGGACGTGATCTTCCTCGGCATGGGGGCGGATATCGCCCATGCGCCCGCCGACCTCGTGACCGAGCTGCGCGCCGCGGGCCTCGGCGTCGAGACCATGAGCAGCCCCTCCGCCTGCCGCACCTTCAACGTCCTCCTCTCCGAGGCGCGTCGGGTGGCTGCGGCATTGCTGCCGGTCTGAGCGGCGCTTAACCGCTTTTGCGACCGCGCGCTTTCGTCTAATCAACCTGCATGTCCCTGACGATCAAAGACCTTGCCATCGCCCGTGGCGGCATCCCCGTTCTGAGGGGGCTGAGCTTCTCCCTCGCGGCGGGGGAGGCGCTGATCCTGCGCGGGCCCAACGGCATCGGCAAGACGACCCTGCTGCGCACCATCGCGGGGCTGCAACCGCCGCTGGCGGGCGCGATCTCGGCGGACCGCGAGCTGATCGCCTATGCCGCCCATGCCGACGGGATCAAGGCCACCCTGAGCGTCGAGGAGAACCTCCGCTTCTGGGCCGCGATCTATGGCACCGGCGACATCACTCCGGCGCTGGAAGGTTTCGACCTGACCAAGCTGACGGACCGGCCCGCGGGCGGGCTCTCCGCCGGGCAGAAGCGGCGCCTCGGGCTGGCGCGGCTGATGGTGACGGGGCGGTCGATCTGGGTGCTGGACGAACCGACCGTCTCGCTCGACGTGGCGTCGGTCGCGCTCTTCGCGCAGGCGGTGCAGCGGCACCTTGCGGGCGGGGGCATGGCGTTGATCGCCACGCATATCGACCTCGGGCTCGACGCGCAGGTGCTGGACGTGACCCCCTTCAAGGCCCGCGCCCCCCTGCGCGGCGAGGATGATTTCGACGAGGCCTTCCTGTGATCGCCCTGTTGATCCGCGATCTGAAGCTGGCGCTGCGCGCGGGCGGGGGCTTCGGCCTCGGGCTGGCCTTCTTCCTGATCGTCACGGTGCTGGTGCCCTTCGCCGTGGGGCCGGAAACCGGGCTGCTGGCGCGGATCGCGCCGGGCATCCTGTGGCTGGGGGCGCTGCTGGCCTGCCTGCTCTCGCTCGACCGGATCTTCGCGCTCGACTGGGAGGACGGCACGCTCGACCTCATGGCGACCGCGCCGCTGCCGATGGAGGCGATCGTCACGCTCAAGGCGCTCGCCCACTGGCTGACCACCGGCCTGCCGCTGGTGCTGGCCGCGCCGCTCTTCGGCCTGCTGATGTCGCTGCCGGGGGAGGGCTACCTCTGGCTGGTCCTGTCGCTGGCCATCGGCACGCCCGCGCTGTCGGTGCTGGGCACCTTCGGCGCGGCGCTGACCGTGGGGCTGAAACGCGGCGGGCTTCTGCTGTCGCTGCTGGTGCTGCCGCTCTACGTGCCGACGCTGATCTTCGGCGCGGAGGTGGCCCGGCGCGGCGCGCAGGGGCTGGCGGTCGAGGCACCGCTGCTGCTGCTCGCGGGGATCACCTGCGGCAGTATCGCCCTGTTGCCTTTCGCCTCCGCTGCGGTATTGCGGGTAAACCTGCGCTAATGTGATTGGCTCCCTGAGGGGGGCAAAGCTAAGGGAAGACCATGGCCTCGATCTGGGAATACGCCAACCCGCGGAAGTTCATCCGCACGACCGACGTAGTGCTGCCGTGGGTGACCGCGGCGGCCGTGCTCTGTCTGGTGGTCGGGCTGGTCTGGGGCTTCTTCTTCACGCCCGAGGATTACCGGCAGGGCTCCACCGTCAAGATCATCTACCTCCACGTGCCCTCGGCGCTGATGGCGATCAACGGCTGGCTGATGATGCTGGCGGCCTCGCTGATCTGGATCGTGCGGCGCCACCACGTCAGCGCCCTTGCGGCCCGCGCCGCAGCGCCCGTGGGGGCCACGATGACGGTCATCGCGCTGATCACCGGGGCGATCTGGGGCCAGCCGATGTGGGGCACCTGGTGGGCCTGGGACCCGCGGCTGACCTCCTTCCTGATCCTTTTCCTGTTCTACCTCGGCTACATGGCCCTCTGGGCCGCGATCGAGAATGACGACACCGCCGCCGACCTGACCTCGGTGCTCTGTCTCGTGGGGTCGGTCTTTGCGCTGCTCTCGCGCTACGCGGTGAACTTCTGGAACCAGGGCCTGCATCAGGGCGCGACGCTCTCCATGGACAAGAAGGAGAACATCGCGGACATCTTCTGGTATCCGCTGCTGGTCTGCATGGCGGGGTTCATCCTGCTCTTCCTCGCCTTGGTCCTGCTGCGGACCCGGACCGAGATCCGCGCCCGCCGGATGCGGGCCCTTCTGGCACGGGAGCGTCTGGGATGATGCCTGAACTTGGAAAATACGCGGGCGCCGTGCTCTCGGCCTATGGCGCGTCGCTGGGGCTGATCGTGGTGCTGGTTGCGGCCTCCCTGTGGCGTGCGCGCCGGGTGAAGGCCCAGCTTGCCGCCGTCGAAGCCCGCCGCACCGAAGGGGCCCCGCAATGAAGGTCAAACCGCTGATGCTGCTGCCCCCGGTGATCTTTGCCGGGCTGGCCGCCATGTTCTACATCGGGATGCAGCGCGACGATCCGGACCAGCTGCCGACCGCGCTTGCGGGCCGCACGGCCCCGCCGGTGGTGCTGGACAGCCTCGGCGCCCTGCCGGGCTTCGGGGATGAGGACCTGCGCGCGGGCGAGGTGACGCTGGTGAACTACTGGGCCAGCTGGTGCGCGCCCTGCCGGGTGGAACACCCCAACCTCACCGCGCTCGCGCAGGAGGGGGTGACGATCCTCGGCGTGAACTACAAGGACCAGCCCGACAAGGCGCTCGGCTTCCTCGAGGACCTCGGCAATCCCTATGCCGCAGTCGGGGCCGACCCGCAGGGCCGCATGGCGATCAACTGGGGCCTCTACGGCGTGCCCGAGACCTATGTCATCGACGGCGAGGGCACCATTGTCACCCGTTTCGCGGGGCCGATCACCCAGCGGGTGATCGAGGACACGATCCGTCCCGCCATCGAGAAGGCCCGCGGCAACTGAACCAGACCGGGCCGCGCGCCGGCCCGATCCCTGATCCCGCCGATAGGCCCCATTTGAAGGTCCCGTCTCAGACCCTGTATCGGGCACCAGTTCACGCCCCTCTTCAGGCGTGACCGGGGTGATAGCGCGGATGCATCGGATCGGCCTCCGCCTCGGCGTGGTGGGAATGATCCGTCATCCGCGGGTCCATCATGCCTTCCTTCACCCCCGCCTTGATCAGCGCGAGGTTCACCGGGTAAGCGGCCAGCAGCCCCAGCGTCAGCGAGACGATCAGCGAGGACCAGAAGATCACCTCGCCCATGCCCGCATTGCCCGCCAGCATCAGGTCCACGGAGATCGCGACGATCTCCATCACGAGGATCGAGGGCGTCTCGGCCCGGAAGGTATCCTTCACCGCCTGCCATGGCGCCACGCCGTCCTGAAGCAGCGGCCCGAAGCTGAGCGCGAAGCCGATGGTATAGGCGAGGGCGAAGGTCACGATCGCCGTCACGATGTTTCCGGCGGCAAGCAGGCCCACGGCGATCAGCACGCCGATGATCTCCCCCAGCCCACAGCCGGAATAGCAATGCGCCACGGACCGGAAGGCCCGGCGCCACGGCCGGTCATCGGGGATCTCCTTGCGCCCCGTGCGCCAGTAGATCAGCAGGCCGAGCGGCCCGGAGTAGAGCACCGTCAGCCCCCAGACGACCTTCATCAGGGACATGAGATGGGCGTTCTTCGTCGCAAGGTCCCGGATCACGATGACCAGAGATGGCAGCATCAGCACCAGCCAGGCGGCCAGAAACCAGGGGCTGGAGACGACGCTCAGGACAGGGCCGAGAGCCGGGGCGAGAAATTCATTCATGGCTGTACCTCCTGCAGGGCCAACGGCGGGGCGCCCGGCAGGTTCCCGCCCAAATGCGCATACCGGCGGCGAAGGCTTCTCCCTCGCCGCCTTGCCCGTTTGAGAGGCAGATAAAGTCCCCGCGCGCGCCCCGCGATCCCGGACCCGGCCCACCCGGGTCTACGGCGGCGCCTGCCGTCCCCGGCGGAAGCCCCGTACCACCGCCACACCCGCTTCATCTTTCCCAAAATACTCCAGGGGGGAGGGGCCGCATGGCCCCGGGGGGACAGCGTCCCCCAGCCCCGCCCGCCGCAGGCGCGCCCGTCGAGGGGCCCGCAGGGCGCCTCTGCGGTCCCCCGCGGTCCCCTGCGGGCCTCGGTCCCCCGCCCGCCGCCATGGCAACGCTCCGCCCCGGTCCTCGGACCCGGCCCCGGGAACCGGACAAACGAAAAGGGCCCCCGAAGGGACCCTTTCCAATCTCTGTCACAGGTCCTGACGGATCAGGAGGCCGCGAGGTTGCGCAGCACGTAGTGCAGCACGCCGCCGTGTTCGATGTATTCGATCTCGATCGCCGTATCGATCCGGCACTTGATCGTGATCTCCTTCACCGAGCCGTCGCCCATGGTGATGGTGCAGGGCACTTCCTGCAGCGGCTTGATCGTGTCGAGGCCGGCGATGGCGACGGTCTCGTCCCCTTTCAGGCCCAGCGACTTGCGGGTGTCACCGCCGGTGAACTCGAAGGGAATGACGCCCATGCCGACGAGGTTGGAACGGTGGATCCGCTCGAAGCTCTCGGCGATCACGGCCTTCACGCCCAGCAGGGCGGTGCCCTTCGCGGCCCAGTCACGGGACGAGCCCGCGCCGTACTGCTCGCCGGCGAAGATCACCAGCGGGGTGCCGGCTTCCTGGTATTCCATCGAGGCGTCGTAGATCGAGCTCTGTTCGCCGTTCGGGGCCAGCGTGTAGCCGCCCTCGACGCCGTCCAGCATCTCGTTCTTGATGCGGATGTTGGCGAAGGTGCCGCGCATCATGACTTCGTGGTTGCCGCGACGCGAGCCGTAGGAGTTGAACTCGCGCACCGGAACTTGGCGCTCCAGCAGGTACTTGCCGGCCGGGGTGGTGTCCTTGAAGGACCCGGCGGGCGAGATGTGGTCGGTGGTGATCATGTCGCCGAGGATGGCCAGAACCTTGGCGCCCTCGATGTTCGAGATCGTGCCCGCATCCTTGCCCATGCCTTGGAAGTAGGGCGGGTTCTGGATGTAGGTCGAGGAGGCCGGCCAGTCGTAGGTTTCACCACCCGAGACTTCCACGCCCTGCCACTTCTCGTCGCCTTTGAAGACGTCGGCATACTTGGACAGGAAGGCCTCGCGGGTGACGACCTTCTCGACCAGTTCGGCGATCTCGGCGTCGGTCGGCCAGATGTCCTTCAGGAAGACGTCCTTGCCGTCCGCCGTCTGGGCGATCGGGTCGTTCGCGATGTCGATGTTCATGTCACCGGCCAGCGCATAGGCCACGACCAGCGGCGGCGAGGCGAGGTAGTTGGCGCGGACATCGGGGCTGATACGGCCTTCGAAGTTCCGGTTGCCCGACAGGACCGAGGTCGCGATCAGGTCGTTCTCGTTGATCGCCTTGGAGATCTCGGGCTGCAGCGGACCGGAGTTGCCGATGCAGGTGGTGCAGCCGTAGCCGACGAGGTTGAAGCCCACGGCGTCGAGGTCTTCCTGCAGGCCTGCGGCCTCGAGGTACTCGGTCACGACCTGCGAGCCCGGTGCCAGCGAGGTTTTCACCCAGGGCTTGCGGTTCAGGCCGAGTGCACGGGCCTTGCGGGCCACGAGGCCTGCGCCGATCAGCACGTAGGGGTTCGACGTGTTGGTGCAGGAGGTGATCGAGGCGATCACGACCGAGCCGTCGTTCAACTGGTACTCTTCACCGGCGACAGGCGCCGACTTGATCAGCGGCTTGGTCAGGGTGGGGGCGGGGCCCTCATCTGCCATTTCCTGCGCTTCGTCGGAGACGTCGGTGCCACGGAACTCGGCCACGACCTTCTTGAAGGCGCCGGCTGCGGTGTCGAGGGCAAGGTAGTCCTGCGGACGCTTCGGACCCGAGATCGCGGGCACGATGGTGTTCATGTCCAGATGCAGGGTCGAGGAGTAGATCGGGCTGTAGTCCGCGTCACGCCAGAAGCCGTTCTCCTTGGCGTAGGCTTCCACGAGGGCGATCCGGTCCTTGTCGCGGCCGGTCTGCTCGAGGTAGCGCAGGGTTTCCGCGTCGATCGGGAAGAAGCCACAGGTTGCGCCGTATTCGGGCGCCATGTTGGCGATCGTGGCGCGCTGTGCCAGCGGCAGGTTGTCGAGGCCTTCGCCGTAGAATTCGACGAACTTGCCGACCACGCCGTGCTTGCGGAGCATTTCCACAACCTTCAGCACGAGGTCGGTGCCGGTGGTGCCTTCGACCATCGCGCCGGTCAGCTTGAAGCCGACGACTTCGGGGATCAGCATCGAGATCGGCTGACCCAGCATCGCGGCCTCTGCCTCGATACCGCCCACGCCCCAGCCGAGAACGGCCGCGCCGTTCACCATGGTGGTGTGGCTGTCGGTGCCGACGAGGGTGTCGGGGTAGGCGACTTCCTCACCGTTCTGGTCCGTGTCGGTCCAGACGGTCTGGGCGAGGTACTCGAGGTTCACCTGGTGGCAGATGCCGGTCCCCGGGGGCACGACGCGGAAGTTCTCGAAGGCGGTCTGGCCCCACTTCAGGAACTGGTAGCGCTCCATGTTGCGCTCGTACTCGCGGTCGACGTTCATCTGGAACGCGCGCGGGTTGCCGAATTCGTCGATCATCACCGAGTGGTCGATCACGAGGTCGACGGGCACCAGCGGGTTGATCTTCTTGGCGTCGCCGCCGAGGCCCAGGATGCCGTCGCGCATGGCGGCGAGGTCGACCACGGCGGGCACGCCGGTGAAGTCCTGCATCAGCACGCGGGCGGGACGGTAGGCGATCTCCTGCGGGTTCTGACCGCCGTTCTTGCCCCAGTCCGAGAAGGCCTTGATGTCGTCCACCGAGACGGTCTTGCCGTCTTCGAAGCGGAGCATGTTTTCCAGCACTACCTTGAGGGCCGCGGGAAGTTTCGAGAACTCGCCCAGACCGGCCGCTTCGGCCGCGGGGATCGAGTAATAGGAAAAGGACTTGCCGCCGACAGACAGCGTCTTGCGCGTCTTGGCGGTATCGTTTCCGACGACGATGGGCATGGATGGCCTCCCTCTCAGGAATGAAACAAGGGGTGTTGCTAGGGCTGCTTCTGCCCCAAGACCGGGGTACGATCAAGGGGTTTGGCCAAAAATGTATACCATTGCACACAGTATCTGGCCGCTTTGGGCGGGCTTTGCGGGGCGGAGCCCGGCCAGACAGGGTTTCGCGCCTCGGCGGGGAGGCGCCGAGGCGCACGGCAGGGGAGACGATGTCGCACGACGCCCGCGCCGACAGGCGCTCTGCCGGTTTCCCGGGCAGTTTGAGAAAACCGGGGGAGGGGGGCGCACCTCTCGAATCGCGGGGCGCCCCGCGCAACCGTGCCGGGAAAGTGGCGCCTGCGGGCCACAGCAGGGTCACCGGCTCTTCTCGAAACCTTGATTGGCGCTCCCAAGGGCCTCTAGGTATGCACGGGTGGGTAGAACTGGGGAGTTCCTGTCGCATGCTACTGTGGCGCCGTGAGGCCGCGATCGGCCTGATCATGTCCGGACTGCTGGCCTGTGCCGCGGGCGCAGCTCATGCGCAATCGGGCCCGGATGGGCAGGGCGGCGCAGGCAGCCAGTCGCTGGGCGGCACCGCTTCGGCCACGGCGTCCGACCGCAGTGCGGCCGGGACGCAGCAGGGGGCGCCCGCGGGCTCCGACGGGGCGATGTCGCAACTCGGTGACGGGGCGGGCTCCGGCCTGTCCCAGCCCGGTGACAAGCCGGTGGTGGTGGAGCTCTTCACCTCGCAGGGCTGCTCCTACTGCCCGCCTGCCGACAGTTTCCTGACCATGCTGTCCGAGCGTGATGACGTGATCGCCCTCGCGCTGCACGTGGACTACTGGGATTACATCGGCTGGGAAGACACCTTCGGCAGCCACGCCTTCACCCGCCGCCAGAAGTCCTACGCCCGCGAGGCCGGGCGCCGCGCGGTCTATACGCCGCAGATGATCATCGGCGGTGTGGACGAGGTGATGGGCAATCACCCGATGGATGTCGCGGACCTGATCCGCGCCCACCGCAATACGCCCTACATGGCCAGCCTGCGGATCGCCCGGCAGGACGGCACCACCCTGCGGCTGCAGGCCCGGCCCGTGGACGGCAAGCCGCTCGGCCCCGTGGAGGTCGTGCTGGTACGCTACGTGCCCCAGCAGTCGGTGAAGGTGAAACGCGGCGAGAACGCGGGCAAGACGCTGACCTATTCCAACATCGTCACCGAGTGGAAGGTGGTTGGCGAATGGGACGGCGCCTCGACGCTGGACGAGACCCTGCCGCTGGAAGGCGAAGCGCCCGTGGTCGTGCTGATGCAGAAAGCCGGCCCGGGCCAGATCGTCGCCGCCGCGCGGCTGCGCTGAGGCGGGCCGCGCGGCTCCGCTTGGACCGGGCGCGGACGGCGGGCTGAGCAGATCGCGGCGCTTCTGCGGAGAGCCCCCGGACCGTCAGCGCGTCAGGCGAAAGGCGAGGCCGCCGCGCCTCCTGCTCAGGCCTTTTCGGTCGCGTTGTCGGTCTTCGCGCCCTTCTCGGGCTTCACTTTCCAGCGCCGGTGAATCCAGAGCCACTGCCCGGGATACTTGCGCACCATCGCCTCCATCCGGTCGTTGAACTCTTGGCTCATGGTGACGGCATCGGAATGGGGGATCGGCGTTTCCACGATCATCTGGAAACTCAGCCCGTCGGGCTGGCGCACCGCGTGGAAGGGGATCATCAGCGCATCGTATTTCAGCGCCATCTCCGCCGCCGACAGGGTGGTGCGGGCCTTGTGGCCGAAGAAGGTCAGATCGGTGCCGTTGCTGACGTACTGGTCGATCAGCAGGCCCACCATGTTCCCGCCACGCAGGAACTTCACCATCTCCGCAAGCCCCCGGCGCCCGCGCGGGAAGAGCGGTTGCGCCATGGCGTTCATCATCGCGGCGTAATGCCGGTTGAAGTAGATGTTGTTCTGCGGCCGGTAGAGCGCGCCGACCCTGTCGTAGCGCTGGATCAGCAGCCCGCGCATGGCGTCGTAATTGCCGAAATGTCCGCCGACCATGATGATCGGACGGCCGGCCTTCTGGGCCTCGAGCATCTGCTGCACGCCGTCGCCTTCCAGCGGCAGCTTGGCCAGGCGCGCCTTGAACTCATCGGTCGAATAGAGCTCCGCCAGCGTGCGCCCCGCATTGTCCGGCACCTCGCGCTGCAGCCGCTTGATCTCGGCTTCCGGCAGGTCAGGCCAGACGAGGGCAAGGTTCTCGCGGATGCGCCGGTCGTAGCCGGCCAGGGGCGCGACGATGCGGCTCACGCACCAGCCGACCAGCGGCACGCGGGTCTCGTAGGGCAGGAGCTTCGTCAGGCCGATCAGCCCCTCGAGCGGAAGGTTGACCATGAACTGGCCGGCTTTCTGCAGCGGTGTCAGTCGTTTGGCAGCCATGGTGCGATCCGTTTCTCGTGCGACAGGGCGCCTGTGGCCGGCGGGGGGCCGGCGCAGGCTGCGCCTGACATAGACCTGCACCCCTGCGAGAACAAGCATCGCGGCCGCGACGTCGCACCCTGTCGCCGACCTGCGGGGCCGCGGCATTGAACGCTGCCGCTCACCTGCGCGGCCGCAATCCGCCACCGACCTGCACGGCCGCATCCTGCCGCCGGCCTGCACGGCCGCGAAATAGAACGCCGCCGCCCACCTGCGCCGCGGTAACCCGCAGCGAGGCTGCGCGGCGGCGGCATCGAACGCCGCAGCCGACTTGCGCGGTCGCAATGCCGAACGCCGCCGCCGACTTGCGCCGCCGCGACATCGCAGCCAGCCGCCGACCTGAGCAGTCGTTCGGCCCGGCTGGCGCCTGCGGCGTCGCTCGGAAGAGCCGCTGATCTGCATCTGCATGCTGTGCTGCGGGCTGGCCGCGCCGTGGGCCACGCAGCGAAAGGGCCCCGGGAGGGCCATGCGGTAAAGGGGCATGGAGGCCGCTGCCTGTCATCTCACGTACCCGCCGATGCCGGTTCACGGAGGCCCGATCCGCTTCGTCGTACCTTGATCCACCGCGGTGTGCCTCCGGACGACCCTCACGGCGCATATCGTTGCCTAGGCTTCCTCCTCCTCATCGGCCAGCAACAGGATCTCCCCCGCAGCTTCCAGCTCGCGGATCACCGCCACGACGGCCTTCATGGCCTCTTCCGCATCCCGGGGCTTCACCTTGCCGAGGTCCTTTGCCTCTTCCCGCAGCTGTTCGGCCATGCGCGCAGACATGTTGCCGAGGATGAACTCTGCCGCGGCTTCCGCCTCCGCATTGCCTGTCGCCGCGGCCAGAGCGGTGACGAGCGCCAGTTGATCGACACCGCGTACCACCTTGGGCACGTCGCGGGCGGCGATCCGCTTGGGGATGTTCAGGAAGGTGAAGATCGCCTTGCGCACCTGTTCGGCGAAGTCGGCGTCTTCCTCCTCGAGCCCGCCCAGGACCTCGTCCCGGGTGGCCGCCGTGGACTGGTTGAGAATGGCCCCGATGCGCTCCACCGGGCCCTTCTCGAAGACGCGGCCCGGCTGCTGGTCGATCTGCGTGGCAAGCGACAGGCCGATCCGGTCGACGGCCTCGGGCGTGATGCCCGTGGTCTGCGAGACCGCGTAGGTGATCCGACGCGCCCGCGCGCCCGGCAACATGCCCAGCAGGGCTGCCGCCTTCGACGTGTCGAGTTTCGAAAGCATGACCGCCGCCACCTCGGTGCTCTCGTCCTGCAGGATCGGGAGCAGGGCCTTGGCCTCCAGCGCGCGCAGCCGCTCCCAGGGATCGCCGGTCTGGCGCACACCCGCCTCCTTGCGCAGGCGCGCGGCGGTATGGGCGCTGATGCGGCCATCGAGGGCCGACAGCGCATCCGCGACCCCGCGCGGAAAGGTCAGGCCCAGCCCCTCCAACTCCCCGGCGAATTCCTCGATCACGCCGGTCAGCGTCTCGCGGTCCACGTGCCGCATGGTGCCCATGAGCCGGGTCAGGTCGGCCTGCATGTCCTCCGGCAGGTCCGTGAGGGGCAGGTCCGCCCCTTCGGTGAGCAGCAGCCGCACGATGACAGCCGCCTTCTGACGGCGTGTCAGGCCAGCGGGGGTAGAGTGCCCGCCGAAACCGCCCATCGGTGCCAGAGTGCCCATGCCTGCCTCATACTCGCTCTCGTCCGTCCGGGGGAGCATAGGGCAAAGGGCATGAACAAAAGCTGAATTCAGCCGGTCACCTGCCGGATGCAGGCCCCCTGGGAGCCATCCCAGACATAGCCCTCGGCGCAGCTCTGCGCCTGGCGTTCATGTTCGTAGGGGCAGGTCGCGAAGGCGGCGCCGCCACTGACAAGTGTCAGGAAGGCGGCAAGGATCACTCGGGTCGTCATGGCGCATCTCCTCTGGTTGATGCTCCAACCCTAGCATGACCCAGCGTCAATTTCAGCCCCTTCGCGTCCTGCCTGCCCCGGTCCGCGCGCGCCCCGCCTTCATCTTTCCCGAAATACCTCCGGGGTGAATTGTGCGCGCAGCGCACAAGAGGGGCAGCGCCCCTCCCGCAGCCATCGAAACGTCCCGGGCAGCCGCCGGGGGCGATGCCCATGAAAAAGGGGCGGCTGCCTGCGCAACCGCCCCCGATCGTCAGATATCAGAGGGTTCAGCTTTCGCCGAAGACCCGCTGGAAGATCGTGTCCACGTGCTTGGTATGGTAGCCCATGTCGAACTTCTCGTTGATCTGCTCGACGCCGAGCGCCTTCACGACCTCCTCGTCTGCCAGCAGCAGTTCGCGGAAATCGAGGCGCTCTTCCCAGACTTTCAGGGCGTTGCGCTGCACCATGGAATAGGCGTCCTCGCGCGACACGCCGGCCTGCGTCAGGGCCAGCAGCACACGCTGCGACATCACGAGGCCGGGGAACTTGTTCATGTTGTCGAGCATGTTCTCGGGGAAGATCAGCATCTTCTCGACCACGCCCGCCAGACGGTTCAGGGCGAAGTCCAGCGTGATCGTCGCATCCGGGCCGATGCCGCGCTCGACGGAGGAGTGCGAGATGTCGCGCTCATGCCACAGCGCCACGTTCTCCATCGCCGGGATCACGGCCATGCGCACGAGGCGGGCCAGGCCGGTCAAGTTCTCGGTCAGAACGGGGTTCTTCTTGTGCGGCATCGCCGAGGAGCCCTTCTGGCCCATCGAGAAGAACTCGGCACCTTCCAGAACCTCGGTGCGCTGCATGTGGCGGATCTCGATCGCCACGTTCTCGATCGAGGAGGCGATCACGCCGAGGGTGGCAAAGAACATCGCATGGCGGTCGCGGGGGATCACCTGCGTGCTGATCGGCTCGGGCTCGAGGCCCAGCTGGGCGCAGACATGCTCTTCCACGCGCGGGTCGATGTTGGCGAAGGTGCCGACAGCGCCCGAGATCGCGCCGGTGGCGATTTCCGCGCGGGCGGCCTGCAGACGGGCCTTGTTGCGGTCCATCTCGGCGTAGAAGCGGGCAAAGGTCAGGCCCATGGTGGTGGGCTCTGCGTGGATGCCGTGGGAGCGGCCGACGCGCACGGTCATCTTGTGCTCGAAGGCGCGGGTCTTCAGCGCGGCCAGCACCTTGTCCATGTCGGCCAGCAGGATGTCCGCGGCGCGGACCAGCTGCACGTTCAGGCAGGTGTCCAGCACGTCCGAGGAGGTCATGCCTTGGTGGACGAAGCGCGCCTCTTCCGAGCCGACGTGCTCGGCCAGGTGGGTCAGGAAGGCGATGACGTCGTGCTTGGTGATGGCCTCGATCTCGTCGATGCGGGCCACGTCGAACTCGACGTCCTTGGCCTTCCAGACGGCGTCTGCGTTCTCCTTGGGGATCACTCCCAGCTCGGCCATGGCATCGCAGGCATGGGCCTCGATCTCGTACCAGATGCGGAACTTGGTGGCGGGTTCCCAAATGGCGACCATGTCGGGACGGGAATAGCGGGGGATCATCGGCGGACGCTCCTTTACACGGGTTCGCGCGGTCTTTAACGCCGGGTGCAGTTTTGAGCAAGGGAAGGCAGGAATGCGCGGGCTGGCGGACTTCGAGGGGCACTGGCGTCTGGAGCGGCGGATCGAGAACGCGGTGGGCCCGGATGGGCGGTTCGCGGGGCAGGCGAGCTTCCGCCCGGAGGGCCCCGGGCTGATCGTCGACGAGAGCGGCACGATGCAGCTGGGGCAGCAGCCCCCCCTGAAGGCCGAGCGGCGCTATCTCTGGGGCACGGGCGGGCGCGGGATTGCCGTGCGTTTTGCCGACGGGCGCGCATTCCATGACTTCGACCCGGCCGGAGGCTGGGCCGAGGCCACGCATTATTGCGATCCCGACCGCTACGAAGTGGTCTACGATTTCACCGGCTGGCCCTATTGGCGCGCGGAATGGCGCGTGACCGGCCCCCGTAAAGGCTACTGGATGGAAAGCCTCTACAGCCCGATGTGAGGGGGAGGCCGGGGCTTCGGAGTAAGGCCTGTCGCCGTTATGCGCCGGGACGGCAGAGCGCAGCGCCAGAGTTCTGAGAGCGGGCCGCCGGATCGGCGCGGCCACCGGGTCAGTCCCGTCTGCCGCAGGGCGCGTCGACCCGTCAGAAGAGGGCGCCTCAGCAAAGGGCCCCACGATACAAGTTTCAACGGGACAGGCGCGTCAGGACAGGGACCGCCGGTACAGGGCCCGCCAGCACCAGGCGCATGTCGCGGGCCGAGCCCCCACGGCCTCTCCGCGCACTGCCGAATTCCGCGCCACGGTCTCCGCGCCGCCACGTCGCGGCGGGGATGCGGCGTTTTTCCCGTAGGCGGCGGGGCCGGGCGCAGCCTAATCAGGGGCATGCAAGAGATTCTCCAGACCCGACTTCCCTACGAGATCGACCCGGCCCACCGGCTGCCCGGCACCCGTCCGCTGGACGAGGCGCAGTGGCTGCTGCGGGACGAGGCCTTCGCCGGGCAGATGGCGCTGCGGGAAGCGTTGCTGTCCACCCGGCGCGAGGACGTGGTGAGGCTCTCCGACCGGGCGCGCCCGGCGGCGGCGGAGCTGCTGGAGACGGTGCTGGCATTCCTGGCGACAGATTCCGGTTACAGCCGCGCGGGTGGGGTGATCACCCGCCCCGACGGGGGGAAGGTGGCCCTCGACCGGGACGACCCCATGGGGACGCTGGGCCGTCTGGTGCAGGAGGATTTCTGCCTGCTGGAGAAGGCCCCGGGGGAGGAGGAGCATGTCCTCACCGGTGCGGTGCTCTGTTTCCCGGCCAGCTGGACGCTGGCGGAGAAATTCCTGCACCCGATGATCCGCATCCACCGTCCCGTGGCGGCCTATGACGAGAATATCGCCAAGCGGGTGCAACGCCTCTTCGACGGGGTGCAGGTGGGTAGGCCGCTCTGGCGCTACAACTACCTGCATCATGGCAACCCCGCGCTTTACCAGCCGCAGAGCGAGACCCGGAAGGACTACGCCAGCTACTCGAAGGCGCCGCAGACCTATATCCGGTCGGAACGCCAGACCATGCGTCGCCTGCCGGAAACCCGGGCCGTGGTCTTCGGGATCCACACCTATATCCTGCGCCGCGAGGCCGAGGTCCTCTGAGAGGTCCTCTGACAGGGCCACGGCCACGAACGGACGCAGGCTGATCCGGGGCACGGGCCCCGCGTCGGTCACGTCAGCTTGCGCGCGCACGGCCTTGCCCCGAAAGGCAAAATCTCGAAACGCAAAATCCAGACACGCGAAATCCTGAAGCGCCCCCTGAAATGCAAAACCCCGGTCCGTCGTCAGGGACGGGCCGGGGTTTTCGGTGCTGCGGGCCTCTGGCCCGGAAGGGACATTCAGGTCAGAAGGGCAGCATCGAGAGCGTGTCTGCAACCGCGGTGGAGGACATCCCGAGCCCGGCGAAGAGACCGGTCAGGCCGAGGGCCTGGGCGTTCAGGCGGAAGTCTTCCTTGCGCAGGATGTTGTAGGTGAAGAGCGCGGCGGCGATCGGCGGCGAGAAGACCGCCACGGCGCCGTTCAGCGCCCATGCGGCGAGACGTGCATCCAGCGGACCGCGGGCGGCCTCGATCCCGTCCTCGGGCTCCAGGTCCTCGCGGAATACGGCGGCCAGCGTTTCCAGCGACGGGTCCTGGGCGTCCAGCTGACGCTGGTGCAGGCCCCAGTTGCTGGTGTTCAGCAGGCGCGACATGTCCGGATCGGTCTTCTCGCGCATCGCCGACAGGCGGGTGTCCAGCGCCTTCTCGGTCGAGTTGATCGCGGGGAAGACGTCCCGGGCGCGGTTGTGCGCGGTCGGACGCACCCGACGGGGCACGGCACGGCCATCATCCATTGCAATGGCGGCCCCCATGGCCGGTGCCTGTGCCACCGCCGCAGCGCCGGCGTGCAGCGAGGCCTGTGCAGCCTGCAGCGACGCAGCTTGACGCTGGTAGCAGATCGGGGTGAAGGCGGACTGGAAACGCTTGGCGCTGAGGACCACGTCGCGGTCCAGCCACTGCACGTATTGTGCGCCGGTTTCGGCAACGATCATGTGCAGGACCTCGGCGAGGACGGCCTTGGGCGTCTCGGGGTGCATCATGTCGTCGGAGGTATGAGCGGAGATCGTCACCTGGATCCAGCAGGAGGGGTGCGCGACCGCGTCGCGGGTATCCTTGTCGAGGGTGCGAACCTCGGCGGCGGGCATCAGCTTCTGGGCTTCTGCGTCGTTTTGCGGTGCGTCGTAGACCCGGAGCTCGACATTGAGGCTGCGGCCCTGCAGGCGCAGGCCAGTCTCGTCGAACTCGACGGGCGCGACGGCGTCCTGACCGAAGGCTTCCAATGTCGTCTGCACGGGCTCGGCCAGGTCACTGACCATCACAGAGGTTTCATCGGTGAAGATGAGGCCCGCTTGGTGCTTGATCATGTTGTAGGGCATTTTCCCGAACCTTTATTTTTGATGACCCATATTTGTCGGGAGAAAACGGAATATTTTGGCCAGAATTTTAGGGATTTTGACCGAAATGGGGCGAGAGGAAGGCCTTTCGCCAGATTTGCGCCTCTCCCCGCCAATAATTTCGGTTTGACGTGGGGTCGCTTCGATCAAATAAGGCAGAGCCGCCTTAATTGCCTTTTATTTGCCTGAGGTTGTGATGCTATACCGCGTCAGGTCGCCACAAAATAGGCGGCCCGTTTGCAGCGTTTAAGCGTCATGCACCGCCGGTTTTCCACATTATTAACGTGGCGTCAGGAAACAATCGCCCGCCACGACTTCAGATACGCCTCCTCAGGGAAACATATTTCTCGATTCGAAGGGGGGTGAATACAGGGTGAAACAGCATTGTGTCAGTGTTTCATCCGCAAATGTGCCTCGGGTGGCCACGGGCTTACCACTGCATGGCGAATCTGTGTCCGTTGCAGTCGCGTGGCCCTGTCCTGGATGCGCCGGGACGGAGGCTACGGGGCAGGGCAGGCGCGTGGCACCGTCCGGAAACGAAAAGGGGCGCCCGATGGGCGCCCCGATCCGTTGATCGCCGTGAAGCGGATCAGCAGGAGTAGTAGAGAGCGTATTCCACGGGGTGCGGCGTGTGCTCGTACATTTCCAGCTCTTCCATCTTGAGGGCGATGTAGCCTTCGATCTGGTCCTTGGTGAACACGTCGCCGGCCAGCAGGAAGTCCATGTCCTTCTGCAGTTCGTCGAGTGCCTCACGCAGCGAGCCGCAGACGGTCGGGATGTCGGCCAGCTCTTCGGGCGGCAGGTCGTACAGGTTCTTGTCCATGGCTTCGCCGGGGTGGATCTTGTTCTTGATCCCGTCGAGGCCGGCCATGAGCAGGGCTGCGAAGCAGAGGTAGGGGTTTGCGGAAGGATCGGGGAAGCGGGCTTCCACACGTTTCGCCTTGGGCGACTCGGTCCACGGAATACGGACGCAGCCAGACCGGTTGCGTGCCGAGTAGGCGCGCAGAACGGGGGCTTCGAAGCCGGGGATCAGGCGCTTGTAGGAGTTGGTGCCGGGGTTCGTGAAGGCGTTCAGCGCTTTCGCGTGCTTCAGGATACCGCCGATGTAGTACAGCGCTTCGTCCGAGAGGTCGGCGTACTTGTCACCTGCGAAGAGCGGCTTGCCGTCTTTCCAGATCGACATGTTCACGTGCATGCCGGTGCCGTTGTCGCCCTTGATCGGCTTCGGCATGAAGGTTGCCGACTTGCCGTAGGCCTGGGCCACGTTGTGGATGACGTACTTGTACTTCTGAAGTTCGTCGGCCTGCTTGGTCAGGCTGTCGAAGATCAGGCCCAGCTCGTGCTGGCAGGACGCCACTTCGTGGTGGTGCTTGTCGACCTTCATGCCCATGCGCTTCATGGTCGAGAGCATTTCGGCACGGATGTCCTGGCCGTCGTCCACGGGGTTGACCGGGAAGTAGCCGCCCTTGATGCCGGGACGGTGGCCGGTGTTGCCCATCTCGTAGGAGGTGTCGGTGTTCCACGAGGCGTCGAGCGCGTCGACTTCGAAGGCGACCTTGTTCATCGACACGGCGTATTTGACGTTGTCGAAGAGGAAGAATTCAGCTTCCGGGCCCATGAAGGCCGCGTCACCGATGCCCGAGGACTTCAGGTAGGCTTCGGCTTTCTGAGCGGTCGACCGCGGGTCGCGCTCGTAGGCTTCGTTGGTGTCGGGCTCGACGATCGAGCAATGGATGCAGATGGTCTTTTCCGCATAGAAGGGGTCCACGTACACGCTTTCGGTGTCGGGCATCAGCTTCATGTCGGAAGCTTCGATCGACTTCCAGCCAGCGATCGACGACCCGTCGAACATGAAGCCTTCGTCGAGGAAGTCCTCGTCGACCAGGTCCGCCACAACCGTCACGTGCTGCAGCTTGCCGCGCGGGTCGGTAAAGCGGATGTCGACGTATTCGACGTCCTCATCCTTGATAAGCTTGAGAACTGCGTCCTTGCTCATTCCCTTGATCCCTTCGTTTTAGAGAAGAATTTCTTACAGTGCGTCCGAGCCGGATTCACCGGTGCGGATACGGATGGCCTGTTCGACGGTGCTGACGAAGATTTTGCCATCGCCGATTTTCTCGGTCTTGGCGGCATCCACGATCGCTTCGATGGCGCCATCGACCTGGTCGTCGTCCAGCACGACCTCGATCTTGACCTTGGGGAGGAAGTCCACGACATATTCGGCGCCGCGGTAGAGTTCGGTGTGCCCCTTCTGGCGGCCAAAGCCCTTGACCTCGATCACGGACAGACCCTGCACACCGACGTCCTGCAGAGCCTCTTTGACTTCATCCAGCTTGAACGGCTTGATGATCGCTTCGATCTTTTTCATGGCTGGAGCTCCTCACATGTCCACCGGAGGTCGTCAGACCACTTTCGTCCCACGGTCACAATTGACTAATGTGGAGGCGGCGACAAGAGAGTGTGACGCGAAAATTTGCAGCCCGATTTATGGGCGTCGATGTCTAAAAAATGAGCGGGTTATGAACGGTTTGTCCGGGGGACTCCTGACGGCAGAACAGATGCGCCGGGTGGAGCAGGCAGAGATCAATGCCGGGCGGGTGACGGGCGCGCGGCTGATGGAGCGGGCGGGCCGTGCGACGGTCGATGCGGTGCTGGCCCACTGGCCGGAATTGGCCCGGGGCGCATGGTCTGCGCGGGTGCTCTGCGGGCCGGGCAACAACGGCGGCGACGGCTTCGTCATCGCCCGACGTCTGGCCGAACGCGGCTGGCGGGTTGAGCTTGTCCTGCTGGGCGACGGGGCCCGGCTGCCATCGGATGCGGTGCGGATGGCGGCGCTCTGGCAGCCCCTCGGCGCGACTCGGGCGGCGACTCGGCTCGCGGAAGAAGAGGGGCAGGGCGAGCCGCCCGATCTCGTGGTCGACGCGCTCTTCGGCACCGGGCTGACCCGGCCCGTGGACGGTGCAGCGGCGGCGCTTATGCCCGCAGGTGCGCCCCGGGTGGTCGCGGTGGATATCCCGTCGGGCCTCTGCGCCGACAGTGGGCGCGTGCTGGGCCGCGCGGTCCGGGCCGATCTGACGGTGAGCTTTCACGCCGCGAAGCAGGGCCACTACCTCGGCGAGGGGCCGGCCTGTTGCGGGACCCTCGTGGTGGCGGATATCGGTCTGCCGGAGCAGGAGGTGCCGGGCGCGCTGATCCCCGCGCGGCCGGATGCGGCGCGGCTGCCCAAGCGCAGCGGTGCCAAGTTCGATCACGGTCACGCGCTGATGCTCGCCGGTGGTGTCGGGCGCGGCGGCGCGGCCCGGATGGCGGCCCGTGCTGCACTGCGGGTGGGGGCCGGGCTGGTCACGCTCTGTCCGCCGCCGGCCGCTCTGATCGAGAATGCCGCCCGGCTCGATGCGGTGATGCTGCGTGCGCTGAAGGATGGCACGGCGCTGCGCGAGATGCTGGAGGACCGGCGGATCACGGCGCTCGGGCTTGGCCCCGGCCTCGGCCTCGGGGCGCGGGAGGCGGGGCTGCTGGCCGCCGCGCTTGACTGGGGCGGGCCGCTGGTGCTGGACGCCGATGCGCTGACCTTGCTGGCGGGCGATCCGGCGCTGATGGGGCGGCTGCACCGTGGCTGCCTCCTGACGCCGCACCTGGGGGAATTTCGGCGGTTGTTTCCCGATCTCGCCGGTTCGCTGACCGGGGCCGCGGCCTCGGGGCCCGCCTTCTCTGCCCGGGACGCGGCGGAGCAGGCGGCGGCGCGGTGCGGTGCGGTCGTTCTGCTGAAGGGCGCGGCGACCGTGATCGCAACGCCGGAGGGTGGGGCCTGGGTCAGCGATGCCTGCTACGACCGGGCCGCCCCCGATCTTGCCACGGCGGGGTCCGGTGACGTGCTGGCCGGCCTGTCACTGGGCCTTCTTGCACGAGGGTTCGCGCCGGAGGCCGCTGCGACCACCGCCGCCTGGCTCCATGTGGAATGCGCCCGCGCGCTTGGCCCGGGGCTGATTGCGGAGGACCTGCCGGAGGCGCTGCCCGGCGTTTTGAAAGGGCTGGCATCGGGGGCCTGATCGGGTCTGCGCCTCATCCCCGATCTGGCCTGGAAACATCCAGACCGTTGACCCGCGAATGCGTCGGAGATGTGCGAGGCGCATCTATCGGGCCTCGGCAGGCGCCATGTTTCAGGAAGCGCCGTGTGTCAGGTGAACCGGCCAGCTTCGGACCGAAAGGTTTCCTCCGATCCGGGGCCGGCAGCCGATTGGATGTGGAGGTCCGATCAGACGTGGATGTCGGTTTGGCGTTTTATCCAGATCAGGCGCGGGGCTCAGACGAGACGCGCGCCTTCGGTAGTTGACAGGCGCCACCGTTCATACCTGTGCCTCCGAGCAGGCCCACGCTTCAGGTCACGGGCGGGCTCAGATCAGCGAAGGGCCTCTGCCATGGCTTCCGAGACGGCCACGATCTCCATGCCGCCAGCATAGATCGTCTGTTCGCGCTCGAAGCGGAGTTCATAGAGGCGCATCTCGGTCTCGCCGGCGTCCACGACATAATGTCCGTCCACCAGCCGGGCCGCGGGAATCGCTGCCTGCCGCGTGCCATAGAGCGTCTCGGCCCGCCAGTCGCGCACCAGCAGTTTCTGGCCCGCGGGCATCAGCGTGTCTTCCTCGGGGCGGGTGTGGCCCAGCGATCCGGCCGTGATCTTTACCGCACGGGCCGTCACCTTGCGAACCCGCATCGAGGTGATGACCGCCATGCCGTAGTCCCGGCTGATGATCCGATCCCCGGGCGAGAGAAACTCGACCGGCAGTTCGCCATCCATTGTCAGGACCGTGGTTCCCGCGATCAGGCCGGCGGGCTCGCCAACCTCCTGCGACTCGTCGACGCCAGGGACGGCCTGCTGGCCATCCGCGCGCTGCACCGTTTTCGGTTTCATGCGCTCTTCCCGTGTTTTCACTGCCTCATTATTGCCGTCAGAATACGGCAGAAATGGGCGCAATTCCAGAAATTCCGGGGGCAGAGCCCCCTTTCGGGTGGGGAGGCCAGCCAGTCCCCCGCGTTCTCGCCGGTTTTGCGCCACACGGGCGCCACATCCGGCTGCGCCTCAGGGATACAGAGCGCAGGTTAACAAGGGATTGATGCTGGAACGGAAACGCGCGTCGGGCCGGGCGATGCGATTTCCTCTCGCCTCCGCCGTGGCGCTTTGATAGACAGCGCGAGCGCCGGAGCAGGCGCATGCGGGTGTGGCGGAATTGGTAGACGCACCAGATTTAGGTTCTGGCGCCTTTGGCGTGGGGGTTCGAGTCCCTTCACCCGCACCAAGCTTTCAGGAAAATTCTTTGATTTCAGGTGTTCAGGGCCGTTGGTGGCCCGGTCCCGGGGTGTCCGGGCGCGCCTTGAAGCACCGTGACGGCCGCGGGCGCCCCTGTGGGGCAGGGCGGCCGCGATGGACCGTCCCTTGTCTCCCAAGCCCGACTGATCGTGCAGGGCAGGCCGGGCGTTCAGACCCCGGCCCACCCCACATGGACCTCACTGGCTGCGCAGCATGCCCCCATCGACGCGCAGGGCCGTGCCGGTGATGTAGCCTGCCTGGGCCGAGCAAAGGAAAGTCACCGCGGCGGCGAATTCCTCGGGGGTGCCATAGCGCCCGGCGGGAATCGTTGCCTGCGAGGCCGCGCGGATTTCGGCGACGTCCTTGCCGCTGGCCTTGGCGCGCACGCCGTCCAGCTCGGCCACACGGTCGGTGGCGATGCGGCCCGGCAGGACGAGGTTCACGGTGATCCCCATCGGCGCGACCTCAGAGGCCAGCGTCTTGGACCAGCCCGCCACCGCGCCGCGCACTCCGTTGGACAGCGCCAGCCCCGGGATCGGCGCCTGCATGCCGGAGGAGCCGATGGTGACGATCCGGCCCCAGCCCGCGGCCTCCATCCCGGGCAGGGCGGCGTCGGTCAGGCGGAAGAGCGCCACGGCCATCTGCTCGAAGGCCGCGCGCCACGCGGCGGCGGACTGGCCGCGCGCGGGGCCGGCCTTGGGCCCGCCGGAGTTCAGCACGAGGATATCGACCGGCTCTGCCGCCAGCCGGGCCTCCATCGCGGCCACCGACCCCTCGTCGGAGAGGTCGAGCGCGACGCCGGTGACGCCCGCGCCCGACGCGGTGCCCGAGCGCGAGGCGGCGAGCACCTCGGCGCCCTCCGCCGCGAGCATGGTCGCCGAGGCGCCGCCAAGGCCGCGGCTGGCCCCGAGCACGAGGGCGCGTTTGCCCGTCAGTCCGTAATCCATCTGTGATCTCCTCATATCAACTGCTGTGCCGGCCCTCTGGGGGCGGACGGTCGTAGGGGGCGCGGCGGTGCGTCGTCGTGGTCTCGCGCCGGTTCGGCCCCGCACGGTCATGCCCGGTGCGGGGCCGGCGGACAAGCTGAAGCGTCACGGCAGGGGGCCGGCCAAGGGGGACGCCGAAGCCCGCCGTCGGGCCCGGGCGCAAGCCGCCGGGGCGCATGAAAAGGCCGCCGTCCCCGGGGAGCGGCGGCCTCCTGTCATTGCAGGCCCTTGGTGTGGGGCGTCTTTGCGGCGATCATGACCCTTCCGGGGTCCCCATGTGCGCCGCCGTCGCTCACTTGGCGAAGAGGCCTTCGAAGTCGGCAAAGCCCTTGATCTCGATCGGGTTGCCCGAGGGATCGAAGAAGAACATCGTGCGCTGCTCACCGGGCTCGCCCTCGAAGCGGACGACGGGGGGGATGTCGAAGGCGATGCCTTTTTCCTGCAGGCGGTCGGCGAGGGCCAGCCAGTCATCGAGGCGCAGCACGGCGCCCATGTGGGGCATCATCACCATGTGGTCGCCGACCTTGCCGGTGCGGGTGGTGGGGAAGGGCTCGCCAAGGTGGAAGGAGAGCTGGTGCCCGAAGAAGTCGAAGTCGACCCATGTGTCGGTCGAGCGGCCTTCCTCGCAGCCGAGCACGTCGCCGTAGAAGGCGCGAGTCTCGTCGAGATCTTTCACATGGATGGCGAGGTGGAAGAGCGATTGCATGGTCTGTCCTTTCGTTGGCCCCCCGCGGAGGGCCCGGGTTGACGGGGCGTCTGCCTCTTCCTTGCGCACAGTTGCTGAGCGGTAAAGAGAGCAGCCGTCGCGGGCAGGGGTGGGAGAGGGCACCGGAATCAGGGCTCCAGCACCTCCCAAGGCTCTGTTTTCCACCTTTGTTATCAGGGTTCTAGCGAAATCCGTCGCGTTCGACCGGGATGTCATGTTGTCATCATATATAATGAGGGGTTATACTGATAGTTGTATAATAATCCTGATCTATACTGGAAAACGGGCGCTTCAGATGTCTTCTGGGGGCAGGACACGCCCCAGAAGGTGTGCCGTCAGACGCAACCAACAGGATTATGACCCATGATGAAGCATCTTCTCCTCGCCTCCGCCGCCACCGTGGCGCTTGCCGGGGCCGCCTCCGCCGAGCTGGCCGAAATCAAGCCCGAGGGCTACAAGGTCGCGCTCGACGGCACCTTCGCCCCCCACGCCATGCCGACCATGTCGGGCGGCGTCGAAGGCTTCAACGTCGATCTCGCTGCCGCGATCGCCGAAAAGCTGGGCGTGCCGGTCGATGTCACCGCCGCTCAATTCTCGGGCCTGATCCCCGCTCTGCAGGCTGGCACCTACGACTTCCTCGTCGCGCCGACCACCGTGACCGAGGAGCGCGCTGCCAACCTGCTCTTCACCGAAGGCTTCATGGACACCAACTTCCGCTTCGTCGTGCCCAAGGGCTCGGAAGCGGCGGGCTTCACCTCCCTCGAGGACTTCAAGGGCAAGACGCTGGCCGTGAACAAGGGCTCGGTCTACGAGCGCTTCCTGACCGACAAGGCTGACGAGTTCAGCTTCACCGTCGTGTCCTTCGGCACGAACACCGACGCGATCCAGGCCGTGACCTCGGGCCGTGCCGACGCCAACATGGCCGGCGCCACCGTTTCCGCATGGGCCGTCCAGAAGAACCCGCAGATCGAGCTGTCCTTCGAATACCCCACGGGCCTCGTCTGGGGTCTGCCCTTCCGCAAGGATGACGCCGCCACCCGTGACCTCGTCGACAGCGTGCTGGAATGCCTCAAGACCGACGGCACCCTTACCGCACTGTCCGAGAAATGGTTCGGCGTGACCCCGGCCGAAGGCGCGACGATCATCACGCCCACCGCCGGCTACGGCACCCCGGGCTTCGACGGCTACGACGCCACCGAACACGAGATCACCTGCGAGTTCTGATCTCTCTTCGCTGCGAGGTCTGATCTCCCCTCTCTTCTCGCAGCAGGCGGGGGCCCCTGTTCTCCCTCTTCCGGGCCCCCGCCGCCCATATCCCTCCTCAAGAAAAGGCAACAGCGATGACCCAACCGCGCACCATGCTCGAAATCACGGGGCTCGAGAAAAGCTTCGGAGAGGTCGAGGTGCTGAAAAGCATCGACCTCAAGGTGCAGGAAGGCGAACTGGTCTTCGTGATCGGGCCCTCGGGCTCGGGCAAGTCCACGATGCTGCGCTGCTGCAACCGGCTGGAGGAACCCACCTCCGGCGCGATCTTCATCGAGGGCGAGCGGATCACCGACATTCCGCGCCGTGACCTCGACCGCATGCGCCTCAAGGTCGGCATGGTGTTCCAGGGCTTCCACCTCTATCCGCACATGTCCGTGCTGAAGAACGTGATGCTGGCCCAGATCAAGGCGCTGAAACGCGCCAAGCCCGAGGCCGAGGCCCGCGCGCTGGAAATGCTCGACCAGGTCGGGCTGAAGCACAAGGCCGACGCCATGCCCGCCGAGCTTTCGGGCGGTCAGCAGCAGCGGGTGGCGATTGCCCGCGCGCTCGCGCTCGACCCTGGCGTGATGCTCTTCGACGAACCCACCTCGGCGCTGGACCCGGAACTGGTCGGCTCGGTGCTCAAGGTGATGAAGGACCTGCGCGACAAGGGCATGACCATGCTCGTCGTCAGCCACGAGATGCAGTTCGCCCGCGAAGCCGCCGACCGCGTGATCTTCATGGATGGCGGCTACGTGGTGGAGCAGGGGGCCCCGGAGGAGATCTTCGGCAATCCCAAGTCCGACCGCCTGAAAACCTTCCTCAGCCGCGTCTCGCACGAGGACGCCGGGGCGGAGGCCGTCTGATGCGGTTCATCGAGACCTTCTTCAACACCAAGGTCATGGCGGACTACATGCCGGACCTGATCCACGCCATGGGCGTGACGCTGGGCCTTGCGGTGGCGACGATCGTCACCGGCATCCTGTGCGGCGCGGCACTGGCCTGCCTGCGGGTGGCCGGGCTGAAACTGGTGAACTTCTTCATCATCGTCTTCGCCGACATCATGCGCGCCCTGCCGCCGCTGGTGCTGATCCTGATCCTCTTCTTCGGGATGCCCTCGCTGGGGCTGAACATCTCGGGCTGGATGGTGGTCTACATCGTCCTGTCGCTGGTGCTGACCGCGTTTTCCGAGGAGATCTTCTGGGGCGGGCTGACCGCCATTCCCGCGGGCCAGTGGGAAGCGGGCCGGGCGACGGGCCTTTCGAAGGCGCAGACGCTCTTCTACATTGCCTTCCCGCAGGCCGCGCGCCGGGGCATCCCGCCGCTGGTGAACCGCGTGCTGGCGACCACCAAGCTGACCGCGCTCGGCTCTGTCATCGGGGTGAAGGAAATCCTTTCGGTCTCCTCCTCGGCGCAGAGCTTCTCGGGCTCGGCCACGCCGCTGACCATGGCGGCCATCGCCTATCTCATCATCTTCATTCCCGCCGTGATCGCATCGCACAAGATCGAACGGCGCTACCACTTCGCGACCTGAGGGGGGCATCATGGACACCTTCATCCAGACCTTCTTCAACTTCGACATCATGGCGCAGGCCTTCCCGCTGCTGCTCAAGGGCGCGGTGATGACCCTGAAGCTCTGCGCCGTGGTCATCGTCTGCGGTCTCGTGGGCGGGCTGATGCTGGCGCTCGCGGCGCTCTCGCCCAACAAGGCGCTGCGCTGGAGCGCGATCGCCTATATCGACCTCTTCCGCGCGCTGCCGCCGCTGGTCCTGCTGGTCTTCGTCTATTCGGGCCTGCCTTTCGCGGGCGTCCGGCTGACGCCCTTCATGGCGGTGGTCATCGCCTTCTTCCTGAACAACTCCTCCTACTTCGCCGAGGTGTTCCGGGCGGGCATCAACGCGGTGCCCAAGGGTCAGACCGAGGCCGCGCGGGCCACCGGCCTGTCGCAGGCGCAGACCCTGACCTACGTGGTGCTGCCGCAGGCCGTGCGCAACGTGCTGCCGGACCTGCTGTCGAACACCGTCGAGGTGGTGAAACTCACCTCGCTCGCCTCGGTCGTGTCGCTGTCGGAGCTGCTCTACTCCGCCAACCTGGCACGCTCCGTCACCTACAATGCCTCGCCGCTGGTTCTCGCAGCCGGCATGTATCTCCTCGTGCTTTGGCCGCTGGTGCGCGTGATTGCCCGCTACCAGCGTGGCCTGGCCGTGAACTGATCCCCCGAAAGGACACCTTCCATGACGAAAATGATGATCGGCGCCGCCCAGATCGGTGGCATCCAGAAGGCAGAGACCCGCGAAGACGTCGTCGCGCGCATGATCGCGCTGATGGACGAGGCGGCGGCCAAGGGCGTCAAGTTCCTGGCCTACCCGGAAATGACCCTGACCACCTTCTTCCCGCGCTTCTACGTCGAGGACCGGGCCGAGTTCGATCACTGGTTCGAGAAGGAAATGCCCAACGCCGCCGTCCAGCCGCTCTTCGACAAGGCGAAGGAATACGGCATGGGCTTCACCTTCGGCTACTGCGAGCTGACGCCGGAAGGCGAGCACTTCAACACCTCGATCATCGTCTCTCCCGAGGGCGAAGTGGTGCTGAAGTACCGCAAGACGCACCTGCCGGGCCACGCCGAGTTCGAGGAAGAGCGCAGCCACCAGCACCTTGAGAAGCGCTACTTCCTGCCCGGCGACACCGGCTTCAACGTGGTGCGCAACCAGGGCGTGATCATGGGCATGGCGATCTGCAACGACCGTCGCTGGCCCGAAAGCTGGCGCGTGCTGGGCCTGCAAGGGGTGCAGCTGGTCTCGATCGGCTACAACACGCCCTCGCAGAACAACCTGTCCGCGGATGAAGGTCTGGCCAAACGGCTCTACCACCACGAGCTGTCGGTCTGCGCCGGCGCCTACCAGAACTCGACCTATGCCATGGCCGTCGCCAAATGCGGCACCGAGGACGGCAACCACATGATCGGCGGCTCGATCATCGTCGACCCCGATGGGTTCGTGATCGCAAAGGCCGAAGGCGAAGGCGACGAACTGCTTGTTGCTGAGGCAGATTTCGACAAATGCGCCTTTGGCAAGTCGACGGTCTTCAACTTCGCCGCGCACCGCCGTACCGAACACTATGGCCGGATCGTTTCGCAAACCGGCGTAGAGGAACCTTCGGAATGACTTTTGACACGGTGATCCACGGCGGGACGATCGTTACCGCCGACGGACAGTTCAAGGGGGATCTCGGGATCAAGGACGGCCGCATCGCGGCCGTTGCCGAGAGCCTCGATGGCGGGGATGAGCGGATCGACGCGGGCGGGCGGCTCGTCATGCCCGGCGGGATCGAGGCCCATGCCCATATCGCGCAGGAAAGCTCCTCCGGCGTCATGACCGCCGATGATTACCTGTCCGGCTCCATCTCGGCGGCCTTCGGCGGCAACTCCTCCTTCATCCCCTTCGCGGCGCAGCAGCGCGGCCAGTCGGTGGATGACGTGATCAAGACCTACGACGCCCGCGGCGCCCGGTCGGTGATCGACTATTCCTACCACCTCATCATCTCGGACCCGACCGAGGCGGTCCTGACGGACGAGCTGCCGCGCGCCTTCGCCCGTGGCATCACCTCGTTCAAGGTCTTCATGACCTACGACCTGATGAACCTTGGCGACGGCGGGATGCTCGACATCCTCGAGGTGGCGCGCCACCACGGCGCCATCACCATGGTCCATGCCGAAAACAACGACATGGTGAAGTGGATGAACAAGCGGCTGGCCGACAAGGGCCTGACCGCGCCGAAGTACCACGCCATCAGCCGTCCGCAGCTGGCCGAGGAAGAGGCGATCAACCGCGCGATCCAGCTGGCCAAGCTGGTCGATGCGCCGCTCTTCATCGTCCACGTCTCGACCGAGGCAGGCGCCGAGATCGTGCGCCGCGAGAAGTTCAACGGTGCCAAGCTCTTTGCAGAGACCTGCCCGCAGTACCTCGCGCTGACCCGCGACGACCTCGACCGCGAGGGCATGGAGGGCGCCAAGTTCATCTGCTCGCCGCCGCTGCGCGGGGCCGACACGCAGGAAATCCTGTGGCACCACATCGCGCAGGGCACGTTTGAAAGCGTCTCCTCCGACCATGCGCCCTACCGCTTCGACGAGACCGGCAAGTTCCTGAACGGTGCCGACGCGCCCTATCCCAAGATCTCGAACGGGATGCCGGGGATCGCCGCACGTCTGCCGTACCTCTTCTCCGAAGGGGTGGTGAAGGGCCGGATCACGCCCGAGCAGTTCGTGGCGCTGTCCTCGACCAACGCGGCCAAGACCTTCGGCTGCACCACCAAGGGCCGCATCGCGCCCGGCATGGATGCCGACATCGCGATCTGGAACCCCGAGGTGACGCGCACCGTCGTTCAGGCCGACCAGCACGACAACATGGACTACACCCCCTTCGAGGGGATGGAGCTGACCGGCGTGCCGGAAGTCGTGATGAACCGCGGCCGCACCATCGTCGCCCATGGCGAGTTGAAGGCCGAGGAAGGGCAGGGCCGGTTCTTCGGGCGCGCGCCCGTCGATCTGCGCGGCAAGCCGGGCTATCAGGCGCCGGAATTCGACCCGGCGCAGAATTTCGGCACGGTCCTGCGATGAGCCGTATCCTCGTCATCAACCCCAACAGCTCCTCCGCGGTGACGCGGGGGATCGCCGAGGCGCTCGCGCCGCTGGGGGATCACTTCGACTGCTGCGACCTGCCGACCTCTCCGGCCACCATCGCGACGGACGAGGACGTGGCGCGCGCCGGTGTCGGACTGGCCGAGATGGTCAAGACGACGCCCGCCGCCGCCTATGTCACGGCCTGTTTCTCGGACCCGGGCCTCGACATGGCGCGTGCGCTGACGGACCGGCCCGTGATCGGCATCCAGGAGGCGGGCATCCTGACCGCCATGGCGCGGGCCGATCTCTTCGGGATCATCGCCCTGGGGCCGAATTCCATCGGCCGTCACCGCCGCAAGATCCGCATGATGGGCGTCGAATCCCGTCTGGCCGGTGAACTGCCGCTCTCCGGTGTTTCTGCCGAAGCCTCGGGTCGGGATGAGATGGTCTATGCCGAGGTGCGCGAGACTGCCGCGCGGCTGCGCGACATGGGGGCGGGTGCGATCGTACTGGGCTGTGCCGGCATGGCCCCGATCCGGGCGCGCCTTGAGCGTGACACGGGCGTCGCCGTCATCGACCCGGTCATGGCGGGGGCCGCCATGGCGCTCGGCGCGGTGCTTGGATGACGCGCGCGGCGGATCTGCCCGAGGTCTCCCTGCGGCTGCTGGAGATCTTCGCGGCCATGATGCGCTGCACCACCACGGTGGAAACCGCCGAGTTCCTCGGCATCTCGCAGCCCGCGGTCTCCGCCGGGCTGCGACAGCTGGAAAACCAGCTTGGCTTCTCGCTCTTCGAGCGGACGGGCCGCAGGCTGACGCCCACGGGCGAGGCCAACGATCTCTTCGAGGAAATCCGCCCGCTCTTCGGCATCCTGCGCTCCTTCTCGACCCGGGCGCGGGACATCCGGTCAGGCCGTGTCGGACGCCTGCGCGTCATGGCGACACCGCCGCTCGGCTATTCGCTGGGGCCGCGGGCGTTGCAGGCCTTCCATGTAGCCCGGCCCGAGGTCACGATCAGCTACGACGTGCGGCGGCTGGAGAACGTGCTGGATGCGATCCAGACCGGGCAGGCGGACATCGGCCTCGTGCTGAACGCCGAGCGGCTGGAGACCGTGAACTCGGAGATCATCCAGCGCAGTCAGATGGTCGTGCTGATGCCGGAAGACGATCCGCTGGCCGAGGGCGCCTTCGTCACCGCCGAGGCGCTGACCGGGCGCCAGATCGTTGGTATCGACCAGGCCTCGCAGCTGGGGCGGCTGGTGGCCAAGGGCTTTGCGCAGGGCGGCGGGCAGTATCGCCCGGGGATCGAGGTGCGCTACTGCCAGACCGCCTCGGCGCTCGTGGCGGATGGCATGGGCGTGACAGTGACGGACCCCTATTCGGCCGAGCCCTACCTCGACCGCGGGCTGGTGTCGCGGCCGTTCATGCCGACGCTGGAGGTGAGCGCCTCCATGCTGACCCGCAAGGGCGTGCCGCATTCGGGACTGCTGCTGAGTTTCATGGAAGAGTTGCGGCGGCAGTTGAACCGGAGCCGGTGAGGGCGCGGGCTGTCCTGGTGCGGTGCTTTCACTACTTCGCAAGGCGTATACTCCGCCGCGGCGGCGAGGGGGGCATCTATCCTGACGACATATTTCGTTAGGACTAACTGACCTTCGCTGATCTTCCTGAGGCTCCAGTAAGCAGTGCTTCGCGGCAAGGTGAAGGTGTCGCCTCTATCGGACACCGTCGCGCTGCCCCCTCTACCGTGTTCCGCCCGGCCTCAGGCCGGGCAGCGCCGACCCGCCCCCCGTCGCCATCGGTGCTCGGACCAATGGCGCACCAATGGCAACCGGCGCTTATGCGCCTCCCCGCGGGTCGGCGCTGCCCTTCGCGTTTCGTCCGCATTGTCTCGGAGGGGGGCAGGGTCGCTGAACTGCCCCCGCTGCCACGGGGTAGCCGCCAGCCATGGGATAGGGCTCGGAATGAAAAACGCCTCGGCCAATAGCCGGGGCGTTTCCACTCGCGCAGCTCAGCCCTTCACGGGCGGCATCACGTCGTCCGGCAGCGGGCAGCGGTAGGGTGTCCGCGCCAGCTTCTGCTCGTGCACCGCCTTTGCGGCCGCCAGCAGCTGCGGCTCGCGGATCAGGTCGCGCGCCGTGGCGGCCATGGCCTTTGCTGCCTGCACCATGCCCTTGTGCGCCAGCGGCGACTTGCCCTGCGCCGTCAGCTGCCAGCTGTGGAAGGCCGTGCCCATGGCGCAGGTCGCCATCCAGCATTGCGCCGTCGGCACCGCCCAGCTGACATCGCCCACGTCGGTCGACCCGGCCCCGCCGCGCCCTGACGGCGTGTCCAGCGGCACCACGAAATCGCACAGTGCCATGTCCGGATCGGTCGGCAGGCCCACGCCGTTCAGGGTCGAGGCGATATCCTCGGCCGAGAGCGTCGCGCGGATCTCCTCGGCGAAGGCGCGGTCCTCGGCGTCGAAATCGGGCGCGCCCAGACGGTCGAGGTTGGCTTGCAGCAGCTCCTCCAGCGGGCGGTTGCCCAGCAGGTTCGACACGCCGGAGAAGACCTTGGCCTCCACCGTGGTACCGGTCATCAGCGCCGCGCCGTCGGCGATCTTGCGGACCCGGTCGAGCAGGTCGAACATCTCGGGCAGCTGCGGGGCGCGCACCAGCTGGCGCACGGTCGCCTTGGCGGGCACCACGTTGGGCGCGATGCCGCCCGCGTCGAGGTAGGCGTAATGCACGCGGCAGCCGTCGGGCATGTGTTCGCGCATGTAGTTGATGCCGACGTTCATCAGCTCCACCGCGTCCAGCGCCGAGCGCCCGAGGTGCGGCGAGGCCGCCGCATGGGCCGCCTTGCCGGTGAAGGTGAAGTCGATCCGAGTGTTCGCCAGCGAGGTGGGCCGGTCCACGCCGATGAAGGGGGCCGGGTGCCAGGTGATTGCAGCGTCCACGTCGTCGAAGAGGCCCGCGCGCACCATGTAGGTCTTGGCCGCGCCGCCTTCTTCCGCCGGGCAGCCGTAGTAGCGCACCCGCGCCTCGATGCCTTCGGCCTCCAGCCACTCCTTGACCGAGGCCGCGGCCATCAGCGCGGCGGAGCCCAGCAGGTTGTGACCGCAGCCGTGGCCCATGCCGTCGCCCGGCAGGGGGGTGTGGCTGGTGGCGCCCGCTTCCTGGCTGAGGCCGGGCAGGGCGTCGAATTCGCCGAGGATCGCGATCACCGGGCCGCTTTCGCCCGCCTCGCCCATCACGGCGGTGGGAATGCCCGCGACGCCCATCGTCACCTTGAAGCCCTCGGCCTCGAGCTGCCGGCGATGCTCCTCGACCGAGCGGTATTCGTCATAGGCGATCTCGGGCATGTCGAAGACGCGGTCGGCAAGGCCGGTATAGGCGGCGCGGCGGCTGTCGACGATGTCCCAGATCGGATCGGTATTCTGCATGTTCGGGTCCCCGTGAACACTGGATGGTCTGGCCTGATGGCCCGCGCCCTCTTTGCCGCAGCGGGCCGGGCAATTCCATGCCTTGTGCACGTAATTCGCCGCAACTGGCGCGGCGTCGCCTGTCCGCTGGGCAGATTGGCGAAGCGGTCCGAGCTGCACGGGGCCCGCGGGCCCCATGGACGCGGAAAGCGCGCCGGCAACGGGGCCGTGCGACCGTCGCCATGCGCAAGGCAGGCGTGTCCGAGTGATCCTGTCGGGGCCGGTCCGGGCCATGTTGCGGGGTTCTTAACCCCTTCGCTCTAGGCAGGAGCCGTCCAGCTGAGGAAACCTGCCATGCCCCGATTCCCTGTCATCGCCGCGCTCTGTGCTCTCGCACTCTGGCTCTTGGTCCCCGCGCCGCTGTCGGCGGCGGAGGGCAGCGCGGCGGAGCTTGCCAAGTACAAGATCAACATCGCCGGGCGGCAGCGGATGCTGTCACAGCGCATCGCCAAGTCGGTGTGCCTGAACCGCATCGGGGCCTCGGCGGAACTGCAGGCGCATCAGGCGCGCACGGCGATCCTCGAGTTTGACAAGGTGCTGGCAGGTCTGCGCCACGGCGATGCGGAGCTCAAGCTCGAGGCCGAGGTAAACCCGGAGATCGCCGCGCAGCTAGACCATGTCGGCACGCTCTGGCTGGCGTATCGCGCCGCGGCGGAGGCGCTGCTGGCCGGCGATGCCGGGCAGGTGGGCGCCTTCGTGCAGGGCGCGGGCGAGGTGCTGGTGGCGATGAACAAGGCCGTGGGCCTCATGGACAAGGCCTATGGCGCGGGGCTGATCCACCCTGACCTGGCCCATGCGATCAACGTTGCGGGGCGCCAGCGGATGCTGAGCCAGAAGGCGCTGAAGGAGTACTGCTTCACCGAGCTGCCCGGCGCCCCGGAGTCGCGCGGTGACCTTGGTCAGACGGTGGCCAGTTTCGACGCGGCCCTGACGGCGCTGATCCAGGGCGATCCGGCGCAGAACATCCTGCTGCCGCCCACCTGGGAGCTGATGGCCCAGCTGGAGGGCGTGGGTTCGATCTGGGCACGGGTGAAGCCCGAACTGGATCGCGTTGCCGCCGGCGGTGTGCCCGAACGGGCGGAGCTGAGCGGATTTCTCTCCGACACGGAGGCGCTGCTCAAGGAGATGAACAGCGCCGTCTGGATGTACGAGTCGATCTGAGCAGCATCCCGTCTGTGCCGCTGTGCCGCTGTGCCGCTGTGCCGCTGTGCGGTTGGCGCCTCGCCACGACCCTGCGATCCGACCGGATCACGCGGTGACCGCGCAAAGATTGGGCGGCGCTTGGGGCTGAGGCTGCGCCGGGGCCCTGGGGCGGCGTTTTCCATCTTCTGAGAGACGGCGTGGGGAAGACACGGGGCGTCACCGTCCCGTGAAGGGGCGGGGAATGGCGCATTCCGGGGCCACGGCCCGTGAAATCAGGTCTTTTCACCTTGCATGAGCGCGGGCCGCCTCATAGAAGAGCGACTGATTTTACCACCGCCCGCGGGCGGTGCGTTGCTTGATAGCCTGAGACAGAAGGACGACAACGATGCAGGTCACCGAGACCCTGAACGAAGGCCTCAAACGGGGGTACCAGATCACCGTGACCGCCGCCGAGCTCGAAGCAAAGGTGCAGGACAAACTGACCGAGGCGCAGCCCGAAATCGAGATGAAGGGCTTCCGCAAGGGCAAGGTGCCGCTGGCCCTGCTGAAAAAGCAGTTCGGCCCGCGCCTCCTCGGCGAAGCGATGCAGGAAGTCATCGACGGTGCCATGTCCGAGCATTTCGAAACCTCCGGCGACCGCCCCGCGCTGCAGCCGGAAGTGAAGATGCAGGACGGTGAGAACTGGAACGAGGGCAACGACGTCGTCGTCGACATGTCCTACGAGAAGCTCCCCGAGATCCCCGAGGTCGAGCTGAAGTCGATCACCCTCGAGAAGATGGTCGTGAAGGCCGACGACGCGGCTGTCGACGAAGCCCTGAAGAACCTCGCGGAGAACGTGAAGGACTTCGAGACCAAGGACGGCGCGGCGGAAGACGGTGACCAGGTGGTCTTCGACTTCCTGGGCAAGGTCGACGGCGAAGCCTTCGAGGGCGGCGCGGCGGAAGACTACCCGCTGGTGCTCGGCTCGGGCCAGTTCATCCCCGGCTTCGAAGAGCAGCTGGTGGGCGTGAAGGCGGGCGAGTCCAAGGACGTGACCGTGACCTTCCCCGAGGAATACCAGGCCGCGCATCTCGCCGGCAAGGAAGCCGTCTTCGAATGCACCATCAAGGACGTGAAAGCGGCCAAGGATGCAGAGATCGACGACGAGCTGGCCAAGAAATACGGCGCCGAGGACCTCGACGCGCTGAAAGGCCAGATCCGTGAGCGTCTGGAAGCCGAATACGCCGGTGCCGCCCGCGCGGTCATGAAGCGTGGCCTGCTGGACGCGCTGGACGAGAAGGTCTCCTTCGAGCTGCCGCCGAGCCTGGTGGAAGCCGAAGCCGGCCAGATCGCGCACCAGCTGTGGCACGAGGAAAACCCCGACGTGCACGACCACAGCCATGACAAGATCGAGCCGACCGACGAGCACAACAAGCTCGCCGAGCGCCGCGTGAAGCTGGGCCTGCTGCTGGCCGAGCTGGGCCAGAAAGCCGAGGTCCAGGTGACCGACGCCGAGATGACCCAGGCGATCATGAACCAGGCGCGTCAGTACCCGGGCCAGGAACGTCAGTTCTTCGAGTTCATCCAGCAGAACGCACAGATGCAGCAGCAGCTGCGCGCGCCGATCTTCGAAGACAAGGTCGTGGACTATGTCTTCGAGCTGGCCGAAGTCTCGGAAAAGGAAGTCAGCAAGGACGACCTGACCAAGGCTGTCGAAGAGCTCGACGAAGAATAATCCCGGATCGGGATGCAGGATTAAGGGCCGCTCTTTTGAGCGGCCCTTTTTCGTTTGTCGGGGCAGGGACGGTGCCTGTTGCCGGGGCGGAGACGTTGCGCGGTGGTCGGAAGAGATGCGATCGCTCCCGTTTGTGCTCTGCTCAAGGTGACGCTCGTCCCCCGAAATGTCCCGCCCGGCCGCGAGGCCGGGCAGCGCCGAACCACCCCCACGGGGCGGCACTCTCGCGCCACCCCTCGGTTCGGCGCTGCCCGGCGCGCAATCCGGAGGGGCTGGTGGGAGCCTACGCGCGCGTGAAGACCGGCTTTACATCTGCGGGGCATCGCGCAGATTTTTCAGCAGGCAGCAGGCAGCAGGCAGCAGGCAGCAGGCAGCAGGCAGCAGGCAGCAGGCAGCAGGCAGCAGGCAGCAGGCAGCAGGCAGCAGGCAGCAGGCAGCAGGCAGCAGGCAGCAGGCAGCAGGCAGCAGGCAGCAGGCAGCAGGCAGCAGGCAGCAGGCAGCAGGGCCGCCTCCATCCCCACAAACGAAAAACGCCGCGCGAAGATCGCGCGGCGTTCTATGTCTTGCGACAGGGGAGGGAAGCTTACGCTTCGTCTTCCCGTGCAGAGCCTTCGTCGTCGTCCGACGCAGCCGAGCCGATGTCGTCGAAGAGTTCCGAGATCTCGTACTCTGCGGCGGCTTCTTCTTCGGCAGCCAGTTCCTGGATCGACTTGCCCGACGCCTGCAGTTCGGCCTCTTCGGGCGAACGTGCGACGTTCAGGGTGATGACCGCTTCGACTTCGGGGTGCAGGGTCACGTTGACCGGGTGCAGACCGAGGTCCTTGATCGGCATCGGGATGATGACCTGCTTGCGGTCGACCGAGAAGCCGGCCTCGGTGGCGACCATGGCCGCGTCACGGGGCGTGACGGAGCCGTAGAGGTTGCCGCCGTCCGATGCGGAGCGAATCACCACGAAGACCTGGCCGTCGAGCTTCTCGCCCAGGGCTTCGGCTTCTTTCTTGGTTTCCAGGTTGCGGGCTTCGAGCTGCGCTTTCTGGGCTTCGAAGGAGGCGATGTTCTCTTTCGAGGCGGTCAGCGCCTTGCCTTGCAGCAGCAGGTAGTTGCGGGCGTAGCCGGGCTTGACGGAGACGACGTCGCCCATCTGGCCGAGCTTGGCCACGCGTTCGAGAAGAATAACGTCCATTGTGCGTTCTCCTTACTTCACGGCGTAGGGCAGCAGGGCGAGGAAGCGGGCGCGCTTGATGGCGCGGGCCAGTTCACGCTGCTTCTTCGCCGAAACGGCGGTGATGCGGGACGGGACGATCTTGCCGCGCTCGGAAACGTAGCGCTGCAGGAGACGGGTGTCCTTGTAGTCGATCTTGGGTGCGTTGTCGCCCGAGAAGGGGCAGACCTTGCGGCGGCGGAAAAACGGTTTTGCGGCCATGATTTAGTGTCCTTTCCTCAAGCTGCGATCAACGACGCTCGCGACGGCGGTCGTCGCGGTCTTCGCGCTTCTGCATCTGGACCGAGGGGCCCTCTGCGTGCTCGTCGACCTTGATGGTCAGGACGCGCATCACGTCGTCATGCAGACGCATCAGGCGTTCCATTTCCTGCACGGCGGTCGCGGGGGCGTCCGAGCGCAGGAAGGCGTAGTGGCCCTTGCGGTTCTTGTTGATCTTGTAGGCCATCGTCTTGACGCCCCAGTACTCGTGATCCACGAGTTTCCCGCCGTTGTCGGACAGGACGGCGCCAAAGTGCTCGATCAGGCCTTCGGCTTGCGCGTTGGAAAGATCCTGGCGCGAGATGAATACATGCTCGTACAGCGGCATGTGCACTCCATTTCTATCAAGGCGCGTTTCATAGGCGGGTCTGATGTCTTCCACGACCCTGCCACGAGAGTCCGCGCGGTTCAGCTAGACATGCGGAAGACCCGCGGTCCTTACGCCGGAATGGCCGCCCGCGCAACCCTTTCGGCGCAAGCCCTGGGGCGGCGCCGGACCGGGGCAGTCTTGCCACAACCGGGGCGGGAATACGGCAGGCTGCCCGCGTGTTTCCAATTTCGCAACCTATTGTTGCCGGCTTGCGGCGCGAGGGTGGAGGGGCGAGAGATAACAGGAGTTCGCCCCATGGCCTACATGCCCCGTGACCGCCACGAGGACCTGCCGGTTCCCGGTTTCCTTGTCCGTTGCATCAGCTTTCTGTTCGGCGGCGCGATGATCGTGGCGGGCTTCGGCCTTGCCATTGCCTGCCTTGCGGGCGCCGCGCCGGGCGGCTCTCTCCTGCTGGGCGGGCTGCTCATCGGCCTGTTTCTGCTGGGCGGGGTCACGCTGATCGAATGGGGCGCGCCGCGCGACTGAGCGGTCGGGCGCGCGCCACTGTTCACAGGTTCACAGATCCTGTGGGTTTCTGTGGAATTGAGAACGTGCCGCGCTGCGGCGATGTCTAGTCCCGAAGGCACTGCCATTCCGGCAGCCGCCATGACCGATACGAGGACAGACATGACCACGATCCTTCAGAAGACCGGCCTTGCCCTTGGCCTCATCACCGGCCTTGCCGTGGCCGCGCCCGCCGTTGCAGAGCCCGTCGACTACGCCTTCGACGCAAGCCACAGCCAGCTGATCTTCCACTACAACCACTTCGGCTACTCGACCACCTGGGGCATGTACTCGGGCTTCGACGGCAGCATCGTCTACGACGCCGAGGCGCCGGCCGACTCCTCCGTGGAAGTGTCCTTCCCCGTCGACAGCATGATCACCGGCTGGGACGAGCGTCTGGCCCACTTCATGTCGCCCGATTTCTTCGGCGGCGAAGACAAGGACAAGACCGTCACCTTCAAGTCGACCTCGATCGAAGTGACCGGCGACAACACCGCGCTGATCACCGGCGACCTGACCCTGAACGGCATCACCAAGCCGGTCGTGCTGGACACCACCCTGACCAACGACCAGCCGAACCCGATGACCAACGCGCCCGCGCTCGGCTTCTTCGCCACCACCACGCTGCTGCGGTCCGACTTCGGTGTCGACCTCTACGCGCCGATGGTCAGCGACGAAGTGCAGGTCGAAATCTCGCTCGAAGCGGCTGCCGCTGCCGAGTGATCCTGTCTCCCTCGGGACAGAGAAGGCCGCCGGGCAACCGGCGGCCTTTTTCGTGTCTTGCAGGGGGGGCGTCCTCCGCCGGACGAGGGAGCCGCGATCCGGGTCGGCTCGCCGGGGCTGGCCATGCGCGGGGGGCTGAAAGGGGGCTTTGGCGGGGGGCTCTGGCCTGACATGCGCGGGCCCGGTCGGGTCAGGTCAGGTCGCAGGCAGGGGGTCCATCGTCCGCCAGCCTGACGGTGGCCTGCCGTGGGCCTGCCGCCGGACCCCAGGCCGGACCGCAATCCGCCGCGGTCCGGTCCCTGATCGTACCGCCGGTCGATGCGCATCCCTGGCAGCCCGCAGTGGAGCAGCGGGCCGACCCCGCCGTGACCGCCGATGAGCCCATCACCCTCTAACGGCTCCGCAGGGCCTGCCACGGCAACTGCGGGGAGGCGCGCCTGCACGGCGGCAGGCTGGCTGCGGCCCGCGCCGCGGTCAACCGGATGGCGCAGACGAAAACGCCCCCGCCGGTGGGGCGGGGGCGTTTCGCATCAGGTCGGAACGAAGATCAGCGCGTGGCAGTGAGGTCGAGGGATACCTCCACATCCTCGGCCACGGTGGAGCCGGGCACGGCCGCGCCGATGCCGAAGTCCTTGCGGTGCAGCGTGAAGCTGGCGGCCATGGTGGCCTGATCGCCCTCGATGCTGAGGTCGAAGGGGAAGTCGACCGGCTGTTCGATACCCTTGAGGGTCAGGGTGCCGCGCGCCTCGTGGCCCTCGGCGGTGGTGAAGAGCGTGCCTTCGTAGACCGCTTCAGGATGGGCCTCGGCATCGAAGTAATCGGCGGCAAGCGCCTGCGGCGTGACCGAGCCGAGGGTCAGCGAGGGGATCGGGATCGCGACGCGGACATGGCCGCTTTCGCCCTCGCTCACCGTGTCATCGAAGGTGATGTCGGCGGTGAAATTGCCGAAGGTGCCGCCGACGCTCTGGCCGAACTGCACGACGGTCAGGCCGATGGAGCCCTCCTGCACCTGCCAGTTGCCTGCACCTGCCTGCGGGGCAGAGGCTGTCTCCGCGCCCTCGGGCACGCCACGGGCGGCGAAGCTGCCATTGGCTGCACCGATGCCGAAGGCCACGACGAGGATCGCGAGGGCGGCAAGCGCGGGCGCTGCATGGCCCGGCTGGCGGGCCGAGGCCTGGGCGGCCACGCGGCGGCGCGGCAGCATCCGGCGCAGGGTGTCGTCGCGGTCGATGATGTGGTGCTTCAGCGCACCGGCGACATGGGCCGCGATGGTGCCCAGAAGGACCCATTGCAGAAGTTCATGCGCCGCGCCGAAGAGATGGGCGAGGCTCTCGCTCTGCGGCACGAAGGGCAGCGCCTGACCGAAGGGCCAGAGGATCGGCGCGAAGCCCGAGGTGGCCGAATGGTGCAGCCAGCCCGCCAGAGGGGTCAGCAGCATCGTGGCATAGAGCAGCCAGTGGGCGGTGGACGCGGCGAGGGCCTCGGCCTTGCGGTCGCCGTGCAGCAGGCCGGGGTGGGGCTGGATCACGGCCCAGACGAGCCGCAGCGCGGCGGTCAGGAAGGCCAGCACGCCGAGGGTCTTGTGCAGCGAGAAGATCGTGGCGGCGCGCTCCAGCAGGGCGGCCTGTTCGGCACCGCTGGCCTGTGCAATCTGGTGCGAGGTGTTCGCGCCGAGGAACCCCAGCGGGAAGGCGCTCAGGATCAGCAGGGCGGTCAGCCAGTGAAAGGTCTTGGTGACGCCGCCGTAGCGGTCGGTCGTATTGGCGAGGGGCATCGTCGGGGTGCTCCGGGCAAGGATAAGGCCGCCCCAAGATATGCTGCCCTGCAGAAAGAGAAATCGCTGCACCCGCACGGTACCTGTGCGGGAATGCGCGAAGAGTTGCAACGTGGGGAGGGGCAGGGTATGCCCCCGCAAAACCAGAAATGGAGGGGCTCATGAGCCGTGCATTCGTGTTTCCGGGGCAAGGCGCCCAGACCATCGGAATGGGCAAGGCGCTTGCCGATGCCTACCCGGCCGCCAGGGCTGTCTTCGACGAAGTGGACGAGGCGCTCGGCGAGAGCCTGTCGTCCCTGATCTGGGAGGGCGAGGCCGAGACCCTGACCCTGACCCAGAACGCGCAGCCCGCGCTGATGGCGACCTCGCTGGCAGCGATGCGCGCGCTGGAGGCCGAGGGCGTGACGATCACCGATGCCGCCTTCGTCGCGGGCCATTCGCTGGGTGAATACTCCGCGCTTGCCGCCGCCGGGGCCCTGTCGATCGCCGATGCCGCGCGCCTGCTGCGCACCCGCGGCCGCGCCATGCAGGAGGCCGTGCCGGTGGGCGTGGGCGCCATGGCGGCGCTGCTGGGGCTCGACTTCGCCACCGCGCAGGCGGTGGCCGAGGAGGCCGCACAGGGCGAGGTCTGCCAGGCGGCGAACGACAATGATCCGGGGCAGGTCGTGGTTTCGGGCCACAAGGCGGCCGTGGAGCGCGCGGTGGAGATCGCCAAGGGCAAGGGCGCGAAACGCGCCGTGATGCTGCCGGTCTCCGCGCCCTTCCACTGCGCGCTGATGGCGCCTGCCGCCGAGGTGATGGCCGAGGCCCTCGCCGGTGTCACGCTGAACGCGCCGGCCGTGCCGGTGGTGGCCAACGTGCGCGCCGCTGCCGAGACCGATCCGGCCGAGATCCGCGCGCTGCTGGTGGAGCAGGTGACCGGCTCGGTCCGCTGGCGCGAGAGCGTGGCCTACATGGCCGGCGAAGGCGTGAGCGAGATCTGGGAAATCGGCGCGGGCAAGGCGCTGTCGGGCATGGTGCGGCGGATCGCCAAGGAGATCTCCTGCACCGCCGTCGGCACGCCCGAAGACGTGGCCAAGGCCGTCGAGGCGCTGAGGGGCTGACCGCGGCCTTTGGTCCGCGTGGGAGCGCCGGGGGCTTTGCGCCCCCGGACCCCCGCAGGATATTTGAGAACAGTGGATGATCGGGAGACCGGTCGGGAAATGGGCCGGAGCGTGCTTCGGTTTTGAGATCGGGGGGCGTGCCCCCTGGAACGAGCAGAGGGGCCGCGGGCCCTTCGACCGGGAGACATGAGATGTTTGATCTGACGGGTAAGGCGGCGCTGATCACGGGCGCTTCGGGCGGGATCGGCGGGGCGATTGCCAAGGCGCTGCACGGGGCGGGGGCCACGGTGGGCCTGTCCGGCACCCGCGAGGCGCCGCTGCAGGAGTTGGCGGCGGAACTGGGTGAGCGCGCCCATGTGCTGCCCTGCAACCTTGGTGACGTGGAGGCGGTGGAGGCGCTGCCGAATGCCGCCATCGCGGCCATGGGCTCGCTCGATATCCTCGTGAACAACGCGGGCATCACGCGCGACCAGATCTTCATGCGCATGAGCGACGAGGACTGGCAGAGCGTGCTGGATGTGAACCTGACCTCGGCCATGCGGCTGTGCCGGGGCGTGATGCGCCCGATGATGAAGTCCCGCTGGGGCCGGATCATCAACATCTCCTCCATCGTGGGGGCCACCGGCAACCCCGGGCAGGTGAACTATGCCGCCGCCAAGGCGGGCATGGTGGGCATGACCAAGTCGATCGCCTACGAGGTCGCGTCGCGCGGGATCACGGCCAACGCCGTGGCGCCGGGCTTCATCGCCACCGCGATGACCGACAAGCTGAACGACGAGCAGAAGGCCAAGATCGACGGCCAGATCCCCGCGGGCCGCATGGGCCAGCCCGAGGAGATCGCCGCGGCGGTGCTGTATCTTGCCAGCCCCGAGGCGGGCTATGTCACGGGCACGACGCTGCACGTGAACGGCGGCATGGCGATGCTCTGATCCCGTGTCGGCGGGGCGGGAATCGCCCCGCCGCAGGCCGCCGGGCGACCGGGACAGCAGGCATCCGGACGGATGCGCCGGGGGCGTTCCAGGGGGCGCCCCCGGCTTTTTGGGCGGGGTGAAAGCGGATTTGGCGCAGGTTTTCTTTTCCGCCGCTTTTCAGCCGCTTGCGCCCATGCTCAAAGGGGGGCAGGCTTGCCGCCGGGGCGGTGGCCCCCATGTTTCGAAAGCGTTTGCCTCTCTTCACGCATGTGCTATAGGCGGCGCAGATTTTGCCGGGGGCGACCTGTTGCGCCGGCCGGTGTCCTGCATCCTGCAGGGTCGGAATCGCCCGCAAGGGCAGAAAATCGCGGCCCCCCAGGGGGCGAGGGCAAGAAACGGGCCTCCGGGCTCAACACACGTGAGGAAATGAAAATGAGCGATGTCGCAGACCGCGTGAAGAAGATCGTCGTCGAGCATCTGGGCGTTGAAGAGGACAAGGTGACCGAGAACGCTTCGTTCATCGACGACCTCGGCGCAGACAGCCTCGACACCGTCGAGCTGGTCATGGCCTTCGAAGAAGAGTTCGGGATCGAGATCCCCGACGATGCTGCCGAGACGATCCAGACCTTCGGCGACGCCGTGAAATTCATCAGCGAAGCTGTCTGATCGAGAGATTTCGCGCACCTTCCGGTGCCGAGCGGCCCTTGCCCCACCCGGGCGAGGGCCGTTTGCTATTGGGAGGGGCGGTTTCCAAGCGGGACCGGCGCGGCGACGGGGCCGTGGTGACACGGCCGGGTCGGGCGCTGAACCGGCAAGACTGAGCTGCGGAGACGGGCGGAGGACCGCCTTCTGACCTCCGCGTGATCTGGACGGGCGGCGGCCGCTCTTGCCCCTATGGGGGCAGGCGGGGTAAGAGCGTCGCGACAAGAAGCGAAGGGGCAAACACATGCGTCGTGTGGTTGTAACGGGTCTGGGGCTGGTGACGCCGCTGGCCTGCGGGGTCGAGGAAAGCTGGGCACGCCTGCTGGCCGGTCAATCGGGGGCGGGAACCATCACCCGTTTCGATGCCAGCCATCTGGCGACGGACTATGCCTGCGAAGTGCCGCATGGTGACGGCACCGATGGCACGTTCAATGCCGATGACTGGATGGAGCCGAAGGAGCGCCGCAAGGTCGACGACTTCATCCTGTACGGCATGGCGGCCGCCGACCAGGCGGTCAAGGACAGCGGCTGGATGCCCGAGGACGAGGAGGCGCGCTGCCGCACCGGCGTTCTGATCGGCTCCGGCATCGGCGGCCTGAACTCCATCGCCGAGACCGCCGTCCTGATCAAGGAACGCGGCCCCCGGCGGGTGTCGCCCTTCTTCATCCCCGGCGCGCTGATCAACCTGACCTCCGGGCAGGTCTCGATCCGCTACGGCTTCAAGGGCCCGAACCACTCTGTCGTGACCGCCTGTTCGACCGGCGCGCATGCCATCGGCGACGCGGCCCGTCTGATCCAGTGGGGCGATGCCGACGTGATGATCGCGGGCGGGGCCGAGGCCTCGATCAGCGAGATCGGGATCGCGGGCTTCAATGCCTGCAAGGCGCTCTCCACCAAGCGCAAGGATGATCCCAAGGCGGCCAGCCGGCCCTATGACGCGGACCGCGATGGTTTCGTCATGGGCGAGGGCGCGGGCATCGTGGTGCTGGAGGAATACGAGCACGCGGTGGCACGGGGCGCCAAGATCTACGGCGAATACCTTGGCTACGGGATGTCGGGCGATGCCTATCACATCACCGCGCCCGCCGAGGATGGCGACGGGGCCTTCCGCTCGATGACCGCTGCGCTGAAACGCGCGGGCATCACCCCGGACCAGGTGGATTACATCAACGCCCATGGCACCTCGACCATGGCGGACGTGATCGAACTGGCCGCGGTGGAGCGTCTGCTGGGCGAGGCCGCCAAGACCGCGACCATGTCCTCGACCAAGTCCGCCACCGGCCACCTGCTGGGCGCGGCGGGCGCGATCGAGGCGATCTTCTCGATCCTCGCGATGCGGGATCAGGTCGCGCCGCCGACGATCAACCTCGACAACCCGGCCGTGGAAACGCCGCTGGACCTCGCGCCGAACGTCAAGCGCGAGCGGGAAATCAACATCGTCCTGTCCAACAGCTTCGGCTTTGGCGGGACCAACGCGAGCCTCGTGTTCGGGAAAGTCCGCTGATGTGGAAGGCTGTCGCCTCCAATGCCCTGACCCTGCTGATCGTGGCGAGCTTCCTTCTGGGGGGCATCGTCCTGTGGGGCAAATCGCAATATTCTGACGCCGGTCCGCTGGCGGAGGCAATCTGCGTCCGGGTGCCCTCGGGCGGCAACATGTCCACGCTGTCCCGTGACCTGGAAGAGCGCGGCGCCGTGTCGAGCGGCGCCATCTTCCGGATCGGGGCGGATTACTCCGACAAGACGGACGAGTTGAAGGCCGGGAGCTTCCTCGTGCCGGCCGCGGCGTCGATGGAGTCCATCGTCGACATCGTGACCCGGGGCGGGGCCAACACCTGCGGCAGCGAGATCGTCTATCGGATCGGTGTGACCCGTTCGACCGTGGAACTGCGCGAGCTGGACCCGGCGACGGCGACCTATGTCGAACGCGCCGAGTTCGTGCCCGGCACGGATGAGCAACCCGCCGAGATCGCGACCGCCATGCAGGACACCGGCATGCGCTACCGCGTTCTTGTGGCCGAGGGCGTGACGTCGTGGCAGGTGGTGGAGTCACTGAAACGCTTCTCGCCGATGACGGGCGAGGTGTCGGCGGTGCCTGCGGAAGGGACGCTTGCGCCCTTCAGCTACGAGATCCGCAAGGGCGACGACCGGTTCGACCTGCTGGTCCGGATGCAGGAGCGTCAGCAGACGATCCTTGCCGCCGCATGGGAGAGCCGCGCCGACGATCTGCCCTTCGACACGCCTGAAGAGGCGCTGGTGCTGGCGTCGATCATCGAGAAGGAAACCGGCGTTCCGGACGAGCGCGGCACAGTGGCCAGCGTCTTCGTCAACCGCCTGCGCGAGGGCATGCGCCTGCAGACGGACCCGACCGTGATCTATGGCATCACCATGGGCGAGGGTGTTCTGGGCCGGGGCATCCGGCAGAGCGAACTGCGTGCGGAGACGCCCTACAACACCTACGTGATCACTGGCCTGCCGCCGACGCCCATCGCCAACCCCGGTGCCGCCAGCATCGAGGCGGCGGTGAACCCGCCCGAGACCGACTTCCGCTTCTTCGTGGCGGATGGGTCAGGTGGCCATGCCTTCTCGCGGACGCTGGAAGAGCATAACGCCAATGTCGCCAAGTGGCGGCAGATCGAGGCAGACCGCGCGACGCAGCCGAGCGGAAACTAACAAGGTCTTGCCGGAGGGTGCGTTAACCCTCTGGCAAGACTTGATTTCTTGACACAGCGCACGGTCTCTCCTATAGGTTGTGCCATGCTGGACATGATGTGAAACGGCCCGGGGGCGACCCTGTGGGCCGTTTTTTCATGCTCTCTGCGGAGGTCCCACAAAAGAAAGGCATGAGCAGATGTCGAACAGACCTTCCGAAGAGGAGGGGCTGCGGCTCGACGAGGTGATGGCCTCGATCGAAGCGCAGCTTCTCGCAATGAAGGCGGATCTTGAGGTACTCGGGGACCGGGTGCGTACAGGCGACGTCGGAAGCGTGCGGGACCCCGATCGAGGACGGCGCATATGGCGAGCATTGGGTCTATCGCACCAAGGATATCCGGGGCTGGTGGGACCATCTGCATTACGAGCGGATCGGCGGGGAACGGCAGGCGGTGCCCACGGGCTGGCAGCCGGGCATGAAGCCGGTGCGCTTCACCGAGCTGGGCTGTGCCGCCGTGGACAAGGGGACCAACGAGCCGAACAAGTTCCTCGACCCGAAGTCGTCAGAAAGCGCGTTGCCGCGCCATTCGACCGGGCGGCGCGATGACCTGATCCAGTTGCAGTACCTGACGGCGGTGCTGTCGCACTGGGGCGCGAACAACCCGCACTCCGAGGTCTATGGCGGTCCGATGCTGGACCTGGACCACGCCTATGTCTGGGCTTGGGACGCGCGGCCGTTTCCGTTTTTTCCCGCCGCGCTCGACACCTGGGCGGATGGCGAGAACTACGCGCGCGGGCATTGGATCACGGGCCGCGCCGCCGGGCGCGACCTGGCCTCGGTCGTGGCCGAGATCTGCGAGGGCGCGGGGGTGGCGGACTATGATGTCAGTGGGCTGCATGGCTGCATGGCTACGTGGCGGGCTATTTAGAGGACCGGGTGATGCCGGGGCGGGCGGCGCTGCAACCGCTGATGCTGCGCTTCGGCTTCGACGCGGTGGAGCGTGACGGGCGGCTGGTCTTCCGGATGCGCGATGGCCGCGTGGACGGCGAGGTGACAGAAGAGGCCCTAGCCCTGCACCCCGAGATCGAGGGCACGCTGGAGGAGACCCGCGCGCCGGAGGCGGAACTGACCGGCCGGGTGCGGGTGCGTTTCCTGCAGGGCGAGGCCGACTACGCCGTGATCGCCGAGGAGGCGGTGTTGCCGGGCGAGGACACCGGCGCGGTCTCCGCCTCGGAGCTTCCGATGGTGCTGAGCCGCGGCCTTGGCCGGCAGGTGGCGGAGCGCTGGCTGAGCGAGGCGCGGCTGGCGCGCGACAGCCTGCGGCTGGCCCTGCCGCCCTCGCGGGGCGACCTCGGCCCGGGCGACGTGCTGCGGGTGGGGGAGCGGGGGCTCTTCCGGCTCGACCGGGTGGAGCGGGCGGGTGCGCTGCTGGCGGAGGCGGTGCGGATCGAGCCCGAGACCTATCGCCCAGTCGACATGGACGAGGACAGCGTGGCGCTGTCGCAGTTCGTGCCGCCGGTGCCGGTCTTCCCGCTCTTCCTCGACCTGCCGCTGATGCGCGGCGAGGAGGTGCCCCATGCGCCGCATCTGGCGGTGACCTCGGTGCCCTGGCCCGGGTCGGTGGCGCTCCATGCTTCGGATCAGGACAGCGACTATACGCTGAACCGGACGCTCGCGTTGCGGGCGACGGTCGGGGTGACGCAGACGGCGCTTGAGGCCGGGCCGGTGGGGCGGATCGACCGGGGCGCGGGGCTCTCGGTCCGGCTCACCTCCGGCGGGCTTTCCTCGATCAGTGACGCGGCGCTCCTGTCGGGCGGCAACCTCATGGCGATCGGGGACGGCACCCCGGGCGGATGGGAGCTGTTCCAGTTCCGCGATGCCGTGTTGACGGGCGAGAACACCTATCTCCTCTCGCACCGGCTGCGCGGGCAGTTCGGCACGGATGTGGCGATGCCGGAGGCCTGGCCCGAAGGCTCCTACGTGGTGCTGATGAACGGCGCGGCCCAGCAGATCGATCTGGCGCTGGCGCAGCGGCGGATGGCGCGGCACTACCGCATCGGGCCGGCGCAGCGGGCGGTGTCGGACCCGTCCTACCGGCACGAGACATGGGCCTTCGACGGGATCGGCCTGCGGCCCTATGCGCCCTGTCACCTGGCCGTGGACGAGAGCGGCGGCGACCTCGGCTTCCACTGGGTGCGGCGCACGCGGATCGACGGCGACAGCTGGGACGGGATCGAGGTGCCGCTGGGGGAGGAGAGCGAGAGCTATCTTGTCCGCGTGGTGCAGGGCGGCGCGATCCGGCGCGAGGTGATCACCACCGCGCCCGGTTGGACCTACGGCGCCGCGGACCGTGCCGCCGACGGCCTGACCGGGCTGGCGGCGCTTGAGGTGGCCCAGGTCTCGGCCCGTTTCGGCGCGGGGGCGGTGGCGCGGCTGGTCTTTGCGGCCTGATGCGTGCCTCTCCCGCGCCCGGGCGCCACTCGGAGCCTCTCCCTGTCGCGTGCCGGGGCGATCACCCCGCGTGATCCCCCCGATCACCCCATTGCGTTTTCGCCTCCCGGGCTTATCTGCTACACTCAGACGCAAAGGAGAGGTCCCGATGCCTGAAACACGCGCCAAACTGGCAGAGCTGGACCCGGTCTGGGCCCGTATCACCCGCGAGGCCGAAGAGGCGATCCGGGACGAACCCCTGCTGGGTGGGCTGATCCATTCCTCCGTGCTGCACCATCCCTCGCTGGAACGGGCCCTGGCCTATCGCATCTCGGCCAAGCTGGCCTCGCACGAGATGTCGGAGCAGATCCTGCGCGAGATCTGCGACGAAGCCTATGCCTCAGAGCCCGAACTCGCCAATGCCGCCCGGGCCGACATCGCGGCGGTCTATGACCGCGACGCGGCCTGCCACCGGTTCCTGCAGCCGGTGCTCTACTTCAAGGGCTTCTTCGCGCTTCAGGCGCACCGGGTGTCGCACTGGCTCTGGCAGCAGGGCCGCCGCGATCTGGCCTATTTCTTCCAGATGCGCCTGTCCGAGCTCTTCGCCATCGACATTCACCCCAACGCCCGGATCGGCAAGGGGATCATGATGGACCACGCCCATGCCATCGTGGTGGGCGAGACGGCGGTGGTGGGCGACAATGTCTCAATGCTGCATTCGGTGACCCTCGGCGGGACCGGCAAGGAAGAGGAAGACCGTCACCCCAAGATCGGCGATGGCGTCCTCATCGGCGCAGGCGCCAAGGTGCTCGGCAATATCAAGGTGGGCCATTGCTCGCGCATCGCGGCGGGCTCCGTCGTGCTGCACGAGGTCCCGCCCTGCACGACCGTGGCCGGCGTTCCGGCCAAGATCGTGGGCGAGGCGGGCTGCGCCCAGCCGTCCATGAGCATGGATCAGATCCTGCGCGGCTGACCGTCGGGGCAAGACGGTCGGGTCACCCCGCCGCTCCACGACACCCCGAGTCAGGCGGCACTGCGGGTGCCGCCAACAGGGATGTCGGACCGGACCTGCATATTGCGCCGCTCCACTTCATCTTTCGAGAAATACTCCGGGGGAATTGGCCGCAGGCCAAGGGGGCAGCGCCCCCACTTTCCCGTCCCATCCTCACCCACGCGCTGTCTGACCGTGCGCCGGGACCGCAGGTCGCGGTGCCGCACAAAGAAATCGCGCCCCCGTCAGGGGGCGCGTCATTCAGGTCAGACCCGGCAGGTCAGACCCGGCCCGCCAATCGGGTTGGCGCACCGGGCGAGCGGGCCTCAGGCCAGCATCACCATCGGGTTCTCGAGGTTCTCGACGATGGCCTTCAGCAGCTCCGCGCCAAGCGCGCCGTCGATCACCCGGTGATCGACCGAGAGCGTCACCGACATGACGGTGGCCACGTCGATCTCGCCTGCGTCGTTCACCACCGGCTTCTTCACGCCCGAGCCGACCGCGAGGATCGCGCCATGGGGCGGGTTGATCACGGCGTCGAAGTTGTCGATGCCGAACATGCCGAGGTTGGAGATCGCGAAGGAACCGCCCTGGTACTCATGCGGCGCCAGCTTGCGGTCGCGGGCCCGGGTGGCGAGGTCCTTCATCTCGGCCGAAAGCGCCGAGAGCGACTTCATGTCCGCGTCCTTCAACACCGGCGTGAAGAGCCCGCCTTCGATCGCCACGGCCACGGCCACGTCGGAGGGTTTCAGCTCCAGCACGCGGTCGCCGGCCCAGACGGCATTCGCCTTCGGCACCGATTGCAGCGCAAGGGCGCAGGCCTTGATGATGAAGTCGTTGACCGACAGCTTCACACCGCGGCCTTCCAGCTGCTTGTTCAGCTGGGCCCGGAACTTCATCAGCGCGTCGAGCTTGATGTCGCGGCGCAGGTAGAAGTGCGGGATCGTCTGCTTGGCCTCGGTCAGGCGGCCGGCGATGGTCTTGCGCATCCCGTCCAGCTTGACCTCGGTGAAGGTGCGACCCTCGTACATCTTGAGCACGGCATCGGTCGAGGGGCCGGCCGGGGCGGCAGCCGCAGCGGCAGGCGCCGCAGCCGCGGCTTTCGGGGCCTCGGCGGCCTTGGGCGCGGCGGTGGCTTTCTCCACGTCGGCCTTCACGATCCGGCCATGGGGGCCGGTGCCACTGATCTGGGTCAGGTCCAGACCCTTGTCCGCTGCGATGCGACGGGCCAGCGGCGAGGCGAAGATACGCGTGCCGTCGGTGGTTTGCGGCGCGGCCGGCGCGGGGGCGGCAGACGCGGCGGCTTCGGCCTTGGGGGCCTCGTCCGACTGGGCTGCTGCCGGGGCTGCGGCCGGGGCAGGGGCCGAGACATCGCCGATGTCATCGGCGCTCTCGCCCTCTTCCAGCAGCACGGCGATGGGCGTGTTCACCTTCACGCCCTCGGTGCCCTCGGCGATCAGGATCTTGCCGATCACGCCTTCGTCCACGGCTTCGAATTCCATCGTCGCCTTGTCGGTCTCGATCTCGGCCAGCAGGTCACCGGAGGAGACGGTGTCGCCCTCCTTGACCAGCCATTTCGCCAGCGTGCCTCCCTCCATCGTGGGGGAGAGGGCGGGCATCAGGATTTCTGTGGGCATCGCTCCGCTCCTTACCGATAGGTGACTTTTTTCACCGCCGCGATGACCTCATCTGTGGTCACCAGCGCCAGCTTTTCGAGGTTGGCCGCGTAGGGCATCGGCACGTCCTTGCCCGTGCAGTTGATCACCGGCGCATCGAGGTAGTCGAAGGCGCGTTCCATGATCGTTGCGGACAGGTGGTTGCCGATCGAGCCGACGGGGAAGCCTTCTTCGACCGTGACGCAGCGGTTGGTCTTCATGACCGAGGCCAGCACGGTGTCGTAGTCGATCGGGCGCAGGGTGCGCAGGTCGATCACTTCCGCCGAGATGTCCTCTTCCGCCAGCTTGTCCGCGGCTTCGAGCGCGTATTGCATGCCGATGCCGAAGGAGACGATGGTCACGTCGGTGCCTTCGCGCCAGACGCGGGCCTTGCCGAAGGGGATCGCCAGATCCTCGATGTCCGGCACCTCGAAGGAGCGGCCGTAGAGGATCTCGTTCTCCAGGAAGATCACCGGGTTGGGATCGCGGATGGCGGTCTTCATCAGGCCTTTGTAGTCGGCTGCCGAGTAGGGCATCACGACCTTGAGGCCGGGGATCATCGCGTACCATGCCGCGTAGTCCTGGCTGTGCTGCGCGCCCACGCGGGCGGCGGCACCGTTCGGACCGCGGAAGACCATGGGCGCGCCCATCTGGCCACCGGACATGTAGAGCGTCTTGGCGGCGGAGTTGATGATCTGGTCAATCGCCTGCATGGCGAAGTTGAAGGTCATGAACTCGACGATGGGCTTGAGCCCGCCGAAGGCCGCGCCGACCGCGATCCCGGCAAAGCCGTGTTCGGTGATCGGCGTGTCGATGATCCGCTTGGCGCCGAATTCGTCGAGCAGGCCCTGGGACACCTTGTAGGCGCCCTGGTACTCGGCGACTTCCTCGCCCATGAGATAGACGTTCTCGTCGCGGCGCATCTCTTCGGCCATGGCGTCGCGCAGCGCTTCGCGGACCGTCTGGGTCTTCATCGGCGCATCCGCCGGCCAGTCGGGCGAGGCGTTGGACTTGGGCGCGTCCGGGGCGGGCTCGGCCGCCTTGGCGGGGGCTTTCGCCTCCTCGGCGGGGGCCGCGGCGCTGGCGGCGGGGGCGGCTGAGACATCACCGATGTCATCGGCGCTTTCGCCCTCTTCCAGCAGCACGGCGATGGGGGCGTTCACCTTCACGCCCTCGGTGCCTTCGGCCACGATGATCTTGCCGATCACGCCTTCGTCCACGGCTTCGAATTCCATCGTCGCCTTGTCGGTCTCGATCTCGGCGAGGATGTCACCGGAGGAGACGGTGTCGCCCTCCTTGACCAGCCATTTCGCGAGCGTGCCTTCCTCCATGGTCGGAGAGAGGGCGGGCATCAGAATTTCGGTAGGCATCTTGTCTCTCTCCCCCTCAGGCTTCGTCCTGCGGCGCAACATCGGCGTAGATGTCGGTCCAGAGTTCGTCGAGCGACGGCTCGGGGCTTTCCTTGGCGAAATCGGCGGACGCGTTCACGATGTCCTTGATTTCCTTGTCGATGGACTTGAGGTCGTCCTCGCTCGCATGGCCGCCCGAGATCAGCAGGTCGCGGACATGCTCGATCGGATCCTTCTCTTCGCGCATCTTCTGCACTTCCTCGCGGGTCCGGTATTTCGCCGGGTCCGACATGGAGTGGCCGCGGTAGCGGTAGGTCTTCACCTCGAGGATGTAGGGACCGTTGCCGGCACGGCAGTGGGCGAGGGCCTTCTCGCTGGCTTCCTTGACCGCCAGCACGTCCATGCCGTCGACCAGTTCGCCGGGGATGCCGAAGGGCGCGCCGCGGGTGAAGATCTCGTCCGTGGAGGTCGAGCGCTTCTGCGAGGTGCCCATGGCGTACTGGTTGTTCTCGATCACGAAGATGACCGGGAGCTTCCAGAGGGAGGCCATGTTGAAGGTCTCGTAGACCTGGCCCTGGTTCGCCGCGCCGTCACCGAAGTAGGTGAAGGTGACGTTGTCGTTGCCGAGGTACTTGTCGGCGAAGGCGAGGCCGGCGCCGAGCGGCACCTGCGCGCCCACGATGCCGTGGCCGCCGTAGAAATGCTTCTCTTTCGAGAACATGTGCATCGAGCCGCCCTTGCCCTTCGAGTATCCGCCTTCGCGGCCCGTGAGCTCGGCCATGACGCCGTTGGGGTCCATCCCGCAGGCCAGCATGTGGCCGTGGTCGCGGTAGGAGGTGATCCGTTTGTCACCCTCTTTCGTCGCGGCTTCCAGCCCGACGACGACCGCTTCCTGCCCGATGTAGAGGTGGCAGAAGCCACCGATCAGGCCCATGCCGTAAAGCTGCCCGGCCTTCTCTTCGAAGCGCCGGATCAGCAGCATGTCGCGGTAATATTGCTTGAGTTCATCCGCCGATACGTTCGGCTTCTTGGTGGTCCTGCGTGCCGCCATGGCCGTACAACCCCTCCCGAAGTGGATAGTTTAGCGTTAAACTATCTACTACAGCATTCGGGCGCGGCTTGCGAGAGCGAAATTGACGCGGGGCGGCTGCCGGCGGAAAAGCGGTCGGGAATTGTGCGCAGCATCGCGGAGCTTACCGGAAAATTCGAATTTTCCGGACCGGAATTTTTGAAAATTCCGGGTGTGATCGCGGGGGGTGTGTTCGGGGAGAGGTGTCGGGGGCCGGGGAGTGGGAGTCGCGTCGCCGCGCACCAGACCGCGAGGAAGGGACGTAGCGTGGCGGTCTCCATCGAGCACCCGCCCGGCCGAGAGGCCGGGCAGCGCCGTCCCGCCCCCATGGGGCGGCGCTTATGCGCCACCCCGCGGGACGGCGCTGCCCTGCGTGGGAGATGGAGAGCGTGCAGGGGGGGCGCTGACGCACGGCTTCAGGGCCGGACGCCTGCAGGCGCGGGCCGGTCAGGTCTGTCTGCGTTGGGGACGTGGAGGGGGGCCGAAAAGGCGCCGCCTCAGCGGATCACGATCTCGTCGCTGCGCAGCATGCCGAGCACGTCGCGGGCCTGTTCGTCGAGCAGGTCGAGGTCGAGGTAATCGTCCGACAGGCGATGGGTCAGGTTCTCCATCCGCGCCACTTCGACGTTCAGCTCGTCCAGGCGGGCGGTCAGCGCATCCTTCTGGGCCTGCACCTCGGCGCGGCGCAGCAGCCCGTAGTCCCCCTGCACGGCGGCAAAGGTGAAGTAGAGCCCGAGGCTCAGCGCGATCGATACGTAGATCAGACCGCCAAAGGCGGGGCGTTTGCGGGTGGTCATCGGTCTGCCTCATCTCCGCCTCTGACGGGCGGTCAGAGCAGAGAATAGCGCAAGTGATTCGAAATGGGAATCCCCCGTGTTCATCGTGATGTCACGATCCCGCGGGCGCTGTGGCGGGGAGGACCCGCCGGGCCCGCGACCGGTGGCAGGCATCCCCTGACGCCCGTTACCGGAGTGGCACCGGACAAGAGGGGGGCGAAGAGGCCGAACGCGGGGGACCGTGCCGGCACAGGCCCCGGCAACGGAAAAGGGCGGCCCCGCAGGACCGCCCCTCTCGCAGTCTGTGCCGGGCCGGATCAGCCGGCGATCGAGGCCTTGTAGATGCTGTCGATCGTCTCGGCGAGGGTCGCGTCGAACGCGGCGTCGGACTGCTGGGCCGAGAGGCCTTCGGTCAGCGCGCGCGAGAAGGAGGCGATCATGCCGGTGTTCTGCGACAGGCGGGTGTTGGCTTCCTCGCGGGAATAGCCGCCCGACAGGGCCACGACGGTCAGCACGGCGGGGTGATCCACCAGCGACTTGTAGTGGTTCGCGGTCTCGGGCAGCGTCAGCTTGAGCATGACCTTGGTGCCCTCGGGCAGGGCGTCCAGCTGGGCGGTGATCTCGGCCAGCAGCAGGTCCTCGGCGGCGGCCTTGTCGGCGATGGAGATGGTCACCTCGGGCTCGATGATCGGGCAGAGGCCCTTGGCGAGGATCTGCTTGCCGACCTCGAACTGCTGCGCCACGACGGCCTTCACGCCCTCGGGCGAGGCGGCGTCGATGACCGAGCGCATCTTGGTGCCGAAGATGCCCTTGGACACGGCCTTGTCGAGCAGGGCGTCCAGCTCGGGCATGGGCTTCATGACCTTCACGCCGTTCTCGCTGTCGGCCAGACCCTTGTCGACCTTCAGGAAGGGCACCACGCCGCGCTTTTCCCACAGGTACTGGGCGGTGGGGATGCCGTCGATCTCGCCGTCCATGGTGCGCTCGAAGAGGATCGCGCCCACGACCTTGTCGCCGGTGAAGGCGGGCGACTTGATGATCCGCGCGCGCATGTCGTGGATCAGGCCGAACATCTCGTCCTCGGAGGAATAGGCGTCTTCCTCGATCCCGTAGAGTTTCAGCGCCTTGGGGGTCGAACCGCCGCTCTGGTCAAGCGCCGCGATAAATCCCTGGCCCTTGCCGATCAGCTCGGCCTGCTTGTCTGTCGTCATGGAATGATCGCCCTGATTTATGGATAAATGCCCCCCTTCGGGGCCTCGCCCCCGCTTCTAAGGAAGCGGGGGCGTGCTTGCAATTCTGGTGGCGCTAACGCCTTGCGGGGGCCGCGCGAAACCGCGCCCGTTCGCCTGCTCGTCAGCCTTCCAGCGCCGCAACGCCGGGCAGGGTCTTGCCTTCCATCCATTCCAGGAAGGCGCCGCCCGCGGTCGAGATATAGGTGAAATCGCCTGCCGCCCCGGAGGTGTTGAGCGCGGCGACGGTGTCGCCCCCGCCGGCAACCGAGATCAGCTTGCCCGCGCGGGTCAGCGCGGCGGCTGCCGTGGCGGCGGCGTTGGTCGCGGTGTCGAAGGGCGCGATCTCGAAGGCGCCGAGCGGGCCGTTCCAGATCAGCGTCCTGGCCTCCTCGAAGATGCCCTTGATACGGGTCACCGCGTCGGGGCCCGCGTCGAGGATCATCGCATCGGAGGGGCACTGGGTCGCGGGCACGGTCTCGTTCTCGGCATTGGCCTTGAATTCACGCGCCACGACCACGTCGGCGGGCAGCACGAGGCGGCAGCCGAGATCCTGCGCCTTGAGGCGGATCTGCTTGGCGGTCTCGGTCATCTCGAGCTCGGCCAGCGATTTGCCGACGTCGATGCCCTCGGCGGCGAGGAAGGTGTTCGCCATGCCGCCGCCAATGATCAGGTAGTCCACCTTCTCGACGAGGTTGCCCAACAGTTCCAGCTTGGTGGAGACCTTGGCCCCGCCCACGACGGCGACCACGGGGCGCTCGGGCTTGCCGAGCGCGGCTTGCAGCGCTTCGAGTTCGGCCTGCATCAGGCGACCGGCACAGCAGGGCAGCAGCTTGGCGAGCGCCTCGGTCGAGGCATGGGCGCGGTGCGCGGCCGAGAAGGCGTCGTTCACGTAGACGTCGCCGAGACCGGCGAGGCGTTTGGCGAAGGCGGGGTCGTTCTTCTCCTCGCCCGGGTGGAAGCGGATGTTCTCCAGCAGGATGACCTTGGCCTCGCGCTGTTCGTCGGTCTGGGCCTCGGCGGCGTCCAGCGTCTCGTCGAAGGCGACCTTGGTGCCGAGGGCGGCCTCCAGCGCGGGCAGGGTGACCCGCAGCGACATGTCGAGCACGACCTTGCCCTTGGGGCGCCCGAAGTGCGCCAGAAGGATCGGCTTGCCGCCCTTCTCGAGGATATCCTTCACGGTGGGAGCGATGCGGTCGATCCGCGTGGTGTCCGTTACCTTGCCGTTCTCGACGGGGACGTTGATGTCCACCCGTACCAGTACGCGCTTGCCGGCAAGATCCATGTCATCCAGCGTTTTCCAACCCATCGGTTTCCGTCCTCCTGATGTCGGTCGGGCGATACATCGCCGCTCCTCCCGCCATCGTCAACAGGGCGCCGCTTGGCAATTGGCCTCATGCGCCTTATGCATCACGACAAAGCCAGAAAAGGAGGCTCTGCCATGGCCGAGATCAAGGATCCCGAAAACACCATCCTGATGGAACTCAAGGGCGGTACCGTCACCATCGAACTGCTGCCCGACGTGGCGCCGAAACACGCCGAGCGCATGAAGGAACTGGCGCGCTCCGGTGCCTATGACAACGTGGCCTTCCACCGCGTGATCGACGGCTTCATGGCCCAGACCGGCGACGTGGCCAACGGCAACATGGAAAACGATTTCAACCTGCGCATGGCAGGCACCGGCGGCTCCGAGCTGCCCGACCTGCCGGCAGAATTCTCCAAGCTGCCCCACGACCGCGGCACCCTCGGCGCGGCCCGTTCGGCGAACCCGAACTCGGCCAACTCGCAGTTCTTCATCAACTTCAAGGACAACCACTTCCTGAACGGGCAGTACACGGTCTATGGCCGCGTCGTCTCGGGCATGGAGCACGTGGATGCGATCACCCGTGGCGAGCCGCCCGCGAGCCCCGACCGCATGATCAGCGTCAAGGTCGCGGCAGATGCGTAAGCTGGCCGCCGCAACGCTTGCCGCGCTGCTGGCTGCCGGTCCGGCCCTGGCCACCGGTCTCGACATCGAGATCGGCGGCGAGGCCAACGGCACGGTGCATGTGGACCTCTTCGAGGACGTCGCACCCGAGCACGTGAAGCGGATCACCACGCTGGCGGAAGAGGGCAAGTACGACGGCGTCTACTTCCACCGCGTGATCGAGGGCTTCATGGCTCAGACCGGTGACGTGGAATTCGCCCACGAGGGCGGCGACATGCGCCGCGCCGGCATGGGCGGCTCCGACCTGCCCGACCTGAAGGCCGAATTCTCGGACGAGAACTTCGACCGTGGTGTGGTGGGCATGGCCCGCTCGCAGGACCCGGACAGCGCGAACTCGCAGTTCTTCATCATGTTCGCCCCCGCGCCGCATCTCAACGGCGGCTACACGGTGGTGGGCAAGGTGACCTCGGGCATGGACGTGGTCGACGCGATCAAGCGCGGCGAAGGCCGCAACGGTGCCGTGATCGGCGCGCCGGACCGGATGGTGAAAGTCACCGTGACGGAGTGATCCGTTGCCGGTTGGACAGGACACGCGCCGCTCCGAAAGGGGCGGCGCGTTTTCGTTGGGGGAGCGGCTTGGGGCGGTAGTGCTTTTGACGGTGAAGCCTGATGCTCTGATGCTCTGATGCTCTGATGCTCTGATGCGCCCGAACCTGCCGCAGCGCCCCGTCTCGCTGGCTCGTCCATCAACCACCCGCCCGGCCGAGAGGCCGGGCAGCGCCGACCCGCCCCCCGTTGCCATTGGCGCTCGGACCAATGGCGCTCCAATGGCGACCGGCGCTTATGCGCCACCCCGCGGGACGGCGCTGCCCTTGTCTCTACCTGGATAGGTGTTTGGCGGTCGCGTTCACTCACTAAGTCCGCAGGTGCAAGACCCAAGCGCCTGTCACCCCGCCCGAAACCCCGCCGCCGCCACCGCCAGATGGGCCGAGGCCGCCACGCCGTCGATCAGCGTCACGCCGCTGCGTGCCTCCAGGTCCGCCCGCAACGGCGCCATCCCCGCACAGCCCAGCACGACGACACCCGCGCCGTCCTCGTCCCGCGCCCGCGTGATCTCTTCCGCCAGCCGCGCGCGGGTCTCCTCCGATCCCTCGTCGATCACCAGCACCGGCAGGCCGCTCGCGCGCACCGAGGCGCAGTTGCCCGCAAAGCCCAGCGTCTCGATATTCTCCCGGATCACCGGCAGCGATACCGCCAGCGAGGTCACGACCGAGAACCGCTGCCCCAAGAGCGTCGCCATGAGGTAGCTCGCCTGTCCGATCCCCAGCACCGGCACGGCGGCGAGGGCCTGCGCCTCGGCCAGCCCGGTGTCGTCGAAACAGGCGATCACCACCGCGTCGGCCTCGGCCGCGGCCACCCGGGCGAGGACGCCGGGCACCGCGCGGTCGCCGTCCTCGGGGCCCTCGATGGCGGGCGGCCCGTCGGTGTTGGTCTCGCCCGTGATCTCGACCCCGGGCAGGGCGGCGCGGGCCGCCGCCACGATGCCGTCGGTCATCGAGGCGGTGGCGTTCGGATTAATGTAGAGCAGCCGCATCACACGCCCTTGCCCGCGTCCGAACCTGCGCGCGCGCGCCGCTTGCCCATCACCCAGACCGTGAAGAGGAAGACCGCGATGATCATCAGCGAGAACAGCGTCGTCAGCGTGCCGAGCGCATAGATCACCGGCGAGGTCACGTTGGTGGTCATCCCGAAGACCTCCAGCGGCAGCGTGTTGTAGCTGCCCGCCGTCAGCAGGGTGCGGGCGAATTCGTCATAGCTGAGCGTGAAGCCGAAGAGCGCCACCCCGATCAGCGAGGGCGCGATGATCGGCAGCACCACGTGGTAGATGGTCTGCCAGGCGGTCGCGCCCTGGTCGCGGGCGGCTTCCTCGTAGGATTTGTCGAACCGGTTGAAGACCGCGAACATGATCAGCAGGCCGAAGGGCAGGGTCCACGTCAGCTGCGAACCGAAGCCCGAGGTCGCCCAATGCACCTTCAGCCCCAGCTGGTTGAAGATCAGCCCGACGCCGAGCGAGATCAGGATCGAGGGGATCACCAGCGAGGTGATCGCGATGTAGAACAGCAGCCCCGAGCCGAGGAACCGCTTGCGGAACGCCAGCCCCGCCATGACCGAGACGACGACCGTCGTGACCATGACCATGAGGCCAAGCGCCAGCGAGCGCCGGAAGGCCCCCCAGATGTCGCCCACCGCCTGCTCCTCGAAGAGGTCGCGGAACCAGTGCAGCGAGACGCCGTTCATCGGGAAGGTCAGCCCGCCCTGCGGGCCCTGGAAGCTGAGGATGCCGATGGTCAGCGTGGGCCCGTAGAGGAAGAGCACGAAGAGCGCGAAGAAACCGGCGAGGACGTAGAAACTCAAGGGACGCTTTTCCATCTCAGAGCTCCTTCCGGATGTTCACGAAGCGCAGCAGGATGCCGATCACCAGCAGAACGGTGCAGAGCAGCACCACGGCGGTGGCGGCGGCTGAAGGGTATTGCAGCAGCGAGATGTCGTTGGAGATCAGCCGCCCCACGTTGGCCCGCTGCGAGCCCGACATGAAGCGCACGGTGATGAAATCGCCCATCACCAGCGTGATCACGAAGATCGTACCGATCATGATGCCGGGCTTGGTCAGGGGCAGGATCACATGCAGCAGGGTCTGGAACCCGCTTGCGCCATTGTCCCGCGCCGCCTCCAGCAGGGATTTGTCGATCCGCATCATCGTGTTGAAGATCGGGACCACCATGAAGAGCGTGTAGAGATGCACGAAGGCGAGGATCACCGAGAAGTCGGAATAGAGCAGCCATTCCAGCGGCTCGTCGATCACGCCCCAGGAGATCAGCGCCGAGTTGGCGATGCCGTTGCGCCCCAGGAAGGGGATCCACGAGATCATGCGGATGATGTTCGAGGTCCAGAACGGGATCGTGCACAGCAGGAAGAGCGCGATCTGGATCGGCTGGCTGCGCACGTGGAAGGCCAGGAAATAGGCCACGGTAAAGCCGATCGCGAGGGTGAAGGCCCATGTGATCAGCGCGTATTTGAAGGTGGCGAAGAACACCCGGTAGGTGACATCTGAGCCGAAGAGGAAGGCATAATTGTCGAACTGGAACGCCGGGTAGATCGAGAATTCCGTCGCCCCCCAGAAGGAGACGGCCACGATCATCGCGATCGGCGCCAGCAGGAAGCAGACCAGCACCAGCGTCAGCGGCGCCGCCTGCAGCCACCCCAGTACATCCGGCCCCAGCCGTCGGCCCGCCCGTTTCGCGGGCCGTTTCTCCACCGGCTGCACATCGCCTGCCAGATCGCTCATTCCCGCCTCTCCTGCCTCCCGGACCACGGACCTGAAGTCTCGACACCGGCTTTCATCTTTCCAAAAATACTCACATCCCCGCCCGCGCCGCCCACCGGACCCTCAGGGGCGCACAGGCGTTCGGAACCTCCGCAGACGGGGGGTGCGGGGGGCGTGAGCCCCCCGCCGGGCGACGGGCCGCAAGGCCCGGCGCAAAGCCTCTCTCGCGCGCCACCACGGGCGACGCGCCCCGCCTCACGAGGCGATGAACTCGTTCCACTTGCGGACCATGTACTGGTTCTCGTCCATGACGGCGTTCCAGCAGGCGACCGAGCCCATGCGCTCGTAGAAGGAGCCGCCGTCGCGGGTCTCGCCGGCCTGGGCCATGACATCGCCGAAGGGGTTGGAGATCGGCTCGACCGCTTCCTTGCCCTCGAACCAGTAGCCCCATTCGTTGGCCGTCATGAACTCCTTGGAGGTCTCCGGCACGGCCGAGTAGTAGCCCTGGCGCATCAGGAAGCCGCCGACCCAGCCCGAGAGGTACCAGTTGATGTATTCGTAGGCCGCGTCCAGCTCCATGCCGGTGAGCGACTTCGACAGGCCGATGCCGCCGCCCCAGGAGCGGTAGCCTTCCTTCAGCGGCTGGTAGACGCAGGGGATGCCGCGCGATTTCACCGCGGTGATGGCGGGCGACCACATGGACTGGATCACCACCTCGCCCGAGGCCATCAGGTTGACGCTCTCGTCGAAGGTCTTCCAGAAGGCGCGGAACTGGCCGGCGCGCTTGGCCTCGGTGAAGATCGCGAAGGTCTTGTCGATCTCTTCCTTGGTCATGTTGCCCTTGTCGCCATAGGCGATCTCGCCCATGGCCTCGCAGACCATGGCCATGTCCATGATCCCGATCGAGGAGATGTCGAGGATCGAGGCCTTGCCCTTGAACTCGGGGTTCAGCAGCTCGGCCCAGGTGTCGATCGGGCGCTTGATCAGGTCGGGGCGGATGCCGAGGGTATCGGCGTTGTAGATCGTCGGGATCAGGGTCATCCACTGGGTTTCCTCAGTGGCGAAGGTGGTGCTGTCCGGGCCCTCGACGAAGCCGACGGTATGGGGCGCGGTGCCCTGCGCGATGACCGACTCGGGCGTCAGCTTGCCATCCTTGAAGATGCCGACGATCTTGTCGTAGTTCGCGATCTTCGAGGTATCCATCGCCTGCAGGTTGCCGGTCGGCCAGACCTTCTTGCAGATCCAGTACTCGATATCGGCGATGTCGAAGCTGTCGGGCTGGGTCGCGGCCCGCTGGGTCACGCTGTCACTGTCGAGCGCGGTCATCTCCAGCGTGAAGCCGAGGTCTTCCTTCACCTTCTGGCCGACCTCGTTGAGGTTCGACACGCCGGTGCCGAACTGGCGCAGGGTGATGTCCTTGATCTCCTGCGCCCAGACCATGGGGGCGGGCAGGGCCGAGGCGGCGGTGGCGGCGATCCCGCTCTTCAGGACGCTGCGGCGGCTGTATCTCATCTTCGACATTTTGGGTCTCCCGTGTCGGTTGATCGTGTTGGTCAGGCTTGGAGGCGGTGCAGCCGCCCCTCGTCCCAGGCGAGCGTGACCGCATCGCCGGGGGATTTTGGTGTCTTGAAGAAGCCCTCCTCGGGGAGGATGGCGAAAACCTCTTCGCCCGCCGCCGTCCGGGCCGAGAGCGCGACCGTCGCGCCCTGGTATTCCACGGAGGTGACGGTGGCGGGCAGGCCGGGCGTGCCCGCAGCCTCGGCCAGCTTCACGTCATCGGCGCGCAGCGCGACCTTGCCGCCCTCCAGCGTGATGACGTTGTGGCCGCCCATGAAGCGGGCCACGAACTCGGTCCGGGGCGCGCCCCAGACCTCGCGCGGGGGGCCGGATTGTTCGATGACGGCGTTGTTCATTACCACGACCTCGTCGGCGAGGGCGAGGGCCTCGTCCTGTCCGTGGGTGACGTGGATGAAGATGATCCCCAGCTCGCGCTGGATGCGCTTCAGCTCGGCCCGCATCTGGATCCGCAGGAAGGGATCGAGCGCCGAGAGCGGCTCGTCCAGCAGCAGGACCTTGGGCTGGGTGATCAGCGCCCGGGCGAGGGCGACGCGCTGCTGTTGCCCGCCCGAGAGCTGCGCCGGCAGCCGGTCGGCATAGGCCGTCATCTGCACCAGTGCCAGAAGCTCGTTCGCCTTGGCGTGGCGGGTCGCCTTGTCCACGCCCTTCATGCGCAGCGAGAAGGCCACGTTGTCGCGCACGTTGAGATGCGGGAAGAGCGCGTAGTTCTGGAACATCATCGCCGTGCCGCGCTGCGCGGGCGAGAGCGTCGAGACATCCTGCCCGTCCAGCACGATGGAGCCCTCGCTGACCGTCTCATGCCCCGCGATCATCCGCAGGGTCGAGGATTTGCCGCAGCCCGAGGGCCCCAGCAGGCAGACGTAGCTGCCCGGGTGGAAGACGTGGTTCAGGTCGCGCACCGCGATGGTGTCGCCATAGCGTTTCGTCAGGTGGACCAGTTCCAGATCATATCCCGTGCGCATCGTCCCTCCTGCCGGCCCCGCAGCGGGGACCATCGTTTGCCTGCATCCAGCTTGTCGCGGGATCCGCCGCGAGGTCAGAAGATTCGACGTGGCCCGGGGGCAGATTTCTCATCTGCCGTTTGTTTGAGCGGCCGTGGCGCGCTCGTGAACATTTTCTCGCACATTTTCGTATACAATCCTGTTTCGGATCCTCTTGCGACGGCGCCGCGCCTTGCCCATCCCGGTCGCAGGGCGCAGAATCACCCCGGATCGGAGAAGAGAGATGAACGACATGCTGTTGACGCCCGGCACCGCGGAGTATGTCGCCGCCGAGATCGAGCGGGCGATCCACGAGCACCGGCTGCCGCCGGGCAGCAAGCTGGGCGAGGACGAGCTGGCCGAGGTCTATGGCATCAGCCGGACCATCGTGCGCGCCGCGTTGCAGGGCCTTTCGCATCGCCATCTGGTCGAGCTGAAGCGCAACCGCGGTGCCTTCGTCGCGCAGCCCACCGTGCGCGAGGCGCGCGAGGTCTTCGAGGCCCGCGCCCTGCTGGAGCCGCGCACCGCGCGCTCCGCCTGCGAGCGGATGACCCCCGAGGGGCTGGCGCTGCTCCGGGCCCATATCGAGGCCGAGCACGCGGCGGTCCACGCCGGAGAAAGTGGCCGCGCGGTCTATCTCTCGGGCCAATTCCATGTAGAGATCGCCCGGATCGCAGATCAGGCGACGATCGAGGCCTTCATCTCGGAGCTGGTCTCGCGCTCGGCGCTGATCATCGCGCTTTACTGGCAGCGCCGTGCCGCGCTGTGCGAGAGCCATGCCCACCACGCGCTGATGAGCGCCTTCGAGACCGGAGACGCCGACATGGCGGAAGACCTGATGAAAAGCCACCTGCTCGACCTCGTGACCTCTCTCGACCTGCGCAACCGCGCCTCCTTCCCGGGCACCCTGCGCGAGGCGCTCGGCCAATGAGCACACCGCTCTATCGCACCGCCTCTGCCGCCGAGGTCGCCCTGATGCTGGACTGGGCCGCCGAGGAGGGCTGGAACCCCGGGGCCGATGACGCCACCGCCTTTCACGCCGCCGATCCGCAGGGCTTCTTCGTGGCCGAGATCCGGGGCATCCCCGTCGCCGCGATCTCCGTGGTGGTGCATTCCGAGACGATGGCCTTCCTCGGCCTCTACCTCTGTCACCCGGACTATCGGGGCAGGGGCATCGGTTACGCGCTCTGGACCCATGCGCTGGAACACGCGGGCGGGCGCACCGTGGGCCTCGACGGGGTCGCGGCGCAGCAGGAGAACTACGCCAAGTCGGGCTTTGCCCTCGCAGGCTCCACCACCCGCTACGAGGGGCGGCTGGATGGCCGGGCGGATGCGCAGGTGCGCCCGCTTGTGGTGGCCGACGCCCCCGCCGTGGCACGGCTGGACCTCGCCGCCAATGGCTATGCAAGGCCCGCCTTCCTGCTGGCGTGGATGGCCAAGAGCGCCAGCCGTCAGAGCTACGTCATGGAAGAGCGCGGGCGGATCACCGGTTTCGCCACCCTGCGCCGCTGCCGTCAGGGGGCCAAGATCGGTCCCGTCATCGCCCCGGATGCAGAGGCCGCGCTGCGGCTGGTCCGGGCGGCGCTGGCGGATCATCCCGCGACGCCTGTGGTCATCGACCTGCCGGAGGCGAATGCGCCGCTGGCCGAGGCCCTCATCGCGCTCGGCTTCGAGGCGACCTTTGCCACCGCCCGGATGTACCGTGGGCCCGCGCCGCAGGCCGGGCCGATGCTTCAGGCGATCACGACGATGGAACTGGGGTAGGGCCCTGCCGCCCCGGACAGGTCCAAACTTGGCAGGTCCTAACTTGGCAGGCCCAAACCGGGCCGGTGGGCGAGAAAGACCAAGGGGCGCTCACTGGCGCCCCTTATCTTTCATGCCGCGTGCGGGCGTCAGTCGCCGAGCATCTTGTCTATCAGCTCTCCCGGCACGGATTTCTTCAGCCGCGAGAAGCTGCCATCGTCGAAGATCTCCTCCACCGCGTCGATCAGTGCACGCTGCGTGACCCGCGCCAGCGAGGAGCCGAGCGAGATCCGCGCGACCCCGATCCGGGCGAAATCCTCCTGCGTGTAGGAGGCGAAGGAGCCGGTGGCGAGGGCGTTCACCGGGGTGACCGTCTCGGACACGATCCGCTCCAGATCCTCGAAGCTCTCGGGCAGGGGGGCATAGAGGCAATCGGCGCCTGCCGCCTCGAAGGCCTTGAGCCGGCGCAGGGCCTCCTCGATGTCGTAGCCATGCAGCATGATCCCGTCGGCGCGCGCCACCAGAACGAAATCGCGCTTCAGAGACCGGGCGGCGGCGACGGCGGCGCGGATACGCTCGACCGCGAGGTCGAAGTCATAGGCCGTGGCGCCGGGCAGGACAGTGTCCTCGATCGAGACACCGGCGAGCCCGATCTCGCCCGCCATGCGGACGGTCTCGGCCACGGTTTCGGGATCGTCGCCATAGCCGTTCTCGAGATCGGCGGAGACTGGCAACGCGGTGGCCTCGACGATGGATTGCGCGTGGGCGAGGGCCTCGTCCCGGGTCAGGGTGCCATCGGGCTTGCCGAGGGTGAAGGCATAGCCCGCGGAGGAGGTGCCGAGCGCCTGCGCCCCGAGGGCGGCCAGCACCTTGGCGCTGCCCACGTCCCAGGCATTGGCGAGGACGAAGGGGCTTCCGGGCTGGTGCAGGGCGCGGAAGGCGGTGCCGGGATCATGCATGGGGACATCCTTTCGGGTCGTGCGTCTTGGCCGCAGGATCACGGCTGGAACCGCCGGGGGCAAGGAAAAAGACACGCGGCCAAGGGGCTGACCCTCCCCATAAATGGCGTGTGCCTGATCTGAGGCCCCTAAATCTGCCCGATCGGGGCGGGGTCCCGCCGATGGCGCGGGCCTTGAGGCCGAAGCGCCGGGGCGGACGCGCGGCGCGCGCCGGGCCTCAGTTCCCGCCGCCGCGCAGGAAGTCCATCACCGCCGGGCGCACCGATTGCGCGCCGCTCACGCGAGCCTCGTCGATGACCTTGCGCAGGGCCTTGATGTCGGTGCGCAGCAGCAGGTGCTTCACCGGCCCGATGGAGGCCGGGCGCATGGAGAGCGCCCGCAGGCCCATGGCCACGAGGCAGAGCGCCTCGATCGGCCGGCCCGCATCCTCGCCGCAGAAGCTGAGCGGCGTGCCGGTCTCCTCGCAGCGGGCGACGATGCCTTCGAGGAAGGTCAGGAAGGAGACGTTGAGCGTGTCATAGCGTCGGCGCACGCGCTCGTTCTCGCGGTCGGCGGCAAAGAAGAACTGCTTGAGGTCGTTGCCCCCGATGGAGAGGAAGCCGACCTCCTGGAAGAACTTCTGCGGCGCGAAGGCGAGGGAGGGCGTCTCCAGCATGGCGCCCACTTCCAGCGTCTCGGGCAGGGGATGGCCGAGGATGCGCTCGCGCTCCAGCGCCTTGTCCATTTCGGCCCGGGCGGCCTTGTATTCCTCGTACTGGGCGACGAAGGGGAACATCACCGTCAGCGGGCGGCCATGGGCCGCGCGGATCAGCGCCTGCAACTGCATCCGCATGACGCCCGGCTTGTCGAGGCCCACGCGGATCGCCCGCCAGCCGAGCGCGGGGTTCGGCTCGTCATTGGGCTTCATGTAGGACAGCACCTTGTCCGACCCGATGTCGAGCGTGCGGAAGACGACGCGCTTGCCTTCGGCGGCGTCCAAGACCCGGGCATAGAGCGCGGAGAGCTCGGACCGGCGCGGCATCTGGTTGCGGATCAGGAACTGCAACTCGGTCCGGAAGAGGCCCACGCCCTCGGCGCCGGAGCCCTCGAGCGAGGGCAGGTCGGCCATGAGGCCCGCGTTCATCGTCAGGGTGATCCGTTCGCCGCAGAGCGTGACGGCAGGCGTGTCGCGGATCGAGGCATAGCGTTCCTGCGCCTGCGCCTGCATCGCGATCTTGTCGCGGAAGGCGGTGACGACGGTTTCCTCGGGGCGCAGGTGGGCCACGCCGTTATCCCCGTCCAGCAGCATGTGATCGCCGTTGAGCGCCTCGGTCGTGATCCGCTCGGCGTGGATGATCAGGGGAATGGCAAGCGCCCGGGCCACGATGGCCGCGTGCGAGCCGACGGAGCCTTCCTCCAGCACCACGCCGCGCAGGGAGCGGCCGTAGTCCAGCAGTTCCGCCGGGCCGATGTTGCGCGCCACGAGGATCGGGTCCGCGGGCATCTCGGCCCCGGTTTCCCGGCCCTGACCCGTCAGGATGCGCAGCAGCCGGTTCGACAGGTCGTCGAGATCGTGCAGCCGGTCGCGCAGGTACTGGTCGGTCACGGTGGACATGCGGGCGCGGGCGGCGGATTGCTCCTTTTCCACGGCGGCCTCGGCCGAGAGGCCCCGTCCGATGTCTTCCTCCATCCGGCGCATCCAGCCCTTGGAGTTGGCGAACATCCGGTAGGCTTCGAGCACCTCCAGCTGTTCGCCGTCGCCATCGGCGGCATCGGCCAGCATCGCATCCACGCCGACGCGGAGCTGTTCCACCGCGGTGCGCAGCTTCTCGTTCTCGCGGACGGGGTCATCGGCGATCGGGTTGGTGATCACCACGCGGGGTTCATGCAGCCAGACATGACCCTCGGCGGTGCCTTCCTGACCGGTGGCGCCGCGGAAGACCACGTGCTTGGTGTGCCGGGCGGAGAGGGCGGCGCCTTCGCCGACGAAGGCCCCCAGTTCGGCCATTTCGGCCAGAACCATGGCCACCACTTCGAGGGCATAGATCTCGTCGTCGGAGAACTTGCGCGCGGTCTTGGACTGCACCACCAGCACGCCCAGCTTTTCCCCCAGCCGCTGGATCGGCACACCGGCGAAGGAGGAGTAAATCTCCTCCCCGGTTTCGGGCATGTAGCGGAAACCCGCCTCGGTCGGGGCATCGGCGGTGTTCACCACGTGGCCGGCACGGGCAACACGGCCAACGAGACCCTCGCCAAGGCGCATCCTTGTCTGGTGCACGGCCTCGGCCTTGAGGCCCTCGGTGGCGCAGAGTTCGAGGGTTTCGGCGTCGCGGAACAGGTAGACGGAGCAGACCTGGGTCTGCATTTCCGAAGCGATCAGCCGTGTAATGCGATCCAGCCGGGCCTGACCATGGGCGTCCTCGGCCATGACCTCGCGCAGACGGCCAAGCATACGCCGGCTGTCGGTCTGGAAATTCTCGCTCATTGTCTGAGCTTCCTTAACCCTCGTTGCCACCGCAGACTAAAACACAACCGGTGGCTGATAGAAATGAATAACATGTCGGAAACATGTGAAAAGACACGTCGGACTGTCACGACGTGGGGGCAGGCGGACGGTTTCCCGTCCGCGCCGCTGCATGAAGACTGGCGTTCAGGGGCCTGAAATCAGGCCTTTTCCAGCTCGAAGGCGTCGTGGAGCGCCTGAACGGCGAGCTCCATGTACTTGCGGTCGATCAGCACCGAGATCTTGATCTCGGAGGTGGCGATGACCTTGATGTTGATGCCTTCGTCCGAGAGCGTCTTGAACATCTTGGCGGCCACGCCCGACTGCGAGCGCATGCCGATGCCCACGGCCGAGACCTTGGCGACCTCGGTATCGGCAACCAGTTCCTCGAACTCCAGAACGCCGGCTTCCTTGGCGCCGTTCAGCGCCTTCTCGGCCCGTTTCACCTGATCGGTGGGGCAGGAGAAGGTCATGTCGGTCAGGCCTTCCTCGGCGATGTTCTGGATGATCATGTCGACGTTCACGCCGGCGTCGGAGAGGGGGCCGAAGATCGCGGCGGCGATGCCCGGTTTGTCCTTCACCGAGATCAGGGTCATCTTGCTCTCATCGCGCGAGAAGGCGATGCCGGAGACGACATTGGATTCCATGATATCCTCCTCGGCACAGACCAGCGTGCCCGCAGTTTCGTCATTTTCTTCGAAGCTGGAGAGAACCCGCAGCTTCACACCATACCGCATCGCCAGCTCGACCGAGCGGGTCTGCAGAACCTTGGCCCCGAGCGATGCCAGTTCCAGCATCTCCTCGAAGGCGATCTTTTCCAGTTTGCGCGCCTTGGGGCTGACGCGGGGGTCGGTGGTATAGACCCCGTCCACGTCCGTATAGATGTCGCAGCGCTCGGCGTCGAAGGCGGCGGCGAAGGCCACGGCCGTGGTGTCCGAGCCGCCCCGGCCCAGCGTGGTGATCCGGCCCTCGGGGGAAATCCCCTGGAAGCCCGCGACCACGGCCACCTTCATGCCTTCGGCAAACTTGGCGTTGATGTTCTCGGTCGGGATCTCTTCGATCCGGGCCTGGGAATGGGCGCTGTTCGTCTTCAGCGGCACCTGCCAGCCCTGCCAGCTGCGGGCGGGCACATCCATTTCCTGAAGGATCAGCGCCATCAGGCCGGCGGTCACGTTCTCGCCGGAGGAGACGACGGCATCGTATTCGCGCGCGTCGTAGAAGGGCGAGGTTTCGCCGACCCAGCCCACAAGCTCGTTTGTCTTGCCGGCCATGGCCGAGACGATGACGATGACGTCATAGCCCTTGGCAACTTCGACGCCCACGCGTTTTGCAGCGCGGCGGATACGGTCCAGCGTGGCGACGGAGGTGCCGCCGAATTTCATCACGAGCGTGGGCATGATCTGTCCCTGACCTTTGTTTGGGGCGCGGTTTACGCGCCCCGCGCGTCAAGGGCAAGATGGCGAATGTTGCGTGAAACCCCCTCAGAAGGGGATTTTCGTACCCTCGTAGGTCTCGAAGCAGCCCGAGGTCGCGGGTGAGAGCGCATCGAAGCGCTGAACCAGCCCCTTGGCGGAGGTCGCGACGTCGATATCGGCCCCGCTGCCGCCCATGTCGGTGCGCACCCAGCCTGGGTGGTAGGCGCCAAGGGCGATTCCCTCCGGGGCCAGGTCGGCGGCGAGGTTGCGCACCACGTTCAAAACGGCGGCCTTGGAGGCGCGGTAGATGTAGGAGCCGCCCGGCGCGCGCTCCTGAGAGCCCATGGCGGAGGAGATCACCGCGACCTTGCCGCCCGCGGCGCGCAGGTTGGGCAGCAGGGCCTGGATGCACTGGAACGGGCCGGTGACATTGGTGGCGAATTCCTGCGCCCACATGTCCGCCGGGAAGCCCGTGTCCAGCGGCTGGCCCTTGTCGAGGTAGACACCCGCGTTGCAGATCAGCAGGTCGATGGGCTTGCCCTGAAGCGCATCGGCCATGGCCTTGATCTGGGTCGGGTCGGTCGCATCGAGCGCCATCAGCCCGTCACCGCCCGCGCGCGACGTGCCCGTCACGCTGTCGCCACGCGCCTCGTAGATCTCGCGCAGGGCGGCACCGATGCCGCGGCTCGCGCCGGTCAGGACAATCTGCATGCTGTCTTCCTCTGGTGTGGGGGTGTCAGTTGGTCTTGCGACCCGGCAGGAAGGGCAGGGGCGCGATCGGCACCCCTTCTTCCAGCAGCTTGCGGGCCTCTTCCGGCTTGGCCTCGCCGTGGATCGCACGTTCGGGCGCGTCGCCCGCATGCATCCGCCACGCCTCGCGGGCGAAATCGCGGCCCACGTAGTCGGAGTTTTCCTCGACCTTGCGGCGCAGTTCGGCGAGGGCGGTTTCGGCCTCGCTGGCGGGGAAGGAGAGGGGGCGGGCCTTCGCGGTCTCCGTGTCGTGGGTCGCGCCGAGGCGCGGGGCCATCATGGCCTTCTCCACGTGGGCGGAGCCGCAGATCTCGCAGGTGAGCATGCCGGAGGCGCGCAGCTTGTCGAAGGCGTCGGCAGACTGGAACCAGCTGTCGAAGCGGTGGTCGTTGTCACATTTCAATGCGAACTGGATCATCTGCGGGCCATGTGAGGGGATGACACTTCCATGACAGTAAATAGCGGCGGCGCGGGAGAATTCAAGCGGAGGGGAGCGGGCTCAGGCGCCTGCGCGGGGCCTTTGCCCGCCGGTCTGGCTGCCGGTCTGCCTGACAGTCTGCCTGACAGTTTGCCTGAAGGTCCGCCGGTGGGTCAGCGCAGCTTGCGCGGGTCGAAGTTGCGCAGCAGGTCGGCCAGTTCCGGCTCCTGCACGAGGGCGGCGGCCTTCTTGCGGCTGAACCATTCGCGCCGGCGCTGCTTGCGTTCGGGGAAACGCGCGGTGAGCGTCTTGACCTGCACCGGAAAGACCATCGCGACACAGGGAATATCGATCCCTTCACTGATGTTTTTCATGTATGAAAAGACACCAACGCAGCGGTTGGAGACGGTCCCGCGCACGCCGGCTTCCTCGTAGGCCTCCCGCAGGGCGGCCTCGGCCGGGGTGCGGTCCGGCATCGGCCAGCCCTTGGGGACGATCCAGCGCCGCGTTGTGCGGCTGGTGATCAGCAGGATCTCGGGCGTCGACTTGTGGGTGCGGTAGCAGAGCGCGGCATATTGCGTGCGCGAATCCGGCCTGTCGGCCGCAGTCATGGCCGCATGCGTGGATCTCTTGCCCTGAAAACTCACCAAAACCCTCCCCCGGCCTGCAAAACTTGCCCTGCCGGGGTCCTCCCGTCGCTGCTCTGCCGGTTCGTTATTCGCCCGAGGGTGGCGTGGGTCAATGACAACCGCATGACGTCGCGCTTCGAGGCGGGGCGCGGGGCGGGGCTGTGCCGCTTTATCGGGCGCGGCTCGCGGTGGGGACCGGGGTGGGGGGGGGCGCGTGGCGCTGCTTGAGGCTGCGGCGCAGGGATCGGTTCGGGATCAGGGAGATAGGTAAATCTGCGGATTGTATTTCCACCTCCGAAATGGACTGGACAATCCGCGCGCGGCCTGCACTCTTGCGCCATCGCGGGGCGCGTCGGCATGGGGCCGCAGCGCCTCCGCCCGACAAATGGACGCGACGATGAACGGTGCCGAAAGCCTTGTCCGCAGCCTGCTCGATGCTGGTGTGGATACCTGTTTTGCCAACCCCGGAACCAGCGAGATGCACTTCGTGGCCGCCCTCGACCACGTGCCGGGGATGCGCTGTGTGCTGGGCCTGTTCGAAGGGGTCGTGACCGGGGCCGCCGACGGCTATGCCCGGATGACCGACAAACCCGCGGCGACGCTGCTGCACTGCGGCCCGGGCCTCGCCAACGGGCTGGCGAACCTGCACAACGCGCGCCGCGCCCATGCCCCGGTGCTGAACCTGATCGGCGATCAGGCCACCCATCAGGCGCCGCTCGATCCGCCGCTGACCGCCGACACGATGGCCTTTGCGCAGGGCGTGTCGGTCTGGACGCGCCGGGCCACCAGCGCCGACCGCGTGGCGGCCGACGCGATGGAGGGCCTGCGTGCCGCCATCGAGGGGCCGGGCGTGGCCAGCCTGATCCTGCCCTCTGACACCTGCTGGGACGAGGGCGGCGTGGTCGCCCCGGCGCTGCCGCGCGGGCCCCGTCCGCAGGCCGATGCCAAGGCGCTGGAGGTGGCCGAGCGTATGCTGCGCAACGGGCGGCGCACCGCGCTGATGCTGGCGGGGGCCGCCCTGCGCGAGGCGCCGCTGGAGCTTGCCAGCCGTATCGCACAGGCCACCGGGGCGGTGGTGATGGCGCCGACGCAGGTCAAGCGGGTGCAACTGGGGCAGGGACGGCTGATGCCGGCCAAGGTGCCCTATGCCATCGATCCCGCGCTGGAGATGATGGCCCAGTTCGACCAGATCATCCTGATCGGCGCCAAGGCCCCGGTGCAGTTCTTCGCCTATCCCGGCAAGCCCGGCGTGCCCTACCGCGCGGACACGGTGATCCACACGGTCACCCGTCCCGGCATGGACGACCTCCATGCGCTTGACGTGCTGGCCGAGGCCCTGGGCGTCGGGGCTGCGCTGCCGCTGCCCGCCGCGCCGGACTATGGCCCGATCTCGGGGGCGATCACCGCCGAGGCCTTCGCCGCCGGCGTGGCGCAGCTTCTGCCGGAGAACGCGATCCTCGTGGACGAGGGTGTCAGCTTCGGCCGCGCCGTCTATCCGGCGCTGGCCCATGCCAAGCCCCATGACTACCTGCAACTGACCGGCGGCGCGATCGGCGACGGCATCCCCATGGCCACCGGCGCCGCCGTGGCCTGCCCGGATCGCCGGGTGGTGGACATCCAGGCGGATGGCTCGGGGCTCTACACGGTGCAGGGGCTCTGGACCCAGGCGCGCGAGGCGTTGAATGTCACCACCGTGGTGCTGTCGAACCAGCGCTACGCGATCCTCGAGGGGGAGCTGAAGGCCGTGGGCGCGACCCAGGGCAAGACCGCCACCGACATGCTGACGCTGGACCGGCCCTCGATCGACTGGCCGTCGATCGCCAAGGGCTTCGGCGTGCCGGCGACCCGGGTCGAGGACATGGAGAGCTTTGCCAAGGTTTTCGAGGCGGTGAACGCCGAGGACGGGCCCCACGTCATCGAAGTGATGATCTGATCCGGGGCGCGACGTCCGGGCCTCGGCGCCCGGTCGCCAGGGACCGAAATGCAGACAGGCGACCTTTTGGGGGCCGCCTGTTTCCGTTTGTCCGGGGCGGCCCGTCGGGGCCGCCTATCTCGTCCGCGTTCAGCGCGGCCGCCCGTCTTTAGCCTCTGTCAGGCCATCGCCTCGCGCCGGTTCCAGCGGATCGAGGACCAGAGCGAGACGCCGATCAGGGCCGCGCCGCCAAGGCCGGTGATTACCTCGGGGATATGGATCAGCGATTGCAGGTACATGATCACCGAGAGGATCAGGATCGCGTAGAAGGCGCCGTGTTCGAGGAACCGGTATTCCGCCAGCGTGCCCTTTTCCACCAGCATGATCGTCATGGAGCGCACGTACATCGCCCCGATGCCGAGGCCGATCGCGATGACGAACATGTTCTGGCTGAGCGCGAAGGCCCCGATCACCCCGTCGAAGCTGAAGGAGGCATCCAGCACCTCGAGGTAGAGGAAGGCCCCGAGACCACCACGCGCGGCGGCCGAGGTGGCGGCCTGGCGGCTGTCGATGAGCCCGCCCAGAACCTCCACCGCGAGGAAGGTCACGAGGCCGAGAATCGCCGCCTCGATGAAGACGCGCCCGTCGTTGCCCGCCTGCAGGTGCGAGAAGATCAGCGCCAGCAGCAGGACGATGCCCACCTCGATGCCCTTCACGGCGGCGGAGCGCGCCATCCGTGTCTCGATCCAGCCGAGCCAGTGGATGTCCTTGTCCTGATCGAAGAAGTAGTTGAGGGCCACCATCATCAGGAAGGTGCCCCCGAAGGCGGCGATCGGCAGATGCGCCTCCTGCATGATGCGGCTGTACTCGGCCGGTTCCGTGGCCGCAAGGCGGATCGCCTCGATCGGGCCGATCTTGGCCGCGATGACGACGATCAGCAGCGGGAAGACGATGCGCATCCCGAAGACCGCGATCAGGATGCCCCAGGTCAGGAAGCGATGCTGCCACTCGGGGCGCATGTCCTTGAGCTTGTTGGCATTCACGATGGCATTGTCGAAGGAGAGCGAGATCTCCAGCACCGCCAGAACGGCGACGATGAAGAGGAAGGAGAGCATCCCGGCGACGCTCTCGGTGTAGATCCAGCCGAGGCCCGCGCCAAGCGCAAGGCCCGCGATGGTCACGACGATGGCCCAGAAGAAGTACTGCATCAGGGCGGATTTCTGGTGTGTGGATGGGGGCATGTTACCTCTCCGATGGGGCGAGGGGACCGCGCGCGCGCGGGGACATGTCCGTGGTGTTCAGGAGCATGGGTCGCCTGTCTCTGCGGCTGACAAACGGGGAGTGCCGACATCACAAGCGTGCCGCAGACGCTTGCCAGAGGGGCCCGGTCACCCGATCCGGGCGGGCGCTTGGGGCCCGTGGGGATCGCGCTCTGGATATCGCAGCGCGGGCCGGAAGTCGAGGTGGGGCAGGGGCCCGCCGGGGCATGATGGGCCTGTGTGGTGCGCAACCCCGCGACTGCGGCGCGGGGCTCTTGCTACCAGTGGAAGGCCATATGACAGGCAGCATGGCGAGGGCCGCTACGCGGAGCAGGACAAGGGCCGCAACACGGGGCACCACTGCAATCGCAACGGGGCGCGCAACCTTTCGCGGCAATCGCGCGTTGGGAAGGGAACCGCAACCGCAGAGGTCCTGTCTCCATGTCGCTCGACCAATCGCTCGACACCTCCCACGACAGCCAGCCGTCCAGCCAGCCCGTCCCGGAATCCGTCACCGATCCCGCCCCCGCTTCCCGTGCCGAGGGGCCCTTTGCCGTGATCGCCAATGCCAAGTCCGGCACCAATGCCCGTGATCAGCAGGCCATCGACCGCGTCATGGCCGTGCTGGAGGACGCCGCCGGCACAGGCGAGGCCCGGCTCTACCGCTGGTCGCCGGATCAGGACATGGGCGCGCTGGTCGACAGCGTGATCGCGGATGGCGCCCGTACGGTCATCGCCGCGGGAGGAGACGGCACCGCCATGGCCGTGGCCGGCCAGATGGTGGGACGCGAGGCGGCCTTCGCCGTGCTGCCGCTGGGGACGTTCAACTACTTCACCCGGGGTCTCGGCCTGCCGGAGGAACCTGACGAGGCCGCCCGCGTGCTGCTCGACGCGCGCCCCCATGCGATCCGCGTGGGGCAGGTGAACGGGCGTGTCTTCCTGAACAACGCCAGCCTCGGGATTTACCCGGCCGTGCTGAAGGAGCGCGAAACGGTCTACAAGCGCTGGGGCCGTCGCCGGATCATGGCGCATTGGTCCGTGGCACGGACCTTCTGGCAGTTCCAGCACCCGATGCACCTGACCATCGAGGCGGATGGCGAGACCTTCACCCGCCGCACGCCGCTGCTCTTCGTCTCGCGTTCGGCCTATCAGCTGGAGCGCTTCGGTCTGGAGGGGGACAGCGCGATCAGCGACGACAAGTTCGCGGTGCTGATCGGCCGGGGCGAAAGCCGGGCCGATCTCTTCCGCATCGCCTTCCGGCTGGTGACGCGTACCGCGCAGCGCGGGCGGGATTACGATTTCCTCGCGGCCGGGAAACTGCTGGTGCATACCAAGAGGGACCGCACGCTGGTGGCCTTCGACGGGGAGAAGTCCCGCGACCCCAGCCCCTTCGATTTCTGCATGTGCGACGCACCGCTGACGATCCTGCTTCCCGAAACCGCCGAAGGGGACACATGAGGCGTATCATCCACCTTTCCGACCTGCACTATGGCCGCGTGGACGCGGCGCTTGAGACGCCCCTGATCGAGGCGGTCACGCGGCTGAAGCCGGACCTGACGGTGATCTCGGGCGATTTCACCCAGCGGGCGCGGCGGCGTCAGTTCGCGCAGGCCCGTGCCTTCCTCGACCGGGTGCCGGGGCCCGTGCTCTGCGTGCCGGGCAACCACGACACGCCGCTCGACAATCTTTTCCTGCGGTTCCTGCGGCCGTTCTACCGGTACAAGCATTTCATCAACCGCGATCTGGAACCTGTCTTCGAGGACACGGAGATGCTGGTGGCCGGGGTGAACACGGTGAACCGTTTTGCATGGCAGTCCGGCAAGGTGGGCACCGGGCGGTTGCGCCGTCTGGCCACCCGGATGGAGGGCGCGGGCGACAGGCTGCGCGTCGCCGTGCTGCACCACCCGCTGGAACATGCCCCCGGCGTGGACAAGCGTCTGATGCGCGGCGCCTCCGCCGCGCTGGAGGCCCTGTCCGAGGCCGGGGCCGATCTCGTCCTCTCGGGGCACCTGCACCGGGCGGGGGCAGAGCCGTTCCGCACCGTGCCGGGGCTGCTCTTCGTGCAGGCGGGAACGGGGCTCTCCACCCGGCTGCGGGACGGACAGGGCAATACCTTCAACCAGATCGACTGCGACGGCGAGGTGCTGCGCATCACCCAATGGGATGCCGAGCGCGGAGAAGCGCCCGGGTTCTTTCCCGCGCCGCCGCAGGCGTGGCAGCGCGGCGCGGAGGGCTGGGAGCGGCTGGACCCGGCAGGTGCCGGGGCGCCTCCTGCGCAGGCCGCAGCGGAATGAGGCTGATCTCTATTGTATCGAGACATCCGCGCGGAAACTGACGGTCTTGTCCGCGTCCCGGTCGTTGCCCATGAGGTAGACGCGGATCGTATAGGTCCCCGTTTCCGGCAACTCCACCGACCCTGTGTTGTCGGCGCTCATGGAACTGTTGAAGATCGCGTAGCCCTCGCTGCCGGGCGGCAGGATGTTGAAATAGACACTGCCATGGCCATTGGTCTCCGCGGCATCAAGCTCGACAAAGAGGGTCTGACCGGCCTTCGCGCCGAGATGGTAATCCATGTAGGCGTGGCCGGTGATCGTGCCTTCCAGCATCGTGCCGTAGTTGCCGGGGGCGAACTGCACCTCTGCGGTCATCTGGGCGTTGGCGGGCGGCGCGAGGGACGCGGCAAGGGGCAGGGCCAGCACGGCAAGGACGCCGAGGCCGGGGCAGGGGCAATGGGATCGCATGGTTTCCTCCTCAAAAGACGAACCCGGAGAGGGTTCGGTGAAATAGGGGCGGCCTCATGGGGCGGCCCGGTGCGGCACCGGCGCAGGCCGGGCCCGGAAAACAGGTCTTTGGAAACAGGGAGATTGGGCCCCAGACGCGTCAGCCTGTCAAGCGTGGGGCCGTGGACAGGCCCGTCGGGGGCCGTGCCAAGTGCCCTCCGGGCTGCCCGTCGGACGGGCGCGGAGGGGCGCGGACAGGGCCAGCCGCCGGCTCCCGCATGGGCCAGAGCCGCGGCTCTCTTCCCCTTGGCGGGCGGCTCGGCTACCTTCCGGGCCAAACGCGAAAGGACGACGCCCATGGAAATGAACGACCAGAAGGTGATCAAGGCCGACCGGATGACGGTCTGGGCCGCGCTGCTCAGCCCCGAGGTGCTCAAGGAATGCGTGCCCGGCGCGACCGAGGTCTCCGGCTCCCCCGAAGAGGGGTTCGAGGCGGCGGTGACCCAGAAGGTCGGCCCGGTGAAGGCCAACTTCAAGGGCACCGTGGTCCTGTCCGACATGGTCGAGGGCGAGAGCCTGACCATGTCCGGCGAGGGCAAGGGCGGGGCCGCGGGCTTTGCCAAGGGCGGCGCCAAGGTGACGCTGGCGGACCACGAAGAGGGCACGCTGCTGACCTACGACGTGGACGCCAAGGTGGGCGGCAAGCTGGCCCAGCTGGGCAGCCGGATCATCGACGGCTTTGCCCGCAAGATGGCGGACCAGTTCTTCACCCGCTTCCAGGAAGTGTTGGAGGGCCCGGCCGAAGGTGACGAGCCGCCCGAGGCGGAGAAGAAGGGCTGGCTCAAGCGCCTGCGCGGCTGAACCGCGCTGGGCGAAGGCCCGGCAGGGGCTGAGCGGGGAGCTTTGCCTCTCGCCGCCCGAACGGCCCGCGACATGGTGGGTGTCGTGGCCCGGCGTGAACCGGGACCGCGCGTTTGCGCCTCCGATCTTGCGCACATGAGCGCAGGGAGCCGCCACGGTTCTGTGCAATTTTGAAGGGGCCGCACCCATGGCGTGCGGCCTTTTGGATATTACATGCCCTGCCTACCCTCACGCACGACAAGAAGGGGACGGGACATGGCTCCGATCCTGCAGATCAAGGATCTGCGCAAGACATATGACGGCGGGTTCGAGGCGCTCAAGGGCGTCACGCTCGACATCAAGGAGGGCGAGATCCTGGCGCTCCTCGGCCCCAATGGCGCGGGCAAGACCACGCTGATCTCCACCCTCTGCGGCATCACCCTGCCCACCGGCGGCTCTGCCTCCGTGGGCGGGCACGACATCCTGAAGGACTACCGCGCCGCGCGCGAGATGATCGGCCTCGTGCCGCAGGAAATCGCGCTGGAGCCCTTCGAGAAGGTCATCAACACCGTGCGGCTGACGCGCGGTCTTTTCGGCAAGCGGCGTGATGATGCCCTCGTCGAGAAGATCCTGCGTCAGCTCTCGCTCTGGGACAAGCGCGACACGCCGACCAAGGCGCTGTCAGGCGGCATGAAGCGCCGGGTCCTGATCGCCAAGGCACTGGTCCACGAACCCCGGGTGCTCTTCCTCGACGAGCCGACGGCGGGTGTGGACGTGGCGCTGCGCAAGGGGATGTGGGACACGGTCGAAGAGCTCAAGGCCAGCGGCGTGACCATCATCCTGACCACCCACTACCTCGAAGAGGCGGAGGCCATGGCCGACCGGATCGGCGTGATCCAGAGGGGCGAGCTTCTGCTGGTCGAGGAAAAGGCCGCGCTGATGAAACGGCTGGGCCGCAAGAAGCTGACCGTGCAGCTGCGGAGCCCGCTGAGCGAGGTGCCCGCCGCGCTCTCCGGCTTCGATCTGGAGCTGGCCGAGGACGGCCACGCGCTGGTCTACACCTACGACAGCCAGGCCGAGCGGACGGGGATCACCCGGCTGCTGGCGGCCCTGGCGGACGCGGGCGTGGGGCTGGCCGATCTTTCGACCCACCAGTCCTCGCTCGAGGAGATCTTTGTCGATCTGGTCGGGGAGGACGCGGCATGAACCTCTATGCAATCGGTGCCATCTACCGTTACGAGATGGCGCGTTTCTTCCGCACCATCCTGCAGAGCTTCCTCTCGCCGGTGATCTCCACCTCGCTCTACTTCGTGGTATTCGGCACGGCCATCGGCAGCCGGATCGAAAGCGTGGAAGGCGTCAGCTACGGCGCCTTCATCGTGCCGGGCCTGATCATGCTGGCGGTGATCCAGCAGGCGCTGAACAATGCGGCCTTCGCGATCTACTTCCCGCGCTTCACGGGGACGTTCTACGAGGTGCTGACCGCGCCGGTGAACTTCCTCGAAGTGGTGGCGGGCTACGTGGGCGCGGCGGCGACCAAGGCGCTCTTCATCGGGGTGGTGATCCTCGGGACCTCGACGCTCTTCGTCGACATTTCGATCGCGCATCCGCTGGCGATGGTGGCCTTCCTGCTGCTGACGGGGATCAGCTTCTCTCTCTTCGGGTTCATCATCGGCATCTGGGCGAAGTCCTTCGAGCAGTTGCAGCTGATCCCGATGCTGATCGTCATGCCGCTGATCTTCCTCGGGGGCTCGTTCTACTCGCTCTCGATGCTGCCGGAGATCTGGCAGAAGATCACCCTGTTCAACCCGGTGGTCTACCTGATCTCGGGCTTCCGCTGGTCCTTCTTCGGCACGGCGGACGTGCCGGTGGGGCTGTCGCTGCTGGCGATCTGCGGCTTTACGGCGCTGGCACTGGGCGTGATCGGCTGGATCTTCCGCACCGGCTGGCGGCTGCGCTCGTGACGCCGGGTCGCTGAAAAAGGGGCGGGGCCGAACGTCGGCCCCGCTGCCCCCCGGACAGGCATTGGCCGCGGGAAAATGGCCGGGCGGGGACAGGTTTGCGTTTTTCGCCGCCCCGTCTCTGCCGTCCCCTTGTTTGCTCCGGGTGCGCTCTCTATTTCGAGAGGCATGAAAAGCTGGATTCCCTTTCTCAAGGATCGTCCCACGGTCGCCGTGGTGCGCCTGTCGGGCCTCATTGCCGACGGGCCGCGGGGCGGACTGAACGACGCGGGCCTCGCGCCCGTCATCGAAAAGGCCTTCCGGCGCGGCAAGCCGAAAGCCGTGGCGCTGGCCATCTCCTCGCCCGGCGGTTCGCCGGTGCAAAGCGCCCTGATCGCGGCCCGCATCCGGCGCCTCGCGCAGGAGAAGGAGGTGCCCGTCATCGCCTTCGTCGAGGACGTCGCCGCCTCGGGCGGCTACTGGCTCGCCACTGCCGCCGATGAGATCTATGCCGACAGCTCCTCCATCGTGGGCTCCATCGGGGTGATTTCCGCGGGCTTCGGCGCCCATGTGCTGCTGGCCCGTCAGGGCGTGGAGCGGCGCGTCTATACCGCCGGCCAGTCGAAATCCATGCTGGACCCGTTCCGCCCCGAGAACCCCGAGGATGTCGAGAAGCTGCAGCGCCTGCTGGAGCAGATACACGGCAATTTCATCGCGCAGGTGACCGAACGGCGCGGGCCCAAGCTGAAGCAGGACAAGGACCTCTTCACCGGCGAGGTCTGGCTGGGGTCCCGCGCGCGGGAACTGGGGCTGATCGACGGCATCGGGCACATGGTGCCGGTGCTGAAGGAGCGGTTCGGCGACAAGGTCCGCTTCCGCAGCTACGGGGTGAAGAAATCCTGGCTGCGGCGCATCGGCGCCTCGGTGCTGGGGGACGCGATCATGGGCATCGAGGAACGCGCGGCCTACGCGCGCTTCGGTCTCTGAGTCATGATCCTCAAGGTTGTTGTCCTCTTTCTCGTCGCCATGGGTGTCATGGCCATGTTCGGCAAGCTGCGCTTTCCCGGGATCGGCCCGGGCAAGGGGCGGCAGGCGAGGCTTTCCACGAAGAAATGTCCGCGCTGCGGGGCCTACCGGATCGGTAAGGGCCCCTGCAACTGCGGCCAGAAATAGGGGCTGACATGCCTTGGATTCTCTGTGGGGTCGGACTGGCCCTGCTGGTGTTTGCCGGTGACGCCCTGGTCAAGGGGGCGGTGAACCTCGCGCTGCGGCTGGGGATACCCGCGCTGATCGTCTCGCTGACCGTCGTTGCCTTCGGCACCTCCGCGCCCGAGCTTCTGGTGGTGATCGACGCCGTCATCCATGGCAAGCCGGGCCTCGCGCTCGGCAACGTCGTGGGCTCCAACACGGCGAATATCCTGCTGGTGCTGGGGGTGCCCGCGATGCTGGCCACGATGCACAGCAGCCATTTCGACACCCGGCGCAGCTATTACATGATGCTGGCCGCGACAGTGGTCTTCATCGGCTTCTGCCTGACCGGGGAGCTGGTCTTCTGGCACGGGCTGGTGATGCTGCTGGCGCTGATCGCCACGCTGGTCGACCAGTATATCGCCGGCCGCAAGGCGCGCGCCGCCTCCGAAGCGGCGGTCGACGAAGAGGACCTCGAAGGGGCCGACCCGGGCATGAAGGGCTGGAAGATCGCCGTTTTCCTCGTGGCGGGGCTGATCGGGCTGCCGCTGGGGGCGAACCTTCTGGTGGACAATGCCTCGATCATCGCGCGCAGCTTCGGCATCAGCGAGACGGTGATCGGCCTGACGCTGGTGGCCGTGGGCACCTCGCTGCCGGAACTGGCGACCACCGTCATGGCCGCGCTGCGCAGGCAGGCCGACGTGGCCATGGGCAACGTCATCGGCTCGAACATGTTCAACCTGCTGGGGATCATGGGCATCGGTGCCATGGTGGGCAACATCCCCGTGGAAGACAGCATGCGCAGCTTCGACCTCTGGGTCATGCTGGGGGCCTCGCTGCTGCTGGTGCCCTTCGCGCTGATGAAGGTCGATATCACCCGGTTGTGGGGTGTGGTGTTGACCGCGCTCTATCTGGTCTACGTTAGCCTCATCCTGTTCTGAACGAGGCGAGGGAAGACCGAATGACGAAGGCTCTGGTGACCGGAGGGGCCAAACGGCTCGGGCGGGCGATGGCCCTGCACCTGGCGGGGCGCGGGTTCGACGTGGCGATCCACTATGCCGGGTCGCAGGAGGCCGCCGAAGAGCTGGCCGCCGAGATCCGCGCCATGGGCCGCAAGGCCGTCCCCCTGCAGGCCGACCTGCTGGAGCTGGAGGCGGTCGAGGCGCTGGTGCCGCGTGCCGTCGAGGGGCTGGACGGCCCACTGACGGTGCTGGTGAACAACGCCTCGCTCTTCGAATACGACCGCATCGGCAAGGTGACGGGGCAGGGCTGGGCCCGCAACATCGACAGCAACCTGCGCGCGCCGGTGCTGCTGACGCAGGCCTTTGCCGCGCAATGTCCCGATCCCGTCAGCGACGAACGCGGCGAGCCGGTCGCCCGGGGCCTCGTGGTGAACATGCTGGACCAGCGGGTGCGCAAGCTGACGCCCGAGTTCACCAGCTACACGATCGCCAAGATGGGGCTCTGGGCCTTCACCCAGACCGCCGCCATGGGGCTGGCGCCCCGCATAAGGGTGAATGCCATCGGCCCGGGCCCGACGTTGCAAGCCGCCGGCCAGAGCGACGAGAGCTATGCCCAGCAGAGGGCGAACACGATTCTCACCCGCGGATCGAATCCCTCCGACATCACCGGGGCGCTCGGATATTTCCTCGACGCACCGGGCGTTACGGGGCAATTGCTGTGCACCGACGGCGGCCAGCACCTCGCCTGGAAGACGCCCGACATCACCGGTTTCGACTGAGATCAAGCAGGCCTTTTCAGGCGACGCTGCGGAAGTTGTACACCGGTCACGGGGCCGTTACCAAGGTGTCACTAAAACTTCAATAAATTCAGTCCCTTGCCGAGTGGCCAAAAAAGTTTCCATTGAAATCAGATGGTTATAAAGTTGCCTAAAAAGATCGCAAAATAAGGAACCGCCAATGTTTCAAGGGAATTTCGCACGTCCAAGAAAGTTGTCTTCAGACTTATCCACAAGATCCGTGGATTTGTTCTGCCTTGCCTTGGACGCGCCGAATTTGCAGACACGGGCGGGAATCACAGCCAGCTGAGTCATGACCCAAGGTAACTCCGATATCCCCGCGGACCGGACCGATGAGGCGCCCGAGGCGCGACTCACCGGCCACGCGCTGATCCAGTCCTACCTCCGGACGCTCGACAGCTCGCCCGGGGTCTACCGGATGCTGGATGCGGAGAGCCGCGTGCTCTACGTCGGCAAGGCGCGCAACCTGAAGGCGCGGGTCTCGAACTATGCGCGGCCCTCGGGGCACTCCGGCCGGATCGCCCGGATGATCCGCCAGACCGCCTCGATGATGTTTCTCACGACGCGGACCGAGACCGAGGCCCTGCTGCTGGAGCAGAACCTCATCAAGCAGCTCAAGCCGCATTACAACGTGCTGCTGCGCGACGACAAAACCTTCCCCAATATCCTCGTCTCGAAGGAGACGGACTTCCCCCAGATCCGCAAGCACCGCGGCGCGAAGAAGGAGAAGGGGGCCTATTACGGGCCCTTCGCCTCGGCCGATGCGGTGAACCGGACGCTGAACCAGCTGCAGAAGGTCTTCCTGCTGCGGAATTGCTCCGACAGCATGTTCTCCTCGCGGACGCGGCCCTGCCTGCTCTACCAGATCAAGCGCTGTTCCGGCCCCTGCGTCGGGCTGATCTCGCAGGAGGAATATGCCGCCACGGTGCGCGACGCGGAACGCTTCCTCTCGGGCCGCTCGACCAAGGTGCAGGAGGAACTGGCCAGCCAGATGGCCGAGGCCTCCGAGGCGATGGAGTTCGAACGCGCCGCCGCGCTGCGCGACCGTATCCGCGCGCTGACGCAGGTCCAGTCGGCGCAGGGCATCAACCCGCGTGCCACGACCGAGGCCGACGTGGTGGCGCTCCACATGGAGGGCGGGCAGGCCTGCGTGCAGGTCTTCTTCATCCGGGCGAACCAGAACTGGGGCAACCGCGATTTCTACCCCCGCGTCGGCCCCGACATCGAGGCGGCGGAGGTGCTGCAGGCCTTCCTCGGCCAGTTCTACGACGGCAAGGAGCCGCCGCGACTGATCCTGCTGTCCCACCCGGTGGAGGACAGCGATCTGCTGGCCGAGGCGCTCTCGGAAAAGGCGGGCCGCAAGGTCGAGCTTTCGGTGCCGCAACGGGGCGAGAAGGCGGAACTGGTTGAAAGCGCCGCCCGCAACGCCCGCGAAAGCCTCGCCCGCCGGATGGCCGAAAGCGCGACGCAGGCGAAACTCCTGCGCGGCGTGGCCGAGGCCTTCTCCCTCGACGCCCCGCCGGAGCGGATCGAGGTCTACGACAACTCCCACATCCAGGGCACCAATGCCGTGGGGGCGATGATCGTGGCCGGCCCCGAGGGGCTGATGAAGAACCAGTACCGCAAGTTCAACATCCGGGGCGACGACCTGACGCCCGGCGATGACTTCGGCATGATGAAGGAGGTGCTGACGCGCCGCCTCTCGCGCCTGCTGAAGGATGATCCCGACCGCAGCAAGGGCACATGGCCCGACCTGCTGCTGATCGACGGCGGGGCAGGGCAGGTCTCAGCGGTGCAGGAAATCCTCGACCAGCTGGGCCTGCCTGACATCCCCATGGTCGGCGTGGCCAAGGGCGTCGACCGGGACCACGGCAAGGAGGAATTCCACCGCCCCGGCACGCGCCCCTTCGCGCTGCAGATGAACGATCCGGTCCTCTACTTCATCCAGCGCCTGCGGGACGAGGCGCACCGTTTCGCCATCGGCACCCACCGGGCCAAGCGCGCCAAGTCGCAACTCGCCAATCCGTTGGACGAGGTCCCCGGCGTCGGCGCCACCCGCAAGCGCGCCCTGCTGGCGCATTTCGGCTCCGCCAAGGCGGTCACCCGCGCCAACCTCGCCGATCTCAAGGCCGTGGACGGCATCTCGGACACGCTGGCGGAAACCATCTACGATCACTTCCACGGCACCGGCTGACCCCCGCCCAGACCCCATTTCTGTCTCTCCGCGCGCCCTGTCATCCACTGTTCCCAAGTATCCCGGGGGTCCGGGGGCTGGCCCCCGGTGCCATCTTCACAGCAGGCCCGCCCCGCTCCGCGATGCTCCCGCATCAACCCCGCTTTCCAACCCGCCCCGAAAGCCCTAGATAGTCCTCATGACCCTGACCGTTCCCAATATCCTCACCATCCTGCGCCTGATCGCGGCGCCGGCCATCGCCATCATCTACCTGGCGGTGCCCCGCCCGGCTGCGGATATCATCGCCCTGGTGGTCTTCGGGGCCGCCTCGGCCACGGACTGGTTCGACGGGCATCTCGCGCGCAAGTGGAAGCAGGTCAGCAAGCTCGGCACCATGCTGGACCCGATCGCCGACAAGGCGATGGTCGTGGTCGCGCTGATGGTGTTGGCGCGCTATTCGCCGATCGCGCCCTGGATCATCCTGCCCGCGGCGGTGATCCTCTTCCGCGAGGTCTTCGTCTCGGGGCTGCGGGAATACCTCGGCGACGTGGCGGGCGTGCTGAAGGTCACGCCGCTGGCGAAGTGGAAGACGGCGAGCCAGATGGTCGCCATCGCGCTGCTGCTGGCCAACGGGGCCTTCTGGGCGCTGACCGAGCGGACCGGCTCGATCTGGGCCGATGCGCCGAACGAGTTGACGGCGGTGGGCGGCGGCATCCTGATCTGGGTCGCGGCGGCACTGACCGCGATCACCGGCTGGGATTACTTCGCCAAGGCCAAACCCTACCTGGAGGGCTGAGCATGGACATCCTCTACTTCGCCTGGCTGCGCGAGCGGATCGGCGTCCCTCGCGAGCGGGTCGAGACCGGGGCCGAGACGGTGCGCGATCTCGTGGCCGAACTCAGCGCCCGGGATGCGGGCTATGCGGCGGCCTTCGCCGATCTGTCGGCCCTGCGGGTGGCCCTCGACCAGGAACTCTCCGAGTTTGATGCGCCGCTCTCCGGTGTGCGCGAGGTGGCCTTCTTCCCGCCGATGACCGGGGGCTGAGCCCATGGAGATCCGCGTGCAGGCCGAGGCCTTCGATGCCGGTGCCGAACTGAATCGTTTCTCGGCGGGCGCCGAGGGGGCGGGCGGCGTGGTCAGCTTCACCGGCGTGGTGCGCGACCTGCCGGGCGGCGGTCTGACCGCCATGGAGATCGAGCACTACCCCGGCATGACCGAGAAGGCGCTGACCGATTTCGCCGCGCAGGCGATGGACCGGTGGGCGTTGTCGGACGTGCTGGTGATCCACCGCTACGGGGCGCTCGCGCCGGGGGCGCAGATCATGATGGTGGCCACCGCCGCCCCGCACCGCCGTGCGGCCTTCGAGGCGGCGGATTACCTGATGGACTACCTGAAATCCCGTGCGCCCTTCTGGAAGAAGGAAATCACGACCGAGGGCGCGGATTGGGTCGCCGCCAAGGCGCAGGACGAGGCTGACCTCGACCGCTGGTGAGCGGGTGACGTTCTGCCCGTTTTCTTCGAAGAAAACGGTCCGGAATTTTTGAAAATTCCGGGCAGCGCCGGGGGCGAGGGGCGCTCCTTCCACGTGCAGTCGTGTCCCTTGGCGCCCAGCTGAACTCCAAGTGCCTCCCGCGCAGGTCAAACCCGCAGGCCGCGGCGCGTTTCAGACGTGGCCCGCACGCGAAAAAAAAAACGGCCCCGCGGGGCCGCTCTCGTCTTGGTCTCTCTGTGGATCAGGGCGGCGCCAGATGACCGGGCCGCCTTTGGGAGCCAAGCCAATGCTCCGGATCAACGGCGCCCGATCGGGCTTCGACCGGATCAATCGCCTACCAGATCACTGGCCAGCTCACTGGGCGGCGTGGTGCTTGTCGATGTAGCTGCGCAGTTCCTCGGCCTCGTGCCGGGCCTCGCGCAGGCCGTCCATGGCGGCGGCAAGTTCGGCCTCGGTCTGGCTCAGCTGGTTGGTCAGCTCGGCCTCGCGCTGCTGCAGGTAGGTGATCGCCTGATCGCGGGTCTCTTCCGCCTCGTGCAGCTCCTGCGCCATCTTCTCCAGCTCCCCCATGTCCGACTTGGACACCCGGGTGAAGCGGTGGATCAGCCAATAGGCGAACCACCCGAAGCAGAAGGCCACGAAGAGGATGATCGCTAGGGCAATGACGAATTCGGTCTTGTTCATTGGGTGGCGCCGGCCTCGGTCTGTTCTTCCGTGGCCTCTTCTGCGCCCGTTTCCCCCTCGGGATCAAGGCCGGAATCCGCGTCAGCGCCGTTCACCTCCGCGTCATCGCCGCTTTCGGAGGCCACCTCGCCGGTGGTGTCGAGGGCCTCGTCACTGATCGCGTCCCCGCTCTCGTCGCCCGACCCCTCGACCTCGACGGCCTCTGTCAGGTCGTGCATCGGCGCGCCCTCGGTGGTGTCGAAGTCCGCGTCGCCGCTGCCCTCGTCGTCCGTGGCGAGCGCTTCCGCTGCGCTCTCGGCCACTTCACCGGTGGTCTCCAGGGCGGCATCGGTGATTTCCTCGGGCACTTCCGGGGCGAGCAGGCGGAACTCGATCCGGCGGTTCACCTCGCGGCCTTCCTCGGTGCCGTTGTCGGCGATGGGCTGGCTCTCGCCATAGCCCACGGCGGTGTAGCCCGAGGTCAGCACCCGGCGCATCCGCAGCTCGTTCAGCACGGCGGTGGCGCGTTCCTGGCTCAGGGCCTGGTTCATTTCCTCGCGGCCCTGGCTGTCGGTGTGGCCGCTGATCTCCAGCGGGATGTCCCCGCAGGCCTTCAGCACCTCGGCGATGTCGTCCATGGCGCCCATGGAGTCGGCTGAGATCGTGGCCGAGCCGGGCTCGAAGTTGATCTTGGCGACCTCCTGGATGCCACGCAGTTCCCGCAGGCATTCCTCGGGCGTGGGCAGGGAGGCGATCGGGTCCAGCTCCTCCTGGTAGACGACGGAGATGTCGTAGCTGGCGCCATCGCCCAGCTGGGTGGCCAGCAGCTGCGCGATCTCGGCCTGGGCGTTCTCGTTGCCGGTGTCGCCCGCGATGACGAGGTCATCGGGGGTCACGGTGACGACGCCGTTGGAGAGCTTGGAGAGCGCCTCCAGCGCGGCCAGCACGCGGATCGTCCAACCGTCGGGCAGGTCCTCGTCGAGACGTGCGGCGGTGTAGACCGCGCTCGCCCCGAATCGGGACTGGGCGTAGCTCTGGGTCGCGTTGCGCGACAGTTCGTCGGAAATGCGGCCGCGCAGCTGCACCATGCCCTCGGGGCTCAGCGTGGCGGTGAATTCGGGCGGGCCTTCCTCTTCGTCCTCGCTTGGCGCGACGGGCAGGGTGGCATGCAGCGCGTAGAGGTCCGGCAGGTCGTTCTCCAGCTCACCCACGACCCGGTCGAAGAGCCCCTGCGCCGTGCCTTCGGCTGCCACGAGGGAGATATCGGCATCGGTGAAGGTGATCGCCCCGCCGCCCAGTTCCGTCAGCCCGGCGATCCCGGTGGAGACCGCCTGCGCCCAGTCGGGGGAGGGCATGCCGAGGCCGATCCGGCAGCGCATGGCCCCTTCGAGGCCGGCGGCGCGGGCGGCCTCCTCGATCATGGCGATATCCTCGGCGTTGTCGGCGGAGCAGGCGTCGAACCGGGCGCCGCTGTCGTCCACGAGGAAGCGCACGGTGAAGGGTGCGATGACGGGGCGCGGCGCGGTCAGCGTCAGCGACAGGTCGACCCCGTCGGGCAGGGCGCGTTCCAGCCGGCGCTGCAGGTCGTTCTTGGCTGCGGTGCTTTCGACGGCCGCGTCGATGCGGACGTGGTTCGGCGCCACGGAGATCTTGGAGCGCGGCAGTTCGTTCAGCGCCTCGATGGCGAAGGTCACCGCCTCGATCCAGCCGCCGGGGACGGGGTAGCGCGCGGTTTCCAGCAGGTCGGTGATACTGCCGATGCCGTCGATATCGCCGAGCGTCTCGGTCAGGCGGTCGCGGTTGGTGGCGGCGGGGATCAGCCCGATCAGCGAGAGCGTGTCCTCGTTGCGCAGGATCTCGACCGAGAAGTCGGGGGGCTGGATCGCCTCGGCGGCCTGCACCTGCATCAGGTCGATGACCCGGGCCGCGTCTACCACCTGCCCGGTGACGGTGATCGCGTTGAAGCGCGCCGCCTCGCTGGGGGCGAGGCCCGAGAGGTTCACCCGCAGCCCGTCGGCCTGCACCTCGGCCCAGTCCATCTGGTGCGTGTCGAGCGTGTGGCGGACGTCGATCTCGGTGCGGTCCTCCACTGCGCCGGCCGAGAAGGCGGCGGCGACGAGGCTGAGGACGGCGGCCGAGGTGAAGGCCGAGCTGACGATCGCGAGCGAGGACAGGCGCATGTCTGGCGGGTATCCCGATAATTGCAGTGCGCGCGTTTTAAGACGCGGGGGCGGGCCTGTAAATCAGAGCAGGAAGGCGACGGCGAAAAACGGCAGGACCAGAAGGCCCGCGTTCCGGTTCGACCGGAAGAGCGCGAGGCACTTGTCGCCGTCGTCGATATCCAGTTGACGAAGCTGCCAAACCATATGCCAGCCAAGGGCCCAGGGACCGGCAAGCGCGACGAACAGGGCCAGCGGATTGGCCCGGTCGATCATCGCCCCGATCACGGCCAATGCCATCAGCGAGACCGAAATCACAAGGAATTGACGCAGGACGCGGGCCGTGTTGCCCGCGAAGAGCCGCGCGGTGGACTTCACCCCGATCAGCGCGTCGTCTTCCTTGTCCTGGTGGGCATAGATCGTGTCGTAGAAGATCGTCCAGGCGATGCCGCAGAGATAGAGTGCGAAGGGCGGCCATGAGAGCGTGTTGCTGTGCGCGGCCCAGGCGAGGATGGCGCCCCAGTTGAAGGCGAGGCCGAGGAAGACCTGCGGCCACCAGGTGAAGCGCTTGGCGAAGGGGTAGATGCAGACCGGCCCCAGCGAGATGATCCCCAGCACGATGGCCAGTGGGCCGAAGGTCAGCAGGATGCAGAAGGCGATCAGCGCCTGCGCCACCATCCAGAGCGCCGCGCCCTTGACGGTGACCTGCCCCGAGGGGATCGGCCGGGATTTCGTCCGCGCCACGGCGGCATCGAACTTGCGGTCGGTGATGTCGTTCCAGGTGCAGCCCGCGCCTCGCATCAGGAAGGCGCCGATGGCGCAGCCGATGAAGATCCACAGGTCGTGCCAGCCCGCTTGGCCGTTCGCCAGCATGGCAAGGCCCAGGCCCCACCAGCAGGGGATCAGCAGCAGCCATGTGCCCACCGGCCGGTCGGCGCGCGACAGCCGCAGGTAGGGCCGCGTGGCCGCCGGTGCGAGCCGGTCGACCCAGTTGCCCTTGACCGCGTCGGCCACCTGTCCGTCGGGGGCGTGTTGCTCTGGCGCTTGGGCATTTCGGGTCATAAGAAGGGTCCATGGATACGGCGAAAATCAGGCTCTATGTAGATCACCCGCTGGGGGCGGGGCAAACCGTTCCTTTGGAGCGGGACCAGGCGCATTACCTCTTCGGGGTCATGCGCCTCGGCGATGGCGATGCGGTCGCGCTCTTCAACGGGCGCGACGGCGAATGGCAGGCGCAGGTGACGCAGGCCGGCAAGCGCGGCGGAGAGCTGACCTGCCGGTCCCGGTCGAAACCGTTGCAGATGCCGCCCGACCTCTGGCTGCTCTTCGCGCCGATCAAGAAGGCGCGCACCGACTTCATCGTCGAGAAGGCGGCGGAGATGGGGGCGGCGCGGATCGTGCCGGTGCAGACCGATTTCACCAATTCCGAGCGTATCCGGCAGGACCGGTTGCAGGCCCATGCGGTCGAGGCGGCGGAGCAATGCGGCGGCACCTACGTCCCCGAGGTCGCGGACCTGCACAAGCTCGACCGGCTGCTGGCGGACTGGCCCGAGGGCCGGCAGCTGATGTTCTGCGACGAGGCCCTGGCCGAGGAACCGGGCGGCGCGCCGCTCTCGACCCTCACGCCGGGCCCGTGGGCGATCCTGATCGGGCCGGAGGGTGGCTTCTCCGAGGCGGAACGCAGCCGGCTGCGCGGTCTGCCCTTCGCGCATCGTGTCGCGCTCGGCCCGCGCATACTGCGGGCGGATACCGCGGCGGTGGCCGCGCTGACGCTCTGGCAGCAGGCGCTTGGCGATTGGGGCGGAGAGCGGAGCGGGGAGTGCGCATGAGTGACATGACCCCGGTCCGCGCCGACGATCTGCCCGCGGTCCTCGACTACCTGCGCGGCCAGACGGCCTGCGCCATGTTCCCGCTGGCGAACCTCGAAACCCACGGGCTGGCCACCCAGTCGGGCCACAGCCGCGCCATGTCGGCCTGGGTCCGCTACGAGGACGGCGAGGTCGTGGCCTTCCTCGGGATGACGCGCGATGGCTGGATGCTGCCGGTGCTGGCGGCGGGCGATCCGCTGCTCGACGCCGTGACTGCGCCGCTCTCCATGCGGTCCTACGAATGGATTCTGGGCGAGGCCGGGGCGGTGCATTCCGTGCTCGACACGCTCGACCTGCGGCACCATCCCATGGGCCTGCTGCGCGACGAGCCGCATTTCCTCCTGCCGCTGAGCGATCTGGTCATGCCCGAGGTCGCGGGCCTGCTCCTCGTGCCCGCCGATGCCAGCCGCCGCGACCTGCTGATCGACTGGCGCAGCCAGTACAACGCCTATGTGCACGGCACCTCGCCGTCGGTCGCCGCAGAACGCGCCGTGGTGGACGTGGACGCCATGCTGGAGACCGGCAGCCACGTGCTGCTGATGCAGGGCGATACGCCGCTGGCGATGACGGGCATCAACGCACGGGCCGGGAACACGGTGCAGGTCGGCGGGGTCTTCACCCCGCCCGCGCGGCGCGGCGAGGGCCTTGCCCGGGCGGCGGTGGCGCTGCACCTCGCCGCCCTGCGCGACGAGACCGGTGCCGAGGAAGCGGTGCTCTTCGCGGCCAGTGACACCGCGACCGCCGCCTATCGCGCCATCGGCTTCAGCCGGATCGGCACCTATACGATGTGTCGTCTGGCGAGGCCCACGTGAGTTTCATCCGACCCGAGGCGCGCGCGGCCCTGAACCGCTGGCGCGAAGTGGCCATCGGGCTGGCGGTGGCGGCGCTCGGCCTGTGGTGGGCGCTGACCACCTTCGGCGTGCTGAAATGGGTGGGCGTCGTGCTGGTGCTGGCGGGACTTGGCTTTGCGGCGGCGGGCGTGCAGCGGGCGCGGTTCCGCTCTGCCCGGCAGGGGCCCGGCGTGGTGCAGGTCGACGAGGGGCAGATTGCCTATTTCGGCCCGCTCACCGGCGGCATCGTGGCCCTGTCGGAACTCGACCGGCTGGCGCTGACCGGGCAGGGGCCCTCGGCCCACTGGGTGCTCAGCCAGCCCGGCGCGGAGGACCTGCATATCCCGCTGGGGGCGGAAGGGGCCGAGGCGCTCTTCGATGTCTTCGCGGCGCTGCCCGGCCTGCCCACGCGCGAGTTGCTGGCGAAGATGCGGGCGCATGATGCGACAGCGGGCACCACGCCGGGGCAGGGCTCGTCGCAGGGCGCTTCCTCCGGATCGTCCCGCGCGGGCCTGACCCTTGTGCAGGGTGGCGCGGCATCGGGCGGCCCGGCAAAGGGTGACGTGATCTGGGAGAAACCGCTCCGCCGGTTGCATTGACACCGCCCGCGTTTGCGCTCACTCCTGACCTCCAAGAAAGCGACAGACCGGAGTACTCCATGTCCATCCCCCAATCCGGCGGCGGCCCGATCGAGCGTCATGAACAGCTGGCAGACTACATGGCCGAGGGCTGCAAGCCCAAGGAAGACTGGCGGATCGGCACCGAGCACGAGAAGTTCGGCTACTGCAAGGACAGCCTGAAACCCATTCCCTATGATGGCGAACGCTCCATCAAGGCCGTGCTGGAAGGCCTGCGCGACCGCTATGGCTGGAACGAGGTCCGCGAAAGCGGTTATCTGATCGGCCTGACCAAGGACGGCGCCAACGTCAGCCTCGAGCCCGGCGGGGCGCTGGAACTGTCGGGCGCACCGCTGTGCAACATTCACCAGACCTGTGACGAGGTGAACCAGCACCTGCGCGAGGTGAAGAGCATCTCGGACGAGATCGGCGTGGGCTTCATCGGTCTGGGCGCCGCGCCCCAGTGGACCCATGACGAGATGCCCCTGATGCCCAAGGGCCGCTACAAGCTCATGGATGCCTACCAGAGCCGCGTCGGCACCACCGGCACCACGATGATGCGCCGCACCTGCACCGTGCAGGTGAACCTCGACTTCTCGACCGAGGCGGACATGGTGCAGAAGATGCGCGTGGCCCTTGCGCTGCAGCCGGTCGCCACCGCGCTCTTTGCCAATTCGCCCTTCTTCGAGGGCAAGCCCAACGGCATGCGTTCCTACCGGTCGTGGGTCTGGCGTCACATGGATGCCGCCCGGACGGGGATGCTGCCCTTCGTCTTCGACGAGGGCTTCGGCTTCGAGTCCTACGTGCAATATGCCCTCGATGTGCCGATGTACTTCGTCTACCGCGACGGCAAGTACATCGACGCGCTCGGCCAGTCGTTCCGCGACTTCCTCAAGGGCGAACTGCCCGCGCTGCCGGGCGAGAAGCCGACGCTGTCGGACTGGGCCGACCACCTGACCACGCTCTTCCCCGAGGCGCGGGTAAAGAAGTTCATCGAGATGCGCGGCGCCGATGGCGGCCCGTGGCGGCGTCTTTGCGCGCTGCCGGCCTTCTGGGTCGGGCTGATGTACGATCAGGGCGCGCTGGATGCGGCGTGGGACCTCGTGAAGGGCTGGGACGCCCCGACCCGCGAGGCGATGCGCGTGGCGGCCGGCGATCAGGCCCTCGGCGGCACGGTCAACGGCATCAAGATGCATGACCTCGCCCGCGAGGTGCTGGACATCGCAGAGGCGGGCCTGAAGGCGCGCGCGGCAGAGGGCGCGGGCGGGCTGATCCCCGACGAGACCCATTTCCTCAACGCGCTGAAGGAAAGCATCGCTTCGGGCCAGACCCCTGCGGACGAACTGCTGGCCAAGTACAAGGGCGAGTGGAACGGCGATCTGGACCGGATCTACGCCGAGTATTCCTACTGAGCGACGGGTTGGCAGGCGGGTGTCCGGCCGGCGATTGGCCGGCTGAGACCTCGGCCGTTGAAGGGGGCCGACCCGCTGCCTGACCACGTGCCTGATCCGATGCGCGAGCACGTGCCTCACCACGTGAAGGCATCTCCCGGAGGTTGTGCCGGGAGGTGCCCCTTGACCGCGAAGCGTGAACGCGGGACACTCCCCCGAAATAGGGGGCCTCGGGTCGCGCGTGGAACGTCATCTGATCATTTCCGGCCATGGCCGGGCAGGCAGCACGCTGTTCTACACCATGATGCGCCATTGCCTGAGGGACTTCGGTCTCTTCGAGGCCGAGATGCCCACGGCGCATCTGCTGCACCTGCCGGGCAACCAGTGCAGCAAGCGACCCTACGACATCTTCGACACGGCCAGGATCCTGCAGGCCAACAGGCGGGGGAAGCAGCTGGATCTGATCGTCATGCTGCGCGATCCGCGCGATATCCTGATCAGCCGCCACCGGGCCGTGCCGGATGATTACTTCATGGCCGCCGACCTGTGCTATTTCATCCAGCCGGGCAAGGTGCCGACCTTCACCGCGCCGGGGCTGTTGCAGATCCAGCGCGCGATCATGCAGGTGGCGCGGTCGGGCGCTTTTCCGCGCGGCATCTTCTACCTGAAGTACGAGGACCTCGTGGCCGATCCCGACAGCGTGCAGCAGGCCTTGGCCGCGCAGCTGGGGCTGCGCTTCGAGGGCAGCTTCGCCGATTTCCACACGGCCGAGATACCGGCCCACCTGCAGGGCCCGCTGAACGGCGTACGCGCGCTGGAGGCAGGGCCCGCCCGGAAATGGGCGCAGCCCGAGCATCGGGCCCGGATCATCGACCAGTTCACCAGGTTTCCCGTCCTGCACGATGTGCTCATCGGGCTGGGATACGAGACCGACCGCAGCTGGTATGACGCCCTGCTGGCCGAGGGCCGCGGTGTCGGGACTGGCGGCGTGGGCAACGATGGCGGCATGCCGAAGGCACCCTAGGCCTGTCTCCTAGGGCTGTCGCTTAGGCCTGCCGCTTAGGCCTGTTGCGCGGCCCGGATCGCCGTGGCGCAGGCCATGGCCGAGGCCCAGGCCCACTGGAAGTTGTAGCCCCCCAGCCAGCCGGTCACATCCACGCATTCGCCGATGAAATGCAGCCCCGGGTGCAGGGTGGATTCCATCGTCTTGGAGGAGAGGCCTGCGGTGTCCACGCCGCCCAGGGTGACCTCTGCGGTGCGATAGCCCTCGGTCCCCGTGGGCTTCACCCGCCAGCGGGTCAGCCGGTCACAGAGTGCACCGAGGCTGGCGTCATTGTGATCGGCGAGGTTGCCGTCCAGGTCGAGGTCCGGCGCGATCAGGCTCGGCACCGCCTGCGCAAGGCGGGCGGGCATCATCTCGGCCAGCACGGTGGTGATGGCGCGGCGCCCGGCCTGCTGGCGTGCAGCGCGCAGCCGCTCCAGCGGGTCGAGGCCGGGCAGGAGGTCGATCTCGATCTCTGCGCCGGGCGTCCAGTAGGAGGAGACCTGAAGGATCGCGGGGCCCGAGAGGCCGCGGTGGGTGAAGAGCAGCGCTTCCTCGAAGCTGGTGCCCCCGGCGGTGGCGCGCACCGGCAGGGAGAGGCCGGCGAGGGCGCTGAAGGTTTCGGGCGGGAAGGTGAAGGGCACGAGTCCAGGATGGGTCTCGACGATGGCGTGGCCGAACTGGCGCGCGATGTCATAGGCGAGGCCGGTGGCGCCCATCTTGGGGATCGACTTGCCGCCGGTGGCGACCACGAGCCGCGGCGCCCGCACCGTCCAGGGCCGCGTGTCGCGATTGAGCGTGACGGCGAAGGCCCCGTCCCCGTCTCCGTCCTGCGCGGTGACACCCTCGATCCGCGTGTCGAGCGTCAGCGTGCCGCCCGCCTCCTCGACCATGCCGGTCAGCAGCGAGACGATCTGGCGCGCGCTGTCGTCGCAGAAGAGCTGGCCGAGGGTCTTCTCGTGCCAGTCGATGCCATGCTCCGAGACGAGGGAGACGAAATCCCACGGCGTGTAGCGCTTCAGCGCGGATTTGGCGAAATGCGGATTGGCGGAGAGGAAGTTGGCAGGCTCCGTGCCGGTGTTGGTGAAGTTGCAGCGCCCGCCGCCGGAGATGCGGATCTTCTCGCCCGCCTTTCGGGCATGGTCCACCACCAGCACCCGGCCCCCGCAGTGGGCCGCGCACATCAGGCCGGCCGCCCCGGCGCCAAGGATGATCACGTCATAATCCATGGCCGCGGGGATGCCGCCTTGGCCCGGGTTTGGCAAGGGGGGACGGGGGCGGGGGACACCCAAGAATTTTCGAAAATTCTTGGCGAAATTCTTCGAAGAATTTTTGATGCGCGGGGGGGCGGGGGAGTTTGTCTGCCCTGCGCAGTGCGGAGGAGGGTGCGCGGCAGCCGGAAAATTCGAATTTTCCGGTCCGGAATTTTTGAAAATTCCGGGCAGCGGGGAGGGGGCGCCGGCGCTGCGGTATGGCCTGTGGGCAGGAGAGGGAGGCAAGGGGGCGCTGCCCCCGTCCGTGCAGTGCACGGACTCCCCCGGAGGTATTTGGGGAAAGATGAAAGGCGGGGCGGCGCGCGCGCGAGGGGGCGGGCGCAGGAGCGGGATGAGAGGCGGGCGGCGGAGCGGGGCGGGGCCGGGCGGAGGGGCGCCGGGGCGTGGCATTCTGTCTGGCGCGAGAGGGGGAAAAAGGCTAGACTTGCCTATCAGACCCCGAAAAGGGGCGGATCAGAGGCAGAAGCGGCAGATTTACCCATGACGGAAATGGTCTATGGTGCGCTCCCCGTGCGGGAAGGCGAACCGATACTCCCTAAATGGTGGCGGACGGTCGACAAGTGGACCATGTCCTGCATCCTCATGCTCTTTGGCGTGGGGCTCTTGCTGGGCTTCGCCGCCTCGCCCCCGCTGGCGGAGAAGAACGGCTTCCAGCCGTTCCACTACGTGCAGCGGCAGGCGCTCTTCGGGGCGATGGCGATGGTGGCGATGATGGTCACCTCGATGATGCCGCCGCAGCTGGTGCGCCGCCTCGCGGTGCTGGGCTTTGCGGGTTGTTTCCTCGCGCTGCTCTTCCTGCCGGTCTTCGGGACCGACTTCGGCAAGGGCGCGGTGCGGTGGTACTCGCTGGGCTTCGCCTCGGTGCAGCCCTCGGAATTCCTGAAACCCGTCTTCGTGGTGACCTGCGCCTGGATGATGGCCGCGGCCCAGGAGATCAACGGCCCGCCGGGGCGGCTCTGGTCCTTCGGGCTGACCGTGGTCATCGTCTTCATGCTGGCGATGCAGCCGGACTTCGGCCAGTCGGCGCTGATCCTCTTCGGCTGGGGCGTCATGTATTTCGTGGCCGGTGCGCCGCTGACCCTGCTGGTGGGCATGGCGGGCGCCGTGGTCGCCGCGGGCACTTTCGCCTACCACAACTCGGAACACTTCGCGCGCCGGATTGACGGCTTCCTGAGCCCCGATGTCGATCCGCGCACCCAGCTGGGCTATGCCACCGACGCGATCCGCGAGGGCGGTTTCTTCGGCGTCGGCGTCGGCGAGGGCTCGGTCAAGTGGTCGCTGCCCGATGCCCATACCGACTTCATCATCGCGGTGGCGGCAGAGGAATACGGGCTGATCCTCGTGCTGGTGATCATCGCGCTCTACACCTCGGTCGTGGTGCGGTCGCTGTTGCGGCTGATGCGCGAACGCGATCCCTTCATCCGGCTGGCCGGCACCGGTCTTGCCGCCATGTTCGCCGTGCAGGCGATGATCAACATGGGCGTGGCCGTGCGGCTGCTGCCCGCCAAGGGCATGACGCTGCCCTTCGTCAGCTACGGCGGCTCTTCCGTCATCGCGAGCGGTGTCGCGGTCGGCATGCTGCTGGCCTTCACCCGGTCGCGGCCCCAGGGCGAGATCGGCGATATCCTCGCGGGGCGCACGCGATGAGTGAGACGGCACCGCTGCTGATCATCGCGGCGGGGGGCACCGGCGGGCACATGTTCCCGGCGCAGGCCCTCGCGGAGGAAATGCTGGCCCGCGGCTGGCGGGTGCGGCTCTCGACCGACGCACGCGGCGCGCGCTACACCGGCGGCTTCCCCGAGGCGGTCGCGGTGGAGGAGGTGGCCTCGGCCACCTTCGCGCGCGGCGGGGTGGCGGCCAAGGCACTGGTGCCCTTCCGGATCGCGGGGGGCATCTCCTCGGCCGTGCTGCGCATGCAGCGGGAGAAGCCGGCCGCGGTGGTGGGCTTCGGCGGCTACCCGGCGATCCCGGCGGTGGCGGCGGCCACGATCCTCGGCCTGCCGCGGATGATCCATGAACAGAACGGCGTGCTGGGGCGCGTGAACCAGCTCTTTGCCAAGCGCGTCGCGGCGGTGGCCTGCGGCACCTGGCCGACCGAACTGCCCGAGGGCGTGCAGGGCTACCACGTCGGCAACCCGGTGCGCGCGGCGATCCGTGAACGGGCCGGTGCCGGATACATTCCGCCCGGGGACTACCCGCTCTCGCTGCTCGTCATGGGCGGCTCGCAGGGCGCGCGCATCCTCTCCGACCGGGTGCCGGAGGCGATCTCGCTGCTGCCCGACCACCTGCGCCAGCACGTGCGCGTGGCCCATCAGGCCCGCCCCGAGGACATGGCCCGCGTGGCCGAGTTCTACACCGAGGCCGGCATCAGCGCCGAGGTGAAACCCTTCTTCGACGATGTGCCGCGCCGCATGAGCGAGGCCCAGCTGGTGGTCACCCGCGCGGGGGCCTCGACCGTGGCGGACCTGACCGTGATCGGCCGCCCGGCGATCCTCGTGCCGCTGGCCGCGGCGATCCGGGACGAGCAGACCGCCAATGCCAAGGGCATGGTCGAGGCCGGCGCGGCGATCCTCCTGCCCGAGAGCAAACTTGACGCGGGCACCCTTGCGGACCAGATCGCACTGGTACTGGACAGCCCCGAGGGCGCACTGCAGATGGCGCGGGCCGCGCTCTCCCTCGGCAAGCCCGAGGCGGCGGAGACGCTGGCCGACATGGTTGCAGCGCTGGCGGCGGGCGAACTGACGGAAAAGGAGACGACGTGAACGCAGCGACGAAACTTCCCGGAGACGTGGGCCCCATCCATTTCGTGGGCATCGGCGGCATCGGCATGTCCGGCATCGCGGAGGTCCTGCTGAACCACGGCTACGTGGTGCAGGGCAGCGATCTGAAGGCCTCCAAGATCACCGACCGGCTGAAGGACCTCGGCGCCCATGTCTTCGAGGGCCAACGGGCCGAGAACCTCGAGGAGGCGCAGGTCGTCGTGATTTCCTCCGCCATCAAGCCGGGCAACCCCGAGCTGGACGAGGCACGCCGCCGCGGGCTGCCCGTTGTGCGCCGGGCCGAGATGCTGGCCGAGCTGATGCGCCTGAAATCCAACATCGCCGTCGCGGGCACCCACGGCAAGACGACGACCACCACCATGGTGGCGACGCTGCTGGACGCGGGCAAATTCGACCCCACGGTGGTGAACGGCGGGATCATCCACGCCTATGGCTCCAACGCGCGGGTGGGTCTGGGCGAATGGATGGTGGTGGAGGCCGACGAGAGCGACGGCACCTTCAACCGCCTGCCGGCCACGATCGCCATCGTGACGAACATCGACCCCGAGCATATGGAGCACTGGGGCACCATCGAGGGGCTGCGCAAGGGCTTCCTCGACTTCGTATCGAACATTCCCTTCTACGGGCTTGCCGTCTGCTGCACCGATCATCCGGAGGTGCAGGCGCTGGTGGGCAAGATCACCGACCGCCGCGTGACCACCTATGGTTTCAACGCGCAGGCCGATGTCCGCGCGACCAACCTGCACTACGAGAAGGGCATCGCCCATTTCGACATCCTGCTGCAGGCCGAGGACATGAAGATCGAGGGCTGCACCCTGCCGATGCCCGGCGATCACAACGTCTCGAACGCGCTCTCGGCCGTGGCCGTGGCCCGGCACCTCGGCATGAAGGGCGAGGAGATCCGCGCGGCCCTTGCGGCCTTCGGCGGTGTGAACCGGCGCTTCACCAAGGTGGGCGAGGTGAACGGCGTCACGGTGATCGACGACTACGGCCACCACCCGGTGGAGATCGCCGCGGTGCTGAAGGCCGCCCGCCAGGCGACCGAGGGGCGTGTCATCGCGGTCCACCAACCGCACCGCTACTCCCGGCTGCATTCGCTCTTCGATGACTTCTGCGCCTGTTTCAACGAGGCCGACGTGGTCGCCATCGGCGAGGTCTATGCCGCGGGCGAGGACCCGATCCCCGGCGCGACCCGCGAGGACCTCGTGCACGGGCTGATCGCCCATGGCCATCGCCATGCCCGCGCGGTGACCGGCGAGGATGACCTCGTGCGGCTCGTGCGCGAACAGGCCCGGCCCGGCGACATGGTGGTCTGCCTCGGCGCCGGCACGATTTCGACCTGGGCCAACAACCTGCCGAAACGGCTGGCCGAGGAACCGGTGGAGTAACGCATCAGGGCGTCGTCCGGCAAAGGAGGAGGGGCCCGCGGGGCCCCTTTTTCAATGGTCCTCGATCAGGCAGAGATAGTCGGCGTAGACCCAGCCCTCGGGTCCGTTCACTCCGCCGACCGACACCTTGTACCACTTGCCGCGCCGCTCCCAGTCCCAGACCTTGGTGCCGGGGCCCAGCTTGGCCTGCATCGGGTGGCTCGATCCCGGACCGCTGCGCAGGGCAAGGAAGTTGTCGCCGTTCGGATCGAGGTGGCAGACGGCAAAGACATCGGGGGCATAGGCCTGCGCCGGCGCGGCAAGAAACAGGGCGGCGGCAAGGGTCTGAATGACGCGCATCGGGAAACCTCTCTGTGTGAAATCGGATCGGGTCGGCAATGGGGGGAGCCTAGCATGAGGCGCCTGCCGGACCGAGGGGCGGCGCGGGCGGTCTGGTGCTTTTGCGTCCCTGCCTGCTGAAAAGTCATGCGCAGCGGGATCGGGCGCTTGCCAGACAGGCCCGGCAGGCGGAGAGTTTGCCGAACGAGCATGAGGTCCCGCATGAGCCTTCCTTGGATACTGGCCTGTTTCTGGGTGCTGGCCGCCGCGCTCGTGGCGCTGCTGCCGATGCGGCTGCAACGCTGGCCGGGGCTGGGGCTGATCCTTGGCGCCCTCGCGATCCTAGTCCTGATCGGGCGGGCTCATGGGGTGGGCATGGCGCTGGTGGCACTGATCGCCGTGCTCTCGGTCTTTCGGCGGCCGCTCTTCTACCTGATGAGCCGCAGGGGATCGGTGGAATGAGCCCGGCGATGGTGGCGGCCTGCCTCTGGGTGCTGGCGGCGGCGGTGGCGGGGATGATCCCCTCGCGCGACAATCACTGGACCCGGGCCTATGCGCTGATGGCGGTCTGCGTGCCGCTGCTGCTCTGGGTGCTGCTGCGCGACGGCTGGGTCTGGGGGCTGGTGGTCCTTGTCTGCGGGCTCTCGGTCTTCCGCTGGCCGGTGATCCATCTCTTCCGCTGGCTGACGGCACTCTAGGCTCGGCTTGCCATGGCGGGGGCAGGGCGCTACCTAGCCCTGCGATCCCCAAGCCGCAGGAGAGACCATGGCCCGTCCAGACCAGATCGAGACCCGAGGCCGGCTGAGTGCCGACCGTGCCATGGCGGACCTGACGTGGCTGCGGGTGGGCGGCCCGGCGGACTGGCTGTTCCAGCCTGCGGACGAGGACGACCTTGCCGATTTCCTGCGCCAGCTCGACCCCGAGGTGCCCGTCTTTCCCATGGGGGTGGGCAGCAACCTGATCGTGCGCGACGGCGGACTGCGTGGCGTGGTGATCCGGCTGGGCCGCGGGTTCAACGGTATCGTGGCTGACGGCACCCGGGTGACGGCCGGGGCGGCCGCACTGGATGCCCACGTGGCCCGGCGCGCGGCGGAGGCGGGCGTGGACCTGACCTTCCTGCGCACCATCCCCGGCGCCATCGGCGGCGCGGTCCGGATGAACGCGGGCTGCTACGGCACCTATACGAAGGACGCCTTCGTCTCGGCCCGCGCCGTGACGCGGGCGGGCGAGGTCGTGACGCTGAGCGGCGAAGACCTTGCCTTCCAGTACCGTCAGAGCGCGCTGCCCGAGGGCTGGGTGCTGACCGAGGTTCTGCTGGAAGGGCCTGCGGGCGACCCGGCGGAACTGGCCGCGCGGATGGACGAGCAGCTGGCCAAGCGCGACGCGACCCAGCCCACCAAGGACCGCACTGCGGGCTCCACCTTCCGCAACCCGGCGGGCTTTTCCTCGACCGGGCGGGCGGACGATGTGCATGACCTCAAGGCGTGGAAACTGATCGACGACGCCGGCATGCGCGGGGCCATGATCGGCGGCGCGCAGATGAGCGAGAAACACTCCAACTTCCTGATCAATACGGGGGCAGCGACCGCCTCGGATCTGGAAGAGCTGGGGGAGGAAGTGCGAAAAAGGGTTTTCCAAACCAGCGGTTTGCAGCTAGAGTGGGAAATCATGCGGATAGGTGAAGCCAAGGGCGACAGACCCGGCGACTGACCGCAGGCAGTACGATAAGAAAAATCAACAAGGGCCGAAAATGGCCCGAGGACTTGAGGCACGGATTTGGGTTCGTCGAGCAGGACAAACCCCGACGTGGCGGCAGTGAACGAGTCAGGCGCACGCATTGCGTGGCGCGCTGCAACTCGCGCGATCGACGCCAATCGGGATAAGGGGATGCACCGCGCAGCGGCCTGCATCCTGTCCGTCCGCGCCCAAGGGTCTGCCCCTGATGCGCGGAGGGCCGCATGGCACCGCTGACCCGGTCCACCCGTCACGATCCCGCACCCTCCCTTTGGGCCTACCGCCTCGAACGGCTGATGCTGACGCCGGCGGTGCGCCTCTTCCTGCGCGCGGGCGTTCCTTTCCTCGTCACGCTCGGCGCGACCTCGGCCTATCTCGGCGATCAGGATCGCCGCGACCAGGTGCTGCTGGCGGTGCATGAGCTGCGCAATAAGTTCGAGATGCGCCCCGAGTTCATGGTCAAGCTGATGGCCGTCGAAGGCGCCTCGGCCAACGTGGAAGCCGACATCCGCGAGGTCGCGCAGCTCGACTTCCCGATGACCTCCTTCGACATCGACCTCGATACGCTCCAGCGGACGATCCTCGAACTTCCGGCGGTGAAGGACGTGAGCCTCTTCATCCGCGCGGGCAACATCCTCCAGATCAACGTGATCGAGCGCCAGCCTGTCGTGCTGTGGCGCTCTCGCGACGGGCTGGACCTGGTGGACCGCGAAGGCGTGGTGGTGGGCGGGGTCTCGACCCGCGCCACCCGCGAGGACCTGCCGCTGATCGCGGGGGAGGGCGCCCGTGACGCGGTGCCCGAAGCCCTGCGCATCCTTTCTGCCGCCGCCCCGCTGAAGGATCGCCTGCGCGGTCTGGTGCGGATCGGCGAGCGCCGCTGGGACTTGGTCCTCGACCGCGGACAGCGGGTGCTGCTGCCGGTCACCAAGCCGGTGCAGGCGCTGGAGCGGGTGATCGCGCTCGACGAGGCGCAGCAGCTTTTCGCACGGGATATGTCGTCGGTGGACATGCGGCTTGCCGCCCGCCCGACGATCCGAATGAACCAGGACGCCGTTGCCCATTGGTGGCTGAGCAAGGACATGTTGGTGGAGGCCGGACAGTGATGATGGATCTTTATGAGAGCCAGCGCGCGATGCGCAACATGCGGCGCGCTGCGATGCAGCGCGGGGTGGTTGCGATCCTCGACGTGGGCAGCTCCAAGATCGCCTGTCTGGTGCTGCGCTTCGACAATGCAGAGCGGGTGACCACCGGGGATGGCGTCGGCTCGCTGGCCGGGCAGGCGGGTTTCCGGGTGATCGGTGCCGCCACGACCCGTTCGCGCGGGGTGCGCTTCGGCGAGGTGGAGGCGATGCAGGAGGCCGAAAAGGCGATCCGCACAGCGATCCAGGCCGCCCAGAAGATGGCCAAGGTCCGCGTCGACCACGTGATTGCCTGTTTTTCGGGCGCAGGCCCGCGCAGCTATGGCCTCGCCGGGGAAGTTGAGCTGGCCGGGCAGATGGTGAGCGAGCAGGACGTCAGCCGCGTGCTGGCCGCCTGCGAGGTGCCGGACTTCGGCGGCGGGCGCGAGGTGATCCACGCGCAGCCGGTGAACTTCGCCCTCGACCACCGCTCGGGCCTCTCCGACCCGCGCGGCCAGATCGGCAACCGTCTGGCGACCGACATGCACATGCTGACCGTGGATGCGGCGGCGGTGCAGAACCTCGTGCATTGCATCCACCGCTGCGACCTCGAACTCGCGGGCATCGCTTCCTCGGCCTATGTCACCGGCATCGCCTCGCTGGTGGAGGACGAACAGGAACTGGGTGCGGCCTGCATCGACATGGGGGGCGGGGCCACCGGCATCTCGATCTTCATGAAGAAACACATGATCTATGCCGACGCGGTGCGCATGGGCGGCGATCACGTGACCGGCGACATCTCGATGGCGCTGCAAATCCCGCAGGCCAATGCCGAACGGCTGAAAACCTTCTACGGCGGCGTCATCGCCACCGGCATGGACGACCGCGAGCAGATCGAGATCGGCGGCGAGACCGGCGACTGGGAACATGACCGCCGCACCGTCACCCGGGCCGAGCTGATCGGCATCATGCGCCCCCGCGTCGAGGAGATCCTCGAAGAGGTGCGCTACCGCCTTGACGCCGCGGGCTTCGACCACCTGCCGAGCCAGCAGATCGTGCTGACCGGTGGCGCCAGCCAGATCCCCGGCCTCGACGGGCTGGCCAGCCGAATCCTCGGTCAGCAGGTCCGCCTGGGCCGTCCGCTGCGCGTCCACGGCCTGCCGCAGGCCGCCACGGGACCGGGATTCGCCTCTGCCGTAGGGATGTGCCTCTTTGCGGCGCACCCGCAGGACGAGTGGTGGGACTTCGATTTGCCCCACGATCGCTACCCCGCGCGGTCGCTGAAACGGGCCGTCCGCTGGTTCAAAGAGAACTGGTAAACCCCATATCTGGAATAATCGGCAAAATCCCGCGAGTCTGCACGGACTCGCGGCCATATTTTGTGGGGGATTTTGTTTTTTCGCGTGACGTCACTGCAACAGGTTGTTAGGATTATTCCTGATTAGGCAGAACAATCCCCGGGAATCTGGGGGCAACATCAGGCGGACAGAGCGATGACACTCAACCTTACGATGCCCGGTCACGAAGAGCTGAAGCCCCGGATTACCGTTTTCGGTGTCGGTGGCGCGGGCGGCAACGCGGTCAACAACATGATCGAGAAGGCGCTCGACGGTGTGGACTTCGTGGTGGCCAACACGGACGCGCAGGCCCTGCAACAGAGCCGCGCCGAAGCCCGCGTTCAGCTGGGCGTGAAGATCACCGAAGGTCTGGGGGCAGGCGCCCGCGCGACCGTCGGCGCAGCCGCTGCCGAAGAGAGCATCGAACAGATCGTCGATCATCTCGCCGGCGCGCACATGTGCTTCATCACCGCCGGCATGGGCGGTGGCACCGGCACCGGCGCAGCCCCGATCATCGCGCAGGCCGCCCGTGAACTGGGTGTCCTGACCGTCGGCGTCGTGACCAAGCCCTTCCAGTTCGAAGGCGCCAAGCGGATGCGCCAGGCGGAAGAGGGCGTCGAGGTCCTGCAGAAGGTCGTCGACACGCTGATCATCATTCCGAACCAGAACCTGTTCCGCCTCGCGAACGAGAAGACGACCTTCACCGAGGCCTTCTCGATGGCGGACAACGTCCTCTACCAGGGCGTCAAGGGCATCTCGGACCTCATGGTGCGCCCCGGCCTGATCAACCTCGACTTTGCCGACGTCCGGTCGGTCATGGACGAGATGGGCAAGGCGATGATGGGCACCGGCGAGGGCGAGGGCGACGAACGCGCCACCAAGGCGGCCGAGCAAGCCATAGCGAACCCGCTGCTGGACGAGATCAGCCTGCGCGGCGCGAAGGGCGTTCTCATCAACATCACGGGCGGCAACGACCTGACGCTGTTCGAACTGGACGAAGCCGCGAACCGCATCCGCGAGGAAGTGGACCCGGACGCGAACATCATCGTCGGCTCGACGCTGGACACCACCATGGACGGGCGGATGCGCGTTTCGGTCGTGGCCACCGGCATCGACGCCTCCGAGAACGTGCAGGACATCCCCGTCCCGCGCCGCAAGCTGGCAGAGCCGCTGCGCCAGCCCGAGGCCATCGAGGCCGAGGTCGTGCAGGACGCCGCTCCGGCCCCCGCACCGCAGCCCGTCGCACAGGTAGCCGCCCCGGTGGCCCGCGTCGAAGAGGAATACGAGCCCGAAGCGGATGAAGAGCCCTCGTTCTTCGACAGCTTCGAGCGTCAGGCGGAAGAGCCCCGTCCGGCGCCCCGCGCGGCCGCACAGGATCACCTGCCCGAGCCGGCCTACCGCCCGCAGCCCGTGCAGCAGGCGCCGGTCCACTACGAAGAGCCCGAGGCGGAAAACTTCGTCGCGCCCCGTCCGCGTCCCGCGGGCCAGCCCTCTCCCGAGGCGCTCGCCCGCCTGCACCACGCGGTCTCCAAGGCCCCCGCGCGTCCCGCGCAGGCCCCGGCACCCCAGCCCCGCGCCGCCGCTCCGGCCGCACCGCAGGGTGAACGCCGCAGCGGGTTCGGCCTCAACAACCTGATCAACCGGATGACCGGCCACAACGAGCAGCCCGCTGCTCCGGCCCGCCAGCCGGCGCCCAAGCCGCAGGCTCAGACCCGCGCACAGCCCAGCCTGCGCGCCCACGAAGCCGAGCCGGAAGAGCGTCACGACCCCGATCAGGAGCGCATCGAGATCCCCGCGTTCCTGCGTCGCCAGGCGAACTGAATGTGACAAACCGGGGTCACAAAACGCCCCGGACGTTACGTCAGAAGAGATCGAGAGGCCGCCCCCGTGGGGCGGCCTTTTCTTTTGGTATCAACGGGTTGCCTGGGGTGCCCAGACGGATGCGCAGGGTTCCGCCATGCCCCGGCCGCTATGTTGCAAACCGTTGCAAAGAGTGAGTTGAGGGTCCGCCCCTCGCGCCTTACCTAGTGAACAGCGAATATGAACAGGCCGTTACCTTCAGCGCGCTTTATCCGTCCAGAACGTGAGAAAGCGACAGGTTTGCGGCCCCGGCAGGGCAGGATGTCCGCCGGTCCCGAACCGAAAGGGTAGACCCTTGCAAACGACGATCAAAGCTCCGGTCCGCTTCACGGGTGTCGGTCTGCATTCCGGCGCTCCCGTCCGTCTGACCATCCGCCCCGCGGCGGCCCATCATGGCATCTGGTTCCGCCGGACGGATATTGCCGTGGGCGACGCGCTGATCCCCGCCCGTTGGGACGTGGTGGAGCGGACCCCGCTGTGCACCAAGATCGTGAACGGGGCAGGGGCCTCTCTCTCGACCGTGGAACACGTGATGGCGGCCCTTGCCGGCTGCGGCGTGACCAACGCCCTCGTGGAGGTCGACGGCCCCGAGGTTCCGATCCTCGACGGCTCCTCCGCGCCCTTCGTGCGCGGCATCCTCGCCCGTGGCCTGCAACGTCAGGCAGCTCCGGTGCGCGCCTACGAGGTTCTCAAGACAGTCGAGGTCCGCAACGGTGAAGCCTGGGCCCGCCTCGAGCCGGGCAAGGCGCTGGAGATTTCCTTCCACATCGACTTCCCCGACGCGGCGATCGGCGTGCAGGACAAGCTTCTGACCATGTCGAACGGCACCTTCGTGCGCGAACTCTGCGATGCCCGCACCTTCTGCCGCCAGTCGGACGTGGACGCGATGCGCGCACAGGGCCTCGCCCTCGGTGGGACACTGGACAACGCCGTGGTGGTGGATGGCGACCGTATCCTCAGCCCCGGCGGCCTGCGCCACGCGGACGAGGCCGTGCGTCACAAGATGCTCGACGCGCTTGGCGATCTCTTCATGGCAGGCGCCCCCCTGCTGGGCCGCTACACCGGCTACCGCGCGGGCCACAGCCTGACCAACACCCTGCTGCGCGCCGCCTTCGCTGAGCCGGGCGCGCTGCGGATGGTGACCTGCACCGCTGACCAGATGGCGCAGCTGCCCGGTGCGGGCGTGCACATGGACGAAATCCCCGCCGTCGCCTGACGCATTCGTGACAGCGCCCCGGGGCGACAGGGAAATCGGCAAAACCGGCCTTTGTGGGCCGGTTTTCTGCATTCAGCGCGGGCAGATGCAGGGATTCCGCCGATCATGGCGCCAGCACCTCCCAAGGCCCTTTCCGCCTTGCCGAGACCGCCGGTGCAGGATACTCCATAGGCGTTTTGCACCGGAATTTTTCTGTGCTAGACCCGAATGAAAGGCGGGGCCATGCCACGGCCCGGCTCGATGACAAGGACGGCAAGAGGGTGAGAGCAAGCATGACAGGCGTCGGTTCCAAAGGCCGCGGCGTGATGAAGCTGGCAGGGCCGCTCCTCCTTGCGGCAGTCCTGGCGGGCTGCGGCAATGGCGGCGGCACCGTGGACTCGCTGCCGCTGGAGACCTACACCGCCGAACAGATCTACGAGCGTGGCGAGTTCGAGATGGACCGCAACCGCTACGGCGACGCGGCCGCCTTCTTCGGCGAGGTCGAGCGGCTCTATCCCTACTCGGAATGGGCCAAGCGCGCGCTGATCATGCAGGCCTTCGCCCAGCATCAGGGCAAGAACTACGAGGAAAGCCGCTCCGCTGCGCAGCGCTACCTCGATTTCTACCCGACCGAAGAAGACGCGCCCTATGCCCAGTACCTGCTGGCGCTGTCCTATTATGACCAGATCGACGACGTCGGCCGCGACCAGGGCCTGACGTTCCAGGCGCTCCAGGCGCTGCGCGCGGTGATCGAGAAGTATCCCGACAGCGATTATGCCCGCTCCTCGATCCTGAAGTTCGACCTCGCCTTCGACCACCTCGCGGCGAAGGAAATGGAGATCGGGCGCTATTACCTGAAGAAGCAGCATTACGCCGCGGCGGTGAACCGCTTCCGCGTGGTGGTGGAGGACTTCCAGACCACCACCCACACCGCAGAGGCGCTGCACCGGCTGGTGGAAGCCTATCTTTCGCTCGGTCTCGTCAACGAGGCGCAGACCGCGGGGGCGATCCTTGGCTACAACTTCCAGTCCACGACCTGGTATCAGGACAGCTACAACCTGCTGACCGGCAAGGGCCTGAAGCCCGAGGTCATTGGCGACAGCTGGCTGGCGCAGGTCTATCGCCAGATGCTGCGTGGCGAATGGCTGTAACCAACGGGGCGCGGCGCCCCCGGGCGCTGCCGCTGGCCTTTGAGGAGTAAGACCACGGATGCTGCGCGGTCTTGAGATCCGTGACATGCTGATCATCGACCGGCTGGAACTCGACTTCCAGCCCGGTCTGAACGTGCTCACCGGCGAGACCGGGGCCGGCAAGTCCATCCTTCTCGACAGTCTCGGGTTCGTCCTCGGCTGGCGCGGCCGCGCGGACCTCGTGCGGCAGGGCGCCGAACAGGGCGAGGTGACCGCCGTTTTCGACCTGCCTGCCGACCATCCGGGCCGCGCCGTGCTGGAAGAGGCCGGGCTGCCCGCGGGGGAGGAGCTGATCCTGCGCCGGGTGAACCGGTCCGACGGGCGCAAGACCGCGTGGATCAACGACCGCCGCGCCAGTGGCGAGGTGCTGCGCGCCCTCTCCGAGACGCTTGTGGAACTGCATGGCCAGCACGACGACCGTGGGCTTCTGAACCCGCGCGGCCACCTTGCCCTGCTCGACGAATTCGCCGCCACCGGCGTGCTGCGCTCGGACGTGCGGGCTGCGTGGCGCGGGCTGTCGCAGGCGCGCCGGGCACTGGAGACGGCGCAGCGGGCGCTGGACGAGGTGAAGGCCGAGGAAGACTTCCTGCGCCATGCCGTCGGCGAGCTCGACAAGCTCGACCCGCAGCCCGGCGAGGAGGCGGAGCTCGACGCCCGCCGCCGCACCATGCAGGGCGCGGAACGGGTCCGCGAGGACGTGTCGCGGGCGCATCAGGCGCTCAGCAACGACGGGGCCGAAGGCGCCATGGGCGATGCGCTCCGCTGGCTGGAAGGGGCTTCCGACCGGGTCGAGGGCCGCCTCGACGAACCGCTGGCCGCCCTTGGCCGGGCGATGGCCGAACTGGCCGATGCCGCCGACGGGGTGGAGCGTTGCCTCGAGGCGCTGGATTTCGATCCCATCGACCTCGAGCGCACCGAGGAGCGGCTCTTCGAGATCCGTGGGCTGGCGCGCAAGCATGGGGTGGCGCCCGATGATCTGGCCGCCTTCGCCGAGGACCTGCGCGGCAAGCTCTCGGCACTGGATCGCGGCGCTGATGACATCGAGGGGCTGCGCCGGGATCTGGCCGAGGCAGAGGCGGTTTACGACACGGCGGCGGCTGCGCTTTCGAAGGCCCGGGCCGAGGCCGCGGGCAAGCTGGACGCCGCCGTCGAGGCCGAACTGGCGCCGCTGAAGATGGAGCGTGCCCGCTTCGTAACCGAGCTGACCGAAGGGCCGGCCGGGCCCGAGGGGCGCGACGAGGCTGCCTTCATGGTGGCCACCAACCCCGGCGCACCCGCCGGTCCGATTGCCAAGATCGCCTCCGGCGGGGAGCTGTCGCGCTTCCTGCTGGCGCTGAAGGTCTGTCTGGCCGCGCCCGATCGCTCTGCCACGATGATCTTCGACGAGATCGACCGTGGGGTGGGTGGCGCCACGGCGGATGCGGTGGGCCGCAGGCTCGCGGCGCTCTCTGCCAGCGGGCAGGTGCTGGTGGTGACCCATTCGCCGCAGGTGGCGGCCTTGGGCGCGCACCACTGGCGGGTCGAGAAGAAGGTCAGCGAGGGGCAGACGCTCTCCTCCGTCGTGCCGCTCGATTCGGAGGCGCGGGTGGACGAGATCGCGCGCATGATTTCCGGCGACCGGATCACCGCAGAGGCGCGGGCCGCCGCGCAGAGCCTGCTGGCCTGATCTGTTTACGGGTTTTCAGGGAATTCGCTGCGTCTTCCGGGTGCGGTCAATCAGCTGTCGTCCGGTCTGAAGTGGCCCGGGCAGAAAGACGCCCGGGGGGGCGGTCTCTGCCCAGACCGACACACCAGAACAACTCGTTACCAATATGATAATAAACATTCCGGCGGTCTGAAGCATACCCCAATCGGGGTATACGACGCGAAATCGCGTCACGTCAGGCGCGTTTCTTGTCCAGCAGTGGCAGGATTTCACGCCAGCGGGTGAAGAACAGCATCTGACCCGCGTCGCGCAGCTGCAGGTAAGTGGCCCCGGGGAAGGCGGCGGCCCGGTCGCGAACCGTGTCGGGGTGCATGGAGGGATCGTGATCCCCATGCACGAAGGTCACCGGCACCGCTGCGATCAGGCGGCGCAGCGAGGGGCCCCAGTCGGTGCGATGGATGGTGGTCAGATCGTCGATATAGGCCTCGGTCGCGGCGCTCTCGTGGGAGAGCGTGGCCTCGGTGCCCACGAGGACGGCCTCCTGCGTCTCGGGCTCACGCAGCACGCGCAGGTCGTCGGGCGAACTGGCGTAGATCAGGCGCAGGGCCTGCAGCTTGCCGATGCAATGCGACATGGCAAAGGTGCCCCGGGCCATGTCGCGCAACAGGTCCGGCGTATAGCGCGCACCGCTCTGCATGAAGCGGGGCCAGCGGGACATGCGGGCGTACTGGATGGCACAGCACAGCGGCATGACGGAGCCGAGGCCGATGACCTGCTCCAGCCGGCGCGGCGCGGCGTCCTGCAGCATGCAGGCAAAGAAGAGGTCATGGTTCTGTGCCATGAGCGTGACCTGCGGCAGGTCCAGCCGGTCGAGCAGCGCAAGCAGGTCATGGGCCACGCCCGGGCCGCGCGGTGTCCCGGGGGGCAGGGGGCTGCTGCCGCCGATCCGGGGCCGCAGCGGAACGATCACCCGCAGGCCCCGCTCGGCGGCGGCCCGTTCGGCGCGCGCGGGCCAGCGGCAGAGTGTCACCAGCCCGGGACTGTAGAGCACGGGCCGGCCGGCGGGATCGCCGAACTCGAGGTATTCGATCTGCCGCCCGCCGGGCAGCGGCAGGGTCCGGAAGGGGCGGTCCTCCAACTGGTGGATGCCGCGGCTGATCCGCGGGGCAGGCTGGGACGCGTCCTGCGGCGGCGCGGTTTCGACCGTCGAGAGCATCAGGCGCACCAGTTCCGGCTGGCTGCGGGTCTCGGTCTTCTGGAGCAGCGCCTTGACCTGCGCCCGGACGGTCTGGACCGAGCGGCCGCGCATCTCGGCGATCTCGTTCACGGAATGCCCGGCGGCGAGGGCCCGCATCACCGCGTATTCGGCGGGCGTCATGCCAAAGGCATTCTGCAGCATCTCGGCATGGCTGTCCGGCCAGCGGAGCAGCGAGGAGACCACCAGCACGTAGTCCGGCCGCAGCGGCGCGCCGGTGGGCAGTCGCTCGGGATCGGGGAAGACGGGACGGAGGTTCAGCAGGATGGGCGTGAAGCTGCGCGGATGCCGGATGCGCAGGGTCGCGGCGCCCGGGTCGGGATCGGTGAAGAGCCCACGGATCAGCGTCGCGAGGGCGCGGCGGTCCTCGGGCAGGATCGGCAGATCGCGCAGGGCACTGCCCACGGTGACCGGGGTTGCCGCCGCAGCCGCGGCGTTGACGGCGGTCACCCGCAGCGCCGCATCCAGCGTGAAGGCGATGGAGATGGTGATCCGCGACAGCGCCTGCTGGTCCTCGCGCGGGCGACGCTGCACCCTGTCACTGCCAAGCAGGCGGGTCAGCCGGGCGAAATGTGCCGCGAAGTCGGGGCCGGGGACGGTGATACAGGTCCAGTCCGGCGCCTGTGCCTGCAGCGGCGCCACGAGCTGGTGCCAGGGTTCCAGCACCCTGTCGTAGAGCGCCGGGTCCTCGGCCACCGCATAGAGCCGGTCCAGCACCTCGTCCTGCAGCCTGTGGCCGTCCGCCGCACTGTCGGAGCCGCTGCGTGCTGTCGCGTCCGGTCCATGCTCCGGGCCTGAATGGGAGGGCGTTTCGCAGCCCGAGAGGCATCCCCCGTCACCGAGCGGTGACGTGCCTGTATCGGTGCCTGTATCGGTGCCTGGCTCGGCGCCCGTCTCGAGGCGTCTCTCGGGGCGACCGTCAGGCCGTCTCTCGGCCTCTGTTTCCGGATCTGTGTCGGTCGTCCGTGTCGGTGTCGCGATCTGCGGCATGGGGTGGGCGTCCTCTCGGCGCTGCCGCGTGGTACCCATCCCGGGCACATCTGCCGGGGTGGGGGCAGCTGCGCCTCTCCTCTCTCCGCGGGTAGCATAGACCAGAAGGCGACAGGCCGCGATGCTTTTCGCGTCCCGTGCGGCCCGGGCCCGAAAAATGGGGCGGCCCATGCCGTCGCAGGGCCGCCCCATTGGCATGCCGTCGCCCGGCGCGTCCTCTGCGCCCGGGCGTGATCGGTCACTCGGCGGGCTGGGGCACCAGCTTGCCGGGGTTCAGGATGTTGAGCGGATCGAGCGCGGTCTTGACCGCCCCCATGGCGGCCCATGTCTCGCCGTGCTCGCGGTCCATGTAGCCCAGCTTGCCCACGCCCACGCCATGTTCGCCCGAGATCGTGCCGCCGAAGCTCAGCGCCAGCTCCACCAGCCGCTCCGAGGCGGCCTTGACCTTGGCGGTCTCCTCGGCGTCCGCGGGATCGTGCAGCAGGATGGCGTGGAAGTTGCCGTCGCCCACGTGGCCGAGGATCGGTCCGTCGACGCCCGCGGCCTCCAGATCGCTGCGGGTGGCGTTCACCGCCTCCGCGAGGCGCGAGATCGGCACGCAGATGTCGGTCACGATGGCCCGCGCGCCGGGCCGCGCCGCGAGGATCGCCCAGTAGGCGGTGTGCCGCATGTGCCAGAGCGCCTTGCGATCCTCGGGGCGGGTGGCCCATTCGAAGCCTGTGCCGCCATGGTCCGCGACGATCTCGCCGAAGGTCTCGGCCTGCTCCTTGGCGCCCGCGTCGGAGCCGTGGAATTCCACCATCAGGTGCGGCATCGGGGGCAGGGTGGTGCCGGAGTAGGCGTTCACGGCCTGCACGGTCTCGGTGTCGATGAACTCGATCCGCGCCATGGGAATGCCCAGCTGGATGGTGTCGATCACCGTCTCCACCGCGTCCTCGATCCGCGGGAAGGCGCAGACCGCGGCGGCGGTGGCCTCGGGCTGGCCATAGAGCCGCAGCGTCAGCTCGGTGATCAGCCCCAGCGTGCCCTCGGAGCCCACGAAGAGCCCGGTCATGTCATAGCCGGCAGAGGATTTCCGCGCCCGGCTGCCGGTGCGGATGACCCGGCCATCGGCAAGCACGACCTGCATCCCGAGCACGTTGTTGCGCATCGTGCCATAGCGCACGGCGGTGGTGCCGCTGGCCCGCGTCGCGGCCATGCCGCCCAGAGAGGCATTGGCGCCCGGGTCGATCGGGAAGAAGAGCCCGGTGGCCCGCAGGTCCTCGTTCAGCGCCTCGCGGGTCACGCCGGGCTGCACGCGCACGTCCATGTCGGCATCGTTGACCTCGAGGATGCGGTTCATCCGGCTGAAATCCACCACGAGGCCGCCCTGCGTCGCCTGCGCCTGCGCCTCCAGCGAGGTGCCCGCACCGTAGCCCACCACCGGGCAGCGGTGGCGCGAGCAGATCCGCATGATCTCCTGCACCTGCTCGACCGTCTCGGGATAGGCCACCGCATCTGGAGGCGTTTCCGGGAAATGGCTCTCGGACCGCCCGTGATTGTCCAGATCGGACTTGGAGCGGCTGAGGGCTTGGCCTAGAAAGCCAGAGAGTTCGGTCAATGCATCTTCAATTGCCATCGGGGTCCCCTGATCGGTCAGCGTGCGGACCCTATTCCATGGCGCGGGAAACCGGAAGGCCGGCAGCCCGCGGATGTGACGGAAACGGAAGAGATACGGGACGAGAATGCGCGAGCCTCTCACGCGGGTGATGGATCAGGCCTATGCGACCTGTCGCAGCGGCTGGACCGTGGTGCGGATGCGGGGCCCTGGGCAGTTCCTGTTCTGGCTGATCGCGCTCTGCATCGGGATTGCCTCGGGCCTCGCGGCGCTCGGCTTCCGCAAGGGGATCGAGGAGCTTCAGCACTGGCTCTACCACGCGCAGGAGCACGAGATGATCTACCGCGCGGCCTCGCAGCTGCCGTGGTACTGGGTGCTGCTCCTGCCGGTGGTGGGCGGTCTGGTGGTGGGGCTGATCCTCGACCGGTTCACGCCTGACGGGCGCGCCCGTTCGGTCGCCGACGTGATCCAGGGCACTGCCATGAACGACGGCCGGGTCGAGGTGAAGGCGGGCCTTGCCTCCGCCGTGGCCTCGCTGCTGACGTTGGGCACCGGGGGGTCCTCCGGACGCGAGGGGCCGGTGGTGCACCTTGCCGCGACCATGGCCACATGGGTCAACGACCGGATGCATTTCTCGGGCATCACCGCGCGCGACATGCTGGGCTGCGCCGTGGCGGCGGCGGTCTCGGCCTCGTTCAACGCGCCGATCGCGGGGGCGCTCTTCGCGCTGGAGGTGGTGCTGCGCCACTTCGCCATCCATGCCTTCGCGCCCATCGTCATCGCCTCGGTCGCGGGCACGGTGATCAACCGGCTGGAATACGGCGGCGTGGCGGAATTCTCGCTGCCGCCGGAATCGATCCTGCAATTCTACGAAGAACTGCCCGCCTTCCTGCTGCTCGGCGCGGTCTGCGGCGTGGTGGCGGGGGTGCTGATGCTCTCGGTCTTCTGGGCCGAGGATTTCGCCAACTTCGTGCAGCGCGCCACCCGGATGCCCCGCTGGCTGCGCCCGGCCTGTGCCGGGTTGCTGCTGGGGGCGCTGGCGATCTTCTTTCCGCATATCATCGGCGTGGGCTATGGCACCACGGCGGCGGCGATCACCGGCAAGCTGCTGCTGTCGGAGGCGATGCTGTTTGCCGTGCTCAAGGTGGTCGCCGTGGCAATCACGCTGGGGGGGCGCATGGGCGGCGGGGTCTTCTCGCCCTCGCTCATGGTGGGCGGGCTCACGGGGCTGGCCTTCGGCATCATCGCCACCGGCATCTTCCCCGAGAACTCCGGCTCCGCCACGCTCTATGCCCTCGCGGGCATGGGCGGCGTCGCCGCGGCGGTTCTGGGGGCGCCGATCTCCACCACGCTGATCATCTTCGAGCTGACGGGGGACTGGGCCACCGGTCTCGCCGTGATGGTCACGGTCTCGATCTCCACCGCGCTCGGCACGCGGATGGTGGACCGCTCCTTCTTCCTTACCCAGCTGGAACGGCGCAACATCCACCTCGCCGCCGGCCCGCAGGCCTATCTCCTCGCCATGTTCCGCGCGCAGGGCGTGATGCGCCCGGACGGCACACCCGGCGCCGCCCCGGCCGAGCCCTGCTGGAAGATGATCGAGGCCGGTACCTACCTCGACGCCGCCGCCACGCTGGAGACCGCCCTGCCGGTCTTCGACCGCACTGGTGCTGCCTTCCTGCCGGTGGTGCAGCTGCGCGGGGCGGACCAGCCGCCCGAACTGATCGGGGCGCTGTTCCACGTCGATGCGCTCAAGGCCTACAACCGCGCCCTCGCCGCCACGGCGGCGGAAGAGCACAGCTGATCCCATCCACTGTTCCGAAATATCCTCGTGGGACGGCCCGCAGGGCCGGGGGGCAGACAGCCCCCTACGACCTTGCCGCTTGGCGAAACGGGCCTGGTCCTTGATGCACGATCGGCCCAAGGCCTTGGACGCAACCTCCAAGGGATGCCCCGCCCGGCCTCGGGCCGGGCAGCGCCGTCCCGCCCCCGTCGCCATTGGTGCTCGGACCGATGGCGCACCAATGGCAACCGGCGCTATTGCGCCACCCCGCGGGACGGCGCTGCCCTTCGTGATCACATCAATGGTGGAAGAGAACCGCCCGCAGCTCGCGCCCTCCCAAAGCGCCCCAACCAAAACAAAAGGGGCCCCGCAAGGCCCCTCCACCGCCCGAAGGCGCGCCTGTCAGACCGGATCAGATCTGCTCGACGGTCACGAATTCCGACCCGTAGAAGGCCACGTGGCCCGCGATCCGCGCCACACCCTCCTCGGGCGCCTCGTAGGACCAGGCCGCATTCTCGATCTCGCCGCTCTTGGTGTGGATCGTGTAATGCACCGCCGCGCCCTTCTTGGGGCAGGTGGTGACGTGATCCGTCGCCTCGAGGAAGGCCATGGCAATATCCTCCCGCGGGAAATAGACGACCATGGGCAGCTCGCCTTCGTAAAGCGCCAGGGCCTCGCGGCTTTCCGCCAGGACGGCGCCGCCCGCGCGCACGGACCAGATGCCGTCCGCCTTGATGATGGTGATATCGCTCATGTCCATAAATCCTCCGCGGCCGGTCCCGTGGTGACCCCTCAACGTAACAGTGTCTTGACAGTGGCACGGCGCGGATGCGGTCAGGCGGCCTGACGGCGCGCCCGGATCACCCGAGCGGGGCCGTGGCGGCAGACAACCACAAAGCGGTCTCCGCGTCCACCCGGGGAGCCAGTTTGTCGCGGCAGAGCCGGTGGTAGCCATCGACCCAGGCCCGCTCCTCCGCGTCGAGCAGCGCAAGGTCGATCAGCCGCCGCTCGATGGGCACCCAGGTGATGGTCTCGAAATCGAGCATGTCGCGATCGTCCGCCCCGGCCAGATCTGCGCCCTTGCGCACCACCAGAAGGTTCTCGATCCGGATGCCGAAGGCACCCTCGCGGTAGTAGCCCGGTTCGTTGGAGAGGATCATCCCCTCCCGCAGGGCCACGTCGCTGACCCGCGAGAGCCGCTGCGGTCCCTCATGCACGCAAAGGTAGGTGCCGACGCCATGGCCGGTGCCGTGGTCGTAATCCAGCCCGGCCAGCCAGAGCGGGTAGCGGGCGAGCGCATCGAGATGCTGGCCCGCGATGCCGCGCGGGAAGCGCGCCCGGCTCATGGCGATCATGCCCTTGAGGACGCGGGTGAAACAGGCCTTCTCTTCGGCGCCTGCCGCGCCCACCACGAGGGTCCGGGTGATGTCCGTGGTGCCGTCGAGGTACTGGCCGCCGCTGTCCACGACGATCAGGTCGCCCTCGGCCAGCTGGCGGTTGCTTTCCTCGCTGACCCGGTAGTGGGGCAGGGCGCCATGGGGCCCGGCGCCGGCGATCGTGTCGAAGGAGATCTCGAGCAGCATGTTGGTGTCGCGCCGGAACCCTTCCAGCGCGGTGACGAGGTCGATCTCGCTGAGGGCGGGTTGCTCGGCGGCTTCGAACCACGCGAGGAAGCGGCACATGGCGGCGGCATCGCGCAGATGGGCCTCGCGGGTGCCCGCGATCTCGGTCGCGTTCTTGCAGGCCTTGGGCAGCTTGCAGGGATCTTCGCCGAGGATCACCGACGCGCCCGCCGCCTGCAACCGGTCGCGCACCCAGACCGGCGCGCTGCCCCGGTCGAGGAGCACGGGGCCGTCGAGGCTGTCGAGCCGCGTCCCGAAGTCGGCTGTGTCGAGAAGCGTCACCGTTGCGCCCAGATGCTCCCGCAGCGCCGCGTCGCATTTCCCGGGCGCGGTGATCAGGTCCACCTGGCCCTCTGCATGGAGCACGGCAAAGCAATGCGGCACCGGGTTGCGGGCGATGTCGGTGCCCCGGATGTTGAGCAGCCAGGCGATCGAGTCGGGCAGGGTCAGCACGGCGGCCCTGGCTCCCTGCGCGGCAATCGAGTGGCCAAGGCGCACGGCCTTGTCGGCAGCGGGCTCGCCCGCGAACTCCAGCGGGTAGGGAGTGATCGGCGCCATCGGCGGGGCGGGCTGGTCGTCCCAGATCGCATCCACCGGGTTCGCCACGGGCCTCAAGGTGATGCCGCTGCCCGCAAGGCCGGCCTCCAGCCGGGCGATCTCGTCCACGGCATGGAGCCAGGGGTCGAAGCCGATCACGGCCTCGCCAGTCGCGGTCTCGCACAGCCAGTCGGCGGGGCGGGTCTCGGGCCAGTGCACGGGGGTGAAGACGCCCGCCGCCACCTGCTCCTTCACCTGCACCCGGTAGCGCCCGTCGATGAAGACGCCCGCCGCCTCGGGCAGCACGATGCAGAACCCGGCCGAGCCGGTGAAGCCCGTCAGCCAGGCCAGCCGCTCGTCATGTGGCGCCACGTATTCGCCCTGGTGGGCATCGGCGCGCGGCACGATGAAGCCGGTCAGCCCCTGCCGCGCCAGTTCTGCCCGCAGCGCCGCCAGCCGGGGCGGTCCCTGTTCGGGCGAGGAGGGGCTGTCGAAGCTCTGGAACATGTCGCGGGCCATGGCGGTGCCTTTCCGAATTGCGCGCCTGCGGCGCACGTCCTTGTTGGTCCCCGTGCAGGGCACGGGGACGGGCCTCCGACGGGGATACTTGGGAGCAAGAGACTGCAGGGTGCCGTCATTCTCTTGCCGGACATATCCCGGGGTCCGGGGCAGCGCCCCGGGGCCTCGGCCGGGCGGGCGGTCAGCTGACCTTGCGCATGCCCATGACCCGGGCCCGGGCACGGGGATCGCTGTCGAAGAGCCCTGCGAGCTGTTCGGTCATCGCGCCGGCCAGCTGGTCCACGTCGGTGATGGTCACCGCGCGGTCGTAGTAGCGGGTCACGTCGTGGCCGATGCCGATGGCCAGCAGTTCCACGGCCTTGCGCTTCTCGATCATGGCGATCACGTCGCGCAGGTGCTTCTCGAGGAAGTTGGCCGGGTTCACCGACAGGGTCGAATCGTCCACCGGCGCCCCGTCGGAGATCACCATGAGGATCTTGCGCACTTCGCGGCGGCCCACCATCCGGCGGTGCGCCCATTCGAGGGCCTCGCCGTCGATGTTCTCCTTCAGGAGGCCTTCCTTCATCATCAGCCCGAGGTTCGGACGGGCGCGGCGCCAGGGCGAATCCGCGCTCTTGTAGACGATGTGGCGCAGGTCGTTCAGGCGGCCGGGCTGTTGCGGACGGCCGTCCTGAAGCCATTTCTCGCGGCTCTGCCCGCCTTTCCACGCGCGCGTGGTGAAGCCGAGGATCTCGACCTTCACGTTGCAGCGTTCCAGCGTCCGGGCCAGCACGTCGGCACAGATCGCGGCGATCGAGATCGGGCGGCCGCGCATCGAGCCGGAGTTGTCGAGCAGCAGCGTCACCACGGTATCGCGGAACTCGGTGTCCTTCTCGATCTTGAAGGAGAGCGGCGTGGTCGGGTTCGCCACAACGCGCGCCAGGCGACCGGCGTCGAGGATGCCTTCCTCGCGGTCGAATTCCCACGAGCGGTTCTGCTGCGCCTGAAGCCGGCGTTGCAGCTTGTTGGCGAGGCGTGACACGGCGCCCTTCAGCGGGTCGAGCTGCTGGTCGAGGTAGGCGCGCAGGCGCTCCAGCTCTTCCGGATCGGCCAGTTCCTCGGCGAGGACTTCCTCGTCGAAGCTGTTGTCATACACGGTGTAGTTCGGATCGGCATCCGAGACCGGCTGCGGCGCGGGGGGCTCCAGCGGGGCCTCGCCCTCGGGCATCTCTGCCTCTTCGGACATCTCCTCGTCGGCCATGTCGTCCATGGAGACCTGCGCCTCGGAGCTGTCCTGCTGCTCCTCCTGGCTCTGCTCCGGGGCGGCCTCGCTCTCGGGATCCTGGTCCTCGTCCTGGCCGGTGCTATCCGGTTCCTCGTCGTCGTTGCCGCCCTGGTCCTCGGCCTCGTCCGCGGCCTCGTCATCGGTGCCGTCCGGGTCCTCGCCCAGCTGGTCGCCATAGCCGAGGTCCTCGATGATGCGGCGGGCGAAGCGGGCGAAGGCCTGCTGGTCCGAGAGCATCTGCTGCAGGTCTTCGAGCGTCGCGCCGGCCTGTTCCTCGATGAAGGGGCGCCACAGTTCCATGACGTTCTGCGCGCCTTCGGGCATCTCGCGCCCGGTGGCGAGGTGGCGGATCAGGTAGCCCGCGGCCACGGGCAGGGGCGCGTCGGCGGCCTGCTTGATCTGGTCGTAGCCCATGCGCCGCGCCTCGGCGCCGATCTTGGCGTCGATGTTCTTGGCGGTGCCGGGCATGTCGCGGGCGCCCATGGCCTCGCAGCGGGCGGTTTCCATCGACTCGTAGAGGTCACGCGCCATCTGGCCCGGGGGGGCGTATTTCGTATGGGTCGCCGCATCATGGTACCGGTGGTGCAGCGCGAGTGCATCGGCCGCGCCGCGGGCCTGCAGGACCTCGTCCTTGGTCATGCGGCGGCTGACCTGGGGCAGGCGGATCGTGTCGGTGGTCTTCCCCGAGGGGTCGACCGAATAGTTCACCGTCAGCTCCGGATCATCAGCCATGACCTTGGTGGCCTCGGCGAGCGCCTTCTTGAACGGATCTGCGGGGTTGTCGGTGGGCTTGCTCATGGGGAGAGGTAAAGCACTCCGCCGGGGCGGCGGCAAGAGGATGCGCGCAGTGGGCGGAATTTTCGCGGGCGTCCCCGGGGCGGGGCGCTCACTCCCGCGTCAGCCGCGCGGCGCAGTCACCCGCGATGCGGTCGAGGCGTTCGAAGACGGGGCCCTCGGTCGCGCCGGAGAGCCGGCGCAGGTCACGCTCGATCGCCAGCTGGCGCTGCGTGAGGCTGCGGTCCGGGGCCTGCGTGCGGGTGGCAAAGAGGCGCGCGAGTCGCTGGGCCTCCTCCCGGGGCAGGGAAAAGGCAGGCGTGGCGCCGTCGAAGCGGGTCAGGGCCCGGTAGAAGGCGGCACACCTGGCGTTCGGGTCCGCGGGGATCGGCTGGGCCTGCACGCTGATCGGCTGGGCGAGCAGGAGGGCGAGCAGGGCGGATGTCGGCAGGGCTTTCACGAGGGGCGGCGCGATGGCCGCCCGGTTCACGACAGGCCGGCGCACGACAGGTTGGCGCATCACAGGCTGGCGCGGCCCGTCGCCAGATCGGCCAGCAGCGCCACGTGGACGTCGAGCGCATCGTAGACCGGGTAGCCGGGGTCGCGCCCGTCGAAGGCGAGGTTCAGGTCGGTACCCGCGAGGATCACCGCCTCGGCGCCCTGCTCCTCGACCATCTCGCGGCCTGCGTCGAAGAAGGCCTGCCGTTGCGTCCCGGTGCAGGTCCCGGCCACGGCGACCGACTGGTAGAGCATGCCGAGCGCGTCCAGGTCCCCGGCGGGCGCGAGCGGCTGAACCCGTGTCATCTGGCCGAAGAGACGGGTGCGCATGGTATTGGCCGTGCCGAGCAGCCCCACCTTCTTCAGCCCCAGCCCGGCGAAGTGATCGTCCAGCGGCGCGATGGCGCTGACGAGGGGCAGGGAGGACAGGGCCGCGGTCTCGGGGTAGCAGAAATGCGCGCCGAGCGAGGTCAGCGTGGCGCAGTCGGCGCCCGCGGCCTGAAGACGGTCGATGAGGATGCGGAAGGCCTCGGCCTGCGCGTCGGGGCGCCACGCGAGGTTGTTCTCGATCAGCTGGCGGATGTCGCCGTGAACGAGGGTCATCTCGAGCGGCTGGCCGGTTTCGGCCACGCGCCGCGCGAGCTTGTCGTAGTAGACGAGGGAGGCCGCGACACCGATACCGCCGATCAGGCCGATATGCATGGCGCGGTCCTCCCCCTCGGGATCAGCTTGCGATCGAGGCGGCGCTTTCCGGCAGTTCCTCGTCGAAGCAGCGCTGGAAGAACTCGGCCACGGTCTGGCGTTCGAGCTCGTCGCACTTGTTGAGGAAGGTCAGGCGGAAGGCATAGCCCACGTTGCGGAAGATCTCGGCGTTCTGGGCCCAGGTGATCACGGTCCGGGGCGACATCACGGTCGAGAGATCGCCGTTCATGAAGGCGGTCCGGGTCAGGCCGGCCAGCGTCACCATCTGCGCGACGGTCTTGCGGCCCTTCTCGTTGTTGTAATGCGGCGCCTTCGACAGGACGATCGCGGCCTCGGCGTCATGGCTGAGGTAGTTCAGCGTGGCGACGAGTGACCAGCGGTCCATCTGGGCCTGGTTGATCTGCTGGGTGCCGTGGTAGAGGCCGGTGGTATCACCGAGGCCCACGGTGTTCGAGGTGGCGAACAGGCGGAAGTACTTGTTCGGCGTGATGACCTCGTTCTGGTCCAGAAGGGTCAGCTTGCCGTCGGTTTCCAGAACCCGCTGGATCACGAACATCACGTCGGCGCGGCCCGCATCGTATTCGTCGAAGACGATGGCGGTGGGGTTGCGCAGGGCCCAGGGCAGGATGCCCTCGTGGAACTCGGTGACCTGCACGCCGTCCTTCAGCTTGATCGCATCCTTGCCGATCAGGTCGATCCGGGAGATGTGGCTGTCGAGGTTGACGCGGACGCAGGGCCAGTTCAGCCGGGCCGCGACCTGTTCGATGTGGGTCGATTTGCCCGTACCGTGGTAGCCCTGCACCATGACGCGGCGGTTGTGCGAGAAACCGGCGAGGATGGCGAGGGTGGTATCGGGGTCGAACTTGTAGGTCGGGTCGATTTCGGGAACGCGGTCGGTGCGTTCTTCGAAGCCTTTCACGACCATGTCCGTATCGATGCCGAAAACTTCGCGGACCGAGATTTCTTCGGTCGGCTTTGCATTGATATCGATGGTTCCGTCGGCCATGGTGTGCCTGTCCTTCTGTCGAAATATGGGGGCGAGGGGCCCGCTGGGCCCGTCCGCCTTGCAACATATCGAAGCGCCAGACAAGGGAAAGGGCAAAAAGGACATGCCCGATCCCAGGCGCGGGAAGGGCGCCGCCGAAACGGCGGGCAGGTGGGGCAGTCGGGGGGCTACATGGCAACGATGGAACGGGCAGGGGCCGCGGCGCTGGAGGAACTCGAAGAGCTCCTCGCGCGGACCGCAATGGGGGACCGCGCGGCCTTCGGACGACTTTATCAGCTCACCTCCGCGAAACTTTTTGGCATCTGCTTGCGTGTCTTGTCGAAAGAGCAGGAAGCCGAGGACGCCTTGCAGGAGATTTACGTCAAGATCTGGTGCAACGCGGACCGCTACCGCGTGGTCGGCTACAGCCCCATGACCTGGCTGATCACCATCGCGCGCAACCACGCCATCGACCGCCTGCGCAAGCGCCGCTCCGGCAGCGCGCCTCTCGAGGATGCGGATACGGTGCCGGATGGCGCCCCGGGGCCCGAGGCCGCGGTGCTGGCCTCCTCGGAGCGGGCGGCGCTGATGCGCTGTCTGGGTGAACTTGAGCGGCAGCGCGCCGAGGCGGTGCAGCGTGCCTATCTTCTGGGCGAAACCTATGCCGAGCTGGCTGCACGTTACAGCGTGCCGGTGAACACGATGCGGACCTGGCTGCGGCGCAGCCTGATGAAATTGCGGGAGTGCCTGACGCGATGAGCGGCGAGCGGGACGAAAACGGCGAGGAAGACCACATGCTGGCGGCGGAATACGTGCTGGGGCTGCTGGCGCCTGCGCAGGTCACCGCGGTGGAGCGCAGCCTGCGCACCGATGCCGTCCTGCGTGCCGAGGTGGCCGACTGGTCCGAGCAACTCAGCGGCCTGACCCGGGACATGCCCGAGGTGACGCCGCCCGCCCGGGTCTGGCACGCGATCTCGGACCGGATCTTCCCCGATGACACGCGGCCCTTCTGGCGTCGCCTGGGACTGCCGCAGATGATGGGGGGCGCAGCCGTTGCGGCCACGGTGCTCTGGGTCGCGGTGAGCTTCGACCTGCTGGGCCCGCAGCGCGGCGTACAGACGCCCGCGGGTGTGGAGATCATGGCCGAGATCGGTCGCATCGACACGCCGGTGCATTTCCGCGCGGGCTTCGACCAGGGCGCAGGTGTGCTGCAACTGGAGCGGCTCAACGGGTCCGCCGCGGCCGGGCGCTCGCTCGAGGTCTGGCTGATCGCCGGCTCCGCTGCGCCGGTGTCCGTCGTCGTCTGGCCGGACGGGGCGGATCGCCTCGACCTGACGCTTCCGTCGGACCTGGCCGAGGCGCTGCCGGGCGCCGTTCTGGCCGTGTCGGATGAACCCGCGGGCGGCTCGCCCACCGGGGCGCCCACCGGCGACGTGCTGGCAACCGGGGTGGCAGAGCGGCTCTGATCCCGCTCTGACCCCCTGTGGCTGTCGTCCGGTCGCGTATGGATCCCGCGAAGAAACCCCAGCAACTTTCCGCCAGTGCTGCATTTTGTCTTGTCTGACGCTGGCCACGCGGCTATGACCGATCTAGATTATGCTGCAGTGCCGCATTTTGCGGTGTGCTCGGGCAACAAGAATAAAGACCAACTCACTATGTTCATGTTCACCAATTCGAACAGACGCTATCTGACGGCCGGTCTTGTCATCACGATGACCGCTGTCGCGATCGTCGGAAGCTGGCTTCAGGACGGACAGGCACAGGCCGGGGGGAACCGGCTTCTTCCGTCGCCGCTGGCTGCCATGCAGAGTACCGCCCCCAAGTGAGCGTTTCGGCGACGCGTCGGCAGGGATCAGCCCCGGCACGTTGCGCAGGCCCGGACGCCCCTTGCGCCATGGGTCCATCCGGCGCATAGGAGTCCCATGACGCGTTTCGAATACAAGGTGGTGCCCGCGCCCGTCCGCGGCCAGAAGGCGAAGGGGGTCAAGACCCCCGAGAGCCGCTTCGCCCATGCCCTCGAGCAGGTGATGAACGACATGGCAGCGGAGGGCTGGGAATACCTCCGGGCCGAGACGCTGCCGAGCGAGGAGCGCTCCGGCTTCACCTCGACCACCACGACCTACCGCAATGTCCTCGTCTTCCGGCGCCCGCGCCCTGCGGATGCGGCGCCCTTCCAGCCCGAGCTGCTGGAGACCGGCGCGCCGAAGCCGATCCTCGTGGCCCCCACGACACCGTCCGAAACTCCTGCCGCACGGCCCGAGGTCGCACAGGAGCAGTCGGACACGCCGCCCGCCTCCGATGTGCCCGCGACCGCGGAATCGGAGAGCGTTGCGCCACAGACCGGTGCAGACGAGCCGACCGAGACTGAGACGCGCCCCGAGTTGCCCGACACGGCGAAAGGGATCACGAATCCCGCGCCGAGCGGGGATCGCGCTGCCGCCTCCGGCAAGCTGGGGCCCGCAGGTGGGCCCGGCGGCCCGTCGCCCGCCCTCGGCGGAGCCTCGCGCAGCGCACCGGCAGCCCTGGACCGCGACAATGGGGTCGAGGACACGGATACGCTCGATGCGGGCTTCTCGGACATGCTGCGCCGCCGTGCGGCGCAGGTCATGGGCCGGAGCGAAACACCGGACAGTTCCAAGGAGTGATCGCTCCGGTTGCCGGGACGACGCCCGGCGCCTGCAAGAGGGCCGGGCGCCGTTCAGGTGTCCTCAGGCGTCCAGATGCAGGTTCAGCGCGTGGATGCGGCCCAGAAGATCCGGGCCGAGCGCGCCATGCACGGCGCGGTGGCGGGCAATGCGGGACTGGCCCGCGAAGGCCGGCGCACGCATCGTCACGATGAAATGGCTCTCGCCGCCCTCCTGATACCCGGCGTGCCCGCGGTGGCGTTCGCTGTCGTCCACGACCTCCAGCAGTTCCGGCCCGAAGGCCTGTTCAAGTTTTTCGCGGATCTCTGCCGTCACGCTCAATTTTTCTCTCCAGCCTCTTCAATCTCGTGGTGATCAGTCTAAACTGCATCGCCTGACTCGGAAAGGTGATCGCATGGCCAAGAATGACCCCTTTGGGTTCGACATGTCCGTCTCGTCGGCAAAGAAGAAAAAGAACACGCGCGGTCGGCGCGGAATGTCCGGTGCCTCGGAGACCTCGACGCGCGTCTGCGAACATGAGGGCTGTGAGGAACCGGGCGTCTACCGCGCGCCAAAGGCGCCCGACGTGCTGGATGAATACTACTGGTTCTGCAAGGAGCACATCCGCGAGTACAACCTCAAGTGGAACTTCTTCGACGGCACGACCGAAGCGGAGATGAACGCCCAGATGTCCAAGGACAAGGTCTGGGAACGCACCACCAAGCCGCTCGGCGACCCCGAGGCGCGGGCCTGGGCCCGGCTGGGGATCGAGGACCCGCACCAGGTGCTGGGGGACAACGCGACCCGCAACCCGGGCCGCAACGGCGGCGCGACCGCCGGTCGCCGGCTGCCGCCGACCGAACGGCGCGCGCTGGAGATCCTCGAAGGCAAGGACCACTGGACCAAGGCCGAGGTCCGCAAGGCCTACAAGTCGCTGATCAAGGTGCTGCACCCCGACATGAACGGCGGCGACCGCTCTCAAGAGGAGCAGTTGCAGGAAGTCATGTGGGCCTGGGACCAGATCAAGGACAGCCGGAACTTCAAGTGACGGGGCTTATGGGGACCAGACTTCAGGGGACGGTGCTTCAAGCGACGGGCCTTCAATCGACGGGCCTTCAAGGGACCGGGCGCCCGGCCTGACGGTCGGGAGGTGAGTATTTGGGGAAAGATGAAGGGCAGGGGAGCGATCCTCTGCCCTTCTTCGTGTGGGTCCCGCGGCGGGGGCTGCGGATCAGGCCGGAAGGCTCCGGCGGCCGCGGGTACGGCCTGAAGCGGGGTCCGGTCTTCCGGACCCCTTCGGCTCACTTGCGGATTTTCATCGGCGCGCCGACCCACTCGGGCACGGGCTCCGCCGCATGGGTCTCGGCTTCGGCAGCAAGCCGCGCGGCGACCTCCTCGGGGTAGGCGGCGACGCGGGGGCCGGACTGGTCGATATGCAGGCTGATGCCCTCGCCCGTGGCGCTGACCCAGCCGTCCTCGTGGAGGATCTCCTGTGCGTAATGCAGGCTCTTGGGGCCGAGGTCGAGAATGCGGAAGGTCACGCGCACCACCGCGTCCGGCGGCAGCTCACGCAGGTAGCGGATGCGGAACTCGGCGGAATAGGTGGTGTGCCCGCTGCTGCGGGCGTAGTCCTCGCCGATGCCCACCTTTGTGAAGTATTCCTCCACGCCGTCATCGAAGAGCCGACCGTAGTAGGCCATGTTGAGGTGGCCGTTGTAGTCGATCCACTCGGGTTTGAGGGTCATCGGCTGAGAGGTGAAGCTATGCGCCATGAGGTCTCCTTTCGGGCCGGAGCCTAGCAGAGGGGGCGGTCAGGGCAAGGGGAGGGCGAGGCTGGACTTTGCCGGAGCCTCCGAGCAAGCAATTCGTGAGGCAGGACCGTTGTAGGGGCCTGTCTGGTCGGTGCCCTGTTCTCAGGCTCAGGCTCAGGCTCAGGCTCAGGCTCAGGCTCAGGCACTGATCGCGCGCGGCGGGCGTCGCCCCTCATGGGGAACCGCGCCCTTGAAACGCAAAAGGGCGGGGATATCCCCGCCCTCTGCCTGTCTCATCCGTGCCGGGCTCAGAGCCCCAGCTTGGCCGCCACGAGGTCGTTCACCGCCTTGGGATTGGCCTTGCCGCCGGTGGCCTTCATGACCTGCCCCACGAACCAGCCCGCCAGTTTCGGGTTGGCCTTGGCCTTCTCGACCTGCGCCGGGTTGGCGGCGATCACCTCGTCCACGGCGGCCTCGATGGCGCCGGTGTCAGTGACCTGTTTCATCCCTTCGGTCTCGACGATCTCTTCCGGGTCGCGGTCCGAGGTATAGGCGATCTCGAAGACATCCTTGGCGATCTTGCCCGAGATGTCGCCCTTGGTGATCAGGCCGACGATCTGGCCGAGGCGCTCGGGGCCGATCGGGCTGTCGCCGATGTCCTTGTCGTCCTTCTTCAGGCGGCCGAAGAGCTCGTTGATCACCCAGTTGGCCGCCAGCTTGCCGTCACGGCCCTCGGCGACCTTCTCGAAGAAGGCGGCGTTCTCGGCCTCGGCGGTCAGCACGGAGGCATCGTATTCGCTCAGGCCGAAGTCCTTGACGAAACGGGCCTTCTTCTCGTCGGGCAGCTCGGGCAGGGAGGCGGCGATATCGTCCACCCAGCCCTGTTCGATTTCCAGCGGCAGCAGGTCGGGATCGGGGAAGTAGCGGTAGTCATGCGCCTCTTCCTTCGAGCGCATGGAGCGCGTCTCGCCCTTGTCCGGATCGTAGAGCCGGGTCTCCTGCACGATCTCGCCCCCGGATTCGAGGATCTGGATCTGGCGCCGCGCCTCGTAGTCGATCGCCTGCTGGATGAAGCGCATGGAGTTCATGTTCTTGATCTCGCAGCGGGTGCCGAGGTGCGAGAAGTCCTGCGTCGCCTGGTACTTCTCGTACTGGCCGGGACGGCAGACCGAGACGTTGACGTCCGCCCGCAGGTTGCCGTTCTGCATGTTGCCGTCGCAGGTGCCGAGGTAGCGCAGGATCTGGCGCAGCTTCGCGATATAGGCGGCCGCCTCCTCGGGGCCGCGGATGTCGGGGCGGCTGACGATCTCCATCAGCGCCACGCCGGTGCGGTTCAGGTCCACGAAGGACATGTTGGGATCCATGTCATGGATCGACTTGCCCGCGTCCTGCTCGAGGTGGATCCGCTCGATCCGCACGAGCCGCGCCACGCCCGGGCCCATGTCCACGAGGATCTCGCCCTCGCCCACGATCGGGTGGTAGAGCTGCGAAATCTGGTAGCCCTGCGGCAGGTCCGGGTAGAAGTAGTTCTTGCGGTCGAAGGCCGAGCGCAGGTTGATCTCCGCCTTGAGGCCCAGCCCGGTGCGCACCGCCTGCGCCACGCAGAACTCGTTGATCACCGGCAGCATGCCGGGCATGGCCGCGTCCACGAAGGCCACGTTGGAATTGGGCTCGGCGCCGAACCTGGTCGAGGCGCCGGAGAAGAGCTTGGCGTTGGAGGCGACCTGCGCATGGACCTCCATGCCGATGACCAGTTCCCAGTCATCCTTGGCCCCGGCGATCACCTTGGGCTTGGGGGTCTCGTAGGTCAGATCCAGCATGGGCGTCCTCTCGGGCTGAAAATTCGTCGGCTCGGGTTCTACGCCGCTCCCCGCCCCGGGGCAAGGGCTCCGGCCCCACTCATCCACTGTTCGCAAGTATCCTCGGGGGACGGGCGCAGCGCGCCCGGGGGGCAGACGGCCCCCTCTGGGCTTGCGGTCCGGACAGGCGGCGAAGGGGCGCGCGTCGTCCTCCCGTGCCCAAGAATTTTCGAAAATTCTTGGGGAAATTCTTCGAAGAATTTTCCCGGCCCAGCCGGGAGGGCCGCGCTTCGGTCAAACCGGGCGCTGACCGGAAAATGCACATTTTCCGGACCGGAATTTTCGAAAATTCCGGGGGGCTCTGCCCCCTTGGCCCCCGGGGGGCCAATTCCCCCGGAGTATTGGGGCAAAGATGAAGCGGGGTCAGGCCATCGGCTGCAGGTTCAACCCGAGGGGCGAGAAGGTGATCCGCTGGCCGGCGGCGATCTCGCGCGCGAACTGGGCCGAGATGGCGCGGCGGGCGAGCAGGGTGCCCTGGGTGATCCGGGCCGAGCGCGAGGGCGTGGGCCGTGTGTCGCTCAGCGGCAGGGCGGCATCCGCCCAGACGATCGGGTGCAACTCGCGCAGGTGGTGGCGCAGGATCCAGCCCGCGGCGGCGTGGATCGTGGCGCGGTTGTCGCGGGCCGCGCGGGAGATGTCGCCGGGGGCGGCACCGGGCGCCATGGTCAGGGCCGCGAAGGCGGCGAAGCGGTTGGCGGTGTGCTGGTCCGGGCGCTGGTCCAGGATGTCGTGCAGCCCCTCGATGAAGAGCGCCACGTCGACGTGGGCGGCGGCCTCCGGGTCGGTGGCAAGCGCCTCGGTCCAGACCGCGGCATAGCCGCCGTCCTCCCAGATGTCTGCGGTGCGCTTGGCGGTGTCGCGGGCCTGCTGGTCGAGGCGTTCGTAGCTGCCGAACCAGCGCGGCAGCAGCAGCGGACCCATGGCGCGGGGATGTGCCGGGTTGTGCGGGTCGAGGTCGATGACGTCCTCGTAGGCATCCATCAGCATGTCGGCGCTCTGCGCGCCCGGCGCGGCCTCGGCCAGGGCGAGGTCGCAGGCGGCGGCGGCCAGCTCGGGGCTGTCGAGTTCAAGCGCGCAATAGGGTTCCAGCAGCGCGGCGGCGCGGGCCACGTGGTGGTCGAACTGGGCGCTGTCGGCCTGCCGGCCATCCTGCGGGCGGCCGCCCATCGGGCGTCCGAGGTAGCCCCAGCCGATGTCCATATGGGCGCGGGCCACCACGAGGGCCACGCCCCAGCAGCCCGGATGGTCCTCCACGAGGTCCTCCAGCGCGTCGATCCCGCCGCGGCGCAGGGGCTGGCCGTTGGCGATATCCGTGAGCGCCGATTGCACCGCGTCCTTGCGTGCGCCGCGGGCCAGCAGCCCGGCGAGGCTGGTGCCCCCCGGCGTGGCCCGGCGCGAGGCGTCGGCATTGCGGATCTGCACGTCGAGGTCGGCCCAGCAGTCCTGACGGGCGAGGAACTGGCCACGGGCGGTGTATTCCGCGCGCAGGCGCTCTTCCTCGGTCTCGTCGCAGCTGGGAAGCTCGAGCTGTTCGCAGGTGTCGCCGGTGAGCGTTTCGCCCGCAACACGTGCCAGCGGCGGCAGAGCGATATCCGCGAAGGCCTCGGGCGCGACGGCGTCGCGACGGAAGGCCGAGGACAGGAAGGTGCTCAGGCGCGTGAACTTGTGCATCTTGTGGGGCTCCGGCTGTTAGGTGCCATATCTGTGATGCCGGTTTCGGGCCGAAACGTGACGACTTGTGGCCGATTGAGGGGATTTACCGGGGCCGAGAGGCCGGTTTCCGGGGCGGAAACAGCCCGGGGTTGACTGACTGATTTGTTGACGGGCGTCCACGTAAGGCGCTGTCATGAAACGAAAACGCCCCCGCGCGGATCTGCTCCGTGCGGGGGAGTAGGCTGTGCGGGTTAACGCGCGCTTTACGGTCAAGCGGCAAGAATGCGGCCAACCATCTCCGATGTGTCACGGGAAAGCCCGGGTTTGGCGGCAATCCGCTCAAGCTCGGCGCGGATCAGGTCCTGCCGATCGGCGTCGTAGCGCTTCCATGTCTCGAAGGCGGAACACATCCGCGCCGTGGTCTGCGGGTTCAGCGGGTCGAGCTGGAGCAGCCAGTCCGCCAGCAGCCGGTAGCCGGCCCCGTCCTTCGCATGGAAGCCCGCCGGATTGCCCGCGAGCGCCCCGAGCGTGGCGCGGAAGCGGTTGGGGTTCTTCATGGTGAAGTCGGGGTGCTGGGTCAGCATACCCGTCACCTTGGCGGCCTCGCCCGGCGCGGCATAGGCGATCTGGAGCGCGAACCACTTGTCGATCACCAGCCGGTCGGCTTGCCATTGGTCATAGAAGGCCTGCACCTCCGCCGCCCCCTTGCCCGCGATCAGCAGGCAGGTCAGCGCGGCCAGCTGCTGGGTCATGTTGTCGGCCCCGGCGTATTGCTGCGCGGCAAGCGCGCCCCCGTCGCGGCGCGACAGCAGGGCGAGCGCCCCGTTGGCGAGCGCGCGGGCGGCGGAGGGGCCGGCGTCGGGGGAATAGGCGCCGGGCACTTGGTGGTCGTGGTAGAGCCGGGTCAGCAGCGGCTCCAGCTCTTCCGCCATGGCCTCGAGCAGCCGTTCGCGCGCGGCGTGGATCGCGTCCGGGTCCGGGGTCACGCCCGCATCGAAGAGGGTCTGGGCGAGGTCCTCTTCCGAGGGCAGGGCCAGCACGAGGGCGCGGAAGGCGGGATCGAGGCTGTCGTCCGACAGCGTTGCCTGCAGCGCGCCGAGGTAGGCGGCATCGGGCGCCGCGCCATCGGTGATCATGCGCAGCAGCCCGTCCTTGGCCAGCATCCGCCCAGCTTCCCACTTGTTAAAGGGATCGGTGTCATGGGCCAGCAGGAAGGCGCGTTCGGCGTTCGTGGTCTCGCGCTCGAGGATCACGGGGGCGGAGAAGCCGCGCAGGATCGAGGGCACGGGTTTCGCCGCAAGGCCGGGGAAGGCAAAACTCTGCTCGGCCTCGGTCATCTCCAGCAGCGTCGTTTCCTGCACCTCGTCCCCGTTCGGGCCCAGCAGGCCCACGGCGATCGGCAGCACCTGCGGCAGCTTGTCGGGCTGGCCGGGCGTCGGCGGGGTCATCTGGCTGAAGTGGAGCGTGTAGGTGCCGTCCTCCCACACCTCGCGCACCTTCAGGCGCGGGGTGCCAGCCTGCGAATACCAGCGTTTGAACTGGCTCAGGTCCCGGCCCGTGGTCTCCTCAAAGACCGTCAGCCAGTCCTCGATGGTGCAGGCCTGCCCGTCGTGCCGGGTAAAGTAGAGGTCGAGCGCCTTGTCATAGGCCTCGTCCCCCACAAGCTCCTTGAGCATGCCGATGACCTCGGCGCCCTTTTCGTAGACCGTGGCGGTGTAGAAGTTGTTGATCTCCTGGAAGCTCTCGGGGCGCACGTTATGGGCCAGCGGGCCGTTGTCCTCGCGGAACTGGCGCGCGCGCAGGGTGATCACGTCGGAGATGCGTTTGACCGGCTCGGAGCGCATGTCGGCGGTGAACTGGCTGTCGCGGTAGACGGTCAGCCCTTCCTTGAGGCACAGCTGGAACCAGTCGCGGCAGGTGATCCGGTTGCCGGTCCAGTTGTGGAAATACTCATGCGCGATGATCGCCTCGATCCGTTCGAAGTTGCCATCGGTCGAGGTCTCGGGCGAGGCGAGGACGCAGGAGGAGTTGAAGATGTTCAGCCCCTTGTTCTCCATCGCGCCCATGTTGAAGTCATCCACCGCGACGATGTTGAAGATGTCGAGGTCGTATTCCCGGCCATAGACCTCTTCGTCCCATGTCATGGACTTCTTCAGTGCCTCCATGCCGAAGGCGCATTTGCCCTCGTCCCCGGGGCGGACCCAGATGTTCAGCTCCACATCCTTGCCGGATTTGGTGGTGAACTGGTCGGGATGGTTCACGAGGTCCCCGGCCACGAGGGCGAAGAGATAGGCGGGCTTGGGCCAGGGGTCGTGCCATTCGGCAAAGCCCTCGCCGGAGGCGCCGGGGTTGCCGTTGGAGAGTTTCACCGGCTCATCGCCCTCGATCCGCACGGTGAAGGTGGCCATCACATCGGGACGGTCCGGGTAATAGGTGATCTTGCGGAAGCCCTCGGCCTCGCATTGGGTGCAGTACATGCCGTTCGACATGTAGAGCCCTTCGAGGGCGAAGTTCCGTGCGGGCGCGATCTCGACCTCGGCCTCCCATGTGAAGGGGGCGTCGGGCACCGCGCAGGTGAGGCCCTCGTCGCTGAGCTCCGGGCTGACCGGCTGGCCGTCGATGGCCGCCGAGAGCAGGGTCAGCTGTTCGCCGTGCAGGAAGAAGGTCGTGTCCGTCGCCTCGGGGTTCCGGCGGAAGCGGATGCGGGAGAGGACGCGGGTGGCGTTCGGGTCAAGGCGGAAGGTCAGGTGGACCTCATCCACGAGGTAGGCGGGCGGGGCGTACTCCGAGAGGTAGATCGTGGGGCCTGCCATGTCTTTCATCTGTCTGCTCCGTCTCGGGGAATGCGTCTTTGCCAAATAGCTGTGGCACGGGACCGGGAATTGCAAGGCCGGACGCCGGGAGGGCAACCGCCTTGCACGGGTGTATTAGGAAATTTTCCCTGAAGACCCTGATCCGTGGGGTGTTGGCGTCCCGCCCTGAGAGAGTGGTTCTAACGGGGCGCGGGCGGCGCTTTCCGTTTTCTTCGCAGAAAACGGAGCGGAATTTTCGAAAATTCCGGGTAGGGCGGCCCCGGCTGCCCCAAGGCCATGCGGATCGGCAATTGCGGCGCAGCGGCGCGGCGGTCTACCATGCGCGGGATTTGACCTGTGAGGAGGGATCATGGCGGAACGGGTGTCGGTGGCAGGCCTTCAGGTCGCGCGCGAGCTTTACGACTTTATCGGAGAGCGGGCGCTGCCCGGAACGGGGGTGGAGGCCACGGCCTTCTGGGATGGCTTCGCGGCCCTGCTGGGGGAGTTCACCGGCCAGAACCGGGCGCTGCTGCAAAAGCGCGATGTGCTGCAGCAGAAGATCGACGCCTACTATATCTCCCGCGCCGGCCAGCCCATGGACCCGGCGGCGGACGAGGCCTTCCTGCGCGAGATCGGGTACCTCGTGGAGGAGGGGCCGGATTTCACCATCGGAACCCAGAACACCGATCCCGAGATCGCGCATATTCCCGGGCCGCAGCTGGTGGTGCCGATCACGAATGCGCGCTACGCCCTGAACGCGGCCAACGCGCGGTGGGGCTCTCTCTATGATGCGCTCTACGGCACCGATGCGCTTGGCGATCTGCCCCATGGCGGGGGCTATGACCCCGCGCGGGGGGCGCGTGTCATCGCATGGGCCAAGGCGCATCTGGACCGCGCCGTGCCGCTGGCACAGGGCAGCTGGGCCGATGTGACGGGGCTGGCGGTGCGCGACGGGCAGCTGGTGCTGGTGCGCAATGGCGACGAGACCGGGCTGGCCGATCCGGCGGCCTTTGTCGGCTATCTGGAAGGCGGGCGGGTGCCGCTGCAGGTGTTGCTGCGGGCCAATGGCCTGCTGATCGAGGTTCGGGTCGACAGTTCCACCGACGTGGGCCGTCAGGACCCGGCCGGCATCTCGGACGTGCGGCTGGAAAGCGCCGTCTCGGCCATCATGGACTGCGAGGACAGCGTCGCCTGCGTCGATGCGGCCGACAAGGTGCAGGCCTATGGCAACTGGCTGGGCCTGATGCGCGGCGACCTGACCGAGAGCGTGGAGAAGGCGGGCAGCACCTTTACCCGCAAGCTGGCGCCCGACATGCTCTTCACCCGGCCCGACGGGGAGGAACTGCGCGTCAAGGGCCGCGCCCTCATGCTGGTGCGCAATGTCGGCCACCTGATGACCAACCCCGCGGTGCTGGACGCCGAGGGCAAGGAGGTCTTCGAGGGGCTGATGGATGCCATGGTCACCACCGTGATCGCGATCCACGACCTTGCCAAGTCGGGCGGGGCGCGGAACTCGGTCGAGGGCTCGGTCTACGTGGTGAAGCCCAAGATGCACGGGCCCGAGGAAGTGGCCTTTGCCGATGCGGTCTTTACCAAGGTCGAGGCCCTGTTGGGCCTGCCCGCGAACACCGTCAAGCTGGGCATCATGGACGAGGAACGCCGCACCTCGGTCAACCTCAAGGAATGCATCCGCGCCGCCAAGGACCGGGTCGCCTTCATCAACACCGGCTTCCTCGACCGGACGGGGGACGAGATCCACACCGGGATGGAGGCCGGCCCCTTCCTGCCCAAGGGCGAGATGAAGTCCACCGCGTGGATCGCCTCCTACGAGGATCGGAACGTCGACATCGGCCTCGCCTGCGGACTGCGGGGGCGGGCCCAGATCGGCAAGGGCATGTGGGCCATGCCCGACCTGATGGAAGAGATGCTCTCGGCCAAGGTGGGCCATCCGCAGGCGGGCGCGAACTGCGCCTGGGTGCCGTCGCCCACCGCCGCCACGCTGCACGCGACCCACTACCACGTCATCGACGTGCTGGCCCGGCAGGAGGAGATCGCCCGTGGTGGCCCGCGCGGCACGCTGGAGGCGCTGCTGACCGTGCCCGTCATGCGCGGCCGCAACCTCAGCGAAGAGGAACTGACCCGCGAGATCGAGAACAACGCGCAGGGCATCCTCGGCTACGTGGTGCGCTGGATCGACCAGGGTGTGGGGTGTTCCAAGGTGCCCGACATCCATGACGTGGGCCTGATGGAGGACCGGGCGACCTGCCGGATCTCGTCTCAGGCGCTGGCCAACTGGCTGCACCACGAGGTCGTCAGCGAAGGGCAGGTGATGGCCGCGATGCGCAAGATGGCCGCGGTGGTGGACCGGCAGAACGCGGGCGATCCGCCCTATGCCCCCATGGCGCCGGACTATGACGGCGTCGCCTTCCAGGCGGCCTGCGACCTGGTGTTCCGCGGCCGCATCCAGCCTTCGGGCTATACCGAGCCGGTGCTGCACCGGCGGCGGCTGCAGCGCAAGGGCTGAGGCGCCGGGAGAGACAGGGAGGGGCGGGCCGGCAGGTCCGCCCTTTTCCGTTGGGGGCCGCCTTTCCATTGCAGGTGCGGAGGACGTCGGGCCCATGGGCGATGGCTGATGCCGGGGCGTGTCGGGTCGGGCGGCGCGCGGGTTGGGCGTCGAGCAGTGAGTATTTGCGGAAAGATGAAAGGGGGGCTCGGGCGCTCGGTGAGGCCAGTGTGGGCCATTGTGGGCCGGTGTGGGCAGGGGCGGGCGGTGCGCGGGGTGAGAGCGGGGCAGTGAGTATTTTTGGAAAGATGAAGCGGGGGAGACTTGGCCGTCCAGGGGCTGCCCAAGGATTGGGCGGGGCCTGCGGCTTTGCGGGAGTGCCCAATGCGCGGGCAACATGTCCGATCCTGCATCATTGCACAGGCTGGGCGGTTTATTCCGCAGCGCGGCGGGCGTAGTCTGGCCCGCAGAATGCGGAGACCCTCATGACGCGACCCATCGTCGGCATCATCACCAACAAGAATGTCATCGACAATTCCTACCGGACCCATTCCGGCGGCATCATGAACACCGAGGCGGTCGCCAACGTCTCGCGCTGCATGCCGCTGCTGATCCCCGCCGATCCGCGGTACGTATCGGTCGAGGAGTTGCTCAACACCTTCGACGGCTTCGTCCTCACCGGCGGGCGGCCCAACGTCCACCCCTCGGAATACGGCGAGGACGAGACCGAGGCCCATGGCACCTTCGACCGGGCGCGCGATGCGATCACCCTGCCGCTGGTACGGGCCTGCGTGGAACGCGGCCAGCCCTTCCTCGGCATTTGCCGCGGCTTCCAGGAGGTGGCGGTGGCCATGGGCTCGACCCTGCATCCCGAGATCCGCGACCTGCCCGGGCGGCTGAACCACCGGATGCCCCCGGATGGCACCATCGAGGAGAAATTCGCCCTGCGCCACAAGGTGACCTTCAAGGAAGGCGGCGTCTTCCACCGCCTGATGGGCGCGCCGGAGGTGATGACCAACACGCTGCACGGGCAGGGCGTCACCCAGCCCGGCCGCCGCTTCAAGGTCGAGGGCACGGCGCCCGACGGCACGCCCGAGGCCGCATACGTGGACGGCGCCACCGGCTTCACCCTCGCGGTGCAGTGGCACCCGGAATACGACGCGGCCAACGATCCCGTGTCGCGCCCGCTCTTCGAGGCCTTCGGCCGCGCGGCCACCGAATGGTCGGCGCAGAAATCCGGCCGGGGCGTGCTCCGCTCCGCCTGATCCGCCCCAGCGTCACCGGTTTCCAGCAGGCGTCCACCCCGGTGGGCGCCTGTCGCATTGCGGCCATGCAGATTCGAGAAAGGTCTGCTCTCTTGACCTTTCTTCGGGCGACATTTATGTGCGGGGAGCGGCTTCTTCCGGTAATATTTGGAAATCAAGCCGGGGGCTCCGCGCAACAGGGCGCGCCGCACCGCAAGGACATCGCTGCACGAGAAGGAATAGAGGATGGACTGGACCCACGTTCTGGCCGGCCGCACGGGCCGCATGAAGGCTTCCGAGATCCGGGAACTGCTGAAGCTGCTGGACCAGCCCGACATCATTTCCTTTGCCGGCGGCATCCCCGACCCGGCACTCTTCCCGGCGGAGAAGTTCGGCAAGGCGATGTCGGATATCCTCGGCGGGTCCGAGGCCTCGGTCGCGCTGCAATACTCGGTCTCCGAAGGTTTCCGCCCGCTGCGGCGCTGGATCGCCAAGGAGATGGGCCGGATCGGCATCGCCTGCACCGAGGAGAACGTGATGATCACCTCGGGGTCGCAGCAGGCGCTCGACTACCTCGGCAAGCTGCTGATCAACCCGGGCGATACGGCGCTGGTGACCTGGCCCACCTACCTCGGCGCGCTCGGGGCGTTCAACGCCTACGAGCCGACCTATGACCAGCTGTCGCTGAACGGCAACCGCGGGGCGGAGGACTACCGCGCGGCGGCAGAGGCGGCGGGCGGCAAGGTGAAATTCGCCTATCTCTCGCCTGACTTCGCCAACCCCACCGGCGAGACGCTGGACCTGACGGGGCGCGAACGGCTGCTGGCCCTGGCCGAGGACCTGGACTGCGCGATCATCGAGGACGGTGCCTATCAGGCGCTGCGCTACGAGGGCGAGGTGATCCCGACGCTGATGGCCATGGAGATCGCGCAGAAAGGCGACGTGAATGCCTGCCGCACGATCTATTCCGGCTCCTTCTCCAAGGTGCTGGCGCCGGGGCTGCGGGTGGCCTGGGTGGTGGCCGCGCGCGACGTGATCGACCGGATGGTGCTGCTGAAGCAGGCCGCCGACCTGCACAGCGCCACGCTGAACCAGATCGCGACGCTGCGGGTTGCGGAGCAGGATTTCGACGCCCACGTGGCCGGTCTGCGCGAGGTCTATGGCCGCCGGCGCCGCCTGATGCTGGAGGCGCTGGACCGCGAGATGCCCGAGGGCGTGACCTATACCCGGCCCGAGGGCGGCATGTTCGTCTGGATGGAACTGCCGAAGGGGCTGGACGCCGCCGCCCTTCTGGCGACCTCGCTGGAGAGCGAACGCGTGGCCTTCGTGCCGGGCAGCGCCTTCTACGCCGACGGGGGCCATGCAAACACCCTGCGTCTGTGCTTCACGCTGCATGAGAAGGAGAAGATGGACGCGGGCATCGCGCGCCTCGGCCGCCTGATCCGGCAGGCGATGGAGACGCGGGCCCCGGCGGCAGCGCTCGCGGAGTGAGACCCTCGGGCTGGGCCCGGTGCCCGGCCTGACGGCACGGCTGCCCGATGGCTGTCCCGGGGGCGCGAGCCAGCGGGCGCGGTTGCAGCTCAGGGTGCGGGGCCGGTCTTACGCCACGGGCCTCACGTCCCGTGTCTGATGCCCGCACGCGCATGGCGGATTGACGCGGCGGTGCGCTGCCCTCTGGCGGGGGTGGGCGCCGATGCGGTAGCTCTTGTGGGACCACACGGGAGGCTGCCATGCGCAAGACGTTCGATCTGCCCCAACTCTGGCTGCTGGCCTTCGCGGTGATCGGCTGGCTTCAGGCGCGTCATTTCTCGGCCGGGCTGCACCTCGGCGGGGTCTTCGCGGATTTCCTCGGCGGGTTGCTGGTGGGCGGCGGCGTGCTGCTGATGGTGCTCGCGCTCTACGAGATGCGGCGCCAGCGGACAACGCCCATGCCGCACGCCACGGCCAGCCAGCTGGTCACCAGCGGGATCTTCTCCCGCACCCGCAATCCCATCTACCTCGGCGATGTCATGATTCTGACCGGTCTGCTCCTCAGGTGGGATGCGGTGCTGTCACTGCCCCTTATCCCGCTGCTGATGTGGATATTGGAGCGTCGCTATATCATCGCCGAAGAAAATCGCCTCCGCAGGCAATTCCGTGTTGATTATGCACGCTACTGTCAAAAGACTCGTCGTTGGGTTTGACAGCGGGGATGAGAACAGGCATCCCCGTTTCCTGATGCGCGCAATTTTATTGCGCACTCGTTCAAATGAGCGTCCGGAAAACGTCCGGACGACGACAGAAGGTGTTCAGAAGGGAGATTTCTGCCGTGAAAATCGGAACGCCAAAGGAAGTGTTCGCGGGTGAGAACCGGGTCGCCATGACCCCGGACTCCGCCCTCCAGCTTCAGAAGCTGGGCCACGAATGCCTCCTTGAGAGTGGGGCTGGCGAGAAAGCCGGCTTCCTAGACTCCGCCTATGAAGCGGCCGGGGTGACCCTCGTGCCCGACGCGCAGGCGCTGTACGCGGCAGCGGACGTGATCGCCAAGGTGCGTCCGCCCAGTGACGAGGAGGTCGCCCTGCTGACCCCCGAGAAGACGCTGATCAGCTTCTTCTATCCGGGGAGCAACGAGGCGCTGCTGGAAAGCTGCAAGGAGACCGGGGCCACGGTCATTGCCATGGACATGGTGCCGCGGATTTCGCGCGCCCAGAAAATGGATGCCCTCTCCTCCATGGCGAACATCGCGGGCTACCGCGCTGTCATCGAGGCGGGCAACAACTTCGGCCGCTTCTTCACCGGTCAGGTGACGGCGGCGGGCAAGGTGCCCCCGGCGAAGGTGCTGGTCGTCGGCGCCGGTGTGGCGGGTCTTGCCGCCATCGGCACCTCGACCTCGCTCGGCGCGATCACGCTGGCCTTCGACGTGCGGCCCGAAGTGGCCGAACAGATCGAATCCATGGGCGCGGAATTCGTCTACCTCGACTTCGAGGAAGCGCAGACCGATGGCGCGGCCACCGGCGGCTATGCCGCCCCGTCGAGCCCTGAGTTCCGCGAAGCGCAGCTGAAGAAGTTCCGCGAACTGGCCCCCGACGTCGACATCGTCATCACCACCGCGCTGATCCCGAACCGGGCCGCGCCGGTGCTCTGGACGAAGGACATGGTCGAGCTGATGAAGCCCGGCTCGGTCATCGTCGACCTTGCGGCCGAGCGTGGCGGCAACTGCGAGCTGACCCAGCCCGACGAGAAGCTGATCACGGAAAACGGTGTGACCATCGTCGGTTACACGGACTTCCCCAGCCGGATGGCGACCCAGTCCTCGACGCTTTACGCCACCAACATCCGTCACATGATGACCGACCTCACGCCCGAGAAGGACGGTGTGGTCAACCACAACATGGACGATGACGTGATCCGCGGTGCCACCGTGACCCACGAGGGCGCGGTGACCTTCCCGCCGCCGCCGCCCAAGGTGAAGGCGATCGCGGCGCAGAAGCCGAAGGAAAAGGTCAAGGAACCGACGCCGGAAGAGAAGCGCGCCGCGGAAGTGGCTGCCTTCAAGGCGCAGACCAAGCAGCAGGTGACCCTGCTGGCGGTCGGTGCCGTGCTCCTGCTGGGGGTGGGCCTGATTGCGCCTGCCAGCTTCATGCAGCACTTCATCGTCTTCGTGCTGTCGGTCTTCGTGGGCTTCCAGGTGATCTGGAACGTCTCGCACTCGCTGCACACGCCGCTGATGGCCGTCACCAACGCGATCTCCTCGATCATCATCCTCGGCGCGCTGATGCAGATCGGCTCGGGGTCGTTCATCGTGATCCTGCTGGCGGCGCTCTCGGTCTTCATGGCCGGGATCAACATCTTCGGCGGTTTCCTCGTCACCCGGCGCATGCTCGCCATGTTCCAGAAATCGTAAGGGGTAGGGGATCATGGATTTCGGATTCACGACGGCGGCCTATGTGGTCGCGGCTGTTCTCTTCATCCTTTCGCTCGGCGGTCTGTCGGGTCAGGAAAGCGCCAAGCGGGCCGTCTGGTACGGCATCGCCGGCATGGCACTGGCGGTCTTCGCCACGCTCATCGGGCCCGGTTCGGGCCTGTGGCTTCTCTCGGTCATCCTGATCGCGGGTGGCGGGATCATCGGCTGGTATGTGGCCAAGAAGGTCGAGATGACCGAGATGCCGCAGCTGGTCGCCGCCATGCACTCGCTGGTCGGTCTCGCCGCGGTCTTCGTGGGCTTCAACGCGCATTTCACCATGCGCGCGATCGCCAACGGCAAGGAGGCGGTCGGCACCTTCGCGGAGCTGGTGGCCCACAAGAGCCCGGTCGAACTGGGCATCCTGCAGGTCGAGCTGTTCCTCGGCATCTTCATCGGCGCGGTGACCTTCACCGGCTCGGTGATCGCCTATGGCAAGCTGGCCGGCAAGGTGACCTCCAAGGCCCAGAAACTGCCCGGCGGGCACCTGCTGAACGCAAGCGCGGCGGGTCTCTCGGTGATCTGCCTGTTCTGGTACTGCACGACCGGCGGGTTCTTCCCGCTCATCATCATGACGCTCTGCGCGCTCTTCATCGGGTACCACCTGATCATGGGCATCGGCGGTGCGGACATGCCGGTGGTGGTCTCGATGCTGAACAGCTACTCCGGCTGGGCGGCGGCGGCGATCGGCTTCTCGCTCTCCAATGACCTGCTGATCGTGGTGGGTGCGCTGGTGGGCTCCTCCGGTGCCATCCTGTCGTACATCATGTGCAAGGCGATGAACCGGTCCTTCATCTCGGTGATCCTCGGCGGCTTCGGCGGCACGGCGGGCCCGGCGATGGAAGTGGAAGGCGAACAGGTCTCCATCGACGTCGACGGCGTGGCCTCGGCGCTCGAAGAGGCCGACAGCGTGATCATCGTTCCGGGTTACGGCATGGCGGTGGCACAGGCCCAGCAGAACGTGGCCGAGCTGACCCGCCGTCTGCGGGCCAAGGGCAAGGAGGTGCGTTTCGCGATCCACCCCGTTGCCGGCCGTCTGCCGGGGCACATGAACGTGCTGCTGGCCGAGGCCAAGGTGCCTTACGACATCGTGCTGGAGATGGACGAGATCAACGAGGACTTCCCGGACACGGACGTCGTCATCGTCATCGGCTCGAACGACATCGTGAACCCGGCCGCGCAGGACGACCCGAACTCCCCCATCGCCGGCATGCCGGTGCTGGAGGTCTGGAAGGCGAAGCAGGTCTTCGTCTCCAAGCGGGGCCAGGGCACGGGCTACTCCGGCATCGAGAACCCGCTGTTCTACAAGGACAACACGCGGATGTACTACGGTGACGCGAAACAGTCCGTGGGCGATCTGCTGAACAAGATCAGCTGATCCGAACGAGACGGCATCGAGGGGCCCCGCCGGCGACGGCGGGGCCCTTTGCGTTTCGCGCGCGGCGGGTGGGTCCAAGAATTCTCGAAAATTCTTCGAAGAATTATCGGCGGGCGGGGAGAGGTCCCGGGACCTCTCGGGCGGTGTCCGGAAAATGCGCATTTTCCGGTCCGGATTTTTTGGAAAAATCCGGGCAGGGAGGCACGGTTCGGTCGCCTGGCCGGGCGGTGCGAGGAAGAGAGCGGGGCCGGGGGGCGCTGCCCCCCGCGCGCGGCGCGCGCGCCCCCCGGAGGTATTTCGGGAAAGATGAAGCCCCGTATGCGATGGTATTCCATTAAGGGTTTGAAATTTCGACATTTCACCGCCTTCTGTGCTAGGGTGTCCCCGGGCTAGCTGGCCTGACCTTAAAGAGGAGTTCCCGATGCAGGATCACCCGCTGCGCTATCCGCTGGCCAACGAATTGCACGCCCGGCCGTTTCCGGCCCTCGACGTGCCGTCCTCGGCCGTCTACCTGGCCATCGCGCCGCATCCGGGCCAGCCCCGCGACCGCGCGGCGGAGCGTGCCCATCTGCTGGCGCTGCTGGACCGTCATGGCGCGGATCATCCCGCACCCGACGCGACCCATTGGTCGGGGCAGGTGGGTCGCCATGTGCTCAAGTGGGAGAGCCATACCGAGTTCGTCACCTTCACCGCCTTCGCCCCGGGCCTGACCGCGCGGGCCTTCGATCCGGCGGAGTTCGAGGTCTTCCCGGCGGACTGGCTGGAGGCGGCACCGGGGGTGCGGGCGACCTCGGCCGTGATCCGGATCGAGCCGCTGGCGGAGGATGCCGTTCTGGGCGCGGCGCTGGCGGCGCATTTCGTGCCCGAGAGCCTAGCCTCGGCCCGGGTCATGGAGGGCGCCGCCGTGGTGGCGGGCGATTTCCGCATCGACCCGGCCGGGCACATGCGGTTCCTGATCCAGGTGGCGCCGGAGACCGGGCCGCAGCGCGTGGGGCGCATCCTGCAGCGGCTCTGCGAGCTTGAGACCTACAAGAGCATGTCGATGCTGGGTCTGGCCTGCGCCCGCGAGATGGGCCCGCGGCTGGACGAGCTGGACCGCAAGCTGACCGAGCTGATGGCCGACATGCGCAGCACCGAGCGGAGCGCCGAGGCCACGCTGGGGGGGCTGCTGGAGATCTCGGCCGAGCTCGAGGACATGGCCGCCCGTGCCGCCTTCCGCTTTGCCGCGACCCGGGCCTACGAGGCCATCGTGACCGAGCGGATCGCCATGCTGCGCGAGGAGCGCTACGAGGGCCGGCAGATGCTGGGCGAGTTCATGCGCCGCAGGTTCGATCCGGCGATGCGCACGGTCGCCGCCTCGGAGCGTCGGCTGGCGGGGATGGCGGACCGGGCGATGCGGGCGGGCGAGTTGCTGCGCACCCGGGTCGACGTGGAGCGGCAGGGCCAGAACCAGGCGCTGCTTGCCTCGATGGACCGGCGTGCGGACCTGCAGCTGCAGTTGCAGCGCACGGTCGAGGGGCTCTCGGTCGTGGCGATCAGCTACTACGCGGTGTCGCTGGTGGGCTATCTCGCCTATCCGCTGGCCGAGGTCATCGGCCTCTCCAAGGGGATGCTGACGGCGCTGGCCGTGCCGCCGGTGGTGCTGGCGGTCTGGATGGTGGTGCGGGGGATTCGCAGCCGCCATGGCGGGGGTGATGCGCATGGCGGCTGACTGCCCGGGCCGCGGGGAGACGGCCTGAGGGCACACCGGGGCGGGTGGGACATGGCCCCGGTGATCTGGTGGCCCGTGGAACGACGGGCGATCGTGCCGTGGCCAATGATCTTGCGGCCTTTGATCCTGCGACCCGTGATCTGGTGGCCCGAGATCTGTTGGCCCGTGATCCATCGGCCCGTGATCCGTGGCCGGGGATCGGGGGAAGGTCGATCCCCGGGCCTGTGGCCGGGACGCCGGAACCTGTGGCGCCCCTTCGGGGTGTCGCGTCCCGGGTCCCGGGAAGGCAGGCGTCAGTTGCCGCTGGCGGGGGCCGTGGGGGCCTCAGGGGTCGCAGGGGTCGGTGTGGCGCCGGCGGCGGCGTCGAAGGTCTCGAGCAGCAGGTGCTGCCCCATCTCCTGCATCTGCGTGGTGGCCTGCCGGACCTCCTCCATGGCGGCAATGACGGCCTCCCGGTTGTAAGGGCGGGCGCTGGCGGCCTCGAACATGGCGCGCCGGGCCGAACCGATGCGTTCGAACCCCGCGGTGAAGTCGCCGCGCCGGGCGCGCATGGCGAAGATGACGCCGCTGCGCAGGTCCTGAGACATCATCGAGAGCCCCCCGCTGTCGCCGTTGAGCGTGGTGCGGATCGTGTTGAACCGCCAGAGCACGCCAAGGGTGATCGCGTTGAGGAAGAGCGAGAGCACCAGCACGGCCCAGAAGGTCAGGCGCCAGCCGCTATGCCGTTTTGTGGGGCGCGTGGTCGGTGGTGGGGTCATGGCAGGGCCCTCCGGGCGGGGGCAGGGAGTTTGGGCGGCAGTTTGGCCGCCGGTGGGGGGGCACCGAGGCGCAGCACGAAGCTGAGCACCGGATCGAAGCCCAGGGGGTCGCCGAGGGCGAGGCCCGCCATCGCCATGTCGCGGCCCCGCGCCGGGCTGGGATACTTGGCGATCAGCATCGGCGTCGCCACGAGGGCGAGGGCAAGGACCGTCCCCGCCATGGCGGGTGTGGGCACCGGGAGCCTCCAGTCGGGGAGGCGGAGGTCCCGAAGCGGAGCCCCAAGCGCACCATGGCGGCGACGGTCCTGCCGGACGCGGGCGAGGGTCGCCTGCGCCAGCCGGTGCTCTTCCGTGAGTGGGGGAAGGGGCAGGTCGGCTGAAATTGCCGCCAGGAGCACCGGGTCATCGGTTCCCGCCGCAAGCTGCGCCCAGGGGGCGGGCCAGAGGGCGGGATCGGGCCCGAATGCCGCGGCAAGGCGCGCGCGGTCCCCGGGCGAGAGGTGTGTGATCGGGTCGTGAGTGGTGTCAGTCATTCTCGTATCTCCCCCGAGTGGGTCCGGTCCCGCAGGGTTCTGCGCGCCCGGACGAGCAGTTGTTCCACCGAGCCGCGACTGGTCCCCATCGCGGCGGCGATTGCCGGGTTGTCCATGCCCGCCACCGCCGAGAGCAGCAGCGCCATGCGCTGTCTCTCGGGCAGGTCGGTCATGGCCTCCCGCACGCGGGCCAGTTGCTGCCGCCCCGCGAGGGTTTGCTCCGCATCGGCCCAGGGCCCCGCGGTCAGGTCGTCCGGGCTCTCCTCCGGACCCGGTTCCAGGCCGAGGGCCCGGGCAAAGCGCCGCCGGCGGTGCCGGTCGGTGCACAGGTTGGTCGCGATCCGGTAGATCCAGGTGCTGACAGCGCCCCGGTTCGGATCGTAGCGACCGGCATGGCGCCAGACCCGCAGGAAAGTCTCCTGCGCGATGTCCTCCGCCAGCTGCATGTCGTCGAGGTAGCGCGCGGCCAGCAGCCGGATGCCCCGGCCGTGCCGCAGGATGAGGGCGTTGAGCGCCGCTTCATCCCCGTCCGCGACCCGGGCAAGCAGCCCGGCCTCGTCCGTCGCGCGCAGGGGTTGATCCACCTTGGCCTCTTTCCTTGTTCCGCCGTCCCGTTCGAGGGTACCGCGCCCGCAGGTTGTCTGTCCCGCGGACGCGGCCCCGGCCACCGGTGCGCGCCCCATCGCCCGCACCGGGTGCCTCTTCGCCACGCAGCCTCAGCGGGTCACGTTGCGGGTCTTGTTGACGGTCTGCCCGGCAAAGCCGTTGCGCGTGGTCGTGGTGCCGTCCTCGGTGGTCACGCGGTTGCGCGAGGCGGTGCGCGACGTGCCGTCGGGCGAGGTCACAGTGGTGTCCTTCTGGCAGGTCGCGCTGCCCGAGCCGCGGATGCAGTCGCGGGTGCTGTCCACGGTGGTGCCGCGGCCGGTCTGCAGGCTGAAGCTCTGGGCCTGCGCGGGCGCCGCGAGGGCGGTCAGGGTCAGGGCGGTCAGCAGGGCGGGGGCAAAGTTGCGGGTCATGGTCGGTCTCCTTCTGGGGACTGGGGTGGGGGGGGGCTTTTGGTAGGGACGGACGGCAGCGTTGCGGGGCCGCCGGGGTCTGCGGAGCGATCAGTTCTGGATCGCGCTGCGCATGCGGGTCATTTCGCCCTGGTCGAGGACGCTGTCGCCATTGGCGTCGGCCACGTCGAACATCGGCAGGTAGGAGGTGAACTCGCTGCGGCTGAGGAGCCCGTCGCCGTTCACGTCCATGGCGGCGATGGAGAGCCCGGCGTTCGCCTCGGCGGCCACGGCGGCCCGCTTTGCCATCTGGCGCAGGCGGTTGGCCTCGGCCTGATCGATCAGCCCGTCGCCGTTGCGGTCGGCGCGGTCGAACATGGCGCCCTTTCGGGCCATCAGCTCGGCGCGCGAGATCACCCCGTCGCCATTGGCATCGGCCTTGCCGAAGGCCGCGGCCTGCCGGGCGCCAGATTGGGCGAGCGCGGGAGCCGCCAGAAGGACCAGCAGGGGCCCGGTGAGGAGGAGGGAGTGTGTCATCTGTTGCTCCGTCGTTGCCGTTTTCACAAGGGCATACGAAGCCGGGCGGCTTGTCCTACGCGGGGTCTGCCCTTTCTTGCGCGGGGCGGCTCAAGGCGTTGAGACGGCAGCAAAAGAAAACGGCGCCCCCGGAGGGGCGCCGTGCGTCGTGCGTCGTGAGTGGTTCGTCTTGAGTGGTGGTTATTCCGCGGGCGCCAGCCGGGCGCCGGACGGGCTGCGCGACAGGAGCGTGTTCATGGTCAGCCCGCCCGCGGCGATGGCACCGAGGGCGAGGATCGCCGAGAGGCCCAGCGTCGGCACGCCCGAGAGGCCCGCCCCGATGGTGCAGCCGCCCGCCAGCACGCCGCCTGCGCCCATCAGCGCGGCACCGGCGAGGTAGCGGCCGGTCTGGCGCGGGCTCTCGAAGCTCTGCCACTGGAACCGGCCCGAGACGAGGGCGGCGATCAGCGCACCCGAGAGCACCCCGCCGATCAGCCCGACACCGAAGCCCGCGGGCACCGCGCTGGATGCGATGGTCCAGAAGAGCGCCTCGGAGGAGGGCGAGATGAAGGAGAGGCTTTCCATGACGATCGGGTCGAACTCGTCGAAAAGCACGAAGCCGGTGCCGACCCAGCCGAGCGGGACCAGCAGGCCGATCAACGCGCCAAGCGCGATGGTACCGGGCCGGGCGCCCGAGCGGGCGACGATCAGCGCGGCAGAGGCCACGATGACGGCGGTCCAGATCCACGGGCCGCCGACCCAGTTCGACAGCGCCGCCGCCTCGCCGAGGGAGACCGTGAGGCCGCCGATGGCCACCCGCAGCGGGGCGAGAACGCCCTTGAGCGCGGCATGGGCCACCACGGCGAAGACGGCGAGGACGAGCAGCGCGCGCAGGTTGCCGGAGCCGGTGAGCACCATCAGACGGGACACGCAGCCCCGGGTCAGCACCATGCCTGCGCCGAACATCAGCCCGCCCAGCAGGACGGCGGCCACGGGCAGGTCCCCCGCGAGGTAGCGGTGATCGGCGAAGCTGATCCAGCCCGCCGCCTGTGCAGCCTGCGTGCCCGCGACGGCCACGGCGAGGGCCGCGAACCAGACGCCTGCGGCCTGACGGCGATCCTCGCCCACGAGGGCGCGGCGGAAGCAGAAGGCGGACAACTGGGCCAGCACGCCGAAGAGCAGGCCGAGGCCGAGGCCGAACCAGACGGCGGCCTGCTGCGGGGTCAGGGTCTCGAAACCGAGGGATTCAAACATGGGACTCTCCCGAGGGTAGGGAATTTGTTCCAGATAGCGGGGAAGAAACGCTCAGATCAAGCTATGTGAATGCGTGAATCCGGCTCAGGGGTAGACCTCTGTTCCGATTGCGCTGCTGGAGGGGGGAGGGTGTTCAAATTCCGCGCATCCGGCGGAACGGATGTCCGGGCCCACGGCGGCGGGCCCGGACGAAGGGTCTTTTCTTCAGCGTCCGCGCAGGCGCGGGTCGAGCGCGTCACGCAGCCCGTCGCCGAGGTAGTTCACCGACAGGACCGTCAGCGAAATGGCGACGCCGGGCAGAATCACCCGCTCGGGGTTCTGCTGCATGTAGTCGATGCTGTCGAAGAGCAGCCGGCCCCAAGTCGGGAAGTCCGGCGGGAAGCCGAGCCCGAGGAAGGAGAGCGCGCTTTCGGTGATGATCGCATTGGCGATCCCCAGCGTGGCCGAGACCATGATCGGCGAGATGACGTTGGGCAGGATGTGCCGGCTGATCATCTTGGTGTTCGTGGTCCCGATGGAGCGGGCCGCGAGGACGAACTCGCGCTCTTTCAGGGCCAGCACGTCGCCGCGCACGATCCGCGCCGCGGGCATCCACGAGGTGATGCCGATGGCGACCACGATCAGGATGAAGATGCCCGTCTCGGGGCCGAAGGCGGCCGAGAGCGGTTCGCGGAAGAGCAGCACCATCACGAGGAGCAGCGGCAGCAGGGGTAGGGCGAGGAAGAGGTCGGTCATCCGCATCAGCGGGCCGTCCAGCTTGCGGAAGTAGCCTGCCAGCACGCCGAAGAGCGAGCCGAGGATCAGCGACAGCACCATGGCCGCGATGCCGACCGAGAGCGAGGTCTGCCCGCCCGCCATCATCCGCGCCAGCGTGTCCCGGCCCAGCTGGTCCGCGCCCAGCGGATGCGCCCAGCTGGCCTTGATCCCCACGCTCGACGGATCGGCGAAGCAGGAGAACATCTGGCCGAAGGTCAGGATGCAGGAGGTGATGGCCTGCGAGTTCCGGGCCCGGATGTCGATGAAGGTCGGGTCCACGGTCCAGAAGAGCGGGCCGACGAAGACCGTCAGCACCATCAGGATGAACACGATACCGCCCAGCATCGCGCCCTTGTGGTGGGTGAACTGCCGCCAGACGTCGAACCACTGGCTGCGCGGCGGGGCCGAGGGCATCGGGCCTGCGGCGGCGAGGGAGGCCGCGTAGGGGGCGGGGGTCGCCTCGGGCGTTGCGTCGGGGCCGGGGGGCGTCTCGGAAGCCTGTTTCCGGGTGTCGTCAGTCATAGCGGATCCTCGGGTCGAGGATGCCATAGAGCACATCCGCGACAAGGTTGAAGAGCACGATCAGCACGGCAAAGATGAAGGTGAGCGTCTGCACCATGGGCAGGTCGTTGGCTTCGATCGCGGTGATCAGAAGCTGGCCGAGGCCGTTCACCTTGAAGACCTGCTCGGTGATGATGGCCCCGCCGAAGACCTGCGGCACGCCGAGCGCGATCACGGTGACCACGGGGATCAGCGAGTTGCGCAGCACGTGCACGAGGACCACGACACGCTCGCCCAGGCCCTTGGCGCGGGCGGTGCGGACGTAGTCCTGGTTCAGGTTGTCCAGCATCGAGGCGCGCATGAAGCGGCTGATCTGGGCGGCGTTGTAGAGCGCCAGCACGAAGACCGGCAGCACCATCTGGCGGATCTGGAGCTTGAAGCTGGCCCAGTCGTTCACCTGAAGCGTGGTGTCGTAGATCGAGGGGAACCAGCCGAGCCCGACCGAGAAGACCACGATCAGCAGCACGCCGGTGAAGAAGGTCGGCACCGAGAAGCCCACCATCGAGATGAAGGTCCCCAGCTGGTCGAAGACCGAGTACTGCCGGTAGGCCGAGTAGATCCCGATGGGCAGGGCGATCAGCACGCCCACGACGTAGGACATGCCCACGACCCAGAGCGTCTGGGGCAGGCGCTGCACCACGATGTCCATCACGGGCGAGCGGGTCTGCCACGAGAGCACCCGCAGCTTGCCGTCGGCGAAGTGGGTGCCGAAGATGTTGTCGATCAGCACCTGCGGTTCGACCCAGAAGAACTGGACCAGCCACTTCCAGAACTGGACGTAGATGGAGTCGCCGAGGCCGAGGGCCTCGCGCATCTTCTGCTTCACCTCGGGCGGGACGGTCAGCGGCACCTGTGCCATGGGATCGCCCGGCGCGAGCTGCAGCAGCAGGAAGATCACGACGGAAATGAAGAGGAGGGTGGGAACGGCCAGCACAAGCCGGCGGATCGTATAGGTCAGCATCTGGGCGGGTCCGTGATCCTGAGGAAAGGTCGCTGCGGGGGCACGGAAGAGGCCCGCGGCGGCGGAAAGGGGGCGCGGCGAACGCGCCCCCGGGGATCAGTGGATTACTTGATCCGGTACCAGTCAGCGACGTTCCACAGTTCGCTGTCCCAGGTGTTCAGCACCACGCCGCCCAGGGTGTTGGAATGGGCGGAGACACGGCCACGGTCCACCAGCGGAACGATGGTCATGGTTTCCTTGGTGATGATGTCGTTCAGCTTCTTGGCAAGTTCGCCGCGCTTCTCGAGTTCGCCGGTCTGGGCGAGTTCCTTGAGCAGGGCATCATACTCTTCGTTGCAGAAGCGGTTGATGTTCTCACCCTGCCACTGGCTCGAGGGCTTGGGCTCGTTGCCGCATTCATACATCGACAGATAGGACTGCGGGTCGGTGCCGTCGAAGTTGTTCGCGTACATTTCCACGTCGGCATAGAACTTCTGGAAGGTGTCGGGCGAACCCGGGTCACCACCGAAGAAGACCGAACCGGAGACGTTGCGCAGCTCGGTCTCGACGCCGATCTCGCCCCACCACTGCTTGATCAGGGCCTGGAAGTCCTGACGCACGGCGTTGGTCGAGGTCTGGAACAGCAGGCTCAGCTTCATGCCATCCTTCTCGCGGATGCCGCCGGAGCCCACGGTCCAGCCGGCCTCGTCGAGCAGCGCCTTGGCGCCTTCGATGTCCTGGGTCAGGCACTCGGTGTTGGTTTCCGAGGCGTACATCTCGGGCGAGGGCACGAGGTTGCAGGTCGCGCGGCCGGCCTGGCCGTAGCCGAGCTCGGTCAGCAACTCGCGGTCGATCGCCATGGAGAGCGCCTTGCGGACCTTGAAGTCCGTCAGGATCGGGTGCGGTTCAGCCACGGTGGCGCGGGTCTCGGGCGGGAGGTCCGACGAGGGGTTCGTCAGGTTCATCTCGATCCGTTCGACCAGCGTGCCGAAACCGACCACGGTCTTGCCCTTGCCGGCGGATTCCATCTCGGCGATGACCTCGGGGGCCAGCTGGAGGTTCCAGGCGTAGTCGAATTCGCCGGTTTCCAGAACCGCACGACCGGCCGCTGCCGCGTCGCCGCCGCCCTTGAAGGTCATGGTGGCGAAGGCGGGTTTCGCCGGATCGCGGTAGTTCGGGTTGGCCGAGAGCGAGATCACGTCGTTGGGACGGAATTCATCGACCTTGAAGGGGCCGGTGCCGATCGGGCCGAAGTTGGCCTCGGTGCACTGGGGCGCCGCGGCGCCGAGGCAGTCGGCGAACTGCGCGGCCTGGAGGATCGGCGACTGGCCGCCCATAAAGGGGCCATAGGGGTTCGGCTGGGCGTTCTCGAAGGTGACCTTCACGGTCAGGTCGTCGATCGCCTCGACGCTGGCCACGTTGTTGAACTTGGCCAGCTGGGCACAGCCCCCATCGGGATGCATGCAGTATTCAGCGGTGAAGACCACGTCCTTCGAGGTCACCGGGGTGCCGTCGGACCAGAGCAGGCCCTCCTTCAGCTTCCAGGTGATCGAGGTCAGGTCCTCGGAGACGCCGCCGTTTTCCAGCGTCGGGATCTCGGTGGCGAGGTAGGGGACGAGGTTGCCGTCCTGGTCGTAGCGGCCCAGGGGCTCGATCACGACGGAGGACGATTCGATGTCCTTGGTGCCCCCCGAGAGGTAGGGGTTCAGGATCGACGGCGCCTGCCAGTAGATCACGTTGACATGGCCGTCCGCGCCACGCTCCGCCATGGCCGCCGGGGCCATCGCGAAGGCTGCAGCTGCGCCCAGCAATAGGGATTTCGTACGCATCTCTCTCTCCTAGTTGGATGGTCCGGGCTCTTTCTGGTCCGGCACCAAGTACAACAGGGGGCGTTGGTCCGTGGACGGCGCCCCCCATCTGATAGTTTCCCGCAAATCCCCTTGGATCCGCCCCACGGTTGCGATCATGCAAAACTGGATACGCTCAAATTGCAAGCCTCGCTGAAAGCTGACGCAGAGGGAGCGGTCACACAGGTTTGACAGGAGCGTTTGCCTGTCTGTAGCCTCTGCACAATCTCTCACCAGAAAGGGTGCCCCAGATGCTCGACCAGCCGATCGCCCGGATCGAGAACCTCCGCGTGGAGTTTCAGACCAAGGACGGCCCCGTCGCGGGCGTCGAGGACGTATCCTTCTCCGTCAATCCCGGCGAAACCGTCTGCATCGTGGGCGAATCCGGCTCCGGCAAGTCGGTGTCGTCGCTGTCGCTGATGCGGCTGGTGGAGTTCGGCGGCGGCGAGATCGCCGGCGGGCGGCTGATCTTCGACCGCAAGGACGGCAAGGAGCTGGACCTCGCCAAGGCGGACCAGTCGCTGATGCGCACGATCCGCGGCAACGAGATCGGGATGATCTTCCAGGAGCCGATGACCGCGCTGAACCCGGTGTTCACCGTGGGCCGGCAGCTGACCGAGGGCCTGCGCCTGCACAAGGGGCTGAGCAAGGAGGCCGCCACGGCCCGCGCGCTGGAGCTTCTCAAGCAGGTCCGCATCCCCGAGCCGGAGCGCCGCCTGAAGCAGTATCCGCATGAGCTGTCCGGCGGGATGCGTCAGCGGGTGGTGATCGCCATGGCGCTTGCCTGCGAGCCGCGCCTGCTGATCGCGGACGAGCCGACAACCGCGCTCGACGTGACGATCCAGGCCGAGATCCTCGCCCTGATGAACCGCCTGAAGCGCGAGACCGGCACCGCGGTGATGTTCATCACCCATGACATGGCCGTGGTCGCCCAGATGGCCGACCGCGTGGTGGTCATGTTCCGCGGCAACAAGGTCGAAGAGGGGCCCGTCGCCCAGATCTTCGAAAACCCGCAGCACCCCTATACCAAGGCCCTGCTGGCGGCCGTGCCCAAGCTGGGCGAGATGACCGGCAAGGCCGCGCCCGAGCCGATGCGCCTGCTGGGCCGCGACCAGGGTGAGATCAAGCCGATCCCCGGCACCGACGAGGTGCTGCTCTCGGTCAAGAACCTGACCACGCGGTTTCCGGTGAAGGGTGGCTTCTTCCGCCGCACCGTGGCGCAGGTCCACGCGGTCGAGGACGTGTCCTTCGACCTGATGCGGGGCCAGACGCTGAGCCTCGTGGGCGAATCCGGCTGCGGGAAATCCACCTGCGGGCGCTCGATCCTGCGGCTGGTGGAGCCGGACTCCGGGCAGATCAACCTCGACGGCACCGACATCATGGCGCTGGATCAGGGCGCGCTGCGCAAGGCGCGGCTCGACATGCAGATGGTGTTCCAGGACCCGTTCGCCTCGCTCAATCCCCAGATGACGCTGATGGATCAGGTGGCCGAGCCGATGCGGAACTACGGCACCGCCTCGGGCGCCAAGCTGCGCGAGCGGGTGGAGATGCTCTTCGAGCGGGTGGAACTGCCGAAGAGCTTCCTGCGGCGGTATCCCCATGAACTGTCCGGCGGTCAGCGGCAGCGGGTCGCGATTGCCCGCGCCCTGAACCCCAAGCTGATCGTCGCGGACGAGGCGGTCTCGGCGCTCGACGTGTCGGTGCAGGCGCAGGTGCTGAACCTGATGATGGAGCTGCAGGCCGAACTGGGGCTCTCGTTCCTTTTCATCAGCCACGACATGGCGGTGGTCGAACGGGTCTCGCACCGGGTGGGGGTCATGTACCTTGGCCGCATCGTCGAGATCGGCTCGCGGCAGGCGGTCTTCGAGGACCCGCGGCACCCCTATACCAAGGCGCTGATGCAGGCGGTTCCGGTGGCCGACCCGCACAACCGCAAGGCCGACAGCGAGCTGAAGTTCAAGCCGATCCCCTCGCCGATCCACGACATGGACTATGTCGCGCAGCCCTCGGCCTACGAGCAGGTGGGCGAGGATCACTTCATCCTGACGACCGACAGCGGGTATTGAGGCCGAGCAGGGCGCCTGTTTTTTTGGCGTTCGGTGGTGTGGTCCTGCCGTGTACGGTCCGGATGGCGCGCTCGGGTCGAGAGATCGAATCCGCGCTGCAATTTCCATCTCCCACCCGCCCGGCCGAAAGGCCGGGCAGCGCCGACCCGCCCCCCGTCGCCATTGGTGCTCGGACCAATGGCGCACCAATGGCAACCGGCGCTTATGCGCCACCCCGCGGGTCAGCGCCGCCCTGTGCGGTGACCTTGTGGGGGAGGCATCAACATCGCGCCATTGCCTCATTCCCCCACGGCATCCCGCAGCCCCGTGCCAAGAACCGCGGCCTTTTCTCCGCCCGCTCTTGAACCTCGCGCAAAAGGTGAGACGATCCCCGGATCACGCCGCCTGCGGGAATCGCGGTGGCTGCGCGCCCCGGCGCGCCGACAGAAAGAAAGCCCAAGGCCCCATGAGTGCCCAATCCACAGCCAACCCCGATGCCCCGATGACCGCCGCCTCCGGTGACAGGCTCACCCCCTACGAGATCATGGAAAAGCTCGTGTCTTTTCCCACCGTCAGCCGGGACAGCAACCTGCCGCTGATCGACTGGGTCGAGGACTACCTCAAGCAAAACGGTGTCCCCACGTACCGGCACCTGCATCCCGATCAGCCCAAGGCCGGGCTCTGGGCCCATGCGGGACCGATGGAAGAGGGCGGCCTCGTGCTTTCAGGCCATACCGACGTGGTGCCGGTGGACGGACAGGACTGGTCGTCAGACCCCTTCACGGTCGAGACCCGGGACGGCAAGTACTACGGCCGCGGCTGCGCCGACATGAAGAGCTTCGACGCGCTTGCCATCTGGGCGGTGGTCGAGGCGCAGCACCGCGGGATCGCGCGCCCGCTGCAGGTGGCCCTGACCTATGACGAGGAAGTGGGCCTGCTGGGGGCCGATCCGCTGATCAAGGATGCCGCGGGCAAGTTCCCCAAGGCCTCCGCCGCGATCATCGGCGAACCGACGATGATGCAGGCCGTCACCGGCCACAAGGGCGGGCTGGCCTTCGACGTCCACATGCGCGGCTACGAGGTGCATTCCTCCATGTCCCACAAGGGCGTCAGCGCGATCATGGAAGCGGCCAAGATCATCGAATGGGCCAACGAGATGAACGCGGCCTCGGCGGCCGCCACCCCGGGGCCCAAGGCGGCCCCCTTCGATCCCGCCTGGACCAACGTCCATGTCGGCACAATCGAGGGCGGCACGGCGCATAACATCACCGCCAAGGACTGCCACTTCGTGCTCTCATTCCGGATCGTGCCCGGCGACACCCACGAGCAGTGGGAGACCGCCTTCCGCGCCAAGGTGGCCGAGGTCGAGGCCGGCATGAAGGCGATCCACCCGGACGCGGGCATCACCCTGACCAAGAAGTTCGGCGGCCCCGGCCTCGTGCCCGAGGACGCGGGCGAGGCAGAGGCCTTCGTGCGCCGGATCACCGGCGACAACGGCACCCACGTGGTCAGCTACGGCACCGAGGCGGGCTACTTCCAGCGCCACGGCTTCTCGGCCGTGGTCTGCGGGCCGGGCGATATCGCGCAGGCCCACCAGCCCGACGAATTCATCACCATCGACCAGTTCAACGCGGGCCATGCCTTCATGGAGCGCCTGCTGGACAGCCTTTCGGAAGGATAAGACCATGCCAGTGAAGAACCGTTTTGCCGAGCTTCTGCCCGAGATCACCGAATGGCGCCGTGACCTGCACGAGAACCCCGAGATCCTCTTCGAAACCCACCGCACCTCGGCGCTGGTGGAGGAGAAGCTGAAGGCCTTCGGCTGCGACGAGGTCGTCACCGGCATCGGGCGCACCGGCGTCGTGGGCGTGATCCGCGGCAAGACCAACACCTCCGGCAAGGTCATCGGCCTGCGCGCCGACATGGACGCGCTGCCGATCCACGAGGAGACCGGGCTCGACTATGCCTCCAAGACGCCGGGGGCGATGCATGCCTGCGGCCATGACGGCCACACCGCCATGCTGCTCGGCGCGGCCAAGTACCTGGCCGAGACCCGCAACTTCGACGGCACCGCCATCGTGATCTTCCAGCCCGCAGAGGAAGGCGGCGGCGGTGGCCGCGAGATGTGCGAAGACGGGATGATGGAGACATTCGGCATCCAGGAAGTCTATGGCATGCACAACTGGCCGGGCGTGCCCCTGGGCCAGTTCGCGATCCGTCCCGGTGCCTTCTTCGCAGCCACCGACCAGTTCGAGATCAAGGTCGTCGGGCGCGGCGGCCACGGAGCCAAGCCGCACCAGACCGTCGATCCCGTCGTCGCCTCCGCCCACATGGTGAGCGCGCTGCAGAGCATCGCCAGCCGCAACGCGGACCCGGTGGACGAGATCGTGGTCTCCGTCACCTCGATCGAGAGCTCGTCGAAGGCGTTCAACGTGATCCCGGCCGCCGTGACCCTGCGCGGCACGATCCGCACCATGACCAAGGCCGCGCGCGCCCTGGCCGAGACCCGGCTGAAGGCGATCGCCAACGGCGCCGCCGCCACCTTCGACGCCGAGGCGCAGATCAAGTGGCTGCCGGGCTATCCGGCGATGGTGAACAGCGAGGAGCAGACCGCCTTCGCCGCCTCTGTGGCCGAGAAGGTCGCGGGCAGCTGCGAGGCCAATGCGCCGATCACCATGGGCGGCGAGGACTTCGCCTACATGCTGGAGGAGCGCCCCGGGGCCTATATCCTCGTGGGCAATGGGGACAGCGCGGACGTGCACAACCCGAACTACAACTTCAACGATGAAGCGATCCCGGCAGGCTGTTCCTGGTGGGCGGGCATCATCGAGGAGCGGATGCCGGCGGCCTGATCGGGGCCCGGCTCAAATACTGAAAGGGCGCGGGACCTGCCGGTGCCGCGTCCTAGTCTTTTCGAAGGTCATTTTCGAAAATTCTTGGCAAAATTCTTCGAAGAATTTTGGGCGCGCTGCGGGGACCGTGGCGCGCTTTTCTTTTGCGGTCAGGGGGCGCTGCCCCCATTGGCCTGCGGCCAATTCCCCCGGAGTACTTGGGGAAAGATGAAGGGGGGCCGGGGGACCGGGGTCTTGGAAGGGGGATTGGGCCGGGCTGGTCAGCCGCGGTGGACGGCCAGGTTCTCTCCGGCCCAGAGGCGTTCGTAGATCTCGGCCACGCCGTCGGCTTCGCGCTGGATCGAATGTTCGGCTGCGGCCAGGGCGCGGCCCCTGGCGCCCATCTCCTCGATCTTCGCGGGATCGGCGAGGAGGCTGGCCACGGCCTCGGCTGCCGCCTCGACGTCGCCGGGGGGCACGATGCGGCCCGTGGTCTCTCCGGCGGAGAACTGGCGGTAGTAGCCGGTGTCGGAGCAGACGAAGGGGGTGCCCGCCGCCATGCCCTCGACCGGCACGACGCCGAAGGGTTCGTAGCGCGCCACGTTCACCACGAGGGAGAGGGCTGGCATCAGGGCGAGCTGGTCCTCGTGGCTGACGAAGCCGGGGAAGAGGATGCGCTCGGTGAGGCCTGCCTTGGCGACACGGTCCTTGAGGTCCTTGAGGAAGGCCTCTTCCGAGGGTTTGGCCATGCCCATGACGAGGGCGGTGACGTCGGGGTCCTGCTGGCAGACCTTGATCATGGCATCGACGAAGATGTCGGTGCCCTTCTCGGGGCGGACGCGGCCGATGATGGCGACGCCCTTCTTGCCGCCATAGGGCAGCGCGGCCCAGGCGGCGGCGCGGTCCGGGACCGGCTTGAACTGCTCAAGATCGACGCCGTGGGACAGGGTGGCGGCCACGGCGGGGAAGAAGCTGGCGGCTTCCTCCGAGGTGGCGACAACGGCGTCCATGCGCGAGATCAGCCAGCGGGGGAAGGCGGAGTGCCGGTGCCGCGCGGCGGAGGTGAAGACCGTCTTGATCGGCAGGCGCAGCACGTCGCGGGCCCAGAGGGCCGAGATCATCTCGGGGTCGCGGCGCACGTGCCAGATGGCGAAGGGGCGGCCTGCGGGGGGCGTCTTGCTGAGGCGGCGCGCCTCGGCCGGGGTGATCGGCGCGGGCAGGCCCTTGAGCGGCAGCGGGTGGCCCACGAGGGCGAGGCGGTAGCGCTTCAGGTGGGTCAGCGCCATGCGCGCGGCGGTGGAAGAGACGCCGGTGAACCGCGTGTTGTAGTTGGTGACGAAAACTTCGGGCGTCTCGGTCATGGCTGCGGGTCCTTCTGCGGCGCGAGGGCGCGGATGCGGCGGGCGATTTCCTGCGGACGGGCCGCGGCGGTGCGGACCCAGTCGCGGGCCCGGGCGCCCATCTCCGTGGTTCCGTCTAGCAGGGGGGCGAGGGCGGCGGCAAGCGCGGGGGGCTCTGGCGCGACAAGCTGCGCACCGCCGGCCGCGGTCAGCGCGGCGTAAAGCTCCTCGGCATTGGCAACATGGGGGCCGGAGAGGATGGCGCAGCCCGCCTGCGCCGGCTCCACCGGGTTGTGGCCGCCGATGTTGTCGAGGAGCGAGCCGCCCATGAAGGCCACCGGTGCCGCAGAGAACCACAGGCCCATCTCGCCAAGCGTGTCGGCGAGGAAGACCTGATCGCGCGGGCCGGGCAGCCCGTCTGCGGACCGGGTGGAATAGCTGAGGCCATGGGCGCTGATCAGCGCGGCCACCTCCTGCGCCCGGTCGGGATGGCGCGGGGCGAGGAGGAGCAGCGCCTGCGGGTGATCGGCCAGCAGGGTCTTGTGGGTGTCGAGGAGGATCTCCTCCTCGCCCGGATGGGTCGAGGCCGCGACCCAGAGCGGGCGCGGGCCGATGGCCGTGGTGAGCGCGGTGAGCGCCGCGGGGTCGACCTTGAGCGGGGCGGCGGCCGTCTTGAGCGAGCCGGTGACCTCGATCCGGGCGGGATCGGCGCCGAGGGCCTCCATCCGGGTCTTGGTGCCCGCGTCCTGCGCGAGGATCAGCGCCACGCGGGAGAAGAGCGCCCGGGCAAGGCGGGGCGCGAACCGTTGCCAGCCGCGCGCGCTGGAGGCCGAGAGCCGCGCGTTCACCATCGCCAGCGGGATGCCGCGGCGGCGCAGGGTGGCGATCTGGCCGGGCCAGATCTCGCTCTCGGTCAGCACGGCGATGTCGGGGCGCCAGTGGGCGAGAAAGCGGGCAAAGACCTGTGGCACGTCGATGGGCGCAAACTGGTGCTGCGCGCGGGTGGGCAGGCGGTCGGCGGCGATCTGGGCCGAGGTGATCGTGGTGGTGGTCAGCAGGGCATGGAGCGTCGGGTCTTCGGCCAGCGCCGCCTCGATCAGGGGCAGGGCCGAAACCGTTTCGCCGACCGAGACGGCGTGGACCCAGAGCAGCGGGCCCTCGGGCCGGGGCAGGGTGGCGCGGCCGAAGCGTTCGCCGACGCGTGCGGGATCGCCACCCTCGCGCAGGTGCTTCTCCGTCAGGCGACGGCGGAGCACGGGGGCGAGGAGGCGGGCGGCGGTGGAATAGAGATGGTAGAGCGGCGGCAGCGCGGCGGGGCGCATGGGCGTCGTCAGCCCCCTGTGTGGCTCATGTGCCGCGACATCTGGCCGTCGGGCCGCTGGCGCGAATAGTCGAAATCGTGGCCCTTGGGCTTCAGCCCGATGGCGCGGTGGATCGCGGCCTCCAGCGGCGCGTCATCGCCGGGATGGTTGCGAAGCGCCGGGCGCAGGTCGGCCATGTCTTCCTGCCCGAGACACATGAAAAGCTCGCCCGTGCAGGTCATCCGCACGCGGTTGCAGCTTTCGCAGAAATTATGCGTCAGCGGGGTGATGAAGCCGATCTTCTGGCCGGTCTCCTCGAGGCGCACGTAGCGGGCGGGGCCGCCGGTGCGCTCGGTCAGTTCGGTCAGCGTGTACCGCTCGGCCAGCTGGCGGCGCAGGTCGGTGAGGGGCCAGTACTGGTCCAGCCGGTCCTCGTTGCCGAGGTCCCCCATGGGCATGACCTCGATCCAGGTCAGGTCCATGCCACGGTCGCGGCAGAACTCGGTCAGGGTGAAGAGCTCATCCTCGTTGAAGCCCTTGAGCGCCACGGCGTTCAGCTTGACCTTGAGGCCCGCCTCCTGCGCGGCGTCGAGCCCGCGCATCACCTGCGGCAGGCGGCCCCAGCGGGTCACCTTGGCGAACTTCTCCTCGTCCAGCGTGTCGAGCGAGACATTCACCCGGCGCACGCCCGCGGCGTAGAGCTCCTTGGCGAAGCGGGCCAGCTGCGAGCCATTGGTCGTCAGGGTCAATTCTTCGAGATCGCCCGCCTCGAGGTGCCGCGACATGCCGTTGAAGAAGGTCATGATATCGCGGCGCACCAGCGGCTCGCCCCCGGTGATCCGCAGCTTCTTCACGCCCATGCGGATGAAGGTGGAACACATGCGGTCCAGCTCCTCCAGCGTGAGGAGCTCCTTCTTGGGCAGGAAGGTCATGTTCTCGGACATGCAGTAGACGCAGCGGAAATCGCAGCGGTCGGTGACCGAGACGCGCAGGTAGGTGATCGCGCGCTGGAAGGGATCGATGAGGGGCGTGTTCATGGGCGGAAGGTAAGTCCGCCGACGGGCCGGGGCAAGGGCTGTTTCCGCATTGCCGCGGGTGCCGGGCGTGCTAACTTTGCGCCATGATGACACGTCTGCTGATCCTGAGCCCGCTTCTTCTGGCCGCCTGCGCGGCGATGCCGGAGCAAACCGGCCCGTCTTCGGGCACGGCCCCCGCCGAGATGGCGGAGGGGCAGATGCCCGTGGAGGAGGGCGCCGAACCCACGGTCGAGGAGGAGGCTGACGCCGATCTCCCCGGGGCCGAGGCCATTGCGCCCGCGGCCGGATCGCTGGGCCGCACCGTGGCCTCTCTAGGCGCGCCGGGCGAGGCGGGGATGTGGCTGAAGACGCCGCTGGTGAAGGCCGAGACGCCGGGACGGATCACCTACGAGGGCAAGACCGCCGATGTGACGCTGATCCCGATTGCGGGGGAGCCGGGCGCGGGCTCGCGGATCTCGCTGTCTGCCATGCAGGCGATCGGGGCGCCGCTGACGGGGCTGCCGACGCTTGAGGTCGCGACGCGCTAGGCGCTCTCACCTGTCGCTGCGGCCGAGAGGATGACCGGCGACGCGGCCGGGCACCAAAAATCTTCGAAGATTTTTGGGAAGAGTTTTCGAAAACTCTTCCTCGCGGGCGGAGAGGTCTTTCGTCCGGTCGGGCGGTGCACGTGAGCTTCGCGGTGCAGCCCCCTGATCAGGCGAGGTATTTCGAGGCCTCCTTGCGGGCGAACCCCTTCATCTGGGCGCCGTGTTCTGCGAGGAAGGCGCGGACGCGGTCTGCGTCGTGCTTGGAGAGATCACGCAGCCACCAGCCCACGGCCTTCTGGATGAACCACTCCCGGTCCGCCACGTAGCCTGCCGCCCAGCCGAGCGCCCGTTCACGGGCTGCGGCCTGCGCCGCATCTGGGTGGTTCAGCTTGGCCAGCGGCAGGGTGATGACGAGGGCGGCACGGCGGCTCCACATGTGGTCCGAGACCGTCCAGCCCTCGACCTCGTCGAGGCGCGTGAGATCGGCCATGATGCGCTTCTGCCCGGCGATGCAGGCGTGATCGGCCACGGCCCAGCCGTCGACATCCGGCACCCAGCGGCAGATCAGCGCCCAGACGGCCGCGTCGGGGCGGATCCGGGCCTGGGTCAGCAGCTTGGCCGCGGCCAGCCGCCCCTCGTGCACATCCGTGTCCCAGAGCGCCTCGGCCAGCGAAAGCCGCTGCTCCAGCGTCAGGGCGCGGCGCCACTCGGTCGTCATGTCGTTGATCACCGGGTTCGCGACGCCCAGATAGCGGCGCGGCACCTTATGATAGGCCAGCATCTCCTCGGCCTTGCCCGGTTCCGCGTGGGGTTCGAGCAGGGCCAGGGCCTCTTCAGCCGTTCCGGGCAGGGTCATGTGGGGATATTGCCTTCCGCGATACCGGTCTCCGCGCCGTTCAGGGTGCGGGTGTTCTTCTCGAGCCAATAGTCCCGCAGGCCGTCATCGCCCTTGGTCTCGGCCCATTTGTGCAGCGTGTCGCGCTCCTCGACATAGTCGAAGAAGGGGATCGAATAACCGCAGGAGGTCTGCACCATCTCGACCGCCACGTCATAGATCTGCCGCGCACCGCGTTCCTCGGGGAAGTTCGCGTTCAGCGCCGCCCAGTCGGGATCGTTGCGGTGGATCACCCGCGCGGTGCCGTAGCAGCGCAGGATCAGCGGGCGCTTGGTGAAGGAGCACCACATCAGCGTGATGCGGTTCACCTGCGCCAGATGGCCCGCCGTCTCGTTGCCCGAGCCGGTGAGGTTGCGCCACAGGATGCGGTTCGGCCCCAGCACGCGCAGGCTGTCCATGCCCTTGGGCGAGACATTGACATAGCCCTCCGCCCCGGCGGTGCCGGTGAAGAAGATATGCTGATCCTCGATGAAGGCGCGGTGGGCGTCCTCGATCTCTGTGAACTGTTTGGCCATGGAAGCCTCCGGTCAGGGTCCGTGGGAGCAGGGGCGCGGGCCGCCGGGCGCCCCGCTGCGCGCCCGGTTGTTCGCCCGATTATTCGACCGTGACAGATTTCGCCAGATTGCGCGGCTGGTCAACATCCGTGCCCTTGGCAACGGCGGTGTGATAGGCCAGCAGCTGCGCGGGCAGGGCATAGAGGATCGGGGCCAGTTCCGGCGCGACGGTGGGCATCTCGACGCTTTGCCAGACGCCATCCCCGGCCTCGGCGATGCCGGCGGCATCGGAGATCAGCAGCACCTTGCCGGCCCGCGCCATGACCTCCTGCATGTTCGAGATCGTCTTGTCGAAGAGCGCGTCGCGCGGCGCCATGACGACCACCGGCAGGTGGCTGTCGATCAGCGCAATGGGCCCATGCTTGAGCTCGCCGCTGGCATAGGCCTCGGCGTGGATGTAGCTGAGCTCCTTCATCTTCAGCGCGCCTTCCAGCGCCAGCGGATACATCCGCCCGCGCCCGAGGAAGAGCACGTCGGACACTTCCGACAGGTCGGCCGAGATGCTCTCGGTCAGGGCGTTGCTGTCCATGGCGGCGTTGAAGAGCCCGGGCAGGCCCTGAAGCGCCCCCAGCAGCTCGGCCAGCTTCTCGGCGCTGATCGCGCCGCGCTGCTGCGCGGCCTCCAGCGCGAGGATCATCAGCACGGTCAGCTGGCAGGAGAAGGCCTTGGTGGAGGCCACCCCGATCTCGGCGCCCGCGAGGATCGGCAGGGCGAGGTCGCTTTCCCGCGCGATCGAGCTTTCGGCCACGTTCACCACCGAGAGGATGCGCGCCGCCTTGCCCTGGCAATAGCGCAGCGCGGCCAGCGTGTCCGCCGTCTCGCCCGATTGCGAGACGAAGAGCGCCAGCGTGCCTTCGGTGATCGGCGGCTCGCGGTAGCGGAACTCCGAGGCGATATCGACCTCGACCGGCAGCTGCGCGATCTGCTCGAACCAGTATTTCGCGGTCAGGCAGGCGTAGTAGGCCGTGCCGCAGGCCACCAGCAGCAGGCGGTTCACCTTGGCGAAGTCGACGCCCTCGCCGGGCAGGGTGATCGCTGCGCTGTCAGGGGTCAGGTAGTGGCGCAGGGCGTCGCCGATGACCTTGGGCTGTTCGGCGATTTCCTTGGCCATGAAGTGCTTGTGCCCGGCCTTGTCGACGCGGGCGCTGTCTATGCGGATCGTCTTGATCTCGCGGTTGGCCAGCTGGCCCGAGGCATCGCGGATCTCGACCGAATTGCGGGTGACCACTGCCATGTCGCCCTCTTCGAGGTAGGTGATCCGGTCCGTCAGGGGCGCGAGCGCGATGGCGTCGGAGCCTACGAAGTTCTCGCCCGTGCCATAGCCCACGGCGAGGGGGGAGCCCTTGCGCGCGGCGATCATCAGGTCCTCTTCGCCGTCGAAGAGGAAGAGCAGCCCATAGGCCCCCTCGATCCGGTGCAGCACCTCGGTCACGGTCTCGACCGGGCCCATGCCGCCCTCCATCAGGTGGTTGGCCAGCAGGGCGACGGTTTCGGTATCTGTTTCGGTCTGGAAGGGCACGCCGGCCTCGGCCAGTTCGGCGCGCAGCTCGCGGAAGTTCTCGATGATCCCGTTGTGCACGACGGCCACGCGGCCCGCCTGATGCGGGTGGGCGTTGGGCACCGTGGGCGCCCCATGGGTGGCCCAGCGGGTGTGGCCGATCCCGGCCTTGCCCGGCAGCGGCTCATGCACCAGCAGGTCCGCGAGGTTCACCAGCTTGCCGACCGCGCGGCGGCGGTCCAGCTTGCCATGGTTCAGCGTGGCGATGCCGGCGCTGTCATAGCCGCGGTATTCCAGCCGACGGAGCGCGTCGAGCAGGAAGGGGGCGGCTTCGTGATTTCCGAGGTACCCGATAATTCCGCACATTATTGCGCCTCCTTGGCGGCTTTCGCCTTCCGTGCCTTCAACATTTCGAACAATTTCCGCGCAAAGCCCGGCTTGTTCACCTGCTTGGCCCGGCCAAGCGCAAGGGCGCCCGGCTCCACGTCCTGCGTGATGACCGAGCCGGAGCCGGTCATCGCGTCATCCCCGACCGAGACCGGCGCCACCAGCATGGTGTTGGAGCCGATGAAGGCCCGCGCACCGATCCGCGTCTGGTGCTTGAACACGCCGTCGTAGTTGCAGGTGATCGTGCCCGCGCCGACATTGGTCTCCTCGCCGATCTCGGCGTCGCCGATGTAGCTGAGGTGGTTCACCTTGGCGCCGCGGTCGATCCGGGCCGCCTTGATCTCGACGAAGTTGCCGACCTTCACGTCCTCGGCCAGCTCCGCGCCGGGGCGCAGGCGGGCATAGGGGCCGATGACCCCGCCGCGGCTGACATGGCAGCCCTCGAGGTGCGAGAAGGCGCGGATATGCGCCTCGCTCTCGACGGTGACATCGAGGCCGAAGACCACGTTCGGCTCGATCACCGTGTCGCGGCCCACGACGGTGTCATGGGCGAAGAAGACGGTTTCGGGCGCGGTCAGGGTCACGCCGTCCTCCATCGCCTGCGCGCGGGCGCGGGTCTGGAAGGCGGCTTCGGCCTGCGCCAGCTCGGCGCGGGAGTTGATGCCCATGGTCTCTTCTTCCGGGCAGGCCACGGCGGTGGCCGACAGCCCGCGGTCTCGCGCCAGCCCGACCACGTCGGTCAGGTAATATTCACCGGCCGCATTCTCGCAGCCGACCGCGTCGATGAGATCGAAGAGCACCCTGGCATCCGCCGCGATCACGCCGGAATTGCACAGCGTTATGGCGCGTTCCTCTTCCGAGGCGTCCTTGAATTCGACGATCTTCTCCAGCACCTCGCCCTGCATCAGCAGCCGGCCGTAGCGGCCCGGATCGGCGGCCTCGAAGCCCAGGACCACCACGTCGTGGCGCAGTCGCGCCTCGGCCATCGCCTCCAGCGTTTCCGGGCGGATGAAGGGGGTGTCGCCGTAGAGCACGAAGACATCGCCCTCGAAGCCCTCCAGCGCGGGGCGCGCCTGCGCCACCGCATGGGCCGTGCCGAGCTGCTCCTCTTGCAGGACGCTCACCGCCTCCTCGTCCCAGTCGGAGGCGGCCTGCGCCACCGCTGCGGCCCCGTGGCCGGTGACGATCACCGTGCGGGCGGGCTCCAGCATGGCGCCGGATTTCATTGCGTGGACCAGCAGCGGGGCGCCCGCCACCGGATGCAGAACCTTCGGCAGATCCGAGTTCATTCGCGTGCCCTTGCCCGCGGCGAGGATCACCAGCGCCTTCTCCGTCATGACTGCCCTTTTTGCTTTGCGCCTTGTCGGCATCCGTTTTATCGGGATGGGAAACAGGCGCAAGGGCGACCCCCTTCACCTTCCATTGCGGAATGTGTCGAGGGGCCCCGCAGGAGGCAGGGCAGATGAAAAGCGTGATCTTCGATCTGGACGGGACACTGGCGGACACCAGCGGCGACCTGCTGGCGGCGGCCAATGCCTGCTTCCGCGGCATCGGCATGGGCGATCTGCTGGGCGCGGGCGACGAATGGGTCGCGGTGCGCGGCGGCCGGGCGATGCTGCGCCTGGGCTTCTCCCGCGCGGGCCGGGCCGAGGACGATCCCGGGATCGACGTGCTCTATCCCCAGCTGCTGTCCCATTACGCCCGCGATATCGACACCCACACCGTGCTCTATCCCGGCGCGATGGAGGCGGTGGAGGCGCTCTTGATGGCGAATTACCGCGTCGGCATCTGCACCAACAAGCCCGAGTATCTGGCCGAGGAACTGCTGACCCGGCTGGGCGTGCGCGATGCCTTCGCCTCGCTTGTGGGGGCGGACACGCTGACGGTGAAGAAGCCCGACCCCGAGCCGCTCTTCGAGGCCGCGCGCCGCGCCGGCGGAGACCCGCGCATGACCTGCCTCGTGGGCGACAGCGACACTGACCGCAACACCGCGCGGGCGGCGGGTGTGCCCTCGATCCTCGTCACCTTCGGGCCGGAGGGGCAGGGCGAACGGATGCAGGCCTTGGACCCCGAGGCGCTGATCGGTCACTTCGACGAGCTTCCCGGCACGGTGGCGCGGCTTCTGGCCTGATCCGCACGCGCCCCGCGGCGCCCCCGCTGCGCGCTGCGCGCCGGGACAGCCAACCGCCGCACGCACCGGGGCGCAATCGCATTGACGCAGCCTGCCGCAGGGGCCAAGGATGCGCCCATGAGCGAGCGTTTCACCGGCAATTTCACCCAGCAGGAGCCGATCCCCGAGGCGGGGATCGAGGCCGCGCTGACCGTCCTGCGCCACGGGCGCCTGCACCGCTACAACACGGCCCCCGGCGAGATCGCCGAGACCGCCCTGCTGGAGCAGGAATTCGCACAGGCCATGGGGGCGGACTACTGCCTCGCCATGGCCTCGGGCGGGCAGACGCTGGCCACGGCGCTGCGCGCGCTGGAGGTGAAGCCGGGCGAGAAGGTGCTGACCAATGCCTTCACGCTGGCGCCCGTGCCGGGCGCGATTGCCTCCCTCGGCGCGGTGCCGGCCTATGTCGGCGTGACCGAGGCCCTGACCATCAACCTCGACGATCTCGAGGTGAAGGTCGGCGACCCGTCGGTGCGTGTCCTGCTGCTGAGCCACATGCGCGGCCATATCTGCGACATGGACCGGCTGATGGCGATCTGCGATGCGGCGGGGGTGAAGGTGATCGAGGATTGCGCCCACACCATGGGCGCGCGCTGGAAGGGGACGCTCTCGGGCCGGCACGGGGTCTTCGGCTGCTATTCCACCCAGACCTACAAGCATATGAATTCCGGCGAGGGCGGGCTGCTGATCTCGGACGACGACGAGGCCATGGCCCGGGCGATCATCCTCTCGGGCAGCTACATGCTCTACGGTCGGCACCTTGCCGCGCCGCCGGCCGAGGTCTTCGAGCGGGTGAAATACACCACGCCCAACGTCTCGGCCCGGATGGACAACCTGCGCGCCGCAATCCTGCGCCCGCAGGTGAAAGCCCTTGCGCAGCAATGCGAGGCCTGGAACGCACGCTACAAGGTGGTGGAAGACGGCCTGCGCGACACGCCCGGCCTGACGGTGATCGAGCGCCCCGAGGCGGAACATTACGTCGGCTCCTCGATCCAGTTCCTGCTGCTCGACTGGCCGGAGCGCGCCATCGGCGCGGTGCTGGAGCGCTGCGCGGCCCGCGGGGTCGAGTTGAAGTGGTTTGGCGGCGCGGAGCCGGTGGCCTTCACCTCGCGCTACGACAGCTGGCGCTATGCCCCGGTGGAGCCGATGCCCGCGACGGACCGGATCCTGAAGGGGATCATGGACATGCGGCTGCCGCTGACCTTCAGCGTCGAGGATTGTGCCCTGATCGCGCGGATCATCCGCGCGGAAGTGGCGGCGGTGTGGCAGGCCGAGGGGGCCCCGCAGGAGATTTGAAGCCTCCGGCGGGGATATTTCGGAAACGAAAATGGAGGGGCCTGCCCTCATCTTTCCGCAAATCCTCCGGGGGTGAATTGGCCGCAGGCCAAGAGGGGGCAGCGCCCCCTCGATCCGCCCGCCGCAGGCGCTGTCCCGTCAGTCTTTCCAGGTCACCTCGGTGCCGTAGAGCGGCACGGTCGAGACCGCCAGCTTGGCAGAGCCGTCGGCGAGTTCCGCGGCATGGGCGAGGTAGATCAGGGTCTGGTTGCCCTCGTCGTAGATCCGCTTCACCCGCAGGGATTTGAGGATGATCGAGCGCGAGGTGCTGAAGACATCCTCGCCGTCCTCGTCGCGGTCGATATCGCCGATGGTGATCGGGCCGGTCTGGCGGCAGGCGATGGAGGCATTCGACGGGTCTTCGAACCAGTTGCCCTTGGAGAGCCGGTCGATCAGGCCGCGTTCGAAATAGGCGATGTGGCAGGTCACGCCTTCGACCTTGGGATCGGCCACCGCCTCGATCACGATGTCATTGCCGACCCAGTCGACGCCCACTTCGCCGACCTGTTCGGCGTGGAGGGGCAGGGCGAGCGGCAGGAGGGGCAGCAGGCAGAGCAGGGCGCTGCGGGCCGTCTTGAGAGCGGTGGTCTTGAGCATGGGCGATGTCCTTCACGGAAAAGACCCGGGCCGATGGGGCCCGGGCGGAACGCGCGGATGAGGCCGGCCCTGGCAGGGCGGGCCCCAGTTGGCAGGCCTGAGCAGGCAGGCCCCACTCGGTGGGCCACAGTAGGGTGGGCCTCAGAAGATCAGCCGGCCATGGTCACCCACGTCGGGCGTGTCACCGGTCATCTTGGCCTTGGCGATCTCATAGAGGAAGCTGGCGCCGCCGTCACCGGACCAGACCTCCGCCTCCTCGGGCGTCATGCGCAGCAGGCGCACGGCACTGTCCTTGCGCCCGTTCTCGAACCAGGCGGAAGCCACGGCGCTCCAGATCTCGTCGAGTTTCTTCGGGTCGTCGGAGACCTCCAGCCGGCCGCGGACATTGGCGTAGAGGTTGGCGCGGGAATCGGCGACGTGGAAGCTGGCGGCGCCCGACGCACGGGCGGCGCGATCGGCAGCGGTGCCCTGAGCGGTGATGAACCAGATCACTCCCGCCTCGGCATCGGCATGGGGGGCCATGGGCACGGGGTGTTCGCCCCCGGCGGCCAGCAGGCCGGCGCGGGTGTCGTCAAGTCCTTTCCAGAAATCACTTTTCAGGTCGCGGCTCATGAGAGGCTCCTTTCGTCTCTGTCTTTGCATCCTGTCGGGGACCCAACGCAGCCGGGCGCTGCCTGTTCCGTCGCCGTCCCGCGGGCGGGAAGCCTGTTGACGGACGGGGCACGAGGCGGTTAATCTGTGAACAAGCGTTCATTAATGGGGGGAGGGGCGCGATGTTCACCGCCTCGATGCGTTTCGATCTGGGGGAGGACGTGAATGGGCTGCGCGATGCGGTGCATCGCTGGGCGCAGGAGCGTGTGAAACCGCTTGCGGCAGAGATCGACCGGAGCAACGAATTCCCCGCCGCGCTGTGGCGCGAGATGGGCGAGATGGGCCTGCTGGGCGTCACCGTGCCGGAGGAATACGGCGGGGCGGGGATGAGCTATCTCGCCCATACGGTCGCGGTGGAGGAGATCGCGCGGGCCTCGGCCAGCGTCTCGCTGTCCTATGGCGCGCATTCCAACCTCTGCGTGAACCAGATCAAGCTGAACGGCACCGAAGAACAAAAGCTCAAATACCTGCCGGGTCTCGTCTCGGGCGAACATGTGGGCGCGCTGGCCATGTCGGAGCCGGGTGCGGGATCGGACGTCGTCTCGATGAAGCTGCGGGCCGAGAAGAAGAACGACCGCTACATCCTGAACGGCAACAAGTACTGGATCACCAACGGCCCGGATGCGGACACGCTGGTGGTCTATGCCAAGACCGATCCGGAGGCGGGCTCCAAGGGGATCACGGCCTTCCTGATCGAGAAGGAGATGGCCGGCTTCTCCACCAGCCCGCATTTCGACAAGCTGGGGATGCGCGGCTCGAACACGGCGGAGCTGATCTTCGAGGATGTCGAGGTGCCCTTCGAGAACGTGCTCGGCGAGGAGGGCAAGGGCGTGCGTGTGCTCATGTCCGGGCTCGACTACGAGCGGGTCGTGCTCTCGGGCATCGGGACCGGGATCATGGCGGCCTGCCTCGACGAGGTCATGCCCTACATGGTCGAGCGCAAGCAGTTCGGCCAGTCGATCGGGCATTTCCAGCTGATGCAGGGCAAGATCGCCGACATGTACACGGCGATGAACTCGGCCCGGGCCTATGTCTACGAGGTGGCCAAGGCCTGTGACCGGGGTCAGGTGACCCGGCAGGATGCGGCGGCCTGCGTGCTCTATGCCAGCGAGGAGGCGATGAAGGTCGCCCACCAGGCGGTGCAGGCGATGGGCGGGGCGGGCTTCCTTGCGGACGCGCCGGTGGCGCGGATCTTCCGCGATGCCAAGCTGATGGAGATCGGTGCGGGCACATCGGAGATCCGGCGGATGCTGGTCGGCCGCGAGCTGATGAACAGCATGTGACGCACGGCCCGAAACGCAAGACGGGCGCCCCCTGCCAGAGCAGGAGACGCCCGTTGTCCCGCGAAACCGGGCGGTGGTGCAGCCGCCCGGCCCCGGGAAGGTCGAGAAACCGAGAGGAAGGATCAGAAGCGGTGTACGTAGCCCAGGCCCACCACGACCGGGTCGATGTCCGCGGTGCCGATCTTGGCGCCGTCGAGCTTGGCATCGGTGCTGATCTTCATGTAACGCACGTCAAAGCGGATCGCGCCGGCGTCCGAGACCATCCAGTCTGCGCCTGCGTTGAAGGCCACGCCCCAGCTGTCGTCGAGACGCAGTTTGCCGAGCGGGCTCTCCTCGTCGAAGAAGGTGGTGTAGTTCACGCCGATGCCGAGGAACGGCTTGAAGTTCGACGCGGTCGGGAAGTGGTAGTTCAGGGAGAGCGTCGGCGGCAGGTGCTTGGTCTTGCCGGCGTAGGTGCCGCCCAGCTTGATGTCATGACTGAAGGGCGTGGCGGCCAGCAGCTCGATGCCGACGTTGTCCATCACGAAGTATTCGCCAGTCAGCGACAGCTGGGTGTCGTCGTTGATCGTGGCCCGGGCGCCGGCGAGCGTGCCGTTGTTGTCTTTCGGGTTCACGTTGGCGATGCCGATACCCAGCGTGAAATCACCCTTCGACTGCGCGGCGGCAGGCGTCGCGAAAGCGGCTGCGGCAGCCGTCAGGGCGAGGGCGGAAATGAGCGTCTTCATGGGGAGTGTCCCTTTGGTCGATTTGATGGGGGCCTTATGCGCCTCTACGTGAGTCGCCTCCCTGATCCAGATCAAGTTCGCGACGAATTCGTGACGCGCTTACCCTTTGGGAATAAACGGAAAATATGTATCTCGGCTGCGCCTTTTGCGCGGGCCGGGCAGGAGGCAGGGGAGGAGGCGGCATGAAGCTTTCCAGCGCAGCACTGACCACAAGCGAGGCCTTCCGCGCCAACCGCGCGGGCCATCTGGAGGCGCTCGATCTTGTCCGTGCGGCGGCCGAGGCAGCGGCGGCCGGGGGCGGCGCGCGGGCCCGGGACCGTCACGTGAGCCGGGGCAAGATGCTGCCGCGCGACCGCGTGGCCAACCTGCTCGACCCCGGCACGCCGTTTCTGGAAATCGGCGCCACCGCCGGTTACGGGATGTACGGGGACGCCGACCCCTGCGGCGGGCTGATCGCGGGCGTCGGAAAGGTCATGGGGCAGGAGGTCATGGTGGTCTGCAACGACGCCACCGTGAAGGGCGGCACCTATTACCCGATCTCGGTCAAGAAGCACCTGCGCGCGCAGGAGATCGCCGAGGAGAACCATCTGCCCTGTCTCTACCTCGTGGACAGCGGGGGCGCGAACCTGCCCAAACAGGATGAGGTCTTCCCGGACCGCGACCATTTCGGGCGCATCTTCTACAATCAGGCGCGGATGAGTGCGAAGGGCATCGCGCAGATCGCCGTGGTGATGGGCTCCTGCACGGCGGGCGGGGCCTATGTGCCCGCCATGTCGGACGTGACGATCATCGTGCGGGAGCAGGGGACGATCTTCCTCGCCGGGCCGCCGCTGGTGAAGGCCGCGACCGGCGAGGTGGTGAGCGCCGAGGACCTCGGCGGCGGTGACGTGCACACGCGGCTGTCCGGCGTGGCGGATTACCTTGCCGAGGATGACGCCCATGCGCTTGCGCTCGCCCGCCGGGCCGTGGGGGCGCTGAACCGCGAGAAGCCCGCGACGGTGAAATGGGAGAGCGTGGAAGAGCCCGCCTATGACCCGGAGGAACTGTTGGGTGTCGTGCCCCCCGACCTGCGCACGCCCTATGACATCCGCGAGGTGATCGCCCGCACGGTCGACGGCTCGCGCTTTGACGAGTTCAAGCCGCGCTATGGCGAGACGCTGGTCACGGGCTTTGCCCATATCCGGGGCTGCCCGGTGGGGATCGTCGCCAACAACGGCGTGCTCTTTTCCGAGGCCGCGCAAAAGGGCGCGCATTTCGTCGAGCTCTGTTCGCAACGCAATGTCCCGCTGGTCTTCCTGCAGAACATCACCGGCTTCATGGTGGGCCGCAAGTACGAGAACGAGGGCATCGCCCGGCATGGTGCCAAGATGGTGACGGCGGTGGCCACGACCTCGGTTCCCAAGATCACCATGGTGGTGGGAGGTTCCTTCGGGGCGGGAAATTATGGCATGGCCGGAAGGGCTTATCAGCCGCGCTTCATGTGGTCCTGGCCGATCAGCCGGATCTCCGTCATGGGCGGGCCGCAGGCGGCGGGCGTGCTGGCGACGGTGAAGCGCGATGCCATCGAACGCGCGGGCGGGACGTGGAGCGCCGAGGAGGAGGCCGCCTTCAAGCAGCCCACCATCGACATGTTCGAGGAACAGTCGCACCCGCTCTATGCCTCGGCCCGGCTCTGGGATGACGGCATCGTGGACCCCCGCAAGACCCGCGACGTGCTGGCGCTGAGCCTCTCGGCCGCGCTGAACGCCCCGATCGAGGAGACACGCTTCGGCGTGTTCCGGATGTGAGCGGGGCGTCGGAGCGCTGGCCGGGGGCGCAGACCTACCGGCCCGGTGACAGCGCGGCGCTGAATGCGGAGATCCTCGGCTTGATGCGCTCGGGGCGCAAGACGGCCAGTTGCGAGGCGGTCGCCTATTTTGCCGAGACCGGCGAGGCGCTGCCCGAAGTGGGGCGGGTCGATCTTGCGCTCGACTGGGCCGGGAGACCGGCGTTGGCGCTGAGGACCTTGGAGCTTGTGTGGCTGCGCTTTGACGAGATGACCGAAGCGCGGGTGGCGGAGCAGGGAGAGTTTCGCGACCTCGCGCATTGGCGGCAGGGGTACGAAGCGTATCTGACACGGGCGGGGCGATATTCGCCTGATGCGCCTATGCTGATGGAACGGTTCGAGCTTGTCGAGGACCTGGCGGGGCGGTGAGGCTGTTGGGGCGCTGCCCCCGCCTTCGGCACCCCCCCGGGGGTAGTTGGCCCGAGGTAAATGGAAAGAGAAGAAGGGAGGGCGCCGTGCCATGTTTCATACGTTGCTGATCGCCAACCGGGGCGAGATCGCCTGCCGGGTCATCGAGACCGCCCGCGCCATGGGGCTGCGCTGCGTCGCGGTCTATTCCGACGCCGACGCCGGGGCACGCCATGTGCAGATGGCCGATGCCGCAGTGCATATCGGCGGGGCTGCCCCGGCGGAGAGCTACCTGCGCGGGGAGGCGATCATCGCCGCGGCGCAGGCCACCGGCGCGCAGGCTGTGCATCCGGGCTATGGCTTCCTCTCCGAGAACCCCGATTTCGTCGCGGCCGTGGAGGCGGCGGGGCTGACCTTCATCGGTCCTTCGGCCAGGGCGATCCGCGCCATGGGGCTGAAGGACGCCGCCAAGGCGCTGATGGAGGAGGCGGGCGTGCCCGTCGTGCCCGGCTACCACGGCGCGGACCAGTCCGGGGATACCCTCAGCCGCGCGGCGGAGGAGATCGGCTACCCGGTGCTGATCAAGGCCGTCGCGGGCGGTGGCGGCAAGGGGATGCGTCTGGTGGAGCGCGCCGCCGATTTCGCCGAGGCGCTGGAGAGTGCCCGCAGCGAGGCCCGCACCGCCTTCGGCAACCCCGATGTGCTGGTTGAGAAATACATCCAGAAGCCGCGCCATATAGAAGTGCAGGTCTTCGGCGATGGCACGCGCGCCGTACATCTCTTCGAGCGGGACTGCTCGCTCCAGCGCCGCCACCAGAAGGTGATCGAGGAGGCCCCCGCGCCGGGCATGACGCAGGAGATGCGCGCCGCCATGGGCGCGGCCGCCGTCCGTGCGGCAGAGGCCATAGGATATAGTGGCGCGGGCACGGTGGAGTTCATCGTGGACGGCAGCGATGGGCTGCGCCCCGACGGCTTCTGGTTCATGGAGATGAACACCCGCCTGCAGGTGGAACATCCGGTGACCGAGGCGATCACCGGTGTCGATCTGGTGGAGTGGCAGATCCGCGTGGCCTCCGGCGAACCGCTGCCCGTGGCGCAGGAGGCGCTGACGATCACCGGCCACGCCTTCGAGGCGCGGCTCTATGCCGAGGACGTGCCCGCGGGCTTCCTGCCCGCCACCGGGACGCTGGCGCATCTGGCGTTCCCGGCAGGCTGCCGCGCCGATACCGGCGTGCGCAGCGGCGACACGATCAGCCCGTTCTACGATCCGATGATCGCCAAGGTCATCACCCACGGCCCCACGCGGGAGATCGCGCTGTCGCGCCTGCGCGCCGCGCTGAAGGGCTGCGAGGTGGCGGGGACGGTGACCAACCTTGCCTTCCTCGGGGCGCTTGCGGCGCACGAGGGCTTTGCGCGGGGCGAGGTCGACACGGGGCTGATCGCGCGGGACCTCGACCGGTTGACCGTGGTGCCCGAGGTGACGGCGGCGGACCTTGCGCAGGCGGCGCTTGTCGCCACGGGGCTCGATGGCGCTTCGGGGCCGCTTGCAGGCTTCACCCTCTGGCAGCCGCTTGCGCGGCAGGTGGGGCTCACGGCCCATGGCGAGGATCACGTGGTGACGCTGCGGGTCAGCGGGCCGGATCACATCCGTGCCGATGTCGCGGGGGAGGAGGTGACGTGCACGCGTCACGGCACCCTCTGGCGCATCGGCGGGCAGCCAGCGGTCGCGGCGCATCGGGATGGCGCGCGCATCACGCTCTTCCGCGCCCATGGGCTGAGCCTCTCCATCGTCGATCCGCTGGCCCGCGCGGCGGCCGCCGGGGCGGGCGCCGACGTGATCGAGGCGCCGATGCCGGGGCTGGTGAAGGCGGTCTTTGCCGAGGCCGGCGAGACCGTTACCGAGGGACAGCGCCTTGCCGTGCTGGAGGCGATGAAGATGGAACACGCCCTGCTGGCGCCGCGCGACGGGGTGCTGGCCGAGGTCATGGTCAGCGCAGGCACGCAGGTCGAGGCCGGGGCCGCGCTGATCCGGCTGGAGGCGGTGGAGGAGGAGGCCGCTGCCTGAGACGGCCGCCGCATGGGCGGCCGCGAGGGGCGCAGGGTGCGGCGCGGGCCTCAGCCGGTCCGCGGCACTGGACCCGCAGGGCGCTTGCGCCAGATGGAGGAGCGAGGAAACATGGACAGCGTGACACCGGCCCCCGACGGGCGGCCTGCCGCTGCACCGGGCCCGGCCCGGGGAAAGGACGCAATGATCACCCTGCATCACGTACCGCAGAGCCGCTCCATGCGGGTGCTCTGGCTGCTCAATGAACTGGGCGTGCCCTATCAGTTGGTGGTGCACCCCTTCGACAAGACGCTGCGCAATCCCGAATACCTGACGATCTCGCCTGCCGGACGGGTGCCGGGGTTGGAGATCGACGGCGAGACCATGTTCGAGAGCGGGGCGATGCTGGAATACCTCTGCGAACGCTTCCCCGAGGTCGGGCTGGGGCGGCTGCCCGGTGCGCTCGACCGGGTCGACTGGCTGCAATGGGTGCATTTCGCCGAGACCGTCAGCCAGCATTGCGCGGCGCTGACCCAGCAGCACGTGGCACTCTACGAGGACCACATGCGCTCTCCCATCGTGATGAAGCTGGAGGCCGCGCGGCTGAAGAAATGCTATGCCGCCATCGAGGCCCGGCTCTCGACCCCGGTGGAGAACCGCGATCACCTGCTGACCAGCGGCTTCTCCGCCGCGGATATCGCCGTGGGGCAGGCGGTCTACATGGCGCGGCACTATGCAAAGCTGGACGACTTCCCCGAAACGGCGGCCTGGTACGCCCGCATCACCGAGCGGCCCGCCTTCCAGGCCTCGCTGCCCGAGCCGGGGCAGGGCCTCTTCGTCCGTGAGTTCTACCCGGTGCCGGAGGGCTGATGGACAGGATCGAGATCTTCGAGGTCGGCCCGCGCGACGGGCTGCAGAACGAAAAGCAGTACATCCCCGTGGCCGAGAAGGTCGCGCTGGTGAACTGCCTGTCCCGTGCCGGGTTCCGCCGGATCGAATGCGCCAGCTTCGTCAGCCCCAAGTGGGTGCCGCAGATGGCGGGCTCGGCCGAGGTGCTGGCAGGGATCGCACGGGCGCCGGGCGTGTCCTACGCGGCACTGACCCCCAACATGCGCGGCTTCGAGGAGGCGGTGGCCGCGGGGGCGGACGAGGTGGCGATCTTCGGCGCCGCCTCGGAGGGGTTCAGCCGGGCCAATATCAATGCCTCCATCGACGAGAGCCTCGCCCGGTTCGCCCCGGTGGCGGAGGCGGCGCAGGCCCGGGGCGTGCCGCTGCGGGGCTATATCTCCTGCGTGACCGATTGCCCCTACGACGGGCCGGTGGCCCCGGCCTCCGTCGCCCGTGTCGCGGCGGCGCTGCGGGACATGGGGTGCTACGAGATCAGCCTCGGCGACACCATCGGGCAGGGCACGCCGCAGACGATCCGCGCCATGCTGGAGGCGGTGCTGGCAGAGGTTCCGGCGGCGCGGCTGGCGGGGCATTACCACGATACGGCCGGCCGGGCGCTGGAGAACATAGAGGCCTCCATGGCGCTCGGGCTGGCGGTTTTCGACGCGGCGGTCGGGGGGCTGGGGGGCTGCCCCTATGCACCGGGGGCCGCGGGCAACGTGGCGACGGAGGCCGTTGCGGCGCGGATGGCGGAACTGGGGGGGGACACCGGGCTCGACCGCGGGGTGCTGGACGAGGCGGCGGCCATGGCGCGGGCCCTGCGCAGCGGATAGCCCGTTTTCTTCGAAGAAAACGGACCGGAATTTTTGAAAATTCCGGGCAGCACGGAGGGGCGATGCGCAGGTTGTGCGAGGGCCCCGGATCGGGAAGGGTTTCGCGTGTCGGCCGCGGCTGGCGCGAAAATTCTTCGAAGAATTTTCCCAAGAATTTTCTAAAATTCTTGGGTGCAGGACGGTGTGGGCACCGGGGAGGTGAGCATGGAGACGATCTCGATCGAGCACGATGGGCGCGGCGTCGCCTGGCTCTGGCTGGACCGGGCGGAGAAGCACAATGCGCTATCGGCCCAGATGATCGCGGAGCTGCACGAGGCGGCCCGCATCCTCGGCGCGGACCGCTCGGTGCGCGTGGTGGTTCTGGCGGCCCGGGGGCGCAGCTTCTGCGCGGGGGGCGACCTCGGCTGGATGCGCGACCAGTTCAACGCGGCCCCGGCCACCCGGGCGCGGGAGGCCGGGGCGCTGGCGCGGATGCTGCAGGCGCTCAACACCCTGCCCAAGCCGTTGATCGGACGGGTGCAGGGCAATTGCTTTGGCGGCGGGATCGGCATGGTCTCGGTCTGCGACGTGGCCGTGGCGGTGCCCGACGTGACCATGGCCCTGACCGAAACGCGTCTCGGCCTGATCCCGGCCACCATCGGCCCCTATGTCGCGGCCCGCATAGGCGAGGGCAACGCGCGCCGGGTCTTCATGTCGGGCCGCCGCTTCGATGCGGCCGAGGCGGAGCGGCTGGGGCTGCTGGCGAAGGTGGTGAAGGACGACATGCTGGACCCCGCCATCGAGGAGGAGATCGCGCCCTACCTCGATTGCGCCCCGCAGGCGGTGGCCCGCGCCAAGGCGCTGCTGCGCCGCCTCGGGCCGTCGATCTCGGAGGAGGACATCGCCCATTCGGTGGCCGAACTGGTGGCCTGCTGGGAGGGGACGGAGGCGCCCGAGGGCATCGCCGCCTTCTTCGACAAGCGCAAACCGGGCTGGCAGGGTGGCGGCGACGGCTGAGCCCGGATCGGGGCTGCGTGGAGCGACCGGCCCGGCGCTGAAGGGGGCCTGAACGGGGGTGAACCGGGGCGGGGAAGCGGCTCCGCCCGCCCGTTGCGCCGGGGGCGCTGTTGTCGGTTCAGGCCCTGTGTCGGGCCTGAACGCCCGCCGTCCGGGCCCCGGCCTGCCGGCTTCCCTCACAACTGCGAGACGTCGCCTGCGCTGCGCGCGGCGATCGTGGTGGCGCGACGCGCCGAACACCCGCTGTCCGTTTTCGCGCCGGTCGACCAGATCAAGCTTCCCGTATTTCTGCGCTGCGGCGAGGTGCGGCGCGCTGAAATCCGGGGTCGGGCGAGGCGCCACGTCACCGCACAACCGGAGTGCCTGTCCACTTCGGCAGCGCTTCGATTCGTCGCACGGGTTTCGCGCCATGCGTTCAGGAAACCCTGATTAACGCCGCGTTAAAGGCTCTGCGCTTATCGCTGATGCGGCTTGCAAATTCGCCCCGACGGGGGGCGGGGAACCCCTGTCTTTGCGTACTAAAGAATACCGTTGCGTGCTGCGTGACGTTTCCGCCTTTCTGCGCTGCGGAATCTGCGCCCGTCAGGTTGACGCTGAGGGGGGGCGAGAGTAAACCCGGACCCAGCCAGTGCCGGTCTCGTCCGGCAGCGCACCGCGCATGAAAGGAGCCACCTGTGGAAGAGATGTTGCGGGAATATCTTCCCATTCTCGTCTTTCTGGCCGTCGCGATCGGGCTGGGGCTTGTTCTGATCCTCGCCGCCTTGATCGTTGCCGTCCGCAACCCCGACCCCGAAAAGGTCAGCGCCTACGAATGCGGCTTCAACGCCTTCGACGATGCGCGGATGAAATTCGATGTCCGGTTCTACCTCGTGTCGATCCTGTTCATCATCTTCGACCTCGAGATCGCCTTCCTGTTCCCCTGGGCCGTGTCCTTCGGTGAAATCTCGATGGCGGCGTTCTGGTCGATGATGGTCTTCCTTGCCGTGCTGACCATCGGCTTTGCCTACGAATGGAAGAAGGGGGCTCTGGAATGGGAGTGATGACCGGAGCCAACACCGCCGGCGGCGACCGCGAGGTCGCTACGCAGGCGCTCAACCGCGAGCTGCAGGACAAGGGCTTCCTGCTGACCTCGACCGAGGATCTGATCAACTGGGCGCGCACCGGCTCGCTGCACTGGATGACCTTCGGTCTGGCCTGCTGCGCCGTCGAGATGATGCACACCTCGATGCCGCGCTACGACGCCGAACGCTTCGGCGTCGCGCCCCGGGCCTCCCCGCGCCAGTCCGACGTAATGATCGTCGCCGGCACGCTGACCAACAAGATGGCCCCCGCGCTGCGCAAGGTCTACGACCAGATGCCCGAGCCGCGTTACGTGATCTCGATGGGCTCCTGCGCGAACGGCGGCGGCTACTACCACTACAGCTATTCCGTCGTGCGCGGCTGTGACCGGGTCGTGCCCGTGGACATCTATGTCCCCGGCTGCCCCCCGACCGCCGAGGCGCTGCTCTACGGCATCCTGCAACTGGCGCGGAAAATTCGCCGCACCGGCACGATCACGAGGTAAGGCATGAGCGACGCACAGACCGCAGCCCTCTCCGAACTCGGCACGCTGATCGAGGCCAAGCGCCCCGATTGCGTCCTGTCGTGGGATGTCTCCTACGGCGAGCTGAACGTCGACGTGGCCCCGGCGAACATCGCCGGGCTCGTGGAGTTCCTGCGCACCGACAGCAACTGCAAGTTTTCCTCGCTGGTGGACGTGACCGCCGTGGACCACCCCGACCGCGCCAAGCGGTTCGACGTGGTGTACCACTTCCTGTCCATGTACCAGAACCAGCGCATCCGCCTGCGGGTCTCGATCCGCGAGGACGAGATGGTGCCCTCGATCACCGGCGTCCACCCCTCGGCCAACTGGTTCGAACGGGAGGTCTACGACATGTTCGGCATCCTCTTCACCGGTCACCCCGACCTGCGGCGCCTGCTGACCGACTACGGTTTCACGGGCCACCCGCTGCGCAAGGACTTCCCCACCACGGGCTACACCGAGGTGCGCTATGACGAGGTCCAGAAACGGGTGGTCTACGAGCCGGTGAAACTGGTGCAGGAATACCGGCAGTTCGATTTCATGTCCCCGTGGGAGGGTGCCGAATACATCCTGCCCGGCGACGACAAGGCGGAGGCGAAGTGATGGACGGCTCGAAAGGTTTCGAAGACGCCCTGACCGGCGAACAGAAGATCCGCAACTTCAACATCAACTTCGGCCCGCAGCACCCGGCAGCGCACGGTGTGCTGCGCCTCGTGCTGGAGCTGGACGGCGAGATCGTGGAACGCTGCGATCCGCATATCGGCCTGCTGCACCGTGGCACCGAGAAGCTGATGGAGAGCCGGACCTATCTCCAGAACCTGCCGTATTTCGACCGGCTGGACTACGTGGCGCCGATGAACCAGGAACATGCCTGGTGCCTGGCGATCGAGAAGCTGACCGGCACCGTCGTGCCGCGCCGCGCCTCGCTGATCCGCGTGCTCTACTCGGAAATCGGCCGGGTGCTGAACCACCTGCTGAACGTCACCACGCAGGCCATGGACGTGGGCGCTCTGACGCCGCCGCTCTGGGGCTTCGAGGAACGTGAAGACCTGATGATCTTCTACGAGCGGGCCTGTGGCGCGCGTCTGCACGCGGCCTACTTCCGCCCGGGCGGGGTGCACCAGGATATCAGCGACAAGCTGCTCGACGATATCGAGGAATGGGCGATCCGTTTCCCCAACAGGCTGGACGACATCGACGGGCTGCTGACGGAGAACCGGATCTTCAAGCAGCGCAACGTCGACATCGGTGTGATCACCGAGGAAGACATCCAGAACTGGGGCTATTCGGGCGTGATGGTCCGGGGCTCGGGCCTGGCGTGGGACCTGCGGCGCGCGCAGCCCTATGAGTGCTACGACGAGTTCGACTTCCAGATCCCCGTCGGCAAGAACGGCGATTGCTACGACCGCTACCTTGTCCGCATGGCCGAGATGCGCGAGTCGACCAAGATCATCCGTCAGGCCATCGTGAAGCTGCGCGAAGCCACCGGCGACGTTCTGGCCCGCGGCAAGCTGACGCCGCCGAAACGCTCGGACATGAAGACCTCGATGGAGAGCCTGATCCACCACTTCAAGCTCTACACCGAAGGCTTCCACGTGCCGGCCGGCGAGGTCTATGCCGCCGTCGAGGCGCCCAAGGGCGAATTCGGCGTCTACCTGAAGTCGGACGGCAGCAACAAACCCTACCGCGCCAAGATCCGCGCGCCGGGGTACCTGCACCTGCAGTCGATGGACTATGTTTGCAAGGGCCACCAGCTGGCCGACGTGGCGGCGATCATCGGTACGCTCGATATCGTGTTCGGCGAGGTGGACCGCTGATGGGCCTGTTTTCCAAACGCGTGGCGGGGGGCCTGCTGGCCCTTCCGCTGGTCCTCGCCGCCTGCGAGACGATCCCCGAGGGTGTCACCCCCGAGGATGCGGAGAGCTACAAGGCTGCCGTCGCCTCGATCGGCTGCGAGATGAAGACGGAGCGGGATTACCTTCCCGTCGAGCTGCAGACCGGCATGACCCGCGAGCAGACCATTGCGATGGGGCAGTACCTGATGTCCCGTGACGAAGCCGTGCCCCTCGAGGGCGGCGGCGTGAAACTGACAACCGGAGCCTGTGCCTGATGCTGCGCCGTCTTCACCCCGAACAACCTGCCAGCTTCGCATACACGCCCGCCAACATGGCCTGGGCGGAGGCGCAGATCACCAAGTATCCCGAAGGTCGTCAGGCCTCGGCGATCATTCCGCTGCTGTGGCGGGCGCAGGAACAGGAAGGCTGGCTGACCAAGCCCGCCATCGAATATGTCGCGGACATGCTGGGCATGGCCTACATCCGCGCGCTCGAAGTGGCGACGTTCTACTTCATGTTCCAGCTGCAACCCGTTGGTTCCGTTGCGAACATCCAGATCTGCGGCACCACGACCTGCATGATCTGCGGCGCCGAGGACCTGATCGGCGTCTGCAAGGAAAAGATCGCCGAGAAGCCGCACACCCTGTCGGCCGACGGCAAGTTCAGCTGGGAAGAGGTCGAATGCCTCGGGGCCTGCGCCAACGCGCCCATGGCCCAGATCGGCAAGGACTACTACGAGGACCTCACCGCCAAGCGGCTGGGAGAGATCATCGACGAACTCGCCAAGGGCGAGGTGCCGGTGCCCGGTCCCCAGAACGGTCGCTACTCCTCCGAGCCCGAGAAGGGTCTCGTGGCGCTGACCGAATGGGAAAGTGGCCGCACCCAGTACAATGCCTCGGTCCAGCTGGCCGTGGACATCGGCGACACGGTCAAGCGCATCGACGGCACGGAAGTGCCGCTGACCGCGCCGTGGCAGGGCACCGATGCCCCCAAGTCGGGCAAGGCGAAGAAGGAGAAAGCCGAAGAGCCCCGTCCCGCAAAGGGCAAGCCCGCGGACGAGACCGGCGTGACCGAGCAGGAGGCCAAGGCCACCTCCGCGGCCAAGCCGGACGAGGTCGAGGCGCCGGTTCTGGCCGCCGAAGGCGAGGGCAAGAAGCCCGAGGTGATGGAGGCCGCCCGCGAGGGGGGCCCCGACGATCTGAAGATGATCAAGGGCGTCGGTCCGAAGCTCGAGGACCTGCTGCACGACCTCGGCGTGTTCCACTTCGACCAGATCGCGACCTGGGGTCCGGAAGAGGTGGCATGGGTCGACCAGAACCTCGTTGGCTTCAAGGGCCGGGTCAGCCGTGACAACTGGGTTGTCCAGGCCCGCCAGCTGGCCAAGGGCGAGATGACGGACTTCGCGTCGCGCGTGAAAAAGGGCGGCGTCTACGACGAAGAGTAACGGCCGGGAAAGGGCCTGAGGTGTGACGGATCGGACCAAGCTCAACGAAGGTATCTGCCAGGCGGTCTTTGCGGCCCTGGGTGTGCTGGTTGCGCTGATCTTCCTCGCCATCTTCGGCACCGGCTGGCTGGCCCTGATCGTGGCCATCGCGCTTGGCGCGCTGGTGGTCTGGGCCGGTCTCGAGACGGTCTGCTCCGGCGCACTCCGGGACCACGGTCCGGCGCGCGGGGCAGGGATGCCGGAGAGCCCGGCGCTGGCAGAGGCGCCCGCCGCCCAGCCGGCACCGGTGGCCCCCGCCGCAGGGGCCCGGGTGGCTCTGGCACAGGCTGCGACCGATGCGGTTGCGGAGAAGGCGGCTGACGGGCCCGTCGTGCTGTCGGCCCCGCGAGAGGGCGGAGCGGACGACCTGACGCGGATCAGGGGCGTGGGTCCGAAGCTGCAGGGGATGCTGAACGATCTGGGGATTTACCATTTCGATCAGATCGCCGGATGGAACGCGGCCGACGTGGCCTGGGCCGACGAGCACCTCGTCGGGTTCCGGGGCCGGGTCAGCCGGGACGACTGGATCACCCAGGCCGGGGAACTGGCCGCGGGGGAGACCGGGACAGAGACGTGACGTGCCGCTTGCGGCACTGTGGACTGAGGGATGATGGGAACGCAGGACGAGGCACAGGAAGCGGCACTGGCGCGCAAGGGGCGCGTGGTGTCCATCGTGATTGCGGTCACGATGCTTCTGTGGATCGCGGCGCAATGGCTGGGCCCGGCTCTGGGCCTGCCGGGGCGCTATGCCTTCCTGTTCGACTTTGCGGCGATCGCCGCGCTCATTTGGGCGATCGTGGTCGCCATGCAAATCTGGCGCGCGCGCCGCGACAACTAGGGGACGCTTGATGCTGAAGGATCAGGACCGGATTTTCACGAACCTCTACGGGATGCACGATCGCAGCCTGAAGGGCGCTCAGGCGCGTGGCCACTGGGACGGCACCGCCAAGATCCTTGGCAATGGCCGCGACTGGATCATCCAGCAGGTCAAGGACTCCGGCCTGCGCGGCCGCGGGGGCGCAGGCTTCCCGACCGGGCTGAAGTGGTCCTTCATGCCCAAGGAAAGCGACGGTCGCCCGGCCTACCTGGTGATCAACGCCGACGAATCCGAACCCGCGACCTGCAAGGACCGCGAGATCATGCGCCACGACCCGCACACGCTGGTCGAAGGTGCGCTGATCGCCGGTTTCGCGATGAACGCCGTTGCGGCCTACATCTATATCCGCGGCGAATACATCCGCGAGAAGGAGGCCCTGCAGGCCGCCATCGACGAGGCCTATGACGCGGGCTTCCTCGGCAAGGATGCCTGCAAGTCCGGCTACTCCTTCGACGTCTACCTGCACCACGGGGCAGGGGCCTACATCTGCGGCGAGGAAACCGCCCTGATCGAGAGCCTCGAAGGCAAGAAGGGCATGCCCCGGATGAAGCCGCCGTTCCCCGCCGGTGCCGGCCTCTATGGCTGCCCGACCACGGTGAACAACGTCGAATCCATCTCCGTCGTGCCGACCATCCTGCGCCGCGGCCCGGAATGGTTCAGCTCCTTCGGACGTCCGAACAACGCCGGCACCAAGCTGATGGCGCTGACCGGCCACGTGAACACGCCCTGCGTCTTCGAGGAGGAGATGTCGCTCTCCGTCCGCGAGATCATCGAGAAGCACGGCGGCGGCATCCGCGGCGGCTGGGACAACCTCAAGGCCATCATCCCCGGTGGGGCCTCCTGCCCGGTGCTGCCCAAGGAGAAGCTGGAAGACGCGATCTTCGACTTCGACTGGATGCGGCAGAACCAGTCCTCCTTCGGGACCGGCTGCATGATCGTCATGGACAACTCGGTCGACGTGGTGAAGGCCGTCTGGCGCCTGTCGAAGTTCTTCAAGCACGAGAGCTGCGGCCAGTGCACGCCCTGCCGGGAAGGCACCGGCTGGATGATGCGCGTCATGGACCGCCTGGTCACCGGCGAGGCGGAGGTCGAGGAAATCGACATGCTGCTCTCGGTCACCAAGCAGGTCGAGGGCCACACCATCTGCGCCCTCGGCGACGCGGCCGCCTGGCCGATCCAGGGCCTGATCCGTCACTTCCGCGACGAGATCGAGGACCGGATCAAGGCCAAGCGCACCGGGCGTGGCGCCACCGTTATGGCGGCGGAATAAGGATGTCGCAACCGCTCGCCGATACCCATCTGCACGGCGGCCCCTCGGGGCCGGCGCTGCGCGTGGGCCGGGGCGAGGCCGTGCGGAAAGGTACCATGAAGTTCACCCTTGCCACCCTGATCGGCGTTGCGCTGCTGGCCCTGCTTGCAGGCTGCGGCAACCGTTCGTCCAAGTTCATGTCGAACAGCAACCGCACCTATTTCCAGGGCAATTTCTACCCGGCCAAGGTCACGCCCGCGGACGAAGACCCGGCGGTGTTCACCGCCGTGGTGTCGAAGGCGTCGCAGAACCTTGCCGGCGCGCGCGAAGCGGGCGAGTGGGAGGCCACCCGGTACTGCATCCGCCAGTTCGGCAATTCCGACAAGACCTGGCAGGCGGGCCCCGAGACGGCGCAGCTGCAGCCGGGCGATGACCTGATCCTCAGCGGGACCTGCGTCGGATGGCAATGAACATGGCATATCCGCACCGGGGGACGCTCGGCTGATGAGCGGGTTCCGTCGCATATCCCGGGCGAAAGCGCGCTGCTATTGGATAGCAGACGCCCACCGCCCCATCTGTTGCACGGATGGGGGCTGCCGTTTCGCGGCCCCGTCGTGCTGCATGAAGGGAGTTAAGACATGCGCCTGACCAACCTGATCCGCCCCGCCGTTCTGGGTCTTGCCGCGCTGACGGCCACAGCCGCCGCGGCAGATCTGCCGCCGCTGCGCACGGTCGAGAAGATCGACAAGAACATGCTCTGGGTCGGTATCGCGATCGAGATCAGCGACAATTGCCCGACCATCGACGCCCGCACGCTCAAGGGTCTCGCCTTCCTCTACGACCTGCGCTCGCAGGCCCGCGAGCTCGGCTACTCCGATGCCGAGATCAAGGCCTACATCAAGAGCGACGAGGAAGAGGACCGGATCCGCGCCCTCGGCGAAAACTACATGAAATCTCGTGGATTGGACCCCGCCGTCACGGCGGATCTGTGCACTCTGGGTGAGCAGGAAATCGCCCGGAACAGCCAGATCGGCGTCCTTCTGAAAGCAAAGTGAGCCACCATGTCTGACCTTCGCAAGATCATCATCGACGACCAGGAAATCGAGGTCGATCCGCGTCTGACGCTCATCCAGGCCTGCGAGCAGGCCGGGATCGAGGTGCCGCGTTTCTGCTACCACGAACGGCTGTCGATCGCGGGCAACTGCCGGATGTGCCTTGTGGAGGTCGTCGGCGGCCCGCCCAAGCCCGCCGCCTCCTGCGCGATGCAGGTGCGTGACCTGCGCCCCGGGCCGGAAGGCCAGCCGCCGGTGGTCAAGACCAACTCGCCCATGGTGAAGAAGGCCCGCGAGGGGGTGATGGAGTTCCTGCTCATCAACCACCCGCTCGACTGCCCGATCTGCGACCAGGGCGGCGAATGCGACCTGCAGGACCAGGCGATGGCCTATGGCGTGGACTTCTCGCGTTACCGCGAGCCCAAGCGCGCCTCCGATGACCTGAACCTCGGCCCGCTGGTCGAGACCCACATGACGCGCTGCATCTCCTGCACCCGCTGCGTGCGTTTCACGACCGAGGTCGCGGGCCTGCACACCATGGGCCAGACCGGCCGTGGCGAGGATGCGGAGATCACCTCCTACCTGAACGAGACGCTGGATTCGAACCTGCAGGGCAACATCATCGACCTCTGCCCGGTGGGCGCGCTCGTGTCGAAGCCCTACGCCTTCACCGCCCGCCCCTGGGAACTGACCAAGACCGAGACGATCGACGTCATGGACGCGCTCGGCTCGAACATCCGGGTCGATACCAAGGGCCGCGAAGTCATGCGCATCCTGCCGCGCAACCATGACGGCGTGAACGAGGAGTGGATCTCGGACAAGACCCGCTTCGTCTGGGACGGCCTGCGCCGCCAGCGTCTGGATCGCCCCTATGTCCGCGTCGACGGCAAGCTGAAGCCCGCCACCTGGGGCGAGGCGCTCTCGGCCGCCGCCACCGCCATGAAGGGCAAGAAGGTCCTCGGCCTCGTCGGTGACCTTGCGCCGGTCGAAGCGGCCTTCGCGCTCAAGCAGCTCGTCGAGGGGCTCGGTGGGTCCGTCGAATGCCGCACCGATGGCGCCCGCCTGCCGGCGGGCAACCGCTCCGGCTATGTCGGCACCGCGAGCATCGAGGACATCGACAGCGCCGAGATGATCCAGCTGATCGGGACCAACCCGCGGGTCGAGGCCCCGGTGCTGAACGCCCGCATCCGCAAGGCCTGGCTGAACGGCGCCACCATCGGCCTCGTCGGCGAAGCCGCGGACCTGACCTACGATTATACCCACGTCGGCACCGACCGCGCCGCGCTGGAAAGCCTGTCTTCGAAAGAGATCGGCGAGACCAAGGACAAGAACTCCATCGTCATCGTGGGGCAGGGCGCCCTGCGCGAGGCCGATGGCCTCGCGGTGCTGGCCCATGCCATGAAGCTGGCGGAGAAGTCGAATTCCAAGCTGATGATCCTGCACACTGCGGCCAGCCGCGTAGGCGCGATGGACATCGGCGCCGTGACCGAAGGCGGGCTGACCGCCGCGCTGGACGGCGCAGAGGTGATCTACAACCTTGGCGCGGACGAGGTTGAGATCGGCGAAGGGGCGTTCGTGATCTACCAGGGCTCCCACGGGGACCGCGGCGCACACCGTGCCGACGTGATCCTGCCGGGGGCAGCCTACACGGAGGAGAACGGTCTCTTCGTCAACACCGAGGGCCGTCCGCAGCTGGCGCTGCGCGCCGGTTTCGCCCCCGGCGAGGCGAAGGAGAACTGGGCCATCCTGCGGGCGCTCTCTGCCGAGGCCGGGGCCAAGCTGCCCTTCGACAGCCTCGCGCAGCTGCGCCAGGCGCTGGTGGCCGAGGTGCCGCACCTCGCCGCGATCGACACCTTGCCGGAAAACGACTGGACCGCGGTCGAGATCGACAGCCTGGGCGATGCGACCTTCAAGAACGTGCTGGGGGACTTCTACCTGACGAACCCCATCGCGCGTGCCAGCCAGGTGATGGGCGAGCTTGCGGCGCAGGCCGCGGCGCGCGCCGCATCGCCGATGGCGGCGGAATAAGGGTGCTGCGCGCAGCCCTGATATCCACGGCAGCGCTGGCTGCCTGCACCGCGCCCGACACGGGCGCGGAGGTGGCGCGTGCCGCCACGCCGGCGGTCTCGGCCTCCTACGAGGGGATCGAGACCCGGCTTCTGGACGGGGACCTCGTCTCCTTCCACGTGAAAATGCGCGGCGCGCGCAGCGAGACCGACGTGTCGCGCTACGCCGAATGCGCGGCAGCGCAATACGCGCTGATCCGGGGCTACGGTTTCGCACGTCACGTGCGGACGAATGTGGCCGAAAACACTGGTCTCTGGCAGGCGGATGCGGTTTATACCATCTCGGCGAGCCTGCCCCGCGGCCTGAGTACAATCGACGCCGAAGTCGTCGCCGCCAGCTGCGCGGAAAACGGAATACCGATGGTGTGAGGACCTATGGCAGACTTCTTTCAATCCCACCCGCTTGGCATTGCGCTCCTCATCATCGGACAGGTGCTTCTGATCGTCCTGCCGCTGCTGGTTGCTCTGGCCTTCCTGCTTTACGCGGACCGCAAGATCTGGGCAGCCGTCCAGCTGCGCCGCGGGCCCAACGTGGTCGGCGTCTTTGGCCTGATGCAGAGCTTTGCGGACTTCCTGAAGTACATCACCAAGGAAGTGGTGATCCCCGCAGGGGCTGACAAGTTCGTCTTCCTGCTGGCGCCCATGCTCAGCTTCGTGCTGGCCATGATCGCCTGGGCGGTGATCCCCTTCAACGACGGCTGGGTGCTCTCGGACATCAACGTGGCCATCCTCTATGTCTTCGCGGTCTCCTCTCTCGAGGTTTACGGCGTGATCATGGGGGGCTGGGCCTCGAACTCGAAATATCCCTTCCTCGGCTCGCTCCGCTCGGCGGCGCAGATGATCTCCTACGAGGTCTCGCTGGGGCTGATCATCATCGGCGTGATCATCTCGACCGGCTCGATGAACTTCGGTGACATCGTCGCGGCGCAGGATGGCAAGTACGGGCTCTTCTCCTGGTACTGGCTGCCGCACTTCCCGATGGTCTTCCTGTTCTTCATCTCGGCCCTGGCCGAGACGAACCGCCCGCCGTTCGACCTTCCGGAAGCGGAATCCGAACTCGTGGCCGGCTATCAGGTGGAATACAGCTCGACCCCGTTCCTGCTGTTCATGATCGGCGAGTACGTGGCGATCGTGCTGATGTGCGCGCTGGTCTCGCTGCTCTTCCTCGGCGGCTGGCTGTCCCCGATCCCTGGCCTGCCCGATGGCGTGCTCTGGATGGTCGGCAAGATGCTTCTGGTCTTCTTCCTCTTCGCGATGGTGAAGGCGATTACCCCGCGCTACCGCTACGACCAGCTGATGCGGATCGGCTGGAAGGTCTTCCTGCCCATGTCCCTGATCTGGGTCGTGCTGGTGGCATTCCTTGCGAAATTCGAACTCTTCGGCGGTGCCTATGCCCGCTGGGCGATTGGAGGCTGATCCATGGCGAACATCGACTACGGCCGGGCCGCGAAATACTTCCTGCTGCAAGACGTCTACAAAGGCTTCAAGCTGGGGTTCAAATACCTGGTGGCCCCCAAGGCCACGGTGAACTACCCGCACGAGAAGGGCCCGCTCTCGCCGCGTTTCCGCGGCGAGCACGCCCTGCGCCGCTACCCCAACGGGGAAGAGCGCTGCATCGCCTGCAAGCTCTGCGAGGCGATCTGCCCGGCGCAGGCGATCACCATCGACGCGGAACCGCGTGAGGACGGCTCCCGCCGGACCACGCGCTACGACATCGACATGACGAAATGCATCTACTGCGGCTTCTGCCAGGAAGCCTGCCCGGTGGACGCCATCGTCGAGGGCCCGAACTTCGAGTTCGCCACCGAGACCCGCGAAGAGCTGTTCTACGACAAGGAAAAGCTCCTCGACAACGGCGCCCGCTGGGAAGCCGAGATCGCGCGGAACCTCGAGCTGGACGCGCCTTACAGATGAACCATTCACTTGGGCATATGGCATCCGGAGGGGCGCATGGCTGACAGCAAGAACCCGTTCGAACAGATGATCCAGCAGGCGCAGGAGATGGTGAAATCCATGAACCCTGCGCTGGAAAGCTTCACCCCGAAAGGGTTCGAGGCGCTCTGGCCCACGATGCCCAAGGAATGGATGGAGGTCGCCTTCGGGAAGGCCTTCAACAAGGAGGGTCTGGACAGCAAGACACGGCTGTTCCTGACCCTCGCAGGACTGACAATGCAAGGCGCGCAGGCAGATACGCAACTGCGCGTCACGGTAAGGCACCTGCTGGAAGCAGGGGCCACGAAACAGGAGATTGCCGAGGCCATCGCCCAGATGTCGATGTTCGCAGGCATACCCGCCATGACCCGGGCCGCGCAGCTCGCCAAGGAGGTCATGGACGAACAAGAGGATGACGAGACATGACCTTCGCGGCGCTGGCCTTCTATCTCTTCGCGATCTCGGTGATCGTGGGCGGGCTCTTCACGGTCCTTGCCCGCAACCCCGTGCACTCGGTGCTGTGGCTGATCCTGGCCTTCCTCTCGGCGGCGGGGCTCTTCGTCCTGTTGGGGGCGGAATTCGTGGCCATGCTTCTGGTCATCGTCTACGTGGGCGCGGTCGCGGTGCTCTTCCTCTTCGTGGTCATGATGCTCGACGTCGACTTTGCCGAACTGAAGGCAGAGATGGCGCGCTACATGCCGCTGGCGCTTCTGATCGGCCTCGTGCTGCTGATGCAGCTCGGCATGGCCTTCGGCGTCTGGGAAGCCTCCGCCACGGCCGAGGCCGCGCGGGTCGCCGTCACGCCCGAGGGCGTGGACAACACCCGGGCGCTCGGCCTGCTGATCTACGACGATTACTTCCTCGTGTTCCAGCTTGCGGGTCTGGTCCTGCTGGTCGCCATGATCGGCGCCATCGTCCTGACCCTGCGCCACCGCACCAACGTCAAGCGGCAGGATGTCCTGCAGCAGATGTGGCGCGACCCGGCCAAGGCGATGGAGCTGAAGGACGTGAAACCGGGGCAGGGGCTCTGAGCCACTGCCGGCCCTGAGGGGCGGGTCCCGCACCGCCGGGACGGAGATAGGTAGACGGCGCGCGCCCCGGGCGCGCACCTGAAGACAAGGTTAGGACCCCCGCGACAGACAGGGGGAAAAAGGGACAGCGATGAGCATAGCCAGCTGGATAGCCATCTTTTGCGGGGGCCTGATCGTCCCCGTCGTGGTGGGGCTCGGCCAGAGCCGCAAGCGAAGAGGAGTGGACGCATGACGATCGGACTGGAACATTACCTGACGGTGGCGTCCGTGCTGTTCGTCATCGGGATCTTCGGCATCTTCCTGAACCGGAAGAACGTCATCATCCTGCTGATGTCGATCGAGCTGATCCTGCTGGCGGTGAACATCAACTTCGTCGCCTTCTCCTCCTTCCTCGGCGATCTCGCGGGGCAGGTCTTCACGCTGCTGGTGCTGACCGTCGCTGCGGCCGAGGCCGCCATCGGCCTTGCCATCCTGGTCTGCTTCTTCCGCAACCGCGGCACCATCGCCGTGGAAGACGTCAACGTGATGAAAGGCTGATCCCATGGTATCGATCATTCTCTTCGCCCCGCTGGTCGGCGCGCTGATCGCTGGGTTCGGCTGGCGCGTGATCAGCGAGCGCGGCGCCCAGTGGGTCACCACCGGGCTGCTGTTCCTCGCCTGCTTCCTCAGCTGGGTGACCTTCCTCGGCTTCGACGGTCATGCCGAGCATGTCACGATCTTCCGCTGGATCGAGAGCGGCTCGCTCTCGACCGAGTGGGGCATCCGCCTCGACCGGCTGACGGCGATCATGCTGATCGTGATCACCTCGGTCTCGGCGCTCGTGCACCTCTACAGCTTCGGCTACATGGCGCATGACGAGAACTTCAAGGAAGGCGAGCACTACAAGGCGCGCTTCTTCGCCTACCTCTCCTTCTTCACCTTCGCGATGCTGATGCTGGTGACCTCGGACAACCTGGTCCAGATGTTCTTCGGCTGGGAAGGCGTGGGTCTGGCCTCCTACCTTCTGATCGGCTTCTACTACAAGAAGCCCTCGGCCGGCGCCGCGGCCATGAAGGCCTTCGTGGTCAACCGGGTGGGGGACTTCGGCTTCCTGCTCGGCATCCTCGGTCTCTACTTCCTGACGGACTCGGTCGATTTCGACGTGATCTTCGACAGCGTGCCGATGATCGCCGAAACCCAGCTCAGCTTCCTGTGGACCGAATGGAACGCGGCGAACCTGCTGGCCTTCCTGCTCTTCGTGGGCGCCATGGGCAAGTCGGCGCAGCTGCTGCTGCACACCTGGCTGCCGGACGCGATGGAAGGCCCGACCCCGGTGTCGGCGCTGATCCACGCGGCCACGATGGTCACCGCGGGTGTCTTCCTCGTCTGCCGCATGTCGCCGCTGATGGAATTCGCCCCCGACGCCACCGCCTTCATCACCTTCCTCGGCGCGACCACGGCATTCTTCGCCGCGACCGTCGGCCTGGTGCAGAACGACATCAAGCGCGTCATCGCCTATTCGACCTGTTCGCAGCTCGGCTACATGTTCGTGGCGGCAGGCGTGGGCGCCTATGGCCCGGCCATGTTCCACCTGCTGACGCACGCCTTCTTCAAGGCCATGCTCTTCCTCGGCGCCGGCTCGGTCATCCACGCGATGCACCATGAGCAGGACATGCGGAACTACGGCGGCCTGCGGAAGAAGATCCCCTATACCTTCTGGGCGATGATGATCGGCACGCTGGCCATCACCGGCGTCGGCATCCCGCTGACCCACATCGGCTTTGCCGGCTTCCTGTCGAAGGATGCGATCATCGAGAGCGCATGGGCAGGCACCGCGGGCGGCTACGCCTTCTGGATGCTGGTCATCGCGGCGCTCTTTACCTCCTTCTACTCCTGGCGGCTGATCTTCCTGACCTTCTACGGCGAGGCGCGGGGCGACAAGCACACCCACGACCACGCCCATGAGAGCCCGAAGGTCATGCTGATCCCGCTCGGCGTGCTGGCGCTCGGCGCGGTCTTCTCGGGGATGGTCTGGTACAACAGCTTCTTCGGCGACCACGACAAGGTCTCCTCCTTCTTCGGCATGCCGCACCACGCGGAAGCCGCCGAGGGCGACCACGGCGCGACGGCCGAGGCCCATGGCACCACCACCACGGAGAGCCATGGTACCACCGAAACCGCAGCGGCGGAGACGCAGGCTGCACCTGAAGGTCACGGCGAAACCGCCGGCCTGGGCGAGATCGGCGCGATCTACCTCGGCGCGGAGAACACCGTGATGGACGATGCGCACCATGCCCCGGTCTGGGTCAAGGTGAGCCCCTTCGTCGCCATGCTGATCGGCTTCGTCACGGCCTGGATCTTCTACATCCAGTCCAAGGACCTGCCCAAGCGCACGGCCGAGACCTTCCGCCCGCTCTACCTGTTCCTGCTGAACAAGTGGTACTTCGACGAGGCCTACGACTTCCTCTTCGTCCGCTCCGCCGGCGCGATCGGCACCTTCTTCTGGAAGCGTGGCGACGGGCAGGCGATCGACGGGTCGATCAATGGCATCGCCATGGGCCTCATCCCCTACTTCACCCGGCTCGCTGGCCGGGCGCAGAGCGGGTACATCTTCACCTACGCCTTCGCCATGGTGATCGGGATCATTCTCCTGATCACATGGATGACGCTGAGCTGAACGCAGGGGCAGAATAATGAACAACCTTCTCTCCATCGTCACTTTCATGCCGACCATTGCGGCGGTGATCCTGGCGGTGTTCCTGCGGGGTGAGGACAAGGCGGCACAGCGCAACGCGCGATGGGTGGCCCTGATCGCCACCTCGCTGACCTTCCTCGTGTCGCTCTTCATCCTCTTCGGCTTCGACCCGTCGAACCCCGGTCTGCAGATGATCGAGGACCGCGAGTGGCTCCTCGGCCTGCGCTACAAGATGGGCGTCGACGGTATCTCGATCTTCTTCGTGATGCTGACCACGCTGATGATGCCGATCACCATCGCCTGCTCGTGGAAAGTCACGAAGCGCGTGAAGGAATACATGATCGCCTTCCTGCTGCTCGAAACGCTCATGCTGGGCGTGTTCATGGCGCTGGACATGATCCTGTTCTACGTCTTCTTCGAGGCGGGCCTGATCCCGATGTTCCTGATCATCGGCATCTGGGGCGGTCCGAACCGGATCTACGCGGCCTTCAAGTTCTTCCTCTACACCTTCCTCGGCTCGGTGATGATGCTGATCTCCATGGTCGCCATCTACCACCACGCCCACACCACCGACATCCAGGCGCTGCTGGCCTACGACTTCTCGTCCGATCCGATCGAGCTCTTCGGCTGGACCATCCCGGGCGGCTTCCAGACCCTGCTGTTCCTTGGCTTCTTCATCAGCTTCGCGGTGAAGACCCCGATGTGGCCAGTGCACACCTGGCTGCCGGATGCGCACGTGCAGGCGCCGACCGCAGGCTCGGTCGACCTTGCGGCGATCCTGCTGAAGATGGGCGGCTACGGCTTCCTACGCTTCTCCTTCCCGATGTTCCCCGTGGGGGCCGACGTTCTGACGCCCTTCGTGCTCTGGCTCTCGGTCATCGCGATCGTCTACACCTCGCTCGTCGCCTTCGTGCAGACGGACATGAAGAAGCTGATCGCCTATTCCTCGGTCGCCCACATGGGCTACGTCACCATGGGTATCTTCGCCGCGAACCAGCAGGGGATCGACGGGGCCATGTTCCAGATGATCTCGCACGGGTTCATCTCGGCCGGTCTCTTTCTCGTGGTCGGCGTGATCTACGACCGGATGCACACCCGCGAGATCTCCGCCTATGGTGGCCTCGTGAACCGGATGCCGGCCTATGCGCTCGTCTTCATGTTCTTCACCATGGCGAACGTGGGCCTGCCGGGCACCTCGGGCTTCATCGGTGAATTCCTGACCCTCATGGGCGTCTTCCAGGTGAACACGTGGATCGCGACCTTCGCCGCGACCGGTGTCATCCTCTCGGCGGCCTATGCGCTGTTCCTGTTCCGTCGGGTGGTCATGGGCGACCTGATCAAGGAAAGCCTGAAAACCATCCAGGACCTCGAGACGCGCGAGAAGTGGATCTTCGCGCCGCTGATCGCCCTGACCCTTCTGTTCGGCGTCTACCCGAGCTTCATCACCGACATCGTCGGCCCGACCGTCGAGGTGCTGGTTGAAAATCACCATGCCGCCCTCGTGGAAGCGGGCCGCGGCGCCGCCGCTGCCGTCTCGACGGCCGCATCGCACTGATCTGGAGGTCACACAACAATGCTTCAGGCTGATCTGAACGTCATCCTGCCGGAGATCGTGCTGGCACTCTACGCGATGCTCGCGCTCGTGGTGGTGGCCTATACCGGCAAGGACAAGCTGTCCGGCCCCCTGACATGGGTGACCGTGGCGGTGATGGTGCTGGTGGCCCTCATGATCTGGGGCCGCGGCGACGCTGTCGAGGCCTTCGGCGGTTCCTTCCGGTCCGACGCCTTCTCGACCTTCACCAAGGTTGCGATCCTGCTCTCTGCCGCCGCCGTTCTGGCGATGGGGCAGGAGTACATGCTGCGCCGCCAGATCCTGCGGTTCGAATATCCGATCCTCGTCACCCTGGCGGTGGTCGGCATGATGGTCATGGTCTCCGCAGGCGACCTGATCGTGCTCTACATGGGCCTCGAACTGCAGTCGCTGGCGCTCTACGTCGTGGCCTCGCTGCGCCGTGACAGCGCGAAGTCCACCGAGGCGGGCCTCAAGTACTTCGTGCTTGGCGCGCTGTCGTCGGGCCTGCTGCTCTACGGTGCCTCGCTGACCTACGGTTTCGCCGGCACGACGCTCTTCTCGGGCGTGATCGCCGCCGTGGGCGACGGCCATGCGCCGCTCGGCCTGCTGATCGGCCTCGTGCTGATGATCTCGGGCCTGGCCTTCAAGGTTTCCGCCGTGCCGTTCCACATGTGGACGCCCGACGTCTACGAAGGCGCGCCGACCCCGATCACGGCCTTCTTTGCCACCGCGCCCAAGATCGCGGCCATGGCCATGCTGGCCCGGCTGCTGCACTCGGGCTTCGGCGGTGTCATCGGCGACTGGCAACAGATCCTGGCGCTGCTCTCGCTCCTGTCGATGTTCCTGGGCTCCATCGCCGCGATCGGCCAGACCAACATCAAGCGCCTGATGGCCTATTCGTCGATCACCCACATGGGCTTCGCGCTGATGGGCCTCGCCTCCGGCACGCTGCTGGGTGTGCAGGCGATGCTGATCTACATGGCGATCTACGTCACCATGAACATCGGCGTCTTCGCCTTCATCCTCTCGATGGAGCGTGACGGCCAGCCGGTGACCGACATCACCTCGCTGAACGTCTTCGCCTCGACCTATCCGGGCCGTGCGCTTGCGCTGCTGCTGCTGCTCTTCTCGCTGGCCGGTGTGCCGCCGATGATCGGCTTCTTCGGCAAGCTCTACGTGCTGACCGCCGCCTACGAGGGCGGGCTGGTCTGGCTGGCGCTGTCCGGCGTGATCGCCTCGGTGATCGGTGCCTTCTACTACCTGCGCATCGTGTACTTCATGTACTTCGGCAAGGAAGAAGCGGCCCCGCTCGAAGCCGGCCGTTCGCCCGTCCTCGCCACGGCACTGGCCGTCACGGCCGCGATCATGGTGCTGGGTGTCGTGAACCTCTTCGGTGTCGACAGCGCAGCGGCGGTCGCCGCAGCAGCGATTGTCAACTGACGTGACCTTCGGGCCAGCCCCAGCGGGCTGGCCCGCATCCACCGAGCGCGTGGTGGTGGCCGAGACCGACAGCACCCTCGACGAGGCCGCTCGGCGCTTTGCCGGTCTGACCGGCCCCTGCTGGATCCTTGCCCTCAACCAGACCAAGGCCCGTGGCCGCCGCGGCCGCGCGTGGCAGCATCCGGTCGGCAACCTTGCCGCCACCCTCGTGCTGCCCGATCCCGGACCGCCGGATCGCGCCGCGCTGCGCAGTTTCACCGCCGCGCTCGCGCTCTATGACGCGCTGCACGCTGTGACCGGACGCACCGATCCCTTCGCATTGAAATGGCCCAACGACGTGCTGCTGAATGGCGGCAAGCTGGCGGGCATCCTGCTGGAGACGCTCCAGCAGAAGGGGCGGCCCACCGGCCTCGCTATCGGCATCGGCGTGAACCTCGCCATGGCGCCGGACGGGCGCGCGGTGGAGGAGGGCGCGCTGCGCCCGGTCTCGCTGGCCGGGGAAACCGCCGTGGCCGTCAGCCCCGAGGACTTCCTGACCCCGCTCGCCGCGGCCTTTGCCGGCTACGAGGCGCAGTTCGCCGCCTATGGCTTTGCCCCCCTGCGGCAGGCGTGGCTGGCCCGCGCCACGCGGCTCGGCTGCGAGATCACCGCGCGCATGGGCAACCGGCAGGAGACCGGCATTTTCGAAACCATCGACGACAGCGGGCACCTGATCCTTCAGACCGCTGCCGGGCGGCAGGCCATTGCCGCCGCCGAGATCTATTTCTGACCCACGCTGATAGGAGGAGGGGCCATGCTTCTGGCCATCGACTGCGGCAACACGAACATCGTTTTCTCGGTCTGGAACGGGACAGAGTTCCTCTGCACCTTCCGGGCCTCGACCGATCCCCGCCGGACCGCGGACCAGTATTACGTCTGGCTCGCGTCGCTCTTGCAGCACCACGGCGTCGCGATGGACATCGACGCGGTGATCATCTCCTCGACCGTGCCGCGGGTGGTGTTCAACCTGCGCGTCCTCGCCGACCGCTATTTCAACTGCCGCCCGCTGGTGGTGGGCAAGCCGGAATGCCTGCTGCCCGTCGCGCCCCGCGTGGACGAGGGCACGCGCCCCGGCCCGGACCGTCTGGCCAACGCCGTGGGGGCCTTTGACCGCTACGGCGGCGATGTCGTCGTGGTGGATTTCGGCACCGCCACCAACTTCGACGTGGTGGCGGAGGACGGCGCCTACGTGGGGGGCGTCATCGCGCCGGGCGTGAACCTCAGCCTCGAGGCGCTGCACCAGGGCGCGGCCGCGCTGCCTCACGTCGACGTGACCCGGCCGGAGCGCGTGATCGGCACCAATACGGTCGCCTGCATCCAGTCGGGGGTTTTCTGGGGCTACGTGGGCCTTGTCCGGGGGATTTGCGAGCGAATTAAGGACGAATATGGCCGTCCGATGAAAATCATTTCGACCGGAGGGCTTGCACCGCTCTTCGCGCAGGGCGATACGCTGTTCAACACGTTCGATGAATTTCTGACCCTGCACGGGTTACGCATAATTTTCGAATTCAACAAAGCACAGGACAACGTATGAGCACCGACAGATTGATCTACCTCCCCCTCGGTGGCGCGGGTGAGATCGGGATGAATACCTATGTCTACGGCTATGGCAAGCCCGGCGAGGAACGTCTGATCCTCGTCGATCTGGGCGTGGCCTTCCCGGACATGGATACGGCGCCCGGGGTCGATCTGATCATGGCCGACATCACCTGGCTGAAGGATCGCAAGGACCGGCTGGACGCCATCTTCATCACGCACGCCCACGAGGACCACGTGGGCGGGGTGGGACATCTCTACGAGTCCCTCGGCGCGCCGGTCTATGCCCGGCCCTTCACTGCCGCCATCGCGCGGGCCAAGCTGGCCGAGTACGGCCTGCCGGAGAACGTCGTGCGCACCTGCTCTCCCTTCCCGGAGACCGTGCAGGCGGGGCCCTTCGAGGTGTCCTTCCTGCCGATGTCGCACTCGATCCCCGAAAGCTCGGCGCTCGTGATCGACACGCCCGCGGGCCGGGTCCTGCACACCGGCGACTTCAAGCTCGACAGCACGCCGCTGGTGGGTGAGCCCTTCGATCCGGACCTCTGGGCCGAAGTCTCCAAGCCCGGGGTCAAGGCGCTGGTCTGCGACAGCACCAACGTCTTCTCGCCCAACCCGGGCCGGTCCGAGGCCACGCTGGGTCCGGACATCGAGAAGCTGATCGCCGGCGCACCGGCCCTCGTGGTGGCGACGACCTTCGCCTCCAACGTGGCGCGGGTGAAGACGCTGGCGCAGGCCGCCGACCGGGCGGGCCGCTCGGTCTGCCTGCTGGGCCGCGCCATGCGTCGCATGATCGAGACCGCGCTGACCACCGGCGTGCTCTCCGATTTCCCCACGGTCGTTTCGGCCGAGGAGGCGCTGAACATCCCGCGCGAGAACCTGATGCTGATCGTCACCGGCTCGCAGGGGGAACGCCGCGCGGCCACGGCGCAGCTGAGCCGCGGCAAGTACCTGGGCCTGACGCTGAAGGAAGGCGATACCTTCCTCTTCTCCTCCAAGACCATTCCGGGGAACGAGAAGGACGTGATCCGGATCATGAACTCCTTCTCCGAGATGGGCGTCGAGGTCGTCGATGACAGCGGCGGGCTCTACCACGTCTCCGGTCACGCCAACCGGCCCGACCTGGAGCGGATGCACCAGATCACCAACCCGCAGATCGTCGTGCCGATGCATGGCGAGCACCGCCACCTGCGCGCGCACACGAAGCTCGCGGAGGAGCATGGCCGCCTCGGTGTTCTCGCGGTGAACGGGACGATGATCGACCTGACCGGCAACCAGCCCACCGTGGCGGAATACATCGAGACCGGGCGCACCTACCTCGACGGGTCGGTGCAGATCGGTGCGCTGGACGGCATCGTCCGTGACCGTATCCGCATGGCGCTGAACGGCCATGTGACCGTGACGGTGATCCTCGACGAGGCGGACGAGCCGCTCGGCGATCCGTGGTGCGACGTGATGGGGCTGGCCGAGATGGGCCGCAACAATGCGCCGCTGGTGGACGTGCTGGAAGAGGACCTGAGCCAGGCGCTCGGCCGCGCGGGGGACAAGACCCTGACCGACGACGACAAGCTGACCGAGCTGCTGCGCCGCACCGTGCGGCAGTCGGCCCAGTCCGAGATCGGCAAGAAGCCCGAGGTCACCATCGTGATCAGCCGCCTCAGCTGAGGCAGGGCCGAAGGTCAGTGCGGAAGGGCTGGGCCGCAGGGCCCGGCCTTTTCTTTTGGTGGTCTCTCTGGTCGCTCTCTGCGCGACCTCCTCTCCGCGTCGCCTCGAGGGGGCAAGGCACCTTTCAGCGCCCCGGCGGCGGCCGGCGCCGCGTCAGGGCGGCGCGTATCATGGTGGTTTTCAGCCCCTGCAATCGTTCATCCGCGGCAGGGCTGGGAAGCGGGTAACCCTCTCCTCATTCTTTCACGCTAGCCTTGCCATGCCGCCCTCGGGGAGCGGCGGGAGGAGGCATCATGGCCGTTGTCCGTTGTCGGCGCTGCGATGCGGTCATTCCGGATGACGACCGGAGTTGTCCGCTCTGCGGAGAGGCCGCGCCGGGACGCTATCGGCGGATCGTGCTGCGCGCTTCGGGCCTGGTCGTGCTGGCGCTTGCCGCCTTGGGCCTGTTCCGCTGGCAGGAGCCTGTGGTCGCGGGGGGGGATGTCGCATCCTCGACATTACCACGCGCCAGCAGATGTTCCTTGCCGAAGGCGTCATGCGGAATGGCTACAGTGTCACGGTCCGGGTCGAGCGGACGGGGCTTGCGCGCTATGTCACGGTCACCGGCGCGCTGCGCAGCACCCGTGGTGTGGACACACAGAGCCGCGAGGTGCAGTTCGATATCTGGCCGACGGAGGAGACGGAACTGCGCTTCTACCTGCCGGATTTCATCCCGACCCAGCAGAAGGTGGATGTGACCTGTCGCTGACCTGGGTGTCAGCGCTGGATTGGTCCACCGCGCTCGGCCAGGGCGATCAGCGCCTCGGCCACCGGTCGCGCGCGGTGCGGCGTGGTGAAGCGGAGGCCGATCTGGGGACCGCTGGACCAGCGCCGCTCTACCGCGACCCAGGCCTGGGGCGTCTGCGATCCTGCGTGCGCCGAGGGCGGATAGAAAGGATCGGAGGCGCCGGGGCCGGTGAGCGGGCCCAGGTCCGGGATGTCGACCCCCGTCACGGGGGCCAGGCGATAGCTCTCCACCGGCAGGGGCAACTGGACCCGGAGCCCGCCAAGGGAGACATCCTCGATCCAGCCCTGAAGGCGGGCATCGCGGGTGATGAGCGTACAGAGCCGATGCAGGCGCAGGCGTTCATGGCGCCGTCTCTCGGAGGGCGCGGCGACCGGCCTCTGCGCCGATCGTGCGATCGCGATGGGGTCCCCTTCAATGCCACGCGTCATGATCCCGCTCCCGTCTGTCGACGGAGTCAGGCTAGGGCAGGGTCATGAAGAAAGGATTTAAGGAGGGCCGGGGCCCCGGACGCACCGGGGCCGGGCCGTGATGCGCCTCAGGAGGCGCGGCGTTCCTCGAAGCTCAGCGCGATGAAGCTGGGCAGGTGATCGCCCATGCCGACGACCTTCTTGTCGTCGCGGTCATCCCGGCGGCCACGGCCACGGGAGGAGGAGCGGGAAGACCCGCTGCGATCGGACTTCTCGGGCGCCCGTTCAGGCGCCTTCTCGGGCGCGGTGGCCTCGGCCTGCACTTCGGGCGCGGCCTGGACTGGAGCTTCCGCCTGCGCCTCGGGCTTGACCTCCGGCTTTGTGTCCGACTTGGCTTCGGTCTTGCGCGGGCCCCGGGTGCGGGTGCGGCGCGGCTTGGTGTCCTTGGCCTCGGGGGCGTCGGCGCCCTCGGCCTCCGCGGTCTCGGCCATGGCGGGACGGCCCGGCGCGTCGATGCGCGGGATGGTCTTTTCCACCAGCGACTCGATGTCGGCGAGGTTCTTCTCGTCGCGCGGCACGCAGATCATCACGGCCTTGCCCTTGCGCCCGGCACGGCCGGTACGGCCGATGCGGTGCACGTAATCCTCGGCGTGGCTGGGCACGTCGAAGTTGAACACGTGGCTGACCGAGGGCACGTCGAGGCCGCGCGCGGCGACATCGGAGGCCACCAGCAGCTTCAGCGTGCCTTCGCGGAAGCCATCCAGCGTGCGCATACGCTGCGACTGGTCGAGGTCACCGTGGATCGGCGCCGCGTCCATGCCGTATTTCTTGAGCGATTTCGCGGTGATATCCACATCCGTCTTGCGGTTGCAGAAGATGATCGCGTTGGTCAGCGCCTCGCCTTCGGCGGCGATCAGATCGCGCAGCAGGCGGCGTTTCTCGGAGGCTTCGCGGTCCTTGCGCGAGCCCTTGAACATGACCACGCCCTGTTCGATGTTCTCCGACGTGGTGGCCTGACGGGCCACTTCGATCCGGGTCGGGTTCGACAGGAAGGTGTTGGTGATCCGCTCGATCTCCGGCGCCATCGTGGCCGAGAAGAAGAGCGTCTGACGGGTGAAGGGCGTGAGCGAGAAGATCCGCTCGATGTCCGGGATGAAGCCCATGTCGAGCATCCGGTCGGCCTCGTCCACCACCATGATCTGCACGCCGGTCAGCAGCAGCTTGCCACGCTCGAAATGGTCGAGCAGGCGGCCGGGGGTCGCGATCAGCACGTCGACACCGCGGTCGATCAGCTGTTCCTGCTCTTTGAAGGAGACGCCGCCGATCAGCAGGGCCTTCGTCAGCTTCAGGTGCTTGGTGTAGGTGTCGAAGTTCTCGGCCACCTGGGCGGCCAGTTCGCGCGTCGGCGCCAGCACCAGCGAGCGCGGCATCCGTGCCCGGGCGCGGCCCTTGGCCAGCATGGTGATCATCGGCAGGGTGAAGGAGGCGGTCTTGCCGGTGCCCGTCTGGGCGATGCCGAGGACGTCCTTGCCCTCCAGCGCGGGAGGAATCGCGCCCGCCTGAATCGGCGTGGGCGACTCGTAGCCTGCTTCGTCAATGGCTTTGAGGACCTTGGGGTCCAGGTTCAGATCAGCGAACTTTGTCATTTGTATCCGTGGTTTGCGGACACATCTGGCCCGCAGCGTCTGTCAAGGGGGGAAGCCCGGATGGCCCGGCTGAACGCCGCATGAAGTACCCCCGCCGGGCAGATAACGCATTTTTGTGTTTTCGTCAATAAAATCGCATGATTACGCTTGTTTCGCCGCGTCATTGCCCGTGAGGGCCCCGGGGAAGTGCTTTTCGCGCAGCCGGTCGAGGGGGAGGGAGAGCTCCCTCAGCAGGCCATGGGCGGCCAGTTTCCCGCGCAGCTCCGGGCTGTCCTGACCGACCTCGGCAAAGAAGCGTTGCAGCCCGTCTTCGCCCTCTTCGGCTTCGATCAGGGTGAAGAGCTCATGCAGCGAGAGCCCGCCCTTGTCCCGTGCGCGCGCCGGTTTCAGCTCGGCCCGGTAGGACCCCTGTTCGAGACGGAAGCGATAGGCGGCGCGCCAGGCGTCCAGGTTCGGCGCGTGGAAATGCGCCAGTTCGACCTGCGTGACTTCCTGCTGCCCGGGGTTGTCGCCTTCGGGCGTCTTGAGGTTGTGGATGCGGAACTCGGCCCTTGGCAGGCCCGGGCGGGCGAAGAGCTTGCCGGCCACATGGCTCAGGAAGCCGCCGTTCAGCCATCGGCCGAAGGTCGGGTAGATCTCCGTCGATTGCGCCAGCCGGGTGCTGCGGTCCAGTGCGCAGGCCTTGAAGCGGACGGTGCCCTCCGGCGTATCCGCGCCGGGGGCAAGCGCCTCGATGGGGCGGATGCGGGCGGCGTGGCAGCTGTCGGGCAGGGCGGCGAGCAGCAGGGCCATGGGCTGTGGCGCGATGAGGAATTCATCCACGTCGATATGGGCCAGCCAGTCGACATCCGCCTTGCCGTAGGCCTGCGTGGCGTTCAGTGTCTGGCGCGGCTGGTGCTTCTCCGGCCGCCGGCCAAGGCGTTTCCAGTGCCGGCGATCGCAGAGCGTCGGCCGGATGCGGGGATGCGCTTTGAGCACCTCGAAGACCGGGTCCTCCGGATCGTCGAGGTAGAGCCAGAGCCGGTGGGCGCCCATCTCCAGATGCCAGGCGGCAAAGTCCAGCACCTTGGGGGGCGGCGCCTTGACGGTGGCGACGAGACCCCACGTGATCTCGTGCGGGGCGGCGGTGCTCAGCCTCCCGGCCTCTGCGTCCGGCGCAATATCCGGAGGCGTATCCGGCAGTCCCTGCGCCCGGCTAAGAGGACGGCCCATGGTGCCGGTCGCTCCCTCGCTCATGCGCTGCCCTCATGGATATCGTCCGGCAGGCCGCCGAAGACCTCTTCCACCGCCGCATCCAGATCCAGCGTCCATCGCACCAGCATGTCGCGCGCCTCCAACCGGGCGACAAGATCGGGGGTGGCGGTGCAGACCTCCTCGAAGAAGAGCCGCAACCCGTCCTCGCCCTCACTCTTGCGCAGATAGCTGAACAATTCGTTGAGACGGAACCGCGCGTCTTCCTGCTTGCGATAAGACCCCCGGTCGAGCCGGAAATCGAGGTGCCGCACGAAGCTCCCCCAATCGGGCGCATGGGCATGGGCGAGGTGGCAGAGGGTCAGCTCAGCGGCATTCTCCGCCGCCTGCCGCTTCCACAGCAGCGCATGGATGCCAAGACGGCAACGCGGCAGGCCGGTGCGGGCGATGACCTTGCCCTCCAGGTGGCTGATGAAGCCGCCGCGCAGGTGCATGCCGAAGGTCGGATACACCTCCTCCAGCATCGCGGAGCCATGCCCGGCGCGGCGTGCGGTGGTCTTGAAAAGGGCCTCCGCGTCAGTGCCTGCCAACTGTTCCACCGGGGCCAGCCGGGCAAGCGCGATGTCGGAGGGGATACGTGAAAGAATGTCGCCAAGCGGTTCTGGTGCAAGCAGAAATTCGTCCACGTCGATATGCGCGAGCCAGTCGAGGTCGGTGCCTTCGTAGCAATGGGTGGCGTTGCGCATCTGCCGCTGTTGATGCGCCTTGGGCCGCTTCCCGTGGCCCTCCCAGTAGGCCGCATCGCAGGGCACGACCTCGACCCCGGGACGGGCAGAGAGCCAGGCCACCTGTGCCACCTCCGGCGCGTCGAGGTAAAGCGTCACCCGCTCCGCGCCCGTGCGCAGGTGCCAGGCGGCAAACCGGGCGATCTGCGCCAAGGGGGCCTTCACGGTCGCCACCACGCCCCAGCGGCGACGGCCCGAGGCCTCGCGCGGGACCGGCACCACATGGCCCAGCTTCGGCTTTGCCAAGGTGAACTGCGGGTCCGCGCGCGGCGCGTCTGCGGGCAGGGGCAGGCGCTCCTCTCCTGGCTCCGGCTCCCCCTTCGCCTCGCGCATGAGTTGCAGCCGGCGGAAGACCCCGCCCGCATCCCGGTCGAGCAGCGTCAGCAGGTGATGGGCCAGCGGGGCGATCACCGCATCACCCTCCGCCTCGACCCAGAGACGCCCCAGCATGTTCACGTCGAGCCCGCCGGACCGGAGCGAGAAATCGTCCATGTCCAGCGGCAGGCGATGGCGTTCGTGGGGATGGTCGAACGGCTGCTCCGGTGTGCGACCGGAATGCAGCCGCTCGGCCTCGTAGAGCTTCATCGTGTTGAAGAGCACGTTCATCGAGAGGCCGACCCGGCGCTGCACCTCGGTCGCGCCGTGATCCCCGAAGGTCGTCACGGCCGAGACCAGCCAGCGGCTGTTCAGATGGTCGATCAGGAAGGCGCCATGCTCGGCCCAGAGACGTTGGAACAAGGGGGCGGCCTGTTCCGGCTGCCCGCGCCGCCGGAGGTTCGCGATCAGCAGGCCGTGGAGCCAGAGAAGCACGGGCTCCCCGCGAAATTCCTCCATGAGTTCCCGGCACTTGTAGGCAAAACTTGATCTAGACTCTGCAAGCGCGGCAGGGGTCGCGCCGATGACCTCCGTCAACAGCGGCCTCAGGTCCATGTCGCCGGGCGGCAGGGCCTCGCCCGCGCCATAGCGGAAGGGATCGGAACGGCTCTCCATCCGGGTCAGGACCCGGCCGAAGCCGCCATAGGTCGTGCGCTGCTCGCTCGTCATGGGGCGAAGATGCGCTGCCGGATGGGACGACGCAAGATTTATCCGGCCGGGGCGGTCAGTCGGCCCGCGGGGTGGCGCTCTCGTGCCACCGTGGCCGGTAGCCCGCCGCGAGAACCGCGACCAGCGGCGCGGGCGTGAGCACGGTCACGGGGCCATGGGGCAGGGTGAGCTTCCTCGTGTAACCCTCTGGTGTATATTTCAGAAGTGCGCCGTCCCGGATCGCGTGGGTGCGTCCCTCGCTGAAGACCATGGTGCCCGCTGGCAATCCGTCCGCCGGCGCCTCATGGCGGACCTGCTGCCGTCCGCGCGTCACCCGGGCGGCGTGAAGCACGCGGTCCATCTCGCCGGCTTTCACCTGCGCACCGAAGGCCCGGCCCCAGGCCGCGCGGAAGGCATCGTAGTCCACCCGCCGGCATTCGGCACAGACCCTGTGCCCGGCGGCCATGGCGGTGACCTCGTCGAGGAAGAAGAGCTCCGTGTAGGCGCGGGGCGACATCACCTTCCGATGCCGTCCGCGAAACGTGAGTTCGCAGCAAATCCAGTGCGGATGGCGCCACCGCGCCACCCCAAGCCTCTGGTGATCATCATGCAGGATACCGCGGTTCCCCATGAGCGTGCCCCGGGCCGGGATGGCCAGGACCTCGCCCGTGGGTTGCACGCGGTTCTGCAGTGTCACACCATCATTTCCTTCGTCGCGCTCAGCGTGATCTCGGGGTAGTCGCGCTCGACACGGTCGATGTCCCACTGCAGGCGGGTCAGGTAGACCACGTCGCCGTCATGGTCGTGGGCGATGTGCTGCTTGTTCGTGTTCACGAACGTCTCCACCTCCGCCTTGGGGCCGTGGACCCAGCGAGCCGAGGTGAACTGCGAGCTCGAGAAGCGCACGGGCAGGCCGTATTCCAACTCGATCCGGCTGCCCAGGACCTCGAACTGCAACTGGCCGACGACGCCGACGATGAAGCCCGAGCCGATGGCGGGCTTGAAGACCTTGGCCGCGCCTTCCTCGGCGAATTGCATCAGCGCCTTCTCGAGGTGCTTGGCTTTCATCGGGTCGCCCGGGCGCACCGATTGCAGCAGTTCCGGCGCGAAGCTCGGGATGCCGGTCACCTTCAGCGCCTCGCCCTCGGTCAGCGTGTCACCGATGCGCAGCTGGCCGTGGTTCGGAATGCCGATGATATCCCCGGCCCAGGCCTCTTCCGCCAGTTCCCGGTCGGAGGCGAGGAAGAGCACGGGGTTCGAGATGGCCATCGGCTTCTTGCTGCGCACATGGGTCAGCTTCATGCCGCGCTGGAAATGCCCCGAGGCGAGGCGGACGAAGGCCACCCGGTCGCGGTGCTTGGGGTCCATGTTGGCCTGCACCTTGAAGACGAAACCAGCGACCTTGTCCTCGTCCGGCGCGATCTGGCGCGGGTGCGCGCTCTGGACCTGCGGCTCGGGCCCGTAGGCGCCGATGCCCTCCATCAGTTCCTTCACGCCGAAGGAGTTGATCGCGGAGCCGAACCAGATCGGGGTCATATGCCCCTCCAGCACCGCCTGCGGGTTCAGCGCGGGCAGCAGTTCGCGCGCCATCTCCACCTCTTCGCGCAGCTGCGCCAGGAGGGTGGGCGGGATATGCTCTTCCATTTTCGGATCGTCGAGACCCTGGATGTTGACACTCTCGGCGACCTTGTTCCGGTCGGCGCGGTCCATCAGCTCCAGCCGGTCGTTCAGCATGTCGTAGCAGCCTAGGAAATCGCGGCCGACGCCGATCGGCCAGGAGGCCGGGGTCACGTCGATGGCGAGGTTTTCCTGGATCTCGTCGATGATCTCGAAGACGTCCCGGCTCTCGCGGTCCATCTTGTTGCAGAAGGTCAGGATCGGCAGGTCGCGCAGGCGGCAGACCTCGAAGAGCTTGCGGGTCTGGCTTTCCACGCCCTTGGCCCCGTCGATCACCATCACGGCCGCATCCACGGCGGTCAGCGTGCGATAGGTGTCCTCGGAGAAGTCCGAGTGGCCGGGGGTGTCCACGAGGTTGAAGCGGAAGTGCTTGAAATCGAAGGACATGGCCGAGGCCGACACCGAGATCCCGCGGTCCTTCTCCATCTGCATGAAGTCCGAGCGCGTGCGGCGCGCTTCGCCCTTGGCGCGGACCTGGCCGGCCATCTGGATGGCCCCGCCGAAGAGCAGGAACTTTTCGGTCAGGGTCGTCTTGCCCGCATCCGGGTGCGAGATGATCGCGAATGTGCGACGACGCGCAATCTCGGGCGGCAGGGCGGGGCGGTTATGGGCGGTATCCAGCATGGCGCGCGTATATCTCCGCCCGCAAAACCGCGCAAGCGGCAGCGCCGGGACGCCGGGAACTTTCCACCTGCACGGCGATCGACAGAAGGCCACCGCTCACGGCAGCACACCAAGGCCCGACCAACCGCCTGCCACACCACGTCCGCCCCGGCCAAGCGCCTTCATCTTTCCCCAAATACTCCGGGGGAGTCGCGGCACGCGACGGGGGCAGCGCCCCCGGCCGCCCCGCAAGCCTTCGCGCCACGGCAGAGCCCCGGCGCCTGACACCGTCAGGCGCCCGCTGACCGGCCGGGCCGGGCAGCCAGCATCGCGTCCGGCGCAGCCGGGCCGCTGGATCAGACCTGGTTCCGGTTCAGAACTCCCGCGGCCTCACCCGCGCGAGGCCGCCCGCAGCAGGGCCGCCGCATCTGGCCGGTCGAGCAGGGCCTCGCCCACCTCCAGGTCGTGCAGCCCGTCGCCATGGCGCTTGAGCCGCGCCGCCAGCGTGGGGTCGAGGCCCTCGGGCAGGGCGGGCCGCGTGCGGCTGTCCACCAGCAGCGTCTCCGCCGCGATGCCTTCCGCGTAAATGATCTGGTGCCGGTCGAAGAGCAGCTGGAAATATTCCACGAAACCGCCGGGGCGGCTTACCACCGACTGCCCGTTCACGAGGTGGCGCGCCTTCACCAGCAGTTCGGAGCGCCCGGCGCCGAGCGTGTCGGAGCGCTGGTAGATGAAGAGCCGGTGATCCGGGCTCACCAGCAGGTCGTTCTCGTTGTTCAGCGTGCCCGCGGTGATCAGGATCGGGGCGAACTCGCCCACGGCGCGCACGGTGGACTGGCCGATCCAGCGCACCTCCTGTGCGCCGGCGTCCCGGGTCAGCACCCGGTCGCCGACCGTCAGGTCCTCGATCGCGCATTGCGCCCCGGTGGCCAGCGTGATCCGCGTGCCGCGGGTGAAGGCGACGCAGGCGACCTCGGCGAAGCGGCGCGCGGCCCCGTCGCGATCCGCGCCCACCAGCTGGTACTCGCGCTTTTCCTCCAGCGGGGCGAGCGGCAGGGCATGGACGGCCTCCACATGGCCCGCGTCGTCCACCTCGACCAGCACCAGCACCTCCACCGGCAGCCCGTCGTCGTCCATGAACGTGGCACAGCAGTCGAGGTGCAGCGCGTGGCCGGGCACGCCCACCACGCTGTCGCGCGCCACCGACAGGCTGCCATCCTCGGCGGTGGCAAAGGCGAGCCGGGCCGGGCCCGCGCCGTCATGGGCATAGATATCGCCCGGCTGCAGCTCCTCGGCGAAGGACAGCGCGTCGCCCTCGTTCGCGCCCGAGACCACGCTCAGGGCATGGTCGGGAAAAACGGGGATGGACGTTGCGGGCTTGGCAATGGCAGTAATCATCTCGGACTTCCGGTCAGCAGGCTCGGGTCTTGGGCGTCCCGGATCTCCGGGGCACCGCTCCGCGAGCCTAGGGCTGGATTGTGGCTGGATGCAGGCAAATACCTGATGATTTGCCGTCATTGTTGCTTCAACCCAGTGCGTTGACCCGAAGAGCATACATCGAAACCCGAAGGGAGAGGTAAATGGATCTCGGGATCAAAGGCAAGCGCGCGCTTGTGTGCGCATCGTCCAAGGGCTTGGGCAAGGGCTGCGCGATGAAGTTGGCCGAGGCAGGTGTGAACCTCGTCATCAACGCCCGCGGCGCCGAGGCGCTGGAGGCCACCGCGGCCGAAATCCGCGAAGCGACCGGCGTCGAGGTGACGGCCGTGGCGGCCGATATTACCAGCGAAGAGGGCCGGGCCAAGGTGCTCGAGGCCTGCGGCCAGATCGACATCCTCGTCAACAACGCAGGCGGCCCGCCCCCGGGCATGTGGCAGGACTGGGAGCGCGAGGATTTCATCAAGGCGCTCGACAGCAACATGCTGACCCCGATCGCGCTGATCAAGGCGCTGGTTCCCGGCATGATGGAGCGCGGCTGGGGCCGGGTGGTGAACATCACCTCGCAATCGGTGAAATCGCCCATCGGCATCCTCGGCCTGTCGAACTCTGCCCGCGCGGGTCTGACCGGCTATGTCGCCGGCACCTCGCGGCAGGTGGCCAGCTCGGGCGTGGTGATGAACAACCTGCTGCCCGGTCTGCATGAGACTGACCGCGCCGTGTCGCTCGCCAAGGGCACCTCGGCCAAGGAGGGGATCCCCTACGAGGAGGTCATCGCCAAGCGCAACGCGGCCAATCCCACCGGTCGCATCGGCACCGCGGAAGAGTTCGGCGCCACCTGCGCCTTCATGTGCTCGCAGTACGTGGGCTTCATGATCGGCCAGAACATCCTGCTGGATGGCGGCGTGGGCAACACCACCATGTAAGCCGGCCTGCGGCTCCGGGCGCTGTCCCGGGGCCGCGCAGCCGATCCGGGATCGCAGCGTTGCACAGGTTGCGTCCTTGCATAGTCGGGCCGCCGCATCCGCGTGCGGCCCGTCTTGCCTTGCGGGGCGGGCCACACCACTGGTTTTCCGCTGTCCGCTGTCCGCTGTCCGCTGTCCGCTGTCCGCTGTCCGCTGTCCGCTGTCCGCTGTCCGCTGTCCGCTGTACGCTGTCCGCTGTCCGCTGTCCGCTGTCCGCTGTCCGCTGTCCGCTGTCCGCTCTTTCGCCGCCCTCCGTGCGCTCGACGCGACGCCCTGCCAAAGTCTTGCGCGGTATCGCGCTCGTCACGCGTTCTGCAAATTGCAAACTACCTGTTTGCAAACTCGGTACGCCCCCGGTCGCCGCCAGTCCTTGGTCTGCCCGCGACGAAGACTTTGCAAAGCACCCCTTTGCAGTTTGCAACAGGCGCCGATCCCGCTGCTGATCCAAGCGATGCCCCTCAGGCTTGCCCAAGCCGTCCCCCCGGCGCCCCCCGGCCTTTGTCTCAGTCTCAGCCACCGCCCCTGCGCCGGGCCGTGGACACCCCCCGATCCGCCTGCTAGAGCGGTCGGAACCTGACAAAATCACTCGGCACGCCAGAGGCGCCGAAGATCGCAGCCAGCGGGGGCAGGGTGGAGACGATACCCAGACTAGAGATTCGCAACCTGATCCGCCGCTTTGACGGGCGTGCGGTGGTGGATGACGTGTCGCTCAGCGTGATGCCGGGGCAGGTGACCTGCCTGCTCGGTCCCTCGGGCTGCGGCAAGTCCACCACGCTGCGCATGATCGCGGGCGTCGAGATGCAGGATGAGGGCTCGATCTGGGTCGATGGCAAGCTGATCTGCGACACCCAGTTCCGCATCCCGCCCGAGCGCCGCTCCATCGGGCTGATGTTCCAGGACTTCGCGCTCTTCCCGCATCTTTCCGTGGCCGACAACGTGGCCTTCGGCCTCTCCGGCTCCCGCGACGAGAAACGCGCCCGGGTCGAGGAGATGCTGAAACGGGTCGATCTGCACCGCTTCCTCGACGCCTGGCCGCACAACCTGTCGGGTGGGGAACAGCAGCGCGTGGCCCTGGCCCGCGCCCTGGCGCCCAAGCCCCGCATCATGCTGATGGACGAGCCCTTCTCGGGCCTCGACAACCGCCTGCGCGACGACATCCGGGACGAGACGCTGGCCGTTCTGAAGGAAGAGGATGCCGCCGTCCTCCTCGTCACCCACGAGCCGGAAGAGGCCATGCGCATGGCCGACGAGATCGCCCTGATGCGCGATGGCAAGGTGGTGCAGCGCGGCTCTCCCTACCATATCTACAACGCCCCCGCCGACCGGCAGGCCGTGGCCTTCTTCAGCGATATCAACGTGATCCGGGGCAGGGTGCAGGGCGCCCTGACCGATACGCCCTTCGGCCAGTTCCTCGCGCCCGGCGTGCCGGACGGGCAGGAGGTGGAGATCGTGATCCGCCCCCAGCACCTCAAGATCGACTTCGATCGCAACGGCCAGGGCCCGCTGCCGACGCCCCAGGACGGCACGCCCGCGCGCGGCGTGGTGGAACGTGCCCGTTTCATGGGCAACGAGAGCCTCGTGGAATTTCGCATGGATCACGACGGCTCGATCCTCAAGGCGACGGTGCCGAATGTCTTCCTGCCACGGCCCGGCAAGCCGCTCTGGCTCACGATCCGGCGCGATCGCTGCTTCGTCTTCCCGGCCCGACGCGCTTAGACGGACACGGGACGGCACCCCGGCGACAGGGCTCGAACCGGACAGATATAGCGCGGCGCGGCAAAAAAGCCCGTGACCCCGTCGCTTTCAACCTTTCATCCCCTCCGTCGAACCATTAGATACCGGGGACAGTCCGGGCCGACCGCGGTTGGCCCCAAATGGGAGAGCAAAGTCATGCTGAACAATATCGGTCTGCCCGGTCTTCTGCTGATCGCCGTTGTCGTGCTGGTGCTTTTCGGCCGCGGCAAGATCTCGGGCCTGATGGGCGAGGTCGGCAAGGGCATCACCGCCTTCAAGAAGGGCGTGAGCGACGGCACGAAGGAAATCGAAGACGCCAGTGCCGAAGGCGCCCGCGACGTGACGCCGGAGCACAGCCCCGAGAAGACCCCGGAAACGACCAAGGACAAGGCGTAACCCGCCATGTTCGATATGGGCTGGTCCGAGCTGCTGCTCATCGGCATCGTGGCGTTGATCGTCGTCGGACCCAAGGACCTGCCGGTCCTGTTCCGGAACGTCGGCCAATTCGTCGGCAAGGCCCGTGGCATGGCGCGCGAGTTCACGCGCGCCATGGAGGACGCGGCCAAGGAATCCGGTGTGGATGACGTCACCAAGACGCTCCGTGATGCTGCGAATCCAAAACAATTCGGCCTCGACAAGCTGCGCGACGCAGCGGACCTGACGCCGAAATCCGCGAAGAAACCCGCGAACAAGGCCGCCGGCAGCAATACTGAAAACCTCTCGAAGGAGCGGGCCGAGGCCGCGGAGAAAATCCGCAACGCCGCCGCCGAACGCGCGACGCAGCGCAAGGCCGAGGAAGCCGCCGCCGCGGCGCAGCCCCAGCCGGATCCTGCGCCCGCCGCCGCTACGGCCCCCAAGCCCGATCCGGCCGCGCCCGCGCCGAACTCCGAGACTTCCTCCAAGACCGGTGACGCATGAGCCCAACCGACGAGATCGACGACAGCTCCGCCCCTCTGATCGAACACCTGGCGGAACTGCGCACGCGGCTCATCCATTCGGTCGTGGCCTTCATCGTCGCCATGGTGATCTGCTTCACCGTCTGGAACCCGATCTTCAACTTCCTGACGCAGCCGCTCTGCTCGGCACTGGCGGAACGCGGCCAGACCGGGGACTGCGGCCTGATCCTGATCAAGCTTCAGGAAGGCTTCTTCGTGGCGATCTCGATCTCGCTGCTCGGCGGGCTCTGCCTGTCCTTCCCGTATATCGCGCTTCAGATGTGGCGTTTCGTGGCGCCGGGCCTCTACAAGACCGAGAAGAACGCCTTCCTGCCGTTCCTCGTGGCCTCCCCGGTGATGTTCTTCCTCGGCGCGGCCTTCGCCTTCTACGTGGTCACGCCGATGGCCTTCGACTTCTTCCTCGGCTTCCAGCAGCCCGGCACCGTGCTGGGCGATGGCGAGGTTGAGCGGGGCGTGGCCGGCATCGCCTTCCAGGGCTCGGCGCAGGAATACCTCTCGCTGACGATCAAGTTCATCGTCGCCTTCGGCCTCTGCTTCCAGTTGCCCGTACTGCTGACGCTCATGGGCAAGGCGGGCCTGGTCTCCGCCGAGGGCCTCGGCTCGGTGCGGAAATACGCCGTGGTGGCGATCCTCGTGCTGGCCGCCCTGGTGACCCCGCCCGACATCATCACCCAGGTGATCCTCTTCACTGTGGTCTACGGGCTCTACGAGATCTCCATCATCCTCGTGCGTCGGGTCGAGCGGAAACGCCTCGAGCGCCTGCGCGAAGAGGGCCTCCTCGATGACGAGGAAGACGCGGACGAAGACCCGCTGATGGGCGAGTTCGATGACCCCGAGGACGACGCGGAAACGACCGGGAAGCCGAAGGATGACTGATCCCCTCGACCGGATCGCGGCGGCGCTGGAGCGGATGGCGCCCGCGCCGCTGGAGGCCCCGGATTTCGCCGCGGCCGACGCCTTCGTCTGGCAGGTCGCCCCGGAACGCCTCGCCCCGGTGGGGCGGGTCAGCCGGGTCGATCTCGGCCTGCTGGTGGGCATCGACCGCTCCCGCGACATCCTGCTGGCCAATACGCTGCAATTCGCCCGTGGCCTGCCGGCCAACAACGCGCTCCTCTGGGGCGCGCGTGGCATGGGCAAGTCGAGCCTCGTGAAGGCCGTCCACGCCGAGGTGCTGCGCCAGGGCCACGCCCTCAAGGTGGTCGAACTCCAACGTGAAGACCTGCCAACGGTCAGCCGCCTGATGTCGATCCTCGGCGGGGCAGAGGAGCGTTTCCTGCTCTTCTGCGACGACCTTTCCTTCAGCCACGACGACCAGCACTACAAGTCGCTCAAGGCCGTCCTCGACGGGGGCATCGCGGGCCGGCCCGACAACGTGCTCTTCTACGCGACCTCGAACCGCCGCCACCTGATGCCGCGCGACATGATCGAGAACGAGCGCTCCTCGGCGATCAACCCGGCGGAAGCCGTGGAGGAGAAGGTCTCCCTCTCCGACCGCTTCGGCCTCTGGCTGGGGTTCCACCCCTGCAACCAGGACGATTACCTCGCCATGATCGACGGCTACTGCGCGGCCCACGGCCTCTCGGTCGATCGCGACAAGCTGCGTGCCGAGGCGATCGAATGGCAGGCCACCCGCGGCGCCCGCTCGGGCCGCGTCGCCTGGCAGTTCTTCCTCGACCTCGCCGGTCGGCATGGCGTCGCGCTGAAAACCGCAGGCTGAGCCGCCTGAGGCGGGCGCGGGGCAAGGATTTCAAGCCTCCGGCGGGGATATTTCCAAGCGAAAGATGGACCTGCCAAAATTCAACGCCCCTGCCGTTTCCGACAGGGGCGCATCTCTCGCTACGGTCATCGGCGTCCCCGCCTGTACCGCGGGATGAGCCTGACGGATCGGGGTTAAGAAACCCCTTACATCTTTCGCTTTCAAATATCCCCGCCGGAGGCCCGGCCCGTCAGGGCCGGCAGCGCCGGGCCGGAGGCCCGGCCAAGCATCGTATGCGCCCGCAGGGCGCTCATTCCAGGAAGGGCATCGGGTCGGTGCTGTTCATCCCGCGGCGGACTTCGAAGTGCACGTAGGGCGAAGCGCCAGGGCGGATCTCTGCGATCTTGGCGCCCTGGGAGACCTGCTGGCCTTCCTTGACCGCGATGCCGGTCACGTTGGAATAGATCGTCAGCAACCCGTCGGCGTGGCGCAGCACGATCACGTGGACATTGTCGCTGTCCGAGGTGATCGCCGCAACCGAGCCCGTCTTGGCGGCCACGACGGTGCTGCCCGGCTGGGCGGCGATATCGATCCCGTCGGTCTTGCCCTTGGTGTAGGTGCGGATGATGCTGCCCTTCACCGGGTAGACCATCTCGGACCCTGCACGGGGCGTGGTGACGCTTTGCCCGCCCGAGAGGTCGGGCGCGGCGGCGACCTGGTTGGCCTGGGCGCGGGCCTCGGCTTGCGGCACCGTCTTTTCCGCCGGAAGCGGTTCGGCCGAGCTCGGCGGCACCGGCGTGGGCGAACCGACGCCGGGGGCCTCGGTCTGTACCGCGCTGACCGGGGCAGTCTGGGCGCCGACCGGGGGGATCAGCAGGTACTGGCCCTCGCGGATCGTGAAGTTCTCGTCGAGCCCGTTCCATTCGGCCAGCGAGCGGACCGAGACCTTGTAGAGACGGGAGACGGTGAAGGCGGTCTCGCCGCGCTGCACCTTGTGGCGGATCGGCTCCTCGCCGGTCTGGGCGGCCGGGGTGCGCGAGGCCGAGGCGCTCGGCGCCGGGGCTGCCGTGGGGGCGGGGGCGAGGGTGGAGGTCTGGACGTCGCTGGCGCTCGCCTCGTCGAGGGCGCGGCCCGCGACGGAGGCCACGTCGACCGTGGAGGCCGGCCGGATCGGCCCGGTGCCCACGGCACCGGTGGCGGGCGAGGGTTCGGCGACGCGGCTCGGCAGGGCGATGATCTCGCCGTCGCGCAGCGTGTCGCCGGTCTGCAGCCCGTTGTAGCGTGCCAGGGCCTCACCGGAGGTGCCGACGCGGGCCGCGATCTTGGCCACCGTATCGCCGTCGCGGGCGACGGCAACCTGGTAATTCGGGTAGGAGATGATCCCGCGGTTGTCGGGCCGCGGGCGCGACATGGTCGCGTTGCGCGCCGCCTCCGAGGTGTTGAAGGCCCCGAGGTGGCCGCGCATGTCGAAGTCCAGCGGCTCGGTGCAGCCGGCCATCAGGGCCAGGGCCGCGCCCGCCAGCATGAGGGCGCCGTGGCGCCGTGTCTTGGGGCTCGGACGCCCTGCAATCATGGTCATGTTCGATCCCTCGCCACCCCCGCTCTGCGGGGGATACCGGCCCTTGCGCGGGCCGGGTCTGCTCCTGTCCGTGGCGCGATGCGCCTCTGCCTCTCGGGCCGGTGAGGGCCCCCGGGCGGCGTCGTGAGCGCGCCCTCGGGCTGTCCCGGCCGTCGTTCACCGCACCCTGCCGCCTGTCCGGCGGTCTCAGTCCCGGCCAAGCCCCTCGAGAAGGGGCACGAAACGGACCGAGCGCAGCTCGTCGTATTCCAGCCCGGTCTCGGTGCGGCGCACGCGGATCAGGCTTTGCACCGTGTCCGACTGGCCCACGGGCAGCACCATGATACCGCCGATCTTGAGCTGGGCCAAGAGCGGCCCTGGCGGATCCTCCGCCGCGGCGGTCACGATTATGCGGTCGAAGGGCGCATGGTCCGGCAGCCCGTGCGAGCCGTCGGCGGTGAAGGTCGTGATATTGGCGATCGAGAGCGCGTCGAAGACGCCCTGCGCCTCGCGCACCAGCCGCGGGTGACGGTCCGCGGTATAGACCCGGCGCGCCAGTTGGCTGAGGATCGCCGCCTGATAGCCCGAGCCGGTGCCGACCTCCAGCACCTTGTCCCGGGGATGGACCTCCAGCGCCTGGGTCATCAGCCCCACCACGGAGGGCTGGCTGATGGTCTGGCCGCAGGCGATCGGCAGCGGCGTGTCTTCGTAGGCGCGCTCGGCGAAGATGCCGCGGATGAAGGCCCCGCGGTCGATCTTTTCCATGGCGTTGAGCACGCGCTTGTCGGTGACCCCGCGCGAGCGCAGGGCGAAGAGAAACTGCATCTTCCGCTCGGCGGTTGCGTCGGTCATTCGATGGCCTTCAGCGGGGCGAGCATGTCATGGGCGGTGAAGTCCGCCCGCATCGGCGTGACCGAGACATAGCCCTCGAGGTTGTCATGGGCATCCGTGCCGGGCGCGGTCTTCTCGCCCTGCTGGCCGCCCTTGACCCAGAGGAACCGGCGGCCCGAGGGCGACAGATGGGGTTCGATCCCGAACTTGGTGTAGCGCCGGAAGCCCTGCGCCGAGGCGCGCACGCCCTTGACCGAGGCCCCGGGCACGGGCGGGAAGTTGATGTTGTAGAACAGGCGGTAGTCACCGTCATCCGCGGGGCCGTGCTCCAGCACCTTGCGGACCACGTCGGCGCCATGCTGGGCGGCGGCTTCGAAGGGATCGTCGATGTTGAAGTTGTCCGGCCCGAGGAACTGCGACAGCGCCATGGCGGGGATGCCCTGCAGCGCGCCCTCGATGGCGCCGCCGAGGGTGCCGGAATAGAGCGCGTTCTCGGCCGAGTTGTTGCCGTAGTTCACCCCCGAGAGGATCAGGTCCACGTGCTGGCCGTTGAGCACGTCGTGCAGCCCGGCGAGGACACAGTCTGCGGGGGCGCCCTCCACGGCGAAGCGGCGCTCGCCCATCTTCGAGACGATCATCGGGCGGGTGTAGGAAATCATGTGGCCCACGCCCGATTGCTCGAAGGCGGGGGCGACGGTCCAGACCTCGCCCGAGGGGCCCGCGAGGGTCTCGGCAATGGCGTGGAGCGTCTTCAGACCCGGTGCGTTGATCCCGTCGTCATTGGTAATGAGAATACGCATGAATTCGCCTTCCGTCCTGGGTTGGACCCTGCATAAGCGAGGGCCGGAAGGGGGGCAAGCCGTGGCAGGCGCTGCCGCGACGGGCGTGGCATAAAAGCCGGGCAGGCAGGGGAAAGCGCGGGTTTGCAGGGCGCCCGGGCGGGCGTCCGGCGGGGGGGGGCTGGCCCCCGGCGGTGCATGGGCCGCGGGCGCAGGGCGCGGTCGTGGGTTTGTAGGCGCAGCGGTTCTGTCGGACGGTCTGGCTTGCGGCGGGACCGCGTCGGTGGCGACGCGGCCCCGGGCCAGGCAAGCGGCCGGTGTCAGGCGGCCAATGTCAGGCGGCCAGAGCTGGTCGGCCAATGCTGGTCGGCCAATGTTGGTCGGCTGGTGTCAGGCGGCCAATGTCAGGCGAACTTGGGCAGCAGCCGGGCGGCTTCGCTGTCGGGATCGGAGAGCGCCTCGCGGTCCTCGCCGGGGTGGAAGCGGCCGCGCAGGGCGGTCGGCATCGGCAGCGGCGTCAGCACGTGGACCTCGGGGCCGGTGGCCGCGGTTTCGGCCTGCCACGAGCGGGCGAGCGCGATCTGCGCGGCCTTGGTGGCGCCATAGGCCCCGTGGAAGCGGGTGGCGACGACGGGGTCGTCGAAGAAGATCGCCTTGCCCTCGGTCCCCAGCAGGGGCGCGACATAGGGCACCAGCACGCCGAGGGCGGTGACGTTGCAGGCCACGGCCTTGTCCCAGTCCTTGGCGTCGATATGGGCGGCGGGCGAAAGCGGCGGGGCCGAGATCGCGGTGTGGCACCAGAGGTCGATCTTGCCCCAGCGGTCATAGATCGAGCGGCAGAGCTGGGCCATGGCATCGCGGTTGGTGATGTCCATGGGGGCCAGCGTGGCGCTGCCGCCGGCGGATTTGATCCGGTCGTCAAGGGCTTCGAGACCGCCCACGGTGCGGGCGACGGCGACGATGTGATGGGTCGGCGCGAGAGCGGCGGCAAGCGCCGCGCCGAGCCCGCGCGAGGCACCGGTGATGAGGGCGATCTGGTCAGTCATGGCCGGGATCTGCGCGGTTTGATGCGCCGGGTCAAGTGAAACAGGCGGCGCGGCCTGCGGTGCGGCGACGCGGGTGCCGGGTGTGGTCTGGGGGGCGCGGTTTGGGGGGAGAGGCGGACGTTGTTCGCGTTCAAGGCGCATCTCTGTCGGGGGCGGGTCGATTGCCGCTAGGCCCTGTGCGTCTTCAGTAGACTGGCACGGCTGGGCGCCTCGACCCTCCGTCTTGCGCCAAGCCGCTGTCCCCTCGAAGTGTCCCGCCCGGCCGTGAGGCCGGGCAGCGCCGAGCCGCCCCCCGTCGCCAATGGCGCTCGGACCAATGGCGCACCAATGGCGACCGGCGCTATATCGCCACCCCGCGGGACGGCGCTGCCCTGCGCGAAAGCCGGAGGGCAGGTATTGGCGCGAGACTAGGGCGCGCAGCGCCAGATCGTGAAGCGGTGCCGCAGGCCGGAGAACGCGCTTGGAGCAGGGCGCTCGGTGCTTTCCTGACGCGCGAACTACCTCAGGAGGGCCGATGTCCTGCGTAGGCGAAACCACCCCGGCGGCGGGCGGTCTCTACAGCCGCCAGAAGCAGAAGTCCCCGGAAAACGAAAAAGGCGGCCCCGGGGACCGCCTTTCCAATCTCATCCGAAGCGCCTTACTCGGCGGCCTTGAGCTCGAAGCCCTTCTCGATCATGTCGGAGGGCGCCACCGGGTATTCCCCCGAGAAACAGGCGTCGCAATACTGCGGGCAGCTGTTGTTGCGGCCCTCGGCCTCGCCCACGGCGCGGTAGAGACCGTCGAGCGAGATGAACTTGAGGCTGTCCACCGCGAGGTGATCGCGCATCTCTTCCTCCGACATGGTCGCCGCCAGCAGCTTCTCGCGCTGCGGGGTGTCCACGCCGTAGAAGCAGGGCCATGCGGTCGGCGGGGAGGCGATGCGGAAGTGGACCTCTGCCGCGCCGGCGTCGAGGATCATCTCCTTGATCTTGCGCGAGGTCGTGCCGCGCACCACCGAGTCGTCCACGAGGATCACCCGCTTGCCCTGGATCAGGGCGCGGTTCACGTTCAGCTTCAGCCGCACGCCCATGTTCCGGATCTGCTCGGTCGGCTCGATGAAGGTCCGGCCCATGTACTGGTTCCGGATGATCCCCATGCCGTAGGGAATGCCGCTCTCATGGGCGAAACCGATGGCTGCCGGGGTGCCGCTGTCGGGCACGGGGCAGACGAGGTCGGCATCGACCGGGGCCTCGCGGGCCAGTTCGACGCCGATCTGGCGCCGGGTCTCATAGACCGAGCGACCGCCGAGGATCGAATCGGGACGCGAGAAATAGACATGTTCAAAGATGCAGAAGCGCGGCGACTGCGGGCGGAAGGGCCGGCGGCTCTCGATGCCCTTCTCGGTGATCACCACCATCTCGCCAGGCTCGATCTCGCGGATGAGTTCCGCGCCGATGATGTCTAGGGCACAGGTCTCGGAGGAGAGCACCCAGCCGTCGGCGACCTTGCCGAGGACGAGGGGGCGCACACCGAGCGGGTCCCGCACCCCGATCAACTGCGTGCCGGTCATGGCCACGACCGAGAAGGCACCTTCGACCCGGCGCAGCGCGTCTTCCATCCGCTCGGGGATGCCGCGTTGGAGCGACCGCGCCATGAGGTGGATGATGCACTCGCTGTCCGAGGAGGACTGGAAGATCGAGCCGCGCTCGATCAGCTCGCGGCGCAGGGCCTCGGCATTGGTGATGTTGCCGTTGTGCGCGATGGCCGCGCCGCCCATGGAGAACTCGCCGAAGAAGGGCTGCACGTCGCGGATCTGCGCGGCGCCCTTGGAGCCGGCGGTGGAATAACGCACATGCCCGATGGCCACCGGCCCGGGCAGGGTTTCCATCACCGATTGCGAGGTGAAGTTGTCGCGGATGTAACCGAAGCGGCGGGCCGAGTTGAACCCGTGCTCGGGGTGGTGGCAGACGATGCCGCCCGCCTCCTGACCGCGGTGCTGCAGCGCGTGCAGGCCGAGGGCCACGAAGTTCGACGCATCCGTGAGGCCGATCGCGCCGAAGACGCCGCACTCCTCCTTCAGCTTGTCATCGTCGAACGGGTGCCGGGGGAGGCAATCGTCGCGATCATCATCATTGAATGCAGCTTTGCCAGCGGTGGTGTCGCTGGCGGCAGAGGGCATCTGGCGGGACAAGGGGCAGCTCCGAATCCTAGCGTGACCTTGCCTTGAGTGTAGAGGCAAGGGACCGAGGTGTCACGAAACGATCACATAAGGGTCCGCGGACCCGGGGTCAACGGCCCCGGGTGCAATTGCACGGTGTTCAATACTGTGATCACGAGCCTGCGGGCGCGGTGGCAGGGGCGGGCGTCTCGGCCGGCGCCTCGCAGAAGCCGACCAGCTGTTCGTACTGCTGGGTGATCCAGCCAAGCGCGCGCTCGGGGTCTTCGTTCTCGATCTTGCCGGTGAGGCGGGCAAAGACCTGCGCCGAGCGGGAATTGTCCACCATGGGCATGTCCTGCGAGGTGATCACCGTCTCGTAGACGAAGAAGGCGATGGCCACGAGCAGGATGCCGCGCGCCACCCCGAAGAGGAAGCCGAGCGCCTGGTCGAGCGCGCCCACGGCGGAGCGCTGCACCAGCGAGGAGAAGAGCGGCGTGAAGAGCGAGGCAATCAGCAGCGCCACCGCGAAGACCACGGCGAAGGCGGTGATCACGGAGAGTTCACAGCTGTCCGAGATGAATTCGCCGATGACCGGGATTTCCTTGACCAGCGGCTGGACCTGCGGGGCAAAGATGAAGCCCAGCACCGCCGCCACGATCCATCCCGCGATGGCGAGCGCCTCGCGCACGATGCCGCGCGAATAGGCCAGCAGCGCCGAGAGCACGATGACCGCCGCGACGATCCCGTCAATAATGGTGAAACCTTCCATCTGTCCCCGTTCCTTGCTGTCGGCCCTGCGCCTCGGCGCCAGTCACCGCGCGCGTCAGCCCGCGCCGAAAATCTCGCCCACGACCTGGGTCAGGTCTTTCATGGGCTGCTGTTTCATACCCTGATCGCTGCCCGGCGTTCCGCCGGCCGGCGTTATGGCTGAGGTGAAACCAAGTTTCTTGGCTTCTTTCAACCTGTTTTCCCATTGGCTCACCGGACGTAGCGCGCCGGAGAGGGAAATCTCTCCGAAAACGACCGTATGTGCATCCAGGGCCACATCCTCGCGCGCCGAAAGCAGCGCCGCCGCCACCGCGAGATCCGCGGCCGGTTCGGAAATCTTCATGCCGCCCGCGACGTTGAGATAGACGTCGAGACCCGCGAAGGGGATGCCGCAGCGTGCCTCCAGCACGGCAAGGATCATGGCGAGCCGCCCGCCGTCCCAGCCCACGACCGAGCGCCGCGGCTGGCTGTGGGGCGTGGGCGCCACGAGGGCCTGGAATTCCACCAGGACGGGGCGGGTGCCCTCGATCCCGGCAAAAACGACCGAACCGGCCGAGGGCTCGCCCCGGTCGGAGAGGAAGAGCGCGGAGGGGTTCGCCACCTCCGCCAGCCCGCCGCCGGTCATCTCGAAGACACCGATCTCGTCCGCGGGGCCGAAGCGGTTCTTGACCGCGCGCAGGATGCGGAACTGGTGGCCGCGTTCGCCTTCGAAATAGAGCACGGTGTCCACCATGTGTTCCACCACCCGGGGGCCCGCGATCTGGCCCTCCTTCGTGACATGGCCCACGAGGATCACGGAACAGCCGCGCCGCTTGGCGAAGGTGGTCAGTTCATGGGCGGCCGCGCGGACCTGGCTGACCGAGCCGGGCGCGCTGTCCACGGTGTCGGACCACATGGTCTGGATCGAATCGATGATCACGAGGTCGGGGCGTTCGGCATCGAGCGTGGTGAGGATGTCGCGCAGCGAGGTCTCGCTGGCGAGCGCCACCGGGGCCTGGCCGAGGCCCAGCCTCTGGGCCCGCATCCGCACCTGTGCCGCGGCTTCCTCGCCGGAGATATAGACCGTCTTGAGCCCGTTCTGCGCGAAGCGTGCCGCCGCCTGCAGGAGCAGGGTGGATTTCCCGATCCCCGGATCGCCGCCCACGAGGATCGCGGAGGCCGGCACAAGGCCGCCGCCGAGGACGCGGTCGAGTTCCTCCAGCTTCGAGGAGGTGCGCGGCGGGGGCGTTTCCTGCGCCGCAAGGTCGGTCAGCTGAAGCCGGGTCCCGCGGGCCTTGAGCCCCTTGGCGCCCGGGCCGGTGCTGAGCGGGGCCTCCTCGGCGATGGAATTCCATGCGCCACAGGCTTCGCACTGGCCCGACCACTTGGACTGGGTCGCGCCGCAGACAGAACAGGTGAAGATGCGTGTTTTCGCCATGGGCCTGTCTTGCCGCAGCGCGGCGGGGCGGTCAAATGCGATGTTCGGCAAGAGTGGGGTTGTGGCGTCGGATCGTGGAGCGGGAATGGGGCGGCTTGAGGGGCGCTGCGCCGGTGGCTCGGGAGGGCTCAGGCTGGGACAGGGGGGCTGTCTGCCCCCCTTGGCCCGCGCTGCGGGCCAATTCCCCCCGAGGATACTTCGGAAACGGAAAGCTGCTGGGTGTTATTCCGCCGCCTTGGCCATGCCCACGACATTGCCGGGGCGCTCGAGGCCTGCCATGCCCATCTGCAGCTCGGGCAGGAGGTCGTTCAACTCGGCCTTCAGGCGGTTGAGCTGGCTTTCGGCCACGGCCTCTTCCATCTCCACCGCGTCGCGCCAGCCGCGGATCTCCTGCATGGCGATCTTGGCCTGGTCGAGGCGTTCGTTGAAGAGGGCGACCTCCTCCTGCCGCTGGCGCAGGAAGGTGCGGGCCCGCTCGACCTTCTCGTCCGAATAGGTCTCGGCCAGCTCGTGGCTCACCTGGCTCATCTGGGCGGCGGATTCGAGGATGCCGGGCTCCAGCCCGCCGAGATCGGGGTGGTCACGCAGGAAGGCGATCCGGTCGCGGACCTCGTCGAACTGGGAGGAGAGGCGGAAGGTTCCGGTGCGGTCGGCGGCATGGGCCGCATGATAGGCCCGTGCCACGTCTTCCATCGACATGTGGAACCGCCGGTGGGAGCCCTCGAGGCGCATCACCCGGCCGTGCAGCGGCGCGTAGGCCGCAAGCGCGAGGAGCACAAGCGTCAGGCCGATCTGGACCGACTGGCCCGCAGCCGGCAGGGCGGTCTCGCCGAAGGCGGCGTCGATCTGCAGCCAGGGCAACCAGCCCGCGACGGCGGAAAGTGTCGTGACAGTGGCGGCGAGTGTCAGCCCGAGGAGAAGGGCGAGACCGGCGGCCTGGATCAGCGGCAGGGCGGTGCGGGTGAAGGACGAGGGGGCAGTTCGGCTGGACATGGCAACTCCTCCAGTTGGGCATCGAAGTCGGCAAGTTTCTGCCGATTTCTTCCCCAACAGTACCACGGATGCTTTGGTTCCGGCGCCTACGTCATTTTTTATTAACGATTTTCTTGGTGAGGCTCGAAAGACCCAGCGAGGCGAGGGTGCAGAAGGTGAAGAGCCAGAGGCCCCAGGCGCTCTCCACGTGGCCGAGTCCGATGCCCTTCACCAGCGTGATGTAGAGCGCCACGAGGAAGACATCCGCCATGGCGAGCCGCCCCAGCGCACTCACCGGCCCGAGCAGCCAGACCGGCGCGCGGTCGAGGTGAATCATCAGCAATGCCAGTGTCTTGGCCGCCGGAGCTAGCAGGGCGAAGAGCGCCACCAGCAGGGCGAGGAGCGGATCGGAGGGCCAGAGCGCGCGCAGGCCCGAGAGCACGGAGATCTCGCTCAGCCCGAAGATGGGCAGCACGCCCGCCCTGGCCAGTGGCGCCACCCACGCGATGGGATAGAGCACCAGCAGCGCCGCATTCGCGATGATCAAAAGACGTGGCACCTGTCCCATCCACTGTTCCCAAATATCCCCGCCGGAGGCGCCGACCGCGCGGCAGGCGCTCTCCGATCCCGGAGGCACGCAGACGGTCATCGCATCAGGTCAGCGGGCCGGATCAGCGGATGATCTCAAGGGGCAGACCCGACAATCCGCCGCAGCCACCCGATCCGGCAGTGCGACTCAGCGGACCGGATCGATCGGTCCCTCGGCGCGGCCGTGGATGAACTGGTCGAGGTAGGGGTCGCCCGAGGCGTCCATCTGCGCCACCGGACCGGTCCAGCGGATCTTGCCCGCGTGCAGCATCGCCACGTTGTCGGCAATCGCCCGGACCGAGGACATGTCATGGGTGATGGTGACGGCAGTCGCGCCCATCTCGACCACGATCTCGCGGATCAGGTCGTTGATCACGCCGGACATGATCGGATCGAGGCCGGTGGTGGGCTCGTCGAAGAAGATCACCTCCGGATCGGCGGCAATGGCACGGGCGAGGCCCACGCGCTTCTGCATCCCGCCCGAGAGCTCCGCCGGGAAACGATCCGCCACTTCGGGGCCCAGGCCCACGCGGCGCAGCTTCTCCACCGCGATCTCCCGCGCCTCGGCCTTGGGCCGCTTGAGCGCGCCGCGCAGCAGCCGGAAGGCCACGTTCTGCCAGACCGGGAGCGAGTCGAAGAGCGCCGCGCCCTGGAACAGCATCCCGAAACGGGCGAGGAAGGCATCCCTGTCCCCGCCGGAGGCGGTGTCCTGTCCGTCGACGTAGATCCTGCCGCTGTCGGGTGTCACCAGCCCCAGAACGCATTTCAGCGCCACCGACTTGCCCGTGCCGGAGCCGCCGATGATCACCATGGAGGTGCCCTTGTCGACCTGCAGGTTCAGGCCGCGCAGCACCGCGTTGGTGCCAAAGGTCTTATGGACGTCTTCGAAGCGGATCATATCGAGAAGAAGGCCCCCGTCAGCGCCACGTTGGCGGCGAGGATCAGCACCGAGGCCGCCTCGACCGAGGATTTCGTCGCCCGGCCCACGCCCTGCGCGCCACGGCCCGACTGCATGCCGGCGTAGCAGCCCATGGTCGCCGCGATGACGCCGAAGACCGCGCCCTTGACCAGCGAGGAGATCACGTCGAGCGGTTCGAGGAAGTCGACCGTGTTGCGGATGTAGACCGCGCCGTTGAAGTCGAGGTTGTTCACCGCGACGGTGTAGCCGCCGAGGATGCCGATGATGTCGCCGAGGCCCACCAGCAGCGGCACGCAGATCAGCGCCGCCAGCACCCGGGGTGCCACGAGGTATTTCATCGGATGGGTCGAGAGGGTGGTGAGCGCGTCGATCTGCTCGGTCACCTTCATGGTCGCGATTTCGGCCGCGATGGAGGAGGTGACCCGGGCGGCGATCATCAGCCCCACCAGCACCGGCCCCAACTCGCGCACGATGCCGAGCGCCACGATCTGCGGCACCACGGCCTGCGCATCGAAGCGCGAGCCGCCGGCGTAGATCTGCAGCGCGAGCGCCGCACCGGTGAAGATCGCGGTCATCCCCACAACGGGCAGCGAGAGCCAGCCGATGTGGAGCAGCGCGTTGAGGAGTTCACGCCCGTAGAAGGGCGGGCGCAGCATGTGGCTGAAGGCACGCGCGGTGAACAGCACCACGCGCCCGATGGTGGCGAGGGCCGCGAGGACCCGGCGACCGATCCCCGCCAGTAGATGCGCGATCACACTCATGCGCCGAGGTACTGCCGCTTGTAGCGGGCCCCGAGGGCGGTGAAGAGCTCGTAGCCGATGGTGCCGCCCAGATCGGCCAGCACGTCGGTGTTCTGCTGCGGGCCCATCAGGGTGAGGACCTCGGGCACGGTCTCGAGGTGGGTGACCTCGGCAGTGATGAGGTCCATGGAGATCCGGCCACGCAGCGGGCAGGGGATGTCGCCGGCATAGACATTGGCGCCCACGGCAAAGGCCCGGTGCAGGCCATCGGCATAGCCGGCCGACAGCGTCGCGATCTTTGCGGGGGCCTCGGCGGTCCAGGTGTTGCCGTATCCAACCGTTTCGCCGGGCTGGACCTCGCGGGTCTGGATCACCGGCAGGTCGAGGGTGATGACATTCTCGGCGGCGGCAAAGGGCAGGCCGCCGTACATGCCGACGCCCGCGCGCGTCACGTCGAAGTGGTAGTCCGGGCCCAGCAGGATGCCACCGGTGGCCGCGAGCGAGCGCGGGACCGAGAGACCTTCGGTCATCTCCTTGAAATTCTTGAGCTGATGCGCGTTCATCGGATGGTCGGGCTCATCCGCGCAGGCGAGGTGCGACATGATGAGGCGCGGGTTCTGCTGCAGCGCGATGTCGCGGAGCGCCGCCCACTCGGCGGCCTCCATGCCCAGGCGGTTCATGCCGCTGTCGAGCTGGATGCCGAAGGGATGGCCCGGCAGGGATTCCACGTGGCGCAGCATCTGGTCGATGGAGTTGATCATCGGGACCAGTTTCAGCTCGCGGATCATCGCGGTGTCGCCCGCCATATGGCCGGAGAAGACGCCGATCTCGGGGCCGTCGCCAAGCGCCTGCCGGACGGCAGCGCCTTCCTCGACGGTGGCGATGAAGAACTTGCGGGCGCTTGCGCGCGCGAGGGCCGTGGCGACCTGAGCCGCCCCCATGCCATATCCGTTGCCCTTCACCACGGCGCCGGTCTCGACAGGTCCGGCAGAGAGGGCATCCAGCGCACGCCAGTTGCGAGCGAGCGCGTCGAGGTCGATGGTCAGCGTTCCAGTGCACATGGAGGTCTTTTGGCCCTCCGCGCGGAGCGGCGCAAGGGGAAGTTCCGCCAGCGGGCGATAGGGTGCCATGCGGCAGGCGGGTGGGTGCCGCGATCTTGATCGCAGGTGGGGCGGTGATGCGGCGCATGTGCCCGCCGCAGCGCTGCTCCGGGTGCGGGGCCTGCGCCCTACGGCTCCCAGCCGTCCCGGTAGCGTTGCCAGATCTTCTCTCCCACGAGGCAGTCATAGCCGCCGTCGGCGGTGGCATACTGTGCCGGGCGCAGGGGCGCGCCGGTCAGCGCCTCGGGCAGGGGCCAGCCACGACTGGCGCGCCCGGTGCCGGGGGCGGGCAGGGTGCCCCCTATCGTTTCGGGCAGGTTTGCAGGCACGTTTTCAGGCCCGTTTTCAGGCATGGCGCGGGCAAACTGCGGAGCCTCGGGCATCAGGCCCGAGATCTCCATCACCAGCTTGCGCTGCACCGCATCCCCGAAGCTCGCCCATTCGGTCACCGGCACCACGAAGGCCCCGGGCCCGCCGATCACGCAGGCGGCATAGTACTTGTCGAGGTCCTCCAGGTGCCACTGGCCGCCGATCCCCTCGCGGGTCATGAGCGGCAGGCCGTTCACCACGATCCCGCGGGCCAGCGCCGCATCGCGGGCCACGGTGACCGCGCCGCCCTCGTTGTTGGGCCCGTCGCCGGAGATGTCGATCACCTGTCGCAGCCCGATGTAGCCGTTGCCGTCGAACATCAGCGCGCCGTTGCGCAGCGCCGAGGCGATCGAGGTGCGCCGCATCCCGGGCAGCGTGTGGCTGAGGATGATGCCGGCGAAGGCCTCGGCATCTTCGCGGGTCCGCAGCACCTGCCAGTCGGCCACGACGCGCTGGTTGCCGTCGCCGGCCCACTCCACGTAGGCGACCGCGATATTGCCGATGAAACCGTCCCCGATGACGCCCAGCACCGCATCGGAGGTCAGGGCCGCGGCATAGCCGCGACGCTGGATGTCGAGTTCCCGGGGGGACATGGACCGGGACACATCGACCAGCAGCAGCAATTCGACGTCGACTTCCACCGAATTGCGCCAGTCGTCCTGAGCCTGCGCCATGAGCGGCAACGTTCCCAGGAGAGAAAGAAGCATCACACCGATTTTTCGCATGACACCAGTGTCCGCCCGAAGCTGACCAAACGTAAACGAAAAGTGACATCTGCACGAAAAGGTGATGACCATTTGCGCGATTCCGGAGCAGGGAGAGGCGGATGCTCCAAGCCTCGCACAGGACCCCTGAGAGACAGTTAACCGCCCACGGGGCTTTCGGCCCGGGGCGGTTTTCCGTTGCTTGTCCGTGTCTTGCGGGGTGATCTTCGATCAGAAGCCCTCGTCGCCGCCTTCCTGCCACTGTTTCGCGAGGTTGCCGAAGCGGGTGAAGCGGCCCTCGAAGCTCAGCTCGACCGAGCCGATGGGACCGTGACGCTGCTTGCCGATGATCACCTCGGCCTTGCCGTGCAGGCGGCTCATCCGCTCCTGCCAGGCGGCGATCTCGTCCAGCTTGTCGTCGGAGGGCTTTTCCCGCTCCACGTAGTATTCCTCGCGGAACACGAACATGACCACGTCGGCATCCTGCTCGATCGAGCCCGATTCCCGAAGGTCCGACAGCTGCGGGCGTTTGTCGTCCCGGCTTTCCACCGTCCGCGACAGCTGGGACAGCGCGATGACGGGGATGTTGAGCTCCTTCGCGATGGCCTTGAGACCCATCGAGATCTCGGCGATCTCCTGCACCCGGTTGTCGGCGGTGCCGCGCACCAGCTGCAGGTAGTCCACGATCAGCAGGTCGAGGCCGTGGGTCCGCTTCAGCCGCCGCGCCCGCGCCGCCAGCTGTGCGATCGGAATCGCGGGGGTGTCGTCGATGAAGAGCGGGCAGGCCTCCAGCGACTTGGCGGCCTCCACGAAGCGGCGGAACTCGGTCTCGGTCATGTCACCGCGGCGGATCTGCTCCGAGGGCACTTCGGCGGCCTCGGAGAGGATACGCGCGGCCAACTGCTCGGCCGACATCTCGAGCGAGTAGAAGCCCACGACGCCGCCTTCGATCGTGCCTTCCTGCCCGTCGGGCTTGGTGCCCCGGCGATAGGCCTTGGCCACGTTGAAGGCGATGTTGGTGGCGAGCGAGGTTTTCCCCATCGAGGGGCGCCCGGCGAGGATCAGAAGGTCCGAGGGGTGCAGGCCGCCCAGCTTCTTGTCCATGTCGATGAGCCCGGTCGAGACCCCGGCGAGGCCGCCCTCGCGCTGGTAGGCGGCGTTGGCCACGTTCACCGCATCGGTCACGGCACGCAGGAAGGAGACGAAGCCGCTCTCGGTCGAGCCCTGCTCGGAGAGCTTGTAGAGCGCCTGTTCCGCCTGGACGATCTGATCGCGCGGGTCGTTCTGCACCTCGACCTTGGTGGCCTTGGCCTCGATGTCGCGGCCCAGCCCGATGAGCTGGCGGCGGATCGCCATGTCATAGATCATCTGGGCGTAGTCGCGCACCGCGTAGGCCGCCACGGCGGAGCCGGCGAGCCGCACGAGATAGGCCGGGCCGCCCACTTCCTTCAGCCCCTCGTCATCCTCGAGGAAGGCCTTCAGCGTGACCGGCGAGGCGAGGTTGTTCTTGGCGATCCGGGCGGCGGCAATCTCGAAGATCCGCGCATGGAGGGGATCGTAGAAATGCTTCGGCCCGATGACCTGCGCCACCTTGTCGTAGACATCGTTGTTGGTGAGGATCGCGCCCAGCAACTGCTGTTCGGCCTCGATGGAGTGGGGCATCGGATCGACGGCCGCGGCCTCCACGTTGCCCGCTGCCTCGCTGCCCGTCGGATCGAAGGTGTTCTGGTTCATGCCTGTTCCGCTGTCGCTCGCCTGCCGCGGGCACTGCCCGTGCCGCGGTCTTGTCCCCAAGGATCGTCTTCCGGCGTCCCCTGCCGGACCCGCCGCGCCGTTGGCCGGTGCTGTCGCACCGGGTCGCGCCCTGCCGGGTCTTCGTCATAGGCCAAGGGCCCGGTGCACCGCAATCGGGATAACCCTGTGGACCGCCTGTGTATAACCTGTGCATAACTTGCCGTCGCAACATCTTGCGCCGCATCGGCCCCATCCGTCAAGATTTCGGAAGATCTGAGCAGGCCTCCGCCGTGGCTCCGGCGGGAGGTCGCCGGAAAGCAACACCCCCCGCCCATGGCTTGGGCAGGGGGTGTGTCAATCTCCGTGCGGGGCGTGCCTCGGGGCGTCCGGGGCCGCCCCTGTCCGCTTCGCGGCCCGAATCCTTGTGCCCGACGTTCTCGAAGGACCGAATCGTGGCGCCGCGCGGGGCGGGCTGATCAGGCCTGCATCCTTGCGTCTTGCCAGCCGGTGGGGTCGTTCAGGAAGGCCTCGACCTCGTTCAGCGTCTCCTCGGAGAAGGCCTTGCGGCGGCGCGCCTCGGCCAGCACGTCCCACCAGGTGCAGAGGTAGTGCAGGCTGACGCCGTGATCGCCCAGGACCTTCTCGGTCTGCGGGAAGATGCCGTAGTAGAAGATCACCGCCGTATGGGCGCAGGAGGCGCCGGTGTCGCGGATCGCGTTCACGAAGGAGATCTTCGAGCCGCCGTCGGTGGTCAGGTCCTCGACCAGCAGCACGCGCTCGCCCTCGGACATGGCACCCTCGATCCGGGCATTGCGGCCATAGCCCTTGGGCTTCTTGCGCACATAGGTCATGGGCAGCGACATCCGCTCGGCCACGAGGGCCGCGAAGGGGATGCCCGCCGTCTCGCCGCCCGCGACGTTGTCGAAGGCCTCGAGACCGGCGTTGCGCATGACGGTCATGGCGAGGAAGTCCATCAGCGTCGAGCGGATGCGCGGGAAGGAGATCAGCTTGCGGCAGTCGATATAGGTCGGGCCCGGCTTGCCGGAGGCATAGATATAGGGCTCGTCCGAATTGAAGTGCACCGCCTGGATATCCAGCAGCATGCCCGCGGTCAGCCGGGCGATTTCCTCTTGCGACGGATAGGAGGAAGGGATCATCGCATGTCTCCTTGAGATCTCTCGTCGATTTCCGTTTTCCAAATATCCCCGCCGGAGGCTTCCGAAGCGCAGCTTCGGCTCTCTTGCGCGCCTTCGCGGCCGGGGCTCCGGCCGGAGGGGGTGCGCAGAGATTTCAAGCCTCCGGCGGGGATATTTTCGAAACGGAAATGCATCAGCCGACCACGTCCCAGTTGATCGGGTGGCCGGGGTCGAAATGGGTCACGGGGCCTTCGCCGGTGGCGAGCTTGCCGGCGAGGGAGCGCGCGGTGCCCTTGGCCAGCGTCAGCGTGCCGTCGTTCACCGGCAGGCCGTAGAAGGCGGGGCCGTGGAGCGAGGCGAAGCCTTCGAGGCGGTCGAGCGCGTTCTCCTCCTCGAAGACATGGGCCAGCAGGGCCATGGTGTTCGTGGCGGTGAAGCAGCCGGCGCAGCCGCAGGCCTGTTCCTTGTTCGGATCGGTATGCGGCGCGCTGTCGGTGCCGAGGAAGTAGCGCGCATCGCCCGAGGTCGCGGCCTTGCGCAGGGCCTCCTGGTGGGAGGCGCGCTTGGCGACCGGCAGGCAGTAGTAATGCGGTTTGATCCCGCCCACGAGGATGTGGTTGCGGTTGATCATCAGGTGGTGCGTGGTGATCGTCGCGCCGAGGTTGCTCTCGTGCGCGGCGACGTAGTCCACGGCGTCGGAGGTGGTGATATGTTCCATCACGACCTTAAGGCCGGGCGTGGCGCGGAGGATCGGATCGAGCACGGTCTCGATGAAGACGGCCTCGCGGTCGAAGATGTCGACCTCATGCGCCGTCACCTCGCCGTGGGTGCACAGCGGCAGGCCGATCTCGGCCATCTTCTCGAAGACGGGACGGACCTTGTCGAAGTCGCGCACGCCGGAGTGCGAATTCGTGGTCGCGCCCGCAGGGTAGAGCTTCACCGCCTTCACGAGGCCCGAGGCGTGGGCCGCGGCCACGTCGGCGGGATCGGTGTCCTCGGTCAGGTAGAGCGTCATCAGCGGTTCGAAGCTCATGCCCTCGGGCAGCGCGGCCATGATCCGCTCGCGATAGCTTGCGGCCTGCGCCCCGGTGACCACCGGCGGCACGAGGTTCGGCATGATGATCGCGCGGGCGAAATGGCGCGCGGTCTCGGGCAATACGGCCTTGAGCATCTCGCCATCGCGCAGATGCAGGTGCCAGTCGTCGGGGCGGCGAAGCGTGATCTTGTCCATGGCCCCGCGCTTACAACAGGTCCGCCGCGCACGCCAGCGTCTATCGGGCGGTTTGGCCCCGCGCGCACGCCGGTTGCGAGCTCTCGCCGCGGGCGCGTCGGGGGATGGTGCTGAAAAGGGCGCAGGTCTGGCGGATGTGCCGGCCTGCGCCCGGTATCGGGGGCCCGATGTCAGGGGCCATGAAAGGGGCCTTGAAAGCGGCGTGCCGGGGCCTTCGATTTGAGCCCTGCCGGGCGGGTCCCGCGGCGGCTGGTTTCAGCAGACCTCGCGGTCCTCGGCCATCTCGGGGGCGTCGTGGTCGAGCCGTTCCAGCCGTTCCAGCCGGCGGGCGAAGCGCGGGGCCTTCATCCGGGCCAGCACGTTGCGGCAGAGGGCGCGCACCAGTTCCAGCCGGTTGTCCACGTCGAGGGCGGCCAGCACGTTGCGCAGGTAGGGCGGGTAGTCGCGCCGGGCGCGCCAGAGGCGGGCAAAGCGGGCCTCGTCCAACTCGTCGCGCATCAGCGCCTCGATCAGCGGGATCAGCGTGCCCATGGCCAGCAGGTCGGTCTGCAGCGCATCTCCGGCCAGCCGCATCCGCAGCTTGGTGACATTGGGCCGGGTGAAGAGCGCCGCGTGCATCGCGTCGAGCTCCTCTGTCTGGTCGTAGATCACGAAGGCCTTGTCGGCGGCTTCCAGCATGTCCGGAGCGTAGCCGTAGCGCGAGGTGAAGTCGGTGCGGCGCATGTCGGTGAACCGGTCATCCCAGACCGCGATCCGCGGATCGAGCGTGGCCTGCGGCTGGATTGCCAGCACCCGCGCCCCGGGGGCGGCCACGGAATAGGCGGCGGCGGCATAGCCGCAGGGGCCGGCGCCGTAGAACACGACCTCCTCGAAATCCTCGAAGAACCCGTCGTCGATCAGCCGGTCGATGTAGCGATAGATCGTCTCGGCCCGGAACCAGGTGTCTTCCTTGCAGGCGATCAGCAGGTGCGACCAGCCGGTCCGTTCCACCAGGTGCCAGCCCAGGGGGCGGGCGTCCTCATGCAGGCTGCCGATGCCGCCCGTGGTCTCGAAGGTGACGAGCAGGCTGGTGCCGGCATCGCAGAAGGCGGCGAAGTGGCGCTCTCCGAGCGGTTCGAAGTAGCCGGCCTCCTCGGCGACCTGCTCGAGCGCCTGCATCCAGGCCGCACGGCTGTCTTTCGGCAGGGGGTGATCGATGCCTTCGGGAATATCCTGCATGTCGGGTCTCATTGTTCCTCGTCCTGTGTCGCGTGGCGGCGACACGTCAGACACGTGCGAGCCTAGGGATAGTTTCCGATTTAGGCAAAATTTCGTTGGCACAAAGGGATTTCTCCGCCCGATGGCCTTATTCAAGCTATGGTTGTCGTGGCGTCAACTCGGCTCATCCGCACCTTGTGGCGGGGTCCCGCGGGAGATCAGGAACCGCGCCTGCTTGAGGCTGAGCGGCCGGGTCGGGGGGCAGAGCATCAGGCGGCCCATGAGGGCGCGATAGGGCTCCTGTGTCATCAGGTGATCGAAGCGGGCCCGGCGCCAGGCGACGGCGGCATGGTGCAGACGCGCGGTCTCCGCGTCTCCGATGAGCGCCGCGCGCAGGTCCCGGGCCGGGCCGGCGAGGGCGGAGATTGAGCTGTCTTCCGCGTCGTTGAAGTTGCGCTCCACCCAGTAGTCGAGGCCCAGCTGGTCGTCGCCGTGCACGGCACGGCCCCGGTCCGCCTTGAGCAGGTAGCTCTCCATCGCGCCGAGGGGGTAGTGGTTGAGTTGCACCATCCCGTAGTTGTCACGTCCGAAGTTCGAGAAGATGCGCCGCCGGTGGAACTGCGCGTCCAGTTCCTGCCCGCGGCCATCGAACCAGCGGACGGCCCTGGCCCCCTCGGGCGTCAGCCCGCGCGGACGGTGCACGCCGAGGCGGCGGTAGCTGCCGTCATTGCGGTAGAGCGTCTTGAACATCGCGGCGCGCCAGGGCCAGTAGAGCACCGCGGGCGCGGCCCTGGTAAAGGCCAGCGGCACGGGGACGTCGCGATACCGGATCTCGCCGGCATTGCCGAAGAGCCGCCATGTCAGGGTGATCGCCGTGGCCTCTGGCAGGGCCTCGATCAGCGCGGGCAGGCTGTGGTTGCCGATCCTCACGTTGACGAATTCGTCCACGTCGAGGGGCAGCAGCCAGTCCGCCTGCGCGACAAGGGGATGCCGCTCGGCGCGCCGCAGGGCGGTGAACTGCACGCCGCGGCTGTCGTAGGGGCCGGGGTTGCGGACATGGGTCAGTACGCCGCGCGCCTGCAACCGGTCCAGCAGCGCATCGGTGCCATCCTCGCAGTCGTTCGAGAAGACGAGCATGTCGGTGATCCCCGCCGCACGGTGGTGGGCGATCCAGTCGAGCAGGAAGGCGGCCTCGTTGCGGACGGTGAGAATGGCGAGGATGCGGGTCACGGGCGGCGGCTCCTTGCGGACGGCGGGCTGGGGGAAGGGTTCCGGTGGTTCGGCGGTGCTGTCAAGGAGGCACGGTGGGGCGCGGTTGGGGACGAGCGCAGGGGCAGGGTGCGGCGCCCTCGACTCGCAGGGTGGCGGGGCCCGGAGACGCGGGGGCTGGGACACCTGCGTGGCGGATTGCGTGTAGCGGCTCGGGCCTTCTCCGGGTCTTACTCTTCGGGTGCTAGTTGTCCACCTCGAGCGCGAGGGCATAGGCGACCCGCTCGGTCGGGGTCAGCTTCACCTCCAGCGCCTGCCGGTAGAGGTCTGCGAACTCGGGCTCCGCGTGCAGTTCCTCGGCCTTGGCGCGGTGCCAGGCCTGGCCCGCCTCGTGCAGGCGGCGCAGCTCTGCGTCCTGCAACAGGCGGTCCATCTCTGCGCGCAGGCGCGGCAGGTTCCGCTTTATGGTCAGGTCGCGGTGGTCGGACCAGTCCATGCGGATCCAGTAGTTCAGCCCGATGGACCGGTCCACGTGCAGGGCGCGGCCCCGCTGGCGCTTGATCAGGTAGCTTTCGGCCGAGCGCAGGGCATAGTGGTTCAGCTGCACGAGGTCATAGCCAATGGACCGCTTGGAGTTGCGCCAGCCGTTCCTGAGCACTTCGCGGGTCATCTCCTGCCCGGAGCCGTTGAACCAGCGGACCTCGTCGGCGAGGTCCTTCACCAGCTTGTTGGGCCGGTGGCAGGAGAGCTTCCTGTAGGCGCCAATATTGCGGAACAGCGTCTTGAAGCCCCAGGCGGTGTGCGGCTTGGGGCAGTATTTCGGCGCGGCGGTATCGAACTGCTCGATCACGAAGTCCTCGGACAGCCGGGTGACGCCGTTGTGCCCGAAGAGCCGCCAGGTCATCGCTATATTGGTGGCGGCGGGCATGGCGGCGTAGAGATCGGCGAGCGTGCCATTGCCGCAGCGGATGTTCACGAACTCGTCCACGTCGATATGGGCGACCCAGTCGGCGGTGCGGATCACCTCTTCCTCCAGCGCGGCGTCCAGCGCCCATTGCTGGGGCGAGTTGCCCTGCCAGCCGTCGTTGTCGCGGTGATGGAGCAGGCCCATGGCGTCGAGCCGCTTCAGTATCGCGTCGGTGCCGTCGGTGCAGTCGTTGGTGTAGATCAGGAAGCTGTCGAAGCCCACGGCGCGGTGGTAGGCGATCCATTCGAGGATATAGGGCGCCTCGTTCTTCATGCAGCCGACGATGACATTGCCGCTGTGCCCCTCCGCGGGTGGGTGGTGGTCTGCGGCGAGGTACGGCGCCTCGGCGTGATCCTCCTTCAGCCTGCCCAGACGGTTGTGGGGGCGGAAGGGTGATGATTGAAGGCTCTCGAAGTTCAGCGCGGCCCGGTCGGAGAGCAGCTTCGAGGCCACGGGTGACAGCTCGGCCTTGGGGGCCTCGGCGGCTTTGCGTGCGGCGGCTTCGGCCTTCGTGGCCTCTGCCTTCAGCTTTCGGATGCGCCAGTACTGGGACAGCAGGTAGGCAGAAGGCCGGTAACCCTGCCCGGCCGGGGCCTCTGCGTAGAGGGGCTGCGCGGGGTCTGGCGTCATGCCCGGCTGTGTCAGGCCGGGGTGGTTGGCGAGCAGCTCCAGCATGTCGGGTGCGAAGAGCCGGGAGATCGGCGCGAGCGCGCCGGGAGAGACAGGCGCGCCGCCGGTCCGCGTGTCTTCGACAATGGTACGGCAGAGCTGGCGGGGCAGGGTCAGCCCCTCGACCTCCTGCACCTGGAAGAGCAGCGCGTTCATCTGCCGCGCCCGGGCCAGCCAGGCATCGGAGGGGAAGACCGGCGGGTCGCACCGCTCGGCCTTGCCGATCACCGGTTCGATGCCGAAGGCGGCGTGCAACTCGCCGATCCCGCCCCGGGTGCAGAGCTGATCGGTGTCGGGACTGCGCAGCGCCACACGTCCCGTGCCGAAGACCCCCTCCCAGTGCCGCACGAGCGCGGCGTAGTCGAGCCAGGCGGGCGGGGCCTGCGTGGCGCTGTAGCGCCCGGTCCCTGGGTCGTTCGGCAGGGCGGCCGCTCGCGCGACGTCCCACCAGCGGCCGGGCAGGCCCACGTCGCGGCCCGCGATGATCCCTGCGGCCAGCTCCAGCTCCGCCTCCAGCCCGCGGGTCCGCCCCTCCAGCACCTGCGCCGCATAGTGGCGGGCAAGCTGGCGGGCGGGCTCGTCCACATGGGCGACGATGCGGATGTCATCGGAGAGCGGGGAGAGCATGTCGCGCAGCCGCTCCAGTTCCGAGACCTCGGTCAAGCCCGCAAGCTGGTGGGCGGTCAGGATCATCTGCGCGGGATTGGCGGCGGCGGCCTCGTCCTTCAGCGCCTGCGCGGTTTCCGCCCGCAGCCGCGCCTGTGCCTCGGGCGTGGAGAAGCCGCGGTTGGCGCGCAGCACATCGGGGCGGTCGGGCTCCGTCGCGGCCATGAAGAGGCGCGAGTGGTTGTTGCCGCCCGCACCCCGGGGGACGAGGATACCGTGCCGCGCCAGCTGGCCGCGCTTGTGGTGCAGCATCTCCTGCAGGCGGGAGGCGGTCCAGATGTCGGGGCCGATGTGCAGGGTCAGGATCATTCGCTGGTCTCGCGCTGGGCGGTCTTGACCGCATCGGGGCTGTCGGGCTGCCGTGTCACGGTAGAGCCGGTAGAGCCGGTAGAGCCGGTAGAGCCGGTAGAGCCGGTAGAGCCGGTAGAGCCGGTAGAGCCGGTAGAGCCGGTAGAGCCGGTAGAGCCGGTAGAGCCGGTAGAGCCGGTAGAGTTCTTGGTCTTGCGCTTGCCCTTGGCCTTCCCGGTGGCCTTCGCCTTGCCCTTGCCGCTCTTGCCGCCGGTCTTCGTGGGCGCGTCCTTCGCTGTGCCACGTTCATTGGCCACGCCCCACCACGGCAGGTCCAGCCCGAGGAAACCGGCAAGCTGGTCCCGCGCATCCTGAGCGGCCACGTCGAGCTCAAGGTAATTGTCCCGCCCGGCAAAGAGACGGGCGAGGTGCGCGTAATGGGCGTCGATCCACTGCATCCGTTCGGCCCCCGTCTCGCCATAGCCCCTGGGCAGGCCGGGGATCTCGGCGCGGGGCAGGCGGCTGGCCATGTTGGTCCAGCCCAGCATGGAGCGCGAGAGATCACGGGCATCGCGCCGGGTCGCCACGAACCTAACGTCCGGATGGCGCGCCTCGATGGCGGCGATGAGGCCGAAATCCATCTGCGGCCAGGCGGAATGATCCTCGCGCATGTAGGACATCTCGGAGACGGCATCGAACTCGTCGAGCGCGGCCAGCGGATCGCCTGTGTGGTAGTACCCGCGGTAGAGCACATCGGCCACGAAGGCCTGCCCCAGCTCCGCCCGCGCGGTCTGGAACTTGCGGATACGGTGATCCGCCACCTTCAGCCCGCCGCGCTTCAGCGCGCGGCTCAGCGTGGTGGTGCCGGACTTCGGCAGGCCGAGGTTCAGGACACGCAGCCTAGCCATGTGCCACCTCGCGCCAGTCGAGGCCCAGATGCCGCAGCAGTGCCTCCTCCGGTTGGGAAATCGTGGGGGCATTGTGCAACGCGCGGCGCAGATCTCGGTAGAAGGGATCCTCCATCAGCCGCGCCACCTTGGCCCTGTGCGCCTGAACGCAGGCCAGATGCGCCTCTGCCACGCCGGGGACCTGCGCCAGCCTGCCGAGTTCCGCAGTCAGACGGGGCATCATGCGCAGGATACTGTCATCCTTCCACGCCACGTCCGACCGCTCGCGCCAATAGGCATCCTCGAAGCTGCGCCCCTCGCGGTTCACGTCGCCACGCTCCGTCTTGACGATATAGCTGTCGAGAGAGCGCAGCGCGTAGTGGTTCAGCGTCGCGAAGTCCCGCGCCCCCTTGGCGGGGAAGCGCCGGATGCGGCGCTCGTTCTCGGCCAGCAGGAAGGCCTGCGGCACGGGACGGCCCGAGGCATCGGTCCATCGCGGACGCCTGCGCGGGCCCTTGTCCCGGAAGAAGGGGCGGTGCGCGCCGAAGTATTGCAGGGGGAAATCCTTGCGCACCAGCGTCTTGCACTCGATCGCCAACTGCCCGCACCAGACATCGGGATCGTGGGAACGCAGGAACTGCTCGATCACCGGCTGGTCACGGTACGCATCCACCCCACCGTTGCCGAAGAACTGGAACTGGATCGAGATCGCCTTGGGATCGTCACAGGCGGCGATCAGCGCGGGGATCGTGTTGTCGCCCACGTGGATGTTCAGGAACTCGTCCACGTCCGCGACCCAGACCCAGTCCGCCTGCGTGATGACCGGCTGGCGCTTGGCATCCTTCAGCGCCTCCATCTGGTAATTGCGCCCCTCTGCCGGGTTCGGCAGGTGCTGCACAACGCCGCCCGCCGCCAGAACATCCAGAAGCGCGTCGGTGCCATCGTCGCAGTCGTTCGAGTAGAACAGGAAATCCGTCACGCCGATGGCGCGGTTGTAGGCGATCCATTCCAGCAGGAAGGGGCCTTCATTCTTCACGCAGGTCACCGCGGCGATCCGCAGCGGCGTATCGCCCTGCAAGACGTGGGGGGCGCCGGGCTCGTCTGTCCCGGGATCGTCTCTCTGTGTCACTGCCATGTTCCGCGGGGGCCATCCCGCGCCTCTGTCCCGCGGGCTTGACCCCGCGTCTCTTGTTGCGTCGAAAATGTCAGTTGGCGCGGAAACCGTCAATAATTCCCTCAACGCCGCGCCTGCGGTGCGCTGGGCGTCGGCGGGCCTGCCGCGGGGTTGACCTTCGGGCGTCGCGGCGGCACCTCTTGGCCGGCTCACGAAAGGACTGCCGATGGACTGCCCCGTTTCCTCCGCCGATGACCTCTCTGCGCTGCTGGACAAGCAGGGCTACGTGGCGTCGCGCCCGCTGGCGGTCTCGATGTTCCTCGCGCTCCGCCTGCAACGGCCGCTCTTCCTCGAGGGCGAGCCCGGCACCGGCAAGACCGAGATCGCCCGGTCTCTGGCCGCCGCCCTTGGCCGCAGGCTGATCCGGTTGCAGTGCTACGAGGGGCTCGACCTCGCGCAGGCGGCCTACGAGTGGAATTTCGCGGCGCAGATGATCGCCCTGCGCACCGCCGAGGCCGTGGGCGAGGGCGACCGCGCGGCCCTTCAGGCGGAGCTCTTCACCCGTGAGTACCTCACCGAACGGCCGCTGCTTCAGGCGCTCTCGCCCGATCCCGCGGGCCCGCCGGTGCTGCTGATCGACGAGATCGACCGGACCGATGCCCCCTTCGAGGCCTTCCTGCTGGAGGTGCTCTCGGACTATGCGCTGACCGTGCCGGAACTGGGACGGGTCGAGGCGCAGGAGCCGCCGATCGTGATCCTGACCTCGAACCGCACGCGGGAGGTGCATGACGCGCTCAAGCGCCGCTGCCTCTACAATTGGGTCGAATATCCCGATGCGGAGACCGAGGCCGGCATCCTGCGCCGCAAGGTGCCCGAGGCCCCGGCGGCGCTGGCTGCGCAGCTGGTGGCCTTCGTGCAGCGTCTGCGGGAGGAGGACGTCTTCAAGCGCCCCGGCGTGGCCGAGACGCTGGACTGGGCCCGGGCCCTGCTGGCGCTCGACCGGCTGGAGCTGACACCAGAGGCCGTGCGCGAGACGCTGGGAACGCTGCTGAAGTATCAGGAGGACCTCGCCGCCATGGACGACGGCAGGATCGCCCGGCTTCTGGGCGCGGCGGAGTGAGCGAGACCGGGAAAGGTCAGGGAGGCGCCGGCCGAGGGGACGGTGGCGCCGATCTTCCGCAGGACGGAGGCGCGGGGCCGTCCGAGACCGGTGCCCCGGGCCAACTTGCGGCCAATGTCATGCATTTCGCCCGTGCGCTGCGGGCGGCGGGCCTTCGCGTCGGGCCCGATCGCAGCGCCATGGCGCTGGAGGCCCTGAGCGCCGTCAACATTGCCGATCCGCGCGAGATGCGCGCGGCGCTTGCGGCCTGCCTGACCTCGGGCCCGGCGGATCGCGCGGTCTTCGATGCCGTCTTTGACCGGTTCTGGCAGGACCCCGCGCGGCTGGAGGCAGCGCTGTCGCAGCTGCTGCCCGGCGCTGAGGGCGGGCCTGCGCACACGCCCGAGGCCGGGGACCGGCGGGCGCTTGCCGCCCTGCTGGGGGGCGAGGAGGCGCTGAGCCGCCCGGCGGAGGAGACGCGGCTGGATGCAGCGGAAACCCTGTCCGCGGAGGAACGCCTCCGGCAGCAGGATTTCGACCAGATGAGCGCGGAGGAGCTGAAACAGGCCCGGGCCATGATCGCCCGCCTGCGGCTGCCTGCGCCCGCGCTGCCCGCGCGCCGCCATGCGCCCGCCGCCCGTGGCGCGGGGGTGGATCGTCGCGCCATGCTGCGGACCGCCCTGCGCCGGGGCGGCGAGATCGGGCCGCTGATCCGCACCGCGCCGGGGCGCAGGGCGCCGGACCTCGTTGCGATCTGCGACATGTCGGGCTCCATGCAGCGCTACAGCCGGATGATGCTGCACTTCCTCCACGCCATGATGAATGCCCCGCGCCGTCCCCGGGGCGGGGGCGATCCGGGCTGGGGGCAGGTCCATGCCTTCGCCTTCGGCACCCGTCTGACCAACATCACCCGTCCGCTGAAACAGCGCGACGTGGACGCGGCCCTTGCGGCGGCGGCGCAGGAGGCACCGGACTGGCAGGGCGGCACGCGGATCGGCGGGGCGCTCCATGCTTTCAACCGGGACTGGGCGCGCCGCGTGCTGGGACCGGGCGCGGTGGTGGTGCTGATCACCGATGGGCTGGATCGAGGCGATCCGGCGGAACTGGCCGCCGAGGCCGCCCGCCTGCGCCGTCTCTCGCGCCGTCTGGTCTGGCTGAACCCGCTGCTGCGCTACGACGGTTTCGCGCCCAAGGCACGTGGCGTGGCGGCGCTTTTGCCGCAGGTCGATGCCTTCCGGTCGGCCCATTCGGTACAGGCGCTCGATGATGTCGCGCGCCTGCTGTCCGAGGCCGGCGATGATGGCGAAAAAGACCGCCTGATGAGGCTGTTACCCCCGGCGGAAAGCCGCTGATCCCCCCTCGATTGACGGGGGGCGCCCTGCGTAGGATGCAACTTTTCCGACGAATGGGTGTTCTCCTTCCAACGTCATGCGCCGGCGTGCCCTGAGGAGGTGCCGGTGTCGAAGGAGGACCCAAGATGAAAGCCTTTCTGAAATCCACCACCGCCCTGATCCTGTCGGGCGCCCTGATCCTGCCCGGCCCGCTTGCCGCGCAAAGCGGCGGCCGCGAAGGCAAGGACGCCGGGCAGCAGGGGGAGCAGGTTCTGAAGAAGAAGGACCAGGAACGCCAGCGTCAGGGCGGCCGCGAGCCGGACCTGCCCGAGCAGGCCTCGGACCGCGCCAGGGAACTGCAACAGATGGAACAGAAGGCCGCCGAGAGCGGCCGCGAAGCTGCCAATTCCGCGGACGACCGCGCGCGCCTGCAGCGCGAGGTGGACCAGGAGCGCCAGCAGCAGGCGGAGCAGGAGCGTCAGCGCCAGCAGCAGGCCGAGCGCGATCGGGAACGTGAGCGCCAGCAACAGGCTGAACGTGAGCAGGACCGTCAGCGCCAGCAGCAGGCCGAGCGCGAGCAGGAACGTCAGCGCCAGCAACAGGCTGAGCGTGAGCAGGAACGCGAACGCCAGCAGCAGGCTGAGCGCGAGCAGGACCGTCAGCGCCAGCAACAGGCTGAACGTGAGCAGGAACGTGAACGCCAGCAGCAGGCCGAGCGTGAGCAGGACCGTGAGCGCCAGCAGCAGGCAGAGCGTGAACAGGAACGTGAGCGCCAGCAACTGGCGGAACAGGAGCGCGACCGGACGCGCGAGCAGCGTGCCGAAACCGCCGAGGAACTGCGCTGGAATGAGCAGCGCGCCGCAGAGAGTGGCCGTGAAGCTGCGGACAATGCCGTCGAGCGTGACCGGCTGCGCGAGGAACTGCGCGCAGACGACGAGCGCCTCCGCGACGGGGAACGCGACGTCGTGAACCGCGACGCCGAGGAGCCGCGCCGCCCCGACGCCGCGGACCAGGCCCGCCGGGCCGCCCGCGACGCGGAGGAGAACCGTCGCCCGCTGGCCGCCGCGGACCCGCGCAACGAGGGCCGCATGGTCGAGCAGCGCATCACCGAGGACAACTTCCGCTCCAGCCGCGAGGACTTCCGCACCAACCTGCGGGGCGAACGCCGCGCGGAGGCAGAGGACGACTCGGGCCTGAGCAACTTCGAGAAGCTCGCGCTCTTCGGTCTCGGTGCCGTGGCGGTTGGCAGCCTGCTGAACAATGGCGACGAGGTGGTCAGCAACACCGGCGACCGGGTCGTGGTGGAACGCGACGGCCAGTACCGCGTGCTGAAGGACGATGACGTCCTGCTGCGCCAGCCGGGCACCGACGTGCGCACCTATGCCTTCGACGACGGCTCCACCCGCACGGTGGCCCTGCGCGAGGACGGCACCCAGGTCGAGACGCTGCGCGCCCCCGATGGCCGCGTCCTGCGCCGGACCCGCATCCTGCCCGACGGGCGCGAGGTGCTGCTCTTCGACGATACGCAGCAGGTGGCCGCGGTCGATGTCCGTGACCTGCCGCAGGTCCAGTCGCAGCAGGTCGACGTGGCCGATGCGGACGAGATGCGCCTGCGCCGGGCGCTGGAGGCGGAACTTGGGAACGACGTGAACCGTCGCTTCTCGCTGAGCCAGGTGCGTGACATCTCGGCCGTGCGGGCCCTCGTGCCCGAGATCGAGGTGGACACGATCACCTTTGACAGCGGCTCGGCCGCGATCCCGCCGGCACAGGCCCGTCGCCTGGCCGATCTGGGCATCGCCATGCGGGATGCCATCGACGACAACCCGGCCGAGGTCTTCCTGATCGAGGGCCATACCGACGCCGTGGGCGCCGCGAGCATGAACCTTGCCCTGTCGGACCGCCGGGCCGAGACGCTGGCCCTTGCGTTGACGGAGTATTTCGACGTGCCGCCGGAGAACATGGTGGTGCAAGGCTACGGCGAGTCGGACCTCAAGGTGCTGACCGCCACCGCCGAGCGGGAGAACCGCCGCGCCGCCGTGCGTCGCATTACCCCGCTGCTCGACGGCACCAACGGTAGCTGAGCCCCTGACAGACAGGGTGACGGGCAGGGCGATCCCTATCGTCCGCCCGATCGAGGCCCGGGCTACCGGGCTGACGCGAAAAGGCATCTGGGGCCGTCCGGAGAGGGCGGCCCCGTCTGCTGCCTGACACAAGTGTCCGCTTTCGGGATCGCCCTGCGCAGGTTATCGTCGGCGGGCGAGTGGTGCGTCCTGACGTCAGCGACCCAACACGCAGAGCCAGACCTGGCGCGCCATTCGTGGAGTTCGTCCCGTCGATCCAACAGGAACCGAGGCGGGCTCCGGCGCCCTTTCCCGCATCCCCAAGGCCTCCCTGGCTCCCAGGGAAGGGGCGCCTAAACCGGGGCCCCTGCGCGAAGGAAAGTCGCGGACCCCGCCGTACGCCAGACCCGGGAAACGCCCCCGCGCCGCAACCGCAGCGGAGGCGCCTCGGTGCTAACCCCGCGCCGTTATGTCCAGGCCTGTCCGTTTCCGACCCGGATCAGCGCCGGCCGAGCGTTTCGGCGCCGTGGTATGATGCAGGCCCGTCCTGTGACCCGTTGCTGTCTCCGATCTGTCCCCGGGCTGCGCACCCGTGATCGCCTGTGCCCGGCTCGCACCGCCTTCCACACCCCGGACCTGGCGCTGCTCTCCGGCCAACGCAGATCGGACCCGCGCCGCTTGGGGGCAGACATCCCCGCACCATGTGTTAGACCATGTGCCAGATCTGCCACGATAATCTCCCGACCCCCGGAGGCGCGCATGGACCGTTTCGACAACATCCCCGAACAGGCACTGGACTGGCACCGCGCCGGCAAGGGCGCGGCACTCGCGACCGTGGTGGAGACCTGGGGCTCGGCGCCGCGCCGGGTGGGCGCACAGCTGGCCGTCAGCGGAGAGGGTGAAATCGCGGGCTCCGTCTCGGGCGGCTGTGTCGAAGGCGCCGTGGTGACAGAGGCGCTGGAGGCGCTGGAGGACGGCGGCCACCGGATGCTGGAATACGGCGTCAGCGATGGCGATGCCTTTGCCGTGGGCCTCGCCTGCGGCGGCACGATCCGCATCCTCGTGGAGCCGGTGGGGCAGGCGCTGCCCGAGGCGATGCTGGCCGATCTGGTCGCCGCCCGCGCCGCCCGCCAGCCGCTGGCCTATGTCATCGACCCGGCCACCGGCAGCCGGGACCTGACCGGCGCGGGCTTTGCCGACCGCTTCCGCATGGATCGGTCGGGCTTCGAGGAGGACGGCCGATTCGTCGCGATCCACAACCCGCCGCTGCGGCTGATCGTGGTGGGCGCGGTGCATATCGCGCAGGCGCTCGTGCCCATGGCGCGGATCGCGGGCTTTGATCCGGTCCTCGTCGATCCGCGTCCGGCCTTCGCCGCCGCGGCCCGCTTCCCGGGCGAGGACATCCGTGAGGACTGGCCCGACGAGGCCGTCGCGGACCTCGGCCTCGATCAACGCACCGCGCTCGTCCTGCTGACCCACGATCCCAAGATCGACGATCCGGCGCTGGAGGCGGCGCTTGCGGCAGAGGTCTATTACATCGGCGCGCTCGGCTCGAAGCGGACCCATGCCAAGCGGGTGGAGCGGCTGACCGAACGCGGCTTCACCGAGGGGCAGATCGCCCGCATCCACGGGCCCATCGGCCTCGACATCGGGGCCGCGGGCCCGGCGGAAATCGCCGTCTCGATCCTCTCCGAGATGATCGCCGTGCTGCGCAAGGGTCAGGCGTGAAGTTCGGCCCGGTCCCGCTGGATCAGGCCGAGGGCGCGATCCTGGCCCATTCCGTCGCCACGCCGCAGGGCCGCCTGCGCAAGGGGCAGTGGATCGGCGCGCAGGAAATGGCCCGCCTGCGGGCGGCAGGGCTGACAGAGGTCATCGTCGCCCGTCCCGAGCCGGGCGAGATCCACGAGGACGCCGCCGCCACGCGCCTCGCGCAGGCCCTCGTCCCGGACCCGGAGGCCGCGGGCCTCACCCTGACCCGCGCCACCACGGGCCGGGTGAACCTTCTGGCCGCCGGTCCCGGCGTGGTGGAGCTCGACGCCCCGCGCCTCACCGCCCTGAACCGGATCGACCCGATGATCACCCTCGCCACGGTGCCTCGCCATCAACAGATGGACGCCGGTCGCATGGTGGCGACGATCAAGATCATTCCCTACGCGGTCTCCGGGGCCTCCCTCGACGCGGCGGAGGTGCTGCTGGAGGGCCATCGCACGTTGCAGCTGCACCGCCCCGTGCTGAAGACCGCCGCCCTCGTGGTGACCGAGATTCCCGGCGGCGCGGGCGAGGCCGGGCTGCCCGCGATCCGCGACCGGCTGGCGGCGCTCGACATGACGCTCGACCACGTGGAAACCGTGGCGCACCGGCGCGATCCGCTGGCGCAGGCGCTCGGAGACCTGCGCGACGCGGACCGCTACGACCTGATCCTCGTGCTCACCGCCTCCGCCACCTCCGATCCCGGGGACGTGGTGCCGGCGGCGATCCGCGAGGCAGGCGGTACGGTCGAGCGTTTCGGCATGCCCGTCGATCCCGGCAACCTGCTGGTGCTGGGACGGCTGCGGGGCAGGGACGTGATCGGCCTGCCGGGCTGCGCCCGCTCGCCGGCGCTGAACGGGGCCGACTGGGTTCTGGCGCGGCTGGCCTGCGGGATCGCCACGGGGGATGCCGAGATCGCGGCCATGGGCGTGGGCGGTCTGCTGAAGGAGATCCCGACCCGCCCGCATCCAAGGCGCCGGGGCAGCTGACGACCGGGGACCGGCACAGAATTCGCCCGGCCCCCTTTCCCTTCTCCGGCGGGGGTGATTTACTCGCCGCCAAAGAGCCCCTCAGGCGCAGCAAGACCATCAGGAAGGACGCCATGCCGACGATCTCGATGAATGTGAACGGGAATGAGGTTTCGGGTGAGGTCGAGAACCGCACCCTTCTGGTGCAGTTCCTGCGCGACAGCCTCGGCCTCACCGGCACCCACGTGGGCTGCGACACCTCGCAATGCGGCGCCTGCACGGTGCATGTGGACGGGCTTCAGGTGAAGAGCTGCACCATGTTCGCGGTCGAGGCTGCGGGCGCCGAGGTCACCTCGATCGAGGGCATCGCCAGCCCCGAGGGGGAGCTGAGCGCGGTGCAGGCCGCCTTCAAGGAGCACCACGGGCTGCAATGCGGCTTCTGCACGCCGGGGATGATCATGGCGGCGGAATCGCTGCTGAAGGACAACCCCAAGCCCACCGAGGCCGAGATCCGGCACCACCTGCACGGCAACATCTGCCGCTGCACCGGCTACCACAATATCGTCAAGGCGATCTACGCGGCCTCCGGCCAGGACGTGGCAGACCTGGTCCCCGCCTGACGGGCGCCTGAGACCTGCTTGGGTCCGGGCCCGGCGGGCCCCATGCACAGGGGCGCTGCGGCGCCCTTCATCTTTCCGGAAATACTCCGGGGGAATTGGCCCCACCGGGGCCAAGGGGGCAGAGCCCCCCGGACTTTTCGAAAAGTCCGAACCGGAACATTCGAATTTTCCGGGCAGCGCCAGAGAAGAGGCTGTGCCCCTCCGCCAATCGGGTCCATCCCGCCCGCCCCGCGCGACCAAAATTCTTCGAAAACTCTTGGGTGTCCCGGGGAAGCGCGTGCAGAGGCCAGACATGCAAAAGGCCCGGACGATGCCGGGCCTTGCTTGGAGATGGCGGGCGGCGCTTACTTGGCGACCGGCCCGATCATCATGACCATCTGACGGCCTTCCATCTTGGGCATGTTCTCGACCTTGCCGAGTTCCTTCACGTCCTCGGCGACGCGTTCCAGAAGCTCACGTCCGAGGTTCTGGTGCGCCATCTCGCGGCCGCGGAAGCGCAGGGTGATCTTCACCTTGTCGCCGCCTTCAAGGAACTTGAGGACGTTGCGCATCTTGACCTGGTAGTCGTGCACATCGGTGCCGGGGCGGAACTTCACCTCCTTCACCTCGATCGTCTTCTGCTTCTTGCGGGCTTCGGACTCGCGCTTCTGCTGTTCGTACTTGAACTTGCCGAAATCCATGATCTTGCAGACCGGCGGGGTCGCATTGGGGGAGATCTCGACCAGATCGAGGCCAGCTTCTTCCGCCATGGCGAGGGCACGTGCCGGGGGAACCACGCCGACGTTTTCGCCTTCCGCGCCAATCAGCCGAATTTCGGGCGCACGGATACGGTCGTTAACACGGGGGCCATTGTCGCGCGTCGGGGGCGCATTATGAGGTCTGCGAGCTATTTTATTCGTCCTTCGATGGTGAATGGAATTGAGGCGAGAAGGTAGTCTCCACCGGCTAAACTTTCAAGCTGGAAAGACGGTTCCGCGGGAATTCGATGGGCCGTGCCGCCACGCGACCGGTGCCGGGCAGGAGAAAGCCGCCCCCGGGGCGGGAACGGCTCCGTTTTCTTGTATGCTTTCAGACGCTTTGCCCGATCGGCTCAGTCGACGAAGGCCTTCTCGACCACGTATTGCTTGGGCGCGGAGTTCGCGCCTTCCTCCAGACCGTAGCCTTCGAGAAGCTCCTTGATCTCGAGGTTGAAGGCGAGGTTGCCGCAGACCATGGCGCGGTCGGTGTCGGGGTTGATCGGGTCGATGCCGAGATCGGCAAAGACCTCGCCCGAGCGCATCAGGTCGGTGATGCGGCCCATCTTGGGGCTCTCTTCGCGGGTCGTGGTCGGATAATAGCGGATTTTCTTGTGGAAATCCGGGCCCATCAGCTCGTGCAGCAGTTCGTCGTTCTTGATGTCCTCAATCAGCTGCGCGCCATAGGCCAGCTCACCCACTTCGCGGCAGGTGTGGGTGATCACCACCTCGTCGTAATCCTCGTAGGTCTGCGGCTCGCGCAGCAGGGAGGCGAAGGGCGCAAAGCCGGTGCCGGTGGCGAAGAACCACAGCCGCTTGCCGGGCAGCAGCGCATCATGCACCAACGTGCCCACGGGCTTGGGGCGCAGGATGATCTGGTCGCCCACCTCGATGTGCTGCAGCTTGGAGGTCAGCGGGCCGTCCTGAACCTTGATAGAGTAGAACTCGAGCTCTTCGTCCCAGCTGGGCGAGGCGATGGAATAGGCGCGCAGCAGCGGTTTGCCGTTGTCGCCCATGAGCCCGATCATCACGAATTCGCCCGAGCGGAAGCGCAGGCTGGCGGGCCGGGTGACCCGGAAGGAGAAGAGCCGGTCGGTCCAGTGCTTCACTTCGGTGATCGTCTCCGCGTTCGGCAGGGTCGGCACCTTGGGGACATTGGTCTGCTGTTCGGTCACGGCGGTCTCGGTCATGGCAAATTGCGGGAGGAGTATCCCGTCCTTACTCGTTCGTGTTCAAATAATCCAGTGGCTCAGCCGGCGCGCAGCCGCGACTGATAGTCATGGGCGCGCCAGTCGGCACGGAAGATCCACTGGGATTCGGGCTGGCGCGCGGCGAGGCTCTCGTCGATCTCGACCTCGTCGAAGCCCGAGCGGCGGGCCATGGCGTATTGGTCGGCGATGACGTGGCCGGCGGCCCGCAGGCGGCCGGTGTAGCCCCGCAGGCGCAGCTGGCGGGCGATGGTGAAGCCCCGGCCATCGGCCGAGGAGGGGAAGGCCACGCGGATCAGCCGGGTGGCCTCGTCGAAGTCTACCGCCTGCGGGTCGGTATCGGAAGGCAGATCCAGCACGCCTTCCGCCTCGAACCCTTCGGTCCAGTCCTCGGGGGCAAAGCCCTTGTCGGTCACGATCACGCTCATTGTCCGGCTCCGATCCGTACCATGCGGCCATTCACGAAATGGATGCCGCATTCCTCTTTTTGTGTGCCTCTCCAACGACCTGCACGCTGATCTTCACCTTCCTTCACAGGCGAGGTGCAGGGCGCGCAGCCGATCGAGGGATAGCCCTTGGCGACCAGCGGATGGCGCGGCAGGCGGTTCTCGTCCATGTAGGCGCGGATGTCCTCCGGCGCCCAGTGGGCCAGCGGGTTGACCTTGATCCGGTCCGGCCCGTCGACCTCGAAGAAGTCCAGCGTCTCCCGGGTCGCGCCCTGGAACCGCTTGCGGCCGGTGAACCAGCCGTCGAAGCCCTGCAGCGCCTTCTGCAGCGGCGCGGTCTTGCGCAGGGCGCAGCAGGCATCGGTGTCGCGCTGGTGCAGCGTGCCGTCCGGGTCGCCGGCGGCGATCTCGGTCTCGGCGGCGCGGATGATGCGCATGTCCTGCAGCCCCAGACGCTCCGCGATCTCGGACTGGTAGACCAGGGTCTCGGTGAACAGCATCTCCGTGTCGATAAAGATCACCGGCGTGCTGCGATCCACGACGGAAACGAGGTGCAGCAGCACGACCGACTCGGCCCCGAAGGAGGAGACGAGGGCGAGATCGCCCGCGTCCGTGTCCTGCAGCGCCTTGTCGATGACCGCGGTCGCGCCGTGGTGCTTGTAGCGCAGGTTCAGCGCATCCACCTTCGCCTGCTGTTCACGCAACTTGGCGGCGAGGGCCGGATCGTCCGGCACCTCGAGTGGCTTGTCCAGTGGTGGCATCGTGATCCCCTCAGGCTGCATTTGCCTTGGCCTCTGCCGGGTAGAGCGCGGCCTTGAACGGGTCGGCCCCCACGCGGCGATAGGTTTGCAGGAAGGTTTCGTCCTCGTCTTCGCGGATTTCCAGGTAGGTCAGCAGGATCCGCTCGATCGCATCGGTGATCTCGTCATAGGCGAAGCCGGGGCCGGTCCGCTGGCCGATGGCCGCGTCCTCGGTGCCGTCACCGCCAAGGGTGATCTGGTAGTTCTCCACCCCCGCGCGGTCCAGACCGAGGATCCCGATGTGACCCACGTGGTGGTGGCCGCAGGCGTTGATGCAGCCCGAGATCTTGATCTTCAGCGGTCCGATCTCATGGGCCAGCTTCAGCTCCTCGAAGCGCTGTGCGATCTCCTGCGCGACCGGGATCGACCGGGCGGTGGCAAGGGCGCAGTAGTCCATGCCGGGGCAGGCGATGATGTCGCTGACCAGACCGATGTTCGCGGTGGCCAGATCGGCCTCTTTCAGCGCCGCGTGCAGCGCGGGCAGGTCCGAGCGGTGCACATGGGGCAGGATCACGTTCTGCTCGTGGCTGATGCGCAGCTCGTTGTGGCCATAGCGTTCGGCCAGATCCGCCAGAACGCGCATCTGGTCCGACGTCGCATCGCCCGGCGTCTCGCCCGGTTTCTTCAGGCTGACGGAGACGATGGCATAGCCTTCGGCCTTGTGCTTGGTCAGGTTCGTGTCGCTCCAGGCGCGGAACACGGGATCGGCGGCATAGGCGGCGTCGAAGACCTCGGTCGGCGCATTGCGGAAGGCAGGCGGCGCGAATTGCGCCTCCAGATCCGCCAGCATCTCTTGGTCGATACCGCCGAAGAGCGGCTTGAGCTCGGCAAAGCGCGCGTCCACCTTCTCGCGGATCGTCTCCAGACCGTTCTCGTGCACGGTGATCTTGATCCGCGCCTTGTACTTGTTGTCGCGACGGCCCAGCAGGTTGTAGACGCTGACGATGGCTTCCAGATAGGGCAGCAGGTCTTCCTGCGGCAGGAAGTCCTTGATCACCTTGCCGATCATCGGCGTGCGGCCCAGACCGCCGCCCACCAGAACCTCGTATCCCGGTTCGCCCTTGTCGTTCCGCACCATGCGCAGGCCGATGTCATGGGCACGGGTCACGGCGCGGTCATTCGGGCTGCCGGTGACGGCGACCTTGAACTTGCGCGGCAGGAACTGGAATTCCGGGTGGTCGGTGGACCACTGGCGGATCAGCTCGGCCACGGGGCGGGGATCGGCGATCTCGTCCGCGGCAGCCCCGGCGAAGTGATCGGCGGTCACGTTGCGGATCGTGTTGCCCGACGTCTGGATCGCGTGCAGCTGCACCTCGGCCAGCGCGTCGAGCATATCCGGCACATCCGGCAGCTTGGGCCAGTTGTACTGGATGTTCTGGCGCGTGGTGAAATGGCCATAGCCCTTGTCCCAGCGATCCGCGATCAGGGCCAGCTGCCGCATCTGCGCGCCCGAGAGCGTGCCATAGGGAATGGCTACGCGCAGCATATAGGCGTGCAGCTGCAGGTAGAGACCGTTCATCAGGCGCAGCGGCTTGAACTCGTCCTCGGTCAGCGAGCCGTCGATGCGGCGCTCGACCTGGGCGCGGAACTGGCGGTTGCGCTCGGCAAGGAAGGCGGTGTCGAATTCGTTATAGATATACATGACTTACGCCTCTGCCTGCTTGCCGTGGTGGTAGTTCGAGGGGCCGGTGCGCCGGAAATCCTCGCGGAAATGTGTCGGTTCGGGCCCGGTGCCGCCTGCCTTCATGTCGGCGAGATAGGCGCCGACGATCTCGCCCGGGCGGCTCTCGGCCTCCAGCAGGCGGATCTGGGCATGGGCCTCGTCGGTCAGCAGCTCCGCCTCGCGGAGGTTGCGGGTCCACTGGCCGTCTTCGGTCAGGTAGACGACATCGCCCTCCAGCAGGGCATTGGCGGTGACGACTTTGGGGGTGAAGGCGCGGGGCATCAGGCACTTTCCTTCATGTTTTTCTGCTCGGGGCCGGGAAGGCCGGGGATGTCTACGGGATCGACGCCGCCGCTGCGACAGTGCAGGGCAAGGTCATGGGGCAGGGGCCGCGTCGAGAGATAGAGGACATGCAGCCCGGCCTGCGCGTGGTGCAGCAGGCGGGCGGCCAGCGGGGGCACCTCGGCTCCGGGTTGCAGCGCGACGAGGTCGGCCTCGCGGCGGGCGAGTTCCAGCACGGCGGGCGCCAGATCGGCGTCATGGACGACCACGTCGGCCGCGTCGAGTGCGCGTCGGGTCTTCATCACCAGCATCTCGGGGTCGTCCCAGCCGGTCCAGGCCAGCGTGATGCGGCCCGTCTTGGCCCGATCACCCGAAAGGTGGTCCGCCAGCAGCCTGTCCAGCGCCGGGCGCAGCGCCTCGGCCCCGCCCGCGTCATGGGCCGCCGGGCCCACGGTGTCGAAATACTCGCCCCAGAAATCCCGGCGTGCGCGGCCCATGGGCAGGGCCTCGGCCGCACCGCGGAAGGCCTGCGCCGCGCGGGTCAGGACGCCGGTGGAGGCAGGCAGGCGCTCTTCCAGCCCGGCCTTGATCCGGCGCGCCAGCACCGGGGCGGCGCCCTCGGTGCCGATGGCGACGGTCACGGGATCGCGGTCCACCATGGCGGGCGTGATGAAGGCGCTGCCCTCGAGGTTGTCGACGATGTTCACCAGCACGCCCGCGTCGCGGCCCATGGCGGCGATCTCGGCGTCGCGCAGGGGCTCTTCGTCGGCGGCATAGACCAGCAGCGCCTGTGCCACGTCCGAAGGCAGCAGCGCCCGGCGGTGCAGGGTCAGGCGGCCCGCCGCGGCCCAGTCGAGGATCTGCGGATCGGGCGCGTCGGCGTAGACGTGGATGCGGCCTTCGGTCTTCAGCATCAGCCGCAACTTGGCAAGTGCAGCATCACCACCGCCGGACAGGGCGATCCGTTGCCCCGAAAGGTTCAGGAAGATCGGGAAATGACGCATTCTGAACCCCTCCGCATGGCTCGGGCAACCCCGTGGGGTCGCGTTGACTTGCCCCTCAATGTAGGAAATATTCCCCTCCAGACGCTAGGAGGGCAGGGAAATAAGAACGCCCTCCCGGCAGCGACGGCCTCGCAGGCGGTCGTTCCAATACAGGAGTATACGGGAAAATGTCATTCCGGCTGGACGAGACCGATCGGAAAATCCTTTTGCAGCTGCAGCGTGATGCGGGGCAGTCGCTGGACGAGATAGCGCGCCAGGTGGGCTCGTCCAAGACCCCGGTGTGGAACCGGATCAAGAAGATGCGCGAGGCCGGGATCATCGGACAGCAGACCGTCCTGCTGGATGCCGAGGCTCTTGGGTTCGAGGCCTGTTTCTTTGTCCTGATCCGCACGTCGGAGCACGAGGCAGACTGGCAGGCCAAGTTCCTCAAGGCCCTGAAGGAGCGCCCCGAGGTGCAGGAGGCCCACCGGCTGGCGGGCGACATCGACTACATCCTGAAGGTCCGGGTGAAGAACGCCCGCGCCTATGATGCCTTCTACCAGGCGCTGATTTCCGAGGTGAAGGTGCACAACGTCACCGCGCTGCTCTCCATGGAAGAGATCAAGGCCACCACCGCGCTGCCGCTCTGAGCGATGGCGTTGCGTCTGCCGCGGCTCCTCCGTCCCAGGGCGCTTGGGGGCCTCCGGTCGTCGCAGGCCCCTCGCATCCCTGATCGGGAGGGCGCCTGCGGGTGAGACACGATAGGGCCGCCCCAGAGGCGGCCCCGTTCTTTTCCTCTCCAGCATGGAATCGCGTCCCGTGCCTGCCGGGTCAGGCGAGCAGATCGTATTGGGTGCCCCCGATGTCGACCATGATCTGGTCCTGCGCCGCGCCATCCACGAGCGCCCAGAGGATCTGGCCTGTCGGGCGATAGATGACGAAGGCCTCCTCGACACCAGCTGCCCCGGCCGAGGCCGTCTCGGTAAAGTTGACCTGGAACTGGCTCGGGTCGACCACGGCGCCGCCATAGGCGAGCACGTCGCCCTCGGCAGAGGAGAAGTCCTGGATCCAGTCTGAGCCGTGCCCCTCGACGCCGAGGTGGTAGAAGCGATCCGCGCCGGTGCCGCCGTTCACCCGGTCATGGCCGAAGCCGCCGTTGATGAAATCGTTGCCGGCTCCGCCGAAGATCGCATCGGACCAGGTCTGGCCGGTCAGGGCGTCATCGCCGTCCCCACCGATGACCGTGTCAGCGCCGTACCCCCCGAGGATGGTGTCGTTGCCGGCATCGCCGCGCAATTCGTCGTTGCCGTCTCCGCCGTCGATACTGTCGTTCCCGTTCCCGCCATAGATGACGTCCCGCAGGTCGGTCTCGTTTTCGTCATCGGACCCGAAGTATGCGCTCGGCGTGAGGAACCCGTTGATCACGTCGTCGCCATCGCCCCCGATCAGCGTATCCACACCGCTGCCACCTTCGAGGGTGTCGTTCCCGGCGCCGCCCGTGAGCATGTCATCGCCGCCAAGGCCGTTGAACCATTCTGCCCCGGTGGAACCCTGGAACGTGTCACCGACGTCGGAGCCGTAAACGGCTTCTATGCCCGTGAACGTGTCCGTTTCACCCGGTGCAACAACAACCGTACCGCTGCCAACCGATGTGAAGGTCACGACCACGCGTTCCCCAATGTAGCCGCTGCTATAGACGAGCATATCGTCCCCGACGCCGCCCTGGATCGTGTCGTTGCCCATGTAAGGGCGCCAGACCGCGAATTGACCATCGTCCACCGAACTGCCGATCATGAGGTCAGAATCCGCCGAACCCTCAATCAGGTGAATGAAGGTGAAGGTGTCATCGATCAGCCCCGCCACGCCGCTGGTGACAGTCCCCGATCCGTTCTCGCCGCGCGTGATCGTCAGGCCGCCGACGTCCGAAATGTGGTAGTAGCCCAGGTCCGTGCCATTGCCCGTGTTCCAGAGGGCTTCGTTCCCTATGATCACATCAGACCCGAAGTAGGGATACACAATGTCGCCGAGGCGGTCATCCCCCTGCGAGCCATCCAGCGTGTCGTCGCCATAGCCGCCGTACAAGTTGTTTTGACCTGTCCCGCCGACGATCAGGTCATTCCCGCTGGACCCGAAGAGGCTGTCATCCCCGCTGCTGCCGATCATCGTGTCGTCGAAGTAGGACCCGCTGAAATACTCGATATTGCTGAAGGTATGGGTGAAGGCGACGTTGTCCCACGTACCCGTTACCGTGCCGGCAGCCACGTCGACACGCACCGCGCCGGCACCATTTCGATCATAGCGCAGACGGTCGATCCCACCGCCGCCGTCCACGGTGTCGTTGCCCTGTTCGAGGATGAAGCTCTCGCGGGCATCGCTGCCGATGATCTGGTCGGAGAAGTTGGTCGAGCGGATTTCGAGGCGCCCGCCCTGATCCGTCAGGTAGATATGCTCGGTGTTCCCGAACCCGTCGTTGGACACGATGCCGGTGGCGAGGTTGATCACGAGAGGCTGCGTCGGGTCGCCTTGATCTCCGAAGGTGAAGGTCAGGCGCCCGTCGCCATCCATCGTGAGGTGGTAGGTGTCGACACCTTCTCCCCCCATGATGTTGAACCAGCCGTCTTCCCCCGGCCGGACCGTGTAGTTGCCGTCCAAGTCGTTGCCGACGATGTAGAGCCCATCGCCGTTCAGGGCCTCACTGACATTCAGGTATGTGTCGACATAGCCCCCGAAGGCCACCGTTCCGGTGTCGGTGACGCCATCGAGCGTGACCGTCAATTCGAAATTCACGTGCGTGTAGGAGATACGATAATAGCTGTTTGAATTGGCGCCGGTGAAGTCGATCGTGTCATTGCCGAGAGAGCCTCGGATATAATCTTCACCGAAATTCGCACCCGGACGGATGACGTCATCCTGATCTGTTCCGAGAAGGCTGTCGTTCCCGTTGGTTCCATCAATCTGCATTCGAATCTCCAAGATATAAATATATTGAGGTGACGATCCGAGCTCGGAGAATGCAGGTCAAGCATGTGATGGACCCAGAGGGCAGAGCGGAGGAATGCGATGCACGTCCGCAGGCGTGACCGCGCGCAACAGCGCGGATTTCAGGCGCGGCCGTCGAAGGGCGCGCTTTCACCCGGCGCGCAAAAGCCTGTCAAGGCGGGGCTGACTGGCTAAATCTCTGGTTGTGCCGCGGCTTGGAAGGTGTGCCAGACAAGGGCCCTCAAGATCCCTCGAACAGCAGCCTTATCTCAACGGGAGCGTTGAAAAGAGGGTCGTGCATTCCGCGGCTTCGGCAATTCGGCACCGGGCCTTGGCCGCATTGCGAAAGTAAGCCTCTGCCTCCAGCGGGGGCATCTTGATCGGAAGGTTTCTGTCTGGCGTTCCAGTCGTCAATTGACGCCAGACAGAATGGCCATTCCGTCAGACCACGTTCGCGGCCCCGGTATCGGCGGTTCCCGCATGGGCCCGGAAGGCTTCGAAAAGCTCGCGCCCGATTCCGTGGGCATTGCCCGAGAGATCGGCCACCACGGGCTCGCGGGTGGAGAGATCGACGCCTACGGCTTCGATCGTGCCGGCCACTGCATCGACCCGCACGATATCGCCCTCCCGCAGCCGGGCCAGCGGTCCGCCCACGGCGGCCTCGGGGGAGACGTGGATCGCGGAGGGCACCTTGCCCGAGGCCCCGGACATCCGACCGTCGGTCAGCAGCGCCACCTTCAGCCCGCGGTCCTGCAGCACCGACAGCGTCGGCGTCAGGGAGTGCAGTTCCGGCATCCCGTTTGCCCGCGGCCCCTGGAACCGCACCACGACCACGGTGTCCGAGGTGAACTCGCCCGCCTTGAAGGCCGTCTTCACGGCTTCCTGGTCATGGAAGATGCGCGCAGGCGCCTCGATCACATGCCGCTCCGGCGCCACGGCCGAGACCTTCATGATCCCGTGGCCGAGGTTGCCGGACAGCTGCTTCAGCCCGCCGGTCTTCTGGAACGGGTCCGAGGCCGGGCGCACGATCTTGTCGTTCAGGCTCTTGCGCGGGCCGGGCTCCCAGTGGACGCGGTCCCCGGTCAGCTTGGGCTCCTGCGCATAGGCCGCCAGCCCGTCGCCCGCCACGGTGGTCGTGTCAGGGTGCAACAGTCCGTCCTCCAGCAGCTCGCCGATCAGGTAGCCGAGCCCACCGGCCGCGTGGAAGTGGTTCACGTCCGCCAGCCCGTTGGGATAGACCTTGGCCATCAGCGGCGTGACCGAGGAGATCGCGTCGAAATCCTCCAGCTCCAGCACCACGCCCGCGGCGCGCGCCATGGCGGGCAGGTGCAGCACGAGGTTGGTGGAACCGCCCGTGGCCATCAGCCCGACGATCCCGTTCACGAAGGCCTTCTCGTCCAGCACCTGCGAGGCGGGGCGATAGTCGTTGCCAAGCGCCGTGATCTCCAACGCCCGTTCCACGCCCGCGACGGTCAGCGCATCGCGCAGCGGCGTGTTCGGGTTCACGAAGGAGCTGCCGGGCAGGTGCAGCCCCATGAATTCCATCAGCATCTGGTTGGAATTCGCGGTGCCGTAGAAGGTGCAGGTGCCCGGCGAATGGTAGGAGGCCATCTCGGCCTCCATCAGCCTGTCGCGGCCCACCTCGCCGGTGGCGAAGAGCTGGCGCACCTTGGCCTTCTCGTCGTTGGGCAGGCCCGAGGGCATGGGCCCCGCAGGCAGGAAGAGCGCGGGGATATGACCGAAGGTCGCCGCGGCGATGATCAGCCCCGGCACGATCTTGTCGCAGACCCCGAGGTAGAGCGCCGCGTCGAAGCAGTTGTGCGACAGGGCCACGCCGGCCGCGAGGGCGATCACGTCGCGCGAGAAGAGCGAGAGCTCCATCCCCGGCTGGCCCTGGGTGACGCCATCGCACATGGCGGGCACGCCACCGGCCACCTGAGCGGTGGCCCCCTGCGCACGCGCGGTGTCGCGGATCAGCTGCGGGAAGCGTTCGAACGGCTGGTGCGCCGAGAGCATGTCGTTGTAGGCCGTCACGATCCCGATATTGGGGGCGCGCCCCTTGGCGAGCGCCTCCTGGTCCGGAACCACGCCGGCATAGGCATGGGCCTGGTTGCCGCAGGTCAGGTGGGCCCGCGCGGGCCCGGCGTCGGCAGCGGCGGCCATGCGGTCGAGGTAGGGGCGGCGGAGCGGCGCGGAGCGCTCGACGATTCTCTCGGTCACCTCTGCGATGGTGGCATTCAGGCTCATCTCTCTCTTCCCTTCGCTCAGGCTGTGGCTGGCCGCATTTTATCAGGGTTGGTTAGCGCTAACAAGCGCTCTACCCGGGCCGGGCCGCAGGGCGGCGTGCGGACCGCGCGGCGGCATGTGTCATTTGGTTAACGGTGGCGCTGCCCGGATGTTCCTCTGCGCGGCCGTCAGTCGGTCCCTCTGCGGACCCGTCTGTGGGCCTTCCTGCGGGGCTTTTGCCGGGTGTGACCCCGGACCGGCCCCCTGACCGACCTCTGGTCCTGGTCCTGCGGCTCTCTCCAGACCTATGTCCACCGGTCATTGCGTCTCGTGGCCTCTTTCGCGACGCCTCGGAAGGCAGTAGAGCATGGATCATGACGACATCCCAGACCCTCCCCGTAATTCGGTTGAAACCCAAGTCCGATCCGCGCCGTATCCGGTTCGGGTTCCCCTGGGTCTATGACAACGAGGTGGTCACCGACCGCCGCACCAAGGCGCTGGAGCCCGGCGCGCTTGCGCTGCTGGAAGATGGCGACCGGCGGCCGCTGGCGCTGGTGGCGGTGAATTCGGCCTCCAAGATCATCGCCCGGGTGCTGGACAGCGCCGAGGTCGGGGGGCTGGGGCGTGACTGGTTCCGCACCCGGCTGAGCCGCGCGCTGGAGATGCGCGCACGGCTTTACGAGGCGCCCTTCTACCGGCTGGTCCATGCCGAGGCCGACGGGCTGCCCGGGGTGATCATCGACCGGTTCGGGGACACCGCCGTGGTGCAGCCCAACGCCGCCTGGTCGGAAGTGCACCTCGAAGACCTCTGCGCCGCGCTGATCGAGGTGACGGGCGTCACCAACGTGATCAAGAGCGCCTCGGGCCGGGCCCGGCTGCTGGAAGGGCTCGACGACCGGGATGCGGTGCTTGCGGGGGACATGCCCGCGGGGCCGATCCAGGTGCCGATGAACGGCGCGATCTACATGGCGGACGTGGCGGGCGGTCAGAAGACCGGCCTCTTCTTCGACCAGCGTCCGAACCATGCCTTCGGCGCGCGTCTGGCCAAGGGCGCGCGGGTGCTCGACGTCTTCTCGCACGTGGGCGGCTTCGGCCTCGCGGCGCTAGCGGGCGGGGCAGAGAGCGCACTGGCCGTGGACGGCTCGCAACCGGCGCTCGACCTTGCCACGCAGGGCGCGGCGGCCATGGGCGTGGCGGAGAAATTCGCGACCCGCAAGGGCGATGCCTTCGACGTGCTGACGGCCCTCGGGCAGGAGGGCGCGCAGTTCGACGTGGTGATCTGCGACCCGCCGGCCTTTGCGCCGTCGAAACCCGCGCTGGAGGCCGGTCTGCGCGCCTACGAGCGGATCGCCAAGCTGGCCGCACCGCTGGTGGCCGAGGGGGGCTATCTCGGGCTCTGCTCCTGCTCCCATGCGGCGGACCTCTCGAAGTTCCGGCAGGCCTCGATCCGGGGCATCGGCAAGGCGGGCCGGGCGGGCGCGCTGATCCACACCGGCTATGCCGGGCCGGACCACCCGATGCACCCGCAACTGGCCGAGAGCGGCTATCTCAAGGCGCTCTTTTTCCGCCTATGAAGGTCCTGCTCGACGCCTGCGTTCTCTATCCCACGGTGATGCGGGAGATGCTGCTCGGCGTGGCGGCCACGGGGGCCTATCAGCCGCTCTGGTCCGCCCGCATCCTCGAGGAATGGGCGCTTGCCGCGCGCAAGCTGGGCCCGGGGGGCGAGGCACAGGCGCGGGGGGAGATCGCCCTCGTCTCCGCCCGCTGGCCGCGGGCCGAGGTGCCCGTGGCGCCGGGGCTGGAGGCACGTCTCTGGCTGCCTGATCCGGCGGATGTGCATGTGCTGGCTGCCGCCGTGGCGGGCTCGGCCGACGTGATCGTGACCATGAACGCCAAGGATTTCCCGCGCGACATCCTCGCCGAGGAGGGGCTGTCGCGGGCCGATCCCGACGGCTTCCTGCTGGGGGTCTGCGAGGCGCAGCCCGAGGCCGTCGCCGAGGTGGGCGCGGCCGTTCTGGCCGAGGCGCGGCGCCTCTCCGGCGAGGACTGGGAGATGCGGGCGCTGATGAAGAAGGCGCGGCTGCCGAGGCTTGGCAAGGCGCTGACACGGTAGACCATCGGTGCGGCGCTCCCCGTTTTCTTCGAAGAAAACGGACCGGAATTTTCGAAAATTCCGGGGGCTTGCCGCGGGCCGGGCGTATGATGTCGGGCGCTGGCACTCAGGCGCGCGCCCAAAATTCTTTGAAGAATTTTCCCAAGAATTTTCGAACATTCTTGGGTGGCGGTGCGGTGGGGCTGCGGGCCCGGTGAGGGGCGCGCAGTGAGTATTTTTGGAAAGATGAAGGCCCGGAGGGGGGCCGTCTGGATCCGTCAGGCGACTTCCGCCGGTGTGAAGCTGGCTAGGACCTCTGCCGCGATCTCGAAGGAGTGCTGGCGCGCGGCGGGGTCATGGATCTGGCCCGCGACCATGATCTCGTCCGGGCGGTAGGCCTCGATCAGCTTGGCGATCTGCGGGCGGATCGTGTCGCGTGTGCCGGTGGCGCTGACCGAGAGCGACTGGTTCACCGCCCGGATCCACGCGGGATCGGCCACGTCCTCGATCCGGTCCACGGGGCGGGGCAGCTTGCTGGGCTGGCCGCTGCGCAGGCGGATGAAGGCCTGCTGCATCGAGGTCTTGAGCCGGGTGGCCTCGTCCTCGGTGTCGGCGGCGAAGATGTTCATCGCCATCATGAAATGCGGCTGCGCGAGGTATTCCGAGGGCTGGAACCCGCGGCGGTAGACCTCGACCGCCTGCGACAGGGCCTCGGGGGCGAAATGCGAGGCGAAGGCATAGGGCAGGCCGAGATGTGCCGCCAGTTGCGCACCGTAGAGCGAGGAGCCGAGGATCCAGACCGGCACCTTGGTGCCTTCGCCGGGGATCGCATGCAGGCTCTGCCCCGGTTCGGGATCACCGAGGTAGGCCATGAGTTCCAGCACGTCGCGCGGGAAGGTGTCCTGCTGAGACATGTTGCGGCGCAGGGCCTGCGCCGTGGCCCCGTCGGTGCCGGGCGCGCGCCCGAGGCCGAGGTCGATCCGATCGCCGTGGATCGTGGCCAGCGTGCCGAATTGTTCGGCGATCACGAGGGGGGAGTGGTTGGGCAGCATGATCCCGCCCGAGCCGACGCGGATCGTCCGCGTCGCCGCCGCGATATGGCCGATCATCACCGCCGTGGCGGAGGAGGCGATCCCGGGCATGTTGTGGTGTTCCGCCAACCAGTAGCGGTGATAGCCCCAGCCCTCGGCGGCCTGCGCGAGGGCCACGGAGTTGCGGATCGACTGGGCGGCGTCGGCGCCTTCGGGAATCGGGGCAAGGTCGAGGAGGGAATAACGCATGAGGGGTCCTGTCGGTGTCGTGTCGGGCGCGCCATCGGGGTGTGGCGGGGGGAGGCCCGGAGGTGCCCCGGCGGGGCGGTGAGGTTAGCTGTCGCCCGGCTGGGTCCAGCGGGCGTCGAGGGCACGGATCGCGCGGATGCGGTCCGTGGTCTTGGGGTGGCTGAGGAGCCACGCGGGGGCGGCGCCGGCGCGGCCCTTGGTCAGCGCGTCGAGTTTCTCGAAGAGCGAGACCTGCGGCGCGGTGCCAAAACCCGCCTTGGTGAGCAGGGCCGCGGCATAGGCGTCGGCCTCGTATTCATCGCTGCGCGAGAGCGAGGCGGCGAGCAGGGTCGTCAGCCCACCCGCGATCATCGGGCCGATGCCGGGCAGGATACGCGACAGCACCATGCCGAGCGTGGTGCGCAGCGCGTTCTGCCCCGAGAAGTCGATCATCCGGCGGCGGGAGTGGCCAAGGGCCACGTGGCCCAACTCGTGCGCGATGACGGAGGCGAGTTCCTCGGCCGTCACCTCGCCCGCGCGGAACTTTTGGTAGAAGCCGCGGGTGATGAAGATCCGACCGTCCGGCGCGGCGAGGCCGTTCACCGGGTCGATCTCGTAGATATGCACCGGCACCTGCTGCACGTCGAGTGCCCGGGCCAGCCTGTCGGTCACCGCCAGCAACTGCGGATCGGCCAGACGGGTGGAGCGGTTGTCGAGCTCGCGCTTGGTGCGCCAGACCGAGAACCGGTACATCGCGAGGGCGTAGAGAACCGCCAGAAGGATCGGGGTGACGCGCAGCATGCACAAGATATGGACCCGGGCGTGCCGCGGTACAATGGGGCAGGCACGATGGGGCACACACAATGAGGCCGACACTAGAGGGGGCGGCGCGTCCCTCCGGGAGCGGCGGGTCAGTTGCCTTCGGGCTGGGGGGCCTCGTTCAGGGTATCCTCAGCGTCGCCTGATGCTTGGCCGGACAGCTTGCGCTGTCGGCGGCGGCGCAGCCCGCGCCGGATCCAGAGCGCGCTGATGGCCATCACCACGAGCCCGGCCATCAGCCCCGAAAGGTCCTGTGCGATCTGGGCGATCGTGTCGATATGGGCCGCGAAGCCGAAGCCGAGCCCGACGTAGAGCGTGACCCAGACGACCTCACCCGCGGCGGCCCAGAGGCTGAAGGGCATCCGGTGCAGCCGCGCCGCGCCGGCGGCGAAGTTCACGTAGGGCCCCAGCGGGGAGACGAGCCAGCGGCTGAAGAACACCCCCGCGCTGCCGGAGGAGCGGGTCATCTCCTGTGCCCGTTCGTAAAGCGCGGCGCGTTTCGGGCGCCCCCGGAGCTGGCCTTCGATCCAGGCCCCGCCCGCGCGGCCGATCTGGTAGCCCGCCTGATCCCCCGCGATCGCCCCGCCGAGCGCCGCGAGCACCGCGCCCGCCACCGGCAGATCTCCGGAGGCGGAAATCGCCCCGGCGGTCAGCATGGCGAGCGAGGAGGGCACGGGCACCGCAAGGCAGCTGAAGAAGGTCACCAGGGCGATCAGCGGCAGGCCATTGGCCACGAGGAGTTGCAGCAGCCACTCGGTCATCGCGGTGCGCGGGCCTGCAGGGCGACGTTCAGTTCGTCGAGGAGTTGATGCAGCGGCACGCCCTTGGTACGGGCGATCTCTTCCAGCGTCATCCGCCGGTCGGGAGGCGGGTCGAGGGCGAGGAGCGTGAAGACCTCCTCCTTCGGCAGGTGCCAGGAATGCGCGACGTAGCCCGGCGTCATCCAGGGCTGTGGCTGGACCGCGCGCTGCGCCGGATCGGACCAGTGCAGGGCGAAGACCGTCATGCGGAGCGCGAAGAAGAGCACCAGCACGAAGGCCGCGAGGAAGACGCCGAGCGCCATCGGGTGGTGACGCCAGAGGCGGCGGAACAGGCGGAAGGGCGCGGGCATCGGCGGCTCCGATGAAGGGATGTCGGGGACATCATGGCGGGCGCGGCGGCCGATGGCCAGAGGAGGGCGCGCCGCGCGGCCCGTGGAGACGGGGCGTGGAGGGCTGCTGTGGGCTATGGGGCGACGGACGCGGGAGCATGGTTGGGGGCGTGCGACAGGGCACACGGCGGCGATCTCTGGCCCGGAACGTCACGACGCTTTTGCAGGGAGGCGCCTGCGGGGAACTGCCGGGAATCGACTCCGTGAAAATTACCGTCTAGCGTCGGCCGGGGCGCGCGACGGGCGCGCTCTTTCCTTTCCAGATGGAGACACGAGCCCATGAGTGCGACCCTCGGCACCTACCTGACCCTCGCCATTGCCGTGGCCTTCGAAGTCGTGGGCACGACATTCCTGCAGGCCTCGCAACAGTTTACCCGGCTGGTGCCGACGATCATGGTCGCCGTGTGCTATACTGCGGCCTTCTACTTCCTCGCGCAGGTCCTCAAGACCATGCCGGTGGGCGTGGCCTATGCGATCTGGAGCGGGCTGGGGATCCTCATGGTCTCGGCCATCGGGCTGGTGGTCTTCGGGCAGAAGCTCGACCTGCCGGCGGTGATCGGGCTGATGCTGATCGTGGCAGGCATCCTCGTGGTGAACCTCTTCTCCAACGCGACGACGCATTGAGGCGGCGGCGTCGGAGCGACGCGACGGTTGGCCGCTGACCGTTGCGGCGAACGGGCGTCCGAGGTTGCCTCGGCTTTCGGCTTTCGGCTTTCGGCTTTCGGCTTTCGGCTCTCGGCTCTCGGCTCTCGGCTCTCGGCTCTCGGCTTTCGGCTCCGGGCCTCGGGGCCTTCGTGCGCCACGGGGCAGAGCGCCCTGCGCGGTTGCGCAATTGGCGCGGGCAGCGCGGATGCTACCTTTGACCTGACCCGGACAGACCCGCCGGGTGGCAGAGGAGGCCCTCATGAGCTGGAACCCGATTCTCGACCCGAGCATTCCCATCGGCGATGCCGTGGACAGTATCGAAACCGTCATCGTGCCCCGGGCGCGGGACATCGGCGGCTTCGAGGTGCGGCGCGCCCTGCCGGTGGCGCATCGGCGCATGGTCGGCCCCTTCATCTTCTTCGACCAGATGGGCCCGGTCGAATTCCTGACCGGGCAGGGGATCGACGTGCGGCCGCATCCGCACATCGGCCTCGGCACCGTGACCTACCTGCTGCAGGGGAGGCTGCATCACCGCGATTCCCTCGGCACGGACCAGTGGATCGAGCCGGGGGCGGTGAACTGGATGCTGGCGGGCAATGGAATCACCCACTCCGAACGGATGGACGGGACAATGCGCCAGCAGCCCAACCCGCTGTTCGGCGTACAGACGTGGCTGGGCCTGCCGGAGGCGCAGGAAGATGATCCGGCCCGCTTCCTCCATGCCGGGCGGGATGCGCTGCCGGTGCTGGAGGGCGAAGGCAAGCAGGTCCGGGTGGTGCTCGGCGCGGCATGGGGCGCGGCCTCGCCGGTGGCGCTGCCGGTGAACGCCTTCTTTGCCGAGGCGCAGCTGGCCCCCGGCGCGGCGATTCCCACGCCGGAGGAGCAGGAGGACGGCGCGGCCTACGTGCTGGAAGGATCGCTCACCATCGGGCGCGACAGCTTCGAGGCGGGCCGGATGGTGGTCTTCCGTCCCGGTGACCGGCTGACGCTGCAGGCCGGGGCGCAGGGCGCGCGGCTGCTTCTGCTGGGCGGCGACGTGCTGGAGGGGCATCGCTATATCTGGTGGAACTTCGTCTCCTCCTCGAAGGAGAAGATCGAGGCTGCCAAGGAAGCCTGGCGCGCCGGGGACTGGGCCCATGGCCGCTTCCGCCTGCCGCCCGGTGACGACGCCGAATTCGTCCCCCTGCCGGAGCCGAAGCGCCCCGCGTGAGGGCGGGGAACGGGCCTCTGCACGGGGGTGCCGCAGGGGCATCGCGGGCGGTGTCACAGGGTGACGTAAGGGCCTGACGGGCGGGGGCAAAGAAAGTGCGAAACGGGGTCATAAAGTTGATACTTCGCGCTTGACGGTGTCCGGGGTTATCCCTAGAACGCCCCTCACGTTCGGGACACACCGGACGGGTAGCGAGCGGTTGTAGCTCAGTTGGTTAGAGTACCGGCCTGTCACGCCGGGGGTCGCGGGTTCGAGCCCCGTCAACCGCGCCACGCTACCTCGTCTGAATGTCCTGCGCGATGCGCGGTTGTAGCTCAGTTGGTTAGAGTACCGGCCTGTCACGCCGGGGGTCGCGGGTTCGAGCCCCGTCAACCGCGCCACTTTCTCCTTGAAAATGAAGAGAAAAGCCCCTCGGGGCGCCGCAAGGAATTTTCGAGAATTCTTTGCAAAATTCTTCGAAGATTTTTGGGTGCTTTGCGTCGGGCGCTACGATCCTGTCCAGACAGTCGGTGCCGCGATGGCGGGCACTCCGCGGGCAATCTCTGTTCCGGGCCGGGGGGCTCGGGCGTTCTCGGTCCGTCCGGGGGAAGGGTGCAGGGGCTCTGCCCCCTTGGCCCCGTGCCGGGGCCAATTCCCCCGGAGTATTTTCGGAAAGATGAAGCCGGACGTTGGGCTCAGTAGCTGTAGCCGAGCATGGCTTCCTGGCCGGTGTCGACGCGGGCGCGCAGGTGGGCAAGGTCTGGCCCTGACCACTCCGGCGTGGTGGGACGGTCCGGGATCGCGGGTTTGAACTTGGCGCCGAGGCGTTTCACCACGGGGCGGTAGGGGGCGTCCGGCAGGGCGTAGGTGGCGCGGAGCTGCGCGAGCAGGGCCTCGGGCTCCGCCGTGGCCGTCTCCATGCGCAGGATGGCGAGGGTGCAGTCCCGGTTCAGCAGGCTGAGGTGGGCGGTGAGCTTGGCGCGGCGCAGGGCGAAGAGGTCCGCATGGCGTGCGCCGGTCAGCGGATCGCGGTCGGGCTGCAGGGGCTGGCCGATGGCGCTCTCCGGCAGGTCTTCGAAGTAGCGCGGCCGGTCGGCGATCGTGTCCCATTCGGCGCGCAGGAAGGCGGAGAAATCGAGCGCCTGCAGCGCCGGGCTGGCGTGCCAGGGCTTGGCATGCATGGAGCGCGCCCAGTCGGCGGCATTGCGGACGGCGACGACCACCAGCAGGTCGGCGGGAATCGCGATCATCGCCGGCGCGCCGTGTTTCCACCCGAGCTCCTCCGTGGGCGAGAGCGGCGTGTTCCGTCCGATCAGCCGTTTCACGAAGTTCGTGCCCGAGGAGCGCTCGCCCATGACCTGCACCCGGGTTGGCGGCAGGCGCCCTGCACGCAGGAACACCCCGCTGTCGGCGAAGCTGTCGGGCAGGCGCGGCGCGGCGGCCGGGGAGGGGGCGGCGAAATTCACGATTCTCTTATAGCACGCGCCGGGTTACTCTTGTCCACGAGCAGCAGAGCAAACCGCCCCCAAGGGCCCCTGACAGGACTTCCCGATGCACTCCACCGCCGCCGCCGTCACCATGCTGCGCGACGATTTCTTCTTCCTGCGGATCTGGCTGGCCCATTACGGCGCGCAGCTGGGTCGGGAGAACTGCTATATCGTGGCCCATGGCCGCGACCCGCAGGTGGCCGAGATCGCCGAAGGCTGCAACATCATCGGCATCCCGGGCGCGCATCACAAGAACTTCGACATGAAGCGGTGGCGGCTGCTGAACAACCTCGTCATGGGGCTGCACGCCTATTACGACCATGTCATCGTGGGGGACGTGGACGAGCTGGTGGTGGTCGATCCCGAGACGGGGCAGGACCTGCTGGGGTTTCTTCGGGAGGCGCGGACGCGCCGGGTGCTGACGCCGCTGGGGCTGGAGGTGATCCACCGGCTGGACCGTGAGCCGGAGCCGGTGACGGATCGCGTGCTGGGGCCGCGCCGGCATGTGCGGCTGGCACCGCATTATTCCAAGCCCTGCGTGATCTCCGCCGGGACCAAGATCGCGCGCGGCGGGCATTTCACCCAGTACGACAAGCTGCATACGCCCGATGCGCTCTACCTCTTCCACCTGAAGTTCTGCGATTTCGACGCCTATTGCGCGGCCATGGACCGGCGCAACGCGGTGACGCAGGCGGTCGGGGTAGAGACGCCCAGGGAGGCCTCCATCGGGCGGCACTGGTTCGCCGAGGCGCGGGGCGAGGACCGGGCGGTCTTTACGGCCTTCGAGGCGCTGGAGGAGGCGGAGGGCTTCGACATGCGGCCCGTGCGCAAGGCGATGCAGCGCAGCTGGACCCCGCGCGGCGACACCGGGTTCTGGCAGTTCGACCGGCCCGGGGACGGGCGGATCTTCACCCTGCCGGAGCGGTTCACGGGCACGATCTGAGGCAGAGCCCGTCCTGCGGACAGGGCCTCCGGCGGGGATATTTCCGAGCGAAAGATGAGGGGCGTGGGCGGCCCGCGTCAGCCGTGGCTGGCGAGGAAGCGGTGCAGGGCCGCGGCCGTGGCCTCGGGGGCGGTGTCGGGGAAGAAGTGGCCGCCGGGCACCGGGGTGACCTGCATGTCGGAGCAGCGCGGGGCCCATGTGGCGGGGATGTCGTAGGCGCGCGCCATGGCCCCGTCGGCGCCGTAGAGGATATGGGTGGGCGTGGTGATCCGGCGGTCCAGGTCGGCGCGGTCGAACCCGAGGTCGAGGCGCGGGGTGGCGCGGTAGTCCTCGCACATGCCGCGGATCGTCTCGGGATCGCGCCAGGCGGCGCGGTAGGCGGCCAGCTGGTCGGAGGCGAAATCCTCGATCCGCGAGGCGCCCCAGCCGAGCAGGCAGCTCTCGAAGTAGTAGTCAGGGTCGGCGCCGATGAGGCGCTCGGGGAAGGGCGCAGGCTGGGCGAGGAAGAACCAGTGGTAATAGGCGCGGGCCACGTCCTCGCGCAGATCGTCGAGCAGGAGCTGGGTCGGCACGATGTCCATCAGCTGCAGGCTGCGCAGGGCCCCGGGCGCGTCGAGGGCAAGGCGATGGGCCGTGCGCGCACCCCGATCATGGCCGGCGAGGTGGAAGCTCTCGTGGCCGAGGTGGTGCATCAGGGCGAGCTGGTCGGCGGCCATCTCGCGGAAGGAATAGGCGGCGGTGCCCGCGGGCTTGGAGGAGGCGCCGTAGCCGCGCAGGTCGGCGCAGATCACCTCGTGGGTCCGGGCCAGCCGGGGCGCGATCCGGGCCCAGAGGGCGCGGGTCTGGGGGAACCCGTGCAGGAGGAGCAGCGGCGCGCCGCTGCCCCCGCGGGAATAGGCGATCCGCTGGCCGTTGACCTCGGCCGTGGCGTCGGTGAAGCCGGGGATCGCCGCCATCCGCTTATGCCTTGGCGAGCGCGTCGAGGACGCGGGCCCAGGACCGGATGCCATGCTGGAAGGAGAAGACGTTGTACTTCTCGTTCGGCGAATGGATCTGGTCGTCGTCATTGCCGTAGCCGATCAGCATGGCGTTCATGCCGAGGATCGACTTGAAGTAGCCCGCGATCGGGATCGAGCCGCCGCAGCCGATGAAGGCGGCCTCGTTGGGCCATTCGTCGGAGAGCGCCTGGCGGGCAGCTTCGAAGGCGGCGCCGGAGATGTCCATCTGGCTGGCCGGCGAGTTGGAGTAGCCCTTGAACTCCACCGTGCAGTCGGCGGGCAGCTGTGCCTCGACCCATTTGCGGAAATTCTCGCGGATCGCGATCGGATCCTGCTGGCCCACGAGGCGGAAGGAGAGCTTGGCGTGCGCCTGCGAGGGGATCACCGTCTTGAAGCCCGCGCCGGTGTAGCCGCCCCAGATGCCGTTCACGTCGCAGGTGGGGCGCGACCAGATCATCTCGAGCGGGGTGAAGGCCTGTTCGCCGGCCGGATCGGAGAGACCGACGCCGCCGAGGAATTCCTCTGCAGAGAAGCCGAGGCCCTCCCACTGCTTGGCCAGTTCCTCGGGCAGGTCGGGCACGCCGTCGTAGAAATCGGGCACGGTGACGCGACCGGTCTCGTCATGGAGCCCGGCGAGGATCTTGGACAGCACGCGGATCGGGTTCATCGCCACGCCGCCGAACATGCCGGAATGCAGGTCCTTGGAGGCGGCGGTCACGGTCAGTTCCTCGCCGACGTTGCCGCGCAGCATGGTGATGATGCCCGGCGTGGTCGGGTTGAAGAGACCGGTGTCGCAGATCAGCGCGAGGTCGGCTTTCAGCTCCTCGGCGTGGTCCTTCATGTAGGGGATCAGCGAGGGCGAGCCGCTCTCTTCCTCGCCCTCGAAGAAGAAGGTCACCCGGCAGGGCAGGGTGCCGGTTTCGGCGGCCCAGGCCCGGCAGGCCTCGACGAAGGTCATCAGCTGGCCCTTGTCGTCCGAGGTGCCGCGGCCGCGGATAACGGGGCCGTTCTCGGTCTCCTCGATGGCGGGGTCAAAGGGATCGCGGGTCCAGAGTTCGATCGGGTCCACCGGCTGCACGTCGTAGTGGCCGTAGAAGAGGACATGGGGCACATCCGCGCCCTCGGGTCCGAAGGTGCCATAGACCATCGGGTGACCGGGGGTGGCGCGCTTCTCGGCCTTGACGCCGAAGGAGGCGAGATCGGCCACCAGCCAGTCGGCAGCCTTGTCGCACTCGGCCTTGTAGTCCGGATCGGTGGAGATCGAGCGGATGCGCAGCAGGTCCATCAGCCGCTCGGTGGCGGCATTCAGATCGGTGTCGATACGGGAGAGGACGGCGTCGAGGGACATGAGGGCTCCTGATATTGCTTCGCGCGCGACCGTAGCACCCCGGCGGCCCATGTCCAGAGAGCGGCCCTGCCGAGCATGCAGGGCCGGGGCGCTTCAGGCGCAGGGCGGCAGCGGTGGCCCGCCCGGGGAGGCAGGCGGACCACCGGCCCCGCGCGTCACGGTGTGGGGGCAGACACCGCGCGGGAACTGGGCCCGGCGCAGGGGGCGCCGGGAGAGAGTGCGCCGGCCCTCGGCGGGCGAGGGCGCCGTTGGCTGAATGCCCTTGGCCAGACGCCGCTGCGCCTCACCTCGTGGGGCCAGACCTCAGTGGTCCAGACCTCAGCGGGTCAGCAGGACCATGCCGGCGATCACCGCCATGCCGCCCAGCATCTGCCGCAGCCCCAGCATGTCGCCGAGGGAAAGCGCGAAGGCGAGCACCAGCAGCGTCTCCGCCGCGACGATAAGCAGATAGGTCGTAGAGAGGTCCGCGCTGCGCAGCAGGATCACCTCGGCCACGGTGGCAATGAGGAAACCGGCCGCGATGGCGAGAAGGGGCGCGGGGCCGGTGGCCCCGTCGGAGGTCAGCTTGATCCCGGCGGTGGCGAGGGCATAGCCGATGGCGGTCAGGAAGATCAGGGCGAGGATATGGCCCTGGGTCAGGGTCGTCTGCATGGGAGTGTTCCATATGGGGGCGGTCCGTCACTGTCCCGAGAGAAAAGAGGACAGGGCTGCCGGATCGGCAGCGGCCGCGAACGAATCTTTCTTGCTTCAATCTGGAGGCGGCGAAAAAAAATGATGTGCCGCCGGGCTATCTTCTGGGTCTGTCAAATGGGGTTGAGTAAAATTCCCGGGACAATGGTATGCATCCAGCGGGATTGGTAAAGTCCGGAATACCATGCCTCCCTAGGACGAAAGTCCTATGTTTGCAGGATTTTGCCGGTTGAACATTCTGCCCGGCAGGTCCATTCCGCTTGACTTGGATCAAGGCCGGGCAGGGGCGGCAAAATGTAGCCTGTTGCACGGATGGGCCACGGCCTATAACCATACTAATTCAAAACAGGCGATATGAAGTCGCCTCCCACCGCCAGGATGTATGCCACTCCGCATGGACCTCTGCGCGACGGGCCGACCTAAGTGAAGGAGGGGTTCCGGTGAACTACGAAGCCGAGCTGGACCGGGCCATCGAAAATCTGCACCAGGAAGGGCGCTACCGCACGTTCATCGATATCGTGCGCCACAAGGGCCAGTTTCCCCATGCCACGTGGCGCAAGCCCGACGGGACCGAGAAGCCGGTCACCGTGTGGTGCGGCAACGATTACCTCGGGATGGGGCAGCACCCCGTTGTCCTGAACGCGATGCACGAGGCGGTGGATGCCACCGGCGCGGGCTCGGGCGGCACCCGGAACATCTCGGGCACCACGCTCTACCACAAGCGGCTGGAGGCCGAACTGGCCGACCTGCACGGCAAGGAAGCGGCGCTGCTCTTCACCTCGGCCTACGTGGCGAATGACGCGACGCTCTCGACCCTGCCCAAGCTCTTCCCCGGGCTGATCATCTATTCCGACGAGCTCAACCACGCCTCGATGATCGAGGGCGTGCGCCGGAACGGCGGGGCCAAGCGGATCTTCAAGCACAACGACGTGGACCACCTGCGCGAGCTGATGGCGGCGGACGATCCCGCGGCGCCCAAGCTGATCGCCTTTGAGTCGGTCTACTCCATGGACGGCGATTTCGGCCCGATCGAGGCGATCTGCGACCTGGCGGATGAATTCGGCGCGCTGACCTACCTCGACGAGGTCCACGCGGTCGGCATGTACGGCCCCCGGGGCGGCGGTGTCTCGGAACGCGACAACCTCGCGCACCGGATCGACATCATCAACGGCACGCTGGCCAAGGCCTTCGGCGTCTTCGGCGGCTATATCGCGGCCACGCCCAAGATGGTCGACGCGATCCGCTCCTACGCGCCGGGTTTCATCTTCACCTCCTCCATGCCGCCTGCCGTGGCGGCAGGGGCGGCGGCCTCGGTCGCCCACCTGAAGACCGACCAGACCCTGCGTGATCAGCACCAGATGCAGGCGAAGATCCTCAAGATGCGCCTCAAGGGCCTCGGCCTGCCGCTGATCGACCACGGCAGCCACATCGTGCCCGTCATCGTGGGCAACCCCGTGCACACGAAGAAGCTCTCGGACATGTTGCTTGACGATTACGGCATCTATGTTCAGCCGATCAATTTCCCCACCGTGCCCCGTGGCACGGAACGGCTGCGCTTCACGCCCTCGCCGGTTCACGGCCCCCGTGAGATTGACCAACTCGTGACCGCGATGGACCGCCTCTGGTCGCACTGTGCGCTAAATCGTGCCGAATTGGCGGGCTGACCCCCTACAACCTGTTATCGATCTGGAATCGTGTTAGGCTGTAAGTAATAAAGGGCAGGACTCGAATCGGGGGATGGTTCGAGGTCTACAGCACACGGGGCAGTGAAGATGATACGGCGCAAGGGCACACTGGCGGCGGAGCCGCCGGAGCAGCAGCCTAGAGGCTTCGACGATTTCGATCTGAGACTCGGCGACATCATGCGCGGAGAACGCGCGACGATGGGCAAATCCCTGCTCGATGTGCAGCGCGAGCTGCGCATCAAGGCCTCCTATATCGCCGCGATCGAGAACTGCGACCCCAACGCCTTCGACACCCCCGGTTTCATTGCTGGCTACGTGCGCTCCTATGCGCGCTACCTGAACATGGACCCGGACCAGACCTTCGCGGCCTTCTGCGCCGAGAGCGGCTTTGCCACCGCGCACGGCATGTCGGCCGAGGCTTCGACCCGGCGCAAGCCGCAGGAGATGCCGAAGCAGTCCAAGGACGCCCGCGCGAAGGATCCGTTCATTACGCCGAACACGCCCTTCGTCCCCGCGGGCGAGGGCTTCTTCGCCCGGATCGAGCCCGGCGCCGTGGGCTCCGCCCTCGTGCTGCTGGCGCTGATCGGGGCGATCGGCTTCGGCGGCTGGACCGTCCTAAACGAGGTGCAGCGCGTGCAGATGGCGCCGGTGGAAAACACCCCCGATGTGCTGACCGATCTCAACCCGCTGGCCTCCGATGCCTCGGCCGAGACCGGTGCCGGCCCGTTCTCGCCTCCGGGTGAGGGGCTGGATCGTCTCTACCGTCCGCAGGCGCTCGACGTGCCCGTGCTGGTGGCCCGCGACGCGCCGATCTCGACGCTCGATCCCAATGCCATCGGCAGCTTTGCACAGATGCAGCCGCAGGTGGATGACAGCCCCGCACCGAACGAGAACGTGGTGGACCGCGCGCTCGCCATGGCGCTTGGCAACGGTGCTGGCTCTGGTTCTGGCGACGGGCAGGGGATGACTCAGCCGCAGGTCGTGGAAACGCCGGAGCCGGGTGTCGCCATCTTTGCCGTGCGTCCGGCCTGGGTGCGCGTGCGCGCCGCCGACGGCTCTGTCATCTTCGAGAAGATCCTCGACGCGGGCGAGACCTACGACCTGCCCCAGACCGAGGAAGCCCCGGTGCTGCGCGCGGGCATGTCCGGCTCGCTCTACTTCAAGGTCAACGGCGAGATCTTCGGCCCGGCGGGGCAGGGCACCGGCACGATCCGGAATGTCGCGCTCTCGGTCGAGGACCTGACGCAGAATTACGCGGTGGCCGATCTTTCGGCCGATCCGGAGGCCGCACGGGTCTTCGCGGTGGCGCAGGCCGAACAGGCCGTCCAGACGCCGGTCGCGGAATAGGGCGACCTGATAAGATCGGCGGTTGCCGGTCTGTGTGAGGGCGGTCCTGGGGGCCGCCTTTTGCGTTTCGGGAGGCGCGCGGTGGCCGACCTGCGCGAGCGGACGCATCGGCCGCGAAGTCTGGTCCGCCGATCACAAGCGCGCGATGGCAGACTTCGTTACCCAAGAAGGTTGCTCTCTCCATCAACCACCCGCCCGGCCGCAGGCCGGGCAGCGCCGACCCGCCCCCCGTCGCCATTGGGGCTCGGACCAATGGCGCACCAACGGCGACCGGCGCTACTGCGCCACCCCGCAGGACGGCGCTGCCCTTCGTGGTAGATCACTATGGTGCTGAGTGGCTGGTTAGGGGCACTCACCCGCATCAGTCTGCGACCACTGCCGACCAGCTGGCAGGGTAGCGCGTCCCGTCGCTTGGCGTCGCGACCCAGCCCCCGATCCCCTCGGCTCGCCACCGCCCAATCCGTGCTGCACAGCCCTCGCGCGGCACGGGGCAATTGAACCCCCGGCCTCTCCGCGCTATCTGGTACCCCAAAGACGGCTGGAGGCCCCGCATGTCGCACAATCCCATCCGACCCTGGCGCAATATCGACCGGCGCAAGAGCCGGCAGATCATGGTCGGCAACGTTCCCGTCGGCGGGGACGCCCCGATCAGCGTCCAGACCATGACCAATACCGACAGTTCCGACGTGAAGGCTACGCTGGGGCAGGTCATCGCCGCCGCCGAGGCCGGCGCCGATATCGTCCGCATCTCGACGCCGGACGAGTCCTCGACCCGCGCGCTGAAGGAGATCGTGAAGGAAAGCCCGGTCCCGATCGTGGCCGACATCCATTTCCACTACCGCCGGGCCATCGAGGCTGCCGAGGCAGGCGCCGCCTGCCTGCGGATCAATCCCGGCAACATCGGCGACGAGAAGCGTGTGAAGGAGGTCATCAAAGCCGCCAAGGACCACGGCTGCTCGATCCGCATCGGGGTCAATGCCGGCTCTCTCGAAAAGCACCTGCTGGAGAAATACGGCGAGCCCTGTCCAGAGGCGATGGTCGAGAGCGGCATGGACCACATCCGCATCCTCGAAGACAACGACTTCCGCGAGTACAAGATCAGCGTGAAGGCCTCGGACGTCTTCCTTGCCGCCGCCGCCTACCAGGGCATCGCGGAGGCCACGGATGCGG